>NZ_JBZAYU010000001.1:0-3718035 GCF_058243005.1 Acinetobacter sp. 231_lipA | reverse complement strand
GTTGCAATTTTTTGGAAGGAAGTATGGCCAAAAAATAAAGAGCGTATGTCTTTGAGTATTGCGAGGTCAGTAGCAGAGATATTAATTTTATATGGTGATGATTTTTCTAGCTCTTTTGAAACTCTAAAATATTGGTTAAGACCTATAAGCTATCCTTATCGTATTTTAGATGAGTTGGTAAAGAGTAAGATATGTGAAAAATATCCTTTGGAAACATTGGATTTTATTCATTTGATCATAAGCAAAGAAGACATCCATAGCCTAGATAAGTTGAAAGAATGTTTGAAACTTATTGCTCAGTCTAATCCAGAGTTAGTTAATAACCATGAATATATAGAATTAATGGACTTATAGGAATCCAAAAGTCCAATGAACTAAAGTTGATTGGACTTTATATTTCTCCAATTTATGTATAGATCTTTTAGCTAGATTCAATAAGAACACATCAAAACTTGGCGATGTATGACTAGGTTTATCTGGCTTATTCAGTTTGATGTGGATTGAAAAGCTCTATATTACGATGCTATAGCCTATATGAGGCAATATGGTTTAATATCTTTATAGGGTTTTACGAAGTATATAGTTTGGCAAAATTGAGATTTTTTGCACTTAAAAAATTATATTGAAATTAATATTTTACGCCTAATTTACGCCAATTAATTGTAAGTTGTTGTTTTTAGATATTAAAAAGCCCCATGGTTAGGGGCTAGTCGTATGCACATCTAAGGCACATACTGTAAGAGGCTCATCTCATACTGCGTGTATTAAACCACATTTACACAATATTTGCAGCAATCACTCAATCATAATGAGGTCGGATTTATTTTCGAGTTTCAAAGGGCGTAAGGCAAAAATGGAGCGTGTATGTCGTACGCCTTTCATTGAGTATAAATTTTTACGCAAAAAGCGTTCATAGTGTTCCGCATTTTTCACTGCGACTTTGAGTAAGTAGTCGTAATCGCCAGTTACTAAATGCGCTTCAACCACTTCAGGCATGTAAGCCAGTGCTTCACTAAATTGCTCTAAGATTTCATCATCATGGCGTTCAAGCGTAATTTCAATAAAAAACAGCTCATTAATACCAATGGCTTTTGAATTAATCTTTGCTGTATAGCCTTCAATGATGTTGAGATTTTCTAGGCGTTTTACACGTGTCCAGCAAGGAGAAGAGGACAGCCCAACTTTCTCAGCCAACTGGGTAACGGTCAGACGGCCATCTTGGCGAAGTTCAGACAAAATACGGCGGTCAATTTTATCTAAAACGTAGTGAGCGTCATTCATAACGTGTTCCTGCGTATAATTTTCTTTATAAACTATTTTATGTGAAAATATTTCTCAATAAATACTCAAAATAAGCAAATAAAAGAGAAATACTCTGCATCGGTCATGACTACAATCAAGTGATTCAATCAAAGTCATTTGAGAAATTGGCTTTGATTTGCAACCAGCGCCCTTAAATGGAAGGGTGCCTTTTATTGGCGCTGTTTGCTGACTTATTTATTGTATTTTTTGCGTTTTTGATCTTTGTTTAAACCAGTAAGTTAGAGTTAAGCAGCCAATCCAAAGTGGAATCAGCATTACTGCAATTCGCATATCAGGTGTGAGCCACATCACCACTAAAATACCAAGCATAAATACAATACAGATATAGTTGCTGATAGGGTAAATCAAAGTTGGAAACAAGGTTGATTTTTGCAATGCCAGCATACGTTGCTTGAATTTTAAATGGGTCAACGCCAACATCATCCAGTTAATCACAATGGCTGAAACCACAAGGCTCATTAGCAGTTTAAAGGCTTTTTCTGGGAAGATATAATTCAATACGACACACAGTAAGGTCACCAATGCAGAGCATAAAATGGCTGCATAAGGGATGCCACGGTGGTTAATTTTCTTTAAAAACTGTGGGGCATTGCCTTGTTCTGCCAGACCTAGCAGCATACGACTCGTGCCATAGCTGGTACCGTTATACACCGATATGGCTGCGGTTAAGACCACAAAATTCAGCACAGTTGCAACGCCTTGACTACCTAAGGAGTCAAAAATCAAAACAAAAGGGCTACCGCCTTCTGCGATTTGATTCCATGGAAACAACGAGAGCAGAACGATGATCGTAAGCACGTAAAACAGCAATACACGATAGACAATTTGATTGACTGCTTTAGGAATAGTCGTGGTCGGATTTTTGGTTTCCGCAGCTGCAATACCAACGAGTTCAATCCCGCCAAAGGAAAACATAATGATGGCCATCGCCATGATTAGGCCAGAAATACCATTGGGAAAGAAACCGCCTAGAGCCCATAGGTTAGAAATAAAGGCATGTGCACCACCGTGACCACTTGCCAGTAACCAAGCGCCATATCCAATCATGCCAATGATCGCGAGAATTTTAATCATGGAGAATAAAAATTCTGTTTCACCAAAGACTTTGACATGCAGCAGGTTGATGGCATTGATCAGTACAAAGAAACCAAGTGCTGAAATCCATGTGGGAATTTCAGGCCACCAATACTGGACATAGAGGCCTATGGCACTGAGTTCCGCCATGCAGACCAAGACATTGAGCACCCAATAGTTCCAACCCGACATAAAGCCAGCAAAAGGGCTCCAAAACTTATAGGCAAAATAACTAAAAGAGCCACTTACTGGTTCTTCAACCACCATTTCACCCAACTGGCGCATCATGAAAAATGCAATTAAGCCCGCCAGTGCGTAGCCTAAAATAACTGAAGGACCAGCCAGTTTAATGGTTTGCGAAATGCCTAAAAATAGACCTGTACCAATAGAGCCGCCTAAAGCAATCAGCTGAATATGGCGGTTGCTCAGCCCATGCTTAAGCTGGGGTTGCTGTTGTGCAGACATGATTCATCCATCTCTAGCACATGCGATAGACATCACATGAACTATGACTTAATAAAAATTCGTGGTGGAAATATAATATTTATTTATCGATTAATGAAATTAAATTTATCAATAGCGTTGGTTTTTATTTGAAAGCTGCAATTTTGCGGTGAAAATAAAGCCAGTCAAGCAAGTGCTGCTTGAACTGGCGACAGGCTTGGCTTGATATGTACCGCTTTAAGATGAAAGCTGTGCTGCAATTTCAGGCCATATGTTTTGATGGGAACGCTTAAACATCGCCATATGACCAATGGCTTTGTGGCCATAAGCCTGTGGTTTGAGTTCAATTTGATCTGTTTGTGCATTTGGGTAAAGGCTGAGTAAGCCTTTGACATTCACTTGCGTGGCAATTTCATCATCCGATGCCCAAATGGCTGTGATTGGACAGCGAATATCACGGTGGAAGTCATCTTGTACTGTTTTGCCTAAGGCATTAATTACATAACCTGGTTTGCTGCAAAACTGTGCCCAATCACGTGCCACATCTTTGGGTAGGTTTTCGCCCATGCCAATGGCATTGGTCGGTCCGTAACCTAAGGTATAACGTGCAATAGGAAAGATCAGTTTAAACATCACAGGAGCCAGCAATTTGGTACGACCTTTCAAATCTTTTACGTGGCCTGTTGATCCTGCAACAGCAACGACTTTTGCGACTTTTTCATAGTTTGGATTAATACCTAAAAGTTGCCCACCTGCACTATGACCGAGCAAGATCACTTGTGTCGCTTGGGTCTTATTCAATAACACCTCCATCGCCGCTGGGATATCCAATTGCCCCCATTGCACGATGCTGGCTTTCGACTTTTTAAGTGGTTCATGCAGAGACTCACCAATGCCGCGAAAATCAAAAACCAAAACGGCATAGCCTTGTTCTGCAAGCCATGATGCAAAATGGTGGTAAAACTGTTGAGTAATACCTGTGGCAGGGCAGATTAAAACAGGTAGGGCTTGTTGTGTACCTTGGGCTGCATAAAAGCGTCCACTGAGTGAATAATGGTCAGAGCAGGTAATAGCTAAAGTTTCGTAATTTTGCATAATCGGTTAAGCATAGAATTTTTTTCTACTCTACCTAAGTTCCAAAAAGAAACTTGTCTAATCTATGACTTTGAAGTCAAGTAGATCTGTATAGAATAGAGTGAAAATAAAAAGGAAAACACATGCAGTTTGTTGAAGTAGATATGTCGGTAAAATTTGCACTTTTGTTTAGTGGGATTTTTCTGTTTGTAGGGATGCTGACAGGGGTATGGAAATATGCACAAATACGCCATTCACCGCAGTTTCGCGCACACTATTATGTTGATATCGCGCACCGCAGTAGTTTGTTATATGCACCTGCAAGTTTAATTATTGCGGTAATGGCCGCAATTTCAGTCTGGCCCGAGCCTTTGAACATGCTGTTTGTGGGAATTAATTTATTCTTTTTTAGCTTTTCGATACTGAGCTATATTGTGCATGGGCTATTGCAAGACACCAATAACCAATTCCGTAGTCCACATGTTTTAGGCAAATGGACTTTACCCAAATCAATCATGCTGATGGCAATGATGGCATTGGTTGTGGGGGAAATTGTGGCGACGTTGGGCTTGTTGTGGGGAATGTTTTTCGGTTTATTTTAAGTTGTTCTTATATTTTTTAAAATTTTTATACTTTTACAAAGGTGGATGACTAATCATCCACCTGTTTGCTAGTCAATTGACTGTGTGGCCTTTCGGAATTTTTGATCGACGACTGCCCATAAATAAAAGGCAAATGATACGACGATAGCGTAAGCAAAATATTCAGCTTTAAGGTTACCTTGAATTAAGCCATGCATGATCATAATGACCATTAGGGCAATGGTGGTACTTAAATACGTCACCATATTCTTGTTTGCCTTCAGAGCGTTAATGAAGACTTGCTTGTTGAAATGTAATGATAACATCTCCATCCCTCCTTGAGTTTTTGACTAAAAACCAATGTGTTTAGTCGGATTAGTTCTTAATGTTGTACTGCTAAAACTTGCGTTGATCAAGAGCAAAAACAACTATTTTCAGAGAAATTATGCTATACCAATCAGAAAATATGTATGTAGCATTTTTTTAGTGAATAAATAGTATTTCGTTACGGTATAAGATGACAAATAAATGATGCATGTAAGCTTATACATAGATTGTATAAAGCAATATTGATGCCATGAATGGCTTGCTAGGACAGGCTTTAAAGAATTTTATATTTTCTAATATTAAATTTATAAGAGATATGAAGGTCTTGATATACGACTTTAGCGGTGTATATGAAATGTGTCAGTATGTACAAAAACTGATGTAGAAAGAAATGAAACAATATGTGTCCATTTGGATAAAATGTGACAAATATTGATCATGCTTAAAATCAGGTTTGGGTAAAACCAGACTTTAACAACATCAGCTTTTGCTTATTTTTTCACTTTGTCGATTACAACAGCAATTACAAAAACTACCAATGATGGGATAAGCCATGCAAGGTTTTGTTCTGCAAGAGGTAAGTGAGTCAGCGCATAAGGTAGTTCAAAATTCGCAACTTTTAAACCGTCTAGAAGACCAAAGACCAAAGACACTGCTGTAACAGGTGCAATCACTCGGCGAGGATGATTAAAGAATTTCCAGCCAAAGCTCAGCATAATCACCACAATTGCAGGTGGATAAATTGCACTTAAAACAGGCACAGAAAAGGCGATGAGTTTGGTTAAACCTAAGTTTGAAATAATGAAAGAGAAACCAATCAGAATGAAGACCCAAACTTTATAGCCAATTTTAGTGATTGAACTGAAATATTCAGCACACGCACAGGTCAGGCCAATCGCAGTGACCATACACGCAATAAAAATCATGGCAGAAAGGAAGATAGAACCTAAGTCACCAAATGCATGTTGAACATATGCATGCAGGATCACTGCACCATTGCTCGCATTTGCTGCGACTTCATGGCTTCCAAGGCCAAGTTTAAATAAGCTGAGGTAAACTACAGTTAAACCAATACCAGAAATGATACTCGCAATAACTGCATAACGCGTAATCAGTTTAGGGTTGCTGACACCACGTGAACGAATGGCTTGAATAATCACAATACCAAAAACCAAAGCACCTAAAGTGTCCATGGTTAAGTAACCATTTACAAAACCTTCAGAAACAGGGCTGTCAACATAATTATTGATGGCTGGCGGAACGAAACCCGTTGGAATCATCATCGCCGCAATGCCAAGGATGGCTAAAGATAAAATCTTCAGTGGCGAGAGTACATAGCCAACCGTGTCTAAAATCTTGTTTGGATACAGTGAAATGAGGGTGACTACACTAAAGTAGATTGCACTGTAGATCAGCAAGCTGCTGCTTGATGTTCCAAGATAAGATGAAAAACCAATTTCATAAGAAACGGTTGCAGTACGTGGTGTCGCAAAGAGTGGTCCGACAGTTAGGTAACACGTAATGGTTAAAATGAGACTGGCTATTTTACCCAAAGGTGAACTTAAAATTTGAATCGAACCTTCGACACGTGACAGCGCAATAATGGTGATTACAGGTAAGCCCACAGCAGTGATTAAGAAACCAAAAGCTGCTAGCCATACATGCTCACCCGCTTGCTGAGCCACAATCGGTGGAAAGATAATGTTGCCCGCACCAATGAAGAGTGCGAAAGTCATAAAACCCAAAGCAACAATATCCCGAGTACGCAGACTTGTCATAAAAGGGAGATCGAGTTGAACAAAGGGGACGATTTTAGTGCATAAGTGTTTTTTTGGCTAATTTATTTCATGGGTAGTATTAAATTTTTTTATAAGATGAAAAGTGAATATATCAACTTGTAAAAAATAGGTTGATATATGTGATTGATTATCCATTTTAAAATAGAAAAATTATAAATATTAAAAGCTTGAGGCGCTATTTTTCCTAAATTAAAAGTTGTAGTGCAAATGCTTTAAAATTACACAAATTTTTTAAAGGCTGGTTGTTGGAGGCTACCCTAAGATTTAAGTTTGAACAAAAATATTGAGAAAAGGTCTATACTTGCGACTTCATAATTGAGGATATTTCAATGCGTGGCTTAAATGTGAGCATAAAAACTGAACAAGATGTAGAAAAACTTCGTATATCTGGTCGTTTGGCTGCCGAAGTTTTAGCGATGATTGGTGAGCATGTAAAGCCGGGTGTCACGACTGAATATCTGGATGATATTTGTCATGACTTCATTGTAAATACCTTAAAAGTGACGCCTGCCAATATTGGTTATCATGGCTATACCAAAACCACCTGTATTTCTCCAAATGAAGTGGTCTGTCACGGTATTCCATCGCCGAATGTTGTACTCAAAGATGGCGATATTATTAATATTGATGTGGCGATTATTAAAGATGGCTACTTTGGTGATACCAGTCGTATGTACTATGTGGGTACAGTGAAACCGGAAGCCAAAAAGCTAGTCGATACGACTTATGAGGCGATGGTTGCAGGTATTCATGCTGTGAAGCAAGGTGCAACGCTTGGTGATATTGGTTATGCCATTCAAACTGTTGCGCACCGTGAAGGTTATAGTGTGGTACGCGAGTATTGTGGTCATGGTATCGGCAAGGTTTATCACGAACAGCCAAGCGTATTGCACTATGGTCAACCAGGTAAGGGGATGCAGCTTAAAGCGGGCATGGTGTTTACGATTGAGCCGATGATTAATATGGGCAAAGCGCATGTCAAAGAGCTCAAGGACGGTTGGACAGTCGTGACTGCTGATAAGTCTTTAACTGCGCAGTGGGAGCATATGGTACTCGTGACTGAAACCGGTTTTGAGTTACTATCACCTTGGCCTGAAGGTACGGGCAGTTATCCAGAAATTTAAGTTGATGTTTTGTCGTTGATTAAATTTTAGACTTTGGTCTAGCTTTGTGACTTAAAAGCTAAATTAAGTATTAAAAGCAATCACTGATATTTCTGAATCCCTTTATTTATCGCATTTTTGCTATTTTTTGATTAAAACTTATACATGCAAGCTATTGGTCTATACTTCATTTTGTCACTAAAATTGTTTCCAAGATACTCGCTGTAGTTTCTTATTTTGAAAGTTTATGAGCTTATCCACCTCGGTTAAGCTCTTTTTTTTGCCTCATGGATTGGCTCAATGTGATTGAGCATGTGTAGGGTTTAAAGTGATTTATTTGAGCTAAGGTGTTCAATTAAATAGTCAATAAACACACGGACAGCAGGTAGTAAACCACGGCGTGAAGGATACACCGCATGAAAAATACCGTGTGGTGCTTTCCAGTCGGGCAGGACACGAACCAGCTCACCACTTTTCACCATATCTTGTACGATGCTGTCTGGAAGTAGGGCAATGCCGCAGTTTTTACGGACCAGTTGAGCCAACATACTCAAATCAGAGCCCATCACCACAGGGTTGACGCGTATTTTCTTTTGTTGCTGTGCATCATTATCCACGATGATATGTTGATCTAAATGCTCATCAACCATACTTAGTATATGATGTTGGCTTAAATCTTCAGGTTGTTTCAGTTCGCCAAATTCATTTAAGTAAGCTTGGCTGGCAAATAAATGCTGCTCGATATTTTCAAATTTACGAATTACCAAACTTGGATCATCGTCTAGATTGGAGCGGACGCGAAGGGCAATATCAAAACCTTCGTTGATAATATCCACACGGCGATTGGTTACCATCATTTGCACTTTAATTTCGGGATAGGTTTTTAAGAAACTTGGTAAAATGCGTGCAATTTGGTTTTGTGCAATCGATACTGGCAGGCTGAGTTTAATGACGCCACGCGGTTGTAAACTGAGATGATCGACCAAATCGTGTGCGGCTTGTGCAGCATTCATCATCACTTGCGCATGACGGTAAATATTCATACCAATATCGGTCACTGCGAAATGGCGAGAGCTGCGTTGAATTAGGCGTACACCCAAGCGCTCTTCGAGGTTATACACGCGTCGACTGAGCTTGGATTTAGGAATATCTGTTGCGCGTTCGGCTGCGCTAAAACCACCATGTTCAACCACTTGAGCAAAACAATAAAAATCATCTAAATCGCTTAACATTCACGATGTCCATTTGTGCAACGATAGGCTTAATTAAAAAGTGATCGTTGCAGTTTGTCAATTTTGAAATTGTAGAGATTTAATTGAAAATACTCAGCTATTTTAAGGGTTTCGCTGAGTTTTCGCTTGTTTGAGTATTTCAAGCACCACTTTATATTCTTCAAGTCGTGCAAAGTCGTGTGCTGTTGGATTGTTTATGCGCGTAAGGTTCATATTATCGAGTACATCAACATATTTCACTTGGGTTGCAAGAGGGTTTAATACAGTGCGCTTAGCCGCTTCCAAACGTGATTCACCTGTTTGTTTGGTCAGTGCTTGTATGGATTGAATGATCTCGGCACTAAAGCCAAGCGCTTTTAAGTCTTCAGCAGTCGTTGCGGTGTCTTCCAAAATGTCATGCAACACCGCAATGATTTGTAGGGTGGGATTGGAAAATTGCAACATGAGGCGAAGTGGATGCAAGATGTAAGGTTGTCCGCCCTTATCGAGTTGCCCCGCATGTTGGGTTGCAGCCAGTGCAATGGCTTTTTCTAAAGTCGACATGATTATTCTAGGTACTTTATCCTATGCTAAACTTCGCAGCATCTTTGTTTAAAAACTAAATTATGACTTATCAATTGATCCCACTAGACTGTGAAGCGACAGATCCCGTAGCGTGTCCACACTGCCAACAACAGGTAATTGATTGGTCTCAGGAACAATACGTTCAGCCTTGTGAGCATACCTTATTTATTGCGATGGACATTGGTTTTGAATATATCACAGATGAATTTGAAGCGACCATGCAGCGCAGTGTTGATGATCTCCATGCACATGATGATCAAGTGATTATGTTTGAAGAGTTAACTCAAGCCAGTTACCCAAAATTTATCATGTTAAAAGCACCACTTGGTGTTGAAGGCTATTCACGCTATTTAGGCTTTACGGCTTAATAAATAAAAGCGCCATTGCGGCGCTTTTATTTGAATCTGTCTTAGTTTTCTAAAGCTTCTTCTTCACTTTCATCATCTGCGGTATCCATACCTAGCTCTTTAAGTTTACGCGTAAGGGTGTTACGCCCCCAACCGAGTAACTCAGCCGCATGCCGTTTACGGCCACGGGTTTGTTGCAGCGCAGCAATGATCAATGTACGTTCGAACATTGGGGTTGCGATATCGAGGATTTTCATCTCGCCATTTTTCAGCTTTTGCACAGCCCATTGACCCAACAACTCATCCCAATGGTGGACTGCAATCCGATCTAAGTTTTGCGCGGCTTGCGCATCTTCACCTGAGCGGGTAATTGGAATTTGCTTCAGCTCTGATGGTAAGTCTTCAGGATAAACTTCACGTCCTGTAATCATGACCGTTAACCAGCGGCAAGTGTTCTCGAGCTGACGTACGTTTCCTTGCCAAGGCAGCTGTTGCATATATTCTTGCGTTTCAGGACGAAGGATTTTAGGGCTTACACCTAATTCTTTGCCTGCACGTGCCAAGAAGTGTTGCGCCAACATCGGGATGTCTTCGCTACGATGCGCCAGTTTTGGAATGTGAATGCGAATCACGTTCAGACGGTGATATAAGTCTTCACGGAAGCGACCATCATGTACCAATTTTTCTAAGTCTTGGTGCGTTGCCGCGACAATACGTACATCTACTTTTACTGGGATATGCCCACCAACACGGTAAAACTCGCCATCAGCCAAGACACGCAGTAAACGCGTTTGTGTTTCAAAAGGCATATCGCCAATTTCATCTAAAAACAGCGTTCCACCATTGGCCTGTTCAAAGCGACCTTGGCGCTGGGTATTGGCGCCAGTAAATGCACCTTTCTCATGACCAAAAAGCTCTGTTTCAATTAGGTCTTTGGGAATCGCGGCCATGTTGAGTGCAATAAAAGGTTTGCTGCTCCGTGGTGAGTGGCGGTGTAGCGCATGCGCAACTAACTCTTTACCTGTACCAGATTCACCATTAATTAACACTGTAATGTGTGATTGAGACAAACGACCAATCGCGCGGAAAACTTCCTGCATAGCAGGAGACTCGCCAATGATTTCGGTCGATTGAATCGGTGGTACCGTTTTTGCCGATTCTTGCTGCTGCATTTTGGTGATGTGCAAAATCGCACGATTCACTAAAGCTAAGGCTTCATCAATATCAAAAGGCTTGGGTAAATACTCAAATGCGCCTGTTTGATAACTTGAAACAGCAGACTCTAGGTCAGAGTGAGCCGTCATAATAATGACAGGTAGATCAGGATAGTTGGCTTTAACTTTCGCTAAAAAAGTTAAGCCATCTATGCCGGGCATACGAATATCGGTCAAGATCACATCGGGTGCATCTAAACTGAGTTGGTCTAAAGCAGATTGAGCTTCTTCAAAACTTGTGACGTCAAAACCTTCTTCTTTGAACGTTTTTTCCAGCACCCAGCGCATGGCGCGATCGTCATCAATTACCCATATTTTATTTCGCGACATGGTTTAACTCCCAAGGTATATATAAGCTAAAAGTTGTTTTTCCGGGAACAGATTGGCATTCAATCATTCCGTTATGTTGATGCATAATATTTTGCGCAATACTTAAACCCAGTCCTGTGCCTTTAGCACGACCCGTGACCAGTGGGTAAAACACGGATTCTAAAATTTCTTCTGGAACGCCCGGACCATTGTCTTCGATATCAATCCGTACCACAGAGCGTTGCAGTACACCATTGATGGTCACTAAACGTTGAATACGGGTGCGTAACATTAGTTCAGGTTGGTGGTCGACAAAGAACTCTTTATTTTCAGTCATGGCTTGCACTGCATTGACGCTAATGTTCAGCATAACTTGTATCAGTTGATCACGATCGGCCATCACTTCAGGTAATGACAAATCATAATCACGGGTGATCTTAATTTTCTTTTTGGTTTGGTTGGTAATGAGTGAGCGAACACGCTCTAAAGGCTCATGTACATTGACCAACTCATAACTTGGGAGCTGACGTGAACCAAGCATGGTGTCTGCTAAATTACGTAAGCGATCGACTTCACTAATAATAATGTCGGTGAACTCGCTATATTGAGGATCATTGAGGCTACGTGCTAAAAGTTGTGTAGCACCGCGAATTCCGCCTAGCGGATTTTTAATTTCATGTGCAACACCGCGAATCAGTTGGCGTGCAACCTGATGTTGTTGTAAGAAGTTTTCTTCCTTGGAAATTTTGAGCATCCGATCAATCGGATTGATCTCAATTAAAAGCAAAGGATGATAGGGCTTATTTGAATTCAACTGTGACACGGTATAGTCAACATGAATATCTTTAAAGTTGACCTTAATGATGGCTTCACGGCGGGTGTAGTGTTGTCCCGAGTTTAAAGTATTGAGAAGAGCTTCTTCTGTATTGAACTCATCATTGGGTGCATGGAGTAAATTAAGCGCAGGTTGACCAGAGGCACGTAAAAGACTGATATCAAATAATGCTTCGCAAGAGGAATTTAAGTAAAAAATATTTAATTTACTGTCGACCAATAAAATCGCAGTGGTCAAATTGTCCACTAAAAGGCGATAGTCGATAGAAATAGGGTGATCCATTAGCGAATGTATCCTGTATTAAAATAGCGCAATGGCATCTTGATAAAGCATTAACCGTTCCAAATAGCGGACTGAATTGATGCAAATAAAGCAAAATGCACGCCAACTTTGATTTTGTATAGTGAAATGAGCACACTTTTTTTGCGGAATGCGCTGTAAATGAACGATTAGCTAAAGATATAGCGGATTCTAAAAATCAAGTAAACCGAAAGTGAATTAAAATGGTGCGTTATGTTAATTCTACTACAGTGTTGGTTTTATTTTGGTGCATTAAACAAAGAGTGTGGAATCGATCTGTTTTTATAAACAGAAAAGACATACAATACGCGCATTCTAGTGGAGCGCAGATTCATGAAATCCCCCAAAGTCGGTTTTGTTTCTTTAGGTTGTCCTAAGGCATTGGTTGATTCCGAACGAATTTTAACTCAGTTGAAGACTGAAGGTTATGATGTAGCATCAGATTATGATGGTGCGGATTTAGTTGTTGTAAATACCTGTGGTTTTATTGAATCTGCAGTGCAAGAGTCTTTAGATGCCATTGGCGAAGCCATGAGTGCGAACGGTCGTGTAATCGTTACGGGCTGCCTAGGTAAAGACGAAGACAAAATTCGCCAAATGCACCCAAATGTCTTAAAAGTGACAGGGGCGGCTGCATATCAAGAAGTGATGGAAGCTGTGCACCAATACGTGCCTGAGCCACCAAAACACAACCCATTTATTGACCTTGTTCCAGAACAAGGGATTCGTTTAACGCCGAAGCATTATGCGTACTTAAAAATCTCAGAAGGATGCAACCATCGTTGTACCTTCTGCATTATTCCAAGTATGCGTGGTGACTTAGTGTCTCGCCCAGTCGGTTCTGTTTTAGAAGAAGCGGCTGCGCTTAAACGTGCCGGTGTAAAAGAAGTACTCGTTATCTCCCAAGATACTTCTGCTTACGGCCTCGATACCAAATACAAATTAGACTTTTGGAATGGTCAACCTGTTAAGACGAAGTTCTATGACATGTGTGAGGCCTTAGGTCAACTCGGTATTTGGGTGCGTTTGCACTATGTATATCCATATCCACATGTGGATGCAGTGATTGACTTGATGGCACAAGGCAAAATTTTGCCTTATTTGGATATTCCATTCCAACATGCAAGTCCAAAAGTTTTAAAACTAATGAAACGGCCAGCGCATAGTGAAAATACACTTGAGCGTTTAAAGCTATGGCGTGAAAAATGTCCTGACTTGGTGATTCGCTCAACCTTCGTTGTGGGTTTCCCTGGCGAAACTGAAGAAGATTTTGAAATCTTGCTTGAGTGGTTGAAAGAAGCACAACTTGATCGCGTAGGCTGCTTTACGTATTCGCCTGTTGAAGGTGCGACAGCAAACGACTTGCCAGATCACGTGCCTGAAGAGATTAAGCAACAACGTTATGAGCGCTTTATGGAAGTGCAACAGGCGATTTCTGCTGCAAAACTTCAAAAGCGTGTTGGTCAGAAAATGACGGTGCTGGTCGATGAACTGGATGAAGAATTCCCAGTTGCGATTGCACGTTCATACGCAGATGCTCCTGAAATTGATGGCAATGTCTTTGTGGAAGATATTGATAAAAGCCAGATTAAATCAGGCGATTTGCTAGAAGTCGAAATTACCGATGCAGATGAATATGATCTGTATGCACAATTGATTTCGATTAAATCGAATTAAGACACAAATAAAATTTAAAAATTTAGATATTGGAGTTATTGCGATGTTGGATTCTAAAAAACCACGTTTTCAACGCATCTTACTGAAACTTTCTGGCGAAGCATTGGCTGGAAATAAAGATATGGGTATTGATGCTCAAGTACTTGATCAAATGTCTTTGGCCATTGCGCACTTAGTGGGTTTGGGTGTGCAAGTCGGGATTGTTGTGGGTGGTGGTAACTTATATCGCGGTAGTCAATTGCAAAAAGATGGTTTGGTTGGTCGCGTAACGGGTGACCAAATGGGTATGCTTGCAACCGTAATGAATGGTCTAGCATTACGTGATGCTTTGGTACGTCGTAATATTAAAACCCGTTTGATGTCAGCATTGCCAATTGGTGCTGTGGTTGAATCATACTCAAGCCGTGATGCAATTCGCCACCTGACTCAAGGTGAAGTTTGTGTGTTTGTCGCAGGTACAGGTAACCCATTCTTTACCACAGATACAGCAGCATGCTTACGTGGTATCGAGATTGAAGCAGACCTTATTTTGAAAGCAACGAAAGTTGACGGTGTCTACAACAAAGACCCAAGCAAATATGATGATGCTGTTAAATATGACACCTTAACTTTTGACCAAGTGTTAGATGAGAAATTGGGTGTGATGGATTTAACAGCGATTTGCTTGTGTCGTGACCATAATGTGCCGCTTCAAGTCTTTGACATGAATAAAGCAGGTTCATTGCTTTCAGTGGTTATGGGCGAAAAAGAGGGTACTCACGTAACGAACTAATGTACGTGACCTCGAAAGCTCTTTATACTACACGCTATTTTAGAATTTATATCTTTTCGAATTAAGTAAGGAAGATCACATGATTAACGATCTTAAAAAAGACGCAGAAGACCGTATGAACAAGTCACTTGACTCGTTAGAACACGGTTTTGCCAAGGTTCGTACAGGACGTGCGCATCCATCTATCTTAAACGGGGTGATGGTTCCTTACTATGGCTCAGATGTGCCATTAAACCAAGTGGCAAACGTGGGTGTTGAAGACTCGCGTACATTGTTGGTTCAGCCATTTGAGCGTACGATGGTTGCGGCAATTGATAAAGCGATTCGTGAGTCAGATTTGGGCTTAAACCCGATTACGGCTGATGCGATTCGTGTTCCAATGGCTGCATTGACGGAAGAAACACGTCGTGACATGCAAAAAGTTGCGCGTAACGAAGCTGAAAATGCAAAAGTTGCAGTACGTAATATTCGCCGTGATGTACTGGGTGACATCAAAGCATTGTTGAAAGAAAAAGAAATTTCTGAAGATGATGAACGTCGTGCATCTGATGATATTCAAAAAATCACAGATAAGTTTGTTGCTGAAATCGACAAACGTCTTGCGAATAAAGAAGCTGAGTTGTTGAAGGTCTAATTTGTATAATGACCGATTCAGAAGATAAGCTTACTCTTCCAAAACATGTTGCTATCATCATGGATGGCAACAATCGTTTTGCCAAAAAAAATGCAATGCAAAAGGGCGATGGTCACCGTGAAGGAAAAAATGTCCTTGACCCGATTGTTGAGCATTGTCGAAAAAGAAATATTCAAGCATTAACCGTTTTTGCTTTTTCGAGTGAAAATTGGAAGCGCCCTCAAGCTGAAGTTGATTTGCTCATGAAATTGTTGGAAGACACGATTCATGAACAGTTGCCTCGTATGCATCAATATCAAATGTCCTTACGTTTTATTGGTGATCGTTCTAAATTATCTCCGCAATTGCGTGACTTAATGTTGCATGCCGAACAAGACACTGTTAATTTCGACAAGATGACTTTGACCATCGCAATTAGTTACGGTGGGATGTGGGATATGGCGCATGCGGCTAAGCAGATTGCACTTGCTGTTCAATCTCAAGCGTTAGATCCTGAGCAAATTGATGAACATGTTTTTGGCCAATACGTTAGTTTGAGTGATTTACCCGCTGTGGATCTATTGATTCGTACAGGCGGGGATTTTCGTTTATCGAACTTTATGTTGTGGCAAGCAGCTTATGCAGAGCTTTACTTCACTCCGACTCTTTGGCCAGAGTTCAGTGTAGAAGAGTTTGATGACGCCTTGGCTGTATTTGGTGGGCGTGAACGTCGTTTCGGGAAAACGACGGAACAAATTCTACAAGATAAAATTGAGAACTAATAAATGTTAGAGCGGATTATAACCGCATTGGTTTTGGTGGCCGTTGTACTGAGTTGTATGTTTGCAACCCAGTCACACTATCCAATGTTTGTGCTGATGATTATTGCGGCAGGGGTTGCAGGCTATGAGTGGTTTAAACTCATGCCCCGTACAACAAAAAATGTTAATAAACCTCTAGCATGGGGTTTTGGTTTATTAAGTGCTGGCCTTGCTACACTTGCCTTATACTTTAACGATATTGCACTTCTACTTTGGGTTGCCTCTATCCTATGTTGGTTGCTCAGTCTGTATTGGGTTAAATCTTATCCAAATTATGATGCTTGGTATAATTCAACCCTTAAGGTGGTTGGGATTGTTCTGATATCTTCAGCTGTGACCGCTATTTTTGCACTCTGGAAGATGTCTCCATGGTGGCTGATGTACCTGTTTTTATTGGTTTGGGGTGCTGACAGCGGGGCATATTTTGTTGGGCGTAAACTGGGTAAGCGTAAACTTGCACCTGAAGTGAGTCCAAATAAATCGTTGGAAGGTCTCTATGGTGGTGTGATTACGGCCATGATCATCGTGGTCGCTGTTGAAATCCTCTATTTAGATTTAACGTACGCGCAGCATTTATTATTTCTTATCTTATCTGTAGTCACTGTATTTAGCTCGGTGCTCGGTGATTTATTTGAATCTATGATTAAACGTCGTGCTGGAATTAAAGACTCAGGTCGTATTTTGCCGGGGCATGGTGGGGTGCTGGATCGCATTGACTCGCTACTGGCTGCTGCACCTATCTTTGCTGCGGGTGTATATGTGTTAAAACTTATTGGCGTAGATTTGTAAATGTCTCAATCTGTTTGTATTTTGGGTGTGACGGGCTCGATTGGGCAGAGCACCTTAAAAATATTGCAACAACATGCTAAGCGCTACTCTGTGTTTGCTGTTACGGCACATAGTCGGATGCAAGAGCTTGTTGATATTTGTCAGCAGTTTCAACCTGAAATTGCAGTTGTACCTCAAGCTAAAGTGGATGAACTGCGCCAGCTCCTAGTCGCAGCCAATTTACAAAACATTGAAATTTTGGCGGATGAGGCAGGCCTCATCGCGGTTGCTGAACATCCGGAAGTGGATGTGGTGATGGCGGCTATTGTTGGCGCGGCAGGTTTAATGCCGACGCTAGCAGCGGTAAAAGCAGGAAAGCGTGTCCTTTTGGCAAATAAAGAAGCGTTGGTGATGTCGGGTGACATCATGATGCAGGCTGCTCATGACCATCAGGCTCTTTTGCTTCCTGTAGATTCTGAGCATAATGCAATCTTCCAATGCTTGCCGCAGACCTATTTACAAGCTGAGCGTCACGGAAAGCCGAAACTTGGAGTCTCTGGTATTCTTCTGACTGCATCCGGCGGGCCATTTCTAAAACATAGTTTAGATGAATTACACAATGTAACGCCTGCACAGGCGTGCAAACACCCGAATTGGTCCATGGGGCAGAAAATTTCGGTTGATTCGGCGACCCTCATGAATAAAGGGCTGGAGCTAATTGAAGCTTGTCATCTTTTTTCAATTGAAGAACATTTTGTTACAGTAGTTGTGCATCCGCAGAGTATTATTCATTCCATGGTGCAATATGTGGATGGTTCAACATTGGCGCAAATGGGAAATCCTGATATGTGTACGCCAATTGCACATGCTTTGGCATGGCCTGAGCGTATTCAAACCCATGTTCCAGCTTTAGATTTATTTAAAAATCATCAGTTGGATTTTCAAGCACCTGATACACATCGATTCCCAGCATTAAGCTTGGCACGTCAAGCGATGAAAACTGGGGGTACAGCCCCTGCGATTTTAAATGCAGCCAATGAAATTGCGGTCGCTGCATTTTTAAATCAACAGGTGGGGTTTATGGATATTCCTGCTATTGTTGAACACACTTTGAATACCATCCCACATCAAGCAGCAACACAACTTGATGTTATTTTAGAAGCCGATCAAAACGCACGTCATGTTGCTCAGCAATATGTGGTGAATATAGGAATTTAAGCATGAGCGCCTTGTTTATGATTGTTGCGGCAATTTTGCTTTTAGGCCCACTTATTGCAATACATGAGTTTGGGCACTATTTTGTTGCGCGTAAATTGGGCGTTAAAGTTTTAGTTTATTCCATTGGTTTTGGACCAACGGTTTTAAAGTGGACCTCTAAAAAGTCAGGTATACAATATCAGCTTTCGGCATTGCCCTTGGGTGGTTATGTTAAAATGCTGGATGAGCGTGAAGGTGATGTTGCTGAAGAGGATGCGCCCAAAGCATTTAATCGTCAGTCACCTTGGAAGCGTATCGCAATTGTTGCAGCTGGCCCATTGATTAACTTGGTATTTGCCATTTTTCTGTTTTGGATTTTGTTTTTACCTGCACAAGAGCAGTTGAATACACGTGTGGGTAAAGTGCTACCTAATACACCTGCAGCACAAGTTCAAATGCAAGTGGGCGATAAAATTACCGCTGTTGATGGCTTAACGACACCCACTTGGGAAAAATTGAATTTTGCCTTGGTTGATCGTGTAGGTGAAACGGGATCAATCCAAATTCAGGCCGAACGTGCGGGACAAGTTAAGACATTTAGTTTGCCTATTCAAAACTTCTTGAAAGATCAAACACAGTCTCCGCTTGATGTTCTGGGTTTTACGCCTTATCGACCTAAAATTCCTGCGGTCGTGACTAAGTTGAGCGAAGATGGTGCAGCCATTCGTCAGGGTATGCAACAAGGTGACAAAATTGTCGCGATTGATGGCATTAAGATGAATGATTGGTTTGATGTGGTTCAAGTGGTTCAAGCTTCACCTGAGAAATTGTTAAAAATTGATGTGCTTCGCCAAAATCAATTGATACAACTTGAAGTGATGCCACAAGGTAAACGCGACAATATGGGCAAGGTTTCTGGTGTCTTAGGTGTACAAAGTGACCCTGGGAAAATCAGTATTCCTACAGAATATAAACAAACGATACAATATAATCCTGCCGAAGCCTTCATGATGGCGGTAGATAAAACCGGTCAACTGTCGAGTATGATTTTGAACTCGATTGTAAAAATGGTGCGCGGTTTGATTGGTCTAGACAACCTATCAGGACCGATCACGATTGCCAAAGTCGCAGGACAAAGTGCGGAAATGGGTTGGCAAACTTTTATCTCATTTATGGCATTGATGAGTGTAAGTTTAGGGATATTAAATTTATTGCCTATTCCTATGCTTGATGGTGGACATTTGGTCTATTATTTTATAGAACTAATACGTGGTAAACCTGTTTCTGAACAAATACAATTGGTTGGTTTAAAAATTGGTATGGTATTGCTCGGAAGTATGATGCTTTTGGCACTATTCAATGATTTTATGCGTTTGTAAAAAAGCGTAGATACGGAATTAAATTTTACATCGGAAAAAACTGGCATGCAGCACACACATTTATTTATGCCTTTGGCGCTCATCAGTGCTATGGCAACAGTACAACAAGTATATGCAGCAGAAGATTATATAGTACGTGATATTAAGGTTGATGGACTTGTTCGTTTAACGCCAGCAAATGTCTATGGAATGATTCCGTTGAATAGTGGGGATCGTGTGAGCGATGCAGCACTTGCCAATGCCATTCGTAGTTTATATGCAACAGGTTTGTTTGATGACATTAAAACAGAAAAGCAGGGTGATACGCTGGTTTTCAAAGTTGTCGAACGTCCACTAATTTCTAAAGTTGAATTTAAAGGTAATAAACTCATTCCTAAAGAGGCCTTGGAAGAAGGCTTGAAGAAGATGGGGATTACCGAAGGTGAAGTGCTGAAAAAATCAGCGCTACAGACGGTTGAGTCTGAGCTTGAACAACAGTACATGCAGCAAGGTCGTTATGATGCTGATGTAAAAGTTGTGACAACAGCGAAGCCGAACAACCGTGTAGATCTTACTATTGAGTTTGTTGAAGGTAAGGCTGCAAAAGTTGTAGATATCAATATTATTGGTAATACCGTATTTAAAGAAAGCGAAATTGAACAAGCGTTTGCGGTAAAAGAAAGTGGTTGGACGTCCATTATTTCACGTAATGACCGTTATGCACGTGAAAAGATGGCTGCAAGCTTAGAGTCTTTACGTGCACTTTATTTAAACAAAGGCTATATCAACTTTAATATCAATCACTCAAGCTTAAATTTAAGTGAAGATAAAAAGAATATTTTTGTTGAAGTTTCAGTGGATGAGGGCGAACAGTTTAAATTTGGCGAAACCAAATTTTTGGGAGATGCTTTATACACCCCAGCAGAACTGAAAGCTTTACAAATATATAAAGATAGCGATATCTATTCACAAGAAAAAGTGAATGCGGTTAAACAGTTGCTTCTACGTAAATACGGTAATGCAGGTTATTACTATGCAGAAGTGAACGTCGTACCTCAGATCGATAAAGAAACTCATCTGGTGGATTTAAATTATTATGTGAATCCAGGTCAGCAAGTAACTGTGCGTCGTATTAACTTTACCGGCAACACGAAAACTGCGGATGAAGTATTACGTCGTGAAATGCGCCAAATGGAAGGTGCACTCGCAAGTAATGAGAAAATTGATTTATCGAAAGTTCGTTTAGAGCGTACAGGCTTCTTTAAGACTGTAGATATCAAGCCTGCACGTGTTCCGAACACAGCTGATCAGGTTGATTTAAACATTAATGTTGAAGAGCAGCATTCAGGTACCAGTACTTTAGCAGTTGGTTTCTCGCAAAGCGGCGGTATAACCTTCCAAGCGGGTCTAAGTCAAACTAATTTCATGGGTACAGGTAATTCGGTTGCCATTGATTTATCCCGCTCAGAAACACAAGATTACTACAACCTAAGTGTGACGGATCCATACTTTACGATTGATGGTGTACGTCGTGGTTATAACATGTACTACCGCAAAACCAAGTTGGATGAAGACTATAACGTCAACAACTATGTGACGGATAGTTTTGGTGGTGGTATCAATTTCGGTTATCCAATTGATGAAAACCAAAGCATCAGTGCAGGTTTAAACATTGACCAAACTGAAGTGACTACAGGTCCGTATGTATCGACCTATGTACGTGATTATTTATTGGCAAATGGTGGAAAGACAACGGGTAGTAAAGAGTCATATTGTCCAGATGCGAATTGGGATGAGGCAACTAGTGAATGTTCTGCAACAGAATCATTTGATAATGAGTTTAAGGGTGATTTCTTAACGTATAACTTAAACTTGGGTTGGTCATATAACACTTTAAACCGTCCAGTGTTCCCTACATCAGGTATGTCACACCGTGTAAATGGTGAAATTGCCTTGCCAGGCAGTGATGTTGAATATCAAAAACTGACTTATGATGCGCAAGCTTATTTCCCATTAGGCAAAGACTTCGTACTTCGCGGTTATGGTAAGTTAGGCTATGGTAATGACTTACCATTTTATAAAAACTTCTATGCAGGTGGTTTTGGTTCAGTCCGTGGTTATGACAACAGCACATTAGGTCCAAAGTATCCAGGTGTAACGTACAGTGAATCTGATGATGTTGATTATGACCCTGAAGAAGTCGGTGGTAATGCGTTGATTCAATTTGGTACAGAATTGGCTTTGCCTTTACCATTTAAAGGGGATTGGACACGTCAAGTCCGTCCAGTGCTGTTTGCTGAAGGTGCACAAGTTTTTGATACTCAATGTAATGTATCGAGTTCAACCATTTATGTGAATGGTGCTGATGTAGACTCTAAGCAATATTGTAAAGACAACTTCGGTTTCGATGTTGATAACATGCGTTATAGCGTGGGTGTAGGCTTTACTTGGATTACCATGATTGGTCCATTGTCTCTCAGTTATGCATATCCATTGAATGATAAAGATGGCGATGAAACAAAGAACATTCAATTTGAAATCGGTCGTACCTTCTAAGGTCGACCGTTTCTCTACATGAAAGATATAAATATGAAAAAAATTCTTACAGCTTTAACACTTACAGCATTAACTTCTACAGTGGTGAATGCTGCTGGCTATGGTGTAGTGGATCTTGAGCGTGTTGTTGAAAATAGTAGCTATTTAAAACAGCAAAATTCGAGTTTTCAACAGAAAATTCAACCGCAAAGTACGAAGCTTGATCAACTTAGTAAAGAGCTTCAAGACTTACAACAGCGTTTACAAACAGTTGATAAGCTGAGCGCTGCGGATAAGCAAAAAATGGTGACTCAGTATCAAACCAAAATGAATGAGTTCAATACTTTACAACAAACCATGCAAAGCAGTGTGCAAAGTTCTATTCAGCAAGTACGTAGTGTATTTGATGGTCGCGTGAAGCAAGTTGCTGAACAATTGCGTAAAGAAAATCAATTAGATGTTGTTTTGAATAAAAACTCAGCACTTGCCTATGACACTAAGTATGATTTAACTGATAAAATGATTCAAAAGGTTAACGCAATTAAGTAATCAATGAATCCTCAACAGTATCGCTTAGAAGATCTTGCTCGTTTAGTCCAAGGTGAGTGTGCAGGTCAAGCTGATTTAATCCTTAAGGGATTAGCAAGTCTAGATTCAGCAGAATCTAGACATCTTGCATTTGTAAATAGTGAAAAGTACTTAGAGCAAGCACAGCAGTCTAAAGCTGGAGCATTCATTGTTACAGCTGATCTGAAGGATCACTTAGTTGAACATCAAAACTTTATTGTTGTTGCCAATCCTTATTTAGCCTTTGCCATTTTAACCCATGCTTTTGAGGTTAAACACACTGAACAGGGCATCGAAAGCACTGCGCAGATACATCCTTCTGCAATCATCTCGGATACTGCTTATATTGGACATTATGTGGTCATTGGTGCAAATTGCGTTGTTGGCGATGACACGATTATTCATTCACATGTCAGCATACATGATGGGGTTGAAATTGGCCGCAGCGGTTTAATTGAATCGCATGTAAATTTGATGTCATGCAAAATAGGCGATCGTGTCCGTATTCATGCCAATACTGTGATTGGTAGTGAGGGTTTTGGTTTTGCCCCTTATCAAGGGAAATGGCATCGAATTGCTCAATTGGGTTCGGTCATCATTGGAAATGATGTACGGATTGGTTCAAATTGTAGTATTGATCGCGGTGCATTGGATGACACAATTTTGGAAGATGGCGTCATTATTGATAACCTTGTGCAAATCGCCCATAACGTTAAAATTGGTGCCAATTCAGCTTTTGCTGCCAACACTGCAATAGCGGGTAGCACAACCATTGGCAAAAATTGCATTGTGGGTGGTGGGTCTGCAATTGCAGGGCACCTAAATATTGTTGATAATGTCACTTTAACTGGAATGTCAATGGTCACAAATAATATTTCTGTGGCTGGAAAGTATTCTTCAGGAATTGGACTGTTTGAAAATCAAAAGTGGAAACGCACCGTTGTTCGTTTAAGACAATTAGCAGATGTGCCATTGACCCAATTGGTAAAAAAACTTGATCATATGCAGGCTCAAATCGAGTCCCTTGAATCAACAATTAAATTGCGTAAATAGAAATATGATGACTGAGTCGAATTCTACTAGTTTCACGAAACCTGAATTGCCAATGACGATTCAAACTATTCGTGAGTACTTACCACACCGCTATCCTTTTTTATTGGTCGATCGTGTTGTTGATGTGACTGAAAATGGAATTGTGGCGTATAAAAATGTGTCTATTAATGAAGAGTTCCTTCAAGGCCATTTCCCTAATTATCCAATTATGCCTGGTGTTTTGATTGTCGAAGCATTAGCGCAAGTTTCAGGTATTCTTGGTTTCATCATGAACAATGAGAAACCAAGTGAAGGTTCTTTGTTCTTGTTCGCAGGTGCAGAGAAAGTTCGCTTTAAAAAGCAAGTCGTTGCAGGCGACCAATTGGTGTTAAAATCAGAATTGGTCATGCAGAAACGTGGTATTTATAAATATAATTGTATTGCCACCGTTGACGGTGTAGTAGCAGCATCTGCGGAAATTATGGTTTCGCATCAGAAAATAGAGCAATCATGAGCAATAACGAATTTATTCACCCAACAGCAATCATCGATGCATCTGCCGTGATTGCAGCAGATGCAAAGATTGGACCGTATTGTATTATTGGTCCAAATGTCACTATTGGTGCGGGTACGCAGTTACATTCGCATGTAGTGGTCGGTGGTTATACGCGTATTGGAGAACACAATGAAATTTTCCAATTCGCAAGCGTGGGTGAGGTCTGCCAAGATCTAAAATATGCAGGTGAAGAAACCTGGTTAGAAATTGGTGACCATAATAAAATTCGTGAACATTGTAGTTTACACCGTGGTACGGTGCAGGATCACGGTATAACCAAGATTGGTAGCCATAATCTTTTAATGGTGAATACACATATTGCGCACGACTGCGTGGTCGGTGATCATAATATTTTTGCAAACAATGTCGGCGTGGCTGGTCATGTTCATGTTGGTGACTATGTGATTGTCGGCGGTAACTCGGGTATACACCAATTCTGTAAGATTGACTCTTATAGCATGATTGGTGGTGCATCGTTGATTGTAAAAGATGTCCCTGCTTATGTGATGGTTTCTGGTAATCCTGCACATGCTTTTGCAATGAATGTTGAAGGCATGCGTCGTAAAGGTTGGTCTAAAAATGTGATTCAAGGTTTACGTACTGCATTTAAACTGATCTATAAAGAAGGTTTAACGACAGAGCAGGCTTTAGAACGTATCCGTGCAGAAATTTTGCCTGAAGTTGCTGAGGTACAGCTGCTTATTGACTCGTTAGAACAGTCAGAGCGTGGCATTGTGCGTTAAGCTTATTCCAAAGATAAAAAAAGACACTTCGCGTGTCTTTTTTTATATCTATAGAAAAATTATTTTTTAAAGAAAGAGGCCTCTTCAGACTTAGGATATTGCTTGAGGAGTTTGGCTTTGTATTGGTTAGCCTGAACCGTATTTTTATCCACTTCTTTGGCAATATTATAGAGCTGATAGACGGCTCGAGGCGCGCGCGAAGAGTTTGGATATTGGTTTGCCACAATCCCGTAGTTCTTTTTTGCTTCTGCATAGTTGGTGGGTTCAATCGCTAAATTAAATTCAGCTAACCAGAAATATGCATTGCTGATGTAAACACTGTTGGGGTTGTTTTTAATAAAATTTTGCATGGGTGCAATCGCTTTCTTCGCACCACCTTGCTTATAGGCATCCAATGCGACAGTATACGCGGCTTTTTCTAGCTCAGATGGCTCTGATGTGTTTTGCGTACTGACCACTACAGGTGCTTTGTTTACTGCGGCCGCGGTTGTGCTATTGCTGGCGTTGGTGATTGTGGTATTACTGGGAGGAGTATCCTGTTGGTTATCCTCCGTTGTAGTACTCGCTTCAGGGTCTACTTTTTGTTGAAGTAACTCTAAGCGTTGATCTAGGTCAGCGTAACGGTTTTCCAACTCATGTTTGAGTTGAGCGATTTCGTTGTCTTGTTCTTCAAGTTTGCCGCGTAAGCTACGCAAATCATTTTCTAATTGTTGGTTCTTTTGCATGATTTGCCAATTAATATTGGTTGCTGTTGCACTCGCACCTGTGTCTACTGCGACGCTGGTTGGATTGACACTATTGTTCGTTGCTTGGCTTAAGCCGCGAGATTCAATTGGAATATTGGCGAAAACAGGCGTTGTGCAAAGTAGGGTGAGGGCACATAGGCTATGCTTCTTTAGCATCATAAAATATCCGTGTTATAAGGCTTTGATGGGGGATACATCAAACAAAATTCATTTACCCCATTAAAAACGGCAACGTGATGAATTGCAATAAGCTTTTACATTGTTGTCGTATATTTAGGTAAATGAATGTAGCCTAGTCGTTACCAATAATTGAGTGATTTTTCTTGAGTTTGTTTTATAAATAGTCAATTGAATGAAATGCTTATTGAAAAATCGTTTATAGGCTTGCAACTTAGGGAAAAATCTCTATACTCTGTTCTTGCAATGGTAGCCCTGCCGGTTACTTCGCAATTGTATTCTACGAACCCCGCCAGGACCGGAAGGTAGCAACGGTAGTAGAAATATGATGTGCCGAAGGTTTGCTGGTAGGGTTGCCACCATATTCATAAATTAAAATATAATAATCAATATGCAGCATACAAATACATTGTATGTAGACCAAATTTAAAATACCAAGCATTTAAATAGTATCTTTTCAATCGGTATTATTGCGTTTGTAATATTTCCTATTTCCTATTTCCTATTTCCTATTTCCTATTTCCTATTTCCTATTTCCTATTTCCTATTTCCTATTTCCTATTTCCTATTTCCTATTTCCTATTTCCTATTGGCTTTGTTGCACAAACCTATCTGTAAAGGGTTTTTCAGCGATATAATTTTCAAATGAAGAAGCCTACACACAAAATCTACCGCACAACCAATTGGCCCGCATATAACCGAGCACTCATGAGTCGCGGAAATATTGCCATTTGGTTTGATCCTGCTACGCAATGGTATGCGCCATCAAAAGGCAAACAAGGGCGAAATCAAACCTACTCCGACGCAGCCATCCAATGCTGCTTAATGATTAAATCCTTATTCCGTCTGTCTTTACGTATGGTCACTGGCTTTGTGCAAAGTCTGATTAAACTTTGCGGATTAAATTGGATAGCTCCAGATTACACCACGCTTTGTAGAAGACAAAAGCATATTGATATTGTAATCAGCTACCAAAAAAGTAGCGATGGGCTGCATCTACTCATGGACTCTACAGGCATGAAGTTTCTAGGTGAGGGCGAATGGAAACGCAAGAAACATGGACCTGAATATCGTCGCCAATGGCGTAAACTTCATATTGGTATAGATGCTAAAACCCTACAAATACGAGCAGTTCAGCTTACAACCAATAATGTCAGTGATTCACAGGTGCTTGGTGATTTACTTAATCAGATTCCACAAGATGAGCAGATTAACTCTGTTTATACCGATGGAGCTTATGACACCAAGCAATGCCGTCAGGTCATTGCAGATCGGCAAGGGCATGCGGTGATTCCACCTAGAAAAAATGCGAAACCATGGAAAGATACAAAGAGTAGCTCGCTAGAGCGAAATGAATTACTTCGAACAATTAAAAGTTTAGGCAGGACACTATGGAAAAAATGGTCAGGCTATCATCGGCGAAGTTTGGTTGAAACTAAGATGCATTGCATCAAATTATTAGGAGATAAACTCAGTGCAAGGAGTTTTGATAGCCAAGTGAATGAGATCCATGCACGTGTAGCAGTCCTTAACAGATTTACGGAATTAGGTCGACCACTTACCCAAGTTACGCCTTAAATTTGGCTCAATTAGGGGCGCTTTGCATTTCAAATCTTTGTGCAACAAAGCCTTTCCTATTTCCTATTTTCTTTAACTTTTATTTTAAAAATTCATTTACTCTATTCCTCACCTCTTTTTGCTCTCTACCATGTGTATTTTTTCTTTTGGGCGTGATGTATTTCAAGCATTAGAAATTATTACATTATTTTTTATCTTACACGTCTTGTATATATTTAAGCTTTTCTGAATCTGGTTTGATTTATATTTATTTAAGAGTGCTATGATTTTATAATTCATTAACGATTACATGTAGTTAATGTTGGGTGTGAATATAAGATCAATATTTATAAAGGTGATTTGGGTATAGTTTGGTCAAGAGCGAATGGTGATTAGTCATCAACCCTGCGATTAATCGCTTTCATAATCGCATCCATTTCAAAGCCACGATACATTAAAAAACGGATTTGCTTGGCTTTTAGTTTTGGATCTGTTGCGACCTCAGTTCCATACTTTCTAACTTTGAGTTGATAGGCTTGTTCGACCCAATCTGTTTCTTTTAGTTCTTCTAAAATTAAACCAGTGTCAATCTTTTTAGTTTTAAGCGCCATTTTAATGCGATTAGGGCCTTTGCCTTTGCGCTTTTGGCTCGATAAAGTGATCTCAGCTACGCGTTGATCACTTTGGTAGTTTTGTGCTGAAAGCTCTTCAACCAGTGTAATCACTTCTTCTCGGTGCATCGCCCATGTAGCCAGTTTTTCAATCAATTCTGCTTTTGAATATTCCTTACGTGTTAATACAGCAAAGGCATAAGAACGTAGACGAGAACCTGTTAAACCTGTGGGTTTGGGTTGATTCTCTTCATCAAAATCTAAAGCAGCAGCAGTTTCTTGTGTTACCTGCGTGTGGCCGTATTGAGTAGCGGGGGATTCTTCCTCACCAAATTGTTGTTTGAGAGCATCATAGTCAAGGAGTTTGGGAAATTTTGAATTAGGCATAATCGGCTATGAAATAGATCTGAATAAACAAAACGCCCCGTAGGGCGTTTCTTCGTGTAAGCCTAAATGTCG
The DNA here is from genome assembly GCF_058243005.1 of Acinetobacter sp. 231_lipA. NCBI lineage: Bacteria > Pseudomonadati > Pseudomonadota > Gammaproteobacteria > Moraxellales > Moraxellaceae > Acinetobacter > Acinetobacter sp. 231_lipA. The sequence continues at coordinate 3,689,320 of NZ_JBZAYU010000001.1, read as the reverse complement.
TGTAATAACATTTAATCTTTTTCGATACTTTTAATTAAGCATCTAAAAAGTCTGGCTCTTCTTCATTCTCTTCTACAGGCGCAGCGTTTGCAGTCGTCAGTAGTTTTTCTCGAATGATTTTCTCAATGGTTTCAGCCAACTGAGGGTTTTCTTCAAGGTGACGGATCACATTATTTTTACCTTGACCAATTTTATCACCTTGGTATGAATACCAAGCACCTGCTTTTTGTACGATTTCTTGTTGAACAGCTAAGTCTACGAGTTCGCCCAAGTGGTTGACGCCTTTACCATATAAAATTTGGAAGAGCGCTTCGCGGAATGGAGGTGCCATTTTGTTTTTGACAACTTTCACTTTGGTTTCAGAACCAACGATTTCATCGCCTTCTTTGACCTGACCTACGCGACGAATGTCTAAACGCACAGATGCATAGAATTTCAACGCATTACCACCAGTCGTGGTTTCAGGGCTACCAAACATTACACCAATTTTCATACGAATTTGGTTAATGAAAATTACCATACAGTTTGAACGTTTTGCATTACCTGTAATTTTACGTAATGCTTGGCTCATTAAACGTGCTTGGAGGCCCATGTGTGAGTCGCCCATTTCACCTTCAATTTCTGCACGTGGTGTCAATGCTGCAACAGAGTCGACAACGATGAGGTCAATGGCACCAGAGCGAACCAGCATGTCTGCAATTTCAAGTGCTTGCTCACCATGGTCAGGCTGAGAAACCAGTAGATTGTCAATATCTACGCCAAGTTTACGCGCATACTGTGGGTCTAAAGCGTGTTCTGCATCAATAAATGCACATGTACCACCTGCTTTTTGACATTCGGCAATCGCTTGTAAAGTCATGGTTGTTTTACCTGAAGATTCAGGACCATAAATCTCAACGATACGACCTTTTGGTAAGCCGCCAATGCCTAGAGCAATATCAAGTGTCAAAGAACCCGTTGATACCGCTTCAACAGCTTGTACGGTGTTATCGCCAAGACGCATTACTGTGTTTTTACCAAACTGCTTTTCAATTTGGCTTAGCGCAGCATTGAGCGCCTTGCTTTTATTATCATCCATCTTACAACCTCAAAACGATGTCACGGATATTTACTGAATATGCTCAGTATAGTGACAGATTTAGTCTGTATCTTCTATAAAAGTCAGATCGTGTGCGACACAATATGACGCATGTCATTCATCATCATTATAAGACCAATATTGGTCAAATTGTTGATCATTTTCTTGTCTAAACTTACTGATATCGCGTCGGTCTTTTTTACTTGGACGATGATCAGGTCGAGCTAGATTATGCAACTTTCTTTGGCTTGCAATCAATTCCCGTCGTGTAATACTGACTTCAGTTTCTTCATATAATTTTTGTGCAACAGGAGCGGGGCCACGCACGTCAGAGAGTTCTTTGATCACTACGGTTTTCTTGTCAATACCTTGTTGTATGGTGAGTTCCATTCCAACCCGAACTTCTCTCGACACTTTGACACGTTCGCCATTGTGGTGAACTTTGCCCCCCTCAATTGCATTTTTGGCAATGGAGCGCGTTTTAAAAAAACGTGCTGCCCATAACCATTTGTCAATGCGCATGCCGACAGCATCTTCCGCTAAAGTGGATTTACGCATATTTGGCCGTGACCTCAGCTTGCTCTAAATAAGGAATTAAATCGGTGAGCTGATTTAAGATCGGATAAGGGCTGGATGTCTTGCTTTGACCTAGTGATGAGGGTTGAGCAATGGTAAATAGGTTTTGAATACCATAACTTTCAGCACCTTTTAATACTTTTTCAGTGTCATCGATAAAGTAACACTGTGTGGCTGCAAAAGGATGGCGTTCATGGAGATGTTGCCAAAACTCAGTAAACTCTTTGGCATGACCGAGGGTTTCGCTGCTAATAATGACATCGAAATATGAGGCCAGTTTCGTGTGTTCGAGTTTGAACTTGAGTCCCTCACAGTCCGCATTAGTGGCAAGCCAGCAAGGGTAGCCGTTACTTTTTAAATAGTCGAGAAGTTCAAGACAGCCTTCACGTAGGCTAACTTTATGCTTAAATTCCTGCTGCAAAGCGAGCGTATCTACGCCAACTTTAGCTGTCCAAAAGCGCGTAGAATACCAATTGAGTGTATGATTATGGGTTTGATAAAACTGAAACAGGGCCTGAGTACTTTGTTCTAAAGAGCACTGGTGTTGTTCAGCATAACGGATAGGAAGCTGATGATTCCAAATAAAATCATCATAGGCAAGATCCAGTAATGTACCGTCCATATCAAAAATGATAATTGGCTTTTCCACTCAAAAAATCTCCAATATTTCAAAGTTCAGCAATGGCTATAGAAAACAGTTAGCAACTGATTTAGCAGTTTTGCTTTATGCAAATATGACGTAATTATAGCGTATAGATGCATAAGATGACGGATTTGCATAGCCCATTGTCAAAAATTGAAGAATATGGGATCTCAATTTTTTAAGTAAGAGCATATAAGATGTGTTAATCGCACATTGATCCACAACAATATTGAACTTCAGCATAAGAAATGATTCACCTTATGGAGAAGGAAGAGTTTTTGTAAACATCCGATGAGAACACTTAGAGCTGTCATTATTATCGAAAGCCTCCACTGTTGCTGCTGACCTAAATCAGCCATGGATTACAACGGACAGCATCATTGGTTTTGTCAGCTTTTCAGTACTGCTTAACTATTCGGCTCACATGTCTATCTAATCTATTTCATCAAATGTTCATTTTATATCGATACCATTAAAACCACCTAAGGGTAGTTTTTATGTTTGAAGCTAAATTTAAACCACTTCAGCTGACGGAGAAAGACTCGTTGTATCCAGCCCAGCGCAATAAAAGTCAGTTTTCTGACAAAAATAAAAAATAAAGTGGTTTTGCTGGTTATTTAAACAAGAATCGGTTAAAAAAGATGTGGCGAATGAGAATAAAATAGAGAGGAATAGATGAGTGAATTAAATTTAGATTTTTTAGATGAAACCTTAGATAAATATGAAGCAAAAGGTAAGAAAAAGGCCATTAAAAAAATCCGTATTGGTTATATGCTTTATGCAAAATTTATGTCGAATAAAAAATTTGCAGAAAATGTAATGAGTTCATCTTTAGATCCAAATAAGCGGACTTATCGTAATACCAAGATTAAAATTACGCATGATGAATATGAGCTAACTTTTTTACGTAATGATGATTAAATATTCAATTGTGTAAAAAAACTAAGGTTTCATTTCTTTGAAATATTTGAGCTGTAGAGTGTATGGCATAAAGAAATGAAAATATAATGATTAGATGATGTTTGTGCAGTTAAACCTGTTTATTTGGAGAGAGGTAAACAGGTTTTTTATTATAATAACTTTCTGGTCTGAGTGATTGCAGACTAAAAGCCCGATTTGTTTTTATACTGATCGGGCTTTTATTTTTCTATTGAAATGAAAATAGTGAGAAAGATGATTTCTGACATCTTTTGATCATATTATTCATGGATAATCTTTTTTATTTTGAGTTGCTTCGATATGTCAATTGTTACTGCAAATGAACTAGACGATATTCTAAAAGAATTAATTTCCAAAAATAAAAAGCCTGAAAAGATTTTGATTGGTTATAAAGCATATAGCGAGCTTATGAATGACCGAAAGTTTTTGCATGAAGTCGCTAGTTCGGCTATGGATCCGAATAAAAGAAAGTATCAAAAGATTAAGATCAAAGTGACGCAGGATGAGTATCAATTAGAAGTGAAGTGTTCAGATAAAAATGAGTCGCTGTAAAGTAATTTAAAAAAACTGCAGGGATACCGCATTTTTTTAATTGATGTATTTGAAATACAGGTTTATACTATACTCGAAATTAAAGCGCTGTAGCTTTTCTTGTTTTATATCCCACGCTCCCATGCGTGGGATTTTTTTGCGCGATGATTTTTCCTAAAGTAATCACTTGGATGTATAAAGCTGAAAAGAAATTAAGAGTAAGTACAAATTAGAAACGGTCAGCTTGTGACTTTCTCTGGTCTCAATATTTAAGGTGTGGGTAAAGGTAAAGTCAGGTTGATTGGACTACTCAACCCAAAGTCAAAAGAAGAATTGGAATTGAGTGATATTTCCTGAGTGTCTTAGGCGTATAATATTTTTAAGGCAGTGTTGAAAAAAGTGTTCACGTGTTCTCACTTTGAGGTGACAGCATACCGTTGAATACAAGGCGATGAGAATGCTGCTATCCCAATAGATGAACTTCTCGATCTATAACTTAATGAATAAAAAGGCGGTCTCATGTTTAAGCCCACAACTGCACCTCAAGATGCACTGATATTGCAACTTGTACCGATTGTGACTCAAGCGTGCGAGATTTTGCGAGAGGAGTATCAAGCTTATGTTGCAGGTGGTGATTTTACAGTTGAACGAAAATCCGATCATTCACCTGTCACGCAAGCTGACTATCGTGTCAATCAATTTATTACCGATGCTTTAAACAAAGCCTTTCCTCATTTGCCTGTTCTTTCTGAAGAAGGGCAGCATGTGCATAGACAGCAGTGGCAGTCTTTTTGGATGCTTGATCCCTTAGATGGTACGAAAGAATTTTTGCATCAACGTCCAGAATTCACTATCAATCTCAGTCTTATCGAGGGTGCGCATACAACTTTTGCGGTGTTGGCTATTCCTTGTGAACAGCAAGTTTACTTCTGTCCACTACACGGTCAGCCGTTAAAATACAATATGGAAAAAGACGTATGGTCTGAATATGTTCTAGTTGAAAACAACAGTGCTGTTCAAGTCGGCTTAAGTCAAAGTAGTCAGAGTAAACCGCAGTACCAAGTGTATTTAGAGCAGTTAGAAAAACTTACACCTATTCAAGAGTATCGTGCAGGGAGTGCATATAAGTTCTGCATGGTGTTGGAAGACCGGGTCGATATTTACCCGCGCTTTCACCCAACGAGTGAGTGGGATACCAGTGCTGGACAGTGTTTATTGGAGCGGATCGGTGGAGGTTTGGTTGATTTTCAGGGACGACCATTTGTATATAATCAAAGATTGAGTTTATTGAATGGCGGTTTTATTGCATATCGAAATAACGATATGAAAAAACTGGCATTACAAGCACTTGAACTAATGCCTTCGTCGGCTTGAGCTAAAAACTGAGCGTGCTATAGTGTTTTTTGAATTATTGAGTTGCTAGTGATTATGGCCTTAGAGTTACTCCCGCCTAGTATGTTGAAGGCAATCGATTTATTGCCAGATGCAAAAACGCCAGTGACGTTGTTTACACGTCATTCCATTCGTGAAGTTGTTACGGGTCAGGGGCTTGCAGGCTATGATTTACAGTTGACGCATCAAGGGCGCGATTTGGCACAGGCATGGGGTTCCTATCTGATCGATAATACGGATCGAGTGATACAACACTGTATTTCTAGCCCAATTCAACGTTGTATTGATACCGCTGCACTAATGATTCAAGGGGCAGATGGGCAAACCCTTGAGCCGAATACCCACCGTATTGAAATTATCGAACAAGGTTTATTGGTTGAGCCAGGCAGTTTTGTTTTGGATATTAAGCAAGCCGGCCCTTATTTTCAGCGTCAAGGTGCTCTAGGATTTATTAATAGCTTTGTGAATAATGCCTTACCCGGTATGAAGCATCCGATTCATGGCGTCGTAGATGTATTGGAGCTTATATATAACACGCATCCGAACAACCCTTATGGTTTGAGCCTTGCGGTCAGTCATGACACGATTTTAGCTGCGATTTTGGCGGTTATTTCAGGGCGCACGATTGTGACCAAAGAAGACTGGCCGAAAATGATGGAAGGTCTTTTTGTGTGGTTTGAGGGGGATGTGTTTTTGGAATCCAAATTGAAATGGATTTGGCGCGGAGAAATGAATGAACTGAATATTCATGAATTTCAAAATCTGTAAGTGCTTTGTTTAAAAACAAAAATTAATTCAACTATAAATCTCGTTGATTCATTTAAGCGGTCGTTTGAATGAGAAAAAGAATATACGAGATTTATAGATCGATCATTCGTCAACCTTATTAAATGCTATATCGCATCAGTTTAAATTTTTGCTTTGAGTCGATTGGGAAAATCGAGCAAGTCGATACTTAGGCCTTCATCATTTAAAGGCCATAATGAGGTATTCACCGCTACGCTGTGCTGATGAATACGATTGTATTTATCTGCAGCAATGAGCGTGGCAATCTCATGATTCGAAAGGGTATAAGCATTGACAACATCGGCTGGATATTGAGTGCGGTCATAAAACTCAGCTTCCGTTTCTCCTTGATGCAGTGCAAAAATACGTTCAATTGCAGGTAAATAGACGCCATAGCCTAACCACGCGTCAACGCCCTGAGAAGCCTGAATTTCTGCGGTTCCGCGCATATTTGAGATGACTTTGGCGAGTATGTCTTTTTCACCTTTGGTATGAAAATACTCAATATATTGTTGTTCTGTCGGTTGAAATTTTTCAAGTGTTGGAAGAAATTTATTAATCATGCTATTCCCCAGTAGAACATTCTATGTGGTTTCATTATAAGAAAACAGAATACCATAATTTATTTATGGGATTTTAGTCATTTTGGATTGGCTTTGTTGCACAAACCTATCTCTAAAGGCTTATTCCACAATATAATTCTCAAATGAATAAGCCCACACCTAAAATCTATCGTACAACCAATTGGTCTTCTTATAACAGTGCATTAATAAATCGAGGAAATCTCTCAATTTGGTTTGATCCCAAGACGCAATGGTACGCTCAACCCAAAGGTAAACATGGTCGAAATCAAACTTATTCAGATACAGCCATCCAATGCTGTTTAATGATCAAATCCTTATTTCGACTCTCTTTACGTATGGTCACTGGCTTTGTGAAAAGCCTCATTAAGCTTTGTGGTTTAGATTGGACAGCGCCAGATTATTCCACCATTTGCAGAAGACAAAAGCATATTGATATTGCAATTAACTATCAAAAAAGCAGTAATGGTCTCCAGCTACTCGTCGATTCTACTGGCTTAAAGTTTCTAGGCGAAGGTGAATGGAAGCGTAAGAAACACCAACCTGAATATCGTCGCCAATGGCGTAAACTTCATATTGGTATAGATGCTGAAACCCTTGAAATACGCGCTATTCAACTCACTACAAATAATGTGAGTGATTCACAAGTGCTTGGTGATTTACTCGATCAGATTCCACAAGATGAGCAGATTGACTCTGTCTATACTGATGGGGCTTATGACACCAAGCAATGCCGTCAAGTAATTGCAGACCGACAAGCACATGCGGTGATTCCGCCAAGAAAAAATGCCAAACCTTGGAAAGATACAAAGACCAGCTCGCTAGAGCGAAATGAATTACTTCGAACAGTTAAACGTTTAGGAAGAACAATATGGAAAAATTGGTCAGGCTATCATCGCAGAAGTCTGATAGAAACCAAGATGCATTGCATCAAATTATTAGGCGATAAACTCCGTGCGAGAAACTTTCAAAGCCAAGTCAATGAGATTCATGCACGTGTGGCCGTATTAAATAAATTTACAGATTTAGGCCGACCTCACACCCAAGTTGCCACTTAAATTTAGATAACTTGGAAGAAGTTTAGCTTTTGAATGTTTGTGCAACAAAGCCCTCTGGAAATAATAATCAACGATGGACAATGCTGAACCAAAATACAAGCTTGATTTTGGCTGGGGCAACCTCAAAAAACATGGGTATTTTAGTGAAAAACCTGAAAATTCAATCTTTGAATTAAACCACTGCTCATCTGCCAAATGGTTAACATGAAATGAAAAGAGCTCCCTAAAGGGGGGCAATGCTGTTCACTTAAGCAATTGAAGCGTGGCGGAGTTTGTTAGAGAATCCGATGTCGGGTTTGGCATTGGATTTTTTATGGTGTTTCAGCAGGATCTTCTCGACCTCAACAGTCTGTTTAACTTCTCGGATCTGAATACATTTACTCATAATATCCCCATTGAGTGGGTTGAATCTGCACTTAAATTGAGCAGTTCGGCTACTATCCGCAGGCGACGCTTGCCCGCAGATCAGGTTCTCTGGCTGGTTCTCGGAATGGCGATTTTTCGTGATGAGCCTGTCCATGAAGTGGCAAGAAGACTAAATATTTGCGCTCAAGGACTGGCCTCTCTTGACCTGTTGGCACGCAGCGGGGTAACTGAAGCACGTAAGCGTTTGGGTGCAGATCCTGTGGAGTGGCTGTTTCGCCAGACAGGTCAGCACTGGGGACATGAGCGTTACCCAGATGATCAATGGCAGGGGCTTCAGGTCTTTGCTGTCGACGGTGCACTCTTGCGAACCCAAGATACAAATGATCTTCGTGAGCATTTTGGCTCAGGGAATACTTCCACGCAGCGCCAGACGCCATTTCCGATGCTACGGCTCGTCGCACTGATGAATGTGCGCTCGCATATATTAGTCGATGCGCAGATCAGTCCCTATCGCCGGGGGGAGATTCCTCTGGCGTCGAAGTTTCTCAGCCAGATTCCCGATCATTCGATCACCTTGTTTGACAAGGGTTTTTGGAGTGCGGACTTATTGCTTTCACTCTCGATGCAGGGTCAAGGTCGTCACTGGTTGATTCCGGAACGCAAAAATCTGAAAAGTGAGGTGATCGAGACGTATGCAGAAGATGACGTGCGGGTACGGATGAAAGTATCACCCCAAGCAAGAAAGAACAACCCGATGCTCCCCGAATACTGGGAAGTCAGGCAAGTCAGTTATGCTGTGGATAAGGGACGAATAAAGACGGTTCTGACCTCGCTGCCGGCCGATCAGTATCCTGCAAAGGATATCGCTAGACTCTATCAAGAACGCTGGGAAATCGAATTAGGTTTTCGGGATATCAAAAGCTCGATGCAGCATAATGCCATCACGCTTCGCAGCAAGACAGTAGAGCTGGTTTATCAAGAGCTGTGGGGTCTATTGCTGACCTACAATATTATCCGGCGAGAAGCGGCATTTGCAGCGGTAGCCTTTGGGCGTTCACCTTCGGATATCCGTTTCAAGCCTGTATGCCAGTACATAGCCGTTCAGCTGATCGTGATGGCGAATGCCAACCCATTATCAAGAACTGGCAGGCGGCTATCGGAGCTGAGATCAGGGATAGGTAGCCTGTTTCTGGAAAGGCGTTCGAGGGCAACAACACCCCGAACGGTTAAGATGTCAAAAACCCGTTATCCAGTAGATCGAAATGCTGCTCCTCTTAAGTGAACAGCATTGCCCTAAAGGGGGGGGCTTTTTTTGTAAGTAGATGTTCTTGTGGATGCTAGAGAGGGCTGATGGATTCTATTTGGGTTTTAAGCTGTATTGTTAAGTAACTGATGTGCTGGAAAAGTTGTGCGAAACAGTGAAAGTTCAAAAAATAGATACAAAAAAAGCCCTTTAAAAAGGGCTTTTTTTAATGCATAAATTAGTTAGCTAAAGCTTTAACTTGTGCATTTAAACGGCTCTTATGACGAGCAGCTTTGTTTTTATGGATGATGCCTTTATCAGCCATACGGTCGATTACTGGTACAGCAGTTTTGTATGCTTCAGAAGCAACTGCGTAATCACCAGCAGCGATAGCAGCTACTGTACGTTTGATGTAAGTACGAACCATAGAACGTAAGCTTGCGTTGTGTTTGCGTGCTTTAACGTTTTGACGAGCACGTTTTTTAGCTTGAGCAGAGTTTGCCACTCGTGCACTCCTTGAAATAGATTGGTCTGGGCGGGCTGAAATTCAAACTGAAAACCACATCAGAAGAACAATCACCAGCCCGTAAACAAGTGGCATATTTTGATTAATATACGCAGTGAAGTCAAGTCTTGACATGCTTTGACTATATTTAAGATACATAAAAATTTTAAAGAAAAGGTAAGATTAGCCATCTGCATGGGAGTTTGTATAAAAATGACACAAAATATAGAACAAGCCATTGTGATTGGAGCAACGGGTTTGGTGGGCTTAAACCTGATTCAACAATTACAACAACTGCAAAGTTGTAGCAAAATATTGGCTGTGGTCAGAAAGCATAATGTGCAGCTCGATCAGTATGACAAAGTTCAGCAACTGGAGCTGGATGATTTTTTATTACTCAACCATGAAGATGTTCAGGGCTATAGTCATGCTTTTAGTTGTTTGGGGACGACTTTAAAGAAAGCTGGCTCAAAAGAGCAGTTTTATGCCATCGACTATGTGGTGAATGCACATTTTGCTGAATTGTTTGTTTTGATCAAAACCCATTATGTGTTGATCAGTGCCTTGGGGGCGCAAGCCAATTCAAAAATTTTCTATAATCGCGTCAAAGGTGAGCTTGAAGAGACTATTCGAGGACTCGATTTATATAAGGTTAGTATTCTGCAGCCATCCTTACTGATCGGACAGCGTAATGAAGGTCGCATGTTGGAAGATATTTTCCAAAAGGCTTATACCAAACTATCGCATTTTATACCAAAGCATTTTAAATATAAGCCAGTGACAGCAGAACAAGTGGCTCATACTATGGTCGAGGCTGCCCAAACGCAGACCGAGAAATTTGAAACATATGATAATTTACGCATACAAAAGACAAAATGAGGGGAAGTGTGGTGACGACAGCATTTGTGACATGCGATTTATTGGATGATCATCCTGAACTTGATTTACAAGTGGTCAGCCCATCGATGGATGGTAAGTTCTTTAGGAGCTATGGTGCACGTAAAACCTTTGGTGGTCAGGTGGTGACGGTTAAATGCTTTGAAGATAACTCTCGGGTGAAAGAGCTGTTAGCAACAGATGGTACGGGTAAAGTATTGGTTGTGGATGGTGGCGCTTCGATGCGCTGTGCCTTGATGGGAGACTTAATTGCAGAGTCAGCAGTCAAAAATCACTGGAATGGTGTGGTGATTTATGGCTGTGTCCGTGATGTAGATGCCATTGCTGAACTGGATTTAGGGGTGCATGCTTTAGCCGCCATTCCACAAAAAAGTAATCGTAAGGGTGTAGGAGAAGTTGATATCAGCCTGCATTTTGGTGGTGTCACCATTCAATCAGGTCATTATCTCTATGCGGATAATAACGGTATTGTCATTGCAAAAGAAAAACTGGTCGATGAATAAGCACCAACCAGACTCATAACAACATAAACAAAAGATATGGACGTGTAATATGGTGAAGCATCAAATTAAAGTGATTCAGGCTCTTTTTTCGGGGCTTGCACAAGGTGGGCGTGGTGTAACTGGAACGCCGCATCCTAAACAACCTGAACAACCTTTGAAGCTCTATGAGTTTGAAGGCTCGCCATATTGTCGTCGTGTGCGTGAAGTACTGACTTTGTTGAACTTGGATTATGAAGTGTATCCATGTCCTAAGGGTGGAACTAAATATCGTCCTTTGGTGAAACAGTTGGGTGGGAAAACCCAATTTCCTTTTTTACTCGATGAAAATACAGACACTAAGCTATACGAGTCTGAAGATATTATTCACTACTTGTTTGAACAGTATGGCCGCAGTGGTAAAACACCGAAAAAGTATGCACATTATCCTAAAACACCTTATGTTGCTTATGTCGGGACATTGGTAAATGGTGCGAGTGGAGTGTGGGTCAATAAGAGTATTAAAGATCGCGTAGCGCCAGAACAGCTGTTACAACTTTGGGGATTTGAAGCCAGTCCTTATACTCGGATTGTCCGTGGTTTACTTACCGAGTTGGAGCTGCCTTTTAAGTTTCATAATGTGCCTAAAGAACGTTGGCAAGATCAAGGCCCAGCAGTACTGCGTTTAAAGCCGGGCAAATATGTACCTTTGGCAGGTGGAAAGCGTGAGCAAGTCATGCAGGTGATGGGGCGTGATATTCAAGTGCCATATTTGGTTGATCCAAACACTGAAACGGCTTTGTTTGAATCGGCAGATATTGTTGCTTATCTCAAGCAGACCTATGCAGCATAAGAAAAAGGCATCTCTTAGAGATGCCTTTTTTAATTCCTAAGCCTCTGTACACGACAAAAATAGATAACTCATTGAAATAATGTCATAATAATTGTTTTCTAACGACGAATACTATGACACATCTCAATGAGTTATATCTTATCTTAAACAAATCTCTAAAATGGAACAAGTCACATTTAAAGTGCTTTGCGCTCATCATGCTTGTGATTATTTTAAAGCAAACATGTAATCTTTCTTCTGCATCTAAAGCCTTGCCCATCAAGTGCTTACCACAATCATTTTATCGACGTATGCAGCGCTTCTTTGCAGGTCAGTATTTTGATTATCGTCAAATTTCTCAGTTGATTTTCAATATGTTTTCATTCGACCAAGTGCAACTGACTTTAGATAGAACCAATTGGAAATGGGGAAAACGAAATATTAATATCCTGATGCTCGCAATCGTTTATCGTGGAATAGCGATACCTATCCTTTGGACATTGCTTAATAAACGTGGAAATTCAGATACGAAAGAGCGCATTGCTTTGATTCAACGCTTTATAGCCATTTTTGGTAAAGACCGTATTGTGAATGTGTTCGCAGACAGAGAGTTTATCGGTGAGCAGTGGTTTACATGGTTAATTGAACAAGACATCAACTTCTGCATTCGTGTTAAAAAAACTTCATTGTCACCAATCATTTAGGAAAGAATCATAAAATTAGTGATTTATTTCGCCATCTTAAAGTTGGTCAAATTGAATGTCGTAAACGACGGATTTTGGTTGGTCGGGTGAAACTATATATAAGTGCACTACAGTTAGAAAATGGAGAGCTTTTACTCGTCGTTTCTCCTCAGTTTAATGCCAATGCTATTCAGGATTATGCATTACGCTGGGAAATTGAAACCTTATTCAGTTGTCTCAAAGGACGCGGGTTTAATCTTGAAAATACGCGCTTGACAGACCCTAGACGAGTGAAAAAATTGATTGCGGTGTTAGCTATAAGCTTCTGTTGGTGTTACTTAACGGGTGAATGGCAACATGATCAAAAAAAAGTGATAAAAATAAAGAAGCATGGACGACTCTCAATGAGTTTATTTCGCTATGGTTTAGACTATGTTCAAATGGCGATTCAGCGTTTAATTGGTTTTGGGAAAAAAGAAGAGTTTAAGGAAATTTTGGCAATTTTAAGAAGGCAGAACCCTGATAGGATAAGGGTTCTGTGAAATTTGTCGTGTACAGAGTTCCTAAGCATTGATTTTTTATCGGGTTGATCTGTTTTTTGTCATTACAATGGAATGATTGAGTGTATTTATCTTCAGTTGTTATAAAAATATTCATTATTTGGTTGATAGTGCGACACACATTTAAACGTCTGTAGTCTTGAGGAAATGTGTAATTTCTTGGGAAAATTTGAGCGGTTCACTCAATAAAGGCGTATGCCCAGATTTTTTAAAGATCACCATTCTTGCATGAGGCACACTTGAGGCAATCAGCTTTTGTCCTTGAGCAGGATAAAATTTTGAGTCTTCACCAATAAAAAATGTAGCCGGTCGGTCAATCTGACTGAGCGCACTGCGATAGTCTTCTTGATGATCAAGATAATTTTGAATATACCAAGCCATATAGTCTAAACGCTGGATTGGGAGCATGAATTTTTGCAAGTGTGGCTGTTGAAATGCTTTTTGAAATAAGGCCGCAGTTCGAGATGGTGTGGCTTGTAGTTGAATAAAAGCCAACCATTGCTTAACCAGTTCTGTGCGCGTAGACGCTGTTAAGTCTGAAACCAAACGATACTGCGCATTTTGAGCCAATAGGTCTGCAATGTTTTGTAGGATGACTTTGAAGTCAGCATGCTTTTCAGCAAATAAACCATGTGGCCAGTCTGCATCTACGCTAATCTTGGGAGTTTGGTCAATGTGTAAATAGCTACTGATATGGTCTTGAAAGCGACCATATTGTATACCATGCATGGCTGTCGTGGCGCCCATAGAGTAGGCAATCACATGGAATGCTGTATCAGCATATTGATTTAGAAAGCAGTTTAAATCTTGCCAGTGGCTGGAAATTGCATCCAGTGTGGGAATTTTGCACTGTGCTGAACCACCAAAACCCCGCCAGTCAGGAATGTAAAAGCGGTACTTTTTACGGTGTTGATATAAAAAAGGCAGCCATTGCCAACTTTGCATCCCTAAGCCAGATAAAACCAGTACAGGTGTGCCTTGTCCAAATTCTCGAACATAGAGTTTTTCGCCATCTGGCATTAAATAATGTGGCATGGTCCATCCTTTGCGTGGCTTATTATTTTTCGAAGTTTTTAAGCGCTGGAATCATGGTCTCTAGCCACTCAATCCAACCACATTCTAAATTAATTCCAAGTTGTAAAATCATTTTATGAATGTATAGGGTACGATCATTTTCTTCAGCATGACCAAAGTCTTTGGCAAAAATACTTTGGTAGATCTGCAATTTTTCTTTGTGTAGGATGAGATGTCGTTCCAGTTCAGGCAAAACTGTATTGCCACCAAGCTGAGCCTCAACACGCAGTCTCACCATCAGTTCTTCACGGAGCTGGGCAGGTGGGCTTTGCTTTACTAACCAGTCCGCAAGTTCTGTACGTCCAAGCTGTTCTGCTTGATAGGTTTTTTTACGCGAGGTAGCACCATCATCTTCTACTGTTGAAATCCAGCCTTTGCTCTGCATAGCGCTGAGTTCTCTATATATCTGTTGATGTGTTGCATTCCAAAAGAAGCCCATTGAACGGTCAAAACGACGCGCTAACTCAATACCTGTGCTTGGTTTTTCAATCAAACTGGTCAATAAAACATGAGCTAATGACATTTCGGTAATATTTCGCAAATAAAATGGACGTAGAGTCATTATGCAACATGTTGCATAAAAAACAAATCTCGATTATAAAGATAAACATTATGCAACTTGTTGCATTAAATAATTTGATCTAACCTTGTATTTAAAATACCAGCCAGCGAAAGCACGCCAAGGAGTACACATGTCTAATTATCCGCATTTACTTGCGCCTTTAGATTTAGGCTTTACCACATTAAAAAACCGCGTATTAATGGGATCTATGCACGTTGGACTTGAAGAAGTTGAAGGTGGTTATGATCGCATGGCGGCATTTTATGCAGAGCGTGCCGCTGGCGGTGTAGGGCTAATCGTAACAGGTGGTATTTCACCGAATGATCATGGTGTGACTTTTCACGGTGGTTCTAAGTTAGATACTTTAGAAGAAGCGGAAAAGCATAAAGTCATCACACAAGCCGTACATGATGCGGGCGGTAAAATCGCATTACAGATTTTACATACAGGTCGTTATTCTTATCAGGCTGAAAACGTTGCACCTTCTGCAATTCAAGCACCGATTAACCCTGTAAAACCCCATGCTCTTACTTCTGCTGAAGTGAATCAGACTATTGCTGATTTTGCCAATTGTGCAAAATTGTCGCAAATCGCTGGCTATGATGGCGTTGAAATCATGGGTTCAGAAGGCTACTTAATCAATGAATTCATCGCAGCACGTACCAACCATCGTGATGATGAATGGGGTGGAAGTTATGAAAACCGTATTCGTTTCCCGATTGAAATCGTAAAACGCACTCGTGCAGAAGTGGGGGAAAACTTTATTATTATTTATCGTCTTTCAATGCTGGATTTGGTTGAAGGTGGTTCGACTTTAGAAGAAGTGATTCAGCTTGCCAAAGAAATTGAAAAGGCAGGTGCAACCATTATCAACACAGGTATTGGTTGGCATGAAGCACGTATTCCAACGATTGCAACCAAAGTGCCACGCGCGGCATTTACGTGGGTGACCAAGAAGCTAAAAGGTTCGGTTCAAATTCCTTTGGTGACGTCTAACCGTATTAATACCCCTGAAATGGCTGAACATGTTTTGGCTCAGGGTGATGCAGATATGGTGTCGATGGCACGCCCAATGCTTGCAGACGCGGAGTTTGTACTCAAAGCAGAACAAGGCCGTAGTGATGAAATCAATACTTGTATTGGTTGTAACCAAGCCTGTTTAGATCAAATTTTCTCCATGCAAATTGCGACGTGTTTAGTCAACCCGCGTGCATGCTATGAAACTGAACTGATTTTTAAAGAAAGTGCGGCTAAGAAAAATATTGCGGTGATTGGTGCTGGGCCTGCAGGTTTGAGTTTTGCGACTTATGCCGCTGACCGTGGACATCAAGTGACTGTTTTTGATACAGCAAGTCAGATTGGTGGTCAGTTTAATATTGCGAAGACTATTCCTGGTAAAGAAGAGTTTTACGAAACACTGCGTTATTTCAAACGTAAAATTGAATTACAACCGAATATCAAATTGGTGCTGAATCATACCGCAACTTATGAAGAACTGAGTGCTGAAAGCTATGATGACATTGTGGTTGCAACAGGCGTTACTCCACGTGAGCTGACTATTGAAGGGATTGATCACCCGAAAGTGTTGAGTTATATCGAAGTTCTACGTGAGCGTAAGCCTGTAGGTAAAAAAGTCGCGATTATTGGTGCGGGTGGTATTGGTTTCGATACAGCAGAATACTTAAGCCATGAAGGTGAAAGCGGTAGTTTAAACCCACAAAAATTCTATGATGAGTGGGGAATCGACACCAGCTATGCACATGTCGGTGGCTTAAAACAGCCAGTCTTGGAGCAATCGGATCGTGAAATTTACCTTCTACAGCGTAAAGCGAAGGCAGTCGGTGCAAGCTTAGGTAAAACCACGGGTTGGATTCACCGTACAGGGCTAAAACATCGCGATGTAAAAATGATTGCAGGTGCAAGCTACGACAAAATTGATGATCAAGGTCTCCACATTACAGTGAATGATCAGCCAACCGTTTTAGAGGTAGATCACGTGATTATCTGTGCAGGACAAGAGTCTTATACTGCAATGTATGATCAGTTAAAAGCCGATGGTAAAAATGTGCATTTGATTGGTGGTGCGAAAGAAGCAGGTGAGTTAGATGCGAAGCGTGCGATTCGTCAAGGTGCGGAATTGGCTGCGACCATTTAATCGATAACAATCATTTATCCGCTTAAAATTTGTAATAAAGCTCCCTCTCCTATACGGAGAGGGTTTGGGAGAGACATTTTCCAAAATCTTATCTTTTCCCTCGTGTTGCCTTTTCTATGAAACGTATGTGGTGTAAGAGAAGGTGCCTTTATTGCAGATTTGAGTAGATTCACTTTCATAAGGACATAAGAATGAGTTTAGCAACAACAAAACAAGCATTGGTACGCTGGCATGATATGGTCACGACTCGTGATATGAGCATCTTAAATGAGCTTTTAGCAGAAGATGTCGTGTTCCGTTCACCGGTGGCGTTTAATCCTTATCCGGGTAAGCAAGTGGTTTTTTTTATTTTAAGTAATGTGATTCAGGTCTTTGAAAACTTTACTTACCACCGTGAATTTTTTACAGAAGATGGTTTAAGTGTCGTCCTTGAGTTTTCTGCCAATGTCGGCGAAAAAAAGCTCAAAGGGATTGACATGATTCGTTTTAATGAGCAAGGTCAAATTGTAGATTTTGAAGTGATGATCCGTCCTAAATCTGGGCTAGAGGCTTTAGCTGTACAAATGGGACAGCGAATGGCAGCTTTTGCACCTCAAGCTGGATGATAAACGTGTGACTTGTTATTTATAGTTAGGCATGAAAATTGATGCATCACCAAGAAAGATAGGAAAAAGAAGTTACTGATATGAATGCTGTGTTCAGTTTGCTAAACCAATTAAGCCAAACGGCGTGGGATCGAGTGACTGGTGCGGAAAAACCGAAGCTCTATGTTAACCCGCAAGGGCAAATTCAAGAGACTGTTGGGGCGCTTACACAGCTTCAGGAAAAGTACAGACCAACACCGTGGTTATCCAACACGCATGCCCATCTTTTATATTTTGATGTGATTCAAAAGCGTCGGATTCAATTGGAATACGATCATTTTGATCAATTAGAGATGCAAGACGGTGGGGTCACTGGCATTATGTGGTTCGGTTATGACTTGCCTGAAGTGACGCCAACGGTTGTGGTTATGCATACGATTACGGGCTCTCCTGAAAGTATGCGTGAGGTGGTGCGTGACTTAAATCGCTATACGGGTTGGCGCATTGCACTGTGCTTACGCCGTGGACATGCAGACCTTCCAATGCCTGTACCCAAAATGAATCTTTTCGGTTCAACCGATGATTTACGTGAGCAAATTGCCTTTATTCAAAGCACATTTCCAAGTTCAACGTTGTATGCGGTTGGCTCTTCTGCGGGAACCGGGCTTTTGGTGCGTTATTTGGGCGAAGAAGGGAGTCAAACCCCTTTTAATGCGGCCTTTGCCCTGTGTCCGGGTTATAACACGGAGTTGGGTTTTGTAAATGTGCATCCCTTTTACAGTAAGGTCATGACCAAGAAACTGTTTAAGAAATTTATTTTTCCTTATCAGCAAACTTGGCAAGAAACGGCGTCTGTCTCGCAAGTTTTAATGACTAAAACCTTGGCTGAGTTTGAGTCGAGTTATTATGAAATGGCGGGTTATGTGGACTATGACAGTTATAAACAAGCCACAAACCCAATCTATGTATTTGAAAATGTCACCATTCCATTGCTGATTTTAAATGCAGAGGATGATCCCGTCTGTCATATTAAAAATTTTGAACCGTATAAAGACATGATCCGTCAAATGCCGAATATTGCGGTAGTGACCACCAAAAAAGGCAGCCATTGTGGCTTCTATGAAGGGGTACTCAATACCGAGTCTTGGGCAACCAAGCTGATTGCGGACTTTTTGAAACTGGAACATCAAAAAACACTAAAAAAAAGACCTACAGCAGTGTAGGTCTTTTTTGATTGGTTCAGCAGTGTAAAGGCTTAAACGGCTTCACAGGCTTTCTTGCTAAGACCGAACTTCATTTGTAGTAAGACCAAGATCAAGGCCATAAAGCTGAGTGCGGCACCTGCATATGAAACTGCTGCATAGCTGAGTTGCATACTCAGTACCGTTGCACCTGCAAAGGCACCTAAGGCATTGCCTAAGTTAAACGCGCCAATGTTAACCGAAGAGGCGAACCCAGGCGCATCTGCTGCGACTGACATGACGCGCATTTGTAGTGGCGGTACTACCGCAAATGCTGCCGCACCCCAAATCACCAAGCCAATCGCTGCACCAATAGTTGTTTGCGCTAATACTGGGAAAACAAGCATCATCACCATTAAAAGTACAAGGAAGCCTATCAGGGTTTTCTCTAGGGATAGATCGGCAAACTTTCCACCCAAATGATTACCAATGGAGAAACCGATCCCGATTAAAACCAACATCAAGGTGATGGTTTGCGGTGATGCCTGCATAAATACATGTAGGCTCGGAGCAATGTAGGTATATAACGCAAACATTGCGCCCGCGCTCATGACCGTGGTTAATAAAGCAAGGACGACAGGCGCACGTGTTAAAACACGTAATTCTTCTGCTACATTCGGTTTAACCACATCGTGATCTTGCGGTAGCGCTTTCCATAGTGCCAACATGGTCATAATGCCTAAGATTGAAATCGCAGCAAAGGCGATGCGCCAACTGGTATTTTGACTGAGCCACGTTGCAAGTGGCACACCGCCAATATTGGCAATGGTGAGGCCCATAAACATCATGGCGACTGCACTGGCTTGTTTGTCTTTAGGCACAACACTGGCTGCCACCACCGAACCTAAGCCAAAGAATGCACCATGGTTTAAACTGGTAATTAAACGTGCACCCATTAAGCTCATATAATCAGGTACAACGGTTGCCAACACATTCCCAATCGTGAAAATAGCCATCAATAGGATTAAAGCTGTTTTCTTAGGAAAGCGTGCCAGCCATAAGGTCATGAGCGGAGCTCCAATCATGACGCCTACTGCATAGGCACTAATCAGCAGTCCGGCTTGTGGAATTGAAACGGACAAATCGTTGGCAATTTCAGGCAAAAAGCCCATGGGGGAAAACTCGGTGGTTCCAATGGCAAAAGCACCCACCGCAAGCGCCAAAAGTGGAAAATTAATTTTCATAGCGATGCTCAATCCCAAATCGGTGCTAATCCCTCAGGATTAACTTCACGTTGATTTCGGTCTAATTGCGTAATTGCCATCATTTCTTCAGTCGACAGTTGAATCTCTTGCGCCTTTAAGTTGGATATCAAGTGTTCACGTTTGGTTGAAGAAGGTATGACTGCAAAACCACGTTGTAATGCCCAGGCCAAGCTAATTTGTGCCGTCGATACCTGATGCTGCTGCGCGATGTGCATTAAAACAGGATCATTCAAAACCTTACCGTAAGCTAGTGTCATATATGAAGTGACATCAATGTTTTGAGCTTGGAGGAAATCAACCAGTTGATGGTTTTGTAGGTAGGGACTGAGTTCGATTTGGTTGGTCGCGATGTTTTCTAGCCCAATACTCTCAATCGCCTGTTGCGTCAACTCAATATTGAAGTTAGAAATACCAATGTGTTCAGTCAAACCTTGTTGTTTTGCCTCCAATAGGTTCTGCATGAGTTCTGTAATGCTCACACCTGTACTTGGGGCAGGCCAGTGGATCAAGGTTAAATTTACTGCATCGGTTTTTAGTTTATGCAAACTTTCTTTTAAGCTTGGAATCAATTTTTCTACTGAATAATTTTCCGTCCAGATCTTTGTGGTGAGAAAAAGATCTTGACGATTGATACCACTGAGTTCAATGGCTTGACCAACTTCAGCTTCATTACCATAGATTTGAGCAGTATCGACTGCACGATAACCGACTTCTAGCGCAGTTTTCACAGACTCAATGACAGTGTCACCTGTTAAACGGAAAGTACCTAGGCCGAATTGAGGAACGATATTCATTTTTTACTCGATAACTTGTTTCATGGAATGAGGCTATTTTGTAGAAAAAAGACTTGCTTAAAAACTGGGTAATTTGCAAAATATTATTGACTATTAATCAATAATTACACATGAAATCAACCATAGAAGAATTAACGGCTTTTGTGAGCATTGTTGATAGTGGTTCTATCGTCAAAGCTGCGCAGCAGTTGGATCAAACCACATCGGGTGTCAGCCGTGCCTTGCAACGTTTAGAGTCAAAGTTGAATGTGACTTTGCTGGAACGAACGACACGGAAGCTCAAGCTGACCTATGAAGGGCAGCAGTTTTTGGTAAAGGCGCGTAAAATTTTACTCGACCTGACCGAAGCTGAAGAAAGTCTGCAAAATAATGATGCTGAGGCGTCTGGTTTAATTCGGATTGATTCAGCAACGCCTTTTGTGCTGCATGTGATAGTGCCGTTGATTGAAGAGTTTATACAGCACTATCCAAAAATTGATATAGAAATTACCAATCACGATCAGGTTATAGACTTACTTGAACATAAAACTGATGTCGCGATTCGGTTTGGTGAGTTGGCGGATTCAAGCTTACATGCCAAGCTGCTTTGTAAAAGCCGGTTATATATTGTGGCAAGTCCTGTTTATGCGCAAAAACATGGTCTACCTAAAAATGCAGCAGAATTAAGCTCACATACTTTGCTTGGTTTTAGTCAGCCTGCACATTTAAATACGTGGCCTATTCAGTTAGAGGATGGGCCTTTAACTATTCAGGCCAAAATTAAATGCTCAAATGGTGAAACGGTTCGTCAGTTGGCATTGCAAGGGGCAGGGATTGCCTGTTTGTCACGCTTTATGGTCGAGCAAGATATTCAAGATGGGCGGTTTATTGCTCTGTTGGAAGATCAAATTCAGATCAAAGAGCAGAAAATACATGCGGTCTACTATCAACAAAACTATGTGCCAAAGCGTATTCGCTTGTTTATCGACTTTCTTGCAGAAAAATTAAAAGTCTACTTATAAACCAGCAATAAAAAAACCCGAGATCAATCGGGTTTTTTTTAATCATCTAAATAGTGATGATTAGTTTTCTAAAGCTGGTGTTGCTGCTGCAATTGCTGCTGCAACGGCATCGTCTTCAGTTTGTGTATTTGGGTTTGTATTACTTGGACGTGCTTGCGTTGGTTTTTCTTCAGCTTTTGGTGCTTCTGCTTTAGGTGCAGGCTGAGCTGCTGGAGCAGGTGCTGGCGTTTCACGACGGATTTCGGTAGTTGTATTCGGCGTTTCTTCGCGAATCACTTCAACTTGCGCTGGAATCTCCGGCTCAGACGCTGCTAAAGGTTGCAGTTCAACAGTTTGTTGTTGCTCTGTAGTGACGACTTCAACTTGTTCTTGTTCATCTTCTTTAGGCGCTTCTTTCTTTACACATGCTGTTAATAGTAAGCCTGCTGCAATGGCGCCACAAATTAAAAGTTTTTTATTCATAATTACATAAAATCGAGTGTTTGAAGGATGGTGCCATTATAACAGCAAAATGCAAGATGAAAATCCTATGAACTTAGCTTAATTTTATCTGCCAAATGCTGATAGAATATCCAATTGTTTATTGTTCTATGAATTGATGCGGATTGACTTTGCTTTATTGGTACAAGGTAAAGTAAAATTGCGCAACATTGCAGGCCGAATTAGGCTCGATTGTACGAGAAACCCAATGACCCATTTTATTTTCGTGACTGGTGGTGTAGTTTCATCACTAGGTAAAGGTATTTCAGCTGCTTCAGTTGCTGCGCTTTTAGAAGCCCGTGGATTAAAAGTAACCATGGTAAAAATGGATCCATACATTAATGTCGATCCAGGGACTATGAGCCCGTTCCAACATGGTGAAGTTTTTGTCACAGAGGATGGTGCAGAAACCGATTTAGACTTGGGTTATTACGAACGTTTCTTGCGTCGTGCGAAAATGACCAAGTTAAATAACTTTACTTCTGGTCGCGTATACCAAGACGTTTTAAATAAAGAACGCCGTGGTGACTACCTTGGTGGAACTGTTCAAGTTATTCCACATATTACAGACAACATCAAAGAACGTGTACTTCGCGCAGGCGAAGGTTATGATGTTGCGATTGTTGAAATTGGCGGCACAGTAGGTGACATCGAATCTCTCCCATTCATGGAATCTGTACGTCAACTTATGGTTGAACTAGGTCATAAGCGCACAATGCTTATGCACTTGACTTTGCTTCCATATATCAAATCTGCGGCAGAGTTGAAAACTAAACCAACTCAGCACTCGGTAAAAGAATTGTTATCTATTGGTATTCAGCCTGACATTTTAATTTGTCGTACTGAATATGATGTTGATGCAGACACGACCCGTAAAATTGCCTTGTTCACAAACGTTGAAGCACGTGCAGTTGTGGTGTGTAAAGATGCGCGCAGCATTTACCAAATTCCGCGTACATTCTATGAACAAAATGTTGACGACTTAATCTGTGAACGTTTTGGTTTCAATGACTTGCCTGAAGCTGATTTAACAGATTGGGACAATGTTGTAGAAGCACTACTAAACCCTGAATACACTGTACGTGTTGCAATGGTTGGTAAGTATGTTGAACTTCCAGATGCGTATAAGTCTGTAAATGAAGCACTTTTACATGCGGGCATTCAGAATCGCGTTAAAGTTCAAATTGACTATGTCAATGCTGAAGAACTTGAAAACCAAGATGTCAATGAAGTATTGAAAGATATGGATGCAATCTTGGTACCGGGCGGTTTTGGTGAACGTGGTACTGAAGGGAAAATGCAAGCGATTAAATTCGCACGTGAAAACGGTGTTCCATTCTTGGGTATTTGTTTAGGTATGCAGTTGGCTGTGATCGAATATGCACGTAATGTCGTGGGTATTAGTGACGCGAGTTCGACTGAATTCAACCGTTCGACGAAGTCTCCATTGATTGGTCTAATCACTGAATGGTTAGATGAACGTGGTGAAGTGCAACAGCGTAATGTTGACTCTGATCTTGGTGGTACGATGCGTTTGGGTGCTCAAAAATCAGAATTGGTTGAAGGCACTAAAACACGTGAAGTGTATGGTTCAGCAGATATTATTGAACGTCACCGTCACCGTTATGAGATGAATAACCGTTTTATTCCAGCGCTTGAAGAAGCTGGTATGAAAATTTCGGGCTATTCACCTGTACAGCACTTAGTAGAAACAGTTGAAATTCCTCAACATCCTTGGTTTATTGCTGTACAATTCCACCCGGAATTTACAAGTTCACCACGTGATGGACACCCATTATTTGCTAGTTTTATTGATGCTGCGAAAGCACAGTACAAAAAAGCGAAGTAATTTGGGTTAAGCAATAAACTAGGAAGTTTAAATGTCACAATTAAAACCACAAGAAATTGTACGTTTAGGCGATATACAAATGGCAAACCACTTGCCATTTGTACTATTCGGCGGCATGAACGTACTTGAGTCTAAAGATTTGGCTTTTGAAATTGCAGAGACTTATGTCGATATCTGCAAGCGTTTGGAGATTCCTTACGTATTTAAAGCCAGTTTTGATAAGGCCAACCGTTCAAGCTTGAACTCGTTTCGAGGGCCGGGCCTAGAAAAAGGGATTGAGTGGTTAGCTGACATTAAAAAACATTTTAATGTACCCATTATTACTGATGTACATGAACCTTACCAAGCTGCACCTGTAGCGGAAGTTGCGGATATTATTCAACTTCCTGCTTTCCTAAGTCGTCAGACTGATTTGGTTGAAGCGATGGCAAAAACCGATGCCATCATTAACATCAAAAAAGCACAATTCCTTGCACCGCATGAAATGCGCCATATTTTGCATAAGTGTTTAGAGGCTGGGAATGACAAGCTCATTATTTGTGAACGTGGTTCGGCATTTGGTTACAACAATTTGGTTGTAGACATGTTGGGCTTTGACATCATGAAAGAAATGAATGTCCCTGTGTTCTTTGATGTGACCCATGCGCTTCAAACTCCGGGTGGTCGTGCGGATTCTGCGGGCGGTCGTCGTGCGCAAATCACGACACTTGCTCGCGCGGGAATGGCAACAGGTTTAGCAGGTCTATTCTTAGAAGCGCATCCAGACCCAGAAAAAGCCAAGTGTGATGGGCCATGCGCACTGCGTATGTCTCAGCTTGAGCCTTTCTTGGCACAGCTAAAAGAATTGGACACCTTGGTTAAAGGTTTCAAAAAGCTAGATACACACTAAATTATAAACTCATTGATGCCATCTAAAGCATCTCGTTATTAATCAACTGAGGAATTGTTCATGAGCCAAATCGTTGACATTCGTGCACGTGAAATTTTGGACTCTCGTGGTAACCCAACCATCGAAGCAGACGTAATCTTAGCATCTGGCGTAGTTGGCCGTGCATGTGCACCATCTGGTGCTTCAACTGGTTCTCGTGAAGCTTTAGAACTTCGTGATGGCGACAAAGCACGCTATTTGGGTAAAGGTGTTAAAACTGCGGTTAACAACGTAAACACGATTATCCGTGATGCTTTAGTGGGCAAGTCAGTATTTGAACAAAAAGACATCGATAACACGATGATCGAACTTGATGGTACTGAAAACAAAGAAAAATTGGGTGCGAATGCAACTTTAGCGGTATCACTAGCTGCTGCACGTGCTGCTGCCGATGAAAAGAAAATTCCTCTATTTCAATACATCGCAGACTTACGCGGTCAAACCATTTTGACTATGCCTGTACCAATGATGAACATCATCAATGGTGGTTCGCATGCAGACAACAATGTAGATATTCAAGAGTTCATGATTGAGCCTGTGGGCTTCAATTCATTCTCTGAAGCATTACGTGCAGGTGCTGAAATCTTCCATTCTCTAAAATCAGTTTTAAACAAAAAGGGTTTAAATACTGCTGTAGGTGATGAAGGTGGTTTTGCACCGAACTTGCGTTCAAACGAAGAAGCAATCACAGTTATTCTTGAAGCGATTGGTCAAACTGGCTACAAAGCGGGTTCTGATATTATGCTTGCGCTTGACTGTGCATCTTCAGAATTTTACAAAAATGGTCAATACATCCTTGCAGGTGAAGGCAATAAAGCATTCACAAGCAACCAGTTCTCTGATTATTTAGCAGGCCTTGTCAACCAATATCCAATTATCTCAATTGAAGATGGTTTGGATGAGTCGGATTGGGAAGGTTGGTCTTACTTGACATCTATCCTTGGCGACAAAATCCAGTTGGTGGGTGATGACTTGTTCGTTACAAACCCGAAAATCCTTCAACGTGGTATTAATGAGAAAGTAGGTAACTCTATCTTAATCAAGTACAACCAAATTGGTACGTTGACTGAAACTCTAGATGCAATCTATCTTGCGAAAGAAAATGGTTACTCTACAGTGATTTCACACCGTTCTGGCGAAACTGAAGATTCAACGATTGCGGATCTTGCGGTAGGTACTGCTGCTGGTCAAATCAAGACAGGTTCACTTTGCCGTTCTGACCGTGTAGCGAAATACAACCAATTGCTTCGTATTGAAGAATTGACAAATGCTGCTTACCGCGGTAAAGCTGAGTTTAAAGGTTTAAACTAAGCGACTGATGTCAATGTTCAATGTATTCGACTCGTTGATGAGTAAAGTACTACTAGGCCTTGCGATCATTTTGATCGCAGGGTTTCAGTATTTATACTGGTTTGGTGAGGGTGGTTATCAAGACCATTTACAACTCACACAAAAAATCCAACAACAAACTGAAATTAATAACGACTTAAAAGAACGTAATCGTGTCTTGGCGGCAGAAGTGTATGATTTGAAAAATGGTATTGAAGCCATTGAAGAGCATGCGCGCTTGGACTTAGGTTTAATCAAACCTCGAGAAACGTTTATTCAAATGAGTACCATCAGTACTCAATATAAGCCTGTTTATATTGATCCTAACGCCCAAATTGATTTGCGAACCAATGAAGACGATGAGCCTGAAACCCCTCCAGCTACCCCATAAATTGTGGGCTATTATTCCTGCTGCTGGCTCGGGTAGTCGCTTTTCTAAAACTGAACTAAAACAATATCAAATGATTGGACAAAAGACCGTACTTGAACATACGGTTTTACGTCTTAATCAATTGCCCTTGCAGGGCTATGTTTTGGCGATTGGTTCAGATGATGATGTCGCTCAAAGTTTGCCTTTTACCAACATGGAAAAAGCACATTTTTGTGAAGGTGGTGCTGAGCGTGTAGACTCAGTGCTTAATGCGCTCAATTATCTTTCCACAATCGCTGATGCGGATGACTGGGTCTTTGTGCATGATGCTGCACGTCCATGTGTAACGCGGGATTGTTTATTAAAACTGATTGGTACTGCTATTCAGTCCAATACAGGGGCAATTTTAGCTATCCCTGTTAGAGATACTTTAAAGCGTGTGATCTCAGCGCAAGATATTCAAGAAACCGTTGACCGTTCACAGCTTTGGCAGGCGCAAACTCCGCAGATTGCTAAACTGGGGGTACTGAAGAAAGCAATTGAGCATGCACTAGAGGTACAAGCCTTAATTACTGATGAAGCCAGTGCTTTAGAGTTTGTTGGTGAAAAGGTTCAAGTCGTACAAGGGCGCTCCGATAATATTAAAATTACCTATCCAGATGACCTTGAGCTTGCGCGCCTGATTTTGGCGGCACAATAAAAATTATTTAGATTTATTGAGCTAAAACTACAGAAATATGGGTTTGAATGATGTTATCTAAAACACTTTGAACTTATAATTTGCCCTGTCTTTAGCTCATTCAATTTACGCAAATGATACCATCACAGCAGTATCGTTTTTTACGTCAGTCTTTACGTGACGGTAGAAGCATTAAACATGACTCATCTCGCTGGGCTAAATTACATTTAGATCCATGGCTTTTATGCTTTCTGATTTTAAATGCCGTGTTGGGATTGTTGGTCATTTATAGTGCTTCAGCGCAAGATATGGGTATGGTGTTTCGCCAAGCCACAAGCTTTGCTGTGGGCTTCATTGTGATGATTATCTGTGCGCAAATCCCACCCAAAGTCTATCAGGCTATTAGTCCTTATTTTTTCATCTTTGCTGTGATTTTAATGGTATTGGTCTTGGTGGTGGGCGAAACCCGCATGGGAGCTAGACGTTGGATTAGTCTACCCGGTATTGGTAGTATGCAGCCTTCTGAGTTTATGAAGTTTGCCATGCCTTTGATGATGGCATGGTACTTTGCAGGTCGTGCATTCCCGCCTAAGTTTATGCATATTGTGATTTCGTTGGGCATTATGATGCTGCCGTTTTTATTGGCAGCTTTACAGCCCGACTTAAACCTAGGTCTCTTGATTCCTGGTGTGTGCGTCATTTTCCTCAGCGGTATTTCTTGGCGGCTTATTGCTTTGGCCTGTGGTGCGTTAGCTGTTGTCGCTCCCTTACTTTGGATGTTCTTTTTGCAAGAGTACCAAAAAAAGCGAGTGCTCACTTTATTTGACCCAGAGTCAGATGCATTGGGTGCCGGTTGGAATATTATCCAATCCAAAATTGCCATTGGTTCAGGTGGCTTAATGGGGAAGGGTTTCACAGAAGGCACACAGTCACATTTAGGGTATTTACCTGAGCACCATACCGACTTCATTATGTCAACGTATGCGGAAGAGTTTGGCTTTATTGGGGTATTCTTACTGTTTAGTTTGTTTGCGGCCATTATCATTCGTTGTTTGATTATTGGTATGAACAGCTTCCATAATTTTGGGCGTTTATATGCGGGTGCTGTGGGTTTAACGTTCTTTTTCTTTGTATTGTTAAACTCGGGGATGGTGAGCGGGATTTTACCTGTAACAGGTGATCCATTGCCACTGATGAGTTATGGTGGAACCGCGGTGATTACCATGCTGGCCAGCATGGGAATTGTGATGTCAATTCATACTCATCGCTAAAGTTTAAAAGAATCAAGCCAGCGGTATTGCTGGCTTTTTTGTGTTTAAAATAAGAGGAAAACTCTAACGTTTTTTTGATCTTTATAAAGCACCATATTGTTGCCATGTTTCGCCTGTATGCAGGCTGTCATAATAGTTTTGCAGAGTGTTCAAGTCATGGTATTGCGTATAGGCCAGTACTAAAAGCCCAAAAATTAAAGCTCCCTTCAATAGATTTAAACGAGAATGTTGCTGTGAAAAATAGCCTAAGCTAAGTAAGGTGAGTATGACTGAGGGAAGAATGGCAATACTTTCAGGCTGAGAAAGAAACATCCAATGATTGAGATAAACCAGACTTAAAATGAGTCCAATCAATCCCATGTAGCTATAGATCTTTTTATTTGCAGATGTTTTAAAAACATTAATGGTTTGAAATATTAAAATCAGACTACTGAAAAGGTACGCGCTTTTTCCACCAATAATCACATTATAGATTGCATTGAATAGGCAATAAGCCAACAACACGGATAGTACGAAAGCATAGAGTTTGACATAGAGTGTGTGTGAAAAGGGGAGAATTTGTTTCATAATTTGCTCTATTGAAAACTCACATCGTATTAAAAGAGGATTTGAAGCTTAACATGCTATTCGCTTCTTGCGGCGGTGGCATGTTTTTGTTGTGTTGTAGATGGTTTGAATAAATGTCGCGTACGAGTAGAACTTAGACCACAGATCATTAAACACAGCGTCCCGCCAATAAGTGCTGCTGGCACTACCGAAAAATAGCGCGTCATCAGGCTTGTGTGTAGGGCGCCGAGTTGATTGCCTGAAGTCACTAAGATGCCATTTAAAGCGGCTACACGTCCTAATAGTGCTTTTGGGGGGAGTTGCTGTAATAAAGTTTGTCGAATGATCATGCTGATACTATCAAAGGCACCGATCAAAACAAGGAAGAAGACTGAGAGCCAAGCATAGGAGGATAATGCAAAGGCTAAAGTGCATAAAGCAATTGCAAAACTACTATAGAGCATGTTTCTCCATGCATTTTGCATCGGAGAATAACAGGTCAACATCAACATCATGATACAGGCGCCAATGGCTGGTGCTGCTCTGAGTATACCTAAGCCTTCAACGCCTAGATGAAGGATATCGTGTGCAAAAATAGGCAGTAAGATAATGACACTACAAAAAAGCATGGCGCTGAGATCCAGCAACATACTCCAAAACATCAGTGGATGTTTAAAAATAAACAAATAGGCTTCTTTCAAACTTTTGCTTAAATGTTGTTTATGCGTGCTAGGGAAGTCACGAGCGCTTAATCCGAATAAGCAGATGCTACCCACGCAACACAAGAAAAAAACAATCAAGAGGGTTTTTTCAAGCCCAAGTTGGCCGAGTAAAAGCCCTGCGCATAAGGGTGCTAAAATACCGCCCATTTGCCAAATGAGCGCGGTCCATGTGGCTGCATTGCTATAGGCTGACTCGGGGGTTAGAAAAGGGCGTAATGAATTAAAAGATGGGCTGTAAATGCCTCTAAGTATGCCTAAGCAAAAGATGAGGCTATAAATGCCGCATAAAAGTGTATTTTGTTGAATGTGCTGTTGTTGGTACTGAGAAAAAAGAACAATAAATAATAATGGAATTAAAGTGCTACAGCTAAAACTCCACTGCACAATTTTTTGTCGGTTATAGCGGTCAGCCCAGTCGCCACTAATCAGGGAGAGGCAAATAAAGGGAAGTAACTCAATTAATGCAATCATGCCAAGGCTGAGTGGGTTCTGAGTGAGTTGGTAGACGCTATAGGCAATGACGACTTCTTGAATCATGATGGCTAGAATTAAGCACAACTGATTGACACTCAGAAGTGAAAAATCACGTGAACGAAAAGCCAAAAAAGCGTCGGAATGGAAAAGCGACATAAACAGAATAGTTTCAAATATGAATTAAAAAAAGGATGGTGCAAAGTCCATCCTTTTTAGGGTTTAAAGCAGATTACTGTGCTTTTGCTACCGCAATAGTTTCGTCATTTGCAGCCTTAGCCATAGGTGTATATTTCAAACCTAGTGTTGTGCTGGTGTACTGGCGAACTTGGTCAAGAAGAACAGGATTAGTGCTGAGTTCTTGTTGATACGATTTTACAATTTCATGTAATTTCGGATTCCATTTACCTTCTACGTGTTGTGGGAATGCTTTCTCAAGCAAGCTCAACATAATATAAGGAGAAGTTGAAGCACCTGGTGAAGCACCTAATAGGGCAGTCACAGCACCGTCTTGTGACGCAAAAATCTCGGTACCAAATTGCAAGCTTGCAGGTTTACCTGGTTCTTTCTTAATGATTTGAACACGTTGACCACCTTGATTCATGCGCCAGTCTTCTGGTTTTGCATCAGGGTAATATTTTTTCAACTCATTAAAACGGTCAGCATCGGTCATCATGACTTGGCTAACTAAGTATTTCACCAAATCAAGATTTTCCATACCCACAGCAGTCATTGGTAAAACGTTGTTCTTCGTGGTTGATTTCAATAAATCAAGCTGAGAACCTTGTTTTAAGAACTTATTTGAATAAGTCGCAAATGGACCAAACAACACATATTTTTTACCGTCGATATAACGTGTATCAATATGTGGAACAGACATTGGGGGTGCGCCTAATTCAGCACGACCATAAACTTTTGCAGTATGACCTTCAGTGACTTTCGGGTTGTCGGTCATTAAGAACACGCCACCTACAGGGAAGCCAGCATATTGCTTCGCTTCTGGTAAGCCTGTCATTTGTAAAAGTTTAACCGCTGCACCGCCTGCACCAATGAAGACAAAGCGCGTTTTCACGTGATCTGTTTTACCTGTAGTGAGGTTTTTAAATGCAACGGTCCACGTTTTATCATCGTTTTGGCTAATGCCAGTCACTTCAGTCGATGTTTGTAGTTTGAAGTTAGATTGTTTTTTAAGGTGATCGACCAATTGAGTGGTGATCGAACCATAGTTCACATCCGAACCGACATCCATGCGTGTTGCGGCTACTTTTTGTGCAGCATCACGGCCATTCATTACCAATGGCGCCCATTGTTTAATTTCAGCAGGATTCTCAGAGAATTTCATGCCATAGAACATTGGGTTTTTAACCATTGCAGCGTAACGTTTTTCGAGGAAATTCACGTTATCGCCCCAAACGAAGGCAATGTGCGGTACAGGATTGATAAAGCTATTTGGTTGACCCAAAACGCCTTCTTTCACCTGATAAGACCAGAACTGTTTTGCAACTTCAAATTGTTCCGCAACGTTCACAGCTTTAGAAATGTCCATTTTTCCATCTTTTTCAGAGGTATAGTTCATTTCCATAAAGCCAGAGTGGCCTGTACCAGCATTGTTGAAGCCGTTTGAGCTTTCTTGTGCAACATTGTCTAGGCGTTCATACATGCGAATTTGCCAGTTTGGCTCAAGCTCGCTTAGATATGTGCCTAAAGTTGCACTCATGATCCCACCGCCGACTAAGACTGCGTCAACAACAGGCTCATTGCTGGTGGTTTGGATTTTTTTAGACGTGATGGGTCTAAATAAGAAAATTACGACTGCAATAATAAGCAGTACGATCAATACCAAAAGGTATTTTAAAAATTTGTTCATGCGATTATGACCTTGGGGAGCAGGTTTTGGATCGCTTTATAGCGAATAGAATAAAAATAAGAAGAATGATAGAGCTGCTTATAAATGATCAGCTTGGTATAGTTGAAGTAATACTTAAAAGCTGAAAAGCGCACAAAAAATATAACTTTTGAGCCTATCACACAGTTCTGATTTATGAATATTTTAGACTAAATATGTATTGACTTAGTAATTTTTATTGTAAATGGGTTGGGTTGAACTATAAATATGAGTGATGTGTAAGATTAATCATTGTTTTTATTGGTGTTTATTTTTGTTAGGATTTGATAATTAAGATAATGATGTTGAATATATATACAGGCATTCAATATTTTAAAAGCTAAAATGAATAAATTGGATGCTAATAGAAATAGCACTGTCTGTACAAAACTCAGCATTGTTGTTTAAGAAAAAATGAATAATCACCTGACCTTATTATTTTAAAGATAATTAAAGTCAGGCGCTGAGCTATTAAAAATTATTCAGTTTCAGCTTGATAAAAAGGTGCATGAGAGCGAGGTAGGGCTGGGCGGCCACGGATTTGATCCGCGATTTTTTCAGCCATCATAATAGTGGTTGCATTTAAGTTACCTGTGATAATCAGCGGCATAATCGATGCATCCACCACACGTAAATTTTGCAGGCCATGCACACGACCTTGTCCATCAACTACCGCCATATCATCTTCACCCATTTTACAACTACAGGATGGATGATAAGCCGTTTCGGCGTGATTGCGTACAAATTCGTCTAATTCAGCATCGCTACTCACATCTTTTCCGGGACTGATTTCTTCGCCACGGTAAGGATCAAGCGCAGGTTGTTGCATGATTTCACGAGTAATACGGATGGCATCACGAAATTCCTGCCAGTCTTGTTCTGTCGACATGTAGTTAAATAAAATACTTGGATGATCGAAAGGGTTTTTAGATGTCACCTGTACTCGACCGCGTGAAGGTGAGCGCATCGAACCGACATGGGCTTGGAAGCCATGCTCTTTGACGGCATTGCTGCCATTATAGTTAATCGCAACAGGCAAGAAGTGGTATTGAATATTTGGCCAAGCAAACTCTTTAGATGATCGAATAAAGCCACCTGCTTCAAACTGGTTGCTTGCTCCAATCCCTGTTCCGTTAAACAACCACTCTGCACCAATCACAGGTTGATTTTGCCATTTTAAAGCAGGGTAGAGAGAAACAGGTTGCTTGCACTTATATTGTAAGTACATTTCTAAATGGTCTTGTAGGTTTTCACCGACACCCGGTAAGTCATGCACGACTGGAATGTCGAGAGATTGAAGTAAAGTGCTTGAACCCACACCTGAACGTTGCAAAATTTGCGGTGATGCAATTGCCCCTGCACAAAGTAGAACTTCCTTATTGGCATAGACCTGAAGCAAGTTGTTTTGATTAGCACCTTGAATATATTCAACACCAATGGCTTGTTTGCCACTAAACAAAATTTGATTGGTCATGGCGTGGGTAATAATGCTTAGATTCGCGCGACCTTTGGCCATATCCAAATAGCCACGTGCGGTGCTTGAACGTCGACCCTTAGGGGTTACGGTTCGATCCATTGGGCCGAAACCTTCTTGTTGATAACCATTTAAGTCATCAGTGCGTGGATAGCCTGCTTGCACACCAGCTTCAACCATGGCGTGGAATAAAACATTGTTGTTTGCTTTAGGCGTGGCGACAGAAACAGGGCCAGCATCGCCATGATAGTCATTGCCACCGAGATCACGGGTTTCTGCTTTTTTGTAGTAAGGCAGACAGTCCGCATAGCTCCAGTCTTCAAGGCCTTTCAAGCTAGCCCATTGTTCGAAGTCCATGGCATTTCCACGGATATAACACATGCCATTAATTAGGGATGAGCCGCCTAAGCCTTTGCCGCGACCACATTCCATGCGGCGGTTATTCATATGAGGTTCTGGGTCGGTTAAATACGCCCAGTTATAACGACGCCCTTGCAAGGGATAGGCTAAGGCAGCAGGCATCTGGGTACGGAAGTCGAGACGATAATCAGGTCCGCCTGCTTCGAGTAACAGTACCGAAACATCTGGGTCTTCGGTTAATCGAGCAGCCAGTACATTACCTGCTGAGCCTGCGCCAATAATAATATAATCGTAGTGTTGAGAATGCATAATGATCCTTTTTCTATGGCAGGGCCACGTTGCATGAGAACGTGGCCACATGTTGAGTTGAGGATGAAAAAAAGAATAAATAAAAAGGAAGTAAGGATTTAGATGGCTAAAATTCAGACTTTAAAAAATACTTTGGTATGCGCCCAGTTCAACTTGAACTGATTTGATGCGGGTATAGTGTTCAAGTGTGGTGATACCATTTTCACGTCCGACCCCTGACTGTTTATAACCACCTACAGGCATTTCAGCAGGGGATTCGCCCCATGTATTGATCCAGCAAATCCCTGCCTCAAGTTGATGAATAATGCGATGCGCTTGGGAAATATCTTGTGTGACCACACCTGCGGCTAAACCATAACTGGTGTTGTTGGCACGTTGAATGGCTTCTTCAATATTGTCATAGCTTAAAATGCTCATCACCGGACCAAAGATTTCATCTTGCACAATGTGCATGTTGTCATGACAGTCGGTGAACACGGTCGGTAATACATATGCACCGTGAGCAAGTGCTGCTTCGGTGGCACGTTGTCCACCAATCAATAAGGTCGCACCTTGTTGTTTGCCCGACTCAATATAAGACAAGACTTTTTCCATATGGGGAAAGCTGACTAAAGGTCCAAAGTTGGTTTCAGCCTGCATAGGGTCACCTATGCGGATACGTTTTACACGCTCAATCACTGCTTGTTCAAATGCAGCCTTGAGGGTTTGTGGTACAAACACACGGGTGCCATTGGTACATACTTGACCTGAGCTAAAGAAGTTCGCCATTACTGCGATATCTGCTGCGCGGTCAAGGTTGGCATCGGCACAAATAATCAGAGGTGATTTGCCACCGAGCTCCATGGTGACTTCTTTGAGACTAGAAGCCGCAGCACTGGCCATGACCTTTTTACCCGTTGCCACACCACCTGTGAACGAAATTTTTTGGATATCTGGGTGTTCAGTCAACCATTGACCCACTTCAGCACCAAAACCTTGTACCACGTTGAAAACACCAGCAGGTACGCCTGCTTCAGTGTAGATCTCTGCCAACTTTAAGGCGGTAAGAGGGGTCACTTCGCTGGGTTTAAAAATCATGGCATTCCCCGCAGCGAGGGCAGGAGCTGATTTCCAAAGTGCAATTTGGATGGGATAATTCCAAGCGCCAATGCCTGCCACCACACCTAAAGGTTCACGGCGCGTGTAGAAAAAACTACTTTCACGTAGTGGCACTTGTTCACCTTGAATGGCAGTTGCAAGTCCTGCGTAGTACTCTAAAACGTCTGCACCAGTGACAATATCGACGGTAGAGGTTTCACTGAACGCTTTACCTGTATCCAGTGTTTCTAGGCGTGCTAATTCGTCATTACGAGCGCGTAAAATATCGACTGCACGACGTAAAATACGGGCACGTTCGACCGCTGTTTTGGCAGCCCATTCACGCTGTCCTTGTACAGCACTGTGTACGGCTGAATCGACATCAGCTTTAGAGGCTTGCTGAATAGTGGCAATGACCTGACCTGTAGCAGGATTGATACTGTCAAAGGTTTGACCACTGGTAGCACTGAAATATTGTCCGTGAATATAAAGCGAGTGAAGCTGTACATTATTCATTTTGTTGTTCCTGCCGTATCTGTTGAATTAAGCGAAGTTGCATATCGACATAGTCGTATGCAATAGAACGTGCCAAATCACGATCAAATGCTTGATGACCACTTAAACTTCCACGTAACCATAAGCCATCAATCAGTGCTGCTAGCCCTTTAGCGGCTTGGCTTGCTTGGGCCTTTGGCATGAGCTGCAAGAAATGAAACTTCAAATTTGAATAAAGACGTTGGTCATTAATTCGTTGCAGTCGACCTAAGTCGGGTAGGTGCATACTGGCAGACCAAAAATCCAGCCAAACCCGCATAGCAGTGTTGTTGACCTGACTGATGTCAAAGTTTGCATCAATAATGGCTTTGAGCAAATGTTCTGGACTGGGCTGCGCCACCTTTGCTTTATAGCTCGCCGTGGTTTCAGCTAAGACATTGAGCATTTGACGCATGCAACTGTGAATAAGGCCTTGTTTATCACCAAAATAATGACTCACAATGCCCGTAGAAAGCTGTGCTTTTTTCGCAATTTGAGCAATGGTGGTGTTGGATAAGCCCACTTCATAAATGACTGCATAGGCAGCATTAATGATTTCTTCACGGCGCTCATGCTCAGGTTTTACTCTACGTTTATTCATGACAATCCAGAACAATTTGCCTTAAATTTAAAGGCGTTAGATTCAATAACTTACATGGAAAGCATCATAGCATTTTTTTTATGATACTTTTTATTGATTGAACGTTCAATCAATAAAAAGTACACTTATGGTTAAATTCAAAGCAAAATACTGCTAAATTGCTTTGAGTATTCAACATAACTTTTTATTTATCAAAAGGATGTGCCATAAGGGTTTAATTGCAGAACATCATTCAGAAAAGTGAGCTGATGAGCTATGGGCTTACGGTTTTATACTTTTTTCGAGTTGAGAAAGCTCTTATAGTCATGTTGAAGGGAGATATGTGTAGGATTCCTATCGAGATATCGATGAACAAGGGTGGCTCACATTTTAAAACTGTGTAGCAAATGCACCTCATAAATGATTTAGACCTTCAGGTTTAAAGAAGATAGCATTTTTATTCCTGATAAAAATACTGTCGTTTTCGTTAGTCGATTTTTAAGCTCTCGACCACGAGAAGTTTAAAAATTGGCTTTTGTCTTTTTTTATTTACTTTCTTGAGGATTGTATGGCGACAGATAATCCAAGAGCAGTTGATGATCAAACATTAGCGCCTAAAGACCGTTTAAATGGTGTGGTCTTTTATATTTCAGCTCTCATTATTTTAATTTTTTCTATTACCACCATTTTGTTTAATGACTTTGCTAATCGGACCTTAAATACAGTCTTGGCGTGGGTGAGTTCAACTTTTAGTTGGTATTACTTACTCGCAGCGACCTTGTATATGGTCTTTGTCATTTTTATTGCCTGTTCTCGCTATGGCAACATCAAATTAGGCCCCAAACATTCCAAGCCTGAATTTAGCCTTTTAAGTTGGTCTGCAATGTTATTCTCAGCTGGGATCGGCATCGATTTGATGTTTTTCTCGGTAGCGGAACCTTTATCCCACTATATGCATCCACCCGTGGGTGAGGGGCAGACCCTAGAGGCTGCACGTCAAGGCATGGTGTGGACGCTGTTTCACTATGGATTAACGGGATGGTGTATGTATGCCTTGATTGGCATGGCATTGGGATATTTTAGTTATCGCTATAACTTACCACTGACTATTCGCTCTGCTTTATATCCGATCTTTGGCAATAAGATTCATGGGCCGATCGGTCATAGTGTTGATACCGCTGCGGTCATTGGGACTATTTTTGGTATTGCGACAACCTGCGGGATTGGGGTAGTACAGCTGAACTATGGCTTACATGTGTTGTTCGATTTACCTGAAAACCTCTGGATGCAAACCGCATTAATTGTGGTTGCGGTGGCAATGACCATTATTTCAGTGACTTCAGGGGTGAATAAGGGACTGCGAGTTCTCTCCGAGATCAATATTTATGTTTCTGTCGGGTTGATGCTATTTATTTTGTTTTTAGGCAATACCGAATTTTTACTGAATGCTTTTGTGCAAAATATTGGGGATTACATTAACCGTTTTCCAAGTATGACTTTGGAAAGTTTTGCTTTTCAACAACCAAAAGAATGGATGAACAGTTGGACATTGTTCTTTTGGGCATGGTGGGTGGCTTGGTCACCATTTGTAGGTTTGTTTTTAGCACGGATTTCACGTGGTCGAACCATCCGTGAGTTTGTTAGCGGAACGCTCATTATTCCTTTATTTTTCACACTCACGTGGTTATCAATATTTGGAAATAGTGCACTACATAGTGTGATTTTTGATGGTAATTTAGCCCTTGCACAGAGTGTGATTGCCAACCCAGCACATGGTTTTTATGACTTGCTAGCACAGTATCCATGGTTTCCGTTTATTGCAGGTGTAGCCACAATTACGGGCTTATTGTTTTATGTGACCTCAGCGGACTCTGGTGCACTGGTATTGGGTAATTTCACCACTCAATTTACCAATGTCGATCATGATGCACCGCGATGGTTGAGTGTATTCTGGGCCATAGCGATTGGTTTATTGACCCTTGCAATGTTGATGGCTAACGGGATTACGGCACTACAAAATGCCACGATTATTATGGGGTTGCCGTTTAGTTTTGTGATGTTCTTGGTGATGGCAGGTTTGTATAAATCACTGCGGTTAGAAGACTATCGACAAGCCAGTAGCAGTTTAAATGCTGCACCCGTGGTGGGCAATGTCGACATCCTCAACTGGAAAAAGCGTTTGTCCCGAGTCATGCACCATCCAGGAACAACTGATACTCGGCGTATGCTCGATGATATTTGCCGACCTGCGGTGATGGCCGTTGCAGAGGAAATGCAAAAACGAGGTATCGACATCAGTGTTCAAGAGAGTGCATTAGAAGAAGACCCAAATCTGTATCATTTAGATTTGATGATTCATTTGGAAGAAGAACAAAACTTTGTCTATCAAATTTGGCCAGTACGTTATATCGCGCCGACCTTTAGTGAACGTGGCAAACTGGGTAAACGCTTCTATTATCGTCTTGAAACTTATTTGTATGAAGGTTCTCAAGGCAACGACCTTGTTGGTTATACCAAAGAGCAAGTGATTAATGATGTGCTGGATCGTTATGAACGTCACATGACCTTCTTACATATCAATCGAATCAGTCCGGGGAATCGTCCCTTATTTCCAGACCCTCAAGGATAATTAGGAGGAACCATGTTGACCTCATATTTACATGCTTTTGCTTTGTTTTTCTCATTGCTGAATCCGTTTTTAATGAGTATTTACATGATTGGCATGATTCGGAACTCCGAAGCTAAAGTGTTTAATAAGGCCTTGATTCAGGGCTGTCTCATTGCCTTTATAGTATTTATGCTGTTTGCATGGGGCGGAGAAGCGATTTTTAGTAAATATTTAAATGTACGCTTTGAAGCCTTTCAAATATTTGGTGGTCTGATCTTCTTGGTGATTGGTTATCGTTACGTGTTTCAGGGGGCAGATACCATTGGTGAAATGCGTGGTGCGCCTGAGCATTTGGCAGGAACCATTGCGATGCCTTTTATGATTGGTCCAGGAACCATCAGTGCTGCTGTGGTTACAGGTATGGCACTGCCAATCAGTGGCGCGGCCATGATTATTTTCCTGACTTTGGCGTTGACCTGTGGCTTGATGATTTTAATGAAATTTGCGCATGACCATTTGCGTTACAAGCATGCCAAATATATTGACCGTTATGTTGATATTGTCGGGCGACTGTCGGCCTTACTGATTGGAACCATTGCGGTAGATATGATTATTAATGGCATTATTGGCGTCATGGCTGAAATGTAGAATCCACAAATAGCGGACCATAAAAAAGCCCTCAGTCAATGAGGGCTTTTTTATTTAACTGAAGAACCAAGTGTAATACCCCCAGATCATCAGTGGCCACGATAGAAACGGGCTAAACAGCCATTTCCAAATCCAGTGGCGTGGCACAAACCCGACGCCGTGGATAAAGCCACCTGAGATACCAATCATGATATACATCAGCGCACTGTGGCTATAGTGACCATTGTCATCCAACATAGCAGCAGGATGCACTAACAACACCGCTGCAAGTGGAAAGGCCAATAGGCAGGAAATTAGCATCGCAAATTTGTTCGGCTTTTTATCTACAGTTTGGTTTTCCATAGCAACGTCTGTCATGGTTTATTCCTCATCAAGGTCTTGATGATGTTCGATATACAAAGCACTGAGTACACCTGCAAAGCAAGCCATCAAAATGCCGAGAATCCATGCAAAATACCACATAATTTGATCTCCTTAGACACAGCCTTAGTAAAGGCTGTGTGAATTCTCTTTAATGTGTGTGTTGGTAATAACACCCCACATTTTGTAGTAACACCAAGTGGTATAGCACAAAATGAGTGGGACAAAGATACATGCCGCAACTGTCATCACAGTTAACGTCGTTTTACTTGAAACAGCATCCCACATGGTCAAGCTTGCAACAGGTTGAATGCTTGATGGCATTAAGAATGGGAACAGCGCAAAACCAGCAGTTAAAATTGCACCCACGACCGCTAAACTTGAACCTAAGAAGCTAAAGCCCGCTTTGTTTTTGCCTGCTGCAAGCACCACAATCAAACCACCCAAGATACCTGCGATAGGCGCAATCATGGTAATTGGGTAAGTCGAGTAGTTGTTCATCCAGCCATGGTTGGCATTGGTCAAGACTTCTTTTGCCAATGGGTTAGCAACACCGTTGGTGTCAAATGGAGTGACTAAGGTATAACCTTCGATTCCACCAAAGTACAACCAAGCACCAGCACCTAAGAAACAGATGAGATAAACAATGCCCATAAGTTTCGTTGCTTGTGCTGAGCGTCTGCGTAAGTCACCATCGGTACGAAGCATGAGCCATGCACCGCCGTGTGCACACAGCATTGATAAACTAACTAGGCCGCAGACTAAAGCAAATGGGTTGAGTAGAGCAAAGAAGCTCCCTGTATAAGTTGAACGGACAGTGTCATCTAAACTAAATGGCACGCCTAAGAACATGTTGC
This sequence comes from Acinetobacter sp. 231_lipA, assembly GCF_058243005.1. Lineage (NCBI taxonomy): Bacteria > Pseudomonadati > Pseudomonadota > Gammaproteobacteria > Moraxellales > Moraxellaceae > Acinetobacter > Acinetobacter sp. 231_lipA. Next base: position 3,648,218 of record NZ_JBZAYU010000001.1, on the reverse strand, counting down.
CAAATGCCACACCGAAGACCAGTGCAGGTACAGCACCACCGACTGCTAAACCCCAGTCCCATGACGTACGCCATTTGGTATTTTGTAGTTTAGAGCGGTAGTCAAAACCTACAGGTCGTAAGAATAGGGCAAACAGTACTAAAAGTAGCGCCCAATACATGCCTGAGAATGCTGTTGCATAAACCATTGGCCATGCGGCAAACAATGCGCCGCCAGCAGTAATGAACCAAACTTGGTTACCGTCCCAGTGCGGAGCAATAGTGTTGATGGCCGCACGGCGTTCTTCATCTGTTTTGCCCACAAATGGCATGATCGCCATAGAGCCCATATCGAAACCATCGGTGAGGGCAAAGCCAATCAGCAAGACGCCGACTAAAACCCACCAAATGATTTTGAGTAATTCATATTCGATCATGCTTGAGTCTCCTCATTACGAGCTGCTTCAAGTTTTTCAAAATGGTATTTACCAGTGTGAAGCGAACTTGGACCAAGACGTGAGAATTTGATCATTAAATACATTTCAATAATCAAAAGAACGGTATAGAACGCAGCTAAGGCAGCGATAGAACCCCACACATCACCTGTGCTTAAGCTCGATGCTGACAAGTGTGTAGGTAAAACTTCACCAATGGTCCACGGCTGACGACCTACTTCTGCAACATACCAACCTGTTTGTGCAGCAATCCATGGCAGAGGCAGAGCGAAAAGCGCAAACTTCAGTAACCATGGTTTGTTTTCTGCATTGCGTTTTGCCACAGCAAAGGTTGCTAAAGCAAATAACAACAGCATAAGGAAACCAGATACAACCATGGCACGGAATGCCCAGAATAAGCTTGGTACGTGCGGAATCGTGTCTTTTGCAGCAGATTTGATTTGATCTTCAGATGCATCAACTACATTTGGTGTGTATTTTTTCAGCAGTAAGCCATAGCCCAAGTCTTTTTGAGTTTCAGCAAAGGCAGCTTTTAGCTCTGGAGAAGTATCACCCGCGCGTAGTTTTTCCAGTTGTGAGTAAGCCACCATACCGTTACGAATACGATCTTCGTGTTGTACGATCAAATCTTTAATGCCTGTCACTTCTTTGTCTAAAGAACGTGTTGCAATAAGACCCATCACATATGGAATTTTCACTGCATAATCTGTGGTCATGGTTTCTTTATTTGGAATACCAAACAAAGTAAAGGGTGCCGGTGCAGGGTGAGTATCCCATTCTGCTTCAATGGCCGCGAGTTTAGTTTTCTGAACATCACCCAGTTCATAACCTGACTCATCGCCCAGTAAAATCACTGAAAGTGTTGAAGCTAAACCAAAAATTGCGGCAATGGCAAATGAACGGCGCGCAAACGGAATATCGCGTTTTTTCAGTAAGTAGTAGCTTGAAATAGCAAGGACGAAAATAGCGCCTGTCACATAACCCGCAGACACGGTATGTACAAATTTTACCTGCGCAACTGGGTTAAAAATGAGAGCACCAAAATCTACCAGTTCCATGCGCATGGTTTCATAGTTAAATACAGAACCGACAGGGTTTTGCATCCAACCATTTGCAACCAAAATCCATAAGGCAGACATATTAGAACCAAGTGCAACCAGCCATGTCACACATAAGTGCTGTACTTTGGATAAGCGATCCCATCCAAAGAAGAACAGACCGATGAATGTCGATTCTAAGAAGAATGCCATTAATCCTTCAATGGCTAATGGAGCACCGAAAATATCCCCCACATAGTGTGAGTAATATGCCCAGTTAGTCCCGAACTGGAACTCCATGGTTAAGCCAGTAGTGACCCCTAAAGCGAAGTTAATACCGAAGAGTTTCCCCCAAAACTTGGTCATGTCTTTATAAATTTCTTTACCTGAAATCACATAGGTGGTTTCCATAATGGCAAGAATAAAGGCAAGCCCCAGTGTAAGTGGAACAAAAATAAAGTGATACATCGCGGTCATAGCGAACTGGAACCGCGAAAGATCGACCACGCTTTCAGATATCATCAACGTGTCTCCTTGATTGGGGATGGATTGCCTGCAATACGCTCAGCAACTTGATTGTCAAAATTTTTAGGAATAGTCGGGGCGTCAAACCAGATGTTCTTAATGACCATTAAAATAATCACCTTAATGATTAAAATGGCCACAATCTCTCTGGTGACTTTTTGATTGAGATTTTTGGGGACTAAGCTCATTTCACAAAGCCTATTTTTTAACTTGCTTTATATTATTAAACAAAAACATACAAAAGATAAATAGTCTTTAAACTTAAATAAAAAATATATTATTAAGTCTTTTAAATACATATACTTAAAATAATGATGTGATGAAAAATAAACTAATATTTTTGTATTTTAAAGTTGACCAAATTACTTATGTTTATATTTAAATACCTGACTAAAATACTTGTATATATTTATTTTAAATCCGACTAAAATGCTTATATTTAACGTTTATCGTTATTTTATTGATAATTCGTCTTAAGATAATAAAAGTGATAGGGCTTTTAAATGATGGATTTTAACGGATATGAATCATGGATGATTTGATCTGTTGCATACATCACAAGGAAATTAGGAGTTGAAAATCGAATTAATATTTAAAAAGTCTTTTATTGTGTCATATAAGCTTGAAGGCAGAGACGGGGAGTAAAATTCTCATCCTGATCTTATTTTGCGCAAATATTTTTAAATTGTAGGAAGCTGGATTGTGAATGAAAGATTACTTTAAAAAGATTGAGCAAGAAGATGAGGCAAGGGTTCGATTTAAACAACGCGTTGTGAGGCGTTTGTTGGAGGCTGACGCTGTATCAAGATCTTGGCAGGGTTAGGCATGGTAAAGGATAAACTTGCTCATAAAGACGTACAGCCTTGAAATGGGATTAGATGGGGTGCTTGTTTAGCGCGTACTTTCGCCGCTAAAAAGTTGATTGGATTTTGAGATTTTCTTTGCTATGTAATGCGACTTTTTTAAACGAATGAGAATAATTTGTGACTGAAATTCAAGTTCACCAAACTCAGGTTCAACTTGCACATAGTGTAGCTGACCATATTCATCGCGAACGCGAGCTTGAGCCGAAAAACCAGGGCGTGCATTCCCGCTGGAGATGGTCGCCAGACGACCCAGTAAGTTGGTTTGTTTTTTATCTGGTCTGGGTTTAATAACTTGATCCAAACAGTGGATCATAAAAACGGTAAAGAAAATTGCAATAATCAGTGCGGGCAAAATCAGATAATAAGCCGAAGTAAACGCTTGTTCTTTGGCATAGATGCAGAACTGAAGGAAATAACCTGCAACACTAAAATTAAGTAAGAGAAAAACCACAATCAGCACTTTAGAAAACTTAACGTCCAGCAGTGGAGATTCAGTCAGTTTTTGTGGTGAGAGCCTTTTGAGAAAATGACTTGGGCGGGATTTAAAAAAGTAGCCTAAGGTTTCCACCATGCTGAGTATGACTAAAGTCAATAAGCTGAAATGAAAGAGCATCAAATCAGGGTGATGTAGCAACTCATACATGGTGAACGTCCAATTTCATTATTCTTCTGTGAGATTAATCCCACCGTCAGAATGCACGGTAATCGCTACTTTTTCAAGTGCTTCGCCTTGGCATGGGCCAGAAATGCATTCACCTGTTTCCACCATAAACAGCGCACCATGGGTCGAACATTCAATAAATTCTTGGTCGCGGTCTAAAAACTGGTTTTCCAAAAATTCAAGTTCAACTTGCAAATGTGGGCAAATGTTTTGGTAAGCAAAGAAGGCGCCGTCACGTTGGGTGATAAAAATCGTATCCCCTTTAGGTGTTTCAAAAGAACGCGCTTCGCGTTCTGGGATGTCTTCCGTCATGCAAATTTTTTGCATCATGCACATTCCTTTTGCAGTTGTTGGAACAATTCAGCGTAATCTGTCACAGCCAAACGAGGGCCAAACTGTGACACCACTTCACTTGAAATCAAAATTGCAAGTTGCGCAGCTGTATGTAAGCCTAAGCCCGCATTCACTGCATAAAGGAAGGCACCAGCAAAGGCATCACCGGCACCATTGGCATCAATAGCGTGTACTTTACGACCCGCGACATTAAATGTTTCCTGTGCATTTGAAATAAGTGCACCTTCAGCGGAAAGAGTAATCACCACATGCTGGCTCAGTGTTTTAAGTTTTGCTAAAGCCGCCTCAACAGTTTCAGTTTCAGTGTACATCATGGCTTCTTGCTGGTTACAGAACAATAAGTCCACACCATCCGCAATCATTTCATCTAGACCATGACGCGCGTATTGCACCATCGCAGGGTCAGATAGGGTTAATGCAATTTTAACACCATGGGCTTTGGCAATTTCACGAGCCTGCTTAACAGCTAAACGTGCGCTATCGCTGGTTGAAAGATAACCTTCGATATAGAGCCATTTCGCTGTTTTTAAGGGTTCAAAGTCAATCTGTTGTTCAGTTAACTCGGCCGTGATCCCCAAATAGGTATGCATAGTGCGTTCTGAGTCTTCACTGACTAAAACCATACACGTGCCTGTTACGCCTTCACTGATTGATTTATCAGTGTTTTTAATGCCTGCTTCGTGCAAACCGTTGAGGTAAGTTTGTCCTAGTTCATCATTGCCCACGCGGCATGCATAAAATGCTGAACCACCCAAGGCACTAAAAGCAACGGTAGTGTTGGCTGCTGAACCACCTGAAGCCTGACCTTTATAGTTTTGTGTTTCTTTTAATTTTTTATAAAGATCTGCTTGTGTTTCACCATCAGTTAACTGCATAGTGCCTTTTTGCAAATGTTGTTGAATAAGGAAGTCGTCAGAGACTTTAAATTCTTGGTCGATTAGTGCATTACCAATTGCAAAAAGATCAACAGTTGCCATGTCTTTTTTCGTCACGTATTGAAAATAAAGCGACATTTTACACCAATGCTCAAGATTGCTGTAGTTTGTTGAGGAAAATTCATTTTATTTACGTGGCAAATGTAGTGAAATGGCTTTGCTCATATTCAAGGAAGTTTAGATGGAAATTTTAATTCAAGCGGCAGAACAATTACCTCCTCAAATACAAGCTTTGGCACAACTCGCAGCAAAAGAAGGATATGAACCGTTGACCCGCTTGATCGAAGAATATCAAAGCGGAAAAAATCGTTTTGATCAAAAGGGTGAAGTGTTGTTATTGGCCTACGATCAAGACCAATTGATTGCCTGTGGAGGTTTAAATCAGCAATGGGGTGAAAATGAAATCGAGGCGCGTATTGGGCGCGTACGCCGTTTTTATGTACATCCTAAATACCGTAAGAGTGGTGTGGGTCGTCAGTTGTTGGCGCATTTAGAAAAATGTGCACGTCCAAACTTTTCTGCGCTGTGTTTAAATACCGCGGATTTGTCCGCAGCCAGTTTCTATCAGAAGCAAAACTATGTTTTTGTGGAAAATCACCCGAACTATAATTATTTTAAATATCTCATCTAGTTTTACTTTTGAGAACGCTTCCCTCAAAAAGACTGAAATTTGGAAAGCAATGAGATGCTTTTCAAATTTCCAGCAAATTACTCGGGTTTTCAGCGTGAAATCTTTTGACAACTAAAGCTATAATGCAGGCAGTGTATTAATTATTGTTAGGAGATCACATGACTGTAGATGTCACTGAAACCATTTCTCAAACTGTACATCCTGCGTTTCAGTTGGTACGTCAACACCATGTTGAAGCTTTAGACATTTTAGTGTCTGAATATAAACATAAAGTCACTGGGGCAGTGCATTATCACTTGGCCACCAATCATGATGAAAATGTATTCTTGGTTGCCTTTCGCACCCAACCTATGGATTCAAAAGGCGAAGCACATATTTTAGAGCACACAGCACTGTGCGGTTCGGAAAAATTTCCTGTTCGCGATCCGTTCTTTTTAATGATTCGTCGTTCATTGAATACTTTTATGAACGCCTTTACTGCGGCGGACTGGACAGCGTATCCATTTGCGACTCAGAATAAAAAAGATTTCCAAAATTTACTTGAAGTATATTTAGATGCGGCTTTTGCAGCCAATTTGAATCCGCTGGATTTTGCCCAAGAAGGAATCCGCATTGAGCTTGAAAACGGTGAGCCTGTTTATAAAGGTGTAGTTTTCAACGAAATGAAAGGGGCTATGAGTTCGCCTTCAGACCAGTTGTATCATCAGTTAGCGCATCACTTATTTCCTGAAACCACTTACCACTACAACTCAGGTGGCGACCCTAAAGATATTCCAGACTTGACTTACCCTGAGTTGGTGGATTTCTATAAGTCGCATTATCACCCAAGTAACGCAGTTTTCATGACCTTTGGTAATGAACCTGCTTACAATCTACAAGAGCAGTTTGAAACTTTAGCCTTGGCGAAGTTTTCAAAAGGTGAAACGCTATTCTCTAAAGAAGAGCACCGTTTGACTGCACCGCTAGAAGTGACTGAAACCTATGCGGTAGATGCAGAAGATTTAAAAGACAAAACTTATCACATCATTTCGTGGTTATTGCCTAAAGCCAGCGAGATCAAACTACGCTTAGGTATGCGCCTTGTAGAAGGTGTACTGTTAGAAGACTCGGCTTCTCCATTACGTCATTATTTAGAAACGTGTGGTTATGCACAGTCTACTGGCCCGATTATGGGGGTAGATGATTCAAACTACGAAATGACCTTCTACTGTGGCGTACAAGGTTCTAATCCAGAACATACAGCTGAGTTTAAAGCAGGTGTGTTTAAGGTTTTAGAAGACGTCGCTTCAAAACCTGTCGATCAAAACATGGTGGATGCAATTTTACATCAAATTGAATTACATCAACGCGAAATCAATGGTGATGGCATGCCTTACGGTCTAAGCCTGATTTTAAATGGTTTGGGCAGTGCGATTCACCACAGCGACCCAGTCACTGTATGGGATGTGGACTCAGCCATTGCTGCGGTAAAAGAAGAACTGAAAGATCCAATGTGGTTGTCAAATTTAATCAAAACCTATTTGATTGATAACCCGCACCGTGTACAAATGACTTTGGTGCCTGATGCCAATAAATCTGCAGTGGAAGCGGCGGCAGAAAAAGTACGTTTAGCCGAAATTGGTGCGCAGCTAACAGAAGCTGAAAAAGCAGAAATTGAAGCACAAACTGAAGCACTCAAAGTCCGTCAAGATACCCCTGATGACCTTAATCTTTTGCCAAAAGTGGGCTTGGAAGATGTGCCAGCTGAACTGCAAATTGTACAAGGGCAGTTGCGCGAGATTATCTCAAATCGTATCGATTATCCGTTGAATCTTTATCATGCGGGTACCAACGGTATTTACTACAACCAAGTGCTGATCCAGATTCCGCAAGATGTAGTGCAATCGCCATACTTTAACTTGCTGTCCATTTTGATGGGTGAAGTTGGTGCAGGTCAATATGACTATCTAGAACTACAACAACTACAAACTGCGGTGAGTGGTGGTTTAGGTATGGGCGCCTCTTTACGATCTCAAGTAAATGATAAAAATCAAATCAGTGCATGGTTAACGCTGACCACAAAATCGTTGGTGAGTAATTTTGACAGTATTGCATTGTTGAAACTGGCTTTTGAACAACTCCGTTTTGACGAAAAAGATCGTATTATCGAATTGTTGCAACAACGCAAAACCCGTTGGGCATCACGTCTTTCAGGTTCAGGCCACAGTTATGCGATGCAAATTGCAGGACGTAACCACAGTGCGTTGGCAAAACGTGATTATCACAACACGGGCTTAGGTGCATTAAACTGGTTAGGCGATCTAGTCAGCCGTATTGAAAATGATGCAGCAGCTTATAATGATTTGATCAATGAATTAAAAGCGATTCATTTAAAACTTTTACAAGCACCAAAACAGTTCTTACTGGTTTGTGAAGAACATCAGTCAGACCGTTTGGTTGAAGAAGTTCAAAATGTGTGGGACAAGTTAGCCATTCCTGAGCAAACTGTGAGTTTGAAAACGGCTGAGCAGATCGATACCGATGCAGATGAGGCGTGGTTAATTCAAGCCAATGTTCAATTCTGCTCATCAGCTTATCAAGCTGTTGAGGTGTCACATCCAGATGCTGCACCGCTGATGGTACTGGCAGCGTACTTGCGTAATGGTTTCTTACACAGTGCAATTCGTGAAAAAGGTGGGGCTTATGGTGGTGGCGCAAGCTATGACGGCAACGCATGTTCATTCCGCTTCTATAGCTACCGTGACCCGCGTTTGGCTGAAACCTTCAATGACTTTGAAGCCAGTGTGCAATGGTTGCTCAATACTGAGCAAAAGCCACATCAGCTTGAAGAAGCAATTTTAGGTTTGATTGCGGGTATGGACAAACCAGGTTCACCAGCGGGTGAAGCGATTACGGCATGTTATGCACTTTTACATGCACGTACACCAGCCTTCCGTAAGCAGTTACGTAGCAGTCTTTTGGCTGTGAGTTTAGAGGACTTGCAACGTGTGGCGGTACAATACTTGCTTGAACAAAAACCAACGAAAGCCGTGGTTGCACCTATGGCGAAGCGTGATACTTTAATTGAGTTAGGTTTTAGTATTCAACAAGTTCAGTAAAACAATAAGAGGGTCGTATGGCGTTCAACTCATTTGAGCGTTCAACTTTAGTACTGGGCATGACTTTGCTTAGTACTTTGGGTGTCGCTAAAACACATGCACAAATTTCCGAAGTACCTGCAGCTCCTGCAACAGCCGAGGCATGTGTTGCATTGGCATCGAATGCAGACCGTTTGGCTTGTTATGATGCATTATTCAAAATTCCTGAAGCAGTAAAGCCACGCATTGTTTCTGAGCAACGTGCAGCCATGGAAATTGCGCCAGAACCTGAAAATATCACAGGGAAGATTGCACAAGGTGTGAGCTCTGTTTTCGCTTCTGAAGGTCCTAAAATATCCCCAAATTTATCTTTAATGGATAGCCGTTGGGAGCTTTCACCCGAAAGTAAATTAGGGACTTGGAATATTCGTGCTTATCAACCAGTGTATTTAATGCCTGGTTTTTGGACGACAGATAAAAATGAATATCCACAAAGTCCAAATCCGACCAATACGGTAGATGAAGATCAGAACCTAAAGTCAATGGAAGCGAAATTCCAACTGTCTTTAAAAACCAAAGCAGTCGAGAACTTATTTGGAGACAATGGCGATGTTTGGTTAGGTTATACCCAGTCTTCTCGTTGGCAGGTGTATAACGGTGAAGAATCACGTCCGTTCCGTGAAACCAACTATGAGCCTGAAGCCAGTTTGGTTTTCCGTACCAATTATGAACTGTTGGGTTTAAATGGTCGCTTACTGGGATTAACTTTCAACCACCAGTCTAATGGTCGTTCCGATCCGCTGTCGCGTAGTTGGAACCGTGTCATGTTGAATGTGGGTTTTGAAAGAGACAACTTTGCGCTCATGCTGCGCCCTTGGTACCGTCTAGATGAAGATGCAGGTGATGATAATAACCCTGATATTAAGGATTATGTCGGACGGGGTGATTTAACAGCATTCTACCGTTGGAATGAACATGATTTTTCACTCATGCTACGCCATAGTTTAAAAGGTGGCGATGACTCGCGCGGTGCTGCACAGTTTGACTGGGCTTTTCCTATTTCAGGGAAATTGCGTGGCCATTTCCAGTTGTTTGATGGTTATGGCGAAAGCTTAATTGATTATAACCACCGAGCGACTTATGTGGGCTTGGGTGTGTCCTTAATGAATTGGTACTAATTTAGAGACATAAAAATACCACGTTTGATACGTGGTTTTTTTATGTTTAAGTGTTAGGTGTTTTAACCAATTTGAATATCGGCAGTTGGATGTTTTAAACGGCTCTTTTTTGGCGTCGCAATCAGGTAGGCTAGTGTTAAAGGACCTAAACGACCTGCAAACATCAAGAGCATCAGAATAAATAAACTTGCAGGTTGAAGTTCACCCGTGATGCCGCGTGACAAACCGACAGTACAAGCGGCTGAAATGGCTTCAAATAACAAATCCATAAACTGATGATTAGGCTCGATTAAGGATAAAGTAAAGATGCCTAAGAAAATAAGTGCTGTGGTAATAGAGACAACAGCCATCGCCTTAAAAGAGGTTTTTTGAGAAATAGAGTGATTGAACACGCGAATTTCATCTTCACGTCTAAGGAAGCTAATCACGCTGAGTAAAACAATAATAAAAGTACCTACTTTAATCCCGCCCGCGGTACTCATCGAGCCGCCCCCAATGAACATCAGTAACATGGTCACGAGGGTCGAAGCATCTTTCATTTGTGCTAAATCAAGACTGTTAAAGCCCGATGAACGAGGCACGGTGGCATGGAACCATGCATTTAAAGCTTGGTCACCTAAGCTCATTGGCGCTAAAGTGAGGGGATTGTTCGATTCAATCGCCCATAAGAGAACAAAAGCAATCAGGTTCAAACCTGCAATGGTGGATAAAATCAGTTTGCTATTGGTACTTAAGCCTTTCCAACGTTTGCTGCGTTTAATGTCCATTAACACCACAAAACCTGTCCCACCAATGATGTATAGCATACTGATGGTAAAGGTAATGAGATACTGACCCGAGAAGCTCATTAGACTGTTGGGAAACAGTGAAAAGCCACCATTGTTAAATGCGGATACACTGTAAAAAGCCGCATAAAACAGAGCTTGATTGAAGTTGTAATCTTCTAACCATGCAATGGTCAAAATAACCGTGCCGATCGCTTCAAAAAATAAGGAATACAGCAGTACCCCTTTAATGGTGAAGGATACTTTGGATAAGCTGGTTTGGCCAATGGTCTCTTGCGCCATGATTTGTTGCTTTAAACCGAGTTTGGTCGACAGACTCAGTGCGGCTAAAATTGCAAAAGTCATAAAGCCTAAGCCACCAATTTGAATCAGTAGCATGATGATGATTTTACCTGTTACGGTAAAAGTTTCACCGACATTCACCACAGACAGTCCCGTAATGGTGACTGCTGAGCTGGCGGTGAACAAAGAGTGAATCCAACTGAGTTCACCGTGGTGTGAAATGGGTAGCTTTAATAACAGGGTCCCAATAATAATAAAACTCAAAAACCCTAAAGCCAGCAGGCTGGGCGGGCTTAAATTAATGGTGCTATTTTTTGGGGTTTGCCATTCTTTGACTTTTTTCATGATTTGAACCGTGCTGAAAGACGACGTAATGTTTCAACTAAACCTTCAACAACTAGAATATCACCCACTTGTAAAATTAAATTGGGGTCAATGCTGTACAAAACGTTTTTTCCGCGTTTATGGAGTAATGTTTTCACATCAGGTGCTTGATCCATCAGTTGGTGGAAGCGAGTCCCTTGTAGTTTTTCATCAATTTCAATTTTGACAATATAGTGATTATCTTCAAGCGCCATATAGCGACTGACCATGGGGTAGCATAAAGACTGCGCAATCCGCACGCCCATGTCCTCTTCAGGGTGAATAATTTTACTAATCCCTAAATGGCTTAAAATCATATGGTGCGACTTTGATTTGGCTTTGACCCAAATTTTTTCAACCCCAATATTTTTGAGGTGCAGTACACATAAAATACTGGCTTCAATATTTTCACCAATTGCGACCACCACGGCATCGCAGTTTTTAATATTTAATTCATCGAGGACATGTTCATCTGTTGCGTCGGCGATGACAGCATGGGTCACCTGCTCAGAAATATTTTCAACATATTTTTTTTCACTATCGATACCAATGACATCATGTCCCAGTTCAATGAGTTGAGTTGCAACTGTGGCTCCAAAGCTTCCTAAACCAATCACTGCAAATTGTGCCATGTCATCTTTCCTTTAAATTTTTTTATACGTCGATTGTTAACGAATGTTGTGCCAAATTTCACAAGATGTCATCTTTATACAGACACGCTATTTTCGATCAACCGCGCTTTGCCTTATACCAATATATCACTCATCCAAAGGAGTATATAAATGCGGAAGACACTGTATGAATCCCTCAGGATCGCATTTCCAGAATTGAATGATACCGCAATTCCAGAAGAACAAGATGAGTTCGAGCACTTTGTACGTTGGTTGAATACCTATTATTCAAACATTCAAAAAATAGAACTCGATGATTTTCGACAAAATGGTATTGATGAATGCCATCGACTCCAGCAGTTAGGTATTGACTTAGACGAGCTGAAAAACCAAATTAATGATGATATGGCGTCTTTTTATCAAATGTATGACAGTGAGGAAGAAGAAACCTCAGACATGCATGGTTATGATTTTGAATTTAGTTTTGATGTTATTTTTAATCACATTAAAATTTTTATTGAGCCTTATGAACTCAGTTTACTGGTTATCGAGCGGGAGAACCCCTATTGGCTGTTGGTACCGCATAATGATGAGCTGATAGATAGAATTATTGTTACGTATAACCACACGTTTGGTGATGAAGAGCCGATACAGCTCATAGAATAAAACCGCCTCGAAGGGCGGTTTTATGTATGTATTGAATCTTTTATTTTAAGAAACGTTGATAACCTAGGTTATTGGTAATTTCTTCATATGGATACGAAATACTTTCTAAGGTTTCAATCAAACCATCTGGGTTTTGTTTCGCATCACTTGCTTCTAAACCAACAAGGACACGACCTTCCGCCGCACCATGGTTACGGTAGTGGAATAGGGTAATGTTATGCGTAGGGCCAAGGCGTTCGAGGAACATTAATAGCGCACCTGGACGTTCAGGGAACTCAACACGGAACAAACGCTCGTTTTCAAGGTCTGCATGCCCACCAATTAGGTAGCGAATATGCAGTTTTGCCACTTCATCATCAGATAAGTCATCGACATCGAACTGAGTTTTGAGTGCTTCAAAAATATCGTGACGCTCTTTTTCACCGCCTTTTAAGCTAATGCCGACAAAGACTTGCGCTGCACTGGCATCGCTCGCACGGTAGTTAAACTCGGTGATATTACGACCTTGTAGTGCTCGGCAGAAATTCAGGAATGAACCTTTTTTCTCTGGAATGGTCACAGCAAAAATAGCTTCTTTACGTTCACCTAATTCAGTACGTTCTGCAATATAACGTAAACGGTCAAAGTTCATGTTGGCACCACATACAATTGAGACGATGTTTTGCCCAATCAGCTCGTGTTTTTCAATATATTTTTTAATCCCTGCCAAGGCCATTGCACCTGATGGTTCAACGATGCTACGACACTCATCATAGGTGTCTTTAATGGCGGCACAAATTTCATCGGTATTGACTAAAACCACTTCACGCTCAACGATCGGACCTGAGTTATCCGACTTTTGTAGTTGAATCACTTCAAATGGTTTTTCACCAATTTGTGCGACAGCCGTACCGTCGGCAAATAAGCCGACTTGAGGCAGTACAACTCGTTCACCAGCTTCAAATGCGGCTTTTAAACAAGCAGATTCGTCATATTCAACAGGAATGACTTTGACATGTGGTGCAACATCGCCTAAGTAGGCTGCTACACCAGCAATTAAACCACCGCCACCAACAGCGACGAAGACATAGTCGACATCGCGCCATTGGCGCAAAATTTCATTGCCAATCGTGCCTTGACCTGCCATGACCAGTTCATCGTCATAGGGTGGAATAAAACTCATACCGTCTTCTGCAGCACGTTGAATTGCGTATTTGTTTGCAACATCAAAAGAGTCACCGTGGAGAACCACTTCACCGCCTAAGCGTTTGACTGCCTGAACTTTAATATCTGGGGTGGTTTTTGGCATCACAATAATGGCACGAATCCCGAGTTTTTTACCTGACAGTGCTACGCCTTGGGCATGGTTGCCAGCAGATGCGGTAATCACACCACGTTCAAGCTGAGCTCTAGGAAGTTGGCTAATGCGGTTATAGGCACCGCGCAGCTTAAATGAAAAGACAGGTTGTAAGTCTTCACGTTTAAAACGAATGTTGTTATTGAGTTTCTCACTAATTCGAGGTGCCGCTTCGAGTGGAGTTTCGATTGCAACATCGTAGACTGTTGCTTGTAATATTTGTCGAACCAAACGAGACAGCATGTTAATTTCCCATTTAACAGTTTAAAATAGAGGGTCATTGTAACAAACCCCTGTACATTTGGGCTGTAAAATCAGCAACAAATGTCAAAAAATAGTTGAGCCAAATTATGAGTCTGTATGCTACCCAAGATGAAAAAAAGCAAGCTGCTGCAAAAGCTGCCTTAAAGCACTTACCTAAAGGTGGCATTTTAGGGGTGGGTACAGGCAGCACCGTCAATTTCTTAATTGAGCTTTTGCCCGAGCTTCAGCTTGAGGCGGCTGTGGCAAGTTCAGAAGCAACGGCTGAGCGCTTAAAGAAATTAGGCATTGAAGTGGTTGATATGAACTCTGTAGGCGGTTTAGATGCCTATGTAGATGGTGCAGACGAAATTGACCGTCATATGCATATGATCAAAGGTGGTGGTGCCGCACTGACTCGCGAGAAAATCGTGGCTTCAATTGCGAGAAAATTTGTTTGTATCGTTGATGACTCTAAGTGGGTTGATCAATTGGGGCGTGACTTCCCACTTCCGATTGAAGTGATTCCAATGGCTCGTTCAGCTGTGGCACGTAAAATTGTAGCGCTCGGTGGTGATCCTGCTTACCGTGAAGGCGTGGTGACGGATAATGGTAACGTGATTTTAGACGTTTATAACTTAAATATCTTGAATGCGCTTGAGCTTGAAAAAACCATTAACGACATTCCAGGTGTGGTGTGTAATGGTATTTTTGCAATCAATAAAGCAGATGTGGCAGTTGTTGCAACAGACAGCGGTATTGAAGAACGTACCGCTGTTTAATTTTAAATCTTCCCTAAGCTCTTCTTTGAAAAAGAGGGGCTAAAAGCAAAAACATTTTTATCTTATGTTTTTCTCCCTCCTTTCAAAAGGAGGGTCGGGAGGATGATTCAATAAAAGAATAATATTAATGACCTTAGCAGACCTACCTGAAATTCAAATTACCCATCATGCACGTGCGACCCGGTTACGACTTCGTGTTGAACCAACTCAAATTCGTTTAACCGTGCCTAAGTTTTGTAGCAAACGGCAAATTCAGGATTTTTTAAATCAATCTGAACAGTGGATGGTTGAAACTTGGCAGAAGCAACAAGCCAGTCTGGTACAGATAGATCGAACCCTTCCCGCAGAGTTGCAGTTATTTAATCGCCAAAATACTTTAACGGTGAGCTATAAAACACAAAAAAATGCGTATATTTTGGATGAGCACAATCACCAGCTTTGGATCAGTGACCGTCAGCCTGAAAGTTATTTAAAATCTTTTGTAATTGCATATGCCAAACAGCACTTGCCTGTTTATTTGCAACAGATTAGTCATGAAACTGGTTTAAAATTTGCACAATGTTCAATTCGTCAACCCAAAACCCGCTGGGGGAGTTGTAGTGCCAAACACGACATCATGCTTAACAGTGCTTTAGTGTTGTTTCCTGAAGCCATTACCCGTTATGTCTGTGTGCATGAACTCGCACATACGCAACATTTTGATCATAGTGCACGTTTTTGGGCTGAAGTTGCTAAATATGATGCCGCCTTTCAACAGCATCGAAAAACCTTAAAAACAACCGCATTGCCGTATTGGTGGGCAAGCGCTTAAAGTTAATTTTACGTGTAGAATTTAAAAATATTTTCTTCTGATTGATTGAGCGTGAGTCAAAAAATGCTCTAAACTTCATGATCTAAGGTAAACATTCCTCAATTTCAGTCCAAAGATCTCAAATGTGAATTTTACAGATATCCACTATTTTGTATTAATTGTTCCAGCTTGCCTGATTTTAATGGGAAGCTTGCTTTTAATATGTCATTTTGCTTTTAGGGCTCCCTCATATTTATTGTGGCTCGGGCTTGGATATATTGTGCCTTCATTTTCTGTGGCTGCGCAAAGTTTTATGTCGAATAAGCAGTTGGCTTTGTCGGCACCTATTTTAGGCAGTATGTATTTGTTTGGCGCATGGGCCAGCGCTTATGCTATGGGCTTAAGAAAGAATGCGAATGCACGTCCATATTGGTGTCTGGCCTTGATCATCATGGCTTTACTTTCACTCAGTTATTATTCCTATGTAGATGATCAACTGTGGATCAGAATGCTGATTTTGAACATTTCAATTGCATTGGTTGAGTCTTTGGTTTTGTTTTCAATGTTTAAACATTATCAAGGGATTGATTTGCTCAATAAAATAGTCGACTTTTCCTACTTGTTTATTGTGCTGTATACCTTTGTTCGCGGAATCATTATTTTTCTCTTTTTAAGAAATATCGAAGCAGACATGCTGGCAAACTCAGTCTGGTGGTTGATGATGCTTGCTGCGAGCATTATCTTAAGTATGTGGTTTGCAATAGTGCTGCTCGGAACCTTGGTGCGCGATATTATCCATCAACTCAATGATGAGCGGCTAAGAGATCCGCTAACACATTTATTCAATCAACGTGGCTTTAACGAAGCCGCTAAACGAAAGTTGCATCAGCTCTCTAAACAGCCTTATTTCTTGCTCATGTGTGATATTGACCATTTTAAGAAAATTAATGACACCTATGGGCATTTGGTAGGTGATCAAATTTTACAACAAGTCGTTGAAATTATTGGGCAAAATGTTCGTACGCACGATTTAGTAGGGCGTTTCGGCGGAGAGGAGTTCATTGTCTTATTGCAAATTGATGACCCCACGCTGGCTTATAATATTGCCAATCGTATTCGTTTAGGTATTGCCGATGCACGATTATCCTCAAAAAATATTGCCGTGACAGCAAGTTTTGGACTGGCTGCAGTACATCAACCCAACTTAAAATATGCCATACATGATGCCGATCAATTGTTATATCAGGCGAAACATTCGGGACGAAATCAGATTGGTTTTGAGCCTGCACAGAGTATATTGGGTGTGTCTCATTAGATGTCGATAGCACTAAAAACGCATAAATTCCAAGTAAAACAGTTTAGAAAGCAGAAACTTCCTGTCATACTAGGCAGTTACGAAATGGACAGTTTAAGTTTGAGGTAATACACGTGATTTCAGTTGGTATTGTCGGTGGTACAGGTTATACAGGCGTTGAATTGTTGCGTCTTTTACTACGACACCCAAATGTGCAAGTAAGCGTATTAACATCGCGTACAGAAGACGGTCGCCGTGTAGATGATATGTTCCCAAGCCTACGTGGACATACCGAACTTAAATATTCAGATTTGAATATTGATGAACTGAAAAAATGTGATGTGGTGTTCTTTGCGACACCGCATGGCGTTGCCATGAAGCATGCCGAAGAGTTGGTGGCTGCAAATACTAAAGTGATTGACCTTGCCGCAGACTTCCGTTTACAAGACTTAGAACAGTTTGAAAAATGGTATGGTATGCAACATGCGTGCCCTGAACTACTGAAAGACTCGGTTTATGGTTTGTCTGAATTAAACCGTGAACAGATTAAACATGCCAATGTCATTGGTAACCCTGGTTGTTATCCAACAACAGTACAACTGGGTTTAGCGCCGTTATTTAAGCAAAACGACACATTAGTTAAACCTGAAAGCATTATTATTGATGCAAAATCAGGTGTGTCTGGTGCAGGCCGTAAAGCCAGCCTTGGTATGATCTATTCTGAAAATGCTGATAATTTCAAAGCTTATGGCGTTGCAGGTCACCGTCATCATCCTGAAATTGTGGAAGCGTTGGAAAATATTTCAGGCTTAAAAGAGGTGTTTAACCACATTTTGTTTGTTCCGCATTTGGTGCCAATGATTCGTGGCATGCTGAGCACGATTTATGTGGACTTAACCGATGCGGGTGAAGCTGCTGATTTGCAAAGTTTATATGAACAGTTTTATGCCAATGAAGCTTTTGTCGATGTGATGCCTGCGGGAAGTTCACCAGAGACACGTTCTGTGCGGGGTGCAAATCAACTACGTATTGCGCTGTATAAACCACAACCGAAAAAATTAGTGGTCATTTCTGTACAAGACAATTTGGTTAAAGGGGCAGCAGGTCAGGCCGTTCAAAACATGAACTTAATGTTTGGGTTTGCTGAAACTGCAGGCCTAGACGGAATTGGTTTATTACCATAAAAAACGTTTTAAAACTTCACACACATTTAGATTTCGATTTAAATGTGTGTTTTGAATTGAATCAAAATAAGAGATGACGATGCCGAACACTGACACAAATATGACGTCACAACAGCCTGAACCTGCAAAGCCGTTTTTACAGACCAATAAGCCTTTGGCAATTGGTGCTGTAATATTGATGGTTGCAAGTGGACTATTGGGCTATACCGTCGGACATCGTCAGGGTTTAACGGTGGTAGGATTTGATGCAGATGCTGAGCAACTGGTTGAAGTGGTACAAAAGCAAAAGACCAGTCTGGATGCTTTAAATAAAAACTACAATGCTGCTGTTCAGGAGCGTGACGTTGCTGTAACCAATTCAAATGAGCTGTATTTGTCATTGCAAAAAGCTCTGGATCAACAAGCGCAATCTGAAACCACTGCTGTGATTTACCGTGAGGTTTTACGTCAACGCGGCGGTATTCCACTGGCTGTGCAGCATATTGCGATTAAACCGTTGCCTGAAAATGCATTTGAATATCAACTTGACTTGGTTCAAGTCAGTCCATCTAAACGTGCAGCTTCAGGTACAGTTGAACTCCGACTCATTCGTGGTACAGAGGTTTTAGTTGTGCCTCTTGAAGACAAAAACTTTAACTTTGAAAACTATGAGCGCTTAACAGGGCGTTGGACGATGCCTAAAGGCTTTACGCCACAGTTTATCGAAGTCCGTTTAACAGGTAGCACACCAGTGACACGACGCTTTAGTTGGTCACGTGGTGAGGCCGTAGAAAGTCAATCTGCATTTGTCTCTGAAATCCCTCAGGCTGAGGCGAATGCACAATAATTGTGAATTGTAAGTTTATGGGTATCTCTAAGCGTTCAACGTGTTTAAATGAAATCAAGCAGTCTTTTCATGAATCTGGCTATGTCGATTGGCATATCAGCCCGCGCTTGAGCAATGATGAACCGAATGAAGAAGAAAATGGGGATGTCGCTGTCCAAACTGCGCCACCAGAACTTAAGCGTCCGCCACTCTATGCTGTCGTTTTAATGAACGATGACTACACCCCAATGGACTTTGTTATTGAAATTTTACAACAATACTTTGCTTTGAATCTTGACCAAGCCACTCAAGTAATGCTAACTGTACATTATGAAGGAAAAGGTGTTGCAGGCGTTTACCCGAGAGACATCGCGGAAACAAAAGCAAACCAAGTCAATAATTACGCTCGGTCTCAAGGTCATCCTTTACTTTGTCAGATTGAGCCGAAAGATTAAGGGGGTTCCATGCTCAGTCGTCAATTAGAAGTATCCTTACGTTTGGCTGTTAGTATGGCTCGACAAAAGAGACATGAATTCCTAACCGTTGAACATTTATTATTGGCTTTACTCGATAATGATTCGGCCGTAAATGCATTGAAAGCCTGTGGTGCAGATATTATTGTGCTTCGCAAAGAGCTTGAAGAATATGTAGAGCAGCACACCCCTAAGCTGGGCGAAAACAGTGATCAAGCCCCGCATCCAACCGAAAGTTTTGACCGTATCTTACAACGTGCAATTTTCCATGTGCAATCAAGCGGTGGTGATCGTACAGTTGAAGGTGCAGACATTTTAGTGGCGATGTACTCTGAACGTGACTCTTTTGCAGTCTACCTCTTGAAACGCCATCAAATTAACCGTTTAACTCTGACACAATACTTGGCCCACGGCACACGTAAAGACGAAGTGCAAGTGGAAGAAGAAATTGAAGATCTTGATGGTGAATCGACCAGTTCAAGCAACGCAGGCCCTTTAGAGCTCTATACAACCAACTTAAATGTTGAGGCACAAAAGGGCAAAACGGATCCTTTAATTGGTCGTGAAAAAGAAATTGAGCGTGCAGCACAAATTCTATGCCGTCGCCGTAAAAATAACCCGTTATTGGTCGGTGATCCTGGTGTCGGTAAAACATCGATTGCTGAAGGTTTAGCTTGGCTCATTGTTAATGGTAAAGCACCGAAACCATTGGCAAATGCTGAAGTGTATAGCTTGGACATTGGTGCTTTGGTGGCAGGAACCAAATACCGTGGTGACTTTGAAAAACGTTTAAAACAGCTTTTGAACGCGTTGAAAAAGAAACCAGAAGCAGTTTTGTTTATTGACGAAATCCACATGATTATTGGTGCAGGCTCAAGTATGGGTAGCACGATGGATGCGTCAAACTTGATTAAACCCGCTTTGGCCAATGGTTCATTGCGCTGCATCGGTTCAACCACATTCCAAGAATACCGCCAAGTCTTTGAAAAAGATCATGCATTGTCACGACGTTTCCAAAAAATTGATGTCAATGAGCCATCTATATCAGAAACGATTGATATTCTACGTGGTTTGAAGAGCAAGTTTGAAGATTTCCATCATGTTAAATATGATGACAAAGCTTTAATTTCTGCGGTTGAGCTGTCTGCGAAGTTCATTAATGATCGTTTCTTGCCGGATAAAGCCATTGATGTCATTGATGAAGCAGGGGCACAACGTCGTCTGAAAGCTGAACAAGATGACACCTTGATTACCGTGGAAAATATTGAAGATATCGTGTCGAAAATTGCACGTATTCCACCAAAAACTGTGTCTAAAGATGACAAGACCGTTCTTGAAAATCTTGAACGTGATTTAAAACGTGTGGTCTTTGGTCAAGATGAAGCCATTGAAGCTTTAGGCTCAGCAATTAAGCTGTCGCGTGCAGGCTTAAAATCACCAGATAAGCCTGTGGGTAGTTTTGTTTTTGCAGGCCCAACTGGGGTAGGGAAAACAGAAGTCACCAAGCAGCTTGCGAAATTACTGGGTGTTGAGCTGGTTCGTTTCGATATGTCGGAGTATATGGAACGCCATGCGGTTTCACGTTTGATCGGTGCGCCTCCGGGTTATGTGGGCTTTGATCAAGGCGGTCTATTGACCGATGCGATTCATAAAAACCCGCACTGTGTATTATTGCTAGACGAGATTGAAAAAGCACATCCAGACGTGTTCAACTTATTGTTGCAAATCATGGATCATGGTTCATTGACTGATAACAATGGTCGTAAATCAGACTTCCGTAATGTGGTGTTGGTCTTGACCACAAATATTGGCGCGGAAAGTATTTCTCGCGTGAGTATTGGCTTCATGGATCAAGACAATAGCAATGATAACCAAGATGCAATGAAGAAAGCATTTTCTCCAGAGTTCCGTAACCGTTTAGACAGTGTGATTCAGTTTAAAGCTTTACCTACGACAGTAATTGAAAATGTAGTGGATAAGTTCTTAACTGAATTGCAAGCACAACTCGATGATAAAAAAGTCATTCTTGAAGTGGATCAGAGTGCGCGTGAGTGGATGGCTGAAAATGGCTATGACCGTTTAATGGGCGCTCGCCCAATGCAACGACTCATTCAAGAGCATTTGAAAAAACCGCTGGCTGAAATGATTCTATTTGGTGAGCTTGCAGAACATGGTGGCAATGTTGCGGTCTCTGTGAAGAACGAAAATGGTAAAGCGGTGGGTCTAAAACTTGAAGTTTTTGAAGACCAAACGGCTGAACCTGCTTAAAAATTGCTACATAATAAAAAACCCGTGTTCGCACGGGTTTTTTATTGAAAAAGTATTTAACAGTTAGAAGTAATAAAAGTAGGTTGTATGGATATTCAATTGACGAAAGTTTTAAGTACATTTGTACTGTTTTTGGTAACCGCTGTGATGGAAATATTAGGCTGTTATTTCCCTTATTTGATTTTAAATCAGGGAAGAAGTCATTGGTTGTGGATTCCTACAGCTTTAGCGCTAGGTGCTTTTGTGTGGTTGTTGACTTTACATCCGGCTGCGTCAGGACGTATTTATGCCGCTTATGGCGGAATTTATATTTTTACCGCATTGCTATGGTTGCGTTATGTCGATCAAGTATATTTATCCCGTTGGGACATAATGGGTGGGGCAGTGGTGTTGATTGGTGCGGCCATGATTATCTTACAACCGCAAGGATTGGTTCGCTAAAGTAGAGAACCAATCGCTAGAAAGGTACTATTTGATACCACAATCTTTTTGCTTTAATTCTAAATCGTAGCTATTTTTCTCAGAGCTGAGCTGTAATTTTACAATGTAGGGATTATGGCGTTGATATTGATGCTCGAAGAAAATATTGCAGTTTTGCACAACATTCTTTTTAATCACTTTTTGAACTTCTTTCGCACCCAAATCCTGTTCAAACTGCGCGAAATCAGGGGTAATGATCAAGCCTTTAAGCTCGGTACGGTCTGCATATAGATTAAATTGTTCAATGATAGTGTTGTTATCAATTTCAATTGGGAGGGTTCGAGAGTCTTCTGCAGTTAATACCGTTAATATTTCATTCAACGTTTCTGGTTGCTTAATTTTAAAATTTTGATCAATAATTTGTTTGGATTGTAAGTAGTCATCAAACTCTGAGGCTTGAACCTGAAAAAACGTAGAGCTTAGAATTGTAGCAAGGCACAGGCCAGTTTTTTTGAAATGCATGGAAAGTGTCGCTTATAAAAATTATGTTCCGATTATAGCTTTGCTCGTATAAAAAAAGCACCCTTAGGTGCTTTTCGTTGAAAAAATTAATTAGGGTCTGTTGACATTTACTGTTCATAATTAACCCTATAAAGGTAGCCATAAAAATATACTGGCTAAAGCAACAGAACTTTGATAATTTCTTTTGAGCTTGTCATATCGAGTAGCTATTCCTCTAAATTGCTTTAATCTACAAAACATATTTTCAACTAAATGCCTGATTTTATATAAATACCAGTCCATATGGTCATTGTTCGATTGGCTATTTGTTTTCTTTGGTATATTCGCTTTAGTCCCTGTTTTCCTGATCTGTTCACGCAGTGGTTCTGAATCATAGCCTTTATCTGCACATACCACTTTTGTCTCTTTTAAATCTAATGTTGATATTAAATCAGGTGCAACTTTAACATCATGTGTGGTTCCATCGGTAATCATGAAATCAATAGGATTGCCATGTGCATCAACAATCAAATGTATTTTTGAGAAGTTTCCTCCTACACTTTTAGAAATAGATTGATTCGCTATACCGGCAGAATGTTGATGAGCACGTACATGAGAGCCATCAATAAAAATCCACTCCATATCGAGGCATGAAGCTAGTAATTTGAATAATCTAAGTAACTTACCGCTGCTTGACCAACGATTAAAACGTTTGAAAATAGAGTTTGAATGACCAAAACAACAAGGAATATCTCGCCACGGACAGCCTGTTCTAATTCTATAGAGAATAGCTTCAATAAAATTGCGTAAATTTGAGTTGTGGTGAATGGATAAATTACGCAGAATAACTTTCAACTTTTGCCAGTGTTGATCTGTCAGCATGGTACGAGGCATAGCGAATAGTAAAATTGGGTTTGGCGATTTGATTTTACTACTTCGCTATTTTTTTAAGCTAAAAGTGTCAACACACCCTAATCTTTCTTAGTATTTTCATTGATTAAAAACTCAACCAATGCTTTTTGTGCATGTAAGCGGTTTTCAGCTTCATCCCAAACCACGGCATTTTTATGGTCGAGCATCTTTTCAGAAATTTCTTCGCCGCGATGCGCAGGTAAACAATGCATAAATAAACAATCAGGATGAGCAAGATTCATAAGACGTTCATTCACTTGATAGTCTGCAAAAGCAGCTTCACGAATTTTTTGCTCTTCTTCTTGGCCCATGCTTGCCCATACATCGGTCACGATGAGGTCTGCATTTACGGCAGCATCTTCAGCTGAGTTAACCAGTTCTGCACAATGTGCAAATTCACTTAAAAATTCTGCTTTGGGTTCATAACCTTTAGGTGCAGCAATTTTTAACTTGAAGCCCCACATATGTGCAGCTTCAATATATGAATTACACATGTTGTTGCCATCACCAATCCACGCTACCGTTTTGCCTGCAATGGGCCCACGATGTTCAACAAAAGTTTGAACATCTGCAAGTAGTTGGCAAGGGTGGTGATCATCAGTTAAAGCATTAATCACAGGAACTTTTGAATAAGAGGCAAAACGTTCAACAATGTCATGTCCAAAAGTACGGATCATCACAATATCCAACATACTTGAAATTACGCGTGCTGAATCTTCAATCGGTTCACCACGACCCAATTGGGTGTCTCGTGGAGAGAGAAAAATTGCACTGCCACCAAATTGGCTCATGCCTGCTTCGAACGATACACGGGTACGGGTGCTCGATTTTTCAAAAATCATACCCATGACTTTACCAACAAACGGTTGGAATACTTCGCTGTTGTGCTGTTTACGCTTTAGTTCGATACCGCGTTGTACAACTTGGTTCAGTTCTAAAGTAGATAAATCGCGTAAGGTAAGAAAGTGACGTAGAGCCATTGTTACTCCACAATAATTGCTGAAAACCGAAATAGGTACAGAACAACAATTAGTTGTTGGTTGGTGAAAAGAAAAAAGAGAGTCGATTAATATACTATATGCAAAGGAAATTGCAAAAAAACTAGACTTTTTGATGACCTGCTAAGAAACGATCTACGCAATAATGAACATATTCTAGATTTTCTTGTTCATTTTCTTCAACATAGATGTTCATAAGCACTCGCCACTCTAACTCACGCACAATCCCAAAAAAAAGCTGTGCAGAATAATTTGGATGTTCACATCGAATAATACCTATTTCATCTGCTTTGGTTAAAACACAAGCCACAGCATCTTCAATATGTTTAGGCCCTTGTTTGTGAATATGAAAGGCCAACTGCGGATTACGTTGTACTTGTTCCATAATGAGTCTTAAAAAAGAGGCATTTTCTGGAAGCACAAGGTGTGTTTGAATATTTAAAATGGTTTGTATTAAATAAACGCGCAAATTGTCCTTAGTGAAATCAAATGGCATACAAATATCTTTAAAAAACAGCTCACGACGGTAGTCGCAAATTGCTGTAAAAAGACCGTCTTTATTTCCAAAATATTTGTAAATCGATGCTTTTGAACCACCCGCATGATTGACAATATCATCAAGTGAAACTGCATCGTAGCCATGTTGCAAAAACAACTCGTTTGCACTTAATAAAAATGCAAGACAGCGTTCATGACCTCGTTTTGTGTGAGGTATGTCACGTGTAAGGGGTTCTAGTTGAACTGAGTCGTGCATATAACTAACAACAGCCTAATAAATGTGGATCTCTAGTTGCTATCATAGCAAGAATATGCACACATTGTTGTTTTGGGGCTTAACTGTTTACCACTAAAGCCCAATGCATGGAAGAAAATTACACAATAAAAACGTGAACCATGGGACTAAAGTTTTAGAGTTTTCATTCTAAAATGTCATAGCCAATTCAGTCATTATGGCTATACTCAAAACTCGAAAATTAAAGTAAATGCCGTGGAAAGGACGATGACAGAACAAAGATCTGCAGGCTTAAGATTTAGACAAGCACTGGAAGTGGAAAAACCATTACAAATTATCGGTACAGTCAATGCTTATGCAGCAATGATGGCGAAACAGGTGGGCTACAAGGCCATCTACCTTTCGGGTGCTGGTGTAGCCAACTACTCTTATGGATTGCCTGACTTAGGCATGACCAGTCTGGATAATGTTTTGGAAGATGTGCGTCGCATTACCGAACGTGTAGACACTCCGTTACTGGTCGATATTGACACCGGTTGGGGTGGGGCATTTAACATTGCCCGTACTGTGAAACAAATGATTGCCGCAGGTGCAGCCGCAGTGCACATCGAAGACCAAGTAGCACAAAAACGTTGCGGCCACCGCCCAAACAAAGAAATCGTCACCCAACAAGAAATGGTTGACCGCGTAAAAGCTGCAGTCGATGCTAAAACCGATGCAAACTTTGTGGTGATGGCACGTACCGATGCCCTACAAAAAGAAGGCCTACAAGCGGTAATTGACCGTGCCTGTGCCTGTGTAGAAGCCGGTGCTGATGCGATCTTTGCTGAAGCAATGACTGACATTACCATGTACAAAACCGTCTGTGATGCAGTCGGCGTCCCAGTATTGGCGAACATCACCGAATTTGGCGATACCCCATACTACACCAAAGAACAACTGGCAGAACAAGGCATCTCGATGGTGCTGTACCCACTGTCACCGACCCGTGCCATGCAAAAGGCAGCACTGGAAGTCATGCATGCCATTCGCAATGACGGTACCCAAGTCAACGTTCTCGACAAAATGCAACAGCGCAAAGAACTCTACGAATTTCTGGATTACCACACCTTTGAAAATACATTAGACAAGCTGTTCAAACAGGAGAATTAAAAATGGCTGAAGGAAAAGTCCTCACAGGCGCAGGATTGCGCGGACAAGTCGCAGGAAAGACAGCACTATCAACCGTAGGCAAAAGCGGGGCAGGCTTAACCTACCGTGGTTATGACGTCCAAGACTTAGCAGAAAACTGCCAGTTTGAAGAAGTGGCTTACCTGATCTTCTTTGGTGAACTACCAACAGCAGCACAGCTCACCGCTTACAAAGCTAAACTCAAATCACTGCGCCAACTGCCACAAGCACTCAAAGAAGTCCTTGAGCGTATACCAGCAGACTCACACCCAATGGATGTGATGCGCACAGGCGTATCGATGCTAGGTAACCTAGAAACAGAACAATCCTTTGCCGAACAGCAAGATGTTGCAGACCGTATTCTCGCAACCCTTCCAGCAATCATTTGCTACTGGTACCGTTTTAGCCATGATGGCGTACGCATTGAAGAAAACACCGATGATGATTCAATCGGTGCTCAATTCCTACACTTACTTCGTGGTGAAAAACCAAATGAACTGCATGAACAAGTGATGAACGTCTCACTGATCCTCTATGCAGAGCATGAATTCAACGCATCGACTTTCACCGCACGTGTATGCGCATCAACCTTATCCGATATGCATTCATGCATCACCGGTGCGATTGGTTCACTGCGTGGTCCATTGCACGGTGGAGCAAATGAAGCAGCGATGGAAATGATTGAAAACTGGACGTCACCTGAAGAAGCTGAGCGAGAAATGCTGGGCAAACTAGAACGTAAAGAAAAGATCATGGGCTTTGGTCATGCAATCTACAAAGACAACGACCCACGTAATGGCATCATCAAAATCTGGTCAGAGCGCTTAGCGAAAGATGTCGGTGACACGGTTCTTTATCCAGTATCAGTACGTTGTGAAGAAGTGATGTGGCGTGAGAAGAAATTATTCTGTAATGCAGACTTCTTCCATGCATCGGCATACCACTTCATGGATATTGCGACCAAACTCTTCACACCCATCTTCGTGATGAGCCGTGTGACGGGTTGGGCAGCGCATGTGATGGAACAACGTGCGGACAACCGTATTATTCGCCCAAGTGCGGACTATACGGGGCCTGAGTTACGTAAAGTGGTGCCAATTGAAGAGCGTTCAGCGGCTTAATATAAAGCTCTGATACATTATAAAAAAAGCCTCTTCGGAGGCTTTTTTTATATGCAATTTTTTGTTGATTTTTCTCACGGGTTAATTCAGATAAATATTTAATTTTAATGAAATAATAGATAATTAAAAGAATAGAATTGCTATAATCGCGACCGTTTATTTCTTCATTTATATTGTAATTTACTTTATGAAACATAAGTTTTTGTGTGTATCAGCACTGTTTTTGGGGTTGTCTCATTCTGCTTTCGCCATGCCATTTGACCCACTTATTGGAACATGGAAAGTGATTGATGATCGGACAGGGTATTATATTTCAGATATTGTGATTCGTAAGAATTCTAAAACATCGCAATATAGCGCAGTGGTGACCAAGTACTATCCTTTGGCTGGAGCGCCTGTGAGTGATGTATGTAGTAAGTGTCAGGGTGGGCTTAAGGATAAACCGATTTTTGGTATGCAAGTGCTGAATGGCTTAATGGGTGATGCAACAGGTCAAAAATTCGCAAAAGGCCAATGGCTGAATCCTCAAGATGGTCGTGTGTATAACATCAATACTGCGCAGTTAAATGCTGGTAAAGATCAGATGAAGGTGCAAGCCTCAGCAAAAGATGCGAAAGGTTTGAGCAGCATGACATGGAAAAAGCTTTAAGTCTTTTGATTGTGTCGATAAAGCCATTGCATTGTCATAGTGCGGTGGCTTTTTTTATGGATAAAAAAGCTGGAAGGGTATTTGCTAGATTTGCTTAATCCGTATAAAAAGGAAAAATCATCTTTCTTAGTGAGCATTCAAATAAAATGTTGTCTATACAATGAAGAGAGATGATTAAGAATTAATTGATAATGATAATTATTATTATGTGTTAAGCTTCAGTATCTCATGGCTGTATATACGAAAAATGACTCATCTTTATAGAAAGATTTTTACTACTCTGCTTTCGCGAATTTTTAGCTCGTTGTTGATCTTGGGTGCTAGCTTAAGTATTTATGCGAAACCTGAAATGAAACCTTTACCTGCCAATATTGCAGAAATCGGCTCGGCTTATTACAGTTTTAAAGTCAAAGAGTTTGCAACTACAGATCCAAATAAAACTTATCGCGTTTGGTTAGGTATTCCAAAGACAGTACAGAAGACGCAGGACGCCTATGCATCGGTCTTTATGCTGGATGGAAACGCTGCGATGTCCCATCTGAATGAAGAAATACTCAAGTCTTTGTATGCAAATGATGCCCCTGTATTGGTTGCCATTGGTTATAAAACCAATTTGCCATTTGCCACAGCTTTTCGTTCACTCGACTATACTCCAGCAGATTTATTAACTGGGAAACCCGCCCAAGATCCAAGAAATCCAGAGCGGATGAGCGGGGGAAGTGCTGATTTTAGAAAAGTGATTTTGAAGGATATCGCCCCTTGGGTTGAGCAAAATGTAAAACTGAATGCGCAAAAAAGAGCGTTATGGGGTCATTCCTATGGCGGGCTTTTCGTGCTTGATAGCTTGCTCGATGGGCGTTATTTCAGCCATTTTTTTGCTGCAAGTCCATCACTTTCTTGGGCAGATGAGCGCATGATGCAAAAAATTAGAGCCGTAAAATTAGTCAAAGAGCCACAAAAACATGTATGGCTGATGGAAGGTGATCTTTTAACACATACTGGAGCACAGCAAAGCGCTAATTTTGATGCAAATGGCATCAATAAAAATAGAGAAATTTTGTCTATATTCGATCAGCAGGGCGTAAAGTCTAAATTTTTAATCTATCCAAATCTAAAGCATGGTGAGGTGTTTAAAGCGTCTTTATTGGATGTGCTTTCAAATAAATTATATTGATGGTATTTAAATTATCCGAACATAAAGAAAAGCCTGACCATATGATCAGGCTTTTATTCTCAACAACGTTAAACAGGATTTTGTTCTAGTAGTACTTGGCCATATTGGGTGCGGAGTTCACGTTTTAGCATTTTACCCGTACCGCTCAGTGGAATGCTATCGACAAAAATCACACGGTCAGGGATCTGCCATTTCGCAATTTTGTCAGTATAGTAGTCTAAGACACCTTGTTCAGTGACTGTGCTATCGGGTTTCTTCACAGCGATGACAATAGGGCGTTCATCCCATTTTGGATGTTCGGCTGCAATAACGGCTGCCATAAGAATGTCTGAATGTCCCATCGCAAGGTTTTCAAGTTCAACCGATGAAATCCACTCACCACCAGACTTAATCAAATCTTTAGAACGGTCACTGATGTATAAGAAGCCGTCTTCATCTAAGGTTGCAATATCACCTGTGTCAAACCAGCCATCGGTCGTGAGTGCGGATTCATCTTTACCAAAGTAACTGTCAATAATCCAGTGCCCTTTAATTTGTAGATTTCCAATCTGCTCACCATCGCGGGCAATTTCATGGTTGCCTTTTTCTTCATCGGTAAGACGTAAATCCACGCCAAAAGGTGGACGGCCTTGAGAAAGACGTAGCTTGAAACGCTCTTGTTCAGAGAGCTGTTGATGTTTGGCTTTAAGTTGGTTGGCAGAACCGAGTGGACTCGTTTCGGTCATACCCCATGCATGAATGGTGTCGCAGTTATAGTCATTTTTAAAGGCCGCTAACATGGATGGTGGACATGCAGAACCACCAACAACGTTACGGTTCATACTTGTCAATTGACTACCTAATTGTTTTGCTGCTAACAGTAAACCTTGCCAAATGGTGGGTACACCCAAAGCCACAGTGACTTTATAGGTATCAATCATGTTTACTAAACTTGGCCCATCTAAGCCTGGCCCTGGCAATACAACGGTACAACCGACCATAGCTGCTGCATAAGGTGTACCCCAAGCATTAACATGGAACATGGGCACTACAGGCAACATAATGTCATTTGCAGACAGATTGAGAGAATCGGGTAGGCTGATGGCAAAACTATGCAAAATGGTGGAGCGGTGGCTATATAGCACGCCTTTTGGATTTCCAGTTGTGCCCGAGGTATAGCACAAAGAGCTTGCAGTTTGCTCATCAAAACTTGGCCATGTGAATTGTTCAGACTCTTTGCTGACCAAGTCATCATAAAATTTTACATCGGCAATTTTCTCTGTAATAGCGTCATCTGCGGCATCTAAGCAAATAAAGTGCTCTACATGGGCTAAATGTGCTTTTACCGCAGCAATTAGTGGTGCAAAGGTTTTATCAAATAACACCACACGGTCTTGGGCATCATTGATAATAAAAATCAGTTGTTCTGGAAATAAACGTGGGTTGATGGTATGGCAAATATAGCCACTGCCAGAGATCGCATACCAAGATTCTAGGTGACGATGATTGTTCCATGCGATGGTCGCCACGCGGTCACTTTGCGAAAGTCCTAAATCTTTGAGTACATTGGCAAATCGCTTAGAGTTGGCTGCGACTTTGGCCCAGTTGGTTTCAGTGATACTGCCGTCTGTATTTTTAGAAATAATGGCTGTATCCGCATGGTAGCGTTCTGCGTGATCAATAAGATTGCTAATTAATAGCGGTTGAAACATCATACGTCCAAGCATGTATAAATATCCTTATCGTTGCTTTTTTATCAAACTCTTTCTCTGTACACGACAAAAATAGATAACTCATTGAAATAATGTCATAATAATTGTTTTCTAACGACGAATACTATGACACATCTCAATGAGTTATATCTTATCTTAAACAAATCTCTAAAATGGAACAAGTCACATTTAAAGTGCTTTGCGCTCATCATGCTTGTGATTATTTTAAAGCAAACATGTAATCTTTCTTCTGCATCTAAAGCCTTGCCCATCAAGTGCTTACCACAATCATTTTATCGACGTATGCAGCGCTTCTTTGCAGGTCAGTATTTTGATTATCGTCAAATTTCTCAGTTGATTTTCAATATGTTTTCATTCGACCAAGTGCAACTGACTTTAGATAGAACCAATTGGAAATGGGGAAAACGAAATATTAATATCCTGATGCTCGCAATCGTTTATCGTGGAATAGCGATACCTATCCTTTGGACATTGCTTAATAAACGTGGAAATTCAGATACGAAAGAGCGCATTGCTTTGATTCAACGCTTTATAGCCATTTTTGGTAAAGACCGTATTGTGAATGTGTTCGCAGACAGAGAGTTTATCGGTGAGCAGTGGTTTACATGGTTAATTGAACAAGACATCAACTTCTGCATTCGTGTTAAAAAAACTTCATTGTCACCAATCATTTAGGAAAGAATCATAAAATTAGTGATTTATTTCGCCATCTTAAAGTTGGTCAAATTGAATGTCGTAAACGACGGATTTTGGTTGGTCGGGTGAAACTATATATAAGTGCACTACAGTTAGAAAATGGAGAGCTTTTACTCGTCGTTTCTCCTCAGTTTAATGCCAATGCTATTC
The DNA here is from genome assembly GCF_058243005.1 of Acinetobacter sp. 231_lipA. Taxonomy (NCBI): domain Bacteria; kingdom Pseudomonadati; phylum Pseudomonadota; class Gammaproteobacteria; order Moraxellales; family Moraxellaceae; genus Acinetobacter; species Acinetobacter sp. 231_lipA. Next base: position 3,616,406 of record NZ_JBZAYU010000001.1, on the reverse strand, counting down.
AGGATTATGCATTACGCTGGGAAATTGAAACCTTATTCAGTTGTCTCAAAGGACGCGGGTTTAATCTTGAAAATACGCGCTTGACAGACCCTAGACGAGTGAAAAAATTGATTGCGGTGTTAGCTATAAGCTTCTGTTGGTGTTACTTAACGGGTGAATGGCAACATGATCAAAAAAAAGTGATAAAAATAAAGAAGCATGGACGACTCTCAATGAGTTTATTTCGCTATGGTTTAGACTATGTTCAAATGGCGATTCAGCGTTTAATTGGTTTTGGGAAAAAAGAAGAGTTTAAGGAAATTTTGGCAATTTTAAGAAGGCAGAACCCTGATAGGATAAGGGTTCTGTGAAATTTGTCGTGTACAGAGAAACTCTTTATTGGTTGCTCGAAACATCTGTTTTGAGCATTGATTGTATTTTTATCCTAGCTTGATCCAAATTTAAATCAAGCATTCTTTCAATCTCAGCCGCATTTTTAAAAGCGATGTAATTTAGAACCACAAGTAAATGAAAAGCATCATTTAAAAAAGTAAATGACCATTTATCACTTTATGCTGTTATTCGACAAAAGGCACTTGAAATTTATAAAAAGTATGTTTAAAACTGTGTATAGCTCATGATATATGAGTTGTGGGTATTTCAGGAAGATATACCTATTTTAAGAAGCGAATTTTTAAAAAATCATTTACAGGAGTTAAAAATGCTTCAGTTGTTTAAAAAATTATTTTGCATCCACGTTTATGAATATGAACAAATGACTGAAATAGGGGAGCATATGGAATGCCGAAAGTGCGGTGATTCTAAAACCGACTAATCATCTTAAGGAAAAGTGAGCGTAGGCTCACTTTTTAATGCCTGTATTTTTTTATGGCTTAGTTCGACTGAATTGACGCAGAACGGCTTACAATAGCCGAATAACAGTGTTTAGCGTATACAGAAGATGACTAAAAATTTTCAAGCACAGACTTATATTGTCGATGATAATCTGAGTGATACCTTAAGCTGGCTGTGTCAGCATCAAGAGTGTTTTGATTCTTTTCACTATGACGCGATTCGCCAAACGTTAACCATACGCCATGCCAATGGTGAAGATGAGATCTTCCAAGGCGATTATCTGAATGCCAGTTATGGTATTTTAATTACTGCGCATAATTTTGCTCAGTCATCTGAAGGTTAAATAGATAGACATTAAAAAAGCCCCATACTGAATAAGGAGCTTTTTTATGCTTAGTAAATCTTGGGAATTAGCTTGCCATGGCATCTAGGCTAAGGTCTGCCACCGTTGGTTTTGGCTTTTCTGCTACTAAACCTAATTTGGTGAACAGTTGACGGTCCTTACCTTCGCCTGCATTTGGTGTGGTCAGTAGTTTCTCACCTGAGAACAACGAATTTGCACCCGCCATAAATGCAAGTGCTTGGTCTGAGTCAGAAAGTGCTTCACGACCTGCAGATAGGCGGATATAGCTGTGCGGCATGATAATGCGCGCAACTGCAATGGTACGAATCCATTCCGTCACATCGAGTTTTTCAACATCTGCCAGTGGCGTGCCTTCAATTGGAACCAACATGTTGATTGGCACAGATTCTGGGTGAATTGGCATCGTTGCAAGCTCTTGCAATAAACCAATACGGTCTTCTTTCTTTTCACCTAGACCAACGATACCACCGCTACACACTTTCATGCCTGCTTGACGGACATATTCTAAGGTATTTAAACGGTCGTCAAAGGTACGTGTACTAATAATATGTGAATAATACTCGCGTGAAGTGTCGAGGTTATGGTTGTAATAATCTAAACCTGCATCTTTTAAACGCCCAGCTTGAGACTCATTCAGCATCCCTAAAGTCATGCAAGTCTCTAAACCAAGTGCTTTCACCTCTTTAACCATTTCTAGTACATAAGGCATGTCACGTTCATGTGGGTTACGCCAAGCTGCGCCCATACAAAAACGAGATGAGCCTGAAGCTAAAGCTTCTTTGGCTTCTGAAATCACTTTGTCTACAGCAATTCGCTTTTCGGCTTCAAGTTTTGAGTCATAACGTGCTGACTGAGAACAGTACTTACAGTCTTCAGGACATTTACCTGTTTTAATCGACAATAAAGTACTGACTTGAATGGTGTTGGCTTGGAAATGTTGGCGATGTACGGTCTGCGCTTGAAAGACGAGATCAAGAAAAGGCTGATCATACAAAGCTTCGATTTCTTCACGCGTCCAATCATTGCGTAGGTTCATAATGGCGATCCATTTTTAATTCTAACTTGTATACATCATACATTTAACGTGCCAACTTAAAAGGCATTATTGCTCAGTTTTAATAGTATCTCCCGATTATGTTTTTAATTTTATCTTTTTATGAGATTGTAAAAATAGTTGCAAAGTTGAGCGTTTTTTCGGAAATTTGGCCGCAAAATTCTATTTATTTGGATTTTGAGTTACACTGAAAATGCAGCTAAATAGATAAAATAAATAAAATTATGCAAGTAAATGGCTATTTGATTGAACTTTGATTGATTGAGTCTGTTTGAAGCACATTTTAGTGCCTTTTCATCAGTTGCTCTTGGATGGCCCAGTCAATATGGACTTGCACAATATCGTTAAGCTCTGGGCGAGAAGCTTGTAATTGCTGCAATATTTCATCTGAGAAAGGTGCATTACCTAGACCAATCGCGACATTACGCATAAAGCTTTGGTAGCCTGTACGACGTAGGGGACTCCCTTCTGTATTTGCCATAAAGGTGTTTTCATCCCATTGCCAAAGGTCAATCAGTTGAATGTCATCCAAGCCATGACGCGGGTTAAAATCATCAATTGGTGTAGTTTTGGCAAAGCTATTCCACGGGCAAATGAGCTGGCAGTCATCGCAACCAAACACATGGTTACCAATACCGCGGCGTAGTTCTTCAGGAATAATGCCTTGAAACTCAATAGTTAAATAGGCAATGCATTTACGCGCATCTAATAAATAAGGCTCAACAATCGCTTGGGTCGGGCAAATATCAATACAAGCGCTACATGAACCACAGTGTTTGGTGGTGGCTTGGTCAAAAGGTAGCTCTAAAGAGGTAAAGAGCTCACCCAAAACAAAAAATGAGCCTGATGTTTTATGAATGAGTAAGGTGTGTTTACCGACCCATCCCATCCCTGCATTTTCAGCCAATGATTTTTCAAAAATGGGTGCTGAGTCTGCAAATGGGCGAGATTCAAAATCGCCAACTTTGGCTTTGATTTTCTGAGAAAGGGTCTTTAAACGCCCACGCATGACTTTGTGATAGTCACGTCCGCGTGCATAACGCGCAATGATGGCGCTATTTGGTGCAAAAGGCACAAGACGTGGTTCAGGAACGGCTACCAAATAATCCATACGCACACAAATAATACTTTTGGTGCCCGGAACAAGCAGTGTTGGATCTGCGCGTTTTTCTAAGTTTTCAGCAAGAAAATGCATGTCACCATGATAACCAAGTTCTAAATATTTTTTAAAACGCGGCAATTCAACTTGAGCATCTGGTTTGGCGATGACACAATCAGAAAATCCTAAAGCCAGTGCTTCAGCTTTAATCCAAGCCTTAAGCTGCTCTGGATCATATTGATCTACAGGGATTTTTGAGGAAGATGTGGATGTTGTCATAACCAAGAACAAAGGAAAAATCATGCATCAGCAAGTGTACCACAGCAGTGAGATTCAAGCATGGGAAGGGCGTTGGTTCGCGCAGCAAAACAGTGCTTATGGGTTGATGCAACAAGTCGCATGGTCAACAACTGAACAGATGCTGCCTAGGCTTAAACAGCAGCAGGTCAAAAGCGTTGCGGTGTGTTGTGGTCAAGGCAACAATGCAGGTGACGGTTACTTGATTGCATCGTATCTAGCCGCGCAAGGTTATGACGTTGAAATTTATGCAGCTGCTTTGGGAGAGTCTGTATCACTGCAACAAGCACATGCAGCGGCCGTGCAAAAGGGAATAATGATTCATACAGGATTTGCTTTTCAACGTCCTTATGATGCGTATATTGATGCTTTGTTTGGCATTGGGTTAAACCGTGAGCTCAGTTCAGACTGGCAGGCAGTAATTCAGCAGATCAATAGACAAACAGGTTTAAAAATTGCCGTTGATATTCCGAGTGGTTTGCAGGCCAACACGGGGCAAGCTTTACCTTGTGCTGTTGTCGCCGATTATACCTTTACGGCTCTGGGCTTAAAGGCGGGTTTATTTACTGGGCAGGGTAAAGCTTATGCAGGAGTCGTTGAGCTAATTTCGCTACTTCCTGTAGAAAGTGCTTTAAAACCTTTAGCTTCACTTGCTCCACAGCATGTGCAGCTTGTACCGCGTCAAGCCTTTGGACATAAAGGAAGCTATGGGCACGTACTGGTGATTGGGGGACATGCACAGATGGGCGGTGCGGTGATGTTAGCCGCAGAAGCTGCCTTTCATGCGGGTGCTGGCAAGGTGACCGTGGTATGTGATGCAAAACACCATACTGCAATTTTAGCTCGTGCACCCAATATTATGCTGCGTGATATTAACCAAATGTCGCTCCAAGAGCGTGAAGCGTTGGTGGTACATGTGGATGCAGTCAGTTTTGGTATGGGACTGGGAAGAGATGCATGGGCTCAGCAGCAGTTTGATGCATGGTTTCCACTCATTCAGACCAGTGCTTTGCAGGTGGTATTGGATGCGGATGCTTTATGGTTTTTGGCTGAGAAGCCAGTAAAGCTTGGTAAACAGGTGTACGCAACACCGCATCCTGGGGAGGCCGCGACTTTACTCGGTATCAGTACTTCAGCGGTGGAGTCCGACCGTATTGCAGCTATTTATGCTTTACAAAAAAAATATGCAGGACAATGGGTGCTGAAAGGTTCGGGAAGCTTGATTTTAGATACGCAACTTTGGATTTGTACCGCAGGTAATCCAGGGATGGGGACAGGTGGAATGGGTGATGTATTGGCAGGCATGATTGCCAGTTTAAAAGCACAGTTGCAAGATGACATTACGTTACATCAAATTGTGACCTTGCATGCCCAAGCAGGTGACCTTTTGGCTCAGCAAGGTGAACGTGGTTTACAAGCGCAGCAAATGAGTCAGGCTATTTATACGGTCGTGAACCGAGAGTATACAGTATGAAAGCAGTAAAACTGACCATATCGGGAAAAGTTCAGGGTGTTCGATATCGACGCTGGTTTGCACAATATGCTGTTGCTTTTGGGGGATTATGGTGTGGTTGCCGAACTGGTAAATCTTGCTAAAGTCGGATCAACTCATGCGGTAGTCACGGATGTGGTCATCGTAGAACTGGCTTCAGAACAGCAAAGATTTACAGATTTTCAAATACGTCGCGAATGAGCAAGTATGCAAAAATAAAAAAAAGGGCGAAAGTTAAACTTTCGCCCTTTTCTAAGATGTTAAATCTTAGTGGTGGTGACCACCAGCACCGTGCGCATGGCCGTGCTGTAATTCTTCTTCAGTTGCATCGCGGATTTCTACGATTTCAACTTCGAAAGTTAAGTCTTGACCAGCAAGTGGGAAGTTCGCATCAACAATTACGTTTTCGCCTTCAACTGCTTTTACAGTTACGATTTGAACGCCATCATCAGTTTGAGCTTGGAACTGCATACCCGCTTGGATGTTGTCTACGCCTTGGAACATTTGCGCTGGAACTTCTTGAACGAGTTCAGGGTTGTATTCGCCATAACCTTCAGCAGCAGGAACAGTAACAGTGAATTTTTCACCTACAGTTTTGCCTAGCAATGCATTTTCTAAACCAGGGATGATGTTACCTGCGCCGTGCAAATATGCAAGTGGTTCACCTTGTGATTGGTCTAGCGTTTCGCCTTCAGCGTTAGTCAATTTGTAGTTGAAAGAAACCACGTGATCATTTGCGATAGCAGTCATGTTTTTCGTCCATTCATTTAGAATTTAAGGGGTATATCATAAAGTGAAAAGCAGCTTTTGTAGACTAAATTTAGCAAAAAAACTGCATTTTCCACGTTCTTATGGCGTTTTTTTATTAGTGGGGACGCATTTTAAGATTTCAATGCAATTTTATTTTCGGACCGACTTTTTTATTCATCAGGTCTTTTGCGGTCATCAGCCCAGCTTGGGTATAGCCATGTAAGGTGGCCTGATGGAGTCGATATAAAGAAACATACATGGTTTTTGCCAGCACGCCTTGCACATTGACTTGGCCCAGGAGTTCGCCCACAGCTTTGTATTGACTGAGGGAAACCAAAGAGCCTTTGTCAGAAAATTTAAACATCGGCAAAGACTGACCACGAATGCGCGCTTTGAGCGCTCGAAGCAAAAAGGCTGCTTGTTGGCTGGCCACTTGAGCACGTGGGCCAAGGACTGGTTCATCGGCCGCGGGCTGGCAGTGAGCACAATCGCCAAAGGCAAAAATGTTGGGGTCGGAACGGGTTTGCAAAGTTGCATAGACTTTAAGACGTCCAATCGCATCTTTTTTAAAGCCTTCAAGCGCATTTAAAACGACAGGCGCTTTGATGCCTGCCGCCCAAACTTTTAGATCGGCATCGATTTGTGAGCCGTCAGCAAAATAGACATGGTCTTTATCTAACTTGGCAACACGGTGATGGGTGAGGACTTCAACGCCAAGTTTTTCCAATTGGGTAAGTGTGTGATTTGCCATTTTGGTGGATAGGGCGGGAAGAATACGATCCGCTGCTTCAATCAAGGTCACTTTGACTTTGTTTGGGTCAATTTTATTGAGACCGTATTTAAAAAAGGTACTTTTCGCATGGACCAATTCGGCTGCAAGCTCGACTCCTGTGGCACCTGCACCAATAATCGCAATATTGAGTGCGCGTGTTTCTGGACGGTTTTGTGCATCTAAATACAAATGTAGAAGGTCTTGTTGGAAAATTTCAGCTTGCTGGCGACTGTCGAGGAAGTGGCAGTAATGTTTAGCGCCTTCGGTCGCAAAGTCGTTAGAGGTCGAGCCGACTGCAAGGACTAAGGTATCGTAGTTGAGTTCAAACTGCGTGGTTTCAGTGCTTTGTTTGGCATATTGGCGTGCTTCAAGTTTTACTTGTTTATGTTCTTGATCTAAGCCGACAAAACGACCCAAAACAAACTCATAATGATGTTTAGAAGCATGTGCAAAATAATTGATTTCTTCAACACTTGGGTTGAGTGTACCTGCCGCAATTTCGTGGAGTAAGGGTTTCCAGATGTGGGTGAGGTTTTGATCGACGAGGGTGATTTTAACCCATTTGGATTTTGCAAAGCTGTCACCGAGTTGCGTTGCTAACTCTAGACCACCAGCACCACCGCCAATAATAACAATATGGTGTGGCACTTGTTCTGTTTGTACAGCCATATGAAGCAACCTATTTATTATTAAAAAAAGAAGATGACATTGAATATGCCATCTTCTTGATTTATTGATAATTAGATTGTCTTACAAGTTACATAAAGTATAAAACTCGGGATACTGCTCGAACTTAACCGAGTGTATAGGTTTTTACTTTAGGTTCATCGCTTGATAAAAATGGAAACAAGCTTTTGAACCAAAACATTAGACGCTGGAAAATATTGGCTTCTTCAATTTGTACATCTTCTTCAATGGTGAATGTTTGAATGAGCTGATTGTTTTGATAGACCTGCACTTTCGCCAGTTGCATCACTTCAGCCAGCGGAGCGGTCAGCTTGTTTTGCAACACTTCAATATTGAAATGCGTTTTTGTGGACTCTAATGGATCAATGCGTTGAATGGTGCCATTGCCTGTATTGAGCATAATGCGTTGGTTGGTCTGGTCAAAGGCATGTAAGTCAATGGCATATGGTTGATCGTACAGTGATGTAGTCACAATTTTCGGTTGCTTACTTTCCACTTTAAACATTTTCAATGTCGATTTGACGACAGGTAGTTCAGCGATAATTTGCTTATCTTTTAGTGCAACTTCGTTACGAGTATAGGTATAAGACAAATTCATAAGGTTATGTGCAACTTCAGCACGCTTTGTTGCACTTTCTGTACCTAAAACGATGACCACCAAACGACGGTTTGGATTATCGGGGTTCATGGTCGGGCGGTTTGCTGTCAGCGCTAAATTGTATCCCGCTGCTTTGGTATAACCTGTTTTTAAGCCATCTACTGTCGGGTCTTGTTTTAACAGAACATTGGTTGCACGGTGAAAGCGTTGGTTGTAGCTAAAACTTTGCTGTTTTGAATAGTATAAATAGTCTGGCGTTTCATTCACCAAGGCTTGGCCTAGTAGCGCTAAATCATGTGCGGTTGAATAGTGCTCTGGCATGGTGATACCCGCAGGGTTTTGAAAATGCGTTTCAGTCATTCCCAGCGCTTTGGCTTCTTGGTTCATTCGTGCAACAAAGTTTGGAATATCACCTGAGATGCGTTCCGCTAAAGTCACTGCTGCGTCATTGGCAGACATGACCACTAAACCCGCTAGAAGCTGATCCACAGAAATCTGTTCGCCTTGTTTTAAGTACATTTGGGACTCATCCCACATCACCGTACTGACCACAGGTGTTGCGGTAAGAATTTCGCTCTTATTGAGCTTCCCTGCATTGATTTCTTTGAGTGCAATATAAGCCACCATCATTTTGGTGAGCGAAGCGGGTGCACGTTGAACATGACTATTATGCTCTGCAATGACTTGCCCCGATTGGCTGTCAAAAACTGTCCAAGCTTGAGCTTCAACTGTTTCAGGAACAATGTTTAGCAATGCCGCTTGAGTGAAACTTGAACATAAGGCGAAGAGTGTAGCGATGAAGTAGATGACAGCTTTCAATGAAATTCCCTAACCAAGCCATTCCGTGACTTTTAAACCTAAAACAGCTGCAAATGCTATGCCTTTTTTTCCTCAATGACCAGTCAAAAATGCAGACAAATGTGACTGTGACGCAAAACTGGCGTAAATAATGCTAAGCTAAGTTATAACTCATTTCATTTTATTTTGTATCGCCCATTATGTTGCATTATCAGATCGAATTTGACGATTATCGTCAGCACCTTATACACGTGACTTTACGTTTTGTAGCAGACCCAACACAGGTACTTTCATTACCGACTTGGATTCCGGGTAGTTACCTCATTCGCGAGTTTTCAAAGCATATAGAATCGGTTCGTGCTTATGATGAAGAAGGGCGTTTGTTAGAAATTCAAAAATTTGAAAAGAATAAATGGCGTCTTTTTAATACCGACCATGAACTGATTACGGTAGAGTATGATGTCTATGCCTATGATCTGTCGGTGCGCGGTGCGTATGTAGATCAAACCCGTTTATATGTAAACCCTGCATGTGCTTGCTTAGGTTTGGAGGGTCAAGAGGACAAAGCAGTTGAAGTTGAACTGTTCCTTCCTGATGAGCTGAAACACTTCCAATTGGCTACTGGTATGGCTTCAAAAAGCCTCGTTAAAGGTCGTTTTACCTTAAAAGCCAAAAACTATGCCGAGCTGATTGATGCACCATTTGAGTTAGCAGAGCAGACGCGTTTTGGTTTTGAAGCCAATGGCATTCCACACGAGTTTGTGGTGTCAGGTAAACATGCCATGAATGCTGCACGTATGCAGCAAGACATTGAAAAAATCTGCGCAACAGAAATTTCAATGTTTGGCTCAGCGCCATTTTCAAACTACACCTTTATGACGATGGCGACAGCAAATAGTTATGGTGGTTTGGAGCATCCAAATTCAACCAGCTTGATTAGTCCACGTGAAGACTTACCAAAAGCCAATGAGCCTGAAGAGCCGTCTGAAGACTATCAACGTTTCTTAGGCTTATGTAGTCATGAATACTTCCACTCATGGTTGGTCAAATTCATTCGTCCTGAAAACTTTGTCAATTATGATCTCAACAAAGAAGGCTATACCTCTTTGCTTTGGATTTTTGAAGGTTTCACGTCTTATTATGATGACCTGATTTTGCTGCGTAGTGGTGTGATTTCCCAAGCCTCATATATCAAACTACTCAAAACGCAGATTGATCGCTATTTGCAAAATCCGGGGCGTTTTGTTCAGTCTGTGTCTGAGTCCAGCTTTGATGCATGGGTGAAATTTTACCGTCAGGATGAAAACTCGAACAATGCAGGCACCAGCTATTACAACAAAGGTTGTTTGGTTGCCCTATGTTTAGACTTAGGTTTGCGCTTACGTGGTTCAAGTCTTGACGCACTTATGTGTAAACTTTATGAGAACGCGCAAAAGGGCATACAAGTACATGAGCGTACAATTGTTGAGTTGTGTAATGAACTGACAGGTGACAACTGGATTGAGCAAATCAATCACTTAATTAACACCACAGATGAGTTGCCGCTGGATCAACTTTTCCCTGAGTTTGGTTTAAGCTATAGCCTGAAAAATGATAAGTCATTACCGTTAGGTTTAAAGCTTGTAGATAAGCCAGAAGGCGTGTTGGTGCAAAGCGCACGTCGTGATGGTGCTGCTGCTCAAGCTGGCCTTTCTGCCCATGATGTGATCATTGCGATTGATGGTCTCAAAGCAACGGTGAAACTGGTAGAAAAGTATGCCAAGCAAGAAGGCTCGTATAGCATATTGGCATTCCGCCGTGATGAGTTGATGAGCTTTGACGTAAAAGCTGCTGGCTCAGAGCTGACTGAAGTTGAATTGAAAGTCGAAGATCAAGCGAAAGCAGAGAAGTGGTTCAAAGCTTAGTCCCTAAGCCACTTTATTTGATTCTGTACAGACAAAAAACCGATGCTTAGGCATCGGTTTTTTATGCGCTTATTTATGTGCATTAACTACCACGGTAAGTGGAATAGCCATATGGGCTAATTAATAGAGGAATATGGTAATGATCTAATGAGCCATCAATTACAAACACCACGGGCACTTCAGGAAAGAATGAGCGCTGATTTTTTTGGCGAAACCAATCACCCGTTTTAAAGGTAACTTTGTATACACCTTTTTGTAAGGCCGTATCTTTGGGATATAAATCATTGATTCGACCTTGGTCATCGGTCGTGCTTGAGCTGATTTCTGTCCATTTATCATTTTGTTGGGCTTCAAGTGTCACTTTGACATTGGCAGAAGGGAGACCATTTTCCAAATTCAGCACATGGACGCTCAATGGATTTTGAGCAAAACACCAAGAAGAAAAACCAAGTCCAATGAGCGAAAACAGCATTTTTAGCATTGAATTGACCCTTACCGTTGCAGAAAAAAGATTCAGTTTAACCAACCATATAAAAATCATAGGTTTAAAAATGTAAAAATGGGGGAGTACGCGTAGAGGGTTTATGTATCAATATTTAAGCTGCAGCATGCTGAATGGCTCTGCCGATTTAAATTGAGCGCTGAGAAAAGTCATGCTTATGCATGTAGGGCTATAAGACTATAAAAAGGATTTGAAGACTGTATTATGTGAAAAGTATCTGATGTTGTGACTTAAATGAGGTAAATAACACATTTCGCTAAAAAATTTGTTTATTTGCTAAGCAAAAGCTAAAGCCTTGTGGAAAGACGTGATTTTGAAAAACGAAGGCTGTAGTGGTATTTTCTGGCGAAATGTCGTTATCACTGGATATTACGTTGACTGTAAAGCCCTGAGGGACGATACTTTCAGGGTTTTATTCAAGCACATCGGTTCGCAGGGGTTGAGCCAGAAGCTCATCACCCTAAAAAACTCAATCTAACGCAAGGGGCTATATATGGCTGGTGGAAAGTCAACCATCATTTACACACTGACCGACGAGGCGCCATTGCTAGCGACTTATTCGCTACTGCCGATCATTGAGACCTTTACTAAACCTGCTGGTGTAGAGATCGTTAAAACTGATATCTCTGTTGCCGCACGTGTTCTCGCAGAATTCTCTGAATACCTAAAAGAAGAGCAAAAAGTCCCAGACAATCTTGCAGAACTAGGTCGTCTTACCCAAGATCCAGATACTAATATCATCAAACTCCCGAATATTAGTGCCTCTGTTGCTCAGTTAACAGCATGTATCAAAGAGCTTCAATCAAAAGGCTACGCGATTCCTGACTATCCTGAAAACCCAACCACTGAAGACGAAAAAGCGCTTAAAGCACGCTATGGCAAATGTCTTGGTTCAGCTGTAAACCCTGTATTGCGTGAAGGTAACTCTGACCGTCGTGCACCAGCTGCAGTGAAAAACTATGCGAAAAAACACCCGCACTCTATGAGCGAGTGGAAGCAATGGTCTCAAACTCACGTTTCTCACATGGATGAAGGTGACTTCTACCACGGTGAAAAATCGATGACTTTAGATCGTGCACGTAATGTGAAAATGGAACTCATCACCAAGTCTGGTGAAACGATTGTTCTGAAGTCAAAAGTTGCACTTCAAGACGGCGAAATCATCGACTCAATGTTCATGAGCAAGAAAGCGCTTTGCGATTTCTATGAAAAAGAACTTGATGATTGTAAAGAAGCGGGCATTTTGTTCTCTTTACACGTGAAAGCAACCATGATGAAAGTTTCACACCCGATCGTTTTCGGTCACTGTGTGAAAATTTACTACAAAGATGCTTTTGAAAAACACGGTAAATTGTTCGATGAGCTAGGCATTAACGTAAACAATGGTATGGCTGGTCTTTACGAGAAGATCGCAACTTTACCGACATCTTTACGTGAAGAAATCATCGAAGACTTACATGCTTGCCAAGAACACCGTCCTGCACTTGCAATGGTTGATTCGGCGAAAGGCATCACAAACTTCCATTCACCAAACGACGTAATTGTAGATGCTTCAATGCCTGCAATGATTCGTGGTGGCGGTAAAATGTGGGGCGCTGACGGCAAACCTTATGACTGTAAAGCAGTAATGCCTGAGTCAACTTTTGCGCGTATCTACCAAGAAATGATCAATTTCTGTAAGTGGAATGGTAACTTCGATCCACGTACGATGGGTACTGTGCCTAACGTTGGTTTGATGGCGCAAAAAGCTGAAGAATATGGTTCGCACGACAAAACTTTCGAAATGTCTGAAGCGGGTGTTGCAAACATCACTGACCTAGAAACTGGCGAAGTGTTGATGACTCAAAATGTTGAGGAAGGCGACATTTGGCGTATGTGTCAGGTGAAAGATGCACCGATTCAAGATTGGGTAAAACTTGCAGTAAACCGTGCTCGTAACTCGGGTATGCCAGCAATCTTCTGGTTAGACCCATACCGCCCGCACGAAAATGAAGTGATCAAGAAAGTACAAAAATACTTGAAAGACCACGACACTGCTGGTTTAGACATTCAGATCATGTCTCAAGTACGTGCAATGCGTTATACACTTGAACGTGTAGCGCGTGGCCTAGATACGATTTCTGTAACGGGTAACATCCTACGTGACTACCTGACTGACTTGTTCCCAATTATGGAATTGGGTACTTCAGCGAAAATGTTGTCTATCGTTCCGTTAATGGCGGGCGGTGGTATGTACGAAACTGGTGCGGGTGGTTCAGCACCTAAACACGTACAACAGCTTGTTGAAGAAAACCACTTACGTTGGGATTCTTTAGGTGAGTTCTTAGCACTTGCAGTATCGCTTGAAGAGTTAGGCATTAAAGAAGACAACGCTCAGGCGAAACTTCTTGCGAAAACTTTAGATCAAGCAACTGGCCAGTTACTTGACAATGGCAAGTCTCCATCACGTCGTACAGGTGAACTTGATAACCGTGGCAGCCACTTCTATTTAGCGAAGTTCTGGGCTGAAGCGCTTACTGCACAAGATGAAGATGTTGAGTTGAAAGCGAAGTTTGCGCCACTTGCGAAAGCACTTGCTGAAAACGAAGACAAAATCATTGCTGAACTTGCTCAAGTTCAAGGTCAAGCTGCTGACATCGGTGGTTACTATGCTGTAGATACAGCTAAAGTAAATGCTGTAATGCGTCCAAGTGCTACGCTTAATGCTGCACTTGAAACTGTTTAAATTTAACAAAATCGGCTTTTAGTCGATGATGTGAAAAAGCCGATGCGAATGCGTCGGCTTTTTTGTTATTCAATCTGTAGGTAAGGATGTTACTAGCAATTTAATTCTTGAATTATTAAATTATTTCAATGAAATATACTCTCTGCATACACTTAATAATGCTGAATTAGCACATTTGAATTCATGATCGAAATTTGTTCGATTGTCTCTAAATTCTAAGAAGTCTACATTACACCAAGGATAAAACATTTCTAAATAATTTAAATAATCTTGTAAAAACTCCCAATTTTTCTCATCAATTTGACCTTCAAGCAATACTTGTAATTGTTGTACTTTTGAACGTAAGGGAACGGCTATTTCGATAAGTTCAGCATAAGAGTATTTGTACTCTGATTCTTTTGTTTCGATTGAAAATGTATAAGTTAAGACATAAATCTTAGAGGTGAATTGCCCATGTAGCTCCCAGATTTCAGTGATCAATTTTGAAATGAGAGAAAGATTATGTTGGCTTTTCCAGTTTAGAACCAAAACGGCTGCAGTTATTGCTGCAAAAGTTGTTGCTGATGCACTAAGTAAAGATGCAATTAAATTTAAAGTGCTTTCAGGTATTTTTGATTCAATTAACCATTCACCAAATGATAGATAAAGAATATTAATAATAATAAAAAAGGTGAGAATAAAGAAAACGATATAGGTAGAGCTGAATAGCTTTAATAATTTAGTTGATAATTTTCTGATCATATATTTTAGTTGGAGTGAGTAATATTAAATATATTTGATTGAATGCTAGATCGAACAAGATAAATAGTTTAGTTAAATATGCTTGAAATATCATTAAGCAATAGCAAATAATAAAACAAAGCCCACTTTCGTGGGCTTTAAAATACTTAATTTTCAACGACCATTACGTCCGCGACCACGTGGAGCTTTCGTATTTGGACGTGTTGTACCATTGGTTTTACGCTTTGGTTTCTCACTATCATCCATTTGCCAAATACGCTTTGTACCTGACTTTTTCACAGAACCATCTTTGTTCTTACGAACCATAGGCTTACCACCTGTACCACCCGGTTTTTTCACATAAGAGCGTGAACGGTAAGGTTCTTCCGCAGGAATATTTTGAAAGTCAGGGTATAAAAGTGGTTCGATTTCTTTAGTTTCGCCTGGTTGTAAACCCATTTGAACCAAATCAATTGCACCAATTTTAGTACGGATTAAACGTAAAGTAGGAAAACCTACAGCAGCAGTCATGCGACGTACTTGACGGTTACGGCCTTCACAAATTGAAATTTCGACCCAAGAAGTCGGCACAGACGCACGGAAACGTACAGGAGGATCACGCTCCCATAACCACTCAGGTTGTTCAACTTTAGATGCTTCAGCAGGTAAAGTCATACCATCTTTTAATTCTACACCTTTACGCAACTGCTCAAGGGCTTCCTCAGTGACATCACCATCGACCTGAACCAAATATGTTTTAAATTTTTTATTGGCAGGGTTGGTGATGTATTGGTTCAAACCACCATGGTCGGTTAAAAATACCAAGCCTTCAGAGTCCATATCCAAACGACCAGCCAAGCGCAAAGTAGAGTCGCTGACAAAGTCAGACATCGTCATATGTGCTTCATCTTTACGGAACTGGGAGAGGACGTCATAGGGCTTATTCAGGATGACGATTTTCATTATAACCTACTAAAATATATAAATTAATTTTGATGTGGTTTCCTACTTACCCGTTTAAGTACCCGCTCTGGGAGAGATAGCGGAGAAATTAGGAATAAAATGACCACTAATTGTGGGGTACTATATCAGATTTAGGCTTATGCTCCTCAACTTTATTCTTAACGTACGAGGAATACCAAAAAACATCTTTATCAGAAAGTCTAATTGGTTGCTGAATATCCCCAGTATTAATCATGTTATAGAATTTATCTTTTCCAATGGATAGGAGTTGCATAAATTCTTTAGCTCGAATTCTGCGATCAATCTCAATCATCTTGCATCCTCTGTGCTCATTCCACCACCTTCATATCTAGAGGATAAGACTCTTGGTTATTCATGTATTCTTCATCAAATGACGGGTAAACTGTATTAGCTTTTAAATTGTGCTTTTTAAATATAAATCTAAGTGAATTTTTCGTACTGTTACCAGAAAAAGTGCAGCTACCATTAGCTTTTACTTTTTTTACATATTCAGATAATTCAAACCGAATTTTGAAGTTCATCGATCCTCCCATCAATTGATAAATTTTTCATTTTCAGGGTGAGCTGGTAATTAAATGAAAAACCGAATATGCACATTATCAAAATGTTTAAAAAAAAGATGAGAAAAGTTTAAAAAACAAAAAAAAGGTTTATTTTTTAATTTATTATATCAGTAAAATAATCTTAAGTTTGTTTAGATGGATATTCATTAAATTAGAAATGGTTTTTTGTAAAGTGATTTTTAAAAAAATATTATTATAAAGTAAGAGAGTTAAATTTTTAAAAACGCACACGGCTTAGCCGACCCTGAAAAAAAGGTCGGCTATTAACGCATACTGCTTTTTCTGTTAGTTTTTTTATTTACTCATCGTAAATTAAGAATGGATTATTTAAATTGAGTAAAATTGAATTCTTTTTGTTGTTAAATTCTCTTCCAGTTTCTGAAGTACTAAATTCATTTATCTCTTCAGTGTTAAATGATTTTCTCTCAAAATAATCATGCATTAAATAGAGTTTCATGATCTCAAATAATATATCGATTGGATCATCATCATTATTATTTAATTTAAGAAGCGACAATAATGTCCCACCAATAAAAAATTTTTGATGATTATCCTTATTTCTCTTTTTAATATTTTGTTTCTTTTCTAAAGCATCATCCGTGTCTAAGATGTTTTGATGGATTTTTATTTTTATATCATCGGGTAATTTTGACATATAATTGTCTAACATTTTTTCAGCTAAAAAATAATGTTCAAGCACTGGTGGAACAACTTCTCCGAAATAACTATAATCTAAAATATCGCGTTCTATTTTTGTGATCGATTTTGGATCTTTTTTAGATATAAAAAGAAGTTTATTATCATACGTCTTTCTTTTTTTTGTATATAGATACGTTTTTCTGATTAATTGTTTTTCTTTATCACTCAGTTTCCCTAATTTTTTTTGTTCGATTAATTGAATGACATCATAATGTGAACTTTCGAATGTAGCATTATTCATTGCAAAATATTCGATTGAATTAATGTGGTCTTGTGTTGTTAATGCTGTACGACTCATTGTGATATTTTCTCACTAAAAATATAAAAATTTATATCACATGTTAATTTTAAAACTTGAGAAAAGTTGAAATATTCAAAAAAATTGCTGCTTTTTTTTCTACTCACTGTTAGTCACTTTTAGTTTGCTGTTAGTTTGGGCTGTTAGTGGTGAGAGATAAAAATCATTTTTTGCGAATGCAAAAAAAAGATTTTTATCTCGTCTCCGTGTTCATTAAAATTTTCTTTCAGAAAATTTTAATGAACACTACGGCTCGTCCTGCGGAGCACTTTTAGTTAGTTAAGTGTTTGTATTTAAATGATATTATTTATTAAATATTCGAAAATTTACTTGAAGTGGCTAAAAATTGCACAAACGCCTGTTACACGTTAAAAATTGGGGCTGTTACATGTTTTTTTGCTTAAATTTCGTTCGGTGTTACACGTTAAAATTTCTGTTGTTACACGTTAAAACTGGGGGGTGTTACACGTTAAAAGTACATACATTTATGATGCTGATATATTTTCTATAAAAAAACGCATTATTTTTTCATTTTCTGTATCAAACGAATAAAATTTTTGAATAATTTTATATGCTCCATTTTCTTTATTTGAAATTGGATTTGTATATGTATTATTTTGATTTACGTCATAATGTGAAAGAACTAAAAATTCAGCATAAAAATTTGCGTAGAGACAAATTTAGACATTCTTCAGAACTCGGTTATCACTACATTACGCGAACATTATATTTTTCAACGCATAAACAAGATATTGAAGAGCTTGAATATACAGCATCAGCCAATATGCCAATCTGGGCAGCTGATTGCCCCGAAGTATTTTGGAATGCAGCGGATCAATATGAAAGGGCTTTGTTGCACAAACCTAGCCTATAAGGTTTATTCAGTCCTATAATTTCAAAATGAATAAACCTACTCCTAAAACTTATCGTACAACCAACTGGTCTTCCTATAATCGCGCTCTCATTAATTGGGGCAACATTTCCATTTGGTTTGATCCAAACACTCAGTGGTATGCACAACCACAAAACAAGCAAGGTCGAAATCAAACTTACTCCGATACGGCTATTCAATGCTGTTTAATGATCAAATCTTTATTTAGACTCTCTTTACGCATGGTCACAGGTTTTGTTCAAAGTCTGATTAAACTTTGTGGATTAAATTGGACCGCACCAGATTACAGTACGCTTTGTCGAAGACAAAAACATATTGATATTGCGATTAGCTATCAAAAAAGTAGTGATGGGCTACATCTACTCGTCGACTCAACTGGCTTAAAGTTTCTAGGTGAAGGTGAGTGGAAACGTAAGAAACATGGACCTGAATATCGTCGCCAATGGCGTAAGCTTCATATTGGCATCGATGCTGAAACCTTGCAAATACGTGCAGTACAGCTTACTACAAATAATGTGAGCGATTCGCAAGTACTCGGTGATTTACTTGCTCAAATTCCCTTAGATGAACGAATTGATTCGGTCTATACCGATGGTGCTTATGACACGAAGCACTGCAGACAAGTCATTCTAGATCGAGATGCACATGCGCTCATTCCGCCAAGAAAAAATGCAAAACCATGGAAAGATCAGAAATTGAGATCTTTAGAGCGGAATGAGTTACTGAAAACAGTTAAACGTTTAGGAAGAACGCTTTGGAAAAAATGGTCTGGTTATCATCGTCGAAGTTTAGTTGAAACCAAGATGCATTGCATCAAACTATTAGGTGATAAATTAACAGCAAGGAGTTTTTCTAGTCAGGTGAATGAGATTCATGCACGCATAGCCGTATTGAACAAATTTACAGAATTAGGTCGTCCTCATACCCAAGTTGTCATTTGAATTCTGTTCAAATGAGCAGAGTGTTATCTTTTAAATCTTTGTGCAACAAAGCCATATGAAAGTATGAAGGGGAGGACATCTACGCATATTACCGTGGCTCTGCCGAAAGAACTCAATTATATGCAGCGGATAGATTTATCAAATCAACTTATATATGAATTCTGCGGTCAATATCAGATGCCCTACAGCTTTGCCATCCACAATCATGTTTCAACCCTAGATGGGCGTTATGAACAACCACACCTACATTTATTATATTCAGAGCGAAGTATTTATGATGGCATTGAACGAACACCAGAACTGTATTTTCAAAGACACTGTCCAAAGAATCCTGAGAGAGGCGGTGCCAAGAAACTAACAGCAGATGTAATTGGTCTCGGTCGTCATCAAATTAATCATTATCGAAAAATCACAGAAAATGTCATAAATAAATTTTTAAAAGAATATGCACCCATTAAAGAGGTGGAGATCTACGGAATTAAGTTCCACGTCGAAAATAAGGTCTCATGTTTATCGAATGAAGATTATAATCAAAAAAATGGGACAAATTTAAAAGATGTTCCGCAAATACCGAGGCATTATTTACATAGTAAAGATCCGAATATTCAAGAAAAAATTCAAATGGTTAGGCAAACAGTTAAAGAGATTCGAGAAGCGAATTTATATGAATTGCATCAAGCCGAGTATCAGCTTGAATTGTCCAGAAAAAATCAGTATCAATATGAAAATAATGATATTGTTCAGAAGCCAAAATCTAATGATTTCGACTTCTAATTTATTTTGATTCTCAGTGTAAGGATAGTTTCTAATAAGCAAGTTCAATCTGGATAAGATGAACTTGCTTACTTGCTTACTTGCTTACTTGCTTACTTGCTTACTTGCTTACTTGATTAAATAGCTGTCGATTTGCAATTGCTCAAGTGCATGCCATTGATAACGATCCTGACCTGAAAAATGCTGTTTGATATAGGCAATATGTCGAATCACGTGTTTCTGCTGTTTGAGTAAATGCTGAATGCGCTGATCTGCATAATGAATATCAACGCGCTGCTGCAACAGCGCTTGATAAAAATGACGATAATCAGGGTTCATATTTTTCAAAATTTCATGTGATGCAATTGGAGAGCGTGGCTGACTCAATCCTTGTGCCGTCGTATTTCCAGAAATGACAATTTTCGGTTGTACGGAACTTTTCGCTGGTCTTAAGGACTGTGTGGGTGTATCTGTCTGAGTTTTGAGAGTGTGAAACGCGTGTTGAATTGACTGCGTTAGCGTATAAGCTTGGGTGTCTTTAAGTGGATTTGTACTTCTTTCAGGCTTTGTACCAGTTGTATTTGTCATTTGCACCGACGATTGCGGTTGAGCTTGAGTTTCAGTATTCGGCTGGATCAGTTGCTTTAACTTTCGATAGTTAATTGAATAAAAGTTGGTTTGAAGCCATTTATTTTTTGAGAGCTTTTTAATTACTAAAATCTCTGCCTGTTTTAATTTAGCGACGATCCGTTTAATGGTTGAGACACTATAGATCCCGAGGGTTTGTTGCCATTGCTCATAGCTATGAAACCAATACTTTTTTCCTTTGTGGACTTGAGCATCACTTTTTTCTAAGCAGTAATGCAGCTTTTGCAAGAAAGTTGCGGCTGCGACGCCATACGCTTTTGCAAGCGTAGGCGAAGCAATTAAAGGGTAGTCTGAGGGAGCCAGCAGAATATGCTGATTATGCTTGGACATAACGTGCTCCCAAAAGACGCTCAGCACGTTCAATCAGGTTTTGACGTTGATGAGTACGAAATGCCCAGAGCGAAGGGGTATGATTATTTTGATTGAGTTTTGCGACTTCAGCGATTTGTTCATCATTCATCTGGCGCATGCATTGACGAATAATCTGATGCGCATGTTCAAGCTCGGTCAGCATGGAGTCTGCAGTATCGAGTGCTTGATAAAGATGGGTTAAGCTTTGGCGCTGGGGATTTGAAATGCTTTTGCCAAGTTCAACAATCAGTTGAGAGGCTTGTTTTTTAGATGTGCAAGTGTATGCACCATGAAAAGTAGCGTTCATAGCAGTGGTCCTAGATAAGTTTTAAATACTTACCAGCATCACTTTCCTACGGTGATGGTGGCAGTTTAACAGGAGTAGGAAATACTGAATCTAGGATCAGCCAACCTTACGGTTGTCCTGCCAAACTGCCATAGCGACTGCTAAAACAGTAGGCAAAAAAATAGCCGCGAGTGCGACATTAATTTGCACCTAGATTGTATCAGGTTTCCTACGCCTGAACACAGATTTTGCTGTGTCCTATAAGCTTATCTGCGTATCCCGTGAGCTGTCAACGCTATATTTGATTATTTTTACAAAACGCAACATTTAATTAATTCATTGATTAAGCTTTAGTTATTGGGGGAAGTCTGACGGCTAGGTCTACCTATGATGAACAGGAATGTGTCGTTTGATACAGCAGGGCTTTTTTTCAGATCCACTTAAAAAAGTGAATGTTTGGTGAAGATCTATTCAATCATTTTATTCATTTATTTTATTACAGAAGAGCAGTTCATTTTAGACCGATCCATAGCATCAAAATCAGCCCATCGATGGTTTTAATTTGAGCTTATGGGTGAAATCAATAACTTAACTGAATTTATTCAAGCCGATCATGTGAATTTTATCGTATCGCGAAATTGACTAAAGCGCTGGATAAATCTAATATGAGCTCGCTGGCCTACATTGCCAGTCGGTTTTAGCAGACCGATTCATCTAGCACATGAGGTTTATATTTTTGGATATAAACTGAATGTGGGAATCTTCACGTCCCCCTTTTTTTCTATGGTAGGACGGAAGGGGGACACTTTCGGGTGTGCTGATTCCTAGATGATCAGTCTGCTAACCCCTTTTCGTTCTGCCACCATTATTTAGCAGTAATTTGGTAGAACTTCTATCACATCTAGGAGCTTCTCATGCTGTATCCATCTAATCTTTATTGTGCCTCCGCATCTGTTCAACCTTGTTGTGTCATTCAACAGGGCATACCGCACTGATTTTAATTTTTAAGCGGTATTAAAAAAACATTTTTATACGAACAATCTCTAAGGTGGATGGCTCAATCACGCCTATAAAAAATACTTATTTTTATATCCCCTGGTGATTGTCAATTGCATTGAACATGCGGGGAACAATGATGTCTGAATTCACTCAACCAAAAATCATTCCAATCGAAACTCGCCCACCAAAATCCAAAGTTTTTATAAAGTGCATCGTGGCGCCGATCGTCATCTTTTTAATTATGGCCAAAGTCTTTTCCTTTGGCTGGTTTGGTTCTCTATTTTTTGGCATTTGGCTGTTATGGTTTGTGATCACCTATTACTTCTATGAATATGGCAATACCTATTTTGCAGGCATGACGGAACAACTGACCCGTCAAGGTGAACAGTTTAATTATCACCTCTGTACACGACAAAAATAGATAACTCATTGAAATAATGTCATAATAATTGTTTTCTAACGACGAATACTATGACACATCTCAATGAGTTATATCTTATCTTAAACAAATCTCTAAAATGGAACAAGTCACATTTAAAGTGCTTTGCGCTCATCATGCTTGTGATTATTTTAAAGCAAACATGTAATCTTTCTTCTGCATCTAAAGCCTTGCCCATCAAGTGCTTACCACAATCATTTTATCGACGTATGCAGCGCTTCTTTGCAGGTCAGTATTTTGATTATCGTCAAATTTCTCAGTTGATTTTCAATATGTTTTCATTCGACCAAGTGCAACTGACTTTAGATAGAACCAATTGGAAATGGGGAAAACGAAATATTAATATCCTGATGCTCGCAATCGTTTATCGTGGAATAGCGATACCTATCCTTTGGACATTGCTTAATAAACGTGGAAATTCAGATACGAAAGAGCGCATTGCTTTGATTCAACGCTTTATAGCCATTTTTGGTAAAGACCGTATTGTGAATGTGTTCGCAGACAGAGAGTTTATCGGTGAGCAGTGGTTTACATGGTTAATTGAACAAGACATCAACTTCTGCATTCGTGTTAAAAAAACTTCATTGTCACCAATCATTTAGGAAAGAATCATAAAATTAGTGATTTATTTCGCCATCTTAAAGTTGGTCAAATTGAATGTCGTAAACGACGGATTTTGGTTGGTCGGGTGAAACTATATATAAGTGCACTACAGTTAGAAAATGGAGAGCTTTTACTCGTCGTTTCTCCTCAGTTTAATGCCAATGCTATTCAGGATTATGCATTACGCTGGGAAATTGAAACCTTATTCAGTTGTCTCAAAGGACGCGGGTTTAATCTTGAAAATACGCGCTTGACAGACCCTAGACGAGTGAAAAAATTGATTGCGGTGTTAGCTATAAGCTTCTGTTGGTGTTACTTAACGGGTGAATGGCAACATGATCAAAAAAAAGTGATAAAAATAAAGAAGCATGGACGACTCTCAATGAGTTTATTTCGCTATGGTTTAGACTATGTTCAAATGGCGATTCAGCGTTTAATTGGTTTTGGGAAAAAAGAAGAGTTTAAGGAAATTTTGGCAATTTTAAGAAGGCAGAACCCTGATAGGATAAGGGTTCTGTGAAATTTGTCGTGTACAGAGAATTATCACAATCGTGGGGTCTGGATTAACAGTCAGCATAAAACCATCATCCTGTTTGATGAACCCGAACAGCGTTTAGTGAAATACCCCTTTGACTATATTACGTCGGTCGGTCACTTCAACTTAATTGAAGACAAAGTCTCTTATACAAGCACAGTGACCAGCAATCCGATGACGGGAACGCATATCCGCCATCACGAACATCGCAGCCCAGTCAAAAGAGAATACCAAGTCAATATTGGAACACGCGATCAATTCAAACCGCATTACCGCCTCAAAGTGTTGTTTCCTTGGCGTAGCCCCAAAATGGCCAGTGAAATACGCCAACTGCTGTCGGCTGATCATTACCAATAATAACCAAGAATAAGAGGGCTAATAAAATGATGAAACATTCAAAAACGGGGATAGCATCGATTAGAAACAGCACCTTGATGCTGGTCATCAGTATGGCCATGGTCGGATGTGGCGGTGGTGGTTCAGGCGGAAGCACTGGTTCCAATAGTGGTGGAACGGATGGAGCAAACGATGGCGGTACTTCACCTCAGCCTGTCACGTGTTCTGAAACGCAATATCTCCAAGAAGGGATCTGTAAAAACAAGACAGCACAACGCTTTGAACCCTTACAGCTCCAGCGCTTTCTCAAAGGTCAGGCCTATCAGTTGAACCTAAAGACGGATCAAGATCTGGCCCTCAGTTTTAGCAGTGAAAGTCCGAGTATTTGTGACTTCGAACAAGGCGAGCTCAAAGCCCTTGATGTGGGAAAATGTACTTTAAAACTGACACAGGCGGGAACCTCACAGCTTCTGCCTGTGCATAGCACGATGGTGGTGGATGTCATTGAGGCGCAAGCAGAGGAGCATAAAGATCTGAATGCTTGTCAGGCAGGGAGACCCAGTGAGGCGGAGCGGCAGCTGTTTATCAATACCCTGAATGAGATCCGTGCCTTACACAATCTGCCGAAAGTTCGCTATGACCAAGCCTATGAAGACCAAATGATGCAAGCCTCTATGTTACTGGCGGTGAATGAAAAGACCTCACACTATCCGGACCGTACGTGGCGCTGTTTTAGTGACATTGGCTATCAAGGGGCTTCAACATCGAACTTGAACTTTGTTCAAGCCTATCAGCCTTTAGCCAGCTACGGTGCAGATACCCATCTGATCAATTGGTTGATTGAAAAAAACTCGAGCAGCATTGGACATCGACGTCATATCTTGAGTCCCTTTCTGACTAAAACCGCCTATGGCGAAGTCTCCAATACCGAGGCTAAAAGCGTATCGACCATCTTAGGCGCTGCAATGAAAGTGGTCTATCCCTATGCATCACAAACCTTAAGCACCACGATGCCGAAAGGGGTGATTGCTTATCCGTATCATGCCTATCCAAAGAAATTCTTTGCAAAAACTGAACCTTTATCCCTGTCGATATTAGTCAATCCACAAAATGCCTATGCCAACAATACGGTGGATTTTTCTCAGGCGAAACTAACCGTGACGAGACGGGATAATCAGCACATCCAAACGATCAGCAACATCCAGTATGACAATATCAGCTATGGTTTAGTGGCCAATAATCTGCAATTCCATTTTAGCGCAATGGAATACAACGTGATCTATGACGTTAATGTGCAGAATGTATTGGTGGATGGAAAAGCTGAGGACTATACCTACTGGTTTAAAGTTGATGATCAGTCTAGTGAACAGCACTTATCAGGAGAACAACGCGCATCAGGAGAATCATCCAATGAGATTTAAGCTGAGGCCATTTTTACTCGCCAGCACTTCACTACTGGCATTACAAATTGCAGTGGCGCAACCTGTTTCTACCGCCAATGCAGCGACTGTACAGCCTGTGACTTTAGAGCAGGGCTTAAACTGTTTGGATTGGGCCAAGCAAGAACAGTCGTTTAGCAATCAATTGGCCACGGGAGATTGGACGCATACCGCAGCCTCTAAGCTAACAACGTTGCAACAACAATTTAAGCAGCAATACACTCAGCAAAAATCAAGCATTGTGGATGATCCAGACGATGAAAACTACTGTGAGGATTGTCCTGAGATAGAGGTTTATTTACCCAACGATCAACGCAATCCGATTCAACGGATTGAGGCTTTGATGCAGGTCAGTGTGGCTGGGGCAAGTACTTCGATTTATCGCAATGATGACATGGCTCAGACCAAGCAGAAGCTAGAGGAAGGGTTAAAGATTCAGTTCAGTCACTATAGTGGACAGCAATTTAAACGTTTTAAGCAGCAGTGGGATCAAGCCTCAGCACATGACAATGAGAAACGAACCAAGACCCATCAGGTCTTTCAGCAGTATCCACATTTAAAAGTGTTTAACGGGGAGGTCTTTCAAAACGGAAAACGTTACAGCCCTAAACAGATTTACATCTATACCCAGCACTATAAACGGGATGCTTCTGATCTGAGCAGCATGATTGCCTATATCAGTCTGTATGACCATCCCGTGAATCCATCACAGCACATATTACAGTGTGGCTTTATTGACAATATGTCTTACACCGCTTCAACTGAATAAATAACGAGTAGCATCATGAAAAAAATATTTTTAGCGGGCTTATGTCTCAGCCTTTCAAGCTTGGCCTGTGCGGGCGCCAAAGAAAGCCTGATCGGAAAACGTCTGGTGATGGACATCCCGGATGTCCAATGTGCGGGCTTGTCCTTCTCCAAAAATGGCAAAGATGCGGCGATGTATGCAGAACTGGGACAGTGTCAGGATCCCTTACATCTTAGGGTCAGATGGTTGGATGACAAGACCTTTATCTTAATTGAAAAAGTACGTCTCAATGAGACCTCTCCACCCCGTAGCTTTTTATACAAAGTCAAAAGCATCAATCAGGATTATGTCCAGCTGACTGAGATCTGGACAGGGTGGGGAGACTCAAAAGACGATACGCTGGGTTATTATTTTAGATAACAAGATCGGAATAGTGATCAAGACAGGCCCTTGCTGAGGTAGGGGCTTTAAAACAAGAAATGAATAGTTCGATCAGTATTTAAAGGAATTCAATCATGGTGTGTAGTCCAGTGTTTTATCCAGCAAAATTCGAACAAGAAGGGCAAGCGTACAATGTCTCTTTTCGTGATATTCCCGAGGCAATGACTTGTGGTGACAATTTCGAGGATGCGCTACAGATGGCCAAAGATGCGCTGTTTACCAGTGTAGACTTCTATCTTGAAGAGGGTCGGAGTTTACCTCCACCCAGTGAATGCCAAGAGGGTGAGATCCTGATTGCTTTGGTTCAGTCTCTGAAATAATCACAGGGATCAACAATGAGGAGGCCAATGTGGAAAGCAAAGAACATGAATATTTAGAGCAACACAAAGACTTAGAGCAAACGACAGATATTTTATGTGATGTTTGTATGGAATCCACTCAACTGAATTATGCTGTCCTGTCAGCCAATTGGGGCAGTGGGTCGAAGCATAATGGAGAACAGTATGAACTGCATTTATGTGAGGCGTGTTTCTTCGCTACTGTCGTAACGTTAAAAAGAGAGCATCGGGTGAAGCAGATGTTTAATGAGGATTTTAATGAAGCTGAATTGGAACGATTTGGCCGGAAATAAAGATTGCACGATGACGGATTGTGCCTATGGATGACAACCTTGAAAGACGAGTGGTCACTGAATTGAAAAACTTATCAGCAGGCTCAGTGTTTTCTGTTCAAGATATCAGTGTTGCTCTTTCTAAGAAGCAGCTTTTAAGCTTTTTATCTCCCTATCTGGATCAGGGGGAGGTCAGTAGGGTTGTGCCTAACATTTACTATAAAGTTAAATTCTCAAATCATTTTAATCCGCCGAGAGCATTTGGGTCAATTACTGAAGCACAAGAAGCTCATTGGAATGCGGAGATTGAACCACTCATGTAAAGGATTGCGAATCCGATTAATGAGTGGTTAGGAGGGGAAGTAATTGGATTTAAATAAAGTTAAAGGATTTTTCGAGTGTTGTCTTCAAGGTTTTCTAAGAGTGCTCGGCTAGTTGAAACAATCTTATCAATAACGACTTGATCCAGTTTGAGTGTATGGTCATCCAATAATTTTAATTTCTTATCTTCAATAAACTCTTTCTCAAGACTTAAAACTGTATCATTCAAAATCAATTCTTGATAAGTAAATTCCAAGTCATCAATAGTTTTTTTGGGTTTAGGAAATAAGTAATGCTTAAATAATAAAAAGTACACATGATTGAGTGGGCCGCCGTAAGGGAAGCCATGGATATATTCTTGTGTATAAATGATATGCGCATTGATTTTGTTTTTTAATGCATTGAGTTCAGATATGGTTTTTGCTTCAATTTCAGTATCTGGCTCAATAACATCTAATTTAGAAATAAATTCGATCACAAAATCATTAATTTTTACGAGTTCGTCACTAATGGCTTTAAATGCACGTTGTTGGGTCTGACTATGTACTCGCTGAAAAAAAACATAAGCGGCAGGGACTCCGACAATGACCTTTAATATGAGTGACGAAGTTAAAAAATTAAAAAAGCCAATAAAAATATTGGCTATAAAGTGAGTAATTTCAAAAAAAATCATTAAGCTTCTTTGATATAAGTTTCAATACGATCTTTAATAATTGGGCGTCTAGGGCTTCTAATCACTAGAACTTTTTGCAGAAAATCTTTTGAAAATTTTCCTTTACGAACTAAACCACCAAAAGCTTCTTCGAGAAAAGAAGAACCTGCCATAGTTACGCCAGTAAAATCAATAATAAGATGACCGTTTGAAGCACTTTGAAGTTCTTCAAGTTTAGGAGTAAGAACTTTATCTCTAAAAGTTTCACCAGTATATTCACCATCTGCTGAAAAACGACCAGCAGGGCGAGGGTAAAAGTCTGTAGCGATGTTAATAATCATGTCACTCATGTCCATCTCCCACTTCATTAGAGCCGATGCTCTGTATTGCCAAAGGAGAATTTAAGGGCAATTTCCAGAAAATGATTGTACCATCTATTTCATCTTTGTAATTGACCATTTTTTTATAATCTTGACCATTACTCATCCATATTCCTTTTCTACTATAGACGATTAAAGTTGAATTTTTAACATTTTTACAAACTTCTAACATATCACCAAAGCCTTTGCCGCGGTGTCTTTCCTCTGTATTAGATCGTCTAAACTCACTTGCAATATCAATAAGTTGAGCGTCATCCATTCCTAACAAATTAGTTGTGTTAAAGATATTGCTTAGACGATTCAAGATATGATCATCTATTCTATCTGGCACAGTTACAGGAATACTTTTACCAAGATCTGTAATGGCTAAACTCAAATATTCTTCAGTAACTCGTAACGATACTTTCCAGCCTAAAGAGCGTTGATGAGTTTCATATGCATGATTTAATACATTACTGACTGCCTCAGAGATTGCATCATTTACGATTAAGAAAGTTTCTTCATCTAACTTTTCCGCTAAGACTTCTTCGATTTCATCATAATCACTACCAAAAGTTAGATCTGTTCCACTAAATGTAAACCAGTCAACCATGTCGTGATTGGAATAACACGACTGTAGTCCAAGACGTTCATGTATCCCAAGTTTAGTGAACATTGCTCTTACAATGTTACTTGTGTTTGAAGCTCTACTTAAGATTTTTTGGGTAGGGAATTGTTCTAATACGTGTGAAAAATAAATTGTCGCTGGAGCAATCAGAAGACCAACTTTATTAAAATCTAAATAAAGTGGTTCATCCGATTTCACTTCTTGAGGATAACGAATTTTATTAATAGCATTTAAAAGTGTTTTTCGACATTTAGCATCTTGAAAACTTAATGCATGTGGAAAAACAATACTCTTACCTTGATTAAAGGCACTAGTTTTTTTCTTCTTACGTAACTTACAAGCTATTTCCCGACGTATAGATAGAGGTGGTCCCACTTGTTTGAACAACTAAAAGCGTATTTATAAGTGATATTCCGCTCTAGTTAAGCCACCTTGTTTTGTTGGGGTAGCTGATCATAGTAAAACTCATTTGGTGTCATTTTGTCTAGACTCGAATGAGGTCGTTTCAAATTATAAAACTCAAAATATGCACTTAATTGCTTTTTCGCATCTGTGACACTGCTATAAGCTTTGAGATACACCTCTTCATATTTAACGCTCCGCCATAATCGTTCAACCATCACATTATCTACCCATCGACCTTTACCATCCATACTGATTTGAATGCCATTTGATTTCAATACATCAATAAATGCATCACTGGTAAACTGGCTGCCTTGGTCTGTATTAAATATTTCAGGTCGACCATATTTTTCAATCGCTTCATTTAAAGCCGAAATACAAAAATCCACCTCCATACTAATCGATACCCTATGCGCAAGTACCTTGCGGCTATGCCAATCAATCACAGCACATAAATAAACAAAGCCTTTTGCCATAGGGATATACGTTATATCCGTAGACCACACTTGATTACTGCGCTGAATAGCCAACCCTTTGAGCAGATATGGATATTTACGGTGAGCTTGATTAGCCTGGCTTAAATTTGGTTTGCAATATAACGCCTGAATACCCATTTTCTTCATTAAAGTACGTGTATGACGTCGTCCTATATGATGTCCTTGACGATTCAATAAATCACGCATCATACGGCTACCTGCAAAAGGGTATTGCATATGTAACTCATCCATACATCGCATCAGCTTCAGATCTGATGCACTCACAGGTTTTGGGCGATAGTAATAACAACCACGGGAGACTTTCAGCAGCTTAGCTTGCTTAGATACTGAAATCTGAAGTGAGTCGTCGATTAACTTTTGTGGTTGAAGCGGCCCAGTTTCTTCAACACACCTTCTAAAAAATCAATTTCTAATGCCTGCTCACCGATTTTTGCATGTAGTTTTTTTAGATCGATGGGTGGTTCTGTTGGAGCTTTTGATTGATCGAAAGCTTGCGAGGAAGCTGAAATCAGTTGATTTTTCCAGTCGATAATTTGGTTTTGATGAACATCAAATTCAGCACTCAATTCAGCAAGTGTTTTTTCTGCTTTAATCGCAGCAAGTGCTACCTTAGCTTTAAAATCATTTGAATGATTTCTTCTTGGTCTACGTGCCATAAAATACTCCATATATTGATGTTTATAACATCATTTGAGGAGCAGAATATCACTTATAGGAGTTGTTCAAATTTACGGATCCATCTCTGATATAGCTTGATTCGTATACCATTTTTCACTTAATTTTTTCATGTATTAATTAACTTTAAAATTGAAGTTAGAACAATAACTTGTATAAATTTTACGAAGTATAAATCATTATTGAAGTTTATATAAATCAAAACTCAAAAACTTCTTTCGCAGTAGCCACGGTCTTAGGACCTACACCTTTTACTTCAGCAAGTTGCTCAATAGTTAAGCCGCTATTTTTGACGCGTGCAATAACAATTGCTTTAGCAACATCACGCTTTACATTAAGTAGAGCTTCAATTTCATCGAGTGTCACATCAGTAATTTTAGGCTTAGTAGTCTTAGAAACAGCAGATGGATCTAGATAGTCCAGTAGATCAGCAAGCATCAAATAAATATGAAAAACTGCTTTAGTTGCTTCGAGTTGAGAGACTTCGTCATGTACGCCTTTATTCGTAATTTTATTGGCTTTTTCCAACCATGAACCAAGATAGTTAACATGCATTTGAGCCAAATCACGATTGCTGTCAGATTCAATAGTATCATTCATAAATTGCCATAAGCGATTTACGAACTGGTTTTGTTTAAAAGTCCGCTTACCAATTACTAAGTCGCTGGCAGGATAAAGTTTGTCAGCAAGACTTTCTAATAATCTTCTGCATGTTGTTAGCGCATGCGACCATTCTTCTTTACTGTCAGATGAGACAGATTTAAAAGCTAACATTAGTTGTTCTGCAATTTCAGGGTCTAAATCGAGAAGACGGTCATCAACTGCATCTTTCAGTAAGTCAAAACTCGATGAAATTGTTCCAGAAAACTTTAGCTTGTCATGTAACTCTGTTAAATATTCGAAGGTGTATTTTTTGATATATGCTAAGTGTGATTGCAAGGGATTCTTGTAGTGAGAGCCGTCGTTACCTTTCTTTTCTCTTATTAATACATTTAATTTATTTTCTATGAAATCAACTGATGAAAAACCTGCAGCTTCCGAATTATTTTTATAACGGACAATTTCATTAATATCAAATAGAGGAATTTTTAGTTTATTAATATTTTCAATCTCTTCCTTGTATTTTTTATCAAAGATATTTTGAGTTTTATTCTCTTTCTCATACTCTGTAGAAAGCTTTTTACAGAGCTTGCCCAAAGCATTAGTATATTTTGTATTACCCAACTGGACTTGACACCATGTCCAAACTTCTTCGTTGTCTAGAAGTTTTGCTGCACGTGAAAGCTTCTGAACACCAACAGTTACGCTACCTTTTGTAGACTCTAACTCTTTTAAACCTTCCTCAACAATCTTCAAAGCTTCAGCTTTCTTATCTGCCACAACTAACCCCAAACTATAATTATTAAAAAGAAATTTGTGTTAACTATATAGCATTTCTGAGATATTGTGAGTATCTAAGGTACGAACAATATGTCAAAGAGTATGGCTTAAGTTTTAGGAGGTGTTAAAGCCTTGATAACTTTGGCTGATGACTTCGCAACTTCAGTAGAGTTCTTCAACTGTTCACTAACAATATTTCCGATTTCATTTAAAGTTGAATTGTCATTACTTTTACCAAAGTATTTTGATGCAAGGTCTTTTCTTAAGTTTGTTGCATCTTTAGCTTCAAGATCTGCTAAATATGAAGGCAGTGCTTTGAGTTATAACATAGTACGTTCAGCTTCATCCTTTTTCTTCTGATAATGTGTTGCTTGCTTGATTAAGAAGGTAATAACAGTAATAAAAATAAATATTGCTGAAATTTTAATTGTCCAGTAATCATATATATCCATTCCAGATCCTGTTAAATCTGATTTTTATTTTATTATATAAAGGGCTTTGTTGCATAAAGCCTTTGACGGCAGAGCTTTCCTAAGTTGCTCAAATTTAGGTTACAACTTGGGTATGAGGTCGGCCGAGCTCCGTAAACTTATTTAAGATGGCTATACGGGCATGTACCTCGTTGACTTGGCTTTGAAAGTGCGTAGCATTGAGTTTATCTCCCAATAATTTGATGCAATGCATCTTGGTTTCTACCAAACTTCGGCGATGATAGCCTGACCATTTTTCCATAGTGTCCTGCCTAAGCGTTTAACTGTTCGAAGTAATTCACTTCGCTCTAGCGAATGAACTTTTTTATCTTTCCAAGGCTTGGCATTCTTTCTTGGTGGAATCACTGCATGCGCTTGCCGATCTGCAATGACCTGACGGCATTGTTTTGTGTCATAAGCCCCGTCTGTATAGACTGAATCAATCTGTTCATCCGACGGAATTTGATCAAGTAAATCACCAAGTACCTGTGAATCACTTACGTTGTTGGTTGTAAGCTGAACAACGCGTATTTGTAGGGTTTTAGCATCTATACCAATATGTAATTTACGCCATTGGCGACGATATTCAGGCTGATGTTTCTTACGTTTCCATTCTCCTTCACCTAGAAACTTTAAACCGGTAGAGTCGACGAGTAGATGAAGCCTATCATTACTTTTTTGATAGCTAATTTGAATATCAATATACTTTTGTCTTCTACAAAGCGTCGTGAAGTCTGGAGCTGTCCAATCTAATCCGCAAAGTTTAATTAAGCTTTGAACAAAACCAGTAACCATGCGTAAAGTGAGTCTAAATAGAGATTTGATCATCAAACAGCATTGAATCGCTATGTCGGAGTAGGTTTGACTCGACCTTGTTTTCCTTGTGGTTCTGCATACCATTGTGTTTTTGGATCGAAGCAAATGGCAATATTCCCACGATTAATGAGAGCTCGGTTATATGCGGGCCAATTGGTTGTGCGGTAGATTTTGGTGTGTAGGCTTCTTCATTTGGAAATTATATTGCCGAAGAAGCCCTTAAGAACAGCTTTGTGCAACAAAGCCCCTTTAAATTAATAATTCACCTTAAATTTTTTCAATTTAGAAAATATGTCTTAGGTTAAACTGTTCTAGTATGGAGTAAGCTAGAACAGTTTATTATTTATTTTTATTGTAAGCGTCCGCTGAACACACCTTATGAATTCATCCTATAAGCCTTAATTTAGTCCCCACTTAAAAACAAGTGGGGACTAAAATTTATGACTACAAATCACCAGACATCCATCGCATCTCTTGCGAAAAAACGAAGAACATACAGTGCTGAATTTAAACAGCAGATCGTTCAGGCTTGTAAAGCACCGGACGTTTCAATTGCTTCGGTCGCTTTGCAACATGGATTGAATACAAATCTTGTATCCAAATGGATTCGCTTAATTGATGGTAAGCCAGGGAATGATCGCTCACCACTACCGAATAAACCTGCATTTATTGCCTTATCTTGCTCTGCACCATTAGATCCTACTCCTACTGACATGTTAACGGTTCAAATTACTTTACCCCACTCAAAAGCAGAAATTGGCTTGAAATGGCAGACATCAGAAATACCTGCCTTGGCAGAATTACTCAAGGCACTTGCAACATGATCCGCATTGATGAAATCTGGTTGTCTACTCAGCCCATGGACATGCGTGCAGGTATGGATACGGCCATGGCTCAGGTGGTGAGAGCCTTTGGCTACATCAAACCGCATTGTGCTTACCTGTTCTGTAATAAACGTGGCCATCGCATGAAAGTGCTGGTACATGATGGACTGGGCATCTGGCTGTGTGCCCGGCGTTTGGAACAGGGTAAATTTCACTGGGCTCAAGTTCACCAAGGTGAAACCGTGGCCCTCAGCCCGGAACAGTTACAGGCATTAATCCAAGGTTTGCCCTGGCAGAGAATTGGATTGCAGCAAGTGGTGAATATGCTCTAAACCAAGCTCGACCATTCTGCCATCCTCCAAACGTTCTATTTCATTATCTTCATGACCTCAGGCATACTGCGGTCATGAATACGCTGCCTGACTTAAGCCAACTGACCCATGAACAACTGCTGGAATTCACCAGACAGTTGGCGCTGCAGCATCAGTCTCTAGCACAATCAAACCAGCAATTAGATGCCAGAGTTCAACATCTTGAAGTCACCAATCAGCAATTAGATTCTAAAGTTCAACATCTTTCTATTCTCAATCAAAAATACGAGCATGAGCTCGCACTATTTAAACAGCACAAATTTGGCAGTAAAAACGAACATCTCACCGCAAAACAAATCCATCTGTGGGACGAAGCGGTTGAAGAGGATATCGCAGCAGAGGTGGTCCCACTTGTTTGAACAACTAAAAGCTTATTTATAAGTGATATTCTGCTCTAGTTAAGCTACCTTATTTTGTTGTGGTAGCTGGTCATAGTAAAACTCATCTGGAGTCATTTTGTCCAGACTCGAATGAGGTCGTTTCAAATTATAAAATTCAAAATATGCACTCAATTGCTTTTTCGCATCGGTGACACTGCTATAAGCTTTGAGATACACCTCTTCATATTTAACGCTTCTCCATAACCGTTCAACCATCACATTATCAATCCATCGACCTTTACCATCCATACTGATTTGAATGCCATTTGATTTCAATACATCAATAAATGCATCACTGGTAAACTGACTGCCTTGGTCTGTATTAAATATTTCAGGTCGACCATATTTTTCAATAGCTTCATTTAATGTTTCTATGCAAAATGTAACCTCCATACTAATCGATACTCTATGCGCAAGTACCTTGCGGCTATGCCAATCAATCACAGCACATAAATAAACAAAGCCTTTTGCCATAGGGATATACGTTATATCCGTAGACCACACTTGATTACTGCGCTGAATAGCCAATCCTTTGAGCAGATATGGATATTTGCGGTGAGCTTGATTAGCCTGGCTTAAATTTGGTTTGCAATATAACGCATTAATGCCCATTTTCTTCATTAAAGTACGTGTATGACGTCGTCCTATATGATGTCCTTGACGATTCAACAAATCACGCATCATACGGCTACCTGCAAAAGGGTATTGCATATGTAACTCATCCATACACCGCATCAGCTTCAGATCTGATGTACTCACAGGTTTTGGGCGATAGTAATAACAACCACGGGAGACTTTCAGCAGCTTAGCTTGCTTAGATACTGAAATCTGAAGTGAGTCATCGATTAACTTTTGTGGTTGAAGCGGCCCAGTTTCTTCAACACACCTTCTAAAAAATCAATTTCTAATGCCTGCTCACCGATTTTTGCATGTAGTTTTTTTAGATCGATGGGTGGTTCTGTTGGAGCTTTTGATTGATCGAAAGCTTGCGAGGAAGCTGAAATCAGTTGATTTTTCCAGTCAATAATTTGGTTTTGATGAACATCAAATTCAGCACTCAATTCAGCAAGTGTTTTTTCTGCTTTAATCGCAGCAAGTGCTACCTTAGCTTTAAAGTCATTTGAATGATTTCTTCTTGGTCTACGTGTCATAAAATACTCCATATATTGATGTTTATAACATCATTTGGGGAGCAAAATATCACTTATAAGTGTTGTTCAAATTTCCTGATCCACCTCTCAGCAGTTGATTTGGAACTGGAGCGGCTGAATGCAGATAAAACCGATGCAGCGACACAGAAAGCCAAAACCAATAAACCTAAACGTCGACTGCTACCCGATCATCTACACACCATCCGTATTGAGCATGAACCTGCATCAACCCAATGCAGTTGTGGCTGCCAGTTACGTCGTATCGGCGAAGATATCAGTGAAAAACTGCATTTCAGACCGGCACAGTTCTATAAGGAACAGCATGTGCGTGGCAAATGGGTCTGTGATCAGTGTGACACCCTGACTCAGCAAGCGATGCCCGCCTATGTGATTGATAAAGGCATTGCTTCACCTGAACTGCTCAGCCATGTGCTGGTATCGAAGTATGCCGATCATTTGCCGCTGTACCGTCAGCGCCTGATCTATCAGCGGGCGGGCATTGATCTGTCCAGATCTACTTTATCTGACTGGATTGGTCGCTGCGGTGTGGAACTGGAACCTCTGGCGAATGCCTTAAAACAGGTGGTGCTGCAACAGCGGGTGATCCATGCCGATGAAACACCAGTCACCATCATGCGGATGGGTGATGATGAGAAAAAACCGAAGAAAGGTTATGTCTGGGCCTATGCCACTACACAGTACAATCCAGTTCAAGCGGTGATCTATGACTTTCAGGATAGCCGTTCAGGTCAGCATGCAGAAGAGTTCCTGAATGGCTGGCAGGGCCATCTGGTCTGTGATGATTACAGTGGTTATAAAGCACGCTTTAAATCAGGCGATGTCATTGAGGTGGGCTGCATGGCGCATGCACGTCGTAAATTCCATGAGCTACATGTGACTGGGAAAAGTCAGATCGCTGAACAGGCATTACTGATGATTCAGAAACTGTATGCGATAGAAGCAGAACTCAGGAAAAAGACCGATGGTACAGCGGAAGACCGCCGCGAATACCGACAACTGCATAGTCAACCAGTGATGCAACAACTATATGAATGGCTCAACCAACATCATCTGACAGTGCCATCGAGTTCTCCCACCGCCAAGGCCATCAATTACACTCTGAAGCGTTGGCCAGCTTTAAGCCGCTATCTGGATGATGGCAATCTACCTATAGATAATAATTGGGTGGAAGTGCGACACGAAGTCGCTTAATGAAGTTGTTCCCCCCTGCGGGAACCACCCGTGTCACCGGGTGAATCTAGAAGGCTGAATAAAGAGCGCCTTCGACAATGTAACGAGGCACCGCAAGGTGCGGGGTATCAATCGTGAGAGGCGTACCCTTCTGGCAGCCATAGCCGGACAAGGGCTAGATAATCGGTATGGTGAACACATGTGAATCTGCGTAACGATCGTTAAGTTGAACGAGCGGAAATGGCTGATACGCTCGAACCAAAACGGTAATGGAGGTGGGAATTGCGTCTTTCGACTACGCATTCGTGACCCATACGCCTCCCGGTCGATAGCAGGCACCTAAGCCGATGTACTTCAGTAAGCGGAACGTGGAAATCCCGTATTACTCCCATTGGGAAAGCAGTTTGCAAAAACTGCCCATGGTGATGCGGGCGAAGGAACGAGGAAAAAGCGAATGCCAGTCTGTAATGGGTTGGATAGAGGTTGAAACATTACCCCACGCGAAAGCGGGCTGACGTCCTTATGGTCTCTCATCACAAGAGAGTGTGTAGAACCCTTTTAATGGAGGGAGAGCAAATGAATGCAGCAGTATCAGCGTGTGCACCTTCCAGCACATCG
Source organism: Acinetobacter sp. 231_lipA (assembly GCF_058243005.1). Classification (NCBI taxonomy): domain Bacteria; kingdom Pseudomonadati; phylum Pseudomonadota; class Gammaproteobacteria; order Moraxellales; family Moraxellaceae; genus Acinetobacter; species Acinetobacter sp. 231_lipA. The sequence goes on along the minus strand of NZ_JBZAYU010000001.1, from coordinate 3,578,510 downwards.
TGGGACAGCATCGATTGGATTGCTGTACAGCGTCATGTCAGAGGGCTGCAAGCGCGTATTGTGAAGGCGGTACAAGACGGCAGGCATAACAAGGCGAAAGCTTTGCAATGGCTGCTGACTCACTCGTTTAGTGGCAAAGCATTGGCCGTCAAACGAGTGTCTGAAAACAAAGGCAAAAACACGGCTGGGGTCGACAAGGTGACTTGGAATACACCCAAGGCCAAGACCGGTGCGATGATGTCGTTGAAGAGGCGAGGTTACACGCCCCTTCCGCTTCGGAGAGTCCTTATTCCGAAGAAAAATGGCAAGATGAGACCTCTTGGGATACCCACGATGAAATGCCGGGCCATGCAGGCGCTCCATCTGCTGGCTTTGGAACCCATCGCGGAGACCATCGCTGATCGGAACTCTTATGGGTTCAGACCGCAACGCTCAACCGCGGATGCTGCAGCACAGTGCTTTGGTGTGCTGTCAAGAAAAGTAAGTGCGGAGTGGGTGCTAGAGGGTGACATTCAAGGCTGTTTCGACAATATCAGCCATGACTGGATGATCGCCAACCTTCCAATGGACAAGGTGATTCTACGGAAATGGCTCAAAGCCGGTTACGTCTACCAAAGCAAGCTGTTTCCCAGTCTTTCCGGAACACCGCAAGGAGGTATTATCTCCCCGGTGCTGGCCAACATGACCTTGGACGGACTGGAAACGATGCTGGCGAAGAGGTTCTCTAACGCCAAATGGACAGGCAAAAAGCTGCAACTGGTACGGTATGCGGATGATTTCATCATCACGGGGTATTCTAAAGAGTGGCTCGAAAATGAAGTTCGTCCTGCCGTGGTTGAATTTCTGGCGCAGCGCGGTCTCGTGCTCTCTCAGGAAAAGACCAAAATCACGCACATAGGGAACGGGTTCGATTTTCTTGGCTGGAACGTACGTAAGTACAACGGCAAGCTACTGATCAAGCCGTCAAAGGCAAACATCAGCGCTCATCTTGACAAGCTGCGAGCATTAATCAATGCAAACAAAGCGACACGACAGGCCACTTTGATCGGTTTGCTCAACCCGATTCTAAGGGGTTGGGCCAACTATCACAGTCATGTCGTTGCCAAGAAGGTTTTCAACCAGGTAGACAACGCAGTGTGGGAAATGCTCTGGCGATGGGCTGTACGTCGCCACCCTCGCAAGACACTCCGATGGGTCAAAGATCGGTATTTCAAAGTACAAGGAGCGCGTCGATGGGTGTTCTCATGTGATGAACAGTCCGCCGATGGTCGGAAGCGACAATACACATTAGTGTCTGCCTCGGACACGCCAATTGTGCGACATATCAAGATCAAGGCTGCTGCTAACCCTCATGACCCCGCATGGGATGAGTACTTCGAATCCCGATGGGGTAAAAGAATGCTGGTCTCCGCAAAGGGGCGAGCCAAGCTGTATCGGGTGTGGCTAAAACAAGGTGGTCGCTGCTGCGCCTGTCTTAAACCAGTCACCAAAGATACACCATGGCACAGCCGTCATATTGTGAAGCTAAGTCATGGTGGAACGGATGCAGTTGCTAATCTTGAGATTTACCATCTGTATTGTCCGAGGAGTGTTCAGTTTGCCAATGTCAACGATGTATAACCGGGTGCCGAATGGCGCCTTAGCAGAGGCTTGAGCCGTGTGCTGGGAAACTCGCATGCACGGTTCTTAGGGGGTTGGACGTAGGTAACTGCGTCTGACTACCCGACAACCAGATGCGACCTTGGGCGTTGGGACGTAAGAATTGGCTATTTGCAGGTTCGCTGCGCAGTGGACAGCGAGCGGCAAATATCATGACTTTAATCCAGTCAGCAAAGCTGAATGGGTTGGATCCGTATGCCTATCTCAGTGATGTGCTGAAAAGGCTGCCGACGCATAAAGCGACCCAAATAGAAGAATTACTACCACATCGCTGGAAATCCAACTCAAATTAAAAAATAGGCATGGGGTTCAGCGGATGCTTACTTTTTATTGATGAAATTTAAGTGCTTAGATCTTTAGCTTTCTCAACCATCCATGTTTCGGCTGGTGTAATGCAATAAATCGTAATTAGGATTCACTTAAAACAAGCTGCCTAACCTTAACTGCTTTCTCAAAGTGATCTAGTTTGTGTTGTAGGATCCACCATTGAGCAGCCTCCATCAATAGTTCTGGATTATCATTTTTATTCTTGAAGAAAGCATAAAAGGATAGTCCTACGTTATCTCCTTTCTTCTCAATTTTTTCGTTACATCCACGAATAAAAATCTCTTTTAATTCATCTCTCATTTTTTGACCTTTGTTAATTATTCAATATTTCTAAACCCACATAACTGTAGATAGATTTAATTCACCGTTCCCAATACAGGAATCATCCGTGGTCCAGCCTGTCTAGCCTTACTAATGATCTCTACCAACTCATCATAAGTAAGTTCAAACTTATCCTCACTGTCAAAGACGTAGACCATATTCTTGTCTTTAAATTCCTGTGGTGTCGGTGGTACAAAACGCTTAGGAATTAAGAGTTGTGCCAATTGCTCATTTGTAAGTTTAAATATATGCATAGTCTTATCTCACTCTAAAGAGTTCATTCCATTCTGTTAAATAGTTTGGGGATTTGCGTTCTTGATTCATTTGCCAGTGTTCTTCTTTTCGCCCACACAAGCCCAACGACAGCGTGTTCTTGCCATACTTGTGGGTGATGTGATCTAAGGTGTCGGAGAGCTTGGCTCGCTTAATCTGTAGCGAATAATCGGTAAATAGGTCAGGGGAGAATTTGGTTTTAGGTATGATCTCCATCAGGATGATGCCTGCCTTTTTATACTTAAATCCGGGTTTGAATATTTCATCAATGGCCTGCATTGCTATGCGGGTAATCTCTAATACATCATCGCTGTGTTCATGTAGCTGCATAATCACGTAAGGTGTGTATTTTGCACATTTATCAAAGCGACCAGTTTGAATAAACACCCCAATCATTTTGCATAGGGACATATCATCCCGAAGCCTTGAGACAGCTCTTTGCACATATAAACGCACTGAGGATTTGATATTTTCAATGTCGTAAATCGGTTGGCCATAAGATTGGCTACTGATGATTTGCTTTTTAGCAGGCGCATCACTCTCTAGATCGATGCATGAGATCCCATTCAACTCGCGTACAGTCTTTTCCATAACAATACTGAACTGCTTTTTAATCTCTGCTGGATGCGCTTGAACTAAATCCAAAACGGTACGGATATTCATTGTATTGAGCTTTTTACTGTTCTGGCGACCAACTCCCCAAACCTCGCCAACATCGATCTGTGCAAGCATGGCTTCAGTTGAGCAGGGATCCATATCGACCAGATTGCACACTCCATTAAAGAACTTATTCTTCTTGGCTAGATGATTGGCAATTTTGGCTTCAGTCTTTGAACGTCCAATGCCCACACAGCAGGGTAAAGTGAGCCACTGCCAAGCAGTCTTGCGAATGTCTTGGGCATAGTCGGTTAAATCAAATAAGTGCTCATAGCTGGTGAGATCCAAGAAGCATTCATCAACTGAATAAATCTCTTGCTCTCCTGGTGCAACATACATCCCCAGTAAAGTCATAAAACGACGAGACATGGCCCCATATAGGGCAAAGTTGCTGGAGAACACCTGAACATCATGCTTCTTGATGATGTCTTGAATCTGGAATACCGGCACACCCATTTTAATACCAATGTCTTTGGCTTCTTGGGAGCGCGCCACGGCACAACCATCATTACTCGAGAGAACAATGACCGGACGATTATTAAGGGACGGATTAAAAATACGCTCACAACTGACGTAGCAGTTATTCACGTCCACTAACGCGAATATACGATTTTCAGCTTTCATTTTTTATACTTCTTATTTGCTGGTCGAGCGTCTATAAAATTGCTTGAGGTTGAAAGTCACAACCCCTTGGATAGAGATAGACTGGCTGTCTTTAGGAATAATATGCTCGTAAGCTGGATTTTCAGCTCTCAGCCAAATAGGGGGAAGTTCATAGTCTTCATCCCCAAACATTTCTTTGATTTCTTGTTTTGACATCTTAGCGGTCATCATTAACCGCTTAAGTGTTATTTCACGCTCATCGATGAGGGCTAAAACGATATCTCTATGCTGTGCTGTAATGCTCTTATCGACCAAGAAAGGGTCATCGATTTCAAAACCAGCGTAAAGCATAGACTCACTATCAACCCGTCCCATAAAAGTGGATATGGGGTTGAAGATAAGAAAGTCATTTAAGTCGATCGACTTATCGATATGGTCTTTGGTACCAAAAGCAGGACCAGCTGAAAAACGTTCCAGTGCAGACGGAATTTCGAGGCGGGTTTTGACTGAAATTTCTTTAAGATCAAACTTAGAGCCTAGCTCATGCTTTTTTTGTATTTTTTCAAAGACAGCATTGACTGTAGGACTAGGAGCACCATCGGGACCCATGAGTGTTTGAAGGAATGACCAGACGTCATCCGAGAAATAGATCGGTAGTTTCTTTGACATGTTTGACTCCTACGCTACGAGGCGTGTTTGGAACTGAACTCTTTTTTTAGAATAGTCTGCGCTGAATTAAATTTCAAATTTAAAAGCTGTGGATAATCAAGGCACCTTCAAATTAAATTAGGTTGAGCACCATTTTCGGATAAGTGGGATTTAGGGAAGGTGATGTACTCATCCTGCATTTCAAAGAAGAACTCATGCGCCTCTTTAAAGCTGCAATTCAGCCATTCTTCGCGGTATTCGTCAGGGATTACGATGATCGAGCGCTTCTCATCTTTAGGTTTATGGAATTGCTTCATAAAGGGGTGTTTATCGGCATTGATGGTGAGCATGCTCATTGATCGGATTTGCTCCCCATCGATGACAGCATTCTCGTATATGGCCGCCACAGTAAAGGGCATGCCATCCTCACGTGCAATCCCATACCAGTGAGATTTCCCGTCAATGTATTTAGGTTCAAAGATGGTTTCGACTGGAATCAAGCCAAACTGAGACTTATGCCAAGCTTCCCTAAAACTGGGTTTCTCAGCGACCGTCTCAGTCCGGGCATTGTATGTGTACTTGCCGAAATTCTTTTCCTTGGCCCATTTGGGAATCATTCCAAAATTAATTGATCTCCATTCGATCTTGCCGTCATTGGAAAAGATCAAAGGTGAAGGATAGTTCGGGAAAATGTCTTCAGGGAACTCCAACTGATCAGGCTCAGGGAGATCTAGGAGAAAAGCACGATTCTTTCTGATAGCTTCAAAGTCTGCGCACATAGACTTATCCCTTTTTATTCTTTGTAATCATCGCTCAAATAATAACCCAACTAAGAATAAAATGATTTCAAAACAATTTAGTATCGTCAACGCAGTGCTCACATAAGAATTTGCAGTATTAAACCTAAAAACAGTGAGTTTTACATATCTATAATTGATACTCAGCTCTACAAGTCATATTTATTTATATAAGCTATACTGGTGATGGAACCGACATGATTAATAAGCAAAATCCAGAATCAAAACCTCAAAAAGAATCAAACGATGACAAGGGTGATCAGAAAACCTATCAGAATCCAGATCCCCAAAAAAAACCAAATCAAGAACCTGAGAATCCACTTAAAGAGCAAAAGTAGATCAAAAAGCCCTCGTCGAGGGCTTTTTGAAATCAAATGCTTACACTACTTTTAAGCTCAAATAGATTCATGCTGGAATAGCTGCGACAACTTTTTCTCTATCCCACAAACGATGATTTTGAATAGCTTGTTTGAATTGATCTTGGATCTCTTTAAAATTTTGAGTAGAGAATAGAGCTGCATCCTTAGTGAGCTGAAACTCATCTATTAAAGCGCATTTATCACCCAGGAAAACAATAGGCTTGAGATGTTTATATGTCTCTAATACATAATGTTTAGAAACTCCATCAGCCTTAAATACTTCTAAATTATTCCCATCAATCACGATTACGGCATCATAAGTCACTGAAGGCTCGCCATTTTGTCTTCCATCTACTGGTATTTCATTGCCATCACTAGATTTAACAGGGGCTGCGTTCGGTGCTAAAGTTTCCACAATAGCTTTTTCTGCTTCAGCCCATATTTTAATATCATCTATTGATGACGCATTTACACCGTCATGAACGAGCAAGGCAATTTTTCGCTGTTTAATATCAGATGCAGGAAAAGATGAGGTACTTAATCTTTTCGAAGATGCAATTACGGGTTGGTGCAGACTATCTTGCTGTTTAGGGGGAGTTTTAATACCTAACTCTTTCGCAACATATTCAGCTAAGTCCAAGTCAATATTAGCTAAGACAGCGTAAACTACACGTCTGCGGATATCTTCCGATTTAACCTTAGATAATTCAAAAGAATATGCATCCTTAATATGCTGTTGTTCATATTTTTCCAAACTATGGTAGTGCATTGTGGCTTGCGAGAAATGATCAGCGAAACTTTCTGGTCGAACTCTTAGTTTGCTGCCTTGTACTTCTTCAGGATGTGTCTTGAAAGCACCACTGTCATTAGGTGATTCTCTTGGCCAATTTTCATCAACAGAATTAGGTTCATAATTTGCCTTTCCTTTATAAACTTCGTGATTAGCATAACCACCTCGTCTATTCGTATGAAAAGGACAAACGGGTTTGTTAATTGGAATTTGATTAAAATTTACCGTACCTAGTCTGTGTAAGTGAGTATCCGTATAGCTAAATAGCCGTCCTTGTAAAAGGGGATCGTTACTAAAATCTATACCTGAGACAATATTTGCAGGACTAAAAGCAACTTGTTCTGTTTCTGCGAAAAAATCATCTGTATTTTTGTTTAAAACAAATTTACCTAGTGGAGTAACTGGTACAAGTTCTTCTGGGATTAATTTTGTGGCATCTAAGACATCAAAGTCCCATTGTTTTGCATCTTCTTCAGAGAAAATTTGTGCGCCTAATTCCCATTCCGGGTAATTGCCACGCTCAATAGCATCCCACAGATCACGTCTGTGAAAATCGGGATCTTTGCCATTAATTTTTAGAGCTTCATCCCAGACGACTTGAGCTACCCCTTGCTTTGGAGTCCAATGGAATTTCACTAAGAATGCTTCATTATTCTTATTAATCAATCTAAATGTATGGACACCAAAACCTTGTATAGAGCGTAGATTTCTTGGAATTGCTCTATCAGACATTATCCAAGTAGTCATATGTGATGCTTCGGTGTTTAAAGAAATAAAATCCCAGAAAGTATCATGGGCAGATTGACCAGTTGGAACTTCATTGGCATCTTCTGGTTTTACTGCATGAACAAAGTCCGGAAATTTAATAGCATCCTGAATGAAGAAGACAGGGATATTATTCCCCACCAAATCATAATTTCCTTCTTCAGTATAAAATTTTATAGAAAAACCTCGTACATCTCGAACGACATCAGCCGAACCTCGCCCACCTTGAACTGTAGAAATACGGACAAAGATAGGAGTTCGATTATTTGTGTCCGTTAGGAACTTGGCTTTAGTCCATTTTTCATTACCTGTATAAGCTTGAAAGTAACCATGAGCACCGACCCCTCGAGCATGTACAACACGTTCTGGAATACGCTCACGATCAAAATGAATAAGTTTATCTCTTAGAAGAAAGTCCTCGAGAAGAGTAGGGCCTTTCTCATTAATTTTTAGACTATTTTGATTATCAGCTACGGGAACACCTAAAGAAGAGGTAAGGGTTTTACCTATAGGATCCACGTATGCTTCCTCAGAAAGTTGGTCGATTTTTGGTGTATTTGGTTCTTTCATATCACATTCTCTTATACATTTGCTTTATAACGTTTTGTGAAATTAAGTATTTGTTTTCACTTAAGTTAATGGCTTATTTGTTGACGGATATTGTGTGCTTATACAATTTAATTAGGTTATCTACAATCGAATATGAGTTTCTTGCAAGAAAACTCTTTTTTGGATCAAAGATACCCATATAAACTTTAAGTATTTATGCTTTGAGTAAGGTAAAGAAATGTGTATTTTTTGTTCGCTTAAACTATTCATTTTAAATAATATTGAAATAATCTAAGTCAAAACAAAAGCTTATTAATTTTGATATTCCTCGCAATACAAACAGGATTTAGCCCATTTTGTATTTTGACAGCGAGGGCATTCTTCATTTAAATGATTTAAACGTTGGGTTTGACCACACAACATACAAGAATAAAAGTGATCGACATTATGATGATCTGCGATTTGGTATTCATCGGGAAACAGAGGAAGGCCCCATTTTATATTTTCTTTAGAATATGGGATCACGCTTAGGCAGCCATCAGTCTCAAGCAGTGCTATTTTAACTTGTCCGAGATGCTCTATTTTTTTTTGGCGCATTTCAGCAAAGAATTCATCGTATGAATACTTTTCTTGCTTAATATCTTCAACAATCAGTAAACCATTTTTGACGATGTATATAGGTCGACCTTCCAATACGGTCTCAATAGCATCGGATTTCATCATTAAATAAGTTGTTAAGCGATATAAAGCCATAATTACTGCAAAAACGATGACAGCATGTATGATCGGAACTTCTTCATAGAACATAGCATCGCCAGCAGCAGATCCTAAACTAAGAATAATTGCGATTTCAAAGATGGAAAGTTGTCTAACACCACGTTTACCAGAAAATCTTAAAACTAAGATAATCAGGAAGTACATCAAGACACTACGAAGTACAATTTCTGCTGCAAAAGTAAATGTAGTATCAGCTAATAGTATTTTTATAAAGTCCATTTTACACCTATTTAATTATTATTTAGATGTGCTGATAATGAGCCTAAAAGGCTCATTATCATTATATTGGCTTACATTTTGTCCCATGCATCTTTAATCGCATGTTTGGCTTGTTCCCACTTTAAGCGTGATTCAGCCTTTAGTTCTTCCCATTTTACTTTTAGATCACTTTCTGAATCCTCAAATCGTGCATCAGTACCACGCTCATTTCGGGCATGCTGACCTAATTCATAGGCTGAACGAAGATCACGGTCATAATCTACATCAGGAAGTTCTCGTTGGATATCGCCGTAATATGGGCGGTTTGAATAATCTGTACGCCAATCATGCTTGATTGGGTTTTCGTCTTGATGGTCATTGATAGTCATAATGAACTCCAATTCTATCCAACTAAGAATTCAAAAAAAATTCATAGTTGGATTTAATTAATGAATGAGTTTAAGAATTTAATAATATTATTCAACATGAAAAACTATTATTTCTGTTGAGCGTGTTGGTCATTTTTCTGGTTTTGGTTCGGTTGTTTTTGCTGATTCGGATTTTTTTGTGGTTGGTCTGGTTGCTGTTGCTGTTGTTGCTGATCTGGCTTTTTTTGCGGTTGATTTGGCTGCTGCTGTTGCTGATTTTTCTGCTGTTGATTTTGATTAGTCATTTTACTGAACCTCATAAGATTAGAATTAATCTACATTAATTAATCAGTAGATTTATTATTAATATCATAATTTGTGTTTTAAAAAACATCAGAGGTGTTACATTTTAATTTTTGAGTTAAATTGTGTTTGTTTTAAAGGTTTAGGTGTTGATAATAAATGGAAATATATATTTTGTTTTTTACAAAAGGCTAACAATGTTAAATTTTATTCTTAATTCAGATTTATATCTTTTTGATTGGATTTGTGTTTGTAATTTATTGATTTTTTTGAATTTGAAAAAATAAAAATCTGTGTTGGATCAATGAAATAACGAAAGGAATAATAACGGTGCTTGTACTTTCAATAAATAAAGTTAAAAATTTTATAAATTAGATATAATGCTTTTTACTAATTTTAAACACCATAATTTTTTTAATTCCAATGAGTGTGATTTATATCACAGATTGTGAAATGTTTCTTTATTTCAAATATTATAATTATTTACTTAAATTTTTGTATTTTAAAATAAATAAACTAAAGGATTACATTTGTTAACGTTTCTTTTCAAAGTTGTTAATTAATTAAGTGCAAGTGTCAATTATGTTGGTATAAGTTATTTACCGCGAGAGAATTATAATGCCTACTGCAGTAAAAGAGAGAATTTTAAATTTAATAACCGATGCCCATCAGAAATATTTTGAAATAACACAATTTTTCTTAGATCCATCAGTGTCGCGTTCTGCAAAAGAGTTGAAAGCTTTTCATTTCCTAGAAAACGAAATACTTCATTTGGATAGTGATTTCTCTGATTTTCCTACTAATGTTGATCAATTGGCAGTCTGGATGCAGAAACAAAATAAAACACAATGCTTGCATTACAAAGAGTACTTAGAAAGGCGTGAAAATGGGAGTGCAAGGGAGTTTTTTGGAACTACAAGTAAAGCTTATGAGTTTTTATACAAAGTAGCACCGACCAAACGTGTAGACGGGGCTTGGCTTTATAGCTTTACACAGTACTGGAATGATCCAGCTTTTAGAGACTTTATACAGATATATGTTGAGGAGTTGGGGTTAGGTTCCAGTCAAAGTAACCATGTAAAACTTTTCAATAAATTACTTCTATCACTTGGTCTTCATCAATTTTCAATGAATTTGCCTGATGAATATTATCACCAGTCAGCAATACAATTAGCTTTAGCTTATGCTCCATCAGATTTTATACCCGAGATTGCAGGTTTTAATTTTGGATACGAACAACTACCACTTCATTTACTGATTACAAATTATGAACTTAAAGAGTTAGGTATTGATTCCAAATATTTTAACCTACACATTACAATTGATAACTTTGATAATGGGCATGCTCAATTAGCTACAAATGCGATTAAATGTTTAGCCAAACGCTACCCAAATCAATCCGAATTTATTCGTAAATTAAAGATAGGCTTTTTATTGAATAATCGGGGAGTTAGCTCAGTTCAAATAATAAAGAACCTAAATACTGAGCGAGTGGTTCTGGAAATTTTCAAGAGCAAAGCTTTGGTTGGAAAGCACATGCATAATGAGAAATGCAAGTTTAATAATAAGTCTGTAAATTCATGGCTATCAGAAGAAGATCAGGTTGAGGAATTCATTAGTGAGCTAATAAAAATAGGATGGATTAAGCTTAACGAAGATCCAGAACATAGCCGATTTTTGAAAATGATCAATGAAGAAGATGGGAAAATGTTTGGTGTTTTCTCTGCTGCAGAAAAAGCTTTTATTTATGATTGGATTGCGGGTGCTAATTTAAGTAGACGCATTAACCCAGTAAATACAGAATATATAAAAAACTTTATAGAACTAAATGATTTTAGTTATTTGTCAGAAAAAGAATTATCGCTGTTACAGCAGCAAATTCAGATATCTACAAATACTGGGCATAAAATTAGCAAATTGATGCCATATTTAGCTCCACATCAACATCACCAAGAGATTGGTTTATGGGCTACGCAAAAAGTAGTTGAGTATATTTTCCCATTCTTAGGCAGTAATTTTAAATAAGAGTAGGCTAACTTATTAATTTATACAGAATAGATGTAGTCTATGACAAATAGATTGCATCTAGCTATTTTTTACAAGTATGAAATCAAATACCTATGACTCAAACGGACATTGCGAAGGATTAGGGCTTTTTTGAAATTACTTACAAAGAAATAAAGAGTACGATCAAAGTCTAGCCGTACTCTTTATTTTACGATAATTTAAATAGCTTGCCATTGTTGCTTAACTTCTTCTGAATTTTTAATCAGAACTACTTTGTCATCTTTGACCTCACCAATCCATGCAGTTGGGATCAGATGATGCTGATCATTTTCATCACGCGTCAGTTTGAGTTGGCTATCACCTTCGAGATGATCAACTGTTCCGACTTTGGTACCACAAGAAGCAATTACATCTGAATGTTTTTTAATATCTTGAATATTTAAAGTACTCATTTCTTAAACCTCTTTTATAAACATTACAACACAGAAGCCTTTAAGCTACTGCTTATTTCATCATAATTGTTGGATTTTAAATAATCCTTACATGATGATTTTATAGATTCACATAAACCTGCTATTTAGTTAACAATGAAACAAAAGAAATAAATAGTTAAATAATTACGAATAATTATCTTTTCATTACAATTTATCTATTTAACTAAACAGATTATTTCAATTATTATTTAAATAAACTCATTTGAATTAAAATTTTAAGAATGAATAGAAAAATATTTATAAAAGGCTCAACTTTAGACATATTAAATCGCTTTGAGCAGTATTCAGCTGAAGAAAAGCTAAGTCAACGTCCGATTGTGTTGAAACAGTTGATTCATTCTGTTGGACGATTGCCTGAACCTGCTTCGGGACAAACCTATCAACGCTGGCAAATTTTTGCCCAGATAGCTGGCTTTGACCTAAGTTTAGGAAAGCTTTTTGAGTCCCATTTTGATGCTTTAAGTATTTTGCATGAACTCGGTTATCAACATGAAATCAATGAGGAGACATGGGCTGTTTGGGCTGCCGATGGTGGACCCGTGCCGTTACAGGTCGAAAATGGGCTTTGTCATGGAATTAAGCCGTGGTGTTCAGGCGCTGAATTTATTCATAAAGCATTAATCAGTTTTAAAGATCAACAGGGGCAATCTCAGCTCTGCATTATTGACCTCAACCAATCATTGATCACCATTGATCTGGCTCACTGGCAAGCTATAGGCATGAAGGGAACACAGACCGCAAGAGTCAATTTTCAGGGGATAGCAGTCAAACTCATTGGTCATCCCAATGACTACCTTGATCGGGTTGGTTTTTGGCATGGTGCTGCGGGTGTTGCAGCTTGCTGGTACGGTGCCGCGGTACGGTTAGTGGATGAGCTACAACAAAGTTGCCTTAAAACCCCTAATCCTTTTAAGAAAATGTATTTAGGGCGGTTGGTAACTCGACTTGCTGTAACCCGACAATATTTCCAATATATCGCGCAACTGATTGATAGCCAACCCAAGCTTAGCCATGAACGGGATGTACGGATCTTGCGTGCGCAGGCAGAACAAAGCTGTTTGGAGGTTATTGAAGGGGTAGGAAAAGCGCTTGGAGCACGGCCTTTTTGTGAACAAGCAACTTTTGCCAGCCTAATGGCTGATTTACCTGTATTTATTCGGCAAAGTCATGCGGCATTCGATGATGAGCAAATTGCTGAACGATGTTTACAGGAGCAAATATCATGGCAGCTCTAAAACATGCTTTAGTCGAAGATCGTATTATTGAAGGGCAAGGGACCTCCCGAGAACAATGGCTGCATGCATTTGAGCAGCAGCCGCTTTCTCTACTCAATTTTAAAAAATTTCAATCTAAAAGAATCTTGATTGTCGCACCCCATCCAGATGATGAGATACTGGGGTGTGGCGGCTTGATGCAACAATTAATTATGTTGAATTGTCAGTTGGTGATCGTTGCCGTCAGTAATGGGACACAAAGCCATCCACATTCAACCAAATACAGCCCAGATCAATTAGATCAAATTCGCCCACAAGAAAGCTTAGCGGCTTTACAGTGTCTAGATATTTCTGAATATGTTCAACGTATTGCATTAAATTTACCAGACGGGCAGATTCATTTGCACAGGGAACATCTGTGGCAAGAATTAGACAAGTTGGTTAAAGCGGAAGATATTTTAATTTGTAGCTATGCACTGGATGGGCATCCAGATCATGAAGCGGTAGGAAAGACTGTACAGGCATTTGCTCTAGCTCATGACATATCATATTTACACGTGCTGATCTGGGCTTGGCATTGGGCGCGACCACTAGATCCGCGTATCCACTGGCAAAAGGCTAGAGCTTACAACTTAACTCAGGCCCAATTAATCAAAAAACGTCAGGCCATCATGCAGTTTAAGAGTCAGATTGAAGCTGATGAAAGTACAGGCAATGCTGCGATTTTATCTCCAGCAATCATCGAACGTTTGTTAATGCCTTGGGAGGTTTATCTTTGTGAATGATTCTAATCAATATTTCGAAGCCTTATATCATCACAATAATGACCCTTGGGGCTATGATTTACATTGGTATGAAGCTCGTAAAAGGCAGATTTGTTTGGCATTGCTTACTCAACAGCGTTATTCATCAGTGTTGGAAATCGGCTGTTCCAATGGCCATTTAAGTGTACATTTAGCCAAACGCGCTGATCAGCTTTTATGTCTAGATTTTTCTGAACATGCTGTTCATTGGGCCGCTAAACGTTTACAGAATTTGAAGCATGTGAGCGTTCAACACCAAAAAATTCCTGAATATTTTCCTGAACAGAAATTTGATCTGATTGTCATCAGTGAAGTGGCCTATTACTTATCAAGCAATGAACTGCATGAACTGATCGATCAGCTCCAAGACAGTTTAACGTCACAAGGTGAAATCCTGTGTTGTCACTGGCGTCACGCCATTCAGGATTTTGAACTAGATGCTTATCAAGTCCATCATTATTTAAAACAATCTTTGTTGTTCACTCATTATTTAAGTCTGAATGATCCAGATTTCATCATTGATATCTGGACGGTAAATCCTTCATCTTTGGCAAAACAACAGGGCTTAGTATGAAAATAGGTATTGTTATCCCAGCCCATAATGAGGAACAGAATTTATCCGCTTGTTTGCAGTCAATTAAACACGCTATACAGCATATAGGTCACGGTCAGGTCGAGATTCTAGTGGTTTTAGACAGTTGTACTGACCAGTCCCTCATGATTGTAAAGTCACATCAAATGAATTGGCTTGAATGTAATTTTGCTTGTGTGGGCAAGGCCAGAGACCTTGGCATTAGGCAGCTAATCGATCAAGGAGTTACATGGGTCGCTTGCACGGATGCTGATACAATTGTAGATCCAGATTGGTTACTATGCCAAATGCGACATCAGCCAACAGATGCTATTTGTGGAATCGTTATACTGGATGATCTTAGTCACTTATCAATACAACAACAGCAAAAATATCTGACGCATTATCAAGACATGATGGATCATCAACATATACATGGGGCGAATTTAAGCTTTAGTGCCGAAGCCTATATTCAGGCGGGAGGCTTTGAACCTATTCCTTGTCATGAGGATGTCTCATTAATTGAAAAATTTATTAAGCAATGTTGCAAAATCACTTGGAGTAATTTGGTTCGCGTCACCACTAGCAGTAGATTAAATGGACGTGCACCTGAAGGTTTATCGTACTTTTTAAAACATTTATAAAATTGATCTGATTTGGTGGAGAAAGCTAATCCACAGCTATACCGAGTGAAATATATTATTCAGCTTTATAAATGAACTGCTTAATTCAGTCATTTCTTCAAAACTTAAGTAAATTCATATCTTTGCCTTGTTTAATTGAAAAGCTAAGAATAAAAAGTGTTAAAAATAAACGCTTTAATTTTATTTAAATAAATGAAGATAAATGATTGATATGTAGCGATTTTATTTCTTGCAAAAAATACTATTTTTAGCTTGGTTTTGTGTATAATTTCGCCATAAAAGCCTCTGTGGATTTATAGAACTTCTCTATAGATTAGCAGGGGTTTTTCTATGGCGATTTATCCGAGATGGACGCTCTGAGTTAATTTGTGTGGATGGTATTAAATGATCCTTTTTTCCAGAACTGCTCTTATTGATCCTGAAATTCAATTAAGTGCTCAACGTCTTTCAACTCGTTTTAGCTTTTTCGGTCTTGGTTTCGCCACGGCTGCATGGGCGCCGCTGATTCCTTTTGCCCAGCAACGTTTGCATTTTAATCATGCCGATTTTGGTTTGTTGCTATTATGCAGCGGCTTAGGTGCAATGCTAGCTATGCCTGCGACAGGTAAAATTGTTCAGCGTATTGGTTGTCGTGTGCCGATCGGTTTCGCTTTACTCTTGCTTGCCGTTTTATTGCCAAGCCTAAGCTTATGGACCTCGCCGTTAATGATGGCGATCACCTTATTCTTATTTGGTACAGCAGCAGGAAGTCTGGGTGTTGCACTCAATATTCAGGCCGTAGTGGTTGAGAAAAATAGCTTAAAATCATTGATGTCTGGCTTTCATGGTATGGCGAGTCTAGGCGGATTAGCTGGGGTACTGACGATTACTGCATTGCTTGCTTTAAGTATTTCGTCTGTTATGAGCGCATTTGCTGTGAGTTTACTGTTGGTAATTATTGTTTTTCTTTCAGTGCCATACAACATAAAAGCTGTAGAAAACACCCTTCTTGAAGCGTCATCGAAAGTGAAAAAGTCGATACGACAGCGTCTGCCACAACCTTTGATTATATTAATTGGTATTGCCTGCTTCATCATTTTCATGACGGAAGGTGCGGCGATGGACTGGAGTGGTATTTATTTAACGCAACAATATGGAGTTAATGCCGCTTTTGCGGGATTGGCGTATACCTTCTTCGCGATTGCCATGACCACAGGACGTTTTACGGGGGATTATCTGATCCGTTATTTTGGTGAAAAAAAGCTTTTAACCTATAGCGCGATTTGTGCAACTTTAGGTTTAGCTTTGGTCAGTATCGCGCCTTATTGGTGGCTGGTTTTAGTGGGTTATACACTGGTTGGGACAGGTTGTTCTAACATCGTCCCGATCATGTTTTCCCGTGCTGGACGTCAGACGGTGATGCCGAGCGCAGTTGCATTGTCTTGTGTTTCGACCATGGCTTATACGGGTATTCTGGTTGGACCTGCTTTCATTGGAATGGTGAGTGAGCTGATTGGCCTAAGTACAGTGTTTATGGCACTATCGGGTCTATTATTATTGATTGTGGCTTTAAATCGGTTTACTTATGTGAAATAAGCCTCATAGTGAATTGAACTGGCAATATCTGGATACTGCCAGTTCCTTACAAATCAAAGTACTATAAATTTTGATAAATAGGGTTAACGTTACGCATTCCCAGGAATCTGAAATCCTGCATAGCGGTTTTGTTCTGTAAGTCGTTAAGAAATGCATTGCGCCACTCATTAATATCAAAATCTTTTAAACCTTTCATCAGTTGTTTGTAACGTGAAATACGTTCACGTCGTGGCATTTCCAGTGCTTTTTTTAAGGCATTGACCATCGCCATTTTGTCGGTGGGATCAACCAGAAGTGCTTCAGGCATCTGTTCCGCTGCACCTGCATATTTGGATAGAATAAGTACACCAGGATTTGATGGATTTTGCGCGGCAATATATTCTTTCGCGACCAGATTCATCCCGTCTCGTATTGAACTGATCCAGCACACATCGGCTTGACGATAGATTTGCATCAAATGATGATGTTTTATTGCATCATAAATACATTCCACGGGTTGCCACTCTTCCTTTGCAAATTCCTGATTAATCATCTCGATCTTAATCTTGAAACGCTCAAATAAACGTTGATAAGCTGGAACTTCCAAACGACATGGGCAAGCAATTTGTAAATGTTGAATATGCTGCTGATACTCAGGATATTTCTCTAAGAACTCTGCATAGGACAAAAAGCGTTCCAGTAAACCTTTTGAATAATCAATCCGATCTACGCCGATAATGGTTTTTGCAGCATTCAGCTCTACTGGACGGGTAAGGAAGTCTTGTACATCAATAAACTTATGAGCCGCTTTTTGAATCGCTGTTGGATTTACACCAATTGGATAGCATTTAATTATGGTTAAACGTTGATGGTAGCTTAATAAAGTTTGTTGAATTTTCTGTGCGTTCAATAAAGATGTGCATACTTGCATACACACTTTTTGATCTTTATCTGTTTGTAGACCCACCACATCGTATTGGCATAGATCCTCAATCAATTGTTGAGCACATGGAATTTTTTGCCAGATAAATAAAGGTGCAAAAGGAATGTGCAGGAAAAATCCAATTTTATTCTGCATACCGAGTTCACGGCAATATTTCGCCACACTTAAAAAATGATAATCATGAACCCAAATGGTATCGTCTGGATCTGCAATTTCGGCAAGTTTTTGAGCGAATAAAGAATTTACTTTTTGATATCCTTCGTATTCTGATGTTTTAAACTCAATCAGGTCTGAACGATAATGCATGGCAGGCCAAAGTGAATTGTTGGCAAACCCTGCATAATAATCTGAATATTGAGAATTTGTTAAAGGGCAGGTGACATAATCAACTTTATCCTTCCGAAAAATATTAAAATGTACTTCCTCTTGCTTATGAACTCGTTCGCCATTCCATCCGAGCCATACACCACCAATATCATCTAATGCATCTTGTATAGCGACTGCAAGCCCACCTGCGGTAGTTTTTTGCCCGTTGGGAATACTGACTCGATTCGATAAAATAATTAATTTAGACATGTTTTCTCTCCATCTAAGTTGTTGTTACCCTTAAAATTGTTATCATGGTTTCGAATATGGTCTAAAAATAATTCTAAAAAATCATATACTTGCTTTGTGTCTTTAAGCTGGTATTTGGCATGGGTAAGCCCTTGACCGACTTTGATTGAGATGCCATCTTCCAACTGATTCACAAAATAAAAACCATCTTCGTCCGTAAAGTCATCACCAATGAAAATTGGTGTGTAAACCTCATACTGGTTTAAATGAGCTAAAACTTCCTTGATTGCCAAGCCTTTATTGGCTTGAGCGGGTATTAATTCATAAACGAATTTCCCTTGAATTAATCTTAGGTTGGGGAATATCTTTTGAGCTTCTAACATTATTTTTTTTGCTATATCTTCTAGCTCTGGAGCTTTCCTATAATGCAACGCAATTGATGATTTCTTGTTTTCAATCAGTAAACTTGGATAGGCGATACATGCTCGAGCTAAAATTTTGTGAATATGTGAAATTTCTAAGAAACCCTTTGGTGTACGTAATTCTTTTTCATTTCCAAGATATATTTCTAATCCATGCAATGCAGCAATTGGAAGATCAAGGGATTCAAATAATTTACGTGCAGAATCAATGTCTCGTCCTGTCACAGCTATAACAGGAATTTTATTTGAAATAATTTGTCTTAAAATATTTAAAGTCTTAGTCGGAATATAACTGTTAGTAGGATCTAATTGAAAATCAGATAAAGTGCCATCTATATCTAAGAATAGACATGGCTTATTGTAATTTGAGTTAAGCTTGTCTCTTAATAAAGAGTTCAAGTATTCTAATTGTGAAATTGATTCATCTATTATATTTCTCAATTTTAGTATCTCATATTTCAATTATATTTTATTATAGGTTGATATTTTTTTTATAATACTTAAGTTGTCAATAAGCAAACACAAGTAGAACGTAATTTACATCAGTAATGCTTAGAATACATGGTAAATATTTCTTACATTTTTAATAAGAATTCATTTTTTATATTTATTATAGCTTTGCTACACAAAGATGTATAAGTTGAAGTCGCTTTATTGCATAAACCTATTCTTGAAGGCTTCTTCAGCAATATAATTTTCAAATGAAGAAGCCTACACACAAAATCTACCGCACAACCAATTGGCCCGCATATAACCGAGCTTTCATTAATCGAGGGAATATTGCCATTTGGTTCGATCCAAAGACCTAGTGTATGCACAATCACAAGGCAAGCATGGTCGAAATCAAACTTACTCTGACACCGCTATTCAATATTGTTTAATGATCAAATCCTTATTCCATCTAATGTAGACCAAAAAGTAAAATAAAATTTTCCCATATTATTAACTTATTATTCCTTAAATGTCTCATTCAAAGCATTTTGCACTGCGTCCACACGTGTTTTACAGGCTTTGTATGCCACCATAGACTCTTCAACGATTTTCATTAAATTATCAATGTCGGGCTCTTCCTGTGACTCCAATAGCTCGGCATTCTTTTTAAGGACTCCATAGCCTTCCTTGAAAGAGAGTTCTTTTTTACTCATTACCAATTACCTTCATTACATTTGCTTGAATGGTACCATCCTGTAATTCGACCTGGATGTTATCACCTGAAATCTGTTGAATAGAGCGAATAGCTTTCCCTTCACTACGAACTATTCCATAGCCTTTAGCCAGCACGTTTCGCGGATTCTGGATTAGGGTTTCACGCATCAGCGATTCGACTTGATTCGTTGCCAGTTTGATCTGTTGCTGGGCTAAGTAATGTAGGATGCTTCGCATCAAATCTACGCTCTTATTTGCTTCATTAATTTGCCCATGCGCAAGCGTCTTAATCACTCTCATGTATTGATCATTTTGGCTTTGGTACGTCGTGATTTGATGTTGGGATAATAGCTTAATGGTTTGGAATGAATCTAAGACACCCTGAGTCCGTTCAGCGATAAGATTACGAATACCACCAATTACCTTACTTGGTGTGTCAAATGAACGGTTTGCAACTTCATCCAATATCGTACGGTCTTTCTCGTGACCAATACCGACCCAAATCGGAACGGTTCGTTTGGCCAACAATGCTGCCAGTTCGAAATCATTTAAATAGGCAAGGTCGTTCACAGCACCGCCACCACGGATAATCACGATGAGATCGGGTGGCGTATTGAAATCAGTAGCCCATTGTCTCAGACCATTACTTAGAGAAGTGATGATACTCTGTGCTGCCGTGTTCCCTTGAAATGTGGCTGAATAGTATTTGAAATGACATACACCAGATTTTTCTAAAGCATCAGCATCTTTTTTGAAGTCACCTAAACCTGCCGCATTCTCAGGAGCAATTACCAGGACATTCTGAATATCAAACGGAGTAGGAATGAGCTTATTTTTATTTAACAGACCTTCAGTGGTTAGTCTTTCTAATATTTGTTGATAACGCCGTGCAATGTCTCCAAGGGTATAGCTTGAATCAATATCTTCAACATTAACTGAAAAGCCATACTGTGGATCAAACTTGGCTCTGACTTTTACCAGGACATTTAAATCTTTTGAAAGCTCTACACCGCTTTCCCTTTCAAACTTAAGCACCATTTTTTGAGCTGTAAATTTCCAGATGGTTCCTTTACAACTCGCTATAACTTTGTCGGTACTTTCATCCTTTTCAGCTAACTCAAGATAGTAATGTCCGCCCTTAATATTTAGATTACGGATCTCAGCTTTCACCCATACAGGCTCATTGAAAGTAATTTGAATGACTTCCTGTACGGTTGATAGATAATCACTGAGAGAAAACTGAGGTTCAGACATTAGATCAATTATTTGAAGTGCTTAGATGAATAGTATTAAAGCAAAGCCAGAAGTGCAAATTGAGAATATGCTCACTTGACCCTGATCAAGGTATATGGCATATTTCTGCTATAGTGGACGTACATATGGAAATTCACTTAATTACCGTAAAAAGCTCATCATTTGATGGGCTTTTTTTGTTGCTAGATAATTTGGAATAAAATGTGAATGAGGTCTCAATATAAACCAAGTATATTAGTTGGTATTAAGTTCTCCATGATAGTTAATATCAGTTTATACCTGCACCTTCCCCAAGTTGCAGGTTTTTTTTCTTCATTTTTTATTCGATTAATGATTTAATTATTTTGTTGTAAATAAAAACAACGATTCCTTGTTTCGGCGCAAAAGACCAAGGGGAAAGCCTTACAGAAATGTAGGGCTTTTTTAATAGGAGCTTAACTTAAATCGTATTGGTATAAATTTTAATTTTTTATCAGATGCTTAGTCGATAAAGTGCGTTCAAATAATTGCGCTTTTTTGTTGTGATATATTTTAATCATTACTTACAACAAGAAGAATAGAAATGAATATTTATATCGGTGGTGATTTAGATGGCAGGGTAATAGTGCTTGATAAACCATGTTTTAATGCTAAAAAAGTAAACAAGACAAAAGCAGCAAACTACATTAAGCAAATGTATGTCATACATGGTGACGTCTATTATTTTTGGCGTGATGCTGAGCTTAAATTGTTGGAAGTTACTCAACGTATAGAGATCTTACTGGCAAAGACTAAGCGAAAATCTATTTAACTGTCCCTGATAGTAAGTTTTTTATTGTCTTTATCCGTAAAAGAAATTAGTTTAAATTGAACCAATTGTTAAAATAATTATGAGAACGGAAAAAATGAATAGAAAATTTGAACTACATGTGATTAGCCAGATCTATGACTTTTTAGTTGAAAGAGAGGCGTTTACCTCACTAAACCTTGATCGTAAAGTTACGGAGTTTTTTCGGGAAGTACATGTAGGGCGAGAAGAAGATTTTACAATTCTTGAATCAAATAAAATCTCAGGAAACTTTGGTGAAGTTTCCTATATCAATTTATTGAATGTCCCTAATTTCAACGATAAAGATAAATTTCTGAAATGGGCACATAAAGCTTTAAATTTATAAGTTGTAATAAATCAGTGTAATTTAATAGGAATTGTTTCATTGTTTAACAAATTCAATTACATAAATAATAATGTGGTTACATTATGAACAGTAATTCATCAGAAGGCGGTTAGATAAATACAAATCACAGTGATATGTTTGAATCAAAAGTTCTACATGGATGGAATTAAAGATGAAATTCTTAACTTTGGTGAGCATAGGTGCGGTAGCAAGTTTCTGTTTATTGTTAAAGAGTCAAACTACTGAAAATTCATTTGATTCAAACTTCGATAAAGTTGTTCGAAATGCTGTCTTACAGGGATTCATATAAATATAGATGCCTAAGATATATAGCTTTTAAGTACTTAAAGGAGAAATAAGATGATCAGATTATTAATGTGTATATTTGGCCTTCATGGTGCTAGAGAGATTGATTACACCAATGACCAAAAAGAAATTTGTGTATGCCGAGAGTGCTTGAAGAAAGTCAAGAGAGAGGTGGTCCCACATGTTTGAACAACTAAAAGCTTATTTATAAGTGATACTCTGCTCTAGTTAAGCTACCTTATTTTGTTGTGGTAGCTGGTCATAGTAAAACTCATCTGGAGTCATTTTGTCCAGACTCGAATGAGGTCGTTTCAAATTATAAAATTCAAAATATGCGTTTAATTGCTTCTTCGCATCCAAAACATTGCTGTAGGCTTTGAGATACACCTCTTCATATTTAACGCTCCGCCATAATCGTTCAACCATCACATTATCAACCCATCGACCTTTACCATCCATACTGATTTGAATGCCATTTGATTTCAATACATCAATAAATGCATCACTGGTAAACTGACTGCCTTGGTCTGTATTAAATATTTCAGGTCGACCATATTTTTCAATAGCTTCATTTAATGTTTCTATGCAAAATGTAACCTCCATACTAATCGATACTCTATGCGCAAGTACCTTGCGGCTATGCCAATCAATCACAGCACATAAATAAACAAAGCCTTTTGCCATAGGGATATACGTTATATCCGTAGACCACACTTGATTACTGCGCTGAATAGCCAATCCTTTGAGCAGATATGGATATTTGCGGTGAGCTTGATTAGCCTGGCTTAAATTTGGTTTGCAATATAACGCATTAATGCCCATTTTCTTCATTAAAGTACGTGTATGACGTCGTCCTATATGATGTCCTTGACGATTCAACAAATCACGCATCATCCGGCTACCTGCAAAAGGGTATTGCATATGTAACTCATCCATACACCGCATTAGCTTCAGATCTGATGCACTCACAGGTTTTGGGCGATAGTAATAACAACCACGGGAGACTTTCAGCAGCTGAGCTTGCTTAGATACTGAAATCTGAAGTGAGTCATCGATTAACTTTTGTGGTTGAAGCGGCCCAGTTTCTTCAACACACCTTCTAAAAAATCAATTTCTAATGCCTGCTCACCGATTTTTGCATGTAATTTTTTTAGATCGATGGGTGGTTCTGTTGGAGCTTTTGATTGATCGAAAGCTTGCGAGGAAGCTGAAATCAGTTGATTTTTCCAGTCGATAATTTGGTTTTGATGAACATCAAATTCAGCACTCAATTCAGCAAGTGTTTTTTCTGCTTTAATCGCAGCAAGTGCTACCTTAGCTTTAAAATCATTTGAATGATTTCTTCTTGGTCTACGTGCCATAAAATACTCCATATATTGATGTTTATAACATCATTTGGGGAGCAAAATATCACTTATAAGTGTTGTTCAAATTTCCTGATCCACCTCTGAGTCCTTATAAACAGGTATAATTTCTTTTTATGAAAAGACAGTCTAAAAAATCTGAGCATATAACCTCAAATTGGACAACCGAGCAAGATAGTTTCTTAATTGAAAATAGTTTTATGGTGATTGAGCAGCTTATCAATCATCTGCCTTTTACTGAAGATGAAATTATTAAGCGTAAAGAGGTACTAGGTCTCACTAGAAGACATAGACAGATGCGTAAATTTTTAAGCAATCCATCTTAAGAGAGTTCTAAGCCTCTATTTTTTTTAAAAGGGATCAGACATAAAAGACCCCGTTCGATAGAGGTGGATCAGGAAATTTGAACAACACTTATAAGTGATATTTTGCTCCCCAAATGATGTTATAAACATCAATATATGGAGTATTTTATGGCACGTAGACCAAGAAGAAATCATTCAAATGATTTTAAAGCTAAGGTAGCACTTGCTGCGATTAAAGCAGAAAAAACACTTGCTGAATTGAGTGCTGAATTTGATGTTCATCAAAACCAAATTATCGACTGGAAAAATCAACTGATTTCAGCTTCCTCGCAAGCTTTCGATCAATCAAAAGCTCCAACAGAACCACCCATCGATCTAAAAAAACTACATGCAAAAATCGGTGAGCAGGCATTAGAAATTGATTTTTTAGAAGGTGTGTTGAAGAAACTGGGCCGCTTCAACCACAAAAGTTAATCGATGACTCACTTCAGATTTCAGTATCTAAGCAAGCTCAGCTGCTGAAAGTCTCCCGTGGTTGTTATTACTATCGCCCAAAACCTGTGAGTGCATCAGATCTGAAGCTAATGCGGTGTATGGATGAGTTACATATGCAATACCCTTTTGCAGGTAGCCGGATGATGCGTGATTTGTTGAATCGTCAAGGACATCATATAGGACGACGTCATACACGTACTTTAATGAAGAAAATGGGCATTAATGCGTTATATTGCAAACCAAATTTAAGCCAGGCTAATCAAGCTCACCGCAAATATCCATATCTGCTCAAAGGATTGGCTATTCAGCGCAGTAATCAAGTGTGGTCTACGGATATAACGTATATCCCTATGGCAAAAGGCTTTGTTTATTTATGTGCTGTGATTGATTGGCATAGCCGCAAGGTACTTGCGCATAGAGTATCGATTAGTATGGAGGTTACATTTTGCATAGAAACATTAAATGAAGCTATTGAAAAATATGGTCGACCTGAAATATTTAATACAGACCAAGGCAGTCAGTTTACCAGTGATGCATTTATTGATGTATTGAAATCAAATGGCATTCAAATCAGTATGGATGGTAAAGGTCGATGGGTTGATAATGTGATGGTTGAACGATTATGGCGGAGCGTTAAATATGAAGAGGTGTATCTCAAAGCCTACAGCAATGTTTTGGATGCGAAGAAGCAATTAAACGCATATTTTGAATTTTATAATTTGAAACGACCTCATTCGAGTCTGGACAAAATGACTCCAGATGAGTTTTACTATGACCAGCTACCACAACAAAATAAGGTAGCTTAACTAGAGCAGAGTATCACTTATAAATAAGCTTTTAGTTGTTCAAACATGTGGGACCACCTCTGATATCTATTATTCGCGGAGGTTTTTTTCTCTTATGGATGTTGTTATACAACTTTATACACTTAATTAACGTCACAGTTACTTTTATAAAATCTCTTACATGTCTATCCCTAGAATTTGTGATAATTGTTTGCATTTAGAGTCAAATGCATTCTTAATGACTAGAGCATTAAATAGAACAATAGAAGGAGATGGATATGACCTCGCAAGAAGTACTCGTATTTTCAGCCTCAGCATTTGGTCTCACATTACTCATTTATGAGTTTGGACAGATGTCCATGATGTTTAGTTAAACCACCTTCGGGTGGTTTTTTATTGCAAGATATAACTACATCACAATATGGATAGAATATGTAAACTGGTTAAATTTTAGTGTAATTATGAATTTACAATATTTACTGGAAGTTTCGTTTACGTAACAAACGAGTAATTAATGGCTTTGTTGCATAAATATGTAAGCATCTGATTTAAATAAATTTAATTTTAGATCATAAAATTATCAAAACTTTTAAAATCATATAGTTATGAAATCTTTGTGCAACAAAGCCATTTAATCATTAAAGAAGATGATATATCTGAGTGGCCTACTAGAAATAAGAATGAATGGTAGGCTACGAATAAGAATAGATGGTAGGTTTATATAGGAATATGCAATAATTCATGTGCTCCAGCTATCTACAATATTTGCCCAATCCTGAAGCATCTTTCTACGATCAGTCAAATATTTCGCATGGTTATATGAAGCGCGGGTCTTATTTACTTCGGCATGGGCTAGTTGTGTTTCAATCCAGTCAGTATTATAGCCAAGGCCATTTAATTCAGTTGAGGCTGTAGCCCTAAAGTCATGAGCTGTTACTTGATTTAAGCCAATATATGTAAGCATTTTGTTTAGAGTAGTTCTAGAGATCATGCAGTCTCTTTTTTGCGGGGAAGGGAATACATATTTTTGATCTTTAGTAAAAGCATATTGTTCATTCAAAATATTAAGTAATTGATTGGAAATGGGAACGATATGAACTCGATTTTTCTTCATTATTCGTTCTTGCTTTAATCGTCTAGAGGCTTTAGGAAATTTGATAATCTTCTCTTCAAAATCTACAAAACTCCATTCCATTTTTCTTATTTCAACAGTCCTGAGCATAGAGTAAAGCATTGCCAAACATGCATTCTTAACGGTTGTAGAACCTCCATAACTATCAATATTTTGTCGTAGTGCATTCTTCTCATGCTTTTCAAGTGGTCGAGCATGTTCTACCTCAGGGGATTCAATGGCCTCCCTTACCGCGTAGGTGGGATCGTTATCAGCGCGTAAAGTCACAATTGCATAGCGCATAACTAAACCAATGAATCTACGATTAAGGTTGGCAGCAGACTCACCAGTGCCATGCTTCCCTTGACTTAATACACGTTGAACAGTGTTCTTCATAATGGATAAGATATCTGCAGAGCTAACGTCATTGATTGGCTTATTGCCAATGGCTTTGTAGACATCCTTTTCCATAGAATTATTAAAACGGCCGATATAGTCCTCTGATTTGTACTTCATTCTCTCTTGAACATATTCTTGAGCAATGGCCTTAAATGTATTGTTAACAGCCAATTCTTTTTCAATTCTATCTTTTTTCTTTTCTTCAACAGGGTTCAAGCCTTTAGCAAGTTTAGCTTTAGCCTCGTCTTTAAGCTTACGAGCATCCTGAAGTGATACTGCAGGGTATTCGCCAAAACTAATAGTCCCTTCTTTTCCATGTAAGACAAATTTGAATCGCCAAATTTTTTTACCAGTCGGGCGCACTTCAATATATAAACGTTCAGCATCAAGTATTCGGTAAGATTTTTCTAGTGATTTTAAAGTTCTGACTTTTGCATCGGTGAGCATACGGGTATCTTGTTAATAGAAATATGTTACCCGTTAAGATGCCCGTTTTTATTGAGGATTAAAATAGAATAAAAAAGACTAAAATAGAGTGTAAGTTTTGTTTTGTAAGGGTTTTAGTGGTTTTCATTAGATTGTAACGGATTGATACAGACTCATATTATCAGCATTATTCAGGATGACGATTTTCATAGTCAATAACTTCTGTAATTACATAAAATAAGAAATATCAAGATTTATTTAATAGAGAAATGTAGTTATTTCTCGTATAAATCTCAAAAACAGCGGAATTCGATTAAGCTATTATGCGATAAGAAGAGTGGAAAGTATTGTCTATCGGCAATTATTTTTTAAATTTGCCAATTATAATAAAAGGGAGCACCTGCAAAATGGGTTATCAGAAGATCATCGTTCCTGCGGATGGTAGTAAAATTACCGTAAACGCAGATTTATCATTAAATGTTCCAAATCAACCGATTATTCCTTTTATTGAAGGCGATGGTATTGGTGTCGACATTACACCAGCCATGAAAACTGTAGTGGATGCTGCAGTACAAAAAGCATATGGTGGTAAACGCTCGATTGAGTGGATGGAAGTCTACTGCGGTGAAAAAGCCAATAAAATTTATGGCTCTTATATGCCAGAAGAAACTTTTGATGCGCTACGTGAGTTTGTGGTTTCAATTAAAGGCCCTTTAACTACACCTGTTGGTGGGGGGATTCGCTCTTTAAATGTGGCGCTACGCCAAGAATTAGATTTGTACGTCTGTGTACGCCCTGTACGTTGGTTTGAAGGGGTACCATCACCTGTTCAGCATCCTGAACTGACCGACATGGTTATTTTCCGTGAAAACTCAGAAGATATTTATGCAGGAATCGAGTGGAAAGCCGACTCTCCTGAAGCGAAGAAAGTGATTAAGTTCCTCAAAGAAGAAATGGGCGTGACTAAAATCCGCTTTGAAGATAACTGTGGTATTGGGATTAAGCCTGTATCGAAAGAGGGAACGCAGCGCCTTGTGCGTAAAGCCATTCAATTTGCGATTGATAATGATAAGCCGAGTGTGACCTTGGTTCACAAAGGCAATATCATGAAATATACCGAAGGGGCGTTTAAGGAGTGGGGCTATGAACTTGCGATGGACCGTTTCGGTGGTGAGCTCATTGATGGTGGGCCATGGGTAAAAATTAAAAATCCGAAAAATGGTAAAGATATCATTATTAAAGATGTGATTGCCGATGCATTCTTGCAGCAGATTTTAATGCGTCCTGCGGACTATTCAGTGATTGCGACTTTAAACCTGAATGGTGACTATATTTCTGATGCACTGGCTGCAGAAGTTGGAGGGATTGGTATTGCGCCGGGTGCGAATATTGGTGGGGCGATTTCTGTTTATGAAGCCACGCACGGAACAGCGCCAAAATATGCCGGTCAAGATAAAGTCAACCCAGGCTCTATTATTCTTTCTGCTGAAATGATGCTACGAGATATGGGCTGGGTAGAGGCGGCAGATTTGATCATTAAGGGGATTTCAGGGGCAATTGAGGCGAAAACAGTCACTTATGATTTTGAGCGATTAATGCCGAATGCAACCTTATTGCGTTGTTCAGAGTTTGGTGAAGCCATTATTGCGAATATGGAATAAGTTTTAAGCTGAATTGGTAGAAGCCCGCACATACTGCGGGTTTTCTTTTGTTGGCTTGAAAATAGCTGTGGAAATAGGTTTGCAATGTAAAACTAGGTTAAAGGGTTCGTACTTTCAGTGAGTATAGGTAAGGTTAAATAAAAAGGAGAGTTGATTCTTAACCACAATTTATATATGTAATTACAATGAAGTACTTTGATACAGCTTATAGCTTGGGTTTTTAGCTGAGTGATGTATGGTGGTCTTTGTCGAATGTTACGGCAGATGATAAAGGAGTAGTCTCATGGCTAATCAACAAAATCAACAGCAGAACAATCAGCAGCAACGTCAACAACAACCAAATCAACCGCAAGAACAACCAGACCAGCAACAACAGCAACAACAACCCAAACCAAATCAAGGCCAGCAAAAACAGCCGAACCCAGATCAGCAACAACGCTAGGCGTATTGCTATTTCATGAACGAATGTTAAAGGCATTTCAAGGAAGAATCGATCAAAGGGAGTTGAACCAAAGGAGGACCCTATGTCGAATAATGTTGTGAAAACATTAAAACAGAAGATCAAAGCACGTTTAAAAAAGATCTCTAAGCATCAGTCTAAGCTGAAAGCCTTAGAGAAAAAACTGAAGAAGCGTAAGTAGTTTTACGTGGTTTATTTGAAGCAAAGCCCTCATTTTATATGAGGGCTTTGCCGTTACATATATAAGATATCTTTCAATATATGAGGCATTTAGTATGAAAAGGTAACTGTATCTTATTTTAATATCTAAAAATTAGCTGAGTAGTTGAATCATGTCTCGTTTAGTTCTGAGTGGAGCTATTTTAAGTATAAGTCTGCTGATGAGTGGATGTCAGCCGCCTGCTTCGGGTGAAGCAGCGGGTTTGAGTTATCCATATTTATATTGGCAGTTATATAAGACACCTTTAGAGAAAAACTTAAATGTGCCTGTACAAGGTGTAAGCCATAAGCAGATACAAGATACTTGGGGGGCAGCACGTGGTCAGGGACGAAAACATCAAGGTATTGATATCTTCGCTAAACGCGGAACACCTGTCTTAAGTGCTACATCAGGCATTGTCTTGGATGTCGGCCTCAATAGTCTAGGTGGACAAGTGGTATGGGTAATGGGACCAAACTTAAGCCGTCACTACTATGCACATTTAGATGCTTATGCACCTGATATTCAAACGGGTGATTGGGTTGATGTGGGAGAAGTGTTGGGCTATGTCGGGAACACGGGCAATGCCAAGAACACGCCACCACATTTGCACTATGGAATTTATAGGACTGGAAAAGGAGCTGTGAATCCTTATCCGTATTTAACTTTAAATGCGTTGAAATAACAGAGCTTTGATTTACAGCTGTAAAAGTTCGAATGCGTCCATTGTATTGGTCATAGATGGCTCATCAATTGGGTTCTTTTCTTATTCTTAAACCGTACATTTGTAATATTTAAAAGTAAGTTAAAAATATCACACGTATTTAACATGGACGGCCCTCTATAACTCTTTTTCGATTTCCTTCTATGTGAAGGATTAAAAGGCCTCTTTTTTAGTTGTTGGATTGGAGGTGGATGTCCTACGAGTAAAATAAAACAATTGCAGTGTTCCTAAACCGAGGACTCCCGCAGCAAGCATAAACTGAAAGTGATATGACCAACCCAAATGCTGCAAGGTACTAAAACTTAAGCCACCGACCAGCTGGACCGTTGCAAAGCTGAGTGTCGCCATACTCCACAGTTTTTTATAGGCCAAGCCGTAGAGTTGTAAGATGGTGTAGGAGGTGAGAAAGACTACTGCAGGGTTCAGTAGACCTGTGAGAAATGAAGACAGGAGCGTAAATACAGGTGACAAACTCAGAACCGCAATAAAAACTGCCACAATATAGACACTGTATAAAATCTTTAAAGCCAGAAAGTTGCCAAATTTACGCGCTAAAGCATAAGCTGTCGCTGCACCCAAAGCGCTGCCTAAGCCATATAAAATCCAGTTAAAATTGATCCAATATAAATTTAGCGTTAACACATGGCTTAAATAATCAATCCAAAACAAAGAATGGGGAATATACGCAAAGGCGCTGCAGGCATAAACAATGAGTAAGCTATAGTAAATTTTATTCACTGTATAAGTCTGGGGCTGGCTTGTAGGGATACTGTGCAGTTGCTTTTGGAAAGGGTGAACAAGTATCCATAATAACAATGTAATGACAAATGCAAAGCCACAGAGAATGAACCATGCACTACTGATTGCAATACGGTCTAAATACGGCATAAACAGCGTGGCTGCCAATACACCAATTCCTATTCCGCTAAATCCAATGAGATTAATTTTAAAACGGTGCTGTAACTCACTGCACTGCGCCACAATACTGGGCGATAGAATCATCAGCAAACCACCGCCGATACCTGAAATGATGCGCCACACCAAATACCAAACTTCGTTAAAATGCGCAAATGCACAGGCAAACAGGCTGATTGAACCAAAGAGCGCAGCAAAAATGATATAGATCGGCATTTTTGCATTCTGTGGCAACTTCATCGCCCAAAATGCTCCGATCAGATAACCCAGCAGATTGGCGCTACCGAGTAGGCTGGCGAAATTGTGTGACCATTCATAGGCTTCGCGAGTGGACGGCAGTAGAGCGGTATAAGAAAAACGTAAGATGCCAATTCCCAAGCACATACTCAGGCAGAGAAAGAGACTTAGTTGTACGGTGCTTGAGAACGTCCTGTTCATCATAATTTGACTATTTGTTTAAAAAATACACTTGAACTATAAGATGAAATTTACAATAAAACAATCGGGTGATGTCCGCCTTTAGTCGAGCGGAGTAAAGGCGAAGTCAATTTAATCAGTATCTTTGAGTTGATTGATATCCACTGCATCACCAATGGTATAAAAATGCCCGCCTGCAACATGATGGATACTTTTCCATTCATCTGCGGCTTCATGGTAGTACCAATGGCCATCTCTAAAAACACGATCATCTGCATAAGCGGCAATGACTTTGCCAATAAACAAGTCATGCTGCTGCTGATTATGCGGTTCAGGAATGAGTTCACACAGAATCCATGCACTACAGCCTTCAACCACTGGAATTGGGCTGTGACCAAACTGAAAAAGTTCGACCCCACATTGACGTAACTTTTCAGGAGCATCATATTGACTGATCATGCCCAGTGCGTAGACCATTTTCAGCTGTTTAAGTGTAGGGACTTGCAGCGCAAACAAACCCGATTTTTCAATAATACTGCGGGTTTTTGTCGATTTATCGAGTACCACCGTCACTTTGGCGGGGCTAAACTCTAGGGCGCATGCCCAAGCCGCGGCCATGACATCGGTGCTTTCATCATCTTGACTAGAAACCAGCACGGTTGGGCCGTGGTTGAGTAGCCGATATGCTTTTTCTAAAGGGACGGGCAGAATGTGAGGATTAAGCAAAGATTAATTCATGTAAAAGAACACTTTAACAGCCGTTTAAATGCTTTATACCACATTCTAAAACTGCCAATTCAGTCTAAATTTGTACATTCAGCGTGGAATATGGCGCAAAACAGTAAGCCCGTTTAAATTTTGATTTATAATTATGACAGCATCATTTAGGGAAACAATATGAATATCCCCTTAATCGTCAATGTCATCATTTTTATTGCATTGCTTTTTTTACTGGGCCGAACCCGTAAAACCGATTGGAGTTTAGCGAAGAAAGTACTGGCGGGTCTCTGTCTTGGTATTGTTTTTGGTCTCGCTTTACATGGGTTTTATGGTACGAATTCGCCTGAACTGCAAGAGTCGGTACAGTGGTTTAATTTGGTCGGTAAAGGTTATGTCAAACTACTACAAATGGTGGTGATGCCTTTGGTATTTGTTTCCATTTTAGGCGCTGTGATTAAGCTGCACGATGCAGGTTCATTGGGTAAAATTAGTTTTATCAGTATTGGGACTTTGCTATTTACTACAGCGATTGCTGCATTTGTCGGTGTGGTGGTGACCAATCTGTTTGGCTTAACCGCGGCAGGTTTGGTCCAAGGCACACAAGAAACTGAACGTTTAAATACGATTCAAACTGACTATGTCGGGCAAGTGGCTGACTTGCAAGTGCCTGATTTATTTCTGTCATTTATTCCGAGCAATCCTTTTGCCGAGCTGACAGGGGCACATCCAACGTCCATTATTAGTGTAGTCATTTTTGCAGTGTTTTTAGGCATTGCAGGTTTGAACCTCATGAAAGCGGATGCTGAAAAAGGGCAAAAGCTGTTGTCTGCAATTGACATCTTGCAAGCGTGGGTCATGAAGTTGGTGCGTCTAATTATGATGCTCACTCCTTATGGTGTGTTCGCACTCATGACCAATATTGTGGCCAACTCTAAAATGGCGGACATCTTAAACTTAGGTGGCTTCTTGGTTGCGTCTTATATCGGCTTGGCGATTATGTTTATCGTGCACGCCGTGATTTTGGCGCTCACAGGCGTGAACCCAATTCAGTTCTTTAAAAAGGTTTGGCCTGTGCTGACCTTTGCATTTACCAGCCGTTCAAGTGCTGCCAGTATTCCTTTAAATATTGAAGCGCAAACACGACGTCTGGGTGTACCAGAGTCGATTGCCAGCTTTTCAGCATCATTTGGTACGACCATTGGGCAAAACGGCTGTGCAGGGCTGTATCCTGCGATGCTGACTGTTATGGTTGCACCGACAGTGGGTATTAATCCGCTCGATCCACTTTGGATTTTGACTTTGGTTTGTGTCGTGACCTTGAGCTCGATTGGGGTGGCTGGTGTAGGTGGTGGAGCAACATTTGCAGCACTGATTGTCCTGCCGATGCTGGGCTTGCCTGTGACTTTGGTTGCACTGCTTATTTCAATTGAGCCTTTAATTGATATGGGGCGTACGGCTTTGAATGTGAATGGTTCTATGACCGCAGGTGTCGTGACCAGCCAAGTCTTAGGTCAAACGGATAAGCGTATTTTTGAGCAAGACAATGTGGACTTAAAAGAAGTCTAAGCTGAGAAATATATAGCTTATGAACTGAAAAGAAGCCTATCTTCATGATTAGGCTTCTTTTTATTGGGCGTGTATCCATAAATGACTAAAAACTGTATCTACTTTTTTACTCAGTTTTTTGCAAAATAAAGCTTCAATTTAGGAGAAAAACGATGAAAATGTATCAAGTCGATGCCTTTACAACTGAATTATTTAAAGGTAATCCTGCCGCTGTGATTGTACGTGATGAATGGTTAGCAGTAGATTTGATGCAGAATATTGCTTTGGAAAATAATTTGGCAGAAACGGCTTTTGTGAAAGTGATTGATGCTGAAAACTATGAAATTCGTTGGTTCACCCCTCAGGTTGAAGTGGACTTTTGCGGGCACGCGACTTTAGCTAGTAGTTTCGTCCTGTTTCGGGATTATACCGATGCTAAACGTATCCAGTTTCATGTAAAAGACTTGGGTGTTTTTATCATTGATCAAGATGCTGATGGCAAGATTCATATGAATTTTCCAATTCGTGCACCGCAAAAGTTAGAAGACTATCCTGCGGAAATTCATGAGTTGGTCGATTGTGAAATTAAAGAAGTCTATTTAAACCCACAGGCTTATATTTTAGTGTGTGAGTCTGAGCAGGCTGTTAAGGATGCCAAACCGAACTTGGACAAAATTCGTCAACTGGCAGAAAAGCATAAAGTCAGTACTGCGATTACCGCTGAAAACTTGGATGTTACCCTGACCTCAACATCTCAAGACTATGACTATATCGCGCGTTATTTCGCACCGCATAAAGGCATCAATGAAGACCCAGTGACAGGCTCCATGCATACAGGTCTTGCACCACTATGGGCGGAGAAGTTGGGTAAAACCTCATTGATTGCCTATCAGGCATCGAGCCGTGGAGGATTGCTTTACTGCGATCTTCAGTCTGAAACACGGATCCAAATCTCAGGCTATGCCAAGTTATATATGACGGCTGAACTTTACTTAGATTAAGTTGTAATTCTTTTAAATTAAAACTGCTGGTGAAAAATAAGCATTGATTAAAATGCTATTTTTCACCAAATTACTATAAAAATAATTTCACTTTCCTCTATGATGTTGAGAATCATTCATATTTTGTCGAATTATTTGGAAAAATAATGTTAATGCGTTTTAAAACATTGAGTTTGTCGGTATTGCTACTTGGCTTTGGGGGCACAGTATGGGCACAACCCGTATTGGTAAAATCGGAACAGAAAATTGAAGAATATAAATTAGATAACGGTTTACGTATTATTCTTGCGCCAAACGATAAAGAAAATAAAGTGTATATGAACATGGTCTATTTGACTGGTTCATTGAACGACCCAAAAGGTAAGGGCGGTTTAGCGCACCTATTGGAACACTTAGCGTTCAAGGGGACTAAAAATGTTCCAGGGGACGAGTTTCAACGCCGTTTAGATCAATACGGTTTAATGAATAATGCCAGCACGGACTATTATTCAACCAAATATATTAATGTGGTTCGTCCTGAACAAAATGCAATTAATGAGCTAATTCATCTTGAAGCAGAGCGTATGGACGGTTTGGTGCTCCAAGAAAAATATGTACCATCTGAAATCGCGATTGTAAAACGCGAGCGTGAAGTCCGTATGGATCAGCCTTTTTCAGTGCTCATGGATCAGATGTGGAAGTCCGCTTATGGTAATCAATATTTAGGGCGTTTACCGATTGGTGATTTAAATGAGTTACAGTCAATCAAAATGGCTGAGCTGAATAAGTTTTATCGTGACTGGTATGCACCGAATAATGCGGTGTTTGTCATTTCGGGCAAGTTTGACCAAGCTGCTGTACTGAAGCAGATAGATGAAAAGTTTAGTGCGATTAAAGCGCGTGCTGTGCCTGCGAAAGTCAAAGTGCCTGTCTTAGATGCCAGTAAGATTAAAGATCGTCAGTTTGTGGTGAAAAAGGGCAGTAACTTAGCCAAATATAATATCTACCTGAATGGTAAAAACGAGAACATTAAGACCGCGTTGGCGGTGTCACCGTATTTATACACCATGCAACCCAGTGGGCATTTGTACCAAAGCATTGTAGAAACGGGAACGGCGACAGCTGTTCAGTCGACCACATGGTTAGACCAAGATTTTAATATGGTGTTTATGGGCGCAGTTTATGCCCCCAACCATGATGTGAAGAAAGTCGAGTCGGCTTTGGTTACTGGTGTAGAAAAAACACCAAGCTTCAATGAGGTTGAGCTCAACCGTGTGAAGAGTATGATTAAAAATGCACAAGAAAGCATGTTCAGCAGTGCAACGGCAGTCGGTGGCATGCTCAGTGACTATGTGGTTTCTGCCAATGGTGATTGGACACAATACTTTAAAGATCAGCAACAATTACAACAGCTCAGCGTTACTGATGTGAACCAACGTTTAGATGACTTTTTAGTGCCTGAGCATCGTATTTCAGGCACTATTTTACCGACCCCAGAAGATCAGAAAAAAGCACTTGAACAAGCGGCAGCAGCGACCCCAGCAAAAACTTTAGACCAACAAGCCGTTGCTGAAGAACCATTGAAAGATGTCAGTGCGTATAAGGCAGAAGTGGCTGGATACGTAAAAAGCTCAAAGCAATATTTAGAAAGTGCTGAAAAACAAATTCAGCGTGGCAAGTTAAAAAATGGTATGCAATATGCGCTGTACCCAAGTACCACGCGTGATGATAAGACTTATGCCACCATTTCGATTGATTTTGGTACTGCAGAAAGTCTGTTTAATAAAGCAGAGTTATTAGATCTTACCTCTTATTTACTGCTCAGAGCTTCAACTCAATATAGTTTGCAAGATATTGCCGATCACTCGATCGATGCGGGTGGTGGAGCAAGTGCCTCAAGTAATGGTAACGGCATCAATATTTCAATCGTGGCAAAGAAAGAAAAGTTTGATGAATTTTTTAACTTCGTGATAGATGTACTTAAAAATCCAACCTTTGAACAAAGCCAGTTTGATTTGATTAAGTCACAAAGCTTAGCAAGTCTAGATCGACCGTATACAGAACCTGAAACTGTAGCAGCTTTAACCATTGCTCGTTTACTTGAAACTTATCCAATAGGGGATATTCGACATCACTTCGAACCTGAATATGTCAAGAAGCAGTATCAGGCCGCAACACAAGCTCAGGTTAAACAGCTGTATCAGCAGTTTTTTGCGATGAATCATGCACAAATTTCGGTAACGGGCGTGATTGATACGAAAAAGATGAAAAAGACTTTAAATCAGGCTTTTGCAAACTGGAATTCGGCAGCGCCTTATCAGCGGATTACTTCTGACTTTACTGCATATAAAGCGCAGCGTGTACATGCACTGTCAGAGCAGCGTGAGTTTGGTAGCTATCAGAGCATTATGACGTTCCCTGTGGGTACATACCACCCAGATGCACCTGCTTTACAGGTACTCGAGCACATTTTAGGTGAGTCGCAGTTATCTTCTCGTTTGGCACAAGAGTTACGTGAAAAGAATGCCTTGGTCTATGGTTTTGGTAGCAGTATTTCGCTGGATGACTGGACGGAGTCAGGAGCGCTGACGATTGATGCGAACTATAGCGCAGGCAAATCGGCTCAAGTGTCTCAGGCGGTCTATAAAGTGTTGAATGAGTTACTGGCAAAAGGCGTTACTGAACAGGAAGTGGAAGCTGCCAAGGCCGATATTTTGAAAAAGCGTGTGACTGCACTTGAAGATAGTCGCAATATCCATCGCATGTTGATTCCTCAAATGAAGCGTAATCGTACTTTACTGGATCGTGAACAACGTGATTTAGCATTGGCAAAAATTGGCAAGGCTGATGTTGATGCAGTGATTCAGAAGTATATTAAGCTGGATCAGTTGGTTGAAGTAATGGCTGACCAATATGGCAAAGCGCAACCAGCGCTGAAAAAGTAAAGATTTCAGTTTTCATCCAAAAAGGACCCCCTCAAAATTGAGGGGTTCTTTTTGTTATAGCTTTTAGGAATTAGTTTTCTTATTTTTTCAATTAAAGCCGATAAAACTGTTTGGCATTGTGATGGAATACGCGTTCTAAAGCATCAGGGTCATAGGCTGCGACGACATCACTAAAGGCATCAATAATATTGATCAATGAGGTACTCACCGAATCCATGGGAAAGTTAGAGGCAAACATCACCCGATAGGTTCCAAAACAGGCGAGAGCATGCGTAATCATGGGGTGTGCAAGGTCAAAGACTTCTTGTTTGGAAGCCAGTCGGCCTTCTTTATGAAAACGATGTCCTAATACAGGCATGAAAAGCCCCGACATTTTGGTATAGACATTTGGATAGCTTGCAAGTTCAGCTAAGTCGTCTTTCCAACGAAAGAAAATATTTTCCCGCGCTGTTTGTGTCATCCCTGTATTTGCACCAATTGGACCAAATAAACCTGCGGGTGTACCTAGATGGTCTAGCACAATGGAAGTTTCAGGGAACTGCTTGGCCAGATAAATCACATCTTCAAGCTGTGTGGAATAAACCCAAGCATCAAAACTCAAGTTGTATTGGGACAGCACTTCGAAGCCTTTGAGAAATTTTTTATTGCGATATAAGTGTGGCTCATCTGTCCACGCATGGATTTGTTTGTCTTCATGAAAAGACGCCATTTTACGAATACCACGAAAGTGTGGTGAAGCTTTATGGTGTAATTTTAGGATCTTTTTAAAGTTACGATCACGTGGATCAGCTGTTGCGACAATGCCACCCAATTTGACCGTATCGGCTCCAAAAGCTAAAGACTCAATAAATTGAGTTTCCTCAACCACACCTTTGCCTTTGCTGTGATGCCAACTGGCTTCTACATGCACTACTTGTTCTACTGTGTATGGGCCAGTATCGCGTTTATAGTCTTGGGGCAAATACGGACGTGTAATATGACGGGTTAGACCGATGGTTTCAATCAGGTCTTTAGGTTTCACTAAACGAACCATTTTGTCCAAAAGCTTAGGATGCTTACCCAATAATTTAACTGCCAAAGCCGCTGCATGTGGCGTGTTATAGGGGTCCCACTGGTGGATGTGTGGATCGATGAGTGCAAAGTCCAAATGCTGCATGTTCTTCCCTAAGTCATATTCCTTAGCGATTACCTTACTGTAAATTGAGGTGTTGCAACATTGTATTTCGTTTCAAATACGACGAAATGAAAAAAGCCTGCAGAAGCAGGCTTTGATTGATCAGTGATCGTGTTTGTGGTCATGCTTGTTGGCATGAAATTCTTCGTTATGACGGAAACGAAGGTAGTTTTCAAACTGTTCACAGTATTCGTCATAGTTGTCTTCAAGCATCATTTGGAACTGCTGCAAAATATAAGACATCACTTGCTCTTTGGCATCACGCATTTCATCGCCATCTTTAAAGTTATTGGCTGCCACCCACGTGTTAAAACGGGCTGTACCAAACAACATCGCAGCACTCACTTGGCCACGTATTTCAGCAGGTTTCACTTGTGAACCTTTTTCAGTGCGACAAAAATCGTTGGCTTGCTTAATAAATTCATCTGCACGTTCAAAAAAAGCAGCATTCAACGCTTCTTCTTCGGTTACATCTGTTGCTTTAATCTTCTGAACCATGAACTTGTCCTAAAATACATAAATAACTCAGACTGCATTATAGGCAAAGCCTTGCAGAAACTAAACCTTTGCCTTAATCTAAAAATAGCCTAAGCAATAAAATAGAGAATATCCATGCAAGACGCGATTGCGGTACAAAGTTTAAAAAGTGATATTGCCTTATTGCGTCAAAACATTTGGCCACCACAAAATTTAACCAATGTTGAAGGCTTACCAATCTATTACGGCACGAAAGCGGAAGTCGAGGACTACTACCGCCAGTGGACGGGTTTGATTGAGCGGGCGCAAGACTTGTTCCAACCCTTTATGGAAGATGAGGTACTGGATGCAATTCATTTACCCAGTCATTTGAACTTACCGCTGTTTTATTTTCACGT
The DNA here is from genome assembly GCF_058243005.1 of Acinetobacter sp. 231_lipA. Classification (NCBI taxonomy): domain Bacteria; kingdom Pseudomonadati; phylum Pseudomonadota; class Gammaproteobacteria; order Moraxellales; family Moraxellaceae; genus Acinetobacter; species Acinetobacter sp. 231_lipA. The sequence goes on along the minus strand of NZ_JBZAYU010000001.1, from coordinate 3,538,549 downwards.
CGATCGTATTCGGATTAATAAGACCCGCGCCAAAGAGTCTAAAAGTTTTCGTGGTATTGCAAGTCTAATCGAAAAATGTGGGCAGTTTGAACCAGAACAGGTGCACGCTATGCGCGCTTGGTTGGACAGCGATGATAATGCCGCCTTGGTTGCGCATAGGGAGTTTATTGATCTCAGAACCTACGTCTTTCAACACGGACAGAGTGAATATACCCGTACCCGATTTTATGTAAATGGTATCGTGTTAAGTACTGAAGCACACTTTGAACTGGTCGATGCACGAGACAAACCACGTAAGCAGCGGAGTGATAGCTATAACGACCCCTTAGCAGATAACAATACGTGGAAAGTGTACGGAAAGTATCGTTAACTTAGGTGTAGACAGGGAATTCACCTATAGAAGAACTTTTCGCTACTGATGGATATTTTGATTTAAAAAACTATTTCAACGGTTTGGTTTGACTAAACTGCATCATCTGTTGTTCAACCAATTTGAGCATTCTATTTTTTTCCGCGGCGATCCATCCTGTGGCAAAACTATAAGCGGCTTCTGGTTCAGGGGCTTGTTGAAACAAGGCATCTGCAACCACCAAATCATTATAGTGCCCTAGGCTTTCCTGAACTGCTTTGAGTTTTTTTAAATAGGTTTTTAATGCTTTTGCATCGAGTAAAGACGCCACAAACTCAATGCTATAACGCAGTTGTTTGACTTGTTTACGAACGCGGTGTTTTTCCTCATCTTCAAGCTGGCTAAAGTGCTCGGCATGTGCGCATATTTTATGGTGTAAAGACTGTATCACTTTGAGCGCATGTTTTTTCAGTTTGGTTTTTGAAGGCGAATCTAGTTCTTGCTCTGTAAATAAAATTAATTCAAGCCAAAGTTGCGTCGTTTCTGGTCGTTGGAACAGGGCACAGACATCAGTGATAGCCTCTGTACTTGGTGGAAGATAGTCTAATGGATAACCTGCCTCAATTAGCTGAGGAAGTAAATCCTCGTTCAGCGCATCGATATCACGTGTTCCACCTAAGGCTTGAAAAATAGTGGTGAGTTCCGCTTTCCAGTGTGGTTGAATGTCGTCCGACCATGCAGCAAAACTTTTCAGTGCACTACGCAAGCGGCGAATCGCCACGCGGGCTTGGTGTATATGCTCACTGGAGTACTGCTGTCGAGCAATTGAACTGGCATTGGGAAGTAAGTGCTGTAGGCAATTGGCCAGTATGTTTTGTAGAGCCTCAACTTCGCTTGAACTTCTGTTCAATACAAGAGGTGTTTGATACTGCGCAGGAAAGTAACTTTGCTGACGAACGGCCTGAAGGCCATAGTCTGACTTGCTATGTGTGTCGAGACTCAGTTGGTATTTTTGAATCCAAGCTTGTATAAATGCGATCAGATCTTCTATCGATCCTTGTTTTAATTCAAATTCGATTTCGAAAATATCTACACTGCTTTGTTCTTTAAAAATTTTGCCAATATCGAGAGCAATTTCAACTGTAATACTTCCAACATCCTGCAAAACGCGTAAACGTTGGATCTTGGTTTCAAAGAGCAATTCAAGGGTTGGAAGTGGAAGCCCCAAAGCGCGTTTTAATTTTTTGTAGATAGCGGAATAATCTTTTTTATAGTTATCTAAGTCGAGTGTAGTCGTCTCAGGTGGCTCTATATCAAATTCAAGTTCAAAGCGACCCAATGCTTTTGCGGTATCTACTGCTTTGAAGGTTTGTTTCCATTCATCATTTTCCTGCCGACGTCGAATCGCGATGCAATGCTTAGCAATACTTTAATCCGCTGTATCAAAGTATTGGGCTGCTAAATGAATCGGCTCAGCCTTGAGTAGTGTAAAAGCTTTTTGCAAGGCCTTACGCTTCTTAACTGGAACTTGAAACTTAAACTCAATCTCTTGCATAGCCCTGACTCATGACAACCTAGGTTTTACTATATGCTAAATTGAGTAAAAAAAGACCAGTTTTGAATAGGTATAAGCTAAAAGAGCAGAAATAGTGTGCTAGATGTCACTTTAAAATGAAGATAGTGGTTAGAAATATGCAGAGTTAATAAGTACAGATGGTTACATCGAAGTGATAATAAATCTACATTGAGTAGGAATGTATAGGCTTACTTTTTAAGAATAAAAATGAATATAAAGCCTGTATTGTTCTGATAATAGGCCGTTTTGTCATAGATAAATTAGTGGTTTGAAGAGACCAATCACGATCTTCTATCGCAGTTTTGCGGCTTGTCAGGCTTTGTGGGGGATGATAGCAGTCATGTATTTAACATGACTGCTATCATATACAGAGCGTTATTTTAAGAATTTACGGCTAACTAAGAACTGTTCTGTCGCTTCTAAAAGTTTATCGGCATAAACTTCAAGCTTCGCCGTGAGCCAACCCAAAACAAACCAATCACTGGCTTCAAGTTCCGTTTGTTGAATGTACGCAGCTGAAGTCGCCAAGATTTGATATTCATGTGCGGCTTGTTGGGCATCATTCAACGCTTTACTGTATTTCTGCAAATTTTTTACATCATAAATTGACGTTAAAATAGGAAAACTAAACTTCAATTCCTTAATTTTCTGCGCCAATACATCTAAGCTTTCAAAGTGGCTAATATCTGCAGCATTTAAGCTTTCTTGTAGCTGTCGATATTGGTTTTGCAGGGTATTGTGTGCATAGGTTTTTAAATCCTGCTTTTGTACCTGATCATGTGAACTTAAACTAAAGGTCAATAATTCAAGATAATGATGTACGTTCTGTGTCGATTTAACTAAATTTCCAAGCTTTTCTTGAGCATATAAAATGTCTTTGGCAAGATTTTCAGTAGTGGTTGGGTTTTGAAGAAAAGCGCCTAGGGTACTTTGCATATGCTGCAAATGTTGTAAATGATCAAACTGATGCTTAAATGCAGCAAGTTGCATCGCCCATTTATCAGAAATATTGCTATTCCAGTCCTTAAACAATGCCAAGGTCAGTTGTAAGTGCTCTAAAGCGGTTTGTGCCTGATCAATATGGCTTTGCTCAGCAACACCTGCTGAAATTGCGGCAATATTCGGCAGTAAATGCTGCATTTGCTGACCAATCAACAAACTCAGGTTATGTGCTGCACTTTCTTTTTTCGATAAGACAAACTCTTTTTCAAAACGTGCTGGACTCACTGTTTGCTCAAGTGCCAGTAGATTACCCATTTCGGCTTTGCTGCGGACATCTAACCACAGTTGATACTTCTTCACCCATTCAAAACTAAAGGCCAAAAGTGACTGAACAGAGCCTGATTTGAGTTCGAATTCTACCTCATGGATGGTCTGTTCTCGACCAGATGCACGAACCACTCCAACATCCAAACAGACTTCAATTTCAGCGTCTTCAAACACAATGACGCGATAGGTACGTTGGATGTCCGTTTCAAAGGTGAGTTTTAACGCAGCTGCGTCCACTCCTAAAGCTTGGGTTAAAATCTGTTGAGCCTCTGGAATAGCTTCATAAATGCTTAAGTCCAGTTCAGGAGATGACTCTAACTCACCCAAATGATGATTATGTTCAAAACGGTGTAAATGACTTTTACCTGCGGCTTTGAGTGTTTGAATCCAGCAAGCACCTTCAAGACGCTGACGCAAAGCAGCACCATGTTGGGCCAAGAGGCGATCAGGAGTGTCAAAATACTTGGCTTGAAGTTGAATCGTTTCAGATTTTTTAGGATCTAAAGCTTTAAGAAGGGCGGTACGTCGTGTTTCGCTAATCTGAAATTTTAATTCAATTTCAACCATGAAAGATTCCTAATTTGAGGAGCTAGGTCAGTGCCAAGCCTTTATGTATTGAGATGCATGATCTGTAGTTTGTTTTTATGTGCACTAAAGGCACACCAAGGGACCACTGGATTGTAGCGAAAAAGAGACAGTATGTAAGACTTGACGACACAATAAAACAAAGTTGCAGCATGAGATTGATCAAAAAACAATTCTGTTTTTAGTAGACGCGCGTCCAGAGGCTATTGCACTTTGCAGATTGCATATTTTCAGCTATGTTGGTAAAAAACCATCAGGATGATGACAGATGAATGCTCAGGTTGAACCGAAACAGGAACACGATGCTGAACCTAATTTTCAATTGCCGATTAAGGACTATCACCAGTTTTATCGTTTTTATCTAACAGAGCACCGCAACATCATGAGTCGTCGGCTACACGTCGCGGGCAGTTCAATTGGACTGTACTTTTTCTCTAAAGCCATACTTAAACGCAAGCCGCGTTATTTTATATACGGCTTAGTCTCTGGCTATGCCTGTGCGTGGGTAGGTCATTTTGTTTTTGAAAAAAATAAGCCAGCCAGTTTTAAACAGCCTTTGTATAGTTTTATTTCTGACTGGCGCATGTTTTCCGATGTTTTACGTGGAAATTTAAGCTTACAAGATCGTGCTTTGGATAAAATTCCAAGTTAGTGAAGCACTTTGTGACTTCATTATGAAAGTTTTATGAAAAGCTTGAAACTAACAGTTGCAAAGTATGAGTTAATGTTCTAATAATGAGGTCGTTGATTGTATTTTCATCAAATAATATATAAGTGCTTTGAACTTTAAAGTGCTTTTAGTTTTCCAAGCCTAGAGCGACCTTCTCTAGGCTTTTTTTATGTGGATTTTAAATAATAAAATATGCGGCTTTTTAGCTTTTATGATGTTGTTCAAACACCACTGGTTTAAAAAGCTAAAAAGCCGTATCAGATCGCTGAGTGTCTCTTATTCTTGTTATAAAGTTGTTATTTTTATTTTATTCTTGTTGCTTTCTGTATCCATTAAACTGCGAAAGCGGTGGGGCGACTATCACTGAAAATAGGTATTTTTACATAGCCTGAGCTTGGTCGCGGGATTTTTGTGCAAAGCAAAGCATTTTCAGTTCCAATTCATTAAAGCATCAGTCGCCTTTGGCTTTATAATAGAATGACATAACCCAAAGGTAGAGTTAAATGCGCGGTTTATATTTAATTACAAATGATGATCCTTTAGAGCTACTTTTGGCTAAATTAGAAGGTGCAATGGCAACACGTGAAGTTGCCATTTTGCAGTATCGCCGTAAAAAAGTACCCAAAGAAGAACAGGCTTACGAAGTCGAGTATATGAAAGCGATGTGCGCTGAGTATCGTGTTCCTTTTGTGATCAACGATGACTTAGAAATGGCCGTTAAATACGGTGTTGGTGTACATTTAGGGCAAGGTGATGGCGAAGTTGCCGAAGCTGTTGCACGTCTGCCAAAAGATGCGGTGATTGGTCGTACGTGTTTGAACTCGATTGAGCTGGCTGAAAAGGCGATTGCCGAAGGTGCAACATACGTTGCTTTTGGTGCAATTTACGCAACTGAGACCAAGCCAGAAGCTGGCAATATTGGCTTAGAGACTTTAAAAGAAGCCAAAGCCAAATTGAATGTGCCGATTTGTGCGATTGGTGGCTTAACAGTTGAAAATTCAAGTGAAGTGATCGAAGCTGGTGCCGACCTTTGCGCAGTGATTAGTGATATATTAGGGCTATCAATGTCTGCGATTCCTGATCGTATAGAACAGTGGGCTGATTTATTTGCATCTAAAGCTTAAGCGTTTTTAGATGTTTTTTTATTTTTTGAGTTGAGTAACTACATGAGCTTATCTCCAAAGCAAGAACAATTGTTTAAACAAGCAAGCAAACATATTCCGGGTGGTGTGAACTCACCTGTACGTGCATTTAATAGCGTAGGCGGAACGCCTGTCTTTATTGAAAAGGCGCAAGGTGCATACTTGTACGATGTGGATGGTAAGCGCTATGTAGACTATGTGGGCTCATGGGGACCAATGATTTTAGGTCATGCTCATCCTGAAATTATTAAAGCAGTTCAAAATGCTGCTGTGGATGGTTTAAGCTTCGGTGCGCCTACCGTACATGAAACAACTTTAGCCGACATTATTTGCGAAATTATGCCGTCAATTGAGCTGGTTCGTATGACCAACTCAGGTACTGAAGCAACCATGACAGCCATTCGTCTTGCACGTGGTTATACAGGTCGTGACAAGATTGTAAAATTTGAAGGCTGTTACCACGGTCACTCAGATTCACTGTTGGTCAAAGCAGGTTCAGGTTTGTTAACCAGCGGTGAAGGCGAAGCGACTTCAGCCGGTGTTCCTGCCGATTTTGCCAAACACACACTGACTCTTCCATATAACGATATAGCCACTTTAAAAGAGTGCTTTGCAAAGTTTGGTTCGGAGATTGCAGGGGTGATTGTGGAGCCTGTGGCAGGGAACATGAACCTAGTCAAACCAATCGAAGGCTTCTTACAAGCGATTCGTAATGTATGTGATGAACATGGTTCTGTTTTTATCATTGATGAAGTGATGACTGGTTTCCGTGTTGGATTGGGTGGTGCGCAAGCTCACTATGGCGTGACTCCTGATTTAACCACCTTGGGTAAAATTATTGGTGCAGGCTTACCCGTGGGTGCTTTTGGTGGGAAACGAGAAGTGATGGAGTGTATTGCGCCACTGGGCAAAGTTTACCAAGCTGGAACACTGTCGGGGAATCCACTTGCAATGCGCGCAGGGATTGAGATGTTTAAACACCTGCGCCAAGATGGTTTTTATGAAAAATTGACAGCGCAGCTAGAAAAACTGCTTGTGGGTTTACAAGCCGCAGCTGATGAAGCGGGAATTGCTTTTAAAACGCAACAAGTCGGCGGTATGTTTGGTTTGTACTTTACCGATCAAGAAGACATTACCAGCTTCGACTCAATGCTGAAGTGTGATATCGATGCATTCCGTAAGTTCTTCCACGGTATGTTAGACCGTGGTGTGAACCTTGCGCCATCTGCGTTTGAAGCTGGCTTTATTTCAGCTGCCCATTCTGATGAAGATATAGAATTTACGCTGCAAGCAGCGAAAGAAGTTTTTGCAAGCATGAAGTAAGTATTTGTCCTTGCTAAAAAGCCCATCTCATTTGATGGGCTTTTTTTATGATGGGTATTTTGAATAAAAAATACTATATCTCAAATACTTTGTGTTAATTTTAGGAGTACATGAAAAAAATGAATAATTAAATAAGATGACTTATGATTTTAGATTTTCTTAGAAAGCCTATTCAGCTAAAACATTTTTTGATTTTTATACTATTGTCACCAATCATTATCGTCATTTTGAGCGTTATTGTTAGTGTATTGGAACCAAGTGATATACCGAGCTTAAAAGAACAACCATATGAGTGCGGAAGTTTTGGCGATCAGAAAATGCGTATAGATCGACGATATTTATTTTTTACGAGAGTTGAATATCAAGATGTTAGTTATTGGGAGAAAGGTGCTAGTCAACTACATTATACCAAAGATTGTAATGATCAAATCGGTAACGCCACATTTCTTGTGAAATGGCCAGAAATGCATCCTTCAGAAGGTTTTCGGCTTTCCTCAAATCAACTTAGTGACATTGCTTTCACTGTATCACAACGTGGTGATTGGAAGGATGAGTGGGGAGACGACAAAACGTTTTTTGATTATACGCCTTCATTGAAATTTTATTTAAGTGAACGGATGGGTGCTCGAAAAGATATGAGCATAAGTGAGATTAATTCGGAGAAGAAATTTAATTCACGTTTATCACTTTATGAAATAGATTTGGGAGAGCAAGATAATATTTCTAAAAGAATTTACTGGAAAGAAGAAAACGGGAAAGGCATTAGTGTAGTCATTGCGTGTGATTCATATCCAGATGGCGCTACGGCATGTGAATTAAATAGTCATGTACCAAATTATGGCTTTAACACGAGTAGTTTAGATATAGATTTCCATGCGGAGCTTCTGCCACATTGGGAAAAAATTCAGCGTGATTCTTTAAAATTATTTAATTCTTTTCAGATGGAAGAAAATAAAGTAAATGCTTGCAAGTAAGAATATTGAAATAGCATAAGAACTATTATGTAGTAAGAAAACGCGATATAACGCGATCAAGCCTAAAATTTAAAGACTTCGAATAATGGTAAAAGGAGGAAGAATGGATAAATACTTACTGGTGGCCTTGGTAGTTGGTGCATGCATATTGCTGGTGATTTACACTCAACTTGCACCAGCAGGTGGACAGAAAAATTTTAAACAAATCGTACAGCAGGCATTTGGTCGTTATAAAGTGATCGAAAAAAACTACACCATTATGATTTGTGAGATCAATCACCGCAATGAGCCAGAAGAGTTGGTCTTTATTCGTATCGATCCTGCTCAAAAGAAAAATTTACGCATTTCGGGAAGAATGCTGATAGCAACTTATCCAAAAGCACCGTCGGTACGTGAAATGCGTAAAGACTTTAAAGACTATGTCACTTAACGTTTAGCGTCGACGAGAGCTACTACGGCTGCGTCCGCGCGCCATACCGCCAAGAGCATTGAGTACAGCAAGCTTGGTCATACTGCCTGAAGCATGTGCATGACAAATAGCAGCAGCGAGAGCATCGGCTGCATCTTGCTGTGGTTTGATGCTCAGGTTTAGGAGTCTCATCACCATTATTTGTACTTGTTCTTTGTCCGCAGCGCCATAACCGACCACCGACTGTTTAATCTGACGTGCGGTGTATTCAGCAACTTGTAGGTCAAGGTTGACCAGTGCAGCAATAGCAGCACCACGTGCTTGCCCCAGTTTCAGTGCGGAGTCAGGGTTTTGTGCCATAAATACTTGCTCAACTGCGGCTTCAGTTGGGCCATGAAATTTTACAATACGATCAATCCCTGCAAAAATACGTTTTAGCCGTTCAGGCATATCAGCAGCTTCGGTACGAATGGTGCCAGCATCGACAAAAATTAGTTTTTGACCTTCTTTTTGAATAATACCGTAGCCTGTGAGGCGAGAACCGGGGTCAATACCAATAATTAATGACATGCTTGCCCTTTAAAAAAAAAAATATGCCCATATTGTTACATAAGCGTATCAAAAAAGCTTGATGTAGATTGAGCACTTGATTCTTGCACCTTATTCATTTTGTTGAGATTAGATTAATTTTCATGAAATTATTTCTTTTTATATTAGCTGGTGTCATTCTCGAAGTCTTCGTATGGATTGGCGTGGGCGACCTCGTTGGTAGCATGTGGTACGTGTTCTTCTGGTTTATTGCCGCTTTCTTTATTGGTACGAGCCTGATTCGTAAGTATTCAGCAGGTTTAATGCCACAAATGCAGCAAATGCAAGCGGGCCAGATGGGTGCAGATCCTGCATTAACAAACAATCTGCCAAAAATCATTGCGGGTTTTCTTTTGTTGATTCCTGGCTTGGTGACAGATGTGGTTGCCGTGTTATTGCTTATTCCAGCAGTACAAAAAGCTATGACGGGCGCGCTGATGAACGTGATGATGAAACGTCAGCAAGCGATGATGGAAAAAATGATGGGTGGCATGATGGGGGATATGAATGGCATGGGTGGTGGAGCTCAAGGTCAAAACCCATTTGCAGATATCATGCGCCAGATGCAAGAAATGCAGCAACAGCAGGGCGGTTCAGCTTATCGTGACTCGAGTATTATTGATGGTGAAGCACGAGAAGTCACGCCAGAGGCGAAAAAAATTGAAATGAAAGATGTGAATAAATAATTTCATACCTAATTTTAAAGCCGAGTTCTAACTCGGCTTTTTTTATCTTTATGAAAATGTTTTAAGTGCTTATGATTTAAAATAAATATAACAAACGATATAATTATTTTTTAAAAATTATGCCGCTTTTTTATGTCATTGCTTTTCACGATTTGCGCATTGCATTTTGTTGCGCAGCTAAGTCCCGGTCCTGATGTTTTGCTGATTGCCAAAAGTTCAGCTTCGACTACACAAAAAAACACTTTAAAAACTATTTTAGGTATTTCCGTTGGCATCGTCGTTTGGGTGGTTTTAACCTTGTTAGGTTTTACCGTACTCATCGAAAAAATGCCATGGATTCAACAGGTATTGATGGTGATTGGTGGGGTGTTCCTTGCACGTATGGGGTAGCTGATGTTGAAAGCTGGCCTCAATACAATGCAGCAAGAAGCCTTGCTAGATGATGGTCAAAAACTAACTACACCCAAGGCCAACCATTATTTCATGTCAGGTTTACTGACGAACTTGTCTAACCCGAAAACGCTGATTTATTTCAGTAGTGTGTTTTCACTAGCCTTAAGTTCTAGTGCAAGTCCTTATTTAAAAATGCAACTTGCGGTCATTATTCCAATCCAAACTTTTATGACTTTTGCACTGCTGATGCTGCTTTTATCATTACCTAAAATTAAAGCGGCATATCAGCGTTCAGGAAGTTATATTGACATTTTTTCTGGCGGGTTGTTTCTGATTTTTGCTTTATGGCTTTGGTACGATGCTCTCGCAATCTACATCTAAGTCATTTTTAAGCTCTTTAGATGATGGAGCCTGTTCCAAGCTAGACATTTCATCTTTTTTACTTTGCGCATAGCGGTTGGGCTGCAATGTCGCTTCGGTATTTTCTGAGCCCTTATAGCTACGACTGCGGTTAGCACGTTCGCGTAAACCGCCTTTTTTAATCAACTGAACCATTCTTTCTTCCTCATCATTGCATCTTATTCTAATAAACAATCGCTAGAAAACTAAATGGTTTCGAGCAAATACTTCAAAAACTATTATGTTACAAAATGAAATTGTCATGATTCGGTGTTATAAACAGGAATATGCGTTAAATCAATTGATTAATCTTTCAGTGTAAGCCGTTGCTGACATCACTTCAGGTGAATGGCGCTTGAGTCTCAACAAATACTCACATAAGATAAATGAATCTAACATTCTGTGAGGCAGGGTGATGGACAATAAAAACAAGAAAGGACAAAAACAAGGGGGTAAAGCCATGCTCTATCAATACCACTGCGCATGTTGTGAAACAGTTGTCGCATCAACAGATAAAGACTGTCCAAACTGTGGATCACATAATATTCGAAGTCCTTTTGGATTTTGGATTTTCTGTATTGTTGCATGTCTTGCAGCAGCGATTATCGTTAAATCTGTACAAGTCTATTTGGCCGACCGCAACAGCGAACCCGCTGCCGTGACTTCGCTCTTTGATGTACTCAATCATGACAACAAACCTAAGTAGTGAGGTTCAATGACTTCACGACTGAACTGATGGGCTATTTTCTATCAGTGAAAATAAAAAAACCCGCATTAAGCGGGTTTCTTTTTGGATCAAACTTATAGACCAGCTGAAGCTTTAAGCGCTTCCACTTTGTCTGTTTTTTCCCAAGTAAATGCAGTATCTGAACCTTCACGACCGAAGTGACCATAAGCAGCAGTTTGCTTATACATCGGTTGAATGAGGTCAAGCATACGAGTGATACCGTATGGACGTAAGTCGAAGTGTTCACGGACTAACGCAATGATCAACTCTTCAGATACTTTTGCTGTATTGAAGGTATTGATCGAAATAGACGTTGGCTCAGCCACACCAATGGCATAAGACACTTGAATTTCACATTTGTCTGCAAGACCCGCAGCTACGATATTTTTCGCAACATAACGACCTGCATATGCAGCAGAACGGTCAACCTTAGATGGATCTTTACCGGAGAACGCACCACCACCGTGACGTGCCATACCGCCGTAAGTGTCTACGATGATTTTACGACCTGTTAAACCACAGTCGCCCACTGGACCACCAATCACAAACATCCCTGTTGGGTTGATGTGGAATTTGGTGTCTGCATGGAACATTTCGGCAGGAATCACTTTTTTCACGATTTCTTCAATCACAGCTTCTTTTAAGTTGCTTTGAGAAATTTCAGGATCGTGCTGAGTAGATAATACGACTGCGTCTAAACGAACAGGCATGCCATTTTCATAAGCAAAAGTTACTTGGCTTTTTGCATCTGGGCGTAACCATGGTAAAGCGCCACTGCGACGTAGCTCAGCTTGCTTTTCCATTAAACGGTGTGCATATGAAATTGGAGCAGGCATAAGCACGTCAGTTTCACGGCTTGCATAACCAAACATTAAACCTTGGTCACCTGCACCTTGATCTTCAGGCTTTTGACGGTCAACACCTTGAGCAATCTCTGGTGACTGTTTACCAATCATATTGATCACGGCACATGTTGAACCATCAAAACCAAGGTCAGAATGGTGGTAACCAATGCCATTTACGGTTTGACGAACAATCGCTTCGAAGTCAACATTTGCAGTTGTTGTGATTTCACCTGCAAGTACTACCGCACCCGTTTTTACAAGCGTTTCACAAGCAACCCGCGCATATGGGTCTTCTTTTAAGATCGCATCCAAGATAGCATCACTGATTTGGTCAGCCATTTTATCTGGATGGCCTTCGCTTACAGATTCCGAGGTAAATACAGCGTACTCGCGCATAAGTCCTATCACAGTTAATTTAAAAGACGCAATATGGTACATCGACTTAGCCGTTTGAGCCAGTTCTACACGACCAAAATGACTGAATTTATTTCAATTCAACGACTTTTTATCTGATATAAGCATCTAAAAAATTGATATAGCGTTTATTTTTAGTTCGAAACGACAAAGTAACGGTTCTGATTCAAAGTTTATGGGTGCGTATCATGAGATTTTGTGCTTTGGTTATATCTAATTGTAAAACAATAGTTTGTTTGAGTTTTTTTTGGCTTGGGTGTTAAGTTGGTAAATAAAAAATGCTCAAAATAAGCATCAGAAAATAATCGATAATCTGTAATAATTCATGAATAATTTAAAAAAGTGAATAAAATTCACCATGAATGTTTAATTGTATGTAAAAAATACAAATGTATCTTGTGATGTGTTTGATACTCAAGGATAACGGTTTGTTCTGATTAGTGAATAGGGTGGCCGAGCTTTGTTTTTAAAAGTTGATGATTCTATCGTGTAGAATTTGACCCGGAGAAAAGCGAGAGAGGCATTTCTGAGTGAAATTGTTGTGATTTTAGGCAATGCCCGCATTTATTAGACATTGATGATGAATAAATAGCGAAATATTGTCCATTAGGCTTTACCCATTCCTCTTTTTTTAAGACAATACAGCTATCTTTGAATTCTATTCATCTTACTCTTTAAATCATTTGTTTGGACTCTGACCTATGACAACCCCGCTTAACGAACGCCGTATTGCAAACGCAATTCGTGTATTGGCAATGGATGCTGTGCAAAAAGCAAACTCTGGACATCCAGGTGCGCCAATGGGGATGGCTGATATCGCTGATGTGGTATGGCGTGAGTTTTTCAACCATAACCCGACTAACCCTCAATGGGCGAACCGTGACCGTTTTGTACTATCAAATGGTCATGGCTCTATGTTGCAATATGCGTTATTGCACCTTACGGGCTATGATTTATCAATTGAAGATTTAAAAGCATTCCGTCAACTGCACTCTAAAACGCCAGGTCACCCAGAATTAGGTTATGCACCAGGTATTGAAACGACAACTGGCCCGCTTGGTCAGGGGATTGCAAACGCAGTTGGTTTTGCTCTAGCTGAAAAAACTTTAGCAGCGCAGTTCAACAAAGATGAGATGAGCGTTGTTGACCATTTCACTTACTGTTTCTTAGGTGATGGCTGTTTAATGGAAGGTGTTTCTCACGAAGCATGTTCACTTGCAGGTACACTAGGTTTGGGTAAACTGATTGCTTACTACGATGACAACGGTATTTCGATTGATGGTGAAGTAGAAGGTTGGTTCTCAGACGATACAGAGCAACGTTTCCAATCTTACGGTTGGCAAGTACTTAAAGCTGATGGTCATGATACAGATGCTCTACGTGCTGCAACTTTAGAAGCTAAAGCTGAAACGAAAAAACCAACGATCATCATCTGTAAAACGATTATTGGTCTAGGTTCGCCAAACAAACAAGGTAAAGAAGACTGTCACGGTGCGCCGCTAGGTAATGACGAAATCGCATTAACACGTGAAGCATTGGGCTGGACTGAAGGTCCATTTGAAATTCCTGCTGACGTTTATGCAGCATGGGATGCAAAAGCAAAAGGGACGGCTTCTGAAGCGGCTTGGAATGAATTATTTGCGCAATATGCAGCAAAATATCCAACTGAAGCAGCTGAATTGAAACGTCGCCTTTCAGGTGAATTACCTGCTGAATTCCTTGCTCAAGCAGATGCATTTATCGCAGAAACTAATGCAAAAGCGGAAACCATTGCTACGCGTAAAGCAAGCCAAAACACATTGCAAGCTTTCGGTCCATTATTGCCTGAACTATTAGGCGGTTCTGCGGACTTGGCCGGCTCTAACTTAACACTTTGGAAAGGTTGCCAAGGCGTTCAGGACAATCCAGCAGGTAACTACGTACACTATGGCGTACGTGAGTTTGGTATGACTGCCATTGCAAACGGTGTTGCGCTTCACGGTGGTTTCATTCCTTACGTTGCAACATTCCTTATGTTTATGGAATATGCGCGTAATGCAGTACGTATGTCTGCGTTGATGAAACAACGTGTAATCCATGTATATACACATGACTCAATTGGTTTGGGTGAAGATGGTCCAACGCACCAACCTGTAGAGCAAATTGCGTCTTTACGTGGTACACCAAACTTAAATACTTGGCGTCCATGTGACACAGTTGAAGCAGCTGTGTCTTGGAAATCTGCACTTGTGCGTTCAGAAGGCCCAACAGCGTTGATCTTCTCTCGTCAAAACCTACCATTCCAAACACGTACAGATGCACAAATTGCAAATGTAGCGAAAGGTGGTTATGTATTGGCTGAAGAAAAAGGCGAATTAAAAGCGATTATTATTGCGACGGGTTCTGAAGTATCTTTAGCAATGGAAGCGCATGCACAACTTGAAGGTGTGCGTGTCGTGTCTATGCCATGTGCTGAAGAATTTGTGAAGCAAGATGCAGCGTACCGTGAAGCGGTTCTTCCATCAAACATTCGTGCGCGTGTTGCTGTTGAAGCAGCACATGTAGACTACTGGTGGAAGTTTGTAGGTTTAGACGGTCGTGTAATTGGTATGACGACTTATGGTGAATCTGCACCTGCGAAAGACTTATACCAATACTTCGGTATTACCACTGAAGCAGTTGTTGCTGCGGTAAAAGAATTGACAGCTTAATTTTTAAAAATTGACTGTTTGAAGGACGCTCCAGTTTAGGGGCGTCTTTTATTTTGAATGGCGTATATAATATGCAAGCTGCTGTTGAAGTAGCTGCATAAATTTTAGGTGATGATATGAGCTTGTACGATCAAATTCATGATGAAGTTGTATTGATGGATGCGGGCGAACAGAAGTGGATTGGACCAGATCTACCTTTGGAGGCGATGGTTGCTGTTGAACTGTTATTGCAAGATTTAGCAGAAGATAAGCAAATTAAGATCCGTCGTAAAAACCATGAAAAGCAGACAGGTATGAAGTTAATTGATCGAATTCTGATTGAAAAACTATGATGGTTGTCACGTCTAAAAGAAGCCTTATTGAAGCGATTCAATAAGGCTTTTTCTTTGTAATGATTTCAATTTAAATATAAGCCTTACAAAAATAAATAGTACTTTGAAAACAAAATGGAAGTACCAAATATTCATATTGTGCCACTGACAGAAATCGATCAGTCGATCTGGGCTGTATTATGGCAAGCTTATCAGGTTGATTTATTGCAGCAGATATCTGAAAACACGTGGCATAAATTGACTGATTCTAAGCGTGAGCATATGTATGGTTTTGCTGCACTTATAGCAGGTCGGGTTGTAGGCATTGTGCATGTGATAGAGCATGATAGCTGTTGGACGTTAAAGCCTTATGCCTACTTGCAAGATCTATTTACGCATGAGGACTATCGTGGGCTAGGGGTTGCAAGAGCTTTAATCGAACACGTCAAAATGCATACCGAAAAGCGAGCATGTGATCGGGTTTATTGGCTTACCCATCAGGACAATTTGGTCGCACAGCAACTTTATAATAAAGTCGCGAAGAAGACTGGTTTCATTCAATATCGGGCGTAGGTAAGTTGCTACATTTAAAAACAATTATATCGTTCTAAAGTTGCAACATATCGTTTTATCTTTATAGATGTATTCGTTGTAGAACTCTATAGACTAAGCAGTATTCCAATGTGAGATAAAAACATGAACTTTAAAGCTTTAACAATCGGTTTGGCTGTTGCAACTGCGACTACATTTGCTATGGCGAAACCTGTGGCATATCAAATTGACCCTACACATACAGCAACAGTTTTCACATGGAGTCACTTTGGTTTTTCAACGCCATCTGCAAACTTCAGCGACATTCAGGGTGTGATTAATGTTGATAATGCAAAACCTGCAAATTCATCGGTGAATGTAACGATTCCTTTATCTAGCTTAAACACTAACGTAAAAGCTTTAGATGAACACTTACAAGCGGCTGATTTCTTTGATGCAGCAAAATATCCAACCATCACCTTTAAAAGTACAAAAGTACAGGTTGTAGGCGCGAATAAATACAAAATCACAGGTGATTTAACCATTAAAAATGTGACAAAGCCTGTCGTTTTAGATGCGGTGTTAAATAAACAAGGTGAGCACCCAATGACCAAGGCACAGTCAATTGGTTTCAACGCAACCACTTCATTTGACCGTTCTGCTTTTGGTGTAGGTGCATATGTGCCTAACGTGGGTGATAAAATTACTGTGAATATCACCACTGAAGCATCAGTTCCACAGCCTAAAGCTGTTGCAAAATAAGCCATATCTACCAAAAAAGCACCTCATAGAGGTGCTTTTTTATGTCTGTTGTAAACTTAAAAGTTAGAGCAATAGATACATTGAGCGGATTATGGCTGAATTATTAAACCAAGGTTTTTAAATATGCTGCCAAAACTTGTCCAGAAACATTTTCTAGTTGAGCTGCACAGCGTTGGTTGTCTGCACGCAATGCTGGAATGTTGATGTTCGCTTGACGAAGTTCAGCAGTATGCCCGATTAGCCATTTTTCTAAACCGTCTGCTGCGACTTCAGGATGGAACTGTAAGCCTAGAATAGTTTTGCCTACACGAAAAGCTTGGTTGGGATAAACTTCTGAGCTGGCCAACAGTTCAGCTTGAGCAGGGAGTTCAAAGGTGTCTCCATGCCAATGTAGTACTTCAGTTCCTACCAGTGCTTGTAATGGGTTATGTTCAACGATATTGAGCTGTAACTGACTCCAGCCAATTTCTTTGCTATGACCTGCATATACTTTTGCACCGAGTGCATGTGCAATCAACTGTGCACCTAAGCAAATGCCTAAAGTGGGTAAATTCTTTTCTAAACGAACTTTTAGTAAGTCTATTTCTTGTTGTAAGAAAGGGTAGTCTTCAGTTTCATATACCCCAATTGGCCCACCTAAAATGACGGTTAGACCTGTGTAGTTCAATGCTTTAGCTAAGTCATCTTTGCCGGCTTCAAAATATCGTACCCGATAACCCAATTGATATAACACATCTTCCCATGCACCCAAATCTTCAAAAGCAAGATGCTGAATCGCGTAAATGGTATCGGGTAGTGTCGTCATAGTTGGCTCGTTCACAGGGGTTAAAGAAGTGTAAAAATGTACAGGGAAATGCGTAGAAGTTGAAGGCAATAAATCAGAAAATATGTAGAAAAAAACTATAAATTCAATCCAAGATTTTACTTGAGCTGTAGCATGTTTTTAATCATCCATTTGCTTGAGCTTAAAATTTCTCTTTGTAGATGTTCATCCGCCATGCTGCGCGCCATGACAATTGCACCGACCAGTTGACACAGTACCGCCCAAGCTTGTGTTTCATTGCCTAGATGTTGTGTAAAGAGTGCGTGACCACGAAGCATTTCCTGTTGAAAACACAGTTTTGTTGTTTCACTACTACGTGCTACTTCGGCTGCAAGAGAGGGAATAACACAGCCTTGATCTGGACGTTGCACATGAGACAGCGCTAAATAACGTTCAAGTTCGAAGTCAATCCACTCTTCGAGGTTGTCATGCGGATTGGCTTGCCATGCTTGAAAGCTGTGTTGTAACTCGGACTGGATCAGTGCTTCAAATAATTCATGTTTTGATGAAAAATGCGAATAAAAAGCACCGCTGGTCATTTGAGCCGCTTTCATAAAACCGTCGACACCTGTATTGGCAAAGCCTTGCTTCTTGGCCAGTTGAGCACTGATTTTAAGCAACTCTTGACGTTTTTCTTCTTTATAGCCTGTTTTATAGCGCATAGGGGTTTCATCAAAATAAAATTGACTGATGCTAAAAACTATAACATAGTGATCGTTATGATAACGATCGTTATTTTATAAAGGGAGTGGATTTATGGATGGATTACAGCCAGAACAGCAGTTGCAAAAGACTGATGCTAAAAAGAAAGTCGCGTTAGTGATTGGCGCAGGAGATGCTACAGGGGGCGAAATCGCAAAACGTTTTGCACGTGGTGGATACATCGCCTGTATGACGCGAAGAAATGCCGAAAAACTCCAGCCCTTAATTGAAGAGATAGAAGCTGAAGGTGGCCTTGCATATGGCTTTGCGTCTGATGCACGTAAAGAAGATCAAGTCATCGCTTTGGTAGAGGAAATTGAAGCCAATATTGGTGAAATCGATGTTTTAGTGTTTAACATTGGGGCGAATGTGCCATGTAGCATTTTAGAAGAAACTGCACGCAAATATTTTAAAATTTGGGAAATGGCTTGCTTCGGTGCATTTTTGACAGGGCGTGAAGTGGCAAAGCGTATGGTCGTGCGTGAGCACGGCAGCATTATTTTCACGGGTGCAACCGCAGGCATAAGAGGTGCAGCAAACTTTGCCGCTTTTGCCGGGGCGAAACATGCACTGCGTGCCTTAGCCCAAAGTATGGCACGTGAGCTCGGTCCGAAAAATATTCATGTGGCACACGTGGTGGTGGATGGGGCAATTGATACTGATTTTATTAAAGACACTTTTCCTGAGATGTACGCGCGCAAAGAACAGGATGGCATATTAAATCCCGTGCATATTGCAGAAAATTATTGGCATTTGTCGCAGCAACCGCGCGATGCATGGACGCATGAGTTAGATTTAAGACCTTGGATGGAAACGTGGTAAAAGGACAAAGCATGAAAAGCGTAGAATTTTATTTTGATTTGGGCAGCCCATATAGCTATTTGGCCTACTATCGTTTACTGCAAATGGCAGAGCGGCAAGAGATTCAGATTGTGTATAAGCCTATTTTATTGGGCGGGGTGTTTAAAGCAACAGGCAATCGTAGTCCGATAGAGATTCCTGTCAAAGGGGCTTATTCAATCTTAGATATGCAACGCTGGGCGGAGTATTACCATATCCCAATGCAAATGAATCCGCATTTTCCGATGAACACTTTAACCCTAATGCGCATTTTGACAGGCGTTCAATTGTTGCATCTAGAAAAGTTTGAGCAAGTTTTGAAACTTTTATTCGATGCGATGTTTGGTACACCACAAAATCTGAATGAACCTGCTGTCTTGGCGGAAGTGTTAAAACCAAGTGGCTTTTCTGTAGAAGATATTATGAGTATGGTTCAGTCGGAGGTGGTGAAACAAAAACTGATCACTGAAACAGAACAGGCCATTCAACGTGGCATTTTCGGCGCACCGACATTCTTTGTGGGTGATGAAATGTATTGGGGCCAAGATCGTCTACATTTTGTAGAGCAAGCACTGAATAAAGCTAGCTAAAAACCTAAGTTAATAGAACGCATTATTTAGGATCAGCCGTAAAATAACGGCTGATTTGCTTCAAATTAAAATAAACGCTTAGGCGTATGTTCCGTGTCTAGACTGACCATTTCATGTTCATCTTTTAAGTCTACACCTGAGTAGCCGAGTTTCTTGGAGCCACGCATCAGAGACATTAGTCGTTGTACTGCAACAAGAATGCTTAAGCCCGCAGGTCGAACATTTGAAATACAGTTCCGTTTAGCATCCAAAGTGCCCGAGGCAGCTTTCCAAGTATAGTAAATGCCCATACTATCAGGTGAGCTTAGGCCAGGCCTTTCTCCAATTAGCATCACGAGCATAGTCGCGTGTAGGCACTCTGCAACTGGATCACCCAAAGCGACTCGGCTTCCAGTAGCAATAACCATCGGTGCAATGCTCCAGTGTTCTGCTTGCAGCTGCGGGATAAGGTGCTGAATAAAAGGAACTGCATTTTCTTCAATCGCCCGTGCAGATAGTCCATCACCAATCACAATACAGACATCATAGTTTTGCGGGTTACTGGCTTTAAAAACCTCTAAGCCATGTTGTGAAGCTGCACTTAACAGGCGACCTAAGTCAGGACGTTTTAAGTATTCTTGCTTATTTTCAGCTTGACTGTGTACCGTTAGACTATCCAAACCTAGTGTATTAAGACTCGCAACTAAGTGTTCGACATCTAAAGGTTGATGTACGGCATCTTGCGCTTCCGCATGCGCCAGTTGAAATTTCAGCAGTTCATGGGTCGGGATACTACAACCAGCACGACCAATGGCGATACGAGCATCGGTAAATTTCTTTAAGTTTTCCCAAGCATCCTGATGCTGTTCAGTTTGATAATTTTCTAGAGGAACAAGTGACATAAGCTGCTCCTTATATATGCAAAAGTTTTTCAAATTGTGGCGGGATATGCTCAGGCCAAAGAATGTGCTGCTGCTGTTGTTTAAAGATGCCTTGTTCAGCCAACCACAGATCAAATTCAGGTGCTGCTTTTAAGCCCAAAAGTTGCCTTAGATACAACGCATCATGAAACGACGTGGTTTGATAATTCAGCATGACGTCATCCGAACCCGGAATGCCCATAATAAAGTTCAGACCTGCTGTACCGAATAGGGTGAGTAGTACATCCATGTCGTTTTGGTCGGCATCGGCATGGTTGGTATAGCAAATGTCGCAGCCCATAGGTAAGCCTAGGAGCTTGCCACAAAAATGGTCTTCCAAGCCTGCACGGATAATTTGTTTGCCATTGTATAAATACTCTGGGCCAATAAACCCAACTACAGTGTTCACTAGCAGCGGCTTGAATTTACGAGCCACAGCATAGGCACGGACTTCCAAGGTTTGCTGATCTACGCCGTGATGCGCATTACTAGATAAAGCACTGCCTTGACCTGTTTCAAAATACATCACATTTTGTCCCACAGTCCCACGCTTGAGAGCCAGTGTTGCTTCATAGCCTTCACGTAATAATTCAAGGTTAATGCCGAAACCTTCATTGGCGCGCTGTGTGCCTGCAATCGATTGAAACATTAAATCAATCGGCACATTTTTCTCAGCCAGTTGAATCCCCGAACTGATATGCGTCAGTACACAAGACTGGGTTGGAATGTGATGCTCTTGGATCACATGATCGAGTAGTTTGAGCAGCTCCGATAAATTTTGTAGGTTATCGGTTGCAGGATTAATCCCAATGACGGCATCACCATTGCCATACATCAAGCCATCCAAAATACTGGCCGATATTCCCAAGAGATCATCGGTCGGATGATTCGGTTGTAAACGGGTCGAGAGATGACCTTTCAATCCGATGGTGTTGCGAAATTGGGTGATGACTTCACATTTACTTGCAACCAAGATGAGGTCTTGGTTGCGCATAATCTTACTCACCGCAGCCACCATTTCAGGGGTTAAACCGAGCGCAAGTTGTTGTAATTTCTGCGTAGTCGCATCTTCACTGAGTAGCCAGTTACGAAAGTCTCCTACGGTAAAATGTGAAATTGGTGCAAATAAATCACTACGGTGCTCATCGATAATCAGGCGGGTTATTTCATCCTGTTCATAGCTGATCAGCGCTTCAGTTAAAAACTGCTTCAATGGAACATCGGCCAATGCCATTTGTGCGGCAACACGTTCAGTGGCATTTTCCGCCGCAACACCTGCAAGTTGATCACCTGAGCGCAGCGGGGTTGCTTTTGCCATTAAAGTTTTTAAATCATTAAACACATAGTGCTGATGTCCAATCAATGTTTTATAAGCCATGTTATAGGTCCTTCTATAAGTCTTGTTCGGCCTTACGAATACTTTCAAATTCTTCTTCAGGTGTACCTTGAACGAGTCGATGGCGACTATGGAAAATAAAGTAGGCAATAAATAGCGCATAGATGCCTGCGGCCATAAACCAAACTTTAGGATCCACCACAAAACCAGCTATCACCGCAATACTGGCTAATACCAAAGCAATCGATGAGGTGACAATTCCACCTGGGGTTTTATAGGGACGATGTAATTCTGGACGGCTGATGCGCAGTTTAATGTGAGAAAGCATCATCAAGACATAAGAAATGGTCGCACCAAATACCGCCATCAGGATGAGCAGATCACCTTCACCTGTTAGAGACAATAAAAAACCAATGATGCCGGGAATAATAATCGCTAAATAAGGCGCTTTGTTTTTATTGGTCAGTGATAACGAGGTCGGTAAATACCCCGCACGAGATAAGGCGAAAATTTGACGTGAATAGGCATAAATGATGGAGAAGAAACTTGCAATTAAACCTGCCAGACCTACAAAATTGACAAAACTGCCTAACCAACTGTTTTGACCATAGACGGCTACCAGTGCATCAACTAAGGGTGCGCCTGATTCTTTAAGTTGTTCTGCGCCAGCAGCACCAGCACCTAAGAACAGAATAAGTAGGGCAAAAGCGGCCAAAATTAGCATCGAACCGATCAAACCACGTGGTAAGGATTTGGATGGATCTTTGGCTTCTTCTGCTGCTAGTGGTACACCTTCTACCGCTAAAAAGAACCAAATGGCATAGGGTACGGCCGCCCAAATGCCGATATAACCCATCGGTAGGAAGCTACTTGCACCGATATTTTCAGTTGGTGCAATGTTAAATAAGTTGGCGCTGTTAAAATGTGGCGCCATTGCGATGATAAAGACAAAAAGAGCGACGGCTGCAATGGCGGTAATGACAAACATAATCTTGAGGGCTTCACCTGCACCTTTAAGATGAATACCCATAAAAACCAGATAGCAGATGAGATAAATGATCCATCCACCGACACCAAATAAGGCCTCGCAGTAGGCACCAATAAAGCATGCGATAGCCGCAGGGGCGATGGCATATTCAATTAAAATCGCCGTGCCAGTGAGATAGCCACCAAATGGGCCAAATGCGGTACGCGCAAAGCTATAGCCACCTCCCGCAGTGGGCAGCATGGTGGCCATTTCAGACATAGACAGGCACATGCATAAGTACATGATGGCTACGACAACCGTTGCGATAAACATACCGCCCCAGCCACCTTGAGCAAGACCGAAGTTCCAGCCAGCAAAGTCGCCAGAAATGACATAAGCCACGCCTAAACCGACTAATAATAGCCAGCCTACAGCACCTTGTTTCAGTTGCCTTTTTTCAAAATAGTCGTCAGATGTGCTTACAGTTGAAGTAGAGAGTGGAGTCGTTGAGCTGTTAATGGGAGAATCGGTCATGTGAAGCTCCATATCTTGAGTTTTTATAGATGGCTTGATGGATGCAATATTTATGCAATTTCAGTACCAAGCGACTAGACGTCCTGTCTAATGTTTATATGACACAGTTTTGAATTATTGTTTTGATGGTTGATGGTTGATGGTTGATGGTTGATGGTTGATGGTTGATGGTTGATAGAGAAAATGTTTAGGGTAACGAATCACCCTAAACACATAGAGAACTATATATGAATAGACTAAGTGCTTAGAAGAAGCCCATAGGCTTAGTTGCATAGCTCACAAGTAAGTTTTTAGTTTGTTGGTAATGATCGAGCATCATTTTGTGGTTTTCACGACCAATCCCTGACTTTTTATAACCACCGAAAGCGGCATGTGCAGGGTAGATGTGGTAACAGTTGGTCCAAACTCGACCCGCTTGAATTGCACGACCTGCACGGTAAGAGGTATGTGCTGAACGTGACCATACACCAGCGCCTAAACCATAAATAGTGTCGTTGGCAATTTTAATCGCATCGTCAAAATCTTTGAATGTTGCCACAGAAAGTACAGGTCCAAAAATTTCTTCTTGGAAAATTTTCATGTCATTGGTGCCTTTGAAAATGGTTGGTTCAATATAGAAACCAGAACCCACTTCATTACGCTCACTACCACCTGTCAGTACTTGTGCACCTTCACCGCGACCTGTTGCGATACAACCCAAAATTTTCTCTTGTTGTTCAAGTGAAGCTTGCGCACCAATCATCGTTTCTGTATCGAGCGGGTGACCCGTTTTAATGCGTTTCACACGTTCAACTGCCATTTCAAGGAATTTATCTGCAATACTTTCTTGAACTAAAGCGCGTGATGGACATGTACAAATTTCACCTTGGTTAAGTGCAAACATGGCAAAACCTTCAAGGGCTTTGTCTAAGAACTCATCGTCTTGATCCATAATGTCTTCAAAGAAGATGTTTGGAGACTTACCACCTAATTCCAACGTTACAGGAATTACGTTTTCAGTGGCATATTGCATGATCATTTGACCCACAGCAGTAGAGCCAGTGAATGCAATTTTAGCAATACGTGGATTGGTTGCGAGTGGACGACCCACTTCAACACCATAACCGTTGACGATGTTTAAAATACCGGGTGGTAGTAAGTCTTGAATGAGTTCAATTAAAACCAAAATGCTCGCAGGGGTCTGTTCAGCAGGTTTTAAAACAATACAGTTACCCGCAGCAAGTGCAGGAGCAATTTTCCATGTCGCCATCAAAATTGGGAAGTTCCATGGAATGATTTGTCCTACCACGCCTAATGGTTCGTGGAAGTGATAGGCAATAGTATCTTCATCAATTTCAGAAATGCCGCCTTCTTGCGCACGGATACAGCCTGCGAAATAGCGGAAATGGTCAATGGCTAAAGGAATGTCCGCTGCGAGCGTTTCACGAATCGGTTTACCATTGTCCCATGTTTCAGCCACAGCCAATTTTTCTAGATTTTGTTCTAGACGATCTGCAATTTTAAGGAGTAAATTTGAACGTGTAGTAGGAGAAGATTTGTTCCATTGTTCTTTGGCTTTATGCGCAGCATCCAGTGCAAGCTCGATGTCTTCTACAGATGAGCGAGGGACTTTTGTAAAAACTTTACCGTCGACAGGAGAGATATTTTCAAAGTATTCACCTTTTACTGGAGCAACCCACTCGCCACCAATAAAGTTGTCATACTGTGCTTTAAATTCTACTTTAGAACCAGATTGGTTAGGGTCTACATAGCGCATATTGAAGTTCCTTTGCTTATTGATTTTTTAAAAGCATCTACAGCTTTGGTATAAGGTACATCTGTACAATATTTAAGTAGCATAACTAATATAAGGTTGGAAAAAGGTTGGAAGGAAGGAGGTTTACAAGCCTTTGACAAATGTTTACAACCAAGTAATACAGTGGACGTATATCAGGAATTGTTTTGAGAATAAGGAATGATGGCAATGCAACATTTAATACAGAAAAGACAAGAAATAGAAAAGCTTAGAACCAGTAGCAGTATTTCGACGGTACAAGCTGAACAACTGGGAAAAAGTATTGCAAGTTCATGGCAGCGCTCTAACTCCGCAGAAATTCCAAAAGATCGCTTTGCTGCGCCCATTTCTGAAGGTTCTATGTCACAAGGTTCAGCGCTACAACATGCTTTGAGTTACTGCGCAGATGAACTAAGACATATTGCACAACAGTCTTCGATGGTGGTCGCTGTAGGCGATATTGGGAGTACGATTATTTGGAGTGCGTCCAGCAGACAAATGCGTAATGCGGCAGAAAGTGTACATTTTGTTGAAGGCGGGCAGTGGCGAGAGGAATTGGTGGGGACCAATGCATTGGCCTTGTCCTTAAAAACGCAACAGTCCAGTTGTGTCTTTTCAAATGAACACTACATGAGCTCCATCCATGATTGGGTCTGTTATGCGGCGCCGATCATCGACCCTTACTCAAAACACGTCCTTGGGGTGATTGATTTATCCACCACATGGAAAAATCATAATAGCCTTGGTCTACTCGCAGCAGAGCGCTGTGCATCTATCATCCAAACGGCACTGTTAGAATATCAGCGTCAACAGTTATATATCCGTGCTTTTGGTGTGCCGCAAGTACATTTCAATGGCAAAGTGATGGTGCTCACACCGCGACAAATTGAAATTCTGACCATCTTAGCGCTGTGCCCACAGGGCATGACTTTAGACACTTTGCATCAGGCCTTATATGGTGAGCGCAAGGTAAGTGTGGGAACACTTAAGGCCGAAATGTCACAACTGCGTGACTTGCTCGGTGGTATGTTGGGATCTCGTCCCTATCGAATTTTGGCGCATATCGAGGCCGATTTTTTACAAGCCGAGCAAGCCTTAGATGCTGCATATATCGAAACCGCGTTAAAACTTTGTTCAGGTGTTTTACTGCCTAAAACGGAAAGTCCATTTCTATGTGCATGGCGCGACTGTTTGGAGTCACGTTTAAGCAGTGCGATTTTTAAAGCCAATGAAACCGATATGTTGTTTAAACATGTCGCACGTTACCCAGAGGCGATTGATGCTGTTGAGCGACTCATTGAGCTGACACCGAATGGACATCCTGCGCATCAGCTACTTGAGAAATATAAAATTTAAGAATTCTTAATTGTGTTGGAAAGGTATATTTACACTATTTTTTGCTCGAGCCATTGGAACAGCTTAGTATAAACTTCGGTACGAACTTCAGGTGCGGAGAGTACTAAGTCGTGTAAACCGTTTTGAATGGTCACGACACTGACGTCACCTTGTAAATTTTTAGCCTGCTTTTCAATGTCTTTAACATCTAAAATCACATCACTGGTTTGCGCGGCTAGGCCCCATTTCTTCGGGTTAAGCGTTTGATGTGAATGCATAATGAGTGCAGGAACAGAGAGCTTTAAACCACCGCGATGAATTTCTTTCTGTGCTTCATGAATTGCACGTACAAAGCTGATGCGAACCATAGAGTAGCTTGGTTGTTTCCACTCCAAATCAAAGTTCCATTCACCATGCTCGTTTTGATGCAGGCTCGGTACATACCATTTATTCAGTTCACTTGGAAACTTGATGTCAGGAAAATGCTTTGCGAGTCGGCTGAGCTGCGGCACGCCAAGTTTGCGCTTAATGGGATGCATATTAAAATCATAAAAAGGGCTATTGGCCCAAAGTGCTTTGATCAGCGGATGCTTAGGATTGTGTGCAGCGTATAAAGTCGTGATTAAGCCACCCGTAGAGTGTCCTGCAAGCAGCACCGTAGTATGGCCTTCATTGCCAATGATCTCTAAGGCTTGGGTAATTTCAGCATCGTATTCGCTGAGATCACGGACATTGTAGTATTTTTGATGACTTAAATAAGAGCGCCCGTATTTACGTAAATCCAGCGCATAAAAATCATAACCATGTTGGTTAAATTGTTCAGCCATTTCGGTTTGAAAAAAGTAGTCAATAAAGCCGTGGATATACAGCACAGCTTTTTGAGTATTTTTCGGGGCTTTTTTGCGCACGAGGGTTGCGCAGACTGCACCTTCATAATCGTCTGGGAAACTGAGTTTTAATTGTTCATAGCCTTCGCCGAGGACATCAGGTGTATACGCAGGATGAGTTTGATTTTCTGACATAATTTGCTCTGGTTGTTATTGTCATGAGTTTTCTTATCCTTGATGAAGTGCAAAACTTTGTCAACCACAAATAAAAAAAGACAATTTAAGTGCACGGGTAAGCAAGGATTAGGCTTACCTGAATGAAACAGTATGGACGTCTGTTTCATTCCACTTAAATTGTCAAAGCAAACTAAAAGTTAAGGAGAGAACTTATACCGCTGCTTTAAAATCGACCACTGAAGCACCAGATTTGAGTGCAGCTTTGAAGATGTCGACCACTTGAGCATGGTTTGCTTTACGTGGGTTCGTCAGCATGCAGGCATCTTTTTGCGCATTTTCAGACATAACACCCAAATCTTGCTCTTTCACACCCAGTTCAGATAAGCTCGATGGAATACCAATCGATGCAGATAGTTCACGAATCGCGTCAATGGCAGCATATCCAGCTTCTGTCACAGTTAAACCTGTGATGTTAACTCCCATCAGTTCAGCAATACGTGCATAACGGTCAGGGCAGGCAATTAAGTTGAACTCACAGACGTGTGGGAGTAGGACTGCATTACATACGCCGTGAGGTAGGTTATAGAAGCCACCGAGTTGGTGAGCCATAGCATGGACATAACCTAGTGATGCATTATTAAATGCCATACCTGCTAAATATTGTGCATAACTCATGGCATCACGTGCTTCTAAGTTTTCGCCGTTCGCAACTGCTGGACTTAACCATTCGCTAATCATCGAAATGGCTTTTTCAGCACAGGCATCGGTGATTGGATTTGCCGCTGTTGAAACATAAGCTTCTACCGCATGGGTTAAGGCATCCATACCTGTTGCTGCTGTTAAGCTTGCAGGTTTTGCAATCATCAGTTTAGGGTCATCAATTGCAATCAGTGGAGTGCAGCGCCAGTCTACAATTGCCATTTTTACGTGCGTATCTGTATTGGTAATAATACAGAAGCGCGTCATTTCTGATGCTGTACCTGCCGTGGTGTTGATGGCAATAAGAGGAGTCATTGGAACCGTACTTTTATCAATTCCTTCGTAGTCACGAATATGACCGCCACCCGCAGTCACGAGTCCAATACCTTTAGCGCAGTCATGGGAAGAACCACCACCTAAGGACACAATAAAGTCACAACCTTGTTCGTTATACGCAGTCACGCCGTTGTGGACATTGATGTCAGTTGGGTTCGGTTCTGCACCTGGGAAGATGTGGCTATCAACACCTGCATCTTTGAGATATCCTGCAATGGTGTCGGCTACGCCAAATTTAAATAAACCTGCGTCGGTCACAATCAGCGCTTTCTTTGCACCGAGGTTTTGTGCTTTGCCACCAATTTCTTTGGCACAGCCTGGGCCAAAAAGTGAAACACAAGGGATATAAAAACCGTTCGTTTGATCTGCAATATTTTTAAAAGCCATGGTGCGATTCCTTCTACCATTATTTATGTTGTTATCGGTGCTCATTACCGTTTTTAGAGTATTGAATGATTCCAAAAACTTGTGTACCTACCAAATACCTACCATGAGTAAGGGAATGAGGAAAAATGGCTTCACCGAACAAAATGGCTATCGATAAAAGGCATAGCCTGTGGTTCAGGATTTGTTTATATTGGTTTTGAAGTTGTGGTGAAAATAGCCAAATTCAAAGAGGGCCAGCCGTGGAGAAAAACGATAAGCTTAAGCAATATCAAAGTCTTGCTATACAGTTAAGACAAGTTGTTCCGAGTATTCAGCAGCTTTATCACGAGCAGGCCGCTTTTCTTTCCACACTCAATGTGCAAAATGTTTTAAGTGTCGACGTAAAAAAACAACGGATTCAAATTTTAAATCATTGTTTTCATATTCAGTTTTATATACCGACGGAACAGGCGGAGCTGTGTGTTCCACAGTTTATCTATCAAGGGCACTATGCGGAAGCACTCGAAGAGTTTTGTTTACACGACATTGTGTTTTTAGTGGGTGATCAGTCCCCACAACATTCTTTGTATTTGCGTAATAAAGTTAAACAGTTGCGTCAGCTGATTCTTCAGCAGGTGTTTGTTTTGTTCGATGGGCCGAGTCGCGTGCAAACGATTTTGACTGAAATACGGCAAACGCAATCAGAACTCTTTCAACAGCTGTGCCAGCAAGTTGAATTCAATACAGATGATCCAACCTCTGAGCGAAGTTTGCTGGCCGAGTTGCAGCGCTTATGCAACTTAGATGTAGATCAGGCGGAAGATATTTTACCCTTACAGTCGTTGATGAATAGTTATGATGAGCTGTGTTGCAGTGCCAATCAATTCTTAGAACCACATGTTTATCGCATTATACAAACGGCATTTCCTGAACGGTTTTCTTTACAAGAGTTGATGGATCATACGCACGACATTCATTTGTTGTATCCGCATGCTAAAGAGCAGCCCCATATGCTTGGCTTTGTGCGGCTTATGCATCGGGATTTTTGGACATCGCGTGATTTGTTGTCTAAGCGGCATTTTTTAAAAACTGAGACCAAGACATGGCAAAAGAAGGTCGCTAAACTCCCGATTTTTGATGAAAGCCGTACCGTAAATTGGTTATTCAAACAAAAAGCGGTGGTGACAGACTGGGTTAGTCAAAATATTCAGCACAGTAGTATACGCGTTGCCGTAACGGCTTTAAGTTATCTCGATACTCAGTCTTATCATCCTGAGATTATTGTCACGACTTTAAAGTACTTCCAACATGTTGCGGCTCGCTTATTTATACAAAGTTGCTATGAGTATGCCTTACAACAGCACTGGTTTGAGCTGGAGGCCAACCAGCATGTGGTCTTAAAAAATAGACGCCAAGATATGGATGATCAGCGGATAGCGATCAGCCCATCTATTTTGTATTTAGATGAATGGCTCGAACTGCTGCGCCGTGTGGTCGAACAACAGCCCGAACGGGGGAAACGGGTCTACACAAAATTGAGTCGTGTAATGCAGGCCTATATTCAGCATCTAGATAAAATTGCGCAGAAACTCCCAGAAGACTTAGTGACTTATTTTAGCGAAGATAAGCAACAACACCGTGATTTTTATCTTCAGTTAAAGCAACATAAACTGTATATTGAAAGCTTTAGACAGTTGTTTTATTTAAATCATCCCCCTTTACGAGTTTCGGTGTTTGATGCATATGTGCGCGATTATTTGCCTGAACATTTCGAGACGCAAAAGGAGATTTTAAAAAATGTCACGTGGAAGAGCCTATTTCATCAGGCTGTGCAGTGGCATGATCAATTGCATAGCCAAGAGCTGCTTGCGGAACTGAAACGAAAGCTTGGTTATGTCTCATGGCAACCAATTAGTCATGAAGCTTATTATTTTATTGAGAGTTGGGTGCTTGAGGAGCTCAAAGATATTGATCGCATCATTGCTGAATCACGTCGCTTTCAACATTGTTTAGCAGCCAGTTTTGCTGAGCGAATTATCGTTCGTGAATATGCTGCATTTCATATGAGTCATACCGACGCACAGCGGCACTTGACGCTCGGTTGTCATTATATTGCAGGGCAGCTGTTATTTGATCAGCTTGAATATCCAAATAACCAAAAAGCGCTACCTGATGATGTTGTCGTCGCTGAACAATTTATTGCCATGCTGAATCAAACCCAATAACCAAGCTCTTAAAAATTAAACAACAATGGACCTAATTTGTCGCACATCATTTACTGTATGACGAGATCTGCTTAACTTTTTAGCAAAAACTCGGTAGGCTATAGCCGTTCATCAATGGTATAGGTCTTATGAAGCAAGAAACTGCACTCAAACTCTTAAAAGCGGGCGAAAATGTCTTTTTAACCGGTTCCGCTGGTGCAGGAAAAACCTATACGCTGAACCAATACATTAACTATTTAAAAGCCCGTAAAGTGCCTGTGGCGATTACTGCTTCCACAGGTATTGCCGCGACGCATATGAATGGGATGACCATTCATACTTGGGCTGGCATTGGAATTAAAGATGCGTTGGGGGAAGATGAACTCAAACGCATGAAAGAACGTAAATACTTAAAAGAGCATTTAGAAAATGCCCAAGTCTTAATCATTGATGAAATTTCGATGCTACATGCCAAGCAACTCAATTTGGTCAATAAAGTCCTTAAGTTCTTTAAGGAAAGTGAAGAGCCATTTGGCGGGATTCAAGTGATTGTTGCGGGTGACTTCTTCCAGTTACCGCCAGTTGGTAAAAATGAAGAGCGCAACCGCGATAAATTCTGTTTTATGTCTGATGCTTGGGTCGAAGCCAAGTTTCGTGTGTGTTATTTGACTGAGCAGCACCGTCAGGGCAATGATTACCTCAATGATATTTTAAATGCCATCCGCAGTCAGAGTATTAACGCTCAGCACTTGCAGGCTTTACAAGCTACACGTCAGCAAGATATTGGGGAAATCTTTACACGTTTATATACGCATAATATGGACGTGGACACCATCAATTTCAAACATTTGAATGAAATTGAAAATGAAGGTCGACAGTTTGAAGCGGTGTGTGATGGCAATGACAAGCTTATTGAAACGTTAAAGTCTTCTGTGCGAGCACCTGAAAACCTAACCCTCAAGAAAAATGCCAAAGTGATGTTTGTAAAGAACAACTTCGATGTGGGCTATATCAACGGTAGCTTAGGCGAAGTAGTGGGCTTTGAAGAAGATGATGACTTTGGGATCTTGCCGAAGGTCAAACTGACTGATGGTACGGTACTGGTGGTTGAGCCTGAAACTTGGTCAGTGGACAATGATGCAGGCAAAACCATTGCCAGTTTTCAGCAAATTCCATTGCGTTTGGCATGGGCCATTACCATTCATAAGTCGCAAGGGATGACTTTAGCGGCAGCGGAAATTAACCTCAGCCATACTTTTGAAAAAGGACAGGGCTATGTGGCTTTGTCGCGCTTAAAGACTTTGGATGGTTTAAGGCTACTGGGTTTTAATGAACAAGCTTTGGAGTTAGATAGTCTTGCCATTAAGGCAGACCGCCGCTTCCAAGAACTCTCCGATGAAGCCGAAACACATTTTGAGGCCGTTGATCTTGACCCGCAGCACAAGGCATTTATCCGTCACTGTGGCGGAACGCTCAATGAAATTGAGATTGAGCGGAATGAAAAGAAAATTGCCCGTAATGCAGGTAAAGCCAACTATGCTTCTGCAACACTTGATGAAACACGTGAATTGTTTGAAGGTGGTTATGAAATTGCAGATATCGCACAAGAGCGCGGTTTGACGGCTGCAACTATTATCAACCATTTGGCAAAGTTGCATAAAGAGCAAGGCTTGGATATTTCCGTGGCACATCCTGGAGAAGAAGTAGTTGAGCAAGTGCGGAAAATTTATAAACGCTTAATGAAGCGTCAGCAAACAGAACACTTTAGCGAAGATGGTGCGATTAAGCTTCGTCCTATTGTGGAACTGACAAATCCACGTATGGGCTATGACCAAGTTCGTTTAGCGCTGTTATATATTGAATAACATCTTAAAACTAGGACATTTCGTGCAGAAATTTCTTACTTACTTTGCCCAGAACTTCAGTTAAACTGAATTTTAAGGGATAAGAATAACTTAGAATCGTAATGAAATTGACAGCTTGGTACACGCTTCGCAAATTTGTTTATAACAATTTGCATAATGAGGATTATGAGACGCCCTTAAGTCGAGGGTTAAACTATTTTCTCATTGCACTGATTATGAGTAATGCTGCTGCGGTCTTGCTGGAGTCGGTGCAAAAGTACTATGTGTTGTATCAAGACTTTTTCTATTATTTTGAAATCTTTTCTATTATCGTTTTTAGCGTCGAATATCTTTTACGTTTTTGGTCAATTGCTGAATCTAATAGTTTTGAGTCGGATTGGAAAAACCGTCTAAATTGGGTCAAAAGTGGTGGGGCGATTATCGACCTTTTGGCTATTCTACCTGCCTATTTAAACTTCTTTGTTCAGTTCGACTTACGATTCTTAAGAATTGTTCGTTTGCTCCGACTTCTCAAGCTCACCCGCTACTTTGTCTCTCTACAAATTTTATTACGTGTCATTGAGCGTGAAAAAGGCTCATTTCAAGCGGTTATTTTCATCTTAATGATTATGATCATTATGGCGGCTGCAGGGGTGTATTTGATTGAAAGTCAGGCACAACCTGAAGTTTTCAGTTCCATTCCTGCTTCAATGTGGTGGGCCGTGGTTACATTGACCACCGTCGGTTATGGCGATGTGACACCTATTACGCCGTTAGGACGCTTTCTTGGTGCGATTATTACTATCTTAGGTGTAGGTTTAGCGGCATTACCTGCGGGTATTTTGGCGAATGGTTTGGCCAATGAACTTGAGCAGCGTAAAGAAAAACTTGAACTCAGATTTCGAGAACTAATCCAAAATAGCGATATTGATTTTGTCTTGGAGACAGAAAAAATTGAAGAAGTTCGTAAAGAAGTTGGGCTGACCAAAGAGCAAACACACGATATTATTTTACAGCTCATTCGTGAACAAAAAGAAGAATCTTTAAGGCAAGAGCGTGAGCAATATGCCTATTGTCCACACTGCGGGAAAAAGCTACCTGAATGATTATGCCAGTCAGTTAAGGAGTTTCGTATTGAACTTCTTAACTGCGGAGTCTCACCGTTTTTAAGTTCAATTTTGGAGTTCTTTTTTTCGCCAAAAGAAACACATTGGTCATTTGAACAAACAGTCCATATTAAAGGCGATTACATCGCCTTGGGCTGCAAATAAAAGCTTTGCTTTTATTCTTACCGCAGCTTGCGGATGACGTTATCGCGTATCGAATAAAATTTAGAGTTTAAAAAAAATGCCATTAAGATTTTTAATGATCTGACATTAATCTGAATGATGGATTGTAAAAGCGTGCATAACAATACGATTGAGTTCTTACGCACGCTTATTGTTTTAGATAAAGTCATTTATTGGGGGTTAACAAGTCTGATTTGAATCGCTTTTACATGCGGATATCAACTTTTTCTCATGCTGAAAAGCCAACAATAAAATAATCAGCCCACCTAAACTTAGTAAAACTCCGACCCAGATTGGAGCTAGCCAACCTAAACCTTGGCTAATTAACCAGCCGCCCAGAAAAGCACCAAAAGCATTGGCAATATTAAATGCAGAATGATTCAGCGAAGCTGCTAAGCCTTGTGCATTACCAGCGACATCCATTAAGCGGGTTTGTAGTAAAGGCCCCAAGCCTGCAATACTGAAGCTAACCAAGAAGAGTGCAATAAAAGCAGTGGCAAGGTGATCCATAGACAGGGCACAAAGTACATAAGAGCAGGCATTGGAAACTAAGACCCAAATAATCGCCTTGTTTAAGTTTTTATCGGCAAAGTGTCCTGCGACAACACCGCCGACGACCAACCCGAGCCCAATACATGCCAGTGCAAACGGAATGACTTGAATGCTAGCATGGGTATATTCAGTCAAAATAGGTGATACATAACTATAGACAGAAAACAGCCCACCAAATCCAATTGCACCGACAGCAAGCGTGAGCCACATTTGTGTATTTTTAAGTCCACGCAGCTCATTTTGAATGCTGGCTGTGTGATCCAGTTGCATTTTGGGTAGGCCAAAACAAATTGCGACCACAGTCAAAAATGCGATAGATGCAGAAAACTCAAAACCTGCCCGCCAACCATACAGCTGACCCAGCCATGTCGCAAAAGGCACACCAATCACGGTCGCGACATTCAGCCCCATCATGAGCATGGCGACTGCCGAAGCACGCTTTTGTTTTCCAGCAAACTCTGCAACCACCAAAGCGGCAATACCAAAGTAAGCGCCGTGAGGGAAACCTGCAATAAAACGTGAGACCAACATAGACTCATAGCTGTTTGCGAGTGCTGTACTGGCATTGGCGATACCATAAAACAGCATGAGGCCAATTAAGAGCGTTTTACGCGGAACCTTTGCGGCCAAAATGGCAATCACAGGTGCGCCAATAGTCACACCTAAAGCATAGGCACTAATAAAATGCCCTGTGACAGGAATGCTGAGATTGAAACTTTGTGAGATCTCTTGGATGAGTCCCATCGCAACGAATTCAGTCGTACCAATACAAAAACCACCGAGTGCTAATGCCAAAATAATGACAGATAAGTGACTCGTTGGTGGGATGCTATTTTCTTGAGAGGACATAAATAGACGAGAAAATGAAAAGTATTATACGTTCTTTATCACATTAAAATTTGGTTGTTCAAAAAAGTTATAAGTGAACTAAGCAAGCGTATATTCATATGAACTCTGAAGGTTCTACACGATGAATATTTATTCATAGCGCTATATTGAGTGGACTTTCTATAAAAAGAAGTCAAATTTAAAGGCAGCAAATACAGATCAATCCAGCCTAGCTTGAGAATTTGGATTTTTTTTGTATTCGCTAGGCTAGGGCTGTCCTGTACCAATGATTAGGGTAAGTAACCCAGCCGCAATGAGTGGGCCGACTGGAACGCCACGTAGTAAAGCCACTCCTGCAACGGTTCCGACTAGTAAGCCTGCAACAACATCGGGTTGGTTTGACATCAGTTTTACGCCGCGCCCGCCTAGCCATGCAACCAAAACACCAATGGCGATGGCAAGTAATGATTTGACACTTAAAAAAGATTTAAAAATACTTTCACCACTAATTCTACCACTTGCAATCGGCACTAAAACTGCAATGGTTAAAATGATGATCCCGATATTTAATCCATGTTGTTGGATGAGTGGGAAGTATTCACTCAGTGGTGTCATCCGCAAAATAATGAGTACTGCAGCAGCAATGGTTACCGCAGAGTTGTGACTGAAAATACCACAAGCCAGCAGGATCAAGAGGACGATCAGATTCAAATCTAAGTTCGGCATAGGGGAGAGACTGGTCAAAAAAACATGTGCATTGTAACGTTTTTTTAGCCACTTTGCCGAATGATCCAAGTACTTTGATTGATGTTCCTGTATTTCAGTATAAAATGAGCCTTTATTTAAAAATGTGGTGTGCTGATGCTGTTGGAAAAAATGTTGCAGTCGCAAGGATTTGGTTCGCGAAAGCATTGCCAACAGTTGATTAAAAATGCAGCCATTGAAATTGATGGGCAGATCATTACTGACCCTAAATATAAACTCAAATTGGATGCTTTGAACTACAAGGTACATGGCAAGAGCTTTGAATACCGCGAAAAAGTCTATATCGCCTTAAATAAACCTCAAGGCTATGAATGCTCACATCAGGCGACACATCATTTTAGTGTTTTTGATTTGTTTGACGATGTGCTCTTGAATCGTGGCATTCAGTGTGTAGGTCGTCTAGATCAAGACACCACAGGTTTATTGTTACTCACCGACGATGGTCAGTTTTTACAAGCATTGACACATCCTAAAAAGCATGTGGCAAAAGTGTATCGGATGAAAACTGCCGACCCTGTTACAGATGAACAGGTCCAACAGTTGGAGCAAGGGGTGGAGCTGCGAAATGAAAAAGGGAGCTTTGCTGCAACGGATGTAAAACGCTTAGCTGAATGCGAACTGCAAATGACCGTGCATCAAGGGGTATATCATCAAGTGAAACGTATGCTTGCGGCAGTGGGAAATAAAGTTGAGAGCTTGCATCGTCAGCAAATTGGAGCGCTCGACTTAACGGGGATACCAGATTTAGTCGAAGGGCATTGGATCTATTTAAATGCAGAACAAGTGGCTTTAGCCAAGACACGCAATGATCTTGAGAGTGAAGGTCTTTAGACGCTGAATGCTATAGAAAGCAATGATAGGTCTTAAATTCATTATCCGCTACAAAGCCCATTGCTTCATATAAGCTGTGGGATTGATAATTATTTTTTTGCGTTTCAAGCGTAATACGAATGGCTTTTTCGTGTCGCGCAAACAAAATCGCGGTATCAATCAATTGTTTTGCTGAGCCATGGCGACGATGCGGTGGAGAAACATAAACATCATCTAAAATATAATAAGTTGCACAGGCCACAGAAGAAAAGCCTAAATACAGCAGCACAAAACCTGTAATCACATCGTCTTTGACATGAATGAAGATGACGCTTTGTTCGTTTTCAAGGCGAAGTTTAAGGAACTTTTGGGAAAGCGCTAAGTTGGAAGATGCACCATAAAATTGGCGATATTCATCAAATAATACAGCAAGTTTTTCTAAGTCTTCTAAAGTGGCACGTCTAACGATCATGTATTACTCCATGCTGTATTTATAATATTTACATGAAGCATACCTAAGTTTTGAAAGGGATATTTCTAAAATTTGTTTAGAAATGCAACACTGTTAAGTTTTGTCACTTTCTCCCAAGATTGCCGCTAATTCTTCAAAAAGATCACTATGTTCATCGTCTGCAAATAAATCATTGGTTGCAGTTGAGTCTGCGCTGGTGATGTGATCAACCGCTTTTTGTTCTTGCTTGAGCTTACGTAGCTTAATCAGCTGTTCAAGATTGATGTTCTGGTTTTCAATTGAGAATGGGATGGATTTGGTTAAAACCACTTGTCTGAAGAACAAACGAACGGCTTGCGCAGGCGTAATTCCCAGTTGTTTAAACACTGCAAAAGCTTGTTTCTTTTCTTGGGAATCGAGTCGAATTTGATAGACTTCTGTTTTTCTCATGATTTTTTAAATAATTTGAACGACTTAAGGGTAGAAGTTATTTTAATCAATTCCATTGTAATTTCAATATTCATACAATGGAATTTTAAATTATTTTGTAATGACAAGCAGATTACAATGTCAATTCAGAATTGGAGCTAAACTGCATAAGCTGTTGAGTTACTGGATCTTTAAATGAAAGATGCTTAGCTAATAGCTGTAAAGGCTGACTAAAATCATAGTCGGCTTTATGTACAACTTTAGGATAGAACGGATCATTTTTAATCGGAAGACCTAAGAAGTTGAGGTGTACACGGAGTTGATGTTGCTTCCCTGTCTCGGGTTTAAGCTCATATTTTGCCCATGTTTCATCATGTTCTAAAAGCAAGATCTCAGTTTCACTGTTCGGTGCTTCGTCTAGGACTTGCATGGTGTAGAACGGTTCACCTTTTTGCATATGTAGTTTTACTATGCGTGGAAATTTGAGTTCGCGGTTAAAAGGTGCAATCGCATGATAGGTTTTTTGAACCTGTCGCTCTGCAAACATTTGCTGATACATCCCTCGACTGTGAATGCATTTGGAAAACATCACTAAGCCAGCGGTTTCACGGTCAAGGCGGTGGATGGGCGTTAAATGCTCAATGCCTGTTTGTTTTTTCAGGCGCACCAATAGGGTTTGTTGAACATATTGCCCCGTTGGACTGATGGTCAAAAAGTGCGGCTTATCCACCACTAAGAAATGATCATTTTCAAATAAAATCTCATGCTGAGATGGCACTTCAATTTCGTGCGCTAAAAAGCGGTAATAAAACACATGCTGATTTTCAAGATATGCCGAATCTGTATGGAGTACATTACCTACAGCGTCATAGACCAAACCATCATGAAAACGTTGCTGCCACTCAGTTGCTTCAATATGCGGAAATTGGTCAGATAAATAAGCCAATACGGTGTGTGGTGCTGGCTTTAATTTAGGCAGAAACACTTTACTTGCGCTCACGCCATTGAGCATGGGAGGGCAAAATTCAGCAGGTTTTATGGTGAACATGATGTGCAGGCAATATCTAATCGGTTGGTGCAGTTAAATACGAGATTTCAAGCTTGTGGCTTGGGCATTTTGTGAGTCCAGTGCTATCATAATTGTTCTTTTGTCACTTGTCGTGAGTATTATGCAGTATTCATTTAATTTAACGCTCAATAATGAACAAGATACCCAAAATTTAGCACAAATTTTGGCACAGCATTTTACGACGGGTGTGGTGTATTTAATTGGGGATTTGGGTGCGGGCAAAACTACGCTAACACGCCATTATTTACAGTATTTAGGTCATCAAGGTTCCGTGAAAAGCCCAACCTATACCTTGGTTGAACCGTACCAAGTTCAAGAGCGTGATATTTTTCATTTTGACTTGTATCGTTTAAACGATCCGTATGAACTGGAGCTAATGGGCATTCGTGACTATTTGGAAACGCCCAATGCATTGTTTTTGTTTGAATGGCCGTCTAAAGGGGGCAATGAAATCCCTCAGGCAGACATAATTATTGATATTCAAAAATCTGAAGATGAACTGACACGGTCTGCTACCTTAAGTTTCCATTCAGTAGCATTATTACAAGCTTTAGAGAGCCAATTAAACAATGCATGATGATTTAAAGATACGCCGTATTCATACTTTGAATCCTGCTTTAGCCAACCAAATTGCAGCAGGTGAAGTCATTGAGCGTCCAGCGTCTGTGGTCAAAGAGTTACTTGAAAACTCGATTGATGCAGGTGCGACAGAGCTGATTATTCGGGTAGAGCAAGGCGGCAGTACTTTAATTGAAATCATGGACAATGGTCGAGGGATTCACGCTGAAGATCTCCCTTTGGCGGTGATGCGACATGCGACCAGTAAAATCCAAACCGCTGAAGATTTACATGCAATTGTCAGTTTAGGCTTTCGTGGAGAGGCTTTGGCTTCTATTGCAGCGGTTTCGCGTTTAACCTTGACCAGTAGTCAGGTGGATGATGGAATTGGCTATCAAGTTGAAGTCAATGGAACTGCATTTGATCGTCAAGAGATTCAGGCTGTAGCTGCGCCTAAAGGTACGCATATTCGGGTACAAGATTTATTTTTTAATGTGCCTGCACGTCGAAAATTCCTCAAAAAACCTGGCACAGAGTTTGGTCATATTGAGGAAATCGTCCGACGTTTAGCGCTGACGCATTTCGATATTCGTTTTGTGCTTGAACATAATCAAAGCATCAAATTGAATTTGCCGATTGCAGATAGTGGTGAGCTACGTTTTCAGCGCGTACAGCAGTTGCTAGGGCGTGCATTTACTGAAAATGCTTATTGGATGGATGCAGATAGCATCAACATGCGTTTAACAGG
The DNA here is from genome assembly GCF_058243005.1 of Acinetobacter sp. 231_lipA. NCBI lineage: Bacteria > Pseudomonadati > Pseudomonadota > Gammaproteobacteria > Moraxellales > Moraxellaceae > Acinetobacter > Acinetobacter sp. 231_lipA. Next base: position 3,498,154 of record NZ_JBZAYU010000001.1, on the reverse strand, counting down.
TTGGTTGGGACATCCCTCGGATGCGCGGGCTCAGGCTGACTTACAGTATGTTTATGTGAATGGTCGAATTGTTAAAGATAAAACCATCTCTCATGCGCTGCGTATGGCTTATGATGGTATTTTGCATGGACATCAGCATGCGGGTTATTTGCTTTTTCTGGAAGTAGACCCTGAAAATATTGATGTCAATGTACATCCGACCAAACATGAAATTCGCTTTTTGAATCAACGTGAAGTACATGAATTTGTACGTCACTATGCCAAAGAGACTTTATCGCAGTTTCAAACGGCAACCGCAGATTTATCTGATGCAATGAAGATTGCAGAGAATCAAGCTTCGATGTCTGTGCAGCCTCGTTATCAAGAGCCTTTGCAGTTGCATCGTCGTGTTGAGTCTGCACAAACTGGTGAGCAAGCCCCATCGGATGTGCTCACTGACTTTAGTTCAAGTCAACCACAAGGTGTCCATTATTCGGCGCAACCTTCACGCTATCAGGGCTCACAACAGCTCAATAATGCCTTGCAAAGCTATTTAGCACCTCTGCGTGATGCTTCATCTGCTGTTGATCAAGCTCAGTCTTTGGCTGATTTTACAGTGCAAAGCACTAAAGTCGATGAGCATCCGTTGGGAATTGCCATTGCACAATTGCATGGTATTTATGTGCTGGCTCAAAATACAGAAGGGCTGATTATTGTTGATATGCATGCAGCGCATGAGCGTATTTTGCTACAGCAAATGAAGTCAGCGTGGGATAAACCAGAGTTTTGGACTTCTCAGCAGTTACTTATTCCCAAAGTGATTAATATCACGCGAATGCAAGCGATACGAGTGGAAGAGCTCAAAGATCAATTGGCGCGTTTAGGTCTTGAAATTGATCAATATGGCGATGAGCAGGTCATTGTTCGTGGTGTGCCTGCGATTTTACATAAAGCCAATTTTGAGGCGCTGGTACCTGAATTACTGAACGATTTAGATCCAAATGATGAAGCGCAGGGCTTACTGCAAAAGCGTGATCAAATTCTAGCGGGTATGGCCTGTCATGGTGCTGTTCGCGCCCATCGCATTTTGGGTCTTTCTGAAATGAATGCTTTGCTTCGTCAAATGGAACAAACTGAATTTGCCAGCCAATGTAACCATGGTCGCCCAACTTGGCGTGCGTTTCCATTGGCTCAACTAGATAAGCTTTTTGCTCGAGGAGAGTAGTTTTACATGTCAACTCAATTGCCGGTCATCAATTTAATGGGGCCAACTGCAAGTGGTAAAACTGCTTTGGCATGTCAGCTCTATGAGCAAGGAAATTTTGAACTGATATCTGTAGATTCAGCATTGGTTTTTAAGGATATGGATATTGGTACAGCAAAGCCGACTAAAGAAGAGTTGCTGCAATATCCACATCACCTTATCGATATTATTAGCCCATTAGAAGTCTATTCGGCTGCAAACTTTGTTGAAGATGCATGTGGTTTAATTGATGACATGCATGCGCGAGGTAAAACTCCGATTTTGGTGGGTGGGACTATGCTCTATTTCAAGGCACTTTTAGAAGGTCTTTCAAGCAATTTACCGAGCGCAGACTATGCTGTTCGTGCTGAAATAGAAGCAAAAGGTGAGAGTGAGGGTTGGTCTGCGGTCTATGCTGAATTATGCAGTATGGATCCACTGGCGGGCGAAAAATTTAAAGTGAGTGATAAACAACGGATTATTCGCGCTTTAGAAGTTTACAAATTGACAGGGCAGCCTATTACTAAACTTCAAGCTGAACAACCTAAAAACGTGCCTTATCGCTATAATTTTCATAATTATGCTTTGATGCCAGACCGTGCCGAATTGCACCAAAGAATTGCACAACGCTTGAAAATTATGTGGGACATCGGATTTTTGAATGAAGTGGAAGCACTTATGAAAAAATACGATTTAGACGAAAATTTACCCTCTATGCGCTCAGTTGGGTATCGACAAGCACTCGAATTTTTACAAAAAGGAGATAAAACTGTCGAAAAACAACGTGAAATGGAGGATAAAGCACTTTTTGCGACACGACAACTTGCCAAACGTCAATACACTTGGTTAAGATCTTTGCAAGAGGCACATAAATTTACAACGTATTCTACTATCACGCAGGCACAAGAAGACTTGCGAAACTGCTACGGATAAAGCAAAATTTAGCTACTATCTTTTTTATAATTTTTAATTGAAAAATAAAGATAGTTTTTTGCGCTGATTTTTAAATTTTTTTGGAGTTATAACATGTCTAAAGGTCAAACTTTGCAAGATCCGTTCTTAAATTCTCTCCGTAAAGAACGTATTCCTGTCTCTATCTTCCTTGTAAACGGTATTAAGTTACAAGGTCATATTGAATCTTTCGACCAATATGTTGTTTTATTAAAAAATACAGTAAGCCAAATGGTTTACAAGCATGCAATTTCTACAGTTGTTCCTGCACGTAACCCACGTCCTGCTGGTGCACCTGCTGGTGCTGGTCAACAAGGTAGCTTTGGCGGTCAACAAGGCGGCTTTGGCGGTCAACAAGGCGGCTTTGGCGGTCAACAAGGCGGTTTTGGTGGTCAACAAGGCGGTTTTGGTGGTCAACAAGGTGGCTTTGGTGGTCAAGGTGGCTTTGGTGGTCAAGGTGGTTTCGGTGGTCAAGGTGGCTTTGGCAGTCAAGGTGGCTTCGGCGGTCAAGGTGGCTTCGGCGGTCAATCGACTGGTTTTGATGGCGAATCAAAATTTGAAGACACTCAAGATGACGAAAATAATCGTTAATTGATTGTTTAAAAAAGCCTCTCACATGAGAGGCTTTTTTTATACCTAATTTTTAGTTTTCATCCAAGTGGAAAATAAAAGACCAGCATAAATGCTGGTCTTTTATGTGTTCAAACTTATGACTTATTATTCTTACGGTCTAAGTTTGGATCTTTGATTTCGACAAAAGCTCTGTTGCGTGTTTCACGTAACCAGCTATCAAGCTCTGCATCAAATTGACGCTCACCTAAAATTTGACGTGCCATACGTTCTTGATATTCAGCAGTCATGTCTTGTTGACGTGTTTCAGTCACTTGAAGAATATGCCAGCCAAATTGGGTTTGGAAAGGTTTACTGGTTTGACCTACCGGTGTATTTTTCATGGTTTCTTCAAACTGAGGAACCATCACACCTGGGCTGACCCAACCCAAGCTTCCGCCATCACGTGCTGAACCTGTGTCATTAGAGTAGGTGGAAGCTAAGACTGCAAAGTCTTCACCTTTTTGAACGCGGTTATACAGGCTTTCGATCATTTGTTTAGCATTTTCAGGGCTAACCACTTCAGACGGTTGGATCAAAATATGGCGTGCTTTGTATTGGGGCACAATCGCTTTTTGCTCAGCACCTTTGCGTTCAACTAACTTTAAAAGATGCACACCATCTCGTACTGTAATTAAATCTGTGATTTGTCCCACTTGGAGTGGACTCACACGTGCCGCAAGCTCGCTAGGGATGTCAGAAAGTGCTCTAAAGCCCATATCTGCACCTTCAACTTTAGTGCCAGCAGTACTGAACTTTTTAGCAATTGCAGCGACATCGTTGTCGTTTGCTAGAACAGTTTTGACTTGCTTCGCCACAGTGTCAGCATTGTCACCTGAAACACGCACATGTAGCACATGCACTTGGTTTCCAAGTGCTGCTTGACCTTGTGGTGTATTTAAGAAGTTTTTAACGTCTTGGTCTGAAATCTGGATACGAGAGGTAACGATTTGCTGGCGTAAACGATTGATGGCTAAATCTTCAGCAACGCGACTACGCAAAGAAGCATAGGTTCCGGGTGCCATTTTATCGAGCTTTTGTTGGAATGCTTCTAGGCTTGTGCTACCGGATTGTTTTGCAACATTTAAAACCGCTTCATTCAAGCTTTTTTCATCAGGTTGAATGTTGTAACGCTTCACTTGTTCAAGCTGAGTTTGACGAATAATCAGTTGCTCTAATGCTTGTTGTGCCAAATATTGCTCTGGTGGGACTTGTTTCTTTTGGCTCTCAAGTTGATGTTTGAGCTCAGTCATGCTTGCTTCTAAGTCACTCTTCAAAATGACACTGTTATCGACTACAGCAACAACTTCATCCGACGCATGTACAAAAGTTGGAATAGCGGTTGCGAGAGCTAAAGCCAAAGCACTCGCTTTAAAAAATTGTTTGAACTGTTTTGTCTTCATTAACGGTCTGTCCAAGTCTGATTAATATTGTTAAAGCCTAGAATACGATTTTCTAGTAATGATGAAAGTTTACTGTTGAGTCCGCCTAAGCCTTTAAGTGTAATTTCGGCCATAATTGCACGTTTAGGTTCTATACCTGCAGCATTGACGTCATCTAAGTCGTTATAGTACTCACGACCATAAACGGAGATCCCCCAACAGCAAGACTCGTAATTGACACCAAGGAGGTATTCACGAGCGACATTGTTGTCTAAGTCATATTGAGCGTGGCCCATAATACGCCAGTTGTTATGGATCGGTTGTACAAAAGATGCAACCACTTGGTCGTAATGTTCTTGGCGGTCTGCAATTTCTTTACGGTAGAAATAGCCAACGTTATAGAGGTTGCCTTTATCACCCGTAAAGTAAAGCTGTAAGTCACGTTGCGCATTATCGCCATTTGCCATCCATGCTGAGTTTGCACCGAGGGTAAAGTTTTGTGAGAGCTGGCTAGATACGCTGACAATCGGACCAGAGTGATTTTCTCTATCAAAGACATCTGCTGTTTGGTCAAGCGTTACGCGGCGGTCTTCGAAATAATAGCTTTGGCCCACACTGGCTTTTAAGCGCTCTAGACCCACCGTATCAAATAGGCTATAGCTTAAGCCCAGTGACAAGAAGTTATTGTCTTCTAGACGGTCATGGCCATAGAAGCGATTTGCACTAAACAACTGATCATAGTTAATCGATGCTGTTGCAGAGTCAAAGTTTGGTGCGCCATCTTGATTTTTATAGGGTGCATAGGCATAGAACATACGTGGACTTAACGTCTGTAAGAAAGTGCCTTCTTTTTCAAAAGTCAAACCTGCATCAAAAGTCACCTGTGGCACGACATAAGATTTGTCGTTCGATGAGCGGTTGGTGTTGTCAAACTCATTGATGGTATCTTGATCGTAGAATGTGTTCACATTGCGAATAGATACTTCAGGAATGGCGAAAGCCCACGGTGTACGGTAGTTGTAGCGTACAGAAAAGTCATTGTAGACACGGGTGCCGCTTGGTTCAAAGCTATCGTTGGTATCTCCGTCGATAGTCCCAAAGTCCTTTTTAAAATAAGCCGTATCGTTGTTGAACTCGTATTCTAAGCCTAGCGCATTACCCGCTTTATAGTTGAGTAAGAACTGTGGTAAACGTGCATATGGACGGTCAACGTAGGGTGTGGTTTCGTCTAGTGTTTGGAAGTCTTCAATTTTTAGTTGGGCCTTTAGACCAGGAATTCCATTTTTATAGTTCAACTCCCAAGCACGACGCAGGTTTAAGTCTGTCTTGGTGTTAGGGTTGTTGCTTAAGTCAGTAAAATAATCTTTGTCCGAAGCATAGTTATATTCAAGGTTGGTTGAGAACTGTTCATTGATTTGCCAGTTATGTAAAAAGTGCAAATCTTTACGGTCTTCATCGTCATATTTTCGGTCAGAAGCTAAGTAACCCCCCCAAATTTGACCTGAACCAAAGTTTTCGGTTAGATAGCGGAACTCACCCTCAAACATTGGGCCGCGGTCGCTGATATAGCGTGGCGTAACGGTCGCATCGTAGTTAGGTGCTAAGTTGAGATAAACAGGCACTGCAAGCTCGACACCACCATCATTGGTGAAGCCAAAACTTGGTGTCAAAATACCGGTAGTACGACGGTCATCAATCGGGAAGTTGAAATAAGGAACTGCGAGAACGGGTACATCTTTAACATAAAGTTTTGTGCCGCGTGTTTCACCACGGCCAGTTTCTTGATTTAACTTAATTTCGTCTGCTTGGATTTTCCATGTTGGCGATTGCTCTGGTGGGCAGGTGCTATAAGTTGCATTTTTTAGCGTGGTGGTCGTTTGTGACTCACGTAGGATTTGTTCAGCCCGCCCATGCGCATGTTGTTCTTCTGAAATATAGAAACTGTTTTTCAGATCGCCTTGTTGAGTTTTTAGGTTGTAATTGATTTGGTCGCTTTGCGCTAATAAACCACTTTGCGCCATTTGCACGCGTCCTTCAGCATTGGCAAAGGTCTGGGTTTGATCAATTGTAATTTTATCGGCACGAATTTGACGACCTTCTTGATCAATCAGAACATTACCTTCAAGAACAGAGTCACCTTGTGGGTTGTAGTGACCATAGTCCGCTGTAATGGTGGATGTCGCATTGGCTGCGTCAGCGGCTTTGGTTTCAGGGCTTACAGGGGTTAGCCATGTGCCTTGGCAATACGCGGAACTTAAGTAACGTCCTTGGCGCTGTTGAGCTTCAGGAGATGACTTATCGACATAGTATTGTTCGAAGAACTTTTGCCCAGGATAGCTTTCTTGTAGTGCTTGTTTTAGCGATTGTTGTTCATCTGAAATAGACGAGGTTGGTGTTGCAGCATAGCTTGTGATTGAGCTACCACAAAGAAGGGTAAATATCGCAGTCGCTAAAGGATTAAATTTAAACTGATACTTCATGTGTCTCATTTACCAAGTATGCTTAAAACGCAATTAATTATTGTCGCATCATAGAGAAAAAGTTGATAAGTGGCTACACTTAGCACTTTAAAAACTCAGCCTGTATTAGAATTTATCGCAAATGAATACACAACGTGAACAATTGATACAAACATGGATTTCATCTGTACTTGGTTCAGATCAATTTGAAATTAACTTTTTAGCAGGCGATGCAAGTTTCCGTCGTTATGCACGAATCAAGTTGAATAATAAAACATTTATGCTGATGGATGCACCACCAGAAAAAGAAGATTGTGTGCCTTTTGTGACGATTGATGAATTTTTTGATACGAACGGTGTTCGTGTACCACATATTGTGGCGAAAGATTTGGAGCAAGGCTTCTTATTGCTTGAAGATTTTGGTGATGTGCTACTGTCTACACAGCTCGATGACAAGACTGTTGATGCACATTATGAGCAAAGTTTTAAGCAGTTGATTCAATTGCAATCTATTGATGGTGAAGGTCATTTCCCAGCTTATTCTTATGAAAAGTTAATGACCGAAATGTCGCTATTGACAGATTGGTTATTGCCAAGTTTACAGATTCAACCTTCTGATGATGAGTCTGCGCTGATTAAACGTACATTTGCAATTTTAGCCAATGCTGCTTTGGCTCAGCCTCAAGTGATTGTACATCGTGATTTCCATAGTCGTAATCTCATGCTTTTGGCAGATGAGCAAGAGCAGGGGGTGATTGACTTTCAGGATGCTGTGATTGGTGCAGATACTTATGATCTGATCTCAATTACTCGTGATGCGTATGTACAATGGAGTCCTGAGCGCGTTTATCATTGGTTTAAAGTGTTTTATGAGCTATTGCCAGCTTCTGCCAAAGAAGGGCGTGACTTTGAACAGTTTAAGCAAGATGCTGATCTGATGGCGATACAACGTCATATTAAAATTTTAGGTATTTTTGTGCGTTTATTTGAACGTGACGGTAAATCAGGCTATCTCAAAGATTTGCCACGTGTGATGTGGTATTTACTCGAAGAAAGCAAACCATATGCAGAACTACAACCTTTCATGCAATTTATTTGCGATAAAGTGATGCCGAAATTTGAAGCAAAATATGGCAAATATGAGGTTGTTGCAGCATGAAAGCAATGATTTTGGCCGCGGGGCTTGGAAACCGTATGCGTCCTTTAACATTATATAAACCGAAACCTCTGCTTGAAGTTGGTGGCAAACCACTGATCGTTTGGCATATTGAAAAACTCAAGCAAATTGGGGTCACAGAAATTGTGATCAATTCTGCATGGTTGGCCGATGTCTTGATTGGTGCACTTGGCGATGGTTCGCAGTTTGGAGTGACTATTCGTTGGACGCGTGAAGAAGAGGGGCTTGAAACAGCGGGTGGTATTATCAATGCTCTACCACTGTTGGGGACAGAACCGTTTATTTTAGTGAATGGCGATGTTTGGACCACTTTTGATTTTGCATCTTTACTTGATGTGCAATTGGACGCCGATTTTGCGCATCTCGTATTTGTACCCAACCCGACACAACATCCCAAAGGCGACTTTATCTTAAATCAAGGGCGTGCTTATACCTTTGAACAAGAGCAGTCAGGCGAAGCACTGACTTATAGTGGTGTTGCAGTTATACATCCACAGATGTTTAAGGGATTGGAAGCAGGTAAGCGTCCGTTGGCTCCATTGCTAAAAGAAGCGATGTCTGCTGGAAAAATTTCTGCCGAGAAAATGCAAGCCGCATGGGTGGATGTTGGCACACCTGAGCGATTAAGTGATCTAGATCTACAGATTCGTCAAGGTATGTACGTTTAAGTGCATAATCACTAAGCGTTAGCTACTGTTCCACGGCTGAGAAATCGGTATACTTCAGTTTAATTTTATTGAGATGTCTTCTTTATGCATCCATTTTTTCAAGACTTAAAGCAAGGTAGTCAAAAGCTTGGCTTAGATTTGAGTGAAGAAGCATTAAATTTATTGCTGAAGTATCAAGACGCACTTGTGCTGTGGAACAAAGCTTACAATTTAACAGCGATTCGCGATCCTAAAGAAATGCTGGTGAAGCATTTATTAGATAGTTTAAGTATTTTAAAAGATTTGCCGAAAGGTCGTTTGCTGGATATTGGTACGGGCGGTGGTATGCCGGGCATGATTATTGCTCTATGCCAACCTGAGCGCCAATGTGTTTTGCTCGATTCCAATGGTAAAAAAATTCGTTTTTTAAAGCAGTTTATTGCAGATCTAAAATTAACCAATGTAATTGCAGTTCAAACGCGTGTTGAAAATGAAGATAGCATCCATGATTTGGGTCAGTTTGATGTGATTACCAGTCGTGCATTTGCTTCTTTAACCGATTTTATCAATGCATCGAAGCCTTATATGCACCAAGACAGCATTATTGCGTCGATGAAAGGCTTGGTTCCGCATGACGAAGTTGAAGCATTCAAAAACGAATTTAGTTGTGACATTATTGCGTTAAAAGTTCCACGTTTGGACGAACAACGACACTTACTTTTATTAAAACGTATCTAAAAAAATTCAAAGGATTGGGCGGGTCATGGCACAAATTATTGCGATTGCGAACCAAAAAGGTGGTGTAGGTAAAACCACAACCGCAGTAAATTTGGCTGCATCTTTAGCAGTACTTAAAAAGCTTGTTTTATTGGTCGATATGGACTCGCAAGGCAATGCGACCATGGGTTCAGGCATTCAAAAAAATGACCTACTGTATTCAGTGACCGATGTTTTACTGGGTGAAGTGCCTATAGAGACTGCGATTACCAAGGCGGAAGTGGGTTATAAGGTCTTGGGTGCAAACCGTGATTTGGCGGGAGTTGAACTTGCGATTGCTGAGCAAGAAGGGCGTGAATTTATTCTGCGTGACGCATTGCAAGAAATTGAACAAACATATGACTACATCATTGTGGACTGTGCGCCCAGCTTAAGCTTGATCACAGTTAATGCACTAGCAGCGGTGGATGGTGTGATGATTCCAATGCAGTGTGAATACTATGCTTTGGAAGGCTTGGCAGATTTAACACAGACCATTGATCGCATTCAACAAGCATTGAATCCTGAGTTAAAAATTATTGGTGTTCTACGCACCATGTATGATGCACGTAATGCACTGACACGTGATGTGTCTGAAGAATTAGAACAATACTTTGGCAAAAAACTCTATGACACGGTCATTCCACGTAATGTGCGTCTAGCTGAAGCACCTGCGCATGGTTTGCCTGTGATTTATTTTGAAAAAAGCTCGAAGGGCGCAGTTGCTTATTTACATTTAGCAGCTGAAATGATTAAGAAAAGCAAAGTGAAAAAAGGAAGTAACGCATGACCGTTAAGAAACGTGGACTAGCAAAAGGTCGTGGTTTAGATGCCTTACTCGGTTCCATTCAAAAAGAGAAATTACAACTTGAAGCACAAGCTCTTGATCACGGTCAGCTAAAACAAATTGATGTGCATTTATTGCAGCGTGGTGAATATCAGCCACGTCGTTTTATTAATGAGCAAGACTTACAAGAGTTAGCAGCATCGATTGAAAAACATGGTGTGATGCAGCCGATTGTGATTCGTCCAATTGATAATGAAAAGCATCCCTATGAAATTATTGCGGGTGAGCGTCGCTGGCGTGCGGCTCAACTTGCTGGCTTAACGCAAGTCCCAGCCATTGTTCGTGATTTAACAGACCAAGTTGCAATTGCACTGGCGTTGATTGAGAACATCCAACGTCAAAACCTTAATCCGATTGATCAAGCGATGGCATTACAACGTTTTCATGAAGAGTTTGGTTTAAGTCATCAAGAAATTGCGGATACGGTAGGTAAAGCGCGTACCACAGTCAGTAATTTGCTGCGTTTATTAAGTCTAGCTGAGCAAGTTAAAGACTTTATGCAGCAGGGGTTATTGGATATGGGACATGCTCGTGCCATTTTGACTTTGAAAGGGAAAGATCAACTGAAAGTCGCAGAATTGGTGATAGAGAAAAGTTTATCCGTTCGCCAAACTGAACAATATGTTCGTGATCTCAATGCGCCGAAACAAGAAAAATCGAAAACGGAAATTGCACCAGATCTTCAACAATTGACACAGCGCTTAACAGATCGTTTTAGTGCAAATGTCAAAATTGATCATAATAAACAAGGGAAAGGCAAGCTCACGATTCATTATCATTCACTAGATGAGTTGGATGGTATTTTGAATATTTGCTTAGCTGAATAATTTTATTTTCTATTTTAAATACTTGGGGAAGTGTTATGTGGGAATTGGTAAAAGCAGGTGGGTGGCTTATGCTGCCCCTTGTACTCTGTTCGATCTTTACTGTTGCGATTAGCTTAGAGCGTTTTATTCGCTTAAAGAAATCCGCTATTTTACCGAAAGATTTGCTATTAAACCCAGCGCAAAGCGTACAAATGGTTTTGCCTAAACTTAAACAAAATCAGGATTTACAGGCAACGACATTGGGTCGTATTTTGGAAGCTGGTTACCAAAGTAAGGCACAAGGTGAACAGTTTGCACGTGCGCAGATGGAAGCAACAGCTTCTCAAGAAATTGGTTATCTTGAAAAAAATATCAATTTTTTAGGAACATTGAGCGCTGTCGCGCCTCTTTTAGGATTGTTGGGGACTGTATTAGGTATTATCGAGTCATTTTTAATGATTGATATTGGGAATAGTAGTAATCCAACACTGATGATTCCAGGGATTTCTAAAGCACTGATTACAACTGCAGCAGGAATGTTCATTGCGATTCCTGCATTATTTGCTTATCGTTATTTTCAGCGTTTGGTTCAAGAGTACGTTGCTGAATTAGAGCAGCAATCGACTTTGTTTCATGCGGCTTTATTTTATAAGAAAACAGAAACTGTGCTTGAAAACCACGATGATGTTGTTGTGAAACAAGCGAGCTAAGGTGAAGTATGAAATTCAAACGCTCGCAAGTTGAAGATGTTCATATTAACCTTACACCAATGATTGATTGCTTATTATTTATTTTGGTGTTTTTATTGCTGACCACTACATTCAATCAATTTAGTCGTATGAATTTAACCTTGCCTGATGCGCAAGGGGTTCCGCCGAAAACATTTGATCATAAAATCGAAGTGGTGGTAGATTCCACAGGGCATTATTCAATTAATGGTCAGTCTATCGCATCGAAAGATGTTTCAGAATTAAATACCGCAATTAAACAGATTTCCAATGACCGTCGTGATCTAATGTTTGTGATTGCTGCGGATGCAAAAGCAACCCATCAGGATGTGATCCGTGTGATGGATGTGGCCGGTCAGTTGGGATTTGTAAATATCAATATTAGTACCAAAGTGCCTTCTCGAGGTTATTAGTGAAACACGATTTTAAAGTTTATCTACGTCTACTGAGCTATTTAAAACCTTATTGGGGCGTAGCAATTCTTGTGGTGGTCGGTTTTGCTATAAATGCCGCGACAGAGGTTTCTGTTGCTAAATTACTTGAAAAAATTATTGAAGCTATTCAACACCGTGATCAAGGTTTTACAACCTTGTTCCCAATTTTGGTTGTTGTGGTAATGTTTTTCCGTGGGCTGGGTTTGTTCATGGGGGGGTATTTTACGGCTGTCATTTCTAGAAACCTGGTCTTTAATATTCGCCAAGAAGTTTTTGCAAAATTATTGCGTCTTCCTGCACAGTATTATCTGGATAATAACAGTGGTCATATCACTGCGAAGATCATGTTTAATGTGGAGCAGCTTACCGCTGCATCTTCAGAATCATTAAAAACTATTGTTCAACAAGGTCTAATCACCATTGCACTGTTGGGGTACCTGATTTATAGCAATTGGCGTCTGACCTTGTGTATTTTGATTTTTGCACCGTTGATTGGTTTACTTATCCGTAAAGCGGCAAAGCGCATGCGTAAGCTTTCTATTCAAGTCCAAGATACCATGGGTGATGTCAATCACGTGGTACAAGAGACGGTCAATGGTCACTTGGTGGTAAAAGGTTTTGGTGGACAGGCTTATGAACAACAACGCTTTAGAGATACATCTTTAGAGAATTTACGTCGTGGCCTGAAAATGGTGGTTGTGCAGCAGCTGAACAGTCCTGTTGTCCAATTAATCATGTCCATTGCTTTGAGCATCGTCATGTGGATCGCACTACGCCCAGAGATTTTACAGGATACGAGTGCAGGTCAATTTGTGGCTTACATTACTGCAGCGGGTATGTTGAGTAAGCCAATTAAAGCGTTGACTGACGTGAATGAAAAGATTCAACGGGGTATGGCTGCAGCACATTCAGTTTTTGAAATTTTAGATTTACCAGAAGAAAAAAATACTGGGGCTTTAACTCCTGTACTGAAAGGTAATATTGACTTTAAACATGTGAATCTGGTTTATACCGATGGCCATCACGCATTGCATGATTTTAATCTGAGTGTAAAAGAAGGTGAAACAGTCGCTTTAGTAGGGCGTTCTGGTGCTGGTAAAACATCTTTAGTGAATTTACTGGTGCGTTTTCAAGATACGACCTCTGGCCAAATTCTCTTTGATGGTGTTGATATTCATAATATTGAAATCAATAGCTTGCGTACTCAAGTGGCAATGGTTAATCAGCAAGTGGTTTTATTTAATCGCACTGTACGTGACAATATTGCGTATGGTCAGCTTGAAAATGCCTCGGATGAAGAGGTGATTGCAGCGGCAAAAGCAGCTTATGCACATGACTTCATTATGGCTTTACCACAAGGCTACAATACCAAGTTGGGTGCACAAGGTCTCAATTTATCGGGCGGTCAACGCCAACGTATAGCCATTGCTCGTGCGATTTTGAAAAATGCGCCTGTATTGATATTAGATGAAGCCACCAGCGCGCTTGATAATGAATCAGAGTACTTTATTCAGCGTGCATTCGATGCTGCAATGCGAGATCGGACCACGATCGTCATTGCACATCGTCTATCTACCATTGAGAATGCGGATCGTATTGTGGTGATGGACAGAGGGCGTATAGTAGAGCAAGGTACACATGCTGAACTTATTGCAAAGCAAGGTGCTTACTATCAGTTACATCAACGTAATTTTGAGGAAAACTAAGTCATGTCAGGTGCACAGTTTATTCAGGATGCTTGGAACTCACAGGCAAAGTGGTTAATTGTGCTTCGTCCGTTGTCTTGGTTATATAGAGGTGGTTTTCTTTTAAACCGTAAGTTGTATCGGTGCAATATTAAAAAAGCCTATACGGCTCCTGTACCTGTCATGATAATTGGTAATATTACCGTGGGTGGGAGTGGTAAAACCCCTTTGCTCATTCATTTGGTGAGTTATCTGCGAAGTAAGAATATTCGAGTGGGTGTGATCAGTCGTGGTTATGGTGCCAAAGGCCCATTTCCGACTATGGTAGATCTCAACTCATTGCCTGAAAATGTAGGTGATGAACCGACACTCATCGTGCAATCTACTGGTGTACCGATGGCAGTGGGTCCAAATCGCCAAGAAAGTATTGAACTGCTTTTATCTCACTATCCCATTGATTTGATCATTAGTGATGATGGACTGCAACATTGGGCATTGAATCGCCAAATTGAATGGATTGTCCTAGATAATAATCGTGGACTAGGCAATGAAAAGTTATTGCCCGAAGGTTATTTACGAGAGCCAAAGTCTAGACTAGATCAAGGCATAGTAATCGAACATGCAGATCGTCCTACACGTGCTATGCACATGCACTTAGAAGTTGCAGAGCCTTACCTGTTAAACAGTACTGAAGCTAAAGCATTCAATCCGCAAGATGATTTTTATGCGGTCGTGGGGATAGGTTTTCCGCAGCGTTTTTATCGTACTTTAGAGTGTATGGGAGTGCAGAAGTTCCAGTGTCATGAGTTTGCTGATCATTATGAATATGAGTTAGAGGATTTGGTCTTTGATGATGCCAATCCCGTCATTACCACTGAAAAAGATGCAGTGAAAATTTTAGCGCTGCTCAAACAAAACCCGAGTTTTGCCCGCGATATTTGGGTTGTTCCTGTCGATGCGGTGTTATCGACAGCGTGTTATGACACCTTACATCAACAGCTCGCCGCTGTAGGTATTGAAATTTCTTAAGGTCTATTATGAAGCATATTGTTATTCCTGCGCGTTTTGCGAGCACACGTTTATCTGGAAAACCACTTCTTAAAATTCATGGTCGTGAAATGATTTTAAGGGTCGTTGATCAGGCGAAGAAAGTGGAAGGTTTTGATGATCTCTGCGTCGCAACGGATGATCAGCGAATTTATGATCTTTGCATGGTTGAAGGCGTGGATGTAGTGTTGACCTCAGCGGACCATCCTTCGGGAACAGACCGCCTAAGTGAGGTGGCGAAAATTAAGGGTTGGGCCAGTGAAGATATCATTGTCAATGTTCAAGGTGATGAGCCTTTATTGCCGGCGGCTTTGGTCAAGCAAGTCGCGCAACTTTTAGAGTCACAAGTCGATTGTTCAATGTCGACCTTGTGCGAACCAATTCAGCAGTTAGATGAATTTAAACGCGACAGTATTGTTAAAGTGGTGATGTCGAATTACAAACAAGCACTTTACTTTAGTCGCGCCACTATTCCATATGACCGTGATGCTGCAAAGCAAGTGCAACAAACGTTGCATAACCAAGCCTTCCGTCATTTGGGCCTGTATGCTTACCGCGTGAAATTGCTCCAAGAGTATGTGACATGGGATATGGGTACACTTGAAAAGCTCGAAAGCTTAGAGCAACTGCGTGTTTTGGAAAATGGACATCGTATTGCCATTGATATCGCAGAAGCGAACTTACCACCAGGTGTGGATACACAAGAAGATTTAGATCGTTTAAATGCCATGGATGTGGCTCATTTTGCATAATAGAACTTAGGTCATCTACATGAAACAAACGCTGCCTGAGCAGATTTATCCGTGGCATCAAAATATTTGGGAAACTTTAACTACGCGCTTTCCTAATATTGGTCATGGCTTATTGTTTTATGGCAAAAAAGGTTGTGGTAAAGAGATTTTTGCTGAGCAGTTTCTTGCTTGGGTCTTATGTGCGAAGCGGCAGCCAAATCATTTGGCCTGTGGGGAGTGTGGAAGTTGTCAGTGGTTAAAGGCGGATACACACCCCAATTATGTGCACATCACTACCGATGAAGACAATAAGAAACAAAATGTCAAGATCAAAATTGAGAAAATTCGTGATCTGCTGCCTTTTGTACAGCAAACGGTAGATGGTTGGCGCGTCATCATTATTGAACCAGCCGAAGCTTTAAATACAGCTTCAGCCAATGCTTTATTGAAAACGCTTGAAGAACCAGGTGATCGTGTTGTTATCATTTTATTGGCAGATCATTATTTAAAACTGCCTGCAACCATTCGCAGTCGTTTGCAACATTTTGCTTTGGATCGCATAAATGAACAGCAAGCAGAGCAATTTTTAAATCAGCATTTGTCCCATAGCGATTTGGCACAGCAACATTTGTTGATGAATTTGTCTAATCATATGCCGTTACAGGCAATTACATTGTCCGAGAGTGAATGGATTCCTCAACGTGCTGAATTTTTAAAAGATTGGCAAAAGTTGGTGATGGATAAAAATATGCCGATGGCAATTGCAACCAAGTGGAATAAAGTGCTGGCATTTAGTGATTTTAGTCAAATGTTTGAGTACTTGTTGTCAGATTTGATTTGTGTCAAGCTAAATCAGCAATTAAAAAACACTGATTTGGATTTTAGTGTGCTGGCAGAGCGGTATTCACTTGAAACTTTGTTTTCAATTTATGCTGAGTTGCAACAGTCAAAACAATATATTGAACAAAACGTACAAACTAATTTAGTGCTCGACCAATTGTGTATTCGGTTGATGGATGTTTAAAACAGGGGAATTTTATGCAACCACGTATGGGCGGAATCATTCAAGCCAATATTCCAGATAAAGCAACGTTATATGCAAGCTACATGCCTTTTGTAGTTGGTGGTGGTTTATTTATTCCATCCAAACAACCTGTAAAGATGGGAGAGGAGGTCTTTGTTTTGGCAACATTGCCAGAACAAGCACAGAAAATTCCTCTCACAGGTAAAGTGATTTGGATTTCGCAAAAGCAAAATGGAATCAAACTCCAAGGATTTGGTATTCAACTTTCTGGGGAGAAAGGGGTTTATTACAAATCAGAAGCGGAAAAGTTGCTTGCAGGTATTAAGTCTGAAGGGCGAACTAGTTACACTATGTAATTAAGTATATGAAGTAGGAAACGCCTGTGTTTGTAGATACACACTGCCATTTAACCATGCTAGATTTAACCCCTTATGATGGGGATTTAGATTTGGCATTAGCGCAGGCACGTGAAGCGGGCGTTCATCGCTTTATGAGTATTTCAGTCGACATTGATGATCATATAGAACTGGCAAAAATAGCTGCGCGTCATAATGATGTCGGTTATAGCGTCGGGGTACATCCTTGTGAAGATCCTGAAACCATGGCTCGTGCAACCACAGACTATTTAATTGAGTTGGCACAGCCTGAAAAAGTTTGGGCAATTGGTGAGACTGGGCTCGATTATTTTCATAGTACAGATTTCATCGCTGAGCAAAAAGACTGTTTTGCACGACATATTCATGCTTCACAAGCTGTAAAAAAACCAGTTGTTGTGCATACCCGTTCTGCCAAGCACGATACTGTCGATATTATTCGCGCCGAAAAATCGACCCATGGTATTTTGCATTGCTTTACAGAAGACTGGGAAACGGCCAAAGCTGTCTTAGACTGCGGTTACTATGTGTCATTTTCAGGGATTGTATCTTTTAAAAATGCGCAAGACCTGCGTGATGTGGCGAAGCAAGTTCCTTTAGATCGCCTATTAATTGAGACGGATAGTCCTTATTTGGCACCGATGCCATATAGAGGAAAGTCTAATGAGCCAAAGTACGTTCCTTATGTAGCCAAAGCCTTGGCAGATGTATATGATAAGTCCTTGGAAGAGATGGCTTTCATCACAACACAGAACTTTGAAAACCTTCTCAACATGAAGTAAATAAATTGAAACGATAAAAGCGTATAAGAGAGTACTAGGGTGAAAATGGATCGTCAGGCTCAGTTTCGAGCAAGAGAAGCGTTAATTTTCCAAGTGGCTGAACAGTTGCTTTTAGAGAATGGCGAAGCAGGGATGACCCTTGATGCATTGGCTGCGGAATTAGATCTAGCAAAAGGTACGCTCTATAAACATTTTCAAAGTAAAGATGAACTCTATATGTTGCTCATTATTCGTAATGAGCAAATGTTGCTTGAAATGATTAAAGATACAGACAAGCAGTTCCCTGAACATCTTGCTTTTTTTATGTTACATCATTTGCATCATCCTGAACGCACGGTGCTGTTTCATCAAATAGAAGAGCGATTATCGACAACGGGTGTTGGGATCTATCATTTATTTACTGAGCTTTATCAAATTCGAAAGCAACGTCTACGTTTAATTATCCGTATGACCGAGCGGTATTTGGAGTCGATAGAAAGTCAAATGACAGTTCGTGATTATTTGGCATCGATTTGGTCTTTAACGCATGGTGCAGCTGCGATTTTGAACTCTAGTTTTTATCAACGGTATTTGGGTTCGCGTGATACTTTGCGCGTGGCCTACATTGACCAAGCTCTGGCGATGCCTAAACAAACGGGCGCAGCAGGATATCTTGCTTAGCGGATAGGATGTATGAAACAGAAACCACCTTCAAGGATTCAAGGATTTACACTGGTTGAATTGATGGTGGTTATTGTTATTATGGCCATTATGGCGTCATTGGTGATGTTGAATATCAATGGGGTCGATCAACGTAAAGCAGCGCAAGCCCGTGATTTTTTTATCATGGATGTACAGAAAATTGCACGTGAGGCAAATGATCAAGCACGTGTTTTGGCACTAGAGGTTCATCCTGCGACCGATGTGGCTGATTTTTCTTATGCTGTTGTTGAATATAAAAATCCTCAATTTACCATACCCACAGAACAACAAAATAATGCAATGCTGAATCATCAAAAATGGCAAAAATATAATGAGTTCCCGCAGCAAGTGTTAGCCAAAAATGTTTCTTTTGCTGTGCAATCCTTAGATTATGATGTTTCCCCAGCCCGAAACGATGATTTAACCCAAGAGAGTGCACCTAAACTGATTTGGTTGGGGAATGGCGAAGCAAAACCTGTTCGTATTCAATTTTATTATGCCAATGAGCCCGTGGGTGCAGAAATTGAAATTGATCATTTGGGTAAAATAAATGCGAGCTAAAGATTTAAAGAATAGTCTGCCAGCTTGCGCTCGGATGAAACATTATTTCATTAATCCTCACTCAGGATTTACATTGCTGGAAGTGATGGTGGCACTGGCTATTTTTGCTACAACAGCGGTCGCTTTAACCAAAGTGGGTATGCAATATACTCAGTCTACTGGACATGCGATTTTACGTACTAAGTCACAATTTGTTGCCTTGAATGAAATTTCGATGATGGAAATCAATCGTGATTGGCTACAAGGCACGGCCTCTAAACAAATCACCCAACAAGGTGAAACTTGGCAAATTGATAAATCAGCGCAAGCAACGATCAGTACTAATGTGCAACGCGTCAATGTACAAGTGAGCTTGGTGAATACTGAAACTGGAAAAGTAGATTCGGGTGTTACGAGTTTAGTTTTTTTCAACCATCGTGATGGAAGCCAACCATGAAAAAACGCTCAGGCTTTACTTTGGTTGAGTTATTGGTGGCAATCGCGATTTTTGCTGTGCTTTCAGCTTTGGGTTGGAAGGTTTTTGATTATCTGATCAAGATTAAAGAGCGTAATACCCAACATGAACAGCGCTTAGGTCAGCTACAAGAAGCATATCAACAAGTGTTACGTGACACTGTGCAAATTGTACCAGTTACTGCCAATGTTGCGGGGCAGGTTCAACCCGCAGTCATGTTGCAAAATGGTCAGTTGACCTTTAGTAAAACTGGCGTGACTGATCCTTTAATGCAAGGCATACCGCCTGAAGAGCGAGTTGAATATATTTACAAAGCAGATGAAAAAAAACTGTACCGTTATAAATATAAAAATTTAAATCAAACCGGTAATGATCAACCAGAAACCAGTGTTTTACTTGATTCAGTTGATCAATTTCAAATTATGTTACTCAATCCCAATGAAATGGCACAATGGCCTGAGGTGGCATTGAGTGAAAATGATGTAACTCAGGCAAAAATACTACCGCGCGGTTTAAAAATAAACCTCACTGTCAATGAAGTGAGTTATGAATGGGTGTTTAGTTTATTAAATACAGACTTTTTAAAACAAAAAAATTAAGTTGCAGGATATGAAACTCACGGACTCTATGCAAAACCATTTTTCCTTAAATGTCTTCGTTGTAAATAGGTGGATGTTTTGAAGCGCTCTCAGCATGGCATTGCATTGATCACCATTTTGGTGATGGTGGCTTTAGCAACCATCCTTGCGGCTACGATTGCGCAACATCAGCGCAATACCGCAGAGAGTACGGGTTATTTAATGCGACAAAACCAAGCTCTGTTATACGCAAAAAGTGCTGAAGCTTTTTTTTCTGAGCTGTTGGTGGATGATGCTCAAAATGCAGCAGAGGTCGATCATCTACAAGAAACGTGGGCGAAGCCCATGCCTGCTTTTCCAGTGGAAGATGGTTTTGTTTCTGGGCGTTTAGAAGATGAGTCAGGAAAATTTAATTTAAATGCTTTAGTTAAGTCGGATAAAAAGCCGAATGAGGCTGCAAAACTTTGGTTTGAAAAACTGTTGGTACGTGTGGGGTTGCCTGCGCAACTTTCAGAAGCAGTGATTGATTGGCAAGATGAAGATGATGAAGTCAGTGGGCCGATGGGTGCTGAATCTGCTTATTATCAAAGTTTAGCTCAGGGTTACTTGGCGCCAAATCGTGCTTTTTATAATGTTGAACAGTTGAAGTTGGTGCGTGGGTTTGAGGGGCGTAACTATCAACTGATTGCACCTTATGTGAGTGCTTTGCCGAATAATGAATTAAAGGTGAATGTAAATACTGCACCTGCACTGGTGTTGGCTAGCATTGATCCTAAGTTGGATGTATCTGCTATTCAAAATTTACAAAAGCAAAGACAGGCCAATCTGGAGCATTTTTCCAATGTTAATGAACTATGGGAGGTTGATCCATTTAAACAAGTGGACGAGGCTCAGCGGGCTGCTGTTAATGATTTTCTCGGGGTTCAATCGAACTATTTTAAAGCTAGAATTGAAGTATTGCTGAGTGAGCGTAAGCGTCAGTTTAGTGCTGATTTGGTGCGAAAAGATCAGGCGGTATATGTGGCCTATCGGAGCATGTCAGCGTTTTAAAGGATAGATATAAGACTGATATGATTTACCAATTGGATTGAACAATAAAATAAATGAGCATAGGTTTACTTTTGCTTTATAATTAAAGTCAATTCTCAGAAAGTTTGATTGCATTACGGCATATGTTAATTCGTAAGTTATTTAAGTTTGAAAATGCCCATATTGTACGTAACTGTACATCGGATCGTTGTAAACGCTCCATTCATGGTCACAGTTATAAAGTTGAATTACTCCTCAAAGCATCGAAATTAGATCATGGTCAAATGGTTTATGATTTTGGCTTGCTGAAAGGGGTGATTAAAGACCTTTATGACTCTTTTGATCATGCGATTTGTTTTTGGCAAAACGACGATCCAGAATATATCCAAGCATGTAAAACATTTAGTGCACGTTGGGTGTCGCTGCCTGTTTCGCCATCGGCTGAACAATTTTCACGTATTTTCTTTTATCTTGCACAGCAAGTACTCGCGTCGACCGTGACTCAAAACGGTGAAGGCGATGTGGAAGTGTACTCGGTGATTGTGCATGAGACTGATACGGGCTATGCGCAGAGTTTTATTGAAGATATTGAAAATACACAGATGGGGCTTTTAGATTTAAGCCAGATCGAGTTTTCAGAACAAATCCAAGCGGAATGGGCGGATACTGAAATGTATACCAAATTAAAAGAAGGTATCCAATTTCACAATCCGAATGTAGAATTGCAAGTCAAACTGTGAAATTTGTCACGGAATATACAGTAAGGGAATAAGGCGCAAGTATGTCTTTAACAGAACAACAGCAAACCAAGCTTGATAAAATTCAGCTGGATGCCAGTTGGAAACATGGATTAAGTGACTTTTTGCTTAGTACTAAGATGGATGCGTTAAAGCAGTTTCTTGTTACAGAAATAAAAGCGAATAAAGTGATTTATCCGCCAAATGCGCTGATTTTTAATGCATTTAATACGACGCCTTTGGCGAATGTAAAAGTGGTAATACTCGGACAAGACCCATATCATGGGCCGAATCAGGCACATGGGCTCAGTTTCTCTGTGCAAAAGGGGCTTGCTTTACCACCATCTTTACGTAATATTTTCCATGAGTTAAATAAAGATTTAGGAATTGATATTCCTAAACATGGGGATTTAACTCGTTGGGCGCAGCAAGGCGTTTTGCTGTTGAACAGTGTATTAACCGTTGAAGCTGGTCAACCCACATCACATCAAAAACAAGGTTGGGAAGATTTTACCGATCATGTGATTGATGTTTTGAATGAACAGCGCGAACATATTGTTTTTATTCTTTGGGGAGCATATGCGCAGCGGAAAGGACAACGGATTGATCAAGAAAAGCATTTGGTGTTAAAGGCGGCACATCCGTCACCTTTGGCAGCAAATCGTGGTGGATTCTTCGGTTGTAAAGTTTTTTCAAAATCCAATAATTATCTTAAACAACATGGCATTGAGCCTATAGATTGGCAGCTGGACGCATGACATATTCTCCCGTTTCTAAAAACTACCATCCAGATTTGATTGTAGAAGAAGCAAAAAATGGTTGGCGCATTGTTCGTCTGAATAGACCAAAATCACTTCACGCTTTAGATGAAACGATTGTTTCAGTTTTATTTGAAGTGTTTCAAGATTTTCATAGCGATGACGCAGTAAAAGCCATTTGGTTGGATTCAACCACACCAAAAGCATTCTGTGCGGGTGGTGATGTACGTAAACTTCGTCAACTGGTGATTAACGATGAAGTTGAAACAGCCAATCAGTTCTTCGAGCAAGAATATGCTTTAGATTTATTACTACACAACTATGCTAAGCCTGTCTTGGTCTGGGGTGAAGGTTATGTCATGGGCGGTGGTTTAGGTCTGTTTATGGCCGCGCCATTTCGTTTGGTGACACCGCATTCACGTTTAGCGATGCCTGAAATTAATATTGGTTTGTACCCAGATGTGGGTGCAACGCGTTTCTTGGCGGATCGTGGAGCAATTGGTTTGTTCACGGGCTTAACGGGTTCAATCATGACGGCTGCGGGCGCATATGGTATTGGTTGGGCAACACACATCTGTGATGCGCAGCGTAATACGGTGCTTGAGAAAGTTATCAATATAGACTGGAGTCATTATCCAGCAGGTGATTTTAGAGCCATTGATGACACATTAAACAGTATGCATCGTCCGGTAGGCCCAGGTCCATTACAGAACTCTTTGGATGTCATTCATAGTGTATGTCGTGGTGTGAACTTCGAGCATGATTATGATGCTATTGTTGGTTTAAGTGATGCGCGTAGCGATTGGCTTCGTCAAGCCAGTGAGAACTTACAAAAAGGCTCACCAACAACTGCTGCATTAACATGGTTGCTATGGCAGTGGGGCAAGCAGGTTCATTCTTGGAATGAAGTGTTCGAGCTTGAAACCCAAATTTCGGACTGGAAAATTCGTCATGCAGACTTTGTTGAGGGTGTGCGTGCGCGTTTAGTGGATAAAGACTTGTCACCAGCATGGAAACAAGGGGCTAGTAATAGCTTAAAGGGTATTTTCGCTGGTAATCCACCAACAACGAGCATTGAAAGCTGGAATGAACTCCTTAAACATTACGATGTAATCTAATCTTTATGACTGATGTTTTAAAAATAGATAGTGAATGGATGCAGCTTGCTTTAGAGCAGGCTGCTATTGCAGCGTCAAAAGGTGAAGTCCCGGTCGGGGCAGTCATTGTGAGTCAAAATAAAATTATTGGTTCGGGCTTTAATGCGCCTATTACGCTAAATGACCCTACCGCGCATGCTGAGGTTCAAGCACTTCGCGATGCTTGCCAAAATACACAAAATTATCGTTTACCTGATGATGCGGTCATGTATGTGACGCTTGAGCCTTGTACCATGTGTGTAGGTGCTTTGGTGCATGCACGCGTTTCAAAAGTAGTATTTGGTGCGACAGAGCCGAAAGCGGGCTCTCTTATAAGTGCACGTAAATTATTTGAAACGGGCTATTATAATCATCAGTTCTTGGTTGAGTCGGGTTGTTTACATGAGCAATGCTCACAGCAGCTCAGTCACTTTTTTAAAATGCGCCGCGAACAAAAGCGACTATCCCGTCTACAAGAAAAGGGATGAATGAATTCGTAAAATAATAATTTCATGTAAAATGAAATGACAATAATTATTGTCAAATAAGGCGTTGGAACCACCATGAATAATATTCAGATTAAAAAAGAATTTAATGCACCCGTAGAGCAGGTATTTGATTTACTTTCTAAACACTCAACCTATAACGTCGCTTTTGCACCAGTTCAAGTGGTGCGAGTGAAAGATTCAGCAGATCCAGAACGTCCGGATGGACTTGGTTCTGTACGTCGTATGGGTTTTGGTCCAATTAAACCGTTGCAAGAGCAAATTACATTAATGAATGTGAATGAGCGTATTGAATACAAGATTATTAAAAATCCACTCATCAAACATCATTTGGGTATTATTGAGTTTGAGCCGATTGACTCGAATAAAACTTTAGTGACCTATACGATTGAATTACAGGCACGTGCACCTTTTGTAAGTAAATTAATCCTTGCACAGCTTAAATCTGCGATTAAACTAGGTTTTTCAAAACTCGCTAAATCTGTATAACAAACTTTGGGTAAGCAATGACAGTTCAAATAATCACAATTGATGGTCCAAGTGGTTCGGGTAAGGGCACACTAGCTGCGAAAATAGCAGCTCATTATCAATTTCATTTACTTGATTCGGGAGCGTTATATCGCTTGTTGGGCCTGTCATTGCATCAACAGGATTTGTTGGATGCTTTGTCAAGTGAATTGAGTCAATGTGTCGAAATTGCTAAACATTTAGACATACAATTTTTAAGTTCTGCACAAGGCACACAAGTCTTGCTCAATGGTGAGGATGTTAGTCAAACCATTCGAACTGAGCGAGTTGGTGAGTTTGCATCAAAAGTTGCAACAATTCCTGAGCTTAGAGCTGCGCTGGTTGATCGCCAGCATGCTTTTGCACAAGCACCGGGCTTGGTTGCAGATGGTCGAGATATGGCCACATCCATCTTTCCAGAGGCTCAAGCCAAGATTTATTTAACCGCTTCAGCCCAATCTCGTGCTGAACGCAGAGTAAAGCAGTTGCAGGGTATGGGGCTGGATGCTAAAATAAACGATATTTTAGCTAATATTGAGGCGCGTGATAAACGTGACATGGAGCGCGAAGTTGCTCCACTCAGACCAGCAACTGATGCCTACATCATTGATAGTTCTGAATTGAACATTGATGAGGTGTTTCAGCTTATGATGGCTTATATTGATAAGCAATTAGCAAACTAACGAATTTTTATATTCAGCAGAAGCATAGCTTGATCAGTTCAAAATGGACTATGTAGACGCTTAACTAAACCGGCCTTGTCTGATCCAAGACCGCTGACTTTATCAGGTATATCATGACCGAATCTTTTGCAGCCCTCTTTGAAGAAAGCGAATTAAACCTCAACGTTGAAAAGGGTGCTGTCATCCAAGGCGTTGTAGTAAACATCGATTCTGATTGGGTAACAGTTGACACTGGCCTTAAATCAGAAGGTATTGTTGACCGCGCTGAATTCTTAAATGAACAACGCGAACTTGAAGTTCAAGTTGGCGACACTGTTGATGTTGTTGTTGAAGCGCTTGACAACGGCATGGGTCAAACAGTTTTATCACGTGAAAAAGCGAAACGTGCTGAAACTTGGACTAAACTTGAAAAAATCTTTGAAGACGGCGAAATCGTTACTGGTGTTATCTCTGGTAAAGTTAAAGGCGGTTTCACTGTTGACATCGGTCCAGTTCGTGCGTTCCTTCCAGGTTCTTTAGTTGATACTCGTCCTATTCGTGATACTACTCACTTAGAAGGTAAAGAGTTAGAATTTAAAGTAATCAAACTTGATGCTAAACGTAACAACGTTGTTGTATCTCGTCGTGCTGTTATGGAAGCTGAATCTTCAGCTGACCGTGAAGCTCTTCTTGCTCAGCTTGAAGAAGGTCAAACAGTTACTGGTACTATCAAAAATCTTACTGACTACGGCGCATTCGTTGACCTTGGCGGTATTGATGGTCTTCTTCACATCACTGACATGGCTTGGAAGCGTATCAAGCACCCATCAGAAGTTGTTGAAGTTGGTCAAGAAGTTACTGTTAAAGTACTTAAGTTTGACAAAGAACGTAACCGCGTATCTTTAGGTCTTAAGCAATTAGGCGAAGATCCATGGTTAGCGATCATGAACCGTTACCCTAAAGGTTCAATCGTTAAAGCTCGCGTAACTAACTTAACTGACTACGGCTGTTTCGCAGAAATCGCTGAAGGCGTTGAAGGTTTAGTACACGTTTCTGAAATGGACCACACGAACAAAAACATCCACCCATCTAAAGTTGTTCAGATTGGTGATGAAGTTGATGTTATGGTTCTTGAAGTTGACGAAGAGCGTCGTCGTATTTCTCTTGGTATCAAACAAACTCGTGCTAACCCATGGGAAGAGTTTGCTAAGAATCACGACAAAGGTGAAAAAGTTTCAGGTACGATCAAGTCAATCACTGACTTCGGTATCTTCATCGGTTTACCAGGCGGTATCGATGGTCTAGTTCACTTGTCTGACATTTCTTGGAACGAACAAGGCGAAGAAGCTATCCGTCGTTACAAGAAGGGTGACACAGTTGAAGCGGTTATCTTGTCTGTAGACGCTGAAGGCAACCGTATCAGCCTTGGCATTAAGCAAATGAACAGCGATCCGTTCAACGATTTCTTAGCTGCTAACGAACGCGGTGCACTTGTAAAAGGTACTGTAACTGCTGTTGACGCTCGTGGCGCAACACTTAAGTTAGCTGACGAAGTTGAAGCGACTCTTAAAGCATCTGAAATCAACCGCGACCGCGTTGAAGATGCAACTAAGTTCCTTGAAGTTGGTCAAGAAGTTGAAGCGAAAATCATCAACGTAGATCGTAAATCTCGCTCTATCAACTTGTCTATCAAAGCGAAAGACGAAGCTGAAGAGAAAGAAGCAGTTGCTAACTTGAAGACAGCAACTACTGGTCAAGACAATGGTCCTAAGACTATTGGTGATTTGATCAAAGCTCAAATGGGCAACTAAGTAGATGTTTGAATTGTATTGTTAATGTAAGTTAACTAATACTTTTTACACAAATACAATAAACGGTAGCGTAGTATTCACTTATTACGCTACCGTTTTGTATTTAAACAGGTTATTATCAATCTATCTACAAGGTAGCTTGATAATTAAAGAGGTCGCAGATGACTACTGAAGCACTTAATAAGTCTGACTTAATAGAGCGTATTTCTCTTAAAAACCCGCACTTAGCAGAGCCATTAGTGGAAGAAGCTGTTAAGATTATGATTGATCAAATGATTGCATCTTTGTCTTCAGATAATCGTATTGAAATTCGTGGTTTTGGTAGTTTTGCACTCCATCACCGTGAGCCTCGTGTTGGGCGTAATCCTAAAACGGGTAAGTCGGTAGAAGTGGCTGCTAAAGCTGTTCCACATTTCAAACCAGGTAAAGCATTACGTGATGCAGTAAACGAGACTGCAGGCGAATAAAATTTATTGGGGTGCTTATGCGTTACGTATTATTCGCATTATTAATTGTACTGTTTGGCTACTGCCTAGCTTTGGTACTACAAAACGGAACTGAGCTAACCGTTGATCTGTTGTTTATACAGGTTCCAGCAATGCGTTTAGGTCTATTGTTATTATTGACAATGGCTTTAGGGATTGTGTTGGGTTTATTAATTGGTGTTCAGGTATTTCGTGTATTCCAGAAAGGTTGGGAAATTAAGCGACTACGTAAAGACATTGATCACCTTCGTAAAGAGCAGATTCAATCCGCTCAGCTGGCTGCTGCTGAAGCTGCAGCACATACAAGACATGAAAAAACGGTGTTAGATATCAATCCTAATGATCGTCCATCTACACCGCTTTAAGCCACAATATGCAGTAAGATTTCTATCTTAGAAGTATTGAAGCAAGTTTGATTTAAACGCCTTTGGATATATAGCCAAAGGCGTTTTTTATTGTGCTTTAAAATATTGATAACTATATAAAAAGTATATGAATAAAGAACTTAGTTTGAATTTTAAATGGTTTTTAGAAAAATAGTCTTGGTCGTTTTAGGCTTAATCCGTATAATGCCATAATTTTGTGAGTTTGAAGGGTCTCCCCCATGAGTATTATTGTTGCCTTAGATGCAAAAAGTCATTATGACGCAATGACGATTGCTGGGCAATTAGACCCTCAATTATGCCGTGTAAAAGTCGGTAAAGAATTATTTACCCATGAAGGCTCATCTATTGTTAAAGCTTTACATGGTGAAGGCTTTGAAGTCTTTTTAGATCTAAAATTTCACGATATTCCAAATACGACTGCGCAAGCGGTATGTGCTGCTGCAGATATGGGGGTTTGGATGGTAAACGTCCATGCTTCAGGTGGCCGTAAAATGATGGAAACCTGCGTTGAGCGCTTAAAGGCTGGGAACTATAACACTCAACTGATTGCAGTAACGGTGTTAACCTCGATGGGCCGTGAAGACTTAGCTGATATTGGTCTGGATATAGAACCATTTGAACAAGTCAAACGTTTAGCAAAATTGACTAAAGACAGTGGTTTAGATGGTGTGGTATGTTCAGCACAAGAAGCAAAAATGCTGCGTGAGACTTTGGGTTCAGAGTTTGCATTGGTGACGCCGGGCATTCGCCCTGAGGGTTCAAGTGCGGATGACCAAAAGCGTATTGTAACGCCAAAACAAGCAATGTTAGACGGTGCAACACATCTAGTGATTGGTCGACCAATTACACAGTCTGCAAACCCATGTCAGATGCTCAAAGATATTTTAGCGACGCTTTAAGCGACTAGAAATCTAAAAAGCCTTTCTTTCGAAAGGCTTTTTTTATGGATTAAATTTTAAAAAGAATTGTTGGTAAGCGAGGTGGCAATAGCAAAATAAAAAGGCAGCATTTAATAGAGCGCTATACTTTACAGAGCCGCCAATACACTGACGACAATCGGTGCCAAAACTGACAGGATGAAACCGCTCACCATGGCATGTGGAATAAAGTCATTCCCACAGGCTTGTTTGACCATCGGTAGGGTGACATCCATTGCTGTAGCTCCTGCAGATGAAATCGCAGAGCGAGGGTAACGCCAGCCAATGATGTACATAAACACAATCGCAAAAATTTCTCTGAACAAATCATTCATCAGAGCAATACTGCCTAAATGTGCATTCTTTAACTCCGTGACCACAATGCCAGTCATGGAGTAGAAACCATAACCTTGAGACAACATAATCAGATCTTTTAGTTGAATGCTCGGCACAAAATAGCCAGTTACAAACGCCCCGATAATTGAACCTAGAATACAACCAAGTGGAACGAGCAGGATTTGCCAGTTCAACCATGAGCGATCTAGTGGGGAATAGGCTAAATCAAGCCCGATCAGGAACATGAAAACCAGTAACAAGTTCCATGTGCTGATATGAAGCATATAGCCGAAACTTGAAGATAGCTCTGCCAAACCATAACCCAAGGCCAGTGCGATAAATGCATAACTGATATTGATTAATGATTTGCTCACAAGGCTCATGGATACTTTGCCATGACTCGGTTGGTAGCCTAAAAGTTTAAATAATATGTAACAACAGATAAAAGCACCGATACTGGTCATAACTGCTAAAAGCGCTGCATGATTGAGTATCTGCCAAGGTTCGGCAATGCTATGCAAAGTCGTTGAAAACTCAATCGCAATTGCGATTAAGAGAATATACGTAAAATAGGGTAGGATTTGAAAGGCAAGTCGTTCAAGCCATTTGGGTAAACGACGCGCCAAAACAAATCCAAGTGCTAAACAAATAAGAAGCTGAAAAATCAACCAAAACGATTGCATGTCAAATAAAGTGTGAAAAAATACTAACTTATTATGACCGCGATCTTAATTTATTGCTTGACTATCTTGCTTAGAATTTAAAAAACGATAGTCTGCTGGATTGGCTTTTCGTGTTTTTAGCCAATACTTCCATGTATAGCTGGGCCATAAAGAGAAATTTTTCCCGTCCTCTTGTTGATACCAACTGACGCAGCCAGATTGCCAAATGGTATCTGTAAATTGACTTTGTAAATGCTGATTAAATTGGTCTTGAATATCTGCTTTCACAACGATTGCTTGAGATTGGGTTTTTTGTGCCATCTCGATGAGCTGTAGAATGTAATTCACTTGTGACTCAATCATAAAAATAACTGAGTTATGACCTAAGACTGTATTGGGCCCTAAAAGCTGAAATAAGTTTGGGAAACCTTTGGTGCTAATTCCATAGTAACTTTCGGCCCCGTCTTGCCATGCGTCTGTAAGCTCAACATGATTCAGCCCTGTACAGCTAAAGGATTTAAGATAAATACGTGGGTCAGTCACAAAACCTGTGCCATAGATGAGGCAGTCAATTGCACGCTTCTTCCCATCTTTGGTGATGATACTGTCCTCAGTTAATTCCAAAATATCATCGGTAACCAATTCAACATTTTTACGGTTAAAGCTTGGGTAATACTTGTTGGAGACCAAAATGCGTTTACAACCCATAATATAGTTGGGAATTAACTTATCTGCGGTTTCAGGGTCTTTGACTTGATGGTGAATATACGCTTCTGCTAGTTTTTGTGCATATTTCATGACCTTTGGTTTCATAATGGGAACTACACGAGATTCATTTGTCCAATACAGACGAGCTCGATGAATTTTTCGAAACCAATCAAATCGATTAAACAGTGTTTTCTCAATCGGTAAATAACGACGTTCATCCCGAGGAATAACCCATGCAGCTGTCCTTTGTAGTACGTAGAGTTGCTTCACTTTTTCTGCAATTTCAGGAATATATTGAATCGCACTACCCCCAGTGCCAATAGAGGCAACATTTTTATTGCTGAGGTCATAGTTATGATCCCACTGTGATGAATGGAAAACTTTGCCTTTAAATTTCTCGATACCCGAAATACGCGGAATTTGCGGTACATGCAGTGGACCAGATGCGAAAATAACAAATTGAGCGGTCAGAGTTTCATTTTGATTAAGGGTGAGTTGCCATAAACACTGATTGTCTAAGTAATGTGCAGCACACACTTCGGTGTTAAAGCGGATATAAGGCTGCAATTGATGTTCAGCGGTAAGTGTTTGCATGTATTGATAAATTTCAGGTGCTTCAGCATAACGTTTAGACCAGTCGGTCTTGGGTGAAAAAGACAAGGAGTAGAGATGTGACTGTACATCACAAGCAGCGCCCGGATATTGGTTTTCACGCCATGTGCCACCTATTCCACTGGCTTTTTCCAAAATTACAAAATCACGAATACTATTTTGCAAAAGGCGAATAGCCATCGCTAAACCGCCAAAGCCTGCACCAATAATGGCGATTTTTACCTGCGGGGGTGTTGAATTTGCTGCCTGCATTTGTTTTTCCTTTTTGTTTTACTTTATTGTAGAGCAACTATCCAGAAGGTCTATGATAGCCCTGACAAGAAAATTGATAGATTCGGCAATTGTTGTACGCTAGGTGGCTGTAGTAAAACATAGGCCAATATTTTGCTTTTAATTGATTATGAAACGTTCTGTACTTGGCTTGATGTATTTGATTCAAGGAATGCGTAAAGCAGGAGTCGCAGTCGATCAAAAGTTACAAAGCATTGGCTTACGTGTGGAGTCGCTTGATCCGAATGCGATCATTCATCCTGCTCTAGAGTGGGATATTTTGAAAATCATTGCAGAGGATATTGAGCCTGAGCAAGGCTTGTTCATTGGTCAGCATTATGTCTTGGCGGGATATGGCCCTTTACTGATGTTATTGATGACCAGTCCAACGACACATACCGCGTTAGAACAGGGTATTCGCTATCAAAGTTTGACGCATTTGAGTGGCTTATTGGGTTTGAAAAAACAAAATGATCAAGTCGCATTATGTTATCTACCGCGAGACCTACAAACGTCTGTGGGACAGTTGCGTGCACATTCTGAGATAGCGGGAACCTATAAGTTTTTACAAGATATTTATAAGATGATTGGGCTGGAAATGCCTGAGATTCGAATTACTTTACCTGTTGCACGACCTGATGATGTGAAAAAACTGGCGCTCTACCAGCAGGTTTATGGTCAGCAAGTGAGTTTTGGTACGCAGCAAGCTGAATTTTGGTTTGATGAGTGGGTTTTAAATGTGCCGATTCCTTCAGCAGATTTGATGACATTTAACGTTTATGCAGGCAAATGTCAGGCGGAATTGCAGCGTTTGGAAGAAACGGCAGAACAGCCGAGTCTGATTCAGCGGGTGCAGGATTATTTGGAGTTGCAACGAGGTTTACTGCCGACCATGGCTGAAACCGCGCAAGCTTTGAATTTGCCAGAGCGAACCTTAAGACATCAGTTGCAACAGTTAAATAGCAGTTATAAACAAATTCGTGAGCAATTAATGAAAGACCGTGCACTACATTTGATGGAATATCAGGAATATTCCATTGAAATGATTGCAGAGTTATTGGGTTACTCGGAGCCTGCTGCCTTTAATCATGCATTTAAACGGTGGTTTGGTTACAGTCCACGACAATATGGGAAATAGCCTAAGCATAATTATGCCAAAGTGTTATATATTAACTTTTCCACTCCGCTATAATTGATATAGCCTAAAAACAGTATTAAATGATATGTCAGATTTTAATTCACCTACCGCATTCAGTCCTTTATCTCCTGCAGAGCGCTATGCGCAAGCCTTAGCATCCGGACAGTTCATGTCTGATGAGGCACAAGCTCAGGCCGTTCATGAGCTGGATCGCGTTTGGCATGAATTAATTCAACGTTTTAAGGCATCTAAAAAAGCATTCCGTCGTTTCCGCCGTCAAACTTCTCCACGTGGTGTATATATGTGGGGCGGTGTAGGCCGGGGTAAAACATGGTTGATGGATCAGTTTTATGACTCAATTCCATTTCGTCGTAAAACACGGATGCACTTTCACCATTTTATGCAACATGTACATCGTGAGCTCAACAAGCTTTCAGGTCAGCGTAACCCTTTAGATGCGGTTGCGGATCAAATTTATAAAGAAGCAGTGGTTATTTGTTTCGATGAGTTCTTCGTCTCGAATGTGACGGATGCCATGATTCTTAGTGATTTGTTCCAAAAGCTTTTTGCACGTGGCATTACCTTGGTAGCAACCTCAAACATTGCGCCAGATGGTTTATATAAAAACGGCATTCACCGTGATCGTTTCATTCCAACCATTGAAATGGTGAAACAGCAGTGTGTGATTTTAAATGTAGATGCAGGCGTGGACTATCGTTTGCGTGTTTTAAAGCAAGCGCAACTCTTTAAATCACCTTTAACACATGAGCACCAACGCTGGATCGCACAGCGTTTTAGTGCATTGACACAAACTCAAACCATTTCAGATGAGCCGATTATTATTAATAATCGTATTGTAGAAACGGTCGGGCATACTGAAGATGTTTTATGGTGTGAGTATTCAGAGCTGTGTTTAAAACCTCGTAGTCCTGCTGACTTTATCGAAATTGCAAATATTTATAATACTGTGTTGGTGAGTAATGTTCCGCATTTGACCGATTATCTTTCTGAAGGGACGCGTCGTTTTATTTATCTGGTCGATGAGTTTTATGACCGTGGGGTAAAACTGATTTTAACCTCAGAAGATACAATTATTGATTTATACTCTGGTGATAAATTAGCCTTTGAAATTGAACGCACGCGTTCACGTTTATTGGAAATGCAATCAGATGATTACTTGAATGAAGCACATCGACAAATACAAGCTGAAGCAAGTAAACAACAAGAAGAAATCTAAAAATATAAGCACCCAAAAGGGTGCTTTTTTTATGTGCATTTTCATCGATTAATTTATCGACTTTTTTGAATAATCATGGCTTAATCAGGATTGAAAATAGGGAGAATATTGGTTTTAAGTGTAAAAAATATACAAAACTGCACTTAAGTCTAATTTCGGCATTTCAAAAACTTAATAAACTACTAAAGAGCATTTTGTAAATTGATAATGCTTGTGCCTTGAGCAGTATTTTATTTGGTAGTTTGTATACTTTATTAAATAAAAAATGATCACTATTTCGCACGGTGATATTACTATTCAGCCAAGTTTAAATCGGTATACTAGAATCTCTTGTATAAAAAGTAGCAATATCAGGAAAGACAATGACTGCACGTATTCAAAAAGGCAAGTTAGCGATTGCTAAAGAACTTTACGATTTCATCGAAAATGAAGCACTTCCAGGTTCAGGTTTGGACAGTGAAACTTACTGGAAAAACTTTGAACAAGTCGTTGTCGATCTTAGCCCAAAGAACAAAGCACTATTGGCTAAGCGTGACGACATTCAAGCGAAGATCGATGAATGGCACCGCAACAACAAATTTGAACTTGGAGCTTACAAAGCTTTCCTTACAGAAATTGGCTACTTAGTACCAGAAGTAGAAGATTTCCAAATCAGCACAGAAAATGTAGATGAAGAAATCGCATTATTGGCTGGTGCGCAATTGGTAGTACCTGTGCGTAATGCACGTTACTGCTTAAATGCTGCAAACGCGCGTTGGGGCTCTTTATACGACGCACTTTACGGTTTTGACGTGATCCCAGAAGACGGTGGCGCGGAAAAAGGTAAAGGCTATAACCCTGTGCGTGGCGACAAAGTTATTGCATTTGCTAAAAACTTCTTAAATGAAACCTTCCCATTAGCGAATGGTTCGCATGCTGATGCGACAAAATATGCAGTTGAAGGCAAAAAGTTAGTTGTGACGTTAAAAGACGGTTCGACATCGACTTTGGCTAAAGAAGCACAATTTGTTGGTTTTAATGGCGAAGAATCGGCTCCAACAGAAATCGTACTTTTAAACAACGGCCTACACGTTGTAATTGAAATTGATGCGAACAGCCCAATTGGTAAAACAGATGCCGCTGGCGTAAAAGATTTAGTTCTTGAAGCTGCTGTAACGACTATTCAGGATTTAGAAGATTCGATCGCTGCTGTAGATGCAGAAGAGAAAGTTGAAGGCTACCGTAACTGGTTAGGTTTGATGAAGGGTACGCTTTCAGAGTCTATCGAGAAAAATGGTAAAACTGTTACGCGTACTTTGAATAAAGACCGTACGCACAAAAACTTGATCGGTGGTGAAACGAAACTTCATGGCCGTTCATTGATGCTTCTTCGTAACGTGGGTCATCTCATGACCAACCCTGCGATTCTTGTAGATGGTGCTGAAATCTACGAAGGTATCATGGATGCATTAATCACTCCGCTATTATCTTTTGCAGACATTAAAGGTGAAAACGAAAACAAGAACTCTCGTAAAGGTTCAATGTACATCGTAAAACCTAAAATGCATGGTCCTGAAGAAGTTGCTTTTGCGGTTGAGTTGTTTGAGCGTTCAGAACAAGCGCTTGGCCTGCCTGAAAAAACGTTAAAAATCGGTATCATGGATGAAGAGCGTCGTACTTCTGTAAACTTGAAAAACTGTATTGCTCAAGCGAAAGACCGTACCATCTTCATTAATACAGGTTTTATGGACCGTACAGGTGATGAAATCCATACCTTTATGGAAGCAGGTCCATTCGTTCGTAAGGGCGAAGTGAAATCACAAATTTGGTTCCCAGCATATGAAAACCGTAACGTGATGATCGGTCTTCAAGCGGGCTTACGTGGTAAAGCACAAATTGGTAAAGGCATGTGGCCAAAACCAGACATGCTTTTAGACATGTATAAAACCAAGATTGAACATCCAGAAGCGGGCGCAAGCTGTGCATGGGTTCCATCTCCATCTGGTGCTGTCATTCACGCGATTCACTACCACCAGTGCAACGTGTCTGAGCGTCAAAAAGAATTATTGAATACTCAGCCTTTATCATTAGATGATTTGTTAACACCACCTTTAGCGACAGATACCAACTGGACTGAAGAAGAGAAAACCAAAGAGCTTGAAAATAACCTTCAAGGGATCTTGGGTTATGTTGTGCGTTGGGTT
Source organism: Acinetobacter sp. 231_lipA (assembly GCF_058243005.1). Taxonomy (NCBI): domain Bacteria; kingdom Pseudomonadati; phylum Pseudomonadota; class Gammaproteobacteria; order Moraxellales; family Moraxellaceae; genus Acinetobacter; species Acinetobacter sp. 231_lipA. The sequence continues at coordinate 3,462,139 of NZ_JBZAYU010000001.1, read as the reverse complement.
GACTTGGGTGTAGGTTGTTCGAAAGTTCCAGACATCAATAACGTGGGTTTAATGGAAGACCGTGCAACTTTACGTATTTCATCTCAACACGTTGCAAACTGGTTACGTCATGGCATCGTATCTGCGGCGCAAGTTGAAGAAGTGATGCAGCGTATGGCGAAAATCGTTGATGAACAAAACGCAAACGATCCGCTTTACACGCCTATGGCACCAAGCTTCGATGGTTATGCATATAAAGCAGCGTATGACTTAGTGTTTAAAGGTGGTGAGCAGCCATCAGGTTATACAGAGCCACTTCTGCATGCTGCACGCTTGAAGTTAAAAGGTTATACAGGTGACTAATCTGTAAATCTAAAAAAGCCTCTTCGGAGGCTTTTTTATTGGACGAAATAAGTCGTACTGTATCCTTAGAGTAAATCAATAAGACTGATTTAATTTTGGGTAATAGCAGTGATCTATAGATTGGACTTATTCAAGGCTATGAATGGTTTTAAGCGTAGTGCTAAATAAGTATCTCAACTAGACGCCGCAGATAAAAGCCTTATACAATTCGCTATATAAAGCTCTTCATACTATTGTTAACCACCAAGTTGGATGAAAATCCATGTGCGCTAATTTTAAGCCTCTAACCTTTGCTCAAGTACAACAGTTTGGTCTACCTGAAATTCCTTTTGATTATGTCGAAGAAGTCTATCCTGGTTATGAGCTGCCTTTATTGTTCAAATCAAATATAGGTTTTGAGTGGCGTAAGGTACATTTTGGTTTAATACCGAAATGGGCCGAAGATAAGAGTATTGCAACGAAAACCTATAATGCTCGAAGTGAGACACTCTTGCAAAAGGCTAGTTTTATTGAAGCCACTTCCAAATATCAGTTTGGGGTGATCCCAGTTTTTGAATTTTATGAGTCAAAATATATAGAACAAAAGCCGCAGAAATGGGGTGTTAGACGACAGGATGGGCAGGTTATTTTTGTTGCTGCACTTTATGAAATCTGTCGTATAGCAGGCGAGGTAGTCTGTTCAGCAACGATGCTTACGATGGATGCCATAGACCACCCAATGATGCGGGAGTTTCATGAGCTGGGGGATGTGAAGCGCTCAGTGATCGTGATTCCACATGAACGCTTAGAGGAGTGGCTCAGCTGGAAATCACCGAATATTCAATCCTTTGTACAAGGCTTTCCTGTTGAAGAGTTTGAATGTTCACATGTGCCGAAAATAAAAGTCGAAAAAGAGAGTCCCCAACTCAACTTTTTCGACTTTTAAACGGTTTAGCGAGCTAAATTTTTAAAAACGTGTTTTAAGCTTTCCATCATTTTTTCAATTTGCAAAGGTGTTAAGCCTTCAAATGATTGCTCAAGTACAACACTGGTGAGATCATTGATCTTATTGGTCATTTCAACACCTTTTTCGGTGAGAAGAACACGGGTGATACGTGCATCATCTTCACAAGAATAAGTTTCAACCAATCCTTCATCTTTTAAGCGATAAACAATTTTGGTGGTTGTCGACATTTTAGAGACCACCATGTCAGATAAATCAGAAACACTGGCATGTGGCTTTGAATCTAGAGCCAGTAAAATACGACGACGTGAGTTATCTAAACCATACTTTTTTAAAGCATGATCGACATTGAGTACATACTGTGCATGTACTTGCGTTACCCAGTAAAATGGAAAGCTTTCTAAAGAAAAATCTTCAGAACCTGGTAGGAACTTACTGTACTTTTTGGTCATGTGACGGATTCCCCGTGAATCGTATTTTTATTTTATAGATCATTTGAACACATTTTATGTGAACACTCATACACTTATCAATACAATAGGACTTACGCAGTATTATTTATAGATTCTCTGTGGTAGCAGATGATTTTTATCGAGAATAAAGTCATCAATGAAGTCTTTGATGATTGGTCTAAATAATTTCTTCTGCCAACGATATACATTTTCAAAGATCCGCTCAAACTGGTTCTTTTGTATCTCGACGTAGGCCATCAAGGCTGAAAAAATATGATTCAAAATCAGTTTAGATCGTCTTACTTGAAACTTTTCAATATGACAAACCTGTTTAATCACTCGGTGATATTGTTCTATTTTCCAATGACTTGAATGTAATTCATGAAAACCCTCAAAGGACAATAAATCATCTTCATCTTGATGCACAATATAAAACCTCTGCTGTTCTTTTAACTGAGTCTTAAATAATTGTACAAAGCCAAAATCTTTGAGCCAGACCACTTGACCCTGATGGAAATTCGGCAATAAACGCAGTTGAAACCATTGTCCTTTTTCTGGGGAAACCTTACGGTTACAGTCGATACCAAACATAAATCGAATACCATGTTTTCTTATGGTTTTTAGATTTGCAATCGATGAATACCAACTATCACCTGTAATGAATTGAATCTTTGCACCCCAACTGAGTACTTCACTTAACATATCCATAAAGTAATCATTCTTGGTTTTACTTTCAGATTTGTCATAAATTCGGAAATTAATTGGAATATTTTGACCATTTTGATCTGTCGCATACAAGGTAATGAGATTAATACCCTTGACGGATCGGTGGTGTTTGCCTGACCAAAAATAGCTAACTAAGTCCATATGCTGACTATACGGTTTATCTAAAACAGTATCATCAATACTGACTATAAGTTTATTATTATCAATATGTTGAATTGCTTCCTGATATAGGTCGTGAGGTGTGTAGTCTTCACGCTCTAGAAAGCGATTTACACTATCATGCGAGATATTATAAGTCTCGGCAAGTTGTGTGCAGCTAATAGAGTTCGGTTCTGTCATGAGAAAGCCCATATAAATGGGTAGAGTACAAGTTGCTGTAGAAGCATGTTTAATTCGTCTGATCACAGATACTTTATAAAGTATTTTAATACTTTTTTGAATCCGTCAATGCGTAAGTCCTATACAAAATTACTGGATTTCTCATCATAAAGGAAATCTGTTAAAAGAAAGCCTTGGCCAGTAATCAAGAAAAGTTAAGCGTGGTTGTTTAGAAGAGACAGGGTATAGCCGTCTTTATCTTGATGGAAGCTCACAATACTTTGAGCAAATTGTACAACTTCATCTTCGACTTCAGCATTCTGGTGAGAATCTAAAGAGAGTTTAGCCATGGGAACACCGTCCTGTAGAACGATAGGCAAGTGCATTTCAAACTTTTGGTTATTATGCGAAACCACAACTTTAACTTGATGCTGATCAAATGAGGAGTCTAAATGCAGATATGCGCCTTCATAGCTAGTATTGGCAAGCATTTTTGACGTCTTATTGAAGGTCAATGCTTTTTCATTGTTCATAGCGATGAATCCTGTCTTCGATTACTTTGATCGGATTGTCAATCCGCGCATCCTTGGTTTGGGTGATTGACCACTTTTACAACAATGCTGGTCGTGTTTCATTTTAGTGAAAAAAATGGATTTGTGAACTAGTGTTTTTAACAAAAAGTGTCATTTGTGGAGATCATAAATGTAGTGAATTGATATTTTTTAACTATTATTAAAATAAATAATTAAATAAAAACAATTATTTGGTTTTTATTTGCGATGGATTTAATTAGAAAAACTAAAAAATGACCGTGGCGTCTAATCTTTATAGAATGCGACAATTGGCATTAAGTGACAAAATTTCAAACAGTGATTTCGATATTTTTATGTATTTTTTGCATAATAAGTGGTCGAATATTAAAAATTTGTTAAAAACCATAAAAAAATTATTACAAACCAAACATCTCAGGCATAATTATTTCATCTTTAGTTGAACAGGTCACAAATATGGATCCGTCGCCGTGCAGGTCTATGCTTTTAAAACAGAAACATAATTCTGGGGTAATGAAATAATGGAATTTTTATTAGATCCGGGAATATGGGTAAGTTTACTTACGCTTATTATATTAGAAATTGTTTTAGGTATTGATAACCTAGTCTTTATTGCCATTTTGGCTGAAAAACTTCCTCCTGAGCAACGCAATAAAGCGCGTGTCATTGGTCTGTCACTTGCACTTTTAATGCGTTTGGGCTTGTTGTTTATCATCACTTGGTTAGTCACGTTGACTCGACCGCTGATTACTGTCTTAGATTGGACATTCTCTGGGCGAGATCTGATTCTTTTATTTGGTGGCTTATTCCTAGTCTATAAAGCCGTTACCGAATTGCATGAAAAAATTGAAGGTAAGCCTGAAGTTAAGCTGACCACCAATGTGGTCTACGCGGGTTTCACCGCAGTTGTGGCACAGATTGTGATCCTTGACGCTGTGTTCTCATTGGATTCGGTGATTACCGCGATTGGTATGGTCGACAACATTAATGTGATGATGGTGGCTATGGTCGTTGCCATGGTGGTCATGCTGTTGGCTTCGAAACCATTAATGACTTTTGTAAACCGTCATCCGACTGTGGTCATCTTGTGTTTAAGCTTCCTATTGTTGATTGGTATCAGCCTGATTGCGGAAGGTTTCGGCTTCCACATTCCTAAAGGTTATATCTATTCGGGTATTGGTGTTGCTATTGCAATTGAAGCCTTTAACCAATTTGGTGAGCGCAATGCGGCAAAACATGAAGCGAAAATTCCTCTGCGTCATCGTACTGCGGATTCTATTTTAAAACTCATGGGTGGCAAGCTCCAAGCTGAAGACCCTGATCAGCTTCAAGCGCAAGAAACTTTTGCGGATGAAGAACGTTATATGATTGGCGGTGTATTGACATTGGCTGAACGTTCGGTCGCGTCGATCATGACACCGCGTAGTCAAATTTCGTGGGTCAATCTTGATGATTCACCTGAGAAAATTCGTGAACAGGTACTGTCTGTGCCGCACAGTTTATTTCCAGTGTGCCGCGGTAGCTTGGATAAAGTGATCAGCATTGCGCGCGCCAAAGAATTGCTCGATGTCTTAGATGATGAAGAGCAATTGAAAGACCTGATCAAACGTCATCGTCCAATTTACATTTTTAAAAAAATGAAAGTCATTGATGCGATTAATACGTTAAGAACGTCTAAAGGTTCATTGGTTTTGGTGAGCGATGAGTTTGGTAATGTGCAGGGCCTTGTTTCACCGCTTGACGTATTTGAAGCGATTGCTGGTGAATTTCCCGATGCCGATGAGCAACTTGATTTGGTGAAGGTTGATGATCAGACGTGGAAGGCGACAGGCATGCTGGATTTATATCAGCTTGAACTGGAACTTGGGATGATCGATTTGGTTGAAGAAGATGCGGGCTATATTAGTGTTGCCGGTTTAATCCTAGATAAAACTCATGGTGATGTACACGTTGGGACTCAACTGGACTACCGTGGTGTTCACTTTGAAGTGCTTGAGTTGGATTCAAACCGAATTAAGACCGTGAATATTAGCTATCGTACTGCTTAATCATTGCAATAATAGATTGTGAGAAAAAATGCCAGCTTTGTGCTGGCATTTTTTCTGCTTATAAAATAAGCGCTATGCACTTAAATAAAAAGCAGTTATTCTATGCCCGCAATTGGGTTGTCGTATTGCGTACTTGAAATTACCTGTTTGGTGAAGACAGCTTGTTTCTATCCCTATGGTTATCAAAGCATTGCATTTAGACTATAGCAGTAAAACAAGTGATCAAAATAAGAACGGAAATACTTCATGCAACTTATGGAAAAGGTCGTTGATTTTAAAAAGCTTTCAGTAGAGAAAAAACAAGTTCTATTTGAAGAGCTTGAAACTTTTGATCGACAAATTTTCCCAAATGCAATCCAAGAAGAACTACATCAATTAGTATATAACCCTGATGTAGTGGCATTACCAATTATTCGTTTTTATCATCGCGGAAAAATAGTTGGGCAAAATATTATTGCTATATTGAAGCTTAAGACAGCGCATCAACCTTTATATATTCTTAGCTCGCGTGCAGCTTTTTTACCTGATTACCGAAATCAAAACAGAACACTTTTATCCGCAATTCGAGTGACCTTGGGTTATCGTTTAAAATATCCCACGCGTCAGTTATGGTTTGTTTCGAGTTTGATGCAGCCAAAAGTATATCGGCTGTTTGCTTCACGTTCAAAACGCTTTTATCCGCGTGCAGAAGTGCCAATGCCTAAGGATTACTTACAGGTTCTTGATCTAATGCAAAACCGTCATGTGAATGTGCAACAGCGCAGTGAGGATGTGTTTGTGCATCCTTGTGTACTGCCGCAGACCACGCCTGAACAATTGATTCGGCTTCGAAATCGAGCCAGTCGTCATATCAACTTTTATATGCAACATACGCCTGATTATTTTATTGGTATGGGTTTAATGTGTATCTGTAAATTAGATGTGCTGACTCTGCTAGAAGCGGCGATGAACGTGCTTTTAGGGCGAGAAGTTACCTAAGCAGAAACTCTCGCCATACTTTATTTAGGCTGAGGTACGGATAAGCTGTATATCCGCATATTTATAAATGGTTTCAGCTTTCATTTGATGAATGTGATCCATAAACGCTACATTAAAACTTCCTGTGCTTTGGCTTCGGGCATATGCAAGCTGCCCAGCAATGGCAAAGTGGACATGCGCAGACAGCGCTGCAATGACAGGATTGGTGACTGCGCTATAGGCTGCAATTAATGCACCAAGGGCACAACCTGTAGCAGTAACTTTGGGTTGTAAATGTGAACCACCATTGACTTGGATTACAGCATCAAGTTGTTTGGAGAGAATATAGTCAGACTCACCAGAAATGGCAATGACTTCAGCCTGCGCTAAAAGTGTTTTTGCTTGATGGTAAACATCAGCACTGCTTGCAGTACTATCAACGCCTTTGGTTTCGATCTGGTTTCCCGCAAGTGTGCTGATTTCAGATGCATTTCCACGAATAACCGTGGGTTGAAAAGCTAACAGCTGATTCACCATTTCAGAGCGCCACTTTAAAAACGGCCCATATCCCACAGGGTCTAATACCCACGGAATGTTTTGCTGCTGCGCGGTTTGTGCCGAGATTTGCATGGCTTGCATTTGTTCAGAGGTTGGCGTACCTAGATTAATACTGAGCGCTGCACTAATGCGTGTGAAACTTTCAGCTTCAAAGGGATTATCAATCATGGCAGGTGAGGCGCCTGCAGCCAATAAAACATTGGCTGCATAGTTGGCAGCCACACTGTTGGTGATACATTGTACCAAAGGTTGTTGCGTTTGCAGGGCAGTCCAAGCTTCAGCAACATATGCCACCAAGACATCGGTTTGGTCTTGAATCGATTGTTTTGTGTTAAGCAAGGACAGGTCTAAAAGCTGGGTCATAGTGGATGCCCTTATTTGGTGAAATAGTGGTCTTGATGCTTACATTTGCGACAAAATAAAGTCACATATTGGTCGGCATCATAATCTACGGTGAGCTCATTTGAACCGCAGTACATACAGCGTTTTTGTGAGTAGAAACTTAAACGTGGTTCAATTTTTTGCCATGAACGAGAGACAGGCTGAAAGAAAATGGCTTCGTCATAGCCTAAAAATCGGAAAAATAAGACTTCGCTCATTTTGCTGAATGGTAGGTTATGTGGTCGAGGCAGAGTTGATGTTTCCCATTTTTCAGCCACACTGCGTTCACGGTATTGTTGTAGAGTTTTTTTCAGTAAGTTGGTGTTAATAAAGTTTTCATTTCTGGGTTGTAAGGCTTTACGTTCATATAAATACTCCAATGCAGTTTGGATTAAATAATAAATTTGTCCGACCGCGAGTACATCGAGTAAACGATAACAAAACACTTGGAAACTGTTATTTCCCGCAATTTGAATGCCCCAAGTACGGCAGTAAAACTGCATAAATTGGATAATTTCCTGATAGAGCAATTGGTACAAGGCATTTTTGACTTCATCCGCGGTCTTAAAAGGCACACCAAGGCTAAGATTTTCATAAAACCAATAACGTAATTGCTGCGTAACACTAAATAGGCTAGGTTCAGAATAGCCGTCCAAACGCACATTAATATAATACTGATGGGCTTCACTGGCAAAATCTTTGGCAACGAGGATTTGTTCTTTTACCAGTTGTTTGATGAGACTATTTTGAAACAGATAATTGGGGGTAATGCTAAAATATTTGATCTGTTCCCAATCAATAAACTCTTGGTGCTGTGTATGTTCTTGTGCGTAGTCATCTAACAGGGCCAATAAAAATAATTTATGCATAAAACTGAGTTGACCCAGTTCAAACTCATAAATGTCCTTGGTTTTGGTTTTACGCTGTTCTTGCTGACGAGTTTCTTTCAATATTTTTTTGCGCTGTGCTAAGCAACTGTCGCAGTGGCAGTTTAAGTTTGAATTGCTAAAAACACGATGTTGGCAGTGGCTACATTCATGAAAGTTAATTTCTTTGTCGTATTGTTCAGCATCCACCCAAAACATGGCCGCCTGACAAAGTGGACAAGGCGTGCTCTCATCAAGTTGTTTGTGCAAAATTTGAAGCGACATAAGATGAATTTGAAACTCAGGATTTTCTCAAATTATACACGCTAAAATTTCAGAAAGGCGTTGTAAATTGCAGTGTAATTGAACAAGCAGAGGTGCTTTGTAAGCGCTAGATGGGTGAAGCAACGCAGTGGCGAATATAGGGCAAAAAAAATACGGCATGCACCGTATTTTTTGGACTAGTAGAATTTAAACGGGGCAAGGTAGAGAGTCATCTTCCATACCTAGTTTTTTAGCTTCAATCATGGCTTGAACTTTTTTGCTCGGCAACTTTTTAGTCCCTAGTGTGTCGTAGTGATTTAGAATGCTGCTGACATCATGTGCTTGTAAAGGCATTCCTTCACAGCTCATGAACAGGGCAATGACTTTATGATCAATTTTTGCAGCATGCATTGCTTGCAGCATTTTTATATTTTCGACGCGGACGATATGGTTTTTTAAGTACATCTCACACCTCTTTTATTTTGCTTAAGTATTATCATGCGCTATGCATATTTAGATACAAGCAAAAACTGTGCACAAAATGTAGCCGATTTGAAAATTAAGTTAGATATTTGAAAAGAGCTGGCTTTATATATTATCGATATCTTTAAGTTTCTCAGCGTTTGAATGGTAGAGAGCTAATGGCACTGTTTAAGTGTAAAGGCTGGTGCAAATATTGCTAGACAAGCACGGCACGATAAGGGCGTTGACTGTTTCTTATTCACTTGGTGCAGTCATATGAGCGGGATAAGACAAATAGAATTGAAAAGCCTATTCAACGTGCCCATATAATTATCATTCAACATACACAGACAGTATGGCAAACTTGTCGTATGATCAAAACATACACAATATAAAGCTGTAGACCAATAGCATTAGGACATGACATGAATATTGCGGCAAATCCAATTATTGAAGCAGATCAAACCGTCTATTTAAAAGACTATCAAAAACCATCTTTTTTAGTAGATAGCATTCACCTCGATATTCAAGTCTATGATGAGCATAGCAAAGTTGATGCTGTACTGGAGCTGACGCGCCAAACTGAGGGTGATTTGGTTTTACTCGGTCGTGATTTAGAGCTGAAAAGTTTAGTGCTGAATGGTCAGCAACTTAGCCAAGAGCAATATGTGCTTGATGCAGAGCAGTTGGTGATTCGTAATGCACCAAATCAGATCAAGCTTGAGACATCGGTGATCATTCATCCTGAGTCAAATACACAACTTGAAGGTTTATACCAAGCCGCATCAGATTTGTTTGTTACCCAAAATGAGCCTGAAGGATTCCGTAAAATTACCTTTTACCCAGACCGTCCAGATGTCCTTTCAGTTTTCACCACCCGTGTAGAAGCTGACAAAAAATATCCAGTGCTCCTTGCTAATGGTAACTTGATTGAAGCGGGTGAGGCTGGCGAAGGCCGTCACTATACCATTTGGCAAGATCCAACCAAAAAACCAGCGTATTTGTTTGCTTGTGTGATTGGTGATTTGGCGGTTTTAAAAGACCGTTATGTGACCTCTGAAGGCCGTGATGTGGCTTTGGAAATTTATGCCGAAGAAAAAGATATTCCGAAATGTCATATTGCGATGGAAGCCTTAAAGCATTCAATGCGTTGGGATGAAGAACACTATGGTCGTCCCTATGATTTAGACAACTATATGATTGTGGCTACCAGTGCTTTCAACATGGGTGCGATGGAAAATAAAGGTCTCAACATTTTTAACACGTCATGTGTTTTGGCAGATGAAGAATATACGACAGATGCCGCGATCATGCGTGTACAGTCGGTCATTGCCCATGAATACTTCCATAACTGGACAGGTAACCGCATTACTTGCCGTGATTGGTTCCAATTGTGTTTAAAAGAAGGCTTAACGGTTTTCCGTGATCAATCTTTCTCAGAAGATTTGCAGTCTGCTGCGGTTCAACGTATTGACGACGTTGCGGTACTCAAAGCGCATCAGTTCCCAGAAGATTCAGGCCCATTGTCTCATCCACCGCGTCCAGACCATTTTGTGGAAATCAATAACTTTTATACTGCAACGGTCTACGAAAAAGGTGCAGAAATTAACCGCATGATGGCAACCTTATTAGGCAAAGAAAAATTCCGTAAAGGAACTGATGAATACTTTGAACGCTATGATGGTCAGGCCGTGACAGTTGAAGACTGGGTAGCCGCTTTAACCGCAGGTTCAGGCGTAGATTTATCCAATTTCTTAACATGGTATAACCAACCGGGTACACCAAAGTTAGAAGCTGAGGGGCACTATGATGTTGCTGCACAAACTTATACCTTAAACTTTAAGCAAAGTTTAAAAGCACATCCTAAGTATCCGAATCTAAAAGCTGTGCCAATCCCTGTCGCTTTAGCGCTGTTCGATGCTGCAACAGGTGAGCAATTGCTTTTAAACTCAGACAGTTTATTTGAAAATGCAGTCAAAGACGGTGTGTATCTTTTCGATCAAGATCAAGCCAGCATTGTGTTTAGCGGTTTAAGCACGAAACCTGTCGTGTCATTACTGCGTAATTTTTCTGCGCCCGTCAACTTAGAATTTAACTATACCGATGAAGAGTTGGCGTTCCTGATTCAATACGAAACCAATGGTTTTAACCAATGGCAAGCAACGCAAACACTGCTTGAGCGTATTTTACTCAATGGTCATGATGCGCATATTTATATTCAAGCCATTAAAAACACGCTACCAGATCTTGTTGAACAAGATCCACTCTTGGCATCACGTTTATTTGATGTGCCAAGTGAAGGTTATTTAGGTAGTCGTATCGACACTGACTACGAACCAGCGAAGATTCAAGAACAACGTAATGCTTTGATTGAAAAATTAGCACGTGAGTTAGGTGCGTTCTGTAAAGACACTTATTTGGCTTTAGACCCAGATTTGCAAAAAGAGTTTTCACAAGCCATGGGTGTCCGTGCGCTGAAAAACATCATGCTTAGTATGATGGCGCGTCAAGGCGATGAAAGTGCTTTTGAGCTGGCATATCAGCAATATGAAGCCACAGGCAATATGTCTGAACGTTTAGGTGCACTACGTGTCTTGGTTTGGAATGATGCACCGCAAGCAGAAGCGGCTTTACGTGATTTTTACCTACGTTTTAAAGATGAGGCTTTGTCACTAGATCAGTGGTTCACACTTCAAGCGGCACATCCTTGTGCTACGACGGAAACCATTCAATACCTCACTTCACATGCCGATTATGATTTGGGCGTGCCGAACCGCATTCGTTCAGTGAGTGGTGGTTTAAATGCAAACCCAGTGAACACATGGAGTTTTGGTGTGGATCATTTCATTGGGCTGGCAAAATATTTAGATGAGAAAAACCCAATTGTTGGCTCTCGTTTACTTCAGGTTTTGTCACGTTGGTACACATTGGCAGAGCCACAGCGTAGCGAAGTGAAAGCGAAGCTTGAGGCTTTAAAACCACAAGTGAAATCTAAAAATGTCAGTGAAACTTTAAGCAGTATGTTAAGTATTTAACTGATCTACGCATAAAAAAAGTCAGTCAGTAGACTGGCTTTTTTTATGTAAACTGAAGAATGACAGCATGAAGAGTGCACATTGGTATTTTTATAAATAATGAACATTCATGTGAATAGTGTGAAATAAATCGCATTTTATGGGTATAATGTTATGGCATAACAGATGATTAGCTCAATATTCTGTATTTTTTCGGCTTCTGTATACAGGCTATTGGGCAGACAAACATGTAGAGTGTAAAAACAGATATGTTAGTTAAAATTGAAGATGGGTTTTATTTAAATACCGTTCATATTATTGCTATTCGTATTGCGAAAAGTGCTGAACTGGGAACATTTCAAGTCAATGTTGAATATAGTCCGCATAACCATCAGGCTTCGGGTTTATTTCAAAAAACTTTTATGCAACAGTCGGCAGCAGAGCATTATTTGCAAAATTTGCATCAGCAGATTAGTAAAAGCAAATGAAGTGAACGAGTTCTGCCAAATAAAAAAGACTGCTTCGGCAGTCTTTTTTATTTAAAACAATACTTAAACTTTTACGATCAGCACAGGTATTGGAGACTGCGTTAGAACATTTTGCGCCACACTACCTAACATCATCTTTTTAAAACCTGTACGGCCATGTGAGCCCATCAGAATCAGATCTGCACCGACTTCATCGGCCACATGAATAATACCTTCAGAAGGAGAGATGCCGCGGATCACTTTGGTATCCACCTCAATTTCATCACGGTCAAATGAGAGCTTTACTTCGGCTAAACGGTCTTGAGCGACTTTTTCAGCATGTAGAAAATAGTCGGTGATAGCTGGTGCTACTTTATAGAAGTCGACTCCGACAAATGGATCGACTGCAATCACGCTCATGAGCGTTACGCGACTATTTAAATCTTTGGCCAACTCAAGTGCTTGTTCAACAGCAGCATAAGACATCGGTGATTCATCGACGGCAACCAAAATGTGTTTGTAGCTCATTATCTTCTCCTTAATGGTACGTCTTTATGCGGATCATTTTGCAGTACATGCGAAATCAGCTCACATAAAGACGCGTTATAGTTGATTAAGCTTTAACAATGAGAACTGGGAGCTCAGTAGATTTGAGAACATCTTGAGCAAAGCTGCCTAATAGGAATTTTTGAAAGCCTTTGCGACCATGTGAACCCATTACAATCAGGTCATTTTTCAGTGAAGTTGCTGTTTCGACCACAGCATCTTCAGAGACTTCACCTTTAATGATTTTAGACTGAGCTGTTACACCTTGTTCTTGTGCAATTTGAACCGCATCCTGAAGGGCTTTCTCAGCATTGTTATAGGCTTGTATGAAATAGTCTTTCATGATTGGAGAGGTATAGTAAAAATCGGCATCTTTGAGAGGGTCTTCAGCAACTAAGCTAATCAATGTAAGTTGACTGCCAAAAACTTTGGCAATTTCAGCCGCTTGCTTAACCGCAGAAAAAGAAATTTGTGAACCGTCAACAGGGACTAAAATATGTTGGTAAGCCATCAGAGGGACTCCTTTTTGTATAAGATTTAGTTCTTGATTTATTGATAACACACTGCCATTAAATGTTCAATTTTGATCGGGCTAAAAATTGAAAATTCATGAAATTAAAAGAAAATAATTCAAGAAAATGCTGATTTTCGTGTCCAAAATCTTGAGTGAAAAACTCAAGTTTCAGATTTAATACGATATTCTTTAAAAGATACTTCTGGTGTTTAAATGAAGCTGAAATGAGATCTGTTTAATCATGCGATGTGATAGAGACTGTATTAGAATCATTTGAAAAAAGGATGGGGCCGAACAGTATGATTTTTCAACCAATAATAAAAGTACTTAGTACTGTTTTCATGATTGTGCTTTTGAGCGCGTGTCAAAGTGTAGAAAAGAGCACCAAACTAATTGCGGGTACATTTAACACAGCAACCAATATTCAAATGAAAATGCTAGATCGCTTTGCGCCTCCCGATGTCATCGTACACAATAATATTACATATCAAGCTAGTCCTGAGCTGAATGTTGACATCTATCAACCCCAAAATATTGAACAATTAAACGCAGTGCCCACGGTGGTTTGGATTCATGGCGGCGGATGGGTTTCGGGCTCAAAAGAGCATGCGCGAGGTTATTTTAAGCTTTTAGCTAATCAAGGCTTTAACGTGGTCTCGGTAGAGTATCAGTTTGCACCTGAGGCTATTTATCCCACTCAGTTACAGCAAGTCGATCATGCACTGAATTTCTTACAATTGAATGCTGCTCAGTATCATATTAACCCGAACCAACTGTATCTAGCAGGAGACTCTGCTGGAGCCAATATTGCCAGTCATTATGCTGCGCTTTTGACGAATCCCGCATTTGCTCAAGCATCCAATTTTAAGCCGAGCATTCAGCCGAAACAGCTTAAAGGGCTAATTTTGCATTGTGGTATTTATGACTTATATCGCTTTGTAAACACCGCTCCTGAGGAACTCAGGCTCATTGAATGGGGCGTTTATAACTTGGTTCAAGCGTATACAGGAGAGCGTAAAGAGGATGCAGCTTTTTTAAAGGCAATTTCAACCAGTGAGCATATTACGCCACAGTATCCACCTGTCTTTATTAGTGGAGGAAATAAAGACTTTTTAACCAATAGCCAGTCTTTACCTTTCGTCGAGGTGTTGAAGCAGCATCAGGTTGCAGTCACGGAGGCTTTTTATCCAGACTCTAAGGAGTTTTTGGTGCATGAATATCAGTTCATGATGAGCAAACAAGCGAGTCAGATCACCTTTGATCGAACCATTGATTTTATAAAGCAAACCTCAAGGCCGACTGAAACAAAATAAAAAAGTATGCAGAAAGCCTTGTTTAATTTTTGCTATTTTAATAACATACCGACCGATTGGTATGTTTTTTTGTTGAGTTTCTGATGAATCCTATATTAATGGCTTATGCTTTGCTGGCGATGGCAATTATTTCTGAAGTGATTGGTTCGACTTTTTTGGTAAAGTCGGAAGGTTTTACCAAGCTATTGCCTTCTCTGGCCGTAGTCGTTCTATTTTCGTTGGCATTTTATTTATTGTCTCAAGTGATTAAAGTGATTCCATTGGGTATCGCTTATGCGATTTGGGCGGGTGTTGGTATTGTTTTAACCGCTCTGATTGGTTACTTTGTTTTCCGACAAAGTCTAGATTTCGCAGCAATGATCGGTATTGCACTGATTGTTTCTGGTGTGGTCGTGATTAACTTATTTTCAAATTCAACAGGGCATTAAGTTCGATGCAACAAGCAAGTCCACGTAAAAAGGCACCAGAACAGGTTCGCCAAAGTATCCTACAACATGCGATCTGTTTGGCTGCTGAAAAAGGCGTGACTGGGGTCTCCATACAAGCAGTGGCTGATTTGGTTGGCGTGAGTAAGGGTGGTGTTTTCCATCATTTCCCAAACAAACAAAAGCTACTTGAAGCGATGGTTGTGGAACAACTTGAACAATTGGATCGTGTTGTTGATGAGTTGATTAGTCAAGACCGTGATCGTTATGGTTGCTTTACCCGAGCCTATATTGAAATTACTCTAGAAAAGCAGGTGCTAGGCTTGGAGCATTCTTGGTCAGCTATTTCGATGATTATGCTGACGGATCGTACCTTTAATGAGTATTGGATTGAGTGGCTAGAAAAACGTTTAGCGCGACATCAGGATACAGATAATAATTTGGAGCTTAAAATTTTACGCTATGCTGCAGATGGCATTTGGCTCACAGCATTTACCGAGGTGGAAAATCTGTCTGAGACGATGCAGCTTAAGCAAGAATTGATTCAACGAAGTTATCAGCATTAAGTTTTCAATTTAGCAATATTTAAAAATGAAAAAGCACCCATCGAGGGTGCTTTTTGTATGAGGGCTTAAACTTTTTTGGCTTTAAATTTAAATATAAGCATAACTGCAAAACCAAAGAGTAGTCCCCAAAAGGCAGAGCCAATACCAAAGAACTGTACCCCAGATGCGCTGAATAAGAAGGTCATGAGGGCTGCCTCACGGTCTGATACCGCTTCAAATGCAATCGCGATGTTATGACTAATCGTGCCAAACAAAGCAATACCAGCCAATGCTGTAATAAAGATTGCAGGGAAAGACAGTAAAAGGCTGGTCAGGGTGGCTGCGAATAGTCCCATTAAGATATAGAAGAAACCGCAGCTCATGCCCGCAATATAACGTTTTGATGGATCAGGGTGAACTTGTTCATCTAAACTGACAGCTGCACTAATTGCTGCGGTATTGACACTATAACAGCCAAAGGGTGCGAGTAAGGCTTGAGCGGTACCCGTCCATCCAATCAGTTGATTGACGTGGGGGTTATAGCCATAGCTTTTAATCATGGCAATACCGGGTAAGTACTGCGATGCCATATTGATCACAAACAAAGGTAGCGCTAAACCTAAAATAGCAGACATGCTGAACTCAGGTGCCATCCAAACAGGTTGCGCTAGGCTCCATGTGATTTGAGGCGTATGGAAGTCTAAGAATAACGGGCAGAGTAACAAGCCTGCAATCACTGTAATGACAATGCAGTAACGTGGAGTAAGTCGCTTAGAAACAATATAAGCCGCCAGCATGGATAAAATAAAACCCCAATGGTCTTGCATACTAGCGAACAATGAAATACCAAACTTCAATAACACACCAGCTAGCATGGCACTGGTTAGGCTTTGCGGGATATACGTCAGAACTTTTTCAAAGATACCGAAAAAGCCCAAAATGGCAGTAACTAAACCACAGACCAAAAATGCGCCAATCGCTTCATGCAAACTATAACCACTGCCTGTCGCAATAATTAAGGCCAGTGCTGCCGTAGACCATGAGGTCGATACAGGATATTTAAGTTTCCAAGATAAAAGCAGCCCACTTAAACCAATACCCAGACCTAAAGCCCAGAACCATGAGTTGATTTGTGCGGTATTTGCACCTAAGACTTGGGCGGATTGAATGACCAAGACTGAAGACACACTAATGCCAATGAGGAAGGTAATAAAACCTGCGAATACTGCTGGAACTGAGAAATCTTGAAATAATTTTTGCATGAAGATCAAAACATAATTTGAATGAGTGAAAATTACTATTGTTCAAGGATCATACGCTGGTTCTTGAAAAAGAAAACAGCACATGATGGATTTTTTATCGAAAATAATGAGATTATTCACGAAAATTACAGTGTGGAAAGCGCCAGTTTTAAGCCGAAGCCACAAAACAGCAGACCGACGGTCGCCACCGCAACGGCTGCAACTTTAAACTGTCGATTGAAATAGCTCGCCAGCTTAATACCTGAAAAAATCAGAATACTGAGATAAGCCATACTGATGATTTGCAGAATAATGGAAAGTAAGGCAAAGCTTAGTGCTGGATAAGCATAATTTGGGTCGACAAACTGCACAAAAAAAGACAGATAAAACAAAATGGCTTTTGGGTTTAAAAGGCTAATGGTCAGCGCTGAGCGAAAAGGATGCAAGCTTTGTAAAGTACTCTGGCCTGTACTTGCTGCAAGCTGTTGTGGGCTGGACTTCCAGGTTTTGACTCCTGCAATCAAGAGTTTTATACCTAAATATGATAGATACAGTGCACCTACAATTTTTAATAAAATAAACAGCCAAGGAAAAGCATGTAAAAGAGATGCTGCACCCAGCACGGTACATAGAATGAGGATCAAATCGCCAGTGAAAACACCTAATGCACCCCAGTAACCTGTCTTAATACCAAATCGTGAGGCAATGGACATCACATAAAGAGAATTTGGGCCTGGCAAAATCACAATTAGAATTGTACCGATGATATAAGTACCGATGTCGATAATACCAAACACAACGTATTCTCAATAAAAAAGCCGATGTTGCATGATAACAAAATCGGCTTTTAAAAGAAGAAAAATCAAGTTAAGCCGAAATTTCCTCATCTAAACCAAAAGACTGACGTAACAGTGTGTTCAGTTGTTGACGAGCTTTAATAAATCCATCAATCCCCCCTTGTAGCAGTTGCGTTGCCATGAGGTCATGTTCAATTTGATCTCTAAACTCAGTTTCACCGAGTGCGTTAAGTGCAGTTGTCGCTGGTGCAATATCACTTGCTGATAGTTGTGCTTTGACTTCACGCGTGTCTTGTTCAAGTGCAGCCAATAAATTAGGTGCAACAGTCAGCAGGTCACAGCCGGCTAGTCCCAACACTTGGTCAATACTCCGGAAGCTTGCGCCCATAATTTCTGTTTTAACCCCATGTGCTTTATAGAACTGGTAAATTTGCTTCACAGAGAGTACGCCAGGGTCTTTTTCAACGGGATAGCTGTCCACGCCTTCGGCCTTTTTGTACCAATCTAAAATACGTCCAACAAAAGGTGAGATTAAAGTGACATTCGCTTCCGCACAAGCATGTGCTTGATGCACACCAAACAAAAGCGTTAAGTTGGTATGGATGCCTTCAGCTTCCAGCACTTTCGCTGCTTGAATGCCTGCCCATGTCGAAGCAATTTTAATTAAAATACGATCTTGATCTACGCCGTAGTTTTTATATAGCGCCAGCAGCTCTTTGGCTTTTTTGATGGTGGCATTGGTATCATAAGACAGCGCTGCATCTACTTCTGTGGAAACACGACCTTCAATCAACTTGAGAATTTCAACACCAAATTTGACGGTAAGAATGTCAATCGTACGTTCAATAAGTAAGTCATCTTCAAAGCCTTCCGCTTTGGCTTGAGCGAAAGCGTCTTCAATCAACTCTTTATTTTCAGGTTGACTTGCAGCTGCTGTAATTAGAGAAGGATTGGTGGTTGCATCGAGCGGGCGAAATTGGTTAATCGCTGCTAAATCGCTACTGTCGGCAACAATGGTGGTTAAGCTTTTTAATTGGTTTAATGCGGTTTGTGTCATTGATCGTTCGTTCTTAAAGTTATTACCCGTAAAATATTTATAACACAAACTGCTTTTAACCCAAGTAGATTCGGACGTTTTAACAGCAGTAATTATACTTTTTTACGCTGATTTCGGATGTGTTGGATTAAAAAACGTGCAGCCGCACCCAATTCACTTTCACGACTCCAGACCAAGTCCACAAAATATTCAAACTTGGGGGTGAAATCCATCAGATCTAATATTTTGAGCTGCTTTTTGAGCTGAGGGTTTTCATTTAACATTTCTAAGGGTAAAACACCCCAGCCAAAGTTTTGCATGATTAAGGCGCAAGCCGAGTGATGGTTGTCTGTCCGCCAATACTGTTTGGAATAGAGCAATTCTGGCTTAATGCTTTTATCGCGACTGGCAACCACGATTTGACGGCTGTGTTGAATTTGTTCAAAACTGACTTGTGAAAATTTCGCCAGAGTAAAGTCCTTATTGGCAACGGGAACTAAAGTTTCGAGTTTTAATTCTACAAACTGTTCGCTGCTTTCCAGTTGTTCACGTTCAAACATCAGTGCTAGTTGTGCTGTACCATTGAGTAACATTTTCTGAGCATCTTCTTGAGGTGCAGAAAAAATATTGATTTGTAGACTGGGAAATTCGGCTTCTAATATTGCGATGTAGTCGATCCATTGCATATGTAGCAGTTCAGATACCACTACAATGTTGAGCGAGGACTCCAAACCGTGGCTTAGGGCATGGGCATGCTGTTTCCATTGGTTCATTTCGGTCAGTAGTTGCTCGGTCTTTTCATACAAGGTTAGGGCTTGCGCTGTTGCTGTGGGCTCACGTCCTTCACGTAAGAAAAGTTGTAGGTTTAAGTCTATTTCCAAGTTGGCAATTGACATACTCACGGCCGATGGCACTTTGCCCAATTTTCGTGCGGCAGCTGAAAATGAGCCTGACTCAATCACGGTTTTAAAAATGATCAGTTGCTCTTGATTGATATTCATAATTTTCTATCTTTCAATTTTATTGAAAGAACCTAACTCGATTAATCAATATTATAAAAATAAACTAGCCAACATCCAATTATGAAAGAGTAATTAAAAATGTTGATTTCCAAAAGAAGGATTATTCATGCGCTCAGCTATGAAATCATCCTATTGGTGATCATTGCTGTAGCTTTAAGTTTCATATTCCATATGCCTTTAGAAGTCACAGGTGTACTCGGTATTGCCATGGCTGTCACTTCGGTCATATGGAATATGGTGTTTAACCATTTTTTTGAAAAGTTTGAAGCGAAAAGAAAGCTAAAAAGAACCATCGGCGTGCGTGTTCTTCACGCGATTGGTTTTGAAGGTGGTTTGATGCTTGCAACCATCCCAATGGTCGCATATGCAATGCAAATGAGTATTTGGCAAGCCATCGTGCTCGACTTCAGTTTAACCATGTGTATTTTGGTTTATACCTTTATTTTCCAGTGGTGTTATGACATGCTGGAGGCGAAATTGGGTATTCAACCTGAAGCGCAATATTCAAATTAAAAAAAAGCCACGCAATGTCGTGGCTTTTTTAATGTGCAGCGATTCTTATGTGAATTTTCTAACATTGAAAATATAAGGGATCATCAAGGCAAAAAGAACCGTGAGGGCATAGTGTAAGCTATTCACTACAGCGCTAATATACGGATGAGCAAAGCCTTTTAGATAGACCATGGTTGCGCCTTTCTTTGTACTGGAATCTGTGTATGGGATTTCATCACTGATCAAAAACCAGCTTAAGCAGAAAAAGAGCAACATAAAAATAAAAAACAATAAGCCTAAGGGGTTAAACATTGAACGTTGCTGTGTATTCAGTTTTGCGTAGTGTTGTTTAATGTGCTGGATTTGTTGTCTGTTGAGCTGTACGCGAAAATAATTGATAAAAATAATGACAATACATATGAAAGTACATATACCAAAAAAGTCATTGAGAAATTTATGTGGACTGGATAAGTTGGATGCGATGGTGCTTGGAAACATGCCTTGAAAGTGAACATCAAAACTGACCACAAGGAGGGCTAGTCCTAAGGGAACGAGGTAAAAATAATAATAGCGAATGGGTGTATTGAGGTAAGCCAATAATGGGAATGAATTTCGCATAGTTTTGTATTTGGTTATTTTATATTTTTATCTATAGGGCAAATTGATTGTTTTGACCAGTTAAAAAGCACCTCAAAAGAGGTGCTTTATCATGGCGAAGGCGAGATTATTTTTCAATAATTGCCGTTACACCTTGGCCGCCAGCAGCACAAATTGAAACCAGTACGCGACCTGAACCTTTTTGGTTAATCAACTTCGCAGCAGTAGCAATGATACGACCACCCGTTGCAGCAAATGGGTGACCTGCTGCAAGTGAAGAACCTTTTACGTTAAGTTTAGTGCGGTCAATTGAACCTAGTGGAGCATCTAAACCTAAACGGTCTTTACAGAATTTTGGATCTTCCCAAGCTTTCAACGTTGAAAGAACTTGCGATGCAAATGCTTCATGAATTTCGTAGTAGTCGAAGTCTTGAAGTGTAATGCCAGCACGCTCAAGCATACGTGGAACTGCATAAGCAGGCGCCATCAATAAGCCTTCTTTTTTCTCAACGAAATCAACAGCAGCTGTTTCTTGGAAGGTTAAGTAAGCAAGTACTTCGTGACCGTTTGCTTTGGCCCATTCTTCTGACGCTAAAAGCACACAAGATGCACCATCCGTAAGTGGGGTTGAGTTACCCGCAGTCATGGTACGCGCATCGCCTTTACCAAAAGCTGGTTTGAGCTTAGCAAGTTTTTCAACAGTAGAGTCAGCACGTAAGTTGTTGTCACGCTCTAAACCTAAGAATGGTGTGATTAGGTCATCGAAGAAACCTTCTTCGTAAGCCGCAGCCATTTTTTGGTGTGAAGATGCAGCAAGTTCGTCTTGTGCTTCACGTGCAATACCCCATTCAAGTGCAGTAATAGCTTGGTGATCACCCATAGAAAGACCCGTGCGTGGCTCACCATTTTTTGGCGCATCCATCAAGTCTTTTAGATTGATTTTAGTCAAAGCTTTTAAACGGTCTTTACCTGTTTTTGCAATGTTGAGCTCAAGCAATGCTTTACGTAAACCATCACCAAACGCAATTGGTGCATCAGAAGTCGTATCTACACCACCAGCAACACCCACTTCAATTTGGCCAAGTGCGATTTTGTTGGCAACTAAGAAAGCTGCTTGTAAGCCAGTACCACATGCTTGCTGAATATCGTAAGCAGGTGTTTCTGGTGCAAGTGCAGTGTTTAGTACACATTCACGGGTCATGTTAAAGTCACGGCTGTGTTTAAGTACCGCACCAGCAACCACTTCACCAAGGCGTTGACCTTGAAGGTTAAAACGTTCAACAAGACCGTTTAGCGCTGCTGTGAACATATCTGTATTCGAAGCGGTGAAATATGCGCCATTTGAGCGAGCGAAAGGAATACGGTTACCACCGATAATAGCCACGCGGCGAACAGTGTTTTGACTCATGGTTTGATCCTGTTGAACAGCAGTTTGAGTTTTTGATTTTGAAGCATTTGTAGAAGAAGCGGGGCTTTTACTACGAGTTGACGCAGCACGGGTGCGAGTCGGCTTAGTCGTGTTATTTACTGATTGGGTTGTTGTGCCAGTACTTTTAGTTCTACGAGATGTACTTTTTGATGTATTTGACACAGTTTCCGTAGCAGAATTTTCCACTGCTGGATTTTCTTGAGTTGTTTTGCTCATAAGGCTTTTCCAAGCATGTTAATCTATTCTTAGGGTGTACATTAGCATATTATAAAAAGGGCTGAATTGACTAGAATGACATTGCAACAGGCTTTCAGGTCAAGACATATCATCTATAACTCAAGTATGATTCTATAGAAACCGATGGAACTATTGAAATATAAGACTCTAGACATCACTTTGAAGTTAAAAGGATATCTTTGAATCCATCAACAATTAATTTGTATGAGAGATAAAAACATGACTGATCAATACCAAACTTTTGCAAAATCTCCGATTGGTAAATTTGTCATTAAAAATTTGGGTTTACCTGCACCAACTTTTTTAGACCGTTTTGAGTCAGCAACACCTGTGATTAAAGGTGCTGTTTTACTGGGTGCAGCAGCAAACAGTTCATTATCTGGTGCACTTGCGCAAGTGTTGGCCAATGTTCACGCCAATAGCTATGCAGGTAACAATGCACAGTTACAGCAAGCTGCGGCTCAAGTGGGCTTAAATTTAAGTGCATTTAATGCAGGCGACAAAGAGTCTAAATTCAAAGTTGTTATTTTTGATGCATCTGGCATTGAGTCATCAGAGCAACTCAATGAGTTATATAACTTCTTTAATCCTATCGCACGTCAAGTGGCTGCTTCTGGTCGTGTAATTGTAGTAGGTACGACACCTGAAACTGCGGGTAGCGTGAAAAAAGCGATTGCACAACGCGCGCTTGAAGGCTTCGTGAAGTCTGTCGGTAAAGAATTTAAAAAGGGGATTGCAGCACATTTGATTTATGTGGATGCAGGTGCAGAAGCAAATCTTGAGTCAACTTTACGTTTTGCAGCATCTCCACGTTCTGCTTATGTTTCTGGTCAAGTGATTCGTGTTTCTAAAGCTGCTGTTGTAGATGTAGACTGGGCTAAACCACTGGCAGGTAAAACTGCTGTAGTGACAGGTGCGAGCCGTGGTATTGGTGAAGCGATTGCGCATGTCTTGGCACGTGATGGCGCGCATGTGATTTGTTTAGACGTACCACAGCAGCAAGCAGATCTTGACCGTGTTGCAGGTGAGATCGGTGGTTCAACACTGGCAATTGATATCACTGCAAATGATGCTGGTGAGAAAATTAAAGCTGCGGCAGCTGCTCAAGGTGGTTTAGACATCATCGTGCATAACGCAGGTATTACTCGTGACAAAACTTTGGCAAATATGAAGCCTGAGCTTTGGGACTTGGTGATTAACATTAACTTGTCTGCAATTGAACGTGTAAATGATTATTTACTTGCCAAAGAGGGTTTAAATACCAATGGTCGTATTGTATGTGTATCATCGATTTCAGGTATTGCGGGTAACCTAGGTCAAACCAACTATGCTGTGTCGAAAGCAGGTGTCATTGGTGTGGTTAAATTTACTGCTCCAACTTTGACGAATGGCATTACGATCAATGCGGTTGCACCAGGTTTCATTGAAACGCAAATGACTGCTGCGATTCCATTTGCAATCCGTGAAGCGGGTCGTCGTATGAACTCGATGAGCCAAGGTGGTTTACCTGTAGATGTTGCTGAAACCATTGCTTTATTTGCAGCGACAGCATCGACTGGTTTAAACGGCAACGTGGTACGTGTTTGTGGTCAAAGTTTGTTGGGTGCTTAATTTAAAAGCTTGAATTTATCTCTCCTTTAGGGAGGGATAAATTCTTTATATTATAAAAGGGAGGGAGTTTTCCCTCATCCCAACCTTCTCCCTGAGGGAGAAGGAGCTTTCAAAAATATTGAAATAAAAACTTCTCAAAGGTTCAGTATGAAGACTCGCCATTTTAGTCAACTTCCAAAACCATATATGGCTTATCCGAAAGTCATTCAAGGTTTGATCTTTAAAAAGCCAAAAGGTGAAAAAGTCTTACCGCAGGTTGAGTATGTGGTGGATTCTTTTAACGTCGATCAAAAGCATTTGAAAGCCTATAACCAAGTATGTGGCTTTAAAAATAATGGTTATATTCCTGCGATTTATTTGGCCGTATTATCGCAAAGCCTACAAATGCACATGATGGGGCAAGAGCCGTTTCCATTTCCTGTGCTAGGTTTGGTACATATTCGCAATCAAGTCAAACAAATGCGTAAAGTTGGCGTCAATGAAACCCTCACTTTATCATGTAAATATGGCGCGCTTGAGCCACATGATAAAGGTGTTCAGTTCGATTTTATTACCACGGTGAAAGTTGGCAATGAAGTGGTGGTTGAAGCATTAACCACGTATTTAGCACGTCAAAAGACCGATGGTAAAACAGCACCAAAATTAGTTGAAGCAACGACTCCAGATTATCAGCCGAATGCAGTCTGGGAAGTCTCTGAAAACACAGGTCGTCGTTATGCAATGACCTCGGGCGACTTCAACCTCATCCACATTCATGCGGTGACAGCAAAAGCCTTTGGTTTCAAACAAGCCATTGCGCACGGCATGTGGAGTAAGGCGCGAGCGTTGGCTTCGATCACATTGCCTGATGCTTATGAAGCGGATGTTTGGTTTAAACTGCCGATGTATTTGCCTTCAACGGTCGATTTTATGACCACGACAGAAGGTGTAAATACCGCTTTCTTAATTCGAAATAGTAAGAATCAAAAACCGCATGTGACGGGACAGGTCAAAGCACTATAATTTTAAAAAGCCCAGTTTAGATTACACTGGGCTTTTTTATGTCAGCTTAAAAATACAAGGATGTGTAAATGAAAATTTTAAAACAATATTTACAAGCGAATCCGAACCATTACCAAGGCTATGTTGACCCACGTTTTCAAAGTGTTGCCCATCTCTTTAGCCGCTTACAGGATGCTCGTTTAGCATATGGCGGTGCAGCTTGTGTTTTATATTTTCAAGGTGAAAAAGTTGTTGATATCTATACTGGTTTAGCAGCGGTAGATTCTCCTTGGCAGGCCAATACCATGTCGGTGTGTTATTCGACGGGCAAAGGCGTGCTTGCAACCTTGGCGCATATTTTAGTCAGTCAAGGTGTGCTGAGCTACGACCAACCGATTGCGGATTATTGGCCTGAATTTGCCCAAAATGGTAAAGGAAAGATGACGCTAAGACATGTGCTAAGTCATCAAAGCGGATTATTTGATATCCGTAATAACATTGCTGATGCGACAGAAATGTTGGACTGGACGCATATGTTAGACGTATTTGAAAAAGCGCAACCACGTTTTGCAATTGGTCAAGATGCTGCCTATCAACCTTTGTCATTTGGTTGGATTGTCGGTGGTACTTTGGAAAAAGCAACGGGCAAACCTTTAACTGAACTCTTCCAAACCTATTTAGTTGAGCCACTTGAGCTAGATGGGGCTTACTTTGGTGCACCCAGTGCTGAATTAAAACGTATCGCACGACCCATTGTCCGTCCTGTACCTATCCAACCAAATCAAAAAAGTCCAACGAAGGTACGTAAAGTTTCATTGTTTGATAAAGCGATGCAGTGGTCAGGGCAAGATCCACAAGATTTTCAGGATGGCATGATTCCCAAAGGCATGAAAAAGGTCAGCTTTTACCATGATGATGCGATTCAGGCGATCATTCCCGCAGCAAATGGTGTATTTACAGCCAATAGTTTAGCCAAAGTGTATGCGATGATATCTCAAAAAGGGATTTGGAAAGGTCAGCAGTTGATTCGTCCAGATGTGTTTTCTGAGTTGAGTCGAGTGCAATATACCGATCGAGATCGCGTGATGCCGATACCTATGCATTGGCGCTTGGGGTATCACCGTATATTAACCTTAGGAAAAACCGCAGAGCAAGGTTTTGGTCATATGGGCTTTAATGGTTCAGGGGCTTGGGGCGATAGTGAGCGAGGCTTAAGTTTTGCTTATACACATAACTTTGCTACAGGTTCTTTAACTGGGGATTATCGACTTTGGGCTTTGAGCCAAGAAAGTTTACGCTGCGTAGATGCGGTCTTAAAAGGTAAAAAAGGTTGGTTTTGACAGGTCTGAGATTTAGTCATCGTCTAAAATATGTTATGTTCGTCGCGGTTTAGGTTTTGAATATTTGTGACATGAAGGCTCCCATTCTTATCCCGCTGGTTGCTACAGGATTATTGTTAGGTTGTTCCGAGGCGAATCAAACGCAACATGATCAGTCTAAACTTCAAGTGGCAGAACAAAAGCAGATTATTCCTGCGTGGGTTGGGAGTTATCAGGGGACAATGCCGTGTATGGGATGTTTGTCCCGTTGTGAAGACTGTCCGGGTATGGCAGTTGCACTAGAGCTGCATGAAAACATGACTTATACCCTAAAACGAGAAAGTTTGAGTGGCCATAACGAAATCGAAACTTTGACTGGAGCACTTCGTTTTAATGCTCAAGATCAGCACAAGGTAGAGTTAGTGAATATGACAACGCGAAACTTGCTTTATATCGATTTAGAAGATCGTGTTTTAGAAATACGTGAAGATGTGACTGGAAAAAAATATCAAATGCAGAGTGATTTTATTTTAGTGAAACCAGCTTAATTTCCTAAATAGCTGTATTTTAGAAATTCATTTTAATATTTACACCTTTTTACTTTTCCAAAGCTCTCACTTTATTTCAAATCCATAATCTAAATACATAAATAGCTTGAGATAGAGAGTGGGATAAAAATGGAGCTAATGGTTTTTGGATTATTGATCTAAATCAGGTTTATAGCTTAGAAATGCGAGAACGGAGTGAAGTAATTCATTCACTCTTTGGCAAAAAAACAGTATGCTTAGGCCTATAAAAAGGAGCATACATGTATCAGGTACTTGCACGGAAATATCGTCCTCGCAATTTTAATGAGCTAGTGGGGCAAAACCACGTTTCTCGAGCACTAACCAGTGCTTTGGAGCGCGGACGTTTGCACCATGCTTATTTATTTACAGGAACGCGTGGGGTCGGAAAAACCACCATTGCCCGTATTTTGGCGAAGTGCTTGAACTGTGAAACGGGTGTGACTTCGACGCCGTGCGAAGTTTGCCCAACCTGTACCGCCGTGAATGAAGGCCGTTTTATTGATTTAATTGAAATCGATGCGGCATCACGGACTAAAGTTGAAGATACGCGAGAACTTTTAGACAATGTTCCTTATGCGCCGACACAAGGTCGTTTTAAGGTCTATTTAATCGATGAAGTACATATGCTGTCTACGCATTCTTTTAATGCTTTACTCAAAACATTGGAAGAACCACCTGAACATGTGAAATTCCTTTTTGCAACGACAGATCCGCAAAAGCTCCCAATTACCGTGATTTCGCGTTGTTTGCAATTTACATTACGCCCGTTGGCTGTCGATGAAATTACCGAGCATCTGGGGAATATTTTAAATAAAGAAAGCATCCAAGCCGAACAAGATGCGATTTGGCAAATTGCAGAGTCTGCCCAAGGCTCATTACGTGATGCACTTTCTTTGACAGATCAGGCAATTGCTTACGGTCAGGGCGCTATCCAGCACCAAGATGTCAAAGAAATGTTGGGTTTAATCGACCGTACTATTATTTATGATCTGATCCTTGCGATACATCAAAACCAAAAACAACGGGTGAGTGAGTTGCTGATGCAATTCCGTCAGCAAGCACTGGATGTATCTTTAGTTTTGGATCAGTTGATTTCGACTTTACATGAATTGGCATTACTACAATATTTGCCAGAACTTAGCCTCAAATATAGTGCTGAAATTAATAAAAAAATCATGCAATTGTCTCAGCAAATTGCTGCGCAAGACTTGCAACTTTATTACCAAATTGCATGTAAAGGGCGTGCTGAATTACAGCTAGCAGTCACCCAAGAGCAAGGCTTTGAAATGTCAGTGCTGCGCATGTTGGCGTTCCGTCCATTACAACCAAATGAAGTGTTGGTGGCTCATGCCAATAGTGCTGTAGTTGAATCTGTACAACAAACGGCAATACCGAGTACTGCTCCAGAAACGGCTTTGCAGCAAGATGCTCAAACTGTAGATGTTGAAGTAGAATTTGAAGATGCTACGATAAATCAGGACGTAGAGCCTGAGTTTAAGCCTGGACTTGATGATGTCGATGTTTCAGAAAGCGCCGAAGATAATAAACCATCAGTGGACTCATCTCAGCAATCTGATCAAATCGTTTTCGATCCTTCCAGTGATGAAGTGTTGTTCGATTTAGATGAAGCAGACGAATTTAATGCACAAAGCAATGACGATGAGCCAAATAGTGATGATTTCTTATTTGATGAAATTGTACCGCTAGACCTAGAAAGTCAAAATGAAGCATCCGTTGAACCTGCCGCAGTAATAGCTGACGCTGTGCGAGCAGAGTCTTCTGATTTAGAAAATGAAGTGCTTTCAGTTGCTAATGTTGAGGAAACCCAAGTTGTAGAAAATGAAAGCCAGCAAACAGTTGCTACTATTGTAGAGTCTGCTCAACTTGAACAGGTTTCATCTGCATCAGTCGATTTAATGCCGCAAGATATTTTACAACTACAACCGCAGCAGTTAGTCGGTGAGTGGACGGTGGAGAAGTGGGAGTACTGGTTTAGAAACAGTGGCTTATCACCCGCGGTACAAGAGTTGGCTCAGCAAGGTTTAATAGCTGGGCAAATTAATGCCGAGTCTGTGTTTATGATTCCGCAGCGTTATGAGCAACTCCTCACCCAATTACGTCATGTTTTGGAAGATGCGCTCAAAGCTGAATGGCCTCAGACGCGTTTTGATGTGAAATATGCAGAAGTTGAAACGATTACGCCGTACACCATGCAGGCGCAGCGCAAGCAAAAAGCATTTCAACGTGCGCATGAGTTACTGCAAAATGAAGACACGGTCAAAGGCCTTGTACAAACTTTTGATGGTGAATTACATAATATCCAACTTAAGTAATGTCATGGCTTAAGTAGTGGCGCAAAGCACTCCGCATTTCAGAGGGAATAGGGGTGCTTTTTCGTGTTTCACGGTCTACAAAAACATGAATAAAATGTCCTTGAGCTGAAGCAGTTTCTTGACCAAATTTGAAAATGGCAAGTTCGTAAGTGAGTGAAGAGTTTCCTATTCTGGAAATAGTCACACCAACATCAATAATCTCAGGATAAGACAACTCATGTAAGAAACTGCATGCTGAGTCGACCACTAAACCAATAATAGGGGATTGGTGAATATCAAAATTTGCTTTTTCTATCAGTAAGGCATTTGCGGCAGTATCAAAATAGCTATAGTAGGTGACGTTGTTGACATGGCCATAGAGGTCATTGTCCGACCAACGTGTCTGAATCGGTAAAAAATAATGAAATTGGTCACGTGTCTTTGCAGCCTGTCTCATCGATATCATCCTGAAAATCGTCTTATAAATAGCCTAAGTTAATTATATGGCTTAGCTGTAAATGGCTTGATAAATTTCGCGTGCCTGTTGCCACTCTAGTTCTCTTGGGTTGTTTTGTAGTAGGCGTGTTTGTAACATGGCATCGGTTGCAAGCTGGTCTAGACTGTGTTCAGAAACATTCAATGCCTTGAGTTTTAGGGTTAAACCACTGCGGTCTAAATGGTTTTGCATATGATCGACGAAAAGATCAGAAAGGCCATCGGTACAGCCTGTACTTTTTGGATCTAGCCAGCAGATCAGTTCCGCATAATGTTGCTTAGCTAGCGGCAGATTAAACTTTAAAACCTCTGTCAGCACTAAGGCATTACTGTGTCCATGAGAAATGTGAAAATGCCCACCCAATGGATAAGCAAGTGCATGAACAGCACCGACTGGGGCATTGGCAAAGGCTTGTCCTGCCAACATCGAACCGACTAACATATTTTGTCGAGCTTCTAAATTTCGACCATCTTCTAGCACCAAGTTGAGGTTTTGATTCAGCAGTTTTAAAGCCTGTTTTGCTAACATGTCTGCATAGGGGTTTTTCTTGATTTTAGAGGTATAGGCTTCAATCGCATGTACCATCGCGTCAATGCCTGTGGCAGCACTAATATGACGCGGCAGGTTTTCAGTAAATGTCGCATCCAAAATCGCTACATCGGCAAAAAGAACGGGTGCTACGATGCCAGTCTTTGTCGTTTCACCTGTGGTAACGATCGAAATTGGTGTGACCTCAGAGCCTGTCCCTGCAGTGGTAGGGACTAAAATTAAGGGTAGACGAGGTGCTTGGGCATTATTCACCCCATAAAGATCTGATAACTTTTGCTGCTGTGCAGGATGGCTGAGGATGGCAATAATTTTTGCAACATCCATAGAGCTGCCGCCACCAAAACCTAAAACGATATCTACCTTTTGTTCCTTGGCATAATCAACCGCATTTAAAACAATTTGCTCACTTGGATCTGCTTCAACCTCACTGTAAATACTATAAGTGAGCGAGAGATCTTCTAAAATTTCCAAGATGGGAAGGTGAAGCTGATGCTTTAACATACCAGCATCTGTAACCAATAACAGATGTTGATAAGGACGTGCTGTTAAAATGTCTCTGAGTTGCTGAATGCTGCCTAAGCCTGAAATAATATTCGGCACAGTTTGAAATTGAAATTGGTTCATATCAGCATCCTTTTTTATATCTTATCCAACAATATTGTTTTGTACTTCTATAGGATTCATCCTCTAAATAACTTAACATAAGACACTTGAAAATAAAGCTGTTTCGAGGTGGTTATGTCATTCACAGCGCCCTATAAGGTGTTATGTGTCTGTTTAGGAAATATTTGTCGTTCTCCCACGGCAGAAGTGGTTCTCAGACATTTTTGTGATGCACATCAGCTCAATATCGAAATCGATTCGGCGGGAACTAGTAATTACCATCCCAACAAAGCACCTGACTTGCGTAGTCAAGAACATGCTTTAAAACGGGGC
The DNA here is from genome assembly GCF_058243005.1 of Acinetobacter sp. 231_lipA. NCBI lineage: Bacteria > Pseudomonadati > Pseudomonadota > Gammaproteobacteria > Moraxellales > Moraxellaceae > Acinetobacter > Acinetobacter sp. 231_lipA. The sequence continues at coordinate 3,430,823 of NZ_JBZAYU010000001.1, read as the reverse complement.
TATGATTTATCCAGCTTACGTGCACGACAGTTACAGACCCGTGACTTTGTCCATTTCGATTTAATTTTGGCGATGGATCATCGTAATTTTGATGATATTCAAGCGTTGTATCAAACAGCGCAAACTGAATTTGGTACTCAGCCTCTCCGCGCTAAAATTGCACTCATGTCTGAACATGACGCACAGTATCCGCAGCAAGCATTACCTGATCCTTACTATGGTGGCTTTGATGGTTTTGAACGTGTTCTTGACCAATGTGAGTCGAGCAGCCAAGCGTGGGTCAGTATTTTTAAACAACACTTTGAACAGTAATTAAGGTTCGTGCATGCAAATTGAAACACAAAAACAGCTTAAACCTTTTAATACGTTAAGCTTAAATGCGATAGCCTCTCATTATGTTCAAATTCACAGTCCAGATGAGCTTGTAGAAGCATTGGATTATGCACAGCAACACGCTTTGAATGTCATGATTTTATCTGGTGGAAGTAATATGCTGCTTCCTGCACAAATTGATGCTTTGGTTGTGCATATGAACATTTTAGGCGTAGAAAACCTGTCTGAAGATGCAACGACCAAAATGATACGGGTCGGTGCGGGTCAAGTTTGGCATGACTTTGTGCTTTGGACGACAGAACATCATTTATTTGGCTTACAGAATTTGGCGTTGATTCCAGGGCTCGTGGGCGCGTCTCCTGTACAAAATATTGGCGCTTATGGTGTAGAGGCCGGTGAGTTCATCGAAAGCGTGCAAGTCTATGACCGACAGTTGAAAACATTTAGCGATATTCAAGCTAAAGACTGTGCATTTAGTTATCGTCATAGTATTTTTAAAGATGATCCAAATCGCTATGTGATTACACATGTGACTTTCAAGTTATTGAAAAAAGAAGACTTGAAAATTAGCTATGGTGACTTAAAACAAGCCATGGGTGATGAGCTCACTGCTTTTAATTTGCAACAACAAGTGATTCAGATTCGCCAAAGTAAACTGCCTGATCCGAAAGAATTTCCAAATGTAGGCAGTTTTTTTAAGAATCCAATTATTAGTCAGCAAGCTTATGACCTTTTAGCCCAACAATTTGAAAAACTGCCACATTATCCGCAGCCGAATGGTGATGTTAAAATTGCAGCAGGTTGGTTGATTGATCAATCGGGCTGGAAAGGTAAGCAGCTCGGTGTTGTCGGGATGTTTGCTAAACAAGCCTTGGTTTTAGTCAATTATGCCAATGCAGATTTGAATGATGTACAGAGCACATACCGTGCAGTACAGCAGGATGTGTATAATAAATTTAAAGTTTTGTTGGAACCTGAGCCTGTGCTTTTTAATTCGGCGGGTTTAATTCAATCTCATCAGGATCATTAAGAGTATGAGTAAAACCCATAAAATGGTACGTTTAATGCAAATCACTTCGGTGCTGTTTGCATTTTTCGGCTGTTTAATGATTTTTATTTATACGCCTTTTTATTCTAAGCTGATCGTGGCGACATTGAATGCCTTTGTCCCTGTAGATGTCAATGAAGTTGCAGCACAGAGTCAAAAAATGGCAGCACTCAGTGAGCAAGAAAGCTTAGAACCGGGTTCTGATTTGTGGATTGCCCGCCAAGCGTACTTACAGTTGATGGAAGAGCAAATCAAAGAACATAATTCGCAAAACCTAACCACGATTCAGGCACGTTATAAAGCATTGCAACAGTTAATTATTTCTGAACAGCGTGAAGAACAAGAAAAAGAGCAAAAGCCTCAAATTCCTTTGGTGGTTGAGGCGGCAAGTTCTGAGGTTGATCCGACCGAAAATGTTAAAGAACTGTTAGAGCTGAATAGCAAAGAAAATAAAGCCCTGATGGAACATTATCTCGACTTTTTAAAAACACATAAAGTTGAAACTGTAGAGGAAGAGCCGATAGATGAACAAATCTATCAGGACATCGCACAAATACATGCACAAAATGAAGAGAGAAAAGCGGCATTAAACATGCCGAATGCCATAGTTGTTTTGGGTGGTGGATTAACTTTAGACAAAAATCGTAAAGATATTGTGGTGAATGAATATACGCGATTACGTCTTGAAACCACATTGCAGGTCGAACAGCAGTTTAAGCTGCCCATTGTGCTTAGCGGTGTCGAAGCTCCGTATATGCAAAAATGGTTAAAGGCGCGTGGAGTCGATGCGAAACTATTAGAGGATCGTAGTATGAATACCTGCGAAAACTCGCGCTTTAGCTCTTTGCTGTTGCAGAAAAAAGGTGGTGCGCCTAGAGTGATTTTAATTACAGATCAATATCATATGCCACGTACACGCCGTTTATTTGCTTTAAATGGTATCGAAACACAGCCGATTGAGGCACCAATGCCGACCCAATTAACCCAATGGCGTCCAAGTGAACAAAATTATGATCATAGTCGCCGTGCCAATTATGAAATGCTCGCAACGATACGCGATGTACTGTTGGGTTCGAGTGACTGTCGGGAGATTCCATAATGCCTGAACTTCCTTTTTTAAATCCTTCAGTACTCAAACAGCTTGAACTTCCTGTGCCGAGTCGTGAGACAACACCACAGCTTTTAATGCCTTTGAATCTAAACCAGCCGTATGAGGCATCGGTGGAGATGGTATCTTATCGTCGTTTATACGGTTTAGATGCATTGGACTGTGATCACTGGCAAGGTTATGTTCAAATGCCTTTGTTTAAGCTGCATGTCCAAGTTTTTGCACCAAAAATTGAAAAAATCAAAGGTTCAGTCTGTCTGTTGCATGGTTATTTAGAGCATAGCGGAATTTATCAACCTATTATTAAAGAGTTGCTTGAACAAGGCTTTAGTGTACTGACCTATGATCTTCCGGGGCATGGACTCAGTGATGGATCACCTGCGAATATCCAAAATTTTGATCACTATCAAGATGTGTTACATGCTGTGGTGCGCTATGTCAAACATGCAGAACAGCTACCGCAACCGTGGCTAGGCATAGGGCAGAGCACGGGTGGTGCAATTTTGATGCATCATTTGCTTGAGTTTGCCGAACGCCGTGAAAACCCTTATGTGCAACGTGTTTTGTTGTTGTCGCCACTTATTCGACCTGCAAAATCCGCTTGGTGGCATAACTCGGTTGGATTAGGCATTATTCGTCGAATTAAACGTCAAGTGCCGCGTCATTTTAGGCGGAATAACCATAACCCTGAGTTCTTACGATTTGTTCGTTTAAAAGATCCGCTACAACCTCGCATGATGGGTATGGATTGGATTTTGGCTATGTCCAAATGGATGTTGGAAATGGAGCAGCGCCCAGCCTGCCGCATTCCTGTCTGGTTAGCCCAAGGTGCGCTGGATCAGACGGTAGACTGGCGTTATAACATTGAGTTTATTCGTGAGAAGTTCCGCTTACAAACTTTATTGATGTTGGAGGAAGGTTCACATCAATTGATTAATGAACGTTCGGATATTCGCGCGGCCTTAACAGGTTTAATTCCTGCCTTTTTACATGCGCAGGGTTCATCGAGTGGATATTACTAACATTCTGTGATTTCTCTTATCGAAAATAAAAAGGAGGCTGATAGAGCCTCCTTTTTATTTAGAAATGTTCTAATTTGGACATATTCCACATACGGAAATAGAAGTTCTCTTCATCTTTATTTTCACAAGATAGCAGTTCACCATCTTTTAACCAAAAATGCAGCTGCGCATAGTTTCGAATTTCTCGGTCATTAATACGCTGTGCTAAATGGCGTGCTTTAATTTCTGCTGGATGTTTTAAGCCCGCTGAAGCAATCATTTCTGAAAGTGCCTTTAATGTGTTGTCATGAAAATGCAAAACGCGTTCGGCTTTTGTGGGCACATGTATTGCTTTTTGACGCTCTTTGTCTTGTGTCGCAACACCAACAGGGCATTGGTTGGTATGACAACTTTGCGCTTGAATGCAGCCCACCGCGAACATAAATCCTCGTGCAGAATTGACCCAATCTGCCCCAATTGCCATGGTACTGGCAATATCAAAGGCACTAACCAATTTGCCACTGGCACCAATTTTGATCTGATCACGTAAACCAGCACCGACCAGTGTGTTGTGTACAAAAAGTAAGCCTTCACGTAGTGGTACGCCCATATTGTCTATCAGCTCGATCGGTGCTGCACCAGTACCGCCTTCGGAGCCATCTACGACAATAAAATCAGGAATAATTTGAGTATGCAGCATGGCTTTGACAATGCTCATAAATTGCCAAGGCTGACCAATACACAGCTTGAAACCGACAGGTTTGCCTTCAGATAACTCACGCAGTTTTTGAATAAAATGCATCATCTGAATTGGCGTTTTGAAGGCAGAGTGACTTGAGGGGGAAACACAGTCATGATCACGACTGACACCTCGTATTTCGGCAATCTCTTCAGAAATTTTATCTTTCGGTAGGATCCCGCCATGACCGGGCTTTGCTCCCTGAGAGAGCTTGATTTCGATCATTTTGACTTGAGGTCGCTTGGCTTGAGCGGCAAATTTTTCAGGGTCAAATTGACCATCTAGAGTACGGCAACCGAAATAACCACTGCCTAACTCCCAAACAATATCGCCTCCATATTCAAGATGGTACGGACTTAAACTGCCTTCGCCAGTATCATGGTAAAAACCACCCATTTGTGCTCCTTTATTTAAAGCGCGAATAGCATTGGCACTCAGGCTGCCAAAACTCATGGCTGAAATATTGAAAATAGAAGCACTATAAGGTTGTGAGCATTGCGAATTGCCCACCAAAATACGGAAGGTTTTAGGGTCAGCAGGTGTACATGGGCTCAGTGAATGAGTCATGAAGCGGTAGTTGTCTGCATAGACATCGATAATGGAGCCGAATGGTTTATCTGCATTTTGGTTTTTTGCACGTTGATAGACCAAACTGCGTTGCATACGCGAAAAAGGCAGTGCATCTTGATCGGCCTCAATAAAATATTGGCGAATTTCAGGGCGGAAATCTTCAAAAATAAAACGAAAGTGCCCCATAATCGGATAGTTCTTTAAGATCGAATGTTTATTTTGTAAAACATCATGCAAGCCAACAAGACTCAGTAAACCTGTGATTAGCCAAAGACTGTTCAGGAAAGTATCCGAAATAAAATAATTAATATAGATGGGGGTATGGCTATAATGAAAAAAAGTAATGCTCAAAAAAATAAAAATACACAGTAGCCAAATGGAGTGCCGTGAAAAAAAAGTATTGAGTAATTTATGACGTATGGATTGAGCAGGGCTAGACATATGGCTGGGCATCCTTCCTGATTGTTTAGACCTAATGTGCCAAGTCTCTATTTCATCTACAAGTAATAAATTGTTGTTAAGCCCATTATTATTTGCAGGAGGAATCCAATATTAAAATTACGGATAAATTTTATACAGATTGATATCTTTCAGAATTTAAAGTATATAAAATGAATATGAACAAGCGCTTATTGTTCAAAAGAAAAAATTATAAATTACTTACTTCTAGGGATAGGTTAGGCCAAGCTTGCATCGGTATAGTGTGGTTGAAGAATGATAAGAAAAAGGGGAAGCTTCAGTGAAAAATAAGGAAACTGTTTTGCCTGCACCTGTTTTAATCGTGGAAGATGAAGCCATGATTCGCTCGCGCCTAGATCTGATCCTGTCGGAACTGGGCTATAGTCAAGATATGCTGATTTTTGCTAAAAATTTAGCTGAAGCCATGCAAATTATTGCATCACAACCGATTTCTTTAGCTTTAGTTGATTTAGGGTTGCCTGATGGAAATGGCATCACCTTAATTGAAAAACTTAGAGAGATAGACGAAAGCGCCTTAATTTTGGTGATTTCTGCATGGAGTACACAGCAAAGTTTATTTGCCTCAATTAAGGCAGGAGCAAATGGCTATGTATTGAAAGAACGTGATGATGCCGAAGTGCTGATGTCCATACGGAGTATTTTGCGCGGCGGAGCGCCAATTGATCCCTTTATTGCTCGCGAAATTTTAAATCAAATCTCAACCTCAAATACCCCCCAAACTGAGCGTGTAGAGCAGTTGGATGGTCAGGACTATGATCAACTGACCAATCGAGAAACTGAAATTCTCAATTTGGTGGCACAAGGCCTGAGTAACCGCGAAATTGCTGAGCAATTATTTGTTTCGCGCTATACCGTTGAAAGCCATATTAAGCATATTTACCGCAAGCTTTCTGTTTCAAAAAGAACCAAAGCAGTCAGCACTGCGCGTTCTTTAGGTATTTTATGAGAAATGGCTGGCTGAGCATTTTTGTCACACTGTGTTTGTGTGTGCTTAGTTTTGCCAGTTCCGCACAAACCAACTTTGCTGTTAGTCCAACTTGTAAAGTGAATGTCGATAAAATTTCTGCGGTGAAAACAAGTTCTATCGATGTTGTTCCGAAGACGGGATGGGTAGAGGTCAAAAACCCTGACGTGTGGACAGAACGCTGGCCACATTACGATGGCGGCGTTTGGTACCATTTTAATTGGCATTGGAGTTGTAACGACAGTAATGAACTGAAGCAGCCTTTAGCATTTTCTGTGGAAGGCATGAGTAGTGCAGGCGCTGTTTTTTTTAATCGAAACCTGCTTTGGAAAGATAAGCATTTAGTTGAACCCCTATCAAAAAGCTGGAATACTCCGCGTTTTTGGATCCTTCCTGTCGAAAGCTTAAAACAAAAAAACAATGACATTTGGGTGTATGTGGTTGGTAATAGTTATGAAAGTCCGGGTTTAGGCAAACTAGAATTTTCTGATATCACAACAGCATATGATAAACAACAAAAAAGAATTTGGAACAAGAGAGCACTGTTTCAAGTCAATTTAGTCATTTCCACCACCTTAGGTTTGGTGTGCTTTGTCATTTGGTTTTTTAGACGCAATGAAACGACATTTCTGTGGTTTTCTGTTAGCTGTTTGTTTTGGGTCTTGTTTATTTGGAATGTCATCAACCGAGAAGTGTTTCCTTATCCAAACTCCCTGTGGGTCATGAAAACAGAGATGGATCCGTAAATTTGAACAACTCCTATAAGTGATATTCTGCTCCTCAAATGATGTTATAAACATCAATATATGGAGTATTTTATGGCACGTAGACCAAGAAGAAATCATTCAAATGATTTTAAAGCTAAGGTAGCACTTGCTGCGATTAAAGCAGAAAAAACACTTGCTGAATTGAGTGCTGAATTTGATGTTCATCAAAACCAAATTATCGACTGGAAAAATCAACTGATTTCAGCTTCCTCGCAAGCTTTCGATCAATCAAAAGCTCCAACAGAACCACCCATCGATCTAAAAAAACTACATGCAAAAATCGGTGAGCAGGCATTAGAAATTGATTTTTTAGAAGGTGTGTTGAAGAAACTGGGCCGCTTCAACCACAAAAGTTAATCGACGACTCACTTCAGATTTCAGTATCTAAGCAAGCTAAGCTGCTGAAAGTCTCCCGTGGTTGTTATTACTATCGCCCAAAACCTGTGAGTGCATCAGATCTGAAGCTGATGCGATGTATGGATGAGTTACATATGCAATACCCTTTTGCAGGTAGCCGTATGATGCGTGATTTATTGAATCGTCAAGGACATCATATAGGACGACGTCATACACGTACTTTAATGAAGAAAATGGGTATTCAGGCGTTATATTGCAAACCAAATTTAAGCCAGGCTAATCAAGCTCACCGTAAATATCCATATCTGCTCAAAGGGTTGGCTATTCAGCGCAGTAATCAAGTGTGGTCTACGGATATAACGTATATCCCTATGGCAAAAGGCTTTGTTTATTTATGTGCTGTGATTGATTGGCATAGCCGCAAGGTACTTGCGCATAGGGTATCGATTAGTATGGAGGTGGATTTTTGTATTTCGGCTTTAAATGAAGCGATTGAAAAATATGGTCGACCTGAAATATTTAATACAGACCAAGGCAGCCAGTTTACCAGTGATGCATTTATTGATGTATTGAAATCAAATGGCATTCAAATCAGTATGGATGGTAAAGGTCGATGGGTAGATAATGTGATGGTTGAACGATTATGGCGGAGCGTTAAATATGAAGAGGTGTATCTCAAAGCTTATAGCAGTGTCACAGATGCGAAAAAGCAATTAAGTGCATATTTTGAGTTTTATAATTTGAAACGACCTCATTCGAGTCTAGACAAAATGACACCAAATGAGTTTTACTATGATCAGCTACCCCAACAAAACAAGGTGGCTTAACTAGAGCGGAATATCACTTATAAATACGCTTTTAGTTGTTCAAACAAGTGGGACCACCTCTGATGGCGTAGGTTTTAATGTGGAGTGTGTGCTTAACCACGGGATGGGCATTGGTATGCGCAGTATGAAAATGCGTTTAGAAAAAATTGGTGCTGAGCTCAATATCGAATCAGAAAAAGGCTGTACCAAAATTATTGCCAGTTTAAGGTTTGGTGAGGGAGAAAGTGCTGAGTAGATTAGATTCCTCAGCACTTGGTTTGCTTAAGCTTCGTCAGGTGGGAGTAGCATTAAGACGGATTCGTTCATCAGCATTGCAATGTCTTCTAGAATATCGGCATCATATAAGCTTTCATCAAGTAACAGTGCTTCACCATCTGCTAAATTCTTGAGTAATGGTGCAAATTGCTCCGAAATGCATAGCCCTTCACCGTTGGCCCAAAATAAGAATTCATCTTCATCGTGAGTATAAAGTAGGCGAGAAGCAGGTTCTAAGATCAGCTGATAGCCTTGGTCTAAAATACCTTCTAAATCTCCTGTGCCAATTTCTTCAGCTTCAGGAATATTTTCAGGGTATTTCGGCTCTGACATCAAGGTCATAATAGCATCTTCAAGTAAAGTTGAGTTTTGCAGCTGAGCCAAAATTTCTGCCTTTAAATAATCCAATTCGTTTTGTGTTAATTGACCGATCGGACTTTGTTGGTCACGAACAATATCGAGTAAAGGATTACGTAGCAGAGCGTTATCAGACAGTTTGTCGCCTACACGGTCTACCATGTCGGTGACGTTTGGCATACGGAAGCCAAAAGAGAAAGTCAGGCAGTCATCTTCGGCTACACCAAAATGTGATAAACTTGGTGGTACATAAAGTAGATCACCTGGTGCTAATACTTCGTCAAAATGTACGTCAATTTCAGGTAGTAATTTTAAAGGTTGGCCTGCAACAATCTCAGATTCAGCATCGCACATTTGACCCAATTGCCAACGACGGTGTCCATAACCTTGAACTAAAAAGACATCGTAAAAGTCAAAATGCTTTCCGACAGAGCCACCTTTAGGCGCATAAGACACCATGATGTCATCACGGCGCCACTGCGGAATAAAAGGAAATTTTTTCCACAGTGCTGCTAAGTCAAAAGAGTAGTGATCTACGGCTTGAACCAATAAAGTCCAGAGTTTTGGCATCTTTTGGAAATCAGCTTTTAACAGCGGTGAAGACTTTACCGACCACTGATTTGGGTCACGGTCTTTTTGTTTGATGAGACGAGCTGTGACATTTTCATCTAAAGCCAGTTCCATAATATCGCTAGGTTCTAAAATATTGATAATTTCAGGCAGCGCGTTACGGACCAGTAATGGCTTTTTTTGCCAATATTCGGCAAGGAATTGTTCAGCTGTAATACCGCCAAGAACATCAAGAGATTGGGACATGAAAATAGCCTAAGCAAATTTAAAACAATATTGTGACTATTGTCTTATGATCGAAGGCCTATGTGCAAGTATCGTTAGATTTATTTAAATGCGCTTGGTTGATTTAAATAAATTGAGTTTGTCTGAGTCGTTATGATTGCAGGCATCAAAATTTTTACAGCATAATTGGTCTAAAATATAGTGAAGAAAAATAATGTTAAGTAAAGAAGATGCCGAGAAAATGGCGAATGAGATATTGCAAAAAGAAAGAGAGAAAAGTCAGTCCAAATTAGCGAAAAAATCATCCTCAATCGATAGGATATACAAAACAAAAGATTTGGCTAAGGTGCCGCAATATCAGCATATCTTACTTTTTAGACAAGCCAAAAGTCTCGCTGAAGATCATCCGCTATATAATAAAATGTGGTATGGCTATTTGGTATTGGCATTGTTATTTGTCAAATATCTCTTTAGACAGAGGGAAAGTGTGAGTAGCTTTGACCCTAATAATATTGGTCTATTTTCCTTTCTTATTCTTTTTATGCTGATTACGCTGTACCGTAGTCTATTAATTCGAATGTATTTTAAACGACTCATTCAAGCTTATCTCTCAGTAAATTCGTCTAAAAATCTTTGAGCGATTGGTCATATATTAATATTTATGCTGTTGTTAAATTTAATGCTCATAAACGAACAGCAACACCTGCTGCTGTTCAATTTATTGGGAATTAACTAAAAATACTTCTAATAATTATGGCACAAGCACTTTTAATTCACGCAGAATATGACACAACTGAATCATAGGCATACCCATCAACGTGGTTTGATCTTGTCCTATCATTTGTTCAAATAAGCTGATACCAAGGCTTTCACACTTGAAGCTTCCTGCACACATCAGTGGCTGTTCAACGTCAACATAACGCTGAATTTCAGGTAGTCCCAATTTACGGAACTTAACTTTATAATGTTCAACCAGACTACGCTCAAAACCTGTTGAGTGTTGCTGCACGCTGAGTGCGGTACTGAAGTAGACAATTTTGTCCGAATTGGCCTGTAGCTGTTTAATGGCTTTTTCAGTACTCAAAGGCTTACCAATAAAAATATCGGGTGCACCTTCACGCCATGCCACTTGATCTGAACCAATCACGATTGCTTCAGGATTTTGTGACGCAATGACATGCGCTTTTTCAAAAGCAAGTCGCTTGGCTAAATCATCGGCATGGCTTTCACCACGAGGCGATTCGTTTATATCAGGGACAACGCAGCGGTAGTCTAGACGTAAACGGTTCATGAGGTCTTTACGAGTTTGACTGCTTGATGCCAAGATAATTTCTGAAGTATTCATTCGACTGCATATTCCATAAGCACATTCAGCGGGACATAGGACAGTACAGCTTGATGGCAAGCTTGAACTTTAACAGGAGGCGCAAAACCGGCCTGATAAGCTTCTACCCAACGGGTCACACAGATACACCAAAAATCACCAGGTTGTAGACCTGGAAAGTTAACTTCAGGCACAGGGGTAATGAGATCATTACCTACACGCTGCGAAAAATTTAAAAACTCAGAGGTCATTTCGACACAGATCGTGTGTTGTCCCAAATCAGAAGGTGCTGTATGACAAAAACCATTACGGAAATATCCAGTGATCGGGGAATAACAACAGCTGGCTAAAGGTTCACCCAAAACGTTTAAACGGTTTAGATTTGGATCAGGATGAATAGACATAAATGCTAAATCTAGTGAGACTTTTCACTATGATAGCAAAACTTTGCCTTTCGTTTGCTTTTCTGCAAAAGAAGCTAACTTTTTTCTGCATAATCATTTAAAATCGACGCGATTTTTATATATAGAAAGAGAGCTCTACATGAATTTTCAGCGTATGACTGACCTCGATTTAACGGGTAAACGTGTTCTTATTCGCGAAGATTTAAACGTTCCTGTTAAAAATGGTGTGATTACAAGCGATGCACGTTTACGTGCCGCTTTACCAACAATTAAAGCAGCGTTAGCACAAGGCGCAGCACTAATGGTTTATTCTCACCTTGGTCGTCCAGTTGAAGGTGAGCCAAAACCAGAACAATCATTAGCACCTGTTGCAGCGTATTTGACTGAAGCATTGGGTCAAGACGTTCAATTAGTGACGGATTACCTTGATGGTGTTGAAGTGGCAGCAGGTCAAGTGGTACTCCTTGAAAACTGCCGTTTTAACGTGGGTGAAAAGAAAAACAACCCAGAACTTGCGGCAAAATATGCAGCACTTTGTGATGTATTTGTGATGGATGCATTCGGCACAGCACACCGTGCAGAAGCATCAACTGAAGGCGTGGCACGTTTAGCGAAAGTTGCGGCGGCTGGTCCTCTATTGGCGGCTGAGTTAGATGCACTTGGTCGTGCATTACAAACCCCTGAAAAACCAATGGTTGCTATTGTTGCGGGTTCTAAAGTATCGACTAAGTTAGATGTGTTGACATCACTTTCTGATATTTGTGATCAATTGATCGTGGGTGGTGGTATTGCCAATACGTTCTTGGCCGCAGCAGGCTTCAATGTCGGTAAATCATTGTGTGAAAATGATTTGATCGATACAGCAAAAGCGATTGCTGCAAAAGTTTCTGTGCCGCTTCCAACGGATGTTGTCGTGGCAGATGCTTCTGAAATCGATTTTGCAGACTTCTTGGGTTCATTGGCTGCTGCTAAAGCAGTCGTGAAAAAAGTTGAAGATGTGACTGACAATGACATGATTTTGGATGTAGGTCCAGAAACGGCAAAAGCATTTGCAGACATTCTAAAAATGTCGAAAACGATTCTTTGGAATGGCCCAGTGGGCGTATTTGAAGTTGATCAATTCGGCGAAGGCACAAAAACTTTATCTTTAGCGATTGCTGAATCTGCTGGCTTCTCTATTGCAGGTGGTGGTGATACTTTAGCTGCTATTGATAAATACGAAGTTGCAGACAAAATTGGTTATATCTCAACTGGTGGTGGTGCATTCCTTGAATTTGTCGAAGGCAAAACACTTCCAGCAGTTGCAGCGCTAATAGAGCGTGCACAATAATTATTGTGTGCTAATGCTGTTGTAAAAAGGTTGACTTCGGTCAACCTTTTTTTATGAGCTTAACAAATCTATTCATCATTCAGTCATGAAAATGAAATAATGCTGAAATAAACTACAGGGCATTAAATCATCTGTTCTAGGAAAACATTATGAATTTAAAAATGACCCTTGCTGCACTTTTGTTAGCACCATTGGCACTGACTGCTTGTAAGAAAAATGAAGCACCAGAGCAAACCGCTGCGGCATCTGAAACAGCAGCAGTTGAAGAAGCTGTAACTGCTGAACAACAAGCGGCAATTGATGCGATTGATCAGCCAGAGTTGGATGAAAAGAACAAAGACATTCCTGCTGAAGTTGCAAATGCACCAGCAGATGCTGCAACAGCAGATCCTGCGGTAGAGGCTTCGGCAGCTACAGCACACTAAATACACGCGAATTTCGTAAAAAGTCCCTGCAATTGCGGGGATTTTTTTTAAATAGTGTTATTTGTTGCTGAATTGAAACCTTTGAGCATGTAGAATATGTCGCATCAACTGGGAGGACATTATGGCTCTTATTTCATTGCGCCAGCTCTTGGATCACGCCGGCGAACATGCTTACGGCGTACCAGCATTCAACGTAAACAACTTAGAACAAATGCGCGCAATCATGCTTGCAGCAGATGCGACAAATTCACCTGTTATCGTACAAGCATCAGCGGGTGCGCGTAAATATGCAGGCGCTCCATTCTTACGTCATCTTATTTTGGCTGCAATTGAAGAATGGCCACACATTCCAGTGGTAATGCATCAAGACCATGGTACAGATCCAGACGTTTGCCAGCGTTCAATTCAATTGGGTTTTTCATCTGTAATGATGGATGGTTCATTGGGTGCAGACGGTAAAACACCAACAACGTATGAATACAACGTTGATGTAACACGTCGTACAGTACAAATGGCGCATGCATGTGGTGTTTCAGTTGAAGGTGAAATCGGTTGTTTAGGTAGCCTTGAAACTGGTATGGCGGGTGAAGAAGATGGCGTAGGCGCTGAAGGTGTTCTTGATCATTCTCAACTTTTAACTTCAGTTGAAGAAGCACGTCAGTTTGTTGCAGATACCAATGTAGATGCACTTGCAATTGCGGTGGGTACTTCTCACGGTGCATATAAGTTCACTCGTCCACCTACAGGCGATATTTTGGCGATTGACCGTATTAAAGAAATTCATGCGGCGCTGCCAAATACCCACCTTGTGATGCACGGTTCAAGCTCTGTTCCGCAAGAATGGTTAGCGATCATTAACCAGTACGGCGGCGACATCAAAGAAACTTATGGTGTTCCTGTTGAGCAATTGGTTGAAGCAATCAAGCACGGTGTACGTAAAATCAACATCGATACCGATTTACGTTTAGCATCTACAGGTGCAATGCGCCGTATGATGGCTGAACAACCAAGCGAATTTGATCCGCGTAAATTCTTTGCAAAAACTGTTGATGCAATGAAACAGATCTGTGTTGATCGTTATGAAGCTTTTGGTACTGCGGGCAACGCCGACAAGATTCGTCCAATTTCTTTAGAGAAAATGGTTGATCGTTATAAATAATTCTTTTTGAATGATTTATATTGGAAAAGCCCACCCTGATGTGGGCTTTTCTATGTGTGTAATCCAAGTGACAATAATAAGAGTGTGCTATGGAACTGATATTTGCTGCGGCCTGTTGTAGTGTGGTGGTCTCCATTCTTTTAAAATGGGGCAAAAACAAAGGATTTGATCCGATCCAGATGATCAGCTGGAACTATGCTTCAGCCAGTTTACTGTGTTACGTCTGGTTTAAACCTGACCTAAGCCACGTTTCTGTTTCAAATACTCCGTGGTGGCTGATTATAGCACTTGGTGTCTTGTTACCGAGTGTATTTTTATTTTTAGCCAAGTCTTTGCAATATGCAGGCATTGTCAAAACAGAAATCGCACAGCGTTTGTCGGTGATTTTATCTTTATTGGCGGCTTATTTTATTTTTCAAGAACAGTTTAATCAGCTCAAAATTATCGGGGTAGTCTTGGGGCTTGCCGCCGTGATGTGCATTTTATTTACCAATGCCTCTGGTGGTGGAGAAGGTCAAAAACAGGCTGTGTGGTATTTAGCACTAGTCTGGTTTGGTTATGCGCTGATTGATGTCTTACTCAAATATACAACAGGGCTGGGTGTGCAGTTTTCCGTTGCGTTAAACCTGATGTTTATTTGCGCGTTTTTATTGTCAGTCGGTTATGTTGCTGTGACCACGAAAAATATCGGCTTAACCAAGAACGTCTTGGCAGGTTTATGTCTTGGCGTGTTGAACTTTGCCAATATCGCACTTTATGTCAAAGCTCATCTGTTACTCAAGGACAGCCCAGCGGTGGTCTTTGCAGGCATGAATATTATGGTGGTGCTGTTAGGCGTATTCAGCGGACTACTGTTCTTTAAAGAGAAGCTCAAACTCGCAACAGCAATCGGATTGGTGTTGGGTATCACAAGCGTGGCTTGTTTAGCTTATGCAATGTCTGTTTAAAATAGATCTGCACAAAGGAAAAAGGGTGTTTGAGTAGATCCTCAATCACTGCAATTCCCAATAACAGCCCTGGTTGCTCACAATTGGGGCAATCGGGATAGTGAGGGCGCATGATATGTTGATACTGACCTAAATAGATTTTATTGCAATGTGCACATTCAAATTTCATCGGTATATTGGGCTTAACAGACATCAGCAACCTCACTTTTTTTGTTTTGGCATTGAACATGATGAAGCAATTTTCAGGCCCAAAATATAAAAGGGACTGAAGTCCCTTTTATAAACAAATAGCATTACAGCTGCGTGAAAATATCTTCTTTGCTTAAGCGAGACTTTGGCAATTTTGCATTGAAGTCAGCATCACTACGATAGCCTAGTGTGAGCAATACAGAAGGGATTAGACCTTGTTCGGCTAAACCTAGCTCTTCACTAATAATGGATTCATTAAAACCACCAATTGGCGTCGCATCAATTTTTTCAATACCTGCAGCCAATAGAATTTGACCTAAAGCAATAAAGGTTTGGTTTTCGGCCCAACGCTGCACATCACCTTTTTCATTGCGGTAATAGTTGACATAACCTGAACGACTGTCTTTTTGGCCTTGCTTAGCGGCATCATCTTTAAAACGACCATGTAGGTCATCTTGATGCAATAAATTTTCCAAATGTTGCTCAGAAATATCGGCTTTGGTACAAAATAAAATTGTATGTGATGAATCTAGTACTTTGGGAGCATTGTATGCGTATTTACCCACCAGTGCTTTTGCAATTCGTTCTTTGGCGTTTGTGTTTTCTGCAATGAAAAAATGCCAAGGTTGGATGTTGATAGACGATGGCGTCAAGCGGAGAATTTCTAATAATCGAGCAAACTGTTCATGAGGGATCTTTCTATTTGGGTCATAAGCTTTGGTGGTATAACGACTTTTTGAAATATTTAGCAGATCCATAATCGCACTCGATTTATTGTTGATGTCTCATTCTAACCGATGAAAGGAGACTTGTGATCACGCTACAACTCGAACAGACTTAGATTTTAGTTGAAAAAGGCATACAGACTTAGTTCGTTATCATTATTGAATAACGAGTGTGTTACTCAATTTCTATGGGGGAGAGGCAGTTAGTATGTAATCAAAGCTGGGTGTAAGTTACTCGTTTTGTTTTTATGTGACATTGAGATAGTAATTGCGTTGCAATCAAATCTATAAAGTGGTTGAATTACTTCTTTAAAATAATGAACATACTGTATAAATGTTTGATCTAGAACCTAAAAATATCAAAGCTAAAATCCGACAACAGTCTTTAACGAAAGTTTTTACGGTGTTGATTTTTGGTTTGAGTATTTTAATTATTGTGTCAGAATATCAAAAATATAGTGA
Source organism: Acinetobacter sp. 231_lipA (assembly GCF_058243005.1). Lineage (NCBI taxonomy): Bacteria > Pseudomonadati > Pseudomonadota > Gammaproteobacteria > Moraxellales > Moraxellaceae > Acinetobacter > Acinetobacter sp. 231_lipA. Next base: position 3,414,257 of record NZ_JBZAYU010000001.1, on the reverse strand, counting down.
ATGGAATTTTAAGTTTCTAGTGATTGCTGTGGCTGTCATGGTTTGGAATTATAAGTTGGCTCGTGAAATTAAAAATTTAAAAGATCAAAATACCGATGTGCCTTAAACAAATCATTTTCTGGTTTATGCTAGTATTTACCCAAAGTGAGCTACTTTTGCTTAAATCTTGACAACCTAGTATAATGAAGACTACGAGTAGGTATTGTTCCTACTTTTCTATGATATAGCTGATTGTGATCTATCTGAGTTCAGGCATTTGACTTGAATATCATCATTGTAACTACAGAATTATTATTCAAAACCCGTTTTATTAATCTCTTTGTTCCATCACAAAAAGCTCACTTAGTGAGTTAAAATTTTGACAACTTTAAATACATGGCGTGTTGCTACAGCCGTAAATGGTAGTGAAATCAATGTAAAATTGGTGCCACTTAAACGTCAACAAAATACAAATCACGGTTTAATTTGGGTTGAAGTGGGGCATATGATTCAACTTGAATCTGGCGAAACTCTTCCAATGAACTTAGATGGTTTGAGCTTTTATACCGGTGTTAATCAATTGTATCGTCTAAATGAGTTGAACTAAGGCGATAAGTACTTGAGTTAAGCATTATGTGTAATATTGATTGGTATAATCAAAAAATGGCATTAATACTGCCATTTTTTTAATACCAAATTTTGTAGATGATCATTCGCATTAATTTCTAAAATCTGAGCCGAATCTTCTTTCCAGTCACCAAGTACAATTCTCTTTTTCCCATCGACATCATGAATATTTGCGCGGTGGGTATGTCCGTGAACTAGTAAATCAACATTGCTTAATGCTGCTTGAACAGCATCTTGATTCACATCCATGACTTCATAGCTTTTAAACTGTTGTGCTTGACGGCTTTTTTTACGGAATCCATTGGCCAGTTTTTGTCTAAAACCAAGAGGTGTACTTTTTAAAAACTTCAGCAGAAGGGGGTTACGGATGATTTTACGAAAACGCTGATAGGATACGTCATCCGTGCAGAGCAAATCACCATGTTCAATACGAATGGTGTGATCTGAAAGTTTGAGTGTGCAAACTTCAGCTAACAGTTGACCATTAAATTGGTTGAGGAACTGTTGTCCTAGGGCAAAATCACGGTTACCTGTTAAGAAATAGATGTGATTGCCTGCATTTGAAAATTGCTTTAAAGCGCGAATGATTTCATCTAGCCAAGGGGCTGTGTAGTCGTCGCCAATCCATGCATTGAACCAATCGCCTAAAATATACAGCTGGGTATTCTTGTTTTTATAAGCATCTAATAAATCTAAAAACCCTCGAACGAGTCGAGGGTGATCTGGTGACAAGTGTAAATCAGCGATAAACAAATAGGTCACGGAAGTTTCCTTTTAAAAATCCCTCCCGACCTCCCTTTAAAAAGGGAGGGTAATCTCATATTCGAATGAGAGTCTATCTCCCTCCTTTATCAAAGGAGGGCTGGGGAGGATTTAAAAATTACTCAGAAATGATCTTAGCAGATTCAATCACAACGTTTTCTAGTGGAACGTCAGCGTGGTAGCCACGGTTGCCAGTACGAACACCTTTAATTTCGTTTACTACGTCTAGACCTTCAGTTACTTTACCGAAAACTGCATAACCCCAACCTTGTGCATTTTTGCCAGAGTGGTTAAGGAAAGAGTTGTTACCAACGTTAATAAAGAACTGCGCAGATGCAGAGTGAGGTGCTTGTGTACGCGCCATTGCAATTGTACCAAGGTCATTGGTTAAGCCGTTATCAGCTTCGTTTTCAATTGCATCACGTGTTGCTTTTTCTTTGAAGTTTTCATCCATACCACCACCTTGGATCATGAAGCCATCGATCACGCGGTGGAAAATTACGCCGTCATAGAAACCGTCACGTACGTATTCTAAGAAGTTAGCAACAGTGATTGGTGCTTTTTCGTTGTTAAGTTCAAGAACAATACGACCTTTATTGGTGTTTAATTCGACTTGAGGAAAACTCATTGTGTAATCTCCTAATCATGGACATCAAAGCCATGGGTTTTTTGGTTGTGAGAAGCATAAGCAAACTGTAAACTACAAGGCAAGTAAAAACGTTATTTTCTTTGTAAAATAGATCAAATATCGTTTAAGGGGCTGTAAAATATTCATAAATCGACTGATAGATCAGTTAGAATTATGCTCGTATAGCAGGACCCTATTTTTCCTTAATTTTTTTCATCAAAGTGATTTTTAAACTATGAAGCCGAATGATGTTGTTTCAACACTGCCAAATAACCCGACACCAAGTAACAATGCCTCTGTCGTAGCGCAGCAAGAACAACAGCCAGGCTTAGACTTTGTTCGCCAAGTGATTACCGAAGATTTGGCTGAAGGTCGTACGCAAAAAGTAGTCACGCGTTTCCCGCCAGAGCCGAATGGTTATTTACACATTGGTCACGTGAAAGCGATTTGCTTAAACTTTGGTATTGCCAACGAGTTTGATGGTTTGTGCAACCTACGTTTTGATGACACCAACCCAGATGCAGAAGAACAAGAATATGTAGATGGGATCGCCAATGACGTTAAATGGTTAGGTTTTGAGTGGAATGGCGAACCGCGCTATGCATCAAGCTATTTCGATCAACTCCATGCATGGGCGATTCAACTGATAAAACAGGGTGATGCTTATGTGGATTTGCAGTCCCCTGAAGAAATCCGTTTGAACCGCGGTAACTTTATTGAGCCGGGTAAAAACTCGCCTTACCGCGATACTTCAGTTGAAGAAAACCTTGCGCGTTTTGAAAAAATGAACAATGGCGAGTTTGCAGAAGGTGAAGCTGTTCTGCGTGCCAAGATTGATATGGCATCTCCAAATGTGCATATGCGTGACCCTATTTTGTACCGTGTACTCCATTCAGAGCATCACCAAACAGGTGATAAATGGAAAATGTACCCAATGTACGACTATGCACATCCATTATCCGATGCAATTGAAGGCATTACTCACTCATTATGTACTTTGGAATTCCAAGACCACCGTCCGTTTTATGACTGGGTGGTTGAGAAAGTTCACTCGGAAGCAGTACCACGTCAGTATGAGTCTAGCCGTTTAAATATTGACTACACCATTACCTCTAAGCGTAAATTACGTAAATTGGTTGAAGGTGGTTATGTCAATGGATGGGATGACCCACGTATGCCAACCGTTGTAGGTATGCGTCGTCGTGGTTTTACCCCAGAAGGCCTACGTGACTTCTGTAAGCGTGTTGGTGTGTCGAAGTCAGATGGTATTGTTGATGTTGCAATGCTTGAATACTGCATCCGTCAGTCTTTGGAAAATACAGCTGCTCGTGGTATGGCAGTATTGAATCCACTCAAAGTCACACTCACAAATTTGCCTAACGATATAGATTTAACTCATTCACGTCATCCAAATGTAGACATGGGTGAGCGTGTAATTCCGTTAACCTCTGAAATTTACATTGACCGTAAAGACTTTGAAGAAGAACCACCAAAAGGCTTCAAGCGTTTAATTCCGGGTGGTGAAGTTCGTCTACGTCATGCTTATGTCATTAAGTGTGATGAAGTGATTAAAGATGAAAACGGTAAAGTGGTTGAGTTGAAATGTTCAATCGACCCTGAAACTTTGGGCAAAAATCCAGAAGGTCGTAAAGTTAAAGGGGTGATTCACTGGGTATCTGCGACTAAAGGCATTCCTGCTGAAGTGCGTATTTATGATCGCCTGTTTACAGAGTCGGACCCTGAAGTGGGCGATGATTTCTTAGCGAACTTGAATCCTGATTCATTGAAAATTGTAAACGCGGTGATTGAGCCTGCATTGGCGCAAGCACAGCCTGAAGACCGTTTCCAATTTGAGCGTGAAGGTTATTTTGTTGCAGATCAATACGACCATACAGCAGAGAAACCTGTGTTTAACCGTATTTTAGACTTAAAAGACAGCTTTAAGCCTAAATAAGCGCTGTTTGCTTGATTTGGATAGATATAAGGCTCAACTTCGGTTGAGCCTTTTCGTAGCGAAACCAATAGGAATATACTGTGATCGTTCGAGATAAAACCAATAGCTTTGCATTACTCTTTGCTTGGCGTGGCACCATTTTGCCGAAAGTGTTTCCGGCACTGATGGTCGGTGTTTTAATTTCAACTCTTTTGGTTTATCTAGCGACTCAACATTACGTGACAGCTCCTGCAGTGCCTGTCATTGGGTTTACTGTATTTGGTGTGATTCTTTCGATTTTCTTAAGCTTTCGAAATACAGCGTGTTATGACCGCTGGTGGGAAGGGCGTAAGCTATGGGGCGCAATGATTGCCAACGCACGGCATATGATTCGTGATAGTTATGTCTTAAATGATGCAGAGCGTACAGTTTTGATGTATCGCGTGATGTTATTTAGTCATTTGCTTCGAGATCGTTTACGGCAGCAAAGTCATACCTATGACCACTATCAAGCCAAAGTACAACTGACAGTAGAGCAGTGGGAGGTATTGGCTACGCATATTAATCCACCGCAATATCTATTAGAGCTTACGCAGAAAGATCTGGCGGTGTTGTATAAGCGTGGTGAGATTAGCGATATTATTTACAGTATGCTGACTAAGCATATGGTGGCAATGGGAGATATTCACGCTGGTTGTGATCGTATTTCATCTACACCTCTGCCATTTTCTTATTCGGTTTTGTTACACCGTGCCGTGTACTCTTTCTGTCTCATTTTACCTTTTAGTTTAAGTTCCAGTCTTGGTTTTTGGTCACCGGTGATCGTGGCCTTAATTGCCTATCTCTTATTGGGTTTAGATGCGCTAAGTGCAGAGTTAGAAGAACCCTTCGGGCTTCAGGAGAATGACTTGCCTTTAGATGCTATTGTGCGAGGCATAGAGCGTGAAATGCTGAGTTCTTTAAATGAGTCCTTGCCAGAACCAGTGAGTGCGCATAGAGCCAATTTAAGTTAAAGCAGTGAACAAATCCATAACAGAAAATGAGTGGATTGCCTGAGCCATAACAAATTTTCGATATGATTGGTTTGTTGAGATGTGCTATCACTAAGTTTAAAAGTGATAGGGATATAACAATGACTACCGTGATCGAAACTCAGATGTTGATTCGGCGTTCTGTCAATATTGTGTTTAACGCTTTTGTTGATCCACTTATAACCACCAAGTTTTGGTTTAGTCAGTCTTCAGGCTATTTAGAAAAAGGTGCAATGGTCGATTGGACATGGGATAAATACCAAATTACGCACTCGACGCATGTCCTACAAGTCGTTGAAAATGAGCTGATCTGCATCGAATGGGGCACGCCTAAAACTAAAGTGGATTTTGTATTTGAAAAAATCGACAGCATGAATACCTATGTGATCATTCGAAACTATGATATTGAGTTACAGGGTAATGAGTTGATTCATTATGTGATGGATGCAACAGGTGGCTTTACTACAGTGCTAGATGGTGCCAAGGCATGGCTTGAATACGATATCCAGCTCAACTTGGTGGAAGATAAATTCCCGCCTTTTCAGTTACGTTCACATCAGTGATCTTTTTTAGAGCGTTCCTCTTTAAACTCAAAATAGTTGCCAAGCTGTTGTTTGGCCTTATCACGTAATTTCTTTTTGATATAAAGCACCAAGGCAAAACAGGTGGTGGTGAGCGTTAACATTAGGCTGTTCATGAAACTCATCATTGAGCTTACATAGCCAATGGTGGTGAGCCGGTTCATCATTTTGATGACTTGGGGGCTACTTTCAATGCCTGTAATGGCCCACGTACACAAGTGTTCACAGTTATTGATAATAAGATGGTAGTTGTTTTCATGCATGCGTGAGCGCATACGGCGAACCACTTTACGGCCTTTATATTTGGGGTCTTGGTACTGATTCACTGTAATTTTGCGTCCGTGGCTAAAGTTCTCGATGGAGGTGATTTCAATCGGATGCTTTTTAAAAAGATGCGCAAAACCTGAATAATGAATCACACGTCCACGCCCAGCATATATGCCGTGATGCGTATAGCCAAAATGTTTGACTATAAGATGAGCCCCCAAGGGGTAGTGGACTTTTTGTTGTTGCATGCCTAATACGTGCTAATTCATTACAGTTGTCTTTTATCTGTATTTTAAAGCTTCTGCTGGGAATTAGCGACTGTTTAGTGGGTTTCGGTTATTTGAGTTTACGATGATAGAAATAAAAGAGACCGATTGGAAAGGAGTATCTAGCTTTTGTGATCGCATTAAAAGAGGATGCAAGCATCCTCTTTTAAGATGAAGTAGTGTTTATTGATCCACTAGACCTAAAAGTGAATTTTGGGTACTGCACATGCGTGTTGCTTCTTCAGTGTTCATCGCTTTCACGTCTTCTTCAAATTTCTTTTTTTGTTCTTTGAGTTGTTCTTCAGGCAAACCCATCTGCTCGGCAAGTTTTTCCATTTTTTCCCAAGACTCAACACAAGCTTTCGGCATCTTGCTACATGCTGTTAAAGATAAAAGGGTAATACATGTGCTGATTATGAGTAGTTTTTTCATTACTTAACCTTTTAATTTCAAAAATTATTGATTTTTATATTGAGCCTGTAAGGTAACAAAAAATTCAGGCTTTGTATAATATTTAAACGTGCAAAGTGTGCTGTGCTTCATATATCTTGGTTTTTTATAAGGCGAATGATTTACAGACATTAAAAAAGGCACTTAGATCAATCTAAATGCCTTTTTGATGAATATTCAGTGACTCTACTACTGTAGAGGTCGATGCTGAAGTTCATTTAACTCCTTACGGCCATAGCCACGAGAAGCTAATACTTTTTTAATCCCAACAATCACGTCTTCATCGGTCGCTGTTTTAAGCTTTTCGATGAGCTGTTCATTGGTTTTACAAGAGCAGTCATTTTCAACACAAGCAATTTGATTTTTATGCTCGTTTTGCTGTTCATTCGAAAACAGCTTTTGCCAAAAACTCATATAGACTTCATTTACAACCTAACATAGGGTGAAATATAGCCAATCTGTAAAATAATGCAAGTCAGCGTGAGAGATAAAAGCAGCGATCGATGTCGAAAAATTCCGATTATAGCGCCAGGTATTAACGTTATTATGACAGTTGAAATACTTGCATTTTATATAAGCTTATCTTTTTTCATGAAAATTAAAAAAGAAGCTCATTCGAGCTTCTTTTTTATACGGTTTAAGTTGCAACAAATTGTTTAAATTTTTTCCAGCAAAACCCCAGATTCGACATGGTGGGTATAGGGGAATTGATCAAACAATGCAAACTGTGAAATTTTATGGGTTTGGCTGAGTGTTTTTAAGTTGTCATGCAAGGTGTCAGGATTACACGAAATATAGATGATCCGTTCAAAACGCTGAATCAATTTTAAGGTTTCATCATCAATACCCGCACGCGGTGGGTCAACAAATACGGTATCGAACTCATAGCTGCTCATATCGATATTTGCTTCTTGTAAGCGACGGAATTCGCGCTCGCCGTTATAGGCTTGTGTGAAGTCTTCTGCCGATAAACGCGCGACTTGAATATTATCGATGTGGTTTTGTTCGATGTTCCACTGTGCTGCATACACTGAGGACTTAGCCAGTTCAGTGGCTAAGACACGGTTGAAACGGGTTGAGAGCGGTAGGGTAAAGTTACCATTGCCGCAGTAAAGTTCTAACAAATCTTTGTTCGACTGCTGTGCAGCATTACAGGCCCATTCGAGCATTTTTTGGCAGACTTGCGCATTGGGCTGCGTAAAGCTGCTTTCAATTTGTTTGTACTGATATTTGCGCTCAAAAACTTGTAGTTCTTCCACCACAAATTCATCAGTGAGTACCACTTTTTGACCACGGCTACGGCCAATCAACTTAATATTTAATTTTTCTGAAAGTTGTTTGGCTAAAACCTGCCATTGTTCATCGAGTGGGCAGCGATAAATCAGTGAAACCAGCATTTCACCCTTTAAGGTTGCTAAGAAATGCACTTCAAATAGGCGTTTTGAGAGGAGATCATTGCTTTTCAATTCTGCCAATAAAACAGGCATGAGCTGATTAATACTGGCATCAGCGATTGGGAAGTCATCAATACGAATGACTTTTTTCTGATTGTCTTCATCGCGTTCAAACATGGCATAAAACATATCATCTTCGGTATGCCAAATACGGAATTCTGCACGCATGCGAAAGTGTTTTTCAGGAGATTGAAAAACTTCAAGCGAAGGTGGAGTGAATTCAGCAAATTGAGCTGTAATTCGTTCAATTTTGGCGTCAAGTTGTTGTTGATAAGAAGAAGTCATATGCAGTAAAAATCGCAAACATATTGAAAAAAGAGATGGTAACAAAGTTTGCCGAATTAGCCTAAAGATATTCAGCAAAAGCGTGGGGTTTATTCATGCTACAAGTGGTTTGATGCTGTGCTACATCGGAAATTTTCGAGCAGATTAAGTCAAACCGAGTCGCATAAAAAATGCCAAGTAAACAGACCAGGAGATGTTGACTTGGCAATAGAGGAAACATAGTAATAAACCTGCAGTCCTGATGAGGACTGCAGGTTTAAATTGGGCTTAGTTCAAAGTCATGAGACTTGCATTACCACCAGCAGCTGCAGTGTTTACACTGATAGCGCGCTCAATCACAAAGCGTTCTAAAGGAATGGCAGTTTGTGATGGGCTAAGATGAGTAATACCCACAATCGCACCTTGACGCTCAGCAATCTGCTGTTGCAACGCTAAAAGCTGCGCCGTTGTACCATGGTGCAATACCGCATCAAAAGCATCAGTTTTGATGTCTTTGATGACATGGAACGCTTGAGCCAATGCTTTAGGCATGCTTGGTATGTGTTTTAACACAAAGCTGTTATCTGCAAGCACTGCTGGACGGCTACCGACTGCAAAAATCGCATTCAACTGTTGTAACTGATCCGCTTCTTGTTCTGCTAATGACAACACTGCATGACGCGGAATTACCATGTATTGGTTACTTTCACCTGTTGGACCTTGCAGCTCGTAATGATGGCCTGAACAGAAGTTCTCAATTTTTGCCAATTTTACTGCTGGGAAGGTTTTAGCTGCCCACTCAAGGAACAATGCAGAGTTGCTGAACTCGACTTGAGGGTTTAAGTCAGCACCTGTTGCAAATGGTTTATTTAACTTTTTCGCAGAACAGTTTTGCATTAGGCGATATAGATAAATTGGACCGCCCGCTTTAGGGCCTGTACCTGATAAACCTTCGCCACCAAAAGGTTGTACACCGACAACTGCACCCACGATGTTACGGTTGATGTAGAGGTTACCTACTTCAGCATGGGTCATTACAGTTTGAATGGTCTCATCAATACGGGTATGTAGACCCATCGTCAGGCCATAGCCTTTGCTGTTGATGTGCTCAAGTAATTGTTTGAGTGAACCTTGGTTAAAGCGAATCACGTGCAGCACAGGACCAAACACTTCGCGCTCTAAATCATTGAGATTTGGCAGTTCAATCAATGTTGGTGTAATGAACGTTCCTGCATTTATCTCAGTGTCTTGAGCATCATTACGCATCAATTGGTGTACGCGATGACCTTTTTGGCGCATTTTGTCGATGTGCTTTTGAATGTTTTCTTGCGCTTCAGCATCAATTACAGGACCAATATCTGTTTTAAGTAGATATGGGTTGCCCACTTGAAGTTGCTGCATTGCACCTTTAAGCATTTGAATCACAGCATCGGCATTGTCTTCTTGTACACACAGTACGCGAAGAGCAGAACAACGTTGACCTGCGCTGTCATAAGCTGAGCTGACGACATCAAGTACAACTTGCTCAGTCAGTGCTGATGAGTCAACGATCATGGCATTTTGACCGCCTGTTTCAGCAATCAGTGGAATGCTTTCACCATTTTTGCTTAGACGCTTCGCCACAGTTTTTTGCAAAATCTTGGCAACTTCAGTTGAACCTGTGAACATGATGCCTTGAACTTGCTCGGCTGCACTGAGTTGTGCACCCACAGTTTCACCGCGACCCGGCATCAGCTGTACAGCAGCTTGAGGCACACCTGCTTGCCATAAGATTTGAATTGCTTGCGCTGCGATCAATGGCGTTTGTTCAGCTGGTTTAGCAATCACTGTATTACCCGCAACCAACGCAGCAGCAACCTGACCTGTGAAGATGGCCAATGGGAAGTTCCATGGGCTAATGCATAGCATAGTGCCTAAAGGCTCAACTTCTGCGTTTGCATCTAGATCAATCATTTGCGTTGCGTAGTAGCGTAAGAAATCTACAGCTTCACGAACTTCTGCAATGGCATTGGCATACGTTTTACCACTTTCACGACAAAGTAAAACCATCAGTTCTTCTAAGCGAGCTTCCATTAAGTCAGCAGCGCGAAGTAGGTAACTCGCACGGGTGTCTTTAGCCGTACGTGCCCAAATATCTTGAACAGCCTGCGCATTGTTTAATGCTTGCTCAACTTGTTCGGTTGTTGCTTCTTGTACATAACCCACAACATCTGTGTGACGTGCTGGGTTGATAATGCTTTGCGGAGCAACGGCGTCATTGGTCTGAATGTGCTCACCCATTGGGGCAGCAGACCATTGATGCTTAGCAAACTGTTGAGCTGTTTGGTTCAACTGAGCTAATGCAGAGTCATTTGCAAGGTCTAAACCTTTAGAATTTGCACGCAGTTGGCCATAAAGTTCAGCAGGAAGTGGAATCGAAAGGTGCTTTTGACCCACGATATTTTCACGTTTTGCACTGCTTAAAATGGTTTGAGTTGGGTTTTCAATCAAATCATCAATTGCGAGTGACTTGTCTGCAATACGGTTTACAAAAGAGGTGTTTGCACCATTTTCAAGTAAACGACGTACAAGATAAGCCAATAGTGTTTCATGGTTGCCCACAGGTGCATAAATACGGCAAGGTACACCTAGTTTTTTATCTAGTTTTTCGCCGACCACTTGTTCATACAGTGGCTCGCCCATGCCGTGTAAGCATTGGAACTCATACTGACCCACGTAGTATTTCTCTGGGTTAGCCATTTCATAAATAGTCGCCAAGGTTTGCGCATTGTGTGTTGCAAACTGTGGGTAGATTTGTTCTGGTGCAGCTAATAATTTCTTCGCACAAGAGATATACGACAAGTCTGTATGTACTTTACGAGTAAATACAGGGTAGTCAGTCATCCCTTCAATTTGTGCTTTCTTAATTTCGCTGTCCCAGTACGCGCCTTTCACTAAACGGATCATTAAGCGTTTTTCGCTACGTTTAGCCAAGTCTACGATGTAGTCAACCACGTAGAAACAACGTTTTTGATACGCTTGGATAACGAAACCAATACCTTTCCAGTCTTTGAGTTCTGGTTCAAAGCATAGGCGTTCAAGCATTTCTAAAGAAATTTCTAAACGCTCAGATTCTTCTGCATCGATATTTAAACCGATGTTGTAGCCACGTGCTAATTTAGCAAGGGTAAAGACTTTGCCATACAACTCTTCATGCATACGTGCAACTTGTGCACGTTGGTAGCGAGGGTGTAGAGCAGATAATTTAATTGAAATACCTGGGCCATCGTAAACATCTTTGTCTTTTGACGCTTGACCAATGGCATGAATGGCATCGGTATAGTCTTTCATATAACGATCAGCATCATGATCGGTCAGTGCTGCTTCACCCAGCATGTCGTATGAATAGCGGAAGCCTTTTTCTTCAAGACGTTCAGCGTGTTGTAATGCTTCAGCAATGGTCTCGCCAGTCACAAACTGTTCGCCCATCATACGCATAGCTACATCAACCGCTTTACGGATGATGCCACGACCACTACGTGCCAATAAGCCTGTTAAAGTGCCTGATAAGCTATTTTGCTTTGGCGTTTCCATCAGTTTGCCAGTCAACATGAGGCCCCATGCAGCCGCATTGACAAACATCAGGTTACTTTGACCAACGTGTTCTTTCCAGTTGCCTTGGTTGATTTTGTCTTTAATCAATAGGTCACGTGTCGCCATGTCTGGAATACGAAGCAATGCTTCAGCTAAACACATCAGCGCAATGCCTTCTTGAGAAGACAGTGCAAATTCTTGTAAGAGACCCTGTACAATGCCTGCTTTACCGCTGCCGCTTTTACGTTCACGTAAAGTATGAGCCAAATCAAACGCAAGTTCATGAATGCGTTGATTCATCTCGTCAGAGATTTTGCTGTGGTCTAATAAGTTTTGAACACAGTCAGTTTCGGCACGTCGCCAAGCGGTATTGATTTCAACTTCAAGCTCACTTTTTTCTTTGAATTCGGTAATATATTCAAATTGAGTTTGAGCGTCGTTGAAATGCGTATTGCTTTCCATCATATTCATGCCTACATCCTGTGCATACAATAATGTGTTGAGAGATCTATAGTAATTAATTTATGATTACAGAAAGAATGCCGAATAACTCACTATAATTTGTATGCTATTTAGAGATTAATTCAGATGACGAGCCCAATTTTTAGCTTGGACCGAACAGATATCAAAATATTAGATATTCTTCAAAGAGATGGAAAAATATCGAATATTAAACTTGCCGAAGAAGTGAACTTGTCAGCGACGGCTGCTTTGGCTCGAGTACAGAAATTAACCAAGGAAGGTTTTATTCTGAGTTATGAAGCACGCTTAAATCCAAACATGCTCAATGCCAGTTTTGTGGTTTTTGTGGAGATCCTTTTGGATAAAACCACGCCACATGTCTTGGAAGATTTTCGCCATGCCGTGCTACAACATGATGAAATTGTGGAATGTCATATGACCAGTGGGGGCTTTGATTTTGTGGTGAAGATTCGCTGTGCCAGTATGGATGAGTTCCGAAAAATCTCAGGTCAAGTCTTGTGGCAACTGCCGGGTGTTAAAGAAACGCGCAGTTATCCAGTGATGGAAGTCATCAAAGAAAGCTCACGTATTCAACTCAAATACAAACCTTTGTCGAAATAATTGAGTACATGAGATGTAAAAAAAGGGGCTTAAAAGCCCCTTTTTTTGGTCTACACGTTCAATTAACGTTGTGTAGATTCTTGTTTCATTTCAGCCATCGCTTGTTTGTACATGCTGTCTGCTTGTTCAAAGCGTTGTACCACTTCAGCTTCAGGGGCTTTACCCATTAAGCTTACCACTACAATGCTGATCCAAGAGAAGATGAAGCCTGGAATAATTTCATATAGACCTAAGTGTCCTAATGCATTTTTCCACACAATCACGGTTACCGCGCCAACAATAATACCTGCAATAGCACCATTCAAGGTCATGCGCTTCCAGAACAAAGACAAGATAATCAGTGGACCAAATGCCGCACCAAAGCCTGCCCATGCATAAGCTACAAGGCCTAGAACTTTACTGTCAGGGTTGCTTGCTAAACAAATTGCAAGAACAGCAACAGCAATAACCATGAAGCGACCCACCCAAACCAATTCTTTTTGAGAAGCGGTTTTACGGATGAAGGCTTTGTACATGTCTTCTGTCAATGTTGTAGAACAAACCAGTAACTGACAGCTTAATGTACTCATCACTGCAGCTAAAATTGCAGCTAAAATGATACCCGCAATCCAAGGGTTGAATAAGAGTTTAGTCAGTTCCATGAACACAGTTTCAGGGTTTTGAGAAACCACAGCCGCTAGTTCAGGGTGTTGTTGGAAGTACGCGATGGCAATAAAACCAGCACCTACTGCACCACCTAGACATAAAATCATCCATGTCATACCAATGCGACGCGCAGCAGGAATCGTTTTCACAGAATCCGCAGCCATGAAGCGCACTAAAATGTGTGGCTGACCAAAATAGCCTAAGCCCCATGCCAATGATGACAGGATGGCAACAGTGCTGAGTTCAGAAACAATATGCAATGCTTGTGGGCGAGCCGTTTCAAGTAAGACTGTGAACTGTGCAGCATTACCATCAATCGCAAGGTAAGTCATGATTGGGGTAAGCAGCAGAGCAAAAATCATTAGACCTGCTTGGAAGGTGTCTGTCCAGCTAATTGCAAGGAAGCCGCCAATACATACATAGCTGATGGTTGCAATTGCGCTAATCCACAGTGCAGTGGTGTAGTTCCAACCAAAGATACTTTCAAATAGACGTGCGCCTGCGACCATACCTGAAGCACAGTAAATGGCGAAGAATACTAAAATAACGACAGCTGAGATCATACGTAAGATACGTTTGCGATCTGCGAAACGACCTGTGAAATAATCAGGAAGGGTGAGGGCATTGTTTTGGACTTCAGTATGCACACGTAAACGTCCTGCAACCAATAGCCAGTTGAGCCATGCACCAATGATTAGGCCTACGGCAATCCACGCTTCAGACAAACCAGACAAATAAATTGCGCCCGGTAAGCCCATCAGTAACCAGCCACTCATGTCTGATGCACCTGCAGAAAGCGCAGTAACTACACTTCCTAAGCTACGACCACCTAAGATGTAATCATCAAAGTTGTTTGTGGACTTGTATGCATACAAACCGATGCCAACCATGGCAATGATATAAACTAAAAATGTGACGAGGGTGGGGTTAATTTGACTCATAGGCATTCCTTGGCAAAATCCGACTTGGGAGATTTTTTAATCGCTTTGTTTGAGACGGCGATTCAAGCATAAAAATAAAATTACACTCTGTAACAGTTATGATGTGTTTTTGTATATTTTGTGTAATTATTAATTGTTTTTTAAAATTAAACAATAAGTTGTTGAAAATATGTTGTTTATTGGTCAATTATTATTCTTTTTTTATAGGGTGAATGAAATTCTAAGCATTTATTTCGTAAAATCAGCGGGCTAGTTATAATTTATGATTTTTTATTGCTTACGAAAAATTACATTACCTACAAAACAGGTGTATTTACATATAAAGTGTTTCATTTATGAAATGTATTTACAGCCGTGAAATAGGTAGAAAAGACGAATATTTCACCATTGAACTAATTTTGTTAAGGCATTCATACTTTGAGTGCATTGGAAAACTTTTAAATTTCTAATTAGAAAATAAGAATTCAATGGCATTTTCTGCATGCTTTGGCGTAAATAAAAATAGAGTCGGCACAAATTAACTGCACATTTGGCAAAATCTCTACTGAAATTGTGTAGACCATTGCGGTGGCATATGAGTAATTGATCCAACCACCTGAAAGTTGGTTATACGCTTTTCCCTTGCATCTAACCATAGATGCCTATCAAGGTGGAGCGGGTACTTTAATTAAATGAATAGAAACGAAGTATTGGCCAATCTTGCATGGAACATCTATCACTTCCTCAAGGTAAATATGATTTTATATTTCAAAACGATCATATCAATTAATCTCAATCGAATAATGATGTCTATCCAACGGCGCTGTGTTTTAGTCACTTATTAATGGTATTGCAGCCTTAAATACCAAATGTATTCAAGCTAATGAAAACGTATACTTTGATGCAGTCATGAGTAGTGCTGGTATGGTGATTTTGCTTGATCCAATTTTAGGTCGTGAAATGTGATGAAATGGGTAAACAGTATATTGCGGAAAAACAAAACAATTTAGCAAGTGGTATTGGAGAAAGGGTTGTTAACTTAAGAACCCTTAGGTCATATTTCTCATTTGAAACTTGGCTGCTGAGGTGACGCCGACGGTTGTACCTTTAGCATAAGTTCGCTAAGACATTTATAACTATATATAGGTGTAAAAGTAGTCAATGCGCTGCTTTTATACTTTTTAGCCGATACACGCTAACAAAAGGTAGCAGTTGGAACTACAATAAGCTTGAGTGAAGAACCATGATTAGATGTCTATGTTGAGTAAATTAAGCCAATTATTTAAATTAAAGAAAGATGCGCCAGAACAACTTTTTTTGCAGCAGCATCAGATTGAATATGATGATGAAAAAGGCTTTATCATTGAAGGTATTGTGCTAAATGCTATACATGCTGAACGTTTGGTCTATTTTTCAAATCGTAGAATTAGTCAGTTTGATGACCTCAATGCACTTTTTTATAGTGCTATGTTAATCAATGAAAAGATCGACTTGGAAATTGCCAATGAGCGATTTGTTGTACGTTTAGGCAATAATCTAGAAAACTTAACCGAGTTAAAGCGAATGATTAAGCTACTCAATGACTATTATTACCAGTTTATACGTGACAAAAAATAAGTCTTTTAAAAACCATAAATTTGAGTTTTAAAAAGGACTTAGCGCTAGATTGATGTTGTTCTTGTCGTGAAAAATAACATGCAACGAGAGGACATCATGCTAGTATATGACGCATGTTTTTAAACGCTAAAGCCATGTCCATGTTCCAAGAAAAAATCTCCCAACTGAATGTGCAACAACTAAAAGCAGGCGAAAAACGTTGGCTGGGAAATTTGCTCGGCTCTTCAGCTGCATTATTCATTCAAACGTTAAGTACACAAAATAAAAAGCTCTTTGTGGTTGTGGCGAAAAATAATCAACACTTAGCACAACTCGAAAGTGAATTTGAATTTTACGGTATTCGACCGACCATTTTCCCAGACTGGGAAATTCTGCCTTATGATCGTTTATCTCCTCATCAAGATATTGTATCTGAGCGTCTCGCAATTTTATCCAATATGCCGCAAACAGGTGTCTTACTGATTTCGGCTTCGACCTTGGCGCAGCGTGTAGCGCCGACTTCGTGGGTTTTGGGAGAACACTTTGATATTCACGTCGGTCAAAAGTTTGAATTAGAACAGCAAAAGAAGCGTTTGATTCAAGCAGGCTATCATTTGGTCGACACAGTATATGACCATGGTGAATTTGCGGTTCGGGGTAGCATTATGGATATCTATGCCTCAGGTCAAGCTGCACCAATTCGCATAGATTTGTTTGATGATGAAATTGAAACCCTTAAATTTTTTGATCCTGAAACACAGCGCACTACGCAAAACTTAAAACAATTTTCCGTATTACCGGCTAAAGAGTTTCCGCTGAAAGAGGCACGCAGCATATTTCGTGATCGCTATGCAGAAATGTTTCCGACGGCAAATCCAAAGAAAAATCCAATTTATCAGGATGTGTTAGAAGGAATTGCATCGCCAGGGATTGAGTTCTATTTCTCGCTCTTTTTCAGTGCAGCGCAGATGGAAACCCAAAGTACACTACTTTCGTATTTACCAAGTCATTCCATTGTCATTACAGATAAGCAGGTTGATGATGGTTTAGATAGTTTTTGGAAAGAAATCGATCGACGTTATGAAGACCGTCGTCATAATGTTGACCAGCCAATTTTAGCCCCTAACCAGCTCTTTATTTCGACCAATCAAGTTTTAGAACAGCTCAATACCTTTCCACGTATTATTGCATCAGTCGAGGATTTTGATCTAAAAGCAGGTGTGATCAATTTAAACACCGCGCTTCCACCACGTTTAGCGGTTGATCCTAAAAATGAAAAGCCTTTTCATGCGGTTAAACAGTATATTGATGCTGCTAACCATCCGGTATTACTGGTTGCTGAAAGTGCGGGGCGTCGTGAAACTTTAAAAGATGCATTGCGTGCCACATTGGGAGAGATTCCTAATGTCGAGAATTTTGCTGAATTTCAAAAATCCTTATATGCCATAGCAATTACCAGTGCACCATTAGAGCGTGGCTTGGTATTAAAAGACAGCATTAGCATCATTTCTGAAAATCAGTTGTATGAGCATCGGGTTGTACAGCGTCGTCGTAAACGCCAGCAAGAGGTTTCGGAAGAGTTTCTCATCCGAAGTTTGACTGAACTGAGTATGGGCGCTCCGGTAGTGCATATCGACTATGGTGTGGGGCGTTATGCGGGCTTAGTCACTTTAAGCATTGATGATCAAGACTATGAGTTCTTGCAACTCGATTATGCCGATGCAGCCAAAGTTTATGTTCCTGTCACCAATTTACATTTGATCAGCCGTTATAGTGGCGGTGACCCAGACTTGGCACCCTTGCATAAGTTGGGTACTGATGCTTGGAGTAAAGCAAAACGTAAAGCATTAGAGCAAATCCATGATGTAGCAGCGGAGTTATTGCATATCCAAGCCCGTCGTCAAGCCAAACCAGGTTTTGGTTTTGAGTTGGATCAAGGTCAATATATGCAGTTTGCCAGTGGCTTTGCCTATGAAGAAACACTCGATCAAGCCAATGCGATTGAGGCAACTTTGTATGATATGCAACTGGCTAAACCGATGGATCGCTTGGTCTGTGGCGATGTGGGCTTTGGTAAAACCGAAGTTGCGATGCGCGCAGCATTTTTAGCGGTACAGAACAATAAACAAGTGGCCGTTTTGGTGCCGACGACGTTGCTGGCTCAACAGCATTATGAGTCGTTTAAAGACCGTTTTGCAGACTGGCCTATTCGTATCGAAGTTTTATCACGTTTTGGCAGCAGTAAATCACATACCAAAACGATTGAGGATTTAGCGGAGGGCAAAGTCGACATCGTGATTGGTACGCATAAAATTTTACAAGAAAGTGTCCAGTTTAAAGACTTAGGCTTGATGATTGTGGATGAGGAACATCGCTTCGGTGTACGTGATAAAGAGCGGATTAAAGCCATGCGTGCAGATGTGGATATGTTGACTCTGACTGCAACTCCAATTCCACGGACTTTAAATATGGCCTTTAGTGGTATGCGCGATCTATCCATTATTGCCACACCGCCTGCACGACGTTTAGCGGTAAAAACTTTTGTGCAAGAACATACGGGTGATTCAGTTAAAGAAGCCATCTTGCGTGAGTTACTGCGTGGTGGGCAAGTTTATTTCCTACATAATGAAGTAGAAACGATTGAGCGTGCAGCGGAGAGTCTTCGAGAACTGGTCCCTGAGGCACGTGTGGCTGTTGCACATGGTCAAATGCGGGAACGCGAGTTAGAACAAGTCATGCAGCAGTTCTACCATAAAGAATATAACGTGCTGGTCTGTTCAACTATTATTGAAACAGGGATTGACGTTCCGAATGCCAATACCATTTTAATTGAACGGGCAGATAAGCTGGGTTTAGCGCAGTTGCATCAACTACGTGGGCGTGTAGGGCGCTCGCATCACCAAGCCTATGCCTATCTGTTGGTGCCATCCATCAAAGGGTTGAAAGGTGATGCTGAAAAACGTCTAGATGCGATTCAGCGGGCATCGACATTAGGTGCGGGTTTTATGTTGGCCACGGAAGACTTAGAAATTCGTGGAGCGGGTGAGCTACTCGGCGAGCAACAAAGTGGTTCAATGCAAGCCATTGGGTATAGCTTGTATATGGAGATGCTTGAAAAGGCGACCAAAGCCATTCAAAAAGGCAAAACCCCGAACTTCGATGCGCCACTCTCACTGACCGCAGAAATCAATTTACATATGCCGGCTTTGATTCCAGATGAATATCTAGGAGATGTCCATCAGCGTTTATTGTTCTATAAGCGCATTAGTAATACGGACAGTCAGGAAAAACTCGATAACATTCGTATGGAGTTGATTGACCGTTTTGGGATACCGCCACAACCTGTGAAGCAGCTTTTTGCTGTGCATCAGATGCGTTTGAAAGCAGAAACACTGGGCATTACCAAAGTCGATATTGCTGCCAATGGTGGTGCGATTGAATTTTCACCAGACACTCCTGTTCAGGCTATTAGTATTATTCAGATGATGCAAAAACACCCGACCTTTTTTAGGATGGAGGGTGGTCAGCGCTTAAAGGTCATGGTGATGCTAGAGGAATATGAAAAACGGATTCAATTTATCAATGACTTATTGGAAAGTTTGTTGAAAGAGTTGCATTAAAATTTAGCTTTAATTTGCCGTGATTTCATACAGATATCAGGTTTTTCTTGCGGACTTGCGCTATAAAAAGAAAGACTTGATTTTTTGATGAAATTTATTAGAGTAATAAATGTGATGTGGTTCAAAGTAAAACGTAGTTTATTTGTGTTGAAACACATTGCTTACAATATTCACCTCTGATTGGATGTGATAGTATTAGCCATTATTCTAATTTGCATCATTTATAAAGATATGTTTAGTTTGCATCCACAACTTGCTCAAGATACGTTTTTTGTAGGCGACTTTCCACTTTCAACATGTCGCTTAATGAATGATATGCAATTCCCGTGGCTAATTTTAATTCCACGCGTGCCAGGCATCACTGAGTTATATGAGCTCAGTCAAGCCGACCAAGAACAGTTTTTACGTGAGTCAAGCTGGTTATCAAGCCAATTGGCTCGTGTATTCCGTGCTGACAAAATGAATGTTGCTGCTTTAGGTAATATGGTTCCGCAGCTCCATTTTCACCATGTTGTACGTTATCAAAACGACGTCGCATGGCCAAAACCAGTTTGGGGTACACCCGCTGTTGCTTATAGCAATGAAGTGCTTGCGCATATGCGTCAAACTCTAATGCTTGCACTACGTGGCCAAGGTGATATGCCATTCGATTGGCGTATGGACTAATACACGTGAGAAATCAAATCAGGGATGATTTGATCGTGTGCATAATGGGGAACGAGCAGTGCCATTAGATCATTGGTTATCTAAAGAGCCCAAACAATTTGTGTATTTCCATCGTGCGATGGGATATGGCATGCTGTCTTTAATAACCATCGTCTATCATTATACGATGGCAGATACCAAATATCAGATTTACGTGCCGCTGCTGTTGCTCATTGTATTATTGATCACCCCCCCATTTTCAAGGTGGTTAGGTTATCGCTTCAATAATACGATGCAACGCGGTGTGATGTTTGTTATAGATATTGTCATTACAGCGATCATTTTAGCCGCTGTACATCTCAGTATCGTACTCACATTTTTAACCATTTTTGCTATGCTTTATACGGCTATTAGCAATAAAATTTCTTTTTTGATGGTGTCTTTGGCCAGCCTGATTGGGGTGGTTGTCTTTTATATCTCTATTATCTTTGTCTTTGGTTTTAGTGAGTATTTCGAGGCTACTAGTACCGAACTGATCGTATTGGGCTTTTTGTGCCTCACCACTTATTTTGGCGTGGGTAGCTATTATCAGCGCAACCAAATGCAAGACATATACCGCCGCAAAAATCACTATTTTGATCAGATGAACCGTTATATGGAGTTTGCCAATCAACTGAGTCGCTATGCACCAGTTCAGTTGTGGCAATCGATTATGAAGGGTGAGTCTGAAGCGAAAATTGAATACAAGCGTAAGAAACTGACAGTTTTCTTTTCAGATATTCAGGGCTTTACAGAGCTTTCTGAAAGCTTAATTCCGGATGATTTAGCATTCCTACTCAATGATTATTTAAAACACATGACCGAGATTGCGAAGCAATATGAAGGTACTGTTGATAAATTCATGGGGGATGCAATTTTAGTGTTCTTTGGTGACCCTAATTCTGAAGGTGTGGAGCGAGATGCTCAAAACTGTTTGGAAATGGCCATGGCGATGCGTCAGCAAATGAAAATTCTGCGCGAGCGTTGGGTGAAAATGGGTTATCCGCCATTGCATATTCGTATGGGGATTTCTACAGGGTATTGCCACGTAGGGAACTATGGTGCATCGCACCGTATGGCTTATACCATTGTTGGTCGTGATGCAAACCTTGCTGCACGTTTACAAAGTGCAGCACAAGTGGATGAAATCTTAATTTCGGACGATACACATAATTTAGTAAAAAATGATTATCTTTGTGCGCCGAAAGCACCAATTTTCCTTAAGGGGATTAAAGGTGCTGTGAAAACGTGGCAAGTCGTTGAAAAATATACGTCGCAAAAATCAGACTATCAACGCTGGTTTGATTATGAATATAAAGGGTTTCATTTGCTGCTAAACTTAGATGAAGTGCAGAATTTTGAATATCCGCAGTTGATTCAAGTTTTAGAAAAAATGATTCAACGCATTCAAACCCAGCAGAAGATGACCAACTCGCAAGGTATCGTCAAACTCAATCTTGAAGATGAAGTAATAGAGCCTGTTCAGAAAAATGAATATCATTAACTTGATGGTGTGAGATACAAAAGTAAGAAGCGTAAAAAAGCCACTACAATGAGTGGCTTTTTTACGCTTTGAAAAAAATTAGTGATTTTCAGACGCGTGGTTAATTGTGTATTTAGGAATTTCAACTTCTAAGTCTTCATCCACTAACTTCACTTGGCAAGACAAACGAGAGTCGGGTTCTAAGCCCCAAGCACGATCCAGTAGATCGGCTTCAACATCATTCATTTCTTCTAAGCTGTCAAAGCCTTTACGTACTACAACGTGGCAGGTTGTACATGCAGCGGACATATCGCACGCATGTTCAATCTTGATCCCATTTTTCAGTAGGCTTTCACATAGATTCGCATTCTGTTCAACTTCAAACTCAGCACCTTCTGGGCAGATTTGCGCATGTGGGAGAACTTTAATACGTGGCATAGTCTTTACCTATAAATTAGTTTGAGTTTGACCAGTCGTCGAGTTTTGTGCCTTTCAGCGCTGCATCGATATGCTGATTCATACGTGCTGCTGCAAAAGCATCACTGTGTATTTTAAGCTGTTCAACAGCAGATTCAATTGCTTTGATTTCTGTTGTTTCGAGTGTTGCTTCTAATGAAGTTTTGGCCGCATTTAATGCAACTTGTTGTTCATTCGTGAGCAGGTGAGCATCCACTTTCAAGGCTTGCTCTAAAGCTTCGAGTTCGCGTTTTGCTTCAACTTTGGTTTCTTGTAAGTGACGAAGATTTTTATCTTCTTCAGCAAACTTGTAACCATCAAGCAGTAAGCGTTCCATGTCGCTATCAGCCAAACCATATGATGGTTTGATGTCAATTTGTGCATGTACGCCAGAGGTTGTTTCTTTAGCTGAAACCGTCAGTAGGCCATCGGCATCCACTTGGAAGGTCACTTCAATACGAGCTTGGCCCGCAGTCATTGGTGGAATACCGCGAAGGACAAAACGACCTAAGCTACGGCAATGCTCAACCAAATCGCGCTCACCTTGAACCACATGAATCAACATCGCTGTTTGGCCATCTTGGTAGGTGGTGAACTCTTGGCGACGTGCGACTGGAATTGCGGTATTACGTGAAATAAGACGCTCAACCAAGCCGCCCATGGTTTCTAGACCGAGAGAAAGCGGAGTTACATCAAGCAGTAATGCGCCATCAGCTGTGTTTCCAATCAGCTGATTGGCTGTAATCGATGCACCAATAGCAACAACTTCGTCTGGGTTGATGGTACACAATGGCTCTTGAGCAAATACATCACGTACAGCGTTTTGTACAGCATAAGAGCGAGTTGAGCCACCGACCAAAACCACATTCTGAATGTCACTGAGTTCAAGCTTCGCATCACGGAGGACGCGTTTGCAGACACTAATTGTTTTATCTAAAGCAACTTTGATAATGCTTTCAAATGTCGTGCGATCAAGAGTCAAACTGTGCTCTAGGACTTGTAAATGAGCGCTTTCTGCATCGGTTAAAGCTTCTTTGGCTTTACGTGCAGCAACTAAAACGTGTGCATATTCAGTGTCATCGAATTGGTCGATATTGAGTTCTTTTTTCGCCCATTTTACGATTAAACGGTCAAGATCATCACCACCTAATGCGGTATGGCCACCCGTTGCTAACACTTCAAACACGCCTTGTGAAAAGCGTAAAATTGAAACGTCAAAGGTACCGCCACCCAAGTCATAAATCACATAGTTGTGATCATGCGCAAGATTGGTTTCTTGGTCGAGACCATAGGCAACTGCCGCAGCAGTAGGCTCATTTAAAAGACGTAATACGTTTAAACCCGCAAGTTGTGCAGCATCACGTGTCGCTTGACGCTGAGCTTCATCGAAGTATGCAGGAACGGTAATCACTGCACCATTGACTTCATTTTTTAAGCTCGCTTCAGCACGATCTTTCAGTTGCTTTAAAATTTCAGCGGACACTTCGACAGGGGTTTTGCGACCCTGAGCGGTTTCAAAAGCTGGCATTTGATTATCTTCCCCCACTAAAGTGTAGGGGTGTTGAAACTTAATGTCAGTTTTAGAGCGTCCCATAAAGCGTTTGACTGAAACGATGGTGTTTTTAGGATCAGCAGTCAAAAATGGTTTTGCTTCGTCGCCATATTGGGTTTGGCTTACACCATAATGCGCGATCGATGGGAGTAAGACACGACCTTGTTCATCATGCAAAACTTTTGCTTTGCCTGAAAGTACAGTTGCAACTAGAGAGTGAGTTGTACCTAAGTCGATACCAATGGCAATACGGTGTTCATGTGGCGCACTTGATTGTCCAGGTTCTGCAATTTGCAAGAGAGCCATGTGTTACATCCTTTGAGCGTCAAAAATTAAAAATAAGTTAAAATTCATCATCTAAATCAAAGCTATCGTCATCTTCAAAACGATCTTCAGCTTTATCTATGTCATGCATGACTTTTACAAAGAAGCGAAGTTTGCGGACATCATCACGTGCCTCAGCCCAATCTTCCTCTTCAAAATCAATTTTGAATTCGCGGACTAAACCATCAATCCATTGTTGAACGTCTAATTTGAGTGATTGTAATTCATCTGCTGAACGTGCATCATCAAGTTGTTCACGGATTTCTAAGGCAGACTGGAGAAATTCAAAATCATTGATGGATTGATCAAGATGATAATCTTGTTTTTTTAATCCTAATAAATATCCTGCACGGCTATCAACCTGAGATAAAACTTTAAATGCTTGATTGATCTCACTTGATTTTATGAGGGCTTGATCTTTATCGAGAGCTTTATCTGGGTGATATTGTTGCTGCAACTTTAAAAATTCTGATTTTAAGGTTGCTAAATCAATATCGAGTGCTACTGGGAGGTTAAACAACTCAAAATGATTCATAGGAGAGGGATTCCGCGCTAAATTGGGGGTCATTGCGAAAGCAAAAACACTCTATGTAAATGCAATTAAAACAGTGTGATACACACTGTTTTAATGTTGAAAAGCAAGTTAATGAACTGTTATACGGTGAAAGATTCACCACAGCCACATTCGCCTTTTTTGTTTGGGTTGTTAAACTCAAAGCCTTCGTTTAAACCATTTTTCACGTAGTCCATCTCCATACCATCGAGATAAACCAAGCTTTTTGGGTCTACAAATACTTTCACCCCAAACTGCTCAAAGGTGGTGTCATGTGCATCAATTGAATCGACAAATTCAAGCACATAAGCCAAACCAGAACAGCCTGAAGTTTTCACGCCAACGCGAATACCTTCACCCTTACCGCGATTTTTTAAATAATTGCTGATATGAGTTGCAGCATTTTCAGTTAAGTTGATCATGAAAACTCCCTAATCTTTCTTTAAAATGCGAAGCAATTAAGCTTTAGATTTTTTGCTGCGGTAGTCTTCAACAGCAGCTTTAATAGCATCTTCAGCCAGTACAGAACAGTGTACTTTTACTGGAGGAAGAGCAAGTTCAGTTGCGATATCAATGTTTTTGATCGCTTGAGCTTGATCTAAAGTTTTGCCTTTTAGCCATTCAGTCACTAAAGAGCTTGATGCAATAGCAGAGCCACAACCATAAGTTTTGAAACGTGCTTCTTCAATCACACCGTTGTCATCTACTTGGATCTGTAAACGCATAACGTCGCCACATGCAGGTGCTCCGACCATACCTGTACCTACGTTTTCAGCATTTTTGTCTAATACACCTACATTACGAGGGTTTTCGTAATGGTCAATTACTTTTTCGCTATAAGCCATGATGCGTCTCCAAACCTCGGGGTCAGCGTTAATATTAAATATGGGGTCAAAACTTGATTTTTCAATGAAGTCATCCAGTATGTGGATGACTTCAATGGGAAAAATTAGTGTTCAGCCCACTCAACTGTAGAAAGGTCGATACCGTCTTTGTACATGTCCCAAAGTGGAGAAAGTTCACGAAGTTTCTCGACTGCAGAACGCGTCACTGTAAGTACATGGTCAATGTCTGCTTCAGTGGTGTATTTACCAAAACTGAAACGAATTGAACTGTGCGCAAGTTCGTCAGACAAACCTAGTGCACGTAATACATAAGAAGGTTCTAATGTTGCTGAAGTACAAGCTGAACCCGAAGATACAGCAGCGTCTTTCAACGACATCATTAACGATTCACCTTCAACAAAGTTGAAACTTACGTTTAAGTAGTTCGCAACGTTTTGTGTTGGGTGGCCGTTTAAGAAAATTTGTTCTAAGTCTTGTAAGCCATTCCAAAGCTTGTCACGAAGTACGCGAATGCGTGCTTGTTCAGAAGCTAAGTTTTTACCTGCAAGTTCAAATGCTTCACCCATACCAACGATTTGGTGTGTTGCAAGTGTACCAGAACGCATACCGCGTTCATGACCGCCACCATGCATTTGCGCTTTTAAACGAACACGTGGAGTACGACGTACATAGAGTGCGCCAATACCTTTAGGGCCATAAATTTTATGAGCAGAGAAGCTCATAAGGTCAACTTTCATAGTTGAAAGGTCAATTTCAACTTTACCTGCAGCTTGCGCCGCATCGACATGGAAGAAGATCTTGTGTGCACGAGTAATTTCACCAATTGCCGCAACATCAGTCACAGAACCAATTTCGTTGTTTACCATCATAAGTGAAACAAGAATAGTGTCTGGACGAATAGCTGCTTCAACCATTTCAGGGGTAATTAAACCCGTGTTTGGAAGTGGCTCAAGGTAAGTGATTTCAAAACCTTCAGACTCAAGCTCACGGCAAGTGTCTAAAATAGCTTTGTGTTCAATTTTACTTGTAATAATGTGCTTGCCTTTAGACGCATAGAATTGTGCTACGCCTTTAAGAGCTAAGTTGTCTGATTCAGTTGCACCTGAAGTCCAAACGATTTCGCGTGGATCTGCTTTGATCAAGTTCGCAACTTGTTCACGTGCATATTCTACTTTTTCTTCTGCCTGCCAACCGTAAGCATGAGAACGAGATGCTGGGTTGCCAAATGTGCCGTCAAATGTCAGACATTCCATCATGCGTTCAGCGACTTGCGGGTCTACAGGAGTTGTTGCTGCATAATCAAGATAAATTGGACGTTTCATGTCAAATACCTGTTACCGATAAAAGGGCTGAATCTGAAGGTGCTGTGTTTTGGCGAATGGCAACTTTTTGAACGTTGTCACGTGCTACAAGGTCAGCAAGAGTGATTTTAGCGAGATAGTCGGCAATGTGATGGGAGAGTTCTTGCCATAAATCGTGAGTTAAGCACATTGCGCCATTTTGGCAGTTGCCTTTATGGTCACAGCGAGTGGCATCAACTGTTTCGTTTACAGCTTCAATAACTGCTAATACCGTGATTTCATCAGCGCGACGAGCTAAATGGTAACCACCGTTGGCACCACGAATACTAGAAACTAAGCCGTGGCGCTTTAATTTCGCAAATAACTGCTCAAGATAAGCAACAGAGATAGTTTGACGAGCTGCAATTTCTGCAAGCGTGATCGTTTGTTCAGTTGGCTGCAAAGCTAAATCAAGTAGAGCAGTCACTGCGTAGCGTCCGCGAGTTGTTAAGCGCATGATTCGATACACATGATTAGACTAGATGTGCCGATTTTAAGAATCCTGACTAAAATAGTCAAGTTTTTTTAATAGGGATTGTGCGTATTTAATTTGCTTGAAATATTATGTAGTTATGCAAGCCAAATATTATATACCAATAAGCTAATCAAAAGTATAGAAAACACAAAAAATGTGACATTTATACGTTTTTGACGTTGCTCGATACGGCGGATACGATTTTTGTATTGTTTCACTTCAACCTGTAGAGTGTTGATTTTAGAACGTTGTTCTTCAATTTTCTCTAAAAGTGGTGCAATGCGCTTTTTAGATGCAACCACATTTTGCGGATCAGTTGGTTCAGTTAACCAGTTTTTCCAATCGGCAAGAACTTTAGGTGCACTAAAATGTAAAATTAAATCTCGGAACTCATCTTTTAAGGTGATGTCACCATCAATACGCATGGTTTTAATACTACGACGGTTTCCAAAGACGAAAATTTTAATTAAATCCATCAATGTGGTGCGTACATCTAGGTCGACCGGTTTTTCAGGTGCTTTGGCATCAAATAAAACACCTTGAGTGGTAAAGGTGATATAGAAGTCAAAATAAGGCAGATAGCTATTTATTTTAATCGCAATATTTTGCTCAACAAACTTTTTACAGTGAAGTGCAACCACACGGTCGTGTTTTAAAATAAGAGAAAAGATCGTCTCAAGAACAATCATCACCATAGTGAGTAGCATATGTGTTTGATTGTATTCTTTTTGAGAATCACTCATAAGTAGTAACCTAAATCCTGACCTGAAATGAGCATCCTGCTCGCAAAAACTTCAGACTTAAAAATAAAAATGTAATAAAGATGCTTTGTAGAACAGTTTTACAAATCGATCAAGTCTAATATTTGCTAGTATAGTGCAATCTATAAGATTTTTTGGATGTTTTTGCACATAAATCATGCAGGAGATGGTGCTAATGGAAAAAGCAGATATAGAGTTAGATGATATTTCGCAAGAAGATGAAACACTAAAAAAAACAAAAACTAAGCATCATTTTCATCGTAAAAATAGTTTGGATTTTAGAAAGTATACCAAGCAAATCTGGTTAGCCGGTTTGGGTGCTTTTTCACGTGCAGAGGAAGAGGGGAATAAATTATTTGACTCGTTGGTCCAAGTCGGCGAAGAGTTAGAATCTAAAACCACTGAGATTGCTGACCAAACGGTTGAAAAGGTATCTGAAAAAGCGCGTGAATCGGTGACGGATACTAAAGACAAGGTTGAGAAGATTGTAGATCGCGGGGTAAATCACTCCTTAAACCGGATTGGATTGGTCACGGTGAAAGACATTCAGTACTTAGAAAACCTGATTCTTCAACTGAATGATAAAATCGATGTTTTGATTGAAGAAAATAAGAAGTTAAACGAAAAAGTGAATAAAAAGTGATCTGGTTGTGCTTTTGTACCTTTTTTAACGTTTTTTTGTGATTTATTTTCCAAAAAAGCATATACAGAGTATTGCGTTTTCACCTAAAGCATTGCTATAAAGGCGTTACGGTAATTTATACTAAATTTTTGGACCTTAAATAAACGATATTAAGAGGACGCGATCCACATGAATAAATCAGAATTAATTGATGCAATTGCAGAGAAAGGGGGATTGTCTAAGACTGATGCTGGTAAGGCCTTAGACGCTACAATTGCTTCAATCACTGAAGCGCTTAAGTCTGGTGATACAGTTACACTTGTTGGTTTTGGTACTTTCAACGTGAAAGAACGTGCTGCACGTACTGGCCGTAACCCACAAACTGGTGCTACTTTAGAAATTAAAGCAAGCAAAGTACCAAGCTTCAAAGCTGGTAAAGGTTTAAAAGATTCTGTTGCTTAATCTTTTAAATAAATACTAAACGCGCCTTTTCGGCGCGTTTTTTATTAAACATTAGAAAATGTGTCGATAACACATTCATTCATTGCTGCTTTTCAGTTAAAATCTCGGGCAAATAAAATATTGGAATACTTATGGAATCTTTTCGTAAAGTTATTAAGGGTTGGTTGGGCAAGGCTTTGCTCATTTTGTTTTTGACCCCTTTAGCACTTGTAGGTATTGAAGGATATTTTAGTAGCGGATCAAAAGACGCTGTGAAATCAGTCAATGGCCAAGATATTTCTGAAAAGGAATTAGAGACCTTAACCGCTTCCTTTAAAGAACAATTCTTAGCTTATGCCAATGGGGATGAAACTTTACTCAACCAAAGCTTTATTAAAGATAAAGCGATGGATCAACTGATCGCAAATACTTTGTTATTGCAACAGGCTGAAAAGCTGGGCATTTCACTCAGTGATACTCAAATTGAACAGATGATTGCTCAACAGCCAAGTTTTCAAGAAAATGGAAAATTTTCAGAAACGCGTTATTCAAGCTATTTACAGTCTGTGGGTATGAGTAGTGATGCGCTCGTTGCAAACTTACGTCAAGACCATGCATTAAAAATGATGCGTTCGACTTTTGTTGATTATGCATTGGTGAGTAAACTAGATATTCAACAAATTGCTAACTTACAAACAGAACAGCGTACTGTGCAGTTTGCCAATGTAAATCTTGATGAATATAAAAAGAACGTCAAGGTTTCAGCACAAGAGATTGAAAACTATTACAAGCAACACCCAGCAATGTTTAAACAAGTGGCAAGTGTGGATGTTGACTATGTATTGTTAGCACCAGCCAATGTTCCTGCAGCTGCTTCACCTGTCACAGATGCGGAGTTGCAGCAAGCCTATACACAGTTTGTTGAAGCACAAAAAGATAATGTTGCGCCTTTGGTTAAACATATTCTGATTACGACGGATGCACGTACAGATGCTGAAGCGAAAAAACGTGCAGAAGAAGTTGTGGCAAAAATTAAAGCAGGCACAAGCTTTGCTGCAGCTGCGGCTCAATACTCTGAAGATACTGCATCTAAAGCGAATGGTGGTGCTTTAGCAGTTTATAACAAAGGCACTTTTGGTGATGCTTTTGACCAAGCTGTAGCATCACTTAAATCAGGTCAAGTGTCAGCGCCTGTAAAAACTGAATTTGGTTACCATGTCATTGAAACTGATGCGCCAGCTGTAAAGTTGCCATCTTTTGAAAATGAAAAAGCACGTTTGACTGCGGAAGTTCAGAAGAATAAAACTGCCAATGCATTCTCTGATACTGTAAACAGTTTAAATGAACTGGTTGTAGACTCAGATGCTTTAGACGTGGTGTCTCAAGAAGTTAAAGGTGTACAAGTTCAAACTGTAAAAGGCATGACCTTATCTACACAGCATCCTGTATTAAGTAATGCTGCGGTAAAAGTGAAACTGTTTAATGATGACGTGAAAAACGGTGATCGTAACGCGACCAGCAGCATTCAACTTCCGAATGGGGATGTGGTTTGGGCAAAAGTACGTGATTATCATGCGGCAGGTGTCCAAACGCTTCAAGAAGCAACACCACGTGTGAAAGCAAAATTGGTTGAACAAAAAGCTTATGATGCTGCTAAAGCTAAAATTGCTCAAAGCTTAAAAGACTTTAAAACTCAACCAGCGGCATCAGTAGTTGCCAAGAGTGGTTTGACCTTTACTGCACCGCAAGTGTTTATTCGTTCACAAGGCTTGCCACGTGCAGTTGAGCGTGCGGCGTTTAGCCAAGCGGCACCAAAAGCAGGACAGTGGTCTGTAACAACAGCATTATTGCCAACAGAAATGGTGGTGGTCGCGGTATCAAACGTAAACAAGACGACGTCTAGTGCGTTGACGGATGAGCAATTGGCTGAGCTTTCGAAGTTATATCAACAACTTCGTGGTCAGCAAGAAGCTGAAGATTATGTGCAATACTTAAAAGCCCATGCGAAAATTAAATAATCGCATGCCATAAAAAAACCTGCATTCGTGCAGGTTTTTTTATGTGTGTAGATAAGCAAATTTTATTTAAGGATAAACAAGCTTAGGCACGAATTTTGAGCTCATAACCTGAGTATTTACGAATATTAATCACGCCTGTATCTAAAATCAGGTACTGACCTTTGATCCCTTGTAACTTCCCGCGAATAACTGGGGTTTTATCCAGATTGTGGGATTTGATTTTCTCAGGATATTGCTCAACTGGATAAACAAACTCGCGTGGCAGTTCAGTATCCAAAAGCTCGACTGTTTCATTGAACTCAAGGTTTTGACTAAATTCCTCACGAATGGCTTGGATTTTAGGTGCAAATTCTTCGATGAGTTGTTCGCGAACTTCAATCAAGTCGAGTGGTTCTGCTTCGCCCTTGAGCAGTTTACGCCAATCGGTTTTGTCTGCCACTTGTGTGCCAAACATAATTTCGAGCTGGCCTGAAAGACGGCGCGAACCGACTTTCAGAATTGGAAGGGCTTGGGTTGCACCTTGATCAAGCCAACGGGTTGGCATTTGGCTAATCCGTGTAATCCCAACTTTTAGGGCACTTGAGTTGGCTAAATAAACAATATGTGGCTGGAAACAAACTTCATGCGCAAAGCTGTCTTCTCGGCAGGTGCCTAGGTGGTAGTGACAGGTTTCGGGCTTCATAATACACATGTCACAAGAGGCTTTGGTTTTAAAGCACTTAAAGCAATGGCCTTGTGAAAATGATTTAGAAGTCTTCGTACCACATGAAACACAGAAGATTTTACCAGTCCATTCAATCTCGATTTCTTGACCCAAGTTAAAAGGAAGGTCAACTTCTGAACGATCTAGGATAAATTTATATTCAACATTTGCCTTGTGTGTATGTTGATCAGTTACACTAAGGTCCTTAAGACCTGCATGCATTTTATGGCAAATGCCTTGAAGTTCCATACAGAATTACTCACTCAATATTAAGGATGCGGTTATGGCTGAACTGAACGTCATTACTTCTATGCTAGACGATTTATCTCAAGAACAGCCTATTTCAACTGCATTGTGCATTGGGCAGGATCTCAGCCCAAATCATCATCAATCTATTCAATGGCAATATTTTAGCGTATCTGACTTTTTAAGTCTGCCTTTTACCCAGCGCTATGACTTAGGTTTTGTGCTTTTTGACACGGCAGAAATGCAAAATATAAGCTCACAACAAAAATCACAACTATTGGTGCGTTTAAGAGATTTGATGGCAAAGCGTATTGTGGTGGTGAGTCAATTGCAGGATGAACAACTACTTCGTGCTTTAGGTTTTACTCAACTGATCGATAAAACGACGCATGGTAAAGACTTTGCTTTATGGCAATTTAATATTTTGACCTATAAGCATGTGCCTGACTGGTTTAATTCAAAGTTTTGGGCGAATCCTGAAAACTGGAATAAATTCCGTTGGTGATTTGACTGCGACTGTATTTTTCCATTCATAGCAAAAATTAACAATTTATCTCTATAGGGTTTTTTTAAACATCGTATGCTGTTTAAAAAACCTAGAAAGGATAAAGTGATGACGAACCTGAATAATATTATAGAAATTTTAGCAAAGCAGGCCATGGGCGGTCAGCAACAGTCAAACCAACAAAGTGGTTTGGGTGGAATTTTGGGTTCGGTGCTTGGACAACTCGGAGCGGGTGGTGCAGGCCAAACACAACAGGGTGGTCTGGGTGATATTTTAGGCTCGGTGTTGGGTGGTTTGACTGGTGGGCAGTCGCAGCAGGCGCCAAACTCGCAGAATTCAGGATTCGCAGGCGGTGGAAAAAGTTTATTGATTGCGGTATTGCCTTTGATTTTGGCATGGATTCAACAGCAAGGTGGTTTGCAGGCAGCTTTAGATAAACTCAAAGGGCAAGGTTTAAGCAGTCAGGTTGAAGACTGGGTTTCAACAGGACCAGGGGAGAATGCCAGTGTAAATCCAGAACAAGTGCAAAACTTGTTTGATGATGCCGCGGTGGAGCAAGTTGCAGAGCAAGCCAATGCGCCTAAACAAGATGTATATAGTGCGATTTCACAAGTGTTACCGCAAATTATTGATTCACTCACCCCGCAAGCCGGACAAACCAACCCTCAAGAAGCCAACGCGGATATTCAACAGGTATTGAACTTAGTTTCGGGTTTCTTAAAACGCTAAATTCGAAATAAAAAGCCATTCTAGAATGTCTGTTTTATTACTTAAAATTCTAAATTAAAAAAACACGCCGAAGCGTGTTTTTTTAATTTTTAGGGGAATACAACTTAGAAGTCGTAACGGAAACCTAAAGAAAGTGCGGTAGCGTTTTCGCCAACAGCAGCATAAACATTTTTACCATTGCTGCGTGCTTGATTCCAAGGAGTTAAGTAGGCATTTTCATCATTAAGCATTGTCGCCAAGTTTGCATAAACACGTACTGCTTTATCTAAACGATGCTCTACACCTACAGCAACTAAAGTTGAGTTTGCATCTTCGGCATCTACATCACGGTGGAATACTTGACCACGTACGTAAGTTTTTGGCGCAACTTTATAGTCAGCTGCTACACCAAATACGTTAGCATCAGCGTTCATTCCAACACCACCATCAATAGTAGTATATTGATATAACGCGCCTACATTTAATTCTGGTGTGAATTTATAAGCAGCTGCGACACGGAAACCATCACGTTCAACACGTGCATCTTCTTCATAATGTTCATAAGCGGCAGCAAAATCAACTGGACCTTCTTTATATGTTAAAGCAAGGTCATATGCTTTATCTTTATCATCTTCAGCTTTTGTTGTGCCTTCATGTAGAGATAATGCACCGATTACATTAAAGCCACCACCAAATTTTGGTGATTTATATTCAATTGTATTTTCATTACGTTCGTCAAAACGTACATTTGCATCTTTAGTTACGCGTGTTACGTTACGGATGTCGCCAACCATGTCACCAAAGAAGTTGACTGGACCGCGTGCTGCTTTAAGCGGGCTGTCAAAACGACCTGCACGTACTTGACCAAAGTCACCTTTCAAACCTACGAAAGTATCACGTGTTGCAAATTTTACACCATCGCCATCTTGGCTACCGCTAGCAAAGTTAACTTCTTGCTCGATTTGACCAAAAACAGTCATGCCGTTTTCTAATTTTTGTTCAGCTTTGAAGCCTAAACGTGATGCGTTTGAAGAAAGACCAACTTCGTTATAGTCAGCGCCATCATCCAGATAGTCTAAAGAAACATGCGCACGGCCATAAATTTTTACGTCAGCAGCCATTGCTAAAGCTGGTGTAAGTAAAGTTGCCCCAACTGCTAATGCGCAAAGTGTTTTTTTCATGTGTAGCTCCAAGAAAGACTTTTTGTTGATTCGTCTATAAAAGGTTATTCAGTCGTCTTTTTATTCATCAGACTTCTGTCTCTTGGCGCTCATTATTGATTACAAATAAGTCATTAATATTAAGGTAATATTACAAAAATATTAAACAACTCAATGTCAAATGCATTTCCGCGATAAATTGTTAAGCTTGATTTTGAGTGCTTAGATGTTTAGTCCCGGCATTTGATGGATCGGATCAATCTTAAAAAGTTCAGGTTCATCTGTCCACTGTTTGCAGATGAATTCGTAGGGAGTCAGGCCCCTGAGTGTTTTGAGTCTACGGCCGAAGTTATATGCAGCAATAAAATCAGCAAGGTGAATGCATAGCTGAGTGTGATCGTCGTAATGGAACCGTTTGACAGTAGCTTCTTTAATCGTTCGGTTCATCCGCTCGACCTGTCCATTGGTCCATGGATGCTTAACCTTGGTAAGACGATGTTCAATGCCACATTCAGTACAAACCCGATCAAAGATGTGCTCAGAGGCGTAGCGATCACAGGTGCGGTTCGTGAACTGGATGCCGTTATCTGTTAGCACCGTATGGATTCTATAGGGCACAGCCTTAATCAGATTGCGTAGGAACTCCGCGGCTGCCATCTTACTGGCTTTAGTATGCAATTCAGTGAACGCGAACTTGGAAATGCGATCAATGGCAACGAAGAGATAAAGCTTACCCTGTGCTGTTTGCATCTCAGCGATGTCGATATGAAAGTAACCAATAGGGTAGCTCTTGAAGCGCTTCTTGACAACGGCGATCACCTTGTACCTCAGGCATTCGTGAAATACCATGCCGCTGCAAGCAGCGGTGTAACGACGAGCGTGTCAGATAAGGAATACTCGGCTGCAATGCATAAAGGCAATCGTCTAGCGGCAATAAAGTGCGTTTTCGAAAAGCAACAATTGCCGCCTCATCTTCAGGCGATAACACGCTTGAGCGAGGATTCTTTGTCTCGGTTGTAAGATCATCTACTGAAGTACGTTTCTTCCATTTTGCGATGGTCTTTTGATTGATGCCGTAACGCTTGGCTAGCGTTCTTAAGCTCTCTTGACTATTTTGTATTGCTCGACGCACTGCCTGTGTCGTTGTGGCGCTGCTGTGTAGAACTTGTCCCATAGTGCTTCCTTCCATTTATCTGAGAATATTGCACCATTAAAATCTGGGACTAAACACTTAGATTATTGATCTTATTTATTTTTAGACCTAAAAAAAGGAGCCGAAGCTCCTTGATTGAATGGATGGAATTACAAAGCAGCACGAATTTTTTCTGCTTGTGCTTTGATTTTGTCTTGATCACCCATTTGTAATGCATGCTTACCTAGCTCATGTACCGAACTCGGAATGAGGTGGAAATGTACATGGGGAACGGTTTGCCCAGCAGCAGCTCCAGACAGTTGCATGAGGACAATGCCTTGGGC
This sequence comes from Acinetobacter sp. 231_lipA, assembly GCF_058243005.1. Taxonomy (NCBI): domain Bacteria; kingdom Pseudomonadati; phylum Pseudomonadota; class Gammaproteobacteria; order Moraxellales; family Moraxellaceae; genus Acinetobacter; species Acinetobacter sp. 231_lipA. Next base: position 3,378,226 of record NZ_JBZAYU010000001.1, on the reverse strand, counting down.
ATCCAAACCGACTTCAATGGCTTTTGCTACTTTTTGTACCACTTGAATGGTGTAGGCAGCAGCATCGGCAGGGAGGTCGAGTAAAGTCACCGCAGGTGTCTTGGGTATGACTAAAGTATGACCGTCTGCTTGAGGCATAATATCCATGAATGCAAGAACTTGGTCATCTTCATATACTTTAATGGCTGGAAGTTCACCACGTAAAATCCGTGCAAAAATGTTTTGCTCATCGTAAGCCATGTCTATTCCTTAAGTTTCGCTTAAACTGATTTACTTACAGTTCAATTCTTTTTGACGTTCTTTAATGGCGTCAAGACGTTGTTGCTCTTTTTCAGAGAATTTCGGTTTAGTGGTGTAGCAATTATCATTGCCAAATTTTGCTTTCGCTTCAGGGTCCTTGAAACAGAAACCTTTAGATGCATAAATGACATCATGATCATCTTTTAATTTTTGACACTCTTGCTCAGGTGATGCCGCAAAACTTTGCGCCCCGATTAATGTTGCAAGACTGGCAAAAACCGCTACAGTCAACTTTTTCATGAGAATTTCCTCAGTTTGTAACATTGTATGTAGTCACGCTATTACTTTATAGGGGTTTGTTCTGTTTATTCAATGGTGAGTTCTTACTCAATTGTAATTTTACTTCATAATTGCTGCATATAATACATAAAATTTATATATATCAATAGCTTTTAAAATACAAGGTGGAAATGGATATTTCAGTTTTTTATGTAATTCAGCCTATTTTTACAACTTTTTTAGGCTCTAACATTTTAAATTTTATTGAGAGGGTCACAGTGCGTCAGCTTTTTAAACCTTTAATGTTCGCCTCATCTCAAATTCTATTTCAGGCATTTTTATACGATTAGCAATGAATTTTTTTAAGTTATTAGATCTCTTGCGAAAGTCATTATTGCAAGTTTATCCGGTTTACGAGTGCAGCAATTAAGTTAATGCGTAAACCGAATCTTTTCCGTCTATTTCGATAGCGTTCACTTAATATTCTAAATGTTTTCAATTGACTATTAATGTGTTCGATCACAACTCGTATTTTTCCAATCATTTTATTGTACCTTTTCTCAACATCAAATAAGGGTAAATTCTTCTTTTTCTTTATTGGCATCAATAATTTAAAGCCATCTTGCTCTAATCCGTAGTACCCTAAATCGGTCATAACATATTCACAATGTTTGAATTTCTTAACCGTTTTTCTTGCCAATTTAATATCATGCTGACTGCCATTCGATATATCTAGCCCTATGATTTGTTTGCTGTTCGGATGATAGATCACTTGTGCTTTTAGCGTATGTTTCTTCTTTTTACCACTGTAGAACTTACTCTGATTTTTTTTTCGGACGTTCTATTGAACATTCTGTCGCATCAATAATGACCCAGTTAAAGTGTTCGTCTGCTGTGGTAATGCTTCGTTTTGGCAGAGTAAAACGTCTTGATTTCATCAATGCATCTTCAACCTTTTTAATGGTTCGATTCACATTACTTTCAGCGATATGGTAATTTGCCGCTAATTCCAGTTGAGTGCTGTAGTTCCGTAAGTAATTGAGAGTTAATAACAACTGATCCTCTATATCTAAAGTATGAGGACGACCTGATTTCTTTTTGAGTGATTCTGCTTTTTCTAAAACCTCTACCATTTCAGTAAAAACTTGTCGAGGTACGCCAACCAAGCGTTTGAATTCAGAATCTGAAAAACGATTTAATTTCTGATATCTCATGAAATTTATATTGAGGTGGTTTTTACTTTCGCAAGAGATCTATTCATTTTTTGTGAATTAAGCGCTTATGTATCATTATCGGTTAATGATATTTTGCTGTCTTAAATGGACTCTTTTGTATGCTTATTTTAGACAGTCTAAAAGCTTTATTTATTACTATTTAATTATTGAATGCCTTATGCTGGGGATTTACTTGAAATAAGTGGGTGGAAAATAAATTATGGAAATGTAATTTATTTTCTGTGGATTAGAGAATTATAGTCTTTAAGAGCTAAATATAAACCATCGAGTAAAATATAAAATGATGAATAAAGCTTGATTTAAACTTAACTTAAGTTTAAATCATTATGTAGTTCGTTATAAAAGGATGAATTAAAATATGAATGGTTTAGGTCGAACATTTCTAATTTATGGCGCAAGTAGAGGCTTAGGCAAAGCGATTGTAAACTTAGTGCCTGAAGCTCAGGATAAAGTTTATGGTGTCTCTCGTTCTATTCCTAAAAATAATGCTCAATTGAATTGGATTTGTGCAGATTTATCTACTCCTGAAGAGGCGGTGGATAAAGTAAAAAAAGCAGTCAAAGATGAGAAAATAGATGTTCTTATTTATAATGTTGGAATTTGGGAAAATAATGCTTTTACAGAGAATTATAACTTTGAAGAGGTTTCATCTGCCGAGTTAAATACCATTCTAAATACAAACATTAATACTTGTATTCAGTCTCTTCAGTCCTTGATAGAAAATTTAAAGTTATCGGATAACGCTAAAGTCATATTGATTGGTTCTACGTGGGGTGTAGATAATCATAATGGCAAAGAGTTGGTCTTTTCTGCAACGAAATATGCTTTGCGTGGAATTGCTCAATCATTGCGGGAGATTTTGCGTAACGACCTGATTGGCGTGAGTGTTTTAAATCTAGGGTATTTAGCAACAGAATATGAAGCAGATGTTCCAACCGAAACTGTATTGGCAGAGACCAATCATGCTTTAATTCCTTTGTCCGATGTTATCTTAGCCATAAAATTTATCATCTCCACCAGTAATGCATCTTGTGTTAAAGAAATCCTTATGCCTGCAATGAAAGATGAAAATATTTAAATCAAGATGTTTGGTTGCAATTATACAGGGACGTATTTATCGGATAGTTTTATTTTTCGATACCATATTCGATCTAGGTGAAGCTACTTTGGTGTAAAAACTCATCCATTAATATATAGGTTCCTGCAGCACTTTGGTATTGGTCAATTAACGGTACTAGTCTTTTAAAATGCTCCGTTTCACAATGCGCATCTAGTGCAGCGCGATCAGGCCATTCTTCAATAAATATAAAATGCCCAGCATCTTTCTGATCAATAAATAGGTCGTAGGATATACATCTCGGTTCAGCTTTTGTTTTTTCTACAAGTTCACGATATAAAGGCATGACTCTATTAAGATGTTCTAGTTTAATAAAATCCTGAGCAATGACTTTAAGCATAAATTTTTTATCCTAAATTTAATTAGTTTTTTTATACACAAGTATATGTGCCGAATTAATTGAGTATATAGAGCTCTGCTATAAAATTAATCAAGCTCAAAACAATCTTTAATCTTAATTCATTATAAAAGTGGGCAGTAAAAACATTGACCTTGGACTAACTCCATGTTTTTAAATCAAAATGACTATATTGGAGAGCTGAGTATGCAAAGGCTATTAGAACAGACGCCGATTTTAGATTACTACCATCCATCGATTCAAAACTTGATTGAACAACGCAAATGGAGAGATCTTGATGAAGTTAATAAGGTGAGGAATATTTATAACTTTGTTCGTGATGAAGTTCAATTTGGCTATAACACGGGAGATACGATACAGGCATCTCAAGTCTTAAGCGACGGTTATGGTCAGTGTAATACCAAAGCAACGTTATTGATGGCGTTACTCCGAGCAGTGGGTGTAGCCACGCGGATACATGGGTTTACCATCGATAAAGCCCTACAAAAAGGCGCAATCAAAGGCATTTGGTATAAGTTATCGCCCAAGAATATTTTACATAGTTGGGTCGAAGTTCATGTGAATGGACAATGGTATATTCAGGAGGGTGTAATTCTTGATCGACTCTATCTAGAAAAATTACAAAGTATAAATAAGCATCAAACAACAACCTTTTGTGGTTTTGGGGTATTTACCGAGAACTTTGAAAATCCACCTATTGATTGGAATTTGAATGATACTTTTATCCAAGACAAGGGGATTAACCAAGATTTCGGTTTATTTGATAGCCCAGATGATTTTTATAATCTACATCAACAAGAGCTCAGTCCGATACAGCCTATAATTTTTAAATATGTAGTTAGACATTTAATGAATCAAAACGTCAATAAAATTAGAAATATACAAAAAGCCTCTTTATGAGGCTTTTTGTTCGGCCATCGGAATAGCTTTACTTATGATTAAAGTTAAAGTATGACTGACTATGATAAGCATTACTCTAAAGTAATTTTGCTCCATGACTCATATAGTTTAACTGCGGAAGAAAAATCGCTGTCTGCTTCAGATAAATCACTGGCACTTTGAATTAAACTTTGAGCCAGTCCAATCACAGGTGCGGATAGTTTTGCTTCGCGGACTAAATCAACGGCAATGCCCGTATCTTTTGCTAATAGGGGGAGTGCAAAAGTAAGCGGGAAGCTGCGGTTGAGAATGCGCTGGGGCAAAACAGTTTCAGTGACGCCACTTTTACCACTCGATGCATTAATGCAATCCAATGCTTCGTTTAAGTTTACGCCATGAGCCTTGAGTGTGGTAAACCCTTCGGCAACAGCACAGAGGTTCACAGCCAAAAGCATATTGTTTACGGCTTTAACTGCAAAACCAGCACCCGATTCGCCCACGTGTTTAATCAGTTTACCAAACGCTTGAATCGCTGGTAGTGCGCGTTCAAAAGCTGCGGCATCACCACCGATCATAACCGTAAGGGTTGCATTATCAGCGCCAATGGTTTGACCACTCACAGGTGCATCTAAAAAGTCCACACCTTGCTGTTTAAGCAGTTCAGCTACTTTTTTTGCAGAAGAAGGTACACCGCTGGTGCAATCGACCCAAATACTGCCTGCTTTAAGCTCAACTTGTGCAAGTAAGTCTTCAATATCTTGACTGGTTGGAAGGCAAGAGAAGACTACATCGGCCTGAACGGCTTGCGCAAGTTCGACCGCCTGCGTGCCATAGGCTTCCGCATGTTGTTTTGCTTTATCAAAATTGCGATTCCATACCCACACGTGTTCAAAGTGTTTAGGTAAGTGTGATGCCATGCGATAACCCATGGCGCCTAGACCGATAAATGCAACTGACTGAATCATCTCAAACCTTAGTATTTAAATTTTACTTGAACGTTCACTTAACCACTGAGCCAGTTGTGGCCAAAATTCATCGGCACTACGCTTACTCGACATCAGTCCTAAATGTCCCCCTGGGATAAGAGTAAACGTGACATCGGTGCTACTTGTCAATTGGGTTAATGGTTGAGCTGCCTCTGCTGTAACAAGTTGGCCTGTTGTCCCCGCAGCTACAAGCAATGAGCACTGTATATTTTTTAAAGCAATGCTTTTCTCATTTAATGTGATTAGTCCAGTTTTGAGTGGATTACGCAGCCAAACATTAAAAAGCATGTCTTGGTTAATGCCGCCGGGATAATCAATCATACGATTGAGAAAACCGCCAATGGTGGCATGTTCATACAAAGCTTCATGATCATCTAAATTAAGCAGTAGGTTTTTATGACTTTGAAACCAACCGATAGGATCAATGATTTTAAAACCAAAAGTATTTAATCTCCCAGTGGTATGAAGCAGGCGCTTTGGTATTTTGCCCTGATAAATTTGCTGTTGTATTGCTTTGCTTTTTGAAATGATTCGATTGAGATATGCAAAGAACTGTCCATTTCGCCCAGATTTATAACTGTCAATTGGGCTCCCTAAAACCATTAAATTTTTCACAAAATTGGGTTGATGTAGGGCGGTATACAAGGTCACGAAAATGCCAGCCATACTCCAACCATGCAGAGAAATTTGCTCGCTATCACTATGTTTTAAAATGCTTTGTATACAGAGTGGAATATAATGATCAATAAACGTCAGAAAGTTAAAATGACGGTTATGAATATTTAATTTCCCCCAATCAATCACATATACGGCAAAGCCTTGTTGTTGGAAGTACTTCACCAGTGAGCGATAAGGGTAAAGGTCGTAAATAGACATATTGATGGCTAGCGGGACCACAAAAACCAAGGGTTCTTTATACTTACGCACTTCAGGTGCGTAATAGCGAATTTGGGTCAGATCAAATGTTTCAATCACTTCATAAGGTGTGCTTTGTGACAAAATGAGTGACTTTCCATTAAAAATGCGCGTAGAAAGATTCTTTAATTTATTTTGATGCGTTGAAATTTTAGTTTTTAAAGAGTGCATATAGGTCTTAGATCTCAAATAAGCAGAAAGTTTGATCGAAGTCTAATCAATATTCGCGTATTTTACCTTGACCTTAAATAGCCTAGACGCTCAAAATGTTGGCAATTCTTTACAAAGGCAGTCTGTCGACTGAACCAGAGCCATGAGCCTACAAGACGAATTTGAATACCAATTAGATACCTTAGCCATTCGTACTGGGCATACGCGTAGTTTCGAGGGAGAACATGGCGAACCTATCTTTCTAACTTCATCATTTGTCTATGAAAATGCAGCAGAGGCCGCAGCAAAATTTTCAGGTCAAGAGCCAGGGAACATCTACTCGCGTTTTACCAACCCAACTGTTGCAATGTTTGAAAAACGCCTTGCAGCTTTAGAAGGTGGAGAACGTGCAGTGGCAACCAGTTCAGGTATGGCCGCAATTATGGCCGTGGCAATGTCATTTTTAAAACTGGGCGATCATGTGATTTGTTCACGTGCGGTATTTGGTTCGACCGTATCTTTGTTTGAAAAATATGTGGCTAAGTTTGGTGTAACTGTCGACTTTGTCGATTTAACAGATTTAGATGCATGGAAAAATGCCGTTAAGCCTGAAACTAAATTGCTCTTTGTTGAGTCTCCGTCGAATCCTTTGGCTGAAGTGGCAGACATTCAAGCACTTGCTGATATCGCACATGCCAATGGCGCACTTTTAGCGATTGATAATAGTTTCTGCACACCAGTATTACAGCGTCCAATTGAGTTTGGTGCGGACTTGGTGATTTATTCAGCGACGAAGTATTTGGATGGTCAAGGTCGTGCTCTTGGTGGTGCAGTAGTGGGTAGTCATAAACTACTCGAAGAAGTATTTGGTTATGTGCGTACTACAGGGCCTTCAATGAGTCCTTTCAATGCATGGGTATTTTTAAAAGGCTTAGAGACTTTACGTTTACGTATGCGTGAGCACTCAGCAAGTGCGCAAAAGCTGGCAGAATTCTTAAATACACACCCGAAAGTCGAAAAAGTGTATTACGCAGGTTTACCAGAGCATATTGGGCATGAACTTGCAGCGAAGCAACAAACAGGCTTTGGTGGGATCGTTTCTTTTGAAGTGAAAGGCGAGCGCGAAGGGGCATGGACTGTTATTGACAATACTCAGTTTATTTCAATTACAGGCAACTTGGGCGATGCCAAATCGACCATTACCCATCCTGCAACGACTACCCATGGCAAACTTTCACCAGAAGCGAAACAAGCCGCAGGAATTCGTGAAGGTTTAATTCGTGTTTCTGTTGGTTTAGAAGATATTGATGATATTATTCGCGATATCACACGTGGTTTAGACTTAATCTAATTTTTTAATTTTATGTTCGGAGATTTTAATGAACATTAATATGTTAATGCAACAAGCTCAACGCATGCAAAAAGACATGGAAAGCAACATTAAAAAAGCTAAAGAAGAGCTTGCGCAAACTGAAGTGCATGCTGAAGCTGGTGGTGGTTTGGTTAAAGTGACGATGACTTGCCGTAATGTGGTAAAACGTATCGAAATCAATCCTGAATTATTGCAAGATGATGCAGATATGATTGAAGACTTAATTGCTGCGGCAATGAATGATGCTGCACGTCAAGCCGAAGTAATCACTGAAGAGCGTATGAAAGCTGCGAACTCAGGTGCAGGCTTACCACCAGGTCTAGCTGGTTTATTCTAATTAAGGAATACGTATAGTGTTTAGCGATCGTTTTGATCAATTGGTACAAGCTTTACGTATTTTGCCAAGTGTTGGGCCAAAATCGGCTCAGCGCATGGCGCTTCATCTGATTATGAAAAATCGTGAAGGGGCTGTGGGTCTTGCACATGCTTTGAACGAAGCCACCAGCTATATTCACGAATGCAGTTTGTGTCACTCACTGACTGAAAACGAAGTTTGTGATATTTGCATCTCGCATGAACGTGACGATCAACTACTTTGTGTGGTTGAGTCTCCAGCAGATGTGATGGCGATTGAGCAAAGTGGCAGTTTCCGTGGTAAGTATCATGTATTGGGTGGGCATTTATCCCCACTTGATGGTGTTGGGCCTGAAGAGATCGGCATTCCTTATCTAATCCAGCGTTTAGGCGATGGTAAAGTAACAGAAGTGATTTTGGCGACCAATGCAACGGTAGAAGGTCAGGCCACAGCGCATTATTTGGTTGAGGCAACGAAACATTTACCGATCCAAATGACGCGCATTGCACAAGGCGTACCACAGGGTGGTGAACTTGAATATGTCGATAGCCATACCTTAAGCCAAGCTGTACATAATAGAATGCGAATGAAATAAGTATTTCGATACTTGTTTCATTTTTTAGTTGAGCTACAAGATTGAAATCTTGAATAAGATAAAAAAATATTAATTTGAATCTAGATGTATAAAAAATCACAAAAAACGGCAAATAATTAAAAAACCCTTAGAAATCTTGATAGCTAAATCATCTTATTCAGGTAAGATAGCCCAAAGAGCATCTAGCATTAGACGCAGTAGGATATGTTTCAGTTTATTCAGCAGCAACAAGACTTAACACCAGTCTTAGAAAAAATGGATCGTAACGAAGTCTATGGACTCGATACAGAATTCATCAAAGTCGATACCTTATGGCCAAAGTTAGGCGTATTTCAAATCAATGTCGAAAACAATGTCTATTTACTCGATGGTACGACACTCGATTTATCTGAATTTTGGAATAAACTTTTTCGCGCACAGCAAAATGTCTTTCATGCCTGTAGTGAAGATATCGATCTGATTTATCACTATGCACAGCATAAAACCTTAAACAATGTATTTGACACCCAAGTGGGCATGTCTTTCTTAGGACATGGCTTACAAGTGAGCTATCAAAATGCATTGAAACAAATGCTGGATGTCGATATCGACAAAGGGGAAACGCGCTCAAACTGGTTGGCGCGTCCACTAAGCCCTGCACAACTGAGCTATGCGGCAAACGATGTGCTGTACTTAATGAATCTCTCAGAAAAAGTTAAACAAGAACTTGATTCAAAGTCACTCTTACATTTTGCACTTGAAGACTGTCAGCATCTGACGCAAGAGATCGCGACAGAAACGCCTTTGCATTTACTCTATCAAGATATTGGCAACTATCGACATTCACGTCGTCAGTTAATGCAGTTGCAGCAGTTGGCTGTATGGCGTGAACACATAGTGAAAGCGCTAAATACACCACGTAGTTTCATTTTGAAAAACTCAAGCATGATTGATTTGGTTGAGAAAAATCCGAAAAATGCTTTTCAGTTATCGGGTGTAAAAGACATACGTCAAAATGTTGTCCGTGAGCACGGCACAACCATTTTAGATTTGGTGAAGTTCTTGCCTGAGCAAGCGGATTGGCCGCTACGCATGGCACGTCCGATCCGTCATTCTTCAAAAGATGTGGGAGAGAAGATTGATCACTTAATTCAAAATGTGGTCAATGAAACCAGTATTCCTAAAGAAGTGTTAATGCGCAAAAAGTGGATGAACGCACTGCATCAACATGTGGTTTTTCATAATGATGAGCAAGACTTGCCTGATTATTTATTAGGTTGGCGCTATGATTTGCTAACCCAACCTTTAATTCAACTTCTACGCCGTGATGAAAGCTATCTTTCGACGCAAATGAAAGTCATGGATTAAGAATTAGTCAATTGGTCTGAAGTTTGAATATTTATACAAAATCACGACTGATGCGTTAATCATGACTAATGTCAGCTGCTTTTATTTGATGTATCCTGTGGCTTGAGTTATTTGAGTGCTGTTTTAGATATGCAATGTTCTATTTATAAATCAAGTAAAAAAGATGAAATGTATCTTTATATTGCTTGTCCAACTGAAGCCGATCAAGCCGCTGAAGATTTTAGCCCATTGAATGTTTTACCTGAAGCTGTTCGTGTTGCATTTGGTCGAGCGACTTTTGTGATGTCATTAGAGTTGAGTGAAGCGCGTAAATTGGCCCGTGTAAATGTATTGCATGTCATGGATTCGATTCAAACTCAGGGCTTCTTCCTACAAATGCCACCAGAAGGATTAATCAATCCGAACGCTGCGGCACCAGAAGGCCTTCGTGGCGCATAAAGCATAATTCAGGAGTTGCACCGTGGATAGTTTTCTTTCAATGCTCGATTCAATTCCTGAAGACAGTATTGCTGTCACAGTTTACCTTTTGGGCAGTTTGCTAATTTTGTGGTGTTGGTATTCCATTGCCACACACCTACCGAAGCTGTTGGGTGGCATCACATGGATGATGATCTTTGCCATTTTATTGACGCCAACGGTTTCCGAAGGGCCAAATTCATCGATTGCACCGGCTATTTTTGGCTTGCTTTTCGGTGTGTTAACGAAAGAATCAGCACTCATTTGGTCAAATTTGTCACTGATTCTCTTTGTCATGGGTGTGGGGCTTGTGATCGGTTTCTTTTGGTCAAAATATGTGGCTAATAAAACCAAAGTAGTTATCAGTAACAATCATTCACCGCTGTAATTAATAAAAATAAGGTTTAATCATGTCTGTTGAAACACAACAATTTACGGGTACAGATCAGTACATCGCTACCGATAGTTTAAAACTTGCTGTAAAAGCTGCACGTAGCTTACAAAAGCCTTTATTGGTCAAAGGTGAGCCGGGTACGGGCAAAACTTTACTGGCTGAACAAGTGGCTGAGAGCTTAGGCTTAAAATTATTGACTTGGCACATCAAGTCAACCACAAAAGCCCAGCAAGGTTTATATGAGTATGATGCGGTTTCACGTCTACGTGACAGCCAACTGGGTGACGACCGTGTTTATGACATTAAAAACTATATTAAACCGGGTAAATTGTGGGAAGCGTTCACCAGTGAAGAGCGTTGTGTTTTATTGATTGATGAAATTGATAAGGCAGACATTGAGTTTCCAAATGACTTGTTGCATGAATTGGATAAGATGTCTTTCTATGTATATGAGACAGGCGAAACCATTACTGCATCACAACGTCCTATTGTGATTATTACTTCAAATAATGAAAAAGAACTTCCAGATGCATTCTTACGTCGTTGTTTCTTCCACTATATTGAATTTCCAGACGACGCAACCATGCGTGAAATTATTGATGTTCATTTTCCGCAAATTTCAACTGCATTGGTCAATGAAGCATTACAAGTTTTCTTCAAATTACGTCAAGTTCCGGGTCTAAAAAAACCACCATCAACTTCTGAATTGATTGACTGGTTAAGCTTGCTGATGGCCGATGATATGCCAGAAGATGTACTGCGTAATCATGATAAGTCTAAAGCCATTCCACCTTTATATGGCGCACTCATTAAAAACGAACAAGATGTACAGTTGCTTGAACGTTTAGCCTTCATGTCTCGTCGTTAAAGGAGAAACACGCATGTTTGTGCGCTTGTTTTATACCTTACGCAAATACGGTGTTCCCGTCTCGACGCGTGAACTGATCGATCTGAATGAAGCTGTTGCTTCAGGTCTGGTCTTTGCCGATCAAGAAGAGTTCTATCAACTCGCCAAAACGATTATGGTGAAAGATGAACGCTTCTTTGACAAATTTGACCGAGGCATGAAGGACTATTTTGATGGGATTTCAACTTTTGATTTAGATGATTTACTCAATAAAGTTCAAAAGTTACCGAAAGACTGGTTCGATTTAGAACTCTTAGAAAAGCATCTAAGCCCTGAGCAGCGTGAAGAATTAAAGAAAGCAGGTTCATTAGAAGAACTCATGAAAATGCTGGAAGAACGTTTACGCGAGCAGCATAAGAAACATCAGGGTGGAAACAAGATGATCGGCACTGGAGGAACGTCTCCATTTGGTGCTTATGGTGATCATCCTGAAGGGGTGCGTATTGGTGGGCCAGGACGTAAACGTTCTGCTGTAAAAGTTTGGGAACAACGTAAATATCAGAATTTGGATGATGATCAAATTCTCGGAACGCGCCAAATGCAAATGGCATTGCGTCGTTTACGTAAATTTGCCAGACAAGGTGCGGCTGAAGAGTTAGACATCGATGGTACAATTCGCGAAACAGCGAAGCAAGGCATACTTGATGTGCAGCTCGTGCCTGAACGTCGTAATCGTATTAAGGTGCTGATGTTGTTTGATGTGGGTGGATCGATGGATTCACATATTGCACAATGCGAAAAACTGTTTAGTGCGGCGAAAACTGAGTTTAAAACCTTAGAGTATTTCTATTTCCATAACTGTTTATATGACTATGTTTGGAAAGACAATGTGCGTCGCTCAAGCACCCGTATGAATACATGGGATTTATTCAATACCTATGGACGCGACTATCGTGTAATTGTGGTTGGAGATGCCTCTATGGCACCTTATGAACTCAATTCTGCGGGTGGTTCGGTTGAATATATGAATGATGAAGCAGGCAATGTCTGGCTACAGCGTTTACGCAACCATTTTGAAAAAACAGCATGGTTGAACCCAGAAGAAGATCGTTATTGGCATTACACCCATACGATTGGTTTGATTAAGCAAATTTTTGAAGACCATATGTACCCAATGACCCTCAAAGGCGTTGAGGATATGACTAAGTATTTAGCACGATAAAGCTGGAAAGAAAGCACATTTTAAGAATAAGGATCATAAAAATGGATCATCAAATTAATGGTATTGCTTTGCCTAATGACGCGGGCTTTTTTGGGAGCTATGGTGGTCAGTTTATCCCGCCTCACTTAAAAGCGGCAATGGATGACATTAAAGTCGCTTACGAGCAAATTCGTGTAACAGAAGAATTTCAAACTGAACTTGCTGAACTGTTTGCGCACTATGTTGGTCGTCCAAGTCCGTTGTTTTATGCAAAACGGTTATCTGAACAGTTGGGCGGGGCACAGATTTATCTTAAACGTGAAGACTTAAACCACACAGGCGCACATAAAATTAATCACTGTTTGGGTGAAGCGCTGCTTGCAAAATATATGGGTAAAACCAAAGTGATTGCAGAAACGGGTGCGGGCCAACACGGCGTTGCACTAGCAACCGCCTGTGCTTTGGTCGGGATTCCGTGTGAAATTCATATGGGGCAGGTGGATATTGAAAAAGAACATCCCAATGTCGTCAAAATGAAAATCCTTGGAGCAACACTCATTTCAGTGACACGTGGTACTGCAACATTGAAAGATGCTGTGGACAGTGCTTTTGAAGAGTATTTAAAAGATCCAACCAATTATATCTATGCTATTGGTTCGGTTGTTGGGCCACATCCATTTCCAATGATGGTGCGCGACTTCCAGTCGATTATTGGTAAAGAAATTAAAGAACAAACCTATGAGCGCTTTGGTGCGAACCCAGATTATGTGGTTGCATGTGTGGGTGGTGGTTCAAATGCTATGGGTGCTTTCACCGCATTTTTAAACGATGCAGATGTGAAACTAATTGGTGTAGAGCCTGCTGGTCATGGTCTTGATACCGACATGCACTCGGCAACCTTAACTTTAGGTAAACCAAGTCAAATTCATGGTATGGCGTGTTATGTACTTGAAAATGATCAAGGTGAACCGTTACCAGTACACTCGATTGCTTCAGGTCTAGATTATCCTGGCGTCGGGCCTCAGCACAGTCTGCTGAAAGATTTAGGTCGTGTTGAATATAGTCAAACTACTTTATTATTCATACAGGATTCGAAAAAAACTTGAAATAACTCATCGACTGAATCGATCAACCATTCTTTACGCTTACGTTTAACCCATGCCCACATCTGTTCTATAGGATTTAAATCAGGGCTGTATGCAGGAAGCCAAAGAATTTTATGCCCTTGTTGTTCCAATAACTCCTGAATATCTGCTCTTTTATGAAATGCTGCATTATCCATAACCACTACACTATTTTCAGGTAATGCTGGTATGAGGAATTGCTCAATCCAAAAATGAAAAACATCTGAATTGATTTTGCAGTCAAATAAACCGACTGAAAATAAATACCCTTTATGGATTGCTCCAATAGCATTGGTCTGATTCTTTAATTGCCAATTATATTGCCCTAAACAGGGTACTCCTTTTCGTGAGTAGCCATGAGGTCTGTAATCATGTGACTTAAAACCACTTTCATCCAGATAAATAATCGGATGGTTTTTTTCTAATTCATTCACTTGCTGAATAAATTTATCCCTGAGCTTTGTATCTGCTTTAGGATGGCTTAACGTCTTTTTTTAACTGTAATATTTAAGCGCTTTAATGCAGCACCAATAGATGAAACACCACAATTAAAACGTGCAGCACGTTCATATTGATAAGCATCAGGATACTTTTCAACATCTTCACGTAAAGCATCATCGTTAATTTTAGAAGGTTTACGTACACGAGTTTTTTTAATCTCTATACGTTTCTTCCATTCAACAATGGTATTTTTATTAATTTCAAATTGTGCAGCTACCGCTCGAATAGAATAACCTTCCTCAAGCTTAGCTAAAATTTTACGTCTAAAATGTTCTGAATAACTCATTGCACCATTGTATTGGTTTTATAATGATTTGACTATACACTACAGCGACTGATCAAGAGTGCTTGGATGCGTTTATGCGGTTGTCGCGAGTTGAAGGAATTGTACCTGCGCTTGAAAGTTCACATGCCGTGGCGTGGGTGCTTCGTGAAGCTCCAAAGTTGGCCAAAGATATTAAAATTGTGGTGAATGTATCTGGTCGTGGCGACAAAGATGCAGACTATGTCGCTGCAAAATTAGGTCTGAACTAAGTTTTAAGCCTTTCATAGTTATATAAAAATCCCTGCTTAGTGCAGGGATTTTTATATGGTTTCAACTTTATTTTTTATCATTAGTAGCCAATGCTGAGTATACGTTCATTATTGAACACCTCACCATTAAAACTTAACCTGAAATATACTGTTGTAGTTGCTCAATCAGTTTCTTTTGATCATCCATTGCCGCTTTCACCAAGTCACCAATAGAAATGAGTCCCAATAATTTATCTTGTTCAACCACGGGCAAGTGACGTAGATGGCGATCTGTCATAAGGTCTAAACATTCTTCAACCGTAACTGCTGTTGTGACCGTCAGTACTTTTGCTGTCATAATTTCATTGACTGTGGTTTGCTTTGAAGTACGTTCCATCAACATGACTTTGCGCATGTAGTCACGTTCGGACAATATACCTACAACGCGTTCTTCGTGTGTGACCACAAGTGCACCAATGCCTTTATCTGCCATAAGTGAAATTGCTTCAAAAACGGTGGCTTCAGGGCTGATGGTGTAGATTGCTTGATGTACTTTATCTTTTAATACTTGAGCAACATTGGTCATAGGGCATATCCTCGGTTGTGGTTATTGTTTTATATTTAAATTAGCGCGATTTAAAAAAAAAGCAAATACTTTACAGTCATAGCTCTCAATAAAATAACAAGTTAATTGAGCTTTATTGTTCTTAATGGGCCTTAAGCTGGTGCTAGAATATGGTCATTGAAGAAAAAGTGACGCATTTGAGACGTACTGAGCTTCATGCGCTTTGTGCCATTACATAGCGCAGGGGTGACTTTTAAGCGTGACAGAGTAGGCAATAATGCGCTTTGGAAATCCTGCGGCGTGATTTTTTTAGGAATATAGTTTGGCCAGTGCAATTGAGCATATTGGTGTGCGTGTAAACCATTGAGCCAAAAGGGGAAAACATAGTCATCGTGATCTGAGGTCATCGCCCAGCCTTGCTGTTCAGCGTTGTAAAGCCCCCAAAGAATACCGCAGTACATCATGCCTCTTAGAATATTGATTTTTAAATATAAATGATTTGAAATCGGTTGTAGTTTCAAAATTTTGTACATAGCGTTATGTCATTAAGGAACATGACGCTATTTTAAATAATTAAGATGAAAGTTCAGTGTAAGCTTTGCATAACTATGTAAATAAATATGTCATATCAAAATGTTAGGCTTAAAAAAAACGCCACCTAGGTGACGTTTTATTATGCTTTCATGGTGGCAAGCTGTTGCCAGTATTGTGCTTTAAGCGAGTCGCGCTCTACGCGGAAACCTTGATAATAAAGTTCTGCCAAAAATAGTGCTGCTTTACCGTGACCAGCGCGTGCAACGCTTTCTAACTGTTGTACTGCTTCTACGAAGTTCATTTGTGATTGAATGGTGTTTACTGCATCCGCATACGCATGTTCTAAGTCATGATGAGAGATTTGTTGAATCATATTAAGCTCCTTATTCTAATTATGATCACTTAAAGGTAATTTTACCTTTAGATATAAATATCACGCTAATGTTAAATATTTATTACAAATTGCTGGAATTGTCAAATATATTGTCGAGTATTCTTCATCTTATTTTGTTTACATGATTAAACAATGAACAATCAAAAGATTGAATATGATAATAAAACAGGAAACTGTATTTTATAAGGAGAATAACATGACAAATACATTAGACGGTTTTGATTTTGATATGCCTCCAACTGTTTCTCAAATTGTAGCGTTGGCGCAATATCACCGAACACTATTAGATGAAGCAGTTTTCCATCAAGAAATTCATCTTGGGGATTTTTGTTTGGCACAACGTAAACGAGTTTATGATTTCATACGTCAGCTTGATGAAAATCAACGGGTTGATTTTTATGAAACATACAATGGGGAGCTAAGACGTATTGCAGATGACGATCCTGCACACCCTGCAGATGCAGAAAATGGTGTTGGGGCTTTCGCCATTATGATTGCATTGGGGGTAATTGCCTTGGTGCTCTATTTTGCAGTTATTCGTAGCATTGTTGGTTAGACTTTTGCTTTACAAACAATCTGACTTGCTGAAATTATGTCCTCTTTAGCATTAATGGGGGTATTTTTCAGCATTTCAACTTGTGATTATGCAATTCGCTACTTACACTAGTTTCACTAGAGGTAGGTTATGCAAATTGCGATCCAAAAAATTTTTAAATTAAAATCACAGATTACACTTGTACAAATTTATAATGGTCTGATGGCGTCGATCATTATGCTCATTGTCGTTTTATCGAGTATTGCTTTATCTCGACCCATTTCTCCAAGCCAATTTGAAAATGTAAGTCGCTTATCTCATCAAGCGACTTTCCCAGAAACACAAGAGATGGCTCAAAATCTGGTTTTGGAAAACCAGATTTCCTATATTGATTACTTTAGATTAATGCAGGCTCATCAGTTTGAGCAGAATCGGGCAAAGCAGCTTCCGGCATTGGCTCCGGAGGTTCAATAATCGCAGGAATTTGATCAGGATGAGGTATGCTTTGCTTAATGTTGGGATCAAGATTCAATTCTAAAATATGTCGAAGTTGCTCTTTATCTAAAGCATTACTGACAATCACAAGGGTAAGACTTTCAGGGTGAATGTGTTTACGTATCGCATTTTGAACATCTAAAGGCGTGATCGCAGCTAAACGTTTTGGGTAGTCGGCTAAATAATTCGCATCTTGCTGATAAAACCCTATAGAGCCAAGTTGTGCATTGATGTTTGCATTGCTGCTATAGCTGTTAGGTAGGCTGCGTAACATACCGGCTTTAGTTTCTTCTAACTGCTGTGCATCAATTGGTTGATGGACAAAGTCAACTAGGGCTTTATGCGCCACTTGTATGCTGTCCATGAGCTGATCTTGCTGGGTTGAATAACTTAGACTAAAACTTCCAGCCGCTTGACTAAATGTAAAAGCACTGTTTGCTCCATAGGTGTATCCACGTTTAACGCGCAGTTCTTTCATTAAAATGGAGCTAAATCCACCACCACCCAACATACGGTTAGCCAGTTCGAGTGCTAAACGATCCGGATCATCCCGCGTGGTTGATAGATGTCCCATGGTGACGTGGGCTTGAGTTGAATTAAACAGAATGTGTTGAATATCAAAGTTAGGTTTATCTTGTGGTACAGCAAGTGGCTTTGCCGCTTCATCTTGTGGGAGGGCTGCACTTATTCGTTCAGCCAGTTTTTGTGCTTGTTTCACACTGAGTTGGCCTGTCAGTGCAATATTCATATTTTGACTAACCAAAAATTCATCTCTGAATTTTTTTAAGTGCTGAGTCGTAATTTTTTTAATACTACCATTGGTTCCTGTAATCGGTTCAGCATAAGGGTGCGAACCATAGAGTGCGCGATAAAAGCGAATACTCATCAATCGACTCGGACTTTCTTTCAACTGTTTCTGACCTACTTGGGTATTACTTACCATCAAACTAATACTGTTATTTTTAAAAGTAGAGTCTTTTAATACTTCAAGCATCGTACTTACCGCAGCATCTAGTTTTTTAGGGTCAGACAGAGAACGCAGTCGAACCACAAACATGTCACGGTGTACAGCTACGCTAAAACGAGCCCCGACTTGCTCAAAGGCATTCGCGATTTCAACTGCATCATGTTGCGTAGTGCCTTCATCGATGAGTTGTGCTGCCATATTGGCAACACCATATAGGCCTTTTTCTACTTCTACATCTCGTGCAGAGCCTGCATTAAAGGTAAGTTGAATATCCACCATAGGTAAGGCGGGTGACTCAACAAATAGACTTCGAACTTTGTATTTGTTCTTAAGTTCGTGTACATGTGGTGCTGTATGAAGGTCGCTGGTTTGAACCTGTTTTAAGCTTTGTAGAGAAGCAATAGACTGTAATGTACGTGGGTCATCATTGCTAATACTACTTGTACTTACATCTGCAATTACATTGGTAGTGCAAAAGGTAGACATGGTAATAAATAACAGGTGAAAGATGGTCTTTTGTTTTTTCATTATTTTGTGGCCTTCTTTTCTGGTTGAAGGTACAACGTACTTAAGTTATCTCGTACAAAAGCAGTTTTAGCAACTTGCTGAATATCTTCAGGTGTAACCGCTTCAAAATGCTGTGGAAGCTGATCCATTAGTCGATAATTCAAGCCATTCACGGCTAAGTTTCCAATCATCTTTGCTTGCCCGACTATGTCATCTTGACCATAAATTAAGTTTGCAACAAAGCGTGTGCTAATCCGTTCAAGCTCTTGTGGTTGAACAAGTTCTGTTTTGAGTCGCTCAATTTCATATTCAATGGCTTTTTGTAGCTCAGGAAGTTCCACGCCAGTGACTGGAAGTGCAGAGATACTAAATAAACTGTCTCCACGGTTATAAGGATCATAACTGACACTCAGTGCGGTCGCTAATTTTTTGTCGCGCACAAGGCGCTGTTGCAATCGAGAGCTAATCCCGCTATCTAACAAGCTTCGAATAAGTGTGAGCGCGTAAACATCTTCTGGATTGCTTGTTGTTGCAAGTGATTTTACATTCCAAGCCATATATAAATTTGGCACCTCAACATTGGTATTTTGCTCCATGTGACGGTAACCAATGTTTTCAAACTCTGTCACATCATTGCGTACAGGTGTTGGATGACTTTTGATGTCGCCAAAGTATTTTTGAACTTGTCGGAGTGCGGATTCTGCATTGACATCACCCACAATCACCAAGATCGCATTGTTTGGGCTATACCATTTTTGATACCACTGTTTCACATCATCTAGACTTATGTTTTGCAAGTGTTTCATGTGCCCAATGACGGGTTGACGATAGTGACTTGTGGGATACGAAATCCATTTGAAACGTTCGAAAGCGAGTGAGCGTGGGTTGTCATCGGTACGCAGGCGTCTCTCCTCCATCACTACTTTAATTTCAGGGTCAAAGTCTTGTTTCCGTAGCAAGAGATTACGCATACGATCTGCTTCAAGCTCTAGAGTCATCGGGAAGTAGGTTTTAGGATAAAGCTGATAGTAATTGGTGTAATTGGTAAATGTTGCGGCATTTACTGTACCGCCATAGATTCGACTTAAGCGACTGAATTCGTCATTGGGAACTTTGGAGGTGCCTTTAAACATCATATGTTCCAGTACATGCGAAATACCCGTTATATTTCCAGACTCATCGGTGCTACCGACTTTGTACCAAATTTGGGTCATGACCATCGGTGAGCGGTGATCTTCATGGATAATCACCTGCAAGCCATTGCTTAAAGTAGTTTCAAAACTACTGCGGGTAAGTTCACTGCGTATTTGTGCATGGGTAGTTATAGGTAAACAAAGCAGAGTTAAACCCAGTGCAACTAAACTTTTTTTATAAGAATGCGTGACTAATAAGTGATGCATATAAAATTTGGGCTCAGGTTGAAGTGAAAGCATTTCAATAAATAACCATTCTTAAGAAAAATACGAAGTAGATCAAGCGCCAGAAGTATTGATTTGTTAAGTGTTTACATAAAGTATTGTTGCTAAGCGAAAGCCTATCTTTTATGGTAGAATCCGTCTTTTTTAACGCAGTGCTTTTCAAGGATTCGGCATGCAACAGCAATCTAATGAGCAGAACAAATTTTTGATTGATGCTGATATCGGGGATGACGATGTCACACTACCAAGTTTACCTGTGGTCAATGTGCCAATCGTTGAAACAAAAGAGCAAACAGTGGTTAATCCAGTCATTGTGACTGAAACAAGCTCAGAAGAAACAGAAGCATCTGAACGGGGTGGTTTCTTTAGCCGAATGAAAGTCGGGTTGACCAAAACTCGTAAAAACCTTGCCGATGGTATGGTCAATATTTTGATCGGTGGTAAGGAAATTGATGACGAACTGCTTGAAGAGGTTGAAGAGCAGCTTTTGGTCGCAGACATCGGTGTTGATGCAACGAAAACCATTATTACCAACTTAACTGAACGTACTGCACGTGGCGATTTAATTTACTCGCACTCACTATATAAAGCACTTCAGGAAGAGTTGGTGGCTTTACTAGCACCACGTGTGAAACCTTTACATATCGATCCGAATAAAACACCTTATGTGATTTTGGTGGTGGGTGTAAATGGTGTGGGTAAAACCACAACCATTGGTAAATTGGCAAAACGCTTACAAGGTGAAGGCAAGAAAGTGATGCTTGCTGCGGGGGACACTTTCCGTGCGGCGGCGACCGAACAGCTTCAAATTTGGGGTGAACGTAATAATATTGCCGTAGTCGCACAAGGCCATGGCGCTGACAGCGCTTCTGTCATTTTCGATGCGTTTGAAAGTGCGCGTGCGAAAGGTGTTGATGTCTTGATTGCAGATACCGCAGGTCGTTTACATAACAAAGGGCATCTCATGCAAGAGTTGACCAAAGTAAAACGTGTCATGCAAAAAATCGATGCGACTGCGCCACACGAAGTTATGTTGGTGGTCGATGCAGGAACAGGTCAAAATGCGATTAATCAAGTAGAAATGTTTGATGAGGCAGTTGGTTTGACAGGCCTGACGATTACCAAACTCGACGGCACTGCGAAAGGTGGTGTACTATTTAATATTGCCAGTCGTACGCATGTTCCAATTCGCTTCATTGGTGTTGGTGAGAAAATTGACGACTTACGTCCATTCTCTGCAAAATCCTTTGTTGCTGCTTTGTTCGAAACAGAGAAATAAGATTCAACAATACTGTTTTTAAAGTGTTAGATCAGTCACATAAACTCCGCTAAATGCGGAGTTTATTTTTTTATTCAATTTGTTTGTTTTAAAAACAAACATTTAGGAATCACTTAATGAATATAAGTGATTCTCCTGAGATTACACTAACGTCTAACACAATAGGCATCACTGTACATTTTGGGGAACACGGTATGGCTTTATTACATAAAATTGGGCAAGTTCTAACAACGGATTTAACCAAAGACTTAAAATTTAAAAAAAATCACGCAGAAGACCTAAAACAAACCACATTTATCGATCAACTAAAAAAGCGACGTAGTATTTATGTTTTAGGGAAGCGTGTGCACTTAAGTCAGGTGTATTTAGCTGAATTGATCCAAGAGGCCGTGCGAAGTTGTCCTTCGGCACATAATTCACAAAGTACTTGTATTGTGATTTTAATGGGCGATTCACATCATCACTTTTGGAATGTCGTAAAAGAAGTGCAGCGCAAGTTAGTCCCCGCGCATATTTTTGCTGGTGCAGAATTCAAGGTTGATCAATGCTCGGCAGGATTTGGTACAGTTCTATTCTATGAAGATCAGCAGATCATTCAACAATTACAAAAGAAAATTCCTTTTGATGCGGCAGAATTTCCAGTTTGGTCAGAGCAAGTTTCTGGTATGGCCCAATATGCTGTATGGACTTGTTTAGCAGATGCGGGTTTGGGTGCGTCATTACAACATTATAACCCGAGTATTGATGCTGACATTTCAAAGGTTTTTGAGATTCCAAAACATTGGCTGTTACGTGCGCAATTGGTCTTTGGTTCGATAGAAGAAAAAGTCGCTGAAAAAGAACATTATAAAGATGAAGAGCGCTTTATGATCTATGCATAATGAGACGGAATAATCTGTAGTGGTTTCTAGATCAAGTTTTGTAATGTTATGGCATATTGTTCTATTTTTAAGACACTATGTCGCTGAATTAAGCATGTTCAAATTTGAAATTATAGCTATGATGAATATGAATCACATATAACAAGATCGTGAGATCGCTGAGGAAAATAATATGTCATTTTTAGACCACATCAAACAACGTCGTACCATTTATGCTGTTGGTAAAAATGTAGCATTAACACCAGAACAAATTGAATCTGTAATTAAAGAAGCGGTAAATCACAGTCCTTCTGCATTTAACTCACAGACTTCTCGTATTGTGACTTTGTTTGGTGAGTCGCATTTACAGTTTTGGAATGTGGTGCGTGAAACTTTACGTAAAATTGTTCCAGACGCTGCTTTTGAAGGCACAAATGCAAAAATTAATAGCTTTGCTGCAGGCTATGGTACGGTTTTATTTTATGAAGACCAAGATGTTGTAAAATCATTGCAGGAACAATTTGCGCTTTATGCAGATAATTTCCCAGTTTGGTCTGAACATTCTTCTGCAATTGCTCAATTTGCCGTATGGACTGCGTTATCTGAACAAAATATTGGTGCGTCATTACAGCATTACAATCCAATCGTAGATGCTGAGATTGCAGAGATCTTCGATATCCCTGCGAATTGGAAACTTCGTGCACAACTTGTTTTTGGTTCGATTGAAGCGCCTGCGGGTGAAAAAACATTTATGGCGGAAGCGGATCGCTTTAAAACATTCAATTAATCGCTAGTCATTAAAATGAAAAAGAGCAGAGTAGATCTGCTCTTTTTTTGTTTAAGGATTTATCTTTAAAATATCAAAGCTTAGCAATATATATTGTAGTTGCGAATTGGTTCTAAGCTCAGAAATTGTCATAAAATTGTCATTTATACACTGCATAGTGCAACTAAACTTTAATAAACCATCGATAGAGTGTAAAAATGACCTTACGCATAACCCTTGCAACAGCAGCATTGATGTTGAGTACTTCAGTATTTTCAGCGGTGACTATTACTGCTCCAGAGGAAATAAAAATTGAAGGCTTAAATGGGCAAGAGGTTAAGAGTCGTTTATTCAGTTCTGACAATAAATATAATATTGATGCTGGTGAAAATATTATCAGTGTTCGCTATACCCAGTTTTTTGAAGAGCATCCGGGTATTGGCTCCCACGATATCGTTCGCTCAGGGATTGTAAATATTAAGACCCCAATTTTACAAGACCAACAGTCTTACCGTTTGGCACTGATCAATCCTCCGCAAAACCATGATGATGCCAAAGCTTATGCTAAGCAGCCGATCTTTGGTCTATACAATGCCAAAAATCAGTTACTGGTTGAGCAAAAGGGCAGTAAAACTCAAAATGCAGGCATTCTTCAAAATTTATTTAGCGATGCACCAACCGATCTAACTCAAAAAGCAACGACAGTGGTACAACCTGCACCGGTCTATACGTCACAAGCTGTTGTTGCGAAAGCTGGGACAGATAAACAAAAAGATTTAACAAGTTCTGGCAATGCTCAACAATTAATTAATACTTGGAAAAGTGCATCTAAATCTGAACGCCAAGCGTTTATGGCTTGGCTTGCTGAACAAGCACAGTAGCTGGTACATTCTAAAAAAAACAGCGTTAGCTGTTTTTTTTATTTAGATAGCGCATTTATATGGTGGATAACTTGATAATGTTGACCATAATTTAACCTAAAACGTATTTTTTGCTTTAAAAATAACCAGTCGAATGGTTTTTTTAAATTATTTATTTAAATGCTCTTGTGCTGCAAATAAAACTGTATAGAATACGCAGACACCAACGCAATGTAGTGAATAACTTAAAGCGAAGGTCTTGCTGATGACGAATCAGTAAGAAGATCATTAAGAGATTATGAAGAACAACTTGTGTGGATTTTTACTGATTGATCGATCGAAAATATTTCATTGATTGAATGGTAAAAATTACTCGAAGTTTATTTGAGAAATATTTGTCAGAAAATTGATGAGCCAAGATTTGTAGCCATAAGCTACTAATGATTTTTAACTGAAGAGTTTGATCATGGCTCAGATTGAACGCTGGCGGCAGGCTTAACACATGCAAGTCGAGCGGGGAAAGGTAGCTTGCTACCTGACCTAGCGGCGGACGGGTGAGTAATGCTTAGGAATCTGCCTATTAGTGGGGGACAACATTCCGAAAGGAATGCTAATACCGCATACGCCCTACGGGGGAAAGCAGGGGATCTTCGGACCTTGCGCTAATAGATGAGCCTAAGTCAGATTAGCTAGTTGGTGGGGTAAAGGCCTACCAAGGCGACGATCTGTAGCGGGTCTGAGAGGATGATCCGCCACACTGGGACTGAGACACGGCCCAGACTCCTACGGGAGGCAGCAGTGGGGAATATTGGACAATGGGCGAAAGCCTGATCCAGCCATGCCGCGTGTGTGAAGAAGGCCTTTTGGTTGTAAAGCACTTTAAGCGAGGAGGAGGCTACTTAGATTAATACTCTAGGATAGTGGACGTTACTCGCAGAATAAGCACCGGCTAACTCTGTGCCAGCAGCCGCGGTAATACAGAGGGTGCGAGCGTTAATCGGATTTACTGGGCGTAAAGCGTGCGTAGGCGGCTTCTTAAGTCGGATGTGAAATCCCTGAGCTTAACTTAGGAATTGCATTCGATACTGGGAAGCTAGAGTATGGGAGAGGATGGTAGAATTCCAGGTGTAGCGGTGAAATGCGTAGAGATCTGGAGGAATACCGATGGCGAAGGCAGCCATCTGGCCTAATACTGACGCTGAGGTACGAAAGCATGGGGAGCAAACAGGATTAGATACCCTGGTAGTCCATGCCGTAAACGATGTCTACTAGCCGTTGGGGCCTTTGAGGCTTTAGTGGCGCAGCTAACGCGATAAGTAGACCGCCTGGGGAGTACGGTCGCAAGACTAAAACTCAAATGAATTGACGGGGGCCCGCACAAGCGGTGGAGCATGTGGTTTAATTCGATGCAACGCGAAGAACCTTACCTGGTCTTGACATAGTAAGAACTTTCCAGAGATGGATTGGTGCCTTCGGGAACTTACATACAGGTGCTGCATGGCTGTCGTCAGCTCGTGTCGTGAGATGTTGGGTTAAGTCCCGCAACGAGCGCAACCCTTTTCCTTATTTGCCAGCGGGTTAAGCCGGGAACTTTAAGGATACTGCCAGTGACAAACTGGAGGAAGGCGGGGACGACGTCAAGTCATCATGGCCCTTACGACCAGGGCTACACACGTGCTACAATGGTCGGTACAAAGGGTTGCTACCTAGCGATAGGATGCTAATCTCAAAAAGCCGATCGTAGTCCGGATTGGAGTCTGCAACTCGACTCCATGAAGTCGGAATCGCTAGTAATCGCGGATCAGAATGCCGCGGTGAATACGTTCCCGGGCCTTGTACACACCGCCCGTCACACCATGGGAATTTGTTGCACCAGAAGTAGGTAGTCTAACCGCAAGGAGGACGCTTACCACGGTGTGGCCGATGACTGGGGTGAAGTCGTAACAAGGTAGCCGTAGGGGAACCTGCGGCTGGATCACCTCCTTAACGAAAGATTGACGATTGGTAAGAATCCACAACAAGTTGTTCTTCATGACGATGTATCTGAGGGTCTGTAGCTCAGTTGGTTAGAGCACACGCTTGATAAGCGTGGGGTCACAAGTTCAAGTCTTGTCAGACCCACCAAATCTGACTAACAAGCATTATTAAATGCTGAATACAGAAAAACAGAGACATTGACTTATTGATAAGCTGGGGACTTAGCTTAGTTGGTAGAGCGCCTGCTTTGCACGCAGGAGGTCAGGAGTTCGACTCTCCTAGTCTCCACCAAATTTCAAGACAAGAAAACTTAAAGCACTGCTTTAAGGCTTTTCCTTGAAATTTAAGCAAGAAGCTATGCTTCGCGCAGATAGGTTGGATTATAGAATTTAGTAAGTTGAAGCTTATTAACTTCTGTGATTTATCACAGTTTCCTGACCTGACGAAGGCTGGAAAAATCATTAACAGAATATATTTGAGTTGAAATAATTTGTTCATACTCGTTTTTAAGATTGACATTAACAGTGATTTATTACTGATTGATGAAGATTGAAGAAATGAGTTACTAGCGAAATTAACTGAATCAAGCGTTTTGGTATGTGAATTGAATTGAAGCTGTACGGTGCTTAAGTGCACAGTACTTCAAACTGTAATGTTGAACGTTCTCACTTGTAGGAACGATCGACTGTTTGGGGTTGTATAGTCAAGTAATTAAGTGCATGTGGTGGATGCCTTGGCAGTCAGAGGCGATGAAAGACGTAATAGCCTGCGATAAGCTCCGGGGAGGCGGCAAATATCCTGTGATCCGGAGATTTCTGAATGGGGAAACCCACCTGTCATAAGGCAGGTATCGTATGATGAATACATAGTCATACGAGGCGAACGAGGGGAAGTGAAACATCTCAGTACCCTTAGGAAAAGAAATCAATTGAGATTCCCTCAGTAGCGGCGAGCGAACGGGGAAAAGCCCATTAAGTCATATCAGTTTTAGTGGAATGCTCTGGGAAGTGCAACCATAGTGGGTGATAGTCCTGTACACGAAAGGGCTGATATGATGATGTCGAGTAGGGCGGGGCACGTGAAACCTTGTCTGAATATGGGGGGACCATCCTCCAAGGCTAAATACTCCTGACTGACCGATAGTGAACCAGTACCGTGAGGGAAAGGCGAAAAGAACCCCTGTGAGGGGAGTGAAATAGATCCTGAAACCGCATGCATACAAGCAGTGGGAGCCGACTTGTTCGGTGACTGCGTACCTTTTGTATAATGGGTCAGCGACTTACATTCAGTAGCAAGGTTAACCGCATAGGGGAGCCGTAGAGAAATCGAGTCTTAATAGGGCGTTTAGTTGCTGGGTGTAGACCCGAAACCGGGTGATCTATCCATGAGCAGGTTGAAGGTTGGGTAACACTAACTGGAGGACCGAACCCACTGTCGTTGAAAAGCCAGGGGATGACTTGTGGATAGGGGTGAAAGGCTAATCAAACTCGGTGATAGCTGGTTCTCCCCGAAAGCTATTTAGGTAGCGCCTCGGACGAATACCATTGGGGGTAGAGCACTGTTTCGGCTAGGGGGTCATCCCGACTTACCAAACCGATGCAAACTCCGAATACCAATGAGTACTATCCGGGAGACAGACTGCGGGTGCTAACGTCCGTAGTCAAGAGGAAAACAATCCAGACCGCCAGCTAAGGCCCCAAAATTATAGTTAAGTGGGAAACGATGTGGGAAGGCATAGACAGCTAGGAGGTTGGCTTAGAAGCAGCCACCCTTTAAAGAAAGCGTAATAGCTCACTAGTCGAGTCGGCCTGCGCGGAAGATGTAACGGGGCTAAAACTATATGCCGAAGCTGCGGATTTGCAATTTATTGCAAGTGGTAGGGGAGCGTTCTGTAAGCCGATGAAGGTGTATTGAGAAGTATGCTGGAGGTATCAGAAGTGCGAATGCTGACGTGAGTAACGACAATGCGAGTGAAAAACTCGCACGCTGAAAGACCAAGGGTTCCAGTCCAACGTTAATCGGGGCTGGGTGAGTCGACCCCTAAGGCGAGGCCGAGAGGCGTAGTCGATGGGAAATTGGTTAATATTCCAATACTTCTATGTAATGCGATGAGAGGACGGAGAAGGTTAAGTCAGCCTGGCGTTGGTTGTCCAGGTGGAAGGTTGTAGGCATGTATCTTAGGCAAATCCGGGGTACTGTATGCTGAGAACTGATAGCAAGCTGTACTTGTACAGTGAAGTGGCTGATACCATGCTTCCAGGAAAAGTCTCTAAGCTTCAGTTACATAGGAATCGTACCCGAAACCGACACAGGTGGTCAGGTCGAGTAGACCAAAGCGCTTGAGAGAACTCTGCTGAAGGAACTAGGCAAAATGGTACCGTAACTTCGGGAGAAGGTACGCTGCCGACGGTGATAGGATTTACTCCTTGAGCTATTGGCAGCCACAGAAACCAGGCCCCTGCAACTGTTTATTAAAAACATAGCACTCTGCAAACACGAAAGTGGACGTATAGGGTGTGATGCCTGCCCGGTGCTGGAAGGTTAATTGATGGGGTTAGCGTAAGCGAAGCTCTTGATCGAAGCCCCAGTAAACGGCGGCCGTAACTATAACGGTCCTAAGGTAGCGAAATTCCTTGTCGGGTAAGTTCCGACCTGCACGAATGGCATAATGATGGGGGCGCTGTCTCCAGCAGAGACTCAGTGAAATCGAATTCGCCGTGAAGATGCGGTGTACCCGCGGCTAGACGGAAAGACCCCGTGAACCTTTACTGCAGCTTGACATTGAACTTTGATCTTACTTGTGTAGGATAGGTGGGAGGCTTTGAAACCGAGACGCTAGTTTCGGTGGAGCCAATCTTGAAATACCACCCTGGTAATATTGAGGTTCTAACTCTGTCCCGTTATCCGGGACGAGGACCATGTCTGGTGGGTAGTTTGACTGGGGCGGTCTCCTCCTAAAGAGTAACGGAGGAGTACGAAGGTGCGCTCAGCGTGGTCGGAAATCACGCGTAGAGTATAAAGGCAAAAGCGCGCTTAACTGCGAGACCCACAAGTCGAGCAGGTACGAAAGTAGGTCTTAGTGATCCGGTGGTTCTGTATGGAAGGGCCATCGCTCAACGGATAAAAGGTACTCTGGGGATAACAGGCTGATACCGCCCAAGAGTTCATATCGACGGCGGTGTTTGGCACCTCGATGTCGGCTCATCTCATCCTGGGGCTGAAGCAGGTCCCAAGGGTATGGCTGTTCGCCATTTAAAGAGGTACGCGAGCTGGGTTTAGAACGTCGTGAGACAGTTCGGTCCCTATCTACCGTGGGCGTTGGAAATTTGAGAGGATCTGCTCCTAGTACGAGAGGACCAGAGTGGACGAACCTCTGGTGTACCGGTTGTGACGCCAGTCGCATCGCCGGGTAGCTATGTTCGGAAGGGATAACCGCTGAAAGCATCTAAGCGGGAAGCCTACCTCAAGATAAGATTTCCCTAGGACTTTATGTCCTCTAAAGAGCCGTTGAAGACTACGACGTTGATAGGTTGGATGTGGAAGCATAGTGATATGTGAAGCTGACCAATACTAATTGCTCGTGAGGCTTGACTATACAACACCCAAACAGTTGGTGTTGTGGTTCAAATCACTGCAAACAACTTGATTTAGTTATAAAGCTAGATAAAATATCCAACTCAAATATACCTGTTAATAACTCATTTGATGAAAGTTAGGCACGAAGAGCACTGCTCTGAGGTTAGACCCAACGAATAGTCATAAACAGTTGTGCTGGCGACAATAGCAAGAGTGAACCACCTGATCCCTTCCCGAACTCAGAAGTGAAACCTCTTAGCGCTGATGGTAGTGTGGAGTTATCCATGTGAGAGTAAGTCATCGCCAGCTCATTAATTCTAAATCCCCCTCCGCTTAATGCAGAGGGGGATTTTTTTATGCAAGGAAGGTTGAATAATGTTAGATAATAAAAAAAGAGATAGAGAACGAGTGAAATAGCTTATCTATAAGGGCATAAATGGTAAAAAGCCAGCATTTTCTGGTTTTTATGTCTTATTTAAAAGAGGTTATAGAGCATCTTTTAAGTTTTCTTGATGTGCTTTAACCTGTTTGGCATATTTCTTACCTTGACGCTTCATCTTCCAGCTGGAATGGTAGCCTGTTGGACCGACATTATAATAAGCCAAAGCTTTGGGCCAACTTTCTGCTTTTTGGTTATAGTTAGCGAGAATATAGGTGCCACAATTAATATTATTAATCTCTTCAAATAAATCGCCAGGGCAGGTTTGTTGCCAATAGCGTGGAATAACTTGAGTAAGTCCAATAGCACCAGCAGGGGAAACAGCATAATTTCTATAGCTAGACTCTTGTCTTATGACGGCTGCAACTAGTAATGGATCGACATTATAGCGATCGGCACTTTGTACAATCATGGGTGCAATACGTAGTGCTGTATTGGGCTCAACAGCGTATGCCTTTTGAATGCCATTGGCTAATTTTGCTGAACGCTTTTCAACCGAACCGCCACCTAGTGATGCACAACCAGTAAATATTAAAGTTATTGTTAAAATTAAAACAGATTTAGCTTTAATATGAGATGTTGGCAAGTATCGTTGATAATTCAGCAAACTGTATATCCATTGGTATAATGTCTGAGAAGATCATATTGAGCTGTGCAATTACAGTCAAGTTGAGACAGAAGGTACTATTTTATGGTTTTGTTAAATCCGTACTTTATTTAAGCGAAATAGATGTGATTAATCAAAAGTCTATATTTTTATGCGGTGAGTAGAACCACTTGCAAAGACAGTTTTGTCACATAAATACAGAGTATTTAAATTTACCATACCTGATCGTATGGACCAGTCAAAGAAATTCCTCTTGCTTATAATAAATAGCCTAAGTAGCTTCTAGGCATCTAAATTTGTAAGACTGGCTATTCTCCAAATATTAGGGTGGAAATTAGGAAGATGTAAGACCTAATGTAAAGACATGACTGACGTTGATAAAAAACTTTTAAATTTCAAAAAAGAGTGATTTACACGCAACAGAAAACAGCATCGGCTATTTTTTTATGATGATAATTATTAATACTATTAAAAAAAATAGAGTGAGGGTGCATATAAAATTAAAAGCATTTATGTATTATTAAGCATGTTAAATAAATTTAAACTCACATGATTGTGATACGTTTTTTTGAAGCGCAATAAATAAGTTTAGGCGTTGTTAGATAGCATGAATTTGAGTCTAGTGATTTCTTATTTCATAGTACTTTCAATGTGAAGCCATAATTCTTTATTTAGAGAAACCATAGCTTCAACATATCCGAATGGGACGTTTTATATTATTTCAATTCGCTCGATGACTTTCCTAATTCACGGCGTGCGATAATGAGTTGCTGAATTTGTTGCGTTCCTTCAAAAATATCTAGAATTTTAGAATCTCTTGCCCATTTTTCCAAAAGCTCATCTTCGTTGTAGCCGACAGTTGAAGCAAGTTCGACGCACTTAAGGGTAATTTCATTACAAATTCGACCAGCTTTAGCTTTGGAGATGGAAGCTTCTTTTGAGTTCGGTTTCTTGTTATCTGCCATCCATGCAGCTTTTAAGGTCAGTAAACGAGCCGCTTCCCATTCGGCTTCCATACGATAAATTTGATTCACAATATGAGTCGTTTGTAAGTATGGCGTTATATATTGAGGATCTAAACAATCGCTGAAGATCTCTTTAATGCGTTCTAGTGAGGCCTTGGCACAGCCTATAGCCATGGCTGCAACGAGCGGACGGGTATTATCAAAAGTTTCCATCACGCCAGCAAAGCCTTTAGCAATGTCAATTACTGCATTTCCCAGTAGGTTATTGGCAGGCACTCGGCAGTCGATTAAACGAATAACTGCGGTATCAGAGGCTTTGATTCCTAGTTTATGTTCTAAACGTTCTACTTTCATGCCAGCAGTCCCTTTAGGAATTACAAAAGATTTGATGGCTGAACGACCTAATTTTTTATCCAGAGTTGCCCAAACGACGATAGCATCAGCACGCTCTCCTGAAGTCACGAAAATCTTTTCACCATTTAAGATGTAATCTTTACCATCTTTTATTGCTGTGGTGCGAATCGCGGCTGAGTCCGAGCCACAGTTTGGTTCAGTGATTGCCATGGCTGCCCATGTATTTTTGAAACGCTCTAACTGCTCTTCATTGGCAACAGCTGCAATTGCTGAATTTCCTAGACCTTGGCGGGGCATCGATAGGAGTAAAGCGGTATCTCCATAACACATTTCAATTACACTTAAAGCGGTAGAGAGATTCACTCCATTTTTATTGCCTTGTTCATTTGTACCTCGCTTGCCGACAGCAGCCCCCGCATTCATACCTTCACCACCCTCATTCATACCATCGACTAAAGATGCCAGCATATCCAGTTCTTTAGGGTAGCTGTGTTCAGCTTTATCGTATTTTCGGGAGATAGGGCGAAGTACATTGATGGCCACTTGGTGGGCTTGATCCATCAGTAATTTAAATTTTTTAGGGTTTTGTAAATTCATGCCAGTTTTCCTTTTTATTATGCATGTAGACCAGAGTGAACAATCGCTGTTGCACGTAAATCACGATACCAACGCTCAACAGGGTGTTCTTTGGTGAATCCGTGCCCACCTAAAATCTGTACACCATCGGTGCCAATTTTCATGGATTTTTCGGCACAAAGTAAACGTGCTAAATAGGCTTCACGGTGAAATGTTTGCCCAGATTCGGCTAGACTTGCTGCATTTAGGATGAGCATACGCATGGCGTCAATTTCGATGGCCATATCAGCAATCATAAAAGCAACACTTTGACGGTGAGAAATGGGTTCACCAAAGGCGGTGCGTTCATTGGCATATTCAATACAATATTTTTTGATCGCTTCACATGTGCCAACCGCCATTGAACACCACATTAAATTGCCGAGGTCTAAAAATGCCGTGTAGTTGAAATCTTCATCACCTAAGCGTAAAGCAGGGGTTTGATTAAAAATTAAAGTTGCTGTTTCCGTTGCTTTGAGCCCCATAGCGGGAGATTTTTTAAACTGAATACTTTCATCCCGTCTGAGAATAAAAACTTCAGCTTGGCCATTAAGTTCGGCATTAACAAGGAAAATATCTGCACTTTCAGCCAATAGTACCAGTGTCTTTTCACCTTGAATAAAATATTGACCATCACGTGAAATGGCTTTGGTTTTTAACTGGTAAGGATTAAAAGCAGGCGTAACTTCTTGAATTGCAAAGCTAGCGCGAATGCTACTGTCTTGCGCAAAACTATTTAAATATAAAGCTTGTACTTGCTCAGAACCCCATTGTGTAACGGCATTAATCACACTAAAGGTAGAGAGCATACCTGCGGCTAAACTAAAATCACCTTTGGCCAGATGTTCTGCAATAAGTACATTACTCAGAATATTTTTCTCAGCAGCGACACCACCGAGTGCCTCAGGCAAAGCATAAAAGTTCAGACCTAGCTCTTCAATATATTGCCAAAGTTCTGTTGGAAAAGTTTCATTTTGATCGGCACTTGCGGCTAATGGGTAAAGTATATCGGCGGCAAACTGTGACATGGTGTAGATGGCCATTTGCTGATCTTCTGAATAGCTCAGATCAAATAATGATTTTTCTTGATTGTTGAGTCGCTGTTTATGCAGATCCTTATTGGCTTTAAAGGCTTTTTGTGTTTTTGATAAAGTCTTATAGCCCGCTTTTGAGCCTTGATAAAGCGATTTCTCCACAAATTTTCTAAGCTTTAATTGGTCAAGTACGTCGCTACTTGCCATTTTTGTGATCAGTGATAAGCCAAATCCCTGCGCCTTATTTACCATATTTGTCATTATTTTCATCCAGCAGAATTATTCTGTGGTTTTATGCTGACATAGCGGCACACGAATAACTATGTCATGACTGACATGATGTATTGTCAAAGATAAACGGTAGGTTGTATGCTTTAAATTTCTCTAATCTTTTGTTTTTAAATATTTTTGTTGAATCGTTTGGAATTGAAATGATTGATCAATTGACCAAAATGACATCGCGTCATTTTGGTCAATGTACTTTTAGATAAATTTTTTCACCATTGCACGAACATTGGTTTTCGCTTCAATCACAGTCATAAATGTATAAGCACCGATGAATTTACGGCTGATAAACATAAATTCTTTCGGTGGAACACTGAAATAACGAGATGCCATCGACTTAGAAGCTTGCTGCATTACACGGCTATGAAGTTGGCTTGCTTTCCAGTCATAAGCAAAGTGTTCATCCATAACACCAGCAGGTAAGTCAGGGTTATTGCTTGGGCTGCTGAATGCTTCAGTTGCAAGTAAGAAAACTTTAGCCATATCGGGTTTAATGCTTTGAGGGATAGAGTCGAAAAACTCATAGCCTGTCATTGCTTGAACCATTTCTTCACTACTATGATTAAACCCAGCATGAATGAGCTTACGTGCAACGCCAAGTAAATGTTCATCAAACTGTCGGATTGCGCCAAAATCAAGCAGAACGATTTTATCCAAGATGTCATTGCCATTGCCTAAGCGAACGAGGTAATTACCAAAGTTCGGGTCGGTCTGCATTTCACCCCATTCAAAAATCTCGCGTACCGCAATTTCAAGTGATGCTTCGCCAAGTTTGTTGCGACGTTCTTGCGGAAGAGACAGCATGACTGGGCTGTTAATCGGCACACCACGCTCAAATGTCATACACAATACTTGGTCTGTGCAGTAGCCATCTATAATTTGCGGCACGATGTAGCGTGGGTCTTCTTTTAAGCGAGCAGCAAAGCGGCGTGTGGTTGCAGCCTCAATTTTATAATTCACTTCACGGTGCATCATCTCACGAACTTCATCGAACCATTGGTCGAACTCGCGTGTTTGCGGAACCATTCGTGTCAGTTTAAGCATGTTTTTGAATAGACTCATGTCTGAGTCAATGGCTTCAGCAACGCCTGGATATTGAATTTTCAATACCATCTCTAAACCATCAGACTTACGCGTTGCACGGTGGACTTGTGCCAGTGATGCAGTGCCCAGTGGCTCATGATCGATGGTCAAATCATCTAGCTTAGAACCCAATTGGCTGTGTAGTTGCTGTTTAATCGCAGGCCACGCTAAAGCGACCGTTTGATTATTTAACGTATTTAAGGCTTGCGTGATTTCTTCAGGTAGAAAGTGTTCACCATAAAGCGCCATCATTTGGCCAATTTTGACGATAGAACCTTTAAGTTTGCCTATTTCAGAAACAAGATAATCGGCCTGTTCTTTCATTGCTTTTTTGCGTTTCTTTTCTTTTTCTTCTTCGCTAGAAAACATAGTTGTCGCATTAGACGCAGCCCAACGTGTTCCAGCAAGCAACGAAGCTTTGGCAATCGATAAACGACGATCCATAGAGGAGGTTTTCAGTTGTTTAAGCTTATCGTTGTGATCTGACATAATTCAGTAAAATCCTTTCATCAGCAAGGGCAGCATTTTAGATTGTAACGGATAATATCGTGTATTCACGTATTAAAAAAGTTCAACTTGCTGAATCTCGAGTTAAAAAAGGCCATAAGTGTTAAGCAACCATCTAAATAAAGCCTAATCGGGATTGTTACATGCGAAATTTTACTTTAAGCGTATTTTTCTGAATCAATTCATCTTTATGCATTTGTATGTGTTGGAGGATCATTTCTTGTACCGGTTGGTGCATAAATCCATGTGCATAACCTTTAACAATGATGATGCTCGGTAGGCTAAAAAAGAAGTATCGGGCATCCTCAATGGTTGCATATTCATAGATCCCTTGCTGCTGTAACAGTTTCTGGAAATAAGCTTTTTCAGTATCGACATGATTGTTTTCAGTGTCATTCCAATAGCGTTCACGCATCGCCATTAAATTATTGTGTTTATAACTCATAAGTTTGGGGAATATTGGCAGAAGAACTCACTTTATAATAAGGCTGTTTGATCAGGTTTCAATGCCAAGCCTGTGACTTCATGTAAAAAGCTGTGAGGTGGAAATTTTATAAGAGGCTAGTATGTTCATACAAAATAGGATGTTATATTAAAGCGCTGCAGCACGCAGATGCTGTGAATGACTAGATTAAAAAATGAATGAAGAAAATTTGCTTTGGGGAAAGGAATTGAAACAAATATTCAGTGCGTTGCTTGTTGTGGGATTATTCAGTGGTTCAGCCTTTGCAATGGGTCCAACTAAAAAATATGAAGCATGCATGAAGCAAACTGGTAATGTGTTGAGTGAAATTGATGCATGCATGAGTAAAGAATATAAAGTACAAAAAAAGCGCTTAAAGAAAGTATTTAAGCCGTATTTAGCGAAGGCTCCTGTAGAAGAGCAGGGATTGGTTAAACAGTCTCATCAGCAATGGCTGGCGCAGCGTGATCAGATTTGTAACAACAAACCTATCGTGAAAAATGAAAAGACGGAATTACAGCGTATTTCGTGTCTGATGCAAATGACACAAACCCGTGCAGATATGTACGAAGCACTTACAGGCCGTATAAGCAAATAAGAGCAAAGCGTATGAAAATGTGTTTGCTGTGCATCAAAACATTATAAATCATAGAAAAACAGGGTATCATAAGGCGTTTTTATTATGACCTTGGAGACGCCTTTAGTGGATCGCCCGACTATTAGCCCTGAACATATACAGGAAGCCGCTGAAAACTTAAGCACAATTCGTGATTTTATCCGTTTTGGAGTGACAGCATTACGTCAATACGATGCACATTTAGGTCAAGGTACAGAAGACTATTTTGCTGAAAGCTCAGCTTTGGTTTTACAAACTTTATCTTTAGATTGGAATGCGGATGCTGAAATCTTAGAGTCGAAGCTACTACCAAGCGAAAAGACAGAAGTTTTAAGCTTATTAGAACGTCGTATTAATGAAAAAGTACCGACTTCATATTTGCTTAATTTGGCATATTTTGATGGCAAACCATATTATGTCGACGAACGCGTACTGATTCCACGTTCACCGATTGCAGAATTGATTCAAAACCGTTTTGCACCTTATTGCTTAGGTGAAAATGGCCAAATGGGTGAAGCAGTCAATAACTTGCCAGAAAACCCGAATCCAAAAACGCCACAACGTATTTTAGATATGTGTACGGGCTCAGGTTGTATCGCGATTGCTCTGGCTTATGCGTACCCAGATGCCGAAGTAGATGCAACAGATATTTCTAAAGAAGCTTTAGAAGTGGCTCAAATTAACTCGGAACACCACGACAAACAGTATCAAGTGGCTTTACTTGAGTCTGACCTGTTCTCCAAAATTCCTGCTGAAAATCAATATGATCTTATCGTGTCGAACCCACCTTATGTGGACGCTGAAGACATGGCAGATTTACCTGAAGAATTCCACCATGAACCAGAATTGGCTCTGGCAGCAGGTCAAGATGGCTTAGATTTGGTTCGTAAAATGTTAGCTCAAGCGCCAGATTACTTAACTGAAGATGGTCTCATCGTGATTGAAGTGGGTAATTCTGAATGGGCAATGCGCCAAAACTTTAATACTGTTGATTTTTACTGGTTACAGTTCCAAAAAGGCGGTACAGGAATCTTTGCATTGACTGCGGTTCAATGCCGTCAATTCCGTGATTTATTCATTCAATCTGTTCAAGCATAAAAGGAGTCGTTAGACATGGCAGGTAATAGTGTAGGGCAACTCTTCCGTGTAACGACTTGTGGTGAATCTCATGGTGTAGGCTTAATGGCGATTGTGGATGGTGTTCCACCCGGCCTTGAGCTTACAGCAGACGATTTACAAAAAGATTTAGACCGTCGTAAGCCAGGCACATCTAAATTTGCGACACAGCGCAAAGAACCTGATGAAGTTGAAATCATTTCAGGTGTGTTTGAAGGTAAAACGACTGGAACTTCAATTGGTTTACTCATTCGTAATACCGACCAAAAATCGAAAGACTACGGTAACATTGCACAAAGCTTCCGTCCGGGACATGCAGACTATACTTATACACAAAAGTACGGTTTCCGTGATTACCGTGGCGGTGGTCGTTCAAGTGCGCGTGAAACGGCTATGCGTGTGGCTGCGGGTGCAATTGCGAAAAAATACTTGGCTGAAAAGTTTGGTATTTTAATTCGTGGTCATGTGACCCAAATTGGAACTGAAGTTGCGGAAAAATTGGATTGGAATGAAGTACCTAATAATCCATTTTTCTGTGGCGATGTCGATGCCGTACCGCGTTTTGAAGCACTGGTGACTTCATTGCGTGAACAAGGTACCAGTTGCGGCGCAAAGCTTGAAATTTTGGCTGAAAAAGTACCTGTCGGTTGGGGCGAGCCTGTCTTTGACCGTCTAGATGCTGACATTGCCCATGCTATGATGTCGATTAACGCGGTCAAAGGGGTTGAGATTGGTGATGGTTTTGCCGTTGCTGGTCAGTTTGGACATGAGAGCCGTGATGAGTTAACGACTGATGGCTTCCTTGCGAACCATGCAGGTGGCATCTTGGGTGGTATTTCGAGTGGTCAAACTATTCGTGTGGCCATTGCGTTGAAACCAACAGCATCTATTACCACACCAGGTAAAACGATCAATATTAATCGTGAAGATACTGACGTATTAACCAAAGGTCGTCATGACCCTTGTGTGGGTGTGCGTGCGGCTCCGATTGCAGAAGCAATGCTTGCGATTGTTTTAATGGATCACTTTCTGCGTCATCGTGCTCAAAATGCAGACGTCGTTGCACCATTTGCACCGATTGAATACTAGAAAATTCTCTTTATATTTAACAGAATACATATTAAAGTCAGACTTCGGTCTGACTTTTTTTATTTACGTATGAAAGCTAATCTTAAATATAAGAAAAGAGCTGTTGGCATATTATGCACGTTATGGTTATCACGATACTCAGAAAACGGCATCTTACCTATTAAGTGCCAAAGTAGGCCAAACGTTGATGAATCTTCATTCGGTCTTACTGAGTAAGAAAATTTAGAGAGTTCATTTTTAAAAGAAAAAAGGAAGGGGGATATGAATAAAAAAATAAGCACAGTCAGACGAGGCACCATTATATTTTTATCATTACTCACAGTTTTGGTTATTTCATTGTTGATATACGGCTACGACAGTATGCATGACCCTGAAAAAGTTAAAGCGCGCTTATATGCTTGTGGAAAATTTGGTGATCAGCACATGCTCATTGATAAGCAGTATTTACTTTTTGGCAGAGTGACTTATCAAGGTGTGAATTATTGGGGGAAAAATATAAAAGAAGAACACGAGGCCAAAGGTTGTGGTGATCAAATTCAACATATTGCTTTGAAAGTGAGATGGCCCGAAATGACAGCATCTAGAGAAGGCTTTAGATTAGGTTCTGAGTTTAAAAATGATATCACAATTGCATTAAACCAACGTTCCGTTTGGAAAGAGGAGCAGGGAAGTAAAGACTTTTTTAATGAGTTTTTGCTTTTAAAACTATACTTAAGAAAAGGAATGTCTTCTGGTGGAGAAGAGGTAAGTGAAGTATGGATAGATGAAACAAAAACATTTAATTCAGATTTGGGACTCTACGAAATAGAGGTAAAAAGTGATGATGGTGTTGGAAAAAAGGTGTATTGGCAGGAGCGTAAAGGTAAAGGGGTAAGCCTAACCATTAAGTGCCTTTATTTTAAGGATGGGGCAACAAAATGTGAATTTAATACACATCAGCCCAATTATGGGTTTAATACGAGTTATATCACTATAAAATTTCATAGTGAGTTACTGCCACATTGGCAAGAAATTTATCAAGATGCAGAACAACTTATTCATTCTTTTAAGGTTGAGAAAAAATAAAATGAAACATCCGAAGAGTATAGACCGTACCTATGCTCAAAGATGTTTAGATGACCTCAGCATAGCTCAGATGTGCGCGATAGATATGTCCTATTTTAAAGCAGTAACAGCGCAATTTTGATCAGTATAGTGCAACGCTTGCCCTAAGCTGAGGTTGTGCTCTATAAAAATAAACGAAAGATAATACTTTAAGAGCAGTTTCCA
This sequence comes from Acinetobacter sp. 231_lipA, assembly GCF_058243005.1. NCBI lineage: Bacteria > Pseudomonadati > Pseudomonadota > Gammaproteobacteria > Moraxellales > Moraxellaceae > Acinetobacter > Acinetobacter sp. 231_lipA. The sequence continues at coordinate 3,338,187 of NZ_JBZAYU010000001.1, read as the reverse complement.
ACCGGATGATTACATGGTATATAAATTGCTCATAGAATAATAAGCATTATTGCAGGAGAGAAATGTTCTGCATTCGCCGAAGGAGCAACGACCCCGGAAACTCTCAGGCAAAAGGACTGTAATAATGAAAAAACTCTGGAGAGAAGTGTTCAATCACTCACCGAAGGGGATGGTTTAAAATATCATGGGATGTTTTAGGTCGAAGCTCTCAGGTACACATGACAGATGGGGTTGACATCAAACAATAAAAAGGAGGTGTCTATGTGTCATGTCGTTGTCATTGGTGCTGGAATTACAGGCGTAACTACTGCATATGAATTAAGTCAATTGGGTTATCAAGTGACCGTTGTTGATCGTCATTTATTTCCAGCCATGGAAACTTCTTTTGCAAATGGTGGACAACTGTCTGCATGTAATGCGGAAGTTTGGAACCAAAAATCGACAGTGCTGAAAGGCATGAAATGGATGTCTCAAAAATCTGCCCCTTTATTGCTCAATCCTGCGTTTAGTGTGCATAAATATGCATGGCTGATGGAGTTTCTGGGCAATATTAAACATTATGAGGCCAATACCCACGAAACAGTACGTTTGGCTTTATTGGCTCGACAACGCTTGTTCGAAATTGCGGATAAAGAGTCAATCGACTTCAATTTAGAAAAACGTGGTATTTTGCATTTTTATCATAATAAACAAGATTATGACGTTGCTATTCGAGTTAATGATTTACTCAATAAAGGTGGCCTTGAACGTTGTGGCGTAAGCAATGAAGAAATTAAGCAAATTGAGCCGACATTGACCGGCGACTATTATGCTGGATTTTATTGTGAAGGTGATGCGACGGGTGATATTCATAAGTACACCACAGGTTTGGCTGAAGTCACCAAAAAGTTAGGTGTGAAGTATCGTTTTGGTATGGATGTGACAGATATTCAGCACTTAAGCTCAGGTGTTGAAGTGAAGTTACAACCAAGTTCAGAAAATGTTGAACTGCTTCCAAATGAAGTGGAGATATTGGCTGCCGATGCTGTTGTGGTTTGTGCAGGTGTGGGTAGCTATCAATTGGCTGAATTGGTTCAAGAACGCGTCAATGTTTATCCTGTAAAGGGATATTCGATTACTGTGATGTTAAATGACGAAGAGAGTCAGCAAAATGCGCCGTGGGTGAGCTTGCTGGATGAAAGCGCGAAAATTGTAACTTCACGTTTAGGTAAAGATCGTTTCCGTGTCGCTGGCACTGCTGAGTTTAATGGCTATAACCGTGATATCCGTGCAGATCGGATTCAACCTCTTGTTGACTGGACCAATCGTAACTTTAAAGTTTCGACAGAGCATGCGGTCCCTTGGGCAGGTCTTCGCCCCATGATGCCGAATATGATGCCTGTAGTTCGCCGTGGAAAGCTAGAACGTGTGTTCTTTAATACAGGACATGGGCACTTAGGTTGGACGCTATCTGCAGCAACTGCGGCAATGATTAGTCAGGAAGTCGCGACAGCGTATCCTGTTTAATTCGAGTGTATTCTTGGATAGATAAAAACAAGTTTGCTTCGAGCTTGTTTTTATTATTTCTGTTTAATGATGTTATAATTCTGCCTTAATTTCAAAAGATTGCTCACAAATGAATACTTTAAACTTGAGCAAAAATAAGTAGTATTGTTTCAAGCAATTGATGACTAATGTGAAGGTGAATAATGATTAACATGAAAATGGCTTTGGTGGTTTTAGCTTCTGCAATAATGCTGTCGCTTGCTGCGTGTAGTGACAAAAAACAAGAGACTGAACAAACGCCAGTGGAAAGTTCAGCGGCTGAAACACCAGTAACCAATATTGAAGTTAGTCCAGAGATGATTGATGCTGCACCTTTAGAGTCTGAAGCAGCAGGTGCATCAGCACCAGCGCCTGAAGCAAAATAAGTCCAAAGATCAAAAAGCCTCCCGATGTGGAGGCTTTTTTTATGGGTGAGAGTGATATCAGCATTTAATCGTAAATATCTAGATTCAGGATATAAATCAAAAAATTATATTAGATCTCTTGCGAAAGTCATTATTGCAAGTTTATCCGGTTTACGAGTGCAGCAATTAAGTTAATGCGTAAACCGAATCTTTTCCGTCTATTTCGATAGCGTTCACTTAATATTCTAAATGTTTTCAATTGACTATTAATGTGTTCGATCACAACTCGTATTTTTCCAATCATTTTATTGTACCTTTTCTCAACATCAAATAAGGGTAAATTCTTCTTTTTCTTTATTGGCATCAATAATTTAAAGCCATCTTGCTCTAATCCGTAGTACCCTAAATCGGTCATAACATATTCACAATGTTTGAATTTCTTAACCGTTTTTCTTGCCAATTTAATATCATGCTGACTGCCATTCGATATATCTAGCCCTATGATTTGTTTGCTGTTCGGATGATAGATCACTTGTGCTTTTAGCGTATGTTTCTTCTTTTTACCACTGTAGAACTTACTCTGATTTTTTTTTCGGACGTTCTATTGAACATTCTGTCGCATCAATAATGACCCAGTTAAAGTGTTCGTCTGCTGTGGTAATGCTTCGTTTTGGCAGAGTAAAACGTCTTGATTTCATCAATGCATCTTCAACCTTTTTAATGGTTCGATTCACATTACTTTCAGCGATATGGTAATTTGCCGCTAATTCCAGTTGAGTGCTGTAGTTCCGTAAGTAATTGAGAGTTAATAACAACTGATCCTCTATATCTAAAGTATGAGGACGACCTGATTTCTTTTTGAGTGATTCTGCTTTTTCTAAAACCTCTACCATTTCAGTAAAAACTTGTCGAGGTACGCCAACCAAGCGTTTGAATTCAGAATCTGAAAAACGATTTAATTTCTGATATCTCATGAAATTTATATTGAGGTGGTTTTTACTTTCGCAAGAGATCTATTGAAACCATAACGAACAATCGATAGAGTTTATTTAGTAAATATTGTCAATCTGTAATACTTTTCATTAATGCATCCTTCGCAAGCAAATAGACAGTAGAAAACATGATGTTTAATCATAACTCATGTAAAAATAAGGAAATATTTTGTACGCAGTTAAGCTCACAAAAGTCTCGTTGAATTTTAAACAGCATGGCCGAGCATTTTTGATTGTTGCTACGGTGATTTTTGTCTGCTGTTTGCTTGGGATATTCACTCGACCGATTGCATATTTCGCTTATTTTTGGCCAGCTAATGCTGTACTGATCGGCTTATTTTTAAGGTTTAAGCCACTCAGAAATGTTGGTGGCTGGTTGGGTGCATTTATTGGTTATATGTCGGCAGACTTAGTCACAGGGAATCATCTTGAGCTGACGTTGGCTTTAACAATCGCCAATTTTATGACGGTAGGCGTGTCTTTATTTTTTATCCATTATTTACAAATTGACTATCGTGCATATAACAAAGGCTTAAATTTTCTTTATCTTTTCTTGGTTTGTGTTTTTCTTGGGTGCTTTTCCAGCGCGATATTTGCCGTTGCTGTCGTTCCGTATATGCCACACACCTTTATGAGCACGCAAGACCTTTGGGCTGAGTTTTATATTTGGTGGACGGGGGAAGTTCTCAATTGTATTTCACTTTTACCCCTCATGTTGACCTTTCCGGCAGCGAAGAAATTAAAGTATCTTTGGAATAACCGTAGACAGTGCGAAACCCAGTTTGTCGATGTTTTACCCTTACTCTCAGTTTTAATTTCTGTGGCATGTACTCATCTGTTCTTTGGTCCTGGTGCCTTACTTTTCCCTCTAGCAGGGCTCATTTGGGCGGCTTTAAGTTACAACTTATTTTATGTGAGTATCATTAACAGTTTGGTTTGTTTTGTGACGTATCATAGTTTAACGACTTATTATATTTCACGTACAGCAGATAACTTCTTGGCCACTTCTATTTCGGTGCGTATAGGGCTGTGCATGTTGATGATTGCACCTTTGCTTTTATGTATTGTGAGTCGTAATCGTCATGATCTGTATAAAGAAGTGCTTTATCTGGCCAACCATGATCCCTTAACTCATGTGGGAAATCGCCGTTTTTTCTTCACTCAAACTGAAAACTTATTGAAGGAAAATTTGGTTAAATCGATGAGTATTATTGTGCTAGATATTGATCACTTTAAGAAAATGAACGATCAATATGGTCACTATATTGGTGATGTATTGCTACAAAGCTTTGCCACGACCGTGAAAAGTAATTTGCGTGAACAGGATTTATTTGCGCGTATGGGCGGTGAAGAATTTGTGGTGGTGCTAAATAATACCACTGAAATTGAATCACAAATCATTGCAGAACGTATCTGCCGTGCTGTCGCTACTTCAAAAACTCAAGTGGCACATGCTGTTTTGAGTATGACGGTGAGTCTTGGTGTGGTGCATCAAGTTTTGCCAACGCAAAATAGTCTACAGAGCTTGTTAAATCGTGCTGATCGAGCGTTATATCAAGCCAAAACTTTAGGACGTAATCAAGTACAACTTGCCTCATAGGTTAAAATTTAGTAAAAGTATAAAACAATAAAAACTATATACTTGGATAAAAATGAATTTTTCTGAATACCTTCGTTATGATGGGCTGGGTTTAGCTGAGTTGGTTGCGCAAAAACAAATCCATCCCGCTGAATTATTACAAATTGCAATTGAGCGTAGCCAGCAAACCCATTCTGCTTTAAATGCGATTATTATTCCTATGCATGATTATGCAAAGAACAGAGCACAAAATGCACTGTCTGGTCCATTTGCAGGTGTACCATTTTTAGTAAAGGATTTATTTCAAGAATATACAGGTTATCCAACATCTTATGGATGCCAAGCATTTAAACGCACGGGGCATATTGCAGAACATAATGCAGAAATTGTAAACCGTTGGGAAAACACAGGCATTTTAACCTTTGGACGTACCAATACTCCTGAGTTTGGTATCAAAGGCATTACAGAATCAGATGCTTGGGGAGCCTGTCATAACCCTTGGAATTTAAAACATAATAGTGGTGGCTCATCGGGTGGCTCCGCTTCTGCAGTGGCCGCTGGGATTGTTCCTATTGCGGGTGCGGGCGACGGCGGCGGGTCGATTCGAATTCCAGCATCGTATTGCGGTTTATTTGGTTTAAAGCCAAGTCGTGGACGTACGCCGTGGGGCCCAGATATGAGTGAGGCAATGCACGGCGCTGCGATACAGCATGTATTGAGTAAAAGTGTAAGAGATAGTGCAGCGATGTTAGATGCAACGCAGGGTGCAGAGCATAGCTCGTTGTTTAAAATTGAACAGCCCAACCAAAGCTATTTGGCCTGTCTACAGCAGCCTGTAAAAAAACTTAAAATTGCATTTAGTACTCAGTCGCCTATTGGAACCACAGTGTCTAAAGATGCCATTGATGCTGTACACCATACCGCACGTTTGTTGGAGTCTTTAGGGCATACAGTGGTCGAAGCACAACCTGAGATAGATGGTATGTCTTTGGCCAGAGACTTTATCACGACGTGGTTTAGTCAATTTTCTTATATGTTAGAGCAGATCAAGCAACAGGTTCCGACCACAGCAGGAGATTTTGAGCTGGATTCTTTAGCTTTGGCTGCCTTTGGTGCGAAAACGACTGCGTTAGAATATATTCATAATCTGAATAATTGGGGAGTATATGTCACCAAAATGAACCAATTCTTTGATCATTATGATCTTTATCTGACTCCTGCTACAGCTTCAGTCGCACCCAAAAATGGGCAAATTTCTACTCCATCATGGCAAAAACCAATTTTAAAAAGTTTATTAAAAGTAGGCAAGGCACATCTGCTAGCACAAGGAAAACTGGTCGATAAAATTGTGAAAGATAATTTGCGTTGGGTGCCTTTTACTCAGTTAGCCAACATCACAGGCTTACCCGCGATGTCTGTACCTTTGTATTGGAATGCTGATAATCTTCCGCTTGGTTCGCAGTTTATTGCGCCTTTTGCCCGTGAAGATAGGCTCTTACAGTTGGCTAGTCAGCTTGAACAGGCCCAGCCATGGTTTCATAAATATAGTGAAATCAAAGTTTAGAAAGCTGATTAATTAAATTGTTGTAGTTTATGCGTACAGATCAGAAGAGGGCTTTTTAAGCTTGAACCTCTTTGGGTAAGTACCGAACAAAACCCAAACCGAGTAGAACCGCACAGCCTGCCAAAATAAAAATAAGTTCGCCTGACAGGCTGTGCCAATAATGTCCTGCAAGAATACTTCCAGACGCTACACCTAGTCCCCACATGGTGCTATACAGGGCTTGACCACGTCCTTGTTGTCCTAAACTAAAGTTTTGGAAAATGATACGCATGGCGATGAGATGAAATAAACCAAAGCTAAAAGCATGGATAGTTTGTGCGAAGAACTGGATCGCGAAGATTTGGGGAAAAGAACCGACCATAAACCAGCGTAGCGCTGTGAGGATCAGACAAATAGACACCATGAGTCGCCATGAAAAACGTTTGAAAAAAACGTGAGCAATGGCAAACAAAATAATTTCGGCCATGACACCGATAGCCCACAAAAAACCAATTTCTGTGGTTGAGTAACCGGCTTGTTTTAAGAAGTTACTATAAAAACTATAAAACGGTGCATGCGAAAAAAGCAGAATAAACTCGATACCAAAAAATGCCGCTACAACGGGTTTTTTTAAAATAGGTAATAATGGCTCGAGCTGCCCTTGTGAATGGGGTGCAGTGGTCGGTTCTTTAATGCTAAATGACCAAATAAAGGCCAAAAAAGAAATACACAACAATAAAACTGGCAGCATAGAGATGGGTAAAATTTCTAATAAGGCTCCGATACCAAAAACCCCGACAATAAAACCGACAGAGCCCCATTTTCGAACTTTTCCATATAAAGCACTGCGCTGTTCCGCGAGCCAAAATAGCGTAACGCCTTCAAATTGAGCCAGAATAGCATTTTGGAAGAAGCTAAAGATCAGCATGAGCAGGGCGATCGCCTGAAAGGAGTTTGGAATGATAAAAATCATGAACCAAATACAAGCTTCCATCCACGTTGCGACTTTGACCAAGAGCATCCGTTTCCCTGATTTATCTGCAATCCAGCCCCAAATAAAAGGAGCAAAAAAACGGGTAATGATCGCAATTGAGGAAAGGATACCGATTTCACTGTAGTTAAAGCCTTGATCTTCGAGATACAGGCTCCAAAACGGCATGAAGGTGCCTACAATAGAATAATAAAAAAAGTAAAAACCAGCCAGTCGGTGCCGAATGGGGAAAGAAAGCATCGTACTGTGTTCCTTGGTTGGGTGGGCAGATTCTGAAGAAAACTTGAACCTAAAACAAAGCGTCAAATCGATAAAGCTTCGAGAATTTTAAAAATGGATTGTTTCAATCATGCTTATTTAGAGTTCAGGGATTAAAGCTTATTAGCCTTTGACTAAACCACCATCTACAATCAAGTTTTGACCTGTCACAGCACAAGAATATGGCGATAAGAACATTAAAATGGCTGAGGCAAATTCCTCAGGTGTAACTACACGACGCAGTGGTGTTGCACTCGCGATGTAATCAAAAACTTCATTGGGTGTACTTTTGCTGGCATCGGTGGTTTGTAGTAAACCGCCAGAGAGCATATTGATATTAATGCCGTATTGACCAAGTTCATGCGCTGAGGTACGGGTAAATGCCAACAGTGCAGCCTTCGCCGTGGTGTAGTCATGATAAGGCACCACAGGGTTCTGCACCAAATTGGTTCCGATGTTTACAATGCGCCCAAACTGACCTTGTTTCATACCTTCAAGCGCTGCTTGGGTAGTATTCAAAGCGGCTTTAACTGCACCCTCAAATTGTTGTTGCATAGTTTCCCAGCGGAGCTCATGAACTTTTGGGCGGGCCTCGCCATTAAACTCGAACTGAATCAGCGCATTATTAATCACGGCGTTGATATGCTGTCCAAAATGCTGAAAGCTTGTGTCAAACATACTTTTGACTTGAGCATTGTCTGTAACATCAGCTTGGTAGATAAAAACCTGTTCGGGATACTGCTGAGCTAAGGTTTGTGCTGCTGCTTGGCTGTTCAAATAGTTCACGACTACACGAGCACCTTCATTGATTAAGGCGTGTGTAATCGCAAGACCTAAACCGCGTGCGCCACCTGTGACCAGTACAACTTGATTTTTAATGTGCATGATGTTTCCGAGCAGATAAATGTATGTATTTTTTAGATAAAGCAAGTATATCAAAACCTTTCAGCACCTTAGGTTTTACAACTGCTACTTTTCAAGTTTTCGATGCTCATTTAGTTGGGTTAGAGTATTCGGATAAAAATCTCTAAGCACAGTAGAAAAGTTTTAGCATCACTGATTATTGAGCCCGAGTTTGCTCAAGGTGTAGCCTCAAAATACGGCGTAATTCTAATAATGTTTCTGCTTCCTCATGCACAGAATGATTGCCTTTAATGATTTTTTCAGAGACTGCCTGTTCTAGATGTGAACTTGAATAGGGCACAATACCATCGCTCATGTCATGTATGTCATTGGTCTGACGGTGATTGCCAATAATAGAATGATAAGGAACTCTGGATACAGGCATGATGTTATTGGTCAAAGCCATAAAGCGTGACTTTGGACTTAAGTCGTCAGGGCCAGATTGCACCATGCCTTTGGTGCTAGAGCTACCATTGAGCTGTATATCCACTTGGTTAAAGAAAGTGATCGGCAATTTGACCATTTTCTTCACCAATTCCATGTACCAGCGGTCAGACAGTTCACTGCCACGGTGAGGCGCGGCAATAAAAATTGCACGTCCAATGGGTAAATCAGGATGAAATTGAAAACGTTCTTTGATTACGGGGTATTGTTGTAATCGGGTGTATTGCTCATAGTTTAACAGTGGAATCACTTGCTCAGAAATATCGTGTTCACTAATCAGTAAGCGACTTATGACGCCGCCCATACTATGTCCAATCAGCACGGCGTCACTGGCCGAGCGAGAGTTAGGTTGAATTTGTGCAAAGGCTTGTTTAAGTAGTGCATGAATCTGATAGCTGCTTTCAACAATCGGCATATTGGTTGAATAAAACACCTGCCATACCTGAAAGTTTTCTCGTAAAACTTTATCCCCCAAAATGTTATTGGTCAGATTGACCCAGGTTTCAGGGCTACTGGCGAGACCATGAATAAGTACAATCACTTTTTTATTTGGTTGGTAGGGTTCAAGCATATAGACATGTGGCATACGCAATCGCTCAGTTTTATCGAGCAAGGTTAAGTAGCCTGTAGAGCCCAGTTTATTTTCTGCCAGCCAGTAGGCAAAAGGCACAGAATAATTCGCCGTGAGAATGTATTTTTGTTGATGTATGTCTACATACTTTTGCGTATAAGGATTAAATAGCTCAATCTCAAAAACAGCTTTGCCATTAAGCACATCTTCAATAGTGCTTTCCGGGTCTAATGGCTGCGCCGCTGCGGTTACGGACAAATAGCGTGCAGGATGGATATTGGGATTGGTTTGATTTTGATAAAACGATATCGGGTCAAGAATAAAATCATTTTTATGAATAGGGTCCGCTTCAGTCACAACCACGAACTCTGCGCCCAAACCGTCTTGACGGTTGACTTGATAAAAACCCGAGAAGTTTAAATTATAACTGGATTGAACTCGGTCAATGGTTTTACTTTTCAGTTCAGGATAGTGTTCTAAATTTACAATATATTGACGTTGTTGGACGTTGAGTTGCGCGGGAACTTGATGAAAAGGCTGCGTACGGTACGCCGTGGTAATTAAACGCGACAAAGCGACATTGTAAAAAGTGCGGAGATGCATTTGTCTTTGATCAAAAACACGGGTACTTGGGCTTTCTTGCATTTTAAATAAATACACATAGCTATAGCGTAAACTTTGGTCGAAGGCATTAAGGCTCTGTTCTAAGCAGTGATTATTTTCACTATGTAGCTGTGCTTGGGTACAGTTGCGTTGTTTTAAATTATCTAAAGCTTGGGCTAAATACAGTTCACTTAAAGCGGCATAGCGTTCATCTGCAGCAATATCTGTTTGTGTGTTTAAGCGTTGCAAACATGTTTCAAATTCAGCGGTGCATTGCTGTGGCGTCAGGCTGAGTAGTTTGAGTAAGCTGGTGGTTTCCGCACTCAATTGTTCGTGGGTTAAGATATTTTCGGACTTGCTACGAATAGCTTGATGGATGTTATTTTCTTTAACTTTGACCAACTGGCAGGCCGGCAGTAAAACAATCGTTAGCCCTAAAATGATTGGTCGCGTGAAAGTATGATGTCTCGTTAAAAGCATAGTTTTTAGCACGGACGTTATCTATATAGGCTAAAGATGTCTTTCATTTTAAGATAATTTCTAACGAGTTACATCCAAATTCGGTCCGATCTTTGGTGTCCCTAGACATAACTTAAGAACGCTTATATTCAGCTCAAGCGATTTGGCGAGCAAAGGCTTTGCCCAAAACATGTTTATGTATAAATCTTAATTTATCGAGGACTGGTGCTGAGAGCGTAAATGGATAAGCATCTTCTAAACCCATACTGCGATTTAACGCATTTAAGTTAAAAGTTAGTGTCATCCATTGTTTGAGGAGTAAATCAAAATCTTGAGCGCCGATTGGATTTTCATAAAAGCTTAAGTCATGGGTATCTTTTCGATTATTGCGCACAATTAATCCTGCATAGTAAGCGGTTTCCAATGTGTCCATCATGTGTAAATAGTGTGCCCACGTTTCTGCCCAGTCTTCCCAAGGATGTGTGCTGGCATAAGAGCTGACATAAAATTGGTCCCAGTTTTGTGGTGCGCCATCTTCATAGTGGCGTTGTAGTGCTGCGTTATAATCTTGACGCTCATCTCCAAAATACTGACGGAACTCGTCGACCAGCTCAGGATGTAGCGATTTAATGAGGTCAAAATAATAATGACCACTTTCATGACGGAAATGCCCCAAAAGCGTACGGTAGTTTTCACCCATTTTAATACGGGTCGTTTCCCTATAGATGACATCTGCTTCACTGGCATTGAGTGTAATGACGCCATTAGCATGTCCTGTCAACACAGGGTGCTCTGGTTCAGGCATGAGAAAATTAAAACGGAGTCCGTAGCGATCATCATCGTTATCTTTGGGCCTTGGCATAATATTCAGGCGTTGCATTAAATACAGAAAACGCCGTTTAGCATGTTCGAGCCGTGACCAATAGACAATATGATCTGGGTTGTCGAGAGTTGGAATGGTATATGTAAGCACACAAGACTCACAGTAGATGTCGTTGCTCTCTGCGGGAATAACCCAATTACAGACTTGATGATGCTGATAGTTATAACAAGGCTTATAGCGCTTCGTCTGGTATTTTTCATTTAGCGCTAACCAAAGAACAGGGCTATGCTGTTCAAAGCTCCCCATATCTTTTTCTGATGCAATATAACCGAGTGTAGTTTGGCAGCTCACACATTGTGAGTTGGCAAAAAAGATTTGGTTTTGACAGGATGCGCAACTAAAGAATTTCATCGGCGGCTATGTCTTTGGTGAGCTTTTAGAACCAGTATAAAGGATGTTGATTCCCTTCGTCATGTTCTGTCATCTGTTTTGATTGGCTTGCAAAGTTGAGTATTCATTGAGAGCATATTAGAAAGAATACATGTGCTTGGTTAGTAGCTAGCTTTTCAGCAGGTTCTTTTCTTTCATATTTGTATAAAGAGATATAAATTTTAAAATTTATAACCTGAATGAACGAAAAAGCTTGATTTAGGTGCAGATTCGTCAAAAATAGGGGCTGGGAAAAATCAAAGCTTCATTTTAGAATTTCAAAGCCTTTTAAGTTTCTGGGAGTAAATATAATGATAACGAACGTATCGCCAAAAAAATGGCTACTCATGAGTTTGGGGGCGATGTTGCTTTCAGGTTGTGCGACAACCTCTACAGACCCGAGTCGTCAAAATGTGGGGACCACAGGTTTACTCATTTGTGCGCAGAATGAGCTTTGTCCAGTGGTCACTGTGAGCTGGAATGAATCCAACAAAGAGCTGCTTAAGTTAAAAATGCATTTGAGTAGTACTTACAATAAATATGAGATTCATAAAGTTGAGTTTACAAATGAGAAAGACTTTCAAACTTTTGCTGTCACTGGGCCAACCGAGCATGATCATGTTTTAGGTACCAACCGTTCGACCAATTATATTTTAGCGCCTGTAAATTTGATGAGTAGCTTAAAAGGTACAAATTCGATCAAAATGAATATTTATACAGATCAAGGTATTATCTCTCGATATGTGTATAAAGATGGCGTCTCAGCTCCAATCTTGGGTGAGTTCCAAAAAGTTTATCAATAAAAGAAAAATCGCCATCTGGCGATTTTTTTTGCTTATAAGTGAGAGAAAACTAAAAGTTGTGAGGACATAAGATCTCATGTCCATAAGGTGTTTTGCCTATAGGGACGTAAACATTGGGCCTTTGACGGATGAAAAGTCAAGCTGAATAGCCCTAAATGCACTTTGATGTATCAATTTTAAAAATATAAATATTTTTTGCACAAAAAATAAACTTTTTAATGTGCTATTGCTGTCAGTCTAATCAAAAAAATTGGCATGTATTCTGCTTAGTTCTAGGTATTACAAAAACCTTTTTTGGTAATACCGAAAGGAGCAGCAAATGTCTAAACAATTCAAAGATGACTTAAATGCATTCTTCATCGTATTTAAACAGTTCGCGGTTGCCATCCTAAGCGCTAGAGCGGGCATTTATATCAAGCAAGATTCATCCGAAAAAGGATAAGCATGTGCCGAAACATAAATTGGCACGGATCAGTATTACTGTGCCTGCACTAACTGTCGATGCATTGGATCAGAAAATTGTCGATCAGCACTACGAAAGTCGTTCTCAAGCCATTGTCGACATGATCAATAAACATCTGATTGCGGATCAGGAGCAACGTAACGCCGTGATGGTGGGGACGTTTACTTTGCTCTATGACGCCAGTGTTACACCACTTAGAGTCCAATTGCTGGACTTACAGCAACAATTTTTAGAACAAGTGGTGAGTTCACTGCATATTCAGTTAGATGAGCAAAAAATTCTAGAAGTGATGATTTTGCAGGGCTTAACTACAGAGTTAAAAGCGCTAAGCCAACAATTCATTGCTTTGAAAGGTGTGATCAAAGGGCATTTGGAGCTGATGGATGCAGTGATGCCGCCGATTCCACAAAATGAAAAACAGAGAGCGTTGAAATCGTGACCATGTTCACCGCCCTCAATGTCTCACTCCATATATAGCAAGTTTAAACATTTACAGCATCGGGAAAATTGCATCATGATTAAAAAAGCGTTCTTATCAGTCTCTATTGTTTCGACTATTTTATTGGCAGGTTGTGATAACACCGCCAAAATTCCTGAAACAAAGGACAGTGCATCTGAGAGCACAGCCACCAAAACCATCATGATTGGCTACAGTGATTGGCCGGGTTTTGTTGCATGGCAAGTGGCAATTGAAAAAGGTTGGCTCAAAGAAGCAGGGTTGAATGTTGAATTTAAATGGTTTGATTATTCATCATCACTTTCTGCTTTTGCAGCCAATCAGCTAGATGCAGTACTGGTGACCAATGGAGATAATCTAGTCACAGCCTCTGGGGGCACTCAAGGTGTTATGATTATGGCGACAGACTATTCCGCAGGTAATGACGTGATTATCGCAAAAGATGGAATTAACAGCATTGCCGATTTAAAAGGCAAAAGTATTGCTACTGAAAAAGGCTTGGTTGACCATCTATTGCTAAGTACAGCACTAACAGATGCAAAAATTAAGACCAGTGACATTAAATTGGTCAATTCTATGACCAATGAGCTTCCACAAGTTTTTGCCAGTCCAGATATTGCTGCAATTGCGGTCTGGCAACCTGTAGCCAATCAAGCGTTGAAGTCTGTTGCAGGGTCTAAAATTATTTATAGTTCTAAAGATAAGCCAGGTTTAATTTATGACACCCTGACTGTAAATATGAGCCATCTTTCTGCCAATAAAGAAGATTGGAAAAAGATGATCCAAGTGTGGGATAAAACAGTCAAATATATTAATGACCCTGCAACACGTGAAGACGCCGTGAAAATTATGTCTAACCGTGTTGGAGTCGATCCGAAACAATATGAACAATTTATTGGCGGGACGCATTTACTCGATTTGGCAGCCAATAAAATCGTCTTTAAGAAAGGTTCAGGTTTTGACTCGATTTATGGCTCAAGCTACCACGTAAACAAATTCAACGTTGAAAATGGCATTTATAAAACAGAAATGGATGTTGATGGTGCAATTTACCCAGCTTTGGTTGAAGAGTTAAAGTAATACTTCGTAGAAACTAAAAGCCCAAGTTAACTTGGGCTTTTTTGTATGAGTGTGTTTAAAAAGCAAAGAAAGATCTAATGTTAAATACAGAGTAGATTTTAAGGCATGTATTTATAAATGCGTACTTTTAGAAAACACATGAATAATCACGATGCCGATAATCATAAAACTTAAACCAACAACCGCCGCAAAGTCGAGCTGCTGTTTAAAGTAAATCCAACCGACTGTAGAGATCAGAATAATGCCTGCACCTGACCACAGTGCGTAAGCTAGCCCCATAGGGATGGATTTAAACGTTAGACCTAAGAAAAAGAGTGCAATTGCATAACCGATAATGGTTAAAACGATAGGTAAAGGTGCAGTGATACCATTGGTCGCTTTTAATGCAGAAGTCGCGAGTACTTCTGCAATCACGGCAATCAATAAATAGAGAAAAGCCATAGCTTATTAAAGTTCCCTTACGCAACCACAGTTGCATGATGCATGAGGTGATGTTGTTCTTGTTTCAGCCAATGCTGACTGTCCGCCGTGGTAGATGTTACATTTTGAAAAGTGTATTCAGGTTCATACACATCCACGACGAACACCAGCTGATATGCTTCGCCACCGATCAATTTACGCTGTATGAGGGTTTCAGTATCAAAGACTTCAAAACCGTCTAGAATGAGTTGTTGTTGAGTCGCTTGAGTGCAGCTTGAATATTGAATGAGCTGATCCTGAGTTGAAACTGATACTTCATAGCTTTCAATTTGATTTAAGTCAGAAGGACTTTGCTCCACATAAGAAAGAATCCCTAACGTGTCTATATTCTGTTGAATATGGGGTAAACGTGACTGTGCATATGCCATATGCTCACCGCAGATGATGAGACCGCCATCGAGCGAAATTTCTTGCTGCGTGGCAACATGTACGGCTTTGACTAAGCGTAGTCCTAAAAACAAACCCGTACTGGCTTGTTGACGCCAGTCTTCAACATAGGCATTACTGGGTGAAAACTCCAAAATACAATTGCCAATGGTATGTAGGGTTGCAGGCTCAGACCACTGGGTATGGTTCTGATAATTGCTACTTAGCTCCCATGACAGTGATGCATTTTGTGCATCCCAATGCGTATAACCGACCCATGCTTGACGCTCTACGATAGGTGTATCTGTTACTGATTTAAGACGTAGGTCAATGGTGAAACTCTTGGACTGAAACCAATACACAATCGTATTTTCATCTGTCAAACCATTGTAAAAGCTAATACTCTTACGCCGAAATGCGCCCATTAAATAGGTTGGTACATTGCCTGAAGCAGCTGTGATAGGTTTTAGTTGACTTAAAGTTTCAAATAAATTCATGGGGTGTACTCCATGTTTGACTCAGTCAGACCAAAAGAATAAAGCGGAACGGCATTCTTTAAGACCAACTCACCACTGGCTACACGTTGTTTTAAATAATGAAAGGTTTGAGCTGTTTGATTAAACAAATGTTCTCCACCTGCCAGTGGCGCATATTTAGGTGGTTCATTTGTATTAATCGGTTGGATGACATAGTCATAGTCACAAGAAAAAAATAAAGGGAAGGAATAGCGTTCTTGTTGGACTTTTTTGACCCGATGCTTGGTCGCTAAATATTTACCATTGGACAATATTTCCATCATGTCACCAATGTTCATCACCAACGTATTTTCAAGCAGAGGAATATCAATCCATTCACCTTGCTTAGTGAGGACTTGTAAACCGGGCGCTGTGGGTAGTAATAAAGTAAAGCACTCATAGTCGGTATGCGCCCCGATGCCTTCTGCATCTGTCGCTTGAGGGTTAAATGGATAGTGAATGAGGCGTAATTGACTGGGCGCATGTTGAATATGCACATCAAAAAAGTCTTCTTTTTGCTCTAAAGCCAGTGCAAAACAGCGAAATAGTTGATGCCCAATTGCTTTTAAGTGTTGATAGTACTGTGAGACATGGAGTTTAAATGCGGGATTATCTGGCCATTGCGTCGGACCAAGTAAGGGATAATTTAATGCAGAGCCTTGATAGTCATAATTCACATCATAAGATTCTTTTAAATCATAGCTGTTACTCGAAAACTGTTCTTCACCTATAGGTACATAGCCACTATGGTTCACCGATTTTCCAATATAGTTTTGCATTTTGAGTGCGTCATCTTGGGCAAAATAGTGTTCCGCGATGTCACATAACTGTGCAAATAATGCAGGTTGAAATTGATCACCTTTGAGATAGAGAAATCCAACTTCTTTACAGGCCTGATCAAGTGCTTGAGCAACTTGCATACGCGCATCTAGATTTGGGCTATTTAAAAGGCTGATATCCACCAGTGGAAGGACATATTTATCTTGCATGGTAAAATCCTCGCGTTGGCCGTCCAACAGTGCATAAAGCCTAAGGGTCGTCCCTCAGGCTAGATCAATGAGTTACTTGTGTGTACTGACTTGGGTCATACGTGGGATTTTGGGTAAATCCTCCAGTGCTGGGTCAATTTCTTCTTCTTGTGCATGTACTAAGAAATCGACTCGCTCTCGAAGTTGCTTAAAGGCAGGGCTGGACATCAGTTCAGCGCTTCGTGGACGGGGTAAATCCACTTCAATAATTTCTTTAATTTCCCCAGGATTGGCTTTAAGCGCGACGATACGATCAGCCAGTAAAATAGCCTCATCCATATCATGGGTTACAAAGATGATGGTGATATCAATGTTTTGCCATAGGTCCATTAGGTGTTTTTGCATTTTCTGACGGGTATGCGGGTCAAGCGCACCGAAAGGTTCATCCATCAGTAAAATTTTCGGTTCATTGACTAAAGCACGAGCAATCGCAACACGTTGCTTCATCCCGCCAGACAGTTGATGTGGATATTGGTTTTCATACTTCTCTAAGCCAATAATATTGATCCACTCTCGTGCAGCCGCTTCGGCTGAGGCATGACTTGCACCTTTCATCAGTGGACCAAACATCACATTTTCTTTAACCGATTTCCAAGGAAATAAGGTATAGCCTTGAAACACCATACCTCGCTCTGGACTAGGGCCTGAAATGGGTTGTCCATCTACTAGCAACTCACCACTGCTATAAGGGTCTAGACCCGCAACAACACGACTAAAGGTCGATTTTCCACAACCAGATGGCCCAATCACACAAATAAACTCCCGCTTATGAATTTTCAAATCGAGCTGATTTAAAATCGTGCGTGAGTTTTTACCATGCTGAAAAACTTGACTAAGTTGTTTGGCCTCTAAAATGACAGGACGTTGATAAATGTGATCAAAATATTGACGAGAATTGAACTCCGTTGCTTTTATATCTGTAGTTATCATTATTTTGCTCCCGCTTTCCATTTAAACAGATGTTGTCCGAGTTTCATTAAAATCACATCACAGACCAAGCCAATCACCCCAATAATTAAAATCGCAGCATAGACATTGTCAAAGTTCTGGTAGCGTGCTTGCTGGGTAATAAACCAAGTGATCCCTGTGGTGGTGCCAATCAACTCAGAGACAATCAAGTAGGTCCAAGCCCAGCCCAGCAAAACACGTAAATCACGGTAAATATCGGGTAACGCCGCTGGAATGACCACGTGAAACAGACTTTTTACTTTATTCGTCCCTAGGGTATAACCCGCTTCAATCAGCCCGCGGTCCACCATACGCGTAGTATTGGCAATAATCAGAATTTGCTGAAACAGCGTCCCAATCACGATGATGGCAATTTTTGGTGCATCATTAATGCCTAATATTGCAACAGCCAGTGCACCAAAGGCAGGCGCAGGTAAGTAGCGAAAGAACTCAACAAAGGGTTCAGTGAGCTGGGAAATTTTGTTGGAAAAACCACATAAAATCCCCAATGGAATACCAACGAGTGATGCAATAAAGAAAGCACTAAATACAATCTTGATACTGTGCCAAAGACTTTGATGAAACCATGGTGCATCGGCCTGAGCTGGTGGTGTGGTAAATGCCGTCACTAAGGCTGTCGCAACTTGGTGGGGTGCTGGTAAATAAATGGGATTGACCAAATTACCTTGTGGCGGTTCAGTGCTTGTATTGACGGCATTTTGCGCTTCTGTATAGAAAACACTTTTGTCTACACGGCTACCGACTTGTAAAAAAGAGACACTGCCAGAGTTGGTGATTTGTACCTGAGGGTGCCAAATAAAGGGCAAATAACTCACAGCACACCAAATGAGGATTGGTATTAGAAATGATCCAAAGCCCAGCAATATTTTGCTTTGAGGACTGAGTTCTCGTGCGACATAACCCATAGTTGCTTAGCCCCGATATTACTTTTTTTATAAAACGTAATACTGTTAAGCAAAATGAATGCCAAATTTGTAGTGCTATTGAGTGTTCACCTATGTGCTAATTGTTTAAATAAAAACAGCCTTTGACCTAAATATGTTTTAAAATGCGCTATCGATAGATTGACGCTCAAAAGGGGCAGCATCGCATGGCACAAAAGTCACAACAATCTGCATTGAATGAATTGATTGCAGAACAGAAACTACTGTGTGAAGAATTTGACTCGGCTTATGTTGAAGTAAAAGGTGATGATGTCGTTGCTGTTGCTGTGCATACTTTGAATCAAGAACCCATTGTCGGTTTACGTAAAAAGCCAGAAACTGAAGAGAATGTCGCTTGGTTTATTTATGGTGGTGAATTGGGTGAAGGACAAGACTTTTTTACAACCATGACTGTACGTGAGTTACAAGATATCTTGCCTGACGTACTTCCATACTTGGCTTTAAGTGAAGGTTATCGTTTTATGATTGATGGCGATGACTATGAAGATGTATGGAAAGAAGGCGATGAGTCTTAATACATGAAAAAACAGACATGGACGTTGCTTAGTCTTTCGTTATTTTTATCATCGTTTCTATCAGCCCTGAGTTATGCAGAAACAACGAAGCTAACTCAGGCGCAGTATGATCAGAAGATGGCAGAATATACAGCAACTGTGAATTCAACCAAAACCGTTTTAGATGCAAAAGATAATCCAGCGACAGCAACAGAAATGAAAACTGCATTTTGTCAGCGTATGGATGCATATCATCAAATTGCAGCGCTATCCAAGGCCAATATTGAATTAAGTACCGTTTCAGTGATGTTGATGGTGGCCAACCGTTATCTTGATCAGCAAGAAAAAAGCCTGACCGATGCCGGGATGAATGAAAGTGCCTTCTGTCCAACTGCGAAAGCTTTAAAAGTTGAAGATACGAAACGAGTAAAAGTAAAGTAACCCAATAAGACAGTACGGATTTAGAGTAGGCCTTAAGATCTAATTTATTGTTTCAGGATGCTGTAGAAATAGACAATGTCCTCGATTGTGTTAAGATAAATAAAAATCAACCATCGTTTGAGTAGGAGTTGGTGTATGGCAGCTTATACCGACATTAAAGTAGGCAAATATGAGGATGATATGATTCCTAAACTTGCCATTCATGCTTTTCATGATGCTTTTCAAAAAGCAACCACTCGTTCGTCTGTGGTTTATGCAAAAGCTGAACAGTTGGTTGAACGCGATATTCATGGCAATGAAACTGTTTTACAAGACTTAAGCAGTGCTTATGTCGATGTAGGCGTTTTACCGACACTGACACGTAAAAAGAAACACGCAACCGTATAGATTGATATGCCACCTCGACAACCTAGAATAAGAATGTTTGCAGGGCCGAATGGTTCTGGTAAAAGCACTGTTAAAGATTATCTTTTGCCCCAACATATTGGGGCATATTTAAATGCAGATGAACTGGAACAAAACTTAAGACAGAGTCAACGCCTTGATTTATTGCATTATCATCCTTCCTTAAAAGCTTTAGAGTTGGTCACTTTTTTAAAAAGTAAGAAGCGTCCTAAAGCGGGACAGTTCGTGGCCTTACTTACGCATGAGCCGATGGTACTAGATGAATGGAAGATCGAGTTTAAAACCAATGAAGTCGATTCTTATCTCTGTGCACGCATTATTGATTATATTCGGCTTGAGTTTCTGCGCTTAAAAGTCAGTTTTACTTTTGAGACGGTAATGTCACATATCTCTAAAGTTGAGTTTCTCCGAGAAGCGAAACGTCAGGGTTATAAAACCTATCTATATTATGTCTCAACAGTCGATCCACAAATTAATATTGCTCGGGTCAAGTATCGGGTCAGTGTGGGCGGCCATCCTGTTCCTGAGCAGAAAATTATTGAACGTTATTACCGTAGTATGGATCTGCTCATGCAAGCCATAGAGTGCTGCGATCGCGCCTACTTGTTTGATAACTCTTCTGACGGTATTCAAGCGTCTTTTCTTGCAGAAATAGAAGCAGCTGAAACCTTAAAAATGAATGCCGCCGTGTCTAAGCTCCCAAGATGGTTTGCAGAACGCGTACTATCAGAATTCCAATAAACTGCTCAGAAAAAAGCCGATTATTTCATCATTTTTCATGTGTCTACCTGCATAAAAACATATTCAAAAGTCGTGGATGTGTTTTATAAACCTATAATAATACTCATGATGTAGAGATGTCCCCATAACACTATTCAGTATCTTTAAATAAAAACTATAATGAAATAAAACGAGATAAGTTAAGTATATCTAATCTAAAAAAGGGCTGAATACAAAATCCATCGGGGATATATTCAAGCTTTTTGCATGATTGTGAAGAATAACTATGTAAAAGAAATACTTTAATGTGTTATCTAAAAGACTAAGAGCTTCGAAAACGAACAGGTAGTGCCCATTCAAATATCTAAACCTAGATGCAAGGGCTCGTAAACAGTGGTCATAGACGTGCATAGCATCGGTAGATACAAAGGACGCTTGATTATTTTTTAATTTATTATATTATAAAAACATATATTGTTTTAGAGCGATTGCCAATGCATGATTTTGCGTGGTCTTTTATAGGTGGAATATTACTCGGCATCTCCGCCGTTGGATATTTATATACCAATGGACGAATTGCAGGAATCAGTGGTCTGGTCTCTCAAGTTGTAAGCTTAAAAGGGATTATAAATACATCTGCACTATGGTTTTTATTGGGCTTGTTCGTTGTTCCGTTTATATACGCAGCTTTTTTTCAGCCTAATATTCATATGGAAGCGACACCTTTCATGTTAATTATTGCGGGTGTGTTGGTAGGCTTTGGAACGCGATTAGGTTCTGGATGTACCAGCGGGCATGGTATTTGTGGTATCAGTCGTTTATCCAAACGTTCAATCATCGCTACAATGAGTTTTATGTTCGCAGGCTTTATTACTGTGTATGTTGTCCGTCATATGCTTGGAGCAATCTAAAATGAAAAATGTTTGGGCATTCATTTGGGGTGGATTATTTTCAATTGGGCTCATGCTTTCAGGAATGTCGAATCCTGCGAAGGTGATTGGCTTTTTAGATATTTTTGGGCACTGGGATGCCAGTTTAGCTTTTGTGATGATGGGTGCAATTGCGGTTGCATTTATTCCTTTTCAAAAAGCTGTACGTCAGCCAGATTCAAAAACGGTTTATGGTGAAGTTATACAGCTTCCTAAAAATACGAAAATCGACAGAAAACTGATCTTCGGAAGTCTGCTATTTGGTATAGGCTGGGGAATTGCGGGAATTTGTCCTGCGCCGAGCTTTACTTTGATTGGACTGGGCTATTATCAAGCGATCTATTTTATAATTGCGATGTTCGTTGGTGTACTGCTACATCGTAAAGTAATGGAGAAAATGCCATGATGCAAATTGCTCAAGTAAAAGCATTTTTTGATACACAGACCAATACGTTTAGTTATGTAGTGAGCGATCCAGACACTCAGCGCTGCGCCGTGATTGATAGTGTGTTGGACTATAATGCAGCATCGGCAACGACCAAAACAGAGCAGGCCGATTTAATCATTACTTATATTCAAGAAAATAGCCTAAGCGTAGACTGGATTTTAGAAACACATGTTCATGCAGATCATCTAAGTGCTGCACAGTATTTAAAGCAAAAACTAGGTGGAAAAATTGCAATTAGTCATAAGATTGAGACCGTACAACAAACTTTTGGTGAGATTTATCACTTAGATATTAAGAGTTTAAATGCCAAGCAGTCATTTGATTACCTTTTTGCAGATCACGAGACTTTTTTGGTAGGCAACATAAAAGCATTTAATATTCCGACACCAGGGCATACACCTGCGTGTCTCAGTTATGTCATTGGTGATGCTGTTTTCGTGGGAGACACGTTGTTTATGCCTGACTATGGGACGGCACGTTGTGATTTTCCAAAGGGGAGTGCGGCGGTTTTATTTGACTCAGTGAAGACTTTGTATACATTGCCAGATCAAATGCGGATGTTCTTATGCCATGACTACTTACCCGAAAGTCGTGATCAATACCAATATGAAACATCGGTTTATTCGCAAAAGCATAAAAACATTCATATCAATACTACAACGGAAAAAGCCGATTTTGTCGAAATGCGAAACCGCCGTGATGCAACTTTAAGTATGCCAAAATTGATATTGCCAGCGATTCAAATCAATATGTTTGCAGGCAAGTTCCCTCAACCAGAAGACAATGATATTTCTTACTTAAAAATTCCGCTGAATTATTTTTAAAATAGAAAAGTAGCAAGACTTAAGGCATTCGGCATCTTTTCACTTGCTTAAAATCTGATTCAAAAATCTAATCTGATATTAAACAGACATGTACATCATACCTTTAAATTTAGCCTAAGCAAATATCTCACTCAAAATAGCCTAAGCAAAATTGAGCTTAATATAAAAAGTCATTTGATTTATTTCCATTAAAAATTCAATATCTATAGCAATCAAATAAAGTAAGTTTCATATGATCCTAAATCATCAATTTCATCAAAATGAGCAGTCAACTGCAAAAACACTGGTCTTTGTTCATGGTTTATTTGGCAGTTTAAGTAATTTAGGTATGTTGGCTCGGGAGTTTTATTCAAGCCACCATGTATTACAGGTAGATGTACGTAATCATGGGTTATCGTCACATTCCAATGTTATGAATTATAAGGTCATGGCAGCCGATCTAATTGAAACTTTAAATGAACTCAATATTGAGCACTTTTCTTTGATCGGGCATTCGATGGGTGGAAAACTGGTGATGAAAGTGACCGAACTCGCAGGAGATCGACTAGATCAACTGGTGGTATTGGATATTGCGCCTATTGCTTATAAAGAAAATCATCATGAGCAAATTTTTAAAGCGCTCATTGCAGTACAAAAAGCAGATATTGAAACACGTCAACAAGCCATAGAAATCATGCGTGAATATCTCAAAGAAGAAATGGTGATTCAGTTTCTCTTGAAATCTTTTAGCAAAGGGAAGTGGTTGTTTAATGTAGATGCACTGTATCAGAACTATGCCCAAATTCTGTCATGGGAAAATATAGAAACATGGCATAAGTCTGCATTGTTTATACGTGGTGGAAACTCACCTTATGTAGCAAAGCCAGAATATATAGAAGCTATCCAATCGCAGTTTTCTCAAGCCCAGATTCAGACGGTGGCAGATGCTGGACACTGGTTACATGCAGAGAAAACTGCGCAAGTTTTGCAAATCATCACTCAATATTTGAGTCAGCCTTCAACCTGATTAACTCAAATTCGCAGCTGAAAGTTGTCCTTCAGAGGTCAGCTTTTCAGCCATTTCCGCAGTTTTCTTTAAATTAGGCATTCGAAATTCGGTATGGCCATAGTCTTGGATCGACTTCCAACGCCCGCCCCAAGTTAAACCTACAGATTCTGCAACTTCACCATAGAGCTGATAGCCACGCATCGCCCATGGATCTCGTTCAGAAATAACGACTTTTCCATCCCGCTTAAATGCGACATCCGCCGCCAATCCAAATTGGTGGTAACTTTGGTAACCACGCGCCAAAGTCGTATTTTTATTGCTGGCTAAAGAATTTTGACGCTGCGGGCTACGATAGCCTTCCAGTAAAACCAGTTCATATCCATGCTGCTCACGCATTATTTTAAATACCATCAGTAAACGTTGTTTATAGCGTGGGTTCATTTTATGAACACCATACGATACATTCATTTGCTCAATTACTGAGAATGAGCAGTTACGAGCTTGCACAAAGCATGATTGGACTCGGGTTATTGTTACAACCCGTTATTCAATATGGTACTAGTCGCTTAACTAAGGTGTTGATTTTACCTATTAATAACTCTAGCTACTGCTATGAAATTGCAGCTTTTTGGGTCAATCTAATTAGTTTTTTTATTCAAAATCAAAATGCTGAGCTTCTGATAGGGATTTTACATAGCGAAAAACCTGTACTGCTTTTTGGCTTTCAAGGGGCAGATATTATGACCTTAAGTGAAATTTTCACGCAAAAGTTAGATTCAGATCACTGGGTTTCATTGGTTCAAGCCAATTGGATTGATGCATATTTAGAGCAAAATGCCGGTTTGGCAACTCTGGAGCAAGCTTTGTGTGAGCGGCAATTGAGCTTAATACAAGCTGTGAAACTTTTTAAAAAAACTTTTATAGATTAGGGTCTGTTGACATTTCAAGTATAGAATTTACCCGATAAAGGTAGCCAAATAAATATACAAGCTAATGCAACTGCCCCCTCATAGCTACACTTTAGCTTATCATATCGTGTTGCTATTCCTCTGAACTGCTTTAACCT
The DNA here is from genome assembly GCF_058243005.1 of Acinetobacter sp. 231_lipA. NCBI lineage: Bacteria > Pseudomonadati > Pseudomonadota > Gammaproteobacteria > Moraxellales > Moraxellaceae > Acinetobacter > Acinetobacter sp. 231_lipA. The sequence goes on along the minus strand of NZ_JBZAYU010000001.1, from coordinate 3,313,283 downwards.
ACAAAATGCATTCTCAACTAAGTGTCTGATTTTATATAAATACCAATCCATATGATCATTATTTGACTGAGTATTTGATTTTCTTGGAATATTCGCTTTAGTTTTTTTCACAGATATTTGTTCTCTTAATGATTCAGAGTCATATCCTTTGTCTGCACAACATACTTCCGTTTCACTCAAATCAAGTTTTTCAATCATTTTGGGAGCAATCTTGACATCATGTATCGTTCCATCGGAGATAATAATTTCGATTGGATTGCCATCCGCATCAACAGCTAAGTGTATTTTAGAACTATTTCCACCAATGCTTTTAGAAATATCCTGATCTTTTATTCCAGCAGAATGTTGGTGTGCCCGAACATGACTAGCATCAATAAAAACCCATTCCATATCAGCATTTGAAGAAATTAATTTAAATATTTTCATTAACTTATCATTTTTACACCAACGATTATATTTTTTAAAGATTGAGTTATACGAACCAAATTCTTTAGGCAAATCACGCCATGGGCAGCCTGTTCTTATTCTATAAAGTATTGCTTCGACAAAATTTCTCAAATTAGATTTGAAATAGATATCAAAATTTCGGAAAATAGAAAGTAACTTAGACCAGTGTTGATCATTCAGCATTGTACGAGGCATAGCGAGAAGTAAATTTAGTTTGGCGATTAAATTTTACTTTCTCGCTATTTTTTTGAACAGTAAATGTCAACAGACCCTAGTAAAATATGAAAATAAATCATAGATTTAAGTCGAATAAATGGCTGCTGACTTTAATGTTGGTTTTGAGCGTGAATGTCTGGGCTGAACCGATTATTGTTGAAGGTGTTGTTCCAAATGATGCCAGTAAGCAAATCATTTTAAACAAGATGTATAGTGTTTATGGCGCTGACCAAGTGATTGATAAAATAAAGGTTAAAGCAGTTAGCGCTCCAAATGGTTGGAGTGAATCTGTTGCGAATATGGTGGTTCCAGAGTTAAAAAAAGTTTACCAAGGTAAACTTTCTGTACGTGGTACGCAAATGGAACTTAATGGAAAAATATCGAGTTCAAATGAAGTTCAGCCAACAACAAACTTATTCCAAAGTTTAGTAACGCCACCATATCGCTTGAATGCGCAGCTTTCTGTCAATCAGGCTGAACAGCAAATCATAGATGAAGCGCTTAAAAACAGAATTATAGAATTTGAATCTGGCAGTGCAGTTTTGGCTGTGAGTGGGACTCAGATCTTAGATGAAATGGCGGTGGCGCTAAATAAGGTTGGAGGGAAAAAGGTCAAAATTATCGGACATACAGATAGTTCAGGTGACGTCGCAAAGAATCTTGCTTTAAGTAAAGAACGTGCTGTAGCTGTGAAAAATTATTTGATCAATAAAAGTATTGCAGCAGAACGCTTAAGTGTTGAAGGATTGGGCTCAAACAAACCTGTTGCTGATAATGCGACTGCAGATGGCCGTAAGAAAAACCGTCGAATTGAATTTGATGTGATATAAATTATTTCTCTGTACACGACAAATTTCACAGAACCCTTATCCTATCAGGGTTCTGCCTTCTTAAAATTGCCAAAATTTCCTTAAACTCTTCTTTTTTCCCAAAACCAATTAAACGCTGAATCGCCATTTGAACATAGTCTAAACCATAGCGAAATAAACTCATTGAGAGTCGTCCATGCTTCTTTATTTTTATCACTTTTTTTTGATCATGTTGCCATTCACCCGTTAAGTAACACCAACAGAAGCTTATAGCTAACACCGCAATCAATTTTTTCACTCGTCTAGGGTCTGTCAAGCGCGTATTTTCAAGATTAAACCCGCGTCCTTTGAGACAACTGAATAAGGTTTCAATTTCCCAGCGTAATGCATAATCCTGAATAGCATTGGCATTAAACTGAGGAGAAACGACGAGTAAAAGCTCTCCATTTTCTAACTGTAGTGCACTTATATATAGTTTCACCCGACCAACCAAAATCCGTCGTTTACGACATTCAATTTGACCAACTTTAAGATGGCGAAATAAATCACTAATTTTATGATTCTTTCCTAAATGATTGGTGACAATGAAGTTTTTTTAACACGAATGCAGAAGTTGATGTCTTGTTCAATTAACCATGTAAACCACTGCTCACCGATAAACTCTCTGTCTGCGAACACATTCACAATACGGTCTTTACCAAAAATGGCTATAAAGCGTTGAATCAAAGCAATGCGCTCTTTCGTATCTGAATTTCCACGTTTATTAAGCAATGTCCAAAGGATAGGTATCGCTATTCCACGATAAACGATTGCGAGCATCAGGATATTAATATTTCGTTTTCCCCATTTCCAATTGGTTCTATCTAAAGTCAGTTGCACTTGGTCGAATGAAAACATATTGAAAATCAACTGAGAAATTTGACGATAATCAAAATACTGACCTGCAAAGAAGCGCTGCATACGTCGATAAAATGATTGTGGTAAGCACTTGATGGGCAAGGCTTTAGATGCAGAAGAAAGATTACATGTTTGCTTTAAAATAATCACAAGCATGATGAGCGCAAAGCACTTTAAATGTGACTTGTTCCATTTTAGATATTTGTTTAAGATAAGATATAACTCATTGAGATGTGTCATAGTATTCGTCGTTAGAAAACAATTATTATGACATTATTTCAATGAGTTATCTATTTTTGTCGTGTACAGAGAAATAATTTATTATTGTTATTCACCAATTAAAATGTCTATGCGATAAACCATTTAAAATGTCCTGTTTTTAACCACAAGAGTCAAGCACAGGATTTAACTTTCTTTGTTCAATAATGGCTTTCTGAGCTTTACGACTCGGCATACTTTTCTTGGATCTAGAGCGTTTGTTTTGCTTATCCAGTTCTTCATGCTGTTGCTGAATATGGGCTAGAACTGAACCTAATCTTTTATTCTCCACCACTTCATTTTGTTGTAATCCAAGCAGTTTATTGAAGATGCTGTAGTTAAGCTTTCGTCCCTTATGCATCATGGCCACAGTCCCATCTGGGTATTCCAAGAATGCAATGTGCAGAGGTGGATCAGGAAATTTGAACAACACTTATAAGTGATATTTTGCTCCCCAAATGATGTTATAAACATCAATATATGGAGTATTTTATGGCACGTAGACCAAGAAGAAATCATTCAAATGATTTTAAAGCTAAGGTAGCACTTGCTGCGATTAAAGCAGAAAAAACACTTGCTGAATTGAGTGCTGAATTTGATGTTCATCAAAACCAAATTATCGACTGGAAAAATCAACTGATTTCAGCTTCCTCGCAAGCTTTCGATCAATCAAAAGCTCCAACAGAACCACCCATCGATCTAAAAAAACTACATGCAAAAATCGGTGAGCAGGCATTAGAAATTGATTTTTTAGAAGGTGTGTTGAAGAAACTGGGCCGCTTCAACCACAAAAGTTAATCGATGACTCACTTCAGATTTCAGTATCTAAGCAAGCTAAGCTGCTGAAAGTCTCCCGTGGTTGTTATTACTATCGCCCAAAACCTGTGAGTGAATCAGATCTGAAGCTGATGCGCTGTATGGATGAGTTACATATGCAATACCCTTTTGCAGGTAGCCGTATGATGCGTGATTTGTTGAATCGTCAAGGACATCATATAGGACGACGTCATACACGTACTTTAATGAAGAAAATGGGCATTAATGCGTTATATCGTAAACCAAATCTAAGTCAGGCCAATCAAGCTCACCGTAAATATCCATATCTGCTCAAAGGATTGGCTATTCAGCGCAGTAATCAAGTGTGGTCTACGGATATAACGTATATCCCTATGGCAAAAGGCTTTGTTTATTTATGTGCTGTGATTGATTGGCATAGCCGCAAGGTACTTGCGCATAGAGTATCGATTAGTATGGAGGTTACATTTTGCATAGAAACATTAAATGAAGCTATTGAAAAATATGGTCGACCTGAAATATTTAATACAGACCAAGGCAGTCAGTTTACCAGTGATGCATTTATTGATGTATTGAAATCAAATGGCATTCAAATCAGTATGGATGGTAAAGGTCGATGGGTTGATAATGTGATGGTTGAACGATTATGGCGGAGCGTTAAATATGAAGAGGTGTATCTCAAAGCCTACAGCAATGTTTTGGATGCGAAGAAGCAATTAAACGCATATTTTGAATTTTATAATTTGAAACGACCTCATTCGAGTCTGGACAAAATGACTCCAGATGAGTTTTACTATGACCAGCTACCACAACAAAATAAGGTAGCTTAACTAGAGCAGAGTATCACTTATAAATAAGCTTTTAGTTGTTCAAACATGTGGGACCACCTCTGTGCTGTCCTATGAGCGTTTGATTTAATTCTGTCGGCTCAAGTAGGTAAATACATTTGTCATAGCTAATCGTTAGGCTCTTCGTCACTTTACGTGGTTCTTGCCAGGTAAAAATATCATCTAGTTCAAGATTAGATTCCGTTAAGGGCCTATGTAAATTCTTCGGATTTCTCGCACACTTGGCAAACTTCTGATTGAACTGCTCAATAAAGCAGGGCAGCCATGTATTGGCTTCTGCAATGCTATTGATACCTTCAAGGCGCATCTCTTTAATCAGACGATCCTGAAGCGTTCTATTGGCGCGTTCTACGCGACCCTTGGCCTGTGGGGAGTTGGCGAAGATAATATCAATATTTAACTCATTCAGAATTCGACCAAACTGAGTCACCTTCGTTTGTTGTGTACTACTTTGATTCACCCTAAATACTGAATGTTTGTCGCTATAAAAGGCCAAAGGCTTGCCGTATTGTTCAATATAGGCTCGGGTTGAAAGCATATAGTCAAAGGTCGTTTCAGCCTGACAGAAGCGCAGATGTAACAGCTTGCCCGTCGCATCATCGATATAAACCAGCAAGCAGCATTTAGCAGCCCGACCTTCAAACCAGTCATGATATGAGCCATCAATTTGAATCAACTCACCGAGACAATCACGGTTATAGCGCGGTTGATATGGACGTTTCAGGCGTTTGGAGCGTGGAATCCATAGCTCATTAGCCGTCATCCAACGCCGAATCGTTTCTACTGGGATAGTCAGGTTAAACATACTGCTGAGCTTCTCATGCGCTAAGGTGGGACCAAAGCCCAGCAGATGTTCAGAAATAATGGAAAGACATTGTGATTTGACCAATTCATCATGGCGATGATGACCAGCTTGACCACGACTAGCATGGGCCATAGCTGAAACACCATCTTGATTGAGCTTCTGCAATAGTCGGGTAATTTGACGAGTTGATAGGTTCAGAATTTCAGCAGCACGGACTTGGGTAATACGATGATCTCGAACGTCTTGCAGGACTGCAAGACGTTGAATTTCTTTATTAGACATAGTGATTAGCATCTATATTTATATCCAGTCCATGATGATAAAAACCATCATAAACTAGACATTTTTATTGGTGAGAATATAGACACTTTAAATGGGTTTTAACATTATATTACGTATAATGTATATTATGTTAAATCCGATACACCTAACAATAACTTCATATCCTTCTTTCTTAAACTAAAATTCAATAACTTAACTAATTTCTATTTCAATCATAAAATATGATATGTTGACATTAATAATACTTCATAAACTTTACTATGTTTGCTTTAAAAACAATTCATTTGGAAAAGAAATTCTCAAACGAAAATCAAATTATTCTTTTATTTGATTTGGATTCATCTTGTCCATGTTTGTACCCTATGCTGTACACCATGAAATTTCTTAGATTTCAAAGTATTTCTACGCAGCATGCAGATTTAATCGCAATAAAATTTTGGTATGAATTTTGGTTTGAAAAGTTTGCCACGTCCTTTTGTGAATCTTTTTATTCGTCGTCATACAACTTTGAAATCATTCAAAGTGAAATTGATAATTTCATTATCTATTTAGAAAACAACAAAAAAATTGACAGTAATCTCATAAGATTAAGAAATAAAGAACATACTAACTACACTACAATTGGCCATAGAATTAGATCCTTTCTAAAGTTTTACAACTTTTTGATTGATGAATACTTAAGCATCCAATCACGACCACAACTCACGTTAAAAGAAATTCAAAAAATTAAAGAAAACTTGAATAAATATATGACAATAAAGAAAAAAATTATAAATAACTTTTCAAAAGCCAATAAAACAATTAAAAGTGAGATAAATCATAATTTTAAGAGCATGAATCAGGAAATGATTAAAGGATTGTATTCAATTATTTCACCGAGCAACGCTAATAAATACAATGAATTAAATCCTTTTATATCTAAAAGTGTGCAACTCAGAAATTTTCTGATCATACATCTCATGCTTAACTATGGTCTTAGAATTGGTGAACTTATGCTACTAACAACTAATTCTATTAAAAAATCAATTCAGAATCATAATTTTAGCTTAATTATTACAAATACAGATGATGAGTTTGATGATCGATCAAAAAAGCCAAAAATCAAAAATGAATATTCGTACCGAGTAATAAAACTACAGGAACGAGACTATAGAATCCTTCAAATTTATATGAATGAAATCCGAAATGAAATCCCTTCACAAATCTTATTTACATCTTTAAAGCCTCCCTACTCTGCTTTAAGTTATGCCAGTGTTAAAAAGATATTTGATCAGATAGATTTATCATTAAAAGCATTGTTGCCTGAGTGTTTTGATACTTCAGCTTATGATTCAATAGAACGTCTAACTCCACACGTATGTAGACATTCTTGGGCTTATATGATGTTAAGTTTTTTGAACCGTACCGGGTTTGTCGGAGACTTTTTTATTTAAGTTAGGCCACCTGACCTAACGGATTAATCTTATCATAGTACATTGCTTCAAACTCAAAAGGCGACACATAACCCAGTGCACTGTGTACACGCTTTTTATTGAACCAATCTACCCAGTTTAGTGTGGCAAGTTGTACATCTGCTAAACCTTGCCAATCTGCTTTTAAATATTCAATCACCTCTGTTTTGTATAAGCCATTCACCGTTTCAGCCAGAGCATTATCGTATGAATCACCAGTCGTACCGACTGATGCTCGTAAATTTGCTGCTTCTAAACGATTGGTATAGCGAATGGAAAGATATTGCACACCTCTGTCGGAATGATGAATCACATTCTTTGGCATGCCTCGATCGTGCAATGCTTGCTCAAGTGCATCGAGCACCATATCTGTATTCATCCGTGTAGATACTTTCCATCCAACAATTGCTCGTGAGAACACATCAATAATAAATGCGGTGTAGACCCAGCCAGAATTGGTTTGAATATACGTAAAGTCACTGACCCATAATTGGTCAGGTCGATCAGCACTAAAATTCCGTTTCACTAAATCACCTGCCCGTTTTTGATCATCTCGGCTGCGGGTAGTTTGTTTGTTCTTACCACGCCAAACACCTTGTATATCTAGCTTTTGCATCAATCGAGCAACTGTACAACGTGCAATAACATAACCCTCACGTTTCAATTGTTGCCAAACTTTACGTACACCATATCGACCTGAACTTTCTTTCCAAATACGTTTAATCTCCTCAGCATGATGTAAATCATGCAGAGCACGTTTCGCTCGATGTTCTGGGTTATCAACGAGATCTAAAGCCCGATAATAGGTCGAAGCTGCAATCGGTAAAATTCTACAAATCGCTTCAACACCATATCGATCTTTATTGTTATGGATAAAATCCACCATTATTTGTGTGGGCGGTCGAGCTCCGCCTGGGCGAAAAAAGCGGCTGCTTTACGTAGAATTTCGTTAGCACGTTGCAGTTCTTTAATTTCACGTTCCATTTGCTTCATTTTTTCTTGATCAGATATCTGTTGTACTTTAATAGGATTTTGCTGATCTAAATGCTTTTGATGCCAGGCACGAAGTGTTTCAGGAGTACAACCAATCTTAGGCGCAATTGCTGTGATTGCAGCCCAAGTAGAAGGATAATCTTTTTCAGATTCAATCAATAATTGAACCGCTCTTTCTCTGATTTCAGGGGTATATTTTAATTTTGTCATCGGGATAGTCTCTCAGAATATTGACTCTCCGACAAACCCGGTACGGTTCACTATTTTAAGTACCAAGATATTGATTTACAAACACCTTATAGAAAGAACATGACTGATAGCAGGTCTAAGGAAGCTATGGCGAGGCTCATGAATGCTCGTAGAAAAATTGAGACTGTTATAGGTCAATTAACTGAACGATTTCACATTCAAAAAGTAAGAGCTAAAGATTTATGGCATTTAACGCATAGAATTACGCGTAAGATTCTTTCACATACCATTGCAGTAATTTTAAATATACGATTAGGAAATCCACCTTTACAGCTGGAAAGCCTTATTCAAAGTTGAGATTGGCGTAACTTTAACAATTGATAGGGGTTCAAAAATAGGCACTTGAGATCAATGCAGATCTGGCAAGTTTGTTCAAAAGTTACCATCGGGCAATTCAATGTAGACTTCTTGATTTCACAATACTAAGGAATCCTTAGTAATAACTCAAGTTGAAACTAAGAAAATCTTAGTTTTAAGGTGGGTGCCTATGTTTAATGCCAACACATAATTTAAATGTTTTTGCCTTACGATTACGTATAGCGCGCAAAGCAAAAAAACTTTCACAAGAGCGCTTAGGGATCTTGGCTGGAATTGATGAATCTTCTGCTAGTGCGCGTATGAATCAGTATGAACGTGGAAAACATGTTCCTGATTTTTTAATGGCTTCCAAAATTGCAGAAATTTTAGACTTACCAACAGCTTATTTTTATGTAGAAAACGATTTATTGGCAGAAATAATACAAGTTAGTCATACTTTAAGTAATGAGCAGAAGTTAGAAGTTCTACGATTTATTAAAGACTTACAAAAGTTTTGAATCTTATATCTTTCCTCTTGAATAAGATGAGTATAGTTCATGATGCAACTTTGACTTCGGTCTGGCGGAGGCAAAATGCTAGCTCATCTTGCCTCCTTCCTACGATTTAATCTCTGTTGTACTTTATTTTTAGATCTAAGTAGGTGTTTAGTCCCAGATTTTAATGGTGCAATATTCTCAGATAAATGGAAGGAAGCACTATGGGACAAGTTCTACACAGCAGCGCCACAACGACACAGGCAGTGCGTCGAGCAATACAAAATAGTCAAGAGAGCTTAAGAACGCTAGCCAAGCGTTACGGCATCAATCAAAAAACCGTCGCAAAATGGAAGAAACGTACTTCAGTAGATGATCTTACAACCGGCCCAAAGAATCCTCGCTCAAGCGTGTTATCGCCTGAAGATGAGGCGGCAATTGTTGCTTTTCGAAAACGCACTTTGTTGCCGCTAGACGATTGCCTTTATGCATTGCAGCCGAGTATTCCTTATCTGACACGCTCGTCGTTACACCGCTGCTTACAGCGGCATGGTATTTCACGACTGCCTGAGGTACAAGGTGATCGCCCTGTCAGGAAGCGCTTCAAGAGCTACCCCATTGGTTACTTTCATATCGACATCGCTGAGATGCAAACAGCACAGGGTAAGCTTTATCTCTTCGTTGCCATTGATCGCACTTCCAAGTTTGCGTTCACTGAATTGCATACTAAAGCCAGTAAGATGGCAGCCGCGGAATTCATGCGCAATCTGGTTAAGGCTGTGCCCTATAGAATCCATACGGTGCTAACAGATAACGGCATCCAGTTCACGAACCGCACCTGTGATCGCTACGCCTCTGAGCACATCTTTGATCGGGTTTGTACTGAATGTGGCATTGAACATCTTCTTACCAAGGTTAAGCATCCATGGACCAATGGACAGGTCGAGAGGATGAACCGAACGATTAAAGAAGCTACTGTCAAACGGTTCCATTACGACGATCACACTCAGCTATGCATTCACCTTGCTGATTTTATTGCTGCATACAACTTCGGTCGCAGACTCAAAACACTCAGGGGCCTGACTCCCTACGAATTCATCTGCAAACAGTGGACAGATGAACCTGAACTTTTTAAAATTGATCCGATCCATCAAATGCCGGGACTAAACAAGTAGGGTCTGTTGACATTTACTGTTCATAATTAACCCTATAAAGGTAGCCATAAAAATATACAGGCTAAAGCAACAGAACTTTGATAATTTCTTTTGAACTTGTCATATCGAGTAGCTATTCCTCTAAATTGCTTTAATCTACAAAACATATTTTCAACTAAATGCCTGATTTTATATAAATACCAGTCCATATGGTCATTGTTCGATTGGCTATTCGTTTTCTTGGGTATATTCGCTTTAGTCTCTGTTTTCCTGATCTGTTCACGCAGTGGTTCTGAATCATAGCCTTTATCTGCGCATACCACTTTTGTCTCTTTTAAATCTAATGTTGATATTAAATCAGGTGCAACTTTAACATCATGTGTGGTTCCATCGGTAATCATGAAATCAATAGGATTGCCATGTGCATCAACAATCAAATGTATTTTTGAGGAGTTTCCTCCTACACTTTTAGAAATAGATTGATTCGCTATGCCGGCAGAATGTTGATGAGCACGTACATGAGAGCCATCAATAAAAATCCACTCCATATCGGGGCATGAGGCTAGTAATTTGAATAATCTAAGTAACTTACCGCTGCTTGACCAACGATTAAAACGTTTGAAAATAGAGTTTGAATGGGCTTTGTTGCACAAACCTATCTGGGTAGTCCTCCCATAAATAACCGAAGTTAAAAGTAGAGGTTAAGCAGCCATTAAAGGTGGCTTTCCTTTGTTAGCCTGATGTGGTCTTTCATGATTGTAATGCCACAGCCAATTTGTTGCATAATCTTGTACTTCATCCAAAGTATCAAATAAATGTTTGCTCAGCCAGCTATAACGTACGGTTCTATTATAACGTTCAATATATGCATTCTGCTGTGGCTTACCTGGTTGAATATATTCAATACGTATACTGTGTTCAGTTGCCCAGCGTACAAATTCATGACTGATAAATTCAGGTCCATTGTCACATCGGATCACTAACGGTTTTTCTCGATATTCTAGTAACTGATTGAGGGTTCGAATAGGCTTTGTTGCACAAAGATTTGAAATGCAAAGCGCCCCTAATTGAGCCAAATTTAAGGCGTAACTTGGGTAAGTGGTCGACCTAATTCCGTAAATCTGTTTAGGACTGCTACACGTGCATGGATCTCATTCACTTGGCTATCAAAACTCCTTGCACTGAGTTTATCTCCTAATAATTTGATGCAATGCATCTTAGTTTCAACCAAACTTCGCCGATGATAGCCTGACCATTTTTTCCATAGTGTCCTGCCTAAACTTTTAATTGTTCGAAGTAATTCATTTCGCTCTAGCGAGCTACTCTTTGTATCTTTCCATTGTTTCGCATTTTTTCTAGGTGGAATCACCGCATGCCCTTGCCGATCTGCAATGACCTGACGGCATTGCTTGGTGTCATAAGCTCCATCGGTATAAACAGAGTTAATCTGCTCATCTTGTGGAATCTGATTAAGTAAATCACCAAGCACCTGTGAATCACTGACATTATTGGTTGTAAGCTGAACTGCTCGTATTTGTAGGGTTTTAGCATCTATACCAATATGAAGTTTACGCCATTGGCGACGATATTCAGGTCCATGTTTCTTGCGTTTCCATTCGCCCTCACCTAGAAACTTCATGCCTGTAGAGTCCATGAGTAGATACAGCCCATCGCTACTTTTTTGGTAGCTGATTACAATATCAATATGCTTTTGTCTTCTACAAAGCGTGGTGTAATCTGGAGCTATCCAATTTAATCCGCAAAGTTTAATCAGACTTTGCACAAAGCCAGTGACCATACGTAAAGACAGACGGAATAAGGATTTAATCATTAAGCAGCATTGGATGGCTGCGTCGGAGTAGGTTTGATTTCGCCCTTGTTTGCCTTTTGATGGCGCATACCATTGCGTAGCAGGATCAAACCAAATGGCAATATTTCCGCGACTCATGAGTGCTCGGTTATATGCGGGCCAATTGGTTGTGCGGTAGATTTTGTGTGTAGGCTTCTTCATTTGAAAATTATATCGCTGAAAAAGCCTTTACAGATAGGTTTGTGCAACAAAGCCCTCAACATCTATAAATCCTAGAAATCTGGATAAATATTTTCTTAATATTTTTCCTACTATAGGAAATCATTTATTCGTATTTGAAGTATAAAAATTTATTAGTAATATATTCTACAAATATGTTGAGTATACTACATGTCTATTTCTTTACTCATAACATCTCTGCCTACACAGAACACAAGTACTCGGATGAGAGTCTGGCGATCTTTGAAAGCAAGTGGTGCCGCGACCCTTAGAGATGGGGTCTACATACTCCCTATTAATCATAGTGAGAAGTTTACCTCTATTGCTAATGATGTTGTTTCTGAACAAGGAACTGCTTATGTGTTTTACGCAGAGCCACCTTTAAATCTTGAACTCGCACCTATTTTCAGTCGAAAAGAAGAGTACGAAACCCTCTATAAACAACTCACGGAAATAAGAGATCGTCAAACTAAAGATGATAAGAAAGAACTACTCAAACAGATTCGTAAATTAAGAAAAAGCATCGATGCACTTGTAGACATTGACTATTATCCAGATGAGACTCAAGTACAGGTTCTTAATGAACTTTCCTTATTGGAACTCACTATTGCACGTCTCGGTGAAGTCGATGAACCTAAAGCTATACAAGCTCATATTCAACATCTGGATAAAGGTAATTATCAAAACAGAATTTGGGCAACACGTAAAAGACCTTGGATTGATCGTCTAGCCTCTGCATGGCTAATCAAAACTTTTATAGATACCTCACCAACATTCATTTGGTTAGAAACCCCAACTGATTGCCCCGAAGATGCATTTGGATTCGATTTTGATGATGCAACTTTCAGTCATGTCAATCATTGGGTGACCTTCGAAGTTCTTTTACATAGTTTTGATCTAGAAACACCCGCATTAAAGAAAATCGCTGAAATTGTTCATTACCTTGATGTAGGAGGAATTGAGCCTCCAGAAGCGATTGGTATTGAAAAAGTTATTCAAGGAATTCGAAGTCAGATAAGTGACGATGACCAATTATTTGCATTATCGAATCACATTTTCGATGGCTTATATGCCAACCTATCAAGAGAATAATCATGGAACAAGAACTTGTTATACAACCAGAACAAGAGATACAGTCAGTTTCATTTTGGCAAGCATTCCTATTCTGGCTTAAATTGGGGTTCATTAGTTTTGGGGGGCCCGCAGGTCAAATTGCGGTCATGCACCAAGAACTGGTTGAACAAAAGCGGTGGATTTCAGAGAAGCGATTTTTGCATGCACTGAACTATTGTATGCTCTTACCGGGTCCTGAAGCACAACAATTAGCAACTTATATCGGTTGGTTAATGCATAGAACCGTCGGTGGTTTAGTTGCAGGGATTCTTTTTGTACTACCCTCACTATTTATTTTAATTGGTCTTTCATGGGTTTATGTAAAATTTGGTGATGTAGCCATTATTGCAGGGCTCTTTTACGGTATTAAACCTGCTGTTGTTGCCATTGTTTTTCATGCAACACATCGAATCGGCAGTCGATCACTTAAAAATAAATTTTTATGGCTGATTGCAGCCCTTTCATTTATTGCTATATTTTTCTTCAACTTACCCTTTCCTTTAATTGTGCTCTCTGCCGCAATCATTGGTTATCTAACCAGTAAAAAATATCCAAGCCTATTTTCTAGTGGAAACGCACACCAGCAGAATAAAAAAGATTATGGTCGTGCTTTAATTGATGATGATACTCCTACACCTGAACATGCGATCTTTAGCTGGAAACGATTGGGCAGTATTCTGCTAATTGGTGGTCTACTGTGGTTTATTCCAATCCTGAGCCTAAGCTTAACGCTGGGGTGGGATCATACTTACACCCAAATGGCTTGGTTCTTTACGAAAGCAGCCCTGCTCACCTTTGGTGGTGCCTATGCAGTATTGCCTTATGTTTATCAGGGTGCTGTAAGCTATTACGGTTGGTTAAGTCCGACTCAAATGATAGATGGCTTAGCTCTAGGTGAAAGCACGCCCGGCCCTTTAATTATGGTGGTCGCATTTGTTGGCTTTTTAGGAGCATTCAATCAAGCACTCTTAGGCTCAGATCATTTATTCTTGGCGGGCACCATTGGAGCAAGCATAGTCACTTGGTTTACTTTCCTGTTTTCCTTTGTTTTTATTTTAGCTGGTGCACCAATTATCGAATCAACACATAATGAGCTCAAATTTACAGCTCCGTTAACGGCTATTACAGCCGCAGTTGTTGGTGTGATTCTTAACCTTGCCCTATTTTTTGCTTATCATGTACTTTGGCCAACAGGTTTTAACGGCTCTTTCGATATTGTTGGTGCGTTAATTGCACTTGTAGCTTTGGTTGGCTTATTTCATTTCCAGCTCAAAGTGATGTACGTCCTTGCAGCTTCAGCATTAATTGGTTTAATTTGCTTTAACTTTCTTTCTATGTAATTTAAACAGTCGAAGTATAAGCTTCGACTGTTTTTTATATCTTTATATTTCTATTTGACTACCGATCTCTACCACACGATTCGATGGAATCTGGTAAAAATCACTGATAGGACTAGTATTCTTATGCATACTCGAAAATATTTGTTCTCTCCATTTATCTAAGAGCTTATTCTGTTTAGAAATAATTCGTTCACGTGAAACGAAGAAGCTGATTTCCATTAGATTAAATTCAATATGATAAGCATCAAAAACAGATTCAAGCTCTATAGGTAAATTGGGTTGTTCTTTAAAACCATAATTCAATTTAATCCGAAAGAAGTTTAGCTCTAACTGTTCAACAAGAAACCTATCATCCTTAGAAACATACGGTATATCTTGGACATCAACTGTAACCAATACATTTCGTTCATGCAGAATTTTATTGTGCTTTAAATTATGCAAAAGTGCATGGGGAACAACATTTGGTGTACCCGTGAGGAAGACGGCAGTTCCAGTAACTTTATTAACCGAATCATCTACATGTTGAATGAACATATCTAAAGGTAGTGTATCGCTCTGAAGTTTTGCCTGAAGCTCCCCCCTACCTCTCTTCCAGATCATCATTAATGTGAAAACAATAAGGGCAACCACTACAGGCATCCACCCACCAATAAAGAATTTTAATAGGTTTGAACTTAGGAGTACCAAATCAATTACAACGAATGGAACAATAAATAGAATAAGTTTCCAAGTCTTCCATTTCCAATAACTATAAGCTAAAAACCCAACCAGAAGAGTGTCACAGAACATAGTCACAGTAACAGCTAGACCATAGGCTCCTGCTAAATTGCTACTACTTTTAAACAATAGAACAACTGCAATAATAGAAATAAATAAAAGCCAATTTAAAAAAGGAATATAAATTTGGCCCATTTCTGATTCAGAAGTATGCTGTATCGTTAAACGAGGTAAATACCCTAACTGGATTGCTTGTTTTGCCATTGAAAATACACCACTGATTAATGCTTGTGATGCGATAACCGCGGCAGCAGTAGCAAGTACAATCATTGGATAGAGTAACAATGACGGAACTAATAAATAAAATGGATTAGAAATAGCAGTAGGATCTCGAAGTAATAGAGCACCTTGTCCTGCATAATTCAGAATTAAACAAGGCAGTACGATAAGGAACCAACCGAACCGAATTGGTGCAACACCAAAATGTCCCATGTCAGCATAAAGGGCCTCACCGCCTGTCACGGTCAATACCACAGCCCCCATCACAAAAAAAGAAATTAGCGGGTTAGTGAGGATAAAAGAAATTCCCCAATGCGGGCTCAAAAAGGCCAAAATTGAAGGGCTTTGAATAATACTCATCCCCCCTAATCCACCGATGGCTAAAAACCACAATAAAGTGATAGGACCGAAAAACTTCCCCATTATAGCCGTGCCATGCCTTTGTACTAAAAACAAAGCTGTTAAAATTCCGATACTGATAGGGACAATGTATTTTGCAAGTGTAGGTGTAGCAATAGACAAACCCTCAACCGCAGATAACACTGACATTGCAGGGGTGATGATTCCATCCCCAAAAAATAAAGATGCTCCAATAAATCCTAAAGTAGTAATAATTATTTTTGTTCTATTCGAGAGCCCCTTTTGACGAAGATTCAAAGCTAACAATGCCATGATTCCCCCCTCACCATTATTATCGGCTCGCATGATCACCATGACATATTTAAGCGAGACAATCAGGGTAATAGTCCAAAATATTAAAGAGAGAATTCCCAAAATATTAATTTCATTGATAGGCATACCATGTGTTGCATGGAAGCTTTCTTTTAACGCATAAAGTGGGCTCGTACCAATATCTCCAAAAACCACACCTAATGCAGCTAACGTTAATATGGGGACACCAGCCTTTTCGGCTACCTGATTTTGCATATAGTAAAATCACATGATAAAAATTGTATCGATACTAGCACTACAATAACAACATTTACTCTTTAGACTAAAAAACCATAATTTCCTCACTTATTATTGTTTTTACAATTAATTGTAAAATAAAGGAAAATTCAACTAATTATTACTTCTCTCTTTATATATTCTAGAACATCAGCCATTTGAATTAGCGTAGAAATAACTTCCCTCAAACAAAATATCTAAAAATGATGAACAGAATACTGACTTTCTTATTCGCAGCCCAGTCATTGCATGTTCATCCAAACAGAACCTCGATTGAATTAGCTTTATGACTCTCGTTAATGAAGCTGCGAGATGTAATGCTAACAGTGCTTTCAGGTAATAAGGTATTGAAATAAATTTTGAACAATTCATATAAATAAGTTTCTCGTAATAAAAATTAAGCAGGTTGTTTGACCTGCTTAATTTGAGTAGGTTATATAGCAACTTGAAACTGAGTTATTCGATTTATCTCTACGGAAACATGAACGATTTCTTCGTGTATAGAGAGCCCTTTTCTGACACTATCGGCTGTCAGCTTATTGCTATCAGAATCTAATGAAAGAATACAAGAAAATTTACCTTTTCCTACCTTCCAAACATGAAAATCAGTAATAACAGCCTGCGCATCTAATTCTTCAATGACTTCAATAATTTCACCAACTACAGGATGTTCCATTTCAGCATCAAGTAAGGTTTTACCTGTTTCACGAATTAATCCCCAAGACCAGTGTGCGACCAAGATGGCACCTACAATACCCAATACAGCATCCAGAAAGTCCCAACCAAAAAACTTACCGGCAAACAATGCAATAATTGCCAATATAGAAGTCACTGCATCAGCCACAACATGTAAAAAAGCAGCCTTTTGATTTAAGTCATGATTATCATGATTGTGAGCATGGTCATGATGATGGTGGTCATGCTTATGACCGTGATGATGGTGATGACTACTGTCATGCAGCAACCATGCACATACGAAATTTACAATCAATCCAATTACAGCAATTGAAATTGCTTCATTGTAGTGAATATTAACTGGATTCATTAAACGCTCAACAGACTGAATCCCCATAAATACAGCAACGACCATCAATAGAATAGCGCTTGAGTAACCGGCTAAAATTTCAATTTTCCAAGTGCCAAAGCAAAAACGCTGATCTTGTGAATATTTCCGAGCCATTCTATACGCAAAATATGCTAAGCCTAACGCCAGCATATGTGAACTCATATGCCACCCATCTGCTAACAAAGCCATTGAATTAAAAAACCATCCCCCAAAAATTTCAAAGACCATCATCACGCCAGTTAAAATGGTTGCTATCAAAATTTTCTTTTGTGCTAAAGGATTCCCCTCATCAAATTGATGGGTATGGTTACTTTTTACATTACTTAAATATTGCATTTGAATGTGCCACAATAGATACTCCCCCACAGTATATATTTTTTATGAGTAAAAGCTATGTCTCACTTAAATCAAAACAAAAAAATCATGAACCGTATAAAACGGATACAAGGTCAAACCAATGCCATAGAGCAGAACTTATTATCTGAAAATATTTCTTGTATCGAAGTTCTACAACAAATTGCCGCCATAAAAGGAGCAATAACAGGTTTAATGAATGAACTAATTGAGCTTCATCTTAGAGAGCATGTACTTAGTGATTTAGAAAAAATAAATGAAGAAGATTTGAATGACTTCTTAGCCCTAATTAACCGTTATACATAAAAAAGAGCACAGTTTGTTATATCACTTAAAAACTGTGCTCAACTCACTCTTTGTTAATGACAGTGATGATCACCTGTTTTGCTATTGGTATGGCAACCCTGTGAATTTGTACCGCCTGAATGGGCATTTACATTTGTCACTGTAAGTATCAATAAAGAAAAAAATAAAATTTTGCTCATAACACCCTCTTTAAATTAATATTCAAGATATAAAGAAGTTAAACTGTACATTATTTAAACAAAATGTTCAAAATTTACTTAAAAAATACCAAGATAAAGCAAATAAATAAAAATATATCTTAATAATTTTGCACAAATAACAATTGATAAAAATTTAATGAACTTCTCTTTTAATACACCACTGACTAAGGTAATAGGATCGCCAATGATCGGAACCCAACTTAGAAATAATATTGCTGATCCGTATTGCATATATAAATTTTGGGCTCGTAGTAATTTGCTTTCTGAAATAGGAAACCACTTTTTATTCTTTAAAAGTTCCAGTTTCATACCAAACCACCAATTTAGACAAGAACCAAGGACATTTCCCACTGTAGCTACTAGGATTAGTAAAACAATAGAATATTCACCGAGTACCAATAATCCTGCTAGAACAGATTCAGACTGTAAAGGAAGTAGCGTAGCCGCTCCAAAGGCACTCAAAAACAAGAATAGATAAGCAATCATCTATTTAGGCCATTTCTGATGATATTCATCAATCACATATTCATGTTCATGCCTTTTACCATGCTTGTGATTCACTAAGTGCTCATGATCCGCAGGTAAATCATCATGTGAATGAACTAAAATCAAGTCATCCTGTTTTGGCCAAATGAAAAAAGCAAAAGACATTGCGATTAAAGCTATGATTGCCATAGGGACAAAAGTAAATAATGTTCCCACATTAGTACTTAACCATCCTACCAATGGATAAGTAATCAGCCAACAAGCATGAGAAAATGCAAATTGGGCAGCGAACAATGAAGTCCTATTTTCACTCGATGCAGATTTACGAATTAAACGACCTGTAGGCGTTTGTGATACAGAATATCCTATCCCTAAAATAAACCACAAAACTAAAAGCCCTCTATAAGAAGATATTAAATATCCGCAGAACAGGCCAGCTACCAAAATTGCCGTACCAGTTAACATGACAGAGCGATCATTTAACTTTTCTAAGACTATAGGCAATATGAAGGCTGCCAACATTGAACCCAAACCAAATAAACCAAATGCCCATGTCGTCGCTTTTTCCGTCAAGCCAAAGGTCGTTTGAACAAGAACGACTGTATTTACGATAACGACTGCACTGGCTGATGCAATTGCCAGATTTAGTGCCAAAAGTGCTTTTAGACGCGGGGTATTAAAATAAATTTTTGTCCCTTGCTTTATACGGCTGTAGATACCTTTAAACTCAGGTACTTTAGCAATAGGTAGTTTTGCACTGACAACAAATAGAGCTGAGCCAATAAAACCAATTACTGTTCCTAAAAACAAATTGTGATAGCTAATATAGGTCAGAAGAAATCCAGCCAACATTGGGCTAATGATATTTTCTAAATCATAGGCTAAACGTGAAAGTGACAACGCATTTGTATATTCTTTTTCTTCAGGCAATACGTCAGGAATCATGGCTTGAAATGTTGGTGTAAAGGCAGCAGATGCAGATTGTAAAATAAAAATTAAGACATAAATTTGCCAAATCTGAGTGACAAAAGGCAGACATAATGCTGTTAAAGCACGAATGATATCTAAAACTACTAAAACTTTTTTACGTGGTAGTCGTTCCGCAAATGCTGAAGCAATAGGTGCAACACCAATATATGCAATCATTTTGATTGCCAGCGCTATCCCAAGTACCTGAGCTGCTTCACCCTTGGCAATATCATATGCCTGCAAAGCTAACGCAATCGTAATGAGTCCCGTACCAATCAAAGCAATGACTTGAGCTAAGAACAAATGCCTATATGTTGTGTTTTTTAATACTTCTAGCATTTTAGGGACTCCTTTATTTAGAACCTAATTGTTATGCAGAACAGGTTCCAAATGAGGTCTAAACCTCATCTGGAATTTTAAAAATTAAAAGACTTTTTTCATTTCACTAAATTGACCTTCTACATTTAGAGTCACAGTGATTGTATTTTCAGTACGATTGCGCCAGAACCAGCCATGCTTACCATCGAATGCAGCAGTTAATGTTCCCTGTTGAGCAGTTTCATTTTTCCCTTTACCATAGCCATGATAGAAACCTTTTGGCGCATTTACAGCATCACCATGTGTGTCGTAGTTTAAGCCACCACCTGAAGACTTCCAATCAAAGGCTACACTCGCATCTTTAGGCATACTTAGCTTCACTTCCGTTGCCTGATTTGGTTTTAACTCAAGTGAAATTGTTTCTTTGGCAATTGGAGGCATCGGCATTTTTGAAGATGAACCCAATGGTAATGCACTACTTAAATTTTCAGTTTCCTGTTTAACTTGATTTGGAATTGAAGCCACTTGAGCTTCTCCTATCCCATTTTCTGATTCTTCCGCTAAGGATTGTTTGATCTCACCCATTTTGCTTAATCCAAGTACTTTACCAATCCCTGTAGGGTCAATCGCATACTCAGCAGGCATCACACAGGTCACTAAAACAACGATAGCGCTTACAGCTGCAATAGCCGTTGATTTAAGTAGTTTTTTTGAAGATGGTAGTTCAACATCTTTTGGAATTTCAGCGTTATACATAATTTAGATCCTTATTGAATAATGAAGCCGGTAAGTTGATAGCCAACAAGTAAAAAACCAAAGAACATTAAAAAGACATTACTTTGATATGCTGTTTTGAAGAAATAAGGCGTTTTTCTCCACATCGTCATCAGCAATAAAATGATAGCTAATGCCATGAATTGCCCTAATTCGACACCAATGTTGAATGAGATCAAATTCGCAAGCAGACCATCATCTGGCACTTCATATTCTTGAATTTTCACAGCTAAACCAAAACCATGAATCAAACCAAAAATCAGTGTGGCAATTTTTGTATTGGGCTGAAAACCGAACCAACGTTGATAAGCACCTAAATTATCTAAAGCTTTATAAACAATAGAAAAACCAATGATTGCATCAATAATGTAGGCATTCATTGAAATGTTGTAATACACACCTATGAGCATGGTAATTGAATGACCAATGGCAAATAAGCTGACATATAAACCAATATCTTTCATACGGTATAAGAAGAAAATAATACCAACGAGAAATAATAAATGGTCATATCCAGTGACCATGTGTTTGGCCCCCAAATAAATGAATGGAATCACATGGACACCATAAATTTCTTGAATATAGCCCTTATCACCTTCTGCTACGCCATGTGCAAAAAGTGCAGGACTAACAAGTAATATACTTAGAGCAATAAAGAGCTTTAAGTAGTTTTTTAACTTCACAAAATGTGAATCAATAATTTGCATATAAATCAAACTCCAAAATAAATAATGAATTGAGAACTCATTGAAGTTTTTGGTGGTTTGAAAATACGGCTTGCCATTAAAAAAATATAATTTTTAGTTCGTTCAAAAATCCGAATACTTAACAGAAGTAAAATGACTGCAATTGCTTTGATAGCTTCATAGCCAACAAAATGTTCATAAAGATTATCTTGATGACTATGTGAATACTGCTGATTTACTTCATGATGGTGAGAGTGAATTGCATCCACATAGTCATGCTCTTGAAGACTTATTTCAGTCACATGCTCATTAAAATGCAGGCATAGTGCAAGACTGATGATGCAGGCTAGCCACACCCTCAAAAATTTAAACTTTTTATCTCGCATCATGCTAGTCATCAAAAGTTCTTCTAGGCTTCTTGCTGTTCAGCAAAATCTTCTGATTTCTTTCGACGTTTTTGGTTAAACCAAATATAAAGTGTCGGCAAGATAATCAAAGTCAGCAACGTAGAGGAAATGATTCCACCAATCACCACGGTTGCAATAGGTCGTTGTACTTCAGAACCAATCCCGACATTAAATGCCATTGGAATGAAACCTAAAGAGGCAACCAATGCTGTGATGAGTACAGGTCTAAGTCGTTCTAGTGCACCATGCTTTACTGCTTCAACAAGCTCTTCTCCTTGGCTTGTTAAGCGCTGAATCGCAGATACAAGGACTAAGCCATTCAATACAGCTACACCTGATAGTGCAATAAAGCCAACCGCAGCAGATATTGAAAATGGTATGTCTCTCAAAGCTAATGCGATTACACCGCCTGTTAAAGCAAAAGGAACGCCTGTAAATACCAATACACTATTTCTAAAATTACCGAGTGCCATATAGATCATGGCAAAAATTAGAATCAAAGCAATTGGAACTACAATTAAGAGCCTATTTGTAGCAGACTCCATTTGCTCAAATGTACCGCCCCAAGTGAGCCAATAGCCTTCAGGTAATTGAAATTCGGAATCTAACTTTGACTGAGCTTCCGCGATGTAACTTCCAATATCTGTACCGCGTACATTCGCTGTGATTACAATTCGACGTTTACCATTCTCACGAGAAATCTGGTTTGGACCTTGAATATTCTTCAACTCAATTAATTCTGACATCAGTACACTTGAGCCATCAGGTAAGTTGAAAGGAATTTGATAGATTTTTTCTAAGTCAGTAACTGAGTTTTGATCCATACGAACCACAATATCGAACTTACGGTCACCCTCAAAAACCTTACCTGCTGTTTGTCCTGTAATAAGGCTTGAAACCTGCTCCTGTACATCTTCAGCGTCTAAACCGTAGTTGGCGATCATGTCTTTTTTGAGTTCAACGGATACCATGGGTAAACCAGACATCTGTTCAACTTTCAAATCAGCCGTGCCATTTACCCCTTCCAACACATCCGAAACACGATTACCTAATTCCAATAGCTGCTCTAAATCATCCCCATAGATTTTGACCGCAACATCAGTACGAACACCTGAAATAAGCTCATTGAAACGCATTTGAATTGGCTGAGTAAACTCGTAGTTATTTCCATACACACCTTTAGAAACACGCTCAATTTCAGCAACGACAGCAGATTTTTCCTTATCAGGATTCGGCCATTCGTTACGCGGTTTTAACATGATGAAGTTATCTGCCACATTAGGTGGAACAGGGTCGGTTGCAATTTCCGCAGTACCTACTTTGGCAAAGATGGTTTGAACTTCAGGAATCTTTTTAATTTCTTTCTCAAGTGCATATTGCATTTCTATTGCTTGAGTCAGAGATGTACCCGGAATACGAAGAGCATGTAGTGCAACATCACCTTCATCCAAGGATGGGATAAATTCAGAGCCTAAACGTGTTGAAAGGCTTGCACTAAATACAAAAAACACCGCAACAAATACAACTAATAAGTAGCGATGATTAAGCGACCAATCTAAAACTGGGTTATAAAGCTTTTTAATAAAATGAATAATTTTAGATTCTTCATCTTTGATTTTACCTGCGGTAACTAGAGCAACCATTGCTGGTACAAATGTTACCGACAGGATCATTGCTGCAACCAATGCCATCACCACTGTTGCAGCCATAGGGGTAAACATTTTGCCTTCAACACCTGTTAAGGTCATTACTGGCAAATACACCAAAATAATAATAAGTTGACCATACAGAATGGCTTTTCTTGATTCTTTAGTCGCTTCAAAAACAGTCGTAAAACGCTCTTGTCTCGTCAGTATTCGTCCCAGCTCTTTTTGCTTCATAGCTAATTTAGCAAGTGAAGCTTCCACAATAACAACCGCACCATCAACAATAATCCCGAAGTCTAAAGCCCCCAAGCTCATCAAGTTTGCACTGATTTTCTGATTCACCATACCTGTAATGGTCATGAGCATAGATAAAGGAATAACCATCGCTGTAATAAGCGCAGCACGGAAATGCCCAAGAAAAACAAACAAAACAACAATGACAAGAATGGCCCCTTCTAGTAAATTCTTTTTCACTGTTTCAATGGTGGCATCAACCAATGTAGTACGGTTATACACAGCTTTCGCTTCAACGCCTTCAGGTAGAGACTTTTGAACTTGCTGTAATTTTTGATCTACTGCATGTGCAACATTTCGAGAGTTTTCACCAATCAACATAAAGGCTGTACCAAGAACAATTTCCTGACCATCCTTGGTTGCTGCTCCTGTACGCAGCTCGTGACCTATTGAAATTTTAGCAACATCTTTAAGTCGTAAAATATAACCACTACTTGTGGTGATCGGAATATTCTGAATTTGCTCAATAGAGCTAATTTGAGAATCAGAACGAATTAAATACTGTTCGCCATTCTTCTCAATATAACCTGAACCTTTATTCATGCTGTTCTTTGAAATGGCATCCAAAACATCTTGTTGATCTAGTCCAATGCTGCGCAAGTAAGCATAGTCAGGCTGTACAACAAACTGCTTTAAATATCCACCAATTGTATTGATTTCATTTACACCTTCAACATTCCGCAACTGGGGCTTAATGACCCAATCTTGTAATGTCCGGAGATCAGTCGGTGAAAGTGGGTTCTGATTATTTTTCGCATTTTCCACCGTGTACATAAAGATTTCGCCAAGACCAGTAGAAACGGGTCCCATTGAAGTCGATATTCCACTCGGAAGGTTTGGAGTAACACCTTGAAGTTTCTCATTGACAATTTGACGAGCAAAATAAATGTCCGTGCCTTCCTTGAAAATAGCTGTGACCTGAGACAAACCATATCTTGATACAGAACGTGTGTAGTCTAGATTTGGAATCCCTGCCAAAGCCGTTTCAATTGGGTAAGTGACCTGTGACTCCATCTCCAGTGGAGATAGACCCTGTGCTTCACTGTTAATTTGAACTTGTACGTTAGTAATGTCGGGTACAGCATCGATGGGCAGTTTAAAATAGTTATAAACGCCAAATGCTCCGACAAATAAGAAGATGATGAGTACCAGCCAACGATTCTTAATCGAGAGTTTTACAATTTGATCAAACATAATCGCTACCCCTTAGTGATCATGAGTAGCGCCAGATTTACCTAGCTCTGCTTTCAGTAAATATGAGTTACCTGCTGCATAAACTTGTCCTGCTTTCAGGCCAGATTTAACCTCAACGTAACCATTAAATTTATCGCCTAACTCTAGAGGACGTGCTTCAAAGTCATTACCCACTCGAATAAATACGACATCCCAATCACGGAAGGTCTGTAAGGCATCTTCACGGACAACCATCTGCTTCATCGTTTGCTTTTCAAATATTTGAGCCGTAATTAACTGCCCTGAGCGCCATTTGAATTGGTTCGAGATTTCAATAAAGACTTGTGCAGTTCGTGTTTTCGGATCAATCACATCACTGATGTATTTGATACGCCCTAAAGCTTCCTCTGTGCCTGTTTGAGTTTGAGGCTTAACAGTTACTTTATTGTCTGGATTGATCTCATTTAGTTTGTCAGCAGGAACATTGACTACGGCTAACAACTGTGAGGTATTGGCTATTTTGAATAGCGGTGATGCAGGAGTAACATTGGAACCAACAGCACCAAGTACCTGTAGAATCGTACCCGACATTGCCGCTCTGACTTCAATCGTACCATTACCAGAATCACCATATGAACGGATTAAGCTGTTCAGCTCATTGGCACGAATTTGCGCATCTTCAAACTCGCGTTGAGCGTTAATATAATCAATTTCAGGTGAAACTCTTTTTTGGAATAATGTACGTTCTTGTTCCATCTTTTTGCGAGAAAATTGCAATGTATCCATCGCTATAGAACGCTCAGCATTTAAACGGATGAGGTCTTGGCTTTGTACTGTCGCTAAAAGATCACCTTGACTCACTTTGTCACCAATCGTGCTATACGTTTTAATTAAAGTCCCACTCGCTTTTGGTGTGATAAAACTTTCAAAATTATCAGGGAACTTAAGCTCACCTTTGAGTTCCAGTGCATTTTCAAACATCATTGGTTCAACTTTAAGAAGTTCCAAACCACTGCTTTTGATACTGCTATCAAGCATGGTGACACGGCCTTCTTTGGTATCCCACTTCCAACTATGTTTTTTACCTTGATAATCAACATTAATGACCATCAAGAATGAATGTGGTTCATAAACAATTTCATTACCAATTAGGTAATCACTTTCAGGCTTAAAAGTAATAGTTTGTTCTGCATCTAAACGCTTAATAAAGATATTGGCATTAATTTCATTTGGTTTTAATGGTTTATCTTTGAAATAGCCATACACTCGTAAGTGTGGCTCAACTCCTTCTTCAAAGATTTTTACTTCGGCTGAAAAATCGCCATCACGATATAAACGCCCCCCATGTGGACCTTTCTCATCACCAGCGACTGCAACTTTCTCTTCAGTCGCTTCCCCATGTGCTGATGAAGTTTGTGATTTATTGCTTGTTTTATACCAAGCCAATGCACACAGTACGATCAGTAAAGCTATTGCACCTGTAGCCACAATTTTATTTGTTGGTTTGTTCATCATCATTCACCCTTATTCTTGATTTAAATTGGTTACATAATTTCGTTCAACTTCTGCAATTTGATTTTGCAAAGCCAACCACAAATCAAAACGGGCAAGATGTTTATCCAACCATATCTGTTTAATGCTGTTAAATTCCAACAATGAAATTTTCCCTGCTTGATAAGCCATTTCAGCGATACGTAAACTTTCTTTGGTCGCAGGTAAAACGGTTTGATCAAATTGTTTAATTGAATCAATCAAGTTAGAGATTTCTATAGCTTTATTTTCTAGATCAATTTTAGAATTACGCGTGATCAATTCAGAAAGTGCTTCAGCATTTGTTTGTTCTGCTTGGGCAAGTGCAATGTTTCCCTTATTACGGTTGAAAACCGATAATGGAATAGAGGTTGATACCAAAAATACTTTATCACTGGTTTCTTGATAGTTACGTACACCCACCCCAAATGTGATGTCTGGTACAGCCTCTTTTTTCGCGAGATCAAATTGCGTTTGGGCTAATTGCTTTTTAATCGATGCTTCTTGCTCAGATAAACTGACTTTATCTGAAAAATTAATACTCAAAGGAACTTCAATTGCAGCTTCAGGAAGTGCAGTGATAAATTTTCCACAGAGATTTTTTTGGAATTGAACTTTTTTAAGTTCATTTTGGTGACGTAATTTAGCCTCAGAGGATAAAGCTGAACTCAGTTGCACATCTGATGGAATCACCCGTCCAAATTTTAATTTCTCATTTAATACATTCGCTTGGCGTGCATTCAATTTACTTTCAGTGGAATAAATCTCTGCACGTTTTGACGCTATATACCAATTTGACATACATAAACGTAAATCGGCTTTTAGTTCAGCTTGGCGTTTAACAATTTCAAATTGATTACTATTGCCCTGAAAACCCGCCAATTGTTTACGTAAAGCAAGTTTATTATTGAGAGGAATGTCCTGCGATAGACCAATCATTGTTGTTGGTCCATCTAGTTGTTTCAAATCCGAATTACCAAGATTATCTAATTCAACATTAAACGTTGGATTAGACAATCTACCTGCATATTTTTGATTAATTTCATATGCTTGCTGAGACTTTTGTAAACTCTTCAAAATTGAATCGTTTAAAATTACCTGTTGTTGTAGCTGTGCGTAATTAGATTCTGCAAATAATTGAGTCGCTGTTGCTACTAAACCACAGGCAAGGAATATCTGATATTTTTTAGACATGACTTCACCTATACAAAAAAAATGGAAATTATTTTTTGTATAGGTGAATCAATTTCTTAGAACAATTAGATCTTTTGTAAATGTATAGGAATTAAATAAATAGAATATTCTTTTCCTAAAATCGTATACACGAATTGGCCTTTCAAATAGCCCCAGAAAAAGTAATATAAGAGGAAAAATAAAACTTAAAATAAATATGGGATCAATCGTAAAGTGATTCTCGGTTTGATCTGGTTTTATTGAATGATGAAACTGTGGTTCATCATAGCTTTTCCAATTATGATTTTTAGTATCGTCTATAGACGATTTTTGGTCATCTTCATGATGAACCAAAGACCATTGACTTGAATCTTCAGCTTCAACAAAAATATTCAATTCATGATGATGATCAATATTTTTAGCAAAAACTGGCGCCCACGTATAAATCCCCGTCGTTGTTATAGCAAACAAAAACAGGACAAATACGAGAATAAGTTTTGATAACTTATTAGCTAGCATATGATCGAATCACTTAATGATTAGCGAAAGAATACTGAATCGAGTTTCAAATGTAAATCTTTGACTGATTAATTTCAGTAAAACAACAATTGATTATACAAAGTGAAAGCATTTTTTACTTTGCCTAATAGCTTGACCTGCTTCTTACTCAGAACACATTTTTACTTCTATACACATTCTAGATTACTAGGACTTACGCATTGACGGATTCAAAAAAGTATTAAAATACTTTATAAAGTATCTGTGATCAGACGAATTAAACATGCTTCTACAGCAACTTGTACATTACCCATTTATATGGGCTTTCTCATGACAGAACCGAACTCTATTAGCTGCACACAACTTGCCGAGACTTATAACATCTCGCATGATAGTGTAAATCGCTTTCTAGAACGTGAAGACTACACACCTCACGACCTATATCAAGAAGCAATTCAACATATTGATAATAATAAACTTATAGTCAGTATTGATGATACTGTTTTAGATAAACCCTATAGTCAACATATGGACTTGGTTAGCTATTTTTGGTCAGGCAAACACCACCGATCCGTCAAGGGTATTAATCTCATTACCTTGTATGCGACAGATCAGAATGGTCAAAATATTCCAATTAATTTCCGAATTTATGACAAATCTGAAAGTAAAACCAAGAATGATTACTTTATGGATATGTTAAGTGAAGTACTCAGTTGGGGTGCAAAGATTCAATTTATTACAGGTGATAGTTGGTATTCATCGACTGGAAATCTAAAAACCATAAGAAAATATGGTATTCGATTTATGTTTGGTATCGACTGTAACCGTAAGGTTTCCCCAGAAAAAGGACAATGGTTTCAACTGCGTTTATTGCCAAATTTCCATCAGGGTCAAGTGGTCTGGCTCAAAGATTTTGGCTTTGTACAATTATTTAAGACTCAGTTAAAAGAACAGCAGAGGTTTTATATTGTGCATCAAGATGAAGATGATTTATTGTCCTTTGAGGGTTTTCATGAATTACATTCAAGTCATTGGAAAATAGAGCAATATCACCGGGTGATTAAACAGGTTTGTCATATTGAAAAGTTTCAAGTAAGACGATCTAAACTGATTTTGAATCATATTTTTTCAGCCTTGATGGCCTACGTCGAGATACAAAAGAACCAGTTTGAGCGGATCTTTGAAAATGTATATCGTTGGCAGAAGAAATTATTTAGACCAGTTATCAAAAACTTCATTGATGACTTTATTCTCGATAAAAATCATCTGCTACCACAGAGAATCTATAAATAATAGTGCGTAAGTCCTAATTACTTATAAAAATTTAAACTCTAAACTTAAAGATCATGCATAATAATTTTAGATAAATTGAACAGGTTAATTTTATGGACCCTTCGCCGAGTATCAACTCAAGAAAAAGCAATATTCCTAATAGACTCATTAGAGGTACAAACTGATGGAGTTTTTGTTAGACCCTGGAATTTGGATTGGCTTATTAACGCTGATCGTTCTAGAAATTGTTCTTGGTATTGATAATCTGGTCTTTATTGCTATTTTGGCCGATAAGCTTCCTCCAGAGCAACGTGATAAAGCCCGTGTAATAGGACTTTCCCTTGCACTCTTAATGCGATTAGGCTTGTTATTTGCAATTTCTTGGTTAGTCACTTTAACAAAACCTCTGATTACAATCTTTGATTGGACATTCTCCGGACGTGATTTAATTCTTTTACTTGGTGGTTTATTCCTGCTTTATAAAGCAGTCAGTGAGCTGCATGAAAGGATGGAAGGCCATACTGAAGTTCAAGTGACTACGAATGTTGTGTATGCAAGCTTCACAGCAGTTGTTGCACAAATCGTAGTATTGGATGCGGTTTTCTCTCTTGATTCTGTTATTACTGCGATTGGGATGGTTGATAATATTTATGTGATGATGGTAGCTATGATTGTAGCTATGGTTGTTATGTTAGTTGCTTCTAAACCTTTGACTCGTTTTGTAAATCGTCATCCAACAGTAATCATCCTTTGTTTAAGTTTCTTACTCTTAATTGGTATCAGTTTGATAGCAGAAGGCTTTGGTTTCCATATTCCTAAGGGCTATATTTATGCAGGTATTGGTGTCGCGATCTTAATTGAAGCGTTTAATCAGTTCTCTCAGCGTAATGCTAGAAAGCACGAATCCAAAATTCCATTACGCCATCGTACTGCAGACTCAATTTTAAGAATGATGGGTGGAAAAATGGAAACTATCTCAGATAGTGCCCATCATGCTGAAGCCCAAGAAGCATTTGCGGATGAAGAGCGTTACATGATTGGTGGTGTATTAACACTGGCTGAACGATCTGTAGCAACGATTATGACTCCTCGCAGTCAAATCTCTTGGATAAATATTAATGAAACACCTGAGAAGATTCGTGAGCAGATACTGTCTGTTCCACACAGTTTGTTCCCAGTGTGTCGAGGTAGCTTAGATAAGGTCTTGAGTGTAGTTCGTGCTAAAGAAATATTAGAAGGGCTTTGTTGCACAAACCTATCTGTAAAGGCTTTTTCAGCGATATAATTTTCAAATGAAGAAGCCTACACACAAAATCTACCGCACAACCAATTGGCCCGCATATAACCGAGCACTCATGAGTCGCGGAAATATTGCCATTTGGTTTGATCCTGCTACGCAATGGTATGCTCCATCAAAAGGCAAACAAGGGCGAAATCAAACCTACTCCGACGCAGCTATCCAATGCTGCTTAATGATTAAATCCTTATTCCGTCTATCTTTACGTATGGTCACTGGCTTTGTGCAAAGTCTGATTAAACTTTGCGGATTAAATTGGACCGCACCAGATTACAGTACGCTTTGTAGAAGACAAAAGCATATTGATATTGCAATCAGCTACCAAAAAAGTAGCGATGGGCTGCATCTACTCGTAGACTCTACAGGCATGAAGTTTCTAGGTGAGGGCGAATGGAAACGCAAGAAACATGGAGCTGAATATCGTCGCCAATGGCGTAAACTACATATTGGTATAGATGCCAAAACCCTACAAATACGCGCTATTCAGCTCACAACCAATAATGTCAGTGATTCACAGGTGCTTGGTGATTTACTTAATCAGATTCCACAAGATGAGCAGATTGACTCTGTTTATACCGATGGAGCTTATGACACCAAGCAATGCCGTCAGGTCATTGCAGATCGGCAAGCACATGCGGTGATTCCACCTAGAAAAAATGCGAAACCATGGAAAGATACAAAGAGTAGCTCGCTAGAGCGAAATGAATTACTTCGAACAGTTAAACGTTTAGGCAGGACACTATGGAAAAAATGGTCAGGCTATCATCGGCGAAGTTTGGTTGAAACTAAGATGCACTGCATTAAATTATTAGGAGATAAACTCAGTGCAAGGAGTTTTGATAGCCAAGTGAATGAGATCCATGCACGTGTAGCAGTCCTTAACAGATTTACGGAATTAGGTCGACCACTTACCCAAGTTACGCCTTAAATTTGGCTCAATTAGGGGCGCTTTGCATTTCAAATCTTTGTGCAACAAAGCCAGCCCAAAATAGAAATGTCCGGTTTCTCCAAAGTAAAAATGTCCGCTTTTAGAATATGCACTTTTGCGATTATTGAAGCGGACGGTTTGATATGTTGGTGTCTATGTCGGATAAAGAACTTAAACGATTGTCGGTCTTGCAGGAAATCTGCGATCAACGCATAACTCAATCCCAGGCTGCTCAGCTACTTCATATTTCAGAACGTCAGATCAGACGCTTACTGCAGAAATACAAAGCTCAAGGCCCAGCTGCATTAGCCCATGCTGGTCGTGGCCAAACCAGCAACTGCAAACTTCCTGAAGAACTCAGACTCAAGTGCCTCAATATTGTTTCGGATCAACTCCATGGTTTCGGACCCACTTTAGCGCATGAAAAGCTCACTACCGTTCATGGATTCGATCTTTCAGTGGAAACCCTGCGTTGCTGGATGATTGCAGCCGATTTATGGATTCCTCGCTCCAAGCGCCTGAAACGCCCATATCAGCCTCGATATAACCGAGATTGTTATGGTGAACTGGTACAAATCGATGGCTCACACCATGACTGGTTTGAAGGAAGAGCCGCTAAATGCTGTCTGCTAGTCTTTATCGATGATGCCACAGGCAAATTGCAGCATTTACGCTTCTGTGAATCAGAATCAGCCTTTGACTATATGATTTCGACACGCTTGTATGTTGAACAGCATGGTAAGCCTTTAGCGTTTTACAGCGACAAACATTCAGTCTTTAGGGTGAATCAAAGCAGCAAGAAAGACAGCAAGATTACCCAGTTTGGACGCGTACTCAGTACCCTCAATATCGATATCATCTTCGCTAACTCCCCTCAGGCCAAAGGACGGGTGGAACGGGCCAACAGAACCCTTCAGGACCGTCTGATTAAGGAGATGCGCCTGGAAGGTATCAGTTCGATTGCAGATGCGAATAAGTGGTTACCCTGCTTTATTGAGCAGTTCAATCTCAAGTTTGCAAAGATGGCCTTTAATCCTAAGAACTTACACCGCTCTGCCACCGAAACAGCTGAGCAATTAGATGATATTTTTACCTGGCGAGAGCCACGTAGAGTCACCAATAGCCTGACCATTACTTATGATAAATGTGTATATCTCCTGGAGAGTACAGAAGAAAACCAGAGGCTGATTGGTAAATATCTTGAGTTTCTAGAATACCCGGATGGTACTGTAGCCATCATGCATGAAGGCCGGAAGATCAATTACAGCATCTTCGATAAATTAAGTCAGCTCAACCAGCGAGAGATTGTTGAGAATAAACGGTTGGGTGCTGTTCTGAATCATATCCAACAACAGCATGAAGAACTGGAACAACAAAACAAACGCAATCGTTCTCAAAAGATGCCAAGCAGACGTGCACAGAAAACAGCAATTCAACAACGAAATCTGAATCCTGTGCTTGACTTGGAAATGTCCATATAGGACATTTCTATTTGGTTATTAGGTAGGACATTTCTACTTGGGAATAACAACTTGATATTTATCATTAAATTTCAGTATATTAGATCAAGCCGTTGTGGGGCATAGGGTACCAGAGCGGCTTTTTATTGATTATTTATGTTCCACGCTTAAAATTCGAACAATGTTTCATGATTTTTATAAGTTAAACTAAATTTAGTTGCCAATCCCAATAAGCTATTCACTAACTTGTAAATATCGGTATACCGCCTGACGACTAATCCCAAAAGCTTTTCCTAATGCCATTTTTGATGGATACTTCCCTTCCCTCCATGCTTGTCGTAAAGCTTCAGCTTGGTCAGGCTGGCACTGTTGCAAATAGGCTGACATGATAAGCTAAATATCTTATTTATTTCGAGATACAGCAGATGAATCCCTTCCACGGTCGGCACTTTCAAGGTGAAATCATTCTTTGGGCTGTTCGTTGGTATTGTAAATATGGCATCAGCTATCGTGAACTTCAGGAAATGTTGGCCGAACGTGGTGTGAATGTCGATCACACCACGATTTATCGCTGGGTTCAGCGTTATGCTCCAGAAATGGAAAAACGTTTACGTTGGTATTGGCGTAATCCTACAGATCGACATTTATGGCATCTGGATGAAACTTACGTAAAAGTGAATGGCAAATGGGCATATCTATACCGTGCAGTTGACCAACGTGGCCATACTCTTGATTTCTATCTTTCTGCTAGACGAAATACCCATTCAGCTTATTGTTTTCTTGGTAAGATTTTGAATCATGTCAAAAAATGGCAGATTCCACGAGTCATAAACACTGATAAGGCTCATACCTATGGCCGTGCTTTGTCGCGACTAAAACAGGAAGGAAAGTGTCCTGAAGACCTGGACCATCGACAGATTAAATACAAGAATAACGTGATTGAATGTGATCATGGCAAGCTCAAACGGATCATCAAGGCTACGTTGGGATTCAAGTCTATGAAAACGGCTTATGCCACAATTAAAGGAATTGAGGTTATGCGTGCTCTACGCAAAGGACAAGCTTCATTATTTTATAACGGTAATATTCTAGGAGAAGTTTGGCTAGTAAATAGAGTTTTCGGTCTCTAAGCTTTTTTGAAGGGAAAATCATCGACTCAGATCCCTATTTGCAACAGTGCCGTTAAGGCTATCTGTCGTAACAAATAGCCTTAACCATCTACTTGCAGTTAAGCAATTTGAGCACCTAGTGCTGGGAATACATCTGTAAACAACAGACCAATCAATTGTTGTCCAGTAGGAGTAGACCAGTCTTGCGCGATTTCAGCCATGAGCGTATTAGTAGCTGTGAGTACAACGCCTGCATCGTGCATACGCTGACGAGAAAACTCTTCTGACAAATCACTTGGTGAGCCAGAAGCATCCATCACAGCTTGCACAGAAAAACCTTCAGTTGCAGCATCTATTGCTGGAAAAATAAGGCAGACATCTGTAGTAACACCCGCCATAATTAGATTTTTGCGACCTGTTGCAACCACTGCATCATGGAATTCTTTATAGGCCCAAGCATTAACTACACCTGGACGCTTAACACGAGCTTCATAAGCTTCAGGTAAAATCTCTGCGATTTCTGGCAGAATTGGTCCTTGAGCATTCTCTTCTTGGCTAGAGGTAATAACTACCGGCATGCCAAGAATCTTAGCCATCTTAGCCAATGCAATTGACTGCTTAGCAGCAAGTTCCTTGTCTATATTTTTG
The DNA here is from genome assembly GCF_058243005.1 of Acinetobacter sp. 231_lipA. Classification (NCBI taxonomy): domain Bacteria; kingdom Pseudomonadati; phylum Pseudomonadota; class Gammaproteobacteria; order Moraxellales; family Moraxellaceae; genus Acinetobacter; species Acinetobacter sp. 231_lipA. The sequence continues at coordinate 3,278,268 of NZ_JBZAYU010000001.1, read as the reverse complement.
ATCAGTTGCATCGTACCAACTTGATGATCAATAAGTAGTAATGCTGAATTTTCAGCAGTAAAGTATTGGTTAGTCATAGTAAATTCCTTCTTTGGATTGGATTAAGCAAATAGCGGAGGTCCGCTGAACAATACGATATGGGCATTGCCTTGTATGGCTTTAAACGTCATATCGCGAGAAACTTTTTGGGCTGGGAATACTGGAAGTTTAAGACTCTCTGGATTAAATTCTTGACCTTCTACTTCAAACATTCCCGCTATAGGCATGGCAAACATGTTGTGACCAATAGCAATTGGTACAGTGATCTCAGCACCATCTTGTAGTGAAATATCGAGCATCGTCACTTCAGTTGGTGGGTTCATTGGGGAATGAACATCACCATAACTACCTAATGGCACACGTACTTTTGCGTTTGATAGGTGAATTACAGGGACATCTTGAGCCTCAAGAATTAATGGAAAAGGCTCAATTTGACTGTTAGATTCAGAGAGATCTACAAAAAATTGTAATCCATGGACAGTTTTTCCAACCTCAGCAGGAACTTCTTCGTGTGATACACCACGACCTGCCGTGGTCCAATGTAGTCCCCCTGCCTGAATGAGATTCTGGGTCCCAATGGAGTCACGATTCGCCATTCCTGTTTCAGAATCTTCTAACAAGTAAGAGACAGCTGACATGCCCTGATGACGGTGAGGAGGGAAAGTCGGAGCATTCATCCAATAGTGATCGACACCAAGGATTGGAGAAATAAGCGATTCTTGCGTACGTAATCCATAGCCATGAAATTGACGACCATGGTTAGCGCGTTGAACTTGAGCGATAACAATAGACATAATTGCAGCCTTTAAATTTCAGTAGATGTATTTAAAGTTGGATAATCGACATAACCTTGTGCATCACCACCGTAATATGTCGTATTATCCGCTTCATTCATTGGTAAATTCTGTTGCAGACGACTTACAAAGTCAGGGTTCGCGAGGATCATTTGTCCATAAGACTCTAGATCTGCTAAACCTGATTCGATATCTGTTCCGATGTTTTCGCGCGGACGTCCAGGGCGGTTAATGATTAATGCCTGTGTCCATATTTGACGTATATCTTGCAAAAGTTCTTCATTGCCAAGATGCATAACATGTAAATATACGAGTCCTAGTTTATTAAGCTCTTTCACGAGATAACGATATAATTCAGGGCCTTCTTGACCTTCATCAATTCCCCAAAGCAGCGCGCCTGGAGAAAGACGAATCGCGGTTTTATCGGCACCAATTTCTTCTACAATGGCAGTTGCTACTTCAATGGCAAATCGAGCGCGATTCTCAATAGACCCACCATATTCATCAGTACGAGTGTTTGCACTTGGTGCAAAAAATTGTTGAATCAGGTAGGCATTGGCACCATGAATTTCCACACCATCAGCACCTGCTTCAATCGCACAACGGGCAGCATGTCTAAAATCTTGAACAGTCTGTTTGATTTCTTCCGTTGTCAGAGCACAAGGAACTGGAATTTCTTGCATTCCAGTTGGTGTGAATGTACCTGTCCCTGGAGCAATTGATGAAGGTGCTACAGCTTGACGATGATGCGGAGTATTATCTGGGTGTGACATACGACCAGCATGCATCAGTTGAATGAAAATATGGCCACCTTTAGCATGGATTGCATCAGTAATTTTTTTCCAGCCCGCAATATGTGAATCTGTATAAATACCAGGTGTTGCTAAATAGCCCTGGCCATCTTCAGAGGGTTGTGCGCCTTCTGCAATGATTAATCCAACACTTGCACGTTGAGTATAGTATTCGGTTGCTAATTCGCCAGGTGTCCCATCAAACTGAGCACGTGATCGTGTCATTGGTGCCATAGCTAGTCGATTTGCTAATTGATACTGACCGATACGAATAGGTTTAAATATTTGATTCATGATTCATTGTCCAATAAATTGATTTAGATAATTTGATGTAACTTAGTCTGATTTTCTTAGATACGAACTTGACCGCCATCTGCTGCAATCGTTTGACCTGTAACAAAGCCTGAGTCTGTAGAGCATAAGAATGAAACCACTCCAACGATGTCCTGTGGTTCAATCATTCGAGGAATTGCTTGCTGTTTTGGTAAGTACTCAAAAATATCTGCGTTAATTCCATGCATAGTTTTGGTATTGGTTAAACCAGGTGCAATCGCGTTAACGTTTATGCCAAAAGCACCTACTTCACTAGCCAACGCACGAGTAAAACCAATCACACCACCTTTGCTTGCGATATAAGCTGTCATCTCTGGCGCATTCAGCCAAAATGTTGTACTTGCTACATTTACAATTCTGCCAAAATGATTATTTTTCATGACAGGAACAAATGCTTTGCTCATCAGAAATGCGCCATCTAAGTTGACAGAAATCACTTTTTTCCATGTTTCATAATCGGTATCTTCAAATGATTTCCATGGATAAATTCCAGCATTGTTCACTAATGCGGCAACAGGAGGCATATTAGCTGCAACCTCAGTTGCAAATTTTTGAGTGGACTCTGGTGAGGTGACATCAACAATAGCGGAGAAAAATTTACGTCCTTCTGCTGCAACAAGTTGACGAGTTGCGGCTGCATCTACAACGTCTGCAACAGCAATATCGAAACCATCGGCAGCTAATCGTTGAGCATAAGCTTGACCAATACCATTTGCTGCACCAGTGATGACAGCAGTTCCTTTAGACATGTCACTATTCCTTATTAAAAGTTAAATATGCCAGTAAGTAGAAATAGTATTAACGAGTTAGCCTTTGAGATAAATATGGTAAAATGGAAATCATTAATCCATTAATGGGATAATTCGGATGGAATTTCTTAATGATATGGCGTTGTTCGTAGAAGTTTGCAAAGTGATGAGTTTTAGAAAAGCTGCGGATAACTTGAATATGCCAAGTTCAACATTATCAAGAAGAATTAGTCATTTAGAAAAAGAAATAGGTTTACGATTGCTCCATCGGACAACACGGAAAGTGGAGCTAACAGAAGCAGGCCAAGTCTATTTTGAGCGTTGTAAACGAATTGTAAGTGAAGCGCTACTGGCTCATGAACAGCTTGGAGAAATGCTATCTAAACCCAGTGGATTGCTACGTATTTCTTTACCAGTTGATTTTGGAGCAATGATTTTGGCTCCACTACTAACAGAATTCGCAGAACTTTATCCTGGCATTAACTTTGAAATTGATTTGACCTCTAAACTGGTTGATCTAGTTGCACAGAATATTGATGTAGCTATTCGAATGGGGAATCCACCAGGTTCAAATTTAATCGGCCATAAATTAATGCAATTTCGAGGACAACTTTATGCATCCGCAGATTATTTAGAAAAACATGGACACCCTAATCATCCTAACGATTTAGCACATCATCAATGTCTGAGCTTTCCTAACAATTTAGTGTGGAAATTGAATCATAAAAATGAAGCTGTAGAAGTTAAGATTAGTGGACGATTCATGCTGAATAGTGTTGGTATGATGCGAAAATTGTCAATTCTGGGCCAGGGAATTATTTTTACACCTCATGAGATAGTTCATGATGATGTTAATAAGGGGTTATTAGTACCAATTCTTACTGAATGGCAGGGCGATTTTTTACCTGTTTATGCACTGACAGAAACTCGTTTACTTCCTGCAAAAGTTCGAGTTTTTATTGATTTTTTACGAGAAAAATTAATGAATTTTACAAGTCACTCTGGCTTTGTTGCATAAAGTTTTGAAAGATAGAGCGATCCTAATTGAGCCAAATTCAAGTGACAACTTGGGTGTGAGGGCGCCCCAATTCTGTGAATTTGTTCAAGACGGCTACGCGTGCATGAATCTCATTCACCTGACTAGGAAAACTCCTTGCTGGGGTCATCAATACAGATAAAGCAGCGACCTATGGCCATGCTTTATCACGGTTAAAGCTGACTTTTTCAACCTGGTTTTTTGATTAGAAATTAAAGCTTTTTCTAAAGATTCATTAAATTTTTTGCAGAAATCATCCAAAATACAAAATACAAAATACAAAATACAAAATACAAAATACAAAATAATTCGGTAATATGATCCATTGAGAAGCCTTGTTTTATAACATTTTGTCTTGAGAACCAATATGTTACAAAAACAGGGCTTTTTTTCTACTCTTTTTTTATATCGAACTCAGGTTAATTATAGTCGCCAATTTCAACTGAGTTCCTCTCCGGCTTTTAAATAGCGGTATACCGCTTGGCGGCTAATTCCAAATGCCTGGCCTAATGCCATTTTTGAAGGATACTGCCCTTCCTTCCATGCTTGTCGCAAAGCTTCAGCTTTATCAGGCTTCAATTTATGTACCCGGCCTTTGTACTTCCCTTGAACAGAGGCGAGTTTAATTCCTTCCTTTTGCCTTTCTAGAATGATTTCACGTTCAAATTGCGCAAAAGCACCCATCAGTTGCAGCATCAAATTATCCATCGGCGTGGATTGGGCAGTAAAAGTAATATTCTCTTTTACAAACTGGATGGCGATCCCTCTTTTGACCAGTTTATCTACTTCAGTGACCAAATCTTTTAGACTTCGTGCAAAACGATCCATGGAATGTACAATCACCCTGTCTCCTTCCCGGACATAGTTCAACATTTCTTGAAATTTCGGTCGGTCGGTATTTTTACCCGAAGCACGGTCAACAAAAATCCGGTCGACTTCAATTCCCTCAAGTTGACGCCCTGTATTTTGCTCGACCGAACTCACTCGCACATAACCTACTTTTTGGCCTTTCACTCTTTCACGCCCCAATTAGATAAAAATGAACAATTTCGTAAATTATAAATCTTAAATATCAAAGTTACATGTTATATATGGTTAAAAATCATTTAAATGTTACATATTTTTAAGAACTTTTATATTGTTACTTTAGGGTGTAGTCTAAAGTAACAGAATGAATATTCTGCCCCCGATAGAAACAGCCGTACTCAGGGGGGAGATTTTTTTGATGTGCAGGTGCCGACCCTTACCAGAAGGCACTGTTGAAAATAACCACGAATCGTAAGCTGAATACTCTTTTAGCTAAAGGAGCAGCATATGAATTCTTTCCATAAAATTTAGGCTTGTATACCCAGAAAAATGTGGAACTTCTTAGGTTTCATACATGAGGATTTTGATAGGCTCACTGACTATTTTAAATTGTGTGCCTTAACTCTCTGTTCTAAAAGGCTATTCAGAATTTTTAGACTGTTTATTTTGAACATTCTTTTTACTCTGTGGTGGCGATGCCGTAATTGGACCTTGCAAGATGCATGGTCGTGTATGGGCGATGTCCAGAAAGAATTTGACTCAAAACTATTTTAGTTGGGAAGGAATGCTAAAAATTGGAGATTGATACATCTCATCGTTTGTTTAAATATTTTTTGATTAAATTTTCCCTTTAAAAATTCCATTTTTTTTAATGTCTTAACTTGTATTTAATATAGAAGATCCCCATAACAACAAAAGCACTACAGGAATACAACAATATGGCGAATCCACAAAAACACTATGCTAAGTTCCACACAAATATTCGATTAGGTCGTTATGACGAAGAAAGTACATTACGTGAAAAACGTGACCTTTTGATTAGCACCTTAAAAGATGAACTCAAAAAGGATCCAAATGGTCCTCAATTTGTTGAATACTTTAATCAAGGTAGTTATGCCTTGGGCACAGGGATTAAGCCTAAGAATGGAGATTATGATATTGATGTAGGAGTTTTATTAGATTGTGACAAAGAGGAATATGGCTCAGTAGAAATTAAAAAAATTGTTAGAGATGCTTTAACTCATTCAAATAGTAATGTGGTTCCGTTAATTAGACCACTCAATTCAGTTTTATAAGTGATAAATCCGCTCTAAATATTTAAATTATGCTGCCATTACTTTTAGTAAATGTTGATCATAAAATTCATCCGGTGTTGCCTTATTCAAACTTGAATGAGGACGTATCATGTTATAAAAATCCAAATATTCAGCAATTGATTGTTTCGCTTGTTTAACCGTATCGTAAGCCTTCAAATAGACTTCCTCATGCTTCACGCTGCGCCATAAACGCTCAATCATTACATTATCCATCCATCGTCCTTTCCCATCCATACTGATACGGATATTTCGCAATTTTAACTCATTCAAAAATGCCTCGCTTGTGAATTGACTGCCTTGGTCTGTATTAAACACCTCAGGACAACCATATTTCACAATTGCTTCTTGCAACGCATCTATGCAAAAGTCTGTTTCCATACTGATCGATACTCGATGAGCCAGTACTTTACGACTATGCCAATCTATAATTGCACACAGATAGACAAAGCCTTTAGCCATAGGAATGTACGTGATATCTGTACACCAGACTTGATTAGAGTGATCGATGACCATGTTTTTCAACAGATATGGGAAAATACGGTGTGCAAGATTAGGCTTACTGGTATTGGGTTTTGGATACAAGGCATGTATTCCCATCAAGCGCATTAAACGTCGGACTTTACGCCGACCTATTTGATGTCCTTGACGCTGTAGCATATCTCGTATCATTCGACTGCCCATAAATGGGTAGTCGAGATGAATTTCATCGATTAGACGCATCCAACTCAAATCAGTTGATGAAATCTCTTTGGGCTTGTAATACAACGTACTGCGATTGATTTGAATCAATTGCGATTGTTGTCGTACCGAAAGTTGATGGGTCTTATCGATCATTTTTTGCCGCTCAGCTGCCCTATTTTTCTGAGCGCACCTTCTAAAAAATCAATTTGCAATGCCTGATGTCCTATCTTGGCATGTAGAGCTTTGAGGTCAATCTCTGGTTCTTGTTGTGCTGTTGGTCGTGAAAAAATATTGACTGATTGCTCAAGCAGTTGATTTTTCCAATCGATGATTTGGTTTTGATGTAAATCGAATTGAGTAGAAAGTTCAGCGAGTGTGTGGTCGCCTTTAATTGCTGCGAGAGCAACTTTAACTTTAAACTCTGCTGAATGATTACGACGTTTTCTTCGTGTCATGGTTGACTCCAAAAACAAGCATTTCCCATGCTTATTGGGGAGTAGATTATCACTTATAGGCGTGGTCTAAAATCCTAGAACCACATCATAGAACTGTAACGATCAAACGACCTTGCGTAACTGTCACTTATCTCAAAAATGGTAGTCCCGATTATCATGTAGATCTGCCCATCTACGCTGAAGACGACAAAGGCAATATGTATCTAGCTCGAGGTAAGGAATTCTCCTCTGAAGACCTTAAGACTTGGGATATTTCAAATCCTACTGAACTTACCGATACAATTTTGGGAAAATTTGAAGATGATTCAGATTTACGTCATCAGTTTAGACGATGTACTCGCTACTTGAAACAATGGCGAAATGAGAAAGGTCTAGATTTTTTTAAGAGTATTGCTATCACTACAGCTGTATATGAGCATATAACAGCTGAAGATTATGAGAATGATAATAAGGTATTACTTTCTATAGTAAATAATGTATTAGATCAATTCACTACCTTTAGCATTGATCCAGAAAATAACGAGTATTACTTCAGACTCGTAATTAATTTACCTGCACATCAAGGTGTAGACTTACTCGAAAAATTGACCCGAAAACAAATGGAGCACTTAAAATCAAAACTTGAAGATTTAAAATCATCTTTAGAAGCTGTAAATGAGGAAACTGATACAGTAGAAGCTTGCAAAATTTTAAATAAAACTTTTGGAAGTCAATTCCCTATCCCTGAAATACAAGAAGTGTCCGAACCAGTAGTACAAACTTATTACACTCAAGAAGGAAAATCTGCTTAGGAAAACTCAATGTTTTTTGATAACCCAAAGTTAGACAATATTGAAAAGCTATTAAGTGAACATGGAGCTCAAAATATCCATGTCACTTCTATTACTAAGGATTGGGTTAATCTAAAATTTGATTTTCTCATTAATACACAACAGGTTTGCCTTGGTCTAATTTTTCAAAATAGAGCTAATTGGACGATACCTCCCATTTTTAGAATATTGACACGACCAATGTCTGCCTTAGATCATGTGAGTCAAAGTGGGGAAATTTGTACTACGGATCATCAAGGTGAAAACTTTGAAGGCTATAGACATAAAGAACTTATTACTGAATTCTTTGAAAGGGCTATAGATATACTCAAGCAATCTTTTATTAATTTTCAATTAAACAACCGAGTAAGCTTGTATAACGAACTAGAAGGATATTTAGGCAGCACTCAAAATATAAATGAGGATGTAATATTACATTGCGACCCTACTTCTACATTTAATTTATATGGTTGGTTAAGAAAATCATCAAAAGGGAATCATCAAATATTAGAGCATATTGATGATGGCGATAGTTCTTACATAAACCACAACCAGCTCACAAAAGTAAAAATTCATAAGATATTATTAGAAGATGCTTCTGTTTTCCCCATACCAGATATAGGAGATTATTTTAATGAGGACTATTTTCTAAAAATTGTTAATACCCTCTCTAATGAGAACAAACGATCTTTGTTAAAACAAGGCAATCATTATGCCCTAGTGGGAATTCCAAATGAACATGGATTTGCTTATGTGATTTTTTATTATGCCATTTGGTATTCTTTCAAAGAAAAAGTATCCTTCTAATGTGGTTCCGTTAATTAGACCACTCAATTCAGTTTTATAAGTGATAAATCCGCTCTAAATATTTAAATTATGCTGCCATTACTTTTAGTAAATGTTGATCATAAAATTCATCCGGTGTTGCCTTATTCAAACTTGAATGAGGACGTATCATGTTATAAAAATCCAAATATTCAGCAATTGATTGTTTCGCTTGTTTAACCGTATCGTAAGCCTTCAAATAGACTTCCTCATGCTTCACGCTGCGCCATAAACGCTCAATCATTACATTATCCATCCATCGTCCTTTCCCATCCATACTGATACGGATATTTCGCAATTTTAACTCATTCAAAAATGCCTCGCTTGTGAATTGACTGCCTTGGTCTGTATTAAACACCTCAGGACAACCATATTTCACAATTGCTTCTTGCAACGCATCTATGCAAAAGTCTGTTTCCATACTGATCGATACTCGATGAGCCAGTACTTTACGACTATGCCAATCTATAATTGCACACAGATAGACAAAGCCTTTAGCCATAGGAATGTACGTGATATCTGTACACCAGACTTGATTAGAGTGATCGATGACCATGTTTTTCAACAGATATGGGAAAATACGGTGTGCAAGATTAGGCTTACTGGTATTGGGTTTTGGATACAAGGCATGTATTCCCATCAAGCGCATTAAACGTCGGACTTTACGCCGACCTATTTGATGTCCTTGACGCTGTAGCATATCTCGTATCATTCGACTGCCCATAAATGGGTAGTCGAGATGAATTTCATCGATTAGACGCATCCAACTCAAATCAGTTGATGAAATCTCTTTGGGCTTGTAATACAACGTACTGCGATTGATTTGAATCAATTGCGATTGTTGTCGTACCGAAAGTTGATGGGTCTTATCGATCATTTTTTGCCGCTCAGCTGCCCTATTTTTCTGAGCGCACCTTCTAAAAAATCAATTTGCAATGCCTGATGTCCTATCTTGGCATGTAGAGCTTTGAGGTCAATCTCTGGTTCTTGTTGTGCTGTTGGTCGTGAAAAAATATTGACTGATTGCTCAAGCAGTTGATTTTTCCAATCGATGATTTGGTTTTGATGTAAATCGAATTGAGTAGAAAGTTCAGCGAGTGTGTGGTCGCCTTTAATTGCTGCGAGAGCAACTTTAACTTTAAACTCTGCTGAATGATTACGACGTTTTCTTCGTGTCATGGTTGACTCCAAAAACAAGCATTTCCCATGCTTATTGGGGAGTAGATTATCACTTATAGGCGTGGTCTAAAATCCTAGAACCACATCACTTCAAAGGCTTTAAAGTCTCTTTAACACAAAGAGCGTGGATAGATTATTTATTAAATAGAACGGGGCAAGAGAAAAAAACAAGACATATAGCGATTATCGGATGTGGGGCTTTAGGCTCAAAGATTGCAGAGATATTAGCTCAAACAGGCGTAAATAAATTTTCTTTCATAGATCCAGAGCTTTTAAAAACAGATAATATTTATCGTCATTCTTTAGGTTTGCAGTATGTTAATACCTATAAATCTACTTCTTTAGCTAATAAGTTTTTAATAGAAAGGCCCGGATTAACTATTTTTCCATTCGTAAGCCATGGTGAAAGCTGGATAAAATCAAAAATTACTGAAGATATTGATACTATCATCATAGCAATTGGCCATACTCCTACTGAGATTTCTCTCGTAAAAACTATTTATGAAATAAGTGCAAACATTCAAGTAATAATAGGCTGGTTAGAACCTTATGATTTAGGTGGACATTTTATTTCTTTCAATAATAAATATGTAGGATGTTTAAACTGCTTATATTTTGATGAAAAATCAAATAAAAGTCTTACCCCTATGTATAAATATGTACAATCTGGACAGCTAATTGCTAAAAATATTACAGGGTGTGCTGGTGCATTTACCCCCTTCTCTTCTTTAAATTGCATGAAGCTAGCAAGCTATATTTCTGAATATGTCCTGAATCAACAATTAGGATTTGTTTCTATTTCTGGCGACAATCAGAATGCAAATAAAAATGGAATAATTACTACCCCTTTTTATAATTCAGTAAATAATTCAAATGGAATTAATATATTGAATTTAAAAGAAATTTATAAAGAAGTATGCCCATGTTGCAATACATAACTCAATGGAGGATTAAATGTGACACACCTACAGGCCAAGTCTTTATTATTCAAGCAAATGTTTTAAAGAGTTTAAAGCAATTTATACAATTAGAATCAGATTCTCCAGAATCGGGTGGCATTCTAATTGGAAGAACAGACATAGAAACTAAAGCTAAAATCATTGAAAGCTTTACCTCTCCTATGGAAGGAGACTGTCAAACACGTATGTCTTTCTTTAGGTCAAAGTCCCACCAATATGCTTTAATACAAGCTTGGAACGAATCTAAAAAATTCTATAATTTTCAAGGCCTATGGCATACACATCCTGAAGATGTACCAACACCCTCTCCAACCGATTTAAGGGATATAGATACTGTTCTAAATGGCATTACCAATCTTAATGACCCAGTTTTATATTTAATAATCGGAAGAGTAAAAACTGGAATCTGGATTGGTAGAAAAAATTTTAAAATCAAACTGTTAGGTTATATTGAGTTAAATTGAAAATGCAACTAGACCCATCCCTAAGTTTACAGACTTCTTTATCAGCAATAGATGATTTATCAAATGCAAATAAATATATAGAAGAAATTTTAAAGCATATTTGTATAGATTCATTAGGTGTATTAGTTGATGAAGAACGTAAAAATATAATTTTTGTCTTATTGAAAAATAAAAGCCCTGAAAGTTTTTTCCGTATAATTCTCAATTATGATGATACTTTAACTTTTGTCCGAAGATTGCTTGCCAAAAAAATTTCCATTTATGCACGCTTTCTTCAAGGTCACATAATTGATGCCCACACTCTACATGATTTTGAAAAGTTAAAAGAAACATGGAATTTAACCTCCTCTCAAGAGAGCGAAGTTAAAGATGTAGATTTTGTTCCTAGAAAGATTCCTAAACAAAAACCAAACCCTGTAAACCAATTAGAATATTTCATAAAAAGAATTTTTGATTTTGAGCATCTTACAGGTAGGGGTAACGATTTATCTGAAAAAGATAAAAACCAGATTTATCTCTCAAGTCATGGCCGATGTATGTTTAAAGGATGTGGTGCAAAATTAAACATAGATGAAATAACTGGATTTGAAGGTACATATGGCGTTTTAGCTCATAATGTTGCAGCATCAGAAAATTCTACTCGCGGTATCCCCTTCTTCTCATATCAACTATCAGATGATCCAACGAATATTTTATTATTATGTGAAAAACATCATAGGTTAATTGATAAAGTTGCTGGCGCAGAATATACAGCTTCAAGACTCTCGCAAATGAGAAGTAATTTCATAGCACAATGCGAAGATTTATTAGATTCTTTAAGCTTTACTCCTATGCCAGTGTATTTATTTTTCTGGCCCGTGAATCGCAATATTCCTCAGTCTCCTTCACGACGTGATATTGCAAGCTGCCTTCTCCCATTAAAATCTATTTTGCATAAAGATAAGACACTAATTCATGAACCATTACCAGCTCATTTAAGAGCTTCAGCTGATGAGTTCTATAAAAAGTATTTTTTAGAAGAATTTGAAGTTCAAACAGAACAATTACTTAGGGAAACTAAATTTGATGATAAGAGAGTAGCTATTTTTGGCTTCGGCCCTATGCCATGCCTAATAGCATTAGGAAGTAAATTAGGAAATAAAGGGAAATTTATACCTATGCTTATGTATAGGGATGGAAGTTGTTGGATGTGGCCTGATCTTATATGTACAACCAAAGCGTATGAAATTAATAATTTCAGTGAAATAGAAGATTGTACTGAAATTACTATTAGATTGAATCTCACTGCTGATCCAGAAACCTCTAAAAATAAGGCTGTTGAATTAGGACATCCGGTAATTAATATTACTGCTAAACCAGAATATATGGGGAATGGAGCAATAAGAAATCCTGAACGAGGACTAAGTTTCATGCAAGATATTCATGCGTTATTTCATAGTCTAACAGATAAAGGAATTACCAAAATTCATGTCTTACCATGTGCATCCAATGCTGCTTGTATATGGTTTGGACAAGCATTTGATCTGCATCATCCTGAAATGGTTATTTATGATTACTTAAATAATTCAATGGTTCCAAGACTTCAAATTCGAAATAATGGAAGCAAGAATGAAATCGCTGTAATTTAAACAGTATATTTGATAGTACTTTCATACCATTAGATTTAAATATGACATTAGTAAATGGAGTTTAGCTCTAATGGGGCTTTGTTGCATAAATATCTAAGACTATGATTTTGTTTAATTTATTTTTGGATTAAAATTTAAACAAATCCTTAAAAATCAGTATCTTGAAGAATGTTTATACAACAAAGCCACTTATCATCGGAAGAATATGCAGGCTATTCAACTCTGTGCATCAGATGAATATCACCTAAGACAACGCAATAAAATAGAAACATTATTCAGCTTATTGAAGGGGCAATACAATTTAGTGACGAGTAAAGCACGTAGTCTTCATGGATTTCTGAGTGGAATTTACGCCTCACTATGTGCATATCAATTAACCCATCGAAATAAGCCAACAATTCAAATTAAGGAATCATCGGCTTAAGCAGGATTCGGGTTACTTAAATACTTGTTCTTATATTGCTCATATGGTTAGTGAGAATGAAATCAAGACAATTTATAAGAGCTTATTAGTACTACAATTATCAAAATGATTAAGTCCATCCCTAAAATTTATAGAACAACTATTTATTATCCTCACATCTAGCCCTGATCAATCGAAGAAATATCACGATTTAGTGCTGATACCCATTCGCTGGCTTTCTACAAAGTCTAATCGAACTATGTGAATTTTGAGGAAGCACTTCTACTCGTTATTTTGCAAAAATTGAAATTTTCCAATAGGTTCATGAACCTATTTTTCAATGAAAATTAAAATGTTTTATAAATTATTAAATTTTATAGATATATCTTGTGTTTTATTTATGAACTAGACTTTTGGTGAACATAAGTTAAATAGCATATCCAAGACTGTAGCCTACGCAACCTCAGTTGGTGCTACAGCTCGACATTGTGAATCTCAGTAAAATTATATTCACAATGCCGAGTACGCTAATGAACATAATATACGTTATGCCGAAATCTACGCACGCAACCTATCAATGTGATGATCTAACTTTATAAAAAATTGTTTAAGCTGATCTATTTCTTTATCGTTATCTAATTCTGAATTTTGCAGTTGTTCTAGGACTGTCTCCAGTAGATCGCGCATGTACTCATAGTCGGCTCTGGTGAGTGTGCCCTTGTTTCTGTCATAGCTGACTGTTTTGTACAAATGTTGGTTTACACGCATAAATCTTTACCGGCATCTTATTAATGGGGGTTTTCAATCCCCACTGTAAACTCGCTGTATTCGATTGTTTTTTGTTCTCAGGCAGATCAATCTCGTTGAATTGACTGTCAAAATTCCTTGAACTGAGTTTATCGCCTAATAACTTGATGCACAGCGTGACCATTTTTTCCATAGTGTCCTGCCTAGATGGTCAAAATACCTTCAATCTTAAGCTTTTAATCACTAGATGGCTGAATAATCTTGTGAACGATATGCTCATGTGTCGGTACGAGGCCAGCTTTTAAGCCAAGTGGTTTAAACACCTTATCTAACACGACCTGAGTCAGTTGACCTTTGTCCTGTTCAATGTCGGTTAAAGTACGCCGACTGATTCCAACCATTGCTGCATATTTTTCTTGAGATAGCCCCAATACATTTTTGCGCAAGTGGTTCAGCAGTTGCCCCAAGGTAATTTTACCGAATAAATATTGCGTATATAAATCAATGAGCAATTGCTGACGGTCAAGTGGCTGATTTTCCTTTTTCATAATAGCTCCCATCGACTCAATTTGGCTTCAATAAAGTCATATCCTAGACCTGGCATATCTATAATCGTTTGGGGAACACCTTTATTGATTAATTGCTGTTTGAGACCAATAAGTTTGCTCGCCAATGTTTTCAATGTACTTAAAGATATTTGTGGTTCACACCAATGTGCAAGATTTCGGCTAATACTTTCCCAGCGGTATTCCCCTCCTTCTTCATACGGACTTCCCCATGTTGTTGATCTCGTGACAACTTCTGGATCGGCTTTCATTGGGGCAAAGTCGTAAATTGGAGCAAGAAATATTCGTCCTGATTTTTTTAAGAATGACGTATTACGGCCGTGATTATCTGAGTTACCAAAAATGATATTCAGCAAATCCCTTTGTAACCACTCACAAACGAATTGCGAAGAATCAAAGTTTTTGTCCACCGATTTTAATAAGGTACAAAGCGTGTCTATGACCTCAAAATGATTCAAATGGCTCCCTGATGTTTTATTCAATACGGAATAAACTGACTCAAGCCCGAGTCGATGCCATTGTTGATTACGCCACTCTGTGTCAAATCTCGGCAACCATAACGAAGGGTATTTCTGACCTTCAATCAGCTTCATCTGAGAAGTTTCAATTGTTGTAAATCCAAGTTCATTCAGGACATGATAAAAATGATATTCTGCTCTCAATATGTCGCAATCTATTGCACTACGCTTATTTCGAGGGAATTTAACTAGATAATGCTGATCTGGTTCATCAAAAGAATTTTGATAGGTATCAATCCAAACTTGCTGATCCTTTGACACGCGAATTAATAGTTTTGGAGCCTCACCTCCTGCACCAGTTGCACCGCCACTAATTGCACCCATTTGTTGTGCGTATTCGAGAAAATCAACATTTCGTTCTGTAACATCACCAGTAGTGAACTTGCGTAAGTGTAATGTTGATTCTGGATTGATCGGAGGAACTGACTCCTTAACTCTTAGATTCCCTACAGGAGCAATTGTGCCCTTTTCTAATAAAGTAAAATCTTGTTCTGCTGGCGAAAGTTTTTGCAGACCTAGATATTGCACTAAATAACGTCGAGCAGCACCAGATGGAACAATATCATCTAAAAAACTAAACCAGACTTTCGATTCATGTTGAATAAGAATCTGAACAGGAAGTGCTAAGCTACATGCATGTTCATCTCTCTTATCTAGATAAGAAATGGCATATTCTAATTCGTAGGATAACTCACTCGCACTTGCAGAACCTTTATGTGGTTCTAATATCTTGAGTTCTGCTATATCTAGCCATTCTGTATCGAGAAGAGCTTGAATCGTTAATTTTTCCATAAATATTAATAAGCAAATATTTTCTCAAAAATATCATAAAATAAAAAAAATGCGAATATATTTGCGCATTTCTATGATAATTTAAATTAAATGAGCAAATATTTGCTCGATAAATAGCTAAAATTTCTTCCAATACTACAAATATAAAGCTCGTCCAAATCAGACAGTAAACAAAACATGTGCCTTAAGATCTCTAATAGTAGACTTGATCTGGTAATGGTTTATACGAGCGCGATCCATGGTGAAAAATGAAGCCACGTTGCTGGCGAGCGATTCTGTGAAGTAACCATTTTTGGCTTTAGTTGTGAATGAATCCTGCTATTTCAGCGCACATCAATGTTAATTATGTTTAAATTTCAACCCACTCATTTTTCAACTAGCTCAGGTTATAATGATGACCTCCAAAAATATGGTTGATCTATTATGAACGCCTCCAATGACCCTTTGCACGGCAAAAAACTTGCTGACATTTTGGATGAATTATTGGATTACTACGGTGGCTTTGAAGGCTTAAGTCGTAAAATTGAAATTAGATGTTTTTGTATAGATCCAAGTATTAAGTCATCATTACGGTTTTTACGTACCACACCATGGGCACGTGAAAAAGTTGAAAGCTTATATTTGTATGTCTTACGCCAAAAAACCAAACAAAAATCGTAGCTATCAAAACCCAGCCTCAGCATAATATTTTATACCAAATACTAGGCTGTATGATCAAAATCATACTGGCACTCTACACTGTAAATTTGAGAATGAATCTGTACGTACAGGCTCATTCCCTATCGCTAAAGATATTAGGAATAGCTATATAGAGCTTATTTCTAGCTTATTCAAATTTGTCGTTAAAATTAGGCTTTACTACGGATGAACAATAATTTTGACTGCAGACTCATTATTATGAATCAGTGTTTCAAAGCCTTTAGAAACAAGATCATCTAATGCAATACGTTGGGTAATAAAAGGTTCTAGATTAATCTTATCTTGCTCGACT
The DNA here is from genome assembly GCF_058243005.1 of Acinetobacter sp. 231_lipA. Taxonomy (NCBI): domain Bacteria; kingdom Pseudomonadati; phylum Pseudomonadota; class Gammaproteobacteria; order Moraxellales; family Moraxellaceae; genus Acinetobacter; species Acinetobacter sp. 231_lipA. The sequence goes on along the minus strand of NZ_JBZAYU010000001.1, from coordinate 3,261,386 downwards.
AAGCGGATGGTTTCCTGATGGTCATTTACATAAGCAATCGTGCCACGAATATCTAGCTCTTTCATAACCACACTATGCACATTAATTGTGGCAGGATGGCTCCAAATCGAAACGATAACGACCACACCAGTTGGTTTCATTGCAGCCACCAGTGTATCCATGACTTTATTGACACTACTACATTCAAAAGCGACATCAACTCCGCGTTCTTCCGTAATTTTCATTACTTCAGCAACCACATCAACTTGGGAAGGATCTAATACATAATCTGCAACACCCGCTTCTATCGCTTTTTCTTTACGTTTTGCACTCAACTCAGTAATGATGACCGTGAGACCTTTGGCCTTTAAAATGGCTGATAAAAGCAAGCCTATAGGGCCTGCGCCACCAACCAGTGCGATATCGCCAGCTTTTGCACCACTTCTGACATAGGCATGATGACCGACAGATAAAGGTTCTATCAATGCTGCTTGGTCTAAGGGAATATCATTTGAAATAGGATGTACCCAACGTCGTTGAACTGCAATTTTTTCAGAAAGACCGCCGCCACGTCCGCCTAAACCAATAAAGTTCATATTTTTTGATAAATGATACTTATCATTCGGGCCAGTCGGGACATCATCCGCAATAATATAGGGTTCAACTACGACATGTTGTCCAATTTGGATATCGTCTACACCCTCACCAACTGCATAAACTACGCCTGAAAATTCATGTCCCATTGTTACAGGTGCAGATTCTCCCGAAATTGGATGTGGATGACCACAAGGTGGAATAAAAATAGGGCCTTCCATGAATTCATGTAAATCTGTACCGCAAATACCGCACCATGCAACTTGAATTCCAACTGTGCCTGGAAGTACTTTCGGTTCAGGGATATCTTCAATTCGAATATCCCCTCGATCATAAAAACGAGCTGCTTTCATTGTGTATTCCTCATGTTGATATTAACGGTAAACCATTCCACCATCTGTCAAAATAGACTGACCTGTAATATAGTTTGCATCCTCGCTGGCTAAAAATGCAACTAATGCAGCCACGTCATCTGGTGTTTCAGCACGTCCTAAAGCAATACCATCTACATATTTTTTATACGTTTGACCAATTGGTGCACCTGTAATTTCAGAGAACCGCTGATCTATTTCGACCCACATGTCTGTACCAACAACACCCGGACAATAACTATTTACAGTAATTTCAACACTGGCATATTCTTTAGCCGCAGCTTGCGTCAATGCACGAACTGCAAATTTAGTTGCCGAATAAACACCGAGTAAAGCAAAGCCTTCATGACCTGCTATTGAGCATGCATTAATAATTTTTCCAGCCTGTTGGCGTTGTTTAAATTTATTTGCTGCGGCTTGAATCCCCCAAAGTACACCACCAACATTGATGTTCATAATTTGGTTAAATTCATTCGGTGTTACTTCTGCCAAAGCTTTAACTTGTGCAATACCTGCATTATTGATCATGATATCAAAACCATTAAGTGTCGATTCGGCATGATCAATTGCATGACTTACTTGTATTGGATCTGAAATATCCGCAATAAATGTGGTGACTTTTACGCCAAAGGCTTCAACCTCTTTTTGAACAGCATTTAACTTTTCTTGATGAAGATCGACCAAGGCAATATGAACACCTTCTTGTGCTAAACGTAAGGCAATACCACGTCCAATTCCTTGTGCTGCACCCGTAATTAATGCAACTTTATTGTTTAAACCTCTAGGCATGTTCCGACTCCTTAGATATGAATGGCACGTTGCATTGCCGACAAGACCGACTCATGCATCGCCTCAGATAAAGTAGGATGTGGGAAAATGACCTGTGCTAAGCTTTCATCCGTTGCTTCTAGGTATTTTGCGATGGCAAAACCTTGAATGTGTTCGGTGACTTCATGTCCGACCATGTGAGCACCTAACAATTCCCCTGTTTCCTGACTAAAAATGGTTTTAACAAATCCTGCGCTATCGCCCAAAGCCAATGCTTTACCATTCGCTTGTAAAGGAAACTTACCCACATTGATATTCAAGCCCGCAGCTTTCGCTTCCTGTTCTGTCAAACCAATACTGGCCACTTGCGGATGGGTAAAGATACAGCCCGGAATTTGTGTACGATCTAAAGCATGTACATGACTTAGGCCTGCAATTTTCTCCACACAAAGAATGGCTTCATGACTGGCTTTGTGTGCCAAACACGGTGCACCTGCGACATCACCAATTGCATAAATGCCCACTATATTGGTTTTACACCATGAGTCGACTTTAATAAAACCATTCTCAAATTCAACTCCCAAAGCTTCTAGGCCAAGATTTTCAGCATTCGGTTTCACGCCAATAGCTGAAAGCACCTTTTCAACAGTAATGATTTGCACACCTGTGGCAGTTTCAATATGACAATGTACTTGAGCCTGATCAGTTTCTATTTTTTTTACAGTCGCTTCGGTTAAAACCTGCATACCCTGCTGTTCAAATTGCTTTTGTACATACTTCGCAACTTCAATGTCTTCGCTAGGGAGAATCTGCTTTGCAATATCAACCAAGGTAACTTGGCAGCCTAAGTCTTGGTATAGGCTTGCAAACTCACTGCCTATAGCCCCCGAACCAATGACCAGTAAAGATTTTGGTAATTGTTCCGGAACTAAAGCCTCTTTATAACTCCAGACCTGATGGCCATCTACAGGAATATGAGGCAAATTGGCCGCACGTGCACCTGTTGCGACAATAATATGCAGTGCAGAAATCTGCTGTTTTTGACCATTCGCATCTGTAAGCTCTAAATGCTCTTTGGCAATAAATTGGGCTGCTGCATTAAAAACAGTGATTTGATTCTTTTTCAATAATTGACCGATACCTTGTACCAGTTGCTCAGAAACCTGTCTGCTATGATGGACCAGTTTTTGAATGTCAAAATCAACCGCGTTAAGAGTAAAGCCAAACTGCTCTGCATGTTTGAACTGCTGCGCAAGCGCAGCCCCGCTCAATAATGCCTTGGTTGGAATGCATCCCCAATTAAGACACACTCCGCCTAAGTGTTGTTTTTCAACAATTGCTGTTTTTAATCCCAGTTGCGCTGCGCGAATCGCAGCGACATATCCTCCAGGACCAGCACCAATAACCACAAGATCAAATTGTGTATCTGACATGGCTATTCCTCCTACACCAAAATTAATGCAGGGTTTTCGACAAACTGCTTCAATGCCGATAAGAATTGAGCACCCAACGCACCATCAATGACACGATGATCACAAGACAATGTTGCGGTCACCATTTCACGAACAACAATCTCATCATTTTCAACGACAGCACGTTTCTCTGCTGCACCTAAGGCTAGAATTGCACCTTGAGGCGGGTTAATAATGGCATCAAACTGTTGAATACCCAGCATTCCCAAATTGGAAATACTGAAACTGCCCCCTTGAAACTCATCAGGTGCCAATTTTCCAGTTTTGGCACGTGTCGCCAGATCACGCATATCATTGGAAATTTGCGCCAAAGATTTACGGTTCGCTGCTTTAATAATTGGCGTGATCAGTCCATTTTCGATGGCTACAGCAACCGAAATATCAGCCTGTTCAAACTGTAAAATCTGCTGATTCTCTTCATCAAACTGAACATTAACTTGTGGAACTTTAATCAGTGCAGCAGCAGCAGCTTTAATCAGCATATCGTTAATGGAAAGTTTGACTTGCGGTACAGTACTGTTAATTTGCTGACGCAAAGCCTGAACCGACTCAACATTTAAGTCTATCGTTAAGCGAAAATGTGGTGCATTGCGTTTTGCCGCTTGTAGCCGTGCAGCGATTGCTTTACGCATACCATTCATAGCTACGGTGGTGAATTTTGCTGACTCTGTTGGATGCGCATGATCAGCATGTTGAGCTTGTACAGGGTTTTCACGTTGATATACAGCTTCAACATCTTCCTTACAGACTCGTCCACGTGAACCCGATGCGCGACAATCATGCAAATTAATGCCCCATTGTCTTGCCAAACGGCGGGCAACAGGTGTCGCTAGAACATCACTATCATCTGCTTTAGATTTCGCGGCTTTGGTACTGGCTTGATGACGCACATCTGGCCAAGAACCACCAGCAGCTTGAACTGCGGTCTGAATATCTTGAACACTAATACGACCTTCACGTCCAGAACCCGTAATCTGAGACAAGTTTACATTATGCTTTTCAGCCAATTTCAAGGCATGTGGCGTTGCAAAAATATCATCGCTTTGTTGGTAGCCTTGTAACGCAGCAGGAATAGAATATCCGCCCTGAGTCACCGCTTTTGATCCATTACCAACACTGTTCTGTTTAGGAGCAGCTTGCACTTTGGTTTCAACTTGAGCTACAGCTACTTTTTCAGGAACCGCTGCTACCGCTTTATTTTCTGTTACAGCAGGTGTTCCACCTAAGGACTGTGCAAATGCTTCAACTTCTGTATCTGAAACTTGAGCGTCTGCACAAATTGCAATAACTCCACCTACGACCAGCGTGTCGCCATCTTTAGCAATAATTTTGCGTAGCAAGCCATCAAAAGGTGCTTCAAGAACATTGACGATTTTTGTGGTTTCAATTTCACAAATTTCCTGTCCTTTACTAAATTGCGTACCTTCCTCAATCAGCCATTGGGCAATCGTACCCTCTTCCATGGACAAACCCCATTTTGGGATTTCTAAAGTTTTAATTTCGCTCATCCTAAGCCTCCAACGTCTTACGTACAGCCTGTTCGATGCGTTCTACACTGGGTAGCCATTCTTTTTCTAATACTGGTGAAAATGGTACGGGTGAATGTGGTGGAGTGACTAACTCGATTGGTGCTTTAAGATAATGAAAGCCTTTCTGTGCAATGAGTGCAGCCACATCATGTCCGAAACCGCAACGCGCCGCAGATTCATCTACAATCACTACGCGACCTGTTGACGCCACTGATTCTAAAATGCCATCTTCGTCTAATGGAGAAATGGTTCGAGGGTCAACCACTTCAACCGAAATGCCTTCTTTTGCGAGCTTATCCGCAACTTCATTGGCACGATGCACCATCAAGCTTAAGGCAATAATGGTAATATCAGTGCCTTCACGGGTGTAATTTGCGACACCAAAAGGAATAGTGTAGGCTTCATCTGGCACTTCGCCCTTAATGTCATACAACAATTTGTGTTCACAAAAGACTACTGGGTCATCATCTCGAATGGCTTGAATCAACAACCCTTTCACATCATAGGCACTTGAAGGCACCACCACTTTTAAACCAGGCACTGAGGCAAACACGTTATATGGCGACTGAGAATGCTGCGCTGCTGCGGAAAAACCTGCACCGATCATGCCTCGTACAACGAGTGGCGCTTTGGCTTTGCCACCAAACATATAGCGGAATTTAGCCGCTTGGTTATACAGCATGTCATAACACACGCCGTAAAAATCCATGAACATTAAATCTGCCACAGGTCTTAAACCCGTTGCAGCAGCACCTGCCGCCATACCAATAATCGCCGATTCTGTAATCGGGGTGTCAATGACTCGCTCAGAACCAAATTCAGTCCATAAGCCTTTGGTTACACCAAGTACACCGCCAAAACCTTCCAGTTTATTGTCATCGGTATTTTTGCCACCATGCCCACCACGAACATCTTCACCGACCACAATGACACTCGGATCTCGGCGCATTTCTAATTCAATTGCTTCTTTAATCGCGTTTCGATAACTTTTATTTGACATTTTTCTACTATTCCTTTAGTAAGAGACGTAAACATCAGTAAGTAACTGAGAGACTTCTGGGTACTTAGCTGCGCGTGCTTTTGCAACGGCATCGTCTACATTGGATTTAGACTGGGCATCAATCGCATCCAGTTTGGCTTCGTCAATTTTATCCTTGACTTTTTCACGGAATATTTTCAATGGGTCTTTATGTTCTTTGACATAATCCAGTTCTTCTTTGGAACGAATAAGCCCCGGATCACCTTCAAAATGTCCATAAAAACGGTTGGTTACCGTTTCAATCACACTCGGACCTTCACCACAGCGGGCACGTTCAATGGCTTTTTGTGCAACTTCATACACAGCAAAAAAGTCTGTTCCATCTACTTTTTCAGCAGGTAAGCCAAAACCTGCCGCTCGACCTGCAATGTCTTTACTGCCTACGGCATAGTCATGTGCAGTACCTTCACCAAAACCGTTATTTTCAAAAACAAAAATGACAGGGAGCTTTAACACGACAGCCATATTAATGGCTTCAAAAGTTAAGCCCTGATTTGACCCGCCATCACCGGTAAATGATAGACCAATCCCACCATTTTTCAGTGTTTTAGCACTTAAAGCTGCCCCAATAGCCAAAGGTGGACCACCACCCACAATACCGTTTGCACCGAGCATGCCTTTATCTAAGTCCGCAATGTGCATTGAGCCGCCTTTACCACGACACAAACCATCATCTTTGCCAAAAATTTCTAACATCATGGCGTGAATGTCACAGCCCTTAGCAATACAATGTCCATGACCACGATGCGTTGATGTAATGAAGTCCTTGTCTGTTAAATTTTCACAGATCCCTACGGCAATAGCTTCCTCACCGCTATATAAATGGATGAAACCGGGAATATCACCTGTATTATTTTCATCGTGAAGTCGATCCTCAAATTCACGAATGTCGCGCATTCTTTTGTATGCTGCTAGCAATTGCTCTTCCGTTAATTGCATATCTTTGTTCCTTATTAACTACGCTTAAAAGAAAATCCAAAAATTAATGGTTGGATTTTTAAACCGTATATTTATATAAATATATTTTTATTTAATTTCATATTAGACTAAAAAAATATAATGCATTAAGAGATGGGAAAAATATTAAAAACAGAAGGTTATGAACTTAAAAATTTTTTAAAATTTTACAATGGTTCAATCACATATGAAAACAAACCTTTAACCAACCTTTATTTTATATGATAAGTTTTTTGCACTGTTTTAATATTATTAAAGCACCTAAAAGAGCTTATTTAATATCGGGATCTATATTAATTATTTTAAATGATGGAGTGTTTGTAATGGATTTAAATAACACAGTGTTAACTGGAAAAAAGCTACGTGGCGCTGAAAAAATGGCGCGTATTCCAATTAAAGTTGTTCCAACAGAAACGACACCGAAAAAGCCAGAATGGATTCGGACTAAAATTAGTCAACCTGAGGAAGTTCAAATCATTAAGGATTTATTACGACAACAGAAACTACATACGGTTTGTGAAGAAGCGGCCTGCCCTAATTTGCCACAATGCTTTAGCGGAGGGACTGCAACGTTTATGATCATGGGAGATATTTGTACTCGCCGCTGTCCATTCTGTGATGTCGCACATGGTCGTCCTAATATCCTAGATCCTAATGAGCCAAAGCATCTGGCTGAAACAGTCAAGAATCTAAACTTAAAGTATGTCGTGATTACTTCTGTTAATCGAGACGACTTAAAAGATGGTGGCGCACAGCATTTTGCAGATTGCATTCGAGAAATTCGTCAAACCAGTCCAGAAACTCTGATAGAAATTTTGGTTCCTGATTTTCGTGGTCGTGCAGATATTGCCCTGAAGATTCTGAGCCAAAACCCACCCGATGTTTTTAATCATAATATTGAAACCGTTCCACGTCTGTATAAAGCCATGCGACCAGGCGCTGACTATAAGCACTCATTGGATTTACTCAAAAAATTTAAACACTATTGTTCTGAAATTCCAACGAAATGTGGTTTGATGGTCGGTTTAGGAGAAGTCGAGGCTGAGGTTATTGTGTTATTAAATGATTTGAAAGATTATCAAGTGGACTATGTCACAATCGGTCAATACTTACAGCCATCTAAATCTCATGCGCCAATTCATCGTTTTGTTACGTTGCAAGAGTTTAAGCATTATCAAACACATGGAGAGCGCTTAGCGTTTAAAAATATTTGGAGTGCGCCATTAGTACGATCAAGTTATTTTGCAGACCGTCAGTATCATGGTGAAGCTGTGCCTAGCCCTTACATGAGCGAATGAATTTTCATCCTATTTACGTTTATTAACATTTCAGATGGAAATAGCCATTTTCAGCTCATAAGAACACTTTTAAAGTAACTCAAGGACTGGTAAAGCCAAAAGATATGATTTAACCAAGCAAAGATAAAAGCATTTAAAATTGAAGCAAGAAGAAATGACGTAAATGACTATAAATTTGGAAACTCATTTCTAAAATTTAAAAATATTACAGTCTGATCATAAAGGAATATGATATGAACCTGTTCAATACCGCATCTGCAAAAAATCTGCAAAAGAGGTGGTCCCACTTGTTTGAACAACTAAAAGCGTATTTATAAGTGATATTCCGCTCTAGTTAAGCCACCTTGTTTTGTTGGGGTAGCTGATCATAGTAAAACTCATTTGGTGTCATTTTGTCTAGACTCGAATGAGGTCGTTTCAAATTATAAAACTCAAAATATGCACTTAATTGCTTTTTCGCATCTGTGACACTGCTATAAGCTTTGAGATACACCTCTTCATATTTAACGCTCCGCCATAATCGTTCAACCATCACATTATCTACCCATCGACCTTTACCATCCATACTGATTTGAATGCCATTTGATTTCAATACATCAATAAATGCATCACTGGTAAACTGGCTGCCTTGGTCTGTATTAAATATTTCAGGTCGACCATATTTTTCAATCGCTTCATTTAAAGCCGAAATACAAAAATCCACCTCCATACTAATCGATACCCTATGCGCAAGTACCTTGCGGCTATGCCAATCAATCACAGCACATAAATAAACAAAGCCTTTTGCCATAGGGATATACGTTATATCCGTAGACCACACTTGATTACTGCGCTGAATAGCCAACCCTTTGAGCAGATATGGATATTTACGGTGAGCTTGATTAGCCTGGCTTAAATTTGGTTTGCAATATAACGCCTGAATACCCATTTTCTTCATTAAAGTACGTGTATGACGTCGTCCTATATGATGTCCTTGACGATTCAACAAATCACGCATCATACGACTGCCTGCAAAAGGATATTGCATATGTAATTCATCAATACATCGCATCAGCTTCAGATCTGATGCACTCACAGGTTTTGGGCGATAGTAATAACAACCACGGGAGACTTTCAGCAGCTTAGCTTGCTTAGATACTGAAATCTGAAGTGAGTCGTCGATTAACTTTTGTGGTTGAAGCGGCCCAGTTTCTTCAACACACCTTCTAAAAAATCAATTTCTAATGCCTGCTCACCGATTTTTGCATGTAGTTTTTTTAGATCGATGGGTGGTTCTGTTGGAGCTTTTGATTGATCGAAAGCTTGCGAGGAAGCTGAAATCAGTTGATTTTTCCAGTCGATAATTTGGTTTTGATGAACATCAAATTCAGCACTCAATTCAGCAAGTGTTTTTTCTGCTTTAATCGCAGCAAGTGCTACCTTAGCTTTAAAATCATTTGAATGATTTCTTCTTGGTCTACGTGCCATAAAATACTCCATATATTGATGTTTATAACATCATTTGAGGAGCAGAATATCACTTATAGGAGTTGTTCAAATTTACGGATCCATCTCTAAACAACCCATTTAATTAATCAACATACTGTTCATGCCGCTCCTGTTTTAGCCTTACCTCCAGAAGATAAAACTTCTTTATTTCGCCGCTCTATCCAACATAATTATGCCGACTTACTCAAAATAGCTGATGATTCAGATATGGCGATTGGTCTCACAGATCATCAAGGTACTCTCTTATGGACATGGAGTAGTTCTGTAATGCTTTCTTCTGCCGAACAGGTTCATTTTATTGAGGGTGGGCATTGGTCTACACAGGCTGTTGGGACCAATGCGATAGGTATGACTTTAAACAGCCAAATATCAAGTTGTGTCTATTCTCATGAAAACCAAATGGACAGTGTTCGAGATTGGGTTTGTTATGCCGCGCCGATCTGGGATCCGACATCAGGGCAATTTCATGGCATTATTAACCTTTCCACAAAATATAAAAAACATACTCCTTTGGGGCTGCTTGCAGTTGAACGCTGTGCGGATTTAATACAACGAGCCATAAAGTTTGAACAGCAGAATTTTTTATACATTAAGGCGCTAGGCTCGCCTTGGGTTCAATTTAATGGGCATACCTTGAACTTGAGTCACCGTCAAATTGAAATACTTTGCATTTTAGCTTTGCACCCCCATGGCATTGGTTTAGAAGAGTTACACTATGCCCTTTATGGTGAGCGTAGTGTCAGTGAACCGTACCGGGTTTGTCGGAGACTTTTTTATTTAAGTTAGGCCACCTGACCTAACGGGTTAATCTTATCATAGTACATTGCTTCAAACTCAAAAGGCGATACATAACCCAGTGCACTGTGTACACGCTTTTTATTGAACCAATCTACCCAGTTTAGTGTCGCAAGTTGTACATCTGCTAAACCTTGCCAATCTGCTTTTAAATATTCAATCACCTCTGTTTTGTATAAGCCATTCACCGTTTCAGCCAGAGCATTATCGTATGAATCACCAGTTGTACCGACTGATGCTCGTAAATTTGCTGCTTCTAAACGATTGGTATAGCGAATAGAAAGATATTGAACACCTCTATCTGAATGATGAATCACATTCTTAGGCATACCTCGATCGTGCAATGCTTGCTCCAATGCATCGAGCACCATATCTGTATTCATCCGTGTAGATACTTTCCATCCAACAATTGCTCGTGAGAACACATCAATAACAAATGCGGTATATACCCAGCCTGAATGAGTTTGAATATAGGTAAAGTCACCCACCCATAGTTGGTTTGGATGATCAGCACTAAAATTGCGTTTCACCAAGTCATCTGCTCGTTTTTGATCATCTCGGCTACGGGTAGTTTGTTTATTCTTACCACGCCAAACACCTTGTATACCTAGTTTTTGCATCAATCGAGCAACTGTACAGCGCGCAATAATATAGCCTTCACGTTTCAGTTTTTGCCAAACTTTACGTACACCATATCGACCTGAACTTTCCTTCCAAATTCGTTTAATTTGTTCAGCATGATGCAAGTCATGTAAATCTCGTTTCGCTCGATGTTCTGGATTGTCCGCGAGATCTAAAGTCCGGTAATAGGTCGAAGGGGCGATCGGTAAAATCCTACAAATCGCCTCAACACCGTATAACGCTTTATTGTTATGGATAAAATCCACCATTATTTGTGTGGGCGGTCGAGCTCCGCCTGGGCGAAAAAAGCGGCTGCTTTGCGTAGAATTTCATTGGCTCGCTGCAGTTCTTTATTTTCGCGTTCAAGTTGTTTAATGCGTTCTTGGTCTGAAAGCTGCTGTACTTTGATTGGATTCTGTTGATTCAAATGCTTCTGATGCCAGGAACGTAGTGTTTCAGGAGTACAGCCAATCTTGGGAGCAATTGCTGTGATTGCAGCCCAAGTAGAAGGATAATCTTTTTCGGATTCAATCAATAATTGAACCGATCTTTCTCTGATTTCAGGGGTATATTTTAATTTTGTCATCGGGATAGTCTCTCAGAATATTGACTCTCCGACAAACCCGGTACGGTTCACAGCTTAAAAACCCTAAAGGCTGAGCTTTCACAACTTCGTAGCCTATTACCTCATTCAATTGAGCCTCGGATTTATAGGCTTAGCTGTGAAGTCCAATGTGATTTTTTAAGTGCTGAACAATCATTAAATGCAAATCTTATTTCCAGTACATTCTCGCTATATAAAGGTAGCTTTCTCTCTAAATCAGAAAGCCCTTTACTCAGCACTTGGAGACATTGTTTTGATGCCCGTTTAAGCCAGTTGATCTATCAAATAAAGGATATCGATCAATTATTAAGAATTATTGGGCAAACACATGACCGAATTGATGCGGTACAGCGTTTATTAGAGTTATTACCACAGGACAGTATCCACCGTAATTATTTTTCAAATCTGATTTAGATTTGATCTGTTGCTTCAACTCTAAAGTTTTATTGTGAAGCAGATTGAAAAGGAAGTATGATTTTCATACTTCCTTTAATAAAATTTAAAATTGAGAACTAAATACAGTGAAGTCTAGTAATTCACTTATCCAGCTTTGACACCTAGTTTGTCGCTGCAAGGTGTATCTATGCCATTACTACAGCTTTGCCGTTGTCAACGGCATTCTAAAATTGCCCCCCCTTTTACCTTACAAATGGCAAAGTAAAATTGACCCCCTTGATTTCGTATTAAGTTTCAACCTGAGGTTGAATCCCTATTCTTTTTTATCTTCAAACGATAACTCTCACCCGATATTTGTACCACATGACAGTGATGCAATAACCGATCTAACATCGCAGCGGTCAACGTGACATCATCTGCAAAGGATTTGGACCATTGGCTAAATGGTAAGTTACTCGTCAATATCGTACTGGCTTTTTCATAACCCTTGGCAATCACGTTAAAGAATAGATTCGCTTCTTCACGTCCAAAGGGTAAATAACCAATTTCATCGATAATCAGTAATTTCGGGGCGAGTATCACGCGTTGCATATAAGTTTTCAATTTACCTTGCTGATAGGCTGTACTGAGTTGCAGCATGAGATCGGCGGCGGTAATAAACTTGGTTTTGACATTGTTCATGATGGCCTTATAGCCTAATGCCATGGATAAATGCGTTTTCCCTACACCGCTAGCACCAAGAAACACCACATTTTCTGCTCTCGGGATAAAGCTCAGCTTGAACAACTCGACCACCTATGATTTGGGAGCACCCAGTCCATAATTAAAATCGTAACCTTCCAGGGTTTTGACTTGAGGCAGGCCTGAGAGTTTCATCAGTACCTGCTGACTGCGCTGTTGCCTGGCAGCATATTCATGCATCAGCATGGTTTCAATAAAGTCGGCATAACTTCCATCCTGACCTAATGTTTGTTGCGCATGATGAGACCATTGTGACGCAATTGTATGCAGACTGAGCTTCTGGCAAAGCTGCTCTATACGGTCGTATTGCAGATTCATCAGGAAACTCCTAGCAACTGCTCATATACCGATAACGGATGCGGCAAACTCTCGTAGGGCATTACATGCTGTGCCGCTGCAACAGGTATAGTGCCAGAACCCGTATCTGATTGCGGTAATGGCGTAAATCTTTGCTGCTCCTGTTGCAGTCGAACAGCCGGTTTTTCTTGCGTGGTGGCATGAATCCGCTGATTGGCGGTTTCATGCAGCCACCAGCCAATGTGGGCATTGGCAACATCAACATCTAACAGTAAACCCGAAGTCTTCAGGCTTGCTTTCAATGGCACAATAAAGCTTGATTTGAGGTATCCATTAAAGCGTTCAACTTTGCCTTTGGTCTGTGCACGATAGGACTTACATACGCGAGGACGAAAGCTGTACTTCTTGGCGCAGTCGAGCAGTTTGGGATTCCATTTTTGCTGCCCCTCCTGATAGGCGTCCCGTTCAATCATGATCGTTTTAGCGTTATCAAACAGGATTTCCTGAGGGCAGAGTAAAACTTGAAGTGCGACATAAACCACCTAATTAATTTAAAAGGTTTATGGAGTATATAAAATTGTCATACCATCATCTTAACTTTGAAGATCGTACTGCATTAATGCTTGAGTCAAGAAAAGAAGGCTTTTCAGCCAGAAAATTTGCTGAACTCATTAAAAGACATCCTAGTACGATCTATCGTGAGCTTAAAAGAAATAGCATCAATGACGTTTATCAAGCTCAATATGCTTCTGATAACACCTTCGCTAGACGTAGACGTGGTCACAGAAAACTCAAAATCGATTCAATCCTCTGGAAATTTATTGTTGAAGCGATCCGTTGTTTATGGTCTCCTCAGCAAATAGCAAAGCGTTTAAAGACATTTCCTGATTTGGATCAAACAATGAATGTAAGCCATACAACGATTTATTCAACGATACGAGCATTACCAAAGGGTGAGTTGAAAAAAGACTTATTATCCTGTCTGCGTCATGAAAATAAAAAGCGAAAAGCTAACGGTGAATCTAAAAAAGATTCTATATTACAGGATATTAAAACTATTCATAAGCGCCCAGCCGAAGTTCAAGAAAGAAAAATACCGGGTCATTGGGAAGCCGATTTAATTAAAGGTAAAGACAATAAAAGTTCGATAGCAACACCTACTGAACGAAATACACGGCTCTGTATCTTGGCAACATTACCTGATGCAAAGGCAGAATCAGTGCGCAAGGCTTTAGCTGAAGCTCTGAAATATTTACCTGCAGAACTGCGTAAAACGTTGACCTATGACTGTGGACATGAGATGTCAGAACATAAAATACTCGAAGAAGATTTAGACATAGATGTATATTTCTGTGACCCACATTCCCCCTGGCAAAAAGGCACATGCGAAAATATGAATGGTTTAATTAGGCAATATTTACCTAAAGGGATTGATTTAAACCAGGCAGATCAGCATTATTTAAATCAAGTTGCCATGTCACTGAATATTCGTCCTAGAAAAGCGTTAGATTGGCTTACACCATTAGAGAAATTTTCTCAGCTTATTGATTATCATAAGACTTTTGAAACTGTCGCACCTCATGTTTGAATTCGCCCCAATATGTAGTTTACGCCATTGGCGACGATATTCAGGTCCATGTTTCTTGCGTTTCCATTCGCCCTCACCTAGAAACTTCATCCCTGTAGAGTCCATGAGTAGATGCAGCCCATCGCTACTTTTTTGGTAACTGATTGCAATATCAATATGCTTTTGTCTTCTACAAAGCGTGGTGTAATCTGGTGGTGTCCAATTTAATCCGCAAAGTTTAATCAGACTTTGCACAAAGCCAGTGACAATACGTAAAGACAGACGAAATAAAGATTTAATCATTAAGCAGCATTGGATGGCTGCGTCGGAGTAGATTTGATTTCGCCCTTGTTTGCCTTTTGATGGAGCATATCATTGCGTAGCAGGATCAAACCAAATGGCAATATTTCCTCGACTCATGAGTGCTCGGTTATATGCGGGCCAATTGGTTGTGCGGTAGATTTTGTGTGTAGGCTTCTTCATTTGAAAATTATATCGCTGAAAAAAACGTTACAGATAGGGTTGTGCAACAAAGCCCTTAGTTGAAAAAAACTTTTAGATTTCATGCACACACCACCTAAAACAAAAAAATATCTGATTGATTTTACAGGATTTTAATTTAAGTCTTTATTCTACTCACTCGCAATATCAACGTTTAGTATCACGACTCACTAACTCATTAACTAAATATGGAGCAGTACGGCTATCTTGATTTTCTGTTATTTGTTTTGGTGTTCCTGCCACAACAATATTCCCACCAGCATTTCCAGCACCTGGTCCCACATCAATCACCCAATCTGCTTGTGCAACGGCACGCATATCATGCTCAATCATAACCACGGTATTACCCGCATCGACTAATCGCTGCAATTGAACTAACAATCGATCTACATCTGATGGATGCAAACCTGTAGTTGGCTCATCAAGTATATACAGTGTATTTCCACGCTGATTGCGTTGCAGCTCGGTCGCCAATTTAATACGTTGCGCTTCTCCACCAGATAGTTCAGTCGCTGGTTGCCCTAAACGTAAATAACCAAGGCCAATTTCCTTTAATAATTGTAGTGAACGAGCAATCGAGACCTCTCCATCAAAAAAATCACGTGCTTCATTGACGGTCATTCCTAATACTTCAGCAATATTACGTCCATTCCAGCGAATTTTCAGAGTGTCATCATTATATCGAGCACCATGACATGTCGGACAAGGGGCATATACACTTGGCATAAACAATAATTCTACACTGACAAAGCCTTCACCTTCACAAGTTTCACATCGCCCTTTAGCCACATTAAACGAAAAACGTCCAGCATCATAATGAGCTTGGCGAGCTTCAGGAGTCCCAGCAAATAACTTTCTAACATGATCAAATAAACCCGTATAAGTTGCCAGATTAGAACGTGGAGTACGGCCAATTGGTTTTTGATCAACCTGTACCAGACGCTGTATAGCCTCCACATCACCAGCCAGAGAACCCTGTGTAACCTCGGTAACCAACATTCCTTCATTTAAAGGATTATTTTCATTATTGTTTTCAGTTTCAGATTCATTGCCTAAATATGAAAGTACTAACTCGGGTAAAGCTTGAGAAACGAGACTAGATTTACCTGAACCTGAAATACCTGTAACTGCTGTAAGTACACCAAGAGGTATACGAGCATCAACATTATGCAGGTTATGTCGGTAAATATTGTTAAGTTCAAGCCAACCAGAGGGTGTACGTCCATAACTTTGAGTAACTGGGATTTTATTAAATAAATAACTTGCAGTACGTGAAGCTGAAATCTCACTTAAACCCTGAGGTACTCCACTATATAAAATATTACCACCTTGCTCTCCTGCATCTGGTCCAACATCCACTAACCATTGAGCACGACGCATGAGCTCTAAATCATGCTCTACAACAAATACGGAGTTTCCAGCGTCTCTTAATTTATCGAGAGAATCATATAATGACTGACTATCTGAAGGATGTAATCCAGCAGACGGTTCATCCAGTACATAAACTACACCAAATAGCATAGAACTTAATTGTGTTGCTAAACGCAAACGTTGCAACTCTCCAGCTGAAAGAGTTGGCGTGGCTCTATCTAATGTTAGATAACCAAGGCCTAACTGGCGTAATTGATTTAAACGGCCCATCACACCACTTGCTAAACGCTGGGCAGCAATTTTCTTTTCATCTGAAAGTGCTGACGTACGTCTTACATCTGGAGATACAGAATGCACTGCTCTACCTGTTGTTGCTCGTTCAGCTCTATCAAGTTGAGTTATTTTATTATTAATCCTTTCGCCAGCATCATGAGCGTCGAAATCGCCAAGAACTATAGGTTCAAGCAGACAAGTTAATTTATCCAAAGAAAGTTGCATAAACTCACCAATATCTACTCCAGCAAAGGTAATAGATAAGGCTTCTGGCTTAAGTCGTTTGCCATGGCAGGAAGGGCATATTTTTCCTTCCATAAAACGTGAAACACGTTTTTTCATCAACGTACTTTGGGTATTAGCAAAAGTATGTAGAACATAACGACGAGCACCAGTGAAAGTGCCCATATAGCTAGGTTCTAATTTACGTTTAAGTGCAGATTGAGTCTCAGCGGGGCTTAAACCAGCATAGACAGGAACTGTTGGGGTTTCTTCAGTAAATAAAATCCAATCTCGATCCGATTGCGGTAAATCTTTCCATGGTCGATCAACATCATACCCTAGGGTTACTAGGATATCGCGTAAGTTTTGCCCGTGCCAAGCAGGTGGCCATGATGCGATAGCTCTCTCACGAATACTGAGTGTCGGGTCAGGAACCATTGTCGATTCTGTAACTTCATAAATGTGACCTAAACCATGACAGGTAGGACAAGCACCTTGAGGAGTGTTCGGTGAAAAGTCCTCGGCATATAACATTGGCTGATCGGCAGGATATGCACCAGCACGCGAATAAATCATTCGCACGAGACTTGATAAAGTTGTTACACTTCCAACAGAAGAACGGGTATTACTTGCACCACGTTGTTGTTGCAATGCTACTGCTGGTGGTAGACCATCAATAGCATCAACATCTGGTACTCCTGCCTGATCTATTAAGCGTCTTGCATAAGGTGCAACAGATTCGAAATATCTTCTTTGTGCTTCAGCAAAAATAGTTCCAAAAGCAAGTGATGATTTTCCTGAACCCGATACACCTGAGAAAACAACAAGTGCATTTCTTGGGATAGAAACATCTACATCCTTAAGGTTATGCTCACGTGCACCTCGAACTTCAATACAATTATTAGATAAAGTAATGTTATTGTGTTCACCAAAAGAATGTATTTTCATGTTTCTACGAGCCTGTAAATTATTTTGTGTAAGTCCCATTTTTTATAAATGATCTTTTAATCGATCATCGAACTGAATCGTAAAACAATTCATTGCTAAACTAATACATTTAAATATGGCTGTCATTTGGTTTAAATCTTCAGGAGTTTTTAAACCTTTAGCTAATTCAGCTGTCATACTTTTGATTGTAGCTTCATCCATGTGAAGTACCTCTTTTTATTATCCTCAGTAGGATAAATGAAAATTAAGTACTTACACAAAATTTAGAACAGTCCCACAACTCATTTTGTTGAACTATATCTGTACAACAACTCTACCTCGAATTTTTCCATCTAAAATTTCATTTGAAATATTTAAAGCATCTGTTAACTGAATTTCAGTCGTTACTGTTTCTAATTTTGTTTGATCTAATTCTGTAGCCAAACGTTCCCATGCTTCTTTTCTTAATTCGATTGGTGCCATCACGCTATCAATTCCATATAAGGTAATCCCTCTTAGAATAAATGGAGCAACTGTTGCTGGAAAATCCATTCCGCCTGCCAAACCACACGCAGCAACTGCACCACGATATTTTGTACTAGCACATGCATTGGCTAAAGTATGGCTTCCAACAGTATCAATCACGCCAGCCCAAACTTCTTTGTTTAATGGCTTTCCTGGGGAAGATAATTCAATACGATCAATAATTTCACTCGCACCTAGATAGGTTAAATATTCTGACTCTTGAGGTCGACCAGTTGAAGCTGTAATCTCATAACCAAGATAATTCAAAATAATAATGGCAATACTACCTACTCCACCATTTGCACCTGTCACTAAAATTTTTCCATCACTTGGTTTAATACCATGCTTTTGTAAAGCCATGACACATAACATTGCGGTATAACCTGCTGTACCAATAACCATCGTATCTTTAAAAGAAAAAGCAGAAGGTTTTTGTATGAGCCAATCACCAGAAACAGTGACTTGCTCGGCTAGCCCTCCAAAATACTTTTCACCCACTCCCCAACCATTTAGTAGAACTTCATCTCTTTCTTTCCATGCTGGATGTTTTGATTCAATCACAACACCCGAAAAATCGATGCCTGGGGTCAAAGGAAAACTACGCACCACTGGTGAACGCCCAGTAATGGCTAAAGCATCTTTATAATTGAGTGTTGAATATTTGACTTCGACTCTAACCTCTCCTTCTTGTAAAGGCTTTGATGCAATCTCAGTAATTTGTGATGTGTAACCTGCTTCATCTTTAGTAATTACAATACCTTTGTACATAGAACTTCCTCTCTATTTAATTAGACTGCTTATCTAGAATTAATTAAAAAAATAAATACAGACGTCTGCATTTATTTTTTTAATTAACTTTTTACGTGATTTTGTTGTTTTACAGCTAAAGTAAACAAGCGATAAAATGCATCTAAGGGACTTGTTGATTTGACCAAACGCGCTCTTAGAACTGCACCTTCCCACCCAATCCAAAACTGATAAGCAGCTTCATCGCAATCAGCTAGGCTATATTGTGAATTTGACTGATGTAGGCAATCAGAAACTAATTTCTCCCATACCTTAAAGATACTTTCGATTCGGGCAATGATTTCTTGTGGCAAATACGACACTTCTTGTCCTAAGTTACCTAAAATACAACCTCGTTTAAAATCATATTTTTGCATTTTTTCACCCGCATCTTTTACAAAATTTTGCAGCTTTTCTAGTGGGGAAAGATCAGTTTGACTTAAAAACTTATTCAATCGCTTCACAAAATAAAGCTCATAAGCATCTAAGACTTCTAAAATAAAAGCCTCTTTATTTACAAAATAATGGTAGAAAGACCCTTTAGGAACTTGGACTGATTTCATGAGATCGTCCAAGCTCATAGCATTCATTCCACGTTCGGTCTGTAACTCGATACCTCGGCGGATTAAAACTTCTTTAGTGTCTGCATAGTTACAACCGTGTTTGGTTGGTCGACCACGTGGTCTTTTGGGTAAAGAAGAATAATTCATATAATGAAAATAGACTATGTGACTAGAAATATCAACAATAAGATTATTTGATTGAAAATTTTATCTAAACGGCATCTATTTCTTTGCTGGGAGAACTTAGCCTTTTATATAAATGTACTTAAAAATTCTACGAGTTCATGAACTCATTTTTAATAAATTCCTATTACTTTTATTCAAAATATTGAAATTAATAAATATATTGTAAAAATAATTTATAAACTAGATTTTAGGTAAACATAAGTTAAATCCGATACCAAAGGCTGTGGCCTACGCAACGCAGTTGGTGCTACAGCTCGACATCGTGAATCTCAGTAAAATTATATTCACAATGCCGAGTACGCTAATGAACATAATATACGTTATGCCGAAATCTACGCACGCAACCTATCAATGTGATGATCTAACTTGATAAAAAACTGTTTGAGCTGATCTATTTCTCTATCGTTGTCTAATTCTGAATTTTGCAGTTGTTCTAGCACGGTCTCCAGTAGATCGCGCATGTACTCATAGTCAGCCTTGGTTAAAACACCCTTTGATCTGTCATAGCTTCCAGTTTTGTAATGTCTCTGTTGATCAATCTTTACTGGCATCTTATCTATGGACTGTAGTTTGTGGTAAATCTACTTTATATTTAATGTTTTGCTTAAAGATTTGAATCGAGAATTTAGAATTATAAAAAATAGTCTGTATCACTTTGAATTTTAGGTGAAACATGCTGTTCAACCCAGGTTAACCATGCTCTTGTTTTAGCATCTATAAAATGACGCGACGGCAGCAAGGTATAAACACCAATATCAGGTGATCTCCAATCTGCTAAAACACGGCGTAATCGCCCAGTACGTACAGCCTCAATTACAGCAAAGGTTGGAAGTAATGCGATACCCATGTCTTGTTGCACCATGTCCAGTAATAGCTCTGGTGTATCTGCAATCAATTGGCCTGTAATATCGATTTGATACGAGCAACTATTTTCACTGACTAGATGCCATTGCGGTGTAATCGATGGATTAACCAATCTTAAACATGCATGTTTTTGTAGGTCATCTAATGATTTGGGTTCGCCATATTTTTCTAAATAGGCTGGTGATGCACAAAGTAATGAAAATATTGTTCCAATTCGGCGAGCAACAAATCTTGAGTCGGCCAAAGATTCAGTGAGATATAAACTGACATCAATTCCTTTGGCTAAAAGGTCTGGTACATTCTGCGAAGTACGGTATTCAACCGTAAGCTCGGGATAGGTTTGACAGAACTCAGCCAGCATCGGAGACACATAATGATGACCAAAACTGGCCATACTCAAAACACGTAACTTGCCCTGCGGTTTGCTTGCCATTCCCATGGCTTGAGCTTCAGCCTCTTCCACCATTGCGAGTACTTGACGACATTGCTCTGCATAAGTTGCACCAATATCGGTCAACGCATGCTGTCTGGTCGATCGTTGTAGTAATTTTGTACCTAGACGCCCTTCTAACTCGCTAATGAGTCGAGACACTTGCGCTGTTGTCAGTTCCATCTGCTCTGCGGCAGCCGTAAAGCTGCCACTATCAATGACTTTTAGGAAAGCATGCATTGCATGCAGTAATCCACCCTCAAGATTTTTGCGCATAACGTAAATATGTTTTTCTTAATTACGCATTGTTGCACCAGTCTGGATCACCCACAATGACATTAATGTACATACATTGAACAGTTTCATTGTCTTAAGTTGAACTGATCAATCTTTTTTCGAGTATGTCATTTACTCCAAATATTCAACGGGATGTTGAGAAAAGAAAGTAGCTCGATCTACAAAATTCAAAGGAGATATAAATGAATATAGCGACAAAATTTACCCCAAATAAAATTCCAACCAAGGATGTGTCACTTGAAGATAAATATCTCAGTGATGACGGTACTGCTTACATGACAGGTATTCAGGCCATGGTGCGTTTACCACTTGCGCAAACACGGCGGGATACTTTAAACGGTTATCATACTGCTGGTTTTATTTCTGGTTATCGTGGTTCCCCTGTCGGAAATTATGATAATTTTCTCTGGCAAGTTGAAGGCATACTCAAGGACCATCATGTGGTTTTTCAACCTGGTGTAAATGAAGATCTCGCTGCTACTGCAATTTGGGGTACCCAACAAGCCAATCTCGCAGGTCAAGGTAAATATGATGGTGTAACCGCATGGTGGTATGGCAAAGGCCCTGGTGTGGATCGTTCTGGAGATGTTCTCCGTCATGCCAACCTTGCTGGAACATCACAACGAGGCGGCGTGGTTGCCTTTTTTGGGGATGATCATTCTTGTAAATCGTCGAGTATTCCACACCAGTCTGAACACGTGATGATCGGTTGTGGCATTCCTATTTTTTACCCAACCTCAATACAGCAAATTCTTGATTTAGGTGCACATGCGGTTGCCATGTCACGCTTTGCGGGTGTATGGACGTCGATGAAGTTAGTCAGTGAAATTGTCGAAACCTCTGCTTCTGTTCATGTGGATTTAGATCGAGTCACTCCTGTTTTACCCAAAGATATTCAAATGCCTGAAGATGGTGTCAATATTCGTTGGCCTGATCACGGCATTCAACAAGAAGAACGCCTTTATCAATATCGCTTACCTGCTGTATTGGCTTATGCACGTGAAAATCAACTGAATCAGGTAACATGGCATTGTGCTGATGCGCGTATTGGTATTGCCGCAAGTGGTAAAGGTTATTTAGATACGATTGAGGCTTTACGCATTCTCGGAATTGAAGGTGAAACGGCCCAACAGCTCGGATTGAGAGTATATCAAGTTGCTTTAATTTGGCCTTTAGAACCGCAAGGTCTGCGTGAATTTGCCGAAGGTTTAGAAGAGCTGATTGTTGTAGAAGAAAAACGCCCTATTCTTGAAGCTCAAATTAAAGATGAACTCTATGCGCTTCCAGATGGCAAACGACCTCGTATCATTGGTAAGGCGAGTGATGGAAAAGGTGAATGGAGTACATCGATTAATGAAGCGCCTTTGATTGGTCACTATGAGTTCCAACCTGAACCGATTGCAAAAATGTTGGCAGCTCGATTCTTAAAATTAAATCTTCCAGAAAGTTTAAAAACACAGATTGAAAATAGAGTTGAGTTGCTACAAAAAGCAGAACATGAATCATGGCGAGTTCTGGATATTGCAGAACGTAAACCTTTCTTTTGTAGCGGCTGCCCTCACAACTCATCAACTAAGTTACCCGAAGGCAGTCGTGCACTGGGCGGGATCGGTTGTCATTATATTGCCGTGTTACAAAATCATGGCACAGAAACGTTCACGCAAATGGGTGGTGAAGGTGTGAGTTGGGCTGGTGCTTCTCATTTCACCAATGAAAAGCATATTTTTGCCAATCTAGGCGATGGAACCTATTTCCATTCAGGTTATCTTGCCATACGCCAAGCGATCGCTGCAAAACTCAACATGACCTACAAAATTCTCTATAACGATGCAGTGGCAATGACAGGTGGACAGCATGTCGATGGTCATCTGAGCGTGGCACAATTAACACGACAACTCGATGCTGAAGGCATCACAAAACAAGTCATCGTCACGGATGAACCTGAGCTGATTCATGCCGAAGAAGGTATTGCGTCTCACGTCGAGATTTACCACAGAAATGAATTAGATGATGTCCAACGCAAATTACGTGAGATTTCTGGGGTTACGGCGTTAATTTATGTTCAAACCTGTGCCAGTGAAAAACGTCGCCGTCGTAAACGCAATGCTTACCCAGATGTAGCAGAACGAGTTTTTATCAATAGTGAGATTTGTGAAGGTTGCGGTGACTGTTCTAAACAATCGAACTGTTTATCAATTGAACCTGTTGAAACTGCATTAGGAACGAAACGTCAAATCAATCAAAGCAGCTGCAACAAAGACTTCTCTTGTGTAGATGGTTTCTGTCCAAGTTTTGTCACAGTCCATACCCGTGATATGAAACGTCCAGAAATATTCAAAGGTATAGAAGCTGGCTGGCCAGAAAAACCAATCCTTCCTGAACTTGATCATCAGCCAACTCGGATCATGGTTGGTGGTGTTGGCGGTACAGGTGTAGTAACTGCAGGCGCTTTACTGGGAATGGCTGCTCATTTGGAAGGTAAAGCTGCACGTATCATGGATATGGCTGGACTGGCTCAAAAAGGTGGTACGGTTTACTCCTACATACAACTTGCTACAGAAGATGAGCAAATCTCCGCAACCAAAATCCCTGCGGGACAATGTGATCTTTTGATCGGTGCGGATGCCATTGTTGCAGGCAGTAATGCAGCACTTTCTCGCTTAAAAGCGGATGCTGTTATCATCGTCAATGAAGATAGTTCCCCTACCTCTGATTTCCTTCAATCTCGTGATTGGTATGCGCCAATTACAGATTTGATTCACCGACTTCGTGGCCGAACGACTCAAGGAAAACTCACATCTTTACCTGTAACACGTATTGCCACACAGGTTTTAGGTGATGCAATCTTTGCAAATCAAATCTTACTTGGTATGGCTTGGCAAGCAGGCCAGATTCCGCTTAAACGCGAAAGTATTGAAAAGGCAATTCATTTAAATGGTACGGCTACTGAAAAAAACCTTGAAGCTTTCCGTATCGGTTGTCATCTGATGAATGATCCTGACTTAGCCAAACGAATTGTTGCAACGATACCAACAATGAATAAACCAACTACATTGGTAGAATTAGTGGATGATCGTTCTGCGCGTCTGGTCGAGTATTGGAATCAAGATTATGCAATGCAGTATCGAAATCTTGCTGAACAAGCTGCCAAAGTATTACCCGAAGAACTCGCTGGAACCATTGCGACACAGCTCTATAGGGTCATGGCGTATAAAGATGAATATGAAGTTGCACGCTTACTCACAGGAAAAAGTTTTAAACAATCGATTGAAACCCAGTTTGGTCAAGGTTTACGTTTAACCTATCACTTAGCACCGCCAGCTTTGGGTGCTCATGGCACCATACGCAAACGTGCTTTCGGATATTGGATGCGTATTCCGATGATGATTCTTGCTCGCCTACAATGGCTCAGAGAAACTATTCTTGATCCATTTGCTTTGCAGCAAGAACGTCAAAAAGAACATGCTTGGCGTGATCGTTATATCGCATTTGTTAAAGCCATTAGTTCTGCACCTGAAAGTTATGACTTATCTGTTGCTGAGCAAATCGCTCAATTACCAGCAGATGTACGTGGTTTTGGTCATGTCAAAATGCAAGCGATGGACACAGCGATACAACGTTGGGATGAGCTTTCATTCAGTCTTCGTAGAGAAAGTTGAGATGAGGAAGATTTATCATGTAAATCCTCTCCCTAGCCCTCTTCTTTTAAAGGAGAGGGAATTTCCATTGTAAATAAATGTTCACCACAACTCGATTTTCGCAAGAAGCCTAAAGATGCTCTCTTTCTTTGATACTAAGCGTATAATATTGCGTATGGTTTATTATTTAAGTCTGCTATGAAAAATCCGTTTTCTGACAACGCCCAAATTAGTGTAGTTTCTACTTTCTCTGAACTTGTAAATTCCAAATTTCAAGGAAAAATGAATGCACTTTGCTGGCATAGAGATTTGATTGGTGATTTTAAAGAAATTGTGGCTAAACTTGAGTTAAAAGAAAATATTACAGAAGTTTCTATTGAAGATCTTTTAGCGCTACAACTCTCAGAACAAGGAAATTTAGCAAGGGATATTCTCTTAAGTGATATTCAGCTCTTAACTGATTTCGGTGCATCCCCTACACTTAATTTACTAAAATGTTATGAACGTGATGACGAGCTAGACTTTATTTCAACAGATGTATATTCGTTTCATATAGATCGTTCACCCATAGAAACAGATACTTTCTTATGTACCTACCACGGCGCTGCAAGTGATATCGTGCCCAATGATCAAGTAGAACAAAAGATCTTGATTCCCGAGATCAGGGAAAAACTCAAAGAATTACATGATGGCCCAGAAGCAGAATTTGAAACTTTCCTGGAAGAGTATTTTTTTGATTTACATTATCAGTCTAAACCCAATGCAAAACCTGTGAATTTAGGCTTAGGACATCTTTGGCGCTTGGAGGTAGATCATCCTACACAAAAAGTCTTACCTTGTGTGCATAGAGCACCAGTTGAAAAGGATGGTGAGTATAGATTGCTGTTGATTTGTTAAATATTTATTCAATATAGAGTCGATGAATTTAATCTATTTATAGACGGTAAAAAAGCACCTTAAATTTTTAAGGTGCTTAGCTGAAAAGCATTACTATGCGAGTTCACAGTTATTGGGTTTAGTAATCCCAAAAAATGCGTTGGATTTCCTTTGCATCTTTTGTTTTTGTTAAAGCAAGTGCAGCAAGTAATTTAGCTTTTTGCGGGTTAAGATCATGTGCGACGACCCAACCATATTTGTCATCTGGTTGTTCTGCATTTCTAAGAACAAAACCTTGGGGTACGCGAGATGAACGAATAATTTGCACACCTTGTTTTTGTAAGTCAGTTAATGTTGGGACAATATAATTGGCTACCGAGCCATTCCCTGTACCTGCATGAATAATAGCTTTTGCCCCTGCTTTCGCATAAGCCGTGTATGCATCCGGCAACATATTGCCTGAACCATAAACAATTTGTACCAGCGGTAAGCTATCACCTTTAATATTTTCAATATTAAATTCTGAGCTCTTATTATGACGTTTTGCTGTATTTCTAAACCAATATGGTTTTCCTTCGACTAAGGTTCCGAGTGCACCCCATTGGCTCATAAATGCATTGGTATGGATATTAATTGTTTTTGAAACATCTCGTGCTGCAAAAATGTCATCATTCATGAGCACAAAAGTTCCTTTACCTTTTGCACTATCGTCGGCCGCAAGTGCAACCGCACTATAAAGGTTCAACGGGCCATCAGCAGAAAGTGCAGTACTTGGACGCATTGACCCGACCAATACAATCGGTTTGTCTGAATGAATCACTAAATTTAAAAAGAAAGCTGTTTCTTCTAGGGTGTCTGTTCCATGTGTAATCACAACACCATTCACATCAGGCTTTTTAAGCAAGTCATTGACTTGACGTGCAAGGGATAATAATTCTTTATCCGTAATACTTTCTGATGCAACTTGCATTGCCTGCACACCAGTCACATTGGCAAGGTTTTGAATTTGGGGAACCGCATTTAATAATGCATCTACAGGAACTTTTGCCGCAGTATAAGTTGCACTATTGGTAGAGCTTGCTCCAGCACCTGCAATCGTTCCACCAGTAGCGACAACAACAACATTATTTTTGGCAAATGCTGCACATGGGAGTAATAGGCTTAAACTGAGTGTCAAAGCTGAAATCGTTTTTTTCATAGGTCATCCTTTTTGAGTCATTTTATTCTTAGCATTTTTCATACCATAGTAAAATTACTGGAAAAAGATAGGATTGTATAGATGTAGAAATTGTGTTTTATGTCGATCACAATTCTTAAATACAATTAATCATGGTGCATCTCTTGTAGTTTTGAGATGAGTCCTATTTACCCAATACAGAACAGTTACAAGAAAATATTCAAAATACGGTACGACTATTTTTAAATGGTTATCGCACTTTTTAGCATATTGTTATTTTATTTAGGATGAAAGCAATATGAAGTCCCTCAAAGAGTGAGGAACTGTATTGCATTATTTAGGCTGTGGTTATCACCACGCTATTTCATGAGCTTGAAAGTCGACAAACTGTTGTTCATTCTTGCCAATAAAATCCTCAACCACACGTACAATGCCCGTTGTGCTTTCATTTACGCTGACGGGTGCATGGCTTCCGCCCATTTCAGTTTGCACCCATCCTGGATGTAAGTTCAGCACGCCTATTTGGGCAGGAATTGCCTCATTTATTGCAAAGCCACGTGTGATACTGTTGAGAGCAGCCTTGCTTGCGCGATACAGCTCCATACTTCCATCATCGTTTAAAGCAACGCTTCCCATGCGAGAACTCATAAATGCAATGACACTCTTTTCTTTCATCAAAGGAAGAAGTTTTCTCGCAATCGTCACGGGTGCAATACTATTTACCAAAAACAGATTGGCAATCTCATTGAGCGTGCACTGCTCAACGCGTTGATGTTCTGGCCCAAGAATGCCCGCAGAAACCAACAGTAGGTCGATGGATTTTTCATGATATTTACTGAGTAAATGGTCAACTGTTTGTACATGATTTAAATCTAATTCGGTTAATTCAAGTCTGTCTGGATACTCAGAAAGCAGTTGATTTAAGCCTGTAGAGACTTGGTCTATGTCTCGGATGGTCGCGATAACCTGCCAGTGCTGATTGAGCAACTCTCTAACTAGACCTAGACCAATCCCTCTTGAAGCACCAACCACGATTGCGCGTTTATTCTTATCAAACATAAAATGTTCCTATATCACGATAATTCAAGATGTAAAAATAGATTCAGATCAAACCTTCAAAGTTCGCTTTTGAATATTGATTCACAAGCTTAAGAATTCGCTTTGATCATAGTGCAGTAAGAATTTTTTATACAAACCTATTTCTGTAGACTTATTCAACCTTCATCATTCATTCAATGAATAAGCCCACAACTAACACATGAGTCTTACCAGCAATAGGTTTTCCTACGACCCAAAATTGGAGAATTTAGAAAACCTAAAACCTAGCGATTTCTGTCTAGAAGTTCACAGTCCATGAAAATTGTGCTGTACGTGGTGTACCCAGAAATAAATAGTCATCCCCGAAAAAGCTTCCTGCATCTCGCCAATATTTTTTATTGAACAGGTTGTCCACATTCAGGCGAAGCATATTGTCATAACCATAAACACGGAAGTTATAAGCTGCACCCGCATCGAATACGGTATAGCCTGAAACTTTAACCGTACCCGTTTTGTTGGCGTATTTACTGCTGCTGTATTGCATACCTGCGAGTAGACGTAAACCTTCTACTTGAGGCATTTGATAAGACACATGACTAGCAAAACGAACCGTCGGTACGTTTTGAGTTTGATGCCCTTTATAAGCATCTACCTGTATATCTTCCAAACGTGAACGGGTCATTGCCAAACTTGATGTAATATCCAGATTTTCAGCAACGCGACCTTGCAAGCCCAATTCCAAACCTAGATTATGCTGTTCACCATCGGTGACATAGTAATTGTCTAAGTTGGTATATTGATGGTCTTGTGTTAAGTCAAACAAAGCGGCAGTAAATAGTAGCTCTTGCCATTGCTGTTTAAGACCTAACTCATATTGAGTTGAGCGTCTTGGTGCTAAAGTTTCAAAGGCATTTCCTACGATGCCTTTATCCTCATTACCATAGGCAGACCACGGCGCTTGACTGCCGTCGCTGATTCCTTTTGCATACGAAGCATACAGATGAGTGTTCTGCCAAGGCTGATACATCAACGCAAGCTGTGGCAAGAAGCGATTAAAGTCGGTGTCACGGATACTGTTGCCATCCGCAGCATAGGCACTTTCATTTAAATGTAAAAGCTTACCGCCCAGCAAAACTGACCAAGTATCATTAAATTCGATTTGATCCAACACATTGAGAGCTGTTTGTTGACTATCCAATGATTTGTAATGATTACCTAAATCTCTGTCATTCGGTGTGTGAGTAATAGGATCATTATAAATATTTCCAGCGCCAACATTCACCATACTATAAGTAGATTCATACTGAGTATGACGTTTGTAAGCATGTGATAACTCTAAACTCAGGCTATGTTGCCATGCTCCAGTGCTGAATTTTCCGTTCAAACCTGTTTTAAATTGATGGGTGAGATAACTGTCATCTGGGCTGCGGAAATCATAAATGTCATAGTTACCATCAGTATCAAAGGTATAGGCAAAAGCTGAGTAATCATCTACGACCACACGACTTTGTGAAGCAGACAGATTGCCGCTCCAGTTATCATTGATTTGATAGCTGTATTTCAGACTCGTATTTAGACTTTCATTTGTGACAGGTTTGCTCCAGCTTTGATAACCCAGTAAACGATCCCATTTCACTCCTGTCGGTACAGTTTTACCATCAAGTAGCTGATAGCCCGGTACTGAACGCTGTTTTTGACGCTGTGATTCAAGATCAAATTCAAGTTTTGAACGATCTGAAATTTTCCAGTCTAAAGCCAAGGAACCAAACAAACGTTTTCCATCAGCATGTTCAACATAGGGGTGAATATCTTCATAAGCTGCATTCACACGATAACCAAACTGTTGATTGTCCCCAAACCATCCACCAAGGTCAGTCGCCACAAGGCTGCCGCCATGACTGTCTGCTTCAAGGGTTAAAGACTGGACATCTTTGGGGCGTTTGCTCACATAGTTCACCACACCGCCCGGCGTTGACATCCCACTTTGAATCGCACTCATGCCTTTTAGGATTTCAACTTGCTCTTTGTTTTCAAGCGCTACATTTTGCTCACCGCGTAGCAAATTACCGTTCAGTAAATAACTTGATCCCGCATTTAAGCTAAATCCACGCATCACAAAGTTTGCATAGTAGCCAATGGGTGCATAACCATCCCCAACGGACGCATCGTTCTTTACCACATCGCCCAGTGTTTTCGCATGTTGATCTGCGATCAGTTCAGCAGTAACGGTGTGAATAGATGCAGGAATTGCTGCAAGGTTTTGCTGACTAAAGCCAGACAAATTAACTTTGGGTTGATAATAAGCCAGTTGTTCAGTCTGAGCAGTGGTTGTAATGGTTGCGAGTTGTTCCACATCACTTTCTTCTGCCGCATGTACCCATACCGAGTTCAGCCCTAGACATGAAAATGAACCAACCGCCAATAATGCTTTTTGTAAACGAGAAAATGGATACGTTTTCACTGTCGTTGCTAACCCCAAAAGATAAATTTACAGCCTGAATTTTGCGGCATGAGTATTCACAATTTTCTTAAAATGAACAAGCACATTATTCAACATATCTCAGCTTTTTTTTAAATTATTGGGAGATAGCTTTGAGTGTGTAGATTTTGAAATTGAGGTTATAGTTTAACCAACTGATTTTAAAGCATAACTTAGATATTCCTTCCATATCTTCAGTCGTATTTGATACAGCATATGGTATTGGGACTTTAGCTGACTTGAAACAGTGTATTGTGAATTGGAACCTAAAAGCTTAGGTTGATTTATTTCAATTTTTTAAGCCATTTTTCGATTTTAGAGTGATTTTTTAACTACAAACAAATCCATTAAAATGTTATAACATAACAATACAAAATCTAAACTACTCTCCTTCATGATGAATAAATTCTCTCTTTTTTCCTCAAGCATATATTTAAGCCTGCTGAGTTCTTTCACTTGGGCCGAAACTTCAACAGAAGTACTCCAGACCATCCAACTACAAGCCGAAACTGAGGGTGAAAACCTTCAACAAAGCACCGCAATGACTAAGTTTTCACATGACATTTTAGACGTGCCATTTAGTCGAAGTGTGTTATCCAAAGCTTTAATTCAGCAACAAGATGTGCAACGTATTGACGATGCATTAACACAAGTGAGCGGGGTCTATAATCAAACCAATTATGGTGGCGGCTTTTGGGATAACTTTTCATTTAGAGGTTTTAGTACAGACCCCAATATTGGGGCACAAATCATCAGAAATGGTCTCAGTGTCAACCGCGGGCTGAGTGCTCCCCGAGACATGGTGAATATTGAATCCCTCGACTTTTTAAAAGGCCCAATGGCTGCGCTCTATGGCCGCGGGGAAGCTGGCGGTCTACTGAATATCAACACTAAAAAGCCTGAATGGGAACGTTCTTCAGAAGTGAATTTACGTGCCAATAGTTTAGAAAAATACCGTGCTAGTTTTGAACATACTGCCCCAATCAGTGATGCTGTGGCTTATCGTATTGCGGTCGCACATGAAGATAATCAAAGTTTTCGTGATCATGTGCAGAGTGAGCGTTGGTTTTTCTCCCACCAACTCACATGGAAAATTTCAGATTCAACCCAATTAGATTTTGACAGTGAATTTACCCGACAAGATGGAACCTTCGACCGTGGTGTAAGTAGTTATCAAAAACAATTTGTGATGGACCCCAAAACATTTACAGGCGAACCTGATGATGGTGATCATATTCAAAAAGATCATTTCTATCAGCTTCGACTTGCACATCAGTTTAATGATGACTGGAAAATGAATAATGCTCTTAGTGTGAAAGATACTCAGCTCAAAGGCTTTTCCAGTGAACCTCGTCGTATTCAAAGTGATGGGCAGACATTAGAGCGCCAGCGTCGCTACCGTGACAATAAAAGTGATGACTTTCTCTTTCAAACAGAAGTTCTTGGGACGATCCAACAAGACTGGGCCCGTCATGAAGTACTTTTGAGCACTGAACTTGGGCAGATGAAGTATCGTCAATTACAACTGCGTCGAAACCACAGCAGTAGCGTGCCAAATAGCATTGATATCTATGATCCTATTTATGGACAATACTTACCCGAGCTTCCACTTTTCATTAACACCGAAGAACAGCAACGCTATTTTGCACTGAATCTACAAGATCAAATTTTCCTCAATGATGAATGGAGTGTGCTGTTTGGTGCGCGCTTTGATCACATCACTCAAGACTTTCAAAATAAACTTACAGATACATCCAATAAAAAGGATTTACAACAAACCAGTCCACGCTTGGGTTTAAACTATCGACTGAATGATCGTTGGTCATGGTATGCCAACTATGGAGAATCCTTTGCACTCAACAGTGGCATGGACCGAAACGGCGATGTGTTTAACCCTGAAAAAGGCAAAAGCTATGAGATTGGTGGGAAATATCAGATTACCCCACAGAGTTTGCTGAGTTTAGCCCTCTTTAAAATGGATAAAGAGAATGTCTTAACCACAGATCCAGCAGATAGTAACTATCAAATCACCGCTGGAGAAGTCTCAAGTAAGGGGCTAGAGTTGGATCTAGAGACACAACTCAATGATCAATTCTCTATACGTGCCAATTATAGCTACACAGACGCCCAAGTTGAAAAAGACCAAATTCTTGCTAAAGGTTCACGACTCAGCAATGTGCCGAAGCACAGCGGCTCTATCAGTAGCAACTATGAATGGACCCTTGCCAA
Source organism: Acinetobacter sp. 231_lipA (assembly GCF_058243005.1). NCBI lineage: Bacteria > Pseudomonadati > Pseudomonadota > Gammaproteobacteria > Moraxellales > Moraxellaceae > Acinetobacter > Acinetobacter sp. 231_lipA. The sequence goes on along the minus strand of NZ_JBZAYU010000001.1, from coordinate 3,228,488 downwards.
TGCAGACAAAGTTGGGCTGGGTGCAACGGCAATCTATGTGGGCAAACGTAGTGGACACAGTACAGATAACGGATTCAACTTACCTGAGTACACTTTGTTGAATCTAAATGCTTATTATGCGCCAACAGATCAGCTACGTTATCAGTTCAATGTGCACAATCTCTTAGACGAAACGTACTATGTTGCAAGCTATAGCGATATGTGGATTCAACCTGGCGACCCGTTAAATGCATCTATCTCGGTACAATGGAAGTTTTAAGGTTTATACAACCAGACTTGTCTCGTTAGGAGTCAAGTCTGGTGTTAGAAAAGTAAGATTCTGATTAGTTTCTGAAGTATTAGCTAGCTGCCATAGTTTTCTTTAGAGTTACTATTTACTTACTTCAAAAAGTATTCCCAAATGATAAATCCAAGAAAAAAACCAAGAAACGAATATAAAGTAATGATAAAGAATACAAACCAAGCTCTATTTTTCTTCAGTAAAAAGTTCATTTTCAATACCTCAACGCTCTATCTATATTCATTATTCTAAGGTTTCCTATACGAAAGGACAGATACAGTTCTTTGTGAAAAAAATATAACAGACTATAACAGATTTGCCATTTTTAACTCTCCAAAGCGATCAGACTGATATCAAGTATTATAAAAAAGTATGAGGAGACTATTTTGCCTCCCCATGCTTCAACTGATTAAGGGATTAAACTTTCGTTTCTTTTTTTGCATTCATCCAACGATACAACACTGGCAATAGCACCAAGGTCAATAACGTCGAAGAAATAATTCCACCAATCACCACGGTCGCCAGTGGACGTTGGACCTCGGCCCCTGTGCCTGTGGCAAGCGCCATGGGAACAAAACCTAAGGACGCCACACAAGCGGTCATTAGAACAGGCCTTAAGCGCAAAATCGCGCCTTGCCAAACAGCTTCATGCAGGCGGTATTGCCCTCTTAACTCTTTAATGAAGGTCAGCATGACCAAACCATTTAAGACGGCAACGCCAGACAAGGCAATGAAACCAATGCCCGCCGACATTGACAAGGGAATGTCTCTTAACCACAAGAAAAGCACACCACCAGTTAGAGCAAATGGAACACCAGTGAACACCAGCAGGCTTTCTTTGATGTTATGGAAAACAGCCATCAGCAAAATAAAGATCGTCAATAATGCCAGTGGAATCACAATCTGCATTCGAGCCTGTGCCGAGGCCAGATTTTCAAACTGACCACCATATTCAATCCAGTAACCACTTGGTAGAGGATACTGCTTAAGCTGACTTTGTACTTCTGTGACAAAAGAGCCCAAATCACGCCCTTCGACATTAGCCGTGACAATTACACGACGTTTGCCATTTTCGCGGCTGACTTGGTTGATGCCATCCATCATTTTTACAGTGGCAATATCAGTGAGCAGAATGCTGCCACCGTTCGGAAGCTGTATTGGCAGTTGCGCGATCCCACTGACACTACGGTCTTGTTCACTGAGTCGAATCACAAAGTCAAAACGGCGGTCACCCTGTAAAATTTCACCGACATTTTGTCCGCCAATGCTTGCTGACACATAGTCTTGTATGGTTTTGACACTTAGGCCATATTGCGCTGCCAAGCTTTTATCAATTTCCACATTGAGTAAAGGTAAACCCGACGTTTGTTCAACTTTAACGGCGGTACTGCCTGAAACCTGTTGAATCAATTTACTAATTTTTTCAGCTTCCGTATTTAATACTTGCATGTCATCGCCAAAGATTTTGACACCAACATCGCTACGTACACCCGATATTAACTCATTGAAACGCAGTTCAATTGGCTGAGAAAACTCACTGTTGTTACCGGGCAATGTTGCTAAATAGGCCTGCATACGGCTACGCAGTTCATCGAGTGTTTCTTTTGGATTTGGCCATGCATCACGGGGTTTCAGCATGACATAACCATCTGAAATATTCGGAGGCATCACATCGGTCGCCACTTCAGCCGTGCCTGTTCGCGCAAAAATAGCCTGTATTTCAGGGAATTTCTTCAGAAGTAGCTTTTCCGTATTTTCCTGAATACGAAGTGATTCTTCTAAACCAGTGCTTGGGGAACGCAGTTGCTGTACAGCAAAGTCACCTTCACTCAGTTGTGGTGCAAACTCACTGCCGATACGCGTTGCAAGTAATCCAGTCAACATCAACAAGCACAGTGCAAAGGTTAAAACCACCGCTTTATACTGATAGGCACAGTCCAATACCCGTTGATAATGCTCTTTTAACCACAACATCCAACGGCTTTCGGTTTCTTTGATATCACCTTTAACAAAAAGTGCGACAGCCGCAGGCACAAAGCTAATCGACAAAATAATGGCCGCAACGAGTGCAAGTACAACCGTCAAAGCCATTGGGTGGAACATTTTTGCTTCCACACCAGTCAGTGCAAAAATCGGTAAATACACCACTAAAATAATCAATTGACCAAAAATGAGTGGACGGCGGGCTTGGCGCGCTGCCAAAAACACTTCTTTAAAGCGCTCAGACTGAGTCAAGGGTCGTTTGAGTAACTGCTGGGCATGGGCTAAACGCCGAATACAGTTTTCAACAATTACCACTGCACCGTCGACAATAATACCGAAATCCAATGCACCCAAACTCATCAGGTTGGCACTGATATTCTGCTGTGCCATACCCGTTAAAGTAAACAGCATAGACAGTGGAATCACACAGGCAGTGATTAATGCAGCACGAATATTACCTAAGAATAAAAAGAGGATCACAATCACCAAGATTGCACCCTCAACCAAGTTCTTTTGCACCGTTTTAATGGCTTTTTCCACCAAAGTGGTCCGGTCATAAACTGTTTCTATTGTGACACCTTGCGGTAAACTGCTTTGCACCTCTTGAATTTTGGTATCTACAGCTTTAGATACCGTTCGACTGTTTTCACCCATCATCATCATAGCGATGCCGAGTACAGTTTCTTCGCCGTTATAGGTTGCGCCTCCTGTTCGGAGGTCATGATCTATTGAAACCTGCGCAATATCCGCGACACGGATCGGGCTGCCATTTGGGCTGGCAACCGTTGTATTTTCAATGTCTGCAAGACTGTTGAGTGTCCCTGGAACACGCACTGTGAGTTGCTGACCATTTTCCTCAATATAACCAGCACCACGGTTTTCATTATTTTCCTGTAAAGCTGTTTGTAGTTGGCTTAAGGAAATATTTAACTGTTGCATACGGTTTAAGTCGGGAGCAACCACATAGGTTTTGTTAAACCCACCAATACTGTTGACCTCGGCAACCCCCGCAACACGTTGCAATTGTGGACGAACGATCCAATCTTGGATCTCCCGCAAGTCCATCGCGCTATAAGCGGTACCATCCGCTTTTTTGGCATTCGGTTCGGCTTTAATGACCCATTGATAAATTTCACCTAAACCCGTCGAAACTGGTGACATGGTTGGGGAAACATCGCTAGGTAAGTCCGCTTTGACCTCTTGAACCCGCTGATTAATCTGCTGGCGAGCCCAATAGATGTCTGTGCCATCCTCAAATACGATGGTGACTTGCGACAAACCATAACGTGAAATCGAACGAGTCAACTGTAAATCTGGAATACCCGCCATTGCAGTTTCAATCGGATAGGTAATCCGCTGCTCAACCTCCAGTGCGGTAAAACCATTGGCTTGGGTATTAATTTGTACTTGTGTATTGGTAATATCGGGCACTGCATCGATCGGCAGTTTTTGATAGCTATAAACTCCGACCGCAATCCATGTACAGACAAAGAGCATGACCCAAATTGCATTTTGAATAGAGAACTGAATAATTCGTTCAAACAAACCCTCAGGCTTGGGTAAATCATGATTAGTGTGCATGATCAGCCTCGCCTTTTTCGAGTTCAGACTTAAGGACAAAGCTGCCTTGACTGACATAGCGTTGTCCTGCTGTTAGGCCTGAAATCACTTCCAACCATTGAGCGTCATTTGAAGCTTGCCCAAGCTGAACGGGCTGCGCTTTCAAATGCACTAGGCCTTTTTGTTCAGCGTCGACCACAAATAACGAAGTTTGACCTTCAATGTTTTGAATGGCACTTTTATGGACGCGAAGTGCTGTTTTTGAACTGGTATTGTCTAAAAAGATATTCACCAAAACATTTGGACGTAGTTCAGCCGCTTGGCTTTTTAATTTAGCACGTACCACCAAACGTCCTGTTTGCGCATCGGCTTGAGAAGTTAAGCTTTGGATGACGGCTTCATATTTTTGCTCAGAAGCATTCGGCTTAAATGTCAGACTCTGATTGGCTTGTAACTGACCTGAGTACTGAGCAGGCAGATTAAATTCAAGCCATAACTCTTTAAATTGTTCAATTACAAAAAGCTGATCGGCCAATTGTACGTTTTCACCCACCACGATATCTTTTTGGCTAATCACACCTGAAATGGGTGCTTTAATGGCAAAACGACCATTTACCCCACCTGTTGCCCCTAGGGCGTTTAAGCGGCTTTGCACGGACTGCACAGTAATCTGCGCTTGTCGGTAAGCATTTTCTGCCCGTTGGTAATCCTGCTTGGCGGAAATGCCCTGTGACCATAACTGCTGTTCACGTTGATAATCTTGACGTGCCAAATCCAAACTGGCTTGAGCCATTCGCAAATTGGCTTGTTGATCAATCAGTTCAGGGACAGACAATACCGCTAAGATTTGTCCTTTTTGTACGTTTTGACCAAGCTCAACATTCACCTGTTCCACATGCCCACCAAAGTTTGGCGAAATATGAGCTTGCTGATCGGTATTAACCACAAGCTTTCCGGGTAAAACAGTGACTTGAGACACCACACCTTGTTGAGCTGAAGCGATTTGAATGCCTTGCTCTGTCAGTTGCTGTGCCGTCAGTTGAATTTCACCTTCCTCGGCATGTCCTTTTTCTGCCTCGGGCTCATCCGAATGTTCAGATTCTTCATGTTCGGCATGCGCATGTTCATCGGTGGTTTTATCTTTTGAGCTAAACCAAATTCCTATAGCAATAAGGAGTGTTACTAGAAGCAAAAGCCCAATCATCAATGGCTGTGATATTTTTCCAAATTGGTTTTTTAGTTGCATATTATTGTGCTCCGCCAAGGATGAGGTCTTGTATTTGTGCGATCGAATTTTTACTGATTTGGCTATAAGCATCTGAACTACTGATCTGTTCATAGCTAGTACCTAGGCTAAGGGCTTCTGCGCTCAATGCGGTCTGCCAAGCTTGACGTAATAACTGCAACTGCCCAAGGCGTATGCTTTGCAGTTGTGAGTTAGCTTGTTGGATGTCGGTAATGGACAGCTTTCCCGCTTTAAAACCTTGCAGCGTGCGGACTTGCACTTGTTCTGCCAAAGTGGTTTGTTGACTGATCGCACTGAACTGCTGTTTTAGTCCTTTGAGCTCATGCATGGCATTGGCGATATCTAAAATCTGCTGTTTTAACTCGCGCTGTTGCTGCTGATTCAACAAGCTTTGCTGGCGCTGGGCCATCGGAATGCTGTATTGCTGACGGTTAAAAATATTCAGTGGAATATCCACGCCGACACCTAATGTGGTATCGCTATTTTCATTCGGTGCTTGGCTCCGTTTCATGCCGACATTTAAGGTCGGATTGGGATGTGCCTGCACTTTTAAACTTTCAATGTTTAAATTGGACTGTTGAATGTTCAGTGCATACAGTTTTTCCAACCAACCTTCAGCTATATAGCGCTGTACTGTGGCATCGCTTTGATCTGGCCATGGCATTGAGGTCGCATTGAGTTGAATATCGGCTTTGGTTTCGCCCCAAAGGTTTGAGAGTTGACGCTGTGCTACTTGTTCTGCCAGTACCGCTTGTTGGTATAAGCGCTGCATATCCAAACTTTCGATTTGCGCACGTTCATAGTCGACCAAAGCAATACTGCCCGCCTGATAACGTTTTTTGGCACTGTCTAAATTGTTTTGACTCACTTTTAGTTGTGCTGCGTACAGCGATTTTTCAACTTGTGCCAAAGCCAACTGAGACCATGCAAATTTCACCACCAATTGGCTTTGTGCTGTCCACAGTTGTTGCTGTAACTGCCCTTGTTGGTGCGCTGTTTCTGCGAGTTTTTGATTGAGCTTACGCTGTCCAAACACATCTAAGGGCTGACTGATGGCAATACTGAGCTCTTGATCGGTATTTGAACCAAAACCATCTTGATTGATATTTAAGCTAGGATTTTGCCATAGGCCACTGTTTTTGATGTTCAGCTCTGAAATGCTTTGACGCTGTTGCCCAATGTCGCTTTGGTTTTGATAGCGCTCTACTTTTGCTAAAGCTTCATCCAAAGTTTTGATCGGTTCGGCAAAACTCCATTGCATCGCGGCTGTTGTTATGCCCACAGCAAGGGCTTGGCGTATAAACGCCTTAAATTGATTCGACATGCTTTTTCCCACTAATTTTTAGAAGAAGTGGTGGGAAATTTTTTAGGCTACCCCACCATTAGCGGGGAAAGTTCAGGAGGAGGATGTTGTCCCAATAAATCAGGGGCTTGATAGGCATTGTGCCAAAAAAACTGTGGACGTTCGCGAACTTCAAACGCGAGCGGCAGTTGATAGTTTTTTTCTTTCGGAATAATCAAATGAGCCATTGAGGGCAAATGATCTTGATGGTCTTCACCCAATTCAAACGGATCATTTGCCGTTTGAGTATGGTCATCAACACTGATTTGTTGATGTGACTTATCATCAGACACACACAAGGTGGTTTGATGGTGGCCAAAATGAAAACTTTGTTGTGTCACGACTTGAGCTTTTTGTTCTTCATGGACGCAAAAAGCTGCCGCCACGTTCCAAAGACTTTGGAACATGAATAAAGCAACTAAGACGCTAATCCACGTGGTAGAACGCATAATGTCGTACTAAAATAAAGTGACGCTATTGTAAAGCCTAGACTAAGTATAAGGTCAAGTCTTTTTAATGACTATGTTCATGTTGGTGTGGATGGCATTCATCCTCTTCAATCTGCAAAGTCACTTGCGTAATCCCATGCTCATGCCCCAATAACTCCACGGCTTGGTGGTATAAAGTTCTCTGATCTACATCAGGTGCAATCAAATGCGCTGTTAAATGCACATTTTTAGAGGTAATGGCCCAAACTTTAAGCTGATGAATGCCATGTACACCATCTAAAGCCAGCAAGTCATTGCGTAAAGATTCGATATCAATTTCACTTGGCACACCTTCAAGCAAAATATTGATACTTTGTTTCAGTAGCACCCAAGTTCGAGGTAAGACCCAAAAGCCAATCAACACAGCAATAATGGTATCTACCCACATCCAACCTGTTAAATAAATCACCAGTGCGCCAATGATCACGCCCACAGAACCCAAGGCATCACTGAGCACCTCAAGATAAGCCCCTTTCACATTTAAGCTGTCTTGACTGCTCGACACCAAAATCTTCATTGAAATCAGGTTAATGATTAGACCCAAAACAGCAACAACCAACATGCCCAAGCTTTGAATTTCAGGTGGCTGACTAAAACGCTGATAGGCTTCATATAAAATGTAAATGGCTACCACAAACAACATCATGGCATTGAATAATGCTGCCAAGATTTCAAACCGTTGATAACCAAAAGTACGTTTATCATCCGCAGGTTTTTGCCCAATTTTGATGGCTGCTAAAGCAATGGCTAAAGCAGCCGCATCAGTAAACATATGCGCTGCATCGGACAATAAGGCCAAGCTTTGCGTGATAAATCCTGCAACCACTTCCACAATTAAAAAGGTAAACGTCAGAGCAAGTGCAATGGTTAATTTCTTGGCATTTTTTGCAGTCACTTCAACATGACTGTGATCATGGTTATGAGAACCACTCATGTAGGACTCCTTATCATTTTATTTAACGGAATGCTTCAGCATTGAAATCGAAGCTTTTTTTAAATTAAAAATTAATCGATTTAGCATACTCGGTTAAAACGATAAAATCATCTTTCATGTGAATACGTCTTTATTTGCGGCGTTTTTTTCCTGTCAAAAAGTTCATGGCCTGCGTATAGCCTGTTGGTGTAATACGCTGTACGAGATCGATAATTTTGGCATCTGTTCCAATTAAGACACGGCGCTCGTCTTTTTTTACAGCCTTTAAAATGGCCTGTGCTGCTACATCTGGCGGGGTTTTAAGCATTTTATTGAAAGAACGGCTGGCACGCTCAGGGTTCATACCTAATGCACGAATACTGTCACTCATTCGTGCACTATTGGCAATATTAGTACGTATACCACCGGGATGAACACAAGTTGCACTGACGCCACAGTCTTGCAAATCTAACTCTTGACGTAGTGCCTCGGTAAAACCACGGACAGCAAACTTTGTCGCATTATAGGCACTTTGAGTAGGTTGAGCAGTAAGTCCAAATAAACTTGAAATATTCACAATATGCCCAGAACCACTTTGTTTTAAGTAGGGTAAAAAAGCTTTGGTTCCATACACCACACCCCAAAAGTTGATGTTGAAAATCCATTCGGCATCTTCATAGCTTAAGCCTTCAACAGTGCTCGCTAACGCGACCCCTGCATTATTAAAAACTAAATTGACCTGCCCAAAGTCTTGCTCACACTGCTTTGCCCAGTCCTCTACTGCCTTACGGTCTGAAACATCTAGTTTTGTGAGCGTGACTGAAACAGGATAATCTTTGACGTGGTTTAAGGTTTCCGCCAAACCTTGTTCATTGAGATCACTGAGTGCCAAATGTGTACCTTGCTTTGCAAGTTGAATCGCCAACTGCTGCCCAATGCCAGAACCTGCACCTGTGATCGCAGCCACTTTATTCTCAAAATTTTTCATAATGCTCTCTAAATATAGTGTTCTAAATATCGTTTTACACTTAAACGCCATGCTGAAGGTTCAAGTGCTCTAGTCTACGCAGACAAGGTGCTATTTTAGTTAATGTACAAAAAATACAGTCATGAATGAAATGATCATTTCTAATGATTCAGTATGTATAAAATTCATGAGTGGTATTTTAAATATAATAGGACTTACGCACTGTTATTTATAGACTCTCTGTGGTAGCAGATGATTTTTATCGAGAATAAAGTCATCAATGAAGTTTTTGATCATTGGTCTAAATAACTTCTTCTGCCAACGATATACATTTTCAAAGATCCGCTCAAACTGGTTCTTTTGTATCTCAACGTAGGCCATCAAGGCTGAAAAAATATGATTCGAAATCAGTTTAGATCGTCTTACTTGAAACTTTTCAATATGACAAACCTGTTTAATCACTCGGTGATATTGTTCTATTTTCCAATGACTTGAATGTAATTCATGAAAACCCTCAAAGGACAATAAATCATCTTCATCTTGATGCACAATATAAAACCTCTGCTGTTCTTTTAACTGAGTCTTAAATAATTGTACAAAGCCAAAATCTTTGAGCCAGACCACTTGACCCTGATGGAAATTTGGCAATAAACGCAGTTGAAACCATTGTCCTTTTTCTGGGGAAACCTTACGGTTACAGTCGATACCAAACATAAATCGAATACCATATTTTCTTATGGTTTTTAGATTTCCAGTCGATGAATACCAACTATCACCTGTAATAAATTGAATCTTTGCACCCCAACTGAGTACTTCACTTAACATATCCATAAAGTAATCATTCTTGGTTTTACTTTCAGATTTGTCATAAATTCGGAAATTAATTGGAATATTTTGACCATTTTGATCTGTCGCATACAAGGTAATGAGATTAATACCCTTGACGGATCGGTGGTGTTTGCCTGACCAAAAATAGCTAACTAAGTCCATATGCTGACTATATGGTTTATCTAAAACAGTATCATCAATACTGACTATAAGTTTATTATTATCAATATGTTGAATTGCTTCTTGATATAGGTCGTGAGGTGTGTAGTCTTCACGCTCTAGAAAGCGATTTACACTATCATGCGAGATGTTATAAGTCTCGGCAAGTTGTGTGCAGCTAATAGAGTTCGGTTCTGTCATGAGAAAGCCCATATAAATGGGTAGTGTACAAGTTGCTGTAGAAGCATTTTTAATTCGTCTGATCACAGATACTTTATAAAGTATTTTAATACTTTTTTGAATCCGTCAATGCGTAAGTCCTATATAAGATCATTTTTTATTTTTTTGTATTTTCAAGTGATAGGGCTCTAAAAACTGAAAGCAAGTTACTGATATCTATATACTGTCCTCACAGGCTTTAGACTATAACAGCCCTGAGCAATTCTGCTTCATCTGTTATATTTTTTTAATCTTGTTTTTGTACCTGTTTCATCAGTTGTTTGCTTTGCATAATGTACTCATCACCTCAGTTGAGTGCAGTAACCATGAAAGATCTAGACTCAAAAAAACCAGCAAAATATGCAGATAGTTCAATTTCAGATAAAGCTTTTAAAAACATGATTATCTGGTTTGCGATTTACTGTGGGCTTTTTTGTATAGGTGTGATTTTCTTTGTCGGTGCAGATCAAAACTACCTTCTTCAATAAGAATCTGAAGTTTGCTGCACTAATATCAACATCTAAATTCGGGCCTCAAAATTAAACTCCACGAGAAAATACACTTTGGAGATTAAACCTAGACATGGGTTTAATCTCTATTTTTTTGAGTTGAAGACTAGTAAAACGGCAGTTAAATTATATTTTGAATGGTTAATGTCATTACAAATGAATGACGGGGATGTGTAAAGATCAGACTTCAAGCCCAAATCACTAAAAACGCTGCAATCACTACCAATACAATACCAAGATGTTCAGCACGTGCCAGCTTTTCTTTAAAGAAGTAGGCTGAAATCAACATACTAAAAATAATCTCAACCTGCCCCAAAGTTTTTACAATGGGCACGGACTGTATACTCATGGCACTAAACCAACCCAGTGACGCCAAAAAACTACATAAGCTGACACGAAATGTAAGTCCAATACGCTGCCACATGGCCCATAATGTTGCACGGCGAAATATACCCAAATACATTAAAAGTAAAAAGCACTGTGTCCCAATCACCATTAAGAGCACCCAAGCAGCACGGTGAATAAATGGTAAATTATCTAGTTCTAAACTGGCCTCACGTACCAAGAGCGAGGTAATGGCAAAACATAAACCACTACCGATACCTATACATAAGGTTTGCACGGAAAAATCAGAAAAGTCCCGCCCTTTGGACATTAAAAAAACTGCAAAACCTCCGACAGCAACCCCAAACCAGCCTAAAAGGCTTAAATGATCGGATAGAAAGACCACGGCGATAATCGCGGCAAGTACTGCCTCACTTTTAGCAAGACCCACCCCAATTGCATAATTTTTTTGCTTAAAAAGTTGCACCATCAAGGCTGTCGCTGCAATTTGGCTCAATGCTGCAATAAGTACATAAATAGCAAAACGGAGATTGAAATAGACGGACTCTGTCACAGGTTGGAAATGGTAAAGGCAACTGATGTAAATCAGTGCTCTGTACACGACAAATTTCACAGAACCCTTATCCTATCAGGATTCTGCCTTCTTAAAATTGCCAAAATCTCCTTAAACTCTTCTTTTTTCCCAAAACCAATTAAACGCTGAATCGCCATTTGAACATAGTCTAAACCATAGCGAAATAAACTCATTGAGAGTCGTCCATGCTTCTTTATTTTTATCGCTTTTTTTTGATCATGTTGCCATTCACCCGTTAAGTAACACCAACAGAAGCTTATAGCTAACACCGCAATCAATTTTTTCACTCGTCTAGGGTCTGTCAAGCGCGTATTTTCAAGATTAAACCCGCGTCCTTTGAGACAACTGAATAAGGTTTCAATTTCCCAGCGTAATGCATAATCCTCAATAGCATTGGCATTAAACTGAGGAGAAACGACGAGTAAAAGCTCTCCATTTTCTAACTGTAGTGCACTTATATATAGTTTCACCCGACCAACCAAAATCCGTCGTTTACGACATTCAATTTGACCAACTTTAAGATGGCGAAATAAATCACTAATTTTATGATTCTTTCCTAAATGATTGGTGACAATGAAGTTTTTTTAACACGAATGCAGAAGTTGATGTCTTGTTCAATTAACCATGTAAACCACTGCTCACCGATAAACTCTCTGTCTGCGAACACATTCACAATACGGTCTTTACCAAAAATGGCTATAAAGCGTTGAATCAAAGCAATGCGCTCTTTCGTATCTGAATTTCCACGTTTATTAAGTAATGTCCAAACGATAGGTATCGCTATTCCACGATAAACGATCGCAAGCATCAGGATATTAATATTTCGTTTTCCCCATTTCCAATTGGTTCTATCTAAAGTCAGTTGCACTTTGTCGAATGAAAACATATTGAAAATCAACTGAGAAATTTGACGATAATCAAAATACTGACCTGCAAAGAAGCGCTGCATACGTCGATAAAATGATTGTGGTAAGCACTTGATGGGCAAGGCTTTAGATGCAGAAGAAAGATTACATGTTTGCTTTAAAATAATCACAAGCATGATGAGCGCAAAGCACTTTAAATGTGACTTGTTCCATTTTAGAGATTTGTTTAAGATAAGATATAACTCATTGAGATGTGTCATAGTATTCGTCGTTAGAAAACAATTATTATGACATTATTTCAATGAGTTATCTATTTTTGTCGTGTACAGAGAAATCAGTGCTAAAGGTAAAGCAAAAATGAACCGCGCTAGAGTTACTCCATAAACATCTACAGTAGTACTGAGTTGCTTTTGAAAAGCGTTGCGCCAAGCCTGCATGAAAGCGGCCATAAGCGTAAAAAGAATCCATGTTATTGTCATCAAGTACTCTATATACAGTTACTTACCTCACATAATGTAACCCGTTGATGGCAGCAACTGTGCTTTATTTTCATGACTTATTCTTATGTGACAAATAACTTAAGTTCTGACGAAACTTCTACTATTGCATTACTTTCGCAACATTTCCTCAAAATTGAGTATTGAGGAAATTAAACAGCAAGACATAAAAAACCGAAGGGCTTATCCTTCGGCTTCTATGTGAAATTTCACTTCGATCTATACATATCAAAGTGAAAACGGGTTATCACTTCAAGTATTAGAAGTTATAAATCGCAACCAAGTTCACACGGTTGTCTTCACCTTTTTTACTACCATTTGCCGCAGGTGCAAATGCTTCACGCTCACCGTAAACATACTCTACGCCAAGGCTAACAGGCTGAACTGGGCTATAGAATAAATTACCCCATGCTTGCCATAAGTTTTTATTGATTTTGGTGTCATCAGCTACAGCATCAAGGTAGTCCTGATTTTTATCAAAAGTCATATAACCATAAGCCAAAGTACCACGTAATTTGTCATTAAACTTCTGTGTTAAACCAACAGTAATTGAGTCAAACTCACTTTGTTCAATACTTGTTCCTGTTGCAACTACGCCAGGGTTTGTAAAGGATACAAAGCTGCTATCACCTTTTACATGGTAGTAGTCAGCTTTCACAGAAGTCACAGGAGTAATATCAAATTTGGCACCAACACCTACGCCATACGCCCACTCTTCTTGATTTTGAATACGTTTTTCATGCGCCATTGCACGTCCACTGACTGAAAGGGCATCATTAAACTTATGATTTAGTCGTCCTGTAAATGCAGGCATACGTTGGCTCATGCCGGCATCTTTCGGGTCTTCCACTGCCGCGACTAAGTTGGTATTTGGCGTGAATTTATGGGTATAACGCACTTGAGGGGTACGTTTAATTGAAGCACCCACATAAGCCAAAGCATCAATCGTTTCAGGAATATAGTCTGGAGTCGCAAAGTTTGACCACGTTTGACCAATTAGCCAGTTACCATAGTTTAAATACGCATGACGAATACGTAAATTATCAAGGTTTGAGAGGTGGATCAGGAAATTTGAACAACACTTATAAGTGATATTTTGCTCCCCAAATGATGTTATAAACATCAATATATGGAGTATTTTATGACACGTAGACCAAGAAGAAATCATTCAAATGACTTTAAAGCTAAGGTAGCACTTGCTGCGATTAAAGCAGAAAAAACACTTGCTGAATTGAGTGCTGAATTTGATGTTCATCAAAACCAAATTATTGACTGGAAAAATCAATTGATCTCAGCTTCCTCGCAAGCTTTCGATCAATCAAAAGCTCCATCAGAACCCCCCATTGATCTTAAAAAGTTACATGCAAAAATCGGTGAGCAGGCATTAGAAATTGATTTTTTAGAAGGTGTGTTGAAGAAACTGGGCCGCTTCAACCACAAAAGTTAATCGATGACTCACTTCAGATTTCAGTATCTAAGCAAGCTAAGCTGCTGAAAGTCTCCCGTGGTTGTTATTACTATCGCCCAAAACCTGTGAGTGAATCAGATCTGAAGCTGATGCGCTGTATGGATGAGTTACATATGCAATACCCTTTTGCAGGTAGCCGGATGATGCGTGATTTATTGAATCGTCAAGGACATCATATAGGACGACGTCATACACGTACTTTAATGAAGAAAATGGGCATTAATGCGTTATATCGTAAACCAAATCTAAGTCAGGCCAATCAAGCTCACCGTAAATATCCATATCTGCTCAAAGGATTGGCTATTCAGCGCAGTAATCAAGTGTGGTCTACGGATATAACGTATATCCCTATGGCAAAAGGCTTTGTTTATTTATGTGCTGTGATTGATTGGCATAGCCGCAAGGTACTTGCGCATAGGGTATCGATTAGTATGGAGGTGGATTTTTGTATTTCGGCTTTAAATGAAGCGATTGAAAAATATGGATCACCTGAAATATTTAATACAGACCAGGGCAGTCAGTTCACCAGTGATGCATTTATTGATGTATTGAAATCAAATGGCATTCAAATCAGTATGGATGGTAAAGGTCGATGGATTGATAATGTGATGGTTGAACGGTTATGGAGAAGCGTTAAATATGAAGAGGTGTATCTCAAAGCTTATAGCAGTGTCACCGATGCGAAAAAGCAATTAAACGCATATTTTGAATTTTATAATTTGAAACGACCTCATTCGAGTCTGGACAAAATGACTCCAGATGAGTTTTACTATGACCAGCTACCACAACAAAATAAGGTAGCTTAACTAGAGCAGAATATCACTTATAAATAAGCTTTTAGTTGTTCAAACAAGTGGGACCACCTCTTTGCACCGCCTAAAAAGTCGACCTCAATTTTAGCATTTAAGTTCTGATCGGCGACTGGTGCTTTAAAGTCCAAACCTAATCGCATTGCTGAAAGGGTTGATCTTAAACGATCGCTATTTTCAGCATTTCCGTCTAAAGGTACACTATTGATTTGGTTATAGGGCATATCACGAGCACCACCTTCAGCTTGATACGATGCGTCCATTCGAACATTACCGTATAAGTTGAACTCTGCCCCACCTTTGGTCAAACCTAAACCCGTTTTTTCAACCGTTTTTGGCGTCGTCAACACTTGACGTTCAACAGCGCTCAATTTAACAGCTTGCTGCTGTTGTTGCTGCGTATTCTGTTGAAGTATTTGTTTTAACGCATTAATTTCATTTCTAAGTTGCTCAATCTCTGCCGTTGTATTGGTTTGTGCATGTAATGCTGCACTACTTAACATGGATAAAGTGACAACTAAAACGTTCTTCTTAAATTGTTTCATTTAACACGGGTCCTGTGTATTTAAGTCTGTCCTGACTTTTACTCTTTAATATTTAGCTCTCTTTTTCATCGCTGTTTTCTAACGCAATGCATTTCTTTTAATACTTTAAAATGAAACTTTTTATCGCATTAAAAATCGCGTTAAAAAACAACTTATAAAAAGCAAATTGATTTTAACAGTTCATACAGTTTTTGAAATGAGCCTACTACTAATGCACTAGACTCATGGGTTCAGTATTATTTAATTGGCTGTCGATTTAACTGCATCAAACACTTGTTTTGATTTGGTTTTTTCACCATCTACAGACACTTTTAAATTGACCATAAACACTGCCAAAGCTGCAATCACACCTGGTATCGCAATCACGAGAAAATTCATTTGATGTGGCAACTCAAAAGTTAATAATGCACCTGTTAATACTGGTCCAACAATTGCGCCAATGCGTCCTATGCCTGAAGCCCAGCCCATCCCTGTAGAGCGCACCGCAGTTGGATAGAACTGTGCAACAAAGGTATACAGTAGAATTTGTGAACCAATGGTTGCTGCGCCCGCAATTGCAATTAAACAGTACAGCACCATTTGTGGACTGTTGAAACCAAGTAGAATTAGTGCAATAGCACCCACGGTGAACATGGTTGTTAAAACTGGTTTTAAGTGGAAACGGTCTGCGAGCGCACCGCCGCCAATTGCTCCCACCATACCGCCAATATTTAAAGCAAATAAGAAAATCATACTTGCACCAAGCGAATAACCTGCTTGAATCATTAGTTTTGGTAACCAGCTTCCAAGCGCATAAACCATGAGTAAGCACATAAAGAATGCCACCCAAAACATCATGGTGCTAAAGGTACGACCTTGTTGGAACAATGCCTTTAATGGAGCATCATCACCTGCAACAGGTTCGTTGAGCTTAAATGTCGTTTCTGGCTGAATGGCTTGCTCAGGTGCAATTTTTTGCACAATTTCACGGACTTTTTCAGTTTCGCCTTTTTTAGTCAGGAACATTAAAGACTCAGGTAAAAACTTCCAAAGAATCGGCAAAGCCAGAAATGGAATGATGGCGATATAGAACATGATTTTCCAACCATAGTCTGTTACCAACCATGCACCCAGTAAAGCTGACGTCATCCCGCCAATAGCATAACCACTGAACATAACCGCCACGAGTGTGCTACGAATACGCTTCGGGGCATATTCAGTCATGAGTGCGACCACGTTTGGCATCACTCCACCAATGCCAAGTCCCGCAAGAAAACGTAAAATACCAAACTCAATAGGATTGCTTGCAAATGCGCCTAGAAAGGTGAAGCCACTAAAAATAGCCACACAAATCATAATGGTCTTTTTACGGCCCAATTTGTCAGACAACGTACCAAAACTCATCGCACCGAACATCATGCCAAACAAGGCTGTACTTGCAAGTAAGCCTGCTTGTACTGCACTGAGTCCCCACTCTTGCATCAGAAGTGGCAACGCCACGCCATAGATGACTAAATCATAACCGTCAAAAATAATAATCAGTAGACACCAAATGAGTACACTCCAATGAAAGGGCGTAAATTTGGCTTCATCGACCACCGTGTTGATGTTAACTGGATTTGTATTCACTTTAAGCCTCCTGCTTGCGAATGTTTGTTGCTGTGCACATTGCAGCAAAAGTAGCTTTCTTGTCCAAAACCGAATAACTCTATATTTATACCTTTAAGGTCGGTTAAGGTTTTTATTGTTTTAAATAAATAGCTTATATAAGCCATGATTGCAGTGAGAGACAGAAAATAAGCAAAACCAAGTGAAAATGACTATAAAAAAAGCCATCCCCTAAAGATGGCTGAAATGGTTCGTTTTCAAATGTAGACTTTAAAAGTATCGTGGAATTTAAATCCCCAAGTTTAGATAAATGCACGGTCATATTTGATCGCTTCAAGGTCATAGACCTGATAAATGCAATCAAATAGTGAACGAATATCTTCGCTTTCATCCATGGAACGAATCGCCAGAAAAATGGGGCTGGTCGCTGCATCATCTAAGATTGGAATATAGTTCAAATGCGGCAGTTGAATAGTTCGTGCACTTTCTGGAACCACACAAATTCCTTCTCCAGCGGCAACTAACCCCAGTGCCAACTGTATTTCACGAACTTCTTTTAAATGTTTAGGTTCCAGCCCGTATTCTGAAAACAACCCTTGGACTTGGGTAGAAAAGTTTGGCTTGGGATGACTTGGATAAAGAAATAAGTTTTGATCGACCAAATCCGACAGGTAAATGCCTTGTTTTTGCGCTGTCAAAGGATGACTAGAATGTGCCGCTAACATCAACGGTTCTTCACGCAGTAAAACCCGACGCACAGCAGGATCTGAAATACGTAGACGTCCGAAACCAACATCAATCCGCCCTTCTTTTAAGGCCTGAATTTGGTCTTTGGTACTCATTTCAATCAATTCGATTTTTAAATGCGGCTGCTGTTGGCGAAATAAATACACAATTTTAGGCAATAAACCATATAACAACGATCCCACAAAGCCCATGGTCACCGTTTTTTCAACCAAGCCTACACGCTGTGTCATGGCTTTGACTTCTTCGGCATTAGACAAAAGTTTAACAGCGTGTTGATAGAAGAATTGTCCTGCTTCCGTGGTCTTGAGTGGACGGCTGCCACGTTCAAATAATTGCACCCCCAATTCAGCCTCTAGATTTTGTATCTGGCGGCTTAGAGGAGGCTGCGCAATGAATAATTTTTCAGCAGCTTTGGTAAAACTCTGCTCTTCTACAACAGCTACGTAGTAGCGGAGGTGTCTCAATTCCATGACTATTTATACCTTTAAGATATATTAAAATGCTAATTTGATCTTCGACAGTTCATATTTATTCTTTTAAGGTATATCAAATCAGGTACACAACGCAAGGCTGCGCAGAGTTAAGATGTATAAATCTATAGAAACCTTACTCGTCGAAATCCCCACTATTCGCCCACACAAAATGGCGGTAGCGACTATGCAAACGCAAACGCTTGTCTTGGTGAAAATCAGCACTGAAGATGGCTTTGTCGGTTGGGGTGAAGCGACAACAATTGGCGGACTGGGCTACGGTGAAGAAAGCCCAGAAAGTATTAAGACCAATATTGAAACTTATTTTGCACCTTTATTGAAGTCCCTTAAAGCTCAAAATATTGCACAAACTATGCGTGCTTTAAAAAAGAATATTAATGGTAACCGTTTTGCCAAATGTGCAATTCAAACGGCTCTACTCGACATTCAAGCGCAACGTTTAGATTTACCCCTTTCTGAAGTGTTAGGCGGCCGCTTACGTGACAGTTTACCTGTACTTTGGGTGTTGGCATCTGGTGACACTGAAAAAGATATTGCTGAAGGCCGAAAAATGATTGAGGCAAGACGCCACAATATTTTCAAACTTAAAATCGGTTCACGCCGTGTAGAAGAAGATGTTGAACATGTTCTTGCGATTAAACAAGCGCTGGGTTCAGACATTTCTATCCGTGTCGATGTGAACCGTGCATGGTCTGAGCTAGATGCGATTAAAGGCATTCAACTCCTACAAAATGGTGGTGTTGATCTGATTGAACAACCGTGTGCGATCGACAACATTGATGCGATGCAGCGTTTAACGCGACGTTTTGATCTTGCCATCATGGCGGATGAATCGCTCATGGGACCAAGCTCAGCCTACCGTTTAGCCAAAACCAATGCGGCCTCTGTTTTTGCAGTCAAAGTGGCTCAGTCTGGTGGACTAATTGAAGGTCATGAAGTCGCGAAGATTGCCAACTTAGCAGGCATAGATTTGTATGGCGGAACCATGCTTGAAGGTGCCGTCGGCACGATTGCTTCGGCACATTTGTTCTCGACCTTTGAAAATTTAGCCTATGGCACCGAGCTATTCGGTCCTCTGCTGTTAACCCAAGATATTTTAAAAACCCCACTTCAATACACTGACTTCGCCTTGCACTTACCCCAAGGCAAAGGACTCGGTATTGAACTGGATGAAAACAAGATTGATCAGCTACGCCGCGCTTAAGCGACGTCTTAACCGTTTAGGAGTTACACATGCTTTTTCACGTACGTATGGATGTAAACATTCCACTGGATATGCCTGCTGAAACTGCCAGTGAAATTAAAGCAGTCGAAAAAGCATATTCGCAAGAGCTACAAGCTCAAGGCAAATGGCGACATATTTGGCGTATTACAGGTCAGTACTCAAACATCAGCATTTTTGATGTAGACAGCAATGAAGAGCTACACAACATTTTGCAAGGTTTACCCCTGTACCCGTATATGAACATTGAAGTGATGCCTTTAAACCGACATCCATCGTCTATTCGTGAAGATGATCGTTAATTAAATGGTCGAATAGAAACAGCTGAATCACTGACATCTAATCTACGATCCAGTGAAGGATATTAACAAGGAACGTGGCAGCTAAGCTTTTCAACCTATTCATAAAGCTAGCCACCACACAGCAAACATACTTAAGGAGCAATAGTATGAATCGTCAACAGATTGATGCATTAGTCAAAACAATGAATGTGGATACAGCAACCGGTTCTATAGACGCACGTACTCAACAAATTGTGGTTCGCCTATTGGGTGACTTATTCCAAGCGATTGAAGACTTAGATTTGAGCCAAACTGAAGTTTGGAAAGGTCTTGAATACTTTACGGATGCAGGTCAAGCCAATGAACTTGGTTTACTTGCGGCTGGTCTTGGTCTTGAGCATTACCTCGACTTACGTGCAGACGAAGCCGATGCCAAAGCAGGCATTACAGGCGGAACGCCACGTACCATCGAGGGTCCTTTATACGTAGCTGGTGCACCTGAATCGGTTGGTTTTGCACGTATGGACGATGGTTCTGAAGAAGGCAAAATTCCGACTTTAATTATTGAAGGGACAGTGACTGACACTGATGGTCAGATTATTGAAGGTGCAAAAGTTGAAGTGTGGCATGCCAATAGCTTAGGCAACTACTCTTTCTTCGATAAGTCACAATCAGACTTCAATCTACGTCGTTCAATCATGAGTGACCAAGATGGTAAATACGTTGCTCTCACCACGATGCCTGTTGGTTATGGTTGCCCACCAGAAGGGACAACTCAATTTGTATTGAACAAGTTAGGCCGTCACGGTAACCGCCCTTCGCACGTACATTACTTCGTATCTGCGCCAGGCTACCGTAAGTTAACCACCCAATTCAACATTGAGGGTGACCAATACCTGTGGGATGACTTTGCATTTGCAACACGTGAAGGCTTGGTGGCTACCGCTGTCGATATCACTGATGAAGCTGAAATTGCACGCCGTGGTTTAACAGGTCCATTCAAACACATTCAATTCAATGTTGAACTGGTGAAAGACCAAGCGGCTGCACCATCAACTGAAGTTGAACGTCGTCGCGCTAGCGCTTAATTACCCTTGGAACCGAAATAGCCACTGCAAAGTCGCATTTCGGGGACTTCCTCACTTTTGGAAAGTCGGAGAACGGACATGCCACGTATCCCAGTTATTAATACTAGCCATCTCGATCGTATCGACGAATTACTTGTCGACAACTTTGAAACAGGCGAATTCAAACTTCATCGTTCAGTGTTTACTGATCAAGCCCTTTTTGACCTAGAAATGAAGTATATCTTCGAGGGTAACTGGGTTTACTTGGCACATGAAAGCCAAATTCCAAATAACAATGACTATTACACGACGTATATTGGCCGTCAGCCGATTCTGATTGCACGTAACCGTAATGGTGAACTCAATGCCATGATCAATGCCTGTTCACACCGTGGTGCACAGCTTTGTCGTAATAAACGTGGCAATAAAGCAACTTATACATGCCCTTTCCATGGTTGGACATTTAATAACTCTGGCAAACTTTTAAAAGTAAAAGACCCAGCAGACGCAGGTTATTCAGACTGTTTTAACCATGAAGGTTCACATGATCTGAAAAAAGTTGCACGTTTTGGCAACTATAAAGGTTTCTTGTTCGGCAGCTTAAATCCAGATGTTCCCTCTTTAGAAGAGTACTTAGGCGAAACCAGCAAAATCATTGACATGATTGTGGATCAGTCTGAGCAAGGTCTTGAAGTTTTACGTGGTGCATCTACCTACACCTATGAAGGCAACTGGAAACTCACTGCAGAAAATGGCGCAGATGGTTATCACGTTTCTGCGGTGCACTGGAACTATGCAGCGACCACTCAACAACGTAAAGAAAAACAAGCGGGTGACAACATCCGTGCCATGAGCGCAGGCGCTTGGGGTAAACAAGGCGGTGGCTCATATGGTTTTGACAATGGTCACATGCTGCTTTGGACACAATGGGCTAACCCTGAAGACCGTCCAAACTTCCCGAAAGCTGACGAATACTCTGAAAAATTTGGCGAAGCAATGTCGAAGTGGATGATTGAGCGCTCACGCAACTTATGTCTTTATCCGAACGTCTATTTGATGGATCAATTCGGTTCACAAATTCGCGTACTTCGCCCAATTTCAGTCAATAAAACTGAAGTCACGATTTACTGTATTGCCCCTGTAGGCGAAAACGCGGAAGCACGTACGCGTCGTATTCGCCAGTACGAAGACTTCTTCAATGCCTCAGGCATGGCAACACCGGATGATTTAGAAGAATTCCGTGCATGCCAAGCGGGCTACGCAGGCATTGAACTGGAATGGAATGATATGTGCCGCGGTTCAAAGCATTGGATTCATGGCCCAGATGATGCTGCCAATGAAATTGGTCTAAAACCAAAACTTTCAGGTATCAAAACTGAGGATGAAGGGCTCTACCTTGCCCAGCACCAACACTGGTTAGACATGATGAAAATTGCAATTGCCAATGAAAAAGCACTGGCTGTTGAAACTGCAAATGAACAAGGAGAAGTTGCATGAATGCTCCTACAACACTCAACACCGTTAGCATCGAACAAGTCAGTCAGTTTCTGTATCAAGAAGCGCGCTTTTTAGATGATGAGCAATGGGATGATTGGCTTGCATGTTATGCCCCTTCTGCATCGTTTTGGATGCCTGCATGGGATGACGACGATACCTTGACTACAGATCCGCAGTCTGAAATTTCCCTGATTTACTACCCAGACCGCCAAGGTTTAGAAGACCGTATGTTCCGCATTAAAACTGAGCGCTCTTCTGCGACCATGCCAGACACGCGTACTTGTCACAATGTGAACAATATCGAAGTGATTGAGCGTGATGGAGACAAAGTTACCGTCCGTTTTAACTGGAATACGCTGAGCTTTCGCTACAAAACCAGTTATAGCTACTTTGGTATGTCACGTTATGAAATCGACTTTTCAGGTGAAAAACCACAAATTTTAAGTAAATACGTGGTACTGAAAAACGATTATATCAACCAAGTGATTGATGTTTATCACCTCTAAGTTTTAGCCACACATCCTTAGTATGCTTTCAGCCAAATGGAGTTTTGGCTGAGAGTTCCAAGTTTTAAAGTTTTTAAAGTTTTTAAAGTTTTTAAAGTTTTTAAAGTTTTTAAAGTTTTTAAAGTTTTTAAAGTTTTTAAAGGATATTCAGCCATGTCAAACCACAATGTTGCACTTCAATTTGAAGATGGCGTAACGCGTTTTATTACCGTGACTCAAGGTGAGTATTTATCAGATGCCGCTTACCGCCAAAAAATTAACATTCCGCTAGACTGCCGTGATGGTGCATGTGGGACTTGCCGCGCTTTTTGCGAATCTGGTAGTTATGACATGCCTGAAGAGACGTATATTGAAGATGCGTTAACACCAGAAGAAGCGGAACAAGGCTATATTTTGGCGTGTCAATGCCGTCCGACTTCGGATGCCGTATTCCAAATACAAGCTTCATCTGAAGTCTGCAAAACCGAAATTCACCAGTATCAAGGTACTTTAGTCGCTGTCGAAAACTTATCAGAATCGACCATTACTTTTGATATTCAACTTGATGAAGGTCAACCTGACATTCACTTCCTTGCTGGTCAATATGTCAACGTCGGAATTCCAGACACAGCAGAAACGCGTTCCTATTCATTTAGCTCAAAACCGGGCAACCGTCTAACGGGCTTTGTGGTACGTAATGTGCCGAATGGCAAAATGAGTAGCTTTTTAAGTAGTACTGCCAAAGCGGGCGATAAAATGACTTTTACAGGTCCATTTGGTAGCTTCTACCTACGTAATGTGGTTCGTCCTGTTGTCATGCTTGCAGGCGGTACAGGTATTGCCCCTTTTATGTCTATGCTACAGATTTTAGAAGAAAAAGGCGCTGAACACCCTGTTCGTTTGGTGTTTGGTGTCACCAATGACTTCGACTTAGTCGCTTTAGAACAGCTAAATGCCCTCCAAGCTAAACTGCCATGGTTTGAATACCGTACTGTGGTTGCAAGTCCAGACTCTGCGCATGAGCGTAAAGGTTATGTGACTGGGCACATTGACAATGAATGGCTCAATGGCGGTGATGTTGATGTCTACCTTTGTGGTCCTGTCCCTATGGTTGATGCTGTTCGTGGTTGGTTAGATAGCGAAGGTGTAAAACCTGCAAATTTCCTGTTTGAAAAATTCTCTGCAAACTAATACGCCACCCAATATTTAAGTTATAGAAAAAATGATACGCGAAAATGTCATGCGCAA
Organism: Acinetobacter sp. 231_lipA; assembly: GCF_058243005.1. Lineage (NCBI taxonomy): Bacteria > Pseudomonadati > Pseudomonadota > Gammaproteobacteria > Moraxellales > Moraxellaceae > Acinetobacter > Acinetobacter sp. 231_lipA. The sequence continues at coordinate 3,204,265 of NZ_JBZAYU010000001.1, read as the reverse complement.
TTGTTCGAGGCCAAACTGCTTGGTAAAAATGCTTTTTCTGCGAGGAAGATATCAAGTAATCGGTTTCTGACGAGTTTTGCGATGAGGTGCACTGCACCGTAAGGTGGTTTCTTGCGAAGCGCTGCTTCTCATTTTCCCAAAAGAAAAGTAAGTCCAACCGAAGGTTAATCCGGTAAGTGATATTCAAATGTTAGGACACCGGCGTGCCAAATTTATAAATTTAGAAATTCATCTTTATATTGGATGATGAGCGAGTTAAAAAAATGGCGTTGAATCAAAGATTTTTAAACAAAGTCGTGATTGTGACTGGTGCCGCTCAAGGCATTGGTCGCGGTGTTGCACTCCAAGCAGCTGACGAAGGTGCGCAAGTTGTTTTAGCCGACTTATCTGACTATGTCGATGAAACATTAGCAGAAATTGAAGCAAAACAAGGTGATGCAATAACAGTCAAAGCTAACCTTGAAACCTTTGCAGGTGCTCAAAGTGTTGTAGACAAAGCACTTGAAGTCTATGGCCGTGTCGATGTGCTCATCAACAACGTCGGCGGTGCAATTTGGATGAAACCTTTTGAAGAGTTTTCTGAAGAAGAAATTATCAAAGAAGTCAATCGCTCATTATTCCCAACGCTGTGGTGTTGTCGCGCTGTTTTACCTGAAATGATTAAAAATCAGAAAGGTACGATTGTAAATATATCATCTATTGCAACCCGAGGTATTAACCGTGTGCCCTATTCGGCTTCCAAAGGTGGGGTCAATGCCCTTACTGCATCACTTGCTTTTGAGCATGCTAAAGATGGGATCCGAGTGAATGCAGTTGCTACGGGTGGAACCGAAGCACCGCCGCGTAAAGTGCCGCGTAATACAAATCCACTGTCTGAAAATGAAAAGTCGTGGATGCAACAAGTGGTCGATCAAACTATTGATCGTAGTTTTATGAACCGTTATGGCACGATTCAGGAACAAGTGAATGCGATTGTATTCCTTGCTTCAGATGATTCGTCATATATGACAGGTACAGTTGTTCCTGTCGGCGGTGGCGATCAAGGCTAATTGATCGTTACATTACTTTTATATACAGGATCATGTCTGCATGGAGGCAAATGAATGGCTACCCTGTTTAAAACTTTGAAAGAAGATTGGTCTATTTCAGCCACTGTCGCAGGATTTTTGGCCGTGCTGATTTCCTATTCAGGGCCACTCATTATCTTTTTTCAGGCTGCGCAACAAGCTCAGGTTTCCCCGACCATGATGATTTCATGGATTTGGGGTATTTCTATTGGAGCAGCCGTGGCAGGGATCTTTCTTTCCATTAAGTTTAAAGTCCCTGTGATTACAGCATGGTCTGCGCCAGGTACGGCTTTGTTGGTCACGCTGTTCCCGAATATTAGCCTGAATGAAGCTGTAGCCGCTTATATTACCTCAGCCTTGGTGATTTTCCTGATCGGAATCAGTGGTTACTTCGATAAATTATTGAAATGGATTCCGCAGTCAGTAGCTGCTGGGATGATGGCAGGTATTCTATTTCAGTTTGGTTTAGGTCTGTTTAGCGCAACTAACAGTATGCCGATTATTGTGTTTAGCATGCTATTTGTCTTTTTAGTCGCAAAACGAATTTCACCGCGCTATAGCATGCTTTGGGTACTGCTTTCAGGTGTGGCCTTGAGCTTTGGGCTTGGTGAAATGAATGCGGTGAGTTTAGATTTCCAACTTGCTATTCCTCAGTTCATTAGCCCTGAATGGACTTGGCACTCCACCTTAAACCTTGCCCTGCCTTTGATTTTAGTCAGCCTGACAGGACAGTTTCTACCAGGCATGGCCATCATGAAACTGAGTGGTTATGACATGCCTGCCAAGCCGATTATCACCACCACCAGTATTGCGTCTTTAGCTGTTGCATGTGTCGGCGGTATCACCATCGTTTTGGCATCGATTACGGCTGCATTGTGTATGGGCAAAGATGCGCATGAGTTAAAAGAAAAACGCTATATCGCAGGCGTAGCAAACGGCATTTTCTATATTTTAGGTGGTTTGTTTGCAGGCAGTATCGTTCTGCTCTTCAGCTTGCTGCCGAAAGAGCTTGTTGCCGCATTGGCTGGCTTGGCCTTATTGGGTGCGATTTCAACCAATATCGCTGTAGCCATGAAAGATGAATCTCAACGAGATTCTGCCCTCATTACTTTTTTAGCTACAGCTTCAGGTATGCACTTTTTGGGTCTAAGTTCCGTTTTTTGGGGCATCGTCATTGGTTTAACTGCGTATCTAATTTTAACCAAATGCAGCCCTGATGTTTCAGCTTTAGCTTCAACTCCAAGCTCCAATCCAAGTTCCAAAAGTTAATAGGTACGCTGTACCTAGGACAATATTATGATTGATAAAAGTTCAGCTTCTATAACAGAAGCACTTTCGCAAATAAAGGATGGCTCAACCATCATGATCGGTGGTTTTGGTACCGCAGGGCAACCTGCTGAACTGATTGATGGCTTAATTCAACTCGGCATTAAAGACCTTACCATCGTCAGCAACAATGCTGGTAATGGCGACTATGGTTTAGCCAAGCTCCTCAAAGCAGGTGCCGTGAAAAAAGTCATCTGTTCGTTTCCACGTCAGTCTGACTCTTGGGTCTTCGATGAACTCTATCGTGCAGGAAAAATCGAATTGGAACTGGTGCCTCAAGGCAACTTGGCTTGTCGTATTCAAGCCGCAGGTATGGGACTCGGTGCAGTGTTCACCCCAACTGGCTACGGCACCTTATTGGCCGAAGGCAAAGAAACCCGTCACATCGACGGGAAAGATTATGTACTGGAATATCCAATCAAAGCTGACTTTGCTCTGATTAAAGCACAGAAAGGCGACCGTTGGGGTAACTTGGTCTACCGCAAATCAGCACGTAACTTCGGCCCGATTATGGCCATGGCCGCAGGCGTGACTATTGCACAAGTGTCTGAAGTGGTGGAACTGGGGGCTTTAGACCCTGAACACATCATCACCGCAGGTATTTTTGTTCAACATGTGGTGCAGGTTCAGCCTGAACCAGTTGCTGTGTAATCGGGAGACTTTCATGAGCTATCAAAAACTCAGCCGTAACCAAATTGCAGAACGTGTCGCACAAGATATTCCAGATGGTGCGTATGTCAATCTCGGGATTGGCTTACCGACCAAGATTGCCAGTTACTTACCAAGTGACAAAGACGTATTCTTACATTCTGAAAATGGCTTATTGGCTTTTGGTCCACCACCTGAAAAAGGTCAAGAAGACCCTGAGTTGATTAATGCGGGTAAAGAATATGTGACCATGCTCGAAGGCGGTGCTTTTTTCCACCATGGCGATTCTTTTGCCATGATGCGTGGTGGTCACTTAGATATTGCAGTATTAGGTGCCTTTCAAGTGGCAGCCAATGGTGACTTGGCCAACTGGCATACCGGTGCACCCGATGCGATTCCTGCCGTCGGTGGTGCGATGGACTTAGCCGTCGGTGCCAAGAAAGTCTTTATCACCACCGACCATGTCACCAAACAGGGTGAACCGAAGATCGTGGCTGAACTGAGCTATCCAGCGACAGGTTTGAAATGTGTCGATCGTATCTACACTGACCTGTGTGTGATTGATGTCACCGCAGACGGTTTAAAAGTGATTGAGAAAGTCGACGGTCTAAGCTTTGCAGAATTGCAGGCGATGACGGGTGCTCCATTGGTGGATGCGACACAGTAAATTTCAGAAAAATTTGCTAGAGCTTATAGTCATCAACAACCTGTCGAGCGCTTTAAAAATATTGTTTTTGCAACAGCAGTGGAAAATTGCTGTGAGTGAACAGGTTTTGTTGATGACAAAGTTTTTGGTCACTTTTTTAAAAAAGGGACGAGAACGAGTTACTGCTATTTGACTGAACACGATAAGACTCCGTCGTGAATAGATACAGTTGATCTATCAGCAGAGTCCCGTTTTAAAGGACAAGATTAAACATGAAAGACGCATATATTATCGATGCCATTCGTACCCCATTCGGCCGTTATGCAGGTGGACTCGCTCCGATCCGTGCCGATGACTTGGGTGCAGTGCCAATTCAAGCCTTAATGCAACGTAATCCAAGTGTAGATTGGACCCAAGTCGATGACGTGATTTATGGTTGTGCCAACCAAGCGGGTGAAGATAACCGTAATGTGGGGCGTATGTCAGCACTGCTTGCAGGTTTACCCGTTGAAGTTCCTGCCACGACTGTGAATCGCTTATGTGGTTCATCCCTAGATGCCATTGCGATGGCAGCCCGTGCAATTAAAGCCGGCGAAGCAGATTTAATCATCGCAGGTGGCGTCGAAAGTATGTCTCGTGCACCTTTTGTGATGGGGAAATCAAAAACAGCTTATGGCCGTAGTCAAAAGATTGAAGACACCACTATGGGTTGGCGTTTTATCAATCCTAAGCTCAAAGCGATGTATGGTGTAGAGACCATGCCGCAAACCGCGGAGAACGTGGCACAACAATTTAATATTGATCGCGCAGATCAAGACCAGTTTGCCTTGGCGAGTCAACAGCGCACCGCAACCGCGCAAGCTCAAGGCTTTTTTACGCATGAAATCATCCCTGTGAATATTCCACAGCGTAAGGGTGATCCGATTGTGGTCGACACGGATGAACATCCACGTGCATCGACCACCTTGGAAGCTTTGGCAAAACTGAAGCCAGTCGTGACAGCAGAAGGCACCGTCACTGCAGGAAACGCATCAGGCATCAATGACGGTGCGGCTGCTGTACTGATCGCTTCAGAAGCAGCGATTGAGCAGTACCAACTTAAACCCCGTGCCAAGATTATTGCATCTACAGCTGTGGGGGTTGAACCTCGCATTATGGGCTTTGCACCTGCACCTGCCATCAAAAAGTTACTGAAACAAGCCAATCTGACATTAGAGCAGATGGATGTGATTGAGCTGAATGAAGCTTTTGCTGCACAAGCACTGGCCGTTACCCGTGACCTAGGTCTGGCAGATGACACCACACAAGTGAATCCAAACGGTGGTGCAATTGCGATTGGTCATCCACTGGGTGCATCGGGTGCACGTTTAGTCACCACGGCTTTAAACCAGTTAGAACAAACGGGTGGAACCTATGCCTTATGTTCAATGTGTATTGGGGTCGGCCAAGGCATTGCAATGATTATTCAGCGGGTTTAACCCTCCTTCTAATCTGACGTGGTGTTTCTGCTCATAACACGTTTTGCTGATAACAACAGTGGAAACACTCAAAATTTTTAATGAATTAAGGAAAAGCATATGCCAAGGTTTACTTCAAATAATGCCGAAATTCACTATCAGACCTTTGGTGCCCCCCAAAATCCCGCGATCGTTTTTTCAAACTCGCTAGGCACAAACTTCAACATGTGGAAACCACAAATTACTTTTTTCCAGAAAAACTATTTTGTGATTTGCTATGACACTCGCGGGCATGGTCAGTCTTCTTCGCCTCAAGGGCCTTATGATATTGAACAACTTGGTCTAGACCTGATCCATTTACTGGATCATTTAAACATTGAGAAAGCCATTTTTTGCGGTATCTCAATGGGCGGACTTACAGGTCAGTGGTTAGTCATTCATAAACCTGAACGTTTTCACCGTGCCATTGTATGTAATACCTCTGCCAAAATTGGTAATGAACAGGCATGGAATGATCGCGCATCACTTGTACGTACCCAAGGTTTAGAACCAATTGCATCAACGGCTGCGAGCCGTTGGTTTACCGAACCCTTTATCCAAAGCAACGCAGCAACTGTAGCAGCGCTTTCAAACGACTTAGGTGCTGGCAGTCCAGAAGGTTATGCGAGTTGTTGTGAAGCTTTGGCTAAAGCGGATTTACGTGAAAAACTCGAAAGTATTCAAGTGCCTTTACTTGTGATTGCAGGGCGTAAAGACCCCGTAACAACAGTCTCAGATGCACAGTACATGGTGAATCACATCCGAAGTAGTGCCCTATTTGAAATCGATGCCTCTCATATTTCAAATATCGAACAGCCCAAAGCCTTCAATCAGGCCATCTTAGATTTTATTGCTTAATGCTCTAGATCTGAACTCAAAACAGCCCTACATGGGCTGTTTTTTAGTACCTATCTAAAGAAAGCGATAGGAATACGTAAAACTCATTATTAAAAATATGCTGGCTTTAGCTCATTTTATTTTTCCTCTTAAAATCATCAAAACTCAAAAATTGTATATAAAACAAACTGAAATTATTATGGTTTCAAAATCATATCTTCAGAATTTCACTTATTGCCAATCCTAAACTCACTAGATCCCATCATGTAAAGCCGAATCTACCCAGTTAAAATGAGCAAAATAGCCAATTCTTTTCTTTTATAAATTTTCTCGCACAGCAAAAGCCCTGACGCAATAGGAGGATATTTTTTCAATACATTCTGCTACTCAGCAATTTTTCTACAGTCTTTTGCTTATTTAACGGCAAAATTTCTCAACCAAGAGGATGCTGAAAAGCACCGTTAGAAACCTGAATTTTCCTCTTACTGTTTCAAGTTTTTCAGTTTTTTTCTAAAAGATCATGGCATCAGCTAGATAGACGTTAACAACAGACAAAAACGTCCATCTACATTTTAACGTAACAAGTTGATGTTTTAATTAATGAAAGTGATATTTTTCAAGTTCAGTATTGATCCAATAAAGCTTAGCAACTGAATTGATCATGGTCGTCAAGCCAACCAAAAGAGCTGGAATAAATTGATCAGATCATGTACAGATACAAACCATATCAAACTTCAGCTTTATTTTGATATACAGTTTAGTTACATAAGAAATGATCTAGATCTCATGTAGAGTGAGCTACCGACTAAGAAGTCTGAGTTGACCTCTTTTCAGGACTCGAGTTGCACCTGTGGCACAAAACGGAAACAAATCTGCTGCTTTTGGTCAATTTGGCTTACAATGTAAAAAAGAGTAATAATCCGAAAATTTGTAATCTTTTAACATTGTCAATTCCTTGCAAAATTTACATTATATTGCCGAAGTTTGGCACTAAGCATCTACGTCAATTCAAACAAACTATAAAAAAAATGTAGAACTTTATGCCATAATACGCAAACTTTGCAGCCATCTTGCAAAGATTTATTGCAATTTATAAATGGAGCAAGCTAAATGAGTTCGACCATTTTGGTTATTCATGGACCGAATCTAAATTTGCTAGGAAAGCGCGAACCAGAAGTCTATGGTTCTCTAACGCTGAACGACATCAATCAGCAACTCATTGCACAAGCTGAAAATGCTTCAATTTCTCTCGACACTTTCCAAAGTAATTGGGAAGGTGCCATTGTCGACCGTATTCATCAAGCCCAAGCGGATGGCGTCCAATTTATTATTATTAATCCAGCTGCACTCACGCATACCTCTGTTGCTCTACGTGATGCCCTGCTTGGTGTAGCCATCCCATTTATTGAAGTTCATTTATCGAATGTTCATGCGCGCGAAGCGTTTAGACATCATTCATATTTATCAGATAAAGCCGTTGGCGTTATTTGTGGCTTAGGTACTCAAGGTTATAGCGCTGCGCTCAATTACGCTCTCACTAAAATTCAACCCTCTACGCAATCATAATTAGGAATACTGTCACATGGATATTCGTAAAATCAAGAAACTCATCGACCTGATGATTGAATCTGACTTACAAGCGATTGAAGTTAAAGAAGGCGATCAATCGATTGCACTGACTCGTCGTAGTCCAGTTGTTGCAGCTGGTGCTCCTGTTGCTATGGCAGCTCCTGTTGCTCAGGCTCCAGCGGCTAAAACACCACGTGGTGCTGTAGAAACATCTCCAATGGTTGGTGTGTTTTACGCGGCTCCAAGCCCAGGTGAAGCGCCATTTGTTAAAGTCGGTCAGACCATCACGGCTGGTGAAACACTTGGTATTATCGAAGCAATGAAAATCATGAACCCGATTGAAGCAACGCAAAGCGGCGTGGTTGAAGAAATTTTAGTGAAAAACGGCGAAGTGATCCAATTCGGTCAACCATTATTCCGCTACCGCGCGTAATAGACGGGGACTTATAATGTTGCAAAAAGTTTTAATTGCAAACCGTGGTGAAATTGCCCTGCGCATCACCCGCGCCTGCAAAACTTTAGGGATTAAGACTGTAGGGATCTATTCAGATGCCGACAAAGACTTAATGCACCTACGTTTTGTTGACGAAGCAGTATGTATTGGACCAGGTGCGAGCAGCGAAAGCTACTTGAACATTCCTGCCATTATTACAGCAGCTGAAATTTCAGGTGCAGATGCCATTCACCCAGGTTATGGCTTCTTATCAGAAAATGCTGAATTTGCTGAAATTGTAGAAAATTCTGGTTTCATTTTTATTGGACCACGCCCTGAACATATTCGTTTGATGGGTAATAAAGTTTCTGCAATTACAGCAATGCGTAAAGCAGGTGTTCCAACTGTACCGGGTTCTGCAAATGCGGTTACACCACAAAATGCACTGGCTGAAGCTAAAGAAATTGGTTTTCCATTGATCGTGAAAGCTGCTTCTGGTGGTGGTGGTCGTGGTATGCGTATTGTAGAACGTGTCGACACCCTACTTGAATCTGTTCAAGCCGCACAGCGTGATGCTGAAATGTGGTTTGGCGATGACACAGTGTATATGGAGCGTTTCCTACAAAAACCTCGTCACGTTGAAGTTCAAGTTCTTGCTGACGGTAATGGCCACGCGATTCACCTTTATGACCGTGACTGCTCTTTACAGCGCCGCCATCAGAAAGTGTTAGAAGAAGCGCCAGCGCCAAATTTACCTGAACAAGCACGTGCTGACATTTTAGAAGCTTGCGTAAATGCTTGTAAATTAATGCAGTACCGTGGTGCAGGTACATTCGAGTTCTTGTTTGAAGATGGTGAATTCTTCTTTATTGAGATGAATACACGTGTTCAAGTTGAGCACCCTGTAACTGAAATGGTGACAGGTATCGACATTATTGAACAACAGCTCCGCATTGCTGGTGGCTTAGGCCTTGAAATTGAACAAGATCAAGTTGAAGTCAAAGGCCATGCGATTGAATGCCGTATCAATGCTGAAGATCCAACGACCTTCTTACCTTCACCGGGTAAAATTGAGAATTTTTATGTGCCAGGTGGTGCAGGTATTCGTCTTGATTCGCATATCTATCAAGGCTATAGCATTCCGCCCTACTATGACTCGATGATTGCAAAGCTGATCGCACACGGTAAGGATCGTAAAACATCACTTGCTCGAATGCGCCAAGCGCTTGATGAAATGATTCTGACCGGTATTAAAACCAATATTCCATTGCATAAAGATTTGATTCTTCAAGATGAAAAATTCTGTGAACAAGCAATGGATATTCACTACCTTGAAAAGCATTTGTTAAAGCAAATTGAAGGTAATCAAGACAAATAATAGTTTTCTTGATCCTTAAATAAAAAACCGCGATAAATCGCGGTTTTTTATTTATAAAACAATTAAGGTAGTACACGACGTAGCGTTGCAAAGCATTGTTGTGCTTTATCATTGGCACAAAAATTAATGGTCGATGGACTTTGCCATTTCACAAAATACTGAGACATTTCACCAGTCTGATCTTCTTGAGACCCAGAACAATCCACTTGGTTATTGTCAAATTTGACTTGCAAAATCAAAGCAGGTAATTGCACATTTTTGTCGGTTGATGGCTGGTAATCATAAATTCCCGTAGACCATTCTTCCCCACTTTTAATCACAACATCACTATTACTTTTAAAATTATAGTATTCAACGCATTTACGATTATTTGGAATTTCCATTCCCCATAAGCCCACAATTTCAGGGCGTGTCGTTACACGAATATTATTTTGATTTGATGCTTGAGTATCCTCAGGCTGACTTGGCGTATTTGCCATAAGCACTGATGAAGTTAACATGAATAACATGCCGAGTAATGTTTTTTTCATACAAGCCATAATGTTTTTAAGCGTCTCACTAAATTAGCATATTTTGATTCAAAACATCATTTTATAACCATTTCATAACAATCTATTTTTTGCTATGCATTGCAATCTTAATTTAACAAAACGATTTATTGTCAGCACTAGATAAATTCTCCTTTCAGAATCGAAAAAAGACCGCTTAAGCAGTCTTTTTTGTATGTCGTGATATTTGAATTTAGGCTACAGGTGCCAGTGTAAACAGCACCTGACCTGTTTTTACCGTTTGCCCTTTTTCAATGGTAATGGTTTCAACCTTCATCCGCTCAGGTGCAATAATGGGAATTTCAATTTTCATGGCTTCAATCACGGCCAAAGTTGCCCCTTCTTCCACAATGTCTCCAGAGGTACATTCAATTTTCCAAATAGAACCCGGCATATGCGACTCGACTGCACAGCCACCTTCAGGAATTTGAATTTCACTGTCGTCTAAAACCGCATCTAGACTTTCAGAAACATATTCAGCCAAACCTGCCTCATGCCAGCGACGGCGTTCCTCTTCAAAGTTCGCTTGCTGTACCGCTTTAAAACTCGAAATGGATGCTGCATTTTCAATGAGGAAGTCATTATATTCTTTTAAATTTAAAACCCCATCTTCTACGCGAAGCTTTAAGCGCCCCGCTTTAAAGTCTTCCCGCATTTGCATCAGTTCTGTTTCAGACACTTCATAAAATTTAATTTGATCAAAGAAGCGCAGTAGCCATGGTTTTCCTTGTTCAAAGTCTGGATTTTTGCGGTAACGACTCCACATTTGTGTTGTACGCCCAACAAACTGATAACCGCCCGGGCCTTCCATGCCATAGACACACATATATGCGCCACCAATGCCGACTGCATTTTCAGGCGTCCATGTACGTGCAGGATTATATTTGGTGGTCACTAGACGATGACGTGGGTCCAGCGGCGTTGCCACAGGTGCACCCAAGTACACATCTCCCAAACCCATCACCAAATAATTGGTGCTGAATACGATATCCTTCACTGCTTGCTTTGAGTCTAAACCATTGATACGACGAATAAACTCTACATTGTCAGGACACCACGGCGCATCTGGACGGACTGTTTGCATATAACGTTCAATCGCCAACTGAGTTTGTGAGTCCTCCCAAGCCAAAGGCAAATAGACTGTGCGCGAAGGCACTTCCATTGCTGTCACATCAGGCAATTCACTTTCTGCCTGTTGTAATAATGCTAACAAATGTTTCTGATCAAGTTTTAATGAGTCAAAGTGAATTTGTAGCGAACGAATCCCTGGTGTTAAATCAATAATTCCTTCGATACTTTGGTCTTTAGCCCATTGCATTAAAGCATGAATACGGAAGCGTAAATTGAGATCTAAAACCAACTCTCCATATTCAACCAACAGATAACTATTACCTGCAGGACGATAAGTCACATCAGGTCTAGCGTTCTCACCTTTTAATGTCGCTAAAACGGCATCTGATAAGGTCTCCATTTCAGCATGAAAGCTTGGAGCAAATTCTACATTTTCAGTCGTATCCCCTGTTAACGCTGCGCTATATTTTTGATTTAATACTTGTGCTTGATCATAAGAAATTGGGATAAATTTAACTTTATCGCCCGCTTTAAGCTGACCAATTTTCCATAGTTCTGAGCTAACCACCACCGCTGGGCAAACGAAACCGCCCAAGCTTGGACCATCAGGTCCTAAAATAATTGGCATATCTCCAGTGAAGTCAATCGCGCCAATGGCATAAGCATTATCATGAATATTCGAAGGATGTAGTCCTGCTTCACCACCATCGGTACGCGCCCATTCAGGTTTTTCACCGACTAAACGAATGCCTGTACGACTTGAGTTAAAGTGAATTTCAAATTCTTGCTTAAAGAAGCGCTCAATATCTCGTTTGGTGAAAAAGTCTGGCGCACCATGCGGTCCATACATCACTGCAATGTTCCAAGTCTGACTAAAGCTTGGCACTTGTGCTGCACTGAGTGCAACAGTTTCTACCGAGCTGTAAGCCGTAATCGGCAACATATCTCCAATGAGTAAATTGCGTCCTGCATGACCACCAAACTGACCTAAAGTAAAAGTCGCTTGTGAGCCTAGGTAGGCAGGTACATTGAATCCGCCTTTAATACCAATATAACTTCGACAACCTGTGGTGATTTTACCTGTTTTAAGAATTTGCCCTTTTTTAACATTAAGGGTCTGCCACATGGCAACATCAACACCATCCAATGTCGCAAGCATGTCGCCACCCGTAATCACGATTTGGCTATCACAGTGAAACTTTAAAGTTGGGCCTTGTAATGTACATTCTAACGCCGCGGTATTAAATGGATTCCCCAATAGTTGATTGGCTACATTTAACGATAGTGGATCAATCGCACCTGATGGTGGAACACCAACATCCCAGTACCCCAAACGACCATTGACGTCTTGTATTGACGTTTGAATACCAGACTGTAATACCTCAACTTTTTGGGTTTTCCACTCAAAAGTATTTAAGAAACGTGTAGTCTGTGTCCCTGCTTTAAACACTTCACAGTCAATAATATTTTGTAAATACTCAAGATTGGTTTCAATTCCTGCCACTGAGGTTTTTGCCAAAGTATCGCTCATGGCCTGAATTGCACTTTCACGGTTCTCGCGGGTCACAATGATTTTGGCAATCATTGGATCATAAAAGGAAGATACATTTGAACCTGTTTCGACCCATGTTTCATTGCGTGCATGTGGGTCAAAGTCGACATAGGTCAGTAAGCCAGCACTGGGTTGAAAGTTCTTAATTGGATCTTCGGCATATAAACGGACTTGGATCGAATGGCCTTTAGATCTAAGCACCTCTGTTGGTGCAGTCCAGTCACCACTACCTAAAGTGACCATCCATTCTACAAGGTCTACAGCAAATACTTGCTCGGTCACGCCATGTTCAACTTGCAACCGTGTATTCACTTCTAAAAAGTAGAATTTTTGGGTGTCTGTATCCATCACAAACTCAACCGTACCTGCCGAACGGTAATCCACTGACTGCATCAATTGAATCGCAATACCCTGAATATAATCACGTTGTCCATCATTTAAATGCGGTGCTGGGGTCTCCTCGATTACTTTCTGGTTACGGCGCTGTACTGAACAGTCCCGCTCTCCCAAAGCCAAAACCAAACCTTGGCCATCACCAAAAATTTGGACTTCAATATGACGCGCATTTTCCACAAACTTTTCTAAATACAAGCCTGCATCTTTAAAGTTCGCTTGTGCCAAATAAGATACCGTTGCATAAGCATCTTTAAGCTCTGTTTCGTTCCACACCAAACGCATACCAATACCACCGCCACCTGCGGTACTTTTCAGCATCACGGGATAACCGATACGCTTTGCTTCGATCAGTGCTTCCGCTTCGTCTGCTAAAAGTTGGCTACCCGGTAACAATGGCACATTCGCCTGAATGGCAAGTTCACGCGCAGTATGCTTTAAGCCAAAACTACGCATTTGTGCAGATTTCGGCCCTAGAAACACGATGCCCTGTGACTCACACAAATCACAAAACTCCGCATTTTCAGACAGGAAACCATAGCCTGGATGAATGGCTTCAGCACCTGCTTCTTTCGCGACCTGTAAGATTTTTTCAATATTTAAATAACTTTGACTGGCTGGGCTATCACCAATAAATACCGCTTCATCAGCCAAAGTCACATGTAAGGAATCACGATCTGCTTCTGAATACACCGCAACAGACTGAATGCCTAAATTCTTTAATGTACGAATTACTCGGCAGGCAATTGCACCACGGTTGGCAATGAGAACTTTTTTAAACATGCTGATTACTCCTTGCCGTCACGTACAATCAGTTGAATTTTAGTCGGGTTGTAGGCATTACAGGGGTTGTTCAGTTGTGGGCAGTTAGAAATCAGCACGATGAGATCCATCTCCGCTTGAATTTCAACATATTTACCGGGCGCCGATATTCCATCGTCAAACTTGAGATGCCCATCACTGCTCACAGGAACATTCATAAAGAAATTAATATTCGGCCCAATATGACGAACATTCAGTCCATGCTTTTTCGCAATTGGGTGCAAAGCTAAAGCTGTCATAAAGTTATTGCGACAGCTGTGCATCGGAAATGTGTCGTGTGCATAACGTACGGTGTTACTTTCACATGAACAAGCACCGCCTAAGGTGTCATGACGACCACAGTTATCATCATGGATCGTGGCAATTTTGTTGCCATAGTTGGTATATAAGGCTGTGCCTTTTTCGAGATAAATCTGCTGATTGATGGCTAAAGTATCAGTTGCACTGTAACGCTCTTCAGGGTTGCTCGCAGAAATAAATAAGGTATCGACCGCTTGATTGCCTTCGAGATCAATAATACGGAAATACTGCCCTTTCTTGACTTCACCCATCCATGCCTCACCCGCTGGACAGACTTCATTTAAAACAGCTTGATCAAATGCTTGTAAAATGGTCATGCGTACTCTCCTTGGGCTTAAACAACATCAAATGCGTAATAACGTGCGTTGTTTTGAAAACCGCGTTGGTTTTGTGGGCATGAATCACGACAGATATCGTGCATTGCTAAAGCTGATGCTTTGAATAAACGCATTTGAATATCAGCAGGCTGATACTTTGCTGCTTGGCTCAAACCATGTGGCGCAGCAGATAAGAACACCAGACAGTCCATCTCAAAACGCAGTTCAATAGTTTGATGGGTATTGTCAGTATCAACATAAGATAAGTTGCCTGCATCATCAGGGCGAACTTTAGAGAATAGGTTGAGCGTAGCTGACAGGTCGGCTTGACCTAATGAGAACTTGGTCATTTCAAGCAACAGGCTGTCGCGTCCACTCCGATACATCTCATTTCGTGTATCTTGAAAAGTATGAGTACCGAATTGTTTTTGGATCTGTTCTGTGCGGCTTGGACCACACAAGGCATCATTCCAACCATGATCATCGTGAACAATTGAGGCCATAACCCGACCTAAGTCAGAATACAACACATGTCCTGTACTTAGAAATGCCGTATGCTGTGCCTTTAGGCTATCTGGCATATTAAAACGTTCAAGCTTGTCTTCGCTGTTGACACAGAAAAGTGAAACGTTGGCTTGTGCCCCCAAGGCATTAAACTGTAAAACAGTGCCGCGTTGAATACGCCCAGACCAGTGGTGCCCACCCGGTAAAAGTTCAGTCCATAGTGCGTTATCGTCGTGATAAGTTATTGTGCTCATGCGCCTCTGCCTAAATCGTAACTGTTTACCTCCCGGGCTTTTATCCCTCCGTGTAGCTCTTTCGAACCGTGAACTCTCGGTCGCAGACATACATAAAATAGATATGTATCGGAACCCTAGATCACTCTTTCAGATTAGACGATGCAAAGGCTGTGCCAATTTAGTATTACGATTTTTAAACTTCGTAATACTATTTATGAGCAATAAATGGGCACTTTAGATTTCAAGCACGCATATTTTCGCTATGCGCACTAAAAAGCATCAAATTTTAAGAATTACTTCATTAAAATTTCATGGAACATGTGACGCAGCCACTGATGACTGGTTTTGTGATGACAAGACATATGCCAATACTGTTTCACCCCATAACTTGGGAAGGCAATTGGTGCATTAAAGATTTTTAAATTGCCACGTGAAAGCAGCACTTCACTCAAATAATACGGCACTGTC
Organism: Acinetobacter sp. 231_lipA; assembly: GCF_058243005.1. Taxonomy (NCBI): domain Bacteria; kingdom Pseudomonadati; phylum Pseudomonadota; class Gammaproteobacteria; order Moraxellales; family Moraxellaceae; genus Acinetobacter; species Acinetobacter sp. 231_lipA. Next base: position 3,188,654 of record NZ_JBZAYU010000001.1, on the reverse strand, counting down.
GCAATCGCGTCGGTTTCTTGTACCACCAAACCTACCCCTAAATAGCTCGGTAAACGCATTAAAATGTCACGTTTTAGTTCTAAATTAAGCAGTTCATTTTCAATATGGTAATGTCCCATGCCTGCATCAATATCGATATGTGACTCAGCCAAGTACTGCGCTGTGCTGATACTGTCACCTGTCAAACGCGGATGATCTTTGGCAGCAATCACCACATAATACTGCTCGAACAGTTGCTGTTGATAAAAGCCATTTTCCAGTTGAGGTAAAAAACCCAGCGCCAAATCAATCTCACCATTTGCCATTTGATAACTGGTTTCAGAGGTGATCGGACGGATATTCAAACGAATATGCGGCGCATGTTTCTTTAAGTATTGCGAAATTTTCGGCAACAGCACCAAATGCGAAACATCGGTCATGGCCAAACTAAACTGTTGCTGCGAAGTGGCTTGGTCAAAATCAATCGTAAAGTTATTGATGATTTCAACCTTGTTTAAAGCCTCACTGACCAATGGAAATAACTGTTTCGACAGCTCAGTTGGCACCATTTCATTGCCAATCCGCAAAAATAGCGGATCATTATAATGTTGGCGAATTTTATTCAGAATGTTACTCACCGTCGGTTGACTCATTTCTAAATGATCAGCCGCCAGTGACACACTTTTAAACTTATAAACGTAAAAAAAGATACTGAGTAATTTACAGTCCAGTTCAAACACGAAAAAAATGTTCCTTATATGCATGTGATGGTAGACGATCCATCATCTACCCATTATAGCGATGATCCAATGCTCAAAACTTACTTTTATAAGCACCTAGGTCTAATATCAGACGTTTCAGCAATAAAAGTACATTAATTATACCTTTAGCTATACTGAACAATAGATGCTTTTCCTGAAAATTTATGACGCATGATCTGCATGTATTTTACATAACAAAAAAGGTCCGAATCAATCGAACCTTTGATGAAATCAACCATGCCACATTATAGATATTTAAATCATTTTCTTCACAGGCATAGCTAAGGATATTACAGCTTTAGTCTAGCAGCTCGACGGCAATAGCAGTCGCCTCACCACCACCAATACATAAAGCAGCTACACCCTTTTTCCCACCAGTACGTTTCAAGGCATGCAGTAAAGTCACGATAATACGTGAACCAGATGAACCCAATGGATGACCAAGTGCACAAGCGCCACCATTCACATTGACTTTAGCAGGGTCTAAATGAAAACCATCAATGGCAAGCATTGTGACCATCGCAAATGCTTCATTGACTTCCCACAGATCTACATCATCCGCAGACCAGCCTGCTTTGGCTAAAACTTTCTCAATGGCACCTACAGGAGCAATGGTGAACTCAGATGGATGCTGAGAGTTGCTTGCATAAGCCACAACTTTTGCCAATGGCTTAAGACCACGTGCGTCAGCCACTTCGGATGAAGTTACAACCAATGCCGAAGCACCATCCGAAATAGAACTCGAATTTGCCGCGGTAATCGTGCCATCTTTTTTAAATGCCGGACGTAAAGTTGGAATTTTATCCACTTTGGCATTGAGCGGTTGTTCATCCTGATCAACCACAACATCGCCTTTACGGCTACTTACCGTCACAGGCACGATTTCATCTTTAAAGAAACCACCTTGAATCGCAGCAACGGCTTTATTTAAAGAACCAATGGCATACTGATCTTGCTGCTCACGGGTATAGCCTTTTTTATCTGCCATTTCTTGAGCAAGTACACCCATCGACAAACCTGTTTCAGCATCTTCTAAACCTTCTTGGAACATGTGATCGGTGGTTTTACCATGTCCCATACGGTAACCCGCGCGTGCTTTTTCAAGTAAGTACGGCGCATTTGACATCGACTCCATACCACCGGCCACCACAATCTCAGCTGAACCCGCTTTAATCGCATCAGCCGCTTGCATGACGGCTTTCATACCAGAGCCACAAATTTTATTGATGGTTGTTGCACCCGTTGAGTCAGGTAGACCCGCCATACGCATTGCTTGACGTGCAGGGCCTTGTTTTAAACCTGCTGGAAGTACACAACCAAAGATCACTTCATCCACATCGGTCGGCTGTAAGCCTGAACGGTTTAACACTTCTTTAATTGTCACCGCACCAAGTTCAGGTGCGGTGCAGCTTGACAGTGAACCTTGAAAACCACCCATTGCTGTACGTACACCGTCTACAATAACAATCATTTTCTATTTCATCCTTTTTTTGCGGTTTATTTGCTTTAAGCCCAATTAAGAACCTTAAAGACATCCCTATCTATTTTTTCATATTACAAAGGGGTTAATCGTTTCAGATCTTATTTTAATGTTTTTCATAGTGCTACCGTCTCAAAGTGAGTCATCTATAAAGACATTAAAATAAATACACATGAATAATACATCGATCCATACGATAGGTGATTCATTTATCAACCCGCACTGCATTCGAGGCTTTAGTACTAAAGGTTCTTATCTCTAAGAACACAGTGGCTATACTGACAATAGTGTAAAAATCACGAAAAAGGAATGCAATGGCCCAAATTTGATCTCTAGAGATCAAATTTATTGACAACGAAATGCGAAAATGCACTTGTATTTATTTCTATTGTTGAACAAGTGGATATTTTTAAAACGATTGTAGTAATATCCAAGACCTTAGTTGAATTTTCATTTTCAACCAAGTTCAATAGCCTCTCTATAGTTCTCATGAAATACACTGGAATAAGCCAATGACTTCAGTACGCCAACAAAATTTTCTATTACGCAAAGAGAAAATTTTAGCCATGGCTGAGACTTTATTATTAGACAATAATCAAGACATCACCTTAAGCGAATTAGCAACGGAACTCGATATTGCGAAGGGTACGATCTACAAGCATTTCAAAAGTAAAAATCAACTTTATTTAGAGCTGATTATCTTGAATGAAACTCGCCTGCTAGAGATTTCTCAAAAGCATAACAATGATATTAAAACGTATGTTTCCGAATACATGCTTTATAATATGTTGAACTCGAACCGTACGATTTTACTGCACGTTATTGAAGAACGTTTAACCAATAATGAACGTAAACTCAAAGAACTTTTTGAGAAGCTCTATCAAATACGTGAACAACGTATTATCGAAATTAAAGACATGACCTCTGACTATTTAAAGTCTTTAGACAGTGCAATGTCCATTCGTGATTATTTATCTTATGTATGGACAGTGACCTATGGTGCGTCATTGTTACTCAATTCAACGCATTATCAAAAATCAATCGGTTCTCGCGAGCGTCTGATTAAACTGTATGTAAACCAAGCCCTCATGACACCTGATAAAATTTCACACGCAGCACTTTAAGTTTCTAAACGGCATAAAAAAAGCTAAACATTTTATGTTTAGCTTTTTTTCATCCAGAAAATTAGTCTACGGAAATATCTTCAAACAAAACTGAAGATAAATAACGTTCACCACCGTCAGGTAAAATCACCACAATAGTTTTACCTGCATTTTCAGGGCGTGCTGCAAGTTCAGCTGCTGCTGCCATCGCGGCACCACTTGAAATACCTACCAAAATACCCTCTTGACTTGCTGTTTTTCGCGCCCAATCAATTGCTGTTGCAGCATCAATTGGCATCACTTCATCGACCAAGTCGAGGTCTAAGTTTTTAGGAATAAAGTTAGCGCCAATGCCCTGAATCTTATGTGGTCCAGGCGTCAAAGTTTCACCACGTTTGGTTTGACCAATAATCGGCGATTCAGCAGGTTCTACCGCAACTGAATACAGGGCTTGTTTTTTTACTTTTTCAAAATAACTTGAAATCCCTGAAATCGTACCACCCGTCCCAACACCTGCAACTAAAATATCAACTTTACCGCCTGTTGCTTCCCAAATTTCTGGGCCAGTCGTTGCTTCATGAATAGCTGGGTTTGCTGGGTTTTCAAACTGTTGTGGCAAAAAATACGTTTCTGGATTTTCATCCAACAAACGCTGTGCTTCTTCTACCGCACCACGCATGCCTTTTGCAGGGTCGGTGAGAACCAAGTTCGCGCCCAAAGCTTTCATCACTTTACGACGTTCGATACTCATGCTTGATGGCATAGTTAGAGTTAACGCATAACCTTTTGCAGCAGCAACAAATGCCAAAGCAATGCCTGTATTGCCACTGGTTGGTTCGACAATGTGCATTCCTGCTTTCAGCACACCGCGTGCTTCCGCATCCGCAATCAGCGCAGCCCCAATACGACATTTTACTGAAAATGCAGGGTTACGGCTTTCAACTTTGGCTAAAACGGTGGCTGGACTTTGTATAATTCGGTTAATACGAACCAATGGTGTGTTACCAATCGCTTCTGCATTATTACTATAAACCGCTATCCCTAAATTATTAGGCGTTGGAAAAGCTGAGTCAGTACTCATACCAATGTTTCCTATGTTGTTTTTAATGATCCACTCATTATCATACCCTGATTTTTAAATGCAAACTGACATTTGGTCGGGCTTATGTTTTTATTTGATAAATAAATTACTTAAACAGAAAAAGCATGAGTTTTCTCATGTTTTTACTTGAAGAAAATAGTGGTTTTACCCAAAAAACCAGACCATAAAGTTACATAATCGACATCTTTCACAGAGGATGAAAAAAATTATACATTCATTTCAAAGTTTGCTTTTTGTTCAAAAATATTATCCAGTAACAATTATTCTTTTAATAAATGTATATATTTATTATTTTTATAATGTTATCTTAAAATAGTTGTGTAATTATGATTTTAAAACACACTATATGATAAAATATTCAAAGCTTATTATAAAAAGTCATAAAGAAAACTATTTTTTAATTCAATTTTTTGCTTAATTTATATAAATATCTGGAACTTAAGTGACATTTTGAATAACTAATTTTGATGTAAATGTTCAGTAGACTTCCTTCATAAATCATTTTTCAATCAATTTAATTGTTTATCTTTCACCCAATCTAAATTGTATATGCCAGCAAGTAAATTAAACCGCAGGTTTAATCTTTTACGACGATTTCTATATACACAAGATAAAATCTTAAAACATTTCATCCTTCCAAATACATGCTCTACTTGAATTCGTCTACGACCAATCTCTCTATTTAACTTTTTTAATTCAGAATCTAGTTTTTCAGTTTTCTTTGCTTTAGATGGCATGAGGCATCCAAAACCCAATTTCTTTATCCCTAAATACCCCTTATCAACGATAAAAAAGGGCTTAAATTTTAATTTCCTCATGCTTTTTTTAAATATTTTAAAATCATGCATGCTTCCATGACTTCCACATACACTCAGTATTTCACCTGTTGTATAGTGCATAGATAGCTGAAATTTAAAGGTATGTCGCTTTTTTTTACCGCTATACCATTTCTTCTGTTTTTTTTGGACGTTGAACTAATATTTCAGTGGCATCAATCACAACAACTTCCCAATCCACTTCATCTCGATTAGGAAGTTGTTTTGGCAAGTTAAATTTTCCAGAACCGATTAAGGTATCTTCAATAGCACGTGTGATACGAATTGCACTCGTTTCAGATACACCGTAACTCATACCAAGATGGAAAAATGTTCGATATTCTCTCCAATATTCTATACATAAGAGCAAACGATCTTCCAACGGTAATTTATGCGGTCGTCCTTTACCAATATGACGAGGTAAATGCTTATTTAGCTCGGCCAACATGAGGTTAAATGTAGCCCAACTAACACCGGTAAGCCTACGAAACTTAACGTCTGATAATTTTTGAATATCTTTGAATTTCATCCAAGGATTATCGCTTGAATTAAATAATTTTGCTGATTAATTTAAGATCAAATAAATTGTACGTTTTTTGATTTATGACGGAAGTCTAGTATATATAACTTTAGCTAATATTTTATTTCACTAAAAGCCATGCATATTGGACTTGAAAACACAGCATTATGAACGGCTTGCTTTTATACTAAGCGCACAGTTGTTTTGTTTTATGAGTAGGTTTTAAATGAACACAGGACTTGAAATAACGTCTATGCGCGACTCTGCTGAAGTTGTTGTGAGTATTTTAAAATCTCTAGCCAATACTGATCGTTTATTAATTTTGTGTCATTTGTCGCAACAAGAACTTAATGTTTCTCAAATTGAAGAAATTACCGACATCAAACAGCCGACTCTTTCGCAACAATTAATGATGCTACGTAAAAGTGATGTGGTAAATACGCGCCGTGATGGTAAGCAAATTTACTATTCCATTAAAGATGAACGCATGATTGAAGTTTTAAATACTTTGTATAGCTTGTACTGCCCAAAACCACGTCTCTAAACCAAATCACTTCTATATTTTCTGTGCTATGAAAACGAATGCTAAGACTTCTTAGCATTTTTTATGCATAATATATCTAAATTTGTGATTTAGATTTTTTTATGTCTGATTGGAATCGTCGTCTAAGCCATTATCTACCCGCATGGCAATGGCTCAAGCACTATGACACGCCTACGTTTAAGTCAGATTTACTTGCATCTTTTATCGTCATTGCCATGTTGGTTCCTCAAGGCATGGCCTATGCCATGTTGGCAGGTTTACCACCAATCACTGGGCTCTATGCCAGCATTATCCCAATGATTATTTATGCCATCGTTGGTGGTAGTCCCACACTTTCTATTGGCCCTGTTGCCATCATTTCGATGATGACCTTTGCGACTTTGAACTCGATGTTTGAAGTTGGTTCACCAGTTTATATACAAGCGGCATGTTTATTAGCCCTGATGGTCGGTATCATTTCCCTGCTGTTGGGTTTATTTCGGTTTGGTTTCCTCATCCAACTGATTAGCCACCCCGTCATCCAAAGTTTCATTATTGCGTCTGCTTTGCTGATTGCTTTGGGTCAGTTGAAGTTTATTGTCGATCTGCCTTTAAAAGCCAATAATATCCCCGAATTTGTGGTTAGTGTTTGGCAATACATCAGTTTGACTCACATAGGTACGCTTCTGTTTGGACTGTGTGCAATCGCATTTTTAATTTATGTACCAAAGCTGTTGAATACTAATGCCTTAAAAGGTTGGTTCGGATCGACCGTATTACTTTCGCGTACCATTCCTTTATTTTTAGTGGTTGCCTCGATTGCCTTGGTCTATTTTTTCCAACTGCAAACGCTTGGAATCAAAACGGTCGGAATTATTCCATCTGGTATGCCTCCACTCGATATGCCGTATTGGAACTGGGCTTTAGTTTTGCAACTTTTGCCAGGTGCAACTATGATCGCGATGATCAGTTTTGTTGAATCACTTTCCATTGCTCAAGCCACTGCTTTACAAAACCGAAGTCAACTCAACAGTAACCAAGAACTTATCGCTTTGGGGTTAGCCAATATCAGTGCAGGTTTCAGTTCGGCCTTTCCTGTAACAGGCAGCCTTTCTCGTACTGTCGTAAATGCAGATGCAGGCGCTCAGACTCCTATGGCTGGTGTGCTCTCTTCGCTGTTGATTATTGTAGTGAGCTTATACTTTACCGGTTTCTTTCAGAACCTTCCTTTAGCTATTTTGGCTGCAACAATTATCGTCTCCATATGGAAACTTGTGGACTTTAAACCCTTCATCGAAGCATGGAAGTATTCCAAAGCAGATGGTATCGCGATGTGGATTACCTTTTTTGGTGTTGTCTGTATCGATATTTCAACCGGCCTGATCATTGGCATGGTTTCGACCTTTATTTTGTTGCTTTGGCGGATTAGTCGACCACATATTGCTGTGATTGGCTTGGTCGAGGGGACGCAACATTTTCGCAATGTTGAACGCCATCAAGTTCAGACGACGGCACAATTACTGTCAATGCGTATAGATGAAAGCTTAACTTTCTTAAATGCCAATATATTGAAAGGCGAGCTGATCAATGCCGTGAGCCAACAACCTGAGTTAGCCCATGTGGTGATTAATTGCTCCAGTGTGAGCAGTATCGACTTGAGTGCTTTAGAAATGCTGGAAGATATTAATCTAGAATTGGCCAAGCAAAACATTCAACTGCATTTGTCCGAAGTTAAAGGTCCTGTGATGGATCGACTGCAAAGCTCAAAACTATTGAAACATTTGAGTGGGAATGTCTTTTTAACCCATTATCAAGCCATTCAGACCCTTTCACCTCAACTGCTTAAAACTTCATAAGAGACAGAATGCCTGCTTGCACTTTTTCAATATAGTGAGAAATATCAAGCAGGCATTTGTGATAAAAATCCATTAAACATGTCATTTTTATGAATTAAAATGAATAATAAAAACTGAAATTACAATAACTTAATTTTTATATTTAAATATTTTTCAGTCAGTTAGCAAATTAGGTATAAAATGGCGCACTTAAAATCCGTATTTTGTCCTCGTAATTTCAACAAGGCGCCTCTATGTTTTCTGTTTTAGCGCGAATGAGTCTAGTTACTCGAATTATCATTGCCATTATTTTGGGTATTGGTGTAGCCCTCGTTTTCCCAGGTGTTGCACCTTATTTGAGCCTGCTAGGCGACTTATTTATTAAAGCGTTAAAATCTGTCGCGCCTGTACTTGTATTTGTCTTGGTGCTTGCTTCTATTGCAAACTTTAAAGTGGGTCATAGTGCGAATCTGCGTCCTATTATCATCATGTATGCTGTGGGTATGTTACTAGCGGCTTTTGCAGCAGTTGCAGTCAGTATCGCTTTCCCAAGTACTTTGTTCTTAAACTTACCTGCAAATACTGACTTACAACCGCCAAGTAGCTTGATTGAAATTTTTAAGAACCTACTGCTGAGCTTTATTGCTAACCCTGTAACTGCCATTAGTGAAGCAAACTTCATTGGTATTTTAGCGTGGGCTGTGGCCTTGGGTGCTGCATTCCGTCATGCCAAAGACTCAACCAAAGACTTACTCAATGATACTGCACACGCAGTAAATAGCGTGATTCGTTTGGTGATTAACTTTGCGCCGATCGGTATTTTCGGTCTAGTGGCGGTAACCTTTGCAGAAACAGGTTTAAGCACATTAGTAAGCTATGCACACTTATTGGCTGTCTTACTCGGCACAATGGCTTTCGTTGCCTTAGTCATCAACCCACTTATGGTTGCTGTGGTAACACGTAGCAATCCATATCCTTTGGTATTTCAATGTTTACGTGAAAGTGGTATCACTGCTTTCTTCACGCGTAGTTCTGCTGCGAACATTCCTGTGAACTTAGATCTTGCCAAACGTTTGGGGGTACCTGAATCTACAGCGAGCGTAGCCATTCCACTCGGTGCGACCATTAACATGGCGGGTGCATCAGTAACTATTACGGTGCTTACACTGGCAGCAGTCAATACGCTAGGTCTTAATGTTGACTTTACCACCATGATGATTTTATCTGTGCTTGCAACAGTTTCAGCTTGTGGTGCTTCTGGTGTCGCAGGTGGTTCTTTGCTGTTGATCCCTGTTGCGTGTGGACTGTTTGGTATTTCATCTGATATTTCAATGCAAGTGGTTGCAATTGGTATGGTGATTAGCGTACTACAAGACTCTACTGAAACTGCATTAAACTCATCAACTGACGTATTATTTACTGCAGCAGTTGACCGCGCTTCAAAATAATATATTGTAGAATCAGTATATTATTTTCTTTTTTGAAGTTATGCCATTTCAACACTTACCACTTTGGATTCAACTGGGGGCATTCTTTCTTGCAGTCAATGCAGGAATGATTAATGTCTTAGGACTGGTGACTGTTTTACACCAGTCCGTTTCCCATATGACTGGTAATGTAAGTGTTTTGGCGATGTCGCTTGTACATTGGCAACCCGAAAGCATTTTATATTTGCTATTAGTAACTGTCTGCTATGTCATCGGTTCATTTTATAGCGGTGTAATTCTGGGAAATAGTCACTTTCGATTGGGACGCCGCTATGGCGTACCACTCACTTTAGTGGCTTTTTTTATTTTTCTGTGTTGGTTCTTTCTGCCTTATTTTCCACGCTATGCTTTACTCTGGGCCTGCGTCGCAATGGGTGTGCAAAATGCCATGGTGAGCCATTATAAAGGCACTATCATCCGCACCACACATTTATCGGGTGTTCTTACCGATCTCGGCTTAGCGCTTGGTTATCGTGTGCGCGGACTCGTGGTTGAGCGTCGACGCGTAGTTTTACATCTTTTGATTTTAAGTGGCTTTTTGATCGGCGGACTCTGTGCAAGTTGGATGTATCCCTATTTAAAACTCAATTCTTTTTTAGTTCCAACAGCATTAAGCTTGATCCTTAGTGTTGTATATTGGATCATTTACTTTCGTTATCGTCGTTTTTAAACGCAGTTGTGGAATTCGCTATGGTAAAAAATGCATTACAGGCTCAGTTACTCAAAGCCGGTTTAGTTGACAACAAAAAGGCCAAAAAACTTTCTAAACAAGCAGTGCATGAGCAAAGAACAGGTCAAAGCAGTGAAGCTGAGATCAAGGCAAAAATTGCACAAGACAAACAGCAAAAACAGGCCAAAGATCAAGCTATTGAACTTGAGAAGAAAGCGATATTGCAAGAAAAAGAGCTCAAAGCGACGATCATTCAAATGATCACGCAGCATAAAATCCGGGATACCGATGGTGACGTGGCCTATCAGTTTATTGACGATGGCAAAATCAAAAAACAATATATCAATCAACAAATTTATAATGCCTTGGTGGCTGGTAGCCTCGTGATTGCACGTGATCATGAAAGTTATGCCTTCTTACCTAAAGCTTTAGCTGATCGTATTAATGCCAAACTTGAAGGCTTTATTATCGTAAATACCTCAGAGAAAAATGAAGCAGTCACAGATGAGGAAGATCCATACGCTGCATACGTGATCCCTGATGATCTCATGTGGTAATTTGAACCATCAGAAGCTTCCATATTGGAAGCTTCGTTGTTTCCTAGTTCATTATAAAACTAATTTACCATTCCACTGCTCTGACATATCCCGACCATCAACAATTTATGCTTCATGACATTCAAATATCGATTTAAAAAACAAATCTACGAGAGTAAATAAACAAGTCGTTGAAAATATGTATAAACTTAGTGACACAATTTGCTTAATTCGTATAGCTGATTACACTATTTACAGTGTTTTAATCATAAGAAGATCGCATTTTGGATAATTTTCATTTTATACAGAGTTTAAAAGACTGGTCAGACCAGTATCCTTGGATCGAAATGTTGACAGGATTCTGCATACTCATTCTAGTGACTATACTGGCGTATATTATTGCCAAGCATGTTGTCGTTCGTGGTATTCGGCATCTCATCACTAAGCTAAAATTTGCCAATCACGACATCATGTCGCAGCATAGTGTGATTCGTCGAATTGCGAACATAGTCCCAGCAATCGTCATTATGAATGGTATCGTTACCGTTCCTCACCTGTCTGCGAAAATGGTCAGCTTTGTCCAAATGGCGGCACAGGCCTTTATTTTCTTAACCATTGCGCTCGCGATTGGTGAATTACTGAATATCTTCAATTTGGTTTATCAACGTAATCCAAAGTCTAGAAATAAGCCCATCAAAGGCTATTTACAGCTGATCAAACTGATTATTTTCATCGTTTGTGGTTTGATGATCTTAGGAACTTTCCTGAAAAAAGATGTCTTCACTTTGCTGGCGGGCTTCGGTGCTATGGCGGCAGTGCTGATGTTGGTCTTCCAAAACACCATTTTGTCTTTGGTGGCTTCTGTTCAGATTTCATCCTATGACATGGTCCGTATTGGAGATTGGATTGAAATGCCATCCCTGAATGCAGACGGTGATGTCATTGATATGTCATTACATACCATCACCGTACAGAACTTTGATAAAACCTTTACCACAATTCCAACCAACAAATTGGTCACTGATACTTTTAAAAACTGGCGTGGTATGTCACAGGCAGGCGTACGTCGTATCAAACGCTCACTTTATATTGATCAAAGTAGCGTTCACTTTATGTCTGAAGCAGAACAAAGCAAACTTAAAGAGTTCTTATTATTAGACCAATATCTGGATCACAAAAGTACAGAGCTGGTTGAGTTTAATCAAAAACTGAGCAATACATCTCCCTGCAATCAGCGACGTTTAACCAATATAGGTACCTTTCGTGCGTATGTTGAGTTGTACCTCAATCAGCATCCAAACATTTCAAAACATCAGTCTTTAATCGTACGTCAGCTACAACCGACTGAAAAAGGCTTGCCACTGGAAATTTATGCATTTAGCAATCAAATTGCATGGAAAGACTATGAAGCGATTCAGTCGGATATTTTCGATCATTTAATTGCCATTCTTCCCGAATTTGGTCTCAAAGTTTACCAAGCACCATCGGGATATGACATGCAAATCGCAATGTCAAACCCGTAATTTTTTCACTTTGGTATGCTAAAACCATTCTAGTTTTAGCATACTAAGGTCTTAAAAACGCAGAATAGGCATTTTAATTTACGTTCTAAATTACCAACTCTAGAATAAAAATTATAAAAATACATAACATTAGTTTTTCAACAACTGTGTTATTTACGTTGTGTATTATGTAAGTTAAATATGTGATAATTTACATGAAATATACCGCAATATCACAATACCAACCTTTTCTCTTCATTAAATTAGCCACTCCTTTTCACTTTGTAAGACTTTCTAAAATGAATACTTTAAATAAATCTTTATGTGCTGCCCTTTTAGCTGTAGCAGCGACATCTTCTTTTGCAGCAGAAACTCAAGTTGTAGAAACCACTCAAAATGCAGCACCTGCTTCAGAAGCTGCTGCATCTGATGCGGTTGCGACATCAGAAGCTCAAGCAAACTAATGCTTTAAGCATCTTAGGGGATTCATTTGGTTGGGTTCCCTTTTATCACTCTTCTCTATATCAGACTTTTATATCTATTCATCTATATTTCTTGCCATCAATACTGCTACAACATCGTTTAGCCTCTGGCAATTTACACAGACGACTGAGGTATTTTCATGCTAAAATTTTCAAACTCTGCTTATTTATAAAACAAGCCATTACCTTATAAATGGTTTATTTTTAGAAGGTTTTATTCATGTTCAAATGGTTTGAAAAACGTGTTGATCCCTATCCAGAAGAAGGTTTAAACCAACCTTTACCGACCACGTTCTTTCCGTTTGTATGGCAGGCAGCTAAAGGTGTGCGTGGCTATTTGCTGATTTTGATTTTATTCACGGCTGGTGCTGCCAGCTTTGAAGCCTTGTTTTATGCCAAAATTGGTGACTTAGTAAACTGGCTCAGTAAAAGCCAGCCAGAAACATTTTTAGCAGAACATGGTTCAAATTTAGTCCTGTTATTCTGTATTTTATTGGCCAATATTTTATTTGCCAGTTTACAGTCGATTATTAAACACCAAATATTATTTAGCACTTTTCCCATGCGTCTGCGCTGGCGCTTTCATAATTTACTGTTGAAGCAAAGTCTCGACTTTTTTCATAATGATTTTGCAGGAAGACTCTCCGCAAAAGTCATGCAAACTGCACTGGCAATACGTGAGTTTTGGGTTATTTTGGGTGACATGTTGGCTTATGTGCTGATTTATTTTGTCACGGTCAATCTGGTGCTTGCCGCTATCTCCCCGCTCCTAATATTACCTTTACTGGTCTGGTTAGCTTTGTTTATCTGTGCAGCGTATTACTTCATCCCACGTTTGAGCAAAGTTTCAAATGAACAGGCTGATGCCCGAGCTGTGATGACTGGCCGTGTTACCGATGCCTATACCAATATTCAAACAGTAAAGCTTTTTGCCCATGCAGGACGTGAAAGCTTATATGCCAAAGCCTCGATGCAAGAGTTCATGGTCACCGTTTATAAACAAATGCGTTTAGGTGCTAAGTATGAAATCAGTATCCTGTTTTTAAATATAGTACTGTACGCGGGCGTATTGGGCACTGCAGTTTGGTTATGGATGAATGGGCGAGTTGAACTTGGTGTTATTGCTGCTGCAACGGCTATGATTTTAAAACTGAGCAGTATCGCTGAATTTATCATGTGGCAAACCTCAGCACTTTTTGAAAGTGTCGGTACCATTCAAGATGGCATGAAAACTTTAGGTCGTTCGATCACGATTCAAGACAAACCTAATGCCAAAGACCTTGAAGTTAAACAAGGCATGATCGAATTTAAAGACGTCACTTTTGCGTATAACAGTAAAAATGTCATAGACAATTTAAACCTACGCATCCGAGCTGGTGAAAAAATTGGGATCGTGGGTCGCTCTGGTGCAGGGAAATCAACACTGATTCAACTATTGCTACATTTTTATCAATTGAAACAGGGTGAAATTTTAATTGATGGGCAGAATATCGAAGATGTCACCCAAGACAGTTTACGTCGTAATATTGCCTTAGTGACTCAAGACACCTCCCTGCTACACCGTAGTGTTGCAGAAAATATCAAATATGGCCGTCCCAATGCGAGTGATGAAGAAATGTATGCTGCTGTACGTAAAGCCAAAGCCGAAGAGTTTATTCCTCAGCTGAATGACTTACGTGGTAAATCAGGTTATGAAGCCTATGTTGGTGAGCGTGGAGTGAAACTTTCAGGTGGCCAACGCCAGCGTATCGCCATTGCTCGTGTGTTCTTGAAAGATGCACCAATCTTAATTTTAGATGAAGCCACCAGTGCCCTAGACTCAGAAGTTGAAGCTGCAATTCAATCTAGCCTTGATGACTTAATGCAAGATAAAACGGTGATTGCGATTGCGCACCGTCTTTCAACCATTGCTCAAATGGATCGTTTGATTGTGCTTGATGAAGGTCGTATTGCAGAACAAGGGACACATGAAGAACTGATTCAAAAAAATGGTATCTATGCGCACCTTTGGCAGCGTCAAACAGGTGGATTTTTAACGGAACAACATCCGATTAAAAAGAAAGAAGCCTAATTTTACTTTCCATTTTCAGCACGCTTAGATCGTTATCTCAATGATTTTAGCGTGCTGATTTTGAAAAGATTTTACTTAATTTTTAGCATCATTTGCTGAGCCTTTATTTTTATCGAGAGTCTTATATTTTTGCTCAGAAATTTATGATATTTATAATATCGTTCCACTAAATCAAAAATGTAAAGGATACTGAATTGCTATAGGCTCGGAACATATTGTCCAACAATATGCTCCATGAATTTGAAATATTCATGCCAATATAACTTCAGTCAGAAAAGAAAGAAAAATGCAATGGATCGCGCATGAAAACAGTTTCACTTCGCCAAGATCAAGGAATTCCTGGTGTTTATGGCTTATTGTTGTTAGATGTTGTGTCTCGTTGGGGCTATAACGCAGAGACGCTATTTTCCCCTTTTCAACTCACGAGCGAACAACTCGCAGAGCCTGACTTTCGCATACCTGTTCATACTGCCAATGAACTTGTGAAGTTGGCTAGCCGTCTCACTGGTGAGCCCACGCTTGGCTACCATCTAGGCACGCAAATGCGTATTTCAATTCATGGCTTCATTGGCTATGCCATTATGACAACTCATGATATTGGCGAAGCCTTGGTACTTGCTAACCGCTTTATTCAACTGCGCATGCCTTTTTTGCAGCTTTTCTTTTCCACCTTTGGCGAAAAAGCGACTTTACAATTACGCTGTGATGTCGATATAGAACCGTTGCGTACCGATATTGCGATCAGTATTATTTTTGGCATTGTTTCTATGAGTAAGGCGCTCACTGGCATTGAAAATCTGGCTGGGGAAATTGATTTCGATTTTCCAGAACCCGAAGGCTTTGATCGCTATCGTGCAAAGCTACCTAACCATAGTGTTCGCTTTGATCAACCACATTTACTTTTGAGTTTTGATAAGCATTATCTCGGCTTTAAAATGGTCAATGCTGAGCCACTTGCAAGCCAAATAGCCATTAATCAATGTGAAGCTGAGCTCTCAGCCATGGGCGAACGCCGAAGATTATCGATGCGTGTACGTGACATTTTGACGCGCTCAGAACAACACTATTTAAGCATCGAGCATGTGGCTGACCTCTTACACATGTCTGATCGAACACTGAAGCGCCAATTGGCTGCTGAAAGCACGTCTTTTTCAACCATTGTGGATGAAGTGCGTTACCGTCATGCCACGTCACTTTTGTCACGTACAGACTATAGCTTAGAGCAAATCGCGGATGAACTGGGATATAGTGATGTGGCAAATTTCAGCCGAGCATTTAAGCGTTGGAGTGGACGCAGCCCGAGTAATTGGCGTAAAGATCCGTATTTATAGATCTTTTGTTTTGATAGAAAAGCATGTATAAATCATGCGAAAAATGATTTTTGTATTTTAAGGAGTTATTCATGAATCATCCTTCAGAATTGAAGTATGCAAGTACACATGAATGGGTGCGTATTGAAGGTGATCTTGTTGTAACTGGTATTTCAGACCATGCACAGGATGCTTTAGGCGATTTAGTCTATGTTGAAACACCAGAAGTTGGTCAACAAATCACTGCGGGCGAACAAGCGGGTGTGGTTGAATCTGTAAAAACGGCTTCTGATATTCATGCACCGGT
Source organism: Acinetobacter sp. 231_lipA (assembly GCF_058243005.1). Classification (NCBI taxonomy): domain Bacteria; kingdom Pseudomonadati; phylum Pseudomonadota; class Gammaproteobacteria; order Moraxellales; family Moraxellaceae; genus Acinetobacter; species Acinetobacter sp. 231_lipA. The sequence continues at coordinate 3,172,171 of NZ_JBZAYU010000001.1, read as the reverse complement.
TTCTGGCACCGTGGTAGAAATCAATGCCAATCTGGAAGATGATCCTGACTTCGTCAATGATGACCCCTACGGCAAAGGTTGGATTTATAAAATCAAACCAGACAATATCGCAGATGTAGAACAACTCCTTTCAAGCACAGCCTATGAAGCAGGTCTATAAGCCTAGTATTCATATTTACGGCTCAAAAAATCAGTCTGCGGACTGATTTTTTTGCAATTATTCTCTTATTTTGATAAATTAACTTAATATTTTTATTTTCAAATCGCTTAAATATCAGCATTTATTACTACAATTATACTTTTCACGTGCATTATCTTATAATTTGATTGTTCTAATTTCACAGCCGTGACCTAGCTTCTACATAAAATAATAGCAACAGCTCACGCCCTGTGGCCTCATCTTCGGACCAAAGGTTCTGCATGTCTGCTCTTAATACATCTTCGCTATGGAATAAGTCTTTTATTCTTTGTTTAGCGAACAATCTGTTTTTGTTCATCTTTTACTTTGCGCAGACCTCAATCCTCCCAATCTATATTTTGAATGATTTGGGTGGAAGCCTTGCACAAGCAGGCTTAGCCATGACTTTGTTCATGGCATCGTCTATCGCAGTTCGCCCTTTTAGCGGACTCATTATTGAAAAATTGGGCAATAAGAAAACGCTTTTTATCGCGGAAGCCCTATTTTGTTTGTTTTCCTTGGCTTATTTTTTTGCCGATAATTTACAACTGCTGTTACTGATTCGTTTTCTACATGGCATTTGGTTCAGTATCGTCACCACAGTTGCCGTACCTATCGTCAATGAGTTTATTCCAGAAAAACGTAAAGGCGAAGGTATGGGCTATTTTGTCATGTCGATTAATCTGGGGATTGTACTTGGGCCATTCCTCGGTTTAACCCTGATCCAGTCTGTATCCTATCCAATGGTCGCAGGAATTTTAGCGTTTAGTGTCTGTCTCGGTTTCTTGTTTTGCTTCTTTATCCCAATTCAGCAGACCACTCAAAAATTGACACCACCCGTGAAGCGCAAGCTCAGTATCCATGACTTTGTTGAAACTAAAGCCTTGAATATTTCAATTATGGGTATGATCGTTTCTTTTTCCTATGCCAGTATTATGTCGTTCATTTCAACTTATGCAGAGTCTAAACATCTGCTGAACTACGCGAGCTTGTTTTTTATCGTCTTTGCGATTTCCATGATGAGTCTACGCCCGATTACAGGCAAAATTTATGACCGTCGCGGAGCGAGCTATGTGATTTACCCAGCGATTATATTATTTAGCTTAGGACTTGTGAGTCTCAGTCAGATTCAATCTCTGACGGGTTTATTGGTTGCGGCAGTATGCGTTGGCATGGGCTTTGGTTCTGCACAGCCTTGTCTACAAACTTTAGCTATTCAAGGTGCGGAAAAGCATCGGATTGGCCATGCGACCTCCACGTTCTTTACCATGTATGACTTAGGTATTGCTCTTGGCTCTGTATTGTTGGGTCTACTCATTTCTAAGCAAGGTTATAGCTTCACCTATTTATTCTGTGCACTGACAACCATTTTAAGTTTATTGTTCTATGCCGTTATCGCGAATAGAAAGAAAACCGCTTAAAATATCAGTCCGTATGCGCATAGCAATGAACATACGGACTCAGAAAATTAGGCGTCGGCCTTCTCTTCTTCAGCGTCTTTGGCTTTTTCAGCAACCGCTTGATCAAAAGACAAAGCACTATTTGAGTTTAACTGTGGGTTAGCACGACTACTTTTTAACTTAATCTGTAGACGTAATTCATTGACCGAGTCTGCATTTCGTAGTGCTTCTTCATAAGCGATTGCACCTTGATTGTATAAATCAAACAAAGCCTGATCAAAAGTCTGCATGCCTAGCTCACGCGACTTTGACATCACTTCTTTAAGTTCGTGGAAATTCCCTTTAAGTATCAAGTCTGACATCAAAGGTGTATTGAGCATGATTTCCACCGCTGCTCGGCGACCACGCCCATCTTCAGTTCGCACCAGACGCTGTGAAATAATCGCCTTCATATTGGAAGATAAGTCCATCAAAAGTTGATTGCGACGTTCGTCTGGGAAAAAGTTAATAATTCGATCTAAAGCCTGATTTGCATTATTGGCATGTAATGTGCCTAGGCATAAGTGGCCTGTTTCTGCAAAAGCTATGGCATGCTCCATAGTCTCCGTGTCACGAATCTCACCAATTAAAATGACATCAGGTGCTTGGCGCAAAGTATTTTTCAAAGCATTGTGCCAAGAGTGACAGTCCACACCCACTTCCCGATGAGTAATCATCGATTTCTTATGTTTATGTACATACTCCACAGGATCTTCAACCGTAATAATGTGCCCTGCCGAGTTTTCATTTCGATGATCAATCATGGCCGCCAAAGACGTAGATTTACCTGACCCTGTACCCCCAACGACCAATACTAAACCACGTTTTTCCATAATCACGTCTTTTAAAGACGTTGGAAGTTGTAGCTTAGTGAAGTTAGGAATTTCCGCGGTAATCGTACGAATCACCATCCCCACATGCAGTTGCTGCTGAAAAACATTGACGCGAAAACGCGAAACATTGGGAACGCTAATTGCAAAATTACACTCCAGCTCAGTTTCGAACTCTAATCGTTGCTTTTCGTTCATTAAGCTATATGCAAAGAGCTTAGTCTGATCAGATGGCAAATTTTGTTGACCCAATGGCTTCATGAGGCCCTGATGCTTAATACTTGGCGGAAAGTCTGCAGATATAAATAAGTCTGAGCCACCATACTCAACCACTTTGCTGAGCATGTGAAACATCATCCGACGGGCTTCTTCTAAAAGTTCTGCAGAATACATAGTGTTCTCTAAAAATTAGTGCAAATAGCTGACTTAAAAAGCATTTCTTTTATTCAAAATACAATTTTTATCGTGTTGTTTCAGGCTTCTGATTTTGCATAAGTTTATGCTCTAGCTCAACCTAATTTATCGTTTGATAAATAACTTTTAGCTTATTTTTCAATTTATTATCTTCATTTATTGAACTGGATCACAAAAAAGACCTTTCATTGAAAGGTCTTTTGGGCTGCGTTGATTAAGCACTACGTTGAATGGCATGACTGCGTAATGTGTCGGCAACCTCTAAAAGTACTTGCTCGGTTTTTTCCCAGCCTAAACAGCCATCGGTAACAGACTGACCATAGACCATGTCATCTGAAATTTTCTGATTACCATCAACCAAGTGACTTTCAAGCATGACACCACACACATTGCTTTGCGTACGTTCTGCAACAATGCGACGCAATACATTAGGTTGATTGAGTGGATTTTTACTACTGTTCCCATGACTACAGTCAATCACCAAAGCAGGTAATTCACCTTTGACTTTATCTTGCATATGACGAATATCGGATAAAGCATAGTTAGGCTCTGAGTTTGCACCACGTAAAATCAAGTGTGGCTTCGGATTTCCTTGGGACTGAAGCATACATGCCATGCCTTGCTGCCCAATTCCCATGAACTGGTGAGGGTTTGATGCAGACTGAATCGCATCCAGAGCAATTTGAATTGAGCCATCTGTGCCATTTTTGAAACCAATGCTAAATGGCATATGACTCGAAATTTCACGATGAATCTGCGACTCGCTGGTACGCGCACCAATGGCTCCCCATGCCAACAGATCGTCGAAATAAGCAGTCGCCATCGGGCTTAAAATTTCTGTAGCAATCGGCAGTCCCATTTCAATAATCGCTAAATACAATGCTCGAGACTGCTCTAATCCCAACTGCATATTGGAAGATCCATCGAGTAGAGGATCGTATAAAAAACCTTTCCAACCCACTGTTGTCCGTGGTTTTTCAATATAAGCACGCATCACGAAGAAAATCTGATCTGAAACTTTGGTTTGTAGTTGCTTTAACTTTTCAGCGTATTCTAAAACCGCAATAGGGTCATGAATGGAACACGGGCCAGTAATGACCATTAAACGATGGTCTTTGCCATCTAATATATTTTGAATGGTTTGACGCTGTTCAACAATTTGTAGTTTTAATGGCGCTGAAAGTGGCAACTGCGCTTTGAGTTGCTGCGGCAAACTAAAAAGTGTTTCTTGAACTGTCGTTTGAGTACTTTGTAGTGCAGTATTTAGAGCATTCATTGGTTTGTATCCTTTGGACTGTGGTCTTCAGTCCGATCTTTTATTTGAGCGTTATGGGTCTAATGGATTGCTGGGCTAAAGTCATAAATTGACTAAAGTAAAACCAATAAAAGTTGCTAAAGTATGAATAGTTAGTTGTTTTCATGAAATACTCCAAAATTTATTAAAACAGCAGATATAAAAAAACCTGACCAGGGTTGCCAATCAGGTATTAACTAGGTGGGCAACCTTTTCATGCCCGAACGCGTTCAGGCAATTATCTAAATTGCCAAAAGTAATAATTTGCGTTAGAGGTTACAGGTTGCTTTAACATTTTTATATCTTCAAAAAATATGTTATCTGAAATTTAAAATACGCTGATTTTTTTGCTTTTACAACACTTTTTTATACAAAAAATTCTGTTCTATCCCGTTTAAGCCACTGCCTTCGCCTTTAACTCAATGGCCTAATCATGTTTGAGTTCATGAGAACAGCCGCTATATGGAGCCATGCCTAGTGTAGTTTTAGCAACTGCATTTCTGCCTGCTGAGCACAAACAGGCGGACTAAACAGATAACCTTGCCCAATATGGCAGCCCATATCTCTTAAAAGCTGCAATTGTGTTTCAGTTTCAATCCCTTCAGCAACGATATCCATCGATAAAATCGGACCAAGCTTGGCTAACCCTTCGACAATAGCATAAATCGATTTATCATCGCTTAAATGTTGCACAAAAGAGCAGTCAACTTTAATAATATCAACAGGATAGTCACGTAAATGAGTAAGAGAAGAATGCCCTGTACCAAAATCATCCAATGCTATTCGCACACCATTTGCTTTGAGTTTTTTTAAGGCACGAACCACGTATTCATAGCCGCGTTCAGCCAAATGATATTCAGTGACCTCGATTTCAACAAATTTCGAGGGGATGCGGTAGGCTTTGAGACGTTTTAAGAAGATCTCTGCAAAATTATCACGCATAAACTCAACAGGTGCTGCATTAATTGAAATAGGTACAATCTGTAAGCCTTTTGCCCGCCATTCAGTAATCTGCTTGAAGACCTGATGTTGCATAATTTCACCAATACGACTGGATAACTCATAATCATTAAAAGCTGCTGCGATTCGTGCAGGGCTTTGAATGTTATTTTGATCATCACGCCAGCGTAATAGCGCTTCATAACCAATAATTCGTTCTGAGTCTAAACAGACTTTCGGTTGAAAGAAAGCCTCGATGGCAACATTACGAATAATTTGATGCGCACAATTAAGTTGTTCAGATTGCTCCCGTACCGCATTAAACATATCCTGATCAAACATGCGCATACCACCGCGGCCTTGTGCTTTAACATCATTGAGTGCTGTGTCAGCACACTTGAGTAACTCACTGAGGTCATTGGCGTCATCTGGATAGAGGCCACATCCAATGCTCATGCCACCATTGATGTAGTTACCCGAAAACGTAATGGGGATTTCTAGTTGTTGCAAAATCTGTTGGGCAATTTGATTGAGCTCACCTATATCCTGCACATGTGGAATAATCACACCAAACTCATCCCCACCAAGACGTGCCAAGAAAGCACGTCCTTCTAAAATTTGTTTTAAGCGTTTCGATAAAATTCTTAAAAGGTGGTCACCCGCTGCATAGCCCAGTGTGTCATTGATGGTTTTAAAGTGATCTAAATCCATCAGCATGACGGCTAACTTTTGTTTTTTATCACGTGCGCTGTTATACAGTTTTCTGATTTTTTCTTTAAACGCACGCCGGTTATTTAAACCGGTTAATTCATCACGTTCGCTGCCTTGTTTTAATTTTTGTTCGGTCAGATATTGCAGCGTGATATCACGTGAAACACATAAAATACTCTGGGTCTCTCCGTCAACATCAAGTACAGGTGTCAGAACATTTTCCCAATAATAAACTTTTCCGTCCGATAAACTCATGCCATTAAAACGGGAAATTTGGCCTTGGCCTGCGTCATGCAATGCTTTTTTGGCTTTTTTACGCACCGCAGGAGGCAAAAGTTCGACCCAAGACATACCAAAGTCCTTAACATCTGCACTTCCCAATAACATGACACATGCCGACTTATTCATATGTGTGACCGTGCCATCTGGCTCAACTACAATAATGCAGTCTACGCTGGCATTTAACATATCCGAATGGGCACGTAACAGCGCCAAAGACTCGATATAAATTTTCATGCCCTGATGAATATCAGTGCAACTCAGTTGAAATCCAGCTGTCGAGCGATCCATTTCACCTTGGACTAAGAACCAATGATACTGGCCCTGATGATTACGAATCCGACAGGTTTTTTCAAATGTGAGCTCGGCAATTATCGGTTGATGCAAAAATTCATCTACTGCTGGCACATCTTCTGGATGAATATATTCGACTAAATTGAAGCTATCTGCGGATAAATCCATTCCTCCCACATACTGACGTAAGGGTAAATTTATATATTTGCAGACGTCATTATGAATCCAAAAAAGCTGAGGAATAGTATCAATCAGATAGTAGTCTTTTTTTAAAGTAGAACGCTTTCCTGCCTGTTGATCATAAGCAATATTTTTAGATTTATTCTTAGGCTGTGAATGGGTTCGAGACATAATAATTATCTGCAACTTAAACTTGCTGGTTTAGTCCATAACCAGACATATTGTTTAAAAAAGAAATCAAGCAAAGTCATGAAAAACAATGAAAAAACAAAAAAGTAAATATAAGTATAATGACGCTGCGTGATTACCATCACAATATGCATCATATACAACTTATATAAGCGTATACCAATGAAAAATTGCAACTATTACACAAATTAGACAAATAACTGAGAGCCGTTTTCAATAGCAAATGAGCATTCATTTGAGCAACACTGCAAAGCTAAACAACTTTCAGTGAAAACCCAATATTAACAATAATTTATTTTAAGTAAATACCGACTATTCACATAATAGACTTCCGTCATAAATCAAAAAACGTACAATTTATTTGATCTTAAATTAATCAGCAAAATTATTTAATTCAAGCGATAATCCTTGGATGAAATTCAAAGATATTCAAAAATTATCAGACGTTAAGTTTCGTAGGCTTACCGGTGTTAGTTGGGCTACATTTAACCTCATGTTGGCCGAGCTAAATAAGCATTTACCTCGTCATATTGGTAAAGGACGACCGCATAAATTACCGTTGGAAGATCGTTTGCTCTTATGTATAGAATATTGGAGAGAATATCGAACATTTTTCCATCTTGGTATGAGTTACGGTGTATCTGAAACGAGTGCAATTCGTATCACACGTGCTATTGAAGATACCTTAATCGGTTCTGGAAAATTTAACTTGCCAAAACAACTTCCTAATCGAGATGAAGTGGATTGGGAAGTTGTTGTGATTGATGCCACTGAAATATTAGTTCAACGTCCAAAAAAAACAGAAGAAATGGTATAGCGGTAAAAAAAAGCGACATACCTTTAAATTTCAGCTATCTATGCACTATACAACAGGTGAAATACTGAGTGTATGTGGAAGTCATGGAAGCATGCATGATTTTAAAATATTTAAAAAAAGCATGAGGAAATTAAAATTTAAGCCCTTTTTTATCGTTGATAAGGGGTATTTAGGGATAAAGAAATTGGGTTTTGGATGCCTCATGCCATCTAAAGCAAAGAAAACTGAAAAACTAGATTCTGAATTAAAAAAGTTAAATAGAGAGATTGGTCGTAGACGAATTCAAGTAGAGCATGTATTTGGAAGGATGAAATGTTTTAAGATTTTATCTTGTGTATATAGAAATCGTCGTAAAAGATTAAACCTGCGGTTTAATTTACTTGCTGGCATATACAATTTAGATTGGGTGAAAGATAAACAATTAAATTGATTGAAAAATGATTTATGAAGGAAGTCTAATGATTAAATTTAATCCTACTTACACAAAGACATCATATAGAGGGGTTTTACGCCTTATTTTTGTGCAAAAAAAGCAGAAGCTTAATTGGTCAATATTATCCAATAAAGTTTCTGCTCTGGTACATACTTATGAGCTATTATTTAAAGATTTTTTTCTTCAATAAACTCAAATTGTGTTTCAGAAAAGACTGTGTAGGGTCACTTTTTTCATAACATTCATTTGGCAGCGAGTATTTAGCCAACTTCACCCAAACAGATGAAAACTGTTTGATAAAGCTCGCTTCATTGTAATGAATTCCATACTCTGCACACAGTGCTTTAATTTTGGGTGCGACTTGTGCGTAGCGATTGGCTGGCATGTCCGGGAAAAGATGATGTTCGATTTGATGACTCAAGTTCCCGCTTAAGATATGCAAGGCCTGTGTCCCACTAAAATTACTTGAGCCTCGAATTTGGCGCAGATACCACTCGGCCCGTGTTTCATTGTCAATATTGTCCATTTTAAAGTTTTCAGCGTCTTCGGTAAAGTGACCATTAAAAATCACCGCAGATGCCCATAAACTACGAATAACATTGGCTACCGCATTTCCTGCAAAAACTGGCAGTGCATTTGGCCCAGCAATGATGGGGAAAAAGACATAGTCCTTAATCACTTGGCGTTTCATTTTCTGCCTAAAATCATATGACTCTGCCCAAACTTCGCGCCAAGTTTTTGTTTTATAGGCGACCACATCCTCTATATGCAGATTTTGTATACCAACATACCACTCAAAAAACACCATTAACTGTGCAGCTAAAGGTAGATTCAGTAAAAAGCGAGGTTCCCAGACCTGTGCATCGCTCACACGGACTAATCCATAGCCGACATCATGGTCCATACCAACAATATTGGTGTAGGTATGATGGATATAATTATGCGTATGTTTCCAGTCGGGGCCTGTGGCCATAGTATCCCAGTCATAATTTACCCCGTTGAGACTCGGGTCATTTAACCAATCAAACTGACCATGCATAACATTATGCCCAAGCTCCATATTTTCTACGATTTTAGATACACCCAATAAACCTGTGCCCAAAATCCATACTGGAGGCAGCCATCCTGCAAACATGAGTATTGCACGTGCGCTTATTTCGCTATAGCGCACAAAATTTCGAATTTTGTAAATATATTGAGCATCTTTTTCATTGAGACTTTCCATCACTTCACGACGGATTGCTTCAACTTTCGCACCAAACTCTTCGACTTGTGCAGGACTTAAATATTTGGATTTACTGCTTTCACTAAAATAAACGGGAAGATTCATATCTATGCCTTCTTAAAGGTTGATCACAACAGGACTAACCGCCTGTGAAATGCATAATTTAATTTGTGTGTTATTGTTTTGATCAAGCTCTCCTGTGAGCAGATTCCGCACCACACCCTGAACTTTGGTACATGAACAAGTATTACAAATGCCCATACGACAACCATGTGCGGGACGTAAACCCACCTGTTCTGCACTGTCTAATAAATTGCTTTTGGCCTGAAACTGTTGCTGCGAACGTTGAAACGTGACCACTTGAGCACTTTGGGTGTGGTCGACAACAATTTGAAAGTATTCGGTATGCAGATGGTCCACTAAGTCTAAAGCTTGATAAATTTCTGTCAGGCTTTGCATCATATTGGCAGCACCGCAGGCATAGCATTCACGTTGTTCAAAACCTTCAATCTTTTGGCTAAGCAAGTCTTGGCTCAGATGTTGTTTATGGGTCCGTGTATTGACATGATGATATTTAAACTGCGGATAATGTTCAGTAAGTTGTTGCAGTTCTGCATGAAAGCTATCATCCCGCGTAAAGTAAATGAGATCAATATTGGAAACTGTTTGTGGGCGTTTTAATGCTGCATTGATCAATGCGTAAATTGCAGTAATACCACTTCCCGAGGCAATCATCAGTGCAGAGTGAGGCTGACTTTTTAAAACAAATTCGCCCTGCGGTTTGGAAATTTCAACTACACTTTTTACAGGCTGTTGAGTGAGTGCATTTGAGACTTTGCCCTGTTGTTTAACAGCAATCACAAGATTGCCATTTTCTAAAATCTCGACAATCGAATAGCTGCGCTGCCAACGTACACCAGCAATGAGTACTGTCACTAAGATACTTTGCCCAGCTTGATAGTCGGTTGCTTTAAAATGATGATTTGGCTGTAACTGCATGTACACAAAGTCATCTGACAAGTGATGCTTTGCAACAATCCGCGCTTTGGCTTTTTTCCATGCCCATAGCGGATTTACTTTTTCAGTCAGAAAATCGATGAAATCTTCACGTACCCATTCAGGACGGTATTCAACATGCTTTCCCATAGTCACCCTCTGCTTTAGTTTATTTTTATACAAGTGTGCATTATTGAGATATCAAGATAAGGTGAGAACCTATTTTCGACTATGTCATAAAAGGACAAAATCTAACGAATTGACATTTTTTATCATTTTTGTCTAACAACATGAACAGTTTTGCCAATTCACTATTCTTCTAATTAAAAACAAAAAACCAAGCCGTAGCTTGGTTTTTTAAACATCTTACAGCAAATTAGTCTTCAAAATGAATCACAGTACGGATTGATTTTCCATCATGCATTAAGTCAAAGGCTTCATTGATTTTGTCGAGACCCATGGTATGCGTAACAAATGGAGCTAAACGAATGTCGCCAGTCATTGCTTCTTCAACCATACCTGGCAGTTGTGAACGACCTTTTACACCGCCAAAAGCTGTCCCTTTCCAGGTACGGCCAGTGACCAGTTGGAATGGACGCGTTGAAATCTCTTGGCCTGCACCTGCCACACCAATAATCACCGACTGTCCCCAACCACGGTGTGCACATTCAAGTGCTGAGCGCATGACATTGGTGTTACCAATACATTCAAATGAGTGATCAACCCCCCAACCAGTCATTTCAACAATGACTTCTTGTACAGGACGGTCATGATCTTTTGGGTTTACAAAATCAGTTGCTCCGAATTCTGCTGCTAATTTATATTTGTCAGGGTTCGTGTCAACCGCAATAATACGGCTGGCTTTGGCTTTTTTTGCACCTTGTACAACAGCTAGACCAATACCACCTAAACCAAAGACTGCAACGGTATCACCCTCTTGTACTTTGGCTGTATTTTTGACTGCACCTAAACCAGTGGTCACGCCGCAACCCAATAGGCAGACGTGTTCAGGGTTAGCATCTGGATTGATTTTAGCCAAAGACACTTCTGCGACAACGGTATATTCAGAAAAGGTTGAACAGCCCATGTAGTGATAAATCGGTTGTCCATTATAAGAAAAACGCGTTGTACCATCGGGCATCAGACCTTTACCTTGTGTAGCTCGAACTGCAACACATAGATTGGTCTTGCCTGACTGACAGAATAAACACTCGCCACACTCAGCTGTATACAGTGGAATAACATGATCACCCAGCTGAACACTGGTTACGCCTTCACCGACCTGAACTACGATACCCGCACCTTCATGGCCTAAAACTGCTGGAAAAACACCTTCGGGATCATCACCAGATAGAGTAAATGCATCGGTATGGCATACACCTGTATGGGTAATCTTGACTAAAACTTCACCTTTTTGCGGTGGAGCAACATCAATTTCTACAATTTCGAGAGGTTGTCCAGGTCCAAAGGCAACAGCTGCACGTGATTTCATTTTCGCTATCCTTAAGGAAGTCTTTAACAGATGCGCTACAGTAACCGCTTTTTATTCTTTGTTTCAACCTATAACATGTGAAATATATAACTTATAAAAATTAGGTCTTTAAAAGAAATATGGCGATACCAACTCATTGTCGACCTCTGATTTTGCTAAGCACCGTTTTAACACTCGCGGGATGCCAGCTCGCCCCCAATCAGGCTAAGCCTTCAGCCCCTGTAGAGGTATATGCAGAGCATTGGCTCAAGGGTCAAGATGCATCTGCACAGAAAAAACAGGGACTTACGGCTTATTTGGCGTTGGACGAAGCATTTATGAGCATTGCCTCACGCTTACACTTGATACGAGAGGCCAAGCACAGTCTAGATGTCCAATACTATATCTGGGGAGATGACTTTATAGGCCATATGATGTTGCATGAACTGTTAAATGCTGCAGATCGTGGGGTGAAAGTACGTTTATTAATTGATGACCAAAACGGCACGGCACTTGATGAAACTTTCAAAAAGCTGAGCGCTCACCCCAATTTTGAAATCAAATTATTCAATCCTTACAAATACCGTCATTTACGTGTGATTGATTATGCTTTCCGCTTCAATCACATTAACCATCGTATGCATAACAAACTGATTATTGCTGATGGCGCAATAGCAGTAACTGGCGGTCGTAATATCAGCAGTGAATATTTTGACGCCAGTGAAAAATTCCAATTTACCGATTTGGACATTTTGTTTTATGGGCAAGCTGTAGAACATGCCAATAGTGTATTTCTAAGTTTCTGGAATGATGATCTCAGTTATACAATTCCCCAATTAGTGGGTCGTGGAACAAAAGAAGAACTGGCTCAATTAAAACAGCACTATGAAGCGGATGCCTTAGATAAAAATGTGATTGAACAGAAAATTGATTTGGCTCGGATACTAGTCGATTCAGAGCTGACTAAACATCCTGTTAACTGGGCAAAAGCTCATTTCATTGCCGATTCTCCCAATAAAATTCGTGGTGAAGCAGAGCCTGATGAAATCATTGTCAAACAAATGTTCGATTTGATGGGTAAGCCTGAAAAGCATATGGAGTTGGTCTCCGCATATTTTGTCCCAACCACAGCGGGTGCCGACTATCTTTCCAATTTGGCAAAAAATGGAACTCGAGTTCGGGTCTTAACCAATTCTTTATTGGCTAATGATGTTGCCATTGTGCATGCATTTTATAAAAAATATCGCCGTGGCTTGCTTGAAAATGGTGTCAAACTGTATGAGTTTAAACCCTATATCGAACGAGAGAAATACACATGGTATGAAGTGGCAACTGGTCATGTGATTCCAGCTAAAGGTCGAAGTTCCTCACGGCTCCATGCCAAATTTTTTGATATAGACGGAAAAGTCTTTGTCGGTTCGTTTAACTTTGACCCACGCTCAGCCCATTTAAATACAGAAGTGGGCTTAGTGGTGGAGTCAGATCAATTGCAAAATGCAATCTCACATAAGTTAGATGAATTTCTCCCACATATCGCTTATGAGTTAAAACTTAATCCTCAAGGCGATATCATTTGGCTTGAACATCAAAAAGATGGGAGTGTCATTGAACATCAAAATGAACCCGAAACTACAAAATTTCAGCGTTTTATGATGAAAGCTGTATCATACCTACCAATTGAATGGATGATGTAATTACAGGTGAATGACGTTATCCATATTCTCTAACGTACGATAGCTTTCTGTTTAGGCTAAGTGCTTTGTTTTTTAGGCTCAGCTTAAAAATGCTTTATCTATTGCTATTTTTAATAAACACCATTGAATATAAAATCCGAACAGAATAATTGGCTCTGATACCTAAATTCATTCAAGGGCTTGAAAGGTTTTACTCAGTACACACTTTGATTTAACATGCAGCCCATCTTTTTTATCTCCCCTTTACAAAGTTTAGTAATGCAATTTTTTGATTTAAGTCGTCAGTTTAATCTCAGTAATATTTTAACCCCTTACAAAACACTAGAAGATCTTGCTCGACAAGAATGGTTTCTAAGTAAAGTGCGTGTTGAACATGACTGCTTGAGTGACAATGACATGGTTGAAGGGCAAGTCGTTTTAAAATCCAATCAAAATATCCAAATTGAACTGGAGTGGCAAATCCAAGATACAGGCCATGAACTTTTGGTTCAGTTTAAAGGGATCGAAACAGCTGCAAGCGAAGAGACTTTTGTTTTGGTGAAAGGTGCACAATTGATCGATGAATCGCAACAGCCACTTTCGGCAGGTGCACTCAGCCTATGGATTGATGGAACATTATTTCCTATGCTGCCACAACTACGTAAACAGATTAAAGCGCGGCTTAATCTCTGGGACTATGTTGAGTACGAAGACTAAAGCAGACCAACCATCTACGAATGGCTGGAATATTCAGTCATGTGGATAATCCAAATAGTTACCTAAAGTAAGCCTATTTCAGAAAATAAGTTGTAATAAGCCTCGGCTTTTTTCTCTAAAGCCAAAGGATAGGCACGAGAAGAAGATGGCATCCGATAAAGCCTCAGATCTCGCCCAGCAAAATGTGTCTCGGACTTCATGCCAATTTGTGGTTTTAACGTACCTGTGGGCATAGACAGCATGAGCGTATCAGTAGCTTTATCGCCAGTGGTCATCACACTATGACATTCGGGCATTTTTTCAAGTAAATGTTGCACATTGGTTGGGTTAATAATGTGCAAAAACTTATCTGAAGCATTGCCTTTTTGGCGAATCACTTCATAGGCCGTATCAAAAATCGCAATGCCCCGTTCATTTAAAAATGTACGGATCTGTTGTTCTTTAAATGTCTTCTGTTCGATATTGAGAAAATAATTTTTATCTTGGAAAAAACACAGGCCAAATATTTTCCACATATCATTTTGAAAATTTGGATAGTAAAAGTCCATTTTCCAGCGGGTCTTGGGCGGCGGAAAGCTGCCCAGCATCAATAATTTGGCATTAGCTGGGAGGAACGGTTTAAGTGGATGTTTTTCAATTTCAACTGAATGTGTCATAAGCTATAGAAAATTTGTCTTTATTGCATTTTAAAAAGATTGGCGTATTTTTTCAGCCACTTGTTTACCCCAATACTGATAAATTTCTTTGCTGGGGTGGAAACCGTCTTTGGCCATAGCTAAGTTTAAAGCTAAAAACTTCTTTAGATCGTACTCTATCCACTCCATCTGTTTTTGCTGTGCGACAAATTGGCCTAATTCTAAGTTCATCGCTTTGGCATATTGACCAAACAACCATGCAAGTGGGTTTGGAAGTGCAGGAAACTGATCCATCGGAGGTACACCAGATGCAATCGTTAATTGTGGACTAAACTTATGTTTGAGTATTTGATAAAGCTGCTTCTGTTTTGCGATCCAAGCCTGCGGCGAAGTGAATTTTGTAATGTCATTTACGCCCACAGAAGTAATGATGACATCAAAATGCTGTGTCTCAAACGTTTGGATGGACTGAATGACCTGATCTGTGGTGAATCCCGTCGTTGCGTGTAAATAAAATTGAATACTAAACTCAGATGACAGTTCTTTTAAAATTGAACCCAATAAGGCATCATCTTGAACATTTACACCGACGCCCGCTGCTGCTGAATCCCCCAAAATGAGCAAGGAAAGCGACTTACCCACGCCTTTTTGTCCAATGCGCTCTCCTTCGGGTTCAGCCAATCTTGGTGTATTTTTTTTGACGGCATAACCTTGAAAAAGAATGACTGGAATCAAAGCCAGCGTATAAATTTTTAATCGCATATTCAGTGACTGGGTCTAAGCTAACTGAGAGATGAAAATAGTATACGTTGAATTGCACCGATACACAGACTTAAATATTTTTCAGAAATATTGCTGCAAAGTAAATAACATAACATCTATTAAATCAATAACTTATAAGACTTAATATTATTCTAACAATTTGAGTCTTTGTCTTCGGCTATTTTTCTAAGTGACAAATATAATCTACAACTTCACTTGCCATCATACTAAAGCGGCTGTTGGCAGGAACATCAAAACTTTCACCTGCACAATACAGAGTCATTTCAGTCTGTAGCCCAATTTTAACTTGGCATTGACCTGAAACAATTTCAATATGCTCCGCAACATGCGTTTCAAACGTCAGCGGTTGATCTGTAGGCAAAATAACCCCAAGGGTCTTTTGTGAACCATCTTCACATTGAATGACATGACTGATTGAGCGCCCACCAAAATGAACATTGGGCTTTTTTCTGACTGAAACAAAGTCGAATTGTGTGGACATCTTGATCACCTTTTTCTTCAATGCTACCTCGATTTTATGACCAACTCATGAATGCACTCAAATGATCATTTGGAAATAGCAACATATGTTTAGAAGGTACTCGCATAGTTAAAAATAAAAAGGCTGATTTACAGCCTTTTTATTTCAATCATTAACCCAGTTTATTAACCAATTTCAGCGGTAAAATTTTCATTGCTAAACCTAGTGGTAGCCATGGCCATTTAGGAACATAGGCTTTTACAGGGGCTTTTTCAATTTCTGCTGCCAACAGTCGTGAACCTGTTTTTTCATCGACTTCAAAAGGTAGTGGTTTTGCACCCTCATTGATTTCTGTACGAATATATCCAGGAAAAATAGTCGTAACTTTAATTGGGGTATTGAGCAGTTCTGCACGAATGCCTTCAGCCAAATGTGCAACACCTGCTTTACTTGCACCGTACGCTGTCAAATGTTTTGGCATACCGCGGACTGCACTCATAGAAGAGATAACAACCAAATGTCCTGCATTTTGCTCACGGAAAATTTCGACTGCAGCTTCACACTGTGCTAGAGCTGAAATAAAGTTGGTTTCAACCGTGGCTTTATTAATCGCAAAACTGCCTTTGCCAATTCGACGCCCATCTCCAATTCCAGCATTCACAATTACACGGTCTAAATGACCAAACTCTTGTTTAAATGCACGAAAAACTTCAAACACTTGATCGTAATTGGTCACATCTAAAACTTTAGGAATGACTTTTATCCCGTACTTGCTCTCAAGTTCCTGTTTTAGGCTTTCAAGGCGATCTAAGCGTCGTGCACAAATTGCCAAGTTATAACCTTTTTGTGCAAATTCGCGTGCCATACCTGCACCAATACCAGAACTTGCCCCTGTAATTAAAATTGTTTTAGCCATGTCTTAATCCTGTCCTTAGATCCATGTCAGTAAGTTTGAGTTTTCGGCTTTAATAAAATGATGTTCATTGAGACTTAAAAGCTGCGGTTCATTGCCCACCAGTCGTAATGTGGTCATGCTGCTGTTGGCAATAGCCCAATTTAGCGCAAAGGTTTTATTTGGACTTAAACCTAAGAGTTTGCCTGCTACCACTGAAATTACACCGCCTGAAGTAAACACCACAGCATAGCGCGGTTTGCTTTGAGCCAGTTCATCACACAAATCTTGTAAAGCGACTTCAATTCGACTTTTAAACTCAGGCCATGATTCATCGTATTCATGGTGATAGTCTCCACCTGTCCAGCGTTCAATTGCCCCTTCAAATATCTTGGCCAAATAAGCACGTGGGTTCGACTCTTTAGCCACATCGGCTTTTAGTAAATGTGGCTCGTTAAAACGTGGTTCATAATGAGCAAAGACTTGCTGATGATTGAACTCATTCCATGCAGAATTGGTCAAAACATCCACCTCAGGAAAGCACTCAGCCAAAGAAATACATGCCGTTTGTTGATGTCGCTGCATAGAGCCTGAAACCACCACGGGTGCTTCTTTTAAGATCTGGTCAAAATATTGACCTAAAATTTTGGCTTGGAGTTCACCATTGGGAGAGAGTTGATCATAACTTTCTGCACCAAAAGATGCTTGCCCGTGGCGAATGAAATAAATAGTGGTCATTTGCCTAATATTTCCTTCATTTTAACAATGTATTTTTGAGCGACTTCATTGGCTTCAATTTTCTGTAAACCAATCAATTTAAGTGCGCGAATATGGAGAGCATGAATTAAAATCCAAAAATCTTTGAAGGCAGGGTTATTGGTCTGTTTGTGGTGATAGCGATAATAAATTTGCTGGGCAATCACGGCTAAACGGAAAATACCAAAGACTTCATAAAAGGTCCAATTTTCTACTTCTAAACCTGTTTTTTCTAAATAATAATCGACCACTTCTTTACGTGTGAACATGCCTTTAAGATTTGTCGGTTGACGACGTGTGGCTTTAAAAAGTGCACTATCCGACTCTTCAACCCAATATGCCAAGGCCGAACCTAAGTCCATAAGTGGATCACCAAGCGTTGCCATTTCCCAATCCAAGACACCAATAATTTGTGTCGGATGATTCGGATCTAAAATAATATTATCAAAACGCCAATCGTTATGAATTACGCAGGTTTTTGAGTCTGCTGGAATATTATCCTTCAGCCACTTTCGCACATATTTAAATGAAGGGACGTTAATGGTTTTGGCTTTTTCAAAACGAGCGTCCCAACCTTCCACTTGACGACGACAGTAACCATCACCTTTACCAAGGTTCTCAAGTTCTGTGCCTTGGTATGGGACTTGATGAAGTTCGATCAGTTTATCAATCACATTGATACACAACTCACGAACTTGGGCTTCTTTAAAATCTAGATCTCTCGGTAAATTGGCACGTGGAATAATGCCTTCTACACGTTTCATCACGTAGAAGTCACAGCCAAGAACAGATTCGTCCTGACACAATGCAACCATTTCGGGAAGTACAGGATAAAAAGAGGTTAAATTCTTTTGCACATGATATTCACGTGCCATGTCATGTGCAGATTTAGCTTTGGTACCTTTGGGTGGGCGGCGTAGAATTAGATCGACATTGTCGTATTTCAATCTATACGTCCAGTTAGATGCACCGCCTGAGTATTGCGTGACTTCAACCTGCCCTTGTAGATCGACACCTTGTGCTTTGAGCCAGTTTTCTACGGCTACAGCATCCAGTTCTTCACCCGCCCGAACTGTTCCACCTACATCAATCGCTGACATTCTTTTTTCCCAAACTATCAATCTTTTCTTTATAACTTAGAAGATCATCTATTCTTATTTCAACACGATGAATTAAAGAGATGATCTTCTCCTCTATTATTTTTTACGACGCGTACTATAGCCGCGTTTTGCCAGTTCTAGTTTTGCAATCATGCCTTTATGGACTTCATCTGGCCCATCAGCCAATCGCAGTGAACGTGCTTGAGCGAAGAAACCTGTCAAAGGCGTATCACGCGACACACCTGCTCCGCCGTGAATTTGAATCGCCATATCGACCACTTTTTCAAGCACACTTGGCGCAACGACTTTAATGGCAGAGATTTCAGTTAACGCTGCCATATTCCCTAAAGTATCCATTTTATACGCAGCATACAAGGTTAATAAACGTGCTTGATCAATTGCAACACGTGCATCAGCCACGCGCTCTAGGTTCCCACCTAATTTTAAAATTTCTTTGCCAAATGCAGTACGACTCATACCACGATCGATCATCAACTCTAAAGATTTTTCCGCAGCACCAATGCAGCGCATACAGTGATGAATACGACCCGGGCCTAAACGACCTTGGGCAATTTCAAAACCTTGACCTGCACCACCAATAAAGTTGGAAACAGGAACACGAACATTACTAAAGCTAATTTCACCGTGACCATGGGGTGCATCGTAGTCACCAAAGACTGGTAACATCCGTTCAATTTTAACTCCAGCCGTTTCAACAGGCACTAAAACCATCGAGTGTTGATGGTGGCGATCTTTGGTTTCATCTGGTGTATGCGCCATAAAAATAATTATTTTGGCATTGGGGTCACCTAAGCCTGAAGACCACCATTTACGGCCATTTAACACAATTTCATCGCCTTCGATCACGGCTGTTGCTTGCATATTGGTCGCATCGGATGAAGCAACAGCTGGTTCTGTCATACAGAAAACAGAGCGAATTTTTCCATCCAAAAGCTGCGTAAGCCACTCTTGCTTTTGAGCTTCAGAGCCATAACGCCACAATACCTCCATGTTGCCAGTGTCAGGAGCATTACAGTTAAACACGGTCGGCGCAAGGAGACTACGACCTGTGAGTTCTGCAATATGAGCGTAGTCTTGAACCGATAGACCTTGGCCCAATTCAGGACAAGGCAAAAACATATTCCATAAACCCGCAGCTTTTGCTTTGGCTTTGAGTGTTTCAAGTTGTGTAGGCCACTGCCATTTGGTCCAGTCGCCACCTTGGTTCAGTTCATGTACCTCATGCCAAAAGTCAGTTTCGATCGGCTCAATTTCGTTTTGAATAAATTGTTTGGTACGTTCTACATAATCTTGAGCACGTGCTGAGAGTTCAAACATGGCTACTTCCTTCGATCTATTTTGATATTTTCGCTTTACATCAACATAACCTAAAAACTAATATGAACAAAATGATTTTATTTTATAGATCAGCATGAACGATATTCATAGTAAATCACCCATTGATATGGGGCTTTTTCATCGCATCGATATCAATTTATACCCGCTTTTTATTGCGATTTATGAGCAAAAAAGTATTTCAAAAGCAGCTCAAATCTTGTCGATTACGCAGTCTGCTGCCAGTCATGCTTTGCAGCGTCTACGTAGCCATTTAAAGGATGATTTATTTGTTCGCTCTGGCAGCCAAATGCTTCCAACACCTTTTGCAGAACAAAATTACCTAATTATTAAAAATGCTTTAATTGCAATTCAAAGTATTTTCATGCAGCAGCAAAGCTTCGACCCGAACATGGTTCAAAGCCTAAAAATTGCGATTCATGATGAAATCGAACCAATTGTTTTCCCAAAGTTAGTTGCTCACTTTCAGAAACTTGGACTAAGTATTCAGTTCATGAGTAGTAAGCTGGACCGTAAAACAGTAGATGCTGATTTAGTTTCTCAACAAATTGATTTTGTGATTGATTTGGAACAAAACTTTGGCGATAAAATTCAATTTGAGAGCTTGGTCAAAGACCAGTTTGTGGCTTGTACTCAGCTCCAGCAAATCAATGCTGAATTGTATTTGGCTGCACCGCATATTGGTGTATCTTCGCGGCGTACTGGTGTTTTAGTTGAAGATGTTCATTTAAATCGTAAGCAACTGTCTAGGCAGGTTTTTTTGCGTTGTCAGCACTATTCCACTGCGCTACAAATTCTAGAGCAATATCCCAATGCAATTTTAACGATTCCTCAAAATATTTTGAGCCATTTGCATGTTTCCCCTCTGCTGAATATTTTTGATGTTCCTGTGAAACTGCCGCAGATGAATATTGGAATTTATTGGCATAAAAATTTAATGGAAAATAAAAGACACCATTTTTTAAGGAGCGAAATTTATAAAATTTTTGCTTAGGCTATTTTATAAAATTTAAAAAAAATCGAAGTTCTAACTTAGTTCCTGTATTGACTGTCATTTGGAACCTCTAAACAACCAACGCACCAGTCTTACAAATTACTCCTTGTTTTTTCTAATTCTGTATCTTTGTTATATACACCATAACCATTTGTAGGAACACTCAATTTGAAAGTAAACAATAAGCATCTCATCTTAAGATGCTTAAAATATGGAATAAATGTTAATTTCTTAATAGCACCTATAAGGAATTAAAGCCGTTTAGAACTTAGCGACCGTACCAAGAGTTTATTCTTTTTTACATAGCTAACGGTAAATCTTCTTGTTTAGCTCGTTCAAATGCATCAAAAAATTCTTCGTGTTGTACTTCCCTATTTACCACAGCGCATACTGCTTTATCTTCTGCAGTTTTTTGATCTACCTCTTCGCCCTTTCCACTACGACGGGACTCATATACCGTTCTTTGACGGAAATAACTAAAAGGTTCAGCATTACTCATAAAACCGTACTTAGAGTCATGAATATAGTTTTGATAAAAGCTCATAATTTCTGGTGTTGATTCTTTATGCCAACTCGCGAACTCCCAATCTTCTACGTCTAAGAAAAACTCATATGCTTTTGAAACAGGTGACAATATTCTAAAAATATTTATTCCACCAGATTTATTAGGTGCTGTTAGGTTTTGTAATTTTTCTAAGCGGCTGATTTCAGTTGCCATATCTGATGGGCCGATCGGTAATATTTCACGAAATTTATTATCTTTACGTACATTTTGACTGACAGAGGCTGTCTTGCTTCTCGCCAATGTTCCATACGCACTATAATAA
Organism: Acinetobacter sp. 231_lipA; assembly: GCF_058243005.1. Classification (NCBI taxonomy): domain Bacteria; kingdom Pseudomonadati; phylum Pseudomonadota; class Gammaproteobacteria; order Moraxellales; family Moraxellaceae; genus Acinetobacter; species Acinetobacter sp. 231_lipA. The sequence goes on along the minus strand of NZ_JBZAYU010000001.1, from coordinate 3,150,289 downwards.
ACTTTCATAGCGGCAGCAATTTGATCTTGAACTTTTCCTGTAGATGGTATTAGTGCTTTTACTGCATCATACAAACGCTGTGTTTCGTTTTGAATTTCAAACTGTTCAGTAAATAATGCCCCATATTTTTCTTTTAATTGGTTAGGCTTTGTTGCACAAACCTATCTGTAAAGGGTTTTTCAGCGATATAATTTTCAAATGAAGAAGCCTACACACAAAATCTACCGCACAACCAATTGGCCCGCATATAACCGAGCACTCATGAGTCGCGGAAATATTGCCATTTGGTTTGATCCTGCTACGCAATGGTATGCGCCATCAAAAGGCAAACAAGGGCGAAATCAAACCTACTCCGACGCAGCCATCCAATGCTGCTTAATGATTAAATCCTTATTCCGTCTGTCTTTACGTATGGTCACTGGCTTTGTGCAAAGTCTGATTAAACTTTGCGGATTAAATTGGATAGCTCCAGATTACACCACGCTTTGTAGAAGACAAAAGCATATTGATATTGTAATCAGCTACCAAAAAAGTAGCGATGGGCTGCATCTACTCATGGACTCTACAGGCATGAAGTTTCTAGGTGAGGGCGAATGGAAACGCAAGAAACATGGACCTGAATATCGTCGCCAATGGCGTAAACTTCATATTGGTATAGATGCTAAAACCCTACAAATACGAGCAGTTCAGCTTACAACCAATAATGTCAGTGATTCACAGGTGCTTGGTGATTTACTTAATCAGATTCCACAAGATGAGCGGATTGACTCTGTTTATACCGATGGAGCTTATGACACCAAGCAATGCCGTCAGGTCATTGCAGATCGGCAAGCGCATGCGGTGATTCCACCTAGAAAAAATGCGAAACCATGGAAAGATACAAAGAGTAGCTCGCTAGAGCGAAATGAATTACTTCGAACAATTAAACGTTTAGGCAGGACACTATGGAAAAAATGGTCAGGCTATCATCGGCGAAGTTTGGTTGAAACTAAGATGCATTGCATCAAATTATTAGGAGATAAACTCAGTGCAAGGAGTTTTGATAGCCAAGTGAATGAGATCCATGCACGTGTAGCAGTCCTTAACAGATTTACGGAATTAGGTCGACCACTTACCCAAGTTACGCCTTAAATTTGGCTCAATTAGGGGCGCTTTGCATTTCAAATCTTTGTGCAACAAAGCCCTTTGCGTATATTGATGCGCCTGAGTCCACTCAAAGCTATGGGCCTGAGTCCAAACGCTTAATCAAAAAAATGGTTTATCGGAAAGTGGTTCGTGTTCGCATTACAGACATTGACCGTTATGGTCGTTGTGTAGGTGAAATCTATCGTTTTCGGAGAAGTATGAATGAAGAAATGGTCAAACGTGGTGCAGCATGGGTCTATGAGGACTATATTAAGGATAAAAAGCATTTGAAACATATGAATGCTTTACAAAGTCATGCGAAAAAGCACAAGAAAGGTTTATGGCGCGGCACACGCCCTATTCGCCCGAGTGACTACCGCAAACTGAAGAAGTAGCCGATCTGTAAAAACTCAGCCTAAAAAAAGCCGCTCCATCGTGTAGAGTGGCTTTTTCATTAATTATTTGAAGACTTTAAAGCGTACAGCATCATCCACAAAGCCTTTTTCTTTAGCTTCGCCCTCAACTGAACCAAAGACCAGTTGTGCTCGCAGTTTCCAACTTGCAGGCACATCCCACTAAGCATGGACTTCTTCATCTACAATTGGATTGTAATGCTGTAAAGATGCACCTAAACCTAAGGTATGTAATGCAGTCCAAGTTGCAAACTGCGCTATTGCAGTTGAATGCTCTGCCCATACTGGGAAATTTTCAGCATAAGATGGAAATTGCTCTTGTAAGTCCTGAATTACATCTAAATCTTCAAAAAATAGACCTCTTGCGAAAGTAAAAACTACCTCAATATAGATTTCATGAAATATCAGAAATTAAACCGTTTTTCAGATTCTGAATTCCAGCGCTTGGTTGGCGTACCTCGACCAGTTTTTAGTGAAATGGTCGAAGTTTTAAAAGAAGCAGAATCACTTAAAAAGAAATCTGGGCGTCCTCATACTTTAGCTATAGAGGATCAATTGTTATTAACACTCAATTACTTACGGAATTACAGCACTCAATTGGAATTGGCTGCAAATTACCATATCGCTGAAAGTAATGTGAATCGAACTATTAAAAAGGTTGAAGATGCATTAATGAAATCAAGACGTTTTACCCTGCCAAAACGAAGCATTACCACAGCAGACGAACAATTTAACTGGGTAATTATTGATGCGACAGAATGTTCAATAGAACGCCCGAAAAAAAAATCAGAGTAAGTTTTACAGTGGTAAAAAGAAGAAACATACGTTAAAAGCCCAAGTGATCTATCATCCGAAGAGCAAACAAATCATAGGAGTAGATATATCGTTTGGCAGTCAGCATGATATTAAATTGGCAAGAAAAACAGTTAAGAAATTCAAACATTGTGACTATGTTATGACCGATTTAGGGTACTATGGGTTAGAGCAAGATGGCTTTAAATTATTGATGCCAATAAAGAAAAAGAAGAATTTACCCTTATTTGATGCTGAGAAAAATTACAATAAAATGATTGGAAAAATACGAGTTGTAATCGAACATATTAATAGTCAATTGAAAAGATTTAGAATACTAAGTGAACGCTATCGAAATAGACGAAAAAGATTCGGTTTACGCATTAACTTAATCGCTGCACTGGTAAACCGGATGAACTTGCAATAACGACTTTCGCAAGAGGTCTAATAAAACAGTTCCCACACCTGCTGAAAAACTGGTCATTTTTGCCGTTGTTTTAGCCGTGCTTTCTTCATCTTTAGCATAAGACTTCAGTTTTTCAGCCACAAAAGTCCAAAACTTTTCATGTTCCGTATTAAATAAAATTACCGCCCGAGATGACTGTGAATTGAACGATGATGGGCTTTGTTTAATGGCAGTTTGAATCAAATCAGTTAAAAATTCAGGGCTGTGCTCGACCTTTTTACCAATAGCATAAATGGTACGACGCTTTGTGATTAAGTCGATGAACTGATTTGACATATTATAAAATCCTTACGGTTATACTGTGAATGATGACGCAATGTATCAAGCAATATTAATTCCAACATTTGACCAAATAATAAAATTTAGTGCTTTAGATGCAGTTTAAATACTTTCTTGTGCTCGCAAATACATAGTTTTGCTATCGATATAAAAAATCCTCCATTTGGAGGATTTTTGAATGACTTAAAATTTGGCTTCTAAGACTTGAGTGGAAATTTTATTTTTCCATAAGTCACGAAGAACGGGTAAATAGAACTTTTCACCCAGTTCAACCAATTCTGCATCGATCAATGCATGAATCTCATGCATAAATAAATAATCGAGTTCAACTGTTTTCAACTGTTGCTGTGCTTTTGCAAAGTCTTTGCGCTTTTGTTGTGCACGTTTCACTAGAGCATCGGCAAAATCTTTATCTTTAAACTGTTTGATCGCGTTTAAGCGTAATTCAATAACGCCCCAACCACTCAACAACAGTTTGAAAAGTTCAAAGTCAGTCGTGGTTGATTCCCATGTCATTTCTTCAAGATTTTCATTTTCAGGTAGAACAGGAAGTAATAACTCCATAACACTTGGGAAAATCTTTTTGAAATTTAAAACAAATTTAACAGGATGTTCACCCGGATAATCGTTAAATTGCACGTTTTTCTGAACATCTGTCAAATAAATATCAAGCATGGTAACTCATCAGCAGTTTATCTTTAGTCGACCATTGTACCGACTTCGCCCAAAGATAAAAACCGCTGGTGTTCATTTGCTCTTTAGTTGAGCATCTGGACCAAGGGCTATTTTACATTTGGTGAAATCATTTGCTCTGGACGTACTACTTCATCAAACTGCTCAGCCGTGACTAAGTTCAATTCTACGGCCACCTGTTTTAACGTTTTCCCTTCTTTATAGGCTGTTTTGGCAACTTTCGCTGCATTTTCATAGCCAATCACTGGGTTTAAAGCCGTAACTAACATCAATGAGTCATGTAAGAAGTGGTCAATTTTTTCACGGTTTGGCTCAATACCCACGGCACAGTGATCATTAAAACTATTACATGCGTCACCCAAAAGCTGAATCGACTGCAACAAATTAAACGCAATCACTGGCATGAATACATTCAGTTCAAAGTTACCCGATGCACCCGCAACATTAATCGTGGTGTCATTGCCTAAGACTTGCGCCACCACCATGGTCATCGCTTCACTTTGAGTCGGATTCACTTTCCCCGGCATAATACTTGAGCCTGGTTCATTTTCTGGAATACGTAACTCGCCAAAACCACAACGTGGGCCACTTGCCAACCAGCGAATGTCATTGGCAATTTTGTTCAAGCTTACCGCAAGCGTTTTTAATGCACCTGAGGCAAACACTGCTGCATCACGCCCAGCCAATGCTTCAAATTTATTTGGTGCCGTCACAAAAGGCAGTCCTGTCAACTGTGCCAGTTGCTCCGCTGATTTTTCTGCATAATCAGGATGAGCATTCAACCCTGTACCTACAGCAGTTCCACCTAAAGGTAGTTCATACAAACCTGAAAGTGCTTGTTGTAAACGCTTTAAGCCGTGATCGAGCTGAGAAACATACCCGCTAAATTCTTGGCCTAAGGTTAAGGGTGTCGCATCTTGTAAATGAGTTCGGCCAATTTTGACGATGTCAGCAAATGCTTGAGACTTTGCCTCTAAAGTATCTCGAAGCTGTGTCACCGCAGGAATCAGTAATTCATTGATCTGAATACTTGCTGCGACATGAATCGCCGTTGGGAAGGAGTCATTGGTCGACTGAGCACGGTTCACGTGATCGTTCGGGTGTACAGGTTTTTGTGCACCTAAGGGATTGCCAAGTTTCTGATTGGCGATATTGGCAATCACTTCATTACAGTTCATGTTGCTTTGTGTGCCTGAACCAGTTTGCCATACCACCAAAGGAAACTGACTATCCCACTGCCCTGCAATCACTTCATCCGCAGCACCGACGATGTATTGCGCCAATTCTTGTGGAATTTGGTTGAGCTCAGCATTGGTCAATGCTGCTGCTTTTTTCACTAAGCCCATGGCACGAATCATTGGACGTGGTAGACGTTCACTACCAATTTTAAAGTTTTGCAAACTACGCTGAGTTTGAGCACCCCAAAGTGCTTCACTCGGTACTTCAACTTCGCCCATCGTGTCATGTTCAATACGTGTTTGCATTTTAACCTCTTCCTTTTTAAGTGAATTGCAAAATGATTATTTTGCGCTTGTTTTCCTTATCTTAATGATTAAGCAAAAATATATAAATGATAATTGTTATCATTAAATTAATTAACGACCATCTAGACTTTGTCGGTAGAAACGCCATCCATCTTCAAGGGTTTGTTCTAAACTGCGCTTCGCTTGCCAGTGTAAAACGTTTTTCGCTTTACTACACTCGGCTGCGACCTGATCTAATTCCACGATGTTCGAATCCTTCACATCGACTGTAGCAATATCACTTTGCGTCACATTTTCAACTTTTTCAACCAACTGCTGTATCGACACACTTTGACCTGCAATATTAAAAGCATCACAAGCAAACTGTTGAGTACTTAACCATTGTAACGAAGCAGCAATCGCATCACAGGCATCGAGTATATGTAAAAAACTACGCTCTACGGTATGATCTGTGGTTTGTGCACTTTTTCTAAGTTCAATATGATCACGCTGTTTTGCAGCGACTTGCATCAACAGTGGGATAATATTTTTCGGTAAAGGCGGAAACAATTCTCCGAGCATCGCATTTTCAAATGCACCAGCAACATTGCCCATTCTTAAAATTGCAATTTTCCATTCATTATCCGTTTTTGCTGTATCTCGAATAATTTCTTCGACCATTTGCTGCGACTTGATATACGGGTTTGGATAGCCGAAATTCAGCTCCAAATCTTCTTCTAAATGTAGGCTGGATTCACCATAGACCGCAAGACTGGAAAGATGAACCAAAGTGCGTACACCTGTGCGCTGCATGGCACGCAGTAAACTCATGATACAACTGACATTGTCATTATAGTATTCCAAAGGCTTCAGTACAGATTCTTCAAGCGATTTAAAACTTGCAGCATGCACTACCGCATCGATGGAATACTGCTCAAAAACTTTGTTTAAGGCAGGGGTATTTCGTATATCAATTTTGACAAAAGGCACGTACATGCCACTAATAAATTCTAATCGTTCAAGAGTTTGTAAGTTCGCATTGGATAAATTGTCTACAATAATGACCTCTTGCCCATGCACCATAAAGCTCAAAGCAATATGAGAGCCTATAAAGCCTAAACCACCAGTCACTAAAATCATTGTATACATACTCCTTATAATAATCAGCAAGTTGCGATTTATTGGTGTATTTTTGGTGTTTCAAATGACTTATCCACAGATATTTAACGCAAAAAACCGACTCAAAATTCTCTTGAGTCGGTCAATCTGCAAGAGCACTATATCATCATTTTAAAGGTTCGGAATATTGCATGTGTTACAGTTATAGCTATGTACTGTATCTCGTTTATGAAAAGAAAAAAATTAGTGAATGAAATGTGAAGTTTGTAATTTGAGGGGGGTGTTCAATGGCCTACATTACCAAAGATGGCAAGTGGCTTGCCTATCGAGATGCGACACAAGAAATACTGGAATACGATGATTTTTCAGATGTCCAACAGGTCTATCAACCTGAATGGTTTTGGGTCGATGATAAGGATGATGCTAAGGTATTTCACGCTGAAAGTATCGCCAGTTCCTTTCTGGTGCGTAGACGTGGGGAGTTTTGAAATGGTGCAAAGGTTGTTAGGAAATAAAAATACTGCTATAAGTTTTTTATTTTTATAAGAATATGAAGTTTAGTCATTTAATTTCTACAATTTTCCTCGCGACTGCATTTGGATGCATTCTTCTATTTGCGGTTATTTTTTGGTTTTATTCAAATGCTGACAGTAAAACACTAATCTTACTCAAAGACTCTCTTTCTACTGCATCAGGTTTTTTTGGTGGTATAACCACTCTTATTGCTGCATATATTGCATCTCGATTATTTAATGATTGGAAAGAACAACATAATAAACAAGTGCTTGCAACCGAAGCTAAAGAAACTTTTAAATTAATTCATAAGGAGCGTGATCTCATACATCAATTAAAATTTACTTGCGAAGATATATCTTTAAATAAATCAACTAAAAAAATTTCCTCATATTCTCTAGCATCAGATTTTGAAAATAATTTATTAAACCTATTTAATAAAAACAAAGACATTATGACTTCATTCTGCTTTTTATCCCAAGGGCAGGATATTTTTGGATTGATGTTAAATTATCGTGCAGAGATTGATAAATTTGCAAAAATGTTATCAGATGAGAGATCAAAGCCATTTAGTCAAACCACTTTCCTAACAAGTGAATCAGTGGTCAATATTTTAGAGTTGATAAAAGATATCGAACATAAAAATTGTGAGCTGTTAATCGGACTAAAAACATACATCTTTGTAAAATAAATGTAGAAAGCCCTCACGTAGAGGGCTTTTTCAATTCACACACTGAACACAAACAGTGACATGCACCTTTGTCGAAATCGAATGAGCTGTGCAGCCTGAAAGCAGGATGCACAGCATGAATGCTTTGATCATGATAGAAACAAAGCCTTTTCTTTAGCACGACGATTCACAAGCCCTTGCATACGCTTACCACCCGCATTCACCCACACATCAAACTGATCCGCAGCAGCACGATTATCATTGGCATTCAGCTTTTTCACCAAAGTTGATTTGCTAAATGCATTGGTCCCAATGTTGTAGGCAAGTGATACCAGTGCATCGAACTGATTTTGATTAAGTGGTACTGTCACCGCATTATTTACAGCAGCTTCAAATTTCTTTAAATCATGCGCCATAAAAGCCTTAGCTTGTGCTTCCGTGCAGGTATCACCTTTCATAACTTTAATGCCGTTCGGATAAACTGTGGTACCGAAACCAATCGTCCACACTCCCACCCCATCGTCATAGGCAGTAAGTCGCTTACCCTCGAAACTACAGATGAGATCTACACCAAAAGGGCTAACGGCCATCTGGTCGATCGCAATACCCAACATATCAACCACTGATGCATCTGTAGCCGTTGCAATCACTTGATTCGCAGCATCAACCTGTTTTTGAGTAAGTGTTCCACCACTGATCTTTCTTAAAAAATCAAATATCTGTTTCATTTTTCACTTACTCACTTAAACATTGCTTTAAAAGCTGATCGAATTTCAAAGATTAATTCACCAATGGTTTTACCACGTAACAGCTGGATTGCTTGATACCAGATGCCAATTAACAACATTCCGAAAATCGCAAAGATCAACATTACAAAGCCTTGCGTCATATGTGAATAGACATGCCAACCATAATATTCAATAAATGCTGAACCACCATACAGACTAATCGCCACACTAAACGTGAACTTCATAATCACACCCATCGTGATTTTAATTCGTCCCTCAGTGTCGATATCCCCCGATAACGTCAGAGCAAAGATTGCCCCAACCACTGCAGCGATAATTTTAAAAAGCCATGGTAGGCCCTTGATGCTTAACGGGTCATTCATAGACCACTCCTAATTTTTTGGCAATAAAAAAGCACCCGAAGGTGCTCTATGTTGTTTTATCCATCAGCTGTGACCTGCGTGATCTCTGCTGAGTAATTCCATGATGTTTGTTTCCACACGTCGCGTGCAGCCACACGAATGTAGTAGATCGTGGTCGAACTTAGACCTGTGATCATGCAAGCATTCTCGGTACCTGTCCAACGAGGTGCAGTCGTTTCAGGATCGAAACCTTGTGTTGTACTCACCCAAACTTGATAGTCTTTAAGATCGGGGACTTCACTTGGAATCCAAGTCACTGTGATCGAATCTGCAGTGGCAGATGTGTAGACGTTCAACAATTGTGGTGGCACCGGATTACTGATATTCAGCTCCGCAAAGGTACTGACAATCGAACCGTTTTTACTTGCGACCCGTAGAGTATAAGCACGTTGAATACCGTCAATCTTGGCTTCATCCATACTGTAACTGTAATCAGTATTTGTCGTTTCAACTTCACGTAGCAATACGCCACCTGACATGATCTGAACAATGTACCCTGTAGCACCAGCTGCACTTTGCCACTGAACTTTAAAGCTTGTACCTTCAAAGGCTGACTGAAGGGATAGACCTTTTACGCCAGATGGACGGCTGCCAGTAATGGTGTGACTATAAGCCGCCACCTCATCCAGAGTCTGTTCTTTTTGCTGCAATCCATTGAAGCTGGTGAACTTCAGATAAATCTGTTTTCCAACCATATTTTCATTGTAATCATGGCTAAAAATGGCACGATCAATACGAACAAATGATTCGCCTGCATTATGTGGCCCTGCATCATCGAAACGCCCACGGATCACATCGCTCAATGTATACAGCCCAGATCCATTCAATGTGGCCTCAATATAGTTAATATATTCGTCACCGACTCTACATAGAGTTGCATCAACTTCAGCATCTTCAACCGTACCACTGAACATCTGGCTGGATGTATTCAACTGAATCTGCATCTCGGTATCATCTGCATCAATCGCTGAAACCAGGGCACCATATCGAGCAGACCCATAGATCGTACCAACCATTTCATAAGTCGTATTATCCAGGCTGACCCAGACATTACAGCCGCCCCAATTAATTCCACCAGATACTGCTACCCAGATCTGATTTTTACCGCTAGTCAAATCTAATGGTGGTTCAAAAATATTCGGTGCATTCACGTTTCCTGGTTCTTCATTTCCTCCCTGATAGCCATTAGATGATTGAAGATCATATTCAACTGCAGAGCGAGATCCAACAGCCAGTTCTTCAGCCGTAATCGAGAGCATTCCGTCTTCATCTTCTTCAACCCGGGTGATCCGAACTGGAAACTGATTTAAGCCTAGTGATTCATCTGTGATGGTCACAATGTCCATCGGCTCTAAACGGCAGTACTTCCAGCCTAATTCGAACTCATATTCATTACGGACATAAAGTTTTCGCTGCAATAGCAACTGCACTGCATGACGGGCAATTTTAGGTTCACAGAAAAAATCATGCTTGACCGGATCTTGCGTACGTAGACCAAACATTTCAATATTTGCCTGGTCTTTAGCTTCAACGGTTTCAGTATTGTATTGATTGAAGCGGTTTACATATTCAATCTGGCAATGATTATAGGCATCAGTATCACGACTTCGACGTACCCGAACTGGCTGATCTTCACCTAGAAAATCGTCATCAGTAAGGTGATAAACCGGCTCTAGATCAGGTACGAACGTTACCCCATTTCCACTGACAACACTGTCACCATAAGACCTGATCTTCAAACCGTCTGGACTAGGAACCACAGCACAATTTACCGCTTCAACAATTTCATTGATGATTTCGAATGCTTCACGCTGTTCTGTCAAAGCAGGACTGACCAACAAATTAGTGGCAGCACAATAGGTTCGAAATTCAGATAAATCTGCCATTTGCAGACTTGGTGATGCGCCATAACGAGGATTGGTAATGAAGTCTTCAATTACATCTGCAGGATTGGCATCTTGAATCGTTTCTGAGAATGTAATATCGCTAATCACTTCAAAATTGTGATTCGATAAGCTGGCACTCCCCCCCAGATCGTAGTTGGCACATGCGACATAACCGAGAAATGGATAGTGCAATGCCTGGTCAGGATGCTTTGATGGGAGATAGCCCCAGACAGGATTATGATCACCATCAAATAATTCAAACCCTAGCTGATCAATAGGTTTAAGCTGAATACCACCTTCCGTTTTAGGAACAATCTGTTCTTTATCGCGCCAGATAATCCCAATGTCTTTGATTTTGTTTTCACAAAGCCCAAGCATGAATGAAGCGCTGTAGGTATAAGTCGTGTTTTTGGTTTTTACACCCCCACCCTTACCACCTTGTTTTGTCGTTGTTGTATGGGCTGTGGCGGTAAAATCACCATACCAGAACATATTTGCCGCAACACGATTTTTGCCATAAACCAGAGGCTGACAAAGACCATAAGCGGATTGTTGAATTCGCATTGAATTGATACGTTTATCAGATGTACTGACTGTACCACCCCCAAAAACACCACCCATTTTATAGCCCTCTTAAACGATAAAACCCGGCAATTCGCCGGGCTAAACTTCCTTTGGTTCCATCCTGGAGGATGACCCCCTGATGGATATATGAGTGGATGATCGTTGGCCACTCAACGACAATTGCAGCATGACTGATGCACTTGCCAAAATGATAAAGAACAATATCACCAGGCTGCGGCTCAGTCACTTGATCACAAAATTTCTGAATGTGTTCAAGATAGCGCTGCCCCATCTGGTGCATGTGCCAATCGGCTGGATATGGGCGCGGATCATAATGATCAATAAGCCCCACTGCTTCATAAACTTCACAAAGCAGTGTTGCACAATCCACACCCACACCTTTGACACGCCCTTGGTGGTGGTAAGGTGTGCCGAGCCATGTTAGGGCTTCGGCAACGGCTTCGAGGTTTTTCATTTTAGAGATCCGATGAAATTACTGTCACGCCAGATCCGAAAGTCGGATTATAGCTATCGTTTTCTTTGATCGAACCTAAAATCTTCACTTTAGCTGTACGACCTGCTGCTGTGGAGATTAGCGGTTGACCAGCTAGCTTTCCTTTAAACGTATTGCCCATCATCAGCACGTTCACAGGCTCATAAGTCATGCCATCTGTATTGATATTCGTTAAATTAATACGAGTATCACCGATCTCTGAATTGATGATTTTCACCGTTTTTAATGGTGTTACAGCACTAATCAATGTCGGAATGTCCGCTTGTTGATATAACCCGTCAAACACAATTCCGTCTTGATCAGGAATCTCAGAATTAGGGTAATAGCTACGTGAATGGCGATCTTTATCAAAATGAATCGAAATCCCTATTGGACGAGGCTTTTGAAGATAGATGTTTCTAAAAGTTAAACCACGAACACCTACAGAATGACCTACATTCTGATCTTGAATCATTGTCCACTTAATACCATCAATCGTTGCAGTTCCAGTAGCATGACTTGGCTCAGTGAGTGAAGTGTAATAAGTAACTGGATCTGTTACGCCATTACTCACTCGATACATCTTGCCATTACTTGCAACAACGGTATCCGACTGCTGAACAGTCATTCCACTTTTCCAATCAATCCAAGCACCTGCCAAAATTCGCGCAAAGTATCCTGTTGTGCCACGGTCAGGGTCAGCTAAGTCATAACAGTTTTCAATCAAACCGTTCGTCAATGAACCCAGCTCAGGCTGACCTGTCGCGTAATCATGGCAGTTCAATGCAATTGGATCGTCGTACGTTTTAAAACGACCATCACGGATTAGGTAGCAGTCTCCATTTCCAAGGTGAATTGCGTCTTTATATCCTTCAATGTGTGGACTGGTGATTTTGATATTCTCAAAAGTACAAACATGCACAACGTAGCTTTGAGCATCACCATCTAGCAACTCAAAATCGTCTAAATGAAAATTTCGGATATAGTGCATCGCGATATGACCACGCAAGCCAGGAATACCAGCTGTTCCATCAGTTCCATTTCCGATGCCGTTACAAATCATTTTCATTCCACGTAAAATGATATTTTCATTCCATTGCTTACGGTACGCACCTTCATTAATGAATGTGTATTTTGGAGACTTGCCACTAAATAACACTTTATTAATGTAGACTTTTGCACCAAACAAAATGAGTGTATTGCTCTCAAGTGGAATCGTTTGATTGATGTCATAAACACCTGGGTAATCGATTAAGATGGTACCGCCGCCTGCCACTGCTGCTTTTAATGCAACAACATTATCATCAGCATTGTTGTTCGGCAAAAAACCAAATGATGCAGCATTTTTAGTTACACCGCTCCCATTAATCGTGATTATTCCATTAATCAACGCATCCAATTTTGCTTTATCAACTGGCGACATAAGTCCAGATCTTTGAGCTGTGGCGTCTCCAATTACGACAACACCATTCCCATCTTTATTTGCATAGATCCCACCTACCACAACATTTTTTACTGCATCAGGATCAGTAGCAGTATCTCCTCCACCCGCTCCAGCAAGTTCAAATCCATTAATATGGGTCAGCTTAAAATCACCATTTGTAGAGCTGAAAAATTTAACAAGACCACTATCAAATACCACAGAATCAGTATTACCGCTTTTCAGTGTAATATTCGCTTTTACGGCATTGGCAGGCGCAGTAAAAATCCAATCCGCCATCTGACCTGCTGGCCGATTTGTCACACTGAGCAATGTACCGTTTGAATCAAACCAACCAATCCTTAGATTCGACAGTAAATCAGCGGTATTCTGAATTCTGTAAGTAAATCCCTGCACTACTGGAAAATCGACAATACTTCTACGATTTTTTGATCCTGTATTTTCAAGTAGACCTGTACTTGCATTGATATTCCCAACTTTCAAATATGCTGTGAAATCTATCAAAGATGCGGTGGCAGGCTTAATAATGTCTTGTTTTTGTTGAATAGCCACTTTGTTTAATGCAACAGTATTTGCATTTTCAGCAACCGTAGCTTTCATCTTGATAATTTCAGAAACTGGCGATGTTACTGTCACGACAGTTGTATTCGTTGTATGTGACTCAGTTTTAGAGATACGCACAAATACAACATTTAATCCCGAAGGGATGGTGAAGGAACTACCACCAGTGAAACCACCTTGGCTAATAAAACTCTTATCTGCTTTATATAAATTAATGCGATACATAGGCTTATCGCTACTAAGCACATCACCATCTTGAACGGAGATATATTCAAGATGCGACTGGGTATTTACTGTATTTAGGCCACCCGCGGAATCAAGACCAAATTCCAGCCAGTCGTTATATTGCTCGCTTTTAAAAATTTCTTTTTCGAGAGTATTTGTTTTTCCAGCTACAGAAGAAAGATTGGCTTGCAACCCTGGAACACGATCATCACGTAAGCTAAAGTTATTTACTTTTGATAATTCAAAAACGCCTGATGCCGAAGAATAAAATCTGACTAAAGATGCATCATACGCAATAGAATCAGTATTACCGCTTTTAAGTGTAATATTCGCTTTCGCAGCATTGGCAGGTGCTGTAAAAATCCAATCAACCATCTGACCTGCAGTTTTTGTAATAACACTTAACAGATTCTGATTTGCATCGAAAAAAGCTACACGCAAACTAGATACAACATCTGCAGTATTTTGAATTCTATAAGTCACCCCCTGCACTACTGGAAAATCGACAATACTTCTTCGATTTGTATATTGTGAGTTTTCTAGCAATCCTGTCGCTGCATTCAAATTACCAACTTGCAGGTAAGTAGAGAAATCTATTAATTCAGCCGTATCAGCAGAGATATGTTTCTGTTTTAAATCTACTTTCTGAATAGGTGCTACATTCTCGGCCATTTGCGCCATCATTTCACGCACTTCAGAATGTTTTTTAGTTCGGTCACGAAAATCAGCTGGCGTAGGTATAGGCATTTTCTCACCCCATAAAAAAACCCAGCTCAATGGCTGGGTATGGATTAATACAAATTTGGTTAAACGGCTGTTTCTGGTACAGGTATAAATGGCGCACCACGGAAACGGCTGAAATTATTAAAACGGTTTTGGCAGGTTTCAAGACGCTTATCACATCCTGGATAAACTTTGATTCGTTGCCCTGCTTGCGGTGCTTCCAACAATGGCAAAGTCAATAATAAAGCACCTGATTCATGCATACGAATTGTTCGTTTTAAACCTGCATTACCACCGTCCAAAAACTCAATTACACCCTGAGTAAACCAACCTTGCGGTTGATTCACCTGGCATAAAATTCGAGCTGGAGTACTGCCCGATTCAATGGTCGTTTGCACCATAAAGTTTTGACGCAATAGACCGCATGCCGTATCAAATAGCGTGTTGGTACAGCTTGGCTGATACAGGTTTCGTGGCATTTGCACGTTCAATTCATCCAGATCTGATGCCACACTGGCTTGAATAGAATTGCGATCCAAATCAGGTTCAATGATTCGACCTTCAAAAAGCTTGATAGCCCCGGCACTGGTATCGGTTGGTGTATTCATATTCATGAAAATCCGTTCCAACTTAAATCGAGCACCATCCAGTTGGCCATTATGAAAGGCCTGGACAACGTTGATACCATTCCATTTGTTATCGTCAATACAATCAATATTGATCGATAAATTATCGACTTCAATGCCGAGTGAAAGACTGATTCCATCACGGCTGATAATTGGGCCTTCCGAGCTATAGACCTGACCTGCAACCACCAGGTCAAAGTCATAATTCGTGTATCGAAAAACATCGCCCTGTACCGTTGTAATGGTATAGAGATCTGCCATCACAAACTGATCAGCATCAAGCAAGGCAATTAATTGTGGAGATGCTGTTCTCATACCTTATTTCCCAATGAGCCAATCATTTCAACTTTATTGGCTTTCCATAATTTGCTCATGAAGTTGGTGTATTGCTGTTCATCGTCGGCAAATCGGCAGCGGTAGTAATACGTCCCTTTCACCTCAAACTTATGACCTTGTTTCAAAGGCTTTGAAAGCGTAACCATGCCCGACTTGGTGACTTGAGCAGTTGTGTCATCCCAAAATAGATCATCATCGTTATCACTCCAAAACAAAGCGTTATCATCTTCATTCCAAAACGTTGGATCAATTTCAAATACAGTTATCGCTTTTGTATGCGCTAAAGGGATCTTTGAAGTGTGCATCTGCTTATAGATCTGATAGCTAGTCGTGCTGCCGTTCCCGTTAAATGAACAACTGTATTCACTATCGTCTGGCATTTTAAAAAGAAAAGAATCGAATGCACCACGGCGCTCGTAAAAGAAACTTTCGAGTTGCTGTAGCTCATTACGTCCTTTCGATTCACGCAGAAAACCGAATGACAAAGATATTTCATACTTGGGCACGGCCTGGTAACTTGCACGAAGCTCCCGACCGTTCACCGACTCCATGATCTTTGTATTGAAAATGGGTTTCTTGCTGAGATCCCATTCCAGTCCTGGCAATTCAGGAAACAATACATCAGACACGATTTTCTCCCTTATCGACCAAAATTACGG
The DNA here is from genome assembly GCF_058243005.1 of Acinetobacter sp. 231_lipA. Classification (NCBI taxonomy): domain Bacteria; kingdom Pseudomonadati; phylum Pseudomonadota; class Gammaproteobacteria; order Moraxellales; family Moraxellaceae; genus Acinetobacter; species Acinetobacter sp. 231_lipA. The sequence goes on along the minus strand of NZ_JBZAYU010000001.1, from coordinate 3,134,092 downwards.
TTATAGCCTTTCAAACCACCAGCCAATTCACGACCATGCTTTTCCATAAATCGACGTACATCTTTTGAATCCCATGCCTGAATCGTAAAATTGTTAAAGGTTTGCGCTGAACTTCCACCGCCACCACCTATCCCTCCATCGGAGGATAAGCTTTTACCTAGGGCACGGATCGTATTGGCATGCTGTTTAGGCAGTACCATTTCCTCTTCATGGAGCTGAGTCATTGGATTCACACCTGCAGGAATATCGTAACCTCCTCGAGCAGATGCAACCTTGCCAACAATTGCCGATACACCAGCAAAAGCTGCAACACCTGCCGCAACACCCAATGCAGGGCCGACAACAGGAATAGCTGATAAGGCCGCCCAAGCTGCTGCCATGGCTTCCCATGCAGACATCATGATTGACTTGATAGTACCCATCAACTTAATGCCCAGACGTGTAAACACACCAGTGGCTGTTGCAGCTGTCTTCATACCCTCGCCAGCCACTACAGCACCAGTTTGGGCGGTTTGACCTGCAATTTCAGCCGCTGTTTCGGTTTTGATAAAACCTAATTTTATGGCCATGCGAGTTGCCAGACTGGCGGCATATTTCTTCAATGGTTCACTGATCATGCTTTGGACGAATGCCCCAGCCAGTTCGGCAAAGATTGCATTCATAGCGTTTCGCCACGTCAGAGTTCCATTCATCATTGACTGGATGCCTTTATCCCACAGTCCAGACATTCGTGACGTTAGACCACCAAACTTATCTTCAAAGTCTTTCATTTGAGCATCTGAAAGAACTCCTACTTGCTTGGTATCGGAAACCTTTTGATCAGTATCCAAATCAGAAATATTGTTCATAATCTGATTCTGATTGCCTTGTTTCCCTGAGATACCAGACATTTGGTTTTCAAGTGCAAGTCGATCCTCAAGCCCTCTGCGTTTAATTTCACGCAATTTGTCTTCTAACTCTTTTTCAAGCCGTGCTTTTTGAACATTTGAAATCTTTTTAGCATCAAATTCAGCTTGGATATTAGCTTTATCTATTTCATAGGAACGCTGCGCAATGAGTAGATCATTTTCAATGAGTTGCTCTTTGAGTTTTTTAATATCCTCAAATTCCTTAACACGCAAAGCAATTGTTTTATCGCTTGCCTCTTTTTCAGCGACAATTCTAAATTTTACTTTCTCAGCATCTGTGACTTTTGATTTCTCGATATCAGACAAAGCTTTCTTAAGATCTAGAGCAATCTTTTCTTCCTCTGTCGCAAACTTGTATCGGATATCAGCAAGTGCTTTAGCAGCTTGCTCAGCAGCTCTTTCCTTTGCTTTTTCATCAGCATCAGATTTAGCTTTTGCCGAACTTCCTTTAGAGTCTTTGACCCCTGTGCCAATACCTTTACCCGGGTTAAATGTCGGTGATGGTGTAGGCGGTGGTGCAGAACCAACTACAGTAGGATTTTTTAAGAACAGATTTTGAAGTCTTTGCCCACCTGTTGTTGCAGAATTGACAATAGCTGAACCTGCTGTACCCCAAGCATTAGCTGTGTTGCTTACACCAGTATTCCAACTTGTTTTTAGGTTGTTTAGACGTGACTGCATCTGACCTGTATAGCGATCAGTAATTGAACCTAATTGTGATAAACCACTTTCCCATGATGCTTTGGCAGCTGAGAAGTTAAAGTTCAAAACATTGCTGACAACATTGCCAAAGGTCTGAAACTTGATGGACAAGACATCAAGACCGTATTGAATCGTATCTCGGAATCCTCCAAATACATTCATTACAGTGTTCATTGAAATATTAATTGCTTGGCACACTGTAGCAACGACCGCACGAATAGCAGCAAAAGCAATTTCAATACTAACTTTCAGACCAACTGCCACAGCTGCGAATCCATTCATCGCACCAGCGACTAGATCCATAAACCCTACTTGTTGAATCGCTCCATCACCAATATCAGCTGTTAAATCACTCCAAATCCCACTGATCGTACTAAATAGACTTTGAACAATATCGAGAAGGCTTTCGAATATTGTGATTATCGCCGTGACTGCACTATCAATACCCTCTCTGGATCTTGATGCAAAACCAAGGAAATCATTTGCTAGATTTGTTAGTGCTGGTGCTGCTTGAGCAGCCAGTCTTGTAAATACGCCGTCTATAGTTTGCTGAATTGTACTTAACGCAGTATTGAATTCCTTAGTCTTCGCAATTGCATCCTGATCCATAATCAAACCAAGCTCATGCGCTTGATTTGAATATTGCTTTAACTTTTCTGCATTATTCTCAAGCAGTGGAGCTAAAAGCGTTGCATCATTAGCGATTGACTCCATGTAAAAAGTCATCTCAGCTTGGGATACGTTCGCTTTCTCTAACGTTTGATAATACTTTTCAAGAATTTGTGGACCAGTAAGACCTTGAAACTCTTTAGCGGTTACACCTACCTTTGGCGCAATTTTTTCGAAGAAATCAGCCATTTCTCCGCCACCAGTTTGCATGAAGTCACCAAACTTATCATTCACATCTTTCATGATGTCAGATAGCTTGTCTTGCTCAACCATGACTGATTTAGAAGCAAATGCCCACTCTTGAAATTCTTTTGTGGTTGTATTAGCCAAGCGTGCTTGAATTTCCAATTCTTTAGATGCTCGACCAACTTCAGACGTTAATGACGCCAATCCAATAGCCGCTGTCCCAACAGAAGCTGCTATACCAACTCCGATCGCAGCAAAGCTTTTAGTCAGATTTCCTGAGATTGATTTGCCAATATCCTCAAACCTATTATTGATATTCTTGGTTATGTCATCCAAACCAGTTTTAATGCTTGAGAAATCCAGTTTAAACTTAACTTTACTCCCAGTATCCTCAATTCGTTTGGCACCGTCGCTAACGATCTTTTCAGCATCATTCATGCCTTTCTTAAGTTCGGAAGTCTTCGCACCAACGTGCACTTCCACTCGATTGTTGCTCATAATTCCTATCTCACAGGCATAAAAAAACCGCCGTGAGGCGGTTGTTGTGTTAGAACATTATTTTCGCTGTTCTAGTAGTGATTGATGTGTAATTTTCCAAGGCTCAAACCTTTCTCTTTCAAGCTTGTAACGAAATTTATTTGCCGGAAAATTACTTCCTCCATCCTCACCACCATATTTGCTATCTGCATAATCCCAACTTATAACTTCAAAAGTATTACTATCAATTTTCTTAATAGATTCAATATACTTATAGTTCAGGCCAATATTCTGGCCAAAAGCATAATCACTTTGAATTGTATAAGGCTTCCAATCACCACCGTATTTGGCAACTTCAGTAACATAACCAGATAATGTACCTGAGCCTCCAGCACACCCCATGTCACCCCCCCATAAAATATAGAAAACAAAAGACCTATCTTTAAGATTGTACTCAACAGTATGGACATCTTTTATTGTTGTTGGATTACTGTTTTCAGGGTCATTTTCAAATGATGTCATGCAAGCAACCAAGCTTGTATATATTTTCATCATATTGAAAATTTTTTGCTTTTCGTGAATCTCAGATGTATTTGAAAAAGCCGAATGTGATGTAAGCATCAGTCCTAAAAAAACTAATAAAATCTTTCTCATTAGAAAATTATTACCTGTAAAAAATTAAGTTAGTCCTGATCTGTGTGCTTTAATTCAATTTTAGTTCCATCTGTGAACATGATAACTGATGGTTTAAACTCAAATTTAATTTTATCCAAGTCTGTATTCAACAACTTAGTATCTTCTGCCATGAACTCATTATAATCTGTACTTCCTTCATATTTGGCAGTTGATTTAGCTTTAACACCATCATCGTACGAGAGGGTTAAGTTTTTGATAGTGTCACCAAACATATCTTTAAAAGATATTATCCCTTTAAAGCCCGCAATATCTTTGTCACTATGATTTTCAAAAGCTAGTTGGAATCCGATATCAGTAATTTTATCAATATATTCATAGCGAGCATGCCCTGACTTGGAAACAATGGCTGCTGTCAGAATTCCATCCATTTGTTTTTTGACAGCTGCGTTTTCAGCTTCAATCTTTGCTTTTAATTCCTCCTGAGCCTTTTCCTTAGCATCTTTGTCTTCAAGCCATTTTTGTTGTTCTTTAATAGCTTCGCCTACTGTTGTTCCAGCTTCAATACCATCTCCACCGAAAGCAGCTCCCATTCCCTTACGCATCAAGTATTGTGTAAGTAACTTTTTATCTTCTTCATTCAACTTTTCAATTTGAGGTTTGAGCTCTTCCCATTTCTCTGGGTCTGTAGGAATTTGAGCTGATTTTGGATTGCTGCACCCAACTAAAAAAAGACTAATTACCCCAGCCATTAAAATATTTTTCATAAAGAACTCAGTTGATTGTTATATAAGTCATACAAACTTTAACCAACTCAAGTATATAAATCAATCAGGGCAGCCTTAGCCACCCTGAGGAAAGTTCTGCAGATCTGCAAACAAATCATCTTCATCATCGCTTTGCAAATCATCTGAACCGGTACTGTCTTCAATCCCCATAAATGCTTCTAGGATCCGACACAGACGCTGAATGCCAACATGGCTGGGAGGACACTGCTTGTGATACGCATTCAACGCTTTGACTCTTGGGAAATCCAATTCATTACGAACGTAGTCGTAATCCTTGCCTAAAGTCAGCACCAAATGCGTGTACAGCTCCTCCCAGTCTATTCCCCCGAATCAGTTGCCTGCTCGTCTTCACCTGTATAAACCAGACCAGAAGCCCCCATGACCGTCTCAAATACGGCGTTCACGTGGCCAATATCAAGCAGTTCATCAGCAATGTATTCACGGGTAATATCAGGATAGTTGCGCTTTAAAGAGCTATGTGCAACATCTGCCACTAAAGCAAAGTCACTTGGATCAAAGGTTTTAAGCTTTGGCATCAGCTTTTCAGCAGCACCTAATGACAACGGCGCAAAAATCCAAATCTGGCCATTAATTTTGAGTGGATTACCACGTGGGTTTTCGACCTGGTTAAATTGCATTTGATATTACTCCGAAGTAGTCCATTTGAAGACACGGCCTAAATCATCGGCCATTGGTTGGAATTCAAACTCAGGTAGATCGTAATCATCCTGTTTTGAACTGAACGCAAGCTTATTGCTGACACAGCGGAAGAATTCCATACCAAAGAATTTACCTTTGTAGTCACGGAATAGATCAACACTGAATTCAGGTGTGTAACCCATATCCAAGTTGCTTACGACACCGGACTTGGCACCTGCCACCGTTGCTGAGTATTTAAAGCTGATAAATACCGTTTTACCCACATCAGCTGCTGCAAAGGTATAAACACCTGTTGCTTCATCCACACTGTATTGACCTGCAACTGGCTCATTCGCCACACGCTTTAATGGAATCGCTTTAGCATCAGTCACACCTAAATCTTTTACGAATGTACCGCTATTCGGAACGACTGGCGTAACTGACGCTGCAACGACTTCACCATTGATGGTTTGTGCGACTGCAGTAATACCGCCTTCAATGACCACGCCACCAAAGAAAATGGAATTCAACAATGCGCCGTTGATACGACCCATTGTCGCTTTACACTTAATCGAACCTTTACCACGTGCGGCATCCACGGCGAACTGACCACGGCCATAGAGTTCTTTTAAGTCATAACTGATATCAACTGACGTTGACTGCAGTACGCCGACTTCTACCGGTGTGCCGTTGGTGATTGGATTACCGTGCACATCCTGTAATGGTGTGGCAAAGATTTTACCGGCACCAAATAAATATTGAGCCATATCGACCTCTTAAAAATGAGAAAACCGCCGTAGTGGCGGTCATGGAATTTATAAATTGCTTTAGGTAGTGGTGAGGATCCGGATCGGAATGATGGCAATCCCTTGGTCATCGAGCATGTTTTCCACTGCCTCAAAAACTTCGATCGTACCCTCGATCCAACAATGCTCGACCAATCCACCTAAGGTTTGGTATTCGCAGATATCAGGATTGTCCGGTACAAGCTTGGCACGCACTTGATCAATCATCTGATTCAACTGTACCGACGGCGGTATCGTTGGATCTGATTCATGAATGTAAACGTATACTTCTGCTTCAAGTTCAACCTTAGCATCCAAGCCTTTCACTGGTGCTTCGGTTTGATTGCCTTGCGTCACGAATAAGGCAGGACGGTCATCAGGTGCTACATGATTGAAATGCTTTAAACGGCGACTGGTGGTTTTAATCCCATCAATGCCTGAAAGACGGTCAAACAATGCCTGGTAAATGGCTTCACTATTCACTGCTCAATCCTCTTTCAATTGCAGCATCAATATTCTTCGGCACAATCTTCGCCACCTCATCCAATGAATCACGCATAAAACGGCGCTCTTTCATATCCACTTTACGCGAATGAGCTTTGATCATGATTTGACGCGGTGTGATTGGCTGACCAAAGACTTTCTTGATCATCCGAAGATGCGCCTTAATCGCCAAAGCACCTTTAAGCCCAAATTCATGAGCAAAGGCATACGGTACCAAAGCACCACCAGCACCGACTGTCCCCTCGATCCAGTCCTTATCCTCTTCCACTTTGGATGAAACAGATCCTCTTAAACGTCCAGACTGCACATTCAAACGCTGACCTGTCAGCATGTCTTCCTGAATGGTGCGCTGAAGTTTAAGTGTGAGTGCATTTACCGTGCGCCGTATTTCAGCACGTACACGCTCATTGACCTCGTTAAAATCAACATCAGCATCAACACGGTAATCACTCATACATCACCTACTTTGCAGCAGCAGTTTCCTTTTTAGGTTCTGCTTTGGTTTCAGGTACCGCACGTGTAAAACCTAATGGCTGTAATGCATAGAAAATATCTACATCAGATTCAATCGTGTGCTTAGTTGTGATGTGATAAGTCTGACCCGCACATTCAACGGAAGTGCCTTGAAAATGCACTGGTGCTTGATACTTAAATGACATGCCTTGCTCCTAAACAACAAAAGCACCAACGCCCAAACGATTGGGATTGGTACCATCATTGCCGATTGGAATTGAATTTTTTAATGCCAGGTAACGCTGGCCATAAATGCTTTGGTTATAAAATGCATCGGTACCAGAACGTGAAAAGCTCACACTCTGACCTGCAATGGTCATACTCGAGGCATCTGAAAAGCTGTTACCTGACTTTGATTTGAGTGCAACCTTAAGAATATGTGCTGCATATAGACCCACAGCACGTTCTTTCAGATCACCAAATTCAAGTGACTTCACAACGAGATCCGCTTCCTCTAATGCGTCTGCAATTTCTGTATCAGAAAGATTCATCAGCGCCGTGTCGTACTTGAACTTCAATTTAAAAGCTTGTGGGTCCATAGCTCACCTTATGCAGTCGCTTGAGCAAGTTTTTCTTGCAGCTGCTCAAGGGTTTCATCTTCAGCAAAGGTGATTTCAAGCTCAGTCAGTGCTTTACGCACGTCATCAATCGTGAGCTCGGCAAGTTTGGATTCATCCTTGCCTTTGCCATCGTCAATTTTGTTTTGATTTGGCTTTCCACGACCACTTGAAGCAGACTTTGGTTCAGCAATTTCTTCAATATTCAGCTCACCCACATCAATCAAATGCTTAGCGAACTTATTTTTTTGAAGTGCCTTGTGTTGGTCAGCTTCAAGTAATACGGCGATGCCTGTTGGTAAAGTTGCCACACCCGCAAAAACAAAAGCGGCATTAGAGCCGCTGTATTTATATGAATATTTAGCCATGTGGTTTTAATCCTTATGCATGGTCAAGGTAACGAAGCGAATCAACACGCTTCAGCCAAACGCCCTGGTATTTGTAGTGACCAGGTACAAGCACATCCAAGCCTTTCGGTTGCGCCGTCAAGAACTCAACGCTATTACCTTTGAACTGGATACATGATGGATCACGGCGGTAGATGATCGAACGGTCTGCGTTTGCAGTGCCTTTACCATTGCCACGACCAGAACCACGGATGGCTAATGGTTTGCCTTGAGTTGAGAAGATATTGTTTTCTTCAATGTACTTCAGGAATGTTTTACCACCTGAATCTGGCACGACACGTGTCGATAAGTGAGTGTACTGCGCTGATGCCATTAAGTAAGTGTCAGGCTCAATTGAAGAATCACCATCAAACAAATCTGACGAATCAGCCAATGAGTTATTGAAGTCGGATAAAACTTCTTCAATGGTCGCCGTAGCCCAATTATGCTGACCTGTCACGATGGTCACGCCTGTTTGGTTTAAGAAACCATTCACTTTTTCAAGCTGTCCACTGGCATTTGCTTTGGTGTAACCGTACCAAGCCACATTCGACATGTGCTTTTCAGCAGCCAAGTTTGCAGCCTGAACTTTATCCGCTTCAAGCGTGAGGTTCATTTGCTGTGCAGTCGCCAATTCAACCACTGAATATTGGTAGCCGATCACACCTACTTTCACCGGCAGGCTTACAGTGTCGTATTCAACTTCTGCAAGTGGAATATCATCACCAGTACCTGCGTAGTCTTCACCAATACCCACACCTTTTTTACGAGATAGGATTTCACCACCACCATAGACCGCATTTACATTGGTCACTGGAATAAACTTGGCATAGTCAAGGACCTGCGCCAGCTGCGGTGTAATTTCGTTTTGTTCTTCGATCTTGACGAAGAGCTGCGCCAATGCATCCATGTTGAACGCATCGCCAACTTGTGCCTGAATGGCATGTGAAATCGGCGTTAAACGCGCTTTCATTTTTGCTAATTTGCTCATGTTTTATTAAGCTCCACGAAGATTAAGAAGTGCTAAACCATCGGCACCAGTCACAGATTCCCATACTGCCCCTGGTAATTCGGTACCATCTATTGAAGATGAGGAAAGAGAACCTAACGGCGCTATAGTCGTACCGTTTGCAGTTTTCACGTAAACGGCTGCGGTAATGTCAGTGATTGGCGCTGTAGGCTTGACCCAGATCGCGCCTTCAAACATCACAGGGACCATATCAGCGGCTTTATAGGCTTCTTTACCGGCAGTAGTTTTACCAGTCTTACCTACCCCATGACGCACCACAACACCGAAACGTGTAGGTGTAGCACCTGCAATAGCGGTTACAGATTTGCCATCAGTCGTGCGGACAACTACATCACCGTCATTGACTAAAGTCAGACCTGAAAGCGGTAATGACAGTACAACTTCTTTGGCAGTTAAACGGCCACGCTGACCGACTACCGCATTTAATTGCTGAACCATGATTTAAGTTCTCCTTAAATTGTTTTGTATGCAGCAGACTTGTCATAACCCTTATTTTCTTTAGGGTCCTGATTATTGTTTTGCTGTTGTTGCTGTTGATGTAATACATCACCCACTGCATTGCCGGGTGTGGTCGACTTCACTGCTGACAGTGCGCGGAATACCGTGTCGATCTGTTCAGGCTTAGCATCACCGACGGTGACACCACCGAGTACAGCAGTCACCAATGTGTCACCTGCTTTGGCTGCAATCACGTCACGTTTAATTTGTTCACATGAACAGCCTTCAGTTTTGATCCCTGGTACCAATGCAACGGCGTCCGCAACCACTGACGCACGTTCAGCGACGACCTGATCAAGTTTTTCAGGTGTGATTTGGTTTTTCTCAAGATCACCGACTTTTTGCTTAAGTTCTGCATTTTCAGTCTGCAAGGTATCAACCACTGCTTGTACAGCTGGCAATTCATCACCGATGGCAAATTGTTTATCACCGACTTTGAGTTTTGCTGCTTTTAAGTTTTCAAGCTGGTCTTCTTGTTGCTTTACAGCATCAGCTAGCGCTTGGTTGTCACCAATCTCAAAGCGAATACCGTTTACTTTAATTTCCATCTTCTTCCCCTTTGGGTTTGGTTTATGGTCACCGACGCGACAATCACCGCCACAGCGACCGTATTTCACCAGCGCCACGTGATTGCCTTTAAAATTGATAAATTTGGCTTGATACGGCGTACCATCAGGTGCCGTGCCTTGTTCAAGGACGAGATCAGCTGCGTAGCCCAATGAGATCTCAACACGCTCATTGTTCTGAATAGCATTAATACTGTTCTGATCCTTGATGATCAGATCACCCAGCATGAATTCACCCTCTTGGCGCACATTCTCACAATCGCCAATGTGGTAGTCCTTCCAGTTGGAAGCATTGATTTCATTTTTAGGTGGGTGATAGTCCGTTGCGTCTACGCCGTCGAATCCTTTAATGACTTCAGGCTTAAATAGATCCTCAGCTGCCACATAGACATTGATAACCTGATCTGCTGAATAGCCTTCCAAATTCGGAAATTCATAAGCGTAGTACTGACGTACTTGAGGTGCTTTGGCCAAGCGAACACTGACGCATTTCAAATACCCTTCTTTGGTAAATGAGCGTGTGCTTTCACTCGGTGCAAAGTCACCAATTTTAAGTTGGTAAATGTGTTTCATAAATTTAGCTCAATAAAAAAGAGCCTTATCGGCTCTTGGGTATATAGGTAATAAAAAATCCACCTAAGTGGGTTGGTGGAATTAATACTTACATATCTATTGGTATACCAGTTCTTATCAAATACTCTGAACCAATGAACTCTGGATAAAAGAAAACGCTCTCTGGCATATCCTTATAATAACCAAATAGAATTCTCCCTCTCCAACTTTCATATTTTGTAGTGAAAAATGTTGGATCAAGAATAATTCCACCTGGTAAAGTTATCCAACAATGAAGATTTATAGGCAATTTAACTTGCCCTAACTCCAACTGACGTAATCTTTGATCCATTGATTGATGAAACACAGGCTGACCATCATCAATTACATGTCCTATGGTGATTAAGGCGCAATCCTCTTTAAAAAAATCATTAACTAAATCCCTTAGCCAGTGCGAAACTTTAAAGCAATTACCAAGCACCCCTTCATTTTGTTTTAAATGGATATGTAACTTGAAGAGATAGTCATCAAAGTCTTCTCCTAGCTCCATTCTGTTCAAGTTTAAAATAAAATCTTCAGGAATAAGGTTAAGCTCTCTGCTACGTTCGCATGCTTGTGTTAAACAAGAAATATAATCTGGTTTCAATTTTTATCTTATGTGATTGTGGTAATAATCAACTATATCAAAATATCCTCATAATTCGGCACTGCTGTACACCGACACCCAATCTTTTGACCAGGATGACCACCCTTAGGCGGCGTATCCCATCGAAAGGTTTTACCATTGTGACTGGCACATAGTGGGCGCACACGATCATCGTGTGAATCTAACCAATCATATGTTTCCACGCCCATTGAAGTCTGACGCTTTTTGTTAATCCCACCATTGATCTTGCCCATCTGGTCACGAGCAATCAGCCGTGCTCGATTATCTGTACTATGCCCAAGCTTTTTGATTTCCTGAGCAAGGTCATCATTGGTCTGCCCAGTCTGCAAAGCATTCATCACCAAGGCTTCAAGCTTATCGGCGTATTGACTTGGAATAGACTTAATCAAAGCCACATTGGCTTCAACCTGCTTATCAATCTCGTCCTGAATATCGACACCGCGATAAAACGGCGTTAAATCCACACCAAGAATAGACTTGGTATGGCTGGCAATCTGCTTATCAACTTCTTTACTGGTATCAGTAACCACCTTAGTGGCCAATGGGCGTGAAACCTCAATCGTGTACTTGATCATCTTTTCACGTAGAGCCGTGAATAGATCAGTAACCCAACCATCCCCGATGTTATAGCCCACAGTAGGTAAAATAAAAGCCTTGGTTTGTTCCTGGCAAAACTTTGATACTTCTAAAAGCTGACGTGTATAAAACAACTCAACACGGCGATTTACTTTGACTGCCTTGGGTTTTGCCTTGCGCCCTCTTTTACTTTTCTTAATTTGCTGTAACTGAGGTTTAAGGATCTGGATTATCGTCGTCATTTGGCTTCACCATTGTTTCCAGCTCTTTGATGTGCTTCTCATCAATGACTGAGTAAACACCATCAATTTGGAGCTGCCTTGCGATCTGAGGCTCAGTGATGATTGCCATGTTCAAATATTTCTCATCACGCTCTGCATTGGCTTTTTCGACCTCTGAGCGGACTTTGGCATCCAATTGCCATAAAGGATTAAACACCACATCCAAATCAGTAAGCTGACGGCCAAATGTGGACTGGCAGATGATAGAGAGAAACTTCATCAAGATCGGCTTAAGCATCCACTCTTGCTTGGTTGCTATCGAATCATAGTAATTACGAGTGTCATGCTCACCAGTTGCATTCATCCCTGCAGGTGATTGGCCAAACAGGATCGTATAAGGGATATCTGCAGCGCCAGCGGTCTGAACTGAAAATTCCCGCATCATGTCAGGCAAGCCTGCAAAGTTATATGATTTGGAGCTGTACTCTTCCTCTGCATCGAGAACCAACATGCCATTCAAGCTTTTCATCAAGCCTACTGACATAAAGCGCTCCATGACGCCTTTCATATCCTCTTTGATCTTATCTACTAACTGAGGTGTCTGAATGACATCGATCTTCGCTTCATGGACAAGGCTGGCAGATCCGCGCTTTACGCTGGCATGGTCAAGCAGATCTTCAAACACTTCTTGCAGGATGCTTTGCGGCTCTTCATTTACCACATCAGCATGGGCAATACGGATTAAGCGTGAATGGTGAATGCGCTTCTTCGCCTCATTCCCCATTTTCATGTCGTAAAATTCAGGCTGTTTGAGTAATCCACAACATGCCGACGGCGGTAAATACGAGTTCTTATCAGGTGTGATGTATTTCTTTTTCACGACCGTAAAGAACTCTAATCGACCTTGGCCAAGCTTAGAAATATCTAAAGGCTGGTCTAAATTACCACCATCAGCAGTGCCAAGCAAAATGTACACAACGCCGTAGAGGCGAGAAAGAATCAGGCCTGATAAAAGCACATGCTCTAAGTGAAACGCCTTACACGCTTCCTCAAGCCGTTTTAGATCATCACCTTGAATGCCTTCATAGAACCAACCTGCACGAAGCATGTCCGAAGCAGGACGGTTGACGATACGCCGTGCAAGCCAGTTTTGGTACACCGCTTCAAGCTGTTCATCATCAATGTCTTTACGTACGAACTTTCCAGCACTGGCTTTATCGCGCTCAGTACCAATATTCGATACCAAGTTGGTATATGCACCAGCATCACCAATGGCATTCATTGCCTGTTTTACTGCATCTGCCACAAGCGTTTTAATTTTACCGCCTGTATCAGACTTTTTATCTTTAGCCATAAATACCTCTAATCAAATACAGTCGGCTTTTTCGCAAGTGAATCGTTAATCGCATCGATGGTAGGGTCCCATTGGTCATCATGCTCATGTGACATGCTGGCAGTCAGCCCCTCGATCTCTTCCACATAGTTCAATAGCCACGGCGCACTTACAGGCAACATGACACGACCATCTTCAACGTAGAACACCACGTCCATGGTACGAGTCAGCTTGTCTGTATCACGCTGAATCGCCTTGATTGGTAATGTGGTATCTCGCGAAATGTTTTGAATCAGCATCGTTCCAGATGCTTTATCCTCGATGGCCATGTATCGAAGCTTGCCGATCTTGGTATTGCTTTCCTTATGCTTATTGATGAAAGCCTTAGCTTCCTTAATCAGCTCAGGTGCTTCCCATTTGCCACGGCGCACGTCAATGATGTACAGACGATTGTCATGACCAAGACCAGCACATAAGAACACTGAATAATCGTTATGCTCTTTAGTCTTTTGCGCCGTATCTGCCCAGATCGCACGCCACTTGAGTGGAGGCAATTCGAGATAGCGACCAAACCATTCAGCCTTAACAAGATCACCACCGAGCTTTTTAGGCTCTTGCTGATACTGGCTGCTGAATGTGTAACGCGATACCGTAGCACCGTCTTTGTCCTGTCCACCTTTCTCTAACTGCAGCAATGACTGCAATGATTCTTTCAGCGGCCAATAGCTTTGACGTCCTTTCTCATCACGTTCGACATCACGTGGCACTTTCTTACGAATATGCTCAGGCAATGAGTTGATATAGTCATCATCAATCAGTGCCGGTATCGAGATCTGATGCCATTTCCCTGGCACGTTGCCAGTCATCACAAAGTTAGTCGGATCCTCAACGTGTAAACGCTGCATGATCAGAATAATCGGTGTGGATGACTTGGCTTTACGTGAATTGACCGTGTTCAGAATCTTACGGTTTGCCTTGTTACGTGCCGTCTTACTAAATGCATCCTCAGGCTTAAGCGGATCGTCTAGGATAATTGCACCTGTGAATCCATTATCAGCCAATGTACCTGCACGGCGGCCCGTAACCTGACCACCCATCGAAGCAGAATAAACATGCCCTGCTTCATAGCCATCTACAGTCGTTTTCCAACTGGCCTTAGCATCTGTATTGGTTGAGATCTTCACTGGCCATAAGCCCTGAAAATCAGCCGATTTAACGATGTTTCGTGCTGTAGATGACACATCCTCAACTAGAGATTGTGAGAATGATAAATATAAGAATCTTGAACGCTGGTTCCGTGCAATACCGCGCGGGATCAAATTGGTCAGCAGCTCAGTTTTACCAGAACCAGGAGGAACATTAATTACGAGGTTTTCAATCCGCCCAGCAATAACCTCGTCAATCGCCCAAGCCATATACTCATGGTGCCAATTGACTGAGAACTTAAACCCCATGCGGGGCTTAAAGAATGCACGTGTAAAAAACAGGTGCTCATCTTCACACTTCATGCGCTTTGCTTTGAGTTTTACAGGATCAATATTCACTCTCGAGTTCATTTATTGCCTGCCTTATCTGCTCATCAGTAGCGGTCACAGGAGTGACGTTTTCACTCTGCAATGGGCCACCACCAGCGCCTGTAATTTCTTGCTTATTGGTATATTTACCACCCATATCTTCAGCTGCTTGCTTGAGAATGCTTAGCGCTGCTACTCGGTTTTTGCCATGCTTTTGGTATTGGTTTTCCAATCTCTGCAATCGAACAGTCAGGTTAGCAATTGGAATGTTTTGCGGCGCTTCTAAAAAATCTTTACGGGTAGCCTCAAATTCAGCTTTTAATTCAGCGCTTAAGTCTTTGCCAACGCGCTTGGTTGGGTCATAAGCTTCACACTGCTGACGGCTTACATCAATCGTAAATTCTTCTTTGACGAGCAGTACGGTTTCCTGAGGTGTATTAAACTGTGCAAGTGACCGCACAATAAAGAGTTTTTGCTTTTTATTTAAAGTAGCCATTTCCTTCTATCCGTCAAAGTACGTCAAAGAAGACGGCCAAATAAAAAGAGCCCAAAGGCTCAATTGATCACACAGTTCCCACAACACGCAGACACATTAAAATCAGATACAAACGGCGCATTCTTTGAGATTTCGACTAAGCGCTTGACACTCTCGTTTGCACCCCAACGTTTGACCACGCCATAGAACTCTTCAACGTCATGACCCGCTAAGTAATGCTTTGGTAAGCCAGTATTGTCGCTGTACATGATTTCGTCGTCTTGATCACGTTCTACGCCAATGTGGTAAAGCTCATGCTCGATCAAGGCACAGAAGTCATGATCTGAAGCTTGCTCACAGAATGAGGCATCGATGGTAATTAGATAAACAGGCACACAACCAAACCAGTCTCGCATCTGCTGTTCCTGCCGGGCTTTCTTCCATCCACCTTGGTTAAACATCACTTTTTCACATTGACCGAGTACCATGCGTTTCTTTGACTGGCATGCAGATGATGCCCAAGCAAAAGCTAAGAAGGTTTCATCGTCGTGTAGTAGCTCAGAGATATGGTCATGATCTGGATTGTGGAGGTGGCCACCAATGGTCAAATAGTTTTTAATCACCCATTCTTTTAATTCCACGGCGGGCGCAAGGCGAATTGCTTCTTCTTCCTCAGCCTGATCAATAAGATCCGTCGGTGGGAATGGTCTGATCTGTTCCATCTTCTAATCTCTCTAACTGCGACTTGATCCACCGAATCACACCACCCGACTCAATTGCATGTGGCTCAAAACGCTGAATCTTGTAACCCATATCTTCAGCCAGATCATACTTATTAAATGCGTTTGCTATCTTTCTTCCACCACGCCCGACAGCCCAAGGACTACCTGCTATTTCAATAAGAAGTCTCAGCTTCACAATATAAAAATCGAATCGCCAGTTTTTAGTGGATTCAAATTGAAATTTACGCTCATAGCCAATCAGGTGTTCTTCTAACTCCTGAAATAAAGTCTCTTCAGCTTCTAGGTATTTTTCTTTTGCTTTAGGAAGAGGTTTAGAGCGTGGTTTGGTTTTAGGTGGGCGCTTTTTTGTTTTCCAGAAATAGTCGTCTGCGTTCATATTTTGCGCCCATTAAAAAACCACCCGAAGGTGGTTTAGTTTAAAACAACATCGACATCTGCCCAAACTCATAAATCGTTAATGCAAGGACAAAGGCCGAAACCGAGATTATAAGCACATCTTGTGAAGCCATACTTTTCTCCCTTTATTGTTCTTTTTTTATACTCTCACAATTAAAAAAATTATCAACACTAAAAGAATACATTTCTCACAATTTACAGTGATAGATATGTAAGAAATTATACAAAGACGATGTATTAGTTAATTTTAGTTAATTATCGCATAGGGTTGTTCTTAGATTCTTAACCCGCTCTTTCAACTTAATCATAATGCCATCTATTGCCAGCATCTCATCCCGTGTCAAACCCGAACGGCTGAGATTCTGATACTTAGACAGCTCAGCACTGCAAAACTCTAAGTCTTTTTTAGCTTGTACTTTGTCTGTCATAGCATCCACCCAATAAGAAAAGAAAAACCCCGCCAATAATGCATATTGAGCGGGGTTTTATGTGCCGTAATCCGTTCGGCAAATGACTAAGGAAACGTAGCGAAAGGCCTTATATTTCTTTCAAACAATCACGGCATTCTTTGACTTCACCGTCAATCTCAGTTGCACCATGAAGGCCAAATAAACAAATTAACAATTGAAGCATTTCGTTCTCCTACAATCATATATTTATTACAAAACCCAACACTAACTAAATTGTTTAGAAGCCATGCAGAGCAGCTTTTTGAACAATTTTATCGAAGTTTGAGTGTGAAGCGTGTTTGCTAGCAATGCGCTTTGATCTATAGCAGCAACTTGCCATAACACCAATACCTAATAAAGTTAGTAGCTTCATCTTTAATTCCATCCATGTAGAATATTTAATTAAAAATATCACCCGAAATTGTATCTATCCAATCTCATTTTGATGAATTATTGTTCACTATGTAACTTAATAAGGATGTGGTGATCTGCCACACCCCTGCCTATAGTTCGATATTAATCAGCTCGGCAACTGATCTACCGCTACTCACAATCACATTAACCTTACATGCACGGTCAACTTCACTTGCTTTCATTCTCTTTAAGGTCGGGTTGCCAAGCCCTAGCTGGAATTGCCTAAACCATCTAGGCGTTTACTCAAGGCATGTTCTGTAAGCTGGCACACTCACAGGATAGGGTTGCCAAATTTCGGCAACAAAAAAGCCCAGTCATTTGACCGAGCTTTGATGTATGTAAAATCTGGGTGGCGGCATTAAATTTTAAACCACTACGAATAAAGTCAAGCCGCCATAAAAAAAGCCTAATCCACGGGGACTAGGCTATAAACTTTGAATCTTTTTTCGTTGGTAGCGGGAGCTGGATTTGAACCAACGACCTTCGGGTTATGAGCCCGACGAGCTACCAGACTGCTCCATCCCGCATCAACGAGTTAGCTTTATACGCCCTAAGCAACCACAAAGCAAACTTTATTTGAAATATAAGCACTTATAGTATTAACGAAATTCAAAATATCTTAAGCCTACCCTAAAATTGCTTCAGTTATAAATGCTGGATGAGATGCTCGATAGAGGCTCAATCTTCTCTTTTCACCCTCTAAAAACAACTTGGGTTCTTCTGACCATATTGATTTTCTCGAATCAAGCCCGGATAGACCTAATGCCCAATCAGAAACAGCCCCATAAACAAAAGTATTATCAGCGAAAATTAATTTGGTCTTGTTATGTGTACTATTTATAAGAACTTTATGTGTTGGTAATGAACCGAATATACTCATCTGAGTGTAAATGTATTTATAGATTTCAGGCATATAGAGGAGCACTTAAAAGAGAGTGTCACTATACCATCTTAGTTGTTTAAAAAGCCCATCAAAGCCCATGCAATTTGTATACAGCAATAAAAAAGCCCTACATCTCTGTAAGGCTTTTCCCCTTGGTCATTTGCGCCGATACAAGGAATCGTTGTTTTTTTATTTACAACAAAATAATTAAATCATTAATCGTATAAAAAATGAAGCAAAAAAAAACCTGCAACTTGGGGAAGATGCAGGTATAAACTGATATTAACTATCATGGAGAACTTAATACCACTAATATACTTGGTTTATATTGAGATCTCATTCACATTTTATTCCAAATTATTTAGGAATAAAAAAAAGCCCACCATTTGGCGAGCTTTCCTTGATGCTTAAACCTATTTTTGACACTTCACTTCAAGCTGGTATTCGTCTTGGGTAACCTTAATTTTAATATTTTTATATTTTCGTTTGTTTGGATCCATTGCCGATCCTGCTACTTCCTCAAAAAAGCTACGATCATTCATTAGCTCGCCATACGCTTTATAACCCAACAAAATCTTTTCAGGTTTTTTGCCGTTAACTACTAATTCACTAAGAGTATCATCTAATTTCTTGACAGTTAGAATTGCCATTTCAGTTAAAGCTCAAAACAAAAATTCATTATCGCTTATTTTCATGAACAAACTATGTCAAAAAAAAGCCCATCGTTTGATGAGCTTTTAAAGCTTGGTCTCGGATAAACCGTAATACGACCAGTATAGGAATAAGATACCCTAGTTAGCAGAATAATGCTAACTTATTTTTATAGCGCCAAAATACTATGCCTCAAACTCCTTGTATGTGGCACGGCGGTACTTATCAATTGCTTCTGATGCTTCCTTGATTGCCATTTCTAATGCAATTACCATAAGGTTTTCGTAAGGCTTCCATGTTTGTCGATAAATATTAGCAGGCATCTGAATAGTTGAAATTCCAGCAACAACTTCTAATCGGCCCTTGGATGTAAAATTGTTTTCGTAATCAGGATTTAGTGCAAAAACTATCACCATCTTTGCTACTTGCCATGATAGGTGGTAAATCGCAATTTGCTCAGGCTCGCGCTTCTTATCTGCATACGCAGCATCCATCATAATTTTAGCCAAATGATTACGAATGTACTCAAAGTCACTTACTGAACACTCACCATAAACAATAACTGAGGTTACCGACTTCGCTAGCTGGGTATCCATTGTAGCAATGGCACCTAAACGATCTTCGTAGTTCAAAGGCTTCTCCCCAGTGCCATGAGCTTGTGGCTCAAAGTTTGGCGACTTCGCAGTAATGCCATGAGTCAACCATTCAAATTGTTCAAATTTATCTGCCATAACTGCATTCATCCCAAATCCCCTACCATCTTCTCTATTTGCTCAATCGCTTTGCCGCTTTTCACTTGCTCGGTGCTAAACCGTATTACCTGATAACCCATCATTGTTGCTGTGTTGTATTTCTCTAAGTCTCCTAAATAACCCTTTCCCCTTGTATGTCTGCCATTACTCCAGATCCCTCCTTCCACTTCGACCAATACCTTTTTGCCCTTCAAATGAAAATCAGCTCTCCATTTACGTGTAGGATGAAACTTAAACTCCTGCTCAAACTCAACCTTTAAAGCTCTCAGAGCTGTGGCCAATATCACCTCACCCTCACTAACAACACGCTGTTTCTTGACCGATCCGGGACGTTTAGCTCTACGTTTTGGTTTGTAGATTCTTCGATATTCAGCGAGGGAGATGCTGGTCACTTGCACCTCGCTCCAAAACGATCTTCACAGCCTCTACCACCTGTTCGCATGTCCAACTACTGCGTGAAGAAAGACCATTCACACCGTGAAGCATTCCTGAGATTTTTCGCATTGATGTTTCAAATCGATCTTTCCTAACAACATCACCCGTTCCATCAAACTCTAAATCTTCTAGCTTGGAATCCTTAAATTGAGGTAAACGAATATCACGCTCAGTAACTTGATCTTTATTACCCATGTTCACCCACCCGATCGATTACGGTTTTAATGGCCTTCAATGTCATATCTTGATCAGTGGAATCACGTAAAAGATCAGCAATCATCAAAACTTTAGACTTGTACTTTTCAGCAGTCTTTTCCGCAGATTTCCACTTTCGATCAACTCGGGTGTCATGCTTAATCAACTCATTATGTTCTTGCTTGAGCTGGATATAACACTGCTCCATGTTGTTGAGCTGGGTTTTCAGGTTGTCGATGATGGCTTGTTGGTGCTTAACACCCTCCATAAACCCCTTAAACCTTGCTGCATAATTACTTGCATAAGGGTCAATCAACATGTATTCCGTTTGGGCGTAATGGTCACCACAGCGAGTAATGCCTTTAGGGATAGGATTGCTTTGCTCAAACAAATCTTGTAATTCACTCATGCTCAATCACCTTCGTATTTGGAGACACGTGATTCCGAATATCACTGCAAGTATCAATGCGGTCGTGGTCAGCAATGGCTTTGCGAATGTCGTCCAAGCAAGTAATATTGAGTTTGCTCCCCTTACTGGATGCTGCATAAACACTTAGCTCAAAACAAAAACCTTGTGCCCACTCAGGCGCTCCATCCACAATTTCCCGCATTTGTTCGATTGTTAAATTCATGGCTGCACCTCAAATAACCGTTTAGCCTTTTCTGTAGCCTTAAGGCTCATAGGGCTCTTGCTGTTTGTCTCCAAATACCCTTCCGCTAAAAGCTGATTTACAAAAACATTGGCATTACGTGGTGATATTTCCATCCATTCGGTAACTTCTTTCAAACTGGTTCGTCCAGACTTCTGAATGATTTTCTTTAAAACCAGCACCATGCGTTCGCCTTGTTTCACGGCTTGTTTTGTACTGAATTTCTGCTGCTTCACACTTCACCCCCAACACGATTGAATCCATTGGCTTTCATTGCCTGATACTCATTTGGATTATCAAAAGGATCTGGCCACTCGTTTTGAACCCGCTTCGCAGCTTCACTCACCTCAAGCTTTTGAGGTTTCGGAATTTCACGATTACGGACATTCAGTTTTCGCTTTAGGTTCTCCAGCTGCTGGCGTGCAATATCGTTGGTCACGGGTTTGTGGCTTGGATCATCACCAGTAAATCCACATTGAGCAATTGCTTCTAGTAATTCATCCGCCTCATTGCGCTCCTTAGCCTCAGATATGATTCGCTTGTAAACACTGCTATAAACTTTATAAAACGTATCTGTTGAACCTAAATATCCATAAGGCTTTACAACTTCATCAAATGCTTGTTTTGCAAATTTATTGATTTCATGAGATCGATTCTGTTTTTCGTAAGTCAAAGCCTGCAACCAAGCCTCATCATGGCTTTGGTATTCATACTTACCTAAACACCAATCTTTAAATTCGTTTACGGATGGTGGCCAAGCTGAAGTTTCAAGACGAATCAGTCCCCGATTAAATTGATCAAAGGTGATACCTGAAAGCTTCTGGACAAACTTATCAATCACCTGCCCCTTTTTTAAGCCTGACCATTGATCTGTAAAGCGTTTACCGTATGACAAAAGCATGTCTTCAACCAGCTTGCGCGCATCTTGCTCACCAAACTGTTGGACAGAATGATCTTGATTTTGTGTTAATTCATTACGCATATTTCACACCCTCCACTTCATGAACATCTCGAATTGATGGAGTGTCTTCACCACCAATTTCAGATAGCCACTCATTGACCTCACCCTGAGTTCTATTTCCTGCGCTTGATTGAGATTTTGGTTTTTGAGATGTTGATTGTGTTTCACGCTGACGTTTCGTAGCATCCTTGTTGTTTTGAATCCATGTGTACCACTTGACCAACCATAGACTTGGTGTGTTCTTGGATTCTTCACCCTTAGCTGAGAAGAAATCACCAAAGTTGGTAAACATAGAAATCAAATCTTGGATTTGAACTTCACAGAATCTTTGTCTTCCAAGTTCAATAAAATCGTTTTGGAGTGAGTATTGATTTACGCATTCGAGAATTGAATATCGCTTATGGTCT
Organism: Acinetobacter sp. 231_lipA; assembly: GCF_058243005.1. Lineage (NCBI taxonomy): Bacteria > Pseudomonadati > Pseudomonadota > Gammaproteobacteria > Moraxellales > Moraxellaceae > Acinetobacter > Acinetobacter sp. 231_lipA. Next base: position 3,111,977 of record NZ_JBZAYU010000001.1, on the reverse strand, counting down.
TCAGATTTGTATTGTGAAAACTGAATTGCTGGTAATGGAAAATTTTCCTCACACGTATTACTACTACTATCAATAATATTGGTTACTGGTTCATGGTTTATGGTTAGTTGCTCGTCCGTTAAATTCTCGTCTAACGGATTTTCAACGGTCGTTGAACTTTCGTTATTCGTAAGCTTAACTTGTGATGAACCACCATTGGGGTCTTGTTGCTTTTTCGCTGCACGCTTTTTAGCAGATGCTTTACCTGCCTCACTCGCTTGTTTACGTTTTCCGTGGTATTCAGCAATTTCACGCTCACAACGATTGTTGATATAAAGACCATCATTCAACGTGAAAAACTCATCTAGCACATATTGAAGAGCTTTTACTTGCTCATCAGTTGAGCATTGAACACGGCGAGCCAAACGATCCAAATTTGAAGCATCAAGGGGTTGCTCTGTGTCGTAATACATATCCAGTAAATCACGATAAATAGCACGCTCAACCAAGCTCAAATGGCGAGTCGCATTGTTGAAATCCCCAATATGATGTTGGTAATAGTTCATTTAGCTTCCTCCAATTTGACTAAGCCACGTTTTTCCAACTGACGAATAATTCGAGGTTCGACAAATTGATTGTTGATCTTGTACCTGGTGCGTGACTTTTCTTTCACCTGGATAAGTTGGGTACCTTCTTGCATTTGGCGACGTATCGCTATGGCTTGCCCCCCCATTTGGGTTGTATGCTCAAGAATGAAATAAGCTTCCTGAGCCTCAATAGCTTGGTTCATGACTGATAAGGGCATTGCGGCAAGTTCTTTAGGTGTGTATATCTTCACTGGATCAAGCAAAGGGATCATCACCTCGATAGGTGCTGGAGCTTGAACATCTTTCTGCCCACGTTTAGCTGAATATCTCACTGAGCACCCCCTTTTTCGATATTTTTAATAAAGCGGCCAAACATAAAAATATGACCTGCTCGATGTAGGCTTGAAATAATTTCACCTGCATACCAAACTGAAACATGATGTTCATTGATCAACGTTTCCATAAACTCTTCACGGGTGACGGCAGCATTCTTTTCATCACCCTTGATCTTGCGAAGATTTGCCCTACGGATCTCCAGCAATCCATCTAATGTGCGGAGTGCTGGCTCGTACCATGATTGAAGCTCAATCACCTGCTTATGCTCAGGCTTCTTTTGAATGGCCTTGTTGGTAATCATGGAACCTCCGCTAAGGCTTGTTCTGCATCTGTTAAACGGCGCTTTAATTTCAGCTCCAATGTTGTTGCATGACGGACCTCTGTTGGATCTACAACCACAACGATCACACCATTCGTTGTAACGCCAATACCACCCAACGAGGTTATGTACTCAACGGAAAGTAAATCGCCTGTATCAAAAGTACGATTCACAAGAGTCACTGGAGCGATTAGCACCACCGTATCCCCTTGTAAGAAATCGTTATTTAAATTGTCTTGAATTGCTTGTTGTGCTAAATTTGTTCTCATATTCATTGGTTCCGATAATTAATGAATTGAAAAGCCTGATTTCTGCGATCAGGCTTTTTCTTTTTGAGCATTTGCTGTGTACTTCTGCATTTGCTTAAGCGCTGCCTGATCCACGGCGGTAATCAACTCGATCAAGCCCTGGGTAATCTGGTGGATCTCTTCGTATTCCGCTGGTGTAATCACCCCATCCTCATAAGCCTCATACACAACTCGGTTTGCTTTCCCGCTCTTAATGTTGTGTTGCATCATTGCTTCAAAGATCGATAGCTCATGATGTTTGCTTGAGTCACAATCCACTGGTACTAATGCGTATCCCATCTGATGCGCCCACACCTTTAAAATTTCAGGGTTCTGCGTATACATCATGATGGTTTCAAGCTTCTTTAAGCTCGGTAAATGGTTTGGCATCCCTACGTTGCCGTAGTTGCATATGGTGTTATGCGAATCACCAGTGACCTGAGCAATTTCCTTTGGTGAAATTCCCTTTGTCTGGTTAATCATTTTAAAAATTGCCGTTTGAGCTTCACGGCTTAGTGTTATTTCTTGCATTTGTGAAATCCTTTATTTGTTTCACGTTTCTTTGAAGGTTTGACAAAGTGATAATTGGTTATATTGCCAATTGCTTGAAATCATTAAGAGATGGACATAACTCAACCGCTTTGAATTTTCCATCTGTCGCCGCCTGGGCTCTCATCGCAACGATCTCAGACATTCTTTTTGAGCCTCGCACCCAGCCAGACACTGCTGGTTGTTTGACCCCAAGGGCTTTTGCTGTATTTTCCTGCCCACCAAAATGGGTTACGAGCAACTGGAAAATATTATTTGTGGTGTTACTCATAGTTATATCCTCACTAGATATAACCAATATTATAACTATAGTTATTTTTAGTCAATAACTATAACTATTTGAACTCATATAACCAAGGTTATATATTTGTTATTAAGATTTTGAGGTTCTGAAAGATGGAATTAAAAGACAGACTTAAGCAGTCAAGAAAGCGTGCGGGGAAAACCCAAGCAGAAGTAGCGGAAGCTGTGAAAATGTCTCAGCCTGCATATCAAGCCTTAGAATCTGGTCGAAATCTGAAATCATCTTTCCTTCCACTGATTGCTAATTTTTTAAATGTTGACCCTCTATGGTTAACAACTGGTAGTGAATCAACTCCAGAAAAAAGCAATGCCGATATATCTGCGATGGAGGTTAATATCTATCAATCTGGCGATCCCGTTCCAGATGGATACGTAGCTATTGATTATTATGATGATGTATTTGTGAGTGCTGGCAATGGCTACTTAAATTTAGAAAAGCCAAGCAACAATAAGATGCTTTTCCCTGTTGATCTAATTAAGGAATGTAATGTTCAACCATCCGCAACCAAGGTAATTCACGTTCGCGGCGAAAGCATGTTTCCTAAATTAAAAGATGGACAGGCCATATCAATTGATATGTCTGCTAGAACCATTTACGACGGGGAAATTTATGCTTTTCAGGTTGGGGATGATACAAAAATTAAATACTTGTTTAATTGGAGTGACGAAGGTAAGGGTGGCTTTAAGGCTGTCTCAGCAAACCCTGATAAAAATCAATTTCCTGACGAGTACTACTCCCCTAGCAAAATAGAATCAGAAGGTATAACCATATTAGGGCAGTACTGGTGGAAACAGGTTGTAAAGCGAGTTCGACGCTAACAAAAGCCGCTATATGCGGCTTAATCACGTAATGAGAATGATTAATGAGTAAAGAATACAATAACATTGAGCTGAGCAAATATAGCGAGCTAAGCAGTGATGAACAAACTGCTATTCATGAAATGCTTATCTCATATGTACGCACAGATCATTTCTACAATATTGTCTTACTCCATGATAGTGAGCCTTACGACCTGGTCAAACTTGTAAGTATTAGCTTCGAGAATCAAGATGCTGCAATCTGGGTTCACTTCGAGACCATTACTGCTGAGAGACTGACTATGCCTTTAGACTTTATTTCAAGAATAGAGTTATGTAATCACGAAGAACTTTTAAATACTGCGAAGCTGGGCCGGTATGAGTTTGTTTAGGTTATCTCTGGATGTTTATAAAGTAAGTCATCAGTGACTTTGAAAAAGAATAAAAGCTGCGAACCCGACGCAGTCCTTAAGAATAGATCGGGTGGAGAATTAAGTGAAAATTGAATTTCAATATTTGGCTAAAGATGCTGATAGACCTGACAATATAACGCTATCCGATGCTGGATATGAAGTGGAGCAAGGAGAACCAATTCCCTCTATAGGTGATTGCATTATGATCGACCTTTGCAGCCCGTTAGAAGAAAGAGGAAATTTTGCTCATTTTAAGGTTATTGCGCGCCACTTTATGTATTTATCATCAGGGCATCAGCAAAAACACATGATTATTGTTGTCGCAGATGCTGACGACACCCCTGAAAATAATTATAGAGAGTGATTCATCTATAATATTGAGAATAAATCTTCGAGTAATGCATTCACTGGATCGCGCTTATTATTCTCAGAATAACTTAGAAGTTGGCTTTTATAAGCACGGAGCTGTTGATGCATTGGATCATTTAGAACGGTTTGAAGCAAGTCTTGTCGTTTTTTATTTGTCTCAACACCGACGAGAGTATTGTCACAAACCACTTTTACGGTCTGATGCATAGCATTTAATCGTTCGGTGCTCACTACTGCGCTAGAGAATACAAACTCCTCAGCTATTTTGATTTGCTCTTGAATAACAACTGGGTTTTGTGTTGTAGCCACTAAGGCTGTATACAAATTTGCTCGAAACTCTTCTTTAGTCATTAAAAAAAACTCCATCCAACCCACCCCAGCGGTGGGTTTTCTTTTGCCTATTAAAACATAAAAATTCTTACAACTATAATTTTATATAACTTTAGATATATTTTATTTGATTTTCTATTGACTATAAAAATAACTATAGTTATATTTATCTCACAGACATTAAAAAAGCACTCAAGACTTCGAACCCTTTGAGTGCTTTTACAGAAACTGCGAGATCAATTATGAACAAAACCTTATCCCCTTTCAATACCATCAAGATATCTCTTGGTGTAGCTGCTGTAACAATAGGCGTGCTTAGCTGTGGGTTTAAAACTGCACCTCAGGCTGCTCAACCTATCGTTGCCAACGTAGCACCTTCTGAATATCAACTCCTTGCATTACGCATGACTGGTGATAACCACGGCGAAGCGATTATTCGTTTAGATGGTTTCCGCGTTACTGCACGTTTTGAAGTTGAGGCATTTCCTGACAGCTACGGCGTACCAGGTAGTGAATTCACTGCAGTAGACGTAACCAGCCTTGATGAAGTGACCGTTTCAGATGCCTTAGGCAATCCATACAACGACTTCACAAACCATATCGACCATCAGAACTTCAATGCCCTCATCAAAGGCTATATCGAAAAACATCGTTTAGTGGAGGCGGGCTAATGACTACTTCTACTCAAAAGTTTTCCGAGTTCATCAGCCAAGATGACGAAGGCAACATCCGTATGCGTCTAGGCCATTCAACCTACTTTGAAAAAGGTCGCCATATCTATGTGGTCAATAAGGATGGTACCGAACAGTTAATCACGCTTGAGGTTCACGCTGCTAAGTCTTGGATCCGTGAAAACTTTGAACGTGAACGAGTTTTCCGACAAAGAAAAACTATGGCTATTCGTCTTCAGAAGTCACTTACACGCACTTATCCAAAATCATTTAAACGAGCTAAAGGCTCACTGTTCTGGGCATAAGGGGAAATAATCATGGCCATACCTATTATTCCAGCAGACCAAGCATTAAACGTAAGTGCGATTATTACTTACATTTATGCAGATCCGGGGCTTGGTAAAACGTCTTTAGGATTCACCGCAGATAAAGCCATTTCATTTGACTTTGACCGTGGTGCACACCGTACTGGTGAACTTCGTCGCGGAGCTGTTGTTCCAGTTCAGCAGTGGTCAGATATTGAAAACATTACTGAACAAGACTTAGCACCTTTCAATACTGTTGTTATTGATACCGTGGGCGCAATGCTTGAATCCATCAAGACACATTTGCTTAAAACAGCGAATAACCGTCAGCAAGATGGTGCACTCAAGTTAAAAGCCCAGGGCTTAGCAAACATGAAGTTTAAGCAGTACATCAATACGCTTTTAAGTTTTGGTAAGGATGTCGTCTTTATTGCCCATGCCTCAGAAGACCAAAGCGGTGATCAGGTCATCTACCGTCCTGAGCTTGGTGGCAAGAATCGTAATGAGCTTTATCGTATTGCAGACATCATGGGTTATTTGACCACTGTAACTACTGGTGAAGGTAAAAATGCGAGAGTCATTAACTTCAAGCCATCCCCAACACACCATGCGAAAAATTCAGGTGCTTTAGGTGGTGAGACTGGTGAGGTTTGGGTACCTGATCTTAAGTTACACCCTACTTTTCTTGCAGACTTAATTGCAGATGCGAAGACTCATATCAACACGCTTACCCCTGCTCAAATTGCATTAAATAAAGCACTTGAGGATTTGGATAACTGGAAACAAAGCTGCGAAGAAGCAGTTTATGCAAGCGACTTAAATCACCTGACCGAGACCCTAAAGCTAGACAAAGAACACACTTATTATCAAAACATGCGTCAAGCAATGCTTGCTCGAGCGAAAGTACTCGGCTGCACATTCGATATACCCCGCGATACATGGATAGAACCTCCTGAATTTAATGGGATATCAGAAGCCCTACGGGATGAATTACAGGAATTTATAGACCAGTGTGGATTAGATGTAAAAACAGCTTGTGAACACTTGGGTATAGATTCTCTTATGGAAATTGATTCAACCCAAGTCCAGAAAGTAATGAAAGAACTTGAAGAATTAGCAAAATCAGGAATCAGCCAATGAGCGCATTAATCCTAGACACAGAAACTCACGACTTGAATGGTTACCCAATTGAGATTGCTTACGCACCTTGCTCTTTTGAGCAAGGGGTGTTGGTAATCAACCAAGAGCAAGTTTTTGATGAGTACTTCTCATGCCCTGAGCCTATCGCTCTGGGTGCTTTAGCAACGCACCACATTCTTGAAGCTGATATTGCTGAAAAGCCAAGCTTTGACACATTCAAGATGCCTCAAGATGTCCAATACCTAATTGGACACAATATTGACTATGACATTAAAGCTATTCAGAAATGCCAGCCAGACTTCACTGTCAAAGGTATTTGCACGTTGGCTTTATGTCGCATGGTATGGCCTGAATTGCCACACACATTAAGCGCAATGTACTACCACGTTATGGATGATTTGGAGCTTGCACGAAAACACCTTCGACATGCCCACAATGCTAAAGCAGACATCTATTTCACTGGTGTAATTCTAAAAACATTAGTAGAGCAGTTGGGCATTAAAGACATGAATTCGCTTTTCATCATGTCAGAAACTGCCCGTATACCGAAGTACATAACTTTTGGGAAACATAAAGGCGCAGCAGTTAAAGACCTTGATCCAAGTTATGTGACTTGGTTGCTACGTCAAGATGACTTAGATCCTTACCTCCGTAAAGCATTGGTGACTCTATGAAAAAAGCAACTCTTGTCCACCCACTCATGAGTGAAGCATTTCTGATTTGGCTAGCGAAGCTTGGATACAAAGGTGTGGCGCGTGCTGGTGTTATCTCTTTTTACCACGAGATCAACAATCGAAACTTTCCACGTGGCGTTATGATTTTGGAAAACGGTCGATTAAACAGACCAGCTGCCAAATTATTTGAAGAATTTAAGAAACATGATCCATTTAATGAGGTGGCGTGATGGAAGATAACAAACTAGAGCCAGCTGAAATTGTGCGCAGTGAAATGGGAACTTGGACACATCCAGTTTATTCAAAATACATGAATGAGCATCTGGAAAACGAAGAATACGTAAGTCGTGAAGAGTGGGAAAAATTTAAAAGCCACTTTGGTGTAGACACTGTGATGTTCTGGATGGAGAGCCTTGTTAATTATGATGATTGGGAAATCATGATGGATGATTGTGATATCACCAAGTGGGACCCGATTGCACCAAACGGCTTTTTCTTAATTGATATCAATTTTAGTGAAGATGATGCCTATGCTATTTTCGCTCGAAATAAACGTGAATGCGAGGTTGCGTGATGGAAGTGCATGAGAAACGAATTCTACTTGAGGCTATTGAGATTTTAGTAAAGCGCCCTGCTCAAGCTGATGAAACAACATTAGGTAATGCAATTGGTTATTTCACTAAATTGATTGAATCAACAACAGGCGGTCAATTGACGATTGTGCCAGTGGTTAAATGAATATTTCGAGCAATTATTTGCGCAATTTAAACAATAAATCAGGATTTCGCGCAGATATTTGCTCAGCGAGGTGAAGTGATGGATGTTCAAAAACAAGATGATTTAATCAAAGAGGCTTTTGAAATTGAAGCAGAGGAAATTGGTTTCTGCTTAGATCAATTATGGGGAGATTATGAAAACCCTTATGAAAACAGTGATACTGCCCTAGCGTTTAATTTGTTTAAAAAAGGTTGGTTAGCCAAAACCCAAGCGGTGCCGGAAGGGTTTGTTTTGGTTGATAAGCATCAACTTGCTCAACTTATGGCAAATATGGACAGTTTTGGTAAAAAAGCACTTGGTGACGATTATGTGAGTTTTGCAGATATTGCAGAAGTATTGGATGAAGCACGGGAGCCAGCCAATGACTAAGCAAACCTGTTTTTACAAAATTGAAGATACTGAAACCTTGGCGAAAATTGATGCTTTTATGGATAAGCGTGATGCTTTTTATGAGCAAGTTACAAAGCTTTGTAAGCACTATGGTTTTGAAATGCATCAAACGCATGACAGCATTCAAAATGGTCTTCGTTTCTTCAACATGTCGGCAGACCCAAAGGCTGAAATTGACAAAACAAAATGGAAAACATCAAAGCATAAAAGTGGTTATTTAGCTATTTTGCCTCGTGCTACTGCCAAAGAACACAAGGCTGAATATGATGCCATGAAGCCAAAGTCTATGACTTACGATGAGTTGAACAAGATTATTCTGGCTGAAGAAGTCCTGCCTTGGGGTTCTGGTTATGGCTTGTCTTGGAAAAAGGGCGAATATTTTAAGTTCGAAACATCGCTAAAGGTTGCGCCAGTAGCTATTGAGATTCTGGGCAGTGAGTATCGAAAAGCTGATGTGGAGGACAAGGCCAATGACTGAAATTCAACAAACAAATGTCGACAAAGAATTAGAGATCAATAAGCAAGTAAACCTGATCGATCAGTTCATCCAAAGCGGTGAATTTGATAAGGCTTTTAAAGATGTGTTTGGGTTACCTGAAACGGTAGTAAAAAGTTTAAAGGAGGTGTCTTGAATGGCTCGTTACACCATCACTGTTGAAGCCGAAAGACCGCCTCAAATCATGTTAGGTCAGACTATTGGCGGTGCAACAGTGAAGGAGCTTAAAGAGGTTGATGTCGAATTGGTTTCAGCTTCTCACCTAGCTCAGAAATACAACTTGTCAGTGACCACGATTCGGGAAAAATTAGCCCCGATTAATCAAGGCACACAAGGCAAGGCGCTATACAATCCACGCCTTGCACATGACTTGCTGACCGTGAAAGTTAAAAGAGGCAGACCGAGAGCTAATTAGCTCTCACTGTCATTAAACATTTCCACCAGGTCTTGAGCATCTGGATTGTAATAAGTGTTCACCAGCATCGAAATCGTCTTGTGGCCTGTAATCTTGGCCAACACTTCTACCGGTAATTTCCTTACTTTCACCATTCTTGTAATAGCTTCATGTCGCGAGTCATGGAAGTTGATATGCGGCAGCCCTGCTCTTTTCTTAGCTCGAACCCATGTGGCGCAACATTGATCTTTATCAATTGGCAAAAGTTGATTATTGGTTTTAGGCAGTAATGATAAAAGTCGTTTCGCTTCCTTAGATAATGGAACGTTTCGGGATTCACCATTTTTAGTCATCGGTAAATGCACAAAGCCTTCTTTAATATCCTGTCTTTTCATGGCAAGGATTTCACCCTGACGCATTGCGGTTTCCAAAGCAAATAGGAATGCCCAGGCTACATAATGACGTGATGTTTCAGGTGTGGTGATTCCATCCCAACTTAACGCCTTGAGCATTAAAGCCTGATCTTCCTCAGTGATACGCTGACTTCTTGATTTTTCTTTGCCTGGCATCGTGACTGAATGCCACACATTGGAATCAATCAGAAATAGTTCTTTCATGGCATAAGTGAACACGGCTGAATAAATCGCATGCTCATTCCTGAGTGTTGCCACCTTTACTTCTTTCTTACGGTTATTTCGCCATTCTGCAATATCGGCAGGCTTAAAGTCATAAATAGACTTGTCTGCTAAATTTGGTGCAATTCGATCAAGGTTTTTTATTTTGAAATTGATTGTTCGTGCGGATCGCATGTGTCGACCATGCTCTTGATAGTATTTGGCGCATAGATCCCGAAATGGATAAGCAGGCTTTTCACCTTGTTCGATTGCTTTTTTGTTAGATCGAAGCTCGGACAATTTATCCATCGCCCAAAGCTCACATTCTTTTGCAGAGTCTTTGGTAGTCGAATAACGCTTATTTTGATAAGTCACAGTGATGCGCCAGCTGTTGCCGCGCTGAATCGGTTTGGGTAGTTTCATTTCTTGGTGCAGATTTGGTGCAGATTGCTTTTTATTCTATCTATAAAGTAAAAAAATAAAAGGAAATAGAGGGGATTTTGTGCAGATATGTCAGAGGTTTAGTGATGGTATTTGATTGATACATGGTTTTAAATTATTGTTTTTATTAGTTTAATTTTATTTTTACTTTTAATTTTTGTCTTATTTTTAGAAAAGATCATCTAAAATCATTGTATACTACCTTTTTATTATGAAGTCCGAATGTACCAAGCAAGCTTTGGACATTCCTCTAGTGAAGTTTGATGAGTACTTTATTACTAATTACCTCCGCACCGAGTTCAATTCATGCATGGCATGCTCTAGGTTTAGCGCAAGCACTGCATGGGAAAAATGAACCCTTTCGAGTGTTTTTCTACCAAGATGCTGTTCAAGTTGCCAATGCCCTGCAATGGGTACCTGACGACCAACGGAATCTATGTTCTGAGTGGCAAAAACTCGCCATTCGCCTACCCGTTTGTGTAAGTGCAGCCTTAGCCCGAGGAATTACCAATGCCGAAAACGCACAGCGTCATCAGTTAGCACAGCATAATCTTGCTACAGGTTTTGACTTGGTAGGCCTAGGGGAACTGGCCGATGCTGTTCAGTCTGCAGAGCGCTTAATTCAATTCTAAGTGCTAAGTTTTCAAGAATTTGTTGCTTTTAAAAGGTATATTGTGTGAAATCTGTACTGGTTATTTTAACCCAAGCCAATTTGAACTCTTTGCAAGTGCATGAAAGCCTGTCTGCAACGATGGTTCTTGCGACTTTTGGCTGTGAAGTCAAAGTCCTATTACAAGATGCTGCACTCAGCTTATTAAACAATACTCAATCATTTGAACCCTTAAAACATGCGTTTAAACTGGCTTCAAACATGGTTGATAGCTTTGAGTTTTATGACTTAAGCCCAATTTGGATTGAAACCAAGAATCAAGCTTCTGCTTTTGTTCAAGAAACAGAGCAAGAAATCGAATATGTTGAACTCAATGTCAATTTAATACAGCAGTTTGACCATGTATTGTATTGGTAAGGAGACAACTATGAGCAAAACACTTTATCTAGTGCAGTCTCCATTTTCCGCGACGGAACAAGCGCTGAGTAAGTTACAAAACCTGTATCAATCAGGGGATGATGTAGTTTTAATGGGAGATGCAGCCCTGTATATAGAGCATACTTTTATTCAGCAGTTGCCTTGTATATTTGTGCTTGAGCAGGATGCTGAAAATATAGCTGCTATCCATTCGAGTAACCTACAAACCATCAGCTATGCTAGGTTTGCTGAGCTATGCTTAAACCATAGTCGTTGTATCAGTTTGAAATAATTTTGAGTGTTTAGATGAATTTAGAATTAGACCAAGATGGTCATTTGGTTGATTACACCATTTGGAATCAAGAGGTTGCAAAAGAGCTAGCAAAATCTTTAGAGCTTGAATTGACTGATTGGCACTTTGAAATCCTCATGGCAGTACGTCAGTTTTACCAACAGTTTGGACACTCACCTGCAACACGTCCACTGATTAAGTTTTTAATGAAGACAGTCCGTGCAGACATCAATAATGCCATACTACAAGAAAAGTTTAATACTGGGCTTGTAGCGCGCCATCTGAGTCGTTTGGCAGGCGTGCCAAAACCTGCAAACTGTTTATAAACTTAAGCTTGTTTAACGTCTGATTGAACAGCTAAAGCATCGACATAAACCTGTGTCGGTATCGCTTTGATGTCTTTGGCATGTATGGCATCACCACATTCGTTACAAACCAAATGTGGCTGAATGCTATGCCCACAGGTTTTATGAATAAATTGCACGGGACGACCTAAGCCTTCGTCCATCCATTGATCGGCCCATATTGCCATGGACATCAGTACTGGGTATAAAGCCAAACCTTTTTCAGTCAGACAATATTCAAAGCGCTCTTGACGATCTGTATAGGGTCTTTTCTCCAAAATATCATGTTCAACCAAACGCTTTAAACGCTCAGAAAGCACATGACGAGTGACACCCAAGTTTTGTTGAAAACTTTCAAAACGGCGTGCACCCAAGAATGCATTTCGTAAAATCAACATCGTCCACCGATCGCCAATCACTGACAGCGTTCGTGCAATTGAACACGGTTGTTCCCCGATCTCATCCCATTTCATTGTAAAAAAACCAAGTCTCTCTTAGGTCTAACGTTAAAAGATTTAAGACCATAAGAAAAGCTCTTTTTACCCAGCTTTTCTTATGGTGTTTCCACATTTTAGTCGGCTCAAAGACATCTGAACGTCATGAAGGCTTAAGCACAGCTCATTTCAGCCTTTTGAGGTTGGTCAGGGATCATAAAGTCTTCCATTCCCAGCTCACCTTTTTGATATTCATTGAGACGTTTTTGAATAACATAATACAGCGCCTTTTTGTGCGCTTTTGACAGGTTCATCTGTTGAAGTTGTTGCTTCAAATGCCCTAACAACAGATCTATGGGCTGTTCCTCTTCTTCCATCAAATACAAATAGCCAAAGATCGCACCACTTAATAGTGCTTCAAAAGAAAATCCATGCGAGACATTGTACGCGACCGATGAAAATACACGTTCAAATGCACTCAACTTACGCAGTGGATCACGCCCAACCCGACTACATGGATCTTTATAGGCATACTGGCAAGACTGATCAAAACTTCGGGCTAAGCGCGTTAAATCATTTTTGCGTTTTGGCAGGTAATGCGTCAGACCCTGCGTTACTTCTGCAAGCAGTTTTTCAACGTAGTACTGTACTCGCGGGTCGCCCATCGCTACACCAATGGTCTGATGCCCGAGTAGGCTTGCATACCATGCAGTCATGGCATGTACGCCATTCCATAAACGGTTTTTAATAAGTTGAATATCTGAAATTTGATCTACCAAGATCATTTGACGCATTTTACTGAGTAAGGGACTTTTGTTTTCCACATAGATCGGCATATCCATTTCAGCATTGAAAAGAATTAAATCCATATGTTGTAAAATATGACTCGGTTGAAAATTTTGTCTTAAATCTTCTACATATTCACTGGCACGGCGCTCTTGTTCTGCACTCAGTTTACTAACATCTTCAACTTCAATTTGATTACTCTCGTCATCAAGTTGATATTGCTTAAAAATATTGTATTTAATGCATAATTGACGATATAGATTTTTATCGCTCAGCTTAGACACCATACGGTTCACCACCGTATCGCAGAAATAGTGCTGCTCTAAAATAAAGTCAGCAACAGCATGGTCTGTTAACTCTACCAATGTTTTACGCACTTGCTCTAGAACCAACTGCTTAGCACCAATTTTATTTAAGATAATTAACAGCGTCAGTGGAGTTTTAACTTGCTCGTCTTGCGCCAGATAGCGTGCATAGAGGCCCTGTGCAATGGTTGCAGCTTCACTGGCTAATGCATTTTCAGCTAAACAAATCGCAATTAAACTCGACTCGACGTACATGGCATGCATTTGCTGTAAATCTTCAGCATCGATAATATGCATATTTTCAATACGTTCATCATAAGACACTTGTCCATAACGTATGCAATATGCGCCAAAAGCATTTACGGCTGAACGGTATAAACTGTTACGTGTAGACGCATAGATTTTTTTAGGACGCGTATAGCCATCCCAATGCGACAGGATTTGTGCAATATAGCCTCCGCCAATGGCACCAAATCCATGAATCCCCACAGTTAGTTGATTTAAAGTTTGAGGAAAGCTTTCTTGTAAATTAGACATTTCCAGATGTGAGCTGTAGATATCTAATTCCGTTAGATAGTCATACATATTTTCAAAATAATAATTGGCATGTGCCAACATGCTTGCATTGGGTTCTTTAATATCTTTGAACAGTACACAGATTCCCCCAGCATCATGTGCCGAGCGGATACCATTTTCTGAGTCTTCAAACATGAAACACTGCGCAGGTTCGAGGTTCAGTTTTTGCGCTGCACTTAAGAAAATTTCAGGATGTGGTTTCCCCTTTTCAACCTCATCACCACAGACCAAAACATCAAAAAACTTATAAACATTGGCATTGATTAAATACTCTTCAGCAATCGCTCTTCGACTAGAGGTCGCCACAGCCATACGTAATCCTGCTTTACGTAAGCGTTCTAGAACTTGTACCAAACCTTTTTTAATCGGCACACCATATTGGCGCACTGTTTCTAATTCTAATTCATCTGCCCGTTTACGAATCTCTGCATAGGGAACTTCCTGTCCATATTGCTTTTGCGCCAAGGCTTCCGCACTTCGGGCGCTTAAGCCTAAACATGCCATAAGGTAGGCATCTGAAAACTCGACCCCAATTAGCTCTTTGGATGCCTGTTTCAAGGTTTGAAACCGTAAACGCTCGGTATCAAACATTGTTCCATCCATGTCAAAAAGCGCACCGTGCACAATATCATTCTTAAATTTAAACATTTAGCCTCCGTTTTTATGTTTGCACTTAGACTATACAAAAATCGGGCACAGAGACTTTGATCTGATTTTATGAAACATTTTTGTTTACTTATTAATCAATAAATTGGTATTTAGACATTTTTTTGTAAGCATAAGGTAACACTAGGTAATCAAAACGTAACCAGAGTGATCATTTTTTAATAAAGCGTGTCTGAAGATGAAATATCTAAAAATGAATTTGATCTTTATATTCATCAATGATCGATAACCATGCACGTGTTGCAGGATTCATCACCACGGTTGAATTCCATGCCATATTTAAGTTCCAACGTAAGCTGGGTTGTTCCACTAAACTGACACTGAATTTTGCGCGATCTAACTGCTCACAATAAATTTGCGGCAATAAAGCAATACCGACACCTGACTCGACCATTTTGGCAATAAAGTCCCACTGGCTACTTTTGCATAACACTTTGGGTTCAAAACCAGCCGCCATCGCCGCATCTAGAATCACATGGTTTAAAGTAAAGGTGTCTGCATACAGTAAAAATGACTCTTCTTTAAGTTCAGCAAACTGCACCACATTGCGCTTTCTCCACTGTGAATCGTAGTTGGAAAGCAAACACAACGGTGAATCGATAATTTGAATGCCTTGAATGCTGGGTTTTAACTCGCCCAATAAAATCCCAACGTCAATTTTTTTGGCCAAAATGGCTTCTTCAATGCCTGTCGCGCCGACTTCTAAAAAGTTCAATTCAATGTTGGGATACAATTTGTGAAATTTAACGATTAAGGAACTCAGCAGTACTGAACCTAAAGGTGGTAAACCCAATCTCAGCACACCTTGTTTCAGCCCACGAATTTGATCTGCTGCTTCAAAGATCTGTTGTTCTTGCTGTAAAATCTGCAGGGCATGCAGATAGACTTGTTCTCCCATATAGGTCAGTTTGACTTCTCGCTTACGCCCTGCCTCGCCTTTATGAAATAGAGGCAGTCCTATCTCGTCTTCTAACTGTTTTAAAGATTTACTAATAGTGGGTTGAGTTACAGATAGCTCCTCCGCTGCAAGACTAAAACTGTGACTTTTCACCAGCTGCACAAATATTTTTAGCGCTTTAAAATCCAAAATTATTCCAATTAAGCATAATTATTATTTTATTATTCATAATTACACGATCAGGTCAAACTTAAAATAACACCAACAACTTATACCCTGTGGTCTTCCAATGCATTCGTTCAAATTGCCTTATCGTTCTACTCTTCAAGTAGGTTTGCTGATTGGGATTTGGTATCTCGGAACGCTGATACAAATCGCCCTGTCTTTACCGATATCAGGTGGGGTCGTGGGTCTAACGCTTTTACTTATTTCTCTGTTAGCGGGTGTATTTAAGCTGGACTGGATTAAGTCAGGTTCGGATTTGCTTTTAGCTGAACTGTTGTTGTTTTTTATTCCCTGTATTATTGGCTTAATCAAATATAAACATCTTTTTCTCACCCAAGGTTGGCAACTGGTTTTATCTATTGTCCTTGGGACGATTTGCGTGATGACCTGCACTGCTTACTGTGTTTTCTTGGGCTTTAAGCTTGAGGCCAAGTTTCAAAAAAAGCCGAAGCAATCACATCAGCTGAAAAGTCACATTTAAGGAACGATCATGCATATTCACTTCGTTGCCTTGATCTGTTTTATCGGAACTATATTGGCCTATCTTTGGGGTAAAAAGTTTTATCAGAAACACCCGTATGTATTGCTCTCACCAGCGGTTTTTATTCCCTGCCTGATTATTTTGTGTCTGGTGTTTTTCAACATTCAGTATGACAACTATATGTATTACAGCAAATGGTTAGTCTGGATGTTAGGTCCTGCAACGGTCGCATTTGCCATCCCAATCTATGAATATCGCAAAGTCATTCAACAGCATGCTTTTTCAATTGCTTTAGGCATAATCGTGGGTATGTTGGTTGGCGTAGTCAGCTCTTTTTACTTGGCACGTTTATTCCATTTTGATGCTGTGACCAGTTACAGTCTGATGAGCCGCTCTATCTCTACCCCTTTTGCCATGGAAGTCACGCAAGCCGTCGGAGGCTCAGTCGAGCTGGTGATATTATTCACTGTGATTACGGGTATCGTTGGTGGACTCTTGGCTAACAGCGTATTGCTTGTTCTAAAATTGGATTCTAAATTTGCTCAAGGTGCATCATTGGGTAGTGCCGCACATGGTTTTGGTACCAGTACTGCTTTCAGACGTCATAAAGAAGAAGGTGTCGCGGCCTGCCTCAGTATGGTTTTGGCCGGTATTTTCATGGTGCTGTTTGGCCCAAGTTTAATTCACGCTGTCGTTTATCTTCTTGGTTAATCATCTTCGATAAAGGATCTCAAGCCATGCTACTTAAATCCTTGTTGGTTTGTATGTGTTTAAAGCTAAAGTACATCATCAGCCCCGTCATCAACGCCAATAAAAAATAATAGGGTAAATGTTGATTCCATTGATATAAGCCTGTACTTAGTAAAGGTGCAAAAACGAAACTCAGTGCTTGCGTAGCTGTGCATAAACTGGCAATTTTAGTTTGTAGCGTGGCTGGTGCGGTTTGCGCTGCCCCCGTGGTAAAAGCTGGAATTAAACAGGCCACGGCGATACCATAAAAAATATAAGCTGCTTGGAAAGTCCAAATCTGACTGGCACTCAGTGAAAGTAATAAACCTAAAACCATCGTCACAAGACCGATCCAAAGTAATTGTTTAATTGACCATTTAAACCATTTTGAAATCGCCAGTTGCATCAAAACCAGTGCTATCCCCACAATCAATGAACACTGAGAAAAATACATTGCACTTTGGTAGGTATCAAAATGGAATCGATCTTGGATATAAAAACCCGCAGTTAAATTCAGGGTAACAATAGCGACATATAAGCTAAAGCCCAGCAATAACCAAATCCCTAACTTTGACCATTGCAGCTTTTCTGTAGACACGTCTTGTAATTTCGCTGTGGTTTCGTCCCGTTCTTGTGTCTGTGACGCTTGCTTCCCTTGAAAGCCTAGTACAATCCAAGCCGCCATAGCCGTTAGAATAGCCACTGCACCCCACAATGGTGTCAACATGCTCCATGTCAACAATAATGTCGTCGCTAAAGGACCTATCACCACGCCTAAACTGTTCAGCGCGCCAAACTTCGCCATATTCTGGCTACGTTCCTGTTCACTTTGAAAAGCCGTCATAACATAACTTTGCAGCGCAATTTGTGGCATCGCCATAAAAAAGCCAGTACTGGCACGTGTCAATATGAGTAAGCTAAACAAAACAATAAACGACATGGCATAACTCAGCCCATAACTGAGTACCGCCGCAAATAAGCCCCAAGTGATCGCCATACCGATAAAACCGATACTTAAAAGCTGATAAATACTAAATTTTTGGGTTTGTTTAGAAATATAAATAGCTGAGATGGCCATCACCAAAGCACCAGCCGAAACCAATGTACCCCCTTGCAGTTCCGTCAGCCCCAGTTGCCGAATAAACGGTGCAAGTAAAGGTAAAATCATCGAAAAACAAGCGCCATTGGCAAGGCTGCCTGCAATAAAGATTTTGTTATTGCTATTCATTTTATTATTTAAACCATTTCTTAAAGCGAGATTACAAAGCAAAGAGGTAGCTGAAAGCTACCTCTGGTTGTGCAATTAGTATTTTAATGTGTAGCTCAAACCATAGGTTCGACCTTGAGCAGCTAAGCTTGAAATGGCGCCATAGGTTGGTGCGACAGCCTGACTAAATACAGTTTTATAGTCTGCATTCCATACGTTATACACACCAAAGCCCACAGTACCAGGACCTGCTTTGGCATTGGCTATAACGTCCATTGTTGCGAAACCTTTGATTTCAGCAGGAAGCGTTGAACCATACTTTACCGCATCTTTTTTGGCTTTATCTGTACCACCGATAGCAAGAGATTGAACGCGCAGGCTCATATCGTTGTTAAACTGCCACTCAGAAAATGCCGTGCCTTTTAGTGGTGCAACACGGATTGCATCTAGCTCTTGCCACTTTCCTGCGGTATTTTTAAATTGTCCGCGGGTGTAAGCCATGGTTCCACCCACTGTCCAATTTGGCTGCAGTCGATATGACAGATTTCCTTCAACACCATAAACGCGCTCATCGGTATCTAGTACTTCAATCGTGTAGTTGGGACGGCCAAACTTTAAACTTTTATCTGAGTCATTATAGAAAGTGGTGACACTTGCATTTAAACCGTTTTCAGCTTGTACACGCCATCCCAGCTCATAGTTATTGACTTTAATTGGATCAATAGTTTGACTATTCACAGTAAAATTTGCGGGTACATCACGAAGCATACGTTGAATGTCTGGTAGACTTGAGCCCTGAGAAAAATTTGCGAAAACTTGTTGAGCATCCGTCAAATGATATACAGCACCAAGATTAAATAATGTTGCATCATGTTTGATCGTACCACCATTTAAAGCAACTGGTGTATATGTTGGAATAGCATCTGCAACCATCGCTTCACTGTAAGGAATCGAGTCCTGAACTTCACTATCAATACGCTCATGACGAATGCCAGCTTGTAGATTTAAGTGATCCGTAACATCGAATTGTGTTTGTAAGAAAAGACCAAATTTCGACGTATCAACATCTGGACCAAAGGCATATTCATTTTGTGGATCGAGTGTCAAACCATTACTCGCCATAAAGGTTCCAAGATTATATTGTTGTGCAGTCTGAGAACCTTGCTCAAAATCATAATCCACACCATAAGTTAGGTTTAGACTACGGCTACCCAGATCAAAGGCTTTTTGTAAAGCAAGTCGAGCGCCCCATACATCAATATCAGTTTCAGATTGCGTTACGATATATGTACCACCACTTGGAATTGCAGAATGTGCTAAATAATTTGCACTTGGATAAAAACGCCCTGTTTCTGAACGATAATAAGCTTCCGCATTTAATATCTGCCCTAATAAATCTTGATGCTCATATTGCAGATTAAAGTTCGAACGTTTGGTTCTTGGCTGAGTATCGAGATCTAAACCTTTTACAGCATTTAAAGTCGGCTCCGCACCAAACAGGACAGCTAAGCCTGTACCATAATCAGGACCATACTCACTATCTTGCTCATCATTATAATATTGCGCACCAAAGCTTAGCTTTTGATTGTCAGTAAATTGCCAACTTAGACGACCATTCACATCGACAGTTTCTGTATCTTGACGATCAGTCTGGGCAACCTCAGGTCCAATACGATCACCGTGACTATCTTGAAATTCGCCACGTTTGTTATAACTCGCACCCAAATAACCACTTACATCACCTTGATTAAAGGCAACCGATTGGAATGCTTCATATGCCATAGCATCGCTACGGATATTATCACCAGACGTCACACCGAGTTTAGATTCAAAGCTCAGTGCATCATCACTACCTTTTTTTGTAATGATATTGATAATACCGCCTGTCGCACCTGCACCATAGATACTACTTGCACCTGATACCACTTCGATACGTTCAATCGAATTTGGGCTGATGCTATTCAACTGACGTGAGCTATCACGAGAACCTGTCTGAGGCACGCCATCAATCATGTATTGCACCGCACGACCACGCATGGTCATCCCGTAGTTACTGGTTGTGCCTGAACTTGGTGTTAATGAAGGAATTAAAAAGCCAATAATGTCAGCAGTTGAGCGACCTGCGTTGGCCTGTTTCTCAATTTCAGCTTGATCGATGCTATAAACAGTGCCTGCAATGTCCGCAATACTCTTTGCAGAACGGGTTGCTGTCATCACAATCGGTGCAAGTTGTGTGGTTTCTTTTTGTTGGGCTTCAACACCGCTTGTCTGACTTGCTGAATTTGTTAGAACGTTATCTTGAGCATATAACTGTGTACATACAGCCAGTGTTAAACAAGTCAACTGCATAGGTAACATAAAACGGTTCATTTCTTTTTCCTTTTATTAAACTTCTTGATTCAACAGTTTTTGTTGAGTTTTTTGATGACGTGCAATGATGTATTGGCTCAGTAGTACACTGACTACAGATGCAACCGCCAACACCACATAAAAATTGCCATAGCCAAGTGATTTGGCTAAAAAGCCCGATGCGGCTCCCCCGATGAAATAAACCAACAGTTCAAAACACACCAAGATGGTGAAGTCCGTGCCTGCCTGTTCTTTGGAACTGCTTTGCATGAAATAGGCATATAATGAAGTCATCGCGACATAACGAATCGCAAGCATAACAATTACAAATCCCCCCAAGAGCAAATGCCAATGGTTTAACCAGCCCAAAATAATGGCTGCGCCAATCACCCCATACAATGCTGTTCGGCACCACCCCGCCCAAATAAGCAACTGTGTAGCCTGAATTTTTTTCAATAAAAATGCGGCACTCACAGCCGCCAACAAACCAACACCTGCGCCAATTACAGACATCAGCACCCCAATTTGGGCAAGCGTCCATTTTTGGTCAATCAGCATTGGATTGAGCATCGCCATTGCTGGTGCTTCTACCACGCGATAACACAGGATCAGTGCCAAGGCAGATAAAATTTCAGGACGTTTGAAAGCACGGGCTAAGCTAGGCGCTTGTTTGACAATATTTGTCTGTTCGTTTGCATTTTCTTGAATATAAAAAACAGCAAACATCGTTAAAGCGGTCATGAGTGCTAAACACACCAATGCGCTTTCCCAACCGTAATATTGGTATAGCCATAATGTCGCTGCACCCCCCAACATACTCCCCAAAGCGATCCCTATACTCTGAGCCATACTGCCTAGACGATATTCAGACGCTGAAAAAGTTTCTACGGTATAACCATCTATGGCAATGTCTTGGGTCGCCGCAAAGCTTGAAATCCACAAGCCAATCACAACAAACACCACCAGTCCGTAAGAGAACTGGGTAAAGGCCAAGGCCAATACTCCAAGTACCAGGGCTACTTGTGTAAAGAGCAGCCATGTTTTTCGTTTACCTAACTTCATGATATAAAGTCGGTCAATGAGTGGTGCCCATAAGAACTTAAAGGCCCATGGAATATAAAGCAGCGACAGCATTCCAATCCAACGTAAATCTACCCCCTGATGTCGCAAAATAGCGGGTAATGCCACATTGTAAAAATACAAAGGCAAGGCATGTGCCAGATATAAAACAATGACAACGGCTAAGCTCAAAGCTGAGATTTGGCTTGTTGCTCTTTGTGTATTTAGGTTTTGCATATCCACCTCTGCACTGCCCATTGCAGTGCATCAGAATGATCAAGTGTGACGTAGTAAGGCACCCGCCATGCAGCATGCAGTGAAGGTGTATTCAGTCGTTCTTGATCGGTTGGGTCTTGTGCAATTCGAACCAGACCCAAGCAGTATTGAAAAAAAAGTTGTTTGTATTTTTTGTACCAAACCGCTTGCAATTGACGGTATTCCTCAGGAAATTCCGTACCGATATCGATTTGCATGACCAAAACAAAGTGCTGTTTTTTTAAGAAAAAACGTTCGACTTGACTGAGCCATTGTTCAAATTCAGCGACAGTGACATGCGCCGAAAAGCGCATGTCCATGATTTGTATATGTTCTGAGCTATAGCTCATGTAAGTTCCTCAGTCCTATTGAGTGGATTAGGGTTTTGCATAAATGCATTTGAATCAGTTAAATACCCTCCAAATTTTTCATAGAATTTTTGTTTAAAGCAGTAATACAACATGGCCGTTTTTTCAGGCATCGGGATCAAGCGCTGCGCCTCATAGCACATTTCTTCGACCACTGCGGCATAGGGTTTAACCGTATGGTCAGGCTCCCCGACAATTTTGTCGGAAGGTGCATTTTCAAAAATATAAAAACCTAATAGCCGCATCACTGGACGCAAGTAGCCTTTACCGAAAGCCGACTTTTCACCAAACAATAAATGCCAACCGAGGTCTAAATCATCACCATCGTAATAACGTCCTAGACGGTCACGCTTGCCTTCATAGATTTCGGTATAGCCCACATCCTGTCCATCCACCCCAACGATCAACAAACGGTGATGGTCATCGGCCAGCATTTTTTCAAAATACACCGCGAGATCAACTTCAGACTTATTCAGCTGCCACTGTGGAATAACATGAGGCTCATGCATCCATTTATGTAACAGTGCTAAGTCCTGCGGATACTGTACTTGGCGCAAGTAAAATTGCGTCTCATTCTCATAGTATTCGTAGAAATCGGGAAGTTGCTGTGAAAGTGTTTTCATATGGTAGCCTGCTAAATTTTTTGGTTTTTTATGATGCAATACGCTTTGTGGTTGTATCGTCAGTTGACTTGGACACCTGCGCTGACCATCGTTTTAAGGTTTCAGGGCTGACAGGATTGGCAATTGGATCTAAAAATACCGGGACAGGACGTTCTGCTTCGTCGTTGTAACTGGTGGTAAATAGACGCACTCGGTTTAAACAAATTTTTTCAAATTCGGCTCTAAACATGGCAAATTTTTCGATGCGTTCTGCCAACTCTGGATGTGCCTGATGAAAAGCATCAATGACAGATGAAATGGTCTGCCAAAATTCAACTTCGCTATGCTCAGGGTAGTCTTGTAGAAATACATTACAGATATAACGGTAATGCACCATAAACAGCCCAGTGAAAATAAAATGGCTGAGTTCATGCGCAGGATGACGCAGTAAAATTTGCCCTTCAATAGGTAAACTTGCCAATTCTGGAAAGTCTTCATCAACCAAATTGACATCATCAATAAAGTCTTTCAGCACCATTTTCTGCGGTACGCCATTGGCATGAATAAGCATGGTATTTTCCCCATGTGGAGAAAAAGCCAAGCCATATTTGTACAAGCAGATTAAGAGTGGAGTAACAGAGACTTCGGCAAAGCGTTTTAACCACTGTAATGGACTCAAACCTGACGCTTGAATCAACACGGCTAATATCGACTGTCCGTTGATGTCTCGATGTAATAAAGCCGCTTGAGAAAGTGCCTGTTCACCTGTTCCAATCACTGGATCTACACTTTCACGCCACAAACATCCAAACAGTTCTTTAAACTGATACGGCGCACCTTCAATCTGATCAAAACAAGGCTGATGAATAGTCAAAGTTGCCACTTCACCTAAGAATGCAACGCCAGACTGTTTCAAGTCTGGATCTTGAGTTTGAATCTGCTTTAACCAAGCTGTGACGGCTGGAGCTGCTAAATTTCGTTTAGACGGCAACCCACGATACACCGCAGTATTGAAGATACTGACAGGCAATTTGACATAATGACGCTCAGGCTGACTGATGTTGCAAAGCGTACGAATCGACTGCATAGGTACATAGTCATCTTGCCCAACGCCTAGTTCAATAATGCGCTGATCCACGATTTCATTGGCATAAGTTGGCACTAACCATTGATGCCACTGCCATGCATGTACTGGAATGAGGAAATAATCACCACAAGAGCAACCTCTCTCATGTAATTTTTGTTCAAAATTTGCGAGTTCTTCTGCACTTAACTCATGTTGATAAAGTCTCCCTGCTTGCCACTCCTCGGTGGAACGGAACTCTGCCAAATCACGATGCACCGCGAGCCACAGCACTTTGACCGTTGGCGAAAGTTCAGGAGCGGCACTTAAGTAGTCGTCATAACCAAAACCCATACGACCTTTGCTCATAATCAACCACGGATGACCACGGAGCATACCTTCAATTTCATGATGCGATGCCGTCAATGCTGCTTCACTGCTTAAACGACTTTCATCAAATAAATGCGCCTCGGCTAACCACGTATTGTTCATTTCTTTGATGAGATATGCCTTGGTAAAAGGCTTAACTTCGGTTTGATTTGAAAACGCGCGAATAAAAGTATGTAAGTTCCATGCAGGCAGGTCTTCAACCACGCTCAACTCACGTACTGAACCCTCCTCAATCTGCCAATGTCCCAATAAATAGTTTTGTGCTTTAAAAGTATAGGTTTGATCATCCAACGTCAGCTGGTAACGATTGTCCTTTAAATGGGCCACTTGAATAATTTCTTCATATAAAAATTCAGCAATCGCCATTTCTATTAAGCGCTGTCCTGCCAAACGCCACTGTTTCTGATTCACTTGAAGTTGTGCAAAGCTCATATGATTTTCTCGAATGTATAAGGCTGCATGGAGGGATGTGACCCTGTTTGTATTTTGCGCTGCTCAATATTTTTTGATTTAGGAATCGATGGTGCTAAAGCTGCTGTTCGTCTAATAGATGTGTCATTCTGCACATACATTTCAGGGTTCTGTTCAGGTCTGAAATGCTGAAACGTCTGTTCATTGCTGTCCAGTTCATAAAGCTGATAACCTAGTAGCTGATTGGCGATGGTCGCAGCACGAAATGCGCCTAGGCCTAAATCTGGTGTACCTACACCATGGCTGTGCATTTCTTGGTTTTGCACATAAATTTCCCCCATTGCTGTATGCTGCAAACGATAGTCTTGGCTCACCTTCCAACGCCCCGCTTGATCTGTTGCAATGAAGGGCTTTAAGTATTTTAAAAATGAAAACTCAGGGCTGTAATAACCTGTAGATGCCACTACAAAATCAGCATCCATATAAAAACGTTGCTTGGTTACAGTATGTTCAAGGCTCAAGCGAATGTACTGACTTTCCAGTAACTCAGCATCAAGCAACTGAATTTGTGCATGCAAATGCGTTGCTTGTGCAGCAGAGGCAATACTACGGTGGTAAAGTTTTTGGTAAATCTCACGTATGGTTTTGGCACTAATACCTTTGTACAGCAAACCTTGATCTTTTAACTGCGCTGCTTTTTGTGTTTCTGAGAGTCTATAAAAATATTGGGTATAGTTCGGACTAAAATGTTCCAAGCCCAATGGTGCATATTCCATCGGAAAAAAGCCATTGGAACGCGTCAGCCAATGCAACTTAAAGTTAGCCGTTGGTACACCATCATGTTGATACTGCTGATCAAACAAATCTAAAAAGACTTCAGCAGAAGACTGTCCTGAGCCTAAGACCACAACATTGCCTTTGAGCTTGCCTTTTTTATGGGTTAAGTACTCTGCTGAATGGATACATTTTTCAGGGGCTTGTTGTTGTAACTTACGCAGACATTCAGGCAAATAAGGCTGGTTGCCCGAACCAATCACCAAGTTTCGACACAAATAACGAATAAAACGGCCACCTTGCTCAACCACCACCTCAAAACCTTCGCTTTTGGCATAAATGGCCTTCACCGTTGACTGGTACTGTATATGACCCAGTTGATCTGCCACCCATTGGCAATAATGGTTATATTCACGGCGCGGAATATGCGGCTGCTCAAGGAAGTAGAACTTATATAAGCGCTGCTGCGATTTTAGGTAATTCAAAAAACTCAACGGACTGGTCGGATCAACCATCGACACCAAATCCGCCATGAATGGAACTTGTAAGACCGTATTGGGAAGTTGCATACCTGCATGCCAGTCGAACTGCGCTTTTTTTTCAAAAAATAGATAGTGCAATTCAGTCTTTTCATGCAGCAAGCTGGCAAGGCTTAAGTTAAATGGCCCAAGGCCAATCGCAATAAAATCAAGCATAGAGAGCATCCTTTTGTTTGATATACAGCGGATTGGCTAACTGAATATAGACAGACTGATTTTCAACGGGTGCAATCAATTCATCCAGTTCATATAAACGAGTCAGTAAATTACCTTTATAAGGCAACGTCGGTTGATACAACAGACTTTGAATCAAACTACTGTCTGGATACTGCTTCAACAGGTCAAAGAGGTGTTGCTGTAAAACAGACAGTAAATCTTGCTCACTTACAAAATCTGTTGCACCGATGGCATTGATGATGCCAAACAAGGTATTGCCAAAGAAATAATAACTAAAACGTTCATCGACAAAAGTCTTTGAACCTACCGCATGGGCTTTATCATGCAGTTCTGGAAATTGTTGTAAAATTTCATCTGCGAATTCTTCGATATAATAAAAACCTTGATTGTCCCGTAGCCATAGCCACTGTGGCCAGCCATCTTTCAACTCAACCAAGACATTTTGCTGATGCGACTCAAAGGCCATACCATAACGATGGTAAACATACATTAGCGGGGTCAGACTGATGTTTAAAAAGGTCTTAAACCAATCAAGAGCAATTTTCGCTTTATCATCTAAATTTTGTTGAGATGCAATCTGATCAAATAATGCATTAAAACGATTGCGATCTTCTACCGGATGATCCTGACACAATGAAGCAATACACGTGACCTGCTGTTCAGGAGTAAACGGCTGATCACGTACAATACAAATCGTTTCATCGATGATTTCACCATCCAACTGAAGAGCAATCCACGCCGGATCATTGACCGCTTTTAGAGTTGGATATTGTTTTAAAATACTTTGCCCTAACTCACTGTGCCAAAGCCGATGCGTCATTTCACCGCGGTGACATTCTTTTGCTAAATTGACGCGAATAGAGTTGGTAATCATCACTGAAAGCGAAGGTTTCAGCATCCACGGCGCGTTAAAACTCGCCAAAGTACGTACAGAAGTGGTTGGTGAAAATATCCATGCTTTTTCACCCAAATCGATGATTTTCAGTTTAGCTTTTAAACTTTTAAACCATACTTTGCTTTGCAAATAGCGGGCTTGCCACGGATGCAGTGGTAGCAGTTTGTAATGTGCATATGCAGCTAAGGTTTCAAGTTCCGATTCAGACAAATGCCATTTGATTTCTTGTTTAAGTTGTATTGAAAAAGCCTGCTCAAGCGCTGTTCCTTCTGCAATATATTCAGATGCCACCAGCCAATAATGCAGCTGGGTCTGACCACAAGCTTCAGGTGAATATTTTTGCCAGTCCTCATGGACAAAACCTGTTCGGCTTTTCGGTACGGGATGCATGCTATGACCTAAAATCAAAGCCTGTTCAGACTCTATAAAACCTTGTTCAAGCTGTACTAGCGCATCAAAATCCTCTGCCCGAATATTTAAAAACTGTTGTAATGCATCACGACTTTGAATCCAACGCTCAACCACGGATGCAGCATCGACACGGCCTTCGGATTGTTGCACTAACTCTTCTAGTAACAGACTGACCATGGCTACTGCGCTAAAGTTAAGCTTTTGGCCTTTTTGAAAAATTTGCGGTAAAGCCGCAATACGATGTCGCCCAACACGACTGACATAGCTTAACGGAACAAAAAGCTGTGCTTGGATTAAACTAAGCGGCAAAGATAACAGCGTCAAACCTTGGCTAAACGCGAGTTGAGTTGAATTTTGTTGATACTTCTCAAACAAGCTCGCTTGGCCTGTTTCTTGTGAGTATGCATTGACAAGATGCTGCATCGCCAAGCGATTGGCTAGCTCTTTCATCTGACCATTTCCTCTTTTTAAAGCTTATTCCAAGCTCATTTCATGTAATTATGTTTCTTAAAGATGTTCACGTTGACCAACGCTGCAGAAAGTATGTTAATGGTAATTATTATCATTTATCTTTGCAATTTTGTTTACTTTTGAAAATATACGCACTACACCAACATATATTATTGTTTTTTAATACTTTTAAAAATTTAATCAGTTTTTCTAATAAAGCCTATACGAAATTACACCATAGCTTTAAATGATAGTTTATGAATTTATAATTGATTCGAACTATAAAATTTCCCTATATTTCATAAGGAAAAGCCCATTCAGGTGACTGAATGGGCTTTCATTTGTGCTCGAATTAATACTCAAAAGAGCTCAAGACTTAAATCAAATAGGGACGAAGAAGTGAAGACTTCACTGTTCTTTATTCATCCAGTACATCAGCAAAAGTGGCTGAAAGTACTTTTGCTAAATCCTGAGGTTTTAAACCG
Organism: Acinetobacter sp. 231_lipA; assembly: GCF_058243005.1. NCBI lineage: Bacteria > Pseudomonadati > Pseudomonadota > Gammaproteobacteria > Moraxellales > Moraxellaceae > Acinetobacter > Acinetobacter sp. 231_lipA. The sequence goes on along the minus strand of NZ_JBZAYU010000001.1, from coordinate 3,083,607 downwards.
ATATCTAAGCCGCGCTTCCCCCCACTGACATAGAGTTTCTCCAACTGTTGTGCGCTTTGATCGATCACGGTTTTTAACCTTTTTTTCTGTCCAACAGGACTAATCCCACCGACCAAATAACCTGTCAGTCGTTCTGCATCTTTAGGGTCGGACATTTTTAGTTTTTTTGCCCCCACTGCCTGTGCAACTTTTTTCAAGTTTAACTGATGATGTACAGGAAGAATCGCAACAAAATAGTTTTTTTCATCGGTCACTAAAAGTGTTTTAAACACCTCTTCGACACGTAGATTTAATTTTTCTGCGGCTTCAAGCCCAAAGCTTTTTGCATTGGCATCATGTTCATATTCATGAATAGAAAAATCGATTTTATTGGCTTTTAAAAGTTTAGTTGCAGGTGTCATTTCTGTTCAATATTTTCACTACATATTCGGCATTATATGCCTATTCAAAAAGAAAGTTTAGCGGTACACCTATCATGATCATCGAACTTACAGGCACTCAACGAATCAATGACTGTAAGTTCGATGTCAACTATGTATGCAGCTTGTTATCGCTGAAATATCACAATTTAGTCAGCACTTAATCCAAATTTCTTAAAGATTTGAGCACGGCGCTTTGGCAAAATATTGGCTTTGGTCAAATCACCTTCGTAGTGATCGAACACTCGTTGATCCATCATTTTAAACCACAGCTTTGGAATTAACGCTGGAATCAACATCGTGGCATAACCACTCGGTAGCTCAGGGGCTTCATCAAAATGTCTTAAGGACTGAAATGGGCGGGTTGGATAGGCATGATGATCTGAATGGCGTTGTAACTGGTATAAGAATAAGTTAGTCACAATGTTGTTATTATTCCAGCTGTGTTCAGGCATGGTTCGCGCATAGCTGCCATCTTCCTTTTGACTACGCTTTAAACCATAGTGTTCAATATAATTAATAATTTCAAACAGACTCACACCATAAAATGCTTGTGTCACCAGATATGGCGTCACTTTTTTACCAAACAATTTCAACATGACTGCATGAAAACCAGCACTCATCGCCCATCCATGAAACAGTTCATTTTCTTTGGAGAAGAAAGACAGACCTTTTCGTTTTAGGCGTTTATGTTCAATTTCAACAGCCGACTTCAACCCGCCGAAAACGGTACGCGGCCAAAACTCATAAAAAGTCTCGCCCATTTTCGATGAAGCGGGATCTTCTGGCGTTGCAGCACGTTTATGGTGCCCATAAGGATGCTCAATGCGGAAATGGTTGTAGACCAACGGAGCTAAAGTCATATGCGACCAATAATGATCTGATTTTTTAGGACGGTGACACAGCTCATGTGCTGTATTTACTGCTACTCCATTAATTGCCCCCATGGAAACACCCAATAATATTTGGTCGAGCATCGATACATTTTGGCGAGTCACCACATAACCTGCAAACAAATTGGCTGCCATTTGTAGCGGAATGAACAATTTCACAATACGGTCATAGTACGGGTCATTTACCAAGACCTTAATTTCATCATCCGAAGGATTATTTTCATCTGCACCGACCAGACCATCTACCGCAGGAATAATGACATGCAGTAACAGCGGCCCACCCAAAGCGAAGATTTTCTTGGTGGGTTTCGGGCCAAAATGATAGCCCGCTAAAATGCCCATGCCAATCACAGGAAGCCCAGGACTCAATAACCAGCCAAAACGCTTTTTATCGATCCCTGCTGCATTTTTGACGACCACGCTAGCATTCGTCATTTTCACTGATGCATTCATTACCATTCTTCCAATTTTCTTGTTATGCCTTTATATTTCTAGAAATGGGACATAAAGAACAGTTGCTAACGTCCAAGAAAACAGCGTAATCGTCCTTGGCCTGAAATGACTTAAATTGACCCTAAATCAAATATTAAGCCTAAGATATAAAGACTAGAAATCGTAAAGTATGGATGCTTTAAGTAAAATTTTTGAAGATATACACCTCAACCAATCTGAGTACCTCTACCTTAAACCGCATGGTGAGTGGGCTTTTCGCTATACCGAACAATCAACCATGATGGCCTATGCGGTACTTCAAGGACAACTCACTATTTGTTTAGATGCTAAACAAATTATTGTTGCTGAAGTGGGCGACTTGATCTTACTGCCTTCAGGGCCAAGTCATGAGTGTCGCTCCTCAACTACCGACCAACTGTTAGAAGTATTCGATATTTCTGACTCATTTGCCCAAAACCAACACAAAGAAGTCTCTTTTGGCAGTGATGCGACACAACAAAAAACTGTGATCTTGGCCTTACATGCACATATGGACCCCATTATGGCGCGTCCTTTAGTACAGGCCTTACCCGCGTTTATTCACCTTCAGCACAAAGATCTCAGCACGGTTCCTGAATGGTTGCAAATTGGACTGCAATTTCTCGCTCTAGAAGTGCAACGCATACGCCCGGGTCGTGACAAAATTTTGGATCATTTGGTAAGTATTTTATTAATTGAATGTGTACGTGATTATATTGATGCGCTGCAAGACTCGAACAATTGGCTGAGTGCTTTGTCTCACCCTGAACTCTCCAATGCACTTGCAAAAATTCATGCGGAACCTGCACGGCCTTGGACAGTTGAGTCCCTTGCAGAACAGTGTTGTATGTCACGGTCTAAATTTGCCACATTGTTTAGCCAAATTTTAGGCATCAGCCCTTTGGCTTATTTGCAACAACACCGTCTGCGTTTAGCTGCCCAATACCTTCGTAATGGACAAGGTACTATTCAGCAAATTGCACATCGGGTGGGTTATAACTCTGAAACGGCTTTTAGCCAAAGCTTTAAACGACAGTACCAACTGAGCCCAAGCCAATATAGAAATAATCAAAACCCAACTTAAAATGCTCGTCCGTAATGGTTTAATAGCAATCTTCTCTCAGCTTATGTCTTTGTCCGTCGAGATAAATACCCTGAACTTGCAGACAAAGATTAGCATCTTGTGAAAATCACACTATAATATCCCGCATCCTTGCTAGAGATGGCTTCAAACCACTGCTTGTTTGTTCTTTTTCGCTCTAGCCACACTTTTTTTAAGTCCAGTTTTCATCCGTGATTCGGCTTATTTTTCAATATTTTATCTCTTGTATGTCCATACTGACATATAAGAAAATTTAGGTGCCAGCATGGAAATCAAGGTTAATTATCTCGATAATCTTCGCCAAGAAGCGAAGTTCGACGATTTTACAGTCATTGCCGATCAACCGATTCGCTACAAAGGTGATGGCTCTGCACCCGGTCCATTTGACTATTTTTTAGCATCTTCTGCGCTTTGCGCGGCTTACTTTGTCAAAGTGTATTGTTTGGCACGTGACATTCCAACCGACAACATTCGTTTGTCACAAAACAACATTGTTGACCCTGAAAACCGCTATAAACAAATCTTCAAAATTCAAGTTGAGCTCCCAGCGGACATTTCAGAAAAAGATCGCCAAGGTATTTTGCGCTCTATCGACCGTTGTACGGTTAAGAAAGTGATTCAAACAGGTCCTGAGTTTATTATTGAAGAAGTCGAAAGCATTGATGCTGATGCTCAAGCCCTACTTATTCCAAGCCTTGCTTCTGAAACCAGCACGATTATTCCGGGTAAAGACCTGCCTTTAGAAGAAACCATTGCCAATATGTCGGGTATTTTGGCTGGTCTAGGCATGAAAATTGAGATTGCCTCTTGGCGTAACATTGTGCCAAATGTATGGTCTTTACATATTCGTGATGCTCAATCGCCCATGTGTTTTACTAACGGTAAAGGCTCAAGCAAAGAAAGTGCTTTAGCTTCTGCGCTGGGTGAGTTCATTGAACGTCTGAACTGTAACTTCTTCTATAATGACCAGTTCTGGGGTGAAGACATTGCCAATGCCGAGTTTGTGCATTATCCAGATGAAAAATGGTTCATGCCAGGTCCAAATGGTGAAATGCCAGAAGGCGTTCTGGATGAGTACACCCTTGAAATTTATGACCCTGAAGAAGAACTGTTAGGTACGCATTTATACGACACCAATTCAGGGAAAACTGAGCGCGGTATTTGCTCTTTACCTTTTGTTCGCCAGTCTGATGCTGAGGTGGTTTACTTCCCATCGAACTTAATTGAAAACTTGTACCTTAGTAACGGGATGAGTGCAGGAAATACCTTAGCTGAAGCACAAGTACAGTGTTTGTCTGAAATTTTTGAGCGTGCAGTAAAACGTGAAATTTTGGAAGGTGAACTGACCCTGCCAGATGTACCGCAAGAGGTTTTAGCGAAATACCCTAGCATTTTAGCAGGCATTCAAGGTTTAGAAGAGCAAGGTTTCCCTGTACTGGTGAAAGATGCCTCTCTAGGCGGTCAATACCCTGTAATGTGTGTGACGTTAATGAACCCACGTACAGGTGGTGTATTCGCCTCTTTCGGTGCACACCCAAGCTTTGAAGTTGCACTTGAGCGTAGCTTAACTGAGCTACTACAAGGTCGTAGTTTTGAAGGTCTGAACGACTTACCTCGCCCAACATTTAGCTCAAATGCGGTCACCGAACCCAATAACTTTGTTGAACACTTCATTGACTCAAGTGGTGTGGTGTCATGGCGCTTCTTTAGTGCCAAATCGGACTATGACTTTGTCGAGTGGGACTTTACCAATCAAGGCCAAAACTCAAATGCAGATGAAGCTGATGAACTGTTCGGTATTTTGGAAAATATGGGCAAAGAAGTTTATATGGCCATTTACCAACATTTAGGTGCAACAGCGTGCCGTATCTTGGTACCAGGTTACTCAGAAATCTACTTGGTTGAAGACTTGGTTTGGGATAACACCAACAAAGCACTGCTTTACCGTGAAGACATCCTCAACTTACACCGTTTAGACGACGAACAGCTCGAAGCGCTGGTTGAACGTTTAGAAGAATGTGAGCTAGACGACTATACTGAAATCAAGACTTTGATCGGGATTGAATTTGATGACAATACCGAATGGGGTCAATTGACTCTGCTTGAACTCAAACTACTCATCTATCTTGCATTAGAGCAGTTTGAGGAAGCAAAAGACTTGGTTGAAGCATTCTTACAATACAACACCAATACCGTTGAACGTGGTCTGTTCTACCAATGCATGAATGTCGTGCTCGAAGTGATGTTGGATGACGACATGGAACTGGAAGAATATGAAGCCAACTTCCGCCGTATGTTCGGTGATGAACGTATGGATGCTGTAATAGGCACAGTTGAAGGTCGCATACGTTTCTATGGTTTAACAGAAACCAGTATGAAGCTTGAAGGTTTAGACCGTCACTTACGTTTAATCGACAGTTATAAAAAGTTACACGCTGCACGCGCCAAAGCTGTTGGACTAAAACCTTAAAATAAAAAGAAACAACCCAAATACGTTTGGGTTGTTTCTCACTGCACTATCACGATGTCTTAAAGAAAATTAATCTAAAATATTTAAAATCGCCTCAACAGGGTTTTCACTATTTCCTACAAGTAACTGTTTATGCATGGTAATGTGCTGCATGGCTTGAATCTGTGCGGTTTCAATATTCATTAATTTTTCAATTTCAGCCGCCAATTTCTCAGGTGTTGCATCTTTTTGAATTAATTCTTGTATCACTTTCTTGCCTGCAATAATATTCGGCAATGAATAATATTGAATCTTGATCAAGAATTTCACCACATGGTAGGTGAGCCAGTTCAACTTATAAAAGGTCACCATTGGACGGTGTAACAGCATGGCTTCTAAAGTTGCTGTACCTGATGCTAAAGCCACAATATTGGCTGCATTCATAACTTGGCGCCCAATCTTCGACTCGGTGCCTGAGTTTTCAAGCAAGTCAATTTGATCGACCAATGCTTTTGGATACTGGTTAAGCAAAGCTCCGATTTGTTGCTTACGCGCATCGTTGATAGCCGGTATCACAAAGCGATAGTTTGGATATTTGGCGTAGAGCAATTTTGCAGCATCTAAAACCAGTGGACCGAGCTTTTCAATTTCACCACGTCGACTTCCGGGCAATAAGGCAATATGCTTTTGGGTCAGATCTAAACCCAGTTCTTCTTTGGCTTGTAAAATTGGGTTTTCCAAAGGCAATTGGCTTGCCAAGGGGTGTCCTACAAACGCAGCAGGAACATCCCATTTTTTATAAAATGCTTTTTCAAACGGAAATAAACACAGTACCAAATCAATAGAAGCTTTGATACCATGAACCCGTCCCTGACGCCATGCCCAAACGGAAGGACTAACATACTGCACGGTTTTTATTGGCAGTTGTTTTTGCTTTAAACTTTTTGAAAGGCGCAGATTAAAGTCTGGCGCATCAATCCCAATAAATACATCGACAGGATGGGCTGTCCACTTCTCTACCAGTCCATCACGCACAGCAAAAAGCTTTTTAATGTCTTTAAGAACCTCAACTAGCCCCATGACAGACAAAATATCCATCGGATAAAAGCTCTTGAAACCCTCTGCAATCATTTGCGGGCCACCAATACCCTCAAATTCTGCATCAATTCCTTGCTCACGAAAACTGCGAATAAGTTTAGCACCTAAAGTATCACCTGATACTTCACCCACTACGATTCCAATTTTAAGTTTCCGATTTTGCAAAGCATTATTCCTTATTTTTCAACCCATGCATCATAACATAGCGTCTTTTAGTTTGGCGTGGGTATGTTTAAGCAACAATGATAAAGTGCCGTCAACTTACATCAATGGCCTTCATGAACTCTTAACCACTTCATATCGCCTCAATCAAAGATAATTTTTGATTTATTTTTTCAATTGTAAATAACTTGTAAAGCACACAAACAAACAATAAACTTATTAATAATTATTCTCATTAGTATTTGTTAATGCTCAACATCTCCTCTCGCGGCTTTAAGCTCTCTATCATTAGTTTAGCTATTCTTAGCGCTCAGTATACTTTTGCACAAGACACGCAAAACTTAGCAACCATTACCGTACAAGCAAGTGATGATCAAGCTGAAAAAAGTAAAGCTTATATCCTAAAAAATTCATCGAGTGCAGCAAAACTAAATCTGACCGTGAAGGAAACTCCACAAACTGTAAATGTCGTGACTCGCCAGCAAATGGATGACTTCGCACTAAATAGCACTCGTGAGGTTTTAAGTAATACACCCGGCGTAACGGTTACTAACCAAGAGACTGAACGTTCTACTTATATGGCTCGTGGTTTTGAAATCTCCAATATATTGACAGATGGCGTCGGTTTTCCATCGAGTAATTATAATTACAATAATACCAATCCAAATACATATTTTTATGATCGAGTTGAAGTCATTAAAGGTGCAGATGCTCTGACCAATGCTTTTGGCGACCCAAGTGCAACAATCGACTATATTCGTAAACGCCCAACCCAAGACTTTCAAGCAAATGCTGGTGTAAGTTATGGCTCTTGGAATACACAACGTTATGAAGCAGATGTATCAGGTGCCCTCACTCAAGACGGACGTATTCGTGGTCGCTTAATGGGTTATGAGCAAACTGGAGATTCATATATAGACCGATATTCTTCGGAGAAAAATGGATTTTCAGGCATTCTTGAAGCCGATCTGACAGATAGTACTTTACTTACTGTTGGCTATAGTGAAGAAAAAAATAAACCGAATGCAAATAATTGGGGAGCATTACCATTATTAGATGCTGATGGCAATCAACTGTCATATGATCGCAATTACAATCCAAACCCTGATTGGGCATATTGGGATAATAAAAGTCAAAAAGCATTCATAGAATTAAAGCAAAAGCTGAATGAAAATTGGGCAGCAAAATTCAGCTACAACTACACCAATACTGAGCACAATAGCAAGCTGCTTTATTATTATGGCTATCCAAATCAAGATGGCTCTGATGTATCACTTACCGCTTGGGGTGGTAAAGAAAATCAAGAAAGACATTTTGCAGATCTAAATTTACAAGGTACATATGCTTTGTTCGGTCAAGATCATGAAGCCACGATTGGATATAGTTATATTCACAGTAAGCAGCATGATCAACAAACCAATGGCTATATTAATGATAGTAATATTGTAGATGATTATTCGCTTGGCTACTTACGTCAATTAACGACAAACTTGGCAAGTTGGACTCCCCAATCTATAACTTGGTCCGAGTTCAATGAAGCTGCAAACTATACTCAAAAAATTAACTCTTTCTATGCTGCAACACGATTACACCTCAATGATGACCTAAAGATATTATTAGGTGCAAATTATGTTCAAGCTGAAAATGATGGAATAAGTTATAGCTCATCTGTGGCTTATGATGAAAGTAAAGTTTCCCCATACGCGGGCATCACTTATAATTTCACCCCTGAATATACAGGGTACTTAAGCTACACTTCTATTTTCCGCCCACAAACTGGCGCAGAAGTTAATAAAGCACTTAAACCTGTTGAAGGCGAAAGCTATGAAATGGGAATTAAAAGTTCATGGCTAGATGAGAAGCTAACGGGTACTTTTGCAGTATTTAGAACTGAACAAAGTAACTACCCTTTACGTAGCTCAGATGGCAATCCGCTTACACGTAAAGTGGAAACCAGTGATTTACGTTCCCAGGGCATTGAAGTTGGTTTAGCTGGTCAGCTCACCGATCAGTTGAATATATCTTTTGGTTATGCCCAATTTAGCTTAAAGGACCTAAAAAATGGTGGGGATGCTCGAACTTACAACCCGAACCAAACCATCAATCTTTTAACTACATATAGCATTCCAGCTTTACCAAAACTAAAAGTGGGGGCGGCACTGCAATGGCAAGATTCGACGAAACTGTATGATTCATCAGTAGACGGAACAATTACTCAAAATGCCTATGCTTTAGTCAACTTAATGGCAAGTTATGATTTGAATAAACATATTACTCTTCAAGCGAATGCAAATAACGTCACGGATGAAAAATACTTATATAGCTTCCCTGATGGTCAAGCATTTTATGGTGCACCTGCCAACTATAGTGTTGCTGTAAAATTCAAATATTGATTCAATAGCGCCTCGTTTTCTGTTATTTAACAGCACAGAAACTGAGGCGCTTTTTTCTGGGTTAAATGGTTCGTCATGCATAAATTTCAATATCCCCTATCCGTCTTGTATCGGTTTTTGATCGCATTTGGCTTAGGCTATTTATGTACATTCATGTTATCAGAACTGCTTACCCTCAGTTTTTACCCTCACTTAGCTAAAGCAGAATCCATTTATTTAGCGGCTTTTCTATCTCTTATTTTCTTTATCATTTTTGTCATTTTAAGCTTTTGTATTCAATCCCTAAAAAAGTTAACTGCGTCAACCATTTCGCTTTCTCTTTGCTTTTTTCTATTGCTGAAGTTCGTAGGTTAAACCATGCAAAAATCTGTTCGCCAGTCAATGGCATGGCTACACTCTTGGCTTGGACTAACACTGGGTTGGTTATTATTTGCCATATTTTTAACAGGTGCTGCGACCTATTATCGTCATGAAATAAATTTGTGGATGCAACCTCAATTTGCCACCATGCAGGTCAAACAAGACACAGCGATGGAGTCGGCATATCAATACTTACAAAAAAATGCCGCAGATGCGCAAAGTTGGTATATTGGCGTAGCTAGTCCTAGTTCACCTGTTAATAAAATCTACTGGCAAAAGGCCGATGGTGGCTACGAAAATAAGACTTTGGATGCGAACACAGGTAAAGAAGTCACCTTGTCAGCAACCCAAGGCGGTGAGTTTTTCTATGGCTTTCACTATCAGCTGTATGGTGTGCCCTATTTTATCGGTAGACTTTTAGTCACGATTGCTGCCTTCTTAATGTTGATCATCCTCATTTCAGGCATCATCACACACAAAAAAATATTCACCGAATTCTTTACCCTAAGAGCCTTCAAAGGGCAACGCTCGTATCTAGACTTTCACAATGTCACCTCTGTCATTGCTTTGCCCTTTTTCCTGACCATTACATTCACTGGTTTAGCCATTTTCTTTTATCTCATTCTTCCCAATGGCATGAAGAGACTTTATCCAGAGCAACCGTTCCAATATTTTGATGAAATTAGAAATATTAGCATCAGCTCTGATGATAAACCGGCACCTGCTACGATGCATCCAATTGAATACTTCATACAACAATCTGGGCAGCGTTGGGGTAAAACAGAAATTGACAATATTACGGTCAAACACCCCAATACCAATATCGCTCAGGTGAACTTGATTGAGTCAGCTGACCGAAGCATCACGCGAAACCAAGCCCAACTCAGCTTTAACGGCAAATCTGGTGTCCTGCTCGGAGACACTCGAAATAATAGTGCAATTGCCACGCTCAATAATGGAGTCTATGGTTTACATATGGCACACTTTGCGCAGCCCCTATTACGCTTTGCGTTATTTTTCTCAGGGCTTTTAGGCTGTGCCATGATCGCGTCTGGACTTTTACTCTGGAGCTTAAAACGTCAGCTACAAAATAAGAAACAAAGTTTCCACTTTGGACATTATGTGGTTAACCGCCTAAATACGGCTGCCATCATTGGCTTGCCGATTGCCATGCTCAGTTATCTTTGTGCAAACCGTTTACTTCAGTTAGAAGCAGGTCAACCCAACTACGAAATCTACGCATTTTTCGGCACTTGGTTACTCAGTTTAGTCATTGCACTGCTCACTCCACAGCAACACCTTTGGAACACTCAACTGAAGGTCTTCATTTTACTGACTGTATCTTTGCCTATTTTCAATCTTTACTATTTAATCAGCCACCAATATGTGCATAACTTGAATGAATATTGGTTATTCTTGCGAGTTGATCTTATGATCTCCATCCTTGCGATATTGGCTATTTTCTTACATCAAAAAATCCAGCCCATTCAACAAAAAGCAGTACAAAAAATTCAGAAAAAATATGCCAATACTGCAGTTCAGGAGCCCAATTCATGATCTACTTGATTGCAGGACTTCTCATCACTTTCGCGTGCTATGTATTATTTCTGGTGAGCGATAAGCAACGTCCAAAAACTCAAAAGTCACGTTGGGCCAAGTGTGCAGAACATTATCAAATCTGCCGATATCTGGCTTTTGGTGTACTGGCCGCGACATTAATTTTATTGATTCAATTCACGGGCCGCGGTGTGGGAAGTGTCAGTTTATTTGTATTTGCAACTCCGATACTTTTTATACTGATTTTAAGCATCAATGACTTAAAACCTAAAAGAACAGCTCAATCTAAGTAAGTATTTACTCTACAACTCACACGCCTTTTTATTTCGATCATGAGCCAAATAAAAAGGTGTGTAAATATATGAGCCAGAACCATCTCAACAGAATTTTAAAGAGTGATCAAAATCATTTAAGTTGAAACACCGCGATTTTTTAGTTATAACACGCTAAATAATAAGCACTTTTATACACCTTTTCACGGGACAAACATTGCGTTCAGCTTTAGATTGGTTACAACAAGAAATCATCATGCCCTTTCAATAGCTCTGCAGTTGGTCGAAGCATTATTTTGGCTGGACGCTTTTTATTTCCTTCATTTTCAATTTGCTTGTATTTATTTGTTTCCCAAGCGGCTGGATCCCTACTCCAATTCAAAGTAAAACCTTTAATGAAATCACTGTTGAAGTCGGTAAAGAACGAATCAACGCCTTGAAATTTAAACAACAGCATCATTTATGGATCGCAAATTGCGCATTGATGGGAGAACATGCTCAAACACTATGTAATCAATCGTCACCGATTTACAGCAAAGCAGGTCGAGGTTTACTATTTGAAGCATATTTTTTGGAACCTAAAAAATGCAAAAAAGGAGGCATTTATTCATCAGATTACATTAGCAGATCCACGTCTTCAACACTTACATATGACCTATAGCTCGACCGCGGCGGATTTTGAGCAATAAAAAAGCATCAGCTAGCCCCTCTTTATGTTATACGAACACTCATAGGTTTTAACCTATTGTGGTTACTGATAATTGTAGGCATGAAAATAAAAACGCGGCTGCAGCTCAAACAATAACTCCTATATCTCTTTTTAGAATAAGTAAATCAACAATCAAGACAACGACTTATATGAAAACGTCATAAGATATGCACGTTTTTTGATATTTTGGCATATAACAATGTTTGGTCCACTCGAATTTATTCTCGCAGGTGTTTTAGTCGGTTTTTGTGTGGGAATTACTGGTGTGGGTGGCGGTTCTTTAATGACGCCGATCCTCATTAGCCTTTTCAGAATTGAACCGCACATTGCCATTGGTACTGACTTGCTCTATGCCGCAATTTCAAAATTTTGTGGTTCATTTGTACATGCCAAAAAACTAAATATTGTGTGGCCGATTGTGCTTTGGCTTGCAATTGGCAGTATTCCTGCTTCCTTTGCAACGCACTGGGTACTCGACAACTATTTGAGCCAGTCTACCCACTACAAAGCCGTGCTCACCATGGTTTTAGGCTTCATGTTGACCATTACAGGTTTATCAATTGTCTTCCGTAATCAAATTGAAAATTTTTTCAACAAATTACGTAAAGATGAACTCCCTGACATGACTGAAGACTTAGAAAAAGTTCAGCTTCAAACCAGCAATAAACGTAAGTACATTGTGATGATGGGTGTGGTTCTTGGGGTCTTCGTGACACTATCATCAGTTGGTGCAGGTGCTTTCGGAATCATGGCTTTGGTCATTATGTTTCCCAACCTACCAATGATTCGTATTATTGGTTCTGATGTTGTGCATGCAGTACTACTTACTTTCGTTGCAGGTATGGGTCATATGACTTCAGGCAACGTGGACTTCCACCTCCTTATGTGGTTATTGGTCGGTTCTATTCCAGCAATTATTATTGGAACACTGATTAGTTCACGCCTTCCTGAAAAGATCATCCGTAAAGTGTTGGGTATTACCCTGTTCGCGCTGGGTGTGAACTTCATGTTGAATCCGATCAAAGCGAAACCTGTGAAACCTGCCGAAACGGCTCAAGTTGTTCAAATTTCAACAGTTAAGAATGCCTTAGTATAGGCATTCTGATTTAAAATAAACCTAAGATTCATCACTTTTTTTTCAAAGATTCATTCGACTTTTTTATAACCTTTTATCAGCTAAACCGTGTTATATTCAGCTTATAAAGCAACTTAATACGATCGAACCAGTGACGGCAATGAATACTCTACAGTCAAACTCTATTACCCAAAACGACATCGATGACGTGAATTTACAAAGCATTCATCCGCTAGTTACCCCAGCGGAATTAAAAACTGAATTGCCTCTCACTGAGTCTGCATATCAAACTGTACTTCACGGTCGTGAAACGATTCGCAATATTTTAGATGGTAAAGACAAACGCATTTTTGTGGTGATTGGCCCATGTTCAATTCATGACCCAGTTGCTGCTCACGAATACGCAGACCGTTTAAAAGTTTTAAGCGATAAAATTAAAGACTCAATCTATGTCGTAATGCGTGTTTATTTTGAAAAGCCACGCACCACTGTGGGTTGGAAAGGTCTGATCAATGACCCAGACATGAATGACTCATTCAACATTGAAAAAGGTTTACGCATTGGTCGTAAACTTTTGGTTGAGTTAAATGAAAAAGGCTTACCATGCGCGACCGAAGCCCTTGATCCAAACTCACCACAGTACTACCAAGACTTAATCTCTTGGTCAGCGATTGGTGCACGTACCACTGAAAGCCAAACGCACCGTGAAATGTCTTCTGGTCTTTCTTCACCCGTAGGTTTCAAAAACGGTACAGATGGTGGCTTAACTGTTGCAACCAATGCCATGCAGTCGGTCAAACATGGTCACCACTTCTTGGGTCTAAACAACCAAGGCCAAGTCTCTGTGATTCGTACTTCAGGTAACCCGTATGCACACGTGGTACTTCGTGGTGGTAATGGCAAGCCAAACTACGATGCTGGTTCTGTAGCAGAAGCAGAAGCAGCTTTGGCTAAAGCGAAAGTCAGCACCAAAATCATGATTGACACCAGTCATGCAAACTCGAACAAAGACCCGTTCCTTCAACCACTTGTTCTTAAAAATATTACCGAACAAATTATTGATGGAAATAAATCTATTATCGGCATTATGGTTGAAAGTCACCTGAAAGGTGGTCGTCAGGAAATTCCTGAAAACCTATGCGATCTTGAATACGGCAAGTCAGTAACCGATGGTTGTATTGACTGGGATACCACAGAAAAGGTATTACTAGAGATGCACGAAGCACTCAAAGACGTTTTACCGAACCGTTAAGTTTTTAAAACGCCATCTTCGGATGGCGTTTTTCATTCTAAGATTAAGAAATAATTATGAACGCTATTGAAACACACTTAAGCCAAACACTTAACTTTCAATTTATCCACGAGCATTTGTTTACTTCTGGACAACCGACTGCTGAGCAATTACAGCAAATTAAAGAGTATGGTGTAAACACGGTCATCAATCTTGCGGTCAGTAATAGCAATAACTATTTAGCCAATGAAGATCAAATCTGTTTAGAGCTCGGGTTGAACTATCTACATGTGCCTATTTCATGGGATACACCGTCTGATGATCAGTGCTTATTGGTCTTAGATATGATTGATCATTTGGTGCAAGAACAAACCATTTGGGTCCATTGTTCAGAAAATTATCGCGTCAGTAGTTTGATGTATTTATATCGTCAATATTATATGAATATCGATATGCCAACCGCACATGAAGCCATGCATCAAATTTGGGAACCCAATGACACATGGACAGGTTTGGTGCATGCTGTTGCCTTACAACTTCAAGGTCGTAAAGCAACACAAGAATTAAAGCTGGCTATGATCAATCCTGATCATTTTGCGTGAGAAATCAGCACTGTTGCTGTAGATAAAATACCTTCCTGACGACCCGTAAAACCCAGTTTTTCCGTGGTCGTTGCTTTAATGCTAATCTGTGTGATTTCAACATCAAGAACGTCTGCAATGCTTTGGCGCATCGCTAAATTATGCGGTGCCAACTTCGGACGTTCACATGCCACAGTAATGTCAGCATTATTTAACTGATAACCACGATCTAGAATGAGCTGATAGACATGTTTGAGTAATACTCGACTGTCTGCTCCTTTAAAGCGAGGATCGGTATCGGGAAAATGCTGACCAATATCCCCTAAAGCCAACGCACCCAATAATGCATCTGTTAAAGCATGCAAAACCACATCACCATCTGAATGTGCTTTTAAGCCGTGTGTATGTGGAATTTGAATACCTGCCAGTGTGACAAATTCACCCTCTTCAAAAGCATGTACATCAAGTCCCTGTCCAATTCGAATATGTGCAACCATGCTCAGTTTCCTTTAAGAAATAAATGATTGAAATCTTGTATTCACGCTTTCTCTTTCGCTATAGTTACAAGCAGCGCAACATAGTGAAAGTATAAGCGATCATGCTGTTGAAAACCGACATAAAACTTATGAAAAAATTTAGTATTTTA
The DNA here is from genome assembly GCF_058243005.1 of Acinetobacter sp. 231_lipA. Classification (NCBI taxonomy): domain Bacteria; kingdom Pseudomonadati; phylum Pseudomonadota; class Gammaproteobacteria; order Moraxellales; family Moraxellaceae; genus Acinetobacter; species Acinetobacter sp. 231_lipA. The sequence continues at coordinate 3,068,189 of NZ_JBZAYU010000001.1, read as the reverse complement.
GTGTGTCTAAGTTGTCTTTGTACCAGCTTTAGTTATGCTCAAGTCATTGACTGTGATGATCCGACTTCATCTAGCCTTAAAAAGATCTGTAGCGATCAATTCAAAGATATTCGACAAAAATTAGACACGCAATCCATGACTGCTTTTTTAATCAGTGATGCGCCTCAGCGTTTATTGGTCGATACCCATCAGCTATGGCTAAACCGCCTACAGCAGTGTAAATCCTTAGCATGCTATCAGCAGCAGATGGACTTCCGAATTGATGATCTGAACTTCTACACATCATTAAATCAAAGTTTGACGCAACACTATTTAAAGTTTGAACATGGGGCCATTGCTAAACAACCTGTGCACCTACAAGTGCATCAGCTGTCTAAAGATAAAATTAAGATCGAAGGTGTTGCATATCGTAGTCCCAATAATCGTATAGAAACCCAAACCATTTCATTTTTGGCCTATACCACACCCGATCAAAAGCAAAACATCACGGACAATGAAAACAACTGTCACTACCAGTTCAACTTTCAAAAAGCCATTCTTTCAGTAAAAAGTGAAAGTAAAGCATGTAATCGTTTTGTTGGTGTGTACCGTGTTTATGACTAAGCTGTCAAACAGATCAAAATAATGGACATCGGGAGGCTAAAGTGGTGCAAGTACTCAAGCAATGCTGCAACCTCCTAGAACAGAAAAAATTGACCATTGCCTTTATCGAAAGTGCCAGTTCAGGTTATCTATCCAGTCAATTTTCGATTTATAAGCATAGCGGAGCTGACATTTTACTCGGTGGACTGGTGAGTTATGACCCCAGTATCAAATGTGAAATTTTAAAGATTGATCCTGCACTTATTCAGCAATATACAGCGGAGTCAATTGAAGTCACTGAAGCTATGGCACTTCACGGGCATCGACTATTTCGTCATGCCGATATTATTGTCTCCTGTACAGGGTTGCTCAAACCTGGTGGAAGTGCGACGCCTGAAAAACCAGAAGGCACCTTTTATATTGCCATTCATTATCAAAACAGTTTAAGTACTTACCATTATTTACTGCTAGGCAGTGCGCTCGAGCGACTTGATCAGCTTACGAAAAACGTAGCTCAAATGGTCATTCAACGTATTCAAAATGCTTAAATCTTTACACTAAATTTAATTTTTCTACATTTAAAACCCTTAAACTGAACCATAATCAATAAAAATGTGAAGCGCTTCATGATGATGAAAATAATCCATCCTCTACTTTTCAGCACCTTATTTTTTTCAAGCCACAGTTTTGCAACTGTAGGGGGACCACAAAATATTGAAGTTTTAGGTCTTGACCAAGCTGATCAAAAAATTTATGTGATGCGACATTATTTAGATGGTCGTGGTCGTTTACCACGATTGTATTATTATCAACTTAACAGCAAAACACCCTCCAAACTGATTGAAGTGAAATCTTTATATATCAATCCAAAAACTCAAAAAATTGACTATGATCAAGACAGTCAAAAGTTTGACCATGACATTGCAAAAATAAAAAAACGACTCAAAGCTTTAACACCAATTCCACCCAAACAGGTTAAAATTCAAGTCATCAGTAAAAAGGCTTCAAAAGAAGCTTCTTGGTATGATCCTAAAGTCGACATCCCGAAGTTTAGCTATCAATATCAAGTGAAATACAACAATTTGAAAAGTCCCGTACACAAGGCGGTGGACTATAAAAATGGGCTGCGCATTTCTCAAAGTTATAAAGTTCCTAATCAACAAAAAGTGCTGGTAACTGTTCAATATCTCGGAATTCCTTTTGAAACAGGTTATAACATTGAAGATCCTGTTTTATTGATGCCTAAAAAATAAAACCTCAGAAGAGGGAAAGCCAGTCAGTTAAGAAGTTGCCTGGCTTTTTTTAAAATTCATGATGTTATTCGATACACGGAAACGTCATCCGCAACTGTTCGAGGCAAAACTATTTTTAAAAAGTAAGTTTTCTGCGATTAATTAATCAATAAAAGGAATTTGGCGAGTTTTGCGGAAGACAAATGCTTTTGATTACTTTGGGCTTATCCAAAGTAATAGATGAGCTCCAAGTATATGATTTAAAAATATAAGACTCCCTCGTGCATAACTAAAAAGCTAAGGGCTTTATTTCTAAAACCCTTAACTGACTGGCATTACTCCGAAGAGGCTTTATTACACATTTTTCAATTTAAGCCGCTGAACGTTCTTCAATTGGCACTACCTTACGCAGTTCAGGCCCCGTATAGTCCGCACTTGGGCGAATAATACGGTTGTCCGCACGTTGTTCCATCACATGCGCAGCCCAACCTGTCACACGGCTCATCACGAAGATTGGGGTGAATAACTTGGTCGCAATATCCATGAAGTGGTATGCCGATGCATGGAAGAAGTCTGCATTACAGAATAATTTCTTCTCACGCCACATCACTTCTTCACAACGTACTGAAACTGGATACAGTACCGTATCACCCACATCTTTGGCTAAGCGCTCTGACCAAATTTTGATGATGCCATTACGTGGGTCATTGTCTTTGTAGATTGCATGTCCAAAGCCCATGATCTTTTCTTTACGTTCTAATTTGCCCAGCATTTCTCGCTCAGCTTCTTCAGGTGACGTCCAGTTTTCAATCATTTCCATCGCAGCTTCGTTTGCTCCACCGTGCAATGGACCACGTAGTGAACCAATTGCACCGGTAATACATGAATGCATATCCGATAATGTTGATGCGCATACACGTGCGGTGAAAGTCGATGCGTTGAATTCATGCTCTGCATAAAGGATCAGTGATACGTTCATCACTTGTTCATGCAGTTCATTTGGCTTTTCACCACGCAGCAGGTGTAAGAATTGAGCACCGATTGAGTCGTCATCGGTGTTTTCTTCAATGCGTACGCCATCATGGCTAAAACGGTACCAGTAGCAAATGATCGCTGGAAGCGTTGCGAGAATGCGGTCTGCAACATCTTGCTGTTCTGCAAAGGATTGTTCTGTTTCTAGGTTACCTAGCATCGATACGCCTGTACGCATCACATCCATTGGGTGTGAATCCGCAGGGATACGCTCTAATACTTCTTTGAGTGCTTGTGGCAGTTGGCGCAGTGATTTAAGTTTAGCCTTGTAAGTGGTGAGTTGTGCTGCTGTTGGTAGTTCACCAAAGAAGATCAGGTAGGCCACTTCTTCAAACTGGCAGTTTTCAGCGAGGTCTTGTACGTCATAACCACGGTAGGTTAGACCTGCTCCGCTTTTACCTACAGTTGAGAGTGCTGTCTTTCCTGCGACTTGTCCGCGCAATCCTGCGCCTGTGAGGACTTTTCCTTCAGCCATTTTTAATTCTCCTGTTTAAACAGCTTGTCTAATGTGTTTTCAAAGGTGTGGTAATCGAGAAATTCGTAGAGTTCTTTGCGCTGTTGCATTTTGTCAAGGACGTTGACTTGGGTGCCGTCATTGCGAATGGCATGCATGACTTCCAGTGCTGCCTTTTGCATGGCACGGGTCGGTGACAGTGGGTACAGCACCATCGAGATGCCTTGTTCTGCCAGTTGTTCTTTGGTGTAGTATGGGGTATCGCCAAATTCGGTAATGTTCGCCAGTACTGGAACACCGACTGCATCACAGACGGTTTTGTACATGGTAATGTCAGTCATTGCTTCAGCAAAGATCGCATCAGCACCGGCTTCTACACAAGCACAGGCACGATCAATTACCGCTTGTAGGCCTTCTTTTTGTAGGGCATCGGTACGTGCCATCACCACAAAGTTTGCATCGGTTTTGGCATCAACTGCGGCTTTTACGCGGTCGACCATTTCTTGTTGGGTGACGATTTCTTTGTTGGGGCGGTGGCCACAGCGTTTTTGTGCTACTTGGTCTTCGATGTGCACTGCGGCTGCGCCTGCGGCAATCATTTGTTTCACAGTGCGGGCAATGTTAAATGCCCCACCCCAACCCGTGTCGATATCGACCAGTAACGGGGTGTCTACACGTTCGGTAATGCGACGTACATCTTCCAAAACATTATCCAGACTGGTCATGCCTAAGTCAGGCAATCCATAAGAGTAGTTGGCTACACCAGCACCCGAAAGGTAGATGGCCTTGTAGCCCACCTGTTTCGCCATCATTGCTGCATAAGCATTGACTGTACCGATAATTTGTAATGGTTTTTCCACTTCCAGTGCTTGTCTAAATCTTAAGCCTGCAGATATTTGTTCTGTCATCGTCCGTTCCTTGAAGCGTTATGAATGAATGCGAAATGTTGTTTATTCCACGGCAAGTAAAATTGAGCCATAGGTCGCTCGTAAATCTTTTTTCAGGACTTTGCCTGTACCACCGACAGGAATACTATCGACAAAAACCACGCGATCAGGAATTTGCCATTTTGCAATTTTGCCCGTGTAATAATCTAAGAGTTCAGCTTCAGACACCTGACTGACTGCGGTCTTTTTAGCAATGAGAATAGGTCTTTCATCCCATTTTGGATGGGTCGCGGCAATAACTGCCACCATGTCAATTTCAGGATGTGCGATGGCAATATTTTCCAGCTCAACCGAGGAAATCCACTCTCCGCCTGATTTGATCAAATCTTTAGAACGGTCACTGATGACCATATAGCCATCTGAATCAATAGTTGCCATATCACCCGTATCGAACCAGCCATCTGCGGTGAGTGCATTGCTAAATTGATCGAAATAAGAATCTACAATCCAGTGCCCTTTAATTTGCAAATGTCCTGTAGTTTGTCCATCAGTAGCCAATTCAGTACTGCCCTTTTCAGCATCACAAATTCGAATGCTGACCCCAAACGGTGGCCGGCCTTGTGCGTAACGTAAGCTCGATTGCGCCGAGTCATCCAACTGCAAATGTTTAGACTTGAGTTGATTCACCACACCCAGAGGGCTGGTTTCCGTCATGCCCCATGCATGAATAGTTTCACACTGAAAATCATCTTTAAATGTTTTCAGCATTGACGGTGGGCAAGCCGCGCCGCCGACCACATTGCGTTTTAAGCTGTCGAGTTTGCTGCCAGATTGCTTCGCTGCTGTAAGCAGCCCTTGCCAAATGGTCGGTACACCTAAAGCTGTCGTCACTTTGTATTGATCAATCAGCTGAACCAAGCTTGCTCCATCTAACATCGGCCCCGGTAGCACCATACTGCAACCAACCATTGCCGCTGCATATGGCGTGCCCCATGCGTTGACATGGAACATGGGAACAACAGGTAAAATGCAATCTTGCGCTGAAAAATTAAATTAATCGGGTAAACAGGTTGCGTAACTATGTAAAATACTTGAACGATGACTGTATAAAACCCCTTTAGGATTCCCAGTCGTACCCGAGGTATAACACAGTGAACTGGCTTTAGTTTCATCCAGTTCAGGCCACTCAAAATGTTCACTTTGCTGTGCGATTAACTCATCATAAAACAGCACTTCAGGTAAAGCTTTTTGAATGTCTTCATCATAAGCATCGAGGCAGATAAAATGCTCTACATAGGGAATGAATGATTTAATTGACAATACTAGATTTAGAAACGTTTTATCAAAAATCAGTGCCTTATCATTCGCATCGTTAATAATATAGCTGAGCTGCTCAGGAAAAAGTCGTGGGTTAATGGTGTGACAAACCAACCCACTGCCTGATATGCCATACCATGTTTCTAAGTGACGATGATTATTCCATGCAATGGTGGCCACACGGTCGCTGACTGCAAAGCCAAACGACTGCAATACATTGGCAAAACGCTTTGAGTTTTTAGCAATTTGTCCCCAGTCTGTATGCAGCATCGACCCATCAGTATTTTTAGAGATAATGGCTGTATCTGCATGATAACGAGCGGCATGTTCAATCAGGCTGCTAATCAACAAAGGTTGAAACATCATATTTCCAATCATCAGAAACTTCCTTTTTAAAATCTTTTTAGACTTATTGTTTAAGATCCGCATATGATCGGTCTTGGTCATTTGTTTGTTAAAATACTGTCTTTTCCGATCTTCATTTTGTCATTTCGTTGTGTTATTTAGTCATTTGGTCACTTATGCACAAAAAACTTAAATCTTCTAATTTATTGTTTTAATTAATTATTTATACAAATATTCAATATTATAAAAAGTGATAATTAAGTCAAAACGAATCTGTGGAACATGCACCTGATTTCATATGATTTTTTAAAACTTGAATAAAAAAACACGCTGAGCAAGGTCAAGCTGGAATAGAGGTACACTCTAGAGAATTCAAGAAAAGACGTCTTATGAGGAATTTAAGGAGATAGTGCAAATGTGGACAGATGGAATGATTTTAAGCACCCATCAAATGCCGAACGCATATTTTAAGAAATAAAAATGAAGCTTAATCTGCACACTTTAAGCATGCAGATTCATCCGTCTCCAACGCCCGGGCGTGATGCCATACCAACGCTTAAATGCGCGGGTGAAATTGGCTTGATCGTCATAACCTACTTGATTGGCCACTTCTATAATCATAAGTTTTTTGTTTTTGAGTAACTCCGCTGCAATTTTCTTGCGCGTGGCTTCAAGCAAGGCTTCAAAACTGGTCTGATGTTTATTCAAATAACGATACAAAGTAAAACGGTGAATCGAGAAATATTCAGCTACACGTTCGACATTACAACTTCGATGCGGCAATAATTCCTCAATAATTTTACAAATCTGACCTATCAGATCGACACGATCGTGGCTTTGCAGCTCAGACAAATGCTGACGCAAAAATTGATCTAACTGACGATCATGCCCTGCTCTTTTTTGATCGAGCTGTTCCTGCGGAAAGGCTTTGTTGCACAAAGATTGGAAATGCAAAGCGCCCCTAATTGAGCCAAATTTAAGGCGTAACTTGGGTAAGTGGTCGACCTAATTCCGTAAATCTGTTAAGGACTGCTACACGTGCATGGATCTCATTCACTTGGCTATCAAAACTCCTTGCACTGAGTTTATCTCCTAATAATTTGATGCAATGCATCTTAGTTTCAACCAAACTTCGCCGATGATAGCCTGACCATTTTTTCCATAGTGTCCTGCCTAAACGTTTAATTGTTCGAAGTAATTCATTTCGCTCTAGCGAGCTACTCTTTGTATCTTTCCATGGTTTCGCATTTTTTCTAGGTGGAATCACCGCATGCGCTTGCCGATCTGCAATGACCTGACGGCATTGCTTGGTGTCATAAGCTCCATCGGTATAAACAGAGTCAATCCGCTCATCTTGTGGAATCTGATTAAGTAAATCACCAAGCACCTGTGAATCACTGACATTATTGGTTGTAAGCTGAACTGCTCGTATTTGTAGGGTTTTAGCATCTATACCAATATGAAGTTTACGCCATTGGCGACGATATTCAGGTCCATGTTTCTTGCGTTTCCATTCGCCCTCACCTAGAAACTTCATGCCTGTAGAGTCCATGAGTAGATGCAGCCCATCGCTACTTTTTTGGTAGCTGATTACAATATCAATATGCTTTTGTCTTCTACAAAGCGTGGTGTAATCTGGAGCTATCCAATTTAATCCGCAAAGTTTAATCAGACTTTGCACAAAGCCAGTGACCATACGTAAAGACAGACGGAATAAGGATTTAATCATTAAGCAGCATTGGATGGCTGCGTCGGAGTAGGTTTGATTTCGCCCTTGTTTGCCTTTTGATGGCGCATACCATTGCGTAGCAGGATCAAACCAAATGGCAATATTTCCGCGACTCATGAGTGCTCGGTTATATGCGGGCCAATTGGTTGTGCGGTAGATTTTGTGTGTAGGCTTCTTCATTTGAAAATTATATCGCTGAAAAAGCCTTTACAGATAGGTTTGTGCAACAAAGCCTATCTGCATTAATCTTTTAAGACTTGCCTGTGGAATCATGATTTCATTTGTTTTTTAGACTTATTGGTAGATGGGTATAATCATAAATTATTAAATTTTACATTTTTTGGATTGTTAGCCCTTATAGAGGTAGTCGTATTTTCATATTTTAAAGATTATTTACTTTTCAAAAATACTAAAATTTAAAAAAGAGAAGCCTTTCATATTCAGAAAGGCTTTGTGAAATAGTGTTTTGGAAATGATTAAAATAAGAAGTAACGCTGCGCCATTGGTAACACTTCCGCAGGCTCACAAGTCAAATGCACACCATCTGCACGTACTTCATAAATCTCAGGGTCAACCTCCATTACAGGACAATAAGTATTTAACTTCATATCTGCTTTCGAGATATTACGCGTGGCTTTACAAGGACTAATCAACTTCTTTAAAGCCAATTGTTCATGTACGCCTTGCTCTATTGCCACTTGCGATAAAAAGGTAATGCAGGTGTTATGTACGCCACGAGGGTAAGCGCCAAACATCGGACGATAATGCACAGGCTGTGGCGTTGGAATTGAAGCATTAATATCACCCATCGGCGCAGCTGCAATCATTCCGCCTTTAATAATCATCGAGGGCTTAACACCAAAAAATGCAGGCTTCCATAAAACAATATCGGCTAATTTACCCACTTCAATCGAACCAACTTCATGGCTTAATCCATGGGTAATGGCAGGATTAATCGTATATTTAGCAATATAGCGCTTCACACGATTGTTATCGTGATTTTGATTATCACCTTCGAGTGGGCCGCGTTGCACTTTCATTTTATGTGCTGTCTGCCAAGTACGTAATATTACTTCACCCACACGCCCCATCGCTTGCGAGTCGGAAGACATCATGGCAATTGCGCCCATATCCTGCAAGATATCTTCTGCAGCAATAGTTTCACGGCGAATCCGACTTTCAGCAAAAGCAACATCTTCAGAAATTGCAGGGTCTAAATGGTGGCAAACCATCAACATATCTAAATGTTCATCAATGGTATTGACGGTATATGGACGTGTGGGATTGGTTGAAGATGGTAAAACATTGGGTTGACCAATTGCTTTTAAAATATCTGGTGCGTGACCACCGCCCGCACCCTCAGTATGGTAAGTGTGGATGGTCCGGTTATTAAATGCTGCTAAGGTTTCTTCTAGAAAGCCACTTTCATTTAGTGTGTCTGTGTGAATGGCAACTTGTACATCGTATTGATCCGCCACACTTAGACAGTTATCAATCGCGGCTGGCGTCGATCCCCAGTCTTCATGTAATTTTAAACCCACCACACCGGCTTTGATTTGTTCAGCGATTGGTTCTGGCTGACTCAAGTTGCCTTTACCTAACAGACCAATATTCATAGGTAAATCATCAATAGCTTGTAGCATGGTCGCAATATGCCATGGGCCTGGAGTTACTGTGGTTGCAGATGTTCCTGCGGCGGGGCCTGTACCACCACCAATCATTGTAGTTGTGCCTGACATTAGTGCTGTTTCAACTTGTTGTGGGCAAATCCAATGAATGTGAGTATCAATCCCTCCCGCCGTTAAGATTTGTCCTTCACCTGCGATGACTTCAGTTGCTGCACCTAAAGGAATTGTAATGTCAGGTTGAATATCAGGGTTACCTGCTTTACCTATTTTCCAGATACGACCATTTTTAAGTCCAACATCGGCTTTGACAATACCCCACCAATCGACAATTAAAGCATTGGTAATGACGGTATCAGCGACCTCATCAGACAATAATTGTGACTGTCCCATACCATCGCGAATGACCTTGCCACCGCCAAATTTAACTTCTTCACCATAAGTCGTGAGGTCTTGTTCAACTTGAATAAACAATTCTGTATCAGCTAAGCGAACTCTATCACCTACTGTAGGACCAAACATTTCCGCATAAGCACGGCGAGACATTTTCATTAATATATTTCCTATTCTAGATTTTTTGGCTTTAGCAGCTTTTGCATCGGAATAAATTGAATACCCCATTTCTCCGTTAGCGCACCGACCACTTCAAATCCATATTTTTTATAAATATCGAGTGCATAATGACTTGAATTTATTGTGATTATATCGGGATCATTTTTAAGTATTTCTTGCTCTAAAAAGTCCCACATTTGTCGACCATAACCTTGACCGTGATATTCAGCTTTTAAGAAATAATGCATGACATGAGATGGAGCGATATACGCCAAATTCCCAACGATTTCTTCATTAATTTCTGCCACAAAATAATGAATAAGTGGTTGTTGGAAGATGTTTTTCAACATATCAGGTTTAAAGCGTTCACGTCCTTCTTCAGTCACGACAACATAATCGACAAAAGGTTCAATAACAGCAGCGATGGCTTCAACATCATCAACAGTTGCTGGGCGTATTTTCATTATTAACATTTAATTCTCTTATGCTTTTTCATGTACTTATTGAACTTATTACTAACAATAATTTAATTGTTCAACAAGACACTTGAGCATAAAAATAGTTAATCCAATTTACCCATAACACGCCCTGCAAACCCATACACCTCACGTTTACCTGCAAGTGCAACCAATTCGATATCTCGACTTTGGCCCGGTTCAAAACGAACTGCTGTTCCAGCAGCGATGTTGAGTCGATAGCCTCTAGCTTGCTCTCGATTAAATTGCAAAGCATCATTGGCTTCAGCAAAGTGAAAATGAGAACCGACTTGAATTGGTCGATCGCCTGCATTAGCAACACGCATTTTCAGTGTTTCTCGTCCGACATTCATTTCAATGTCTGAATCAGGCGTAATAATTTCACCAGGAATCATGGCTTACTCCTTATTTTTATTAGACAATGGGTTGATGAACTGTGACTAACTTTGAACCATCTGGAAAAGTAGCTTCGACCTGCACTTCTGCAATCATTTCCGCGACACCATCCATGACATCTTCACGACTTAACAAGGTTGTGCCGTAATGCATTAACTCGCTCACGGACATGCCATCGCGTGCGCCCTCAAGCAGTGCTGCTGAAATAAATGCAATTGATTCTGGATAATTCAATTTTAATCCACGCGCTTTACGACGCTCAGCAACAAGGCCTGCGGTAAAAATTAATAATTTATCTTTTTCAGTTGGATTAAGTTCCATAACAATTTCCTAATCTTCTAAAATGTAGAATGCAAAATGCGTGCAAATTCTTCTTTCGCTCTCGCACGTTTTGATTTTTAGTGTCCTAACCCAAAGGTAAAATGAACACTTAATCTATTAATCTTGCTAGACCTATCTACTTTCCAATGATGGCAAAACTTAAGTGCGCCAAATCCGTGGGAATTCTTCTGCTAGGTCATACCAATAGCGTCTTAAACGGGCACGGACTGCTGCAAAAGCATCATGGCATTCACGTACATCATCGCCTAAATAACGTGCACAAATCACATCATCTAACAGGGTTAAAGTCACCGCTAGATTCATCCGCATAATCAATTCACGGATTAATTCGATATGTTCAGCCAGTAATGTTGTTTGCCTTAAACGCGATGGTGCTACTGCCCAGAAACTTCCCATCACAGCATGTCCATTCATACCTAAACAGGATGTAAGCCACCGATCCTGCCCCTTAAAATTTAAACTATCTGCAACCAATAATTTGTCTGCACGATACAGCCTAAATTTGCTTTGGTATTGCCCTTGCTGAAAAATTTCACCACGTGCTTGTCGACCGATGACCAACATATCCCACCCAATAAAACTGGCCATTTCATCTAGATGAATATGTGTTTCAGAGTCTGCATTGGCACCATCAAAAAGCATGGTTTCTTGCGGTAACCATTCAAATGTCGCCTGTGCTGCGACATGTATATGAATATGCTGATAGGCTTGCTTGCCATTGGTTTTGTACCATTTTCCTGCACCGGGCGTGGTAACTAACGCATGCGCATTCGCCTCAACTTTCATATCAAAAGTCAGATGGTCTCCGCCAGCAATTCCTGCTGGTGGATGCACAATAATTGCATGGCAAATACCAGTTTTTTCAGGCCACAACATCTTCTGAACGCGTACAGGCCCATGATGCTTGCGATGCTGTAATACGGTTCGATTTGACTGTACTTGATAGGCAAAACCAAGTTCCAAACAGGCATACCACAGTTGGCTGTTATGCTGCTGTTGTGTCGATATAAATTTTGTTTCGCTTAATACCAGATCATTCATTTGCATCTCCCTATTATTTGAGATGAATGAGGCATCAAGCTAAACCAATTACAGCAACAATAGCTGTCAAAGCACCAATCATTTGCTTACCATAAGGCACATATTTTTGAATAAATGCGCCGACGAGCAAACCGAATACGTATATAGATGCCATCGCTGTAACCATACCAACGACCAGTAAAACTGCCTGACCGCTTTGGCCAAGTTCCGTACCATGTGCGATGCCATGAAAACCGGCCAAAAGTGCAGCAATAAAAGGAACGGCTTTATTGGTTTTGGTCCAAAGAGCAACAGCCAATACAATTAACGACGCAATAATGCCGTTTTCAGCAATTGCTGTTGCTAAGTTGAATTGTGCACCGATCATAAAACCGACAATCATTGCGGCAGATAAACCGAATAATCCGGCCCATTTCCAGCGCTGGTGTGCAGTCCAAATCAATACGCCAAATGCTAACGCCATCATTAGATGATCAAGCCCTGTAAATGGATGCACAAAACCGCTGATAAAACTATTATGGCTATGCTCATGGCCTGGATGCGCCATTGCTACCAAGGGAAAGAATGCCAACGATGTGAAGGTAATTCTTTGCAATAATAACTTCATAGTGGATGCCCCTTATGCTTTAAACAAACCTTGTTTCTCAATAAAGCTGATGATGTCATTTAAGCCATCTTTAGTTTTCATATTGGAAAATAGAAAAGGTTTTTCACCGCGCATACGTTTCGCGTCTTGATCCATCACATCTAAATTTGCTCCAACCATTGGTGCAAGGTCGGTTTTGTTTATGATTAACAAATCAGATTTGGTAATACCGGGGCCACCTTTACGCGGAATTTTCTCCCCACCCGCCACATCAATTACATACAGGGTTAAATCTGAAAGTTCCGGGCTAAATGTTGCTGCCAAATTATCACCGCCACTTTCAATAATGATCAGTTCAAGGCCATCAAATTTTTCGCACAGGTCATCAATAGCCGCTAGGTTAATGGAGGCGTCCTCACGAATTGCGGTATGCGGGCAACCACCTGTTTCTACACCAACAATACGCTCAGGTGACATAGCTTCATGGCGTGTTAAAAAGTTGGAATCTTCTTTGGTATAAATATCATTGGTCACCACCGCCATATTGTATTTTTCACGCAGTGCCTGACATAAATTTAAAGTAAGCGCTGTTTTACCTGAACCAACTGGACCGCCAATACCTACGCGTAATGGGCTACGTTCTGTCATGTGAAATGTCCTTTATTTTTAAGATCTAAATAATCGTGAATATTGTGTTTCGTGTGCCATACTGAGCATGGCGTAATTAGGTAAGGCGCTACTGAGTTCAGCATCTTGCAGTGCTAAAGCACGTTCAATTGCCTCTGGAATCAGCCCATGCACATGCCATAAAATCCGTTGTCCACTCATCTGTCCAAGTGGTACAGTTTTCACGGCAGCCAACACCTGATTTTCAAGTACGGTAAAGGTATAAGCAGTCAAAACCTCTGCAACATCAAGTTCGAGTTGCCCACAAAGATGCGCATAGATGGGTACGAAACCGATCTGCTTTTTTAATTTCACAGGCTTTTTCAGCACATCACGAATCCACGCATTTAATGAAAATGCCAATTGCTGTGATTCAGCCAATAACTCTTTGCTTTCTCGACTTGCTCTATATAACTGCGCCCAGTATTCAAACTGCTCAGGCTGATCAAAAGATATTATTAGGCGTTTCAAAACGGGCAGCTCAAACCGTACCAAAAGCATTTCAAGCACTTCTTCAAAATAAGTAATGCTCGAGGTTTCATCAAAAATTAAGCTCTGATCAATCGCACTTTCTACCCCTTGAGAATAACAGTACGCCCCAATTGGTAGTGCCGTTGAGGACAAAGTCAACAGACTTAAAAGCTGTGAAGCATTAGGTGTGAACATGATGCAAAGCCTTAATTGGGCTTAATCTGTGATCATGCTGATGCTGTGCATAAGCACCGCTTTCAGGCTCAAATGGATGCATGGTTTCATATACCGTTAAACCAAGTCCAATTATCATTTCAGCCAATACATGATCTGGCTCAAAATACAGCGCCGTTGGTGTGAGCATTAAAGGGACGTGACGATTACCTAAGTGATACGCTGCTTTTAATAAATCAAAGCTGCTTGGTGCTTCTACTTTCATGAGTTTTTCTGCTTTGGCATCGACACGCAGTACATCACCCTCTTGAGTTGCGATATATGAACCGTGCCTTAAAATGCCGGTACGGGGTAAATCTGCACCAATATCGTGCCCGTTAGCTAAAGTTGCACGAAAACGGCTCTTTTGTCGTGTATCAAATGTCAGTTCAACTATCTCAACATTTTCTTGTACGACATTACCCTCAAGTCTTTCCGTATAGATTTTCATAAATACCCAATCTCAATTTCTTTTATCGTGATTCGTGAACTAAATTGATGCTAAATTCAGCATTAAATGAATGATTTGCATTAAAATAATGCACTATTCATGCCAATCTTATTTTGCCAAGCGTTTTATTTTTGCCGTGTCTATCTAATTATTTTGAAATTTGCTTCGTGCAAGACATCTTAATTATTAAAAAATATGTGATTGCCGATAATTATTCAGATGGTCATAAAAAAATCCCCCCATCGATGGAGGATTGTAGAAATAGAATTTATGCCAATCTAGCTAAGCATTAATACACATCTCGTCGGTAGTGACCGGCCTTACGTAAGGCATTAATTTGTTTAGCACCTAAAATTTCTACTAAAGCATCATCAATACCTTGGGCCATATTTAAACTACCACAGAGATAATACAAAACACGAAGAAACCAGCCACATTCACATCAAATAAAATCAATAACTTAAAATAAAAATTCCAAATACACCCTATTTCCCACCCGCTTTGAGCCTCTCAAATTCATCAAAAACCGCCCACATTTATAACCACTTTCTTGATCTTTTTATAAAAATTAAAAGTTTTTTGTACTTCTTGATCTAAGTTAAAAAAATCAGGAGGGCGAATAAATGAAGCCTACAAAAGCAAATTCTCAGCTAGCCAATAAAAGACCGTTTTATACAAAGGAGGTCATGATCCGTCCTTACCCGCCTCTGTTCAAAATTTACCAAAGCTACGCTCAGATTTTAAATGCCTCGCAACTGCCAACACACTTTCAACATGACGTGAGCCTAATATCTGCTACTGCACCTGCTCCAGCTGAGTTATTCGCAACAGATAACTTTCTTCTTGTTTATATAGCACAACAACAAAATATTCGAATCAAAGCTCGAAGCATTGTAGAAGCTGATGTAGACCTCATTCAGGTTCAATATCAACTCAGCAACACACTCTTTAAGTTGATGACTGAGCTCAAGATCAATCCACAGGCTCTTAATCCCGATAAGCTACTTCATAACTTAAATCAGTCTCTATCGAAACAAGCAATTTACGATGTGAATCAAAAGCTTTATGACAAACCCAGATGCAGTCTTTCTCGAGACCTACTCGCTAAGTTAATCGATTGCAGTCGTAATCAGCTACTTTATCGCCAGAAGCAAATCAACGGCACTCACGACCTACGAATTCAAGCACTCAAAAATAAATGTAAAGCACTCACGAGCGTACAACCATGCGCATCACAATTTTGAAGTTTAGACCATGAAAATTGAAAACATCATTGAGCGAATGCTAGATCATGAATTTTTTGATCAGGACTATCAAAATGCTATCGCACAGCACTTAAAACCTACAGTCTTAATCCCTGAATTAAAACCCTTATTGAAAACAACAGTCAGCTTCGATGCAGACTCTAAGTTTGAACTCCCAACAAAACTACCTCTCTCCCCAAGTGTGTCTAAACATCCGATCTGTGCCTATCTCTATTCAGTAGATCAGCATGAATATCCTGTTATACAACGATGGGCTGTGCATAATTTACATGCAGCATGTATTCTTAAAGCAATTCCGAATCCGACTGAAAAGGATCACCAAACCACCATTATTAGAGTGTTTAATCGATTTAGATTAGCAAACGAAGCTTATGCCGCATCGCAACAAGGCAAACAATTGAATCGGTATCAGCAGGAATATTTGTGGTTATGGGAGCAATTGCCTAGCCATGAGATTACCTTGGCTGACTTCGTGAAGAGTTTACGGGAATTAGAAAACGACTCTAAACTCAATCGTTTTCAGTATCTATTACTGCTTGATATACGGCGATTCTATGATTATGTCTTAGCACTTAAACCCAAGAAACATTACTCAGCACCACCCAAGCACATCGATGAGCCAATTTATTTGGATGAACACAACGCCATTTTACACTGTCCATATGACATGCCTCAGAAACAGCATCCTGCTCTCTTTTATGAGGAATTACAGGATGAACAGCCAAATCAGCAATACTCACTCAATACAGCGCAGGTATCGCCTTTAGCAAGCCAATCGAGTTATTTGCAACATCAAGTGAGTAAACTGACACAACAGCATATCATTAGACAACAACATAATTTTAGCTGTAGCAAGCATTATCCAGATTTCAACAGCCTGAGCTTACTTGTAAAACATTGCCATCAAGTCTATTTGAATCATCCAGAAAAAAATAAAGCGTATCTTTTTATTCTACTCAGTTTCTTAAGCGGTGTTCCGATTGAGCAATGGCTGGAGTTACAGACAAATCAGCGCCGTGTCCTAAATAATCGACAGAAGCTCATTTTAGAAAACGACCAATATTTTTTACGTTCAAAATTCACGCTATTTGAGAACACTGACTTTAAATTTAAAGAACAGTTACTCAATCAAGTGACCTACTTCGACTTACCACTAATTAAAGAATTAGTAGATGGTCTAAAAAAATCTCCTGTTGTGAGCCAGGAGCAAGTCAATCAAGCATTAAAAAAATGCCGTTACGAACTGTTTATTCCGTCTTTATCAACTAAAAAAATAAGTGTTTTACTACATCATTGTATTTATAGACATACCAAGAACGAGCAACTCGCTGACATACTTACGGGTATTGATGCCAATCGATCGGTTTCTATTTCATATTGCTCATATCCAATCTACCGCTTACAGCAAAGTTATCAATCAACAATACAACAACTCTCAAATGCGTTAGCAAAAGAAATTCATGTCGTTGATGATGAACAATTAAGATTTGGTAGCGGCAAAGCTCCCAAAGCCCCGACAGTGACTGCTATATTTGCCTACTTACAACATCAGATCATTCAAGCCCGACACAGAAACCAAATGCTTGAGATGTTCAATCACTACAATATTTGGCTTTGGCACATTTTATTGCTATTCACTGCTGCTCGACCTGTAATTGGATTCCCAGGGTTCTTACGAAACTTTGATTTAAAACAAAAATGGCTTTGGGTTTCGGACAAAGAAATTCACACAAGAAATGAAGATGGACGCTTAATCCCATTATGTGATTTTGCAGTTCAAGAAGTCCGTCAATTTATTGGCTATTTAGGTGAATTCCAACAACTTCATCCAGAGCATCAATCACACATTCAAGAAATTTTAAGCAGTAAAAAGCCTCTGCTGAGTGTTTATCAACATGGAGAATGGCAAGCGCTTAGCCCTCATCTTATAAGCTCATTTACTCGTGTTATGGAGATCAACCACGCAAATTGGCTTAGGCATACAGCTCGTGCATATCTCACCGAAAAAGCAGATGAAAATTTAATTTTAGCCACGTTTGGGCATGAGCAAAACCAACAAGAAATCGGCCAAAAATTCTCAAGTCTGTCTCTTCAACAATATAGAGCCCTCGCTGATTACCTTAACGAGATGCAAAATTTTTACAGTATCGATGGAATGTATGAACATGCCTAAACAAACAAAGTATGCCCATGAACGCCGTGCGAACAACAGAGACCAAAAGCGAATTAAAGAGCGTATACAAATTCAAGCGATCATAGATGAGTTTCTGTCGTTCGAGCAATTACATCAAGCACAGCAGTCAGAAAGCATAACTACTGTCTATGACCAAGTTAACCAACACTTAGACCAACTAAAATGTAGTTTTTCTCTAAAAAAGGCATTTTATCAGCAGTTCCGTAAACGTATTATTCAATCTAATCGTGCCTATCATACTGATTTACCTTTACCCACCAAGCATCTCGTTTCTATTCAACGTACGCCGTTACTATTCAATGAGACTTGGCTAGAACAAACTAAATACATCTCACAGATCAAAGAAAAACTTTTAAGATATTGGTATACGGCGGATGACTTTACCATAGATGAAAGCATTGGAAATATACTGATCTGCGCAATTCTCTATGGTGGGATCTCTAATCTTTCGAGCCTAACAGCTTTGCTAGAACATTTAAAACAACAAGGTTCGATTGATCAGATCTCAAGAATACAAATCCCTCTGATCTTTCTAGAACCACAATCACCACATTATGGTGATTTATATGACCCTAAACGTCCCTTAAAAAAATCTAGAAATTTTGTACCCGATCGGCTAACACTGCTATGGATTACTAGGTTTAAAACACAAGCAATAGATATCCAACACGATTGTTACACTTATATCAATTGTATTTTTAATGCATTAGCACTTCCGTTTAATCCAAAACAATTCAAACAATTCTTACAGATGGCTAGTCATTCATGGATGCAACTAGATAGGGTTGATTTAAGCCCAGCACTAAGTCTTTGCTTATCAGAAGAGATTGAGACCTGCGGTTTAAGTCCAAGTGTTTTTAAACGCTATCTCACACCTCAGTTATCCAATTTCGATTTACAACAAACTGAAGAACCTCTACCTAAAACGCTAAATCCCGCAGAAAAAGAAGAAAAATCCTGCACAGATCACTCTCTAGATTCATCGTGAACCGTACCGGGTTTGTCGGAGACTTTTTTATTTAAGTTAGGCCACCTGACCTAACGGGTTAATCTTATCATAGTACATTGCTTCAAACTCAAAAGGCGATACATAACCCAGTGCACTGTGTACACGCTTTTTATTGAACCAATATACCCAGTTTAGTGTCGCAAGTTGTACATCTGCTAAACCTTGCCAATCTGCTTTTAAATATTCAATCACCTCTGTTTTGTATAAGCCATTCACCGTTTCAGCCAGAGCATTATCGTATGAATCACCAGTTGTACCGACTGATGCTCGTAAATTTGCTGCTTCTAAACGATTGGTATAGCGAATAGAAAGATATTGAACACCTCTATCTGAATGATGAATCACATTCTTAGGCATACCTCGATCGTGCAATGCTTGCTCCAATGCATCGAGCACCATATCTGTATTCATCCGTGTAGATACTTTCCATCCAACAATTGCTCGTGAGAACACATCAATAACAAATGCGGTATATACCCAGCCTGAATGAGTTTGAATATACGTAAAGTCACCCACCCATAGTTGGTTTGGATGATCAGCATTAAAATTACGTTTCACTAAATCATCTGCCCGTTTTTGGTCATCTCGGTTACGAGTAGTTTGTTTATTCTTACCACGCCAAACACCTTGTATACTTAGCTTTTGCATCAATCGAGCAACTGTACAACGTGCAATAACATAACCCTCACGTTTCAATTTTTGCCAAACTTTACGTACACCATATCGACCTGAACTTTCTTTCCAAATACGTTTGATTTGCTCTGCATGATGTAAATCATGCAGAGCACGTTTCGCTCGATGTTCTGGGTTATCAACGAGATCTAAAGCCCGATAATAGGTCGAAGCTGCAATCGGTAAAATTCTACAAATCGCTTCAACACCATATCGATCTTTATTGTTATGGATAAAATCCACCATTATTTGTGTGGGCGGTCGAGCTCCGCCTGGGCGAAAAAAGCGGCTGCTTTGCGTAGAATTTCATTGGCACGTTTTAATTCTTTAATTTCACGTTCCATTTGCTTCATTTTTTCTTGGTCAGATATCTGTTGTACTTTGGCAGGATTTAGTTGATCCAGATGCTTTAAATACCAAACACGCAATGTTTCAGGAGTACAACCGATTTTAGGAGCAATAGCTGTGATTGCTGCCCAAGTAGAAGGATAATCTTTTTCAGATTCAATTAGTAATTGAACCGCTCTTTCTCTAATTTCGGGGGTATAGTTTGGTTTTTTCATCGGCATAGTCTCTCAGAATATTGACTCTCCGACAAACCCGGTACGGTTCATCGATTGCATTGCATAAACAAATTTTAAAATTTTTTAGAAATAGTGATCAGACCGTAACAGATCTAAAAAATTGCTTACTCAACCAACATGCTCATCTTCCAGAAAATGCGAAGAGGCTCGGGCTGTGGTTATACAGCTTGTTTCATCCTACACGAGAAGATATTGAATATATTGCCGAGCTTTATCAGCTCGATCAAAGTAAGTACTCGCGTCATATAGCTCAACAGCAAAAAATTCGTCATAGCTCAATATATAGCTACTACACAAAACTCGCAGAGACTTGGTTATTGCACAGTACAGATTATCTAGAAGAGCTCAATCTCAACGATCATTTAGAAACGATTTATAGCCGTATGTTAAATGGCGTAGGTAAATCTAGATCACAAAAATTCGATCTTTTAAAACGATTCCATCAATTTCAACAGATGCTCTTTAACGCTGAATCGTTCCCTCTCAGCACTGAAGGACTACGTATTCACTCACCCAAAGCTGAGATTATTTCAGGAAAAACTTTTCAACATCTACTCAGTCAGCTTAGTCAATATAAAAACTCAAGCTATACCCCACATGATTTAGAAATGCTGAGTATCGTATATACGATAGCTTTTCGTACTGGTATGCGCATCAATGAAATACTCGGCATGCGAATCAAGGACGTGGAAGGTGTCAAAGCAAGTTCCATTTGGATACGTACATATCGTGCAAAGCATCAACAGCATTTTCTTAAAACGGATAGTGCTGAGCGCAATCTCAACGTTCAAATTTTACTTAGCGAAGAAGAGCATCTCCAATTTCAGAAATACTGCAAGGCACGCCGTATAGCCTATAACCCCAATCAATACCTATTCACGATGTGGAATAGTGCAGAACGTATTAGACCCTACATGGTCACCACACCTTTTCAAAAGACACTTGATTCAATTTTGCCAAATCATTGCTATACCTTCCATTCACTGCGACATAGTGCGACGAACAATCTAGCTATAATTTTGACTATGGACTACGAGTTTATAAACGTCTTCACTGACTATTCACCTAGGCATTACAACTTGATTCGTAGTCAGCTCTTATCGTCTCAAACACCTCAAAATTGTTGGTATCTACTTGCCCACTTATTGGGCCATATTGATCCTACTGAAACCTTTAGGAGCTATTTGCATCTAGCTTATATAATGGCAGGTTATCAATTAAGAAAATTTGACCCATGTTTGGATCGAACCGTTATTCGAAAAATCTGTCCAAGCTTAAAATCATCTAAACACCAGCAAATAGCACTTAGCTATTACGATGAACAAATAGTACAAACAATAAAAATAAAACCTATAACAATGCCTGATGAATACATCAACACATCTAAGATTAAAGGTGATTTAGTTCAAGCAGAAGATAGCAATTTTTTCTATGGAAGCAGTAAATCTAGTTATCCATTTTCTCTAGTCATAAAAATCCTCAAAGCCTTAGATCAATCATATACACCAGAGCTTCTTTCACAACAATATGATTTTCCAATTGAGACTCTGATGCCATGGCAACAGAATATACTTAGGCTCAAACAACTCAAAAACCGTAAAAATCGTCCGCGTTTCATCATTAATGCCGAAAAATCAGAGCGCGTACTTCCGCACATTGAAACTGCCGAAGACAAAAAACTTTTAGAATATTTTTTTAAACAGCTTAACCAGCATAGTTGTAATGATATCTATATATTAGATGCACTACATATTTTTGAAATGAAAGCCAATATTTCACATGCAGGATTAATTTTTAATGCTAATGATGTAAGACTAGCAAATCGATTTTTAAGGGGTATTTATTCTTTATTTCCAGAAAAATATTGGCATAAAGCGATATCACCTGACATTCCTCAGGAGAAGCTCATGGCAAGACTACATTCTAAACTCCCTTCTTGTCGTACGAACAGCAGTTTAAGTAACTCCTTTAAGTTGGAGCTGATATCTCAGAAAAATGGTAAATCACTCGGTATCTTTCGCTACTGCCTGTTGATTCTACTGATTTTATGTACGCAGTTGCCAGATCATAATTGATCTGGTTGATAACAGGAAAACTCATAAAAATCTTGAACCAATTTTTCATAAACATCAGAAAAATTGATTAACTGTTTTGGTTGCAAACCATAATGCTCAAAATAGCGAGCATCAATAAAGTAAGCCAAGCCGATATGCGTATTTAGATAAGTAGATACGCCAAGCTGCCTACAAAAATCAGGGTTATATTGTAGCTGTAACGCCGTATTTAGAATAATTTTTGACGTCACAATTTTAGCTACATTGCGAATATTCAGATGCCGAATACTTGGATGCATTGATGTCAAAACGCGACTCGAAGAATAATCCATCATGATCATTTGACCTTCTATTAATTTAAATTTTTATCAAGTAATGATTTAGTTGCTTCTCGTTTCGCAAGTTAACATCTAAACTATGTCTATATTTATATAAAAACATGACCAAAACGTCAAGTTTTTATTGTCTATTTGGCGGTAATAATGACACTTGAATTAGACTCGAATGAATTTAAAATTCGATTGAAAGAAGTTAGAAAGATACGAAAGCTAACACAGCTAGAACTTGCTGAAAAAACGGGGATACCCGTAACCTCGATTGCGCATTTTGAGTCAGGCTCTCGTAAACCCTCTTTAGAAAATTTCTATAAGCTCATTGTCGTGCTTAATGTATCATCCGATTACATCTTGGGACGCTGTGAAAAAATGAGTACCTCAGCGATTGATCCTATTACTAATGCTTTACAGGACCTACCAGAGTTGGAGCGTAAAATGATTGAGAAATTCATTGTATCTTTGACGAATGAGAACATTAAACAGAATGATTAGATGTGTTATTAAATAAAAGTTCTGGAAATTAAAAAACCACATAATGATGTGGTTCTAGGATTTTAGACCACGCCTATAAGTGATAATCTACTCCCCAATAAGCATGGGAAATGCTTGTTTTTGGAGTCAACCATGACACGAAGAAAACGTCGTAATCATTCAGCAGAGTTTAAAGTTAAAGTTGCTCTCGCAGCAATTAAAGGCGACCACACACTCGCTGAACTTTCTACTCAATTCGATTTACATCAAAACCAAATCATCGATTGGAAAAATCAACTGCTTGAGCAATCAGTCAATATTTTTTCACGACCAACAGCACAACAAGAACCAGAGATTGACCTCAAAGCTCTACATGCCAAGATAGGACATCAGGCATTGCAAATTGATTTTTTAGAAGGTGCGCTCAGAAAAATAGGGCAGCTGAGCGGCAAAAAATGATCGATAAGACCCATCAACTTTCGGTACGACAACAATCGCAATTGATTCAAATCAATCGCAGTACGTTGTATTACAAGCCCAAAGAGATTTCATCAACTGATTTGAGTTGGATGCGTCTAATCGATGAAATTCATCTCGACTACCCATTTATGGGCAGTCGAATGATACGAGATATGCTACAGCGTCAAGGACATCAAATAGGTCGGCGTAAAGTCCGACGTTTAATGCGCTTGATGGGAATACATGCCTTGTATCCAAAACCCAATACCAGTAAGCCTAATCTTGCACACCGTATTTTCCCATATCTGTTGAAAAACATGGTCATCGATCACTCTAATCAAGTCTGGTGTACAGATATCACGTACATTCCTATGGCTAAAGGCTTTGTCTATCTGTGTGCAATTATAGATTGGCATAGTCGTAAAGTACTGGCTCATCGAGTATCGATCAGTATGGAAACAGACTTTTGCATAGATGCGTTGCAAGAAGCAATTGTGAAATATGGTTGTCCTGAGGTGTTTAATACAGACCAAGGCAGTCAATTCACAAGCGAGGCATTTTTGAATGAGTTAAAATTGCGAAATATCCGTATCAGTATGGATGGGAAAGGACGATGGATGGATAATGTAATGATTGAGCGTTTATGGCGCAGCGTGAAGCATGAGGAAGTCTATTTGAAGGCTTACGATACGGTTAAACAAGCGAAACAATCAATTGCTGAATATTTGGATTTTTATAACATGATACGTCCTCATTCAAGTTTGAATAAGGCAACACCGGATGAATTTTATGATCAACATTTACTAAAAGTAATGGCAGCATAATTTAAATATTTAGAGCGGATTTATCACTTATAAAACTGAATTGAGTGGTCTAATTAACGGAACCACATTATAATGTGGTTTTTTTGCATAGCAGCATAATGGCTATAAATACATAATGTATTCGCTATGAAGAAAGTCACCATCTATTTCATAGATGGTCATTACAATTCTGATTATCTCTCACCTCTACATTTTGTTTTGTAATTTCTATACCATTCTTCTATTTCTTCAGTATCAAAATAGACCGCTGCTTGGCGAGAAGCCCCTTCTTTCAAAAATCTTGGGAAAGTAGGATCATTTTCGATAATTTTGCGCAAGCAATCTCGGGTGACATTAAGCAACTCACAAACTTGATTGTATTTTAAGCGAAGAGGCTTCAGATTCTGATAACCAACAGGTATATCTAAATCATCATTTTTTTGAACAGTACGTACAATACTTCGACGAGTATGTGATGTAGGCGCTTTAAAATGATCCAACTGAGGATCCTCATTTAACAATAGAGAAACCATCCTAGCAAAAATGAACAATTCAAATCCCATCCGTTCAAAAACTCACAAAAGTCTCCACTTTTTTAAATTAATGCTTAAGTAAAGACTCAATATAACCACTCCACCACTCCATGATTTCATATCGTTCTTCTAAGTGTGCCTCTTTATCATATGCTCCCTTGACCCCAGTTTTTAAATGAGCCAATGCTGATTCGATCACCTGCCATTTGTCACTATAGCGTTTATTCAAATTGGAGGATGCAATATGTCTAAATCCATGTGGATTTTGTTTTCCTCGATAACCTAATCGATTCAATGCCGCATTAAATGTTAAATTCGAAATTGGCTTATTAATGCTATCGCGACTTGGGAATAAGTATTCACTTTCAGGTGAAATTTTCTTTAGCTCCATCAATAATTTAATGACATGCTTGGACAAAGGAATCCCATGTTCGATACCTTTTTTCATTATATTTGAGGGACGTATCCACACCGCCTCATCAAAATCAAATTGCTCCCATTTCGCCTGTCGCAATTCCCCTGGACGAGGAAACATATGTATTAAAAGTTCTAAGCCTATTGCAATCGGTCTGGATGAGGAATTTCGAATTAATGAAATCATTTCTGGAAGCTGTTGAATAGCTACATGCTTCATACTTTGAGATTCCCCTTTCGCTAAATAATCACCAATCCCTTCCAATGGATTATATAAAATACCTTTTTTAAATTTTGCTAAACCATAAGCACCTGAGCAACATGAAATAAGCTTTTCAATTCTGTTATAAATTCCTTCATTCATTTGCTTGTTAGTAAAAAACTCCAACCATTCTGCTGGTGTAATTGAACCGTACCAGGTTTGTCGGAGAGTCAATATTCTGAGAGACTATCCCGATGACAAAATTAAAATATACCCCTGAAATCAGAGAAAGAGCGGTTCAATTACTAATTGAATCTGAAAAAGATTATCCTTCTACTTGGGCAGCAATCACAGCTATTGCTCCTAAAATCGGTTGTACTCCTGAAACACTACGTGTTTGGTATCAAAAATATTTAGATAAACAAAATCCAGTTAAAGTACAGCAGCTTTCAGACCAAGAACGTATCAAACAACTCGAACGCGAAAATAAAGAACTGCAACGCGCCAATGAGATTCTACGTAAAGCAGCCGCTTTTTTCGCCCAGGCGGAGCTCGACCGCCCACACAAATAATGGTGGATTTTATCCATAACAATAAAGATCGATATGGTGTTGAAGCGATTTGTAGAATTTTACCGATTGCAGCTTCGACCTATTATCGGGCTTTAGATCTCGTTGATAACCCAGAACATCGAGCGAAACGTGCTCTGCATGATTTACATCATGCAGAGCAAATCAAACGTATTTGGAAAGAAAGTTCAGGTCGATATGGTGTACGTAAAGTTTGGCAAAAATTGAAACGTGAGGGTTATGTTATTGCACGTTGTACAGTTGCTCGATTGATGCAAAAGCTAAGTATACAAGGTGTTTGGCGTGGTAAGAATAAACAAACTACTCGTAACCGAGATGACCAAAAACGGGCAGATGATTTAGTGAAACGTAATTTTAATGCTGATCATCCAAACCAACTATGGGTGGGTGACTTTACGTATATTCAAACTCATTCAGGCTGGGTATATACCGCATTTGTTATTGATGTGTTCTCACGAGCAATTGTTGGATGGAAAGTATCTACACGGATGAATACAGATATGGTGCTCGATGCATTGGAGCAAGCATTGCACGATCGAGGTATGCCTAAGAATGTGATTCATCATTCAGATAGAGGTGTTCAATATCTTTCTATTCGCTATACCAATCGTTTAGAAGCAGCAAATTTACGAGCATCAGTCGGTACAACTGGTGATTCATACGATAATGCTCTGGCTGAAACGGTGAATGGCTTATACAAAACAGAGGTGATTGAATATTTAAAAGCAGATTGGCAAGGTTTAGCAGATGTACAACTTGCGACACTAAACTGGGTATATTGGTTCAATAAAAAGCGTGTACACAGTGCACTGGGTTATGTATCGCCTTTTGAGTTTGAAGCAATGTACTATGATAAGATTAACCCGTTAGGTCAGGTGGCCTAACTTAAATAAAAAAGCCTCCGACAAACCCGGTACGGTTCAAATTGATTTATATGGTCGATGTCCAAAGACAGGAATTAAATGTCGTTCAACCGATTGTTTTTCCTTTTTATAAGTATCAGCAGCCCAAGTCTGCTTTTTTCGCTCTAACCACTCATAAATAAGATGCGAGAATAAAGCCTTTTCCTCCTCAAGCTGAATTTTCTTAATCTCAACCTGTGTTTGAATTAGTATTTCACCTAGCGTCATGGCCTCTGCTTTTTCACGTGCTTGCGCATAACTTACAGATGGATAACTACCTAATCCTATCCATGCCCATTTTCCTTGATCATTCTTATATCGATATTGCCAATGTTTTTTGCCATTCGGTTTAACCCTACAATACAAACCTGGAATATCAGTAGGCTCACGATATTCTTTCGCTTTGGGTTTAAGTGTTTTATAAATTTCTTCAACACTTTTTTTTCGGCGAACCTTTGTATTCTGCGATACAGATCTTAGACGAATATCATCGTGAGTATTAACATCAAAAACATTCATAACTTATGGAATCTCCAGTGATTTTTTCCTTGGTGTATCCCTGAGTTATATTTTAAATTTAGGATACAAACAAGGATACACAGAGCGTGTTCCCATACGAAGTTATATAAGTTTAAACAAAGCAATAAAAAACCCTTAACTCTTTTAGAATTAAGGGTTTAAGTATCATATGAGTGCATATGATTATAAAATTTGGTGGGCCCAGACAGACTTGAACTGTCGACCAACGGATTATGAGTCCGTTTACATGGCAATTAAAAATCAACAAGTAACATATATAAAATCAATACTATCATATATTTATATAATTTTAAAATTTTATTATTCACTCTTTTTGTTGATTAATATATATTGATTTTGCTTACTACTTGCTTACCAGACGCTTACTAGAATGAAGTTAACAAAACCTGCTATTGATAAAATTGATTGCTCAGACAAAAATAAACCAACTTTTTTTTGGGATGAGAAAACCCCAGGATTCGGTGTTAAAGTTACACCTAAAAATAATAAAAGCTACATCTTCCAAGGCCGTATTGGTCTTCAAAACCGTCGTATCAAAATTGGTGACGTTGATGTATGGAAATTAGATGACGCTCGTAAATATGCACAAGAATTGGCGATTATGTGCCACAAAGGAATTGACCCATTAATCGAGCGTAAGAAAGCTTTAGCTGATAATAAAGAACTGCTAAAACAAGAAAAGCGTAAAACTATTAAATTTAAAGATGTATGGTTTGAATATTTAAAAGCAAGACAACCTAATTGGCGACCAAGAAGCTATCAGGATCATATCGAATTATCTAGAGGTGGTTACGATCCTGAAAAAAATAGTATTTATACTAATCAACCCATTTATCAACTGTTCGAGTACAAGCTTTCTGAATTAACTGCAGATGTGTTTTGTGATTGGCTTGATCAGAATGACTATCGTCCTACAACATCAGCTAAAGCATATCGACTCACACGCGCTTTTCTGAATTGGTGCGAGGAACATGAGGACTATGAAAACTTAATACCTCCAAAATCATATAACGCCAAGAAGGTTAAAGATAAAGTCCCTTCCTCCAAAGCCAAAAATGATTGTTTGATGAAACAGCACCTAAAACCATGGTTTGAAGAGGTAAATAAGTTAACTAGTAGAAAAATTGCGATTTTTTTTATATGTAGTTTAATCACTGGTTGCAGAAAGAATGAGCTGCTTTCATTAAAATGGACAGATGTCGATTTTCGTTGGAAAACAGCAAAAGTCAGAGATAAAATTGAAGATGAAGGTCGCTTAATCCCTCTAACTGCATATGTTGAAAGCCTATTATTAGAACTAAAGAAAAATTCTGATTCTAAATTCATATTTAGCAGTAAGGGCGCTGCATGTGGACATATTGTTAATCCCTACGATAGCTTAGAGAAAATATGTAAAAAACTAAATATTGGACTTACTCCCCATGGATTGAGAAGGTCATATAAAACATTAGCTATATGGACAAAAATCAATGAAGGATCTTTAGCACAGATATCAGGTCATAAACCGAGTGCATTAGTTGAAAGACACTATATCGTACGACCTATGGATATGCTACGAGAAACGCTACAAGAATATGAGGATTGGATTTTACAACAAGTACGAAATGGCATTAATTTAAATACCCCCTGAAAATGTGAAACCCATTTTTACACAAGTAAATTTCAACCACTTCTTCTGCAAAAGATCGCAACCGTGTCGTAGCACTTCCAGGATCTGTATAAATCATAGCTTCCGCAAGTGCCCCTAAGTCAGATAAAAGTGGAAATTTTTCTCTTAAAAACTCAAATTTTTCAGATTGCATCACTACCCTTGTTAATTAGGTGTTTAGTCCCAGATTTTAATGGTGCAATATTCTCAGATAAATGGAAGGAAGCACTATGGGACAAGTTCTACACAGCAGCGCCACAACGACACAGGCAGTGCGTCGAGCAATACAAAATAGTCAAGAGAGCTTAAGAACGCTAGCCAAGCGTTACGGCATCAATCAAAAGACCGTCGCAAAATGGAAGAAACGTACTTCAGTAGATGATCTTACAACCGGCCCAAAGAATCCTCGCTCAAGCGTGTTATCGCCTGAAGATGAGGCGGCAATTGTTGCTTTTCGAAAACGCACTTTGTTGCCGCTAGACGATTGCCTTTATGCATTGCAGCCGAGTATTCCTTATCTGACACGCTCGTCGTTACACCGCTGCTTACAGCGGCATGGTATTTCACGACTGCCTGAGGTACAAGGTGATCGCCCTGTCAGGAAGCGCTTCAAGAGCTACCCCATTGGTTACTTTCATATCGACATCGCTGAGATGCAAACAGCACAGGGTAAGCTTTATCTCTTCGTTGCCATTGATCGCACTTCCAAGTTTGCGTTCACTGAATTGCATACTAAAGCCAGTAAGATGGCAGCCGCGGAGTTCATGCGCAATCTGGTTAAGGCTGTGCCCTATAGAATCCATACGGTGCTAACAGATAACGGCATCCAGTTCACGAACCGCACCTGTGATCGCTACGCCTCTGAGCACATCTTTGATCGGGTTTGTACTGAATGTGGCATTGAACATCGTCTTACCAAGGTTAAGCATCCATGGACCAATGGACAGGTCGAGAGGATGAACCGAACGATTAAAGAAGCTACTGTCAAACGGTTCCATTACGACGATCACACTCAGCTATGCATTCACCTTGCTGATTTTATTGCTGCATACAACTTCGGCCGCAGACTCAAAACACTCAGGGGCCTGACTCCCTACGAATTCATCTGCAAACAGTGGACAGATGAACCTGAACTTTTTAAAATTGATCCGATCCATCAAATGCCGGGACTAAACACACGATTAATCGCATCAAAACATGGTGCTGAATCCTGACGTAGGGCTTTGTAGAGTGCCTCACGCCCGGTAATCCCTCCTAAAAATAACCGCATTAAATAATGCGGTTAAAATTCTAAAAGATTGATAATCAGCTACTATTAAGCAATCATCTCTGCATATTTTTCCTTGAACATTCTATGACGCTGAATGAGATGTTCAGACAAATATCGAGAATCCTGATCAATACCTAGGAAACGTCCTGATCCCCAGGTATATAACCATGGTAAGCCGATAAAGCTGACATCTGGATCCATCGTGATACCGCGATCATGTTTTGGATAACCACTAGCTTCAAATATACCCAGATCAATCCACGAGTAATCCGGTCTAAAACCGATACACCAAATGATTGAGGTAATATTTTCTTCAGCTAAGTTAACTTCTGTTTGTTCTGCTTTGGGTTGCCAAACTGGCGTATAGACACTGGCAGGCTCAGCCGTTTCAATCGCATTTTGCTCAATATAGGCATCAATTGAAGCATTAATACGGTTGTAAGTGGCATCTGCATTATCCAGGTTTTGTACCAGATTTGGCTGGAATTTAAGTGAACCATTCTCGTAATCAGAAAAACGTCCGAATAATTGCATACCTTCCAGTGCAAATTTACGTAGATCGATATCCCGACCACCATCCCGACCAGTTACATAATGGTTGGTACTATTACGTACTTCTTCACTATAGCGATGGTCCTTAACATTGGTTTCGTAATAGCCCATATCGAACAGCCATTTCACCACATCCTTGTCACGATAAAAACGTGCACAACGTGGTGCATCACCAATAGACAGATAGACTTTTTTACCTGCTAAATGTAGATCCTCCGCAATCTGTGCGCCTGACTGACCAGACCCGACAACCAGTACATTCCCTTCGGGCAGTTGCGCAGGATTAAGGTACTGCTCGGAATGAATGGTATAGAACTGTTGGGGTAATTCAGAGCTGAGTTTTGGGTAAATTGGCGTGTGATAACCACCGGCTGCCACCACCACCTGATTGGCTGTGGTTTTACCTTGGCTGGTTTGAATCTCAAAATGTTGCTCTGCAATTTTATGCACCTGTTGTACCGTAATATTAAGCACCGCAGGTGGATTGAGCTTCTCAATAAAACCATCCAGATAGTCGACAATTTCATCCCGCTTCATAAAACCATCCGGTTCATTGCCGTGGTAGGGATGGTCAGGCAATAAACACTGCCAGTTTGGCGTGACCAAAGTAAAATTGTCCCAACGTTTTTTACGCCAGCTATGGGTTAGACAGTCTTCTTTTTCCAAGACTACATGATCGATATTAGCCTGTTTAAGATAATGGCTGACTGAAAGACCAGCCTGCCCGCCACCGACAATAACGACATCATAATGTGATTTTAAGTGTGTTGACTGAAACATGATGATTTCCTCTAGTCGATGTTATAAATGTCAGTAATCTCAATCGTATCTTCAGGCTTCAAGGAAAATGACTCTGCCTGTTCCTGAATACGGTTGAGCGTATCCATCGCTGAACTACAGGCAAAACCATAACGCGCACGTACTCGTTCTGAAGCAGCATGTAGGGCTTGATCAGCCTGGTTTAAAAATTCCTGCCCAGCCCATTGCTGACCTTTCTGAAAATATTCATAAACAATGGTGCTTGGTGAATAGAAATTACTGCTTTGACCATTTGGCCATTTCACCGTGAAATTTACGCTTGGCATAAGCTGAGCTCCCGTTGTCTAAAATTGTGTTGATATCTTTGAAAATCTTGAATCTGTTCTGCATAGCACAGGCCAGTAAAAAGCTGCTGTTGAAAATCCCAGAATTCAGCTTTTGACCCTTGATTAGAAACAGTGACTTTGCCTGAAGCATTCACCTGTCCAATGACTGCACAATGCAGATCCTGTGCAGCAAACAGTTCAATAATCTCTTCACATTCTTCATCGTCAGCAGTCAGTAAGAAGCCATAGCTTGGGAAGATTTGTAGCCAGTGCTGCCATTCAACATCTTTCGGTTTCGCAATCTGATCAAGCTGAATAACTGCACCACAGCCGGAGGCTTCCAGCAACATCAATAGGCTGCCAAGAATGCCGGCATTGCTGATATCACGTGCTGCATAAACCAATCCCTGTTCGGCTAGTTGCGGAAGGATTTCGAGCTCTGCCTGTAACTGGTCACCATCCACACCTTCAAAGCATTTCCAGTAAGTGGTATTTGGATGGAACTTACCTTTCAGGTTTAGCACCAACAATATGTTTTGCTGTGGTTGCACATGCATGACTGATAAAAGTTGTTTTGCCTCACCCTGAATGGCAACTGAAAGTCCTGGCTGAAAATTGGGATCAATATGGGTATGTCCACCCACCAATGGCACGCCATAGTGCTGACAAGCCGCCTGCATTCCCTGAACCAAAGCTTGTGCTTGCTCAGCACTTCGATGCCAGAAGCTGTTGACAACAGAGGTAGCTCGGCCTCCCATCGCTGCAATATCACTGATATTGGCCATGACCGCTGACCAGCCAGCAAAATAGGGATGATATTCGACGAAGCTGGGAATCATGCCTTCACAGGCATGTAGCATATAGCCATGTTCTGTTGCAATTGCAGCGGTATCATCTCCCGGCAGAACATAGAGATCTGCTATCTTTTCAATGTTTGGCTGGGCGATTTTAATCCCTTTCCCAATATTCATTTTGGCCTGCATCGCTGGTATCTGTCTGAGGTAGCCGAGCAGCCGTTCAAGTTCTGACTGATTCATTTATACCTCCTGCAGTGTATAGGACTGCTGCATGTAAGCCTGACTGATATTGCTCAATGGGTAATCTGCAAGATCTGCCTGCATCAGCACATGTGGAATATTGGCAACCTGAATGTTTTTCTCGCTATGCCAGTGCAGCTTCTGGAAATACGCTTCATTTTGTTGCTGTACCGTCGCGAGAAAACGCTGGCATCCCAGATTTTTTGCAGTTGAAACCGCCGCATTGATTAAGGCTTTGCCAATAGCGCGATGGTGACGATATAAGGGATCAACACAGAGTCGGCCACCCCACCAGGTCTGTTTACCTTCAGGGAAAATCCGGACTGCACCAATGACCCGATCCGGTTCACCAAACATCTGACCAATTGCTACAATACCGAATGCTTTGAAATCGTATTCATCCCGGTCTTCTTTCAGGATCTGCTGTTCATCACGAAAGGTTGCTTCACGAAGACGGTAATACTGGCGACGTTCCCAATCTTCGCTGACAATTTTGATCACGATATCCGCGCTGATAAATTCATCAGCCAGATAATGCTTGAGTTGCTGGTTAACTGCCTGCAACCATGGGTTTTGTGAAAGATCATCATCTAAATACATAGCGATCTCTCCTATTCATAAGCTTTGAGTGATGAGCAGGCACCACATTTGGCACATCCCGCCTGGGTGTCTTCAGACTTCAATTTATGCTGTTTCAGCTGTGCACCGATTTCTGGATAGAGCGCCTGCATAAACTCTGGTTCTGGTTTTGAATGATGCTCCAGTGGCGTGCCATGAATCGGCACAAATGGAACGACAAATGGATAGACGCCGATTTCAGTCAATTGGGCCGTCATTTCAAGAATTTCTTCTTTTGTATCTCCAAGTCCAGCCAGAATATAGGTACTGACCTGACCGCGGCCAAATACCTCGACTGCAGCCTTAAAAGCAGCAAAATATTTATCCAGTGAGACCTCAGCTTTGCCCGGCATGATCTTGTGTCGTACCCGATCACTGACGGCTTCCAAGTGCATCCCGATGGATACAGCTCCTGCATTTTTTAACTTTGCAAACCAGCTAAAATCATCAGGTGGTTCACATTGCACCTGAATCGGTAAATCGACTGCTGCACGAATGGCAGTGACTGAATCAAATAAAATCTCGGCACCACGGTCAGGCGTGTTTGGTGTTCCAGTCGTCAGGATCATTTGAGTAATCCCATCTAGCTCAACTGCGGCTTTAGCCACTTCTGCCAGCTGTTCAGGACGTTTGCGGATTAATGTCCGGCCATCTTGTAAAGACTGATCAATCGAACAGAACTGGCAAGCCGTTGACTTGTCATTCATACGAATACAGTGCTGCAAAACAGTGGTTGCCAGAACATTATGACTATGCAGGGTAGCAATCTGTTCATAAGTAATACCATCTGCGGTTTTCAGCTCATAAAACTTTGGACGTTTCGGTGCAGTTAGCGTAGCTACCGGTATCTTGTTCTTAAAGATAATTACGTTGTCCGATTCTTTGTCCTGCTGTGCGGTATAAGGAGAATTCTGGGCTGTAAGATTCAGCACGGGAATCATCATGGTCTGTCCATTCAGACTCAGGGCTTTATGGTCGCTTGGCCCAGCTCCACCTTTACGGGCCAGACCAACCTCACCTTCCCATTTCAGGCCATTGCATTGCAAGTCACTGAGTAATTCAACTGCTAACATGGCGACACTCCTTACACTTGATATTTAATTCATTTTCAAATTTAACTTCTACGCTTTACTCAGTTGCTCTTCTGTTAGCACGGTAAAGTTGCTGATTTTTTCTTGTGTTGTTGATTGAGATTCTGGATATTCATGTAAAACCTGGGTTTTGCGACGATCAATCAACAGGCTCAGTAATTCAGGGCGACTGTAATGTCCAACGGAATCCATCATGCGCTTGCGTTTATCGATCAAGCTAAAGTCCAAATCAGCAATCACATAGCCCTCACCTTCCGTTAAAGGTGCAGCTAAAAATTTGCCTTCAGGTGAAACAATCGCAGTAAAGCAGCCACCTGAGATTGGACCTTTTTCACAGCCGGTGTCCTGCATAATCTGTTGTTGCTGTTCCG
The DNA here is from genome assembly GCF_058243005.1 of Acinetobacter sp. 231_lipA. Taxonomy (NCBI): domain Bacteria; kingdom Pseudomonadati; phylum Pseudomonadota; class Gammaproteobacteria; order Moraxellales; family Moraxellaceae; genus Acinetobacter; species Acinetobacter sp. 231_lipA. Next base: position 3,033,093 of record NZ_JBZAYU010000001.1, on the reverse strand, counting down.
GTGTCAGCCATGCGGTGGCATTCACCACAAAACAACCTGATTCCAGCGCATGATGCTGAATGGTTGCTGATATCTGGTCGGCAAAAACTTGTCCGACCAATGATCCAGGGAACATAGCCGCATGGATCTGTTCGCCATCAGCCATAAGCGCAAAACGTGCCAATGGGTTGTAATGCTCCCAACAAGCCAATGAACCAATTCGTCCAACAGCCGAATCAATCGCACATAAACCACTGCCATCACCCTGCCCCCAAACCATACGTTCATGATAGGTCGGCGTAATTTTGCGACGATGCTGAATGATGCTGCCATCCGTATCAAATAGCAGTTGGGCGTTATAAATTGTGCCCCCCACACGTTCGTTGACCCCAATTGAAACCACCATTTGCGCCGCACGGCATGCCGCACCAATTAGGTCAGTAGCCTCTGAAGGTACAACTACAGATTCATGCAAAAGCTTGAGATGCTCTTTACCCATCGCAAACGGAGGCTGAACAAAGGAAAAATAAGGGTAATAAGGCACCACAGTCTCAGGAAAAACTGCAAATTGCACACCTTGCTGTCCCAACTCAGTAATCAGGTCACAGACCTTTTTTACGGTACCTGCCTGACTATAAAGAACTGGACTACACTGTACGGCTGCAGCTTTTACGATTCTACTCATGGTTTACTCCCTTATTTTTCCAAGATTTGAATTACACTGTCCAAGTATCGATAATTAATGCATTGTCACGACGCATGAGCAGTTTAAGATCCATCACATCTAATGGATTGATGGCACGAATACCAGGAATGAGTGCTTTTTCAGTCTGACCATATAGCGCCTGAAGAGCAAAACGGCAGGCATAGACTTCACCACCTTCTTCCATGAATGCTTTGATCTGATTATTGACTGCCAGATGTCCTGGAAATGCTTCAGCGCCTAAAGTCGGGAAACCACGTTGTACCCCTAATTGCACACCTGGACCGTATAGCAGGATTTTGGTTTCGAAGCCTTTACGTAATAAGCGTTTAGCCTGTAACACATTAACCAAACCAATCGAACCTTCAAAAGCCACTGTATGGAATGTTACTAATGCTTTTTCGCCGGGCTGTGCTTTGACATCCTCAAATACCTTTTCTTCATAGTCGACCAGGAAGTCGCCATCTTTATATTGTTCGATATCTACTTTTGGCATAATGCGCTCCGATAAGATGAGTTAAACAACCTTGATTGGTTTGTCTTAGTTATTGCATAAGCTGTGCCAAGTTAAGAAAATTGCTATAATGTATTTTTTAAATCATTGTTTTTATTTGATAATCATGTTTTTCTCTGTTTAATGGTGTTCAGATAAAAACTTTTTACAATTATGAAATTTCGTATTACTATGATTTTTCATAGCTATATCTACGAAATTTCATATCATGGCAGCTGACTTTATTTCTGGTTGGGCAAATTCTGAAGATTCTTTAAGACCTTTAACTTTTGAGCATGCCGCGCAGGCATTAATGGTGATTGATCCGAAAGAGAATCGTTTTATTGATTTCAATATTGCGGCGGCCCGTATGCTACGTTACGAACGCCATGAATTACTGAATAAATCGGTCACTTCAATTTTTGGTCACTTTACCCAACTACCCTATCTGATTGCTTTTACCGAGGAAACGCTGAATAAAGGTCAGGCCTGGAATAATGAAATTTATGCCTTTGACTGGAACGGAGAGAAAATCCAGCTGGATGTACAAGCGACCCATTTGCCCTATCAACAACATGACTATATGATCTGGTCGCTTGTTGATGTCAAAGATCTAGAGCTACGCCAATTTAATAAAAATGCAGACAAAGCCATACGTTCTGGCTTAATGGAATGGCAAGCACTACAAGAACTGTTTATTGATTCAGACACTGGTAAACATTTGCTACTTAGTGCTGTTGGCGATGGAATTTATAGTATTAATCATCAAGGGTTATGCACCTTTATTAATCCAGTCGGTGCCAGAATGCTTGGGCTGAAACCCGAAGATGTTATTGGCAAGAATATTCATCAGATTCACCACCATACCCATGAAGATGGTCGTCATTATCCTGTTGAGCAATGCCCAATTTATGCTGCGGTACATGATGGTGTGGTACATGAGGGTATTCAAGAAATATTTTGGCGGGTAGATGGTAGTTATTTCCCAGTTGAATTTACCAGTACGCCTGTGATCCGTGATAGTAAGATTATTGGTGCAGTGGTGGTATTCCGCGACATTTCCGAACGATTAAATACTGAAGCCAAACTTACCCAGGCCTTAAATGAACTGCAAAACCTTAAAAGCCGCCTAGAACAACAAAATGAATATTTGCAGGAAGAAATCCTGCAGGACAACCAGTATCATGAGATTGTCGGGAATAGCAGCTCTATCCGAGAAATTATTGAAAAGATCAAGGTTGTTGCTCAAACAGATGCAAACGTAATGGTTTATGGCGAGTCAGGTACAGGTAAGGAATTGATTGCCCGTGCGATTCATCAGTCCAGCCACCGTAAGCAGCAACCCTTAATTCGGGCGAACTGTGCCGCTATTCCAGCCGAGCTATTTGAAAGTGAATTTTTTGGCCATGTCAAAGGCGCATTTACTGGAGCGGTTCGTGATCGTGCAGGACGCTTTGAACTAGCAGATCAAGGAACATTATTCCTGGATGAAATTGGTGAACTTCCACTAGAACTACAAAGTAAGTTACTTCGTGTATTGCAGGAAGGTACCTTTGAACGAGTTGGTGAGGAGCGGACTCGCAAAGTGAATGTGCGGATTATTGCCGCGACCAATCGCAATCTTAAAGAAGAAGTCAAACAAAAGCATTTTCGTGAGGATCTCTATTTTCGCCTGAATGTATTTCCAATTTTCTCGCCTGCACTACGTGAACGTAAAGAAGACATTCCTCTTCTGGTCAGCCATTTTAGCAAGCTGATCTGTGAACAGCGTAAAGTACCCTACCTTTCTTTTAGCCAGAAACATATCCAAGAATTGCAACGTTATAACTGGCCCGGCAATATCCGTGAATTACAGAATGTATTGGAACGTGCCATGATTACTGCTCGTCATGGTGCTGTGTCATTCCAGTATTTATTGGAACAGGATCAGCCTGTTTCTCAGACAAAGGAAACTAATGTAATCGCTAAGCATAGGACCCCAGATATTCTTACACTTGATGATCTTAAACAATTAGAAATTGAAAACCTAAAACGTGCTGTCCAGCATTGTGAAGGAAAAATATTTGGTGAGGATGGTGCTGCTCAATTGCTTGGAATTAATCCGACGACCTTAATTTCAAGATTAAAAAAATTTGGGATTAGCTATTAGTTTTTTACTTAGAGTGAGGATTTTATAAATAATAGATATTGTATCTTGGAGCTTGTAGTGATTAGCTTCCACTATATGCAAATTGTAGAGTTTGTAATAGACCTAAGACTTTTAGTCTGTGTAAGAGATAAAACCTACAATTTGCCCTAACCACTTGCACAACTCTGGACGGTAACTAAGCACTTTGATGCTGCATTCACAAGAAAAGACGGTGGTTATGCTAAAACAATAATTGAATAATTAAAGCAGGTAAAGATTATGTTTTATCCTGATATTGATGTTGCTAAAGCGCTTTGTTGCACAAAAACCTACCACTATGATTTTATTAATTTATTTTTTATTAAAATTTTCAAAAACCCCTAAAAAATCAGTATCTTGCAAAATATTTATGCAACAAAGCCCGTTAAATCATAAAAGTTATTTTATTCAAATACTGAAACCGGATTTGAACTTAAGTGCTCAGCGATTGATTGATTGATTGATTGAAATAGTATTTACCATGAGCAAAAAACACAAGACGTATACGGCAGAATTTAAAGCTGAAGCAATAAAAGCTATTGAGGAAAATAAAGGTAATGTTTCCGAAACAGCACGACAACTCGGTATTTCCATGAAAACTTATCAAATTGATACAAGAAAGCAAAGGTTGGGACATTAGCAGGAACACAACAATATTTGTCCGATCTCGTTGCTCTACTCGAAGAAAACAAGAAACTCAATTATTTTTTGGGGGATTACCATGTGGCCTGTTTTTTCAGCACACATCAATAATACAGTGTCGCGGAATGCTAATCTGCCCAATTATATAAACAAAATTCTTCAGTGGCTTGAGCCAGCTTTCTTATCCCCTCATCAATTTTATCTGCACTGATTGAACCAAACCCTAAACGAAGGAAATGTTTGTGTTTGTTATCATCTAAAAAGAAAGACTGCCCCGATTCAATGAATACCCCTAAATTTGCTGCATAATGAGACAAAACTGCAGTATCAATTTCTGCTGAGGTATCAATCCAACATGCTGAACCACCATTCAAAGCGTACGATTCCCAAGTCGGAAGATATTGTTTTAAAGCTTTATTGAGTATTTCACCTCGTTGGCGGTGCAACTGATACTGACGGCGCAACATGCTATGGTAATAGCCTTGATCGATAAACAAAGCAAAAACACGTTGATTAAAAACATTTGGATGTCGCAACATCAGACGGCGTAAATGTCGAAGTTCTTGTATTAATTCGGGTGCAGCAACGATATATCCTAGACGTAATCCTGGTGCCAATGGCTTAGACAGACTTCCAAGATAAATGACTCGCCCATGTCGATCTAAACTTTTTAACGCGGGTATCGTCGTATTTTGCACCAACACTTGAGCGTCATATTCATCTTCAATAATAATGCTGTCGTTTTGTTCTGCTAACTGCAATAAATTTTGTCGGCGCTGTGGTGACATTGTTACACCTGTTGGACATTGCCGTCCTGGCGTAACAAATAAATAATCGCACTCGCTTGCTCTAGTTAAAGTTACCCCCTCATGATCTACAGCTAAAGGAACAATATTCTGAGTTTGTAGCATAAATATATTACGTGCATCTGGATAACCAGGTTCCTCAACACCGATCACATGATTCTGCCGCATTAACAACGTTGCCAACATATATAAGCCATGCTGGCTTCCCACAGTCAGTAAGATTTCATTCTCTTGAGCCATGATGCCTCTCGTAGGCAAAATATGCTGACGGATTGCATTAATGAGATAGGCGTCGTCCCCCTGTTGAGTCATATCTCGTGACCATATTGAGGCATCTTTTGCAGATAAGGCACGTAATGCACATTCCCGCCAAGCTGAAGCAGGAAAGCTTTCCGCATCAGGTTGACCATAAATAAAGGGATAAGAATAATTCATCCAATCACTTGGTTTCGTCAAATGCCTTTGTGCTGAAGGTCGTATACAAAAGCGAGCCCCCCAAGTCGTCGCTTTTGACGTAGTACGAATGGTTTTTCTCTCACTACTATCAATCTGGAAATTTAAACAGACAAAATGTCCACTCCGCTGTTTAGATTCTAAAATTCGCTCAGCAACCAATTGTTGATACGCAATGGTGACCGTATTTCTTCCAACACCTAGTTGATCAGCTAAATCACGGCTAGAAGGTACAGCCATACCTGGCTTTAAATAACCCTGTACCAAAGCCGAAAACATCATACGACAGATTCTGCCCTGTAAATTCAAACCACTTTTTGCAGTATTAGAAAATAATGCCTGCCAAACTGTAGCTGAAATCGCTGTATTCACTACTCAATCCTTATATCTGTGCATTACTGCGATCCATTTTGATGCGTCCCAAATCAAACTGGTGCAAAGTTCATAGTTTCAGCCCATCTTTAAGTTAAAACTGGACTTACTCAATATAAAGCAAAAGGTATTCCACTCTTCAATATTTAAATTAAATCTATTAAAACAATAATTTAAGTTAATTTATTACTGGCTCCATCAAAACTCCAAATCTGGTACTACGCCATTTTTCACTATTTCCGTAAATTCAATTCAACAGCTAAATAAACCTTATTTTGGAGCAATACAAATGCAGCAAGCACAATTAATCCAACTACTTACAGATTTTTCTACAGCATGGAATCAACATGATGTCGAACAACTCATGGCATGCATGCATCCAGATTGCCGTTTTGAAACTGTAGCTGGTGAGGATGTTCATGGAACCCGAATTGAAGGCTTAGATGCTGTTCGTCAAGCATTTAGCAATACCTTCAAAAGTTTTCCAGATGCTCAGTGGCGAAACGGTAAACACTGGATCAGTGATAACGCTGAATTTGGTATTTCAGAAACAACCTTTACTGCGACAACTGCTGATGGTGGCTGGATTGAAGCCAATATGGTTGATGTCTTTACATTTAAAGATGGAAAAATTCTCGTCAAAAATGCATTCCGTAAAAATAGACCTGTTCAAGCAATCGCGTAAGGAGTCATTCAATGAATCAATCTGTCCAACATGCAAGTTCATTTCGCGAACACTTAGAACTGCATAAATCTATACCGCCACATAGTTTTAAAAGTTACGACGCACAGTTTGACCCATTAACCTCTCCTGTCTTACAGGGAAATGAAAATTATGCACCAACTTATTGGGTCGGCACAGCAGGTACACCACCTGAAGATGATGGTCCATTAATGGGTGACACCGAAGCGGACATCGTGATTATTGGTGGAGGATTCACTGGGTTATCTACAGCACTAACACTAGCTGAACAATTTGGTGCTGCCCCACTTGTCCTTGAAGCAAACCGTACAGCGTGGGGCTGTACTAGCCGTAACGGTGGGCAAGGTCAAAATGCCTCAGGTCGTTTGTACCGATCCCAATGGATTGAAAAATGGGGATTAGACACCGCCAAACGTCTTGATGCTGAAATTCGGGAAGGTTTTGATTACTTCAAAGACCTTGTGAGCGGCATTGAATGTGATGCTCAAGATGGTGGACATCTTTATATTGCTCATCGCGCAAAAAAAATGGCTTTCCTCGAAAATGAAGGCCGAGTCATGAAAGAAGTGTTTGGCTATCAAACTCGTATGTTGAGCCGTGAACAACTACATGAGGAATATGTTGCGGATCAGGAAGCTGCAGGTGCTTTGTTGGAACCCGATGGAGTTGGCGTACACCCATTAAAATTAGCTTTTGGCTATTTAAAACGTGCCCGTGCTGCTGGTGCCAAAGTACACACTTCAAGTCCGGTACTTGGATGGGAAACGCACAATGGCATCCATTATTTACGTACTCCAAATGGTATTGTCAAAGCAAAACGTGTGGCGGTTGCAACAGGTGGCTATACGCCTAACGGCTTACACCCTCATCTTTCTGGAAAAATCATGCCGATTTTATCCAACTCTATTGTGACGCGCCCTTTAACAGAAGCGGAACGTGCTGAGGCAGGCTTACACAGCACCACATTTATTACGGATACTCGAACTTTACGTCACTATTATCGCCTACTCCCTGATGGATCCATGCAATGTGGCAGTAGAAGTTCCTTAACCGGTGCAGATGCAGATAATCCAGTCCATCTCGAACGTTTAAAAGAAGGGCTTTATCGCAAATTTCCAAGCCTACGTGGCATACCTATTGCTTATTCTTGGTGGGGTTGGGTCGATGTGAGTCATGACATGATGCCTCGTATCGTACAACCCAACCCTGAGGAAAGCATTTATTACGCTATTGGTTATGGTGGTAATGGTGTGTCTTTCTCCGCGATGGCAGGACTCCGTCTCGCGGAACGAGTGATGGGAATACACCGCCCTCAATTTGAGCTTCCGATTTATCAATCCCCTTTGCCTTCACATCTGTTTCGACCATTCCGTCGACTCGGGCAAGCATTGTTATATCGCTGGTACCACTTAAGAGATGAAGTGCTTTAAGCACACATTCAGTCATCTGTAATGATTCGGTTATAAAAATATAAGAGGGAATCCATCATGTATGATTCAGATTCAAATCAAAGTTTAAAAAGTGCTTTAAAACCTCGTCATGTCCAAATGATGGCACTTGGCGGTGTTATTGGAATGGGACTATTTGTAGGTAGTTCAGTAGTGATTCAAGCTGCGGGTCCAGCCGCAATTTTGTCCTTTCTGATTACGGGTGTGTTGATTATTTTAGTGATGCGAATGCTTGGTGAACTTGCAACCGCCTCTCCTGTATCAGGCTCCTTCTATGCATATGCACGCCATGCTTTCCAAGATTCACCTTATTTATCTCGACTCGCAGGCTTCATGACGGGATGGATGTATTGGTATTTCTGGGTCATCGTGATTGCATTAGAAGCGATTGTCGGTGCAAAACTATTTGCTTATTGGTTACCTGATACACCACAATGGATCGTCAGTCTAGTTTTACTCGCCCTATTAACAGCAACGAACTTATTCTCAGTCAAATCCTTTGGTGAATTCGAGTTTTGGTTCTCATCTATTAAAGTTGCTGCGATTGGTCTTTTCATTTTCCTTTGCACTTTATATATGTTCGGACTTTGGCCAAACCATCAAGCTGCTGGATTTGGTGAATTGTTAAATCATGGTGGTTTTATGCCAAATGGTTGGGGACCAGTTTTATCTGGGGCTGTTGCCGCAACTGGATTTTACTTTGGTGCTGAGATCGTTACGATTGCTGCTGCAGAAACCAAAGACCCCGAAAAATCTGTTGCCAAAGCAACTCAATCTGTAATTTCACGTGTACTTATTTTCTATGTTTGCTCAATTTTATTAGTGGTATGTATCGTCCCTTGGAATAGTCCAGAAATTGCGACGCCTTATGTAAGTGCATTAAAAGTTCTTAATATTCCGTTTGTTGCAGACATTATGAATGTCGTAATTCTCGTAGCGGTGCTTAGTTGCTTAAATTCTGGTGTTTATGCTGCGAGCCGTATGTTGTTTGCGTTAACCCAAAATGGTGATGCACCTCGTAGCTTAACTAAACTTTCAAAAAATGGCGTTCCAATTCGTGCCATCCTATTCAGCACATTGTTTGGTTATCTATCAATTCTAGCTTCATACTTCTCACCAGATGCTGTTTTCCCTTTCTTGGTCGAATCTTATGGAACTGTAGCCTTATTTGTCTATATCGTGATTGCATTCTCGCAAATCCGTTTGCGTCGCCACTTAGAGCGTGTAGCACCTGAACGTTTAAAAGTTCGTATGTGGTGTTTCCCATACCTCAGTTATTTTGCAATCATCGGCATGCTTTCCATCTTTGCTGCCATGGCTTTTATTCCTAGTCTTCAAAAAGCGTTCTGGTTCGGTATCGCAAGTGCAGGCATCCTATTCTGTATCTTCATTATTCGTGATTACATAGAGCTGATTAAATTACGTCATCAAAGTACACAACTGAGTACGCTCATCCCTGCCAAACAAACCAAAATTTAATCCTCAAACACAATGACCTGTACCAAGTACAGGTCATCCACGTCTTTAGGAAATTACATATGCTTTTAAAAGATAAACTAGCTGCCTTCGCAGTCGTGTTCATCTGGGGTATTAACTTTTATTTTATGAAAGTTGGGGTCAGTGAGATACACCCTATGCTCCTCGGATGTTTACGCTATCTACTGGTTTTATTACCTGCCCTATTTTTCATCCGTATTCCAAGTGTCGGGTGGAAATGGTTATTACTCTATGGCTTTATTAGTAACTTTTCTCAATTTGCTTTTATGTTCAGTGCAATTGCGACAGGAATGCCTACAGGTTTAGTCGCTTTAGTTGTGCAATCCCAAGCCTTTTTTACTGTCATGATTGCAGCATTTTTATTACGCGAACAAGCCTTTTGGAACCAGTGGCTGGCTATCGCGATTGCCTTTATGGGCTTAATGCTGATTGCCTTTGGTCAACAACATAGTCATGTTCCATTAATGGGTTTAGCATTGGTATTATGCTCAGCAATTTCATGGGCCTGCGGTAATATCGTAGTCAAAAAAATGGGGCCTGTTCACCCAATTGGTTTAGTCATATGGGGCAATATTCTTACCCCTTTATGGTTTTTACTTTTAGCGGTACAGAATATTGGCTGGCAAGGTGTGGTTGCGGATTGGCATGCACTGACTTGGAAAGGATTCGGCGCCGCCGCATTTCTCGCCTATTTTGCCACGATTATCGGATATGGCTTATGGATCTACCTACTGACACATTATCCTGTTGCTAAAATTAGCCCATTGTCACTTTGGGTACCTGTTATAAGTATGATTTTTGCCTATTTATTTTTAGATGAAAAATTAAATACTTTGCAGTGGCTGGGTTCTTGTATTGTTATGCTGGGTTTGATGGTGCATTTATTAGGGCAAAAAATTCAGTCACACATCACTTCACGTAAACTTGTCCGAACAACATAAAATAATTAAATAAGGGGCTTAGGAAGTTAAGCATATAAAAAAAGTATGGTAACTTCCTTAGGCTTTATAGCATAAATATTTTTAAGTTAATGATTTTTAATGTGTTTATTAAATTTTAATAAAAAATAAACATAATAAAATTATAGTGTTAAGTATTTGTGCAAAAAAGCCCCCTTAAAATATTTTAGATTTAAAATATTATTTAGAATGCAATTATATCGATTCCAATAATAGAATTCATATTTCTTTATTGACCATTTAGTCTAATTTAAAATAAATCATGTAGGATAAGATTAAGTCGTTAGGTCAGGTGGCCTAACTTTAAAAAGTCTCCAACAAACCCAGTACGGAGCTTGCTGAGAAAATTGTGGAATTGGTTCGTCTGCAACAGATTGAGCTGATTTAAAATAAACCCGCTGAAAGGCGGGTTTCTTATTGTAAACAAATATTAATTTGGATTTTTGGATCGTCCAAGTTGGACAGAATAGACGCATAAATATTGTAATTTTCTTGATCGTAACAGATGAAATACACATGCTGGATATATTCAAAACTAGGTAGGCTTGACAGCACAGTACCAATTGCAATTTCTGCAGCTTCCTGTTTTGGATAGTTATATACACCAGTTGAGATATTTGGAAATGATAAGCTTTTTGCTTGAACTTCATTAGCTTTGACTAAACTGTTTAGATAAGCATTACAAAGTTCTTCGGCTTCATTTTTTGAGCCGCCCAACCAGCGAGGCCCAACTGTGTGAATGATGAATTGAGCAGGTAAATTACCAGCTGTGGTAACTACAGCCTGACCATTAGGAAGAGAGCCACCGATGTCATCATGAATCCGGTGACATTCCTGTTGCATCTCTGCACCAGCTTTTTTGTGAATGATATAATCTACACCACCCCCACCTAGTAAAGACTTATTGGCCGAGTTAACAATGGCATCCACATTTAAAGTGGTAATATCAGTTTGTAGTAGAGTGACTTTCTTCATTATATTTCACAGGGTAAAATTTAAGAATTAATTGGTTAATAGCTGTAATCAGGTTAGAGACCTCTGAGATATCTAAAGCGGCAATTGAGTACGTATATCTCATATAAGGAATACCCCCATATACACTTTCTTTTTCTTGTTTTTTAAAGTTTAAAAATTGATTGTGAAAAGCCTGTAAGAATTCGTCATCGTTTAATGATTTAGCTTCTATACATAAATGTACTTCACTAGGTAAATCCTTTTTTGAGGTATTAATAACAAGTGTAGGGCAAATCCAACGCGAATCAGCTAATGACGCATTACAAAACCAATATTCTGATTCGCCATTGTAGTAAGTGGGCCGGTAATTTCGAATGGAAAATTTTTCTTGTAATTCAGTTTGTAGGTTTCTAATTATGTGATCATTAATTTGTGAAAATACTTGTTGAGAAATTTGAAATAATTTCTGAATTTCAGAAGCATTATCTTTAATGAAGTTGAAATTTTCCATATTTAACGGCTTTAAATAGTAATTAGTAAGATGGTTGAGGAATTCTTTGGCAAAAGTAAACCATTTATTTTGAATATCAATTTTGTAAGATGGTATGAAGTTATTTACAGCATAAACCAAATTTTCATAGCTAATGCCATTCCAGGAGTCTTCTTGGAACTCGCTTATTCCATCGATGGATAACACAAAGTACAGTGGTTTTAATAAGGTATTGAGAACGCGTCTTTTTGCATAGTTGATATATGATTTAATAGGATTGTTTTGAATGTGATAAATCTTGCATTCAAAAATAAGTAAGTTTTTTGTAGTTTCAATAATTAAATCAATACGTTTTCCATCTAATGTACATACTTCAGTTTCAACTGATATGAACTCACCAAAAGTTGCTGGGTCTTTATTTACTTTCTTTGCAATGCAATCAATTAATCCATTAAAAAATAAAGTATTTAAATTGTGGACCTCTAAAGGATTTAAGAAAAAAGAAAGAAGCTCAGTCGTTGGATTTTCATAATACTTACGACTAGCTGTGTCAAAAAAATTCTTTTCCCGCATATCTAATTTATAAGTTCTTGCCTTATTTAGCAGCACTTGTAATGCATTAAGTGGGTATTGGTCTAACATATCCTCAAAGTTCCATTACATGATTATTTGAAAGATAATCTTTTATTATCAGGCGGATTCAAGCGGCAAGTGCAACAGGATAAAACCAGCCATAACTTCACTCGGTGTATACCAACCTAGTGTTTTTCTAGGACGATGGTCGAATGCAAATTCTATCTGCTCTATTTGTTCGTTTGACACGTCATCAACCGATGATGATTTTGGCAGATATTGACGGATTAAACCATTCGTATTTTCATTTCTAGCTCGCTAAATAGACTTATAGGGATCAGCAAAATACGTCTCTATGCCGGCATCAGTAATTCTTTTGTATTCGGAAAATTCCTTGCCATTATCAAATGTCACACTATAAGCATGGCTCATTCGTAAACGATCTTATGCACAAGTAATCGTTTGAGAGGATGCTCTCGTTGACCCTAAATGGGCATTGTCCATTTTTCAGAAGCCTGTTGAATGCCAATATATAGCAATTCCAGCAGGCTATTTTCATTTGGGAAAGCTACCTTAGTTTTGGTTAGTTTCCTGAATTGGCGATGTACTGCCTCAACCGGATTGATGGTATAAATCGGCTTCCTTACAGCTTTTGGATATTTGAAATAGGCACTAAGCAAATGCCATTTTTCACGCGATGAACGAATGACTTTCTCGTATTTATCACCCTATTTGGCTTTCAGCTCATCTAACGCCATTTCAGCTTGTCTGTAATATTGGTAATAGCACCCTCGGAAATATCCAGTGCATACATATCCGCAATATGTTTTTGAATATTACGGTAGTTCATGCCGAGTGCAAATAGCGAAATGACTTTACTATCGATCTCTTCAGAGAGTTTGGTTTTTCTTGACGAGTTGAGGCTCAAAATCACCGGTACGATCACGAGATGTTTCCAACTCAAATGAACCGGAGGATGATTTTGCGGTCTTGCCAGAGTAACCATTCCTGCGATTGGATGGTTGAGGATTTTCTTCCAGATAGTTTTCACACCAAACCCAATAACTAAAGTTTTTATCGAATTCCGTGCTGTTATGGATTTCACCAGAGCTAACTGCTTTGAAAAATTACACCAAGCCTGACAAGCTGCCTCCACAATTATTTCATAATTTGCCTCTGTACACGACAAATTTCACAGACCCCTTATCCTATCAGGCTTCTGCTTTCTTAAAATTGCCAGAATTTCCTTAAACTCTGCTTTTTTCCCAAAACCAATTAAACGCTGAATCGCCATTTGAACATAGTCTAAACCATAGCGAAATAAACTCATTGACAGTCGTCCATGCTTCTTTATTTTTATCGCTTTTTTTTTGATCATGTTGCCATTCACCCGTTAAGTAACACCAACAGAAACTTATAGCTAACACCGCAATCAATTTTTTCACTCGTCTAGGGTCTGTCAAGCGTGTATTTTCAAGATTAAACCCGCGTCCCTTGAGGCAATTGAATAAGGTTTCAATTTCCCAGCTTAATACATAATCCTCAATAGCATTGGCATTAAACTGAGGAGAAACGACGAGTAAAAGCTCTCCATTTTCTAACTGTAGTGCACTTATATATAGTTTCACCCGACCAACCAAAATCCGTCGTTTACGACATTCAATTTGACCAACTTTAAGATGGCGAAATAAATCACTAATTTTATGATTCTTTCCTAAATGATTGGTGACAATGAAGTTTTTTTAACACGAATGCAGAAGTTGATGTCTTGTTCAATTAACCATGTAAACCACTGCTCACCGATAAACTCTCTGTCTGCGAACACATTCACAATACGGTCTTTACCAAAAATGGCTATAAAGCGTTGAATCAAAGCAATGCGCTCTTTCGTATCTGAATTTCCACGTTTATTAAGTAATGTCCAAACGATAGGTATCGCTATTCCACGATAAACGATCGCAAGCATCAGGATATTAATATTTCGTTTTCCCCATTTCCAATTGGTTCTATCTAAAGTCAGTTGCACTTTGTCGAATGAAAACATATTGAAAATCAACCGAGAAATTTGACGATTATCAAAATACTGACCTGCAAAGAAGCGCTGCATACGTCGATAAAATGATTGTGGTAAGCACTTGATGGGCAAGGCTTTAGATGCAGAAGAAAGATTGCATGTTTGCTTTAAAATGATCGCAAGCATGATGAGCGCAAAGCACTTTAAATGTGAGTTGTTCCATTTTAAAGATTTGTTTAAAATAAGATATAACTCATTGGGATGCGTCATAGTATTGGTCGTTAGAAAACAATTATTGTGACCATTATTTCAATGAGTTATCTATTTTTGTCGTGTACAGAGCATTTTTTTATAACGTTCAGTATGATCAGTAAGCTCATTCATCCGAGCTTGGTTATATAAATCATCGTAAAATAATGTCATATGAAATTTGGCTTAGATAAAGATTCGATATCCAGCTACTTTCCATATTTTTCATCGTATTAACATGATTCAACTTATAACTGAATACTTAATTTATTATCATACCTAAAACCATAGGAAATGAGGTTTTACAGATGTTTCCATGTGCTAGTGTTTTTAGAATTTAGCTATATCGACCATTTTGATTAAGAGAATGTATTCTTCTCGTTCTAAAGAATTTAAGAAATCATAGATAATATTTTTTATAAGATGACCAATTGGTTGTACGATAGATTTTAGGGGGCAGGTTTATGCATTTTGAAATTATATTACTGAATAAGCCTTCCATTCTAGGTTTATGAAACAAAGCCTTTTTTATATTAAATAAATATAATAAGATACTAAATATATTTTCAATTATATCAGATCTAGTGCATATGAACTTTTTAAAAAAATTAAAAGATAAAATACATGAATTAAGACAAGAAACAGAAAAATGGCCTGAACAAGCTCAAGCTCAAGTAGCTGAAAATAGGATAAAAAGCGAACAGTCTCTGATGAAAAAACGCTATGAATTTATGAACTTTTGGTTACAAACTAAAAATTTACCTCTGTACAAATCTATGGATATATTTTTGGAACAGTTTGAGGAAAAGCAAAAAGAATATCTTTTAATTAAAGAAGAGTTTATAAAAAAAAATAAAAATTCTTCTTTAACTCAGGAACAAAAAGATTTTTTTATAGATCATAATGATATTTGGCTACCATTTTTAGCTAGCCAGGATGGCCTTATTGAATTACATGATTGTATTATAAATGATTTTATTAAAAAATATAACATTAAAAAATCTGGTAACCATTAGAATGGTTTTTAATCAAAAAAGAAATAATGTTTAAGGAATCATAACTACAACAGCTGTTAAAAATATGTGACAGGCTGTACAGCTGTGATCACAGCAGAACGGCTTTGTTGCATAAATATATAAGACTATGATTTTATTTAATTTATTTTTGGATTGAAATTTAAACAAATCCTTAAAAATCAGTATCTTGAAGAATTTTTATGCAACAAAGCCAGATTGGTTCAATAAAAAGCGTGTACACAGTGCACTGGGTTATGTATCGCCTTTTGAGTTTGAAGCAATGTACTATGATAAGATTAACCCGTTAGGTCAGGTGGCCTAACTTAAATAAAAAAGTCTCCGACAAACCCGGTACGGTTCAGCTTACTATTGAATAAAACCTATAAGAACAACATAATAGATTTATTCTCCTTCAAAAAACCTTAATTAAAATGCCTATAGAACATTCTTCCAATACAAATTGGCTTATTAATCAAAATTCAGAAAAAAACCAACTTCCTTCATATCCCAATAAGCTCTATATTGGTATTGATTTTGGCACATCCACAACAGTTGTAAGTCTGGTAGTCATTACTGAGAACTCCGTTGAAAAAGTAAAAACACTTACTCTTAATCAACCTGATGAATATGGTGCGACCATACGGCATCACCTAGTGAATACAGTACTTGCGTGGCGAAATAAAACTCTTATTTGGGGCCAAGATGCATATCGATTAAAATCGCTATTAACTGAAAGTCGCAATGTCTTTTCATCATTTAAAATGCGCTTAGGGTTAGCAATAGGTCCCACTTATCCATTGACCGCTCTATCTGAGAGCAAGGCTCAGCCTTATATCATTGAGACAGCAGAAGATGCTACTCAAGTTTTTTTTAGTAAGCTTTTAGAAAGTATTAAGAATGAAACTGGAAATTCAAATTTGGAAAATTACAAATTTGCTTTCTCCGTACCAGCCTCATTTGAAGCTAATCAAAGACGTAGTCTATTTAATAGCTTGGAAGAATGTGGGATTGTTCAGAATCAATGTTGTTTAATTGATGAGCCTAATGCCGCATTTTTAAGCTTTGTATATGATTGTACTAGAAATAATGCTACACATCCTTTTTTAGAAAAACTTAAGTCTAGACCAACAAACATACTAGTGTACGATTTTGGTGCAGGAACATGTGATGTGACAGTTCTTCAAGTTGATGCTTGCAACAACAAGTTTTCATCAAAAAATTTGGCAATTTCAAAATTTACGGCTCTAGGTGGCGATGACATCGATCGAGCAATTGCCAAAAATATACTATTACCTCAACTTTTAAGAGAGAACACACATTTCAAACCCGATTCAAGAGATATTTCAGAAATTGTCATCCCTGTTTTGCAAGCGACAGCAGAACAATTAAAAATAGCTGTTTGCAAATGGCTTAAACAAAAAAATATAAATCAATTTAGAAGCTTAGATCAATATTCCAGCGAAATTTTCACTTTACATTCTCTGGAAGGAATTAAAGTCAGAGACTCTAGATTAAATTTAACTAAACCGTCTATACGCCTTGATGAGTTTAAAATCATTATGGATGATTTTGTGGGGATGTATGATGGTATACACACACCAATGCATTTATCCTCTCCGATTGAAGATGCATTATCTAAAGCAAATATAGAACGTGAAGACATAGATGGTGTTCTTTTCATCGGAGGAAGTTGTCTTAACCCATTAGTGCAATCATGCGTAATGAATTACATGAATGAGTTTTCAGATGAAGTTGAAGCTATCTTACCTAAGGATGTAAGAGCTCATGTTTCTCTCGGAGCTGCAATTCATTCATTTAGCTATCATGGTCTAGGAATTGATTTTATTAGGCCTATTGTTTCAGAAGCTATATATATCATCACCTCTCATGAGCATTTGGAAACAATCATACCAGCATCAACTGAGGTTCCTACCCCAGAGCCATTCCATACTCAACTAATAGTCACTCGTGATGATCAAACCATTATCGATTTACCTATTTGCGTAGGAAGCAAAAATAAACTTTTAGGCATTTTGACTATAGAGACAGAAGATGATTATTTTAAGCAAGGAGCTATCGTTGATGTCTACGCCAATATTAATCATGAAAAACTTCTTAATGTTGAAGCTGTAATTGATGGTATAAAAGTAAACACCTCTATTCTAAATCCTCTAGCCAATAATACTTTAACAAAAGTGGAAGAACATATGCTTCGAGCAAAGCAAAAGTTTAATCAAGCACTTTTAGATTATAATGGTCGCCCTCCCGTAGATATTGCCGTTGAGTATGCCTCAGCCTGTTCAGAAGCGGGAGCATATGAACTAGCTGCAGATCTATACATCGCTATCGAACGCTTAGATCGTAATGCTAATCACGCTACTAACATTTGTTATAATTATGCTCGAGCCGGTAAATCACAAAAATCTAATGAATGGGCCGAAATTGCCTACAAACGCTCACCAAATGCTGTTAATGCGTTTAACATTGCTTGTAAGTCATACGGAGAAAAAGAGGAACTCTATCTTCGCAAAGCATTAGAACATGATCCAAATTTCACCTCCGCTTTATTAAAACTTGGTAAAATTCTTAAACTTCGAGCTGATAAAGAAGGCACTATTCTTTTAGAAAAAGCCCTCTTGTTACTTCAGGATGAAATATATACTAGCTCTGTACGTATCAGAGATTGTGATGACCTTATTGAAGTTTGTGACATACTTGAAGATTATGAACAGCTTAAATCTACAGCAACTGATATGAAGAAAAGAATAATCCATGAGAATAAAGAGATATATTCCTCTGAAAATTTAGTATCTAGTCTAAAACCAAATCTAGGCATGAAAGAGGGTTAATTATGGCTTGGTGGATTAAAAAGCAAAATTTGAGTGAAGAGCAACGCCAATACATTCTATCAATTAAAAACAATTTAAGTCATGTTCATTGGGTTCGAGGAGCTGCTGGTACTGGAAAAACAACAGTTTTAGCAGCTTTAACACAAGAACTTAAGCTTGAATACCCTAATGCTTCTTTTTGTTATTTGACATACACACACGCTCTTAAGGATTTAGCAATTAGTGCCTTTAAAGAAGAGAATGTGGAAGGTGTACACTTCCTTACACATACCAAATTTTTAAAAAATAATTGGCCATGCGATTTCGTGTTTCTTGATGAAGTTCAAGATATTTCTGCTGAAGATTTAAATACAATCAAGAAACTATCAACCCATTTAATTATTGCTGGTGATTGTGCCCAATCTATTTATGAACAATCGGCTACAGAAACAGAAATTATTTCAACGGTTAATCCATTCCAGCACGTATTAATGATTATTCATAGGCTTACAGAGTTTTTAGCTAAAATTGCTTTCAGCATTTTACCTAATAATCATTTACTTAGTGGAAAACCAGGAAACACTTTAGCAAATACAACCGCTAGATTGATCCAATTCGAAAATCAAAATCAAGAATTTATTTGGACAGCGGAAGAAGCATTAAGTAGAGCTAGGCCAGACAAGCCTAGTTGTATATTGCTATCACATCACAGAGATATTACTTCGCTTATTCAAGTGATTATCCAACATTTTTGTTCTAAAAATGCTGATGAATTGTTTTCTTATCAAGCAGGTAAAAGTGACCGATATGATTATAGACAAGTAAATACTTATTTAAGAGAAAATAACATAAATATTAGATACTTAGGCAATGACTTTGGCGACTTTAACGAGATGCCATCAAAGCCAATGGCATACCTTATGACGTATCATAGCTCAAAAGGTCTAGATTTTGAGCAAGTCTTTATTCCACAATTAAATAGTAATAAAGATATTGTCAAACCATTTGTGTTGGAAAAAAATCCAGATTTAGATAAGCGTCTGCTCTTTGTAGCAACTACGAGAAGTCGATGTAATCTGTTTATGAGTTATTATACCCCCTCTCCGCATAAACTAATTCAAAATCTTCCAAATATTACTCAAATTAAATATCAGCCTAATCAAGATGATGAGGATGAGGAGTTCTTTTAATGATCAATGGTCAATATATTGTTCTTAGCTTTAAAGAATGGAATAACTGGATCGCTCAAGGCTTATTAAAAATACACAGTTCTAGGATTCAACCTTATTTGAATACTCAACAGAGTTTTTTTAATCTCATGAATACTGCGGCTGATATTACACATTTAGATGATAATGAGTATATTCTTGCTGAACTATCTAAATCATATTCATCTTCTACTTATCAATCTGAAAATACTTTGGCTAGCTATATTGGTTTAGAAGCCGTACAACAATTTTATGCCTTAACCGAGCGGGGAAAAATTGCATTAAACTATAGTGCAAACAATCTGCAAGTAAGCTTAGCCACTGATCCACTAATAGCACAATTTTGGGGAGCATATCGCTTAGATCAAAAAACGACACTAGAACATGAGAAGGCAATCAAATTTACTGCGCTCATTTTTGAAAATCAAATTTCAAAAGAGCGTTTAATGAGCATTATCAATAATGAAACATTAAACCAATATTTTAACCCAACCAAATACAGCCCCGCTCGCCTTCATGCACAAGTACATGACGAACAAACACAAAAAAATCTTTTTTCCTTAGAAAGTTATGAAAAAACTAAAGCTTATGCCGGCATGTTTACACGTTTCTTGTTTAACATTGAAATCAATGATCAACAATTAACTGAAAAATACAAACAGATTTCGAAGCGATGTGGATCAAGAGAATATTATTCTAATGATTTAAGAGTAAAACAAACCAAAGATGAACTCACCTTAGATTTTTTGTCTGAGAAAATTCTGCAAGAAAAAACTCTAACTGAATATATACTCCTAGAATCGAATATTAAGCATTTGCCATTGCTTGCATTATCACTCTACTTTCATTATGAGATGTTAATTAAGCACGAATATTCATTAAATTTAAGTGCATTAAAGGCCGATCTTTACCGTCTTGATTTCTTTTATACACGATCAGAATGTAAAGAATATAAAGATTTGCCGTATTTGGTGGCTTTTAGCATTGGCAAGTTATTGCCATCTGAATTTATTAACACACTTTATTACTATAAAACAAAAGCCTATCCATGTTTTAAGGCGACTCATCAAACCGATTTAGAACAGGCTTTGCCAAGCATTGCTGATGAAGAGTTTCTAGAAATGACATTAAATCAACTAAATGAAAGAATTTCTAAAACTTGGACTGAAGTTCAGCGTAGCTTTCAGATGTCACAGATCTCCGACGTCACACCTACAGAAAAAACAGAAGACGTAAACGCTTCGAATATTACTCAACACACAGGATCAGCAAACATCACTCATCCATCAGAAAAGCATTTGGACACTAATCCACAAACAATGCCAATATCCGAAACAACTGATTTAAGCGCACATTCTGAGGTACAGAGCAGTCCATTAGTAACACCACCTGTTGTAACAGCAACTCAATCACAACCAGTCGATCAGCAACCCCCTATGCCAATACAGCAACCTGAACATCCAAAGCCACAAGCTTCATCAAGGCCAAACCTACAAGAGCAAATCAGTTTAATTGTAGAACATCAGATAAATGAGGAATCGCTACCGGTATCAGCAGCTGATGAGACAATGGCTATGCCACAAAATTCGCTTATTGAGCATTTAATACGATTGTTTAATGACCCAGAAATTCAAGATCTTAAATCTTTGATAGAAATGTTGAAAAAAGATTCCAAATTTAATGACATCACCACTCAAGGCAAATTAAGAGAACGATTAGTTACCGAAGGTATTCTAAATCCACAGGATGCACCTAAAAATGGAGACAAACTTTTTAATTACATGAAAAGAGAAATAGCTAAAAAGTCTTAGTTTTAACTGTGTGTTTCATTCTTCGGTACCCACTATAATTTTCTGAGAGATCAATCAATATATGAACTAAAGATTACTACTGTAATCTTTAGTTCAATATTGATTGAGAAAACCAACTCAATTCAAGTTGCTTTTTATGCCAGTCTACAATCCTATAAAGAAGAGAACTTAATAGCCTCTTCTGAGTTTGAAGCAAAGTACTATGATAAGATTAACCCATTAGGTCAGGTGGCCTAACTTAAATAAAAAAGTCTCCGACAAACCCGGTACGGTTCACTTTTCTATCTGCTTAACTTACTCTCATGCAACTTCTTGTACTTCAACCCAACTAATTAGTTCTTTTTCCAAATCTATAACTTTTGCATATTCCGGTCTCATCAATAACTCGGCATATTCAGATCCGTGCTCCTCATTAATTACTGAATCTTGCATTAGGAAGTCATTTTTAAAAGAACCTGCTTCAAATTTTACTCTTAAAATAGGTAAATCCTTTAACTTTACAATTAATGAAGGATTTTCACTACTGGTAGCAACTTCGACATACTGTACTTTAGATTCGTCGAAACCTATTTTAAGCAGCTTTGAATATAGAACATATGTTCTTAGTTCAGCATGAGCACCATTCATTTGTCTTGAACTTAATAAATAAATTTCGTTTTCATTATGGAAACGTATCTGATATTTTTGACAATATTTAATAGTCTTAGGTTCTTTAATGAAATAGCTACGCCAGTCTTTAACCTGGCTAATATTATTTGAAATAATATTTTTTAAGCTTTCAAACTCACTACCTTCATTGATTTGATTTAGTAAAGTTTTAAGCATTTTACGTCTGTCTTTATCTTCAAATACTTTTCGCCAATTTTCATTTCTTTGTCGAACAGTATTAAAAACTTGTCGCCCAAAACTCCAGTTAGATCCATCCTTTACTAAATAATCTCCGATGCTTAATAAGCTTCTATGGAAAATATAATCTTCATCTTTAAGGAATTTATCAGTAAAAATTTTACTGGAGATTTCTGCATACTTCGTGAATATATCCATAGAAACATTTTGATTCCCCTCATCTTTGGCATAATCAATTAAAAAACTGATTTGCCCATAGAAGTAGTCATGTTTTTCATACTTTCTAAATAGTGATTTCCATGCTGCATTATGATGTATTAATTCTGCTTTTTCTATTTCATGCTCAATATGCTGTTTATCAAATGCCGTAGTAAGTTTTTTAAATATTTCACTCGTCTCAGTCAATGAACGGATTTTATCTAAAATATTGTTTTCAGAAATTTCAACTGCTAAATGATTGATTGCATCCAAAACACTAATTAAATCTTTTTCAGCATTAAAATAGTTTTTGGCATTATTAACTAATCTCTTTGTAACATTAAACCAATCATCGAATTGGCTTTCATTATTAATGTATGCATTATAAAAATAGAGAATTGCAAATTGTGCCTGGGCTTCATAAGAACTATCTTTAGAGTTAAAAATATTCAGTAAAATACCCTGAATATTTTCTTCACCACTATAGTTTTTTAGAAACTCAAAAAACCTATAAATATTTTGCATAATTTGTACTTGTGAATTCGCATTGCCCAATAGCACTTCATATTCATCTGTTGTAATAATGAGGTTTTTTCTTAAACGACTAACCAAACTTTTTTCATCTTTATCATATGTACTCTCTGTTTTTGCATTTTTAAATGTTGCTAATACATAACTATGACACAATAAGCAGGACTTAAAGAGCTGCATATACATCTCATCAAAGTTAAGATTATGAGGCTTGTTAGTATCCTTTGATTTACTTGAAAACTGTTTCAAGGTCCACAAATAATCCGTCCATTCGCGATCTATTTGATTAAAGAAATCTTTCCTAGTCTCATTATCTATAGATTTTTCTAAATACCCCTGTAACCAAGCTTTGAAATTCTCAAATTCAGTAAGCTGAACTCCCCTAGCGTTCATCTTAATGTAAAGCTCCTCACTCAGGGCAAAGTCATTCATTGGCAATAGATAAAAACAAAGTACTTTGTCTATTGTCAAAGCTTTCCATAATTCAATTGCAGTTATTTCTGAGTAATTTACTAATGCTTGAAACTGACTATGAATTTCATCCAATACCGTCAACATCGATATAACTGTAGGGTCTTTTTTCCAGATAGCTAGATACCAAGCCTCATTTTCGATCATTGAAGATAACTTATTATCTTCGGCCACCTGTTTTATCTGTATTTCATGACCATGCTGAATGAGTTCAGAAATAAACATTCTTGA
Organism: Acinetobacter sp. 231_lipA; assembly: GCF_058243005.1. Classification (NCBI taxonomy): domain Bacteria; kingdom Pseudomonadati; phylum Pseudomonadota; class Gammaproteobacteria; order Moraxellales; family Moraxellaceae; genus Acinetobacter; species Acinetobacter sp. 231_lipA. Next base: position 3,009,451 of record NZ_JBZAYU010000001.1, on the reverse strand, counting down.
ACTAACTCGAGTTTGATAGGTAAATTGACTTAGATTTTTTTTAATTTCAATTTTTTGAAGCTTTTCTTCAGTTCTATTTGCCAGATACCAATGTAACAGGAATAAAGTCGTCAATCGCTGCTGACCATCCAACAATTCCAATTCATCCTGATGTAAAGCACCGTATATGAAGTCCAATTCTAATGGGACTGAGGAAACAAGATGATCAAATAGGTTTTTAATAAAGCCTTTTCTAATCTGTTCAATCTGACGATCATCTTTTCGACCTTGAGCATAGTCTCGCTGAATAATAGGAATAATGACTTTATATTGCTGTAAAGTATTCCATAATGTATATGTTGCCATGCTATTCTCCCCCCATTCCAATATGGTTAAGTTGAATACCATATTTATTAAAACAATTTATTAATGCTTTTTTATACGCATCCCTATCAGCAATACCCCATTTCAGCATTTGGTTTACATTTGGACTAAAGTACTTTGAAAACACTTGTTGAGATGCCAAAGGTATAAAACTAGTTTTCAAATCAGTTTTAGTATTCCCGTGTTCCCATTTTTGTTCACTACTAATAATGTCTTGCCGTTTAATAAAAAATGGAGCATTTCCGATCGAACGATTAATTTCATCAGGTAAAAGACATAAGTTATCAAGTGTATGAACATTTTCAGATGTATCACCTACAACGGCGTATAATTCTTTCAAATATTCAGTTTGCAAGATATCAGACTCATCCTTATTCGCTGCTCTATATCTATCCAATGCTGTTCTTAAACGGGCTTGATCTTCGCTAGGTACATTGTCAATAATTTTATTTTGGTCTTCAAACCAACTTTTTAACTTATCCTCTTGTGAGAGTTCTGGGCTTTGCTGGGCATGAATATGCTCAATATCCCATTTACATGCATAATATTGTTTAAATGGAAACCGTGTTCTTTGCTGCTCATGGCGATATATATTAAACAATGTTAATAATGAGATCAGTTTTGGCCGAGCATTACTACGTTCATAATCAATAGCCTCAAAAGCCAAAATTTCCTTATCTTCTTTTTTTTGCTTAAAAATAGTTTTAAGTTCTTCTCCAATAAAACCAATCAATATATGCTTAAAATTATCACGTTTAGTTTCCTTAGCCGCTTCCCAAAGGTCCTGTATCTTCTTATATTTCTGCCCGATTAAATAACCGATTAAATGATAAAGCCGATCATCTTGATACCACTCATTTAAGCGTTGAAAACCAGTCAGTACATCTTGCCAAATTAACTCAAGGGTTTCTTTAAGTTGTTCTTTGGAATTGACATCGCTTTTAAACTGGTTTGCATAATGAAGGAAAGTTTGATGATCTTGTTCAATGGCTGAATGTTCTAACTTAGATTTTTGTGCAATCAAATCAAAGATCAATTCAATACGAGTATATTTATTCGTGTCTTTGTGTGGGCTTAGAAAGGCCCAAAAATCATTATCCTGTAATGATTGTTCAATTAAATCCCACTGATTCGCCATTTCCATCTGTTTTTGAATAGCAATTTCTGGGATTTCATAAGCCTTAACTACATTTTGTAAAAACAAAGCTTTGAGTAATTCAGCATCTGTTAAAGGAATCTTACCTTGATTCAGGCGAGTAAAAATTTCTATAGATTGTTTTCTGAAATCTTCATTTTCATTATTACGAACTGCATACCAAATCACTTTAGTATTCTTTAAAAGCTTTGATTTCCAATCCTCACGGCTAAACCCAGCCTCTTCCTCTTTTTTCAAAAACCATTCCTGGATGGCCTTGTAAGCTTCAAAAAAATAATGACTATCAATTGTACTTAAGGGAATCTCACTAGCATTTTCAGGCAAATTAGATAATTGATTTAAAAACTCTGTGCTTTCTTTCCGGGTTTCATATCTTAGGTGGAAAAATTTGTCTTTATTCAGGTAACTTAAAATAATAAAAATTGTAGTCATACGTTGCTGACCATCAATTAGTTCCCAATAGTATTGGACATCATCTTGTAATTTTGTTCGCTTAACTACGACAGGTTGTAAACAATAAAAATCTGAAGATTTTTCAATCTTAAACTCATCAATATCATCCAATAATGCTTTAACCTGTTGGGGCTTCCATTTGTAGCCACGCTGATAACTGTCTACAAAAAAGTGTTTGTTTGTTAACTCCTCAATTCTCTTAAGTTCAAGAGAATTTTCTCTTTGCTCTAAATCATTAATTAGATGATTTAAAGAACTTTCAGCAATTTCAAATAAATCAGGCTTTTGTCTTAAAATTTCTTGAACCTTTAATAGTAGTTTTTCAGCTTGCAAGATTTTCTCCTCAATTTTAAACTTGTTGTAGAAATCAATATCCGCATCAGATTCTCTATATTTTGGCAAAATTACTCATTAAAATTGTTCTCTACATATACATAAAAATCATTTTCCACTCGATCATATTTAAAGGCTATGGTGTTACGACTCATCCATCGCTTTAAAAGTTTTTCGTAGACATTCGCTTTTTTCGTAGAGGTCGCACTAAAAGACCAATAATGAATATCATGCTTATAAATAAGCTCCTCAACTCTCTGACTAATCGCATTAAAAACTTTCATGGCAGGTAACTTTAAGTTGATATCTTCATATATGGGATCATCTCTAAATAGGGCTAATTCAGGATGTTTACGGTAATTGATCTGGACTCTGGCACGGGGTGGTCTATTTAAAGAAAAGGAAAAACTATAATGATCAAATTTGGGTATGTAGTGTAATCCATCAATCATTAAGTCTTCTTTCAAAATCATACGATATCCTGCGTAAAATGATGATGAATAAGATTAGTGTATATCCTCATCAAAATATCTTGAGTCTGTGCTGTTTGAAGGCTTTGTTGCATAAATATTTTTCAAGATACTGATTTTTAAGGTTTTTCCTAAAATTTTAATAAAAATAAATATAATAAAATCATAGTGTTAGCTATTTGTGCAACAAAGCCAAGCCAGATTAAAACTTCTTCCTGTATTTCAAGTATCCTAGTACAAAGAGAAACAATGGAGCAAAAATCACGAATTTCCTCAAAAACTTGTGATTCACTTTGTCGTAGTAAGTCACTAACATTTGATCCATAAATGGTGCTAAAACAGTTTCAGGTCTTGTTTCAAAATAGTGGTTTAACCGCATATTTAAAAGAATTAAAACACAAAGACTAAGAATCAAAAACATCAAAGGAATGAGCCATACTCGCCAATAAGTCGTAATCACCCATATAAAGGTTTCAAATTCCTGCTGTAGCCAATGCATAACTCTCACTCCCAAATTAAGAATACATCTGCCTATTCATAATTAAATCACTATGTGTAAGCACATAGTCAAATATGTCATCCGCCTTCGCTTTACGATCTTCGAAATTAAACGTTTCCCATGACAGGGCATCAGTCAAAATAATTTCAGAGTTTAAAACTTCCAGCAATTGAGCTTTATTACTTTCTTGGTTGATCCAATTTACACCCTGCGATAAAACAGTTTGAATTTTATTCAACAAATCTTGAGCAATTTTTTTCACTGCTTTTTCTTCTTTCTCAGATAAATTCGGTTTCTTCAATTTATCGAATAGTGTGAGCTCTAGATCATTATCTAGTTCTTCTCTGACATAGCGAGTTTCTTCTTCAGACAAGTCCTCATACACTTTGATCAGCTCTTCAAAAACCTTTTGAATCGTCACATCAGAAATGTCTTCATTAATTTGCGTAATGATTTTTTGGTAATCTTCATGGAACTTCGCACGATCACCGTTTACAGCAGTGAGACGAGCTAATGCTTTTTCAATACGCTCCTGAAGCTCCATCAACACCGTTCTCTTATGTTTAATTTTCTCAAACTCAACTTTTAGACGGTGAAAATCAATGGCTGACAAGTCGTATTCTGCATCCTTTCCTTTCTTATCCGTTGCTTCTAAATGATGATTTACATAATTCTGAATCTGTCTTAGTTCTAGTGTAATGTCAGAACCTTCTTCACGCTTTGATAATCTACGATAGATCGCCTTTAAAGTATTCAGGTCTGCCTGATACATTGAAAGTTCATCACAAGGTAAAAGATTTTCTTTACGTAAATCTAAGTCATTAAACATAGTAATAAACGTTGCTTTTACCTGCTTGGTAACAGATAAAGCCTCTTTACATTGCAAGAGCAATTCCAAGCGATCTTCGTCTTTAGCCGACTTCAATGCTTGATAAGGAGCTTTCTTAGACTCAACATATTTGATTAAATTTTTCAGATATACACCAAATTCGATAAGCAACTTCCGTTTATCACTTAAAGGATCTGCTTCTACCTGTTGTATTTTTCCAGCAGAATTTTTACCCGTTGAGAACACTGCCAATGCACGTCTTAAACTTTGAAGCATGCCGTTATAGTCGATGATCGTCCCTTGCTTTTTACCTGGTGCAACTCGGTTAGCACGTGCAATCGCTTGCATCAAAGTATGGTTTTGCATCGGCTTATCAATATATAAAGTCGATAATGACTTCACATCAAAACCAGTGAGCCACATTGCACAGACAATGACAAAACGTAATGGATTATTGCTATCTTTAAACTCTTCATCCAACTTACGCTCTTGCATTACTTTACGATGCTTTAAAATATCTAAAGGCTTGCCATTGTGGTCATTAAACTTTGCGACTTCTTCAATTTCGCTTTGTTCACTACTGACCACAACCGCAAATTTGGTTTCTTTCATCCATGCTAAATGTCTACGTTTTTCCTCTAAGATATCTGGATCATGACAATGAATGATTTCTTCTTCTGCAAGCTCTTTCTTTTGTAACTCAATCGCTAACTGCCACTTTTCAGTAATCAGCTCATACATTTTCAAGCACGTATTACGGTCTAGACATACCAACATGCCTTTATTACAAGGTGATTTTTCCGTACCCAGCAACCAACGCTCTTTATAATGATCCACCACATCTTGCGCTACGATTTTTAAACGCTTCGGTGACGTTAAAATATTGTAGTCATCACTAGCCTTACGAACTAGTCTTTCGATATCTGCTTCGCTTTTGCCCTTTTTCTTCGCATCATCAATCACTTTCTGAATACGTTGATTTAACTCATCAGGATTGGCAATACTCAGCTGAGCACCATGATTTTCGTAAATTAAGGGTACAGTCGCACCATCTAAAATGGCACGTTTAAAGTCATAAATGGAAACGTAATCACCAAACCATTCTTTGGTTTTTTGATCTTCTGGAGAGTCCATTAAAGGCGTACCAGTAAACCCTAAATATTTAGCATTTGGCAGTGCTGCTCGCATATTACGTGCTAAATCACCATACTGACTACGGTGTGCCTCGTCTGAGATCACAATGATATTATCCGCAATACTATATGGCTCTGTCACAAGCTGATTAAATTTAAAAACTGTACTGAATATATATTTATCATTCGAGTTCGTAAGTTTTTTACGTAGTTGATCGCCACTGACTGCCTGATCATTCACCTTACTGGATTTACCACAGTCACTATAAAGCTTAGAGATCTGATCATCTAATTCAATACGGTCAGTGATAATCACAAAGCGATAATTCGATGAAATTTTTCTTAATACTTTTTCGGTAAAGAAAAGCATTGAAAAAGACTTACCGGAGCCTTGGGTATGCCAGTAAACCCCTAATCGACCTTCATTACGCTCTTTAATATGCGCTGGATCTTGGCTAATCAATCGTTCAATCACACGATTTACACCTAAGTATTGGTGATTTTTCGCTATGATTTTAATAGCTTTATCACCCTCTCCTTCAAAGGTAATAAAGTTCTCTACTAAATCAAGTAATCGTGTTTTGTCCAAAATTCCAAATAACAATCGCTTCAGTTGATTCGTATTGGCTGCTGGCTCTGGATCATCTTCATCATTTCGTTTCCACTGACCATAAAACTCAAGTGGTGATGTAAATGTCCCATATTTCGCTTCTTCGCCATTGGATAAAATGGTGATTGCATTAAAGTCAAAGAGTTGCGGAATTTTATCTTTGTAGTCTGTTAAATTTCCTTTAAAGGCACGATTAACGTCAATATCTACCCCTTTAAATTCAAAGAATACCAACGGCAAACCATTTACAAAGCAAATGAGGTCTGGGCGTCTACGCTCTGAGGTTAAGGTACTTTTTACCCATAGTTCATCCACAGCATGGTAAATGTTGTTTGCGACATTATTAAAGTCAATGATTTTAACCGTGTAGTCTTTTAACTGACCTGTCTTAGGATTTTTTGCCTGTGTTTTATGCCCGACTAGCAAATCTTGTTCATAGCGGTATCTGTTTTCAGCAATTGCATTTGCGTTGTAGCTACGACGATCTTTAAGATGTTTAATCGTGTTTTGAATGGCTTCTTGAGGTACATCAGGATTCAATTTTACTAAGGCTTGCTGTAAATCATTGAGCAAGACCACTTGTTGTTCAGACTCACGTCCAAAAATACTTATGCCTGATTTCCATTCGTTATCATAGGCATGTGTTGTACGCCAACCCAATTGTTCTTTCAGAATCTTGATGGCTGGTTTTTGAATCAGATTTTCTTCGGAGTATTGTGCGTGTGCCATAATAAAAATTTATAAAAATTAGTAAGTTTCTGTTACCCAATTTAGCATAGGACGTTGAAAAAAACCTGCGCTGACGCAGGTTTTTTTGAGGATTATTCAATACTTGAAATTTTGGAAACATCGAGTTCACCTGACATAAGTCGAGGTAATAATATTTCCTTTAAGTCTTGTAACTTCTGATTCTGAATTTGCAGGATATGCATTTGTTCATACATTAGCTCCACAACTTCATGAAACTTATCTAATAAGCTTTTAGGCGGAAGTAAAAACTCATAGTCTTCAAAGTCTTTATACGTCACAGCAGGATATGCAGCTCCTTGTGCAACACTGGTTAGATAACCACAAAAATCGTCACTTGCAGCTAATGCTGTTAAATACGTAAATGGAATTTTTGTTGGTCTTAATACCGTAAATCCTGTTGATACTATTAAGTGACTCTGAGGATTTTGAATTAATGCATATTGTTTTCGGTTAGGACGAACACATGACCAAATCACATCACCATGCTGAACTTTTCGTTTTGCTCGACCTGGTGCATCATCAATATGATATTGAGTGAAAGATTCAATTTTCCCTTGTCCCACTGATGAAATATCTACGTATAATATTTCATCTAGTTCACCTTTTTTTAAAGTCGAAGGATTTGTACTTATAACTTCTTTAAGAGATACATTTGTCCACCCTTCAGGAATACCATCAACAAACTTGACCTGTTCATGGTTTGAGAATTTAAAGTTGATAAACCACTCGTGATATAGCTTCTCAACCATTAACTTATGGTGATCAATCAAATCTGAATTACAAACTAACAGATCATCAATTGTTCCTAATACTCCAACTATTCGATTTTGAACATCTAACGATGGACAAGGTATCGGATACATTAGTAATTTTTCAAGATTCAAATTATCCTGTGCAGCACCTTGAGAAATTTTCTGTAAATTTCTCTGAAATAAACTATAAAAATACTTTACGTATTTCACATTAACTTTTGTTTCATCAGCAATAAAACCAATAATACTATCCGGAAAACATGCTTCCATATCTAGTATTGCTGTATCGGCAATATTTGCAGCAATCGTGAGACACAACGTTCCTTTTGGCCATAATTTACTTTGAGCTAAACCCTTTTCATTATATGTTTGAGAATATTCTCTAATGTACAACTCAGCCTTTTTTACATCTGCTGTTTGAATGAATGGATACTCCCCTCCATATAAGCTTGATATACGCTGAATTATCAGGAGACTTTCCCTTGGGAGATTCTAGGCAGCCAACTTATAAAAGTCTTCGGCCATTTGATTTGGTGTCTTAAAACCCAAACCCTTTTGAATTCTTCGATGATTATAAAATAATTCAATGTATTTTATAATATCTGCTTTGGCTTCTTCTCTGGTTTGATAGTTGTAATGATGCACTAACTCATTTTTCAGTATTCCCCAAAAGCTTTCAATCGGTGCATTATCGTAACAGTCTCCGCGCTTGCTCATTGAACCTTGAAAACCATATTGCTCAAGTATATTTCGATATTCATGGCTGCAATATTGACTTCCTCTGTCTGAATGCACAATCAGTTCTTTGGTTGGTTTTTGATTGTGAATAGCCATATTTAGCGCATTACAAACAAGCTGTGTTGTCATGCGCTCATTTAAGCTATAGCCAACCACTTGCTTCGTGTAAAGGTCTTTTACCGCTGCTAAGTACAGCCATCCTTCAACAGTCCATATGTACGTAATATCACTTGACCATGCTTGATTTGGTCTAGTCATTGAGAATTGTTGCTCCAGCAGGTTTTCATAGATCGCTCGATTATGGTCACTATTCGTAGTCCTTTTAAAACGCTTGTGTCGCTTACAATACAGGTGGTTCAGCGCTTTTATCTGACGTACAGCGTACATACTCATTTTTATGCCCTGAGCTTGTAAGTATTTGGTTAATCGAATATAACCATAGCTCTGCTTTGTCTCCTCATGGGCTATTTTCACCAATATCGTCTGTTGATTTCGTTGAATCGTTCTTTTGCTCACGCCTCTCTTGAACCAATCATAAAAACATGAAACTGAAACATGAAGTAATCGAGCCATTAAGGTAATTGGAAAAGAATATCTTTTTTGTTTCATATAGGCGTACCTTACTGACTTTCTTTGGCAAAGTACGCTGCTGCCTTTTTTAAAAATTCACGTTCCATTTCAGCTATTTTGAGCTGTTGTTTGAGTTTTTTATTTTCTTCGAGTAGAGCGTTTAGATCAGGTGAATACTGTTTTGTACCTGCTAAAGTTCCAGCCTTTGCTTTGGTATTCCAATTTGAAAGAGTTTGCATTGAAATGCTAAGTTGTCTGGCTGTTTCCGAGACATTGCCTTGATTGGCTTCAATTAATTTGATGGCTTCAGCTTTAAATTCTGTGGTGTAAGTCTTGTGTTTCTTGCTCATGGTAAACTCCTGATGAGTGTGTTTAGTTTACCAAGTTAAAACCTCCTGTTTTTTCAGCACACATCAGCTCTCATCATTTCTAGGACGATGCTTAGACTTTCCTCTTCCAACAAACCCTAACTGTTCTAATGGAATATACTCAATTTGCATCAAAATAACTCCTTCAAGTTGAAAGCTAATTTATTATGCAAAATTTGAGATACATCATTTAACTTGTCTATTTCTGCTAACAAACCAAGTACTTGTTCAGCTACATTTTCATTCACTGAATTAATCTCTTCAACTCCGACATAGCGTCCTGGAGTAAGCGAGTAATCCTGATCTTTAATATCTTTCTGCGATGCTAACTTACACAAACCAGCAACATCAGCATACACACCTTCAGGGAAACGCTCATTCAACCAAGTCACATCAGTAATACGATCGGCTAAGGCTTTTTCCAAAGTTTGTACTTGATCTTGAACAGTTTCAGGTTCACCTTCTGCTGAAGTATTCAAACCATTCAACAATGCAGCAATATCTTTATTTTTCCCCCAATGCTTTTTATCATTCTTCGCATACAAACTCTCAGCCTGTGCGACTAATGCCAAAGCTTCAGATTTTGTTGCACTTAATTTATCAAATACAGCCTGTGTCTGACCTAAAGCATTTTGCAAACTCGTAAATACGGCAATAATGGCAGCATGGTCTTGAGCATCTTCAAGTTGTTGGCGTAAGTCAGCCACACTTGGTAAAGCCTCAAGCAGGGCAATCTTGGCATTTTCAGCTAACTCTGACGCAAGACCTTGCTGTGCCTTTAAAGCAGACGCTTTTAAAGATGCAAGTTGCTCCGCTGTAATTGGCGTTGGTTTATCTTCAGATTCTTGTTCTTTCTTCGATAGCTTATTTAAAACATCAATTGATGTATTGGTCGCAAATTTGGCCACGTAATCAACAACAGTTTTAGATGAGCTTAAATAGTCTTTATAAACCACTGGCATCTGCTCAATGGTTTCGAGCATGTTAGTGATATAACGGCGTAACAAGTTTTGATACTTATCATGCTCTTCACGGTATAACCAAACAATCGCATTTAAAGCTTCTAATTGTGACTCACTGAAAATATGTGATTTCGCAGATACCACGGTAAATACATTACGTGCATCAAGCATCAATACTTTATCTTTACGACTTTCAGATTTTGACTTATCAAAAAACCAAAGTGCACATGGCAAAGAACGGGTATAGAAGAACTTTGGTCCAATCGATACCATAATATCAACATGACCAGTTTCGACTAATTTTTGACGAATTTCTTTGTCACGTCCACCTGCATCAGATGCACTTGATGGCATAACAAAACCAGCACGACCAGTCTCGTTTAAATAGCTATAAAAATATTGAATCCACAAGCTATTTGCATTTGAAACTTGCTCATTTTTTGCATCATTACCATCATTACGTTTACCACCAGACCTAGAAGTCACCCCTGGCAAACCAAAAGGCAAACGTTTCTTTTGAGCAATCGCGGCTTGAGCAATTTCAAAAGCGGTTGGTTCAGGCTTGCCTTCTTCTTGCTGTGGCACAACATAAACGTCGTTCTTACATTTGCTTGCATCCACCGCATCCACGTTAAATGGTGGGTTTGCCATAACAAAATCACACTGACCAATATAGTCTGGCAATGCACTATAAAAAGAGTTTCCTTCTACAATATTAGATGCATCTAAACCATGCACAACCATATTCATAATGGCGAGCTTTTGGTTATTTTCTGTTTTTTCTTGACCTACAAACTGCATCGGATTATGCGTGTTATTTTGCTCTTGGAAATGTGTTGTTTGAATAAACATCCCAGCCGAACCCACCGCAGGGTCAATCACTAAACCATGATCAGGCTCAATAAAATTAACGATGGTACGTACTAATGATGGCGGCGTGAAAAATTCCCCCCCTTCTTGTGCACCAGACTGAGCAAACTTATTTAAGAAATATTCATAAATTTTACCAAACACATCGCCTTCTGCATTTAATAAGGTATCTCGGTTAAAAATACGAACTACACGCTCTAACAGATCTTCTTCAAAATGCTGATAAGTCTTTGGTAACACACCTTTTAAAATTGGGTTTTGAGTTTCAATTGACTCCATAATGGCATCAAGTTCAGCACCCAAGTTATGGCCTGTTGGTAAGTTTGCTAAATAATTAAAACGTTGCTCTGGATTCAAATACAAAGCACTGCGTGCCTTAAAAGCAATTTCAAGTTGCTTTTCAAATGCTTCAGCTGGCATTTTGTTTTCATCAACAAGTTTTTGATAACTTGCCATTTGATGATCTTGCAACAATTCTTTTTTTAACGAGTAAAAACGTGACGTTGCATGCGATAAGAAAATGATACCCAAAATTGGTTGAGCGTATTCTGTTGCAGTTAATTTCGAGTTTGCACGCAGGTCATCTGCCGCTTCCCATAAGTCTTTTTCAATTAGAGAGATGTTCATACTGCCTCAATTTATTCGTTTGGGTCAGAACTGAGTCATACTGACTTTTTGTCTGACACCTAAAATCTGTTTCAAATGTTTAAATCCAAATTCGCTGGTATGAGTGATACTTATCGAAGTAACGACTGCACTTTCAAATACTGTTCAGGAGCTGATTAAATTCATCCTTAACTTTCAAATATTGCATTTGCTTTTCTTGCAGTAATGCGAGCTCACGCTCAAGATCTAACTGCTCAACTTCAATATGGACATCAAAATATTCGGCACAGTGTAAGCTATATTTATTGGCTTTGACCTGTTGGATACTGACATCTTTTGACCACTCAGTCTCTTGATCAACCGAGAGCAGTTCCTTTATTTTCTCTGCATCATCCAGACTTAAATGAAGTTTTCGACGCTGACGCTCACCGAAACTACGTGCATCTACCATGCGAATGGTATCTTTAGCTTTGGCTTTATTTAAAATGAGTAAACTCATTTCAATATTTGAATTAGTCAAAATACCAGCAGGAAGTAAAACAACAGCTTCGACCCAATTTAGTTGCACTAATTTTTCACGCAACTCTGCATCATATCCCCCTCTGAATAACCAGCCAGGGATAATCTGAAGATATGCTTTACCATGTGCATTTAAGTTGTACAGAGCTTGCTGAATCCATAAACTCTCAGATGCACTACTAGGAATACGAGCAGCAATAAACAATTCTTTTAAATAATTTTGTCCAGCTACAAAGGATTCAGACACCCTCATGTTAATCGGTGGCGTACTCACTACAAGGTCAACACCATAGCTTGTAGAGCCGTCACTTAATGAATCTGCTCGCTGAATATCTACCTCTTTCTCACTTAACGCATAAAGCAGTTTTGCCATCCCTACCGTTGGTTCATTGATATCACGTAATATAGGCTTTTGAGTATTAAGATCGTGTGCTAATAATCCTAGACCACATGCCCCATCGTAAAGTTTTTTATCCTCTACTGAGCCAACGACCACTTTAAAAACATTGAGGATATTTTGTGAATCAATATTAAATATGTCCCAATTTTTATTTGAATTAAGTGCAAAAGCTTTTAATACTTCAAAGGCTTTTTCACCATAATTTTGATTATTCGGACACTCTTCCCGCAGGCTTAAAAACACCTGAACAATATTCACAAGCTGATTGGCGTTCCAACGAATTACATCCTTTGAAAACCAGTGTAATTCTTTTTCCGCTACAAAATCAGAAATAAAAGTTGAGATGTTATCGTGTGTTGATAATAGAATATTTTCACTTCCCTCTCTATTCTCTTTTACAAGATAAGCAATCAAAGTAAATAGCTCTAATGCATCACTACGTATCATCGTGCCTGTCATAGTCGATAAGGCATCTAAATATTCGACTGTATTTTTCATTTTTAATTTCCTATTTAGGCCATCAACTTTTGAAAAGCGGCATTGGTTGCTTTAATTTGTTGAACTTTCAGTTGCTCTATTGCATGCAAGACTTGATTATTTTTGTGAAATACTTCTGCCAATTTATGCTGTATGCCTAAGTCTGGTACTGAAATTTCAATATCCTTTAGACTGCTCACAGGAATATTCATAATCGTCGTACCTTTATTCAGACTATTGATGACTGCTTGACCATATTCACTGTTTAAGAAAACAGTTAAAAATTCTGGTAAAGCAACTTCCGAATTTACCTTGATGACTAGGCATGTTGCAGGAGCAAATAAATTTAATTTTTCCTGTTCCGCAGTCACAATTGAAGCTCGTAGATTTGTGCCCTTTGATAAAAAAACAATGTCACCTTCTTTTAATTTCTTTTTTTCAATAAGCTCCTCATCGACAAATACTGTCTTCGTTGTACGAGTATCTACATCAAGAAAACCTTTATCGTTTAAGCTTTGACCTGTCAATAAACTGACTTGAATTAGATTTTCATCTTGAGCATCATTGAACTTATTGATTCCAACTGTAATACTTGAACATATTTCATGTAGTTTCATAATTACTCCAAATATAGTTTTATTAAAACCATTTATGATTTCCTTAAGCAAATATTAGTTGTAATTAATCTTTTCGTCAATGGTTTTTACAAAACTATTTCAACTAGAGCAAGGAAACTTCTTTATTGATAACTCAAATATCGAAATGTCGAGTGATCAGTAACTTTAACTTAACAACTTCAATTATGAGCTGAAGTAAGTATATCTATTATTTTTTGCCTGAATGTACGCCCACTCTGCCACCTTGTGCGAACGTTCTTTATCCGTTAGAAATCCTAGCACTGAAATTCGCTCCACGATGATCAGATCCTGTTCTTCATTCCGCTCCTGCCACTTATGCAAAAACTCTTCTGATGCAAGTAAATTACTTTTCTTAGAATTACAGCTTGAATCTGCCAACACAAAATTATGACCTGTATCTGATGGGTACATAGACCATGGAATAAAATGATCGACTGCATAATTGTCTTTTCGCATCGGCTTATTGCAATAGAAACATTTGCAATCTTGTAGCTCTACCAACACGCTTGCTACCGCATTCAACTGGTTTCGACTTGGCTCAAACATGAATTGTTCAAGATTCGGTAATTTATTCAAAATTGGGGCATTACTACTGTTCTTGCGGATATAGTCAATCCAACGTTTCTGACAGAGTTCTTCAATGATCTCGCTGAATTGACGTAGGCAATACATCACTTGAGGCAAAAGAATAAGTTGCTTTCCGCACTGATCAAGCCGATATAAAAACTCAAAATTTTGACCATTGATGTTTTGCAAGTAGCGGACTGGCATGTCTTTTACAGTGCGAGCGACATCTTTAACTAGCTTCAACCACACCAATGAATCTCGTCTTAATAACCCCAAAGAAGAGTAGCTTTGCCGAAGCCCAATGATTCGATTCACAATGGCAGCTTGTTTACCATTGTTCTGATTTAAAATCAGCTGACCTTCATCATTAAAGATATATGGAACAGCCTACTTCCAATACAGCTCAATAAATTTTTCAGCAATATCGGTATATTCGAGTGATAGACTTTCACCTGAATCTTCACCTTTTTCAATAGCTAATCGGCTTAGGCTAATCAGCAACGCAAATTTATAGGTGCTACTAAAACTACCCGACTGTAAAATCAGCTGAATATTTTTTAAGAATTTAAGTTGTTCTTGTGCAGCAGGTATATGCACATTAATCCTCTACTAAATAGATAATATAATTCGGATCATTCATTAAACATAGTCAAAGTATTCACCAAGTTTAATTCACGACAAAGCATGAAATTTGTCTGCTCGAATAACCTTTCAAACACTGGATGCCCTGATAATTGCTGAGTACCACGAAATGGATGATCTCGATATTCTGGCATCACTGGAAACTCTGCATTTCTCACTCTCAGTTCAAAGCTCAATGCATCAAACCACTCTTTATCAAAGCTCTTGTCCTGAAGTTTAACCAGCTCGTTTGCCGCTACCGGGTACGTCACCCAGAGCTTACGCATCATTCCCTGTTGCTCAACTTCCTTTGTATAGCTATCCGTTTCTGATTCAAGAACAGAAGAAATCATATTCGTGATCTCCCTGATATGCTTTTGAATGTTCTTATAGGCATTCAACTGAGGGAATCCCATCTGAAGGGCGATTAACTCATTTCGGAATTTCCTTAAAGAATCTTGTGAGAGATTATCATTGGCAATATCGAAAGACTCCTTATTACCAAAGTTCGAGCGATCTTCCATGATCATAGGCCCACAGATATAGATATTTTCAGGAATGGTCAAAGCATCTTCTTGATCGCTAATAGTGAGTAATCTGGACTTAAGCGAATGATTGTCCCGGCACCATTTCTCGTAGAACTGAAGTTCTTTTAACTCAGGCGTTAATGTCGGCGTGTAAAAACTTCGGTATTTGTTGGTCTTAGTGCTATAGGTAGAACTGAGCTTATTTGCTGAGTAAACCGTTTGGGCCTTCTCTACTACAGCCTTAAGCCTTCCAACCAATTCACCCTCGGTTGCAGAAATCTTATGAAGAACACTATTCACGTCCTTCATGAAATCCCTGATCAAAGAAGCCAGCCCCGGTTTATCACTGGCCTTATTCTTCACCTCACCAATTGGGATCATGGCGATCTGAGTTTTTTTGAAGCCAGCATCCCCAGTGATACGAGTGTATAAAGTCCCACGAATAAGCATGAAAATTGAGAGCATATCCAATGAGCTCTTAACTTTATATTCAAGCGCTGTCTGAGTTTCATCATTAGATACCAAGTAGAAATCTTCTACCAGAATCGTCAGCAGTCGATCACGTTCATCGCCGTTGACCCACTCATTTTTCTCTTTATCCAAATATCCACCACGTCCCCGGTAAACAAGCTGGGCGATTTCCATTAAAGAGGCTTCAATTGCGAAACGAGGCATGGCAGCAATGATTGAATCACAGTTCGGGAACGAAATACCCCTAGCTGCAGTCGAAGTAATCAGTACGACTTGCAATGTTTCTTTGCGATCAAGCAATTCTGAACGGTGGTATCCCATTAACTGGCTATCAAAAATGCCAATCTTAGAGCGTTCAACCACTCCTTCATCGACTAATGCATCTCTGAGTGCAGCCAATGCATTTTTATCCTGAGCAAAGTAGATAACTTGTTTTTTACCATCTTCAAGATTCTTTTGAATAAGCTCGATAGCAGTCTGTTGAGTCCTTTCCCCAGCTTTCTGGCGAAATAGATGAGTCAGGTTCTTATCCAATCCAAAATCATCTGTTTCAGGGACTACGGCGTATTGCTTGAGCATATATTGGATTTTAAGATCCCTTGCCGGGTAACAGTTCGCCATGATATGGATACTAGAACGAACACAGTTACCATCATCCAGATCTGCAGTCTGCATCTTGAATGGGAAATTACCCAAAGATGGAGAGATGAACATTTTTGCTGGTAACTGATCCTGTTTCTTCATGTAGTTCTGGATTGCATTCACATTACTGAGGGATGCATCAGCAAGAATCACAGTTACCGTAAATGGTGAATTACCTTGAAATGGTTCAATGAAGTTTTTGGAAAGGAATTTCAGCATCTCATTGATAAAAGTACGTGTGCCTGAATCCCCTGTAATTTCATCAAACATCACCACAATGTTAGGGAACTTTTTGGCAAACTCTCTCCGTTCGATTTTGGCCTCTGTCGGCTTCTTATCGATTTTGTATTGGAACATTTTTTCCAGCCCATCCAAACTGGAAGCTGCCACAGTTTTATTTTGGTTTTCCCTTGGGTTTCGTGGTCCAGCTGGGGTGGTGTTATATGGCATGAATGCCTGACTTGCTACAGTCATCGTCAGCTTATTGAGCTCAGGATGGAACCCTAGCAATTGCTGGGTCGCTTCCCCTAATGAATCAAACACTCTGGCAAACCTCTTATTGGTTGCCGTAATTTTAGATTCTGAGGTATTGGCATAGCGTCTATTGACATTTGCATTCTGTTCCAGGTCTTTGAGCTTCCAGTATTCATCTTGTTTGAACAATAGAACACTTGAGTCATGATCTATCTTCAGATTTTCAACACCACCCACAATAGCGGCACCACGAGCATTTACCTTACAATCCGTATTGTGAATCTTCGAATAGATTTGCTGTGCCTGTGTCACCACATCACTGTTACTGGTAATCGTGGCTGAGATTTTAGATAGATCACCCACCACATCATCGTTAATCAACACTCGTGGACTGGTATAAAAGAAAAAAAAGCCTTCCAAATCTGCCAACAAAGTCTTAACGCTCGATGTTTTCCCAATCCCCGGCGTACCAGTCAAACAGATGAAATTCACCCGACCTTGTTTACTTTCCTTCAGTGCCAGTACTACGGCGCATTTATGCAAATCACGTAAGGTGAATGAAGTTTTATTCTCAATTTTTCCCTTACGAATTGTTTTAAACTCAGCCCGCACCATATCTTTAAGTTTTTGTTTATGGTCTTCGTCATCGACTTGCCGATCTATCAAGTCAAAAACCCACTCTAAAGCCAGTGGCTGGTTAGGATTCACAAAATCCTTAAGCCTTTCAGTAATAGTGAAAGTAAGATCCTGACCGTAGGAAATATCGCTAATATTTTTGGACACGATTTCCGAGATGTTTTTGACAGGTTCATTCACCAGATAATTCAGAATCTCAACTTGCAGTTTCGTGCGTTCATCCATATCGTCCAGACTCAGAACGTTATCCTGATACTCCTTGCCCAGCTGATACATAATTTCCAGTTCTGGTGATTTATCTTTATCCGCAAATTCAGCAGAGATGTACTCACTTCCCCGGCTGGTGATCGCCATCACACTCAGACGAATATTTGGCATGTCATCTTGTTCAAACTTCCATTTAAAAGAATCAACAAAAGTGGTTGCATACGAACAGCCTTGCGCCATCTTAAATAGGACTTTTTCCTTACGGACATAGGCTCTCAAGTATTCACGTAGTTTTTTTGAGAACTTAAATGGGATCTCTTGAGCTTCTGCATTCACGTATGAGAAAACACTTTGGGATTCAGAATGTTTGATGTAACGCTTGTACTCTTGCAAATAGGTACAAGAATCCTTGGCGTTGAATTGTTCTGGTTCACCTAAAACGTAAAATAATGAATATTCCTGAACCAGCACATGATAGTTGGATTTGACTTTGATTACCGCCAGGAAATCAGCACGACCAAACATACCCTTACCAAACATTTTAGCGTGGGTAAGACTGAATTGTTGATTCCATGTTTCCAACGCCTTCTCCTTGAAGGCTTTAATAGCAATATGTTCTTCCTCAGTTGTGTAGTCATCTACAATGGTCTGGGTTATATCATTTGGCATTGTCAGTGGACACCAAATGCCAGATAAGCTCCAATTTGGTCTTGCATTCGCCGTTTTAGCCCTTGCAATACCTTTTGGCTTGATCTTTCTTAGAAACTCACGAGTATTGGTATAACCATGCCCGAATCCAGTTTTTATCAATTGCTGAAAATAGCTTTCGATATTTTCATGGATAGCGGCATTAATGACATCGCTATATAGCGCTTCCTTCATTTCCTGAAAGACATCAGCAATCTGTTTACTATTCCATTCTGCTACTACAGGATGGCTGGCTGATAATAGCTTTGCATCAAGCAAAGCCATAATCGAACCACGTTTAACAGCGATCTCATAAACCTCGC
The DNA here is from genome assembly GCF_058243005.1 of Acinetobacter sp. 231_lipA. NCBI lineage: Bacteria > Pseudomonadati > Pseudomonadota > Gammaproteobacteria > Moraxellales > Moraxellaceae > Acinetobacter > Acinetobacter sp. 231_lipA. The sequence continues at coordinate 2,990,800 of NZ_JBZAYU010000001.1, read as the reverse complement.
CCCAAACTTTGGCTTCATTGTTCACCACGACGCTTACTCCACATCAGTCGCTAAAATTTCTTCAGCTCCCTCTGGAATCGGCTCGATTGGATCAATCAAGTCTTCATTCTTCAGAATAACGTATTCTTCGAGCTTGCCGATTAAGGCTGGCAGACTCATGACGACTTCGCCTTTATTTAGACGACTCGACACGATGACTTCACCAAGCTCTTGAATGCCAGTGGTGCCACGAATATGGGAAGGCTCAAGTACCGGAGTGAAGTTTTTGCCAGCTGTAGGACGTTCAGACTCAAAGTAATGCAGACCACGCAATACAGAGCGAATTGATTTCATTTCATTGGAATCATTCACATCAATAATTTTACTGTGCAATCTGATTCGCTTATCGTTATGAATCGAATGCTCCTGACTGGTTAGCATATAGAAATACGAACAAATACCATTCTGAGTACGAACACCCACAGTACGTTTAGTCGCAAAGCTATATACGGACAAGGATTGTTTATATTCTTTTTGATTGATAATCGCCGTATGGTACTGATGGTGCGGTACCTCATAGACACGACTGTTATCACTGGTTTTTAAGCTCAGTGCTGGGATCGTATCAGACTGGAATGGATAGAAATTCATATTCGGGAACAACTGATCAAGTTGATCCAAAGCACTTTCACTTTCATGAATCAAGTTACTGGTTTCAGTCTTACCGATCTTACGCTGTGCAAAATGGTGTGAAAGCAATACAACATCTTCAAAACCATCTGACTGCAGTTTTTCGATGATACGGTGCATCGCCTTACTTGTTCTCAGATTGTCTTCAGCAACTGGGGCATGACTGACCTTCTGTAGTGATAAGCGACCCTGTTTATCGTTGATACGCTCAAGTGTATAGACGTAGCAGATGTAGCCATAATCTGGTTTAAGAAGTAGCAAATCCTTCTGATGCTGATACTTAAATTCCACATCATTCTCAGGTCGAGAGTTATAGCTAATACAGGCAATTTTGTCCTTAGTGCCCTCAAATGGGATGATGATTTCTGAATATCCTGACAGTGCTTCAATTGCAGCCTGAATACGGTAAGTCACTGTTTTATCCATAGCGAGATTCACCGGGGCACAAACTCGCTCACCATTTTGATTACCATAAGGCATAGGATCTGGTTGATACTTAAGCCCCTGTACCTTCACAATAGCATCATCATTGTTCAGCAACTTCTCAAGGGTATAAGCGGTGGCATACGCTCGTTTACACTCAGGATTAAACCCACCTTTTTGGATCTTTTTTGATTTCCTTTGAAATTGGGCTTTTTCTTCATTCTCATGTTCATCAACTGAGTCAATTCGCATTACAGGTACATATAAGCGCTCTTCAATACCCAGTTGATTTTTTACTTCTTTAATCAGATGTTTAAGGAATAGATGAATCGCAATCGAAAAACATGACGTACTGATGATCAAAGCATTTTCTTTTTCATCCAAACATAATTGAGCATGGCCGCCTTTTAGGTCACTCAATCGAAATAGCTTAGATGAATAATGAATCATGACCTTGTATTTAGATAACAAGTTGTCATAACTTAAGCTCTCAGGATGATAAAAATGTGGCAGCCCATTGTCGCTGACCTTCTTGTTGGTCGGCACCATCAATACTGGTAAACAAGGAATATTCAGATTACGAGCGACATCAAATTGATCTAGGTCGGTATTAGGATTCTCAATCGGTACCAACGTTCGAATTTTCAGTGTGGAATTAAACTCAATCTCGCTTAGGGCTTTACGAGCATAATCATTCTTTCGAATGATTTCGTCTTGGCTCATTTTCGCCAATTTTTTACGGCTAGCATCCACCATCGAGATGTAGCTATAGAAATTCGTTTCTTTACCCTTAAAGATACTGAAGAACTGTTCGGAATCCTCACCAATTGAACTCTTGAAAACATCCAGATTCACAATGCTTGGTAGGATGTAAAGTACCGTTTTAAGGCTGCTATCCTTTTCCATTTCACTGATGATGGAATCCAAATTTGCTTTTAACGCCGTAGTGATTGTGGACGTGATTGCCTTCATTCGCTCATGGGTATCTTCGCTATTCAGCATTTCATCCAAGATGCGAGCAAGGTTGTATCTGAGTTTTTGAGGATTTTTAAAGGATTCGACCAGTTTATTGAATACACTTTCAAAACTAGAAATTTCCATCTTCGGACCCGATAGGACGAAGTACATCATAATGAGCTGGAACATCTCTACTTGAGCAACACGATCTGAGCACTCGTTACTTAGACGTTCTTCAAGAATTGGATTGCCCTTATCATCCACAATATCCTTCAGCAGCAATGCTTCATTGATACTATGCAGACGAGCTTCATAAGCAGTCAGCATGGTATCCGTGTCCGAACGGTAGCCTTTGCCTGTCTTATAATTGATCCGCAACTTAGAGTTAAAGGAACTTACCTTTTCCTCTTTAACAAACTCACCATTCACCCGAAAGGCATAAGTGACTTCACGTTTTAGAGATAGCCCATCCTTATCCTCTTGGCGTATATCATTCATTTCAATTTTTGGTTTTACCCAAATTGGTAATGCATCTGTTGCGCTTACATAAGCCAGCAGCGCATTAAAATCAACTTTACCTACAGCGCCGTAGATAGCACCAAAATCAATGCCATAGTCTTTAATGGCTTCAGTCGTTTCATCATTCCAAGGTGCAATTCGATCACCGAAAATCTCAAAAAAAGCGACTGCTTTACGGATATAAGAAACAGCAGCTTCACGTTTAAAATCGTTTCGTTCATTCTTCTCAATGTGATCAGCAATGATCTCCATTATTTTGAAGCAATTTCGGATACGTGCTCGTGATAGTGCTTTGGTTTCTACGAAATTAAGTAGATTTTGGATGTCGTTATTTTCAACTGAACATTCAGCATCAAGAATTTCCTCCATACGTTCAGCAACTTCTACTGGTATTTTCTCACCAGCTGAGTAGGACTGCTTCACAATGGCTTTGATAGCATCACGAACTTCTTTCACCCATTTAGGTTTGCTGAGTTCTTCCGTTACGGTAAACAGTCGCAATTCGCCATCTTTTGCTTTTAAGTCGTTTGTATATTGCAAAGAAGCTACTTTAGATTGCCCTTTGACTTGCATAGGATATTGAGAATTTTTGGCAATCACTGGATCAGAATTTTTGAGATCGCCTAAGAATTGGTTGAGAGAATTCAGTGCCATACCTGTCGGAGCATTTTGAAGTACTTGCTGAACAATTTCAGACATCGCTTGGTCTAAATCACGATAAGTCTGGGCAGTTTTAGCTTCAGATTCCTTATCAAATAAAGTGCTTATTCTGAGTTTTGAATCTTCAGGTAATAATTGAATATCTTTGATGATGTTATAAATTGGCTTTGAATCGTTTTTAGTCCCGATCTGCTTAAATACTGCAGACACAAAAGCGGTGGCATCAAAATGCAAATTATGAGAAGGCCCATAATAATTGAAGAAATGATCTGACTGATGGTTGAACCGTACCGGGTTTGTCGGAGAGTCAATATTCTGAGAGACTATGCCGATGAAAAAACCAAACTATACCCCCGAAATTAGAGAAAGAGCGGTTCAATTACTAATTGAATCTGAAAAAGATTATCCTTCTACTTGGGCAGCAATCACAGCTATTGCTCCTAAAATCGGTTGTACTCCTGAAACATTGCGTGTTTGGTATTTAAAGCATCTGGATCAACTAAATCCTGCCAAAGTACAACAGATATCTGACCAAGAAAAAATGAAGCAAATGGAACGTGAAATTAAAGAATTAAAACGTGCCAATGAAATTCTACGCAAAGCAGCCGCTTTTTTCGCCCAGGCGGAGCTCGACCGCCCACACAAATAATGGTGGATTTTATCCATAACAATAAAGATCGATATGGTGTTGAAGCGATTTGTAGAATTTTACCGATTGCAGCTTCGACCTATTATCGGGCTTTAGATCTCGTTGATAACCCAGAACATCGAGCGAAACGTGCTCTGCATGATTTACATCATGCAGAGCAAATCAAACGTATTTGGAAAGAAAGTTCAGGTCGATATGGTGTACGTAAAGTTTGGCAAAAATTGAAACGTGAGGGTTATGTTATTGCACGTTGTACAGTTGCTCGATTGATGCAAAAGCTAAGTATACAAGGTGTTTGGCGTGGTAAGAATAAACAAACTACTCGTAACCGAGATGACCAAAAACGGGCAGATGATTTAGTGAAACGTAATTTTAATGCTGATCATCCAAACCAACTATGGGTGGGTGACTTTACGTATATTCAAACTCATTCAGGCTGGGTATATACCGCATTTGTTATTGATGTGTTCTCACGAGCAATTGTTGGATGGAAAGTATCTACACGGATGAATACAGATATGGTGCTCGATGCATTGGAGCAAGCATTGCACGATCGAGGTATGCCTAAGAATGTGATTCATCATTCAGATAGAGGTGTTCAATATCTTTCTATTCGCTATACCAATCGTTTAGAAGCAGCAAATTTACGAGCATCAGTCGGTACAACTGGTGATTCATACGATAATGCTCTGGCTGAAACGGTGAATGGCTTATACAAAACAGAGGTGATTGAATATTTAAAAGCAGATTGGCAAGGTTTAGCAGATGTACAACTTGCGACACTAAACTGGGTATATTGGTTCAATAAAAAGCGTGTACACAGTGCACTGGGTTATGTATCGCCTTTTGAGTTTGAAGCAATGTACTATGATAAGATTAACCCGTTAGGTCAGGTGGCCTAACTTAAATAAAAAAGTCTCCGACAAACCCGGTACGGTTCAGGTTTTTAAGAGTCCCCACCATAGCTTTTAATAAAGGGGAAAAAATTATTTTAGGTGCGAGTGTACTTAGTTCAGTACTAGAACCATTGTTATTTAATTGCATTAAGTTTTATCCATGACAAAGTTGGCACTAAGAGGTATTTTTGTATTTATTAAATATCAAAATCCTCTGTCTGAACTTTGATCATATTTTTTTTCATTAAGAATGTAAATATAAGTTATTTAGAGATTTCTTAAATCGCCACACATAACTTGATATTATGGAAGTAATTAAATCATATTGATAACCATAATTTTCTATATAACTTGGAAACTTGTACAGTAAAATGACTTCATAAACAGACGCGGATTAAAAACCATGGAATCCTCGGTAGCCTATAAATAACCGAAGTTATAAGTAGAGGTTAAGCAGCCATTAAAGGTGATCTTCCTTTTTTAGCTTGGTGTGGTCTTTCATGATTCGAATGCCACACCCAATCAGTTATGTAATCCTTGTGTCCTGCCATTTTTCAATAGCTAATCGTTTGAGAATAATCAATAGTGCAAATTTATAATGACTACTAAAACTCTCCGACTATAGAACCAGTTGGATATTTTTTAGGAATTTCAATTTTTTTGAGCTATAAGAATAAAATCAGGCATGTTTTTTCCAAAGTACATTCAGCCACTTCTCATCGCGATCAGGTCGCTGATCTACTGTAATCCACTGTTTTAATACCCTAACCCCATTCAACTGGTCTAACAATTCCTGAGCCTGCTCTTCATTTAAGTCAGTAAACGCCCTACCGCCTTTTACTCTATCTGCTGTTCCATATTTAAAAGACATATAGCACACACCGCCACGGCGTAATGCAGCATGAATACGTTTTAAAACATCAGGGAGACTGTTACGAGCACAATGTAGTAAAGAGGCACATGCCCATACCCCATCATAAACATCGTGCATATCAAGCTCATAAAAACTTAGCTGCTGAACAGCGATACCAGTCAGTTGGCTCGCTCGTTCGACCAATACTTCAGAATAGTCGATAGCATCAACTTGATAGCCTTTATTTTTAAAAGCCAAAGTGTCACGCCCTGAGCCACAGCCTAAATCCAGGATGCGAGCAGAATCTGGCACCTCAGCTAAAAATGGTTGGTATAGGCTTTCCATATCCACATACAACGTGGCTTGTAAAAATTGATCTGCGTATTGGTTGTAATAGTCTATTGTTTTCATATTGGTTGCTTAGGCTAAACACTGACCCCAGTCTACTAAAAAACAAAAAGATAAGGGAGCATTTGCTCCCTTATCTTTTTAGTCAAATAAATCTGCTCTTACTTCTTCCAAAGCACGATCTGACTTAAAACGATTACATATCGGATGAATAATTGCTCCATTTTCTAAAACACCGTAACCACCTTCTGCTTTCGATTCACGATGATCTACTTCAGTCGATTCAAGGTATAAAGCGCTATCACATACTTCGCAATAGCTCCAAGTTTTCCTTTCCTCACGTTGATACAGGTTTCTTTTGGCTGCGAGTGAAAAATTTAGAGGTTTTTTCTTCTTTGTTAGTCTTACTGATTTCACAAAGCTCACAACATCATCCACAATGCTCTCATCATAATCACCACCAAAACGGTCAAGGTAAAAATCATTAAAATTAATATAATCAAATGATTGACTCATCGAAAGAATGACGGTGTTCAAACAAACTTCATCTTCAAAATCTAAATCCATATTGAGTCCAATACAGATGAAGGCTTGATACACGTTCTTCAATCGCTCATGTGATCTGATCCCACTACCAAACTTACCGACAGTTTCTTTAATGGCCACAGGAATTTTTTCAATTAAACTTTCAACACCACGGCGTGCTCGAGTAAATCCAATAAAATCTATCTTTTTATTCTGTATTTCAAAACAGTCTTTTTCAATTTCACAGACGATAGAGAACCAGGCCAAAAAGGATGTCACTTGAAAACGATTATCTTTATAAAAATATAGTTTTGGGTGTAAGCCCAAACTTGGAATCCGAATACTAATTGGTGGTGTAGCGATACGACACAGCACAACTCTAAGTTTTAGCATTAAATTTTCTACACGCTGACCTTGGTCTATATTCACAGTATTCTGACTAGTATCACCAAACATGATATTCAGGAGTTCATTGACCAAGCCGATTTTTTTACCGTGTGTTAAATCTGGCTCTAAAAGTATTATCTTAAAAAGATGATCATGAATTTGCTCACCCAAAGTGATCACTTCATTTATCCGCTCGTAATTCAGTTCAGCCAAGTTGGATTTATTATCGTTTATATAACAACATGCATAAATCACATAAAAAGCATCACTTCCCCTATTTTGTAAATGATATTCTTCATCTGGATCTAATCGTTTCGTATCCGAATTGATTGAACAAAAGGCTTTTCGAGCTTCCTCAGGTGTCCCAATCACTTCAATAAAATTAATTTTGGTTGATTTTAATTTTTGCTGAAACTCAGAATCGCCACATAACTCTTGAAAATCAGCTAATCCACCTAATCGATTACGAATCTGACGAATATCTCGTTTTTGTGGTGCCGTGAATTTTGGGGCTCCTATTACTTGCTCATCAATAAAGTATCTTTTGATCCAAGCATAGATAATTGAAATCCTGTGCCCACCATCGATGATATAAATATTACCAGCAGCATCTTTCCAATAGCGAACGCATAAATTGACATTACGATCATTCAAACAGTTTAGAATAAACTCCTGAATTTCAGCAGGGCTCCAACACTCTGTGGAGCGTTGATTGTCTGCTTTATATAGTTTTTCTAGGATCTCATGGTTGGCGAAGTCATAAAGTGATATTTCAAAGTTATGGTGCAGATTTGAGTGCGACATTTCGTCAGGCACCATCATTTTTCTTTGAATAATATTGGTTAAAAGCTTAGTACGGGCCATTTTATTTTCTCTAGGCAATACTTCTCTATATCTCGTAAGATTACGAAATTAGAAGTAATTAAAATTAAAGTTAGTGATTAATGAAGTAAATATTCATTAATTCAGAAGTATCTTTTTGCTAGAGAAAAAACAGATAGAAATAATATAAAGACGCATTTTAAACCTCGTTGATAGATTGTCGTTTGCCAACATCCTTTCCACGAGATGGAGGCAAACCAAATAGGGTGTGGAAATACCGCTCAACGAAACGGCCAGCCAAAGACTGCCCTATCTGGCTTACCATAAAAGCGCCATGTAGACACAAAAGAGCCACTAAAAGCGACTCTTTAGTTCGTTGAGTAACAGGTTTCCACGCCTGGTCACAGATTTTGCTGTAACATCTTTATCTTATGTGCATAAATTCAATTGGTCAAATTTTATGATCAATATTTGATCAATCAATTCAAAAATAATTCCCTATATTTTTAGAGGCTTAAGAATACAGATAAGTATCTTATAATTTCTACAATATTTAGTTGCTGTAAACTGATCGCAATGAAACTCTATATATTTAAGCAGCGTGATTTAATAAAGGAAGTAGATTGAAACTGCAAATTTTATCGGATACTCACAATTCCAAATATTCAATATCAGAGCAAGCTGATGTCATTATTCACGCTGGCGATTTTTCTAATCGCTTAAGCGGTGCAATTGAGTTTGCCGAAAAATGTAAATCTCTCAATAAAAAATTTATCTTTGTTTTAGGTAATCATGATTACTACAGCTCTAACTACAGTTCAGTCGTGAATTTCTTGAAAGAAAACTACCCAAAAAATGCACTACTTGATGACAACCATATCAAAATTCAAGATAAAATATTTGTAGGTGGCACGCTGTTTACGAACTTTCGCTCCAATTCACCACTTACATCTCCTGAGGTACTTTTACAGTCCCAAAAAGATGCTGAACAATCGATTTATGATTTCGATCAAATCATGATTGACAGTGATCATCGAACGATAACTGCTAATGACTACATAGAATTATTTAAAAAATATCATGAAAATATTATGAAATTTAAGGATCAAGATAATGTGATTGTCATTACTCACTTCCCGCCTCATTTAGCTTGTCTTGATCCATATTGGGGTACGCATCCTGTTGCAGCAGCACTCAATCCCTATTTTATTAATGACTTAGATATAAAAGGCTTTAAATTATGGATTGCAGGACATACGCATACATCAGTGGATACTGTAGTCGATGGATGTAGATTAGTGATCAATCCTTTGGGTTATCCACCAGAGCAAGGTAAAAATGGGTTTAGAGAAAATTTGATCATCGAAGTTTAAGTAGTCATACTCGTATTGAAGTAATTTAAACCAACTCTAATATTATACATCCTATAGTACTGTTGATTTGGCTTCTACACCATGAACTAGGAGAAACTCATGTCGAATCCTTTAGACCCAGAAAATGATTGGAAAAATAAAATTGCAGATCAAATACTTGACAATTTAATCGAGATTGCCAAGCTTGAAGGTATGACTATTAAAAAAATGAAAGCAGATCAAAATGGTATTTTCTATGTGGAAGAGGAAATATCAATTGACGACGTACTCAAGCAATTTTGAACTCTGCTCATTGAAACGATATAAAGCGCTTGAATTTTATATTTAAAAGCTTAACCAAATTGTATCACCTGTAGATGCGTACATAGCTTCAGCAGTTTCTTTCAACACATCACTCTCATCCGTTTCCATTGATAGTTCATCACATGCAGGATACCTACTATCGCTTGTGGAAGAAAAGCTGGATTGAACAATAGACCCATCTTGCATAAATCTAGTTCTATCTTGCCTTAAAAGCTGTACACCACGGTAGCTAGCACGCATTTGATTTAATACTTGAAGATGTCTTTCATTTGTAGTCATTATTACCTTTCTCGACATTAATTTTTTCCTTGATTTTTATCTGAAATTAAGATTAATAAATTATGACATAAATTAAAATTGAGTAATGATCCCGCAATACTTCATTAAAATCACAGCGATCAAATAAAAATAAAACAATGTCTTAAAAATCAATCCTCTAAAAACTCCATGACATCTTTACCAGTTCTTACGATTTTCATAGGAGGTTGATTAGTTGCGTTTAGTATAGACCTGAGCTCGTCACACTTTATTATTTCATCTTACTAATTTTTTGCTTCGGATTTAGCGAATATTTTCGCATTATCTTTAGAAATAATTTGATCTACCATAATATGAACCTCACTTTACAAATTTTTCAAGATCTTGCTCTTCAACACGCTGATATGAAGACGAACTATTAATTAAAGAATACCCTCTTCTGAGTGCCAATTCTTTATTAATTTCTTGCTCAGCTATACTTGTCTCGCCGTGACTTTTTATGTATTCAGCGCGTTTTTGTATAAATGCTCGCTCACGCTCTCGAACGTTGGAATTCACCGCTGTATTTTCTACTGGGCGAGTAGCTACATAATTATAGCTAATCACTCCGAAAAGTACGATTAAAAAGAAACTGAGTTGCTTCTTTACACTTCTGGTCACAAATCATCCTTTTATATCCAGTTCAGACTGAAGTTATCGTGTACTCACACTAATAAATTTAAAAATTAGAATGGATAAGACACTATAAGGGTTAATCACTCATCTCTAGGATTGAAATCTTTAAATTCATCAGCATTGCTAGCAAATTCAATAAAAAAGTTATGCCATGCAAATAATGACTCTAATTCCTGTTTATTTTGAATCGGCTTAGGCAACTCATATCCAATGATCCAGTATGGTGCTGTACAGCAAACATGCTCAGGTATAAGGACTTGCTGTAAGGCTGTTTCAGCACTTTGAAAATATAAATTATCGTTTAAGTGGACAATACTCCCTTGCAAAGCTTCTTGAATACAATGATCTGCCTCTATATACGTATCCTTCATTTAGTTCGCCTCCATTTTTCAATTAATGGGATTTCTAAATCTGTTAAATTATTTAACGCTGAGATTACTATTTCAATTGCATCACACCATTTGACAACTCTTGTATACTACCTAAAAATTCAAAAAATTGATTGATTCAAAATTTCAAAATACGTAAGTTGAGTGGAAACGTTATAAACATCAACCTGAATATCAATATCCATGGCGCAAGCTCCACATTAGAATATTGCTACAACCTTCCTAAAAGGCACTGCTCACAACAAATAATATCAGGTACTCCCCCCTGGTGATTTACTAAATCACATTTCATCTGAGGAGCACATTGAATCCTTATATACCGATGGGGAGTCTATGATACGAAATGCTACAGACAAGTCATTTTAGATCGACTGGCACATACTTGTACTCTGCTAAAAAAATATAGAATCATGGAAAGATAAAAAATAGAGATCTTTATAAGTAAATGAATTCTTAAAAACATTCAAACTTCTAGGAAGAACATTCTGAAAAAGTAGTCAGGTGATCATCGCAAAAGTCTGATGGAAACCAAGTTGGGTTGCATCAAATTATTGAAAGAGTTATATCTCTAATTTATATTTTTTAGAGTAATTCCATCTTTCTATTCTTTATGTAACCACAGCACTTAGGTTTTAAACAGCATCCTACTAAATAAATTAAAAGCAAGAATCATCCTTTTAAAAATACCAAAAATTTTCAATCAATTAAAATCAACTCCTAAAATAGATTTTCACAACCATAAAAACTCCATTTACTATAAATAGATCTCTTGCGAAAGTAAAAACCACCTCAATATAAATTTCATGAGATATCAGAAATTAAATCGTTTTTCAGATTCTGAATTCAAACGCTTGGTTGGCGTACCTCGACAAGTTTTTACTGAAATGGTAGAGGTTTTAGAAAAAGCAGAATCACTCAAAAAGAAATCAGGTCGTCCTCATACTTTAGATATAGAGGATCAGTTGTTATTAACTCTCAATTACTTACGGAACTACAGCACTCAACTGGAATTAGCGGCAAATTACCATATCGCTGAAAGTAATGTGAATCGAACCATTAAAAAGGTTGAAGATGCATTGATGAAATCAAGACGTTTTACTCTGCCAAAACGAAGCATTACCACAGCAGACGAACACTTTAACTGGGTCATTATTGATGCGACAGAATGTTCAATAGAACGTCCGAAAAAAAAATCAGAGTAAGTTCTACAGTGGTAAAAAGAAGAAACATACGCTAAAAGCACAAGTGATCTATCATCCGAACAGCAAACAAATCATAGGGCTAGATATATCGAATGGCAGTCAGCATGATATTAAATTGGCAAGAAAAACGGTTAAGAAATTCAAACATTGTGAATATGTTATGACCGATTTAGGGTACTACGGATTAGAGCAAGATGGCTTTAAATTATTGATGCCAATAAAGAAAAAGAAGAATTTACCCTTATTTGATGTTGAGAAAAGGTACAATAAAATGATTGGAAAAATACGAGTTGTGATCGAACACATTAATAGTCAATTGAAAACATTTAGAATATTAAGTGAACGCTATCGAAATAGACGGAAAAGATTCGGTTTACGCATTAACTTAATTGCTGCACTCGTAAACCGGATAAACTTGCAATAATGACTTTCGCAAGAGATCTAATTAACACTTAATCCAATTGATCACATTAAAACCAATAAAATACTTTTTTTAAAGGAACAATAATTTCGAGATACCTCTATTAACTTTAACAAAGATTAAATATTAAAAAATTTCTCAAAAAGATTTGCATTTCTGTCTAAAACCACTCAAAAAAGCTAATAATAGGGGTGAAATCCCCCCCCTAAACGTCCCTATTTTTGAACACCAAAAACAGATTATCTGCTAAGAAATACTAACAAAAACCAATTTGCAAAGTTAAAAAACAATATCCATATGTTTTCAATGTATTTTTTTTGATAAATTTCCGTTGATATCGTCAACCTCTGATAGAACCTCTCAGCACTCTTTTTTGATACCATCAGCACTCTTTCATCTTGTAAAAGACGCTTTGTAACAGCATCTTTTGAATAAAATTATTATCTTTTTTATTCCATATTTTATATTTTTTTATTTTCACCTCGCCCTTTTTTACATTATTAAATTCACTCGGATTATATTCATCCCATTCAAAATTATCTGAATCTTTTGAAAAATTATCTGAATCTTTTGAAAAATTATCTAAATCTTTTGAATAAAGTTCATTGATAAAATCTAAGAATCTTTGATAGTCAATCAAGTCATTTTTAGATGATGCCTTAAAGTTCAAAATAGGACGATCTTTTTCTAGAGAAATTTTGCTTTCTAAACAATCAAAAAAATGTTTAAGATCTTTCTGGGTTACATTTTTATTTAAGTTAAAAGGTTGCTCAATCTCATAGAAATTAGACCATGTCACCATTTTCTTCCAAGTAAAACCGATAAGATCCTCATGATTAGCATCATTTTTGACGTGACTTGTATAGAGAGAAAACGGCTGGCTGATCGATTGAATGAATTTCAATACTTCAGGATCGATCGTTGCTTTTTCTTTTTTTTCCCGCCACTTCCGGTATTCGTCTAGAAACGTTTCACGGTATAAAAATACGTCCTGTTGTTGAGGCTGCTTCTGCTTTTTCTTGCTCTTTAATGCAGCAGTTTGAGAATTATTTTCTGTGTGTGAATGAATCTTCTTCATCAATTTTAAAATATCTCTTTCATTCGACTGAAATTTAACCTTGAAATCGCGATGCATCAACTGACTATCGCCTAATAATGCCTTGATCAATTGAGGTGAATATTCACGGTTTGCTTGATAAAACATGTCAGCAATCAGGATATTCAGATGATGCAGATAATGTCTTGCAGTGATCCGAATGTCTTCATGCCCCATCAGATGCGCAAGTCGAGACCAGGCTTGGGCACTACGCGATGAAGCATCCTTCATATTGGGTAAAATGTGCTTTTTAAGCTTACGCCCAAACTCGGAATCATAGTCAGTAAAACAACGTACCAGTGCTATGCTGCCTTTTAAAAGGATAGCCAAATGTGAAGCGGTACTATGCCTGAAAGCGTGAAAGGTATATTGATGATCGTTTGTCCCTAATACAGTATTAAACAGCAACTGGGTAATTTTTGATAAATTTGTACTGGATAAAGGTTGTTCACCCAGCATAAAGAGCTGTTTGATTTTTCTATTGCAGACTGCTGCAGTCGCTTTAGAGCCAGGTAACTGGTTTTGATAAAAGCGACAAAATCCTGTGAACTCGTCCGGTGCTAAAAAATAAGCTAAATCAAACTGACGCGTGGCATTATCACTTTTCAGATCACGCTCAGAATTTAGACGAATCCTAAGGGTGAGATCATCAATATCACCCATTGTTTTTCTCATTTTATGGTGAGATCGATCGTCTTTCTGCTGATCTAAAGCGGATTCAAACACATAATAGAGCTGTCGATTGTCAGGATGTTTTCGTAACTGCGGAGATACAAAATCATCGATACAGATCTCGGCAGCTTCATCAATACGCAAGCCCAGTCTAAATGCCAATGTATAGACCCATTCTAGACAGGTTGCATCCTGCTCAGTCAGACCCAAAGCTTCTGGGTATTCTCTAAGAATCCGTATCATCAATTGAAACATCTGCGGACTAATGAGTCTGGTTTTTAAAAATAAACCGTCACTTTGACGTTCATATAAATATTGCACAATCGGTGCACGATGATTCTTGACTAAGTATTGGTGAAAGGCTTTCAGCCGATCAAAGGCATAACCCGAGGTATTGTATTTTTTATTGTTGTTGGTTTGTGCGGTCGTTTTATGATTTTTCTGATCATTCAGCAGTTTTTCTTCAACAATCGTGCGATACATTTCCTCAAACTGCTCTTCAGTGGCTGTATCTAGATTGATCTGCTGTTCTAGAACATAACAAAGTAGGTCAAGCACAAAACTACTATAGTAACGCTTGATTGTTGAGACTTTAATCGCTGCTTTCCCATGATAAGCAAATTCGTTTTCTAACCACTGACACACGCGTAAATGTGCAATAGCCACTACATAATCTAGGTACTCGCCATTTCCAGCCTCATACGCAGATTTATAGTCCTCAGATTTTTGGATGCTTTTTTGGAGTTGATCCGCAAGCTGTTTGGGTTTGATATCCTGATGAAAAGATAAAAGCCAGGATTTCAGCTCATGACGTTGACCGGTTCGTCGATCATGAAATGTTTTGACTGTAACTGTAGGCATATCCAAGTCTAAGACTTGAGGCTTTTTTTCAAGATTTTTGATTCTAGCTTGAATAGTTTTCCAGCAATCGGGTTGATCATAGAGCTGTGTATACTGCTCATAGATTAAAGGCGAAGTGATGATCTGATTGTTCAGTACACTGGTACTTAACACATCCAGATTAGGAATCTCTTGCCACAAGACATAATCCATATGCTTAAAAATGGCAAAACCGGTCTTTTCCAAGCCTTTTAAAAATAGCTTCACGTGATTAAGCTGTGTAAATGGCTGCTGATCCTCACGTGCTTTTCTAGAGTCCCCCTCCTCCGCCATATTCAGTACAATGTTTAAATGGATTTTAAGTTTTTCTAGCAGTAAGGCTTCAGGCTGATTCCCCGTTTCAATTTCACTCTGTTCTTTTTCCCAGCACAGCAATGGCGAAGTGCTTTGTAATTGATGCCCTTGCGATCTATTGATTAGCTCCTGAATCCGTCGATAACATAGCATCGCAAAGGCATTGAAATAAATATTTTGGGTTTGCCATAACTCCGCCTCTTCTTCGCCATCCTGACGATAGATGTTGCCATACTTTGTCGAGGGCAACGTGTATGAAAAGACATAAGCTTTTTGAACCTTTTCGTCACCTGAATAGATCGGAAGCAAGCCACTATCCAGGTTCATATGAAAAATCGCATCATGAATGGCTATCAGTCGTTCAGGTTGCATGCATCCCTGATCAAAAATTAATGAAATACACAGACATTCAAACAAGGTATTCACTAATTTTTGTTGCTCTTTAGCCGTAGAGTATAAGAGGATACCTTGAGTTTGTTGTTTGAGATAATCCGCCCAATTCACATACAGTTTTTCTTTTACCTCGACGAGCATAGTTCCCAGCTGTAACTTTCGTCCTGAAAAAACGTTGTCTAGACGTTTAGGTGTGTAGACGATCCAATCGGGCAACTTAATCTCATAGCTCTCGGCATAGGAAGGGTAATCCTTTTGCCACTGCTGGTTTTTCTCCTTACAAATCTGTTTCACTTGTTTAAAACAGAATTGAAGGTAATCTGCAGCATTGTCCTTAAATTTGGATATTTGGCAGAGCTGCTCTAAAACTGCTCTATGGATATTGAACTTGTCCAGAATTTGCTGATCAAGCCACTTAAAATCAATTTGAGCAAGGTCAGAATTTACATCTGTGTATGTAGCAGTGATCAGCTGAGAAATTTCCTTAAAAATGTCGGCGATTTCTCTTTTAATGGCATTTTCTAATTGCGTAACGAGTGATGTATCAAGCACAAGATGGTCCTTTAAAGCACTTCAAGCTTTGCGATTTCTAGTTTGTTGAGCAAGCTTTTAACTTGCTGCTGAATGTCGTGTTTGTAGAAATAAGGGCTTAATCCAGAAATGTGACTGAATCCCATGCTTTGCTTATCATGGGTATATAGCGTATTGTGAATGTCACCACTCAAGGCGAGATGATTTTTAGTGAAATGCCTTGGCCAGTTTTTATAAATCTGCACGGTCTCTTTAAGGTAATTCGTGACAAAATCAGCAGACATGGGCTGTAACTCCAAATGCTCCACGACTTCCGCAAGATTCACCTGACCTTTTTGGGACTTGATCCGAGGATGTGAGATAACATAGAGCATAAAACCATCATTTTCCAATTTCACTTTAAAACTAGTTATCCCGAGTGTCTCGATGGTTTGCGTCAGATATTTTCGATATGCATTGAAATGATCCTGCCAGTAGCCTGTAACAGGAACAGGACGTCCTACTTTTCGTGAATCAGTTTTTTTATCATGCACATAAAGCAGTTGTGCCTTAGGATCGTAATGTTTGAGTAACCCCGGCATGCCGACTATTGGACGTACCGTCAGGCAGATTAAGGAAAGATGCCACATCCAAATGCTGTAAGCATTCAGCTTCTCGATCAGATTCGCTTGAGTATTGGCTAATGTGTTTTTGACAAAATGATAAAGCTGATTAAAAAATTCACTCGCGGCCTCTACAGTCCAGCATCGCTGACTACCAATACGTTCCTCACGATGAAAAATATGGCCAGGGTGTTCATTCTCAATCCATGGATCACCTTTTCTACGGTCTAATAGAACATTAATATAGCCTTGAAAATGCTGGTCGATTTGATCGATCTGACGTCCTTCATAGTTCAATTGCACGATATGATGAGTATCTCGATTAGCCAACAAGTGTGCGACTAGGTTATCACCAGTCTCCATATCCAAATGGAAATAGATTTGTCGCTCTAACATCCCGCAGGTGATTTCACCAATCTGATGCTCTTTAAAGACTTCCCGCAAAAAATTATTGTACTCAATCACACAAAATTCAGGTTCCTCTAAAGCCTCTAAACTGGTGATCCAGGGTGCTGGTATGCGCCATTCCAGGGTTAAGGCCCGATTATAACGCTGTGCTTTATCTTGCATGGCACCGGAATGATTGGCATTCAGCTTGGGATCGATCACCCAATAATAACGGATGGCTTTTTTGACTGATTTTTTTTTAATTCTACCAATACCAATCAAATACTTGATCTTTTGAAAGACCGTTGGACTCAGACCGGTCAAGAGACACATCAGACCACACACAGCTAAAGCCGATTGATATGCATCATTTCTCGTATTTTCTTGATAACACTCGTGCAATCGCTGATATACCTCAGTTAATAAACTGGGTTTCAGATAAAGCGGATTAGTTTTACAGGCTAAGTCACGTCGCTGAATTCGCTTAGCTTGCTTTTCAAGCTGTTTCTGTTTGTCGTCAGAGAAACTCCCCTTCACCCGCTTGGCGATCTCATCCTGTTCAGGATCAGAAATATTGACGTCTGTATCTTGTCCAGTATCCTCATTCTCTACATCCAACGATGATGTGCCTGAATCAGATTTATAGGTCATGCCCTTTTTAATATCGTTAATTAAAGCCTGAACATTAATTACTGCTGAATTTAATCTACTATTGGCAATCTCGTTGAAAACAATAATAAATTGTTGAATATAGCGGCCAAGATTAAGCTGTTCAAAATCATTTTTTATTGTTTTACGCTCTAAAAGAATTTTTAACTCGTTGGTATCAAATTCATCCATAGCTTGGAGTTTTCGTGTAACTTTTTTATACAACAGTTTATTTTTCTCAGTATTCGATAACTGCTTTTGCAAAAGAAGTTTTAAATTATAAGATACTGTATTGATTTTATTGTTGTTTTTACAATTATTTAGAATAACCTTTTTTTCATCCTTTTCATCCTTTTCATCCTTTTCATCCCTTGTAATCTTAGGCTCTAACAAGATGATTTCCTTCAGTATTTCACACAAGGCTGCAGTACAAAGATAGGAATAGATAAATACTTCTTTTTGTTGGTCGATTAGTTGTCCTATAGATGCACTTTTAGTCCATTGCGTTAAGCCTGCTAATAATTTCTGTTGTGTCACTATCCGATTATTTTTAATCACCACATGTATTTTGTGAGCAGCAGCATACAGTTCCTGTGCCTGCTGATCTTGCGCAAGGAGCTGATTCAAAATTTGTTTTTTTTCGCTCAGGGACTGATTGACCCATTCTTCCAATAATTTGGTTTCTTCGTCTAACACTGAAGATTTATCATTTTGACTCATAAAATCACCATAATTTTTTAGGGTAAAAATTGAAAATTAGGTTTTGCTCTAACTTGAGGTTCAAGTCTTTATGCAACTTGAAGTATTTTTTATAGGTGCTGGCACTCAATTGAACATGACGCTGCAGATTTGGATCCGATCGCATATGCTGTGATAACCGCAGACCTAAGGCTTCGGACAATTGAGTAAAAAAACAGGTAAACAGCACAGCATGCACATGTTTCTGTTTGTGCTTTGGAATCTGTTCCAAATCTAAAGAAATTTTATCGATTAACCATTTTAGGACCTCAAATTCATCAACGGCTTTATTCGATTTCGCCCCCGTGTTAAGAATTCTTTTGATGTAAGCATCCAGCTTGTTTTTAAGATTCAAGATAAAACCTCGAATAAAGTCTGGTAAATCTAATATCAAAACTGCTCTGAGTTTGATCAGAACTTCAAATGATTTTTTTTGCATGTTGAAACCTAGTAAATAGGTATGAGCAATTAGTCCATACCATCTTCAAAATTAGTCTTCTTTCACTCGGGCAAATTTATAGACTTCTGCCTTACTCCAGCGAAGAGTACGTCCATATCTAATAGGATTAATTGGGCCATTTTCATATAAAGCCCACTTACGTAAAGTTTGTTCTGCATACCCTAAGAGCCTAGCTGTCTCTTTAGTAGTTAGTACAAGTCGATCATCGGTAATCGGCTTATGTTTATGATTGAATCCCATTTTTTATTTCCGTGTTGATTTAAAGCCATCAAAACACACCTAAATTTGGAAAGTAATATTACAAAAATAGGTTTTTTCTTTCCTAATTTAAAATTAAAATGATTTGAACTTTAATTAGTCAGAGTGATGTATGGGTCGCCCGAGAAGAACCAGGATTGATTTTGCAAAAACG
The DNA here is from genome assembly GCF_058243005.1 of Acinetobacter sp. 231_lipA. Lineage (NCBI taxonomy): Bacteria > Pseudomonadati > Pseudomonadota > Gammaproteobacteria > Moraxellales > Moraxellaceae > Acinetobacter > Acinetobacter sp. 231_lipA. Next base: position 2,971,338 of record NZ_JBZAYU010000001.1, on the reverse strand, counting down.
ATAAGCTGGTATGACTTTTTTTATAATCAGTTAGTACATTCTGGTAGATATAAAAATGATTATGATATGGAGAAGTTTTTTTATGGATACCCAGAAGAACACGATGTAAAAAGCTTATTTAAAAAGTATAAATTTGGTTTATCTACACCACAAAAATATTGGATAAGTACAGTTGAATATAAATGTATTGGCTCATCTAATATTATTAACCATCCTCTATGGAAAATTTTGAAATATCAAATATTTGATGAAGATCTTATATTATTAGAATTAGCTACTTTACCTCACTATATCGTAGAGTTCATTTCATCCAATGGACGTATTAAAGACTTTGATAAGAGTTGCTTAAAACATATAGCAAGCTATGGCTCACTCGACAGCCTATGTGCATTGTATTTATTGCATCACTGGGGAGTAACCATTAATAGTACCGCTCTTTCTAATGATTGCTGTTCACTTCTCATAAATTCATTAGAGTTATTACTAAAAAGAAATCCTCACTTCCATCGTTCACATGTCTTTTTATTTGATGAATTATGTGATCAGATCTTCCTTATAGAATTAAAAGGATACAGTCGACCACTCAAAATTAAATTAAATTGGCGAGAATACAGAAGGAAAAACTGGTCTAGTGAAGTTAAAGAGATATCTACAAAAGCCGAAGCAGATTTCCGCATTCACCCGAAACTTCAAGACTTCATTCCAAGCACACATCCAAACCTAGAAGAACTATACAAAAAACTGTTTGTTTAAGTTGATTTCATCTGCTTACCATTTGCTTACCAGAATCTAAAAACAAAAAAACCACTTACGATTAATGCACGTAAGTGGTTGTTTTATATGGTGGGCCCAGACAGACTTGAACTGTCGACCAACGGATTATGAGTCAGAACAAGTATTCATTTTTTAACTATAAAAAACAATAATTTAGGTATACCAAAGATAATAAAAATCAATAAAATCAATAGGACCGCACTCAAAACACATAACCTCATGAACTGTAAAGGTTTTGTGGTTTTCATCCCCCTAAAACCGCATTGAGTGTGATTCTGTAAGTCCAAGAAAATACACCTATATTTTTTGCGATGGACCAGTAATGGACCGAACTTTCCCCTCATCTCTTGGATGGACCGTAGTGACTAAGTTCATGTTTTTCAACAAAACTTCCTTCGACCGTAAATGACCCTAGTTTCTGGAAGTCAATTTGCTCACTCAGAAACAGGACCATATCCGACTACTGTACTGTAAAGTGCGGATTTTCTGGATAATTTGGAAAGATCAATCATCCACAAAATAGTAAAAAATAAACAAAACCCCACCCTACCTTTCACGAATGTCGAAGAAAAATAATCCAAAATCACCAAGTCTCCACTATCCTTCTTTTTCCCCCTCAATCAATCTTTCTGCTCTGCTCAAACAGCTCTGTGAGTACACAAAGCTGTGAGTCGAGCATAGATGTTTGACTGAGCACTAAAGATCAATGAGATCAATCATTTTCATTGCCCAAAATGGCAAAGCTAACTAAGCAAAAAATGTAACTCACTGAACTCAGTAGGGTGCATAAGGCTAAGCTACATCATCAAAGAACTCCTCCTCTTCGATAATCAATCGTGATAGCACTAATGGACATGGCGTATCTGACACACACTCACCAGTCATTGAATCAAATACCCGTTGTCCAATTTGAAATTGTGGGGATACAATCTTGTATTTCGCCTGCTTTTTTGCCGTAGTCAAATACTGATAGTTACCAAATACGATACCATGGAACTCCAAATAACGTAGATCAGGCTTCTTCGCATTGCGGTCCTTCACTGCAAAAAAACGTACAAAGAAGTTGGCTGCCTTGCTAGGATCAATCACCATTTTTTTGGTCTTCGGATCCAACTTAACTCCAGACACTAACTTTTGGTCAAGGAAGGTTTTCATTGGGATATGTGTCTGTTTCTGTACGGCTGTGAAGGCATCTGTCATCCATGTAACAGCTTCATCAGGACGAAGTCGATAAGCCCCAAAATAGCGATCTGGACTATAGCGATAAAATCTGTTCACAAAGTATCGGACAACGATATTGTTGGCATAAGCCTTGGCAAGCATAATGACCTTTTCCGACTCGTTCCTCTTCAGAATCTGATATATGTCCTCAAGATTGCTAATGTATGTGGATAAGATTGCTATTGTGCTAACCAGTTCTGCTGTGACCTCTGGGTAGGGCACAACGTACTTTGCAACTAATCTCTGCACATAAAACTCATCATCTTCCTGCTCTCGTAAAATAAATACACCATAGTTTTTCAGCAAAATCTTGCTTTCAGTTTCACGATCAAGCAAATCTTGTGATGTATGACTCTCAGCAAATTGTTCTTCTGGCCCTTCGTCATCCTCATAAATCGCATATTCGTCATCCTCATAAATCGTATCTTCATCAATCCTATTGCTCATTCTGATGTTAAGACTTCCCTTGACTTCTTGCTCAGTTTTGCAATCTTCAATATCTGGCTCAACACTCAAGAATATCTCCATGGCAGTATCAATACTATCCTGCTTCTGCTGCTCGTTGGTCTTCTTGGATGCACCTAAAAATGACAGTATCGACTTGTCAGTCTTCAGGCTATGATCCTCTCGTAATGTCACATTGCAAGTCGGCAATAACTCCTGAATTCTGAATTTGAAATACGAAAAATTCTGATAGCTACATGCTTTGTCCATGCGGTAATACGCAGAAGAAATACTGGCAATATTTTTTTTCACAGCCCCATTGATAACAGCAAATATTTTTGAACCACTAAAGTATTCGAAAGTCTCGTTCAAGGTATTCACCTTCCGATATAGAGATGCATAGGAATGTTTTTCACACTCCTCATCATCGTCCCCAATCAGTTGATAGTCATCGTACACACTGATCAAAAGATCAGAAACAGTATTAATTTTCTCCAAAAACCGCATATTCTTTTTCAAGTAAATGTCATGTAATTTTTCTGGTGCAACTGTTGTGTCTACCGCCATATTGGTATGTAGCACAACGAAGCATGGAACTGTTGCATTTCTCAACCGCCCAAGGAACTGTACCAGCTCTTCTGGATGTGCATCTTTACCAAGAATAAATACCGAATCAATCTCCTCTTGTAAGTTGTTCAAGTTGATTGCCTCATCCATGATGGAAGTACTCAGCACTACATCAATGTCTTTCGGGATCTCCTGCCGTTGGAACATTCCCTTCACAGCGTCCTCATGCTTGTTTTTACTATGAACCACAAGCACTTTGAGCTTGAACATACTTTCAAACAACTTTGCAAGCATTTCGCATTTTTTACGGTTGTTCAGTCGTATCAAAATCTTGTCACGCTTACCCTTTTTTTTCATGGTATGGACGCGTTCAACGACTAAGTGGACAAAACTGTATTGGTCCCCTTTTTTGAGCAACACCACCTCAACATTTCGGTTCAAAATATTTTCTGAATACACGGTGTAAGTGTGATCCAGTGGGATATCCAAAGTTTTCCAACAATGCTCCGTAAATGTTGCAGTGAGGAATACGATAGTCGGAAATTTCTTTTTAAGGATGGAATACAAGAGGCTATTCAAAGCTTCATATCGATAGCTTCCTGCTGAATAGAGTTTGTGACATTCATCCACAACCAAGAGCGTTTTGTCCTCAAACCCTTTTGGTAAGCACTCTCTCACCTTCTCCAGTTTCTCATAGGTACATATCACTACATACTTGCGACCTTTTCTAAAGGTGGTTTCTGAAGGAACATGTTTGTCATAAAAAAAATGGTATTCTGTCCCACTGAATTGCTTCTTGTGAGCCTCCTTCAGTTCCGTCACTTTCAATACTGAAGGCATAACCATCAACACATAATCATAGTCTTTCGAAAACTTGTCAGTGACCACAGTTGTCTTACCAACACCTGTACCAGCCTGAAGCATTGTCAGTGCGTTCTTCTGAACAAATACATCACTATCTGTGAGATATTGACCTTGCTTCAAGTGAAATTCCTGAAATTCAGACATAAGAGCTCCTTTGGGCGTAGGTCATACGCCCAATATTTGTATATAAATTAATGAATTAGATTGTTGCGCTTTGTTGGCGAATCATATTGGCAACATTTGTCGATGCCTGATGAAGCGTGCTAGATTGCAAATGTGCATAGCGTTGTGTTGTTTGTGGTGAGGCATGGCCAAGTAATTTCTGCACAACAAAGAGGGATTCCCCACTGTTCACAGCAAGACTGGCAAAACTATGGCGTAAATCATGAATACGCATATTCGTAATCCCTGCGCACTGCATAATCTTGTCAAAAGTTTTTCGGATATCGTTGTACGGCTTTTGCGTTTGAGGATTGGCAAAGATAAATTCTGAGATTTTCGGCATAGACTGTAAAACCTCTATAGCATCTTCACTCAAAGTGACATATCGAGCCTTTCCAGATTTGTTGTACTTCAAATGCCAAGATGCTTTGCTAGGATCAACATCAGACCACTTCATATCCAAAGCCTCACGCTTTCGAACACCTGTAAGTAGTAAAAACTTGATGATTGCCGCAATCGTCTTGTTACCAATCCCATAGTAATGAGGATCATTCAGAATCGGCCAAAGTTTTTGAATTTCATCCTCTGACAAGTAACGCTCGATCTGATTGTTCTCTTGCAACTTCTTCACGCGCTTCATTGGATTGCTTGCAATCAACTCATGATCAATTGCAAGATTGAAGATCACAGACAATAACGCTCGAATACGATTCACGGTAGCATCTTTCAGGCCTTTAGCCTTTGCCGAATGCAAGACATCAGTCACCAATGCCATGTTCAGCTCATCAAATCTCTTTTCTCCTAGGTAGGGTAAAATATGTTTCCGTAGTCGTGATTCGTCATCTCGATGTGACTTTTTGCTAACTCTGGCACTCGGCAGATAGACCTCCATAACAAACCGCTCAAATGTCATTTCTTTTTTGCTCTTCTCATCCTCAGCGAATGGATCTAAGCCTTGCGATAATCGTGCATGAAATTGCTCTACTTGATTCACCCAATCTGGTAAAAATCTTGCTAGCTCATCATGTGTACATGACCCTAAACCTTGACTAATCTTCTTCCCTTGGTAAGTCAGGCGTACAAGACCACGTACTGCCTTCGCTGTTGCAACTAGACGGAGGCCTTTGACCTGCACTTCTGGACAAATGTTGCGAACATCTTGTTCTTTGCCCCACTTTTCTGGATCTTGTAAGGCCACAAATAGCACCTTCAAACCAGTCTCTATTTTCATAGTTACTCCAAATTTTGGGTGCAGAAACCTACTTCAAATAATCGAAATCATTTGAAATCAATATGTTTCTACACTAAGGGTTCAATTCAATAATATCTGATTGAGTTCAATTTCAACTCAGCCAACCAATGACAATTACAACTTGAAAATGATCAAGTACCATCTATTGTTTTTCACGGTAGATTTCACCCTGAAAAACCTTGCTGTTTGCTGCTCGATCAAACAGATACAAGCGTTATATCCGATTTTCCCTCAGCGTCCAAGCCCCCTACTTTTCTTGCAGAAAATTGACCCACCTGAAAAATAACACTCTCAAATATTTGATTATAAATAATATATATATTTTACCATTTGATAAAAAACCATTTACCCCCTAGTAATCACCGACAAAATGGGGAAATCCGCTTGAAGCCGTGGTTTCTAGGGACAAATCGGTTTTTCTTGTATAAAAAATAACCAATTTCACTCAAAAACAAATGTACGTTTTTTAACCAAACAGTCCAAAAGGTCCAAAAAACTGGACCACAGGACTACTAGACAGTGTCACTTTCCATCATCAAAAGGCATCTTCTCTTGCCACCCTTCACTTCACAAAAAGATCAACCGTAAAGCATGTTGCCCTACGGTCTTTTTCTCGGTCCATCAGTAATCACTGGGTAACAAAATGGTCGTCACTGACCGATCTGCTTCAGTAATGATCCAGATACTCCCTTCGGCAAATCTGTAACTCGACATGATGCGCAGTGGGAGTAATAGTGCTTCTTCATTGGACTCTCGATCTTCCTCACATACATCACCCCAATCACCACAATGATGACGTAAAAGTAATGCAACGAGGTCAATCTTCTGTGTTTCAGCAAACTGTAAGGCATTTCGTGTAGACACGACTTGGCCCAAAGCGAATAAGGGATGCTTTGTCATCAAAGGTTCTCACATTGGAATCAATAGGAAAAAAGTGCGGACAGGTCTGTCGTAACTAACTCAGATCACGTTGAGTTGATATTGCTCAAAAATCATATTCGGGACATAGACTAAGATACCTTCGTTGTCGTTGAGCATGATGTAGGCCTCGTACCAATCCTGCTTCTTCTCCACAAATTCGACCTCTCCTGCATGTAGCTTTTCTGCCAAGCTAAATGTCAAATCGGTAAATGGATCAGTGAGGTCCTGCTCACACTCACAAACAACAAACCACCCATATAGGGTGGCTTGATAGGCTTCTTGGTATTGCTCTTCCAACTCATCCATTGTGGTAGAGATAGCATGAGCAATTGCTTTGTCATGAATAAGTTCTAGGTTTTCCCTAGTGCGTACAATCTGCATCAGGTGATACCTCCTCGGTATGTACTATGCTCATTGGTTTTCCTTGTCGCTTTTTGGGCTGTTTTCCATTGCCTTGTGACGTATCGACTTCATCAACTGCGACTGATACAGGTATGCTTTCCAAACGACTAGGCCATAGCTCGTAATCTTCCATAACTTCTAGCAGCCTTGTCGTCTGCGGATGCAATCGAATTACTTTTTGATCGGCCAATACAGCACCAAAAAAGCTTGAATTGTTCACTGACTTTCCAATAAAGAGCTCCTTGAATGCGGTCGCATGAAATGGCTTTTGCTCCTTGTGCAATTGGCTCAGTATCTGCATCACATCTTCCACCAAGATCAGCTCAGCACTAAAGCCACCTGTGGATTCATTCTTGCTCAAAGCAAGGCCAAAGACACCAGTATCACTGTGCTTCCATAATTGATAATGTAATTTGTCCCGTGCTCGTTCAGAGAGTTTGTGACATTGGAAAGTTTGGATCAGCTCATAGCCGACTTTGTCATAAATACGTGGTTGCATGGTTTTGATTCCTATAGACGTAAAAATCCCGATACACCTATGGTGCATCGGGATATATAATTTTTGATTTTTTGGGTTAGATCAGTACTTCAAGTACAGCACACACTTTGGCGATATGGCTTGCTTCTGCATCGTTGCACACTCGCATTGCTTTGGATACAGATCGAACCTGTCGAGATGGCACTAAATCAAGTACATCAGATACATGCTCTAAGTCTGGGTAATGTTTTTTCATGGTCACTCCTATGTTAAGACCATAAAAATAATATGTCCCTCAAAACAAGCCTCTTACGGTATGTACCCATTTTCATCAGTATTACAATTCATTTGATTTTTTAGTATCTCACTTAAATTTAGTTTTTAAGTTTTTGATAACATGCTTTACAGACATGGCCATACGGATTACCTTGTCTACGATAAGTCGCACATGATTTACATACAAACCTTCCACAACCTACACAATCTTGAAGGTCTGTAATAAAAGTTGTTTTTCTACAAGATATACAACCTGCCTTGCCTTCTTTATTTAAATGGGTACTGGTTAAAGCCATATTTCTTTCCCTTCAGTAAATTATAATAAAATTATTTATTTTTTCTACGTTTTAAAATTTCCTTCGCTACAGTTTTATCTGATGACGATGCACCAAATAACCCTTTATCTTTAGATATTTTTTTCAGAGCATCATCATCTTTACCCTTTAATTTATCTACACTATTTAGTAGTCTCGCTCTAGTCTCTTGCTGTTTAGCAGCTTCTTCATTTAGTTTATTAACTATTTTATCAAATAGACCCATATGCTTTCTCCCTTAAATAAACTTATATTATTAATTAGACTAATAACATAAATATTAAAATATTAAAATATTAAAATATTAAAATTTTAATAAACCATTAAAAATCGTTATGTTGCAAAATATTTTGCAACAAAGCCTGTTAAGACCATAAAAATAATATGTCCCTCCAAACAAGCCTCTTACGGTATGTATCCATTTCCCCCATAACAACGATACCTGAACGACCTACATTGTCGTTTGATAGCAGAAAGATATCTCAAATCAGTCATTTCAGGCTAAACTACGACAAATTTCACGCTTTTCTAGGTTCAGTTCAATATGACCCAAGTACAACTTCAACAACTACAAAAACATCTTTGGAATATCGCAAATGACTTGCGTGGAAAAATGGGAGCAGATGAGTTCCGTGACTACATCCTAGGCTTCATTTTCTACAAGTATCTGTCTGAAAAAGCGATTGCCTTTGCCAATGAACTATTGAAGGATGAAGGCGTTGCAGAACAATATCAGCAACTCGATGAAAGCAATCCCGATCATGCAGAATTGATCAAAGGAATCAAAGAAAACTCAGTCGAAGAAGTTGGCTATGCCCTAGCACCAAAACAATTGTTCCACTCCATTGCTGAACTTGGTCGTCAAGGCACATTCATTCTGGATGATTTGTCAGATACTCTGCGAGGAATTGAACGTAGTACTTTGGGTGCTGAATCTGAAGATGACTTTGCCAATCTGTTTGAAGATCTTGACCTCAACTCAACCAAGCTAGGCAATAATGCTAATGACCGTAATGAATTGGTCAGCAAAGTACTCACCCATCTAGACAATATTGACTTCGATCTCAATAATTCAGAATCAGATGTATTGGGGGATGCCTACGAATATCTGATTGGTGAGTTCGCTTCTGGTGCTGGTAAAAAAGCTGGTGAATTCTATACCCCACAAACTGTATCCACCTTGCTTGCCAAGATTGTGACACAAGGGAAAGATCGCCTACGTTCAGTGTATGATCCGACATGTGGGTCGGGCTCATTGCTTCTACGTGTAAAACGAGAAGTCAAAGATGTCGATATGATCTACGGCCAAGAGATGAACCGTACCACCTATAACTTGGCACGAATGAACATGATTTTGCATGACGTTCACTTTGCGAAATTCGACATCAAGCAAGAAGATACGCTCACACGTCCTCAGCACATTGATCAGCGTTTTGAAGCTGTTGTGGCCAATCCTCCCTTCTCAGCAAAATGGTCAGCGGACCCAAGCTTCCTACAAGATGAACGTTTCAGCCGTTTTGGTAAGCTTGCACCAAGCTCAAAAGCAGATATGGCTTTTGTTCAGCACATGCTGCACCAATTGGATGAGCAAGGCACAATGGCCGTTGTTCTTCCACATGGTGTATTGTTCCGTGGGTCAAGTGAAGGTGTGATTCGTCAGTACCTGATTGAGAAAATGAATGTGGTAGATACCATCATTGGTTTACCTGCCAATATCTTCTACGGCACATCTATTCCAACCTGTATCTTGGTGCTCAAGAAAAATCGTACCCATACAGGTGATATTCTGTTCATTGATGCTAGTAATGACTTTGAAAAGCAGAAGAACCAAAACAAGCTACTGCCTGAGCATCTCGATAAGATCATTGCAGCTTTTGAACAGCGTCAAGATATTGAGAAATATGCCAAAGTTGCGACACTGCAAGAAGTCAAAGACAATGACTACAACCTGAATATTCCACGCTATGTTGATACCTTTGAGGCTGAAGATGAAATTGATCTGAATGCCATTGCTCAACAACTCAAAGAGCTTGAACAGCAAAGCCAGAAAACTGATGAAGTGATTGCTGAATTTTGCAGAGAGCTTGGCATTACTTCACCTTTTGCGGAGATGAAATAATGTCTGTACCTAAGTTACGATTTAAAGAGTTTGATGGGGCTTGGTCTGAAACCTTGTTTCAAGATTTATTTATTTTCAAAAATGGAGTAAATGCATCAAAGGAACAATATGGTTCTGGGATTAAATTCATTAATGTTTTAGATATTATCAATAATCCAAATGGCATTACTTACGATTCAATTATTGGCTCAGTAAATATTACTTCAAAGGAAATTGATAAGAACTTAGTTAAATACGGTGATGTACTTTTTCAAAGAAGTTCTAATGTGGTTCCGTTAATTAGACCACTCAATTCAGTTTTATAAGTGATAAATCCGCTCTAAATATTTAAATTATGCTGCCATTACTTTTAGTAAATGTTGATCATAAAATTCATCCGGTGTTGCCTTATTCAAACTTGAATGAGGACGTATCATGTTATAAAAATCCAAATATTCAGCAATTGATTGTTTCGCTTGTTTAACCGTATCGTAAGCCTTCAAATAGACTTCCTCATGCTTCACGCTGCGCCATAAACGCTCAATCATTACATTATCCATCCATCGTCCTTTCCCATCCATACTGATACGGATATTTCGCAATTTTAACTCATTCAAAAATGCCTCGCTTGTGAATTGACTGCCTTGGTCTGTATTAAACACCTCAGGACAACCATATTTCACAATTGCTTCTTGCAACGCATCTATGCAAAAGTCTGTTTCCATACTGATCGATACTCGATGAGCCAGTACTTTACGACTATGCCAATCTATAATTGCACACAGATAGACAAAGCCTTTAGCCATAGGAATGTACGTTATATCTGTACACCAGACTTGATTAGAGTGATCGATGACCATGTTTTTCAACAGATATGGGAAAATACGGTGTGCAAGATTAGGCTTACTGGTATTGGGTTTTGGATACAAGGCATGTATTCCCATCAAGCGCATTAAACGTCGGACTTTACGCCGACCTATTTGATGTCCTTGACGCTGTAGCATATCTCGTATCATTCGACTGCCCATAAATGGGTAGTCGAGATGAATTTCATCGATTAGACGCATCCAACTCAAATCAGTTGATGAAATCTCTTTGGGCTTGTAATACAACGTACTGCGATTGATTTGAATCAATTGCGATTGTTGTCGTACCGAAAGTTGATGGGTCTTATCGATCATTTTTTGCCGCTCAGCTGCCCTATTTTTCTGAGCGCACCTTCTAAAAAATCAATTTGCAATGCCTGATGTCCTATCTTGGCATGTAGAGCTTTGAGGTCAATCTCTGGTTCTTGTTGTGCTGTTGGTCGTGAAAAAATATTGACTGATTGCTCAAGCAGTTGATTTTTCCAATCGATGATTTGGTTTTGATGTAAATCGAATTGAGTAGAAAGTTCAGCGAGTGTGTGGTCGCCTTTAATTGCTGCGAGAGCAACTTTAACTTTAAACTCTGCTGAATGATTACGACGTTTTCTTCGTGTCATGGTTGACTCCAAAAACAAGCATTTCCCATGCTTATTGGGGAGTAGATTATCACTTATAGGCGTGGTCTAAAATCCTAGAACCACATCATTCTGAAACTCGTGAGGAAGTTGGACAGTCTAATGTTTATCTAGGCAAAGATCCTGTTGTCTTTGGTGGATTTGTGATTCGTGGATCAGCACAAAAGGAATACGATCCAATCTTTATGAATGGTCTCCTAAAGACTGATTCCTTAAGAGATCAAATTACTCAACTTAGTGGTGGAAGTACAAGATTTAATATTGGTCAAGATTCTTTAAATAAGGTTTCTGCTTATCTTCCATTGAAAGAAGAACAAACCAAAATCGCCTCTTTTCTTTCAGCAGTAGATGAAAAAATCAGTCAATTGACACAAAAACACCAACTCCTCAGCCAATACAAACAAGGCATGATGCAGAAGCTGTTTAGTCAGCAGATTCGTTTCAAAGCCGATGATGGAAGTGAGTTTGGGGAGTGGGAGGAAACTAACTTAATTTCAATTTCAGAAATTATTATGGGAAGTTCACCCAAGTCTGAACATTACAATGAAAACTCCATAGGATTACCCTTATTACAAGGTAATGCCGATATCAAAAATAGAAAATCAGTACCACGTCTTCATACATCTGAAATAACTAAGACATGCAATATAAATGATATCCTACTAAGTGTTCGTGCTCCTGTTGGTTTTGTTGCGACCTCAGAGCATATCGCCTGCATAGGTCGTGGATTGTGCGCCATACGAGCTAAAAATGAATACTCCCAAGATTTTTTGTATCAATGGTTATTGAATCATGAAAAATCGTGGGTAAGCCTTTCACAAGGAAGTACCTTTGACTCTGTCAATAGCGAACAAATCAAGAAGCTTTGCATACTAATACCTTGCCTTGAAGAACAAACCAAAATCGCTAACTTCCTGTCCGCCATCGACCAAAAGATTGATGTGGTTTCAGAGCAGCTAGAACAAGCTAAGCTTTGGAAAAAAGGACTATTGCAACAAATGTTTGTATAAGTAAACAAACTACTCCCATCTGATCTAAAGACTTTGAGGATAAAACATCACCGTATGTTTCGAGCTTCAATCAGATGGATTTCACTGAGATCACCGTAATTCAATAAAAAATTAGAGAAAGAGATGTCCGTACAAAGCGAAGCTCAACTTGAACATGAACTCATAGAACAGCTCAAACAACTAGGCTACCAACAAGTTGAGGTCAAAGATGAAAATCAACTGCTGAGCAATCTCAAAATTCAAGTTGAACGTGCGAATGACATTTCTGCTTTCTCTGCAAATGAATGGGCACAAGTTCTCAACCATCTCAAGGCTGGAAATAACTTCAACTGTGCCAAGGTATTGCGTAATCGCTTTCCTGTCACCTTCGATGATGGTTCTACACGCCACATTGATTTTTTGTTTGCTGACCCTTCAAAAAACATCTATCAAGTCACCAATCAGATCGCCATCGATCATAGAGCAAGCAACGGACATACCAGTCGCTTTGACGTCACATTGCTCATCAATGGCCTACCATTGGTCCAAATTGAGCTCAAACGTGCAGGCGTAGAACTTCCTGAAGCCTTCAACCAAACTCAACGCTATGCCAAGGATGCGTACGGCAGCGGATCAGGTCTGTTCAACTACATTCAGATTTTTGTCATTAGTAATCGTGACCATACGCACTACTACTCCACGGGCACAAAAAATTTCGAGTTCACCTTTCCTTGGGCTGACTTCGACAATAAGCACATCCACAAAATAGATGCCTTTGCAGCAAATTTCCTCAACCATGAGCACATCACAAAGATGCTCACTGAGTACATGGTAATTCAGACATCTAAAGAAATAAAAGTTCTGCGTCCCTATCAAATATATGCCGTACAGCAAATCATTCAGCGTGTACAACATTCAGATAAGAATGGCTATATCTGGCACACTACGGGCTCAGGTAAGACACTCACCTCGTTCAAAGCAAGTCAGCTCATCATGCGCTTGCCTGAAGTAGAGAAAGTACTTTTCGTGGTGGATCGTAGTGACCTCGACACCCAAACTGTTCGTGAGTTCAATGCCTTCAAAGAAAATAGTGTAGATACGACAAAGAATACAAGCACATTGGTTGCTCAGTTGGGCCAAACCCATGACAAACTCATTGTCACGACCCTACAAAAGCTCAATATTGCAATCAGCTCTGACCGCTATGCAGATCAAATTGGCTATCTCAAAGACAAGAAAGTCGTAATCATTTTTGACGAATGTCATCGCAGTCAATTCGGTGATACCCATAGAAATATCAAGCGTTTCTTCAACCAAGCACAAATGTTTGGCTTCACTGGTACACCAATCTTTGAGAAAAATAGCCAACTCAAGATAGACTCCAAAGCAGTAACCACCAATGCCCTCTTCGATGAATGCTTGCATAAGTATGTGATCACAGATGCCATCCGTGATGGTAATGTCCTACCTTTTCAAATTGCCTACTTGGGTAAATACACCAGTAACGGCATAGAAAATAGTGACAGCTATGAAGAAGATGTAGAAGGTATCGACACAAAAGAGTTGTTCGACAATCCTGCTCGCCTAGAAATGATCACGCGCTACATCGTTGACAATCACCACATTAAAACCAAGAACAGAACCTTCACCGCCATGTTCTGTGTCAGTTCCGTTGAAGTACTCACCCAGTACTACGAATTGTTCAAGAAAGTACAGCAAGAGAAGCAGCAACACGCCATAGATAATGGAGAAATATATAATCCACTCACTATTGCCACTATTTTCTCCTTTGCAGCCAATGAAGAACATACCGTAGATGATCAAACTGGACTCATCGAGGAGGAGTCTGCTGAACTTCCTACCAAGATCAGTCAATCAAATAGAGATAAGCTAGATCAGTACATTGCGGAGTACAATGCTAAGTTTGGACAAAATTTCAACTCAGGTGAAGAGTTCTACCCCTACTACCGTGATATTGCCAATCGTGTACGCAAAAAAGAAATCGACATCTTGCTAGTCGTAAATATGTTCCTGACAGGCTTCGACTCAAAGCCACTCAACACCCTATACGTGGACAAGAACCTCAAATATCATGGCTTGATCCAAGCCTTCTCACGTACCAACCGTATCCTCAATGCAGATAAGCCATTTGGGAATATTGTGTGCTTCCGTAATCTCAAGCAAGCAACAGACCAAGCACTCACGCTCTTCTCCAATCGTGCAGAAGCAGAAAAGATTGTGCTCATTCCAAGTTTCGAAAGTATCAAAGCAAAATACAATGCAGCGGTAGCTCATTTGCTCAGTATTGCCCCTGATCCTGATCAAGTCCCTCATACGCTACATACTGAAGAACAACAGTTGGAATATGTCAAAGCTTTCCGTGAAGTCATGCGTATCAATGCACAATTGGAAAACTTCGTAGAGTACGATCAAGACGATACAGACCTCAATAAAGCAGAGTTCCAGAGTCATACATCGCAATACAAGTATCTGTACAACAATGTACGTATCATGCAGCCTAAAGACAAAGTATCGGTACTCAATGATGTGAACTTCCAACTGGAACTGATCCACAGAGATACAGTGAATGTGGGCTACATCCTCAACTTGCTACAGTCAGTCGTCAACAACAAAGATCCTGAGAAGAAACAGCAATATCGCTCACAGGTGCAAGACATCATCTCCACCAATCACAACCTGTACGACAAGCAAGAACTCATCCAAAAATTCCTCGATGAGAACATTCCTCGTATGGTGAATGGTCAAAGCGTAGAAGAGGTATTCTCAGCATTCTGGGATGTTGAAAAGGAAAAAGCACTGGATGAGCTCTGTCAGCAAGAAGCACTCAAACCAGAAGTATTCAAAGCAGTCCTAGGACAGTACGAATACACCAAGCGTTTGCCAAGCCGTGAAGATGTCAAAGACCTACCAATCAATCGTCCAAAGATATCAGAACGTAAAACCCTCATGAACACACTGGTACTCAAAACTCGTACCTTCATCGATAAGTTCTACAAGGGCCTGTGAGATACAAACAAATATCAGTAGATTCCCCCAAGATAAAACCGAAATCCCCCTAATCCACTAGGGGGAAACAGGCAAACAGCAAAACCTCAAATATTCCCCACTTCATTTACCATTTTCTCTGCGCTCAGCTCGCGCGATGTACTGACATCGGATGAATCATCCACGATTCTGACCGCATCGCAAATGAGCATGAAGAAATGGTCTGAGTGATATTTTGTGGAACCTTGACTGGTCCCCATCGGACTTTCTGGAAGATGGACCACATTACGGTCTATAAAAGGCAGTTGAAAACACAATCAATAGGCAATAAAAAACCTCATAACTCAAATAGTTACGAGGTTGGATAAATGGTGGGCCCACACAGACTTGAACTGTGGACCAACGGATTATGAGTCCGCTGCTCTAACCAACTGAGCTATAGGCCCTAATATGCTGAATTTGTTATATATCAACAAGTTCAGGCGAAATGAATACTATCGAAGATTTTTTCAAAAGACAAGCTTTTTCATACATGGTTGTACACTATCCAAACAATCAGGGGAATTTACATCATCAAACTGACATATCAGGTCTTTCACGATGTTTGAGTTACATACTAAGACTCAAAAGCACTTATAAACACTACAATAATAAAATTTAACTCTGTACACGACAAAAATAGATAACTCATTGAAATAATGTCATAATAATTGTTTTCTAACGACGAATACTATGACACATCTCAATGAGTTATATCTTATCTTAAACAAATATCTAAAATGGAACAAGTCACATTTAAAGTGCTTTGCGCTCATCATGCTTGTGATTATTTTAAAGCAAACATGTAATCTTTCTTCTGCATCTAAAGCCTTGCCCATCAAGTGCTTACCACAATCATTTTATCGACGTATGCAGCGCTTCTTTGCAGGTCAGTATTTTGATTATCGTCAAATTTCTCAGTTGATTTTCAATATGTTTTCATTCGACCAAGTGCAACTGACTTTAGATAGAACCAATTGGAAATGGGGAAAACGAAATATTAATATCCTGATGCTCGCAATCGTTTATCGTGGAATAGCGATACCTATCCTTTGGACATTGCTTAATAAACGTGGAAATTCAGATACGAAAGAGCGCATTGCTTTGATTCAACGCTTTATAGCCATTTTTGGTAAAGACCGTATTGTGAATGTGTTCGCAGACAGAGAGTTTATCGGTGAGCAGTGGTTTACATGGTTAATTGAACAAGACATCAACTTCTGCATTCGTGTTAAAAAAACTTCATTGTCACCAATCATTTAGGAAAGAATCATAAAATTAGTGATTTATTTCGCCATCTTAAAGTTGGTCAAATTGAATGTCGTAAACGACGGATTTTGGTTGGTCGGGTGAAACTATATATAAGTGCACTACAGTTAGAAAATGGAGAGCTTTTACTCGTCGTTTCTCCTCAGTTTAATGCCAATGCTATTCAGGATTATGCATTACGCTGGGAAATTGAAACCTTATTCAGTTGTCTCAAAGGACGCGGGTTTAATCTTGAAAATACGCGCTTGACAGACCCTAGACGAGTGAAAAAATTGATTGCGGTGTTAGCTATAAGCTTCTGTTGGTGTTACTTAACGGGTGAATGGCAACATGATCAAAAAAAAGTGATAAAAATAAAGAAGCATGGACGACTCTCAATGAGTTTATTTCGCTATGGTTTAGACTATGTTCAAATGGCGATTCAGCGTTTAATTGGTTTTGGGAAAAAAGAAGAGTTTAAGGAAATTTTGGCAATTTTAAGAAGGCAGAACCCTGATAGGATAAGGGTTCTGTGAAATTTGTCGTGTACAGAGAAAATTTAATTAAATTGGATAAAAACTAAATACCGGCTTTTTCTTTTTTTCGTGACTCAATGAAAAACTCAACAATTGACCAAATAACCACCAAAGAAAAGAGAACGATTGCACATAAAAAAGTCGAAAGATAAGCCATTTTAACAATCCTGAACTTTGTTAAACCAAAGTTAAAGTGTGAAAATGCACACTTTAATCTTAGACCAAAGTCTAATCTTTCATTTCGATTATGAATAGTGGTATTTTCATTTTCACCATATTTATTTTCTATTTGATTAGATTTAAAACATCTTAATGTTCCATTTTCACCCTCTACTTCTTCAACTACTTAGGATTCAAGCCCATTCATAAAAGTGGTAAGTGCAATCAAGTAGGACTTGACTCAAACCGTAAACAAGCAGACATTAGCCTCTTTAAAAAACACTTGTATTTTTATGGTCATGTTAAAAAAATTCATTGGTGAGTCTGCGTTTAAACTCACAGGCTGGAAATATCATGTAGAACCAAACGTTTTGGAAGACAAGCAAGTCATTATTGGATTTGAACATACTTCTATGTTGGATGCTGTCTTGTCACTGGCGATTTTTCAAATCTACGATATGAAAATCCATACCCTGATTAAAAAAGAATTATTCAAAGGGCCAATGAAGCCCATACTCGAAGCCATTGGTGGCATCGCGGTCGATCGTAAGTCAAATAAAGACATTGTGTCTCAAATGGTTGAATACTTTAGCCAAAATGAAAAATTCAATTTAGTCATTGCACCTGAAGCGACACGCGCCAAAACAGGTGAAGTACGTAAACCTATTCGTACTGGGTTTTGGCATATTGCTAAAGCAGCAAATGTCCCTATTGTACTGATGTACGCGAACTCAAAAACCAAGCAAGGCGGTATTTTTGGAAAAATCTACCCTACAGACCTAGATCATGACTTAACGCTTATTAAAGCACTTTATAAAGAGCATGTTGGTTTAGATATTGAGATTCCAGAACCTAAAACTGCTGCACAATAAGGTCGTTTAATTAACCTAAAAGAATGTGAAGACGCTATTCTTTTAGGTCTCTGTGGGTGTTTCCCAACAGTTAATTTTTAAAGTGAACTGCCTCACAAGGTAAATTTTAAATAACTGGCTTTATTTCAAACAATTTTAATTCTTTTTTTGTTTGTTCAGGCGATTTTCAGAAAAACACCTACTTTCGCATAAAAAAGTGCTTATGGTAGAATTTGCACAATTTGATAGGCACAAAGCCAATCTACAAGGAGCATATTTCGCATGGCGGGTCATTCCAAGTGGGCCAATATTAAGCATCGTAAAGCAAAACAAGATGCTAGCCGTGGTAAACTTTTTACCAAATTTATTCGTGAATTAACAACTGCTGCAAAGCTTGGCGGTGGTGATGCTGCAAGCAACCCACGTCTTCGTGCAGTTGTAGAAAAAGCACTTTCTGTAAATATGACACGTGACGTTATCAACCGTGCAATCCAACGTGGTGCTGGTGGCGAAGATAACGATGATTTAAAAGAAATTACTTACGAAGGTTATGGTGTTGGTGGTGTTGCAGTTATTGTGGAAACCATGACTGACAACTTAAACCGTACTGTACCGGATGTCCGTCACTGTTTCTCAAAAACAGATGGCAACTTAGGCACAAACGGTTCAGTTGCTTTCTTGTTCACAAAACGTGGTGAGATCACTTTTGAAGATGTGTCTTTAGAAGATAAAATCATGGACGTGGCACTTGAAGCAGGTGCTGAAGATATCGAAGTCGATGAAGATGAAATCTTAGTCATTACTACACCTGAATCTTTTGGTGATGTACAAGATGCTTTAACTGCTGCAGGTTTAAAATCGGACAATGCTGAAGTGGTCATGAGCCCTTCAACTAAAGCCGAAATCACCGATATCGATCAAGCGAAAAAGATTATGAAAATGATTGATATGCTTGAAGATTTAGATGATGTACAAAACGTATATACCAATGTTGAATTCTCTGACGCGGTATTGGCAGAATTAGACGCCTAATCTTCTGCTTTAAAAATGCGTTCTCAAATATAGCTTTGGGAGCGCATTTTTTATGGCTGATTGAATACACTGTCAATAAATTTTGCTTTTTTAAATCGATATTCATCCATCGTTAAATATTGGCTGTCTTGTTTTAATTGATTATAAGCCATGACTAAATTCTGACTTTTCAACAAGCGATCACGAAAGATCAAAAAACTTTGCCACTGAGAGTTTTTCACGACCCATTAAATAGCAACATCATCCTGCTGTAGCGACTCTAGCATACACAGTTCATGCGTTCTTAAAGTATCAAGCTTTTCAACAAAACCTAAACTGGAAATACTAACGATGGCTGAGTCAAAATCTACAGCATCAACAGCCACATAAATATCCAAATCACCTTTAGAAACTGCATAAGGAATGGCAGATGAACCAATATGTTCAATCTGTGCTTTGGGTATGAAAGCTAAAAGTTGTCGCTGGTAGTATACAAATTTTTAATGGCAAGATGCTTGATACTCAGTAGCTGCATAGAACCTCAGCATACGCTAAACCTTACTCAACAAACCGCTACAGTTAAATACATTATATTCTTTAATCACAAAGCTTGAATGAAGTGCTACCACATGCTCAATTTTACCAATGCGTTTGAGTAAAATATCACTGTAATTTTCCATATCTCTTGCCACAACTTCAACAATAAAATCTGCTGACTGCCCTGTCACTAAAAAGGCATTGGTCACTTCAGGAATGCTTTCCAACTCTTCCAAGAACTTGGAAAAAGTGTCGGTATCATGTTTACTCAAAGATACTTGGAGTAAAACATGTAGGCTAAACCCGAGTTTTTGATAGTTAATATCTCGCTTAACTTTAGTCATAATCGCATTATCAATCAGATGCTTAATACGACGATGCACCGAACTGACCGATAAATTAATACGCTCTGATAATTCGTTTAGATTGATATCTTCATTACTTAAAATTTCTAAAATTTGCTTATCAAAACGATCTAATTCCATTATTTAACTCTCATGACAACTTATGTTTATAGGTGTTTATTTCATATTAAGCATTTCAAATGAAAGATAAAGCTTATTTGCAGTTTTTTTTCATATATTTTCAGATTAATAAAAAGATATCAGCTTTTTTAGACAAAGAGTGCCATGATCTTTTACAACGTGTTAAATAGACTGAGAAAATTTCTATTCAGTTTCTCAAAATAATGATATTGAAAATACAAGAAAGGCAAAGGCTGTATGTATCACATACCACCTTTGCCTTGTTTGGCTTGAGCTTATTTTAAACGCCGCGCCAGTCGACTCGAGCATTGCGCTCGGTTTGATAGACTCTTAAAACATACTGCCCCAAGGGTAAATTGGTTAAATAGGTTTTATAAGCACTAAATTCTTCAGATAGACTTTCCTCATGGTCTTTTTCCCAAGGTGTCCCTTTAATCTCCAGTACAGGCGCCAACATCGAACACACAGCAATATCCGCCAAACCTAAACGATCCCCGACAAAGTAACGTCCATGATTAGCAATTAACTTCTCATTCAATACTTCAATTAAACGCTGCATTTCGGCTTTGGAATGCTCTATTTTCTCTGCATTCAACTCATAGCCTTTCGACATCAATGTTTTCATTAAAGGTTTAGTGTATTTTTCAAATTTACGTAAATAGCCCTTTTCGCCCAACATAATCTGTAACGATTGATCGTTATCGGACAATGCATGGGCCAACCCCCAACGACGCACATGCAATCCCAAGTCGTTGGCTAGTGCATTAACATCTAAAGCCTCTTTACGAAGCTGTACTTCATTACGTAACAGTCGATGTTCTGGATAACGCTCATCAAGATATAATGCAATCTCGGTGGTATCAGCGACCCATTTGTTCTGATCACGCAAAATAGGCAGTTTATTTTGACCGGTCTTTAACTGTGCAAAAGCCCGGTGAACCCCAGGCACCACATTTTGTGCAACAAAATCTAGCTCTTTATGATCGAGCAACCAGCGAGCTTTCTCACAAAAATGAGATAAAGGAAACTGGTATAAAGTTCTCATAAATGCTCCACATTTATTTTTCTATTTTGACTTTTCAGAAAAGCCATCTATTTCAGTTGGATACTTTAGTCACTGTATTTAGGATTTACAATGTACTTTTTACTCAAAACTGCCTAGCAAATGCTCAACAGCCTTTATCAAATTTATACGTTTTTTTCTCTACAATATCTCAAATCTTGATAAGCAAGCCTTTGATCATACTATTTACCCCACCGTTAAATTAGTTATTCCTTATTTTTCAAATTCTTAACATATCTTCTAAATGATTAAACTTAGCATATTTTGTTTTTAACTTTTTAGCTGCTAAGTAATTCAAAATCCTTCATTTAATCATTCAAGCAATCCCAAGTAGCGTATAGGCATTAAGTAAAGGTGCTTTTATGTCTCATACACTCTCTAAAAATATTCACGTGATACAAAATGATCAGGACGCAATTAATGCAGCCTATCATGTCGCTGACTTTGCCTTAGAAGGTCGGGATCAACGTGATCAGAACCGTCAACTCCCTTTTGCTGAAGTCGAGTTATTTAGCCAAAAAGGATTAGGTGGTATTCGTATTCCTCAAGCTTTTGGAGGCGCATTTGTTTCCAACAAAACCTTAGCTCAGGTTTTTCGCATTATTAATAAAGCCGACTCAAGTGTCGGCCAAATTCCCCAAAACCAAATTGCGCTGCTTAACATGATTGATATCTTAGGCAACGAACAACAGAAACAGTTTATTTTTAATGAAATATTAAACGGCAAACGCCTTGCCAATGGCGGCCCTGAACGCAATACCAAAGACACTAAAACTCTGAGTACAACATTAAGCATTGAAAATGGTCGTTACTATGTCAATGGTGAAAAGTTCTACTCTACAGGCAGTAGCTTTGCCCATTGGTTAGCTATTAAAGCCATTCACCCTGAAGGATATGTGGTACTGACGCTTGTTGATGCCACAGCACAAGGTGTGGAAGTCATTGATAACTGGAACGGTTTTGGTCAGCGTACAACTTCAAGCGGCACAGTAAAATTACAACGGGTTGAAGTCGATCCACTACTTATCTTTGATGAGCGGAAACTGGTTGAAGACGTCAATTACCGTGGTGCTTTCTCGCAGTTAATGCAAGTTGCAATTGATGTCGGTATTGCAGAAGCCGCATTTGAAGACACTTTGTCAGCAGTGAAAAAAGCCCGACCAATTGTCGATGCGCAAGTTGAGAAAGCCAGTTTTGAACATTACACCTTACAAGAAGTCGGCAAATCCGCTGTCCTGTTGGATGCCGCTATTTTACTGCTCGATGAAGCTGCTGAATATTTAGATGAGCTCGACCGACTGAGCATTGTCAGTGCCGAACAAGCAGCTAAAGCTTCCATTCTAGTCGCCGAAGCAAAGGTCTATGCTAATGATGCTGCACTACAAATTTCTGAAAAACTCCTAGAGCTTGGCGGCAGTCGTTCGAGCCTAAGCCAACATAATTTAGATCAACATTGGCGCAATGCACGTGTGCATACCTTACACGACCCGATCCGCTGGAAGCTGCATGCACTGGGTAACTACTATTTGAACAACACTTTCCCTGCTCGCCACGCCTGGATTTAAGGAGAACATTATGACTTCATTTCAACCTATTCTTCCACTTCAATCCAAAAATGCAGCGTATGCACATATTATTCAAAGCGATGCCGAAGCCTTAGAGATTGCCAAAAATTTAGCTGAGCAGTTTAAACAACAGGCTATCCAACGTGATGCGGAACGTATTTTGCCTTTTGAGGAAATCGAAGCCTACAGTCAATCTGGGCTCTGGGCGATTACTGTACCGAAGGAATTCGGGGGCGCAAATGTTTCCAGCTATACGGTCGCGCAAATTATTGCACTAATGAGTGGTGTGGATGGTTCGATTGGACAAATTCCCCAGAACCATTTCTATGCCTTAGAGGTTTTACGTAACAACGGTACTGAACAACAAAAGCGTAAACTCTATGCAGAAGTGCTAAAAGGTGCACGCTTTGGTAATGCCTTGGCAGAGTTTAAAACTAAAAATGCAACACAAAAACAAACTGCACTCAGCCAAACTGAACAAGGCTATGTGGTCAATGGTGAAAAGTTTTATTGCACAGGTAGTCTGTTTGCAGACCGCATCCCCACTTTAGTCAAAGATGCCGATGACAAAGAGTTTCTGGTCTTTATCCCACGGAGTAGCCAAGGACTCGAACTGATTGATGATTGGTCGGGTTTTGGTCAACGTACCACAGGCAGCGGTACAGTCAAATTCAATCATGTCGCTGTAGATGCTGAAGATATTGTTCCTTTCGATACCGCTTTTTCTAGACCGACTCTGGTTGGGCCTTTTGCTCAAATTATGCATGCTGCCATTGAAACAGGCATCGCGCGTGCTGCTTTTGAGGAAACACTGGTTCGTGTGCGTCAGGCTCGTCCGTGGATTGACTCTGCTGTTGAACAGGCAACCGATGATCCTCTAACACAGTTTGAACTGGGACGAGTAATTGCCGATGTTCGTGCCAGTGAAGTCTTACTCAAACAAGCGGCCCGCTCAATCGATGCAGCACGTCCTTATCCAACCATAGAAAACATTGCTAAAGCATCACTGGATGTAGCGAAAGTTCGTGCACACAGTACAGAAACCGCATTAAAAGCCGCTTCGAAATTGATTGAACTGGCAGGCAGTCGTGGTAGTCAGCGTGAAGATGGCCTAGACCGCTTTTGGCGTAATGCACGTGTTCACACGCTACATGATGCGTCACGTTGGAAATATTACTTCATTGCCAATTATCTTCTTAATGGTGTACTTCCGCCACGCAGAGGGACATTGTAATGACATTATCATCTCAAAATAACAAGTCGAAGCAAATCATCCTGAATGCCTTTGATATGAATAGCGTAGGTCATATCAATCACGGTTTGTGGACACACCCACGCGATGAGTCACATCGTTTTAATGAACTCAGCTATTGGACCGATTTGGCGCAAACTTTAGAGCAAGGTTTATTTGATGGGTTGTTTATCGCCGACATTACGGGTGTTTACGATGTTTATCAAAATGGTCTTGATTTAACCCTAAAAGAGTCGATTCAGCTTCCAAGCCATGACCCAAGTACACTCGTTTCTGCTATGGCTGCCGTTACACAGCACTTAGGTTTTGGTGTCACTGTAAATCTGAGCTATGAGTCGCCTTATCAGTTTACACGACGCTTTGCGAGCCTCGATCATTTAACCCACGGTCGTATTGGTTGGAACATTGTCACGGGTTACTTAGACAGCGCAGAACGATTAATTGGTCAAAAAGGTTTAAAAGATCACGACTTACGTTATGAACAAGCTGAAGAGTTTCTCGAACTTTGCTATAAATTTTGGGAAGGTTCTTGGGAAGACGATGCCGTACAAAAAGATAAATTAAACCGTGTCTTTACCGATCCGTCAAAAGTTCATGCCATACAGCATCAAGGCAAATTTTTCCAAAGTCAGGGCGTTTTTCAAGTTTCTCCATCTATTCAGCGGACGCCTGTACTTTATCAAGCGGGCGCTTCAAGTAAAGGCTTAGCTTTCGCAACTCAGCATGCTGAAGCCATGTTTATTGGTGCTGACACGCCTAAAAAACTGAAACAGCAAGTCGATAAGATTCGTGCGCTTGCATTAAGCCATGGACGTGATGAGCAAGCTATTAAACTCTTTGTTGGCATTAGTATAGTGACGGCAGAAACGGACGAACTCGCACAAGAAAAACTGACAGAATATATTCGCTATGCCAGTCCAGAAGCAGGTTTGGCTCATTTTTCCAGTTCGGTCGGAATTGATTTGGGCCAATTCGCAGATGATGAAGCGATTCCTTATAAACAAACCAATAGCATTGCTTCGGTCAATAACAAATTTAAAGAACAAAAAGTTACGCGAGCTGATTTGAAAGCCCAGCATGTACTCGGTGGACGCTATCCACTGATCGTCGGGAGTGGAAAAACTGTAGCAGAGAAACTCATTCAGCTCTTAGATGAAACTGGCGTAGACGGCTTTAATCTCACACGAACCGTTGCCCCAGAGTCACATCAAGACTTTATTCGTTGGGTCATCCCAGAATTACAAGAGCGTGGACGTTATAAAACCGCCTATGAAACAGGTAGTTTACGCCACAAATTATTCGCTCAAGGTGACCGACTGGCCGCAGACCACCCAGTACAGCAGTATCGATGTCAAAGCTCGAGCTCTCATCCTAAAACACAGCAAAAACAAACCGCATAAATTTTAAAATACGAGAAATATCATGGCTCAAACTGCAAAAACAAAATTTACCGTTATTGGGGTAATTGTCGCCGCCATCGTCATTGCACTGGTGGCGTGGTCTTATCATAAAAAATCGAGCAACACTGAACTGGTGATTGGGATCAGCCCACCCTTTGCCAATCCGTTAAAGGTGGCTGTGGAAGAAGCAAAACAGCAAGGCATCAACGTCAAACTGGTCGAGTTTTCGGATTGGAATACCCCCAATATCACGCTCAACCATGGTGATATTGATGCCAACTATTTTCAGCATCAGCCCTTCTTAGATAACGCCATCAAAGAAACCCAATTTAAACTCAAAGCACTGGATAAAGGCGTCACCACACACGTCGGTTTATATTCAAAAAAATATGACTCGATTGCTGCGATTCCTGAAAATGCACGTACAGTTATTCCAAATGATCCAGTAAATCAAGGTCGTGCGCTTTTACTGTTACAACAGGCTAAATTGATTAGCTTAAAAGATCCAAACAATCACCTATCCAACCTGCAAGATATTGTCAGCAATCCTAAAAAGCTCCAGTTTATTGAAGTTGAAGGTCCACAAACTGCGCGTGCCGTTGATGATGCTGACTTGGTCTTTAGCTATCCACATTATTTACGTCTTGCAAAAACCATCGACCCAAATGATGCACTGATCTTAGATGACAACACCAATACCCTGTATTCGATTTTATTTGTGGTGCGTGACGACTACCAACAGCAACATCCAGAGAAAGCGGCACAACTTGAAAAGTTCATCAAGATTTATCAAACATCTGACAAAGTTAAACAGACTTTGAATAGTGAAATTGGTGAAAAACTTTGGTTCCCTGGTTGGAAGTGAGTATAAGCAATGACGCAATCTTTCATTCAAAATCGAAAAAAATGGCTGATTGGCTTAAGCATCATCGTGGCATTTTTTTCTCTAGCGGGTTACCGCTATAGCAAAAGCCATGCGCAAGATGATGTCTTAACGATTGGTATTAGCCCACCTTATGCCGAACTGCTGCAAAGCGTGGCAGATGATGTAAAAAAGCAAGGCATTCAAGTCAAACTGGTTGAATTCTCTGACTGGCATGCGCCAAATGTTGCTGTGCAAAATGGTGACATTGATGCCAATTTTTTTCAACAAAGTGTCTTTCTACGCAATGCGATTCGCGAAACAAATTATGATCTGCATGCATTCGCCACAGGAACAGGAAGTCATGTCGGACTGTATTCAAAAAAATATAAGTCCTTAGATTCACTACCAACTCAAGCACGTGTGGTCATCCCCAATGACCCTGTAAACTCGGCACGTGCTCTAATTTTACTGCATCGTGCAGGTTTGATTCAGCTCAAAGACCTCAACAATGAACTATCTACTGTACAAGATATTGTGAGCAATCCTAAACAGCTTCAGTTTATTGAAGTAGAAGGCCCACAAACTGCTCATGCGTTTAATGATGCCGATTTAATTTTTGGCTTCCCGCATTATTTAAAAATGGCCAAAGTCACAGATCCTCATCATGCCCTTTTTCTTGATCCTATAGACAAGAAATAAGCCATTTTATTTGTGACACGTGAAGACTATCCAGATCAAAACCAGAAACTTGCGACCTTTGTGCAAGCATTCCAAAACTCAAAACACGTTCAAGAAATTTTAGACCGTGATTTTGGCCAAGGTCTGTGGTTTGAAGGCTGGAAATAAGGAGAAAAAGAATGGTCAGCTTTGGTTCTCATGTGGATTTTTCAATTCCACATATCAAAATTCGTAACTTAAACAAACATTATGCAGTACAAGGTCAAACTGTACACGCACTCAAAAATATTGACCTAGACATCCCGACAGGGAAAGTGTTTGGCATTATTGGCAAAAGTGGTGCAGGTAAATCTTCCCTGCTCCGCACCTTAAATGGTTTAGAAAGTATCAGTGAAGGTCATATCCATATTCATCAGCAAGACTTGGCAGCATTGAACCACGCTGAGCTGATTCAGCTCCGCCAACGCATTGGTATGATTTTCCAGCATTTCAATTTAATGTCTGCCAAAACAGTCTATGAAAATGTTGCACTGCCCCTCAAAGCGGCCAATTATCCTAAACAAAACATCGAACAACGTGTCAATGAAGTTTTACAGTTGGTTGGGCTAAGCGATAAGTCACAGCATTACCCATCACAACTGTCTGGTGGTCAAAAGCAACGCGTGGGCATTGCCCGTGCATTGGTTCACCATCCTGAAATTTTACTCTGTGATGAAGCGACATCTGCGCTCGATCCAGAAAGCACCTCTGTAGTGTTGTCCCTACTCAAAGAGATTAATCAAAAGCTGGGTATCACCATTGTATTGATTACCCATGAAATGCAAGTGATTCGGGAAATCTGCGATCAGGTCGTGGTCATTGATGGTGGTGAAATTGTGGAATCAGGCGAAGTTTGGTCGGTGTTCTCTCAACCCCAACAAGGCATTACGCAAGAACTACTAAATCTAGAACAACTCGATTTGCCTTTTCGTTTAAATGCTGAACCTACGCAGCTCGATACACATGCCATTTTCAAAATTCGCTCGACGTCAGATGCGCATCATCCTCCTGACCTAAAACAAATTTTAGAACACTTTCCACAAACTTTGCATTTATATCAAAGTCAGGTCGACACCATCCAGAACCATTTAATAGGAACATTGGTTATTGCTGTTCCTACACAGAACTTAGAAATTCAATCGCTACTACAAAAACTAAAAGCGCATGTGACACATGTAGAGGTACTTGGCTATGCACGACCAACTCATTGATTTATTACTGACAGGCACTATCGACACCTTAATCATGGTCGGCGCATCTGCGTTTTTTGCCTTACTCATTGGTCTGCCAATGGCAGTGGTTCTGGTCAGTACCTCTGAGCATGGCATTTATCCTTCCAAAAGTATTAACCATAGCTTAGGCTGGTTGGTGAATATCACCCGTTCCGTTCCCTTCCTGATTTTGATGGTGGCCCTCATTCCACTCACACGTTGGATTGTAGGCACCAGTTATGGTGTTTGGGCAGCAGTTGTCCCTTTAACCTTAGCAGCAACACCCTTTTTTGCACGAATTGCAGAAGTCAGTTTACGCGAAGTAGATCAAGGGCTGATTGAGGCTGCGCAAGCTATCGGCTGTAACCGTACTCAAATCATTTGGCATGTGTTGTTACCTGAAGCTCTTCCTGGAATTGTCGCAGGTTTTACCGTAACCATTGTGACCATGATTAACTCCTCTGCCATTGCAGGCGCAATTGGTGCTGGCGGTTTAGGCGATATTGCCTATCGTTATGGTTATCAGCGTTTTGATATGCAGATCATGTTGGCCGTGATTGTCGTGCTCGTGATTTTGGTGATGTGTGTGCAAGTGATTGGAGACAATCTGGCAAATCAACTCGATAAAAGGAAGGTTTAATCCCATTTCCTATATAAAGCAGAGACTATACTGTCCACTTAAGTTTTTTAGCCCTCCTTTTTCTGAGGAGGGTGTTTCAATATGAAGTTCACTACCCATTTATAATCGCTTCTGATTTATGACAGCAGTCTAATCAACATTGTTTTTCTTTGAAATTCACATAGAAAATATAGCTCTCAATATACAGATAGAAATGAATAAGCTATAACGTATCTTCAAAGCTAAATAAGAATAACTACCTCAATATGCATCATTCCCCTAAAATTAAAGTACTCGCTTTCGACATCTTTGGAACTGTTGTGGACTGGCATTCTTCAATCGTTCAAGAAGTGAAAAGTCTAGCCTTGAACATTGATGCCAACCAATTTGCATTAGACTGGCGAGCAGGCTATCGACCTGCAATGGATCAGGTTTTGTCAGGTCAGCAGCCGTGGATCTCCATTGATGATATTCACCGTCTCATTTTGGATGAGCTTTTAGTGAAATATCCTCTGTACACGACAAATTTCACAGAACCCTTATCCTATCAGGATTCTGCCTTCTTAAAATTGCCAAAATTTCCTTAAACTCTTCTTTTTTCCCAAAACCAATTAAACGCTGAATCGCCATTTGAACATAGTCTAAACCATAGCGAAATAAACTCATTGAGAGTCGTCCATGCTTCTTTATTTTTATCGCTTTTTTTTGATCATGTTGCCATTCACCCGTTAAGTAACACCAACAGAAGCTTATAGCTAACACCGCAATCAATTTTTTCACTCGTCTAGGGTCTGTCAAGCGCGTATTTTCAAGATTAAACCCGCGTCCTTTGAGACAACTGAATAAGGTTTCAATTTCCCAGCGTAATGCATAATCCTGAATAGCATTGGCATTAAACTGAGGAGAAACGACGAGTAAAAGCTCTCCATTTTCTAACTGTAGTGCACTTATATATAGTTTCACCCGACCAACCAAAATCCGTCGTTTACGACATTCAATTTGACCAACTTTAAGATGGCGAAATAAATCACTAATTTTATGATTCTTTCCTAAATGATTGGTGACAATGAAGTTTTTTTAACACGAATGCAGAAGTTGATGTCTTGTTCAATTAACCATGTAAACCACTGCTCACCGATAAACTCTCTGTCTGCGAACACATTCACAATACGGTCTTTACCAAAAATGGCTATAAAGCGTTGAATCAAAGCAATGCGCTCTTTCGTATCTGAATTTCCACGTTTATTAAGCAATGTCCAAAGGATAGGTATCGCTATTCCACGATAAACGATTGCGAGCATCAGGATATTAATATTTCGTTTTCCCCATTTCCAATTGGTTCTATCTAAAGTCAGTTGCACTTGGTCGAATGAAAACATATTGAAAATCAACTGAGAAATTTGACGATAATCAAAATACTGACCTGCAAAGAAGCGCTGCATACGTCGATAAAATGATTGTGGTAAGCACTTGATGGGCAAGGCTTTAGATGCAGAAGAAAGATTACATGTTTGCTTTAAAATAATCACAAGCATGATGAGCGCAAAGCACTTTAAATGTGACTTGTTCCATTTTAGAGATTTGTTTAAGATAAGATATAACTCATTGAGATGTATCATAGTATTCGTCGTTAGAAAACAATTATTGTGACATTATTTCAATGAGTTATCTATTTTTGTCGTGTACAGAGTGAAATATCAAATATCCACACTGACCGAAGCTCAAAAAATGGATTTAAATTTTATTTGGCATCGTCTCAACCCTTGGCCAGATACAGTCGCTGCACTCAATCAATTAAAACAAGATTATATTATTTGCACCCTTTCAAATGGCAACATTCGCTTATTCGTCGATCTAGCAAAGTACGCAAAATTGCCTTGGGACACTATTTTCTCTGCTGAAAATTTCAAAGCCTACAAACCTTCTCCCCAAACCTATTTAGGTGTCGCAGACTTACTCAATGTTGTACCGAGTCAAGTGATGATGGTTGCCACCCATCAAGATGACCTTGCCGCAGCGCGTAGCTGTGGACTTCTGACGGCGTATATTGAACGCCCCTTTGAGTATGGTTCAGCTCAATTGAAAGACTCTAGTTCTTGCATAGACAATAATCTACATGCAACTGACCTCTTAAATCTGGTTTCTTTATTAAAAGAAAAGGCTCGTATATAGGGCTTAAATGAGGAAGTTCTGCCCACAACATGATTTACAACTTTGATTCTTCTCGCCTGAGACCTGACTTTGTCATGGCTTTCATGTAAAATCACTGGCAATTTTTATATAACACGTTGTGAGTTATTTCATGGGTTTTAATTGCGGTATTGTCGGCTTGCCGAACGTTGGTAAATCTACACTTTTCAATGCATTGACTAAAGCTGCTATTGCTGCTGAAAACTTCCCATTCTGTACAATTGAACCAAACACAGGCATCGTTCCTGTGCCAGATCCACGTTTAGACAAACTTACCGCGATTGTAAAACCTCAGCGTGTGATTCCAACGACGATGGAATTCGTGGACATTGCAGGTTTAGTTGCGGGTGCATCTAAAGGTGAAGGCTTGGGGAACCAATTTCTTGCAAACATCCGTGAAACGGATGCGATTGCTCACGTTGTACGTTGTTTTGAAGATGAAAACGTCATTCACGTTAACGGTAAAATTGACCCGCTTGATGACATCGCAACTATCAATACGGAACTTGCACTTGCTGACTTAGAAACTGTGACAAAAGCAGTGACTCGTTTAGCAAAATCTGCAAAAGGTGGCGACAAAGAAGCGCTTGCAACCAAAGCGGTTTTAGACAAAATTTTACCTTTACTAGATGAAGGCAAACCTGCTCGTGCAGCTGACCTAGATGATGACGAACGTAAATTGGTTCGTGGTTTTGGATTAATGACTTTAAAACCAACCATGTATATTGCGAACGTTGCAGAAGATGGTTTTGAAAATAACCCGCATTTAGATGCTGTGAAAAAACTTGCAGCTGAAGAAAATGCAATCGTAGTTCCGCTTTGCAACCAAATCGAAGCCGAGATTTCACTGCTTGAAGATGAAGACCGTGCTGAGTTCCTTGAAGCTTTAGGCATGGAAGAGCCAGGTCTAAACGTGGTAATTCGCGCAGGCTACGGTCTTTTAGGTTTACAGACTTACTTCACAGCAGGTGTACAAGAAGTTCGTGCTTGGACCGTTAAAGTGGGTGCAACCGCACCACAAGCGGCCGGCGTGATCCACACTGACTTCGAAAAAGGCTTTATCCGTGCTGAATGTGTTGCTTATAACGACTTCGTTCAATACAACGGTGAAGCAGGCGCGAAAGAAGCAGGTAAATGGCGTTTAGAAGGTAAAACGTACATCGTTCAAGACGGTGATGTTCTACACTTCCGCTTTAACGTATAAGTCGTTCCGAGTATAAAAAAACCCGATACCAATCGGGTTTTTTTATAAGCTTAAATCAAGCTTAAAAATAGCATTAAATAACATATGAGCACCTGATCCGTTTGGATCTCACACAATATTCTAACTTCTATTCTTTTACATTATCGCTAATTTAATCACAGGCACTAATGCCTTCATTGAACAAACGAAAATGAAAAAGATCAGCACATTTATTGCAGCAGGTTTATTCACAACGCTTAGCGCTACAGCATTTGCATGCCCACAAGGAGCAACACTGTCGGGTGGTACAGGTGCAAATCATAAAGGTGGTAAGTGCGTCGCAACCATGAACGTGACGAAACATGATCAGGCAATGAAACAAGCCAAAACGGCCAAACACGATCAAGCCATGAAACAGGATAAAATGGTGAAACATGATTCAATGAAAGCCAATGATGTGACCAATAAATCCCATAAAGATGCTCATGCTTCAAACCCGAATACACCCAAAGCTCAACCAGATATACATAAAGTCGCGAAGACATCTTAAAACAGCATAAAAAAAAGCCAGTGAAATTCACTGGCTTTTTTATCGATAAAATAATTCAGTTAATGTTATGCCACAGATACATGCTTGTTATCCATTGCAGCACGCTGTTTACGCGCTTCATCTAACATGCGTTGTTCAATGTCTTTTCTAAAACCAAGCATAAACACCATTTCCGCCAAAACAAATAGTGGACCAATGGCTAGGCCAATCACATCATCCATAAAGGCTGGTTTTTTCTTCTCATAGAAATGCCCGACAAACTGAAACGCCCAGCCGACAAGAAAAATACCAATACTGAGACTTAACCAAAGCCCCAAATCAAACTGTGCAATTTTATACGCCAATGGATAAGCCATGGCATAGATCACTAGCATGATCACACCAAAAATTCGATCTAAGCTTAAGTAGTAAACAATACTCGCTAATATCAAAACCATCGCCAAGGTAATTTCAAAACTGCCAATAGTCATGCCAGCTCTTGCGGTTAAACACATAATTGAAAACACAATCAGCGGAATCCCCACAAAGTGGGTCACGATATTTTTATGATCAAGATGATAAGCTGCATACTGACTTAATAATTTTTCTAATTTACTCATACTGTATTTCCTTATTGCATGATATTGATCACGATATAGAATAACTTTAAAGGAAAACAGCCCATCAAGTTGTCGTCGACCTGACAAGTTGCTCGATCAATCACGAAAGGACGCGGAATGCTGGAAGTTCAACATCAACAACAGTTACTCAATAACAATTGGTTCGCCAAACTACCACAAGCCTATCAACAGTATATTGTGCAACATGCCAAATATATTGACGTTGCAAAAGACCAAGCTGTTTTTCGCTCTGGGGATTTATTTGATGGCATCTATGCAGTCTTGAATGGTGCCATTCGCTTAGGTCATGTCGACATTGAAGGTAAAGAAGCAGTTGCAGCAATTGCTGAACCGATTATGTGGTTTGGAGAAATTTCATTAATAGATCAGCAACCGCGTTCGCACGATGCGATTGCTATTCAAAAAAGCACCCTGCTCCATCTACCTAAACGCGATGTTGAGGAATTTATCCAAGCCACCCCAGAATTTTGGTTTCATATTGCACAGCTTGCTTCGCAGAAGTTACGTCTCGCCTTTTTAGAACTAATCGCAATCCAAAGTCAAAATATCAGTCAACGACTGGCTCAACGCTTACTGTTTATTTTAAGCGGTTATGGCAACCATCTATCGATTACCAATGATGAAATTCATTTATCACAGGAGCAACTGGCTCAAATGCTGATGTGTTCACGCCAAACGATTAACCAAGAACTTCAAAACTTAGAAAAACAAGGAATACTGGCAATTGCGTTTAAAAAGATTAAGATTTTAGATCCTGCAAAGCTGCATACAATTGCACATAGCTCAGAATAGACAATCAAGTGTGCGCCTTAAGAGTGCAATTCACATAGAAGGAATGTATAGAAATATTGCTACACGGCCTAATGTCTTGGCTATTCGTCTCCCCGGCTTGAGACTGCTGTCACTGTGTTTGACAGATAGCTAATGTAAACATCGCAACAGCTAAATTTTTTAAATTAACCCTCAAAATTCGACTCAATTCCGATATTTTACTGCATTGGGATAATTTACTATTTTTATTATATTATTCATTAAAGCTACAACCATAAAAAAGCGAGTTTTAAAACTCGCTTTTAATCATGCTATATCGGTCTTAGACACCCACTTTTTTAGGGTCAGTATTGCCTAAACTGGGGTTATCAATTGCGCCCCGACATTGTGCTTTATCACGCTCATAATCGCTCTGTTTCTGTGCAACACTCGAAGAACCGTCTAAGGTCTCACGTGCCCACACTTCTAAGCTGGTCAAGGCTTTACGACACAGTGCGTATTTTCCTTCGGTCACTGAGTCTGTCATTTTGACATTAATACGCCAGTCCGTACTGAGTTTACGTGCAGGATGACGGACTTTAGCTTCAATCTGATCCAGTTGCTTGTTATATACCAAGCCATCTACTTCATTAATAAACACCCAAGCACGCTGGGCATATTCCGTCGCGTCATTGGTAATTTTTGGCGCAGCCTTAATTTCTACTTTTTGTTCAGGAGCTTGCTCTGACTGCCCACAAGCTTGCAAAAGTAAACTGCTTACAATTATAGCAGCCAGCCCTAAAGTACGTAATTCGAGCTTCAACATGGTTAAACGCCTCAACAAACAATTGGGCACTATGCTAGTGAATTCAGTTACAATACACAATCAATTTTGACCTATTGATAAAGTCTTCTTCAAGGTGTGTTGTGTCCGAACTTAATCCCACTCCTGCACAAGCTGCTGGCTTTTGGCAAGGGGCTAAGGATAGCCAAGCGATTATCTTTACCTATCTGCCTGTTTCTTTTGCCTTTGGTGTATCTGCAACCCAGTTTGGCTTTAATGCATGGGAGGCTTTATTTTTATCCTGCTCAATGTATGCAGGGGCCAGTCAGTTTTTAGTGGTTGCCCTATTGGGTAGTGGAACATCTATTTGGATGACTGCCCTCACTGTGATTGCCTTAGATATTCGTCACTTACTCTATGGCCCTGCACTACAAAACTTAATTCAAGATAAACTGAACTTAAAGAAAACCGCTATTTGGTCATGGGGGCTAACCGACGAAGTCTTTGCCTCAGGTATGATTAAACTGTCACAACGCCGTCAAGAGTGGTCTGAGTCTTGGATGCTCGGTTTAAGCCTGTTTAGTTGGCTCGCATGGGCTACAGGTTCTTTTCTGGGTGGAATGTTTGCAGACCAAGTCAGTCATTTACCCCAGTTTTTACAAGCCGCTCTAGACTTTCTATTACCAGCACTGTTCTTAAGTTTCTTATTGGCAGCTTTTGAAAAGAAACACACTTTTGTGGTGGCTGTGACCATTCTTGTATCTGCCATTGCCTGCTATTTTATTGACTTATCTGCTGCGATTTTTATTGGTATCAGTTCGGGTATTTTTGCAGGCTTGTTTAAGCACTATGTACTGAAAAAACCAGACCCTGAACATATGGGAGATCAAGCATGAATATCGAAATTATTTTGGTCGGCATTGTAGTGGGTATTGCAAATTTTGCTTCACGCTTTGGCCCATTCTTCGTCATTCAAAAGTTCCAGCAAGGTTCACAAAAGCGCGGTGCTCTATGGTTAAAAATTGCATTGGGTTCGATTGGTATTGCGGCGATTAGTTCAATGCTTGTGGTTGCAACTTTGCCACCACTGTTAGATACACCCAATAAAAGTTTTGCCATGTTAGTCGGCTTCGTCGTATTAGCCGGACTTTATTTCAAGTTTAAGCAAATTGTCCCCGCTACACTCACCGCAGCACTGAGCTATGGTTTGGTTTATACCTATATTCCTATGCCTTTTTAACCCATATCTTGCATCCATCAAAATCTGATTTACTATTTGAAGCGCTCAGCTGTGCAAGACATTTCAAGCTTGATTGGAAAAGTTTATTGAGCATCCTTTTGCATGAAAATTTTGACTTTGGAATGCGCAGCTTTATAAAAAAAATTGTTGGACAATATCATTAATTTATGTGAATGAACCCTGAAGACTTTTAAGAGTTCTGCTATGCTAAAAGCCCATAAAATCAAGCATGGATGATTTACATGAGCGTTACTATTGGTACTCCACTTCAGCCTTCAGCATTTAAAGTTCTGCTATTGGGTTCTGGAGAGCTTGGGAAAGAAGTTGTGATTTCTTTACAACGTTTAGGTGTAGAAGTTCATGCTGCTGACCGTTACGATCATGCTCCTGCAATGCAAGTGGCACACTATGCCTATACCTTAAATATGGCAGATGCGACAGCGCTTAAACAACTCATTCAGGACGTTAAGCCGAATTTAATTGTTCCCGAAATTGAAGCCATTGCGACACAAGTATTGGTTGAAATCGAACAAGAAAATATTGCCACAGTCATCCCCTCTGCAAAAGCGGTCAATTTAACCATGAACCGTGAAGGCATCCGTCGTTTAGCTGCCGAAGAACTGGGCTTACCGACATCGGCTTACCGTTTTGCAGATACTTTAGAATCTTTCCGTGCTGCATGTGATGACATTGGTTATCCAAACTTTGTTAAACCAGTCATGTCCTCTTCTGGTAAAGGCCAATCCCGCGTAAAAGAATTTTCAGAAGTGGATGCTGCGTGGAAATATGCACAAACAGGTGGTCGTGTAAATCAAGGGACTGTCATTGTAGAATCTCAAATTGATTTTGATTTTGAAATTACGCTATTAACAGTACGTTCAAAAAACCCAGAAACAGGTGAAATTGAAACTTCGTACTGCGACCCAATTGGTCACCGCCAAGACGCGGGCGACTATGTTGAAAGCTGGCAGCCTCAAGCCATGTCGCCAGTGGCCCTCGACGAAGCAAAGCGTATTGCCAATAAAGTCACCATCGCATTGGGTGGCTGTGGTATTTTCGGTGTAGAACTCTTTGTCAAAGGCGATAAAGTGTGGTTTAGTGAAGTATCACCACGCCCACATGACACAGGTCTTGTGACGCTTGCCTCTCAGTTCCAAAGTGAATTTGAACTACATGCACGTGCGATTTTGGGTCTACCTGTCAATACAGCACGTCATAGCGTTGCTGCGAGTGCCGTGATCTATGCAGGCGTAGATGATAATAACTTATCTTTTTCTGGCTTAAATCTTGCTTTGGCAAACCCAAATACTGATTTGCGCATTTTTGGAAAACCAGAAGGCTTTACACGTCGCCGTATGGGCGTTGCGACAGCACGTGCTGAAACAACTGACCAAGCGCGTGAACTAGCAGTACAAGCTGCTGGACTGGTTAGCGTTCATCAAAATTAAGCGTTGTTAAAATATACGGATACGGTTCATGATCAATACTTCTCCACTGCTTAACTATGTCAGCAGCAATCACGACATCAAAGCGATTAATCAATGGCGTAGTGATGTCGAAAATCAATTACAAGAAAGTTTTGATCATGGCCAATCCATCCGCGATGTCATTTTAACGCGTTCAAATATGACCGATGAAGCGCTTATTTTCCTATGGAAATATGCAAAACTCGATCAGACAGACTTAAGTTTATTTGCTGTCGGTGGTTACGGTCGCCGAGAGATGCTACCTTACTCAGATGTAGACATCATGATTTTGTCTGAGGATGAGTTTAGCGAAGAACAAGAAAAGCTCATTTCTGTCTTTATTTCCTCACTTTGGGATGTCGGCAATTTCAAGCCCGGCATTAGTGTACGTACCATTGCCAACTGTGTTGAACAAGCAACCTCCGACTTAACTGTTGCTACTGCCCTCATTGAGTCCCGTTTAATTACAGGCAATGAACACTTAGCCAAATGGCCGCGACGCATTGTTTCGCAAACATGGACAGATAAAACCTTCTATGATGCAAAAATGGAAGAACAGGCCAAACGCTATGCACAGCATAACTTTACGGAAAGTAATCTAGAACCCGATATTAAAAACGCGCCGGGTGGCATTCGGGACATTAACCAAATTGGTTGGATTGCTAAACGGCATTTCCGCGTCAACCGTATTTATGACTTGGTGCATTTAGGCTTCATTTCGGAGTTTGAGTTAGGTGTATTAGAAGAAGCCGAAAGCTTCCTCTGGGAAATTCGTCATCACCTACACCGCCTCACTAAACGTGATGAAAACCGTTTACTGTTCGACTATCAACGTGACATTGCCGCAAAGTTTGGCTATGTGCGTGAAGAAGGTAAATCACCGAATTATCCGATTGAACAATTCATGAAGCGTTATTATCGAAGCGCGCAACAAGTCACCACGCTGAATGAAATGCTGTTGGCTTATTTCAATGAATCTGTGATTACCCCACGCCTGCCGAACTATGAGCGTAACATTGAAGAAATCAATGAAAATTTTAAACTGGTCGACGGCAAATTGGCCGTTCAACACCACAAGATTTTCTCTGAGAACCCAAGTGCTATTTTAGAAATTTTCTATATATTGGCTAATCGACCTGAAATTACTGGCATCCGAGCACGTACGCTACGACTGTTAATTTTGGCAGCTAAACGCATTGACCAAAAATATAGAGATAATCCAGCGCATCAAGCCCTCTTTATGGCTATCATTCGCTCACCTCATCGTCTATACGAAACCATGGTAGCAATGAAACGTTATGGCGTTTTAGGTAACTATATTCCTGCATTTGGACAGATTATGGGGTTGATGCAGTATGACTTGTTCCATATCTATACAGTGGATGCACATACTTTATTATTACTGCGCAACTTAAACCGTTTCAAAGAACCTGAGTTTGCCAAAGACTTTCCTGTCGTCAGTTCAGTGTTCCAACGTCTAGCACGTCGTGACATTGTTTATTTGGCTGCCATTTTCCATGATATTGCTAAAGGCCGTGGCGGAGACCATAGTGAGCTAGGTGCAACCGATGCGATTGAATTCTGTC
Organism: Acinetobacter sp. 231_lipA; assembly: GCF_058243005.1. NCBI lineage: Bacteria > Pseudomonadati > Pseudomonadota > Gammaproteobacteria > Moraxellales > Moraxellaceae > Acinetobacter > Acinetobacter sp. 231_lipA. The sequence goes on along the minus strand of NZ_JBZAYU010000001.1, from coordinate 2,932,142 downwards.
GTAGTCATGGTTTTACCGAGCGTGAATGCAACCTTGTCGCATGGCTTATCCAAAACCATTTACTCATGTCCGTCACTTCTCAAAAGAAAGACATTTCTGACCCCGATGTGGTTAAAGCTTTTGCTGAGAAAATGGGCGACATGGAACATCTCGATTATCTATATACGTTGACAGTTTCGGATATCAATGCCACCAATCCTTCACTTTGGAATACGTGGCGCGCATCTCTCATGCGTCAGCTCTATACCCATGCACGTGACGTGATTCGCTCAGGTTTAGGCCGTCCTGTGGATTATCAAATGCTCATCGAGGACACTAAGTTTTCTGCCAGCGAACAACTGGTCGAAGAGTTTGCACTAGATGATGTCGAAAAAGTCTGGCAAGAACTGGGGGATGAATATTTCCTCAAAGAATCTGCCGATGAAATTGCTTGGCACACACGTGCTATTTTACAACACGGTGACAACCCTGAACCGCTGGTTTTGATGCGTGCACAGCGTAAATTTGCTCAAGATGCGGTACAAATCTTTATTTATACCCAAGATCAGCCCAACCTGTTTGCAACAACGGTTGCTATTCTCGATCGTATGAATTTGGACGTACAAGATGCGCGTATTATTACCGCGACCAAAGCATTTAGCTTAGACACTTATGTCGTGCTTGACCGTTTTGGTACGCTGCTAACCGACCCTGAACGTGAAGCCAAAGTGCTGTCAGCGTTAAAAGATGCATTAGCCAATTCAGATAAATACCCTGGGCTCATGCAACGTCGCATACCACGTCAGCTGCGTCATTTTGACATTGAAAACACCGTTGATATTACGCTGAATGAAGCACTGCAACAAAACATGGTCGAAATTGCAACACTTGACCATCCCGGCTTACTTGCCAAAGTAGGCGGGTTGTTTATGATGCAAGGTTTAGATATTCACTCTGCTAAAATTGCCACCCTAGGTGAGCGTGCCGAAGATATTTTCTTTGTCACCAAAAAAGATGGTCAACCCATGACCGAAACTGAAGCTGAAACTTTTGCTGCACAACTAAAATCAGCCTTAGATGAAGCCTCTAGTCAGGTCTGTGGTCAACATTAACAATACACACTGGTATTTTGTTTCATGAACTCGAGTTTATCCCTTTTACATCCTTATCCTTTTGAAAAGTTGAATAAACTATTTCAGGATATTACTCCCGCAGACTTACCCCTCATTCCATTATCAATTGGTGAGCCTAAGCATCCTGCACCCGAGTTTGTGAAACAAGCCATTATCGATAATTTTCAGCATTTATCGACCTACCCAAACAGTAAAGGTATACCCGAGTTACGCACCAGTATTGCAAACTGGCTAACCCGTCGTTTTCAACTTAATCAGATTAGTGCAGAAAACAATATATTGCCTGTTTCTGGCACCCGTGAAGCAATCTTTTCTTTTGTTCAAGCATTAGTAAATCGTGAAGATGCGCCTTATGTGGTTATGCCTAATCCGTTCTATCAAATTTATGAAGGTGCAGCCTTACTTGCTGGGGCAAAACCTTATTTTGTAAATTGCACCGAAGAAAATGGTTATCTCGGTGACTTTGATGCTGTACCTGCTGAAGTCTGGGAGAAAACTGCCCTATTATTTGTCTGCACACCGGGCAATCCAACTGGTGCGGTGTTATCAAAAGAACAATTCAAAAAATTAATCGCACTGTCAGACCAATATAGTTTTGTGATTGCATCGGATGAATGCTATTCAGAGCTTTGGTTTGATACTGCACCTGTGGGCCTACTCGAAGTTTGTGCTGGAATAGGCCGAGATGACTACAAAAACTGTGTCGTATTCCACTCACTGTCTAAGCGCTCAAACTTACCGGGTATGCGTTCTGGCTTTGTCGCGGGTGATGCAGCATTGCTCAAACCTTATTTACAATACCGTACCTATCATGGTGCGGCGATGCCTGTACAGCACCAATTGGCTTCGATTGCAGCATGGGATGACGAAGCGCATGTTGAAGAAAACCGCGTGCAATATCGTGCAAAATTTGATTTATTTCAAAAGGAGTTAGGCCATATACTGCCCCTACAAAAACCAGATGCAGGCTTTTACTACTGGTTGAAAGTAGATAATGACGAAACTTTTGCAAAAATGCTCATGGAAAAAGCACATGTCAAAGTGCTTCCTGGACGTTATTTGTCACGCGATACTGAGCAAGGCAACCCAGGCGAAAACCATGTGCGTCTTGCGCTAGTTGCAGATCTTGCACAGTGTGAACAAGTCATTGCTCGCCTTAAAGCAATTTTATAAATAAGCTCATCTAAAAAGAAAACCTCCCATAACGGAGGTTTCCTTTTAATCAACTCTAAAAATGAGAGGCCTAATATATGTCCCTTATTTTTAATCATCCAGATATCATGAGCATGTCTGGAACAGGATTACACGCATGTTCTACATATGCAGGAACCAATACCAAAGTACCAGCGTCTATTTGTTGCGTTCCACCAAAGTGGCTAGTGAAAATACTGTTGCCTTGATCCACCGCTCCAATTGAAAATGTCGGATGACTATGGGCTTTATAACAAGTACGAATTGCACACGCCCGACGTGTTTCCACATAAGGCATGCGCGGATCACTCCAAAATTCAACTGAAGTACCTTGCTCTTTCATCACTGACGACACATCAACCGATTATTGTTGTAATGCTTTTTCAATATCTGCCTGAATCGCTTCAGGCTTGGTGGTTGGCGCATATCGATTAATTACTTTGCCATCTTTACCAATCAAGAATTTTGTAAAATTCCACTTAATACCGCTGCCGAGAATCCCTTTGCTGTTATTGGTTAAATAACGGAATATGGCGTGGGCTTCTGGGCCTTTAACATCAACTTTGGAAAACATGGGAAAAGTCACCCCATAGTTTTTCTGACAATACGTTCCTATTTGCTCATTACTTCCCGGATCTTGCCCCCCAAACTGATTACAAGGGAAACCTAACACCTCAAACCCTTGTGCATGATATTGCTCATAAATTTTTTCTAATCCCGCAAATTGTGGTGTAAAACCACATTTACTGGCCGTATTGACGATGAGCAGCACTTCGCCCTCATAGTCAGCAAAGGATTTATTTTTTCCATCTAACAATTCCGCTTCAAACTGATAAATGTTGGTCATGGATAAGTATCCTCATCACTTTTTTCTTGTGTTTCTAGTTCTAATGAAGCCGAGTTTACACAGTAACGTAAACCTGTAGGCTCAGGTCCATCTGTAAAAACATGGCCTAAATGAGCATCACAGTGATGACATACAATTTCAGTACGCACCATGCCATGTGTTGTATCTTGATGCTCTTCTATCACAGTCGTATTGAGTGGCTTATAAAAACTTGGCCAGCCGCAACCACTGTCATATTTATTTTCAGAATTAAATAATGGCGTACCACAGCAACGGCATACATAAGTGCCGGCTTGTTTAGTATTCCAATATTTCCCCGTAAAAGCTGGCTCCGTCCCCTTTTGTCGCGTAATGCGAAATTCGTCAGGTGATAACTCTCTTTGCCATTCTCGGTCTGTTTTATTGAGTTTTCCCATGATTACGTCCCTTTCTATCTTGCTATTTAAAATAGGATAATCCTATATTTACGTGATTCATCTTAAAATTTCTAGTGTTTAGTTCACAATTTACAAAAGACCTATAATTCCAATAAAAGCAAAAAGAAAGCAATTCACAAAAACGGGAAGCAATTTATTTTCTTAAATGCTTTTTTGTGAGCAAATTTAGTGTTAGTCTTATTGACATTCTTGCTCAGGATTAAAAAATGTCGCAAAAAAAGAGCGTTATTTTTAAACATCTACTGCCTGTGATTAAACAATATCAACAGGTGGGATTTACGCATGAAAAAATTGTTGCTTTACTCAGAGACGAACATGATCTCGATTTGGTGACAACTGAAACATTTAAAAGTTATTTATACCGTTATGCAAAAGTGACCTCCACTCTTTCCGAGAACATCAAAATGCCGAACACTCTCCAAACCCCACGCGAAATAAAAAAATCGTCTAAGCTCGAGCATGTATGCTACGACATCCGTGGACCAGTGTTACGAGCGGCCAATGAAATGGAAGAAGCCGGCCATAAGATTATCAAACTCAACATTGGTAACCCTGCGCCGTTTGGTTTTGAAGCTCCTCAAGAAATTATTAATGATGTGGCTTTAAACCTGCCAAATGCAGTGGGCTATACTGACTCAAAAGGGATTTTCCCTGCGCGTAAAGCCATCTGTCAGTACTATCAGCAAAAAGGCATCTTAGATATGCATGTCAATGATGTGTATATCGGCAATGGTGTCTCTGAATTGATCGTGATGGCGATGCAAGGCTTGTTAGATGATGGTGACGAGATGCTCGTGCCAATGCCTGACTATCCCCTTTGGACGGCTGCGGTAAATCTTTCAGGCGGTACAGCTATTCATTATAAATGTGATGAAGAAAACTTTTGGTATCCCGATATTCCGGATATGGAGAGTAAAATCACACCACGTACCCGCGGTATCGTGATTATTAATCCAAACAACCCAACAGGTGCAGTTTATCCACGCCATGTACTTGAGCAAATCGTCGCATTGGCTAAAAAGCACGATTTGATTTTGTTTGCAGATGAAATTTACGACAAAATTGTTTATGACGGTATTGAACATGTTTCTGTCGCTGCATTAGCTGGTGACCAACTCTGTATCTCTTTCAATGGCTTATCTAAAGCATACCGTATTGCGGGTTACCGTTCAGGCTGGATGGCCATCACAGGCGATAAGTCGCGTGCAGTCGACTATATTGAAGGTTTAGATATGCTGGCTTCTATGCGTTTGTGTGCCAACCACCAAGCACAGTATGCCATTCAAACTGCTTTAGGCGGCTACCAGTCAATCAATGATTTAATTCGTCCAGGCGGTCGTTTATACGAACAGCGTAATATTGCTTGGCAAATGTTGAATGACATTCCAGGCGTATCGTGTGTTAAGCCTGAAGGTGCAATGTATTGCTTCCCGAAATTGGACCCAGAAATCTATCCAATTCAAGATGATGAAAAACTGATGCTTGATCTACTTCGTGCGGAAAAAGTACTTCTGGTTCAAGGCACAGGCTTTAACTGGCCAACACCAGATCATTTCCGCGTAGTGTTCTTACCTGCTGAAAATGAACTACGTGAAGCCATTACCCGAGTAGGTCGTTTCCTTGCGAAAATGCGCTAATTGATCACTTTAAAAAACCGTACTTTATGTACGGTTTTTTTATTTACAAAACTGTAATACTTCGCTTTTTAAGTTTGGCATAAGTTTAAATTAAGCAGCCACATTGCTGTGATTCCATGTACATGATGGGGAGTCGCTTATGGGGACAATTGCGGTAACATCTTGGAAATACAACGCTTCCACACGCTATTTAAAAATTTTCTATGCCGATGGTTCAGGCGAGCTCTACCACCCTGTGCCTGAATTTATTTATAACAACTTAGTTCGATGTAATAATAAAACAGCCTTTGTTCATAAATATTTAGAATATGATTTGCACTTTACGCGCTTAAGTATTCATTAATTTTTGAATCTCAAACAATCAGGATTTATCCTGATTGTTTTTCATGATCCCATGTCACCACCAACAAGCCCGCACCAATCGCTAATGTAGACAGGTTAAACTGCTCGTCCTGCTGAATAATCGCGATGAAGTCCGTGACTTGATCTGCATGCGATAAAACATTATCAACCACCAAAACTCCGCGTGAAACACACATTAGTCGTTTCAAATCTGACCAATAGTCGACATAAGCATCACGCTCAGCATCTAGCAATATAAAATCAAAGATGGCTTGTGACTGCTTCAAATATTCAGCTGCGTCACCCACCCAAAACTCAACGCCATTGGATAAATTGAAATCTGCAAGATGAGCAGCGGCTTGTTGACTTCTCTCAGCATCAATTTCTAAAGTGGTTAATCGAGCATTAACTTGTTGCGCTGCATAAGCCAACCATAAGGTTGAGTAACCTGTTGATGTACCTATTTCTAATATCTGCTTAGGCTGTTGAATATGAACCAGTTGCGCCAAAAACTGTGCAGACTCAGGCTCAATATTGCGAAAGCGCGCAATGCGATCTGCTTGCGTACTGTCATGTTCTTGAAAGCGATGATATAAGGCCGATACTTTACTCAAAAATTCTGCATGCATCATCCAATCCCCCTCTACTTTACTTAGCGTTGTTTATACTTCTTGAATCAGTTTAAAGCGCTCAACTTCACGATCATCTTCTAGCATTACCGTTTCAGTAAACATGGCAAGTGGACGTACCCAAATCGAGTAATCCCCATATAAACACTGATAAACCACCAGTTTTTCTTCGGTTTCACTATGCGTCGCTACATGTAAAACTTGATACAGTTGCCCTTTATAATGCTGATAGATACCGCGCTGTAATTGCATCACTTGCTTCCCTATTTTTTAACTGTCTTGATCATACCTAATTTATACGGCTTAAACTGTAAATCACTTGAAAAATCATTTAAATCCCCCATATAGCTTTATGAAATGATTGAAGAAAATATCTTTAAATCTATAAAACCGATTACTAAAATAAAAACAAACTGTTTTATCTATTTTTAGATTTACTCTATGATTCTTCTATCATAGGACTTACGCACTATTATTTATAGATTCTCTGTGGTAGCAGATGATTTTTATCGAGAATAAAGTCATCAATGAAGTTTTTGATAACTGGTCTAAATAATTTCTTCTGCCAACGATATACATTTTCAAAGATCCGCTCAAACTGGTTCTTTTGTATCTCGACGTAGGCCATCAAGGCTGAAAAAATATGATTCAAAATCAGTTTAGATCGTCTTACTTGAAACTTTTCAATATGACAAACCTGTTTAATCACCCGGTGATATTGCTCTATTTTCCAATGACTTGAATGTAATTCATGAAAACCCTCAAAGGACAATAAATCATCTTCATCTTGATGCACAATATAAAACCTCTGCTGTTCTTTTAACTGAGTCTTAAATAATTGTACAAAGCCAAAATCTTTGAGCCAGACCACTTGACCCTGATGGAAATTTGGCAATAAACGCAGTTGAAACCATTGTCCTTTTTCTGGGGAAACCTTACGGTTACAGTCGATACCAAACATAAATCGAATACCATATTTTCTTATGGTTTTTAGATTTCCAGTCGATGAATACCAACTATCACCTGTAATAAATTGAATCTTTGCACCCCAACTGAGTACTTCACTTAACATATCCATAAAGTAATCATTCTTGGTTTTACTTTCAGATTTGTCATAAATTCGGAAATTAATTGGAATATTTTGACCATTCTGATCTGTCGCATACAAGGTAATGAGATTAATACCCTTGACGGATCGGTGGTGTTTGCCTGACCAAAAATAGCTAACCAAGTCCATATGTTGACTATAGGGTTTATCTAAAACAGTATCATCAATACTGACTATAAGTTTATTATTATCAATATGTTGAATTGCTTCTTGATATAGGTCGTGAGGTGTGTAGTCTTCACGTTCTAGAAAGCGATTTACACTATCATGCGAGATGTTATAAGTCTCGGCAAGTTGTGTGCAGCTAATAGAGTTCGGTTCTGTCATGAGAAAGCCCATATAAATGGGTAATGTACAAGTTGCTGTAGAAGCATGTTTAATTCGTCTGATCACAGATACTTTATAAAGTATTTTAATACTTTTTTGAATCCGTCAATGCGTAAGTCCTATATCAAATAAATTTATAGACTGCTTTGGAGAGCTTAACCATGTTAGATCAAAATACTTCAGCTCAATTAAAAACACTTCTTGAACGCCTTGAAGGTCCGATTGAATTGGTTGCGACTTTGAACGGTTCTGAGAAATCAGACAAAATCAAAGAATTGGTTGAAGAAGTTGCAGCACTGTCTCCACTGGTGACTGCACGTTTTGATGGTCAAAACTCACGTGCACCCAGCTTCGGTGTGGCAAAAGCCGGTGAAGAGCCACGTGTCTTCTTTGCGGGTTTACCGATGGGGCATGAGTTTACCTCTTTGATCTTGGCATTGTTACAGACCTCAGGTTATGCACCCAAAGTATCAGATGAAGTTTTAGCTTCAATCAAAGGTTTAGGTATCCAGTCTGACTTTGACGTCTTTGTCTCTTTAAGCTGTCATAACTGTCCAGACGTGGTGCAAGCGTTGAATCTGATTGCCATTTACAATCCAGGCACGACAGCAACTATGATTGATGGTGCATTCTTCCAAGACGAAGTTGAAGAACGCAAAATCATGGCTGTACCGATGGTGTTCCAAGACAACAACCATATCGGTCAAGGCCGTATGACCTTGGAAGAGATTGTTGCCAAACTGGATACCAATTCTGCGGCCAAAGAAGCTGAAAAACTCAATGCCAAAGAGGCTTTTGATGTTTTAGTGGTTGGTGGTGGTCCTGCGGGAAATACCTCTGCCATTTATGCCGCACGTAAAGGCATTAAAACCGGGATTGTGGCTGAACGTATGGGTGGTCAAGTCATGGATACCATGGACATTGAAAACTATACCTCGATTCAAAAGACTCAAGGGCCGAAGTTTGCTGCTGAAATGGAAGCACATGTACGTGAGTACGGTGTGGACATCATGAACTTACAACGTGTTTCTAACATCAAAGGTGCAGATGAGACAGCGAATGGCTTGGTTGAAGTCACTTTAGAAAATGGTGCGAAGCTTGAATCTAAAACAGTAATTCTTTCAACAGGCGCACGTTGGAGAGAAATGAATGTGCCGGGCGAAGCAGAATACCGTACTCGTGGTGTTGCTTACTGTCCACACTGTGATGGCCCACTGTTTAAAGGCAAACGTGTTGCCGTAATTGGCGGAGGTAACTCAGGTGTCGAAGCTGCGATTGATCTTGCGGGGATTGTTGAACATGTGAATTTTGTTGAGTTTGATAGCAAATTACGTGCTGACCAAGTGTTGCAAGACAAATTGCATAGCTTACCTAATACCACAGTGATCCTAAATGCACTCTCGACTGAAGTTGTGGGTGATGGTAAGCAAGTGACAGCATTGAAATATAAAGATCGTGCAACTGATGTAGAACATACGGTAGAGCTTGCAGGGATCTTTGTGCAAATTGGTTTATTGCCAAACACTGATTTTCTCAAAGAAACAGCAGTTGAGCTTTCAAACCGTGGTGAGATTGTGATTAACGATCGCAACGAAACCAATGTCAAAGGTGTATTTGCCGCAGGTGACTGTACGACAGTACCTTACAAGCAAATCATCATTGCCACAGGTGAAGGCGCGAAAGCCGCTCTGTCTGCTTTTGATTATATTATTCGTTCTGGCGTGTAATCCTCTCAGACGCTTCTCTGCTAAAGGCTTATAGGCAACTCAGCTTATAAGCCTTTTTATCACGCTGTTTTTTATAAAAAATTACATTTTTTTAACAATAATGTAGTCTGCTTTACATTCAAATTAGATTATATTTTGCCCAACCCCTACTTTTGGGTATAAAACGAAAAGGATATGAAAATGAATAAATTACTTATTGCTTTAGGTCTTGCTGCTGCTGTTGTTTTAGTGGGTTGTTCAAAAGAAAAAGCACCTGAAACAGGTGCAACGACAGGTGAACACCTTGAAAATGCTGCTGAACAAGCAGGTCATGACATTAACAAAGCTGCAAGTGAAGCCGTATCTGACACTCAAAAAGCTGCAGATGAAGCATCTGCAAAAATTGGTGCTGCCGCTGACGAAGCTGCTGCGAAAACAGAAGCTGCTGCTGAAGATGTTAAAAATGCCTCTAAAGAAGCAACAGCTCATGTTGCTGGTGCAGTAGAACAAGGCGCTGCTGATGTAAAAGAAAAAGCGCAATAATATTTCTAAGCTTAAAAAAGCCTCCCACTCGGAGGCTTTTTTATGGGCTATGCTATAGTAGATGAAACTTGCATTATTAAATAAATCATAACTTTAAAACTTTGAGGATGATCTATCGTCATGTCCTATTCTCACCATATTGAACCTCATTTAATTCATCGTACTGGTTGGCTACGTGCAGCGGTATTGGGTGCCAATGACGGCATCATTTCAGTGACCAGTTTGATTATGGGGATGGCGGCCAGTGGCGCAACCAGCCATACCTTACTCATCACGTGTATTGCAGGGCTCATTTCAGGTGCGAGCTCTATGGCTGCGGGTGAGTATATTTCGGTGAAGTCTCAATCAGATATTGAAGAAGCTGACTTAAAACATGAAGCCCGAGAATTAGATAAAAACCCGCATTTAGAACTTAAAGAACTGACTCAAATTTATATACAACGCGGACTAGAACCCGAGCTAGCACATGAAGTCGCGGTGCAACTCAGCGCACATGATGCACTGTCTGCACATGCACGTGATGAAATAGGCATCCATGAAAATACCAGTGCTAAACCACTTGAAGCCGCGGGCTCTTCTGCCCTCGCCTTTTCACTGGGCGCTCTGTTTCCCATGCTGGCCATTCTCTTAAGCCCTCAAGGCTATCTGACTCAGTCAGTTGCCCTTACAGGCGTACTGTCTTTACTCGGTTTAGGGGCTTTATCAAGCTATTTTTCTGGGACATCTATGTGGACAGGCGCATTTCGTGTGACGCTATGGGGGATTTTTGCGATGCTGTTTGCCAGTTGGATTGGTTCACTATTTAATGTGCATGTTTAACGTCAACAACACGATAAGCGTTAACAATCTACCTATTAAAAATGTAAAAAGCCCATGGATTGAATGGGCTTTTTACTATTTGAAGCATCATTCATCATCAACTTTAAGCTTGCACATTTTTCTCTGAGCCACTACTCAGATGCACCATTACTGACGGTTGCGCTTCAAGTCTACAGGTGAGAAAGCTTAGCCTCGAATTAGTATGAATTGTTTAACGTCTGTTCTTCTTCATCATAGCAGCCCAAAACGTCATAGAAATGATGAACCAACTCCTCCCTGCTTACATCTCGCTAGATTGTTTTTTCATTCATATAACGCCAGTAGCGTTTAGGAACATATTGCACATGTATTTTGATATTTTTTCTTGCCTCGATGTTGATACTTTTAAAATAATCTTTCCATAACTGGTCATACAGCAGCTCATCATCATCTAATTCAACACTAAAGGACTGGCTGTGTCCGACTTTGTGTGCATGATCAATTTGATCCACATCCATCTTCACCTGATGCACAGCTGTCAAATCATAATAAATTCCAAAATTTCTTCTTTCATCACGCAGATTCAAATCCCAAGTGCAACACATTTGTAGTTAGTTGAAAAAGTCAGGTGTATTCATAGAATCATTAGACTTTTTCAACTCGTAATTGGAAAGCACACAATGAAGAAATACACCCAACTTTCTCAAGATGAAAGATACGAAATTTATGCTACTTTGAAAAGTAAAAGTTCAATCGCTACCCTTGCTCGGGAATTAGGACGTTCACGATCAACCATCTACCGTGAATTAAAAAGAAATACTGGGCAACGTGGATATAGAGCTCAACAGGCAGCTAAATTTGCAAGTCAAAGACGGTACCGTCCTTCATCATCAATGACAGCATTTGCCTTCGCTTATATTGATTATTTGATTGGTTTGGACTGGTCACCCGAACAAATTTCAGGTGCTTTAACACAACGCGGTTGGCTGGATGTACCTTCACATGAGTGGATTTACCAGTACATTTATCAAGATAAATCAAAAGGCGGTAAACTTCATCTACATTTAAGGCATCAGAAGAAATATCGAAAACGCGGTTACAAAAACACGGATCGTAGGGGTCAAATCATTGATAAAACAAGTATTCACTGCCGACACCAGGTCATTGATCAACGACAACGTTTAGGAGATTTCGAAGGTGACACGGTGATTGGTAAACATCATAAAGGTGCTTTATTGACTCTCGTTGATCGAAAGAGCCTGTATGTACATATTGTTCATTTAGGGCCAACAAGAGCATCCTCTCAAACGATTACTTGTGCATTAGATCGTTTACAAATGAGCCATGCTTATAGTGTGACATTTGATAATGGCAAAGAATTTTCCGAACACAAAAGAATTACTGATGCTGGCATAGAGACGTATTTTGCTGATCCTTACAAGTCTATTCAGCGAGCTAGAAATGAAAATACGAATGGTTTAATCCGTCAATATCTGCCAAAATCATCATCGTTTGATGGCGTGTCAAACGAACAAATAGAGCAGATAGAATTTGCACTCAACCATCGTCCTAGAAAAACACTAGGTTGGTATACACCGAGTGAAGTTATGGCTGGTTTTTATACTGTTGCACTTGCCGCTTGAATCCGCCTCATAAATCAACCATCTTTGGTCTTGATATCGGTTTCTAAAATGCCGTTCTATCAGTGGTAAAACATTAAAATCTGGCTGTACCAAACTTAGAAACAATCCATCCTGACATTTTTTAAAGCGGACAAAAGCTTCCATACGATGCTTTTCCCTGCCCACTTGTTTGGCCCACTGCGAAACAGCCAATACATCCGTATGCGCATAGTTATGATTTACCGCATGTGTATTTTTAAACACATAGATACAGAAATTAAAAAGATGTTGATGTGCCTGTTCCTGCTCAGACAGAAAGCAATAATAAAAAGATCGCAGACTCTCAGCTGTGATTTTTTGTTTTAATCCCCGCCAAACTCGCTCTGCGTGTTCATCATTTGAAGCAACCTCAATACACTCATCAAACAAGCTGGCTTGGGAATTGTTAGATGCAAGCTTGACGTCAAAATCTTTAAACTGAAAGCTCCTATACACACAACTCAGCAACCCAGTCATGCTTTGATCAAAGCAATATATCGACATACTAAAAACCAAAGCCCAGTTGAGGTGAAAGCTGTTTTTGATATTTAGATTGCCCCGATTGCAAAATGTGCTGCCGAATCTGGTTCGCTTGTTGTTCTTTTTTAAACTTTGGCGTATCTGCACAGCGAATAAAATGCTGTGCCCGATTGTAAGCAATGCCCATACGCTTTAGTTGATCGATATAAATCTGCCCAAAACGACGAGCTTGCACAATTTTTTTAGCCGATTGAACACCTATCCCCGGAACACGTAAAATCATACGATAGTCTGCATGTTGAATATCAACAGGAAAATGCTCAGGGTTACGTAGTGCCCAACTTAGCTTCGGGTCGATGTCCAAATCTAAATTCGGATGCTGATCATTCACAATTTCCTGCGCATCAAAACCATAGAAACGCATGAGCCAATCCGATTGGTACAGCCGATTTTCTCTTAATAATGGCGGTGCAGAACCTACAACAGGAAGCATTTTTTCCTGTTCATTGATTGGGATATAACCTGAAAAATATACCCGTTTGAGCTGATACACTTTGTAATGATGATCTGCCATTAAAATAATATCTTTGTCTGTTTCTTGATGTGCGCCCACCACCATCTGAGTGGTTTGTCCCGCTGGTACAAACTTCGGCACATGCTGAATCACACGCCGCTCATCAGTCAACTGAATTAAGCGATCGCGTACAATACCTAAATCCTTTTGTACTTCTGCATGCGATTTTTCTGGTGCAAACTGTTTTAAACCAACTTCTGTCGGCATTTCCAAGTTAATACTCATGCGGTCTACATATAAGCCCACCTCGGTAATAATCTCTTGGGAAGCACCAGGTATCGTTTTTAGGTGAATATAACCATTAAAGTTTTCTTCAAGACGTAACTTTTTCACCACTTGCAGCATTCGCTCCATAGTGAAATCAGCTGATTTAAAAATACCTGAACTGAGAAATAAACCTTCAATATAATTGCGGCGGTAAAAGTTGATGGTTAAATCCACCACTTCTTGTACAGTAAAAGCGGCTCGCTTGACATCGTTAGAGCGTCTAGAAACACAGTAGGAACAATCAAAAATACAGACATTTGAAAATAGAATTTTAAGCAATGAAACACAGCGACCATCTTCTGTATAACTATGACAAATACCGTTTCCTGTATTTCCCAAACCTTGGTTTTTGTTTTTACGATTGCTACCACTGGACGAACAGGACACGTCATATTTAGCTGCATCAGCTAAAATCTGTAGCTTTTCACGGATACGATCGGTCATGACGATCCTCGGTAAAATCTAAAATAAAAGTATAAAAAATTTCAGACTAAAAGCATTACCAACGTACCTACCCAACGACATGGCCTGTCGCTAAAAACCGAAAAATAAACGTGATTGGTTTAGATATTTTTCGAGAAAATACTGAATATTATTTGCCAATTTTGCAGTGCTTGGGCAAAGTGTCTATATGTAAAAGGAGCAAGTACATGTCTTTATTATTAGAACGTCTTGAAATTAAACATCCTATCTTCCTTGCACCGATGGCCGGTGTTTCTACACCAGAGCTTGCAGCGGAGGTTTCAAATCAAGGCGGGCTAGGCTCACTTGGATTAGGCGCAAACACCGCAGAAGCCACACGTAGCCAAATTTTAAAAACTCAAGCACTGACCGAACAACCTTTTCAAGTTAATTTTTTCTGTCATCAAAGTGTCGAACTTGATCCAACTATCGCACAAACATGGATTGATTTTGTAAGACCTCATTTTGAACAATACGATGCAGAACCACCCACGCAACTGCACTGTATTTATCCTAGCTTTTTGGACAATGATGACTTTTTAAATGTCGTGCTTGAAACTCGCCCTAAAGCCGTGAGTTTCCACTTTGGTATTCCGCATCCGCATCAAATACAGGCGCTAAAAGATGCTGGCATTTTAACCATGGTTTCTGCAACCAACCTAGCAGAAGCACGGGCCATTGAAGCAGCAGGGATTGATTTTATTATTGCTCAAGGCATAGAAGCAGGTGGACACCGCGGGATTTTTAATGAACATTTTGATAGTGCAATACGTACAGTCGACCTTGTACAACTTCTGACGCAGCACTGTCAGTGCCCGATTATTGCTGCGGGTGGCATTATGAATGGTACACAGGCTCAGCAGATGTTAAGTCTAGGTGCGAGTGCGGTACAGTTGGGAACAGCTTTCGTACAATGTAAAACATCAAATGCCAATGATGCCTACCGTCATGCACTTTTCCATGAGCACATCACACAAATAAGTGCCAGTATTTCAGGTCGCCCTGCTCGCGGCTTACTGGGTCACTGGCATACCCAGATTGATCTACCGAACCGCCCTGCAGTTGCTGCATACCCATACTGTTATGATCTAGGGAAACAATTACATGCCGCAGCGACTAAACAAGGTGATCAAGGTTTTGGTGCATTTTGGGCAGGCACGAATGTTTCTCAAATTCGTGCCATGGAAGCACCTGACTTAATTAACCAACTGTTGGTTGAAATGCAACAAGTCAGCTATTAAGTCATATTATTCACTTAAAGCTCCATAAATAGACCTCTTGCGAAAGTAAAAACTACCTCAATATAGATTTCATGAAATATCAGAAATTAAACCGTTTTTCAGATTCTGAATTCCAGCGCTTGGTTGGCGTACCTCGACCAGTTTTTAGTGAAATGGTCGAAGTTTTAAAAGAAGCAGAATCACTTAAAAAGAAATCTGGGCGTCCTCATACTTTAGCTATAGAGGATCAATTGTTATTAACACTCAATTACTTACGGAATTACAGCACTCAATTGGAATTGGCTGCAAATTACCATATCGCTGAAAGTAATGTGAATCGAACTATTAAAAAGGTTGAAGATGCATTAATGAAATCAAGACGTTTTACCCTGCCAAAACGAAGCATTACCACAGCAGACGAACAATTTAACTGGGTAATTATTGATGCGACAGAATGTTCAATAGAACGCCCGAAAAAAAAATCAGAGTAAGTTTTACAGTGGTAAAAAGAAGAAACATACGTTAAAAGCCCAAGTGATCTATCATCCGAAGAGCAAACAAATCATAGGAGTAGATATATCGTTTGGCAGTCAGCATGATATTAAATTGGCAAGAAAAACAGTTAAGAAATTCAAACATTGTGACTATGTTATGACCGATTTAGGGTACTATGGGTTAGAGCAAGATGGCTTTAAATTATTGATGCCAATAAAGAAAAAGAAGAATTTACCCTTATTTGATGCTGAGAAAAATTACAATAAAATGATTGGAAAAATACGAGTTGTAATCGAACATATTAATAGTCAATTGAAAAGATTTAGAATACTAAGTGAACGCTATCGAAATAGACGAAAAAGATTCGGTTTACGCATTAACTTAATCGCTGCACTGGTAAACCGGATGAACTTGCAATAACGACTTTCGCAAGAGGTCTAATGGAGCTTTATTTATTTAGTTTCCAATAAATTGACCTGTTCAACTTGTACGTCATTCATGGTTTCACCATGAATAAGTAATTGGTCAAAGTAGTCTGCGACCACTTTAAATTGTTCAGTTGTACTTTCCACTTTGTACATGTTCTGACGAAACTCATTACTTGAACGTAAACCTTTGGTGTACCAAGCAATATGTTTACGTGCAATTCGGCAGCCAGAGTATTCCCCATAAAATGCATACAATTCGCCAAGATGTCCAAGTAGAACTTCTTTTACTTCTTGAATACTTGGTGCAGCCAAATGTTCACCTGTCTCCAAATAATGTGCGATCTCACGAAAAATCCATGGACGCCCTTGCGCAGCGCGACCAATCATAATTGCATCTGCACCGGTATAATCGAGTACATATTTGGCTTTTTCTGGACTATCAATATCCCCATTGGCAACCACTGGTATACGAATGAGCTGTTTTACTTCTTTAATCAAATCATAACGAGCCGTATTCAAATACATGTCTTCACGGGTGCGCCCATGCAACGCCAACGCGGCAATACCCGCCTCTTCCGCACGTTTCGCTACACGTAAGATATTTTCATGACCATTCAAAAAACCCAAACGAGTTTTAAGTGTGACAGGTACATCAACTGCAGCCACAACTTCATCCAAAATTCGAGCCACCAAGTCTTCATCTTTTAAAAGTGCAGAACCCGCCAGCTTATTACAGACTTTCTTGGCAGGACACCCCATATTAATGTCCACAATTTGAGCACCATTTGAGACCTGATATCGTGCAGCTTCAGCCAAATCTTTAGGGTCTGATCCCGCAATTTGTGCTGAAATAGGCGCCAATTCACCATCAAAATTAGCACGATATAAGCTTTTTTTACTCATCCGTAACGTTTGGTCTGATGTCATCATTTCACTGACAGCATGCCCTGCACCAAAGTATTTGCACAGAGACCTAAATGGACGGTCAGTTACGCCTGCCATCGGAGCAACAATCAAATTATTTGACAGTTGATACGGACCAATATACATATGAATTCATCACTTTTTCGACTGGCACAGTATACTGCATCTACACTTTCGGCTCATCTTTTATCATGTGTTATGTGACTATGAAATACTCATAATAAAAAAGCCAGACGAATCTAAAAGGCAGCCATCAGATAGCCTCTAAATCACATCATTTTTTTAAAAAGCATACTTTTTAAGACGTTATCTTTGAAAATGAAGTGGTGAACCAATGCCGCACAGGCATGCAAACCCACGAGCGCAATAAAGAGATTCCCTAAAAATTTATGCGCATCTGCAATATAGTCACTCCCCCAAACAGTACTCAAAAGCGGTAAATTTAAAGATAAAACGTGGAAATTATCAGTAAAACTCGATAATGTCATCCACCCCGCAATTGGAACAATACATAAGCTTAAGTAAAGGAAAAATCTGACCGTTTTAAATAACATTATCTGGTAAGAATTAATTATTTCAGTTTTAGGAATACTTTTTCTATACAGAAAAACAAAACTCAATCTCAAGAAAAATAAAATAAATATTAAAATCCCACCTGCAACATAAATCTGGCCTTTCCAGTCTGTTATTGTGGGATCACCTGCAGTCAGATATACCATTGTAACTAAAGCAAAGGTAATCCAATGCATGATTATTATAGGTTTTGGATAGTTATTCTTCATCGCTTTTCCTAAGTTTTAAATACGCAGATTCAAATCCCAAGTGCAACACATTTGTAGTTAGTTGAAAAAGTTAGGTGTATTCGTAGAATCATTGGACTTTTTCAACTCGCAATGGAAAGCACACAATGAAGAAATACACCCAACTTTCTCAAGATGAAAGATACGAAATTTATGCTACTTTGAAAAGTAAAAGTTCAATCGCTACCCTTGCTCGGGAGTTAGGGCGTTCACGATCAACCATCTACCGTGAATTAAAAAGAAATACTGGACAACGTGGATATAGAGCTCAACAGGCAGCTAAATTTGCAAGTCAAAGACGGTACCGTCCTTCATCACCCATGACAGCGTTTGCCTTCGCTTATATTGATTATTTGATTGGCTTGGACTGGTCACCAGAACAAATTTCAGGTGCTTTAACACAACGCTGTTGGCTGGATGTACCTTCACATGAGTGGATTTACCAGTACATTTATCAAGATAAATCAAAAGGCGGTAAACTCCATCTACACTTAAGGCATCAGAAGAAATATCGAAAACGAGGTTACAAAAACACGGATCGTAGGGGTCAAATCATTGATAAAACAAGTATTCATTGCCGACACCAGGTCATTGATCAACGACAACGTTTAGGAGATTTCGAAGGTGACACGGTGATTGGTAAACATCATAAAGGTGCTTTATTGACTCTCGTTGATCGAAAGAGCCTGTATGTACATATTGTTCATTTAGGGCCAACGAGAGCATCCTCTCAAACGATTACTTGTGCATTAGATCGTTTACAGATGAGCCATGCTTATAGTGTGACATTTGATAATGGCAAAGAATTTTCCGAACACAAAAGAATTACTGATGCTGGCATAGAGACGTATTTTGCTGATCCTTACAAGTCTATTCAGCGAGCTAGAAATGAAAATACGAATGGTTTAATCCGTCAATATCTGCCAAAATCATCATCGTTTGATGGCGTGTCAAACGAACAAATAGAGCAGATAGAATTTGCACTCAACCATCGTCCTAGAAAAACACTAGGTTGGTATACACCGAGTGAAGTTATGGCTGGTTTTTATACTGTTGCACTTGCCGCTTGAATCCGCCATATTTTTATAAAACGGAGCTGTTAAAAAAAAGCTTGGCAGAGTAAAACTTGAAGTGCGACATAAACCACCTAATTAATTTAAAGGGTTTATGGAGTATATAAAATTGTCATACCATCATCTTAACTTTGAAGATCGTACTGCATTAATGCTTGAGTCAAGAAAAGAAGGCTTTTCAGCCAGAAAATTTGCTGAACTCATTAAAAGACATCCTAGTACGATCTATCGTGAGCTTAAAAGAAATAGCATCAATGACGTTTATCAAGCTCGATATGCTTCTGATAACACCTTCGCTAGACGTAGACGTGGTCACAGAAAACTCAAAATCGATTCAATCCTCTGGAAATTTATTGTTGAAGCGATCCGTTGTTTATGGTCTCCTCAGCAAATAGCAAAGCGTTTAAAGACATTTCCTGATTTGGATCAAACAATGAATGTAAGCCATACAACGATTTATTCAACGATACGAGCATTACCAAAGGGTGAGTTGAAAAAAGACTTATTATCCTGTCTGCGTCATGAAAATAAAAAGCGAAAAGCTAACGGTGAACCTAAAAAAGATTCTATATTACAGGATATTAAAACTATTCATGAGCGCCCAGCCGAAGTTCAAGAAAGAAAAATACCGGGTCATTGGGAAGCTGATTTAATTAAAGGTAAAGACAATAAAAGTTCGATAGCAACACTTATTGAACGAAATACACGGCTCTGTATCTTGGCAACATTACCTGATGCAAAGGCAGAATCAGTGCGCAAGGCTTTAACTGAAGCTCTGAAATATTTACCTGCAGAACTGCGTAAAACGTTGACCTATGACCGTGGACGTGAGATGTCAGAACATAAAATACTCGAAGAAGATTTAGGCATAGATGTATATTTCTGTGACCCACATTCACCCTGGCAAAAAGGCACATGCGAAAATATGAATGGTTTAATTAGGCAATATTTACCTAAAGGGATTGATTTAAATCAGGCAGATCAGCATTATTTAAATCAAGTTGCCATGTCACTGAATACTCGTCCTAGAAAGGCGTTAGATTGGCTTACACCATTAGAGAAATTTGCTCAGCTTGTTGATTATCATAAGGCTTTTGAAACTGTCGCACCTCATGTTTGAATTCGCCCTTAAACGAAAAATGTAAAGAAAAATAGAATGCTCTGCTTTTTATTCAGGCTAGGCTTGACTTAAACCTTAAAAATCAATTGCCTGCCTATCCACTATTTCCAACATCTTGAAGATTAAAGTACTTTTAAATACAACATCCTTCATCGCTTCAAGTATTCCTTACATCCTTTGTAAAACTTCAGGTTGAACATTTGTGCTACATCATCTTTTCTAAACACTATGCTCTGCTACCTTTAATTTATTATGATGTATGTAGATAGCCCTATTATCCTTTAGAGTGTTCCATAAATTCATCGATAATTACATCTTCCAGTACATGGCAAAGGTAACCATATAAATAATTTTATAGACTATTGATTATATTAGATCTCCTGCGAAAGTCATTATTGCAAGTTTATCCGGTTTACGAGTGCAGCAATTAAGTTAATGCGTAAGCCGAATCTTTTCCGTCTATTTCGATAGCGTTCACTTAATATTCTAAATGTTTTCAATTGACTATTAATGTGTTCGATCACAACTCGTATTTTTCCAACCATTTTATTGTACTTTTTCTCAACATCAAATAAAGGTAAATTCTTCTTTTTCTTTATTGGCATCAATAATTTAAAGCCATCTTGCTCTAATCCGTAGTACCCTAGATCAGTCATAACATATTCACAATGTTTGAATTTCTTAACCGTTTTTCTTGCCAATTTAATGTCATGCTGACTGCCATTCGATATATCTAGCCCTATGATTTGTTTGCTGTTCGGATGATAGATCACTTGTACTTTTAGCGTATATTTCTTCTTTTTACCACTGTAGAATTTACTCTGATTTTTTTTTCGGACGTTCTATTGAACATTCTGTCGCATCAATAATTACCCAGTTAAAGTGTTCGTCTGCCGTGGTAATGCTTCGTTTTGGCAGAGTAAAACGTCTTGATTTCATCAATGCATCTTCAACCTTTTTAATGGTTCGATTCACATTACTTTCAGCGATATGGTAATTTGCCGCTAATTCCAGTTGAGTGCTGTAGTTCCGTAAGTAATTGAGAGTTAATAACAACTGATCCTCTATATCTAAAGTATGAGGACGACCTGATTTCTTTTTGAGTGATTCTGCTTTTTCTAAAACCTCTACCATTTCAGTAAAAACATGTCGAGGTACGCCAACCAAGCGTTTGAATTCAGAATCTGAAAAACGATTTAATTTCTGATATCTCATGAAATTTATATTGAGGTGGTTTTTACTTTCGCAAGAGGTCTATTGTATAAATCATAAACCAGCATTATTCATTAATTTAAAGTCTAATTTATGATATTAAGAAGAACAAGGAAAACAATAAAGAAACATAGTGATTCACTCCAATATGCCTCAATATTCTGAACACAAAAAATTAACAGCGACTGAATTCAATAGTTTAATGACTATGGCTATTCAGCAATCATTTAATGCGATCGTCATTACAAATGCCTGCTTTGAGAATAATGGCCCACACATCCTTTTCTGCAATCCAGCATTTTGTGAAATGACAGGTTATAGCGAAGAAGAGTTAATTGGACAATCGCCCCGTATCTTACAAGGGCCTGAGACAGATCTAACCGTGATTCAGGAATTAAAAGATTGCATATCTAATGGACTATTTTTCCATAACCATACGATTAATTATCGCAAAGATAAAACACCGTACGATGTAGAGTGGAACATCTCCCCGATTAAAACTGAAACAGGTGAAATCACCCATTTTGTATCCGTTCAACGAGATATCACGGAAAAAAACGAAAGTCTTAAATATCAAGCGATGCTGGTTGCAGCAATCAATACAACACCCGATACGATAGTGATCACGGATGATCAAGCTAAAATTAAATTTATGAATCATGCCGCAGAGGAACTCTCGTGCTACACCCTAGCAGATTTAAAAGATGAACCTATCACAAAATTATATCCACATGATCAAAAGCTGATAGAACTACAAAGAATAAAAAATCAGGATATTGAAAATAAAGACCATGTATATGAAAAGCATTTCTTAGAGCTCGTTTCATCCCCTCTAAAAGACCGTAATGGCACAATTACACACAATGTGAGTATCGGTAGAAATATTAATCATCATATCGAGATCAAGCGTCAACTTGAAGAGTGGGCCAATTACGACAGTTTGACGAGTATTTTTAATCGTCGCTATGGTGAACATCTTCTAGATACCATTCAAAAAGACATGTGCAATGAAGATAACTCTTGCTGCGTGTTATTGGCTGATATCGATTACTTTAAAACCATTAATGATACTCATGGTCATGCATTAGGAGATAAGGTCTTACAACAAGTCATGCATGAGCTCTCCAAAAATTTACGTAGCAAGGACACTCTCATTCGTTGGGGAGGAGACGAAATATTAATCGTATTACCAAGTATCAAACTAGATTCAGCTTTGAAAATGGCTGATCGACTACGCACAGTCATTGAATCTTGTAAGTTTCCGAGGATTGAAGAAGTGACTATGTCCTTTGGAGTAGTGACTTGGAAAAGGAAAGAGCTTAAAACCAGAGTTCTACGAAGAGCAGACGAGCAATTATATCTTGCTAAAGCAAATGGTCGTAACTGTATATCTCCACACTCAGTACCTTAAGCTAAAATCCATTTAAAGCGATAAGTTACCCCAGTTAAAACTTTCTAAGCTCGATATTAAAACTCTAGATCCTAAAAAGTCGCATTTTCTAACCTTCATTAAAAAATGCGACTTCATACATTTTAAAATTTATAATTTAACGCAACTACAGCAGACCTGCCGTCTCCCATATAGCCAGTTTTGTAGTTTGCAATGATGCGGGTGTAGTACTGCTCATCAAATAAATTATTAATATTTAGTGACACACGGGTTTTCTCATTAAGATCATAAGCACCATACAAACTTGCTACAACATAATCTTCTTGTTCCGCTTTTATTAGGTTAGGCTGAGCTCGTGTTCCCATATTGATATAATCATAGCTTGAACCATACCAATTTAAACTACCGCCAACTCTCAATCCAGAAAGATCACCACTAAACTGGTAGTTTGTATTGAATTTAGCTGTTTGCTTTGGATTTGCGGTATTAATTTTTTTGCCTTTCGCATCCTCTGTGTCATTGTATGCATATCCAAATGTAAGCGTCCATGCATCCGTAAGTTGACCTAATGCTTCAACTTCAAAGCCTTTCGTTTTAGCACCTTTCACAGCTCTATAACGCGCTTCAATGCCATTTAACCCAGTCCCAGCGATTTGTTCAGCGACATTGTCTTTTTGAGCATAGAAAACTGCCGCATTTACGTCTAGCCGATCATCAAAGAAACTGTTTTTTAAACCTAGCTCTGTATTACTGCCCGTAACAGGATCCAAGAAATTATCATTAGCATCTAAACTCGACTGTGGTTTAAAGATTTCGGTATAACTTGCATAAATAGTGCTAGTTGGAAAAATGTTATACGTAGCAGCCACATAAGGCACAAAAATACTAGATTGCTTTTGCTTTGAAGTCGTACTGATGAGTTGGCCTTGATTGAAGTTACGGGTTTTAGTCTCCCAGTCAGACATACGTCCACCGGTGAAAATCTTAAACTTGTCTGCGATGTTCCATCGTGTATTAATAAAAGTTCCAAACATTTTAGAGATGGATCCGTAAATTTGAACAACTCCTATAAGTGATATTCTGCTCCTCAAATGATGTTATAAACATCAATATATGGAGTATTTTATGGCACGTAGACCAAGAAGAAATCATTCAAATGATTTTAAAGCTAAGGTAGCACTTGCTGCGATTAAAGCAGAAAAAACACTTGCTGAATTGAGTGCTGAATTTGATGTTCATCAAAACCAAATTATCGACTGGAAAAATCAACTGATTTCAGCTTCCTCGCAAGCTTTCGATCAATCAAAAGCTCCAACAGAACCACCCATCGATCTAAAAAAACTACATGCAAAAATCGGTGAGCAGGCATTAGAAATTGATTTTTTAGAAGGTGTGTTGAAGAAACTGGGCCGCTTCAACCACAAAAGTTAATCGACGACTCACTTCAGATTTCAGTATCTAAGCAAGCTAAGCTGCTGAAAGTCTCCCGTGGTTGTTATTACTATCGCCCAAAACCTGTGAGTGCATCAGATCTGAAGCTGATGCGATGTATTGATGAATTACATATGCAATATCCTTTTGCAGGCAGTCGTATGATGCGTGATTTGTTGAATCGTCAAGGACATCATATAGGACGACGTCATACACGTACTTTAATGAAGAAAATGGGTATTCAGGCGTTATATTGCAAACCAAATTTAAGCCAGGCTAATCAAGCTCACCGTAAATATCCATATCTGCTCAAAGGGTTGGCTATTCAGCGCAGTAATCAAGTGTGGTCTACGGATATAACGTATATCCCTATGGCAAAAGGCTTTGTTTATTTATGTGCTGTGATTGATTGGCATAGCCGCAAGGTACTTGCGCATAGGGTATCGATTAGTATGGAGGTGGATTTTTGTATTTCGGCTTTAAATGAAGCGATTGAAAAATATGGTCGACCTGAAATATTTAATACAGACCAAGGCAGCCAGTTTACCAGTGATGCATTTATTGATGTATTGAAATCAAATGGCATTCAAATCAGTATGGATGGTAAAGGTCGATGGGTAGATAATGTGATGGTTGAACGATTATGGCGGAGCGTTAAATATGAAGAGGTGTATCTCAAAGCTTATAGCAGTGTCACAGATGCGAAAAAGCAATTAAGTGCATATTTTGAGTTTTATAATTTGAAACGACCTCATTCGAGTCTAGACAAAATGACACCAAATGAGTTTTACTATGATCAGCTACCCCAACAAAACAAGGTGGCTTAACTAGAGCGGAATATCACTTATAAATACGCTTTTAGTTGTTCAAACAAGTGGGACCACCTCTTTTTGGTGTCTGTTGTTTTGTCTACACCCGTTCTTTCTGGTTTGAAATCAGGAGATGCATTTCCGTAGAAATGTTCAATATCATTAATTGTATTTCCTGCTGAGTAAGTAGGGTAAGTGAGTCCATATTCATTAGCTTCTCTATCCCAACCATTAAAACCAAAGACCACTTGATGTTCTCGGTTAAATAAATCGAATAGTCCATTGACTGTTAAATCATATGTATTTTGGTTCAAATCCCCTTCAGATGCCCAATGTGAATAACTTAAACCCGTGCCATCTTTGTTTAAGTTTCCATTGTATGCATATGATGTTTTAGCAAATGCATCCAGATCCTGTCGACTGAATGAAAGTTTAGCCTTCCATCTGTCATTAAAGTTATGGTCTAAATACACATAACTATTTTGTAATTCACGTTGCCATCTCACCCAGTTCATCGAACCAAAGTTATCTTCTGATGAAAAGCTAGTTTGACTCCCATCGCTATAGAAAATTGGTACACCTCCACCAAGACTGTGAGGGTCATCATCTTGGTAATCAATACCCAAAGTAAGTTGAGTTTGATCAGTGAGTTTAGACGTTAATGATCCTGAAATCGTTGTTGTATTCTTTTCATAATAATGTTTCCCTGTTCTACCGTCTGATGTCGCAACAATTAAACGTGCGTTAAGTTTATCATCAGCTAACAGCCCGCCACTAATATCTCCAGTAAATCTTCGCCCATCGAAAGTATCGTAACTTGCTCCAAGCTGTGCATTAAGCTCTTGTGTTGGTTTTTTATGGACCATATTAATTGATGCAGAAGGCTCACCCAGCCCAGTGTTTAGGCCATTTACCCCCTTTAAAACTTCAATGTGATCATAAATTGCCGTATCAAACACAGGCATAGCAATTACGGAACCACTAACACCTGAATAAGATGATGCAATACCATCAATTTGAATATTATCGACTGCAAACCCACGAACGTTGTAATTTGGGCGTTCGCTATCGTTATATCCAATACTTACACCAGCTACTTGTTGCATCACGTCTGCAACAGTCGCTAAGCCTTGATCCTGCATTCTTTGCTGTGTAACAACAGTCACTGTCTGAGGTGTTTCTTTCAATGCAATATTCATTTTGGTTGCTTGAGAAGACTTACTCTTTTTATATTTTTTACTGTTTTCCGTAGCATCCTCCTCGTCTTCAGCCTGTACCACAATAGGGGCTAAACTTGCTACTGGCTCAGATGCTGCTGCATAAAGAGATGAACTAAATAAAGGAGTTAAAAGAACGACAAGCCAAATTTTATTAGGTGGGAAATATTGCATACTACAAGCTACCATTTGCAAATGAGAATCATTGTATATTAATTATCATTTACATTTCTACACAAATAGAATATTTACTCAAAATGATTGAGTGTTTATGCGTATATTCTGTATTTATAGATTATGAGGACAGATCATACATATCCTCTCAAGTCCCCTAAAAATTTGTAGATTCGAAGTTTACAATCAGGTCTTGTAAGTTGCCTTCTCGTCGCGTGTAATTCGATGGGGAGTTAGTTTGAGGTATTAATCATAAAAATAATTCAGATGAGTAAAATTACATGAAAGCCATTCTAGTTCCATGAGCTCTAGAATGGCCTTGCATAAAATAATGATGTTATATGTTAAATCTTAGGAATTTAACTAAAAATGTTATCCCGATTATTTTAGATAGAATTAAAAAGTTCTACATAACATGCTTCAGGCACCATTAGTAATTAATGGTATAACTTAGTGCAAAAGTACGACCTTCCGCTGGGATCGCTAACAATGAGTTGGCATTGGTCACTGCTGCTTGTTGGGCGAATACAGTTTTATATTGATTACCGCATAGATTATAAACACCAAAGTCCATACGGCCTTTCGCTACTGGAAAATGTGCTAATACATCCATAGTCGTATAACCTTTAATCTCTGCTGCACTGTTACTATCACTCAGTCCAGCTGCTTTTAACTCTAAGTCATCTTTATAGGCTTTGTCAGTTCCTTTGATTGCAAGCATTTGAGCACGTACACCATAGCCATCTTCATTATTCCATTCTGCAAACAATGTGCCTTTCACTGGTGATACTGCAAAAGCGTTTAACTCATGCCAGTTATTGGCCACATCCTTATACTGGCCTCTTGTGTAACCTAAAGTGCCACCCACCTTATAATTTTCCATAAATGGATAACTTACTGTTGCCTCCGCACCATAAACTCGCTGATCTGTGTCGACAACATTTACAGAACGATTCGAGTTAAATTGAACGACTTTATCAGAGTTATTATAGAAACCTGTTAAGCCCAAATTTAAGCCTGTGTCTTGATTTAAGCGCCAGCCTAGTTCATAGCTATTCACAGTGATTGGAGCGATACCAGACGTGGTTAAAGTATATGCTGCAACGTCACGCAATACGCGTTGTACATCTGGATAACTATAGCCTTGAGAGAAGTTAGCATAAATTTGTTGTACATCATTTAGCTTATAAACAGCACCTAGATTAAACAGAAATTTCTCTGAATCTGTAGAGTCTGCCGCCATTAATGTATATGGCTTACGTGCAGTTAAATAGCTGTCTGTGTCTGCCTGAACATATTGGTAACGTACCCCAGCTTGAATATTAAGCTGATCAGTTACGGCATAGTCCCCTTGTATAAAGGTACCAATATTCTGAATTTCAGTATCTGGTCCTGAGCCTTGTTTTTCTCCAGTTGGGGTATAAACTAAACCATTATTGCTTGGCGTGTAGTAGTCTGCCCACTGATGGTCTTTTTCCCAATCATAGTCTAAGCCATAAGTTAGTTTTAAATCACGGTCAGCAACTACAAGATCAGACTGTAAAGTTGAACGAATACCTGCGTAATCCACATTGGATTGACTTTGCTTTACACTAACACCGTCAGCTGAATAACCATAAGGTACGAAGCGTGACTTCTCATTTCGATAGTATGCTTCAACATTCAAAACTTGTCCTAAAAAATCCTGATTTTGGTACTGCGTATTAAAAGCATAACGTTCAGTAAACGGCTGATTATCTAAGCTCCAACCTTTGACCGCTTTTAAAGATGGAGCTGTTTTGGTAAGTAAATAAGAATAATCAGGCCCATATTCTGTATCTTGTTCATCTTTATAGTACTGAGCACCAAAACTTAAGCTTTGGTTGTCAGTTAAATTAAAGTTTAAACGACCATTCACATCAATAGTATCAGTATCCATGGTGCTGCCCTGCCAAGGACTTAATGAAATACGATCCCCATTACCATCAAATTGTGAGCCACGATTGGTATAGTCTAAGCCAAAAAAACCATCAACTTTGTCATTTGCAAATGAAGCTGTTTGTCCAACTTGATAAGCCAAACTATCACCTCGGAAGTTATCTGCCGATGTCACACCCAATTTGGCTTGAAAACTAACTGGTTCTGATTTATCGGCACGTTTAGTAATAATATTAATAATCCCGCCTGTCGCACCTGAACCATAAATACTGGTCGCACCAGAAACCACTTCAATGTGATCAATCATATTTGGGCTAATACTATTTAACTGACGTGACACATCACGTGAACCCGTTTGTGATACCCCATCAATCATTACAAGTACATTACGTCCACGCATAGTTTAACCATAATTACTACTCGTTCCACTGCTTGGTGCTAAAGATGGAACCAGTTGCGCCAAAACATCTGCAACTTTACGACCTGGGCCAGCCTGTTGAGCAATTTCATCAGCAGAAATGGTTTGGACAGTTCCTGAAATTTCAGCAATAGTTTTGGGTGTACGTGTTGCTGTCATCACGATAGTTGGAAGTTTAGTCTCTGTTTTTTTTGCTTCAGTTAATGCTGAAGTCATATCGTTTGCATAAAGTTGAGTACAAATAGCCGTAGTGAGCAAACAAAGACTAAAGTGAGACAAGCGCATTTTTATTCCTCTTTTGTAAAATATTTTTGAGAATGATAATTATTATTAATTTCAATGTAAAACTTTTTATTATATTTTTTAATGCAGTAAATTCTATCTTTAATACGAAAAAGCAGCCTTCAGTTCAAACAGGTGTTGATCGTCATACGCTAGTATTTCTATACTTACTTTCAAAGAGCTCAAATATGATATAGCTATTATTGTTATACGGCAGAAACCAGCTATGGATTTGGTTTATAAATACTTATTTGCGGAAGACGCTTTTGGAACTCATTTAGGAGCGAATTGAGCTAGCAATATAACGAATAATAGGCAAAGGGCTGCATCGAGAAACCAATCATTGGAAGAAATTTGGAGATTAAGAATTCCTCGTGGACAAGCTAACAATCCATAAATCAATAGCCTTCATATAGTAAAAGTGCCTAAATCCATATTTTTACAAAATATTTTTGCTAAAAAGACATTTTAGCTATGTCATTAAACTATTTATTAATAAACGTGTTCTGTGTGACATAGCCCTCTGCAAATTATCTAAAATAACTGTTCTATAATTTAAATAGATTTGAGAAGGAATGATTTGGGTTGTTTAGGATATTGTAGTATTAGTCGTCACGACCAAATTAAAACTAATAACGTTCAGATCAACTTGAAAATTTTACCGCTATTTAGACTTTGGAAGAACATTTCAAAACCAGGACGAATGTCTTCGCCATCAACAGTAATATATCTTAAATTTGAATGCAACATTGTGCTGCAAGAGTTTTTATCTACAGTTGCCTGAATAGAGTATTCAGTACCGAATTGATCTTTGACAGTAACATTTTTCTTTAACATTTTTTCTATACTTATAATATTAATTCATTTAAAAAACAATATAATCAAATATTTAGTTAGGCAACTTTATAGTTAAATTTAAATAATTGATTTAAAGCGGTATAGAATGTTCTACCATCTAAATTTAAGTCTACTTCGATTCCAGACTGAAGCAGCACACGCTTACCCACTTCAATAGATTTCAATCCATCACGGGTATTTTGCATTTTATTCAGAGGAATTAGCGAGACTATAATTTCAGTACCATTTGAAGATTTAGCAATTAAGGTATTAAGTTTTTTCAATTTTCACCAGTTTTTTTCATATATTCCACCAAGGAATAAATATTTAATTAATAATTTTTAGTCATTAAAAAAGCACTGTTCAGTGCTTTTTTATATTTAATGCTTCTTATAAAGCAACAATATTTACAGCATTTGGGCCTTTTTGACCTTGCTCTATGCTGAATGACACTTGTTGGCCTTCATGCAATGTTTTGAAGCCTGAACTAGCGATTTCGCGAAAGTGAGCAAAAACATCTGGACCAGATTCTTGTTGAATGAAACCAAAGCCTTTAGTTTCATTAAACCATTTAACTGTACCGGTAACTGTAGTAGACATAATATATCCTGCTGAATTTTAATAATTTTAGTCAAAAATAAATGACTAGATGTAACTTTGAAAATAATAAAAGTGGAGCTTAATATCTGAAACAACGGAGGATTATGACTAAAACTGCGATACTTAAAGAAGATTTACTAAACATTACTTTTTTCTAGTTAGGCCAAGTATACATGAAAAAAATAAATATTCAAGTTATTTATAGCTGTCATAAATTTTAATTATATTAGGTGTTTCCTGCAATCAATTGAAACGTCCTTAAAAATAGTAGTGTAGCATCTAAAAAAAGCCCTAGTCGTGTGCTGAGCCTTAGAATAGCTTGAACCAAAATATTGAGGCTAGAGGTGAAATTTCAAACGTTTCGCATAAGGTGTACTATGTGTGTATTCTAGATAAATAAAATAGCCTTTAAATACAGTTTCTTAGGATCAATAATGAATAATAAAGTTAGATTAATCTTTTGCATCGCCCTACTCTCAAATTTGGGAGCATGTGTTGGCAATATGAACCCTACAGGCGGCAATAGTAGGTCTGATTATCCCTATTACATCACGACACAACCAATGATCGTGAAAAAGATTAATGTACCTATAGGCACAAAACTAGAATATGAAGAACAACATTTTAAATCAGGCCAACAAGATTCATTACTGAACGAAAAAAAACTCATCAGAATTTCCTTCCCAGAAGATCAATCAATGAATTGGGGTGGTGTACCCATTGGTTTTATTCACAAATATTTTAACTCAGAAATGAAAGGCTTCAGCGTTTATGCACGTTTCAACCAACTCCCAAGCCATAAGCAGACGCGCTTTTCTCAACTTTGGCAGAAATGTAGTGATGACTTAGGCATTCGTGTTAAAAATACGGATGATTGGACATTCAATCTCAATAATATCGCCGATATCGATAGTTGTAGTGTGAATTATCAACGATACTTTAAAGATAACGTCCAACAACAACATTATCTTGATCAGCTTTACCAAGAAATGCAAAAAGCAGGAACAGTGAAATAGCTCTTGGGTATTCAAATAATCACAACTATACAAAATCCTCCATACTTAAGATTTTTAATACTCACAAAGGGCTTTGTTGCATAAATATGTAAGCATCTGATTTAAATAAATTTAATTTTGGATCAAAAAATAATCAAAACTTTTAAAATCATATAGTTATGAAATCTTTGTGCAACAAAGCCGTTATACAGACAAATTCGTCTTATAGTTACCAAAAGGATACTATTGAAATGGGTAAGCTAAAACATTCGCGTTTTGATTGCACACCAGGATGTTCTGTTGAAGCTGCCATAGGCTTACTTGATGGTAAATGGAAGAGTATTATCTTATGGCATTTATTAGAAGATGATGTTTTAAAGTTTAATGAACTGAGGAAGAAAATTCCAAATGTCACTCAAAAAATGCTCACTAGACAATTACGTGAACTTGAAGAGGATCAACTGATTCTACGAAAGGTTTATGCCGTTGTTCCTCCTAAAGTAGAATACCGATTATCAACACTAGGCACTTCTTTAGCACCTATTTTGGTTGCATTAAAACAATGGGGGGATAAAAATATTGGTTTATTTGGAAAACCCATTATGCCTTTAGAATCAGAATAAAACTTAAACCTGTTTTACGTCACTTACAACTCTGATATTTTCTAGAAATACTGTGCTTTCACTGCTTACACACCATTCCAGTAACTTGTATAAAAGCACGTTCTTAAAAACCGCTATGTATAAAATTAACCAGCCATAAAAAAAGCCTAATCTGTGAAGACTAGGCTATAAACTTTGAATCTTTTTCGTTGGTAGCGGGAGCTGGATTTGAACCAACGACCTTCGGGTTATGAGCCCGACGAGCTACCAGACTGCTCCATCCCGCATCAACGAGTTAGCTTTATACGCCCTAAGCACCCACAAAGCAAACTTTATTTGTAATATAAGCAGTTATTACATGAGCAACATACAAATTCTAGTGCTTAACCAATGCTTGCTTCAGTGATAAAAGCAGGATGTGAGGCTCTATAGATGCTTAATCTTGTTTTTTCACTGTCTAAAAATGACTTAGGCTCTTCAGACCATATTGATTTCCTAGAATCAAGACCCGAATGACTTAAAGCCCAATTAGAAACAGTACTATAAACAAAAGTATTATCAGCGAAAACTAATTTTGTCTTCCTTCCTACACTACTTATAAGAACTTTATGTGTAGGTAATGATCCAAATGTACTAATTTGGGTGTAAATGTATTTATAGGTTTCAGACATAGAAAAAAGTACTTAAATGACAGCACTACTATACCATTTTAACTCTTGAAAAAGCCCACCATTTGGCAAGCTTTTTCTTACTGATCTTTATCCATGGAATGTGGCGTTGTAGTTTTATCCTGCTCTTTCGTATCTGTATCTCTTTTTTGGCATGCCGTTAATCCCAGCATTAAAACTAAACTTACTATTGCAAATATTTTCATCATTTTTGCCTAGCACGATTTAAAAATATAACTTATCAAAATCTAAAGATTTCAATGTTTAATTTATGAAACAATATTATTTTCTTTCTTTACAGATTAGGCGCTTAGCGATTTAGAACTTTATGTGCCCAATGAATGAATTTTTCCTTTTCATGGAAATGTGGAATATTTAATAAGTGAATATGAGTAACCTCACCGAAATTACCTGAGATTTTATTCGGGGCCAAAACAATAAAATCCCTCTTATCCCCCACATGTAACTCCCTAAAAAATTCCATAACCTAAAAATGAAGATTCAGAGCAGTAAATCCTTCTCTTTCAATTAGAAAGTCATAGATTTGACTGAGTACATGTAATTCAAATTTTTTATTCATGGTCTATTCTTCTCATATTTATTTTAACAATCGGTATAATTTAACCTAATTTTATTTTTTGTTAAAGCAGATAAAAAACCCAGCCTCTGGAGAATCAATAGAGCTGGGTTAATGAAACATCATTGTCAAATTTTATTCTTGAAATTGATTCTAACGCACAAACCCAATAAATGCAAATAATTCTCAATTGCAATTATCATAATTTCAAATATACCTACCTAAAGATATATACAATTATCTACATCACCTATCAAACAGTGGGCTTACGATATAGATTAAGCAAAGAGAGTACGGGTATCGGAAGGTAGTTACCATTCACAGACACCTCACCCCCATCTTTTCTGTGCTGTTCCCAGTATTCGATTAATAATAAAGCAGCTTGTTTAATGGCAGATGGATATTCCGATCCAAAATTATCTGTAATGTAGTTTTTAATTATAGCGTCACCAGCAACAATAAAGCTTTTTAATGAAACATCATTGCTATCATCGGCATAGTGTAAGTGGCACTTCACTTCATGTAATTCAACAATACTCATAGATCACTCCATTTTTCCGAGTCAGCTTTTACACTTTCATCACTAAACTCGTTCCTAGAGTCTTTTACGGTGTCATAGCAAATATCACAATTTCACCTCATTCCTATTCTCATATTGATTACTTGGCATTGAAATCCCTTTATCTAGGGATTTTTCTACTATTCTTAATAAGTCCTTCAAAAGATTTCTTATAGATCAATTAATATTTGTTCATATGTTTTTTAAATAAGCCATTCACCGCCTAAAGATAGTGAGCGTACGACGCCTGAACAACCGAATAGTAAATAAGCTGCCATTAAAAAACCCGCTAACTGAAGCGGGTTTTTTAATTCACAATATTCTTAGATTACTGTGATAGAGCTTGCTTGAGGGCCTTTCTTGCCAGCTACAATCGTAAACTGAACACGTTGACCTTCATTCAACACTTTGAAACCGTTTGATTGGATTTCGCTAAAGTGTGCAAAAACGTCTTCTCCAGTATCGCTAGAAATAAAACCAAAGCCTTTAGTTTCATTAAACCACTTAACGGTACCAGTTGTAATGTTTGACATAAATATTCTCTTAAATTTTGAAAAATATAAGAATTAATCTTTTAAATCATATACATCGGATAAACCGCAGAGTTGAATCAATTGCGAAATAACTTTAGTAAATACAATAAAATAAATAATTCTAATACACTATCACTATAAGCTTTTTAGCGCGCAATAGATAGACCTTAACATATTATTTTATTGCTACCACCCAACCCCACATGAAATGCTTTTTCATCCATATTGATAAGAAAATCTTCACTAAAAGCGAATAAAGCTTATTTGCCCACTTCTAGCTAATTTTTCTTTCCTAAAATCAACTCAACTTGATGAGTAACATCCCATATTTTCATTTCTGCATGTCGCCAAAAATTAAAGACTTGATCGCCCTTAACGTACTTTTGCTTGATATAGCTCGATGATTTATTTTGATCTATCTCTTTTGCATTAAATCGCATCTTATTTAAAATCACTACTTGACCATCCAAGTCACCACCAATACAGATATTCATATTGTTCTGCCTGCTAAGTAACAATTAAACTATAGCACAAATAAAAAAACCTACTCTTTGATTAGCTTTTGAGGCTTGTTGCCGAGCCTTTGGCTGTACTCCATAACTCTTATTCATAGTTCATCGAAAATTAGAAACATCATTTTGATATCTTTGCACGACGGTCACGTCCAAGGATGACTTGTAATGACAAAATAAGATCTATCCTATCTCTCAAGTATGAAGTTTTTACTGTGCTATGAAAAAGCCACTTATAAAGTGGCTTTTTCTATTAGGAATTAGATGCTCTTTTAAAGTTGTCATCATTACTACAGTAATCCAAGCAATCTTTTAAAATGCCTACGGCTCTATATATGTGTTCAGGTTTATCTAAAAAAACTTGACCGTTATTTTGCACTTCCAATCCTGCCCGCTCTAACTCTTTTTTTCGATAGTCATCAATTGCTACTGCAAACTGAATGGTTGGTCTCTTACGATTTACATCATATCTAAATAACCAACGATTATTTTTATTCTGAAACAGCACGCTAAAATAGCTTTCTGTGTCTTTAGCCACCAATTCAACTTCAGGAAAGAGCTCTGTCACAATACGACTTAACTCCTGTTCATCAACAGTAGTCACAATTCTTTCATTTTCAGAGTTAACAATGTCAGCTAGCGTTGAGCTTTCAGACACAATCTCAATAGTCTCCTCTACTTTTTGTTCAACTGGCTGGGCAGTAATAATTGTAGGCGAGGATAGTCCTTTAACAACGGTATCACTAATTGGCTGCTCAACAGCTTGTTTTACAAAAGGCTGAATTGACTCTAAAAATTTAGTGTTTAATTGACGAGGAATACTTGCTTGTTGAGCCACATAGCGAACAAAATCAATATCAACTTCATTAATACTTCTTTTTATTACAGTTTTAAACTGCTGGATATATTGATTTTCTTCAGCAAAAAAGCGTAGCTTTTCTACATGAAAATTATCATGTTTAAACTCAGCTAGCTGTGTCAAATCCTCGGCTTTATTCTTCGTAAAATCAACTGTTAAAAATGGCTTATCATCCATCACATTTGGATTAATTAAATCAGTAAAAAATCTCCATTCTTTACCATTTGTGATCGCGCCAATCGTCACCCCTAAACTACTATTAAAATATCTAGATAGCTGCGGAGCATGATTCGTTAAATTAGCAACATAAGGTTTTGCTTCAATAAACATTACAGGTTGCCCATTACAGTAAAGAGCATAATCAACTCTTTCTGTAGATTTCACACCTGGAAAATCAGCTGCAAATTCTGCAAGCACCTTGGTCGGGTCATAAGGGCTAAAACCTAAAATATCTAATAAAGGAAGGATTAAAGCCTGCTTAGTTGTTTCTTCTGTAGTACAGTGGCCCCCTACTTTTTTCACATGCTCAATATGGCTTCTTAGTCTATTAATAAAATTTTCCATATTCCCCTCATTATTATTACAAGTACATTTTTTGATCTAATTTTAGATCTTAACCCTTTTACTTTATTTTTCAAATATTAATTTAAATTTGTTTTTAGAATATCATTACATTAGACTTCCTTCATAAATCATTTTTCAATCAATTTAATTGTTTATCTTTCACCCAATCTAAATTGTATATGCCAGCAAGTAAATTAAACCGCAGGTTTAATCTTTTACGACGATTTCTATATACACAAGATAAAATCTTAAAACATTTCATCCTTCCAAATACATGCTCTACTTGAATTCGTCTACGACCAATCTCTCTATTTAACTTTTTTAATTCAGAATCTAGTTTTTCAGTTTTCTTTGCTTTAGATGGCATGAGGCATCCAAAACCCAATTTCTTTATCCCTAAATACCCCTTATCAACGATAAAAAAGGGCTTAAATTTTAATTTCCTCATGCTTTTTTTAAATATTTTAAAATCATGCATGCTTCCATGACTTCCACATACACTCAGTATTTCACCTGTTGTATAGTGCATAGATAGCTGAAATTTAAAGGTATGTCGCTTTTTTTTACCGCTATACCATTTCTTCTGTTTTTTTTGGACGTTGAACTAATATTTCAGTGGCATCAATCACAACAACTTCCCAATCCACTTCATCTCGATTAGGAAGTTGTTTTGGCAAGTTAAATTTTCCAGAACCGATTAAGGTATCTTCAATAGCACGTGTGATACGAATTGCACTCGTTTCAGATACACCGTAACTCATACCAAGATGGAAAAATGTTCGATATTCTCTCCAATATTCTATACATAAGAGCAAACGATCTTCCAACGGTAATTTATGCGGTCGTCCTTTACCAATATGACGAGGTAAATGCTTATTTAGCTCGGCCAACATGAGGTTAAATGTAGCCCAACTAACACCGGTAAGCCTACGAAACTTAACGTCTGATAATTTTTGAATATCTTTGAATTTCATCCAAGGATTATCGCTTGAATTAAATAATTTTGCTGATTAATTTAAGATCAAATAAATTGTACGTTTTTTGATTTATGACGGAAGTCTATTCTATTCGTTGAACTATTTTCTGTTTAATTTATTAAAAAAACGAATCTCAAAAAATGGAAAAATCATAAGTTAAGTTCTCCTCAATCTATTACACTAATTTTGCGCCATCCGTCATAATAAAACAGATAACAGACTGAATAATATTCATTCTTCTTAATAACCCAACCCACCTGCCATAGGAACAACAACCAAATGATTTGACAGTTGATACCGACCAATATACATATAAATTCATCACTTTTTCGACCGACATAGTATACTGCACCTGCTGTTTCGGCTCACCTTTTATCATGTGTTCTCTGTTTATGAATAAAAAGCTGTTTCTTTCTTCTGGTTTAAAAACACTAAGTGTCTTGGCCATATCTATAGGCTTAACCGCCTGCGGTGATCGTTCATGGTGGACAGATGATGAGCCTAAGCTCAATGCTGAACAAATCGCACGCATCATTCCCGGACGCGTAAATGACCGCCGTTCATGGGCTGAAGATATATACGATATTTCAGAGCAGTTTGGTATTCCGCAAAATAAAGAGAATATGTGTTCGATCATTGCCGTGGTTGATCAAGAGTCTAACTTTGTTGCAGACCCACAAGTTTACGGTTTAGGTGAAAAAGCGGTTAAAGAAGTCCAAGATCGCTTAGATGAAAAATTTAAAGATAAGCTCGGTGATGCCATTGGTGGCACCATTGCAGGCTATTTCCAACAGGTTTTAAAAGAGCAGCCGAGTCCTGAAGATAACTATTTAAGCCAAATGCGCCGCGTTAAAACAGAACGTGAACTGGATGAACTGTACCGTGAAATTTTTGACTATATGTCAAAGCACTATCACGTCAGTGCACTCACAGGTGCAGCCAAACTTGTGGGTCAAGACGTGGGCGAAAAAATGAACCCAATTACTACATTGGGTTCAATGCAAGTGCATATCGGTTATGCCAAAGACAATAAACGCGAAGGTGGCAGCATGGCTGACCTACGTACCGACCTTTATAGCCAATATGGTGGTCTGTACTACGGCATCCACCGACTGATGATGTACCCTGCTGACTATGACAAACCGCTTTACCGTTTTGCTGACTATAACTCAGGTATGTACTCAAGTCGAAATGCAGCCTTCCAAAGTATGTTGAATGACTTAACTGAAGCTGAACTTGATTTAGACGGTGACTTGTTACTTTATGGCAAAGATGGCTCACCTAAATCTGCAAAGAGTCAATCAGAGCGTGAACTCATCAGTGTTTTCGCTCAGCACAATATTTTGGTTACTCCACGTCAAATTCGCTCTGACCTGAAAAAAGAGAAAGAGAAGAAATTTGAAGATACAGCCACCTATCGTGCTGTGGCTAAGCTTTATCAAGAAGTCACTAAAAAAGAACCTTTCTATGCCATGATGCCAGAAGTCGTCATTTCTGGTCCAAAGCTCAGCCGTGACTACAATACCAACTGGTTTGCCACTCGTGTCAATGGACGTTATCAAACATGCATGCAACGTGCAAAGCGCATAAAAATCTAGCCTTATTTGACTTTGATGGCACCCTGTATGACAAAG
The DNA here is from genome assembly GCF_058243005.1 of Acinetobacter sp. 231_lipA. Classification (NCBI taxonomy): domain Bacteria; kingdom Pseudomonadati; phylum Pseudomonadota; class Gammaproteobacteria; order Moraxellales; family Moraxellaceae; genus Acinetobacter; species Acinetobacter sp. 231_lipA. Next base: position 2,893,194 of record NZ_JBZAYU010000001.1, on the reverse strand, counting down.
ACAGTTTTACGGGGTTCATCTTCTATGTACACTCGAAACGGCATATTGCTCTACAAGGCTTAAAAGTTCTGCCTTATATTCAAAGTTATTATTTAGGTTTTTATCCTGCCCATCATATGCGCTCTAAACTTTTCCATGCGATGTTTAAGCAAGCTGAAGTGAGCGAAATTGACGCTTATGCAAAACGCTATGCAGAACTCTTAATCAAAGGACTTAATCCAGCACTTTATAGCCAACTAAAGCAACACCAAAGTTTGGGCGATGATGTGGTTTTGGTCTCTGCTTCAATTGATATCTATTTAAAATATGTGTGTGAAATCCTCTCAATTGAACTGATCTGTACCCAAGTTGAACAAGACCAGCAACACTATACAGGGCGTTATCTGACTGCGGACTGTAGCTGTGAGTACAAAGCTCAACGTATCCAAGAAAAATATGCGCTGGATAGTTATCATGCCGTTTATGCTTATGGAAATAGCATTGAAGATAAACAAATGTTGTCTTTAGCTGATTTTAGCTATTTGGTAGGGACAGATTTAAGTCTTCCTGACTTGTCAGAAACATCAAATCATCGTCAAATAAGCTAATTATTAAGTGCAGGTTAATAATTAGCCATATTAAATTTTTAAAAATATTTATTATTAAAATTCAGTATGTTTTATTTACCAAAAAATATATTTATGATAAATTTTGCCTAATAAAAATATTTTGAGAACCATTCCACTTAAATTATAAAAAGGCATCAGTATGGAACAGTTATCTCCACCCAAGTATGTCAAAGGTCTTTCGATTAAATTCGGTGAAAGCCCCTTTGTATTATTGGCGAAGTTCGCTTTTAATGCTTCAAAACAAAAATGGTTAAAACACGAAATTGAACATGTGCTCAATATCGCCAAACAAGGTGATTACCATCATCTGGTAAAGACCTTACGTCAATTTAGTAAATAACAAAAAAAGCCACTTCAAATGAAGTGGCTTTTTTACTTACTTTTTAAAGGGAAATGCATATTTCACAATACGTTTGATGACGCTACCATACTGTTTTACTAAGCTGGCATTGTTATAGTTAATGCCATACTTTTCACACACTGCTTGTACTTTCGGTGCCATTTTACGGTAACGACGCGCAGGTACATCTGGATATAAGTGATGCTCAATTTGATGACTTAAGTGCCCCGTCAAAATATGGAATGCTTCAGAACCCGTTAAATTCGATGAACCACGAATTTGTCGCATGTACCAGTGACCACGGCTTTCATTTTCCAGTACTTTTTTCGGGAAAACTTCCACATCTTTGGTGAAGTGACCACAAAAAATCACACTAAATGTCCACATATTACGGATACCATTTGCAATCAAATTCCCCGTAAAGACAGGCAACGCCGCAGGTCCTGCAATGAGTGGGAAAAACACATAATCTTTAAACAATTGTTTACCAATTTTGCGCTGCATAGGTTTCCATTCAGCTAAAGTCTGCGCTTTGCTTTTACGTCCCTTGAAGTATTTGCCTAATTCCAAGTTTTGGATCGCAACGCCCCATTGGAACAACAAACAAAATGGAATGCTATAAATCGGTTGTAATAAAAAGCCCGGTTTCCAACGTTGTTCAGGGAATAATCGAAGCAGACCATAGCCAATGTCATCATCCATTCCTTTAATGTTGGTATAGGTATGATGCTTGTAGTTATGGGTCTGACGCCAATTGTCTGCTGTACCTACGATGTCCCACTCATAGTTTTGACCATTAAACTTAGGGTCGTTCATCCAGTCATATTGACCGTGCATCACGTTATGACCTAATTCCATGTTTTCCATAATCTTGGCAAAACTCAGCAAGCCCGTGCCCAACACCCATGCAGGTGGGAACCAACCTGCAAATAAACATGCACGACCTGCAATAGATGCATAACGCACCGCTGCATAGACACGACGAATATATTGCGCATCTTTCTCGCCAATATCATCCAGTACTTCTTGCTTAATGGCATCTAGCTCACGTGCAAGTTCATCCAACTCAAATGTCGTTAACTCACGATTCTTCGGGTTTTTAAAATATTCAACTTTAACAGGCATATTCATTGTATTTATTCCCCTTATAAATCAACAATAAGATCGGTTTGTGCCGTATTGACACAAATTTTTAGAAAATTTCCAGGCTCAGAATTTTGTGCACCATTGACCAAGTTTTTAGTCGAACCTTCAACTTTGTTGCAGGCACATTTGTTACAGATTCCCATACGGCAGCCATGTTGAGGCTTAACATTTTGCTGTTCCAAACTTGAAAGAATGGATTGACCTTTGGGAATGCTTAAAATTTTCTTCGACTTTGTTAAGGTAATATTCACAAAACCAACATCATCATTTGCAAATGGACTCATGCTAAACGCTTCAGTTTTTAAGGTATTGGCATGAGCGAAAAGCTGCTCAACCGTAGCCACAAAACCTGAAGGGCCGCATGCATATACCGTTGCATTTTCAATCTGATCCAATCCAGACATATGGTTTTGGTTTAAACGCTCACCTTCATCTGACTCTTGGGTATAAAACATGCTGAATGTGAAGTTTGAGTATTGTGCTGCTAGTTGCTCAAAATATGCTTTGAAAGCTGCATCAGTATGTTTTTTCACCCAATACATCAAATGTACAGGCTGCTTTTTAAGCTTAGCGGTCTTCTCTAAACGTTTCAGTAAACTCAGCATGGGGGTAATACCACTGCCCGCAGCAAGTAAAATTAACTGTTGATCATTTACAGTCAATTGCATATCGCCATAAGGCTGACCGAATTCTAAAACATCGCCGATTTGAGCCTGCTCACATAGCCAATGACTTGCCTTGCCTTGGTCTACCATTTTTACATTCAGTAAGACATGTTGCGCATCAATCTGGGTCAAACTATAGGTACGTTCATAACGTACGCCTTGAACCACGACATATACAGGATGGTGTTGCCCCGCTTGCCCCATTTGAAAATGACGATTGGTTTGCAGCGTCAAGCTCACCATATCGTGTGCAACTTGCTCTTTTTTTACCACTTTACCCAAAGTTTGGTGTATCGACCAAAGTGGGTTGATTTTTTGAAGCCAAAAGTTAGTTGTGTGTCGGTCTATAACACTCTCAGCATACTCAGTTAAAGGAGATTTAGTTCTTTCAAGGATCTGCATAGTAAAGGACCACGCCATAGATTTTGAATTATTATACACATGTATATATATTTGTATATATACTCTGATTGTTTCGTTTCGTTTCACAATGCCGACCAGTGGGGCTATAATGAACCGATTGATTTAATTACTTGATAAATATGACACCGACCACCATTCAAACCCATACAACCAACACAGAGCATGAAGCTTCAAAAAAACATGCACCAGTGCTTGCACGTAGTGTTGGTCGAAAAGCAACGATTACAAAAGATGAACTGTTTCAAGCTGCTTTAAATTTGATTGGTCCTGAAAAAAGTATTGCATCCCTGAGCTTGCGTGAAGTCGCACGTGAAGCAGGCATTGCGCCGAATAGTTTTTATCGTCATTTTAAAGATACCGATGAACTTGCTATTGAGTTGATTGAACGTGCAGGTGTTGTGCTACGCCAAATTTTGCATGAAGCACGGATTAAGGCCATTCGCCAAGAAAGTATTATTCGTAGCTCAGTCGAAGTTTTTATTGAACAACTAGATGCGGATGACGGCAACTTAAGCCTGCTATTACGCGAAGCATATACGGGTTCAGCATCTTATAAAAATGCGGTCGAAAGACAGTTGAATTATTTCCAGCAAGAACTCAAAGATGATTTAATTCGTTTAGAACGTTTAAATAATAGCAAACTCTTCCACCCTGAATTGGTGTCCATGGCAATCACCCAATTGGTTTTCAATATGGGTGCCAAAGTGATTGATATGCCAAGTGTAGAGCGTAAAAAAATGGCTGAACAAACCATGATCATGATTCGCATGATTTTGGAAGGTTCGCGTCATTTGGATGAAGCGATGATTCGCTAATCTGTGATTACACCCAACAGATTCGCTGAAATATCTTATTATTTGTTTCGCTGTTGCTCTTTAATGAGCTGGTGCACAAATTCTGCGGTCTGTTTCGGTTGTTCTAGCGGAAACATATGCCCACCTTCAAGCACACTATAGTCGATCGCATAGGTTTTTTTCATCCCTTGGGGTAAACCTTGCTTATAGAAATGGCTATCTTTTGCAGTCAACACATGAATCGGCATATCAGGTGCTTTGCGTGGGGTACGCCACCACCACGCAGGCACTGTCCTGAAGATCTCAGCTTCAGTATGTTTGGGAATGGTTAGCGTCACCCCATTTCGAGTCGAATCACTTTTTAAACCACATGCTATAAAGTCCGCAAAACACTGTTCATCAAAGTCTTTAAAAATACGATTCGGTCTGAGCGCCTGACTGGCCTGCTCAATACTCTCCCAATGATCACGACGCTTGACAGTCACTGCAGCTGGGGTAAGTTTTTCAATGGACTTTGATCCTAGCCTTTGTAACGCTTCAAATAAAAAGGCCTTGGAACCAATCACAAACGGGGGGTCCATGATAATCACTTGCGAAAACAACTGTGGTTTTTTATAAGCCGCCATAAGCGTGAGTAAAGAACCAAAAGAATGCCCTAAACCAATCACTTGTTGCCGTGGAAACTGCTATTCAATATCTGAAATAACTTGGTCCACCAATGCTTCCCAACGGTATTCCACAGGATAGTGCGGATCTAGACCAATCATCGGAATCGCTTTGACATCAAAATCTTTATTTAAAAACTGAAAGAATTTTTGATAGCTGCCCGAGGGAATGCCGTTTGCATGGGTAAAGTGTAAGGCTGGTTTGCTCATGTCATTCAGATCTATTGTTTTATAGCCTATTTACCATAATCGTTTTTCAATCTAAACGAAATGGCGCAGGATGAATGCTAAGTCATAGACTTTGATCACTTCGGCCAATTTTAAAAATATTCCGGAATAGATCTGACATTACTTTGCAGAAACAGTTAAGTTCTGATTAGCTAAAAAAGTAGCGCCACAGTTGGTTTTGTCTCCTGCAATCACCACAGCACGCCCCAAGACCGTTGTACTCTGATCTGCTGCAATCGCAGAAACCACCATTCGACACTTAGGACAAAAATGCTTCATTCCATTTAAGTGCACAGCAATACCATTGATCACAAAACTGTTCTCACACTCAGTGACGATGCCACCATGTGTTGTTTTTGAACCCATTGTTACTAAAGCTTTAGACATAATTTATTGTTCGATACATTAGAGTTTTAATGGCGAAAATTCTAGCATAAGCAAGCGCTTAAAATTTCAATGGATTACTTTTCAAATACAACTTAGACATCCATTTTTTTAAGGACTCATTAAAAAAGCACCCGAAGGTGCTTTTCATACAGCAATTCCAATTATGGTTTAACCACAACCATCACTTGAATTGCTTCTGGTGTGACCGATAGGCCATCTAGCAAACCGAGACCTTCTTTTTGCAGTTTTTGTAGACGCGAAATTTCATCTTCACGAATACTCGGATTAAACTGCTTTAAATAAGACAGGCGGTCAATTTCGTATTGCCACTTGCTACCGTAGACTTCTTTCGCTTGTTGCACAAAGCTTGGTAAAGCCGCACGTGCAAGCTCTAATGCTTGTACATAACGCTGCTCAATCACTTCACGGCGTGCTTTCACGACTTGACGACAGCTATTACCATCCAAATGATGCAAGTATGGTTTTAAGATTTCAGGGGCAATTTTCTGCGACAGGTCTTGACCCTTTTCACTCAGCAAGACGCGAACCAGCTGCTGCGGTAAGCTTGAAGGTAAATTCAATGCTTTCGGCGCAACCACATCGACCTTAAACCACACTTCTAACAATACTGAACCTTGCGGTAAAGCAGCTGACTTCAACACTGCAACGTTGGTACTACCAAAACCTTGAGTGTTGATCATTTCCATTACGCTTTCAGTAAATGGATGCTCAAGAGTTAAATACTGAGCATCTTCACGTATCTGAGCTTGATCGCGGTAGAAGGTCGCAGTCATGCCTTCTTCGTCCAAGGTTAAACCTTGAACTTGCATTTGATCGGTTGGTTTAATGATGACTGTACCGTTGCTTTGCTCGTCAAAATCAATGTTTGTCGACGCCATAAAGCGCTTCATAAACATTGGCAAAGTGGTGTTGTCATCATAAGACTCAAGCGCTTGTACAATTTCTTGCGCCACAATTGGACGACAAGAGTTGTATTCAAGTAAACGGTCACGACCTGATTGTAACTCTGCTTCTAAGGCTTCACGTTGTACGCTAACTGCTTCGAGTAAGTCATCAAACTGCTGACCTTGATCTGTCAGTAAACAATCTTTCAATTCAACAATAAAGTTTTCTTGTAAAGTTTGAGCAGTTGGCGAGATATTACTGAAAATATTTAATGCTTCGTTATACCAACGGAACATACGTTCTTGTGCTGTTCCAATTAGATACGGCACATGAATTTGAATCCGATTTTCTTGACCAATACGGTCTAAACGGCCAATACGTTGTTCAAGTACATCTGGGTTTGCAGGCAAGTCAAATAAAATCAAATCTGATGCAAATTGGAAGTTACGACCTTCAGAACCAATTTCAGAGCACAGTAAAATTTGTGCACCATAAGATTCTTCAGCAAAGTAAGCCGACGCTTGGTCACGCTCAAGCAAACTCATGCCTTCATGGAACATTGCAGTACGAATACCCGCATGTAAACGGAGTACATTTTCAAGCGCTTCAACCACGGGACCAGTACGTGCAATGAGCAATACTTTTTTGTGTTTTAAGTCTGTACGTAGTTTTTCCATGAGCCACATGACACGCGGGTCAGCTTCCATCCACGCACCGTCAAGCTGCGCTTCTTCTGGCCACATTTGTTCACGCAATTTACCATCTTTAGACCAGTTTTCTGGTGCAGGCAAAGGTGCAGGCTGACAGTCACGACCTGGGAAACCTTGAATGGCCTCACGGGTGTTACGGAACAAAATACGCCCTGTACCATGACGGTCTAAAAGCTCATGAATGGCACGGAAACGTTGTTCTGGTGCATCTTCAATGCGATGCCCTAACAAACCTTCCAATGCAGCTAAATGCCCTTCTTCAAGTGGCATATCTGACATCAGTACTTCAGCAATTTTTGCAGTTTGTTGATACTGGGTTTCTTCATCCAAGAAACGATCCAGCGAACTAAAACGCTGTGGATCAAGTAAACGTAAACGCGCAAAGTGACTTTCCACACCCAGCTGTTCTGGGGTTGCCGTTAACAATAAAACGCCCGGTGTTTTTTCTGCCAATTCTTCAACGAGGTCATAGCGATCATTACCGCCATCTTCTTCATTCCACATCAAGTGATGTGCTTCATCGACCACCAACAGATCAAAACCCGCTTCTAGAGCTTGTTCACGCAAATCATCATGGTCAATCATCAGATCAATTGAGGCAATAATGCATTGTTCAGTCAGAAATGGATTCAGTTCAGGGTCATGTTCTTTGATTGAAGCCGTACGAGTTAAATCAAATAAAGAGAACTGCAAATTGAAACGGCGGCGCATTTCAATCATCCACTGATATTGCAGTGAATCTGGCACCAAAATCAGAATGCGTTCAGAGCGTCCCGTTTTAAGCTGTTGATGGATGATCAACCCAGCTTCAATGGTTTTCCCTAAGCCCACTTCATCGGCTAAAAGAACACGGGGAGCAAAACGTTGACCCACTTCGTGTGCAATATACAACTGATGAGGAATCAAACCGACACGCGAACCGACCATACCACGCAGTGGGCTCGACTTCATATTGGCTTGCATTAGCATCGCTTCAATACGTAAGTCGTACCATTCTTTATAGTCAATTTGACTTGCCAATAAGCGATCAAGCGGTTTAGACAGCTGAATTTGAGCGCCAATGCGAGTCTCATTCAGTGATTTACGTTCTTCCGTGCCATCTTCTAAGCGACGAACAACGTTATAACGCACCACACCATGACGGTCTTCATGTGATTCAACCGTCCACTTGGTGCCTTCTTGATCTTGTAATTCATCGTTCACGTTAAAAATGATACGTGATAAAGGTGCATTATTCCGTGCATATACACGTGTTTCATCACTTTTAGGGAATAAGATGCTGACAGATCGCTCATCTACATCAATAAGAACTCCTAGACCTAGTTCTGTTTCTGTATCTGATAACCAACGTTGACCAATAGCAAACTGCTGCAATTTTTCCACCTTTATCTACAAGTTAGGACTGCAAATTTAATGCTCAAACATTGTTTGATATTTGAGCAAAATTATACACCTTTAAGCAATATATTTTGACATAAAGCTCACTAAAAAAGTGAGCAAATTTGATGATTCCACGTACTTAAAATGGTACTGGACAAATAAATTCGATACGTTCATCTGTTTGGGGATGATGAAAACTCAAACGCTCTGCGTGTAAACACAAACGCGGCATCAAATCTTGCTGGTCAGGCGCAGCATAAAGCGTATCTCCCACGATAGGATGACCTAAAAACTGCATATGTACACGAAGTTGATGCGAGCGCCCTGTAATGGGGGTGAGTGCTACACGAGTCACGGGCTGACCCTGTATTTCAAAATGTTCAATGGCTTTCCACTCTGTCACAGCAGGCTTGTTATGACTGAGCTCTGCAATATGTAACGGTGGACGGGACGGATCATAAATGACAGGCACATCAACAGTGCCCTGACCCTCTAAATGACCAGCCACAATCGCTTGATAGGTTTTATCGGTTTGGCGCTCTTGAAACTGACGAGAAATGGATTTTTGTCCCCAACGGCTGAGACCAAAAACCAAGATACCTGAGGTATCACGATCAAGACGGTGGATCAGTAGTGTTTTAGGTTCTAGTTTGACTAAACGATTGATCATACAATCTTGTAAGTCTTCTGTCTTCCCCGGAACGGTGAGTATACCTGCAGGCTTATGGATGACCATAAAGTCCTCATCTCGATGAATCAGGTGTTCGGTTAGAAAATTACTCAAGGTTCTATTCCAAGCTGATCGCGAAAACAAGCGGGCAATAATAAAAAGCTTAAGCCAGAAATACAATGCAAAAATCGTTTTTTTTGATCATGAACCGATATTGATTGCATTAGACCTCTTGCGAAAGTCGTTATTGCAAGTTCATCCGGTTTACCAGTGCAGCGATTAAGTTAATGCGTAAACCGAATCTTTTTCGTCTATTTCGATAGCGTTCACTTAGTATTCTAAATCTTTTCAATTGACTATTAATATGTTCGATTACAACTCGTATTTTTCCAATCATTTTATTGTAATTTTTCTCAGCATCAAATAAGGGTAAATTCTTCTTTTTCTTTATTGGCATCAATAATTTAAAGCCATCTTGCTCTAACCCATAGTACCCTAAATCGGTCATAACATAGTCACAATGTTTGAATTTCTTAACTGTTTTTCTTGCCAATTTAATATCATGCTGACTGCCAAACGATATATCTACTCCTATGATTTGTTTGCTCTTCGGATGATAGATCACTTGGGCTTTTAACGTATGTTTCTTCTTTTTACCACTGTAAAACTTACTCTGATTTTTTTTTCGGGCGTTCTATTGAACATTCTGTCGCATCAATAATTACCCAGTTAAATTGTTCGTCTGCTGTGGTAATGCTTCGTTTTGGCAGGGTAAAACGTCTTGATTTCATTAATGCATCTTCAACCTTTTTAATAGTTCGATTCACATTACTTTCAGCGATATGGTAATTTGCAGCCAATTCCAATTGAGTGCTGTAATTCCGTAAGTAATTGAGTGTTAATAACAATTGATCCTCTATAGCTAAAGTATGAGGACGCCCAGATTTCTTTTTAAGTGATTCTGCTTCTTTTAAAACTTCGACCATTTCACTAAAAACTGGTCGAGGTACGCCAACCAAGCGCTGGAATTCAGAATCTGAAAAACGGTTTAATTTCTGATATTTCATGAAATCTATATTGAGGTAGTTTTTACTTTCGCAAGAGGTCTATTATTTAACGTCAAACGCGGAGTCACAGTCTGTATCGATAAGTGAGACATAAGAGATATCACTCTCTTATGACAAACGATTTCTAAATAACCACGCAGCCAAAGGCAAGGTAATTATGGCTAATACCAACATCGGTACAAAGTCCCATTTCACTTGCGCAAAACTCGCACCTTCCAAATACACCCTTTGTACCAAGTCTATACCAAAGCGTAGCGGGTTGGCATAAGTCAGCCAATTCAACACTTCTGGCATATTTTGTATAGGAGTTAGTAAACCAGATAAAAGTGTCAAAGGCATGATCAAAAAGAAAGTATACAGCATGGCTTGTTGCATATTCAGTGCAATCGCTGAAATCGACAGTCCCACACCCACAACGGCAATATTAAAGATAAATAATCCAAAATAAAGTAAGGTCAAGGAGCCATTCATCGGGATCTGGAACCAGAACAGAATAATTGCCAAAATAATGGAGGATTGAATAACCCCAATAATAATCGGCGGAATGGCCTTCCCCATCATAATCTGCGTCGGAGTATAAGGTGTAACTAAGAGCTGATCAAAAGTCCCTTGTTCACGCTCGCGTGCTACTGAAAGTGCCGAAAGTAACAGTGTCTGCATCATACTTAAAGTTGCAATCAGAGATGGCATGATGCCCCATCTCGACTCGACATTCGGGTTATACCATGTCCGCGCTTGTACCGTGATCGCGGAGTTGGTTCCCAAACGCTCTTGATTGACCTGCCCCACCACATTGCTGATGTAAGAACCAGCCATACTTGCGGTCGATGAGTTTCTCCCATCTAGAATCACTTGAAACGGCGAAGACTCATTATTATTGAGCTTATCCTCAAAATCAGCAGGAATGGTGATGACCGCCAAGGCTGTTCGATCATTAATCACCTGTTGGATTTGTTGATTATTCTGCAAATCTGCTGTTCTTTTAAAAATTCCTGAACCATCTAAATGCGCTAAAACTTGTTGTGAGCTTTGGCTTCGGCTTTGATCCAGCACAGCATAATCAACATGATTCACATCATAACTTGCGGCATAACCAAACAAGACCGCTTGGATAAATACAGGCGCGATTAAGGTCACCCGATTGGCAGGATCGGCTAAAATGGCTAAAAACTCTTTTCGGGTTAGCACCCAAAGATAACGAAACCAGCGCATTAACGTTGTCATAACACCATTCTTCCTTTCGTTAGCCCAAGCGCTTTTTCAGTGTACGCGCGGTCATTACTGTGAATAGCACGATATAGATCAGTAAAATGCCACATTCTTTGAACCACAAAGACCAATCATCACCACCGAGTAATAATGTTTTAATCAAAGTCATATAGTGCGTTGCAGGTAAAACATTGCTGATGATTTGCACAATTAGCGGTAAGTTCCGTGTATCGAACACAAAACCTGAAAGCATCAAAGCGGGCATGAAGCTGGCAAGGAGTGCCATTTGACTGGCTTGAAACTGACTTTTTGATAGGCCTGAAATCATCAGACCCAGCAGTAACGACACCATTAAATATAAAAAAGAAGCGCTCATGACAGAGAGCAGTGATGCGCGGATGGGTACATCAAATAAAACATGTGCTGCAACTAAGCACATCACAATATCGATCATCCCAATCACGATATAGGGCGCCAGTTTTGAAAGTACAATTTCTAGAGGACGTACGGGCGTAACATATAATGCTTCTAAAGTGCCGCGCTCGCGCTCACGTGCAATAAGCAAACCTGTTAAAAATGCTCCGACCAAGGTCAAAATTAAGACAATTAAACCCGGTACTAAAAACCATGTGCTATTTGCAGACTCGTTAAACCACATACGTTGTTCAACCCTGATAATGCCACCCACCGAAGCTGCATTTGTTCGGTCTGCTTGTATCAAACTGGCGGTATTGATCGCACTGGTAATATAACCCTGCAAAGCCGAAGCAATACTGGTCGAACGGCCATTGGTAATGACCTGAACAGCACCCGCCCCCTTTGCATATTGCTCCGCAAAGTTACTGGGTATATTGACGATGGCATCAATTTCAGCCTTGCCCATTGCGGCTTCAGCTTGGCTAAAGCTGGGATAGTGCTTGACAGTAATGTATCTAGAACCGTTTAACCCACTCATCAGTTGCTGACTCTGTGGCGTGGGCTGTTGCTCCACAACCCCGACTCGTCCGTTGGTTAAATCGAAAGACAGTCCATAACCAAACAGTAAAATTAAAATAATCGGTAGAATGAAACCGATCGCCATACTGCTTTTATCACGAAGCAGCTGTTTAGATTCTTTACGTGTTAAGGCAAACAGTCGTGTCCAGAAAGCTGCGAAATGATTCATCTGACGCTCCTCAGTGAGCCTGCATGTCCGCACGGGACTGTTCAACGATGGTAATAAACGCGCTATTCATATCGTTTACACCCTCTAACTGCGCCATCCCACGAATCTGTTGAGGTGTGCCAATCGCCAATAATTTCCCTGCATCTTGAATCGCAATCCGATCACAATATTCAGCTTCTTCCATAAAGTGCGTGGTCACAATAATGGTCATGCCTTGGTTCGCCAGCTCTCCAATGGTGTACCAAAAAGAGCGCCTTGCTAATGGATCAATACCACTGGTCGGTTCATCCAAAAATATAATTTCAGGCTGATGTAACAGTGCTGCTGCCATCGACAAACGCTGTTTAAAACCATTTGGTAGATCACCGCTTTTAGCATGTGGCTTAAGTTCAAACTGAAGCAACACTTTATCAATTTGCTGCTTTAACTGTTTGCCCGATAAGCCATAAGCACCACCAAAAAACTTTAGATTATCCAGTACGCTCAAATTGCCATACAGGGCAAACTTCTGCGATACATAACCAATTTTTGCCCTTGCCTGCGCACGAGCTGTACGCAAATTCATGCCTGCCACTTCCAACACACCACTGCTGGCGGGCAGTAAGCCACAGAGCATACGAAACGTCGTGGTCTTACCTGCACCATTGGGGCCAAGCAAACCAAAAATTTCGCCGCGGGATACATCAAACGAGGTACTGGCCACGGCGGTAAAATCACCAAAAGTGCGTACCAAATCCTTCACCACAATCACAGGTTTTTCGAGCTGCTGTTTTACATTCTGCTCTGTTTTCACTTGTGGTGGATCAGAGTTTTCTATCAAAGTTATTGAAGGGTCTAAAGCTAAATTTTCCTGTGCCAATACCATTTTTTGAGTATGCTTCGCCTCATGTAAAAGCAACATAAATGCATCTTCTAGCTCTGCTGCTCTCGGTTCCGCAACAACGCCTTTGGGCAAGAGATCTGCTGGAAGTGATGGGCTTTCAGTTCGCGTAATAAAACGCACTACATCTCCTTTGGGAACTGCATCGGCAATATAATATTGATTATCGAGTAAATGTGCTTGTAACACCCGCGCCTTCATGTCAGGTCTGGGTTTTACTTGCCATGTTTGTCCCTGTGCCTGAGCCGTCAGCTCGTCGGGTGTACCTTGCTTTAAGACTTGCCCATCCAACATGACATAAACCTGATGACAGCGCTCAGCTTCATCCATATACGCCGTACTGAGAATGACACTCAAGTTCTCCTCCCTCACCAATTGTTCAATGATGATCCACAAATCACGGCGTGAGAGTGGATCGACACCGACACTTGGTTCATCCAGCAGCAATAGTTCAGGTGAACGCACTAAAGTGCAGGCCAAACCTAACTTCTGCTTCATGCCCCCAGAGAGTTTTCCTGCGGGACGTTCAGTAAAGCGCGCCAAGTCGGTAATCTTGAGCAAACGTGCAAAACGCTCCTTGCGAACGTCCATTGGCACGCCATGCAAATCCGCATACAAGTCTAAATTTTCTTGAATACTGAGGTCATCATACAAACCAAACTTTTGCGGCATGTAACTGATACGATCTTGCACAGATTGCGGGTCTTTGGCGACATCCATTCCTAAGACCTCTAAGCTTCCAGCGGTTGGCTTATATAAACCTGCGATCAATCTTAAAAATGTGGTTTTACCAGCACCATCAGGCCCGACCAAAGCCGTTAGTTGCCCTGCCTTGATCTGCATATTTATGCCTTGCAAAGCCTGCACATCATCCAAACCTTTTTGTTCTGCTTTAAAGGTTTTGTTTAAATCCGTGGCAATTACAATGCTCTCTACTGACATCGACATATTCCCCTGCCTTAAGGATTGTTCGTGGCAGTTGGGCGCGATGATTTGGCTATGTTCACCGTCACAGGTTGTCCCATCTTCAGTTGGTCATTCGGGTCATCGACATAAATACGGACTTCATAAACCAAAGTCGTGCGAATATCTTCGGTCTGTACCGTTTTCGGGGTAAATTCCGCCACAGATGAGATATAACCAATTTTTCCTGTGATAGGCTGATTCGGTTGTGAGTCACGAATGACTTGTGCTGCTGCGCCCATGTTGATATGTCCAAGATCCATTTCACTGGCATAAACACGCACCCATTTAGGATGGATCAGGGCAATGGTATAGACGGACTTGTTTGAAGTCGTCATATCACCAACTTCTTGTAAACGTGCACGAATTACGCCATTCACAGGTGCTAGCAGCTTACTTTGAGTAATTTGGTAATCAATCAAATCAAGATTGGCCTTGGTCGATTCATATTGTGCTTTAGCCGCTTCACGATCTTCTGTGCGTGCACCTTTCAAAAGTAACTCTAGGTTGGCTTTGGTTTCACCGACGGCCGCTTCCGCCATTTTCATATTGCTTTTTGCAGCATCAACCTCTTGCTTACTCACCGCTTGACCCGCAGTACTCCGATTTAAGACATTTAAACGTTGGTATTGCTTATCGGCATTTTCAAATTGGGCTTGGGCAGACTGTACTTTCGCTTTCGCTTGGGTAATCTCTTCAGGTCGATTGCCCGCAGCTTGCTCATTTAAGGTTTGCTGTTGAACGTGTAACTGCGCTTGGGCTTGCTGTGCTTGTATAGTAAGGGATTTGGTATTTAGTTCGGCAAGAACCTGACCTTTTTGAACGCGATCGCCTTCTTGAACAGCCAAGCTTTGAATACGCCCAGCCGTTTCAAATGCCAGCGAGACTTGTCGAATATCAACATTGCCATATATAGTCAAACTACTTTATTATCCATACATTATTATAAGAAAACTCTAAATAATTCATCGACTTATTTGTATTTGTTTTATAATGATTTGACTATAACACCAGATGATCGGGATCGGCTTTGTCTCGACTGAACCACAAAAATGCAGCCGCTACAGCAATGAGCAATACCCCAACCAGCAGTATGAACTTACTTTTGTTCATGTACACCAAACCTTCGCTTAGTTTTAATACAAGTTTAAATTTAATTTAAACTATAACAATACAGTTAAGAAAGATATACTTCAAGTCTAAATTTTGATGCAGAGTAAATAATGTCTAGAGCTGGACGTAGCGATGGTGATTTAACCAAATCGAAAATTTTGGATGCTGCTGGCCGCCTAATTGCTCAGGATGGTTTTGCAAAAACCACGAGTAAAGCCATTGCCAAGCTGGCCGAAGTCGATTTGGCTGCCATTAACTATCACTTCGATGGTCGTGATGGGTTATATCGTGCCGTACTTGCCGAAGCACATACGCATTATATTGATGAACAAGAACTCTTGACCTTACTTAACAGCTCTAAAACGCCTACTGAAAAACTAGAAGCTTTTTTTGAAAGCCTGATCGGTAAATTGGTTGAAACCGATGTCTGGCACAGCAAAGTGTTTGTTCGTGAACTTTTTTCACCGACCACCCACCTATACACGTTTATGCAAAATGATGGTGCGCGAAAGTTTCTTTTGGTCAAAAAAATTATTAGCCAAGTTTCAGGGATTGATGAAAACCACCCTGCACTTTTGCCTTGTGTACTCAGCACGGTCGCGCCTTGTATGATGCTGATTTTGGCAGATGCAAATGGGCCAAGCCCACTTAAAAATGTCTCCAAACTTGAACCTGCGCTTTTGGTCAAACATCTCATGACCTTTTCAGTCGCAGGTTTACAAGCCGCTAAACAACTTTATCTTTGATAAACCAACTGTCCTTGCTTATAGGTTGCAAGGACTTTGATATCTTTGATTTTAGACGGATCAATTGTGATTGGATTGTCACTTAAAACAACAAAGTCACCGTATTTCCCAGTACTTAATGTGCCTTTGATGTCTTCTTCAAAATACTGATATGCAGCCCAGTCCGTCATCGTTTTAAGTGCGATATACGGGCTGACTTTGTGCCTCACCCAAAACTTTGCCTGTTCGTGTGGTGCGATTAACCGTTGCATCCAGCACCATCATGCTTTTCGGTGGGATAACAGGGGCATCGTGATGCTCGGTGAAAATCATGCCTTTTCTTAAGGCTGAACCTGTCGGAGAGATGTGTTCAGCACGCTTTTCACCTAAGGTTTGTGCTACATGCCAGTCGCCCCAGTAGTAGGTATGCAAAGAAAAAAATGAGGGGATCAAGTGAAGCTGTTTCGCCCGATCCAGTTGATCCTCTCGCATGGTTTGCGCATGAATAATCACATCTCTTCGCTGTGAGGCATCATATTTCTTTTGCGCATTGGCAATCACATTGAGGTATTGATCAATCGCAGCATCACCATTGGTATGTGCCAAAATTGGCCACTGCTCTTGAAAAGCCAAATCAATCATTTGCTGGACTGTTTTTTGCTCTGGAAATGCAGGATAGCCACGATAGTTCTTATCTTTCCCTTCAGGCGGAACCACATAAGGTTCGGTTAACCATGCCGTTTTACCTTGGGGTGAACCATCTAAGCTAATTTTCACGCCACCAATTCTAAAGTGATTGACATAGTTTTTGCTTACACCTTTTTCAAGCATATACGCCTGTTCAGAACTGATATCAGGATAAGAAACGACATCGATGGCTAATTTGTTTTGATTGGCCAAACTGCGCCAAAGTTCTGAAGTACCACGATCAGCTCGTCCTTCTTGTACCGTGGTATAACCATTTTTCATATAGGTCTGTACCGCAGTCAACGCCATCTGCTGCATCATTTCAGGTGGGACCGTTTTAAAAGCCTGTAACATGGCTTCAATCACAACACTTTCTTCCAGTACACCATTCGGAATATTGGTCCCCACTACGCGTCGAATCACACCACCACTGGGGTTGCTACTTTTTTCATTAAGGCCTAACAACTCTAGCGCTTTGTGATTCACAGAGGCCAAATGCCCTGACTGATGTAAAATCAGCACCGGTTGAGTCGTTGAAATCTGATCTAAATCTGTGGCTGTCGGATGAGCTTTCTCTTGTAGCTGGGCATCATCATAACCATTGCCAATAATCCAACCAGAAGTGGCTTGGACAAAGGTTGGATTTTGCTTCGCCCACGCCTTCATTTCTTGGATAAGTGTGGCAATACTCACCACCTTGCCATCTGGCGGCGGATATAAATTTGCCACAGTTTGCTGCATACCGACAGAGTTTAAATGACTATGGGCATCGATGATGCCAGGGATGACGGTCTTGTTATTCAAGTTTAAGCGTTTCGCCTGTGGCGCAGGCTTTTCAGCCTCAGACAATGTGCCTGTATAACGGATCTTTCCATCTTGAATTAACATGGCATCGACATAGCTGGGCTGCATGCCTTGCATGGTTAAAATGGGGCCACCATAGACCAATAAGGCATTTTGCGACTGTTGTTGTGTGTTTGAAGTGGTGCTAGACAGACTAGTTGCACAACCACTCATCATTACCACAGTGGAAGAAAGTAGAGCCGTGAGTGCAAAAGAAACCTTATTAAAAAGCATGGGTTAAACACCTCATATTGCTAAATATTATATTTTGCTCCATACGAGCATTCGTTATAGGTATAACACTTTGATACAACACATTATCACTCTACCTTAGCACTTTAAGCCAGCTCTTGTCAGGCAGAATAAGGTGCTCAATATTCAACAGATTATTGCAATAACTTTAAGATGTGTTGCAAACGGACATTGTCTATATTTTCTTTATACACTGCATAAATCGGCGCAATACATGGGTTATTGGCCTTAAGTGTTTTATAAACAATCTGCTTATTCCAAAAGTCACGAATGGCCTCAGGCACGATGGATAAACCAATCCCTGCAGCAATCAAGTTTAAGCTTGAGGTTAAACGTGGCGCTTCTTGTACAATTTTGGGACTAAATCCAGCTTGGTAACAACTGGCCAAAATATTATCGAATAAATCTTGTCCAGCTAAACGTCGGTATAACACAAAATCATGCGGTTCAAGATCCAGCAAGTGAATCGGTTCGGCGTGTTCAGCCAAAGGATGATTGTTTGGTAAGGCCACAATGAGCGGTTCATCTAATACATGTAGACTGGTTAAACCAAGGCCAATCGGTGCAGGTTTGCGTAAGAACACAATGTCATTTTTTTCATTACTAATGGAGTCTATCAGCGAGCTACTGCCATCTTCTTCCAGATGAATTGAAACACGTGGAAAAGTTTCCCGAAAGTTACGCAGCAAGGCCGGTAAAAAAGGATGCAAGCCAACCGAGTTGGTAAAGCCAATATTAATCTGACCTTCGACCCCCAAAGAAATATCCTGCACACGTTTAGGAATTAACTGTGCATGCGCCAATATCGCAAGGGCTTCTTTGTACAATACCTTGCCCGCTTCCGTTACCTCAACACCACGTGGCAAACGCTTTAACAGTTGAGCATTCAGCTCTTCTTCCAAGCTTTTGATAATCCGTGTCAACGGTGGTTGTTGCATATTCAAACGAACAGCAGCATGCGAAATATTACTTTCTTCTACCACTGCAACAAATGCTCTGAGTTTATGAATATCGATCATGTCCACCCTATTAAACATACTTTTTCAGTATATATAACGTCAAAAATAGCATTTTTCAACATATCTCTACAGGTTCATACTGGGCACATTCCACAAAAGGCGAAAGACATGAACACTGAAGTGCTCCCTGCTGAACAAATAACCCATCCAACTTCACGGGAATTATTTGCAGGCTTTATGAAGCTGGGACTCATGGGCTTTGGTGGCGTATTGCCACTTGCACATCAAATGGTTGTAGAAGACCAAAAATGGCTCAACACGGAAGAGTTCACGCACTTATTGGGTGTCTGTCAAATCCTCCCTGGAGGAAACATCATTAATATGGCCGTTGCGATTGGTTATGAGTTTCAGGGGGTTAAAGGTGCGATTAGTGCCGTTCTCGGGTTAATTTTTGCACCGACGGTGATTGTGATTTTGCTGTATCAGCTCTATAGCCAATTTCAAAGTATCCCCGTGATTCAGCATATGATACAGGGACTGGCAGCGGCAGCAGCAGGTTTACTGTTTGCCATGGGGCTAAAAATGCTGAAACCCATTCTGAAAAGTTACCTCACGATCTTTACCATTGCGCTGACCATTGTCTTTATGCTGATTATTAAGATTCCATTGGCATTAACGTTACTGATCTTAGTCAGCATCAATGTCGCAGTCTTAAGCTTGAAAAAAAGAGGAAAAAACGCATGATTTTAATCACCTTAGCCATCGTTTTTACCCAGCTTTCTATACTGGCCTTTGGTGGCGGCAATGCCATTTTGCCTGAAATGCAACATCAAGTGGTTGAAGTGCATCGTTGGCTTACTGCCACAGAGTTCAGCACCATGTTTGCCATGGCTCAAGCGGCTCCGGGCCCCAATATGATGATTGTGCCACTGGTCGGCTGGCATGTGGCTGGACCTGCTGGACTGTTTGTGACTTCACTAGCGAAGTTTGGGCCCTCTTCTGTACTGACTGTATTTGCACTCAAGTTTTGGAATCAGTTTAAGGATCATCCACTACGTAGCATGTTTGAAAAGGCGTTGAAACCACTTACCGTTGGCTTGGTTTTAGTCAGTGCATATATTATTGCCACTGCATCTGCTCAGAACTGGTTACTCATTGCAATCGTTATCGTCGCTACTGGTTTAAGTTTAGTTAAAAAAATTCATCCACTGTGGGTCATGCTCTTTGGAGCAATGTCAGGCGCACTGTTTTTATAAACGGTGTGTCATAAAAGTTCGTGTTCAATAGCACATACTTTCTATTTTATTGTTACTTTCAAATAAATAGCATAAGCCTTACATCTGATGCCCAAGATGTAAGGCTTAATTTCGTTTGGGCCAATAACCATGTGAAAAGAAAGCAAGTGTTTAGGAAATATTCCCACCCAAAGCAGTCATTAATTGCGCTGTATTTTTTAATTGCATTTGTTGTAACTCTAATGTGCTCTGTTCAGCTTGCAGCCTTAAATTCTGCGCCGTGACCACTTCCAAATAACTGACTAAACCTGCGTTATAACGTCGCATCACCACTTGTTCATTTTCTTTAGTCAGTTGCAGTAACTGAGCTTGCTCCAGTTGTTGTTGTTTCAAACTTGAAGTTTGCATTAAAGCATCATCAACTTCCTTCCAGCCCGTAAGTACAGCTTACTTATAGGCTGCTAATTTTTCATCATAACTTGCCCGCGCTTGGGCAATTTCAGCTTGCCGTTTTCCACCATCAAAAATAACCGAAGCCGCTTCTAATCCAGTAGACCATAAATATGCAGGGGGCTTGGAACAGCTGACCTAACACTTGGCTATTTAAACTCGCATTAAGACCAATATTAATATCTGGCAACCATGCCGTTTGTGCTAAACCTAACTGTGCATGTGTACTCGCAAGCTCCCGCTCTGCACGAATCACATCAGGACGTTGCATGAGTAAGCGACTGGGTAACTGTGCAGGAACAGTAGGAATACTCAGACCTTGCTGACGTTTCACCAGTTGAAACTGAACCACACTTTTACCCTGCAAGACCGCCAGCACATTTTCCTGTAAATTGCGTTCACGCTGCGTTTCGATCTGCTGTATTTGCACTTGTTTTAACTGTGTTTCTGCCTGTATCACATCTGCCCGCGCAATCATCCCTGCTGTATATTGGTTTTTTAAAATTTGCACTGAACGTACGTAACTTTTTTGGGTTTGCTGTAATACATCAAGTTGCGCATCCAAAACACGAATGTTCCAATAGGCCTCAGTCGCCAATAACTGTTGATTCAACTTTACTGCGGCTAAGTCCGCCTGCACCGCTTCTAAATTTGCCTGTTGTCCCTCTATCGCTTTCGCCACACGTCCCCAAACATCGGGAATCCAGCTGGCCTGAACCCCTGTGCTAAACTGACTGTTTGGAGAAGTATGCTTTACTCCATTACGTTTAGCAGCACCTTCTAAGCTTAGACTGACAGAACGACTGGCTTTTTGCTGTTCAAGTAAAGCATTGGCTTGTCTATAACGTGCCTCGGCCTGTTTCAAATTTAAGTTTTCTGCATTTAACTGTCGCAGCAGTTGGCTTAAAACGGGGTCTTGATAAATATTCCACCATGCGACTGTCGCGCCTTTTAAGCCTGCTGTTTCTGTCCAATTGAGCGCAGCATATTTATATTGCTCATCCGCGTGAATCAACGGTGTTTTATATTCGGGAGGGCGTACTACGGCTGTAGAACTACATGCAGTCAACAACAACACACAACTTAGGCTGAAGACATTTTTATAAACCAAACCTGACATTCTATTTTCCTATTTCTTTATCTATTTGCCTAAGCTTTGCAGCACAAATTTACGTTTAAATCTCGAACAAGATTCAGCCCATTTTTCAAAGAGCAAATACAAAACAGGCGTTGTGTACAAAGTTAAGAGCTACCCAAGCGCTAAGCCGCCCACAATGACCACACCTAAAGGCTGACGTAACTCAGCCCCCTTACCCCAACTACAAGCCAGCGGAATTGCACCCAATAATGCTGCGGTATTGGTCATTAAAATCGGGCGAAAACACAAAGCCGCCGCAGACAATACAGCTTGATATGCTGACTTTCCTGCACGCCGTTCATATAAAGTAAAATCAATCAATAAAATGGCATTTTTCACCACGATACCAATCAGTAAAAACATGCCCAACAATGCAATCAGAGTGAACTCAAAGTTAAAGATCCATAAGGTCAACAGTGCGCCCAAAGCCACAGCGGGTATGGTCGATAAAATCGTTAACGGATGAACCACACTTTCATAGGTCACCCCAAGCACGATATAAATCAACACAATCACTGCAAGAATTAGTAACGGTGTACTTAAGCCCGCTTGTAAACTTTCTGCTTCTACATCTTTATCCGTGGTCATAAAAACGTTGTTTGGCAACATCACTTCAGTTAAGACAGATCGGATCGCGGCATCGGCCTGTTCATAGCTATAGCCCTGTTTCACCACATAACCAATACCCATCGCGGCATATTGATTACGTCTATACACTCGATCATTGGTAATTCCATAAGACCATGTCGCAAAGTTACGTAGCGGCACAGCCTGTCCAACTTTATTAGGGACTTGTACATTGGCTAAGGATTCAGGATGTTCCGTGAAGTGCTTATCTACTTCCATGACCACATGAAACTGTTGGATTTGATCATAAATGGTTGAAATCTGGCGCTGTGAAAATGAGTTGTTCAGTACGCTCGAAATGCTTTCAATATCGACGCCCAAACGACGTGCTGCTTCACGGTCTACATCTAGGGTGACATGCTGTGCACCTTCATCCCCCATGGTTTCGACTTCCTCAAGTTCAGGCAGTTTTTGCATGGCCTGCGCGACTTTCGGTACCCATTGGCGTAGCTGTGCAACCTCGTCTGACTGTAGTAACAGCATATAATCTTGACCACTGCCACTTGAAAAAGGATCATCCAGTTCTAATTCTTGTTCCACACGTGCTGAGAAAATTGCCCCAGCCTGCCACGGCGCATTTTTTTCATACGCTCGACAATGGCATGTGAACTTTGCCCCTCACGTTCCGATTTGGGTTTTAAACTCACCATGAAAAAGGAATTTGTGGTTCCACCTGCTCCGCCTGAAGTTCCAACCACATCTTTTACAGCAGGATCACTCAGCAAGCTTTGGCTAAAGGCTGCAATTTTGGGTTGCATAATTTGAAAGGAAAACCCGTCATCACCACGAACAAAAGCCTCAACCCGTCCTGTATCCTGCTCAGGCAATACCCGTTTAGGGAGGTGCTGATAAACATAGAATGAAGCCCCAATCGCACCTAACCAAAACAAAATCACAACATAGCCATGTGCTAGCATCCATTTTAAAGATGTTAAATAAGCATGATTGAACTGCTGCATGCAACGATGGCTAAATTGATATAAAGGCTGTTGTTGGTCGCTCTCTAGCGGTTTTAAACAGCGTGCAGATAAGCTTGGTGTCAACACCAAGGAAACAAAAACGGATAACACCACGGTAAAAACTAAGGTCAGTGAAAACTCGCGGAAAAGCCGCTCAATCACACCGCCCATAAACAGCACTGAAATGAAAATCACCACCAAAGCCAAATTCATGGCCACTAAAGTCAGCCCTACCTCCTGAATCCCTTTAATAGCAGCCTGTACAGGAGAGTCTCCCTGCTCAATATGACGCTTAATGTTTTCCAGCACCACAATCGCATCATCCACCACCAAGCCAATAGCGACAATCACCGCCATAATGGAGAGGTTGTTGAGCGAAAAGCCTGCCAAATACACCAAACTACACGCCCCGACCAAAGTCACCAACATGACAATACCCGGCACAAGAGCACTTTGAATATGCCCTAACATCAAAGCAACGACAATAATGAACAACAGCATGGAAAATAACAACGTATCACGGGCTTCCGCTAAACCTGCGCGAATGATTTCAGAACCATCCATCACTGTAGTCAATTGTGCGTCTGCGGGAATCAGTGATTTTAATTCAGGCAGTTTTTCTTTGATTTGATCAATGGTCGCCACGGTATTGGCATTGGGTTGACGGCTGATTTTGATAATCACCGCAGGTTGACCATTATGAAAACCGCTGACATAGCGGTTTTCAACAGAGTCTTGCACCTCAGCCACATCTTTTAAACGAACGATGGCTTGAGCATTACGATGAATCACCAAGTTGGCAAAATCTTGCGCTTGTTTTAAATCATTCGACAGTGCGACTTGCCAACGAAGTTGATCGGTTTCAACCACGCCCAATGCTTGTACTGTATTGCTTTTTTCAATTGCAGTACGGACTTGTTCCAATGAAACGCCCTGTGCAATGAGTGCATTCGGATTTAAAGTAATCCGCACCGCAGGCATAGACGCGCCATCAATTTCAACTTCACCGACGCCAGTCATCTGCGCAAGATTGGGCTAGAGTTGATTGCTGGCAATTTCATATAATTTACCCGCAGATAAATGCGCTGAACTCAATGCCAAATAAAAAATTCTATCTTCTTGGTAAATCTTTGATGAGCTTTATAAATTCGTCCGCATATTTCTCAGCTTGATCTTTTTGTTCAATCACAGTTATATTTTCATTATTAAATGATGCTTTCACAGTCCAATTAAAAGAACCCGTAATAACTTTCTTGAAATCAATAACACAAAATTTATGATGCATTAAATTATTGAAATTGCCATTTTTAGGTGAGATTTTATAGTATTCGATCTCAGATTTTTCAAAGCGTATTCCCTTGCTTTCAGTCAAACTATCATCATTCACTATAATTCTTATGTTAACCCCTTTTTGATGTTGCCTATAAAGTGCCTCAGCTATCGGCTTAGAAGTAATCCATGCAACCGCAACCCATACGGAATACTTACTTGTTTTGATATGTTCTATTATTTCTTTCTCTATTTTTTCAAAAACAGGCTTGAGCTGTAAATCCTCTTGAGTAGATTTTCCACCAATTTTATAGATTTCATTCTCAGTTTTATAAAGCAATAAACCATCATGTTTCAGTATTTTATTGAGTTCACATGCAATCTCATCAGGATTTTGTGTTTGGCGATCATCAACCAAAATCTCGATCAAGGAAATTAATTTAAAAGTTCCATTTATCTCAGCAAGCTTTTTATTTGTGAAGTCCCTTCTACTACCAAATTCCCCTTTTTTATTCAACTCCCAATAATCATCACTGAACCCTAAATAATTAAATAGTTTTACAATATCAGAGCCCGATCTCCTCTCTGAAGAAAATTCACGCAAAATTACTGTTGTTAATTCATTTAATGATAAATCAGAAATTTGCATAATAAAAAGCCCCATTCAATGGGGCATATCTTAAGCAGCATTTAGCATTTTTTCTATCTCAGAAGCCGTTGGGTTGTAGTATGTGTTCACAAGAACCCCAATGGTTTTATGCCCAGTCAATTTAGCTAATATCTCAACAGGCAATTTTTGTTTATTCACAAAGCATGTAATGGCCTCATGACGTGAATCATGGAACGTAAATGCTCCAGCAAGTCCGACACGCTTTAAATTACGCTGCCAAAGCAATCTAAACGAATTGGAGTTGTGTTTGACCAGTAACCCTTCGCGCTTAGGCAGTAGATCTAATAGCGCTCTTGCCTTTGTCGTTAGTGGGACATCTCGTGAGGTACCATTCTTAGTATCAGGCAAATGAACATAATCAGGAAAGACATGTTGGTTCTCAATTCCTAATATCTCGCCTTTACGCATGGCAGTTTCCAATGCAAATAAGAAACTCCAAGCTACATAGTGCGCTGGTGTTTTCGGCACCATACCTTCTTCATAATTATCTAAACCCACCAAAACCATTTTGATTTGATCTTGGATTATACGGTTCTTTCGTGCAGGTGGTTTAATTGGCTTCTTAACCAAATTGAATGGATTTGAAGGCAGTAAAAATAGTTCACGTACTGCAAATGTGAAAACAGAAGATCCAAGGCTCATTTCCTTATGAATAGTCCCTGCTTTCACATACTGCAATCGTCTTTCTCTATTTTCAGTGATTAGCTTTGGAGTGAGATCATAAATTGAGTATTCGGTGAGTTTGCCGTAATACCGTTCTAAATATTTGATGTGATTTTTGATGTAGACTTTACTTTTGGTAAACTGCCCAATTTTTTCGTAATAGATATTAAATAGCTGCTTTACAGTGTATTGGGGTTTATCTAAATTTTTGAGCTGCTTTTCATACTCAAGCTGTAACTCCATGAGTCGCTTGTGCGCCCATTGAATACATTCTTGTGAGGTATCTCTTGTTGCTGCATCACGAAGATGCTTGTATTTAACTTGGATGCGCCATGCATTGCCGCGTTTGACAGGTTTTTGCATATTAATAAACTCTCAATATTTGGTGCCGAAAACGGGCGCCATCCATCTTGAGATACATACGACCATCTCAAAACGGCGCCCGAAAGCGAAATATAAAGCAGTTTTTAATGCAAATTTTGGGTATTTTGATTACCCAAAGCTGACCTATTTGACAATAAAAACAGGGAAATATCGTTACAATACCCCCTTAAAATATTGATTTTACTCAATATATATCTTGGTAGGTATATCCAGACTCGAACTGGAGACCTCTACGATGTCAACGTAGCGCTCTAACCAACTGAGCTATACACCTGAAGTAAAAGCATAATATTCACTTTTAAAAAGTATGACAAGCGCTATTTCTTGTTTTTTAAAGCAGATGCACAAGTTTTAAGCATCTGTTTAAATTGTTGAATGCTTTTTGAATTCAACCTATTGGAATAACGCATTTGTTGATAATAATCACCCGCCTGCTTAAATAAAACTTGCTGTTCAGGTTTAACGTCTTGAGCTAAACGCAACAACCATTTGTTTACCGTTTCGGCATCTTGTTTACGCTGCTCAGTTGTTAAGCTTCGAGAAAAAGATTGAATGACAATGTCATATTCAGAAGTTTGAGCACGTTTACACCAAAATATAGCGCACCAGTACAGTAAAACTAATCCACCAATGCTAATCATAATCAGCAATACCAATGAATAACTGGATTGGAGTCCTAGCTTCTGTAACCAACCTCGTTGAGTCTCTGCATTATAGCCAACCACCTTACTTTGCCATTGATAACTTACATAGTCACTCCAAATGCGCATTTTGTTTAATACCGAATAGCGCTGTACATGCCATCGACTACTCTCACCCCAAACACTGGTATCTTGGCTCATTAAATCTTGCATACCCTGTTCAATACGCTGCGGTGCAATCATGGCTGTTGGGTCATAGCGTTTCCAGCGCCCATCCACAAAGACTTCCGTCCATGCGTGCGCATCTAACTGTCGAACTTCCCAACTTTTTGCATCTGGTGAAGGCTGACCACCTTGATACCCAACCACAATACGCGCTGGAATTCCCGCATAACGCATCAGCATCACGAAGCTAGAAGCATAATGTTCACAAAAACCTTGTTTGGATTGAAACAAAAATTCATCAATACGATGCTGACCCAACAAGCCCGGTTGCAAGGTATAGCTAAAACCATTGTTGCGATACCATTGCAAAACATTTTGGATATAACGTTTCGGGTTCTCGTCACTTTGCTTAAACAGCTGCTGTGCCAATTGCTGCGCTTTCAAGTCCATGTGCTCAGGCGCTTTTAAGTTTATGCTTCGTTGTATTTTAGATAATTCACTTTGGCCAAATTGAACATTTCCCATCCATTGCAATGCAATAGGTTCCACACGCTGCACTTGACGATAAGCCTGAATACTCCAATCCTGACGTAGCTGATAACGTCGCTCTAAGGGTTGTGAATATTCCAATGCCATAATCCACGGAATCGCGACATCAGCAGGTAAATATTGATAGTTCCATTTTTTGAATGTTGAAATTTGCGTTAAGGTATCATCCGCAATGCTTTGTTGGTTAATAAAACTACTGGTCCACTTTTGCCCATCATATTGATCTAAAACCATCGCGCGCCAATAAAGCTCTGAACGATTTGGGAGCTGAGTGACATCACCAATAATACGAAAAGCCAAATGACTGGACTGGGATAATTGCGCAATATCTCCAGGTGACATAGTGTCACTCATTCCTGTCACCGCCTTATTTTCAGGAATTGGAATATGCCAAAGTGGGGGTAAGCGCGGAAAAAAGATAAACAGCAGCAAAAAAAAAGGCAGTGCAAAACCTACAAATTTAATAACGTGTTTTGCATCTTGCCGTAATGCCAGACGATTCGAATTTTCAGATGCAAAAGAATGGGTTTGCACTCGATACAGCCCCAACAAACAACTCAATAAACACAGCAAAACCATGGCAGCCGTCATAAATGACTGACTATGTAAAAACATACTTGCCGCAACAAATAAAGCAAAGTTAAACAAAATGATCACATCACGCTGCGTTTTTGTTTCTAAGGCTTTAGCAAAGAGAAATATGCTTAAAACAGCTACGCCCGCTTCTACCCCTAAAAAGCTTTGATAGCTCCAAAAAGTGACCGCTAGAGCAACAAGGGTCAAAATGTAAATTGCCCATTTCGGAAAATGGTTGCCCGTGGATTTCATGAAATACCATAGACAACCGATACAAATGGCAAAAATGACACTCAATAACACAGGGCTAAAACTTAGTTGTGTGATCCAAATCAAACTCAGTGTCAGTACAATGGCAATACGAATAGAAGAATGCATACTGTGCTCGCTATGCCTGCGCCAAAAGTAATTTGGCTTGAAGGTATTGTTCTCGCCCTATCCCTTTGGCTAATTCACTATGGGGTAAATACAGTGCATAGGCATACTGCAACTGCTCACATTGTTCAACCAAGCCCATCATTAAGCTTAATTTTTCTTCATGTGAAGGACTCAGCATATGTGCATAGTGGATTTCTAAACTGTGTTGATCCTGATGCTGTTCAAAGACTTTAATAAATAAACCTTGTCCTTGTGCCACTTGTTTCCATGAAACCGCCTGTAAAGAGTCACCCTCTTTAAAATTTCGCAATTCTCGAAATTCATCCATGTCCGGTTCAAAACTGTGCTGTTGCTGTTTATTTTCTGCCGCTAAAGACTTAGTTTTAGGCGCGATCCACAGGGTTTTCTGAATGAAAAAATAACTCCATGCACGAACGAGGCCAAACGGATATGTTGAGTAGATTTTAATCTCTGGAAAACTAAACCGCCCGCGTTCTATTGGAAAGAAATTTAAATCGACCACCTGATGAGTGTCTTGAATAAACAACTGCTCTATATGATCAGCATAAGCGAGCCAAAGGTATCGAGGCTGTGAATGCTGTTGTTTGAAATACATTTGTAATTGCAATGCACTCTCAACCTGTCCTATTTCAGGTAGTACAAAGTCAATACTTAAGCCATGTAGCTGTTTAAAGGTCAAATAAAAACTCATACACAGCACTGATTAAAAAACAAAACGCTAAAATTAAGTTATTGGCATAATTCACCCCAGCAATAAAGGTGATTAAAATCAGCACCACATACACATATCCTTGCTGATAAATAAACACCAGTACATCTTTTTGGGTCAATTGTTTTTCAGCCTTAAATTTAAAGCGTTTATTTATCCAGTTTTGCCACAGCATGCGTCAGCTTATCCTATCAGTGAACTTTGACTTGCTTCATAAGCTGCTCAGTTTCAGCTTCACCCAGCCCAATACGATGCGCGGTCACTGCGACAAATACAGCCTGTACATCATCGGGTGTAACAAATGCACGGGCTTTAACCAGAGCATAGGCTTGTGCTGCTTTCTTCAAAGCCAGTACGCCACGTGTAGATAACCCATGTCGACCTTTACGGGTTTCAGCCGCCAAATCTAAAATATAATCCAAGACTTCCTCAGACAAATAAATCTGTGGCACCAAAGCTTGTAAGGCGAGAATGTCTTGTTCGGAGAATACAGTCATCAACTGCTGAATCAAGTCATGACGGGATTGTTGCTGCAATAAAGCCTTTTCTGCCTGACGTGATGGATAACCCAAAGATAGCCGCATAAGAAAACGGTCGAGCTGTGACTCTGGTAGTGCATAAGTTCCACTTTGAAAAAGTGGGTTTTGCGTTGCAATTACCCAAAAAGGCTGTGGGAGTACATAACGACTTGAATCAATCGTCACCACACCCTCTTCCATCGCCTCTAAAAGTGCACTCTGTGTTTTCGGACTACAGCGGTTAATTTCATCTGCGAGTAAAATTTGAGTAAAAATTGGCCCTTGTTTAAACTCAAACTGATGTTCTTTTTGGTTAAACATATTCACCCCAATCACATCGCTTGCCAGCATGTCATTGGTAAACTGAATCCGTTTAAATTGAAGACCAGCCAAATGGGCCAAGCTACTGGCCAATGTGGTTTTGCCTAAACCGGGCAAGTCTTCAAATAAGATATGCCCACCTGCTAACAGACTACATAAGGCCAATTGGGTTTGTTGATTTTTATCTAAAACGATTTGATTAACTTGATTGAGAAATTCTTGGATTTTTGGATAAAAAACACTTAACTGCGATTCATCGAGCATGCTATGTTGCTGCGTTTCTACCGTTTTTTCTTTTCCCCAAAACACCTTATTCTCCCCAATCAAAATATAAATCAAGGTTTAACATACAGGTTTTTCAACCATACTCAAAGATGATCCTTATAAATCTTCAATGATTTGCGTATGTATAATCTCCCTCAGTTCAAGTTATTGTTTCGCTGCAGATTTCAACTGATCTTTTAAAGCATCTGCACTCATTGAAAATGAAGGAGATGATTTCTCTGCTTGCTTAATCAATTCTATGAGTCGCGCATTGATTGGCGCCTGTCTACCACATTGTTCTGCGAGTTTTAAAATCTCACCATTAATCCAGTCGACCTCTGTGGGACGGCCTGCAATTAAATCATCTTGCATAGACGACCGAGCCAGCGGATCGATTGCCAACATTTTACGACTTAATAATTTAAATAGTGGATTGGGTAAACTCAGCAATTTTGGAATCAAATGGGTCGGAACTGCGGTTAACTTTGCAGGTTTAATCTGAGCAGAATCAAGCAGTGCTAAAGCTTCCTGCTGCGCCATTGCCACACATTGGCGATATTTACGAATCGACAATTGCTCCTTTAGTGGTTTTTTTGACAATGCATTGATTGAATTATTTAAATTAAGTAAAAGCTTGGCCCACTGCACAGCCAGCATGTCTTTTTCAAAAACAATCTCTAAACCTGCTTTTTGAAATGCATTCTCAAGCAAATTTTGATTCGGATATTGCTTAACACTTAATGCACCAGAGGTACCTTGATGATAATGCCCAGCTTCTTGAGTAGCGACGTTAAAAGGAACCATCCCCTCTAAAATCATCTGCTCTTGCAAAACTCTTTTTAAAATAGGGACATTGCTTAAGCCATTTTGAAAGCTGATGATCAGCGGTGTTTTAGCCCCTAAATATTCTTTGAGTTCATGTGCAACTTGTTCGGTTGCCTCCGATTTCACACAAATTAAAATAACATCGGCATCCACAACCTGAGTCGGATCGGTCGTTAGTTTTAGTTGATGAGGTGCAAGTTTGATATTTTTGCCTAAATAATCGGTTAAGACTAAGCCCCATTGGGAAAGCTCTGCATGAATACGTGGACGCGTGATAAAAGTAACATCATTACCTGCAGCAGCCAAACTTCCGCCTAAATAACATCCAATGCTTCCAGCACCATAAATATATATTTTCATTCAATTTCCCTTTGCAAACATTCCAGTATTTTAAGAGCTATAACAATTAAAAGCTGTCCGATATACGACATGAACCTTTTATGCCTCACACTCCGTATTCGTTATGATTTAATCTACGATGCCACCACTTGCTTCATGCAAAAAAGTACACTGTCGAATCTAACACGAACAACCGCATGTAATTGATTATTTTCACTCGATTTTTCACAAAAAAAAACGGCACCGAAGTGCCGTCTTTCAATTGATTCATTACATTAACAAGGGCACTTTTTCATGCCATTCGTTGCAGATGGATAACGTGCATCCACACAATGACGATAAAAAGTTTTAGCATCCATCGCTTCTAAATCAGGATGGTGCTTTTTCATATGCTCCAAATAGTTTGGATAGTCAGGCACCCCTACCATCAAGCGGAAACTTTGCTGCAAACGTTGCCACAGCGTCGCAATTCGAGACCAATTTTTAGGGTTCAGAATCAAATCTTTCTGCGACATCACGGTCATTTTAATGATTTTATAAATCATCGTTTTTCCACTTTTAGCAAATTTTAGATTCATCTGACTCTCCTTAATGTCCAGCTTTTGATGGCTGAATGTCTTCAGGATCACGATAAATGGCTTCTGCCTCATGCACAGTCGGAACTGGGCTTGCCAATGCACGACGAATCACTCTAATCGCAGCAAACAGCATCACAATCGCCACAATCATAAAGAATCCACACAGTGCAGCATTGATCTGATTCGACATCGCAACAGTTTGCATTTCAGCAACCGTTTTTGCTGGTGCTAAAATTTCATTGTTTGCAATTGCATTGTTAAAGCGTTCAGCTTGTGCCAAGAAACCAATTTTTGGATTTTCGTGGAAAATTTTCTGCCAGCCCGCGGTCATACAGGTTACCAACAAGAATACTGTCGGGATAATCGTGACCCATACATATTTCTCTTTCTTCATTTTGAAGAGGATAACCGTACCTAAGATCAATGCCATTGCCGCAAGCATTTGGTTACCCACACCAAACAGTGGCCATAAGCTATTGATGCCCCCGAGCGGATCGACGACACCTTGGTAAACAAAGAAGCCCCACCCTGAAACCGCAACTGCTGTACCCAACAAGTTTCCGAAAAAGTTATGTGAGTTTTTCACCGCAGGAATCACAATCCCAACTGTGTCTTGCACCATGAAACGACATGCACGCGTACCCGCATCAACAGCTGTTAAGATGAAAAGTGCTTCGAATAAAATGGCAAAGTGATACCAAAACGCCATCATTTCACGGCTATTGAAAATTTCCGTAATGATGTGAGCCATACCAATGGCAAAAGTTGGCGCACCGCCAGTACGTGAAAGGATGGTACTTTCACCCACTTCTTGAGCCAGTAAAGTTAATGTTTCTGGAGTAACAACAAAACCTAAGTTACGAACAGCTTCAGCTGCGGTGTCGACACTTGTACCCAGTAAAGCGGCTGGTGAGTTAATCGCAAAATACACACCCGGATCAAGCACTGCTGCACAGATCAAGGCCATGATTGCAACAAATGACTCCATGAGCATACCGCCATATCCGATCATTCGAATATCACGTTCATTGTTCACAAGTTTCGGCGTAGTTCCAGACGACACTAAAGCGTGGAAACCTGAAATTGCACCACATGCAATGGTAATAAATAAGAACGGGAACATTGAACCTGCAAACACAGGGCCAGTACCATCAATAAATTGCGTGAATGCTGGTAGCTTCATTTCTGGCATTGCGAAAATAATACCGACTGCCAAACCTGCAATAACACCAATCTTTAGGAAGGTTGATAAGTAATCGCGTGGCGCAAGCAATAACCACACAGGCAGTGCCGAAGCCACGAAACCATAAATAATCAGCGCCCATGTCAACTGAGTGCCCGACAGTGTAAAGAGCGCACCCCAATATGGATGCTGTGCAATATTTTCACCGTAGACAATGCCGAGCATCATCAAGACGAAACCAATAATAGATACTTCTGCAATTTTACCCGGGCGGATAAAACGCATGTAAATCCCCATAAAGAGCGCAATTGGAATGGTTGCCGCAATACTAAATACGCCCCATGGGCTGTGTGCAAGTGCTTTGACCACGACCAGTGCCAAAACAGCAAGGATAATAATCATTACCCCCAATGCACCAAGCATGACCACAATACCTGCAAACGTTCCAAGCTCTTGCTTTGCCATTTCACCGAGTGAACGTCCATCACGACGGGTAGAAATAAACAACACCAAAAAGTCTTGTACTGCACCTGCAAGCACTACACCGACAAGTAACCAAATCGTGCCCGGTAAATAGCCCATTTGCGCTGCTAAAATAGGCCCTACTAATGGACCTGCACCTGCAATCGCTGCAAAGTGATGTCCAAATAGAACACTTTTGTTGGTTGGAACATAGTCCAGACCATCATTCAAACGATGCGCGGGAGTTAAGCGACGTTCATCAAGCTCAAAAACTTTATTTGCAATAAATAAACTATAGAAGCGATAAGCAATACTATAAATACAGCCCGCAGCAAGTACGAGCCAGATGGCATTGACATGCTCACCACGACTCAGTGCCAATATCCCAAAAGAGACTGCACCGACGATGGCTACCAGTAGCCAGATGATTTTTGAAGTCAGGGTTGACTTCGGCTGAACAGATTCCATTTCAATCCCTCATATTTGTTGCATTCAATCAGCGTCTTTAATTATTCGAGGTACTGCTGTTTTCCTTTGCGACTTTACTCTGCATCTCCTTGTTTTAATCTAATACTTTGGCATAAAAAAAGGGATGATTTTCATCATCCCTTCAGATAATAGTCTATTTTTAAACCATTATGCACGTTCTAAATAATCGCCAGTACGAGTATCTACACGAACGCTTTCTTCTTGCTGTACAAATAATGGAACACGTACTACAGCACCTGTTTCCAATTTTGCAGGTTTACCACCACCGCCAGAAGTATCACCACGTACACCCGGATCAGTTTCAACAATTTTCAAAACTACGAAGTTTGGTGGGTTTACTGTTAATGGCACGCCATTGAACAACATAATGGTACATTTTTCATTTGAATCGTCTTTTAACCATTTTGCAGCATCGCCCATTGCTGTTTTGTCAGCAGCGATCTGTTCAAATGATACAGGATCCATGAAGTTCCACATTTCACCGTCGTTGTACAAGTATTCCATTTCTACTTCTACAATGTCAGCCGCTTCTAAAGAATCACCAGACTTAAATGTTTTTTCTAAAACTTTACCAGAACGTAAATTACGTAGTTTTACGCGGTTAAATGCTTGACCTTTACCTGGCTTTACATATTCATTTTCCATGATTGAACATGGGTTACCATCAAGCATAACCTTAAGGCCTGACTTGAAATCATTCGTAGAATAATAGGCCATGACTGGCGCACTCCAAACTAACTAACTTAAATATTTATGTCTTTATCTTAGACACCAAAGCTTTGAAAAGCAGGGCCATAAAGATAGGGCATCTTTTTTGATGCCTCGCATTGTAAATGAGCAAGGTGTTATGAAGCAATGAAAATCCACTGCCTATAAGCCGAAGATCTTGATAAAATAGCCCTGTTCCGCGTGTTTTTGTGCATTGAAAAAGCCTTTTTAGACCACACACATCAGAACAACTCGTTTCGACATCACCCGATTTGATGACCTAACTTTCTTTTGTCCTAGTATTTGACCCCTTATTGCATGACTCATTATTTGTACCAAGAGCAAAATTGGCAAGCTCAACTCAGTGATTTAATTACCGATCCTTTAGAATTACTTAACATTCTAGAGCTTTCTCCTGAGCAACTGCTGTCAGGCGCACTGCTTGCATCAACCCAATTTAAACTCCGTGTTCCCCGTGCTTTTGTGACAAGAATGCAAAAAGGTAATCCGCTTGATCCTTTACTCCTTCAAGTCCTGCCCCATCATCTTGAGCTTGAAGAACATCCCGACTTCGTGACCGACCCCTTGGGTGAGGAACAAGCCAACCAACAACCCGGTGTTTTGCACAAATATAAAACTCGTTTCTTACTGACACTGACTGGGGCATGTGCCGTTCATTGTCGTTACTGTTTTCGTCGACATTTCCCCTATCAAGAGAACCTGCCAAAGTCAGAAGATTGGATCAATATTCAACACTATATTCAGTCGCAACCTGACATTAATGAAGTCATTTTGAGTGGCGGAGACCCCTTAACGCTGTCCAATCGTAAAATAAAATTATGGATTGAACGCCTAGAAAGTATTCCTCAACTTAAATTTTTGAGAATTCACTCACGAGTTCCTATCGTAATGCCTAACCGTGTCGACGATGAGCTAATTTCCATCTTAAAAAACAGTAGGCTGCGCATTATTCTAGTGGTACACTCAAATCATGCATCGGAATTGGATGATTTTACCTGCCGTCAATTACAGCAATTAGTCGCAGAAAAAATCACCATTTTCAATCAAGCGGTTTTGTTGAAAGGGGTCAATGATCATGTTCAAATTTTGACAGATTTGAGCTACCGTTTATTCGATGCAGGTGTATTGCCATACTATTTACATGTTTTAGATAAAGTAAAAGGGGCTCACCATTTTGATTTAAACCCGCAAGATATTGATTTCTTATACCAAGGATTATTGGCGAATCTACCCGGCTATCTGGTTCCCAAGCTGGTCAGGGAAATTGCGGGAGAAAAGAATAAGACACCACTTTTCGGGGTTTCAACTTTTTGAGTTAAATAATAACGATGATGACGACGAGTACTTCAGATATCTTCCAAAAACCAACCGAATTAAAGTTGGATAAGCTTAGTTTTTGCCCAAGCACAGTCAAAGGCTTACAAGAATGGTTAGCAAACTTATCCATTTTACAATTGGGTGACTCTTCTCGTTCCTTATTTCAAGCATTACTTGAAGTCTCCGAGCTTCAAGTCAGTGAAACACTTCGTTTTGATTTGGTTCAAGTACTGCATCCGAATTTGGAAAATGTGCTTACCAGTTTAGAGAAACATTTTTTTAATCAAGGCCTCATCACCACTGACCGAAATGACCATATTATTGAGCTTGCCTTATTAATGCGTAGTCATTTTGCTAAAGTCTATATCGACATTGCAAAACGTGTTTCTCAGCAAATCACTCAAAATAAGTTTTCTCTATTTGCTTTTAATCAAAAAAAGAACCTACAAACGGCTCGAACCGTATCGAGTTATTATGCTTTACAACAACTGTCACTGTTGTTGTACCAACAACACTTGCTCTATAGTTCCCCTATTCCGGGTCAGTGGCTAGCGGCTCATCAGCTCTTAGATTCTGCTATCCAAAATAACTTCTATTTGACCAACATTAATCAAATACAAGGTACACAGCATCAACTCAACAATATTAGCCAAGCCTATGCGCAGCTCATTCTATTGGATATTTTTAATACCCATCAAATCCGTCCAGGTGAGATTCAAGGGCTATTTTTGTGTAGTTTTGATTGGGCGAAACTGATTCAAATATTACCTAAAGAAACCACCTTATCTCGCTATATTGTCGATGCATCAAAAGACTATCCACCGACCTATAATTCTCAAAAAAACAGTCATATTCAACCCAATATTTTTATCTCGACGCAAGCCCTGCTTGATCATCTCTCAGAGATGCAAACCAAACGCGCTGAGCCACTGTCTCGCGATGAGAAGATTTTCCTTACCCCTGCTCTGCATTTTCACATTCATAACTTATTGACCAATAACATTGAACGTAAGCATGAGCGTTATGAATACTCTGCTCAATTACAAATTTGTTTTGGCCTGTCAGTCGCACATTTCTATTTGTCTAAAGGCAAGAACTTTAATGAAACTTTAGAGCTAGAAGGTAACTACAACTTTCAGAATGAAAGTCACGTGATCAACTCCATGAACAGTAATATTCCTGTGGAGACAAGTTCTGCTCGTATGATTGATCGTGAATCGAAACAAATCTACCCTGCCGAAGTTTTAGATATTAGTGTGAATGGTTACCGTATTCGTTGGACTGGACCAACACCTGCACATTTAAAAACAGGTGAGTTTATTTTGGTCCAAGAAAATGCGCATAGCCAATGGCGCGGTGGTGTGATTCGCTGGATTAAACAATCAAGTGAAAAAAGCTTGGAACTAGGGTTAGAAATCTTAGCGCAAGATCTTTTCCCATGTGCCGTAATGGTAAAAACAGACCGAACCACTCAGAACTATCAACCTGCGTTATTGGTACAAACGTCCCAGCTTGATGAAGTACAGACTAGTCTTATTGTCCCAGGTTCGAATATGTACCGAGAAAAACAAACCATTCACTTACGCCTAGGTGATGAAGATCTTAAAATTTATTTAGTAAAAGCACATTTAATTACACAAAGTTTTATTCGTTTTGATTATGAATTGTTGAATGACCAACAAGAACCATTGGTTCAAAGTTTTATTCAAAAGCAAAGGAATGCTATTAAGAATCACGATTTATGGGAAGCATTGAAGTGAGAAATCCATTATTATCTAAAAAGTTAAAACGTACGGAAACACGTTTACTCATTATTGATGATAATCAGATCCGTTATAACCAAATTCGTGACCTTTTAACTTCTAGCGATCATCAAGTTCATGCCACTTTACTGGATGACTTACAAAACTTTGAAAAACAGCTTCATCTGCCTTGGGATGTGGTGATTTTTGGTCGCGCTTATGACTTAAAGTATGAACAAGCACTAACTTTGATTCGCAACTCTAACCAAGTCAATTTACCGCTGATTTTATTAAAGCCAGATGAATATCAATCAACCCAATACGCAAGTTTTATTCGTAAAGGGGTCTATGATATTTTGGACTTAGAAGAAGCGGATAACTTTTACTTAGGTCTACTACGTGCGCTGTCATTAAGTCGTTTATTGCAAAGCCAACAACAACTTATGAATGAGCTTGAAACGGCTCAAAGCCAAGCACAGGCTTTAGTTGAAGAAAGTAATAAAGCCATTGCTTTAATTCAAGAAGGGATTCATGTTTCAGCCAATGCTGAATACTTACAACTGTTCGGCTTAAGCTCTGAAGATGATATTATTGGTCAACCGCTGCTTGATATTCTCCAGCCGAAAGATGTAAACGATTTCAAAATCCGTTTTAAGAAAATTTCACAAGGTCAGTTTGATTTAGGCGCTTTTGAAGTTGCTACTCTCAATAGCAATGCCCAAACTCAAAATCCTTTAAAAGTTGAGTTTTTAGCTGCACCTGAAGATGATGCTCTCCAACTGACGATTGAAGTCGAATCTGAACGCCCTGCTGCTCCATCAGCCAACACTGAAAAGCATGCGATACAACCTAATACGTATCAACAAATTAACCGTGCTATGACCAAACAGCCTTCTGATCAGAATGCTTTGGTTAGCTTTGCACTCAGCTCTTGTCCAGATGAAATTTTTAAAGCCAACTGGGCAACTACGCGTGATTATTTTAACAATATTTACAGCTTTTTAAATGAACAGACTCATATTCCTCTGTTTAAGGCGGGTGGGCAAACCATCGTTGGTTTATTCCAAGCAGAATCACAGGCCAAACTTGAATCTAAGCTGATTGCGTTAAATGCGCTCACCAAACCACAACTCATTACCGTAGAAAACAATAGCTATCCAGTAAATTTGCGCATTGGCTATACTTTATTGAAAGGGGAAATTTCAAATCAAGATCAGTTTGAAAACTTGTTATGCTCAGCCTTTAAAACCGCTTTACCGACCAATCAAGACGATTGCGAAATTGAGCAAAAAGCCAGTATTGATATGCCTGTGATTGAGTTGATTAATCCTACAGTCAGCGATACTTTAGACACCCAGAAAACAGCAAATGAACCTACGGTACTTAAAGCTTTACATCTAGCTTTGGAGCGTGGCGAGATTCATCTTAAATATCAACAACTTTATGACAAAGAAGACACCAATTTATATACCTATGAGGTTACCAGTGGCTTTATTTATGGTAACACATGGAAAGATATATCGAGTCTCAAAGAGTTAAGTGAAGACCACGAACTGTCTATTAAACTTGACCGCTGGATTTTAGTTGAGTCGTGTAAACAGCTACACAATTTTATCACTCAGTATCCTGAAGCAAAGTTGATTGTAAATTTAAACAAAGCCGTACTGTTGAATGACCGCTCTTTCCCTGAATTTATCGCCAAACTGATTACCATTGTACGCAGTAAGTTAAGTCACCCAATTACCCTTCAGTTCTCTGAGGATGATATCAGCCAGAACATTGCTGAAGCGCAAAAATACATTACCCAACTTCGCCAATATGGTGCTGAAGTTTCGATTCGTGACTTTGGTAATAGTATTTATAGTGAATCTATCCTACGTCAGCTCGATATCAACAATCTCACTTTACATGAAAACTTAACTCGCATGCTCAGTAGCGACGCCAACACGGAAGAGTTGCAAGAAAAAGTTGCGGTATACCATCAATTGAAAAACATTCAAATTATGCTGCGTGATCTGAATGATATGACGTCGTTTGCCAATGCATGGAATGTCGATGCCCGCTTTATTCAAGGCGATTATTTCCAAAAGAAACTCGATCATCTGATTGATGTGCAGGATCAGTAAAGCTTTGACCTTGGATACTGACCTCTAAATTTCAAGGCCCCTATACGGGGTCTTTTTATTATATGGTCTAACTAGCAGCCCCATGACTCTGTATTCAAATATCATAGGCATAAAAAAACGGGCAAATGCCCGTTTTTTTCTTTTGCTATTAGTCGCGTTTGATAGAACGTGACATGCCAGCAAAACGCTGTTTGAACTTGTCGATACGACCTCCAGTGTCAACGTTCTTTTGCTTACCAGTGTAGAATGGGTGGCAAGCTGAACATACGTCCAGGTAAACAGTTTCTTTACCAAGTGCTGAACGAGTTTCAATTACGTTACCGCAAGAACATGTAGCAACTAAAGTTTGGTATTTTGGGTGAATATCGGCGCGCATCGTCGATTACTCCATAAAAATTAAAGAAGGTTTTGCTGTCATCGCAATTGATCACTCTCAAAATTGAGGAAAGGGCCACTTAATTAAATTAAGTTGCAGATCAACACCATAACAGACCATTCTTTTGGCCCACCGAGACGGATACCGTCAGGGCTAAGCACAACAAGTGGCAAATATTATACGAGATATAGTATCAGATAGCCAATTATTCTTTCGTTTCAATTTCAGATTGCTTGGCCCAATAGTTAGCAATAATCCCACACACCATCAGCTGTATTTGATGAAAAATCATAATCGGTAAAACAATCATCCCCAAAGGTTGTCCAATAAAAAGAATCTGTGCCATCGGAACACCACTAGCCAAAGTCTTTTTAGAGCCACAGAAAAAAATGGTTTTCTGATCGGCACGATTAAAGCCTAACAAACGTGGTAAAAACAACCCAAGCAACATAATAATCGTCAATAAGACCGAACAGACAATGATCAATAAGATTAAAGTACCAACACTCACCTCTTGCCATAGACCGGCCACCACAGCACCGCTGAAAGCACCGTACACCACCATTAATATCGAACCCTGATCGAATGCTTTGACGATGCTTGGCATTTTCTGCATATACGGAAAGACATATGGTCGAAGTAGCTGTCCAAGGACAAAGGGAACCAACAGCAATAAGGTGATTTGAAGAATAGACGAGGTTGGATCAAAACCATGCTCTGATTGCCCCAAAATGAAAAAGGCCACCATCACAGGAGTAATAAACATCCCGATCAAATTCGAGAATGAAGCACTACATACCGCCCCAGCCACATTGCCTTGCGCGACCGAAGTAAACGCAATTGAAGACTGTACTGTCGATGGCAAAAAGCACATAAACAAAAAGCCCCAATACAACTCCTGCCCAAGTAGTGGTACCAATACAGGTTTAGCAAGCAAACCTAAAACGGGAAAAAGGATGAAGGTAAATGCAAAAACCAACGCGTGGAGTTTCCAATGCATCATGCCCTGAATCACGGCTTCACGGGATAGTTTAGCCCCATGCAAAAAGAATAATATTGCAATCGCGACCGTCGTCAGTACACCAAAAACACTGGCAGCTTGACCTGAAACAGGGACAAAGCTGGCTAAGAGCACCATAACAAATAGCAATAACGTAAACCGATCGAGTGCCAATAATTTCAACATACCAACATCCTGTCATTCCTCTAAAAATGAAAAAGCCCAGTGACTAATTTACCTTT
The DNA here is from genome assembly GCF_058243005.1 of Acinetobacter sp. 231_lipA. Classification (NCBI taxonomy): domain Bacteria; kingdom Pseudomonadati; phylum Pseudomonadota; class Gammaproteobacteria; order Moraxellales; family Moraxellaceae; genus Acinetobacter; species Acinetobacter sp. 231_lipA. The sequence continues at coordinate 2,851,464 of NZ_JBZAYU010000001.1, read as the reverse complement.
GGGTAAATTCATCTTACTGAGCTATATAAATAAAGCTAGCTTTTACAGAATATGTTCAATATTTTTTTAATTAATACTGTGCATACACGCTGCATATGACCGAATAACGGTTTAGTTATTACGTGCATTATTATCTTGTTGAATCAGTTCAATTTTATAGCCATCTGGATCTTCTACAAAGGCAATAACCGTTACGCCACCCTTCATTGGTCCGGCTTCACGCACGACATTACCACCGCGCGCTTTGATTTCCTCACAAGCTTTATATGCATCGTCTACTGCAATCGCTATATGACCATAAGCATTGCCCAGTTCATAACTGTCCGTATCCCAGTTATGTGTCAGCTCTAAAACCGTATGATTTTCTTCATCACCATAACCCACAAATGCCAAAGTAAAACGACCTTCTTCATAATCACGCTTACGAAGTAAAGTCATACCAAGCACTTCAGTATAGAATGCCAAAGATTGTTCTAAATTGCCTACACGTAGCATGGTATGTAGCATGCGCATTGGAATTTCCTCATGATTTATTCTCAGCCACCCAATATAGGCAATGCCGCTCTATATTTCAAACCTCAACCATAAAAAAAGCAGCCACAAGGGCTACTTTTTTCATTCGAAATAAATCGATGCTTTAACTTTGCTCAGCGGCATGCTCACGTAGAAGTTTCGCCACCCAGACCACTAAGATTAAAATTGGGATCCCAATGAGTGTGGTCAGCAAGAAGAAATTTGGATAGCCAATATTGGACACAATTGTCCCTGAATATCCACCTAGTATTTTAGGTGTCAACGTCATCAATGAACTAAAAATCGCATACTGAACCGCAGTAAAAGATACGCTGGTCAAACTTGATAGAAATGCAATAAATGCAGCACCAGCTAAACCTGATGCCAAGTTATCGACAATAATCGCAAAATACAGCCAGTTTGAACTATATTCTTTAATCACCTTCCCTTTAACTTCTAACTGCCCATCAACTGCTTTATTCAAATTAATCGGTTGAAGATCAACATCTAGAGTTGCAGATTTCTCAGCTTCAGGATCCACCTGATAATTCAGTGCAGTGTGTTGTTGCGCACGCTCATTTTGCATCAATACGGCATTCAGCTTTTTAGAGTTTGAATCAAGAAGCAGTTGAGCAGGGATTGCTGCGCTAAACACACCTTCTTTGTCTAACTTTGCATCAAAGCTTTGACCATCTAAGCTCAATTTAATACTTTGGTTTTCAGCCAGTGTAGCAAGGTATTGACCTCGTACCACGATACTTCCTTCAGACTCTCGTTGATCAATCACATTATCAGCCGTGATCGGAAGCAAGAGCAATGCCGTAGATGCACCCGGTTGACTAATATAAGGCAATGTGACCGAGACAGGCTGTGAAGTATCATTTTGAAAACTGGCCGTTGCAGTTAGACGTTCATTTGCCTGAAGTTGCTCAACAGGAACCTTAATTGCCCATGCACCTGTCTCATCCGCTTGAGTTTTGAAACTTTGCTCACCGACATTGATCACAACATCATTTAAAGGTTGTCCTGATTTGACCAAGCCAATAAAGATGAGATTGGTTGAGCTGGCCAAAATTGCCCCGACAAACATCAGCTTCATGATGTTCATGCGCTGCGCCAGTAGTCCTCCTAAAAAACCACCAACCAAACTAAAAATCACCCCATAAACTTTCACCGCTTCAGCAATCTGCTCTTTGGTAAAGTTTAAGTCCTGATAGAACACATTGGAGATCACACCTGCAATAATGTCGGAAATACGGTAAAAACCAATCAACAATAGCAATACCAACGCCAATTTCACGCCATAGCGCTTAAAGAAGTCAGCAACAGGATTCACCCATGTTTCATAGGCCATTTGTTTATTCACAGCACCCATTTTGACAAGGCTTGAACCCACCACAAATGCAACAGCGCCAGAGCCAATAAAACGTAAAGCCTCAAAACAAAACAGTGCAAAACTATCTTTGATGGACCAGAGCTGAATCAGCATTTCTGTGAGCTTGCCTGAGTAAATATAACTCAGTACAAAACTCACCACAGATACAAAGAAAACTGCCACTAAACGATAATAATCTACTCGTTTATATTCTTTACGTACCCGATCAACTTGTGGCTCACGTATACATAATGTGGTTGCAATCCCGACCAACATGACCGCCGCCATTGCCAAATACGTCCACTTCCACGCCTCATAAATATAGTTGCCTTTGGCTGTACCCAAATAAGCCGCTAAAAATAACGCGCCCGCACCCGCAACGATCATCCCGATGCGATAACCAGCGTTATAAGTTGAAGCCAACACCGTTTGCATTTGCGTTTCTGACAGCTCAATACGATAGGCATCAATCACAATATCTTGTGTCGCGGCAGAAAAACCTAAAAGCACAGCACCCGCAGCCATCTGGTAAAGATAGCTCTGACCAAGAGACGGATCTGAAAAAGCCATGATAGATATGGCACAGATAATTAACAGTTGCGCGATCAATAACCACGCACGGCGACGACCCAATAATTTGGTCAGCACCGGTACAGGTAATTCATCAACCAAAGGGGCCCAAACAAATTTGAATGAATAACCCAGAGCTGCCCAACTAAAAAAAGTCACAGCGCTCTTATCGATACCTGCTTCCCCTAGCCATAAAGATAAGCTCGAGAAAATTAATAGGATTGGGATACCTGCTGAGAAACCCAAAAACAGCATGATCAACGCACGGCGATCTAAAAATGCAGTAAAGGCGGATTTCCATCCTGAAGATTGTGTTGTCATTACGTTTTTGTTGTCTTAAAACCAATGCTGCTATTCAAACCCTTAATACAATTTGTTTCAACCTGATTTATAAAATCAATGTTCTATTTTTGTCGACAAACACTGCGACTTTGCTTGATCTTTTGCATTAAACCTGTATACCTTTAAGTTTCTAACGCAATCTTTAGTTTCGGATTTCAAAGTGACCCAAAAACACGATCAAATGAGCTCTTCTATATCTGTACCACCCGCATTAAATAGTCAAGAAAATCCAGAAAACAACCTTAGTTCAGCATTTGACCAACCCGAAATTCAAACGACCTTAGCAAAGACACAACTTCAAGCAGAGCAACTGACGCACACCCCTGCTCTGGATAAGATTCCAGCCTCAACGCGTCGTATTAAACCGCTCAATAATTTTTTAGGGCAAGACCGTGCACGTGCTTCAGTTGAAGCAGGCATTTCATTACCTTACTCTGGCTATAACATCTTTGCCGTAGGGACAGCTGGCTTGGGCAAGCGCACCATGGTCAAGCGGTTACTCCAACAACACGCCAAAAATATGCCAACACCGAACGATTGGGTTTACGTTTATAATTTTAAAAGCCCACGTCAACCGATTGCTTTAGAGTTGCCTGCGGGTCAGGCAGTAAAATTTCAAACCATGTTACATCAAACATGGCAAACCACTTTAAAGCAGCTCGAGCGCCGCTTTACTGCTGAAACCTACCACAACCGTATAGAAGCCATTCACCAACAAACGGGTGACGTTCAGCAACAAGCCTTGATTGAATTGACTCAAGAAGGTGAAGAACTCGACCTCAAACTGATCTCTCGTAATGATGAGCACTGCTTTATTCCCGTCCAGTATGTAGACGATAAAGTATTGGAAATGACGCAGGCCGACATCAATGCGTTAAGCTCGAAAGAGCGTTCTGAAATTAATGCCAATATACGCCATATGGATAAAAAACTTGAGCGTTTAGGCATGCATTTAGGCGACTTGGAGGAAGATGCCCGCGATAAAGTTCAAGTATTGAACCGCGATATTGCCAAGCAAGTTTTATTACCTAAAGTCGAACAGTTACTGACTAAGTTTGCTGAGGTTGAGGGCTTAAAAGACTATTTAAAATATTATGCTGAAGACATTATTAACAATGTCGAGGTTGTACTCGAACAAGAAGAAGATGACTTTACCCCAGGCCTGTTTAGTCGTATCCCTTCACGCTATCAAGCCAATGTCGTTGTGTCGCATAAACCCAATGCTGGTGCACCGGTTATTTTTGAAGACTTCCCAACTCACTACAATTTACTTGGCCATGTAGAGCAACTGACTCAACATGGCACCATTACTACAGACTTTACCCTAATCCGCCCAGGGACATTGCATAAAGCCAATGGTGGTTTTTTAATGTTAGAAGCAGAACAACTGCTTGAACAGCCTTATGCATGGCAAGGTCTAAAACGTGCTTTAAAATCAGGCCAGTTAAAACTTTCTTCACTTGAACATATGTTGACACTGACAGGAAGTATCTCAATTGAACCTGAAGCAATCCCGCTTAATTTGAAAGTGGTTTTACTGGCTGAGCCTGAAATTTATTATGAAATACTCGAAGTAGAACCTGAGCTTGGCAGTGTCTTTAAAATCCGTGCCGACTTTACTGATACGTTGCAACGTAATGAAGTAAATGAACAAGCCTATATGCAGCTGATCGCAGACTATGTACAGGCCGATAAACTACTTCCTTTTGATCGATCTGCCCTTTCTGCGCTTTTGACCGACTCTAGTCGTCAAGCCGAAGATCAAAGCTCCCTATCTCTGCATGCCCTCACTTTGGGTGATTTGATTCGTGAGGCGCATCATCACGCCTTCCAATCAGGCGATAAAATGGTCTCGGATCAACACATTAATATGGCATTAGATCATCGCAAATATCGCTTAGGCTATTTACGTGAGCTCTATTGGCAGGATTTGTCACGTGGTACACAGCTCATCGAAACGCGCGGACACCGCCTCGGCCAAATTAACGCACTTTCTGTCATTCACTATGCGGATGTCGAGTTTGGCTTACCGTCACGTTTAACAGCCTCCGTGTATCAAGGCGGCGGCGATATTCTAGATATTGAGCGTAGTGTCGAGCTCGGTGGCTCTCTGCATGCGAAAGGTGTGCTATTGATGTCCTCATTCTTAAAAGCACACTTCGGTCGTGAACAAACCCTACACTTCTCTGCCGCGCTTGCTTTTGAACAAAGTTATGGTCAAGTCGATGGTGATAGCGCCACGGTTGCTGAACTCTCCGCTTTAATCTCTGCAATTAGTCAGCTACCGATTGATCAGTCTTGGGCGATTACTGGCTCAATGAACCAATTGGGTCAAGTTCAACCGATTGGTGGTGTCAATGCGAAAATTGAAGGTTTCTTTGATGCATGTAAACTTCAAGGTTTAACTGGCAAGCAAGGTGTGATTATTCCACGCCAAAACATGCAACATTTAATGTTACGTAAAGATGTGATTGAAGCGGTTTCAAATGGCCAGTTCCACATTCATGCTATAGATACGATTGATCAAGCGCTTGAACTACTTATGGCTCGACCAGTCGGCACTTTAGACAAGAAAGGACGCTATACCAAGAAGTCTATTTATGCGGCGGTGATGGATCAGCTAGATTATTGGCAAGCCATTGAAGATGGTGCTGAGTTTGAAGAAGAGCCGAAGAAAAAGAAAAAAAAGAAGAAGGACAAAAAAAAGGCAAAAGCTGAAAAGAAGACAGTTGCAACTGAAAATGCAGCGGAACAAACTCCTGAAACCATAAGTACAGCAACTACAGCGGATTAACCCTTTCCCTCAAACAAAAAAAAGCGCCTCAATGGCGCTTTTTTACAACTGAAGATTAAGCTTCAGGTGCTGGACTATGCTGTTCAACTAAAGGTTGTAATTCACCTTTTTGGAACATGTCTAGAATAATGTCACTACCACCAATCAACTCACCGTTGATCCATAACTGTGGGAATGTAGGCCAGTTTGCAATTTGTGGTAACAAAGCACGAATATCTGGGTTTTCAAGAATATTCACATAAGCAAACGGACGACCAATTTGACTAAGCGCTTCTACAGCACGTGCAGAGAAACCACATTGTGGAAACTGTGGGGTGCCTTTCATATAAAGAAGTACAGCGTGTTTTGCAATTTGGTCACGAATTAACGCTTCGGTATCGCGTGCTTGTTCAGTCATTGATCAATCCTCAACTAATCTAACCCGCATTATACCCAAAACGTAGAAAAACAGTATGCCTAAAGCAATATTTCGACTTTTATTTAGATTTAGGCTTTAAAACTACAAGCATAATTGCTTAATATTGGATTTCACTTACCCTCTAACAGATAAGAGTTAGTCATGAATAACATTACCCTTGCTCCTGTACAAACTGATCAACCCTCTCATTTGATGCCAGTATTTGGCCGTCAGCCGATCAGCTTTGTCCGAGGTCGAGGCTCTTATCTGTACACTGAAGATGGCACTGAATACTTTGATGCGCTAACGGGCATTGCAGTCTGTGGTTTAGGCCATGCTCATCCTGTCATTGCGGAAGCGATTGCAGAACAAGCGGCAACGCTCATTCATACCAGTAACTTGTTTGAAGTGCCTTGGCAAACGGCTGCAGCACAAAAACTTGCTGAAGTTGCTGGCATGGAAGAAGTATTCTTTTCAAACAGTGGTGCAGAGTCCAATGAAGGTGCAATCAAAATTGCCCGTAAATTTGGCTACATGCAAGGCATTGCCAATCCAAAAATCATTGTTGCAGAGCACTCTTTCCATGGGCGTACCATGGCAACGTTATCGGCAACAGGCAACAAAAAAGTCCAAGAAGGCTTTGGCCCATTGGTTGAAGGTTTTATTCGTGTCCCATTCGGCGACATTGAAGCCATTGAAGAAGCCGCAATTCACCATCCAGACATTGTCGCAATCTTTGTCGAGCCAATTCAGGGCGAAGGTGGTGTCAACACTGCTCCGCAAGGCTTTAGCTATTTGGAAGAGATTCGTCAAATCTGTAATCAACACAACTGGCTAATGATGCTGGATGAAGTTCAAACAGGTAATGGCCGTACAGGTGAATACTTTGCTTACCAACACACCAACATCATTCCTGATGTACTTACCACAGCCAAAGGTTTAGGCAATGGCTTCCCCATTGGTGCGGTGATGACTCAAGGTCGTGGTGTAGGTGTACTGACCGCGGGTAACCACGGTTCAACGTATAGTGGCTCAGCATTGGGTTCGCGTGTGGTGTATACCATCATCGACATTATGCAAAAAGAAAACATCGTTCAAAATGCGGCTGAACAAGGTGCTTACATCGTAGAACAACTGCGTAAGCAACTTGCCGATCAAAATGTGATTGTCCGTGGCTTTGGTTTGATGATTGGTGTGGAGCTACCAAAAGCATGTGGTGACTTGGTCAACATCGCTCGTGATGAATACCACACCATCATTAACGTTACTGCGGGTTCTGTGGTGCGTTTACTGCCGACCTTGAATATTACCAAAGATCAGGCGGATCAACTGATTGAACGTCTAGTGAAAATGATTAAAGCGTACTTGGCTTAAGCCAAAAAAGTCTGGTTCTAAAATTACTTTTTGCATATTTCGGAACCAGACTTTTTGAAATGAATCGGCCAACTAAATATTAAAGTTTTGGATCACGCATTTGCACCAAATTTGCGTTGGTTTTAGTTAAGGTTTCCATCACTTTATTCATGACTGCTGGTACCAAGGCATCTGCCATTTGCGCAGCTTGTAAGCCTAACTTCTCACCTAAAGTCGGTTTCTTACGCGTTGAGATGACATAAACATCATGGTCAGTCAGCAAATTAAGCAAATAAGCATCTGAAGTTTGTAACTGATCGACCAAATTCAAATCTAAAGCATCTTGCCCATACCAGTGCTCACCTGTTGCTACTTTCTCAACATTGAGCTGTGGACGATATTTTTCAACAAAGTGTTTAAACAGCACATGCGTCTGTTGTAACTCTTCTTCAAACTTCGCCTTACCTTCTGCTGTATTTTCACCAAACATCGTCACTGTACGTTTATATTGGCCTGCTGTGTACAGTTCAAAATCGATATTGTGTTCTTTTAGCAGACGATTAAAATTAGGGACTTGCGCGACCACACCAATTGAACCGACAACTGCAAAAGGTGCAGCAATAATCTGATTGGCGATACATGCCATCATATAACCGCCACTCGCTGCAACTTTATCGACACAGATCGTGAGATTGAAACCTGCATCACGTAAACGTACCAATTGTGCAGCAGCCAAACCATAACCATGCACCATACCGCCTGGGCTTTCTAAACGCACCACAACACGATCACGCCCTGCTTTGACTGTCGCTAAAATCAAGGTGATTTCTTCACGTAAGCTTTCTACCGCTGTTGCCGCAGTATCACCTTTAAAATCTAGAATATAAACTTTTTGATTGGCCTTTTTACGATGACGCGACTCTTTAGCTAACTGCTGAGTCAGCTGCAATAACTCTAATTTAGAGGCTGTAGTTTGCGCAATTTTTTTACGTTGTTCATTGATACGCGCATTTAAATGTGTAATTCGAATTTCAGCGGGAAGTTTCGGTAAATGAAATAACATAGAAATTATATTCTCTAAAATAATACGTCGGTATATGACCTAGATTAGGTCAATGGCATTTTTTTTCAATAGCCATTTTTTGTTTTATTCTGTAATGCGTTATCTTTCACATTTAATCATTTACAAGATGAGTCAATCTCTCAGGCAGCACACCTTCGCATCTTTTGTCCAATATGACTGCAATACACAATACCCATTATCATGGCTGTTTTAGTCACCAGACTTAATATCTGCTTATAACAAAAAAACAGAGCACTTAGGCTCTGTTTTTTCAAATATTTCAAGTTATGCGTATTAACCGAAACGACCGGTAATATAGGCTTCAGTTAGCTGATGATCTGGCTGAGTGAAGACTTTCTCCGTTGAGTTCACTTCAATCAAGTCACCTAAATGGAAGTAAGCGGTACGGTCTGATACACGTGCAGCCTGCTGCATTGAGTGCGTCACAATCGCAATCGTATACTGCGTTGAAAGTTCAGAAATTAGCTCTTCCACTTTCGCTGTTGCAATAGGGTCAAGCGCTGAACATGGCTCATCCATCAAAATCACTTCAGGGCTCACCGCAATGGTACGTGCAATACATAAACGCTGCTGCTGACCACCGGACAAGCCTGTGCCCGGTTGGTTTAAACGGTCTTTGACTTCATCCCAAAGGCCCGCTTTACGTAAGCTATTTTCTACAATTTCTTCTAAGTCATACTTATCACGTGCTAAACCATGGAGTTTAGGGCCATAAGCCACGTTATCAAAAATTGACTTTGGAAATGGGTTTGGTTTTTGGAATACCATACCTACTTGAGCGCGAAGTAACACCACATCAAGGTTAGGGTCATAAATATCTTGATTATCCAACATCACTTTACCCGTCACACGACAGCTATCAATGGTGTCGTTCATACGGTTCAAAGTACGCAAGAAGGTCGATTTACCGCAGCCTGATGGCCCAATAAATGCAATCACTTCATTTTCGTAGATATTCAGATCAATCCCTTTAATCGCTTCAGCTTCGCCATAGTAAACATGTACATCTGAAGTGCTGAGTTTGACTTGTCCTTGTGCCTGATCTTTCTTAGCAGAAGTCTGTGTATCAAACTGCGACACAAAAGAAGTACCCTGCTGACCTGAGGTCGTATTCGGGTTTGTAAATTGAGTGTGTTCTTGATTCACTGTTTGATCCTGATCTAAGGAATTTTTAACAACGGTATTCATATTTTGCCCTCACTTACCAACGGACTTCAAATTTCTTACGTAACCAAATTGCAATACTGTTGAGTCCAATCATCATTGCAAGTAGAACAATAATCGCAGCCGCTGTACGCCCTTCGAAGAAGTTACGCAGCTCATTACCTTGCCATAAGAAAATTTGTACAGGTAAAGCACTCGATTGATCAAATGGAGTCGCAGGTACACTCGCAACGAAGGCGCTCATACCAATTAATAACAGCGGTGCAGTCTCACCTAATGCTTGTGCTACACCAATGATTGCACCCGTTAGAATCCCCGGTAGTGCAAGTGGTAAAACGTGATGAAATACAGTTTGTACACGTGAAGCACCTAGCCCTAAAGCTGCCTGACGAATTGATGGTGGTACAGCTTTCAACGATGCACGTGTCGTAATAATCACCGTTGGTAATGTCATTAAACTCAGTACCAAACCACCGACCAATGGTGCGGAAAGCGGTAAATGCATCCAACCAATAAAGATCGCAGCACCGAGCAAACCAAAGACAATTGATGGTACAGCGGCAAGGTTGTTAATGTTGACTTCAATGACGTCAGTGATCCAGTTTTTAGGTGCAAATTCTTCAAGATAAATTGCAGATGCCACACCAATTGGAATCGAAATAATGATCACAATCAGCATCATGAACAGCGACCCCATGAATGCCCCTGCTAAACCTGAAGTTGCAGGAGAACTACGCGAGTCTGGACTAACGAAAATGTTGGTATTGAAAGTATTTTCCATTACCCCTGAAGCTTTCATTTCATCGGCAAGTTGACGAACTTCTGGGCTCAACTGTTGCTGTTCATCAGGCAAACTACGGTCAATATTTCCTGCGAGCCACACATCAACGTTTGCATCGGCAAGTACTTTAATGTCTTCTTTTTTACCGACCAATGATGGATCTTTCATCACCATATCACGTAAGCGATACGCTTCAGAACTGGTGTACAAAGAAGCCAAATCATCGCGTTTAGAAGCAAGTGCTGGGTCTTTTGCAATCATGGCATTCACGATTAAAGCATCCCAATCCACCATACCCATTTCAGTTTGCCAAGCAATAAAACGCTCTTCAAACTGTGCTGGAGATTCGCCTGCACGCTGTACAGGTTTTGCACCTGTCGTAATAATGGCAGGGTCAAAGTACACGGGTAAACTCATGCTACTTTGCCAAAAAGCAGGTAAGCCTTTCGATAAAATACTGCCAAAAAGTAGCGCGACAAAGAATAAACCTGCAATCACTGCCGAGAAACCAAAGAAACGAAAGGTTTTTTCTTTACGGTGACGTTTTGCCAATGAATTACTGATCGTTTGCTTACGCTTTTCTCGTAATTCTGCCGCAAGTTGTGGATCAAATACTTGATCTGCTGTGCTATTAGAAGTCGTCATTAGTCGTATTGCTCACGATATTTACGCACGATGTACAGTGCAACAATGTTCAAACCAAGCGTAATCACAAAGAGTGTCAGACCCAGTGCAAATGCCACCAAAGCTTGCGGGCTTGCAAAGTCAGTATCACCTGTCAATTGGTTTACGATGGTAATGGTCACAGTTGAAATGGCTTCAAGTGGATTGGCATGCAGTAAAGGACTGTTCCCTGCTGCAAGCACCACAATCATGGTCTCACCGATGGCACGTGATGCTGCAAGCAAGAACGCGCCGATAATGCCCGGAAGTGCTGCTGGTATCACCACCTGACGAATGGTTTCAGACTTTGTCGCACCTAAACCTAATGAGCCATCACGTAATGCACGTGGCACCTGCGTGATAATGTCATCAGACAGCGATGAAACGAAAGGAATAATCATGATACCCATGACGAAACCAGCAGTGAGTGCACTGGTTGCGTTGATGTGTAAACCAACGGACTCACCAAGCATTTTAAAGAATGGGCCAATGATCATCAGTGCAAATACACCGTAAACAATGGTTGGAATCCCTGCGAGCACTTCAATAGTTGGTTTTGCCCATGAGCGAAACCCAGAAGATGCATATTCAGCAAGATAGATCGCGATCATTAATCCCACAGGGACTGCAACCAAGAGTGCAATACCACTGACCATTAAGGTACCCCAAAGTAATGGCAGTAAGCCGTAGCTTCCTTCTGCATTACCAGAGGTACTAAAGCCTGGGTTCCATTCTGTACCGAAGAAAAAGTCGAGTGGACTCACGAAGTGGAAGAATCGCATCGCTTCGCTGAACATCGACATCACGATACCAATCGTGGTTAGAATCGCGACACCAGAACAGAGCGCAAGTGCAACATTAATGGTTTTCTCAACTTGGTTACGAGCGCGGAACTGAGTTGCAATGCGCTTTTTCGCAGCGACCAAACCTGCCAGTGCCGCACAAATCACCACTGCAATTTTGGCAAATGTACCAATGCTTTGAAACTTCGCCAGTTGCTCCGCAGCAGCAAGCTCATACGCGGCTGGTGTATCTGTGACACCAAAACCTGAAGCAATCGCTTCCACACGGTTGATCAACACATCCGTACTAGCAGCATCTAAGGTTGCAGCGACTTGTGCTGGCACGTGATTTAGTACCACATGATTCAAAACATTTGGTTCAACAATATTCCAAACAATCAAAATTAAAAAAGCAGGGATACCACACCACAAAGCCACTAACGCACCGTAATACCCCGGACGTGAGTGTAATTTTGCAGAATTATTTCCCTTACCTGCTAAGTTACGGCTCTGACTTAAGCCCATTTGATAGGCTATGGCAATCAGTGCCAATAACACACCTATAAGTAGCAGATTCATGTATTCTCCACGGTTCTTTCAATTTTCATTATTTGAAAAAACTTAATCCTAGTAAGAAACGTCAAAGGTAGGACTTGCCTACCGTTGACTGTTTCTACGCTTAATTACTTAACCGCTTTGCCTGCTTTGAAGTTCGCAAGAACTGCTGCACGCTCTTTGTCTGACATTGAGATCAAACCAGCACGCTCAAGCTTAGAACCTTTACCTGATACTTTCTTGCTGATGAAGTATTCAGTATATTCTTTTAAGCCTTTGATTGATTTCAAGTGCTCGCCTTTTACGTAGAAGAATAATGGGCGAGAAACTGGGTACGAACCATTCAAAATCGTCTTTTCAGATGGTGCAACATTGTTCACTGTCGCTACGCGTAACTTGTCACGGTTTTGGTCATAGAAACCTAAACCAAACACACCCACTGCGCTAGGCGACGTTTTTAAGCGCGCTAAAGTTTCAGTGTAGTCACCCGCAATCTCAATCACTTTGCCGTCTTTACGGAAAGTTGAACATGCTTTCTTTTGTGCATCTTTATCCATTGCTTTGATTGCTGCATAAGTTTCACAGCCTGCATCAACCATTTTTTCTTGGAACACTTCACGTGTACCGTGGTTTGATGCTGGAATCACTAAAGTGATTGGTTCGTTTGGAAGGCTTTTGTCAATTTGGTTCCAACGTGTATATGGGTTTGCAACCATTTTACCGTTAGATGGTAACTGCGCTGCTAAAGCTGCATAGACGTGCTGTGGACGTAATTTGTATGCTGCTTTGCTTGCATTTGAAGCGAACACAATACCGTCATAACCAATTTTGATTTCGATCACTTGGTTCACACCAGCTTTCTTACAAGCAGCTAATTCTGTATCTTTAATTTTACGAGATGCGTTTGCGATATCAATTGTGTTATCGCCCACACCATTACAGAACTGTTTTAAGCCACCTGAAGAACCGCCAGAACCAACAACGGGTGCTTTAAATTGTGGAAAGGTATTGCCAAACTCTTCAGCAACAATACTTGCATACGGTAAAACTGTTGAAGAACCCGCAATTTGGATTGTGTCACGAGCTGCGTTTGCCGTGGTTGCTACAGCTGCCCCAGAAACTACTACTGCAAGTGCGATATGGTTTAAGCGCATATTTGTTATCTCACATATTAAACATTTTGGAGTACGCCACTTTTTATTCAGTCTTGTACTTTTTTGGATAACTGCATTTTGATTTCAGAATATGACAAGCAAGTTACAGCATTGTGACACTTTCATGATGTTTATTTTTATTTGTCCATGATTCGTTACACTTTGTTCAATTTCACCCAGTTTAAACACCTAAAGAATTTTCCTTATTTTGATATAACACGAGTACGTAGTTCATTTTACATCAACATCTTTTACGCTTTTATAAAAAATAAAACACATTTAGAATCAATACATAAAGCAAAAAAGAACTCCATAGACTTTGATTTCTTTAACATTGAATAGCCCTTCTAATCTATAAAAATTTGCGTATACCCATATGCAGAATCCATATAAATTTTCGCCATTTGTCAGAATTTCATAACCTATAAATGACAAATGAGTGGTGTCATATTTAGAAAATTGAGCGTCATTTAGGTCTTAATTTTTACCTTTTATCCCCCATTTATTTCTTAGAAAATAGCATACTCATCTTGAATACGAGAGCAAATCTATGACTTTTTAGACTCAGGTACCTTTCTTATTTTTAGAAATATTTGTCCAAATAATGGGTATTTCTGACGAAACAGCTTTATCTTTTTTCTAAAAGATAGCTCAAAGAAGGAGATTTTGGACTTCTCCTCCCCTTACTGCCGCCTTAACCATTCATTTTTCGTAAGAAGCGTGACAAGTCATATGAGTGCGACATTTCCCATGACCACTAGCCAAACACATTTATTTACCCCTAATTGCCATGATTATGACAAGGACTTGCCTGTCATTCAGGTCATACCTTTAACTTAAAAATTCATGAAGAAAATCATTTGCCTATTGAAAATCAAAAACCCGAATATTTAGCTTTAGTCTTAAGCATTGAAGCTCATTTTCCTGAAAACCATAGTTCAAGCAGATATCGAAAACTACTTCATAGAAAAATAAAGCATCTCCAACATAATTAAAATTAGATGCTTAGCCAATAGATGTTATCCATTTTAATATTTACAACACATAAAAAAAGGAGCTGATATCAGCTCCTTTTTTAACACAAACAATCGATTAAGCAATTGCAGGTGTATAGGTTCCATCTGCGATTGAACCTTTGATACGATCCGCTTCTGCAAGGACAAGACCAAGCAGGTTCTTCACGTTATCTAAAGTCGCAACTGGACTTAAAGTCGTCATTTTCAATGATTGATTGTGGCCTACTTTAGTTACACCAATATTCGCTTCACCACGTGCAAACAATTCATCTGCAACGTTTTGGTTTAAGGTATCAAGCAATTCTACTGGATAGCCTGCTGGAACCACACGGAACAATACAGATGCAAATTGTGGATCAACCAACATCTCTAAACCAGCAGTTGCATTGATATAATCAGCAACGTCACGAGTTAAAGTAACGCCGTGGTCAATCATAGAGCCATACAGTTCTTCACCAAGCGCTTCAACAGTCATCCAAAGCTTCAACGCATCGAAACGACGTGTTGTTTGAAGTGACTTAGACACGAGGTTAGGCACGCCATGCTCTTCGTCATAAGCAGAGTTTAAATACTCAGCTTCGTAGTGCATGAAACGATAGTTCGCTTCGTCTTTTAACAAGAACGCACCACAAGAGATGGTTTGGAAGTAATGCTTATGGAAATCCAGCGTAATTGAGTCAGAAAGCTCAATACCATCCAACATATCGCGATGATTGTTCGATAAGATTAAAGCACCGCCCCACGCCGCATCGATGTGCATCCACGCGCCATATTTGTTGGTGATTTCACGAATTTGCTTCAGTGGATCAATTGCACCTGCATCGGTCGTACCCGCAGTTGCAACCACACACGCCACAATCTTACCTTCAGCTTGAAGGTGAGCCATGGTTTTTTCAAGTGCATCCACATCCATCTGCGCGTTCTCGTTCACAGGAACGGTCACGACTGATTGGAAGCCCATGCCCATCATCGCCATGTTCTTTTGTACAGAGAAGTGTGCATTTTCAGAACAAATAACTTTGACGTTGCGCATCGCATCGCCCGGCACGCCATCACGCTGTACAGACCACGGATTACCGTTTTCGTCTTTCCAGTTTTTCGCAATACATGCATCACGTGCAAGCAGTACACCCATCAAGTTTGACTGTGTACCACCAGAAGTGAACACGCCTGCCTGACCTGCACCATAACCCACTTTTTGACGAAGCCAGTCAATCAACTGAACTTCCATCAATGAACCTGCAGGACTTTGGTCCCAAGAATCCATCGATTGATTCGTTGCATTGATCAGCACTTCAGCAATTTGACTGGTCACCATAGTTGGACAGTGCAAGTGCGCGAGCGAGTGCGGGTGATGGACTTTTAAGCTTTTGTTTAAGAAAAGCTCAACCATACGTTCAAGCGACTTTTGTACACCCAAACCTTCTTTAGAAGGATTAAATGCAATCGCACTGCGTAGCTCTTTAATGCTACCGCCTGTGTACATTTTGTCGTTTTGCAACCATGCTGCAACTGCTTTAGTCGCTTGGTCCATTGCTGACGAGTAGTCAGCAATGGATGCAGCATCATTGCAGAGTAACGCCTTACGGTGTTCTGCAAAATCAACCATGATTACGCGCCTCGAGTTGCAACAAGTGCTTCAGCAATTGCTTTCTTGAAGCGAGAAACCGCTTCAACACATTCATCATGAGTGATGATCAATGGGCAAAGTAAACGAATGACTGTGCCGTTACGGCCACCTTTTTCTAACAACAATTTGTTGTTAAAGCATGCCGCTTGAATCGCTGCTGCCAATTGACCATCTGCAGGTAAAGAACCCATATGGTCCGCTGGTTTACGCTCATCAACAATTTCAACACCAATCATCAAACCGCGACCACGCACGTTACCGATACATGGGAACTCTTGAGCAAGCTTTTTAAATTCAGCTTGTAAGAAATCACCACGTTCTTGTGCATTTTGCGCAAGGTTTTGTTCTTTGATGGTCTTGATCGTTGCAAGACCAGTACCCATTGCCAATTGGTTACCACGGAAAGTACCCGTGTGACCTGCTGGCTGCCAAGCATCAAACTTACGTTTAATACCCAACACAGCAAGCGGTAAACTACCACCAACGGCTTTAGACATCACCACTACGTCAGGTTCAATACCCGCATGTTCAAATGCAAACATTTTACCTGAACGTGCAAAGCCTGCTTGAACTTCGTCAAGAATCAACACAATGTTGTGTTTTTCAGTCACTTCGCGGATTTTTTTCAACCATTTGGTTGGCGCTGTGACCACACCGCCTTCACCTTGAATTGCTTCAAGAATGACAGCAGCTGGCTTGGTTACACCACTTTCAACATCTTCAATGAAGTTTTCAAAGAAATATGTCAAAGCATCCACACCCGCTTCACCACCTAAACCAAGTGGGCAACGGTATTCATGTGGATACGGCATAAATTGAACGCCTGGCATTAAACCATTTACAGCATTTTTCGCAGACAAGTTACCTGTCATTGCAAGAGCGCCGTGCGTCATACCATGGTAACCACCAGAGAAACTAATCACTGTGCTACGACCGGTATACGTCTTCGCTAATTTAATTGCTGCTTCCGTGCCATCTGCACCAGATGGACCACAGAACTGTAGACAATACTCTTCCTTACCGCCTGGTAATTGTTCAAGTAATGCTTCAGTAAATGCATCTTTTAAAGGTGTCGTTAAATCCAAAGTATGCAAAGGAAGACCACTTGCAAGTGTATCTTGAATACTTTGAATTACCGCAGGATGATTATGGCCCAAAGCCAATGTTCCTGCCCCAGCTAAACAATCGAGGTACTCTGTACCTTCAACATCAGTAACCCAGCAGCCTAATGCTTTGGCTATCGCTAACGGTAATTTCCGTGGATAGCTACGAACATTGGATTCCATCTGACTTTGGCGAGTCAAATAGTATTCGTTAGTAGTATTAGTGGCAGGGTTTACAGAAGAAACGCTCATATCGAATTACCATCTCTGATATGGGTTGAAAGAAATAAGTCGGGTGACTTTTGGTCCTTTGACTCGGCGCTTTATAAATCTAGTCAGATAGCGTTTGGATACTTCATAACTAGGAGGCGGATGATACAGAAATTTTCAATAAAATAAACAGCTTTTAGACATTATCTGCCAGAAATTTACTAAAAAAATATATCATGCCAAACCATAGCTTAAATTATCCTCTTATAGTGTGACAACGTAAAGAAAAGCCGATGAATTTATTTATTTTTCAACTTCGCCACAAAATTTCAAAATACTCACCTTGGTCAAAAAATAAGTTTTTGAAATAAATCACTTTATCTAGGTTTTTTTGAAAAATATTTTGTACCTTTTTTTACAATCGAACCACAATATTTTCGCAAATTCACCACAAATTGGCTTTAAGCTTTTTACAAATGTTGCAAAACTCCTCCTAAATAAAAAAGGAATAAAAATGCGTCAATTCTTCATCCCAGCAATCGCGCTTAGTGCTTTATTTAGCTCAGCAGTTTTTGCTCAGTCTGAGAACCAATTAAACTACAATATTGTCAATGTTCAGGCCGAGGCAACACGCCAAGTATCCAACGATTTAATGAATGCAACGCTTTACATTGAACGTAGTAACAAACAACCTGCCGAACTCGCTACACAAATTACGCAGCTGATGAATCAAGCCACAGCTTTAGCTCGTAAATACCCAAGCGTAAAAGTTGAAACTGGTTCTCAAACCACCTACCCAATTTACAACGATGACAACCAAAAGTTAAAAGAATGGCGTGGTCGTGCTGAAATTAATTTAGAAAGTACCGATTTTAAAGCAGCGAGCCAGTTGATTGGTGAGCTGCAGCAAAACTTCCAAACGCAGTCAATTGGCTTTAGTGTGTCCGACACACAACGTAAGAAAGTGGAAAATGAGCTGATTGTTGAAGCATCAAAAAACTTTCAACAGCGTGCGCAATCATTAGCACAAGCATGGAGTAAGTCAGGTTATAACTTGGTTAACTTAAACATTAATACCAGCAACTACTACCCTCGCCCAGTCATGATGCGTGCAGAAAGTGCAAAATTTGCAGCAGCTGATGCGCCAATGCAAGATGTAGCTGGTGGTGAATCTAAAATCACTGTGAATGCAAATGGTACTGTTCAACTTAAATAACAGATTTCATTCAAATTCATCTAAAAAGCCACGTTAAACGTGGCTTTTTTATTGTGTGTCCATCAAGAAAACTTTAATTCGCCTATTAATTTTAGTGTTTTAATTGCAATAAGTGATAATGGTTATTAGGGTCTGTTGACATTTCAAGTATAGAATTTACCCGATAAAGGTAGCCAAATAAATATACAAGCTAATGCAACTGCCCCCTCATAGCTACACTTTAGCTTATCATATCGTGTTGCTATTCCTCTGAACTGCTTTAACCTACAAAATGCATTCTCAACTAAGTGTCTGATTTTATATAAATACCAATCCATATGATCATTATTTGACTGAGTATTTGATTTTCTTGGAATATTCGCTTTAGTTTTTTTCACAGATATTTGTTCTCTTAATGATTCAGAGTCATATCCTTTGTCTGCACAACATACTTCCGTTTCACTCAAATCAAGTTTTTCAATCATTTTGGGAGCAATCTTGACATCATGTATCGTTCCATCGGAGATAATAATTTCGATTGGATTGCCATCCGCATCAACAGCTAAGTGTATTTTAGAACTATTTCCACCAATGCTTTTAGAAATATCCTGATCTTTTATTCCAGCAGAATGTTGGTGTGCCCGAACATGACTAGCATCAATAAAAACCCATTCCATATCAGCATTTGAAGAAATTAATTTAAATATTTTCATTAACTTATCATTTTTACACCAACGATTATATTTTTTAAAGATTGAGTTATACGAACCAAATTCTTTAGGCAAATCACGCCATGGGCAGCCTGTTCTTATTCTATAAAGTATTGCTTCGACAAAATTTCTCAAATTAGATTTGAAATAGATATCAAAATTTCGGAAAATAGAAAGTAACTTAGACCAGTGTTGATCATTCAGCATTGTACGAGGCATAGCGAGAAGTAAATTTGGTTTGGCGATTAAATTTTACTTTCTCGCTATTTTTTTGAACAGAAAATGTCAACAGGCCCTATTTAATTTCAACAAAGTTCAGCATATGATAGCCGCGCTCTTTATTATGGATTGCGCACAAAAGAATGATTTCATCACGTCTTCATCTGCAGGATCGCAGATTATTCAAAGCCAAACAACTCAGTATTGCGATTGGACTTTCTATGAGCTGCTTGACCTATGCACAAGCAGAAGAACTCACTGAAGCAACGAGCAACAATGTGCTTCCGACCATCAAACTTGAAGCACAAGGCAACTGGTTAGAAGATGCCAATGCAGAGAAAGTGCAAAAGCATGCAGGCGCTCGTACGATTATTAATCGCAATCGCTTAGATTAAGTTGCTGCGACTTCAATTAAAGATGCCCTGAAGCAAGTGCCTGGTGTTCAAGTCCAAGAAAATAATGGTACTGGTGGCAGTGATGTTTCACTCAATATTGGGGTCCGTGGTTTAGCCTCTCGTTTATCTCCTCGTTCTACAGTACTGCTTGATGGTGTCCCGCTATCATTTGCGCCTTATGGACAGCCTCAGCTTTCTCTAGCTCCAGTATCATTAGGCAATATTGAATCTGTGGATGTGGTTCGTGGTGCAGGCTCTGTACGTTTTGGACCGCAGAACGTTGGCGGTATCATTAACTTTACAACTCGCTCGATTCCTCAAGAGTTTGCAGGTAATGTCAGCCTAACGACTGAATATGCTTCGGGTACAGATCAAGTTAAATACAGCCCGAACCTATTTGTAGGCGGAACCTTAGATAATGGTTTAGGCCTTGCTCTGCTTTATTCGGGCACAAAAGGTGATGGCTACCGTGAAGCCAATAATAAAACTGACATTGACGATGTCATGTTAAAAACGGCCTATCAAATTACAGATGCGGATGCGATTGCCTTAAACCTACATCACTATGAAGGTTATGGTGAAATGCCTGAAGGCTTAACTGCCGAAAAATATGCACAAAACCCTTATCAATCAAATAAGTCAGGTAATTATTTCTCTGGTCGCCGCTCAGATGTGTCATTCCGCTATACACATCAAGATGAAAAAAACAACTTTGAATTGCTGACCTATTATATTGACTCATTTCGCACGAGCGACTTAGAGACAGATGTTAGTGCGACCACTTCGCGTATGGATACCTCTCCACGCGACTATAAAGTTTTTGCCATTGAACCGCGCTGGTCTCGTGCATACCAATTAGGTAACTCAAATAGCGAATTTACTATCGGCTATCGTTATTTAGATGAAGATAGTTCTGAGTTCTCAGGTCGCTCATCGACATATGCATTGAATGCACCTGTGACCGAAATTAAAGCACGTACCACAAGTGAAGGGGGCACTAAAGCACATGCAATTTATGCAGATAACCGCTTCGATTTAGGTAACTGGGTCATCACACCGGGACTACGTTTTGAATCAATTGAAACGCATAACAATTTTACTGCCTATAACCAAGGCGTAGCAGTTAATACCGTTTCTCCAAAAATTGATTCAGATGAGTTTTTACCCAGCCTATCGGTCATGTATAAAGCGACAGACAATTGGAACATTTTTGCCAATGCGGGCGTCTCATTCGGCCCACAGCAATACAACCAATTGGCACGTTTAGAAGGTGGGGTTGCGCAAATCACAACTGATGGCTTGCATCCTGAAAAGTCCAATAACTATGAAATTGGGACGAAGTATTTAGGCAATGGTCTAAATGCAGAATTAACCGCGTTTTATTTAGACTTCAAAAAAGAGTTAATTTTAGAACGCGATGCCCAGAACAATGGCATTTGGACAGACTTAGGCGCAACCAGCCACAAAGGTGTAGAACTTGGTCTGGCCTATGACTTTGCTTATTTAACCGATGCGCTTGAGGGCTTAAAACTCTATAGCAACTACACCTTCACCAAAGCTGTGGCTGAAGCAGGCGACTTTAAAGACAAAGATCTTCCATTCTACTCACGCCACACCGCAAATGTTGGTTTAGGCTATAAAGTGAATCAATGGAGTGTCAATGCAGATATGTTTGCCCAATCTAAGCAGCATTCTCCAGGTTCGGGTGATACCTATCAAACTGACGAATCGGCTGATGGAAAATTAGGTGATATTCCAGGTTATTCCACCTTTGCGGTGCGCACAGCGTATGACTTTGGTGAGCAATTTCACGGTTTAAAAATCGCGGGTGGCGTTAAAAACGTGTTTGATAAACAATATTTCACACGTTCTACTGACTCAACAGGCGGAAAATATGTAGGGCAACCACGTACCTTCTACCTTCAAACGTCATTTGACTTCTAAAACTGAAAGTCAATTCGTTAAACCACATTGAACTGTTAAAAAAGACTACATTTTTGTGGTCTTTTTTATTTTAACAATATGACAAAATTATGACTCTCTTCTGTACTTGATAAACACAATCCACTTTCATGACTCTTTCAGAACTTAATTTATCGCTTTTTTCATGGATTAATGCTTCCCCTGAAGCCAGCAATACCAGTATTCATTTTGCCATTTTCATCGCCAATGACCTGCTCTATTGCATGATTTTACTGTTTGCTTGGTTTTGGCTACGTGGTAACTATGACACTAAAAAACAGATATTGAAGGCGTTTATTTTTACCAGTATCGCCATTTTGATCAGCCAATGTATTTCTCATGTGTATTATCACCCACGGCCTTTCGTCATGGAGGTCGGACGCACTCTCATTTACCATGCACCCAATGGCTCTTTCCCAAGTGACCATATGCTGATTTTTAGCACTATTGCCTTTTCTTATCTATTCTCTGCGCAGCGTAAACTGGGAGGCTTTCTCTTGATCATGGCTTGGCTGGTTGCATGGTCACGTGTCTATCTTGGTGTGCACTTCCCTTTAGATATGCTCGGCGCTTTTCTATTGGCTTTTGCCTTAAACTTCTTTGGCTTAACGCTTTGGAATCTCTATAAAGATAAAATCATGCAATGGGTACTCACCATTCACTTTTACTTATTTAAGCCACTTATTCAAAAAGGCTATATCAAATAACTTTTGCTTTAAAACAAGAAATCCCGCTCGAAAGCGGGATTTCTTTAATGCGTTTAAATCAGTAGATCGCCATGTGGTTTCGATGGATCATCTCAAGTGAACGTGCTTCACCTAGGACTTGGTGAACTTTATCTGACGCCAAGCCCTTTACCAACTCCGCAGAACGCGAACTAAAGTTGACACGTCCAACCGCAACACGTCCGCCTTGGATATCAACACATTCAACCACGTCACCGCGTTCAAAATGCCCTTCCACAGCTTTCACACCAACTGGAAGTAAACTACGATGATTATCTTTAATCGCCTTAACAGCACCATCATCCAACACCAAACGACCCGCAGTTTGTAAGTGAGCTGCTAACCACTGTTGATGAGCAGTAATGCGGTCATTGTCAGTAATAAACAATGTCCCAAGCATTTCACCATCCATCAAACGTGCAAGCACATTGTCGCTTTCACCACTGGCAATCAGCGTTGGACAGCCAGACTTTGCAGCCAAGCGTGCTGCACGAACTTTGGTCAACATCCCACCACGACCAAACTTGCCGCCACCGCCAGCCATATCAAACAAACTCTCATCTAGAGCACGCACAGTATGGAACAGTTTAGCGCCTGGATTTGAACGTGGATCTGAGTCGAACATACCTTGCTGATCAGTCAAAATAATTAACAAATCTGCATGGACTTGACCTGCAACCATCGCAGCAAGCGTGTCATTGTCACCAAAGCGAATTTCATCGGTCGAAACCGTGTCATTCTCGTTGATTACAGGAATGACATGCCATTCAATCAAGTTCTGTAAAGCGTCACATGAGTTCAAATAACGACGACGGTCTGCCAAATCATCATGGGTTAATAACACTTGCGCGGTCTGAATATGATGTTTTTCAAGCACACTTGACCACGTATGAATAAGGCCCATCTGACCAATAGCAGCACACGCCTGAAGACTGGGTAGATCGGTGGGTCGGCTGTCTAGCTTCATACGAACCATACCTTCAGCCACAGCTCCTGACGACACCAGAATAATCTCATGTCCTGCATTGTGTAGATCTGCGATTTGTTTCGCCCAATGCGAAATTGCATCTATATCTAAACCTTGCCCATTTGCTGTGAGTAAAGATGATCCGATTTTAACAACGATTCGTTTACAAGCTTCGAGCTTACGTTGCCCATCTACCACTTCTATCATCTTGTCCTCAGTTACTCATTACGAGCTTAACGTACGTAAAACACTTCCATTTCGCCGTCATCTTCATCATCGTCTTCATCATCATCAGCCAACAGGCCTGCAAGGCGTTGTTGGCGACGCATTTCACGATATGCTTCTTTAGCGGCAATAGTTTGTTCGCGTGTTTCAGCTTCAAGCTGCTCACGGAATGCTTTCACTTCTGCTGCATAGTCAGGATCTTCAAGCTCACGTTCACGTTGTTGCTCAATTTGATCCATCAGGTAATACACAACTGGTTTTGTCCCTTCAGACATCAAACCTGAAGTTTTAAATACAGGGCCATCCCACTGCATTTCATCTAAGATATGCTGACACCATTCATCACGCGTATCGTCTGCAAGTTGGTCAACTTTGTTTAACACTAGAACGATAGGTAACTTTGAAAGTGTCGGAGAGAACTTCTCTAATTCACCCAAGATCGCTTTTGCATTGTATGCAGGATCAGAACCATCAATCGGCTGAACATCCACAATGTGAAGCAAAATACGCGTACGCGCTAAGTGCTTTAAGAAACGAATACCAAGACCCGCACCTTCAGAAGCTCCTTCGATCAAGCCAGGAATATCCGCCATAACAAATGAACGGTGGCTGTCCGCATCAACCACACCAAGGTTTGGAACCATCGTAGTAAATGGATAGTCTGCAACCTTAGGTTTGGCTGCTGATACGGCACGAATAAACGTCGATTTACCTGCATTTGGCATACCCAGTAAGCCGACATCTGCCAGTACTTTTAGCTCTAAGCGAATTTCACGGAATTCGCCTTTAAAACCATGGGTACACTTACGTGGCGAACGGTTCGTCGATGATTTAAAGTGAGTATTACCCAAACCACCATCACCACCCGCTGCAACAAGCACACGCTGACCACTTTCAACCAAGTCGCCAATAATGTCACCTGAGTCAGTGTCAACAATCGTTGTACCTACAGGAACCTTTAATACGGTGTCTTCACCACCACGGCCTGCGCAGTTCGCGCCACGACCATTTTTAGCTCGTTCCGCACGGAAACGGCGAGTATAACGGAAGTCTACAAGGGTACTGGTATTATCATCAGCTTCGATAAATACGCTACCACCACGACCACCATCACCACCGTCTGGACCACCAAAAGGTACGAATTTTTCACGGCGAAAACTGGCTACGCCATTGCCACCGTCGCCAGCCTCTACGGTAATGACTGCTTCATCAACAAAGCGCATGCTGCCAATCCTCTAAATACTTTAAAACCGCATATTCTGCCATATTTTACAAAATTTCTCGAATAGAATTATTCAGCGAAACATGAAATTTAGTCACAAAAATACCAAAATCTAATTTTTTGACACTTTTCACCTGATTTTCTTCATTTTTTAATTTCAATGTGCGGACCATTTAGTCGTTCGGTCACTCTTCGACTCATTTTATTCAATCCTACTCAACTTTTACTCCAAGAAGAATTTTCTCATCAAAATAGTGCACTAAAAGAGTAGATTGTTTGATAACAAGACTTTTTTACAGCCTGAAATTCTAATCAAATCCAATCCACTTCCGCACTCCAGAGGAATTCACTCTTAAAGTGTAATTAAGGATTCACACAACCAATCCACATTACTTGTCATCTTTTATTTTAAAGCTGCTACTCGCTCTTTGCTTTCTAGAATTTCAGGCAAACTTTTTTCAATCCAACCAATCAAATACATGGTCTTCTCAGCAGCTTGAGAACCCAAGATCGTCAATTGATACTCTACTTTGGGTGGCACCACGGGATAGACCGTCCGTAGAATAAAGCCATCATGCTCAAGCGTTTTGAGCGTCTGAGAAAGCATTTTCTCACTCACGCCTTCTATACGCTGCTTGAGCTCACTAAAACGATGTACGCCATCACTTAAACAACGCAACACCAGTACCGACCATTTACTCGTAAGATGCTCCAAAATTTCACGAGACGGACACTCCGTGGATAAAACTTGACCTAACAATTTGCTTGTCGCATAGGTGTGCATCATTTCTCTCCATTTGGTTTATTACTTACTTTTTGGTATGTACTTACATTTAGTAAGTTAACAGATTAAGATACAACCATCAAGTATAGAAAACAACCAACATAGGTGAATTATGAAAATTGCAATCACAGGCGCAACAGGACAACTCGGTAACCTCGTTATAGAGCAACTTTTGCAGTTAACTGCTGCCCAGAATATTGTTGTGCTGGTTCGTAATGTAGATAAAGCTGAACATTTCAAAGTCCAAGGTATTGAGCTGCGTGAGTTTGATTATGACCGCCCTGAAACATTAGTTCCTGCTCTATCGGGAATAGATAAGTTATTACTGATTTCAGCCAATGAAATCGGTCGCCGTACACCTCAACACCAAGCAGTGATTAATGCTGCGAAAGTGGCAGGCGTACCTTACCTTGCTTATACCAGCTTACTACGTGCAGACACTTCCCCACTCGGCTTAGCGCAAGAACACCGTGAAACCGAAAAACTGATTCAAGACAGTGGAATCACTTATACCTTCTTAAGAAATAACTGGTATAGCGAAAACTACCTTGCAGGTGTTGCTCACACCATTGAAATTGGGACGCTTTTTGGCGCAGCTCAAGATGGCCGAATTAGCTCGGCATCGCGTATAGATTATGCTGAAGCTGCAGCTAAAGTCTTAACCTCAACGGGCCATGATAATAAAACCT
Source organism: Acinetobacter sp. 231_lipA (assembly GCF_058243005.1). NCBI lineage: Bacteria > Pseudomonadati > Pseudomonadota > Gammaproteobacteria > Moraxellales > Moraxellaceae > Acinetobacter > Acinetobacter sp. 231_lipA. The sequence goes on along the minus strand of NZ_JBZAYU010000001.1, from coordinate 2,824,885 downwards.
ATGAACTAGCAGGTTCAGAAAGTTTTACTAAAGCTAATTTGGCTCAATTCATCAGTCAGGCAGCACATAAGCCAGTCATCTATCAAAATTTGTCCGCCGATGACCTGCGTCAAGGCTTAATTCAAGCCAGCCTCCCAGCACACTTGATCGATGTGATTGTGTATGCCGATGTGCAAACCGCCAAAGGTGCGATGTATAGCGACAGCAAAGACTTAGAACAATTGATTGGACGTAAGGCCACCAGCATTCAAGATGCGATCAAAGCCGCACTTTAAGCCACTCTTTTAATATCCACATTCAAACACCACCAATGATTGGTGGTGTTTTTTATGGATGAATGTTCTTCACGGGCAGTGTCATATTCATCTCCAAGTTCGCAGTCGTACTTCGCTCTATGTTATACATGGTGGCATTGAAGCTTGCTATTTTGCGCATAGTCATTGGGTCATTCAAATTTAACTGTGGCGCAAACTGATGTAACACATGCAGTCGTACTTGTTCATCAAACTCAAAATAGACCAAGCCATTAAACATAATTTTGATCGGGACCTGATAGTCTTGCTTTAAATAAAATGGCACAGCCAGCTTAATTGGAATATCTAAAGTGAGTGGAAATTTAGGCAACAGTTTATTCTGATAAATTAGATCTGTAGTTGTCTCCAACGGCATGTTTTGATCAATCAGAACCTCGGTTTGATAATCAACCGATACTGAAACGGGTATTTCTACTTCAAACTCTAAATTTGCCAAATATTTCCCAGTCAAAGGCAGGTTGATTTTCTGATCAATTTTCAGCTGTGTATCTAAAGTCCCAACAGATTGGGTTTCTAAATAATTACCCACTTGGATTTTTGTCGGTAAGGAGTCTGATAGTTGAATTTGGGCTTCACTCGCAGACACTTGCATACTGGCTTGAATATTCAGGTACAACCAAAACAGCGCACCCACTAAAATTACAACGCACACAAAACTCAGTACAAGCCGCTTCGCAGACTGGAATATCCACATACTCCCTCCTATGGCTTCACGTGTTCTTGAGGTAGAGGTTTTTCACGCAGTAATTGCAAGCTATTAAGTGGAATTTTCAACTCACCCTGCTTGATTTCAATTGGTAATGTATTTTGTACATCCACCGACGCTTTCAATGCCGTTTTAATTGGAACGTTTAAATGGCCCTGTATTGGAATATTGGTCTTAACCACTGTATTTACTGGAATATGTAGATTTTCTTTCAGTACGGTTTTCACAAGTGCATCAAATTTGAGGTGTACCTGTTGTTCAAGTGGTACATCGATATGAATCGGCACATCCAACTGAATTGGAATATTTCCTTTTAAAGGTAAAGTCACATCTCGTCCCATGACTTTCACCTGTACCTTGGTATCTACAGGCATGCTTTGATTAATTTTCAAGGTTTCACGCACTGGAATGGTGGTTTTAATCGGCACCTGATTATCAAAATATACCCGTGGAGTCAAAGTTTGGGTCAGTGGAATATTCAGGTTTTCACGAATCGGTATTTCTGCATTCACGCGCCCTGTAACATCCACATCTAAGGCATCATGAATTTTAACCTCGGCTTGTAAAGGCTCTTGCAGATCAATACTGACCTTTTGATTTTCTAAGGGAATATAAATATTAAAGTGTTTAAACATCCAAATAGCGATAAGCACACCGCATACAGATGCCAACACAATGAATGCCAATCCACTTAGCACATGCTTCACTTGCAAATTCAAATTCCTTTTGTTTTATTTTCTTTTTATCTGACAAATATCATCCTTTTGTCAGCCTAGAAAGTCATTGAGGGCGGTATACCAACCAGACTCTATAATTTTTATCACCCTATTCTACACAGTATTCTAATTATTCTAAGTAAATTACTAGGGATTAAACATTCGCAACTCTTACCACTCAAGCCAATACTTATGTCACCCCAATACTCCTGATCAGCCTCAACCCACAACAACAGCGCAAAAAAAAGAGCCTCAATTGAGGCTCTTTTCAACTGATATTACAAATTATGCATTTGTTTCAGCTGGAATTTTTGGATAGCTTACGCCGCCCATTTGCTCTGCAATACGTAACACTTGGCAGCTATAACCCACTTCGTTATCGTACCAAACATAAGCAGTTAAACGGTTGCCCGAAGTGATTGTTGCTTGCGCATCAAATACACCTGCTGTACGCGAACCGATAAAGTCAGATGATACAACTTCAGTTGAGTTGGTATAACCAATCTGACCTTGAAGGCTAGAGCTGATTGAGATTTTACGAATGTATTCATTCACTTCATCACGATCAACTTCTTTATCTAAAGTTAAGTTCAAAATCGCAAGTGAAACGTTTGGTGTTGGAACACGTACAGAGTTACCTGTCAGTTTACCTTGAAGTGCTGGAAGTGCTTTAGCAACTGCTTTAGCCGCACCAGTTTCAGTAATCACCATGTTCAACGTTGCAGCACGACCACGACGGTCTGCTTTATGGTAGTTATCAATTAAGTTTTGGTCGTTTGTAAACGAGTGAACTGTTTCAACATGACCATTCAACACTGTGTATTTGTCATGCAAAACTTTAAGTGTTGGTGTAATTGCGTTGGTTGTACAGCTTGCAGCAGAGATAATCGTATCTTCATCGAGAATGTCTGCTTGGTTCACACCAAACACCACGTTCTTCATGTCGCCTTTACCTGGTGCAGTCAAGATCACACGTGCAGCGCCTGGGCACTTAAGGTGTTGAGCAAGACCTTCCGCATCACGCCATTTACCCGTGTTGTCGATCACTAATGCATTGCTAATACCATAATCGGTATAATCAACTTCAGTTGGGTTCGACGCATAAATCACTTTAATGAATTGACCGTTAGCAATGATTGCTTCGTTTTCTTCATCAACTGAAATCGTACCAGAGAATGGACCATGGATTGAGTCACGACGTAATAAAGACGCACGTTTTTCCAAATCACCATCAGATGACTTACGAACCACAATCGCTTTTAGGTTCAAACCACGGCCAAGACCAGACTGACCAATCATTAAACGTGCAAGGATACGACCAATACGACCAAAACCGTAAAGGACAACGTCACGACCTTCTACTGAAGTCGCACGACCTTCTACAGATTTAACAGCGGCTGCAACAAATGCATCAACATCGCCACCTTGCTCTTTAAAAGCAACGGCTAATTTGCCTAGATCAATTTCAGCAGTACCGATATTTTCAATTTTAGCCAACGCTTCAAGAATTGGGAACGTGTGTACAACTGAAAGCTCAACGTCCATCATACGAGTGAAACGGTGCGCTTTTAAAATTTGGATAACTGAACGGTTAACTAAAGAACGTCCAAACACTGAAACCACAATATTTTTTTCACGGTAAAGCTGACCGATCAAAGCGATCATTTGTTCCGCGATTTCTTCACGGTTTTTCCAGCGACCTTGGTGTTCTGCGTGTAGGGCGATGATAGTCTCTTTGCTCACAGATACGTCCTCTAATTAATTTAATCTAAGCATAAATTTTAAAACCCAACAATTGTAAAGGATTTAGCGCCAAGTTTGAATCGAAAGCTGTAAATGCATGATGTTTTTTGTCGTATATTCATTATTAATTTAAGAAATGATTGCATTTAGTCTTATGATTTTGCAGTATAAAAATTAAAAAATTATTTTTTCAGATAAAAAATAAGCAGTTACACAAATGATGTTTTATCAAACAGTCAACTATTCTTGAAGAGCAAGAAACAAATTAGAAACTTGCTGATCGCCCAAATTCCAGCCCACTGACAGCTCCGAACATCATCAAATTAGTCTGAATGTTGCTGTTTTTCAAAATGCTCAATATTTCGTTCGAGCTGTTTTTTATTTTGTTGCTGTTTATATAAATGCAACACACCTTCAATAATAAGCAATAAGACTGCGAACCAAATTGGAATATAAGTAAACCACTCACCTGCCTCTATACGCTCTCCCATGGCAACTGATGCTCCTGCCAGTAAAACTGGCTCCAAATAACTCAGCAAACCAAAAATCACAAAAGGTAAATAACGACTCGCGAGTATATAACTTCCGAGCCCCATCGCACTTAAGAAACCCAGTCCGATGACCGCCAAAATAAGATGTGAAAACTGTTGTATCAAAGCCAAACTATCGCTATGCACAAAGCCCAAATAGAACGCGACAGGTAAAATTAAAAACAGATCCCACCAGAAGCCACCCAAATGATCCGTTTTACAAACACGGCGCAGGAAAAAATACAAAGGATAAGCCAAAGCGATATAGACCGTTTCCCATGCCATGCTACCAATACGCCAAATTTCATGTCCTACCCCAAGCACAGCAAGGGCCACCGCGGCCATTTGCCAGCGGGATAGCTTTTCCTTGTAAAGGATGCAACCAACCAACACCATGACCAAAGGCAGTAAAAAATAGCCGAGCGACACCTGTAGGCCGCGACCATTCATGGGCCCCCATAAAAATAGCCACAACTGCGTGGTACATAAAACCGAACTAAACAATAACCAAGCAAACATCCAAGGTTGTTTAAAGATACGCTTAAACAACTCCGAAATGAGTTTTAAATCGCCACTCCACCACATGAACGCGGTGAGAAATGGCAAGGTCGAAAGCATACGCCAAGCAAAAGTTTGTTCACTATCTAAAGGCTTTAAAAAAAAGGTATAAAAATACAAAACCCCAAAAGTGACGGATGCTAAAACCGATAGTGCAACACCTTTATACATCCTTCACTCCACATTGATTTACACGATTTTTTACCAAGTTCCGATTATAAAGCGTTCGACTGTATAAAGCTTTATTATTCAAGTTTTAAAATACGTATATGAAACTAAAAAAGCCATGCTTCAGCATGGCTTTCAAGGCTTAATAGATTTTACTTTTGCAATTGTTTGGTATGAATCAGATCATTCAAATCATAACCCACTGACTTTGCATATTCTAAGTACTCATTAATGACTTTTTGGTCTGGTTGAGGCGAACGAGAAAGTACCCACATATACTTACGTCGTGGCTCACCCACTAAAACCGTTTGATAGTCATCATCAATTTTTAAAATCCAATAATCCCCTCGTGCCACAGGTAACCAACGCACCGCCTCAGGTAAAAAACTCACTTTCAACTTACTATTAAAAGGTGGGTTTTGTACAAATGCTTCACCTATGGACTGCATCAGCTTGCCATCTTGAGCATAACAGCGGTTATCTACTGTCACATTGCCATTTTCATTCAGGGTATAGGTAGCCGAGACATTACTTCCGCATTTATTTTGGAAGTACATGGGCTTACGTGCAATTTCGTACCAAACACCCAAATAACGGTCTAATTCAACCTTATCCACCACGGCTAAGGGTTTGCTCTGGGCATAAGCCATGGTTGCCATGCCTAACCCGACTAAAACAGCACCACCTACAGCAATTTTGGCAAGCGTAAAACCCGCCTTTGGAAGATTTGCAGACATAAACTGTACCTTTAATATTTCAGAATTTATGATCTAAAAATAAACATCTCTTTAAAAAATAATGCTTTCTGCCCAAATTACTGTAGCGTTATGTAAATGCAACTTAGGTTAGAAGTTGTGCTTTTAAGCGCAAAATTTCATCTCGCAGACGTGCAGCTTGCTCAAACTGTAGCTCTTTAGAAGCTTTTAACATTTCTTTTTCCAGCTTGCTTAAGTGCTTGGCAAGAAGTTTCGGATCGGACAGCAAATGCTGCTCATCTGCACTGAGCGTTTGGTGTTGATCTGTGATACCACTTTCAACTTGATCGTCTGTAAGCACTTCACCTGTATCAATATCCTTTTTATTTTGTCTGATGGTGCTACGCGGAATAATGCCATGCAGCTCATTAAAAGCCATTTGTTTTTCACGACGGCGGGCAGTTTCATCGATGGCTTTTTGCATCGAATCGGTAATCCGATCACCATATAAAATCGCTTTGCCTTTTACATTACGCGCTGCACGACCAATGGTTTGAATCAAAGAGCGCTCAGAACGCAAGAAACCCTCTTTGTCCGCATCCAAAATCGCCACCAAAGACACTTCAGGCATGTCCAAGCCTTCACGCAGTAAGTTAATCCCGACGAGGACATCATAGACACCTGAACGTAAGTCATGAATAATTTTCACCCGTTCAACGGTATCAATATCTGAGTGCAGATAGGCAACCTTGACGCCATATTCTTTTAAGTACGAACTTAAATCTTCTGCCATACGTTTGGTTAAGGTGGTAACCAAAACGCGCTCATCTAGATCTTTACGGATATTGATCTCAGACAAGACATCATCAACTTGAGTCAATACCGGACGCACTTCAATTTCGGGGTCAATCAACCCTGTAGGACGAACCACCTGCTCGGCCACTTGTTCGGCTTTTTCAAGCTCGTATTTGGCTGGTGTGGCACTGACATAAATTGTAGCTGGGGTAATCCGCTCCCACTCTTCAAACTGCATTGGACGGTTATCTAGAGCACTAGGGAGACGGAAACCATAATTCACCAAGTTTTCTTTACGCGAACGGTCACCTTTATACATCGCGCCAATTTGCGGCACAGTCACGTGTGACTCATCAATAATCAGTAAGGCATCGTCAGGAACATAATCAAATAAGGTTGGCGGCGCTTCGCCCGCAGGACGACCTGACAAATGACGTGAATAGTTTTCAATACCGTTGGTATAGCCCAACTGCTGCATCATTTCCAAATCATAACGGGTACGTTGTTCAATTCGCTGTGCTTCAAGCAATTTGTCATGTGCACGGAAGAATCCTAAACGATCTTTTAACTCTTCACGAATCGTCCCAATAGCGCGTTCTAAATTATCTTTCGGTGTTACATAGTGACTTTTTGGATAAATTGTTACACGCGGAACTTTACGTACCAGTTTGCCTGTCAGTGGATCAAACCAACGAATCAAATCGACTTCATCATCAAACAACTCAATCCGAATTGCGTGCTGGTCCGATTCCGCAGGGAAAATATCAATAATTTCCCCACGAATACGATAGGTACCGCGTAAAAACTCAAGCTCATTACGGCTATACTGCATTTCCACCAAACGACGAATGATGTCATCACGCGCAATACGATCACCCTGTACAATATGTAGCAACATGCTCATATAGGCATTGGGATCACCCAAACCATAAATAGCAGAAACTGAAGCAACAATAATTGCATCGCGACGTTCTAAGAGCGACCGTGTTGCAGATAAACGCATTTGGTCAATGTGGTCATTGATCGCTGAATCTTTTTCAATAAATGTGTCTGAAGATGGCACATAGGCTTCGGGTTGGTAATAGTCATAATAACTGACAAAATATTCGACGGCATTGTTCGGAAAGAAAGATTTGAACTCACCATAAAGCTGTGCGGCTAAGGTTTTATTATGTGCCATGACAATGGTCGGACGTTGCGTCCGCGCAATCACGTTGGCCATGGTATAGGTTTTACCTGAACCCGTAACCCCAAGTAACAACTGGTCGTGATAGCCCTTTTCTATTCCAGCAACAAGCTTTTCGATGGCTTGCGGCTGATCACCTGCGGGTTGGTAATTGGTGACTAAATCAAAAGGTTGTTTCTCACTCACAGACATATCCCAAGATTTGCTTCTTCAACCGACTATTTTAACAGATTCAATCCCGAGCAATTCTTGCTTTTAGATTTTTAATGTAATTTACTGAAAATATTACAAAGATTTTTCACTTGACCCTCCCGTATTTCAAGGGCAACATGAAGTGAAGAAGAGCGAAAAATCAGAGCCTATGACTTACCAATATCATGACGAAAGCATCGTCAAAAACCTAGATGAACATACCGTATTTGTGTTTGGTAGTAACATGGCAGGTCAACATGCGGATGGTGCTGCCCGAACTGCACTTGAACACTTTGGCGCAATAAAAGACGTCGGACGTGGTTGGTCAGGGCAAAGTTATGCCATTCCCACCATGAACGAACACTTACAGCAAATGCCGCTCTCGCAAATTCAACACTATATTGATGACTTTAAAATCTATACCAAAAATCACCCTAAAATGACTTACTTTCTAACCTCTATAGGCTGCGGTATTGCAGGTTATAAAGTTGAAGAAATTGCTCCTATGTTTAAAGGCATTTCTCATAATGTTATTTTCCCTGCATCATTTCGCCCATTTGTGGAAAGAACACTACCACGTCTAAATAAAAAGTTTTTGCATACCATTTTTAACGATGCTGTGATTTTCAGCACCCAAAATGATGACATGCTGATTCAACATTTGGCCTTAACCGATAATGAAAAAAGCTTAGCCAAAATTATTCTCAACACACGCATGTATCCAACTGACAGTAATGGTCGCGATCGTGTGTTTGAAATTGAAGATATTCTACATGCGCTGTCGGGGAAAATATTTGATTTTGAGACCAACGCTGAGGGGCGCATGCTTTTTGGTGGTGCCATTCTAGCGCTGTTGGAACTTTATAATATCAATGAACAAGACTTCATTGAGGTTTGGCAAGGCACACGAGAAATCGCACCGCCGAAACCCGAACATCGTGCGCGGAAAGCCTCACGTTAAGTCCAATCTTTTCAAAAAGCCAATCCATCAGATTGGCTTTTTAGTTAAAAATAATAGAGTTATTGGAATCTTCCCTCCCCCCCAATCACCAACTACTACAAAAATAGACAGCTTAAAGCTCTAAAATCCAGAAGAAACAAGCATGCACTTTTCAGTATGGTTATTGCCGTTGTCATTCTGATTGCATTTTATCAACTGCCTCAATTTCAGTATTTTAATTTTATAAATCTATCCCCAGTCTACTTTATCTTCATTGTATGCTTATCCTTCCTCAAAAAGACAAAGAACGAACAACCGAAAAAGAGCAACCTCCTGTTAAATATTTTATTCATGACGGCGCCCTTCTTCATCATTAATGTTTTTGCACTTTCCAGTCTCAGCAAATTTACTGACTATTCGGCTGTGCGTATTGCACACCATATACCCAACCCACAACACATCGAGGGCCAAATTCTCTTAAATAGCTACACTGTGGGCTCTGGGCGTAATAAATCACATTATGCAGATGTTGTATTAAATGAGCCTTCTCAGCAGCAACCACTAAGACTGGTCTGTAATTTTATGGATCGCTTTAAGAGCTGCCCGCTCTTAGAAGACTTTCAACAACAAAAAGTCAGTATCCGTTATTATTCAGACAGCCGTCAGTTTATCTACCCAGAAGTTTTGGTGTTATCGGTCACAGCGGACAATACAACCATCAGCAGCCAAGACTTCATGCGCATCTACCAACAACAACGAAGCAATTTTTTGATGTATTTATTCTTCATGGTATTGATTCCAAACCTGTTGGTGATCAATTTATTTTGGCGCGACCATCAATATCAACAATTACAGACTTTTCGCTATCGACCTCAAAGCATTTAGCGCTTATGACTATCAGCATACACACTCTTTCAGCTCCAAAACCATTAGTTTCTATGAGCAATCAATATGCATTTTTTGACTAAATCACTCCATAAACTCACATAAATTTTAAAAATAACTTTTTTTATCACATTATTTTAAAAAGTTTTTTTAGCGCTTATACTGCTTTAAATTCCAACATAAAAACGAGATATAAATGCAATTATTGGACTCTCCTATTTTTGAATTATCTCCCATTGCCATGTGGTTAGAAGACTTTAGCGAAGTACAAAAACAATTCGATCTTTGGCGGAGTGAAGGTGTTGAAGATATTGCGTCTTTTCTGTTGGAAGACAAATCACGTATTTTAAGTTGTGCGCATAAAATTAAAGTCCTGCATGTCAACCCGCAAACTTTAAAACAATTTGAAGCCCAAAGTTTTGAAGACTTAACCGCAAACCTTGCGCAAATTTTTAAAGCAGATATGTCAAGCACTCATTTAAATGAGTTGGTTGCGCTTTGGAATGGTGAGACCTTATTTGAAAATACTGCAGTAAACTATACACTTACAGGTCATCGGCTTGACATTCGCTTGCGTGGAACAGTACTTCCTGGTCATGAACACGATCTTTCATTGGTTCTGATCACCACGGAAGACATCACACCTTATACCCATGCGCAACGTTTAGAAGAAAAAAGTCGTTTAATTGCTGAAGCACGTTTTCAATACTCGCCTACTTCACTTTGGGTTGAGGACTTTAGCCGAGTCAAAGCGCGTTTAGATCATTTACGTCGTTTGGGAATCAGTGACTTTAAAACTTTCCTTGATGTCCACAATGACTTTATTAATGAATGTCTCAGAGACATCATGGTTACCGATGTCAACCAAGCCACACTAGATTTGTTTGCTGCACGTGACAAAGACCATTTACTTAAAAATTTGCATAAAGTCTTTCAGAACGAAACCCAACAGACCTTTCGACATCAGCTGCTCGAACTGTGGGATGGCAATATTCAACATAACTGCGAGGCGGTCAATTACGCACTCGATGGCAGTATTCGCCATGTGCTATTACATTTTGCCGTGTTTCCAGGCTTCGAAGACGATTGGGGTATGGTTCAACTGGCGCTCACCGATATTACTGCACGTAAAAAAGCCGAGAATTATCTTGAGTACTTAGGCAAACATGATGTCTTAACCAAACTTTATAACCGCTCTTTCTACAGCACCGAAATCAACCGACTTGAGCGCAACAACCTACGCCCTGTGTCTTGTATTTTCCTAGATATGAATGGCTTAAAAGCCATCAATGACAACCTTGGTCATGACCAAGGTGATAGCTTATTACGCCGCATGGGTAATACCCTGAATCAGTTAATTGAAAATACCCAATACTCTGCTTCAAGGATCGGTGGTGATGAGTTCGTGGTGCTATTACCTGCCGCCGATGAAGCCGCATTGAACCACTGTATTGAAAGTTTGCATGAGCTTTTAATGGTGGATAACCAATTTAATAATCATCAACCGATTAGTGTGTCGGTTGGCACTGCTACCAGCCATCCAAATGAGAGGGTTGAAGATATGCTTAAACGTGCAGACACTGCGATGTATGAACACAAAAAAACCTACTATGCAGAAAATGATCGACGAGTTACCAATTAGAATCCACCGAATGATCAATAAAAAAGCGCCCTAATCAGGACGCTTTTTTATCTCAATGGCGAATCAACGTTTACCCATTGAACGACGGGTACCACGTGGTGGCATCCAAGTACGATCTGCATATTGTTCAGGTTTTGGACGAACCTGATTATGTGCAACATCGTCAGCACTTTGTTCTGCATTTGGCATTGGGAATGGGAGATTCACCAAAGGTTTTTTTGAAGTAGGCTGTTGCTTACTCATGACCATCACTCTCATCAAATTGCGCTTATTTTAAAGTTTTTTTCATAAAGATGCGAGAAACTTCCTAATTCTGTACATTTTTGAAATCATTACTTCAAAATTGAATTTTTTTTATGTTTTTTGCAGAAAATCTGTGTTTTTAAACGCCTTGCTTGAGTTTTTTAAGCTAAGATAGTGTGCTTTTTATTTTTTAAACCCTATAAGAAGGAATACTGCCGTGGACGTACGTCTCTCTGATCGTGTTAATGCCATCAAACCGTCCCCAACTCTTGCTGTTACCAACAAAGCTGCTGAATTAAAAGCTGCTGGCAAGAACGTTATTGGCTTGGGCGCAGGTGAACCTGACTTCGACACCCCACAACACATCAAAGATGCAGCAATTGCAGCGATTAACAACGGTTTCACAAAGTACACCGCTGTAGATGGTACGCCTGGCCTTAAAAAAGCGATTATTGCAAAATTCAAGCGTGACAATAACCTTGATTATGCTGCAAACCAAATTTTGGTTTCTTGTGGCGGCAAGCAGTCATTCTTTAACTTAGCATTAGCTTTGTTAAACAAAGGTGATGAAGTGATCATCCCTGCACCATTTTGGGTAAGCTACCCAGATATGGTAATTATCGCTGAAGGTGTTCCTGTTATTGTAAAATGTGGTGAAGAACAACGTTTCAAAATCACACCTGCTCAACTTGAAGCAGCGATCACAGACAAAACTCGTTTAGTGGTTTTAAATAGCCCATCAAACCCAACAGGTATGATCTACACTAAAGCTGAATTAGAAGCTTTGGCTGACGTTCTTCGTAAATACCCAGAAGTTTATATCGCTTCTGACGATATGTACGAACCAATCCGTTGGGATGACGAATTCTACAATATCGCAACAGTTGCACCAGACCTTTATGACCGCACAATCGTGTTAAACGGTGTGTCTAAAGCGTATGCAATGACTGGCTGGCGTATTGGCTATGCAGCGGGCCCTGCTAAGCTCATTGGCGCAATGAAAAAAATCCAATCTCAATCAACTTCAAACCCAACTTCAATTTCACAAGTTGCTGCTGAAGCTGCGTTGAATGGTCCTCAAGACGTTCTTGAGCCAATGATTGAAGCATTCAAACGCCGTCATGACTTAGTTGTTAGCGGTTTGAACGACATCAACGGTATTTCTTGCTTACCTGCTGATGGTGCATTCTATGCATATGCAAACATCCGTCCATTAATTCGTGCGAAAGGCTTAAAATCTTGCACAGAATTCTCTGAATGGTTATTGGAAGAAACTGGCGTTGCCGTAGTTCCTGGTGATGCATTCGGCTTAGGCGGTTTCATGCGTATTTCTTATGCAACTGCTGATGAAGTACTTGTAGATGCGCTTGCACGTATCAAAAAAGCGGCTGATTCAATCGAAGGCGTAGATGCTGCGATTGCTTCAATTGCTGCTGAAAAATAATTTAACCTTTTAAAGTTAGATTAAAAAAACCCGCGAAGTTCGCGGGTTTTTTTATTTTAAACAAAATCTAAAAATTTGCTCTTAAGCCCGTTTAAATAATTTTAGAAACGTCTAGTACCAGCAGAATCTATGGTATCTACGTCTTTCTTGCTAGATGACGCCGAAATCACCAAGGCAATGCCTGCCAGAATAATCGTCGCAGAAATAATGATTCGGAAGCTCAATGCTTCCCCAATAAACAATGCTCCACCCAGAATCGCCAAACATGGCACGGACAATTGCACGCTACTGGCCGTGACCCGATCAATTTTCTTCACTATTGCATACCAAAGTACATATGCCCCACTCGATGCCAAACCACCAGATAAGAGCGCCAACAGCATACCTTTTGGCTGGATAAAACTCTGTGTGTAAAAAAATAAATAGACCAAGACAACAAAAGGAATCGCCACTACAAAATTTGCCAAGCTACTGGCCAGTGGATTATGCATATTTTTACCTGCGATGCTATACATCGCCCAACCTATGCCTGAAAACACCATCAATGCAGCATAATCCAAAGGGGGTGCCGAAGCCCCTGGAAGCAATAAAATCAAAAGACCTAAAATAGCAATCGACAACCCCAACCCGCGTCGCAAATTTATTTTTTCACCATGACACAGGCCATAACTGACCATACTTAACTGCACTGTCCCAAACAGTAGTAATGCACCTACACCCGCATCGATATGCAAATAGGCCAGTGAAAAAGCCACAATATATAAGGCAAGAAAAAATCCGTTTTTTATACTCCACTCTATTTTGGCCTTATGAGTAGAGAGCATATACAGTAGAAATAACACCATTGCACCGCTACAGACCCGAAGTAAGCTAAAACTCATCGGGTCAATCTGCTGCTCAGCCAACGCTAAACGACATAGCACTGAATTGGCTGCAAAGGCCAACATCGCAATGGAAATTTTAAGCAGCATGTTTGAGCATCCTTATTCAACAGCCTGCTTTAGATATATCGAATATATCTTATTAAATCTAGAGAGTTTTGCTCATGAAATTTATCAGTAATATCAATGTGCAACTCAGATGATTCAACCTGAATACCTTATTATTTAGCATCATCTGGTGAAAATAAAGCAATCACATCAGCTTCCGTGAGCTGCTCCGTAGAATACTTGAATTGGTAAAAATCAGGCTTATTATCAATATAAATTTCTGTTGTAAGCTTTAAATCTTTTGGCTGTACTTCCATTGCAAATACATTGATATTGCAATAGCTGCCGTCCTGAGTTCGCCAAAAAAGTGACGTGCCACATTCGCTACAAAAACCACGCTCCCCCCAATCCGACGACTTGAATAATTTTAAATATTCTTGATTGTCAAACTTTAAACTACTAGGTTCGACATCAATACTCATGAGCACCCCGCTCGACTGCTGGCGGCACATAGAACAATGACAAGCATGCACATCATGATTTTTGAGTGCGGCTTGGAACTTGGTTTTACCGCATAAACAGGACACGTTCATTGTGAGTTCCTTCTTCATATGAAGACTGTGTAAATTACTAAAACCTTGTTTATCTTATATATAAATACAAAACAAAAGAGTGTATAAATTTTGTGCACAACTTTTTATACAATGATCACATCTAGCTTGCTCAGTTCCATCAACACTCAAATTATCAAAATGAATAATCCTAAATCTTTTCCCTACAATATGTTCATAGCATGAGCTCAATCCATGATTACGATTTCGTTGATTTTGTACTGATCAATCCAATACTGAATATTGACGAAAAGACTGAATTTTGTTTAATTGGACAGCAAGTTCCGAAAAGGAACTCATAGATAAATATAGGAATGAACAAGATGAATCCCAAAGAAATGACAGGACTACAACTCTTAGAAGCCATGTGTACAGGAAAAATTCCACCTGCAAGTATCAGTGAAACCATTCCCATGCAGCCTTTTGAAGTTTCTGAAGGGAAAATTAGTTTTAAAGCAAAAGCAGATCATCGCCATTTAAACCCGCTTGGTGGCGTGCATGGTGGCTTTGCAGCAACAGTACTCGACTCAGTGACGGGTTGTGCCGTACATACTATGCTTGAAGCTGGTGTTGGCTATGGCACCATTGATCTGAATATTAAAATGTGCCGACCGATTCCAAGAGACAAAGAACTACTTGCCATCGGCAGCGTGATCAACATCAGTAAGAACTTAGGTATTTCTGAAGGTAAAATTGTAGATGAAGACGGTAAACTCTACGCCCATGCCACAGCCACCTGTATGATTATTCGCCCCTAAAAACGAAAGGCACTGATAATATTCAGTGCCTTTTTCATGTCAAAGAAAACTTTAATGCAGCACGACAGATCAAATTGCGGTTTTAAACGTCTTCAGCGTCTGCAATTTTGAGGCATCAGGACGCTCAGCTCCTTTATAAATACAATAGTATTTAAACGCGCTGTCTAAACTTACGTCTAAGCTTTTGTCTTCAGCAGCAGACCAGACTTTTGAACGATTACTGCCTGATAAAGCACTGCCTGACAACTGATACAAATACAGATCATGTTCTCGCTGCACAGCCTTTTTAAGAGTAGTCGTCGACTGTGTTGAAAGCAACTGACAAGGACTGTTGACCAGCCAACGCTCACTAAACCAAAGTTGTAATAAATCACCCAAATACAAGTCTGTACAACCGACTGGCCAAACATCAATATAGGCTGACTCTACAGGGGTATAGTATTGTTCAGGGTTTGAAATAATAAAGAGATACTGATCTTGATAATCAGCTAGGTTTGCAAAAATATCGGAAATGGTAAGCGTATTCATTCGCTTTCTCCTGTTTAGCCATTTTAGTGCTGGCAAGTTGGTTATAAATCCACACTGTTTAAGTTTTCACTTAAACGCTCTGTTGTTGAAATCAGACTATCAACGACTTTTCAACATTGCAAGCACTTCAATACGATTTTTTTGAAAATGATTTTTTTTGTTCAAATAAAGAGCATCCAATATAAAAATGACAGCAACATGACATTTTAGACTTGACCCACTATGAAATGTCCTTATAATCGCATGCAGATTCTCCAATAGCTCAGTCGGTAGAGCGACGGACTGTTAATCCGCAGGTCCCTGGTTCGAGCCCAGGTTGGAGAGCCAAATTCAAGAAGCCCACTATATGTTGTGGGCTTTCTTCTTTTCTACGTCTTAAAAGTTTCGCTGCTTAAGATGTAAATCTTCCAGCTAAACCCAACAGAAAGCCAGAACTAAAGCATTCTCGAAAAATAACTTATCTTAGAAACACTAAAAAATGATTCACAAGAAAAATCATGAGCATATTTAAAATACATATGGATGTTCGTTCAGATCACTTCCCGATCACAGCAATTGAAATGAAAAAATGAGAGGAGCAAATTTTTGGTGAATTTTTAGCCCAACATCTTGCTAAACAACTCAATCAACAACAACTCGAAATCTCTACAATTCACAATGAAGATTGAGGATACTTACTTAGTTTTAGTCATCCCACTTTATTAGATGTAATCGTTATGAGAAAAATGACAACTTATTTTTAATTTTTATTCACCCATCACAACCAATCATTAAAAAATATTTTTTTAAGAAATTAGATCTTTCAACCCAATTAAGTCATGTCTCTGAGACTTTGCGAAATACTCTTTCTGATGCAACAATTTTTCATGACGTGCAATGGTGGAACATTGAAGATATAAAAAAGTACAATAAATCATCGTCAAAATTCTAAGCACACCTACTCAAATAACTCATTCCACTGACTCATATTTCGCGATTTTATTGAAAGAAATTACAGCTCTCAATACATCATATCTACCCTTCTTTAATAAAAAAGCCCAATCGATAAAGATTGGGCTTTTTAATGAGTCAGGACCATCTACACTGAAAATCTGCATAAACTGTAGCATTCACCCACTTTATTCCTAAGCCGCTTCCACAGGCACACCACTATGGAAACGGAACACATCATCAGATGTACTAATTAGCTCTTTTTCGACATTACGGATATGATCAATACGGGCTTGAATATCTTCTTTCGGATTTTTCAATTTCCCCGTTTGCGCAACCTCTAAAGCCAAAGCCAAGTAGTCTTCATAATGGCGTGATTCAGACTTTAGCAAGTAGCGATAGTAACGACCTAATTCTTCATCCACCAAAGGTGCTAACGCGTAGAAACGCTCACATGAACGTGCTTCGACAAAGGCACCAATGATTAAAATATCAATTAAAGCCTCGGGCTCATAAGTCCGCACTTCTTTACGTAAACCACCCGCATAGCGCCCAGCACTCAGATTGCTCCACTCTAGCCCGCGCTTTTTCATAAATTCAAGCACTTGCTCATAATGCAGCATTTCTTCACGAACCAGTTGTGCAAGCTTGACTTGCAAATCGGTAAAAAAACTATAGCGAAACATCAGGTTCATTGCTGTACCTGCAGCTTTCTTCTCACAATTCGCGTGGTCTTGCATCAGCACATCAAGATTATTCAGTGCTTCAGTCAACCAAGCTTTAGGTGTTTCACAACCCAAGAAGTCCATGACGGGCTTCATGAGTTCATCATAATCGATATTCGACATATTCAAATCTTAAAAACTTTAAAATTAACGTGCAGCTTTAATCACTGCTTTCATTTCGCGTACAGCTTGTTCTAAGCCGACAAAAATAGCATCGGCAATCAGTGAATGACCGATGTTTAATTCATGAATCTGTGGAATTTGCGCAATTGGCGTCACATTTTCAAGGTTGAGTCCATGCCCAGCATTGACTACTAACCCTTTCGATGCTGCATATTCAGCACCTTTTACAATACGTTCAAGCTCGTGTTGTTGAGCTTCTGGTGTTTCTGCATCAGCATAAGCGCCTGTATGAATTTCAATGGTTGGTGCACCACAAGCAACTGCTGCATCAATTTGTGCAAAGTCAGCATCAATAAACAATGACACATCACAGCCAATCTCAGACAGGGCATGAGTTGCTGCTTTGACATCGTCAAAATGTCCAACCACATCCAAACCACCTTCGGTCGTCACTTCTTGGCGCTTTTCAGGAACGAAACACACATGGTGCGGTTTAATTTCTTTGGCAAATGCAATCATTTCATCTGTAACTGCAAGTTCCAAATTCATACGTGTTTTTAGTGCTGGACGCATACGACGCACATCATCGTCCTGAATATGACGACGGTCTTCACGTAAATGCAAGGTAATCCCTTCCGCCCCTGCTTGCTCACAGATCAGTGCTGCATTGACTGGATCAGGATAAGAAGTCCCACGCGCTTGTCGTAAAGTTGCCACGTGGTCAATATTTACACCAAGTAATGCAGCCATATTCATTTCCTAATTACGATTGAGTTTGAGTGTTCTGAATCCACAACTGACGACTTTTTAACGGGCGATCGCCCAACAATGAACTGATCATTTGTCGATACAACTTGGTCAGCAATTGTAACTGTTCCAAACCAAAATCCCTACCCTTTTCATATTGGCACATGCTTAAAATTTGCTGTCCATTTAAGGTCGCTCGCGAAGCTTGTGCAGTAGGAATAAAGCCTTCATTCAGCTGGAATATATAGTTGAGTGATGCTTGAATTTCTAGTTGATTGGCATCGGTCGAAAAATCTAAGGCATAACCTAAATCTTCCAGCAGTTCATGCTCAAACTGTCTTAGAATTTGTTTTAAAAACTGATTAGGATCGGCTTGCTGCGCCAGTTGTTGTAATTGCGTTAGCGTATGCGCATATTGAGCAAAACTTTGCTCCATTTGTACTTCGAGAGGACACAGCCTGAGTAGGATCTCATTGAGATAAAAACCTGAAAAAAAAGCATCCCCGAAGAAAAAAATCGGCTGATTGACAATTTCAAGTTTTGTAAAATTTTTGAGCTCAGATTTGCCCGAAGCTTGTAAACAAATCGGCTGATATTGTGGCGGCGGAGTTTGTCTTAAAATACCATCAACTCGCCCATGCTCTTGGGTAAATAAATGCACAATATGACTACGTTCACGGTATTTTCTATGGTGAATTAAATAACCATGCAGTACTTCATTGCGCATGAGAAATTAACTAATCTTTTTTATCTTTATCATTCTGTTCACTGTCTTCATCATCCCCATCTGGGATAACAGCACCAACCACAGCTGCGGTTCCTTTCACCACACCTTTTGTGGTTTTATACGCAATCTTTACAGGAACGGTGACAATCTTGTGTATACAACCTTGCAAAAACAACATACAAGCCATTACTGCGAACACTTTGACCATAACACCATCCCTATAAAAATTTGTTTTCTTAAAACTTAGATATCGCTATAACCTAAGCTTTTCAATGCACGTTCATCATCAGACCAACCGCCTTTCACTTTAACCCAAAGGGTCAGCATGATCTTTTGTTCAAACATTTTTTCCATATCGATACGGGCATCCATACCGATTTTCTTAAGCTTAGCGCCTTTTTCACCAATCACAATCGCTTTTTGGCCTGGACGGTCTACAAAAATCGTTGCATCAATATACGTACACGCTGGTTTTGGACGACCTGTTTTTTCATTTACCGTTGCTTCTTCAGTCTTAAACGACTCAATTTGCACGGTTAAATCATAAGGTAGCTCCTCACCTAACTGACGCATAATCTTTTCACGGATAATTTCTGATGCCAAGAAACGTTCAGAACGATCTGTCAGCTGATCCAATGAATACATCGGTGGCTGGAAAGGTAAATATTTTTCAATGGTATCGCGCAGATGGTCTAAGTTTGCACCACGTAGTGCAGAAACAGGAACAATCTCAGCAAAATTCATTAATTTTGCACGTTCTTGAATCAAGGGTAATGCATGGTTTTTATTTTCAAGTGTATCAATTTTATTGATCACCAGAATCACCGGCATCTCAGCATTTTTGAGTTTTTCCAAAACGAGCTCATCGTTTTGAGTCCACTTGTCTGCATCTAGAACAAACAATACCAAGTTGACATCACGCAATGCAGAAGACGCAGCACGGTTCATCATTTTATTGATGGCGCGTACTTCTTTTTTATGCATCCCTGGTGTATCCACAAATACCGCTTGAGATTTTGCACGTGAATCAATTCCCACAATTTTATGACGTGTGGTTTGTGGTTTACGTGAAGTAATCGATAATTTTTGACCCAACAAATGGTTCATCAACGTAGACTTGCCTACGTTTGGACGACCGACAATTGCCACAAAGCCGCTACGAAAATCTGTTGGGATTTCTGTGCCTTGTTCGCTAAAAAACTGGCTAATTAAATCATTACTGTCGCTTTGCGACTCGTGATCAGCATCGATGTGATCGGAAGAATTTGACATGGCAGATTACTGCTCCAAAAGTTTTAAAATATCCGCCGCAGCAGCTTGTTCAGCAAAACGGCGACTGGTGCCCTCACCATTTACAACAGACAACCCATCCACTTTACATTCCACCCTGAAATGCTGATTGGGTGCATCACCTTGAATATCGACCACATCATAAACTGGGAGAGCTTTTTTTCGTGCCTGAAGATATTCTTGTAAACGAGATTTAGGATCTTTAAGTTGATCGGTTGGCTCGATATGATCCAAATATGGCTCGTACCATTTTAACACAATCGGTTCCAACACCGTTAAATCACTACAATCCACATAGATTGCACCAATAATCGATTCAACCGTATCCGCAAGGATGGACTCGCGATGATGTCCACCTGATTTTAACTCGCCTGTACTTAAAATTAATGACTGGCTCAGTTTTAAATCATTTGCAATTTTACCTAAAGCTTCCTGACGAACCAAGGTTGCACGCATACGCGTCAAACGGCCTTCGTTCTCAGTTGGATAAGCTTTATAGAGATAATTTGCAATAATCATCCCTAACAAAGAATCGCCTAGAAACTCTAGGCGCTCATAGTTGTATTTGTGGCTCACCGATCGGTGGGTCAGTGCAAGCTGAAGTAACTCAGGTTGTTTAAACTGATAACCGATACGGCTCGCTAAGCGGGCTTCACTTAGCTTGGACTGAGCTTTGATCAAAACTTTTCTCGAACTTTAATACTAAATCTATATTCAGCAAGAATGGTTTTCTTACCTCATACTCCTTTTTCACCTGCAACCCTTCGGTATTAGTGACTTGCATAATTTCTTTAATCTTCACATCACGAATACCATTCATATCTAGACGTTGCGAAAGTTTACTTTCGAACTCCGCGGGCTGAATATTTTTCGGGCTATTTTGAATAACTTCCTCAATTTGGCTATTGATCATCCGATCATCAAAATAAGGAGCCCAAACTGCAATCGCCACTTTCGCCATAAATGCAAACCCCATGATTGCAAATAAAATGGCGATATAAGATGCCCCTTGTTGATTCTTGCGCATTTTTTATTTTCCGAATCGATATTAGTCAATGCTACCGTTACGGTTAAATGACGGCAACTTAAAGCCAGGCTCTTTATGCATCCAAATATAAAATGCACGACCTGTTAGGTTCTGTTCAGGAACCATTCCCCAGAAACGACTGTCAGCACTTTGGTCGCGATTATCCCCCATCGCAAAGTACTCACCTTCTTTTACTTTCACTTCCCAATATAAACCATTTTCAGCAGAGTATTTACCATTTTCTACAAAGTTAATATACGGTGCTTGGCGTGCAACATTAACACCCTCTAACTCACGCATGGTAAAGGTATGCTTGCCAATGGTTTCTTTATGATATATCGAAGTAGGCGTATCTAAACTGTCTTTTTCACGGCTAAATTCAACAGGCACTTTAGCAATTTTTTGACCATTAATGGTTAATTGGCCATGATCAAAAACAATGTGATCGCCAGGAATACCAACCACACGTTTGATATAGCTGATCGTCGGTTGCGGTGGATAACGGAAGACTATCACATCGCCACGCTCAGGCTCACCCACATCAATCACTTTTTTATTCACAATCGGCAGGCGCACACCATAGTCAAACTTGTTGACCAAGATGAAGTCACCAGTTTCTAATGTCGGCACCATCGAGTCCGAAGGAATATTAAAAGGTTCATAAAAGAATGAACGTAAGCATAGAACAATCGCAAGGACTGGCCAGAAATCATAAGCCCACGTAATGACAAAATTTTCATTTCCCTTACCTTTCGTCGCTCGTTGTTTAAATACAAACTTATCGAGCAACCACACCAAAAAGAAAATCAGTGTGACAGGAACAAGTATCAAATTAAAATCAAAATCCATGGGCTTATATTCCTACCTTTTTATCTTTCTACTTTCAACACAGCCAAGAACGCTTCTTGTGGGATTTCTACACTTCCCACTTGCTTCATGCGTTTTTTACCTTCTTTTTGCTTCGATAGCAGTTTCTTCTTACGAGAAACGTCGCCACCATAACATTTCGCCAATACGTTTTTACGCATTGCCTTTACGGTTGAACGAGCAATAATTTGTGCGCCAATGGCTGCTTGAATTGCCACATCAAACATTTGACGTGGAATCAAATCTTTCATTTTTTCAACCAATGCAATACCTCGGTGACGCGCATCTTGACGGTGACAAATCATTGCCAAGGCGTCTACTTTATCGCCATTGATCAATACATCGACTTTTACCAATGATGAACTCTCAAAGCGTACAAAGTTATAATCGAGCGACGCAAAACCACGTGAACACGACTTCAATTTATCAAAGAAGTCCATCACCACTTCCGCCATTGGAATTTCAAAGGTAATTGAAACTTGGTTCGCCATAAACTTCATGTCTTTTTGAACACCACGGCGTTCCACACATAAAGTCATGACATTACCCAAATACTCTTGCGGTACAAGGATATGGCACTCAGCAATCGGCTCACGTAAGTCTTCGACCGTTGAACCATCTGGCATTTTAGATGGGCTATCGATATAAATCGTTTCACCATTCTTCATCACCGCTTCATAAATCACAGTCGGTGCAGATGAAATGAGGTCTAAATCATACTCACGCTCTAAACGCTCTTGCACGATTTCCATATGTAGCATGCCTAAGAAGCCACAACGGAAACCAAAACCTAAAGCATCTGAGCTTTCAGGTTCAAAGAATAACGCCGAGTCATTGATCTGAAGTTTATGCAAAGCTTCACGGAACGGTTCAAATTCACTGGAATCAATTGGGAACAAACCTGCATAAACCTGCGGCTTCACTTTTTTAAAGCCTGGCAAGGTTTTGACTTCTGGTGTGTTGGCAAGGGTAATCGTATCACCCACTGGAGCACCAAAAATATCTTTAATCCCTGCAATTACGAAACCAACTTCACCCGCTTCAAGGATGTCTGTCTCAGTATGCTTAGGATTGAAAATACCCACAGAAGTAATGATGTGCGTTTGGCCTGTTGATTTCATCAACATCTTGTCGCCCTTACGCACACGACCTTCTTTCACGCGCACCAAAGAAACCACGCCTAAGTAGTTATCAAACCAAGAGTCGATAATTAAAGCTTGTAATGGCGCATTACGATCACCAGTAGGTGCAGGAATGACATTAACAAGGGTTTCTAAAACGCTATCAATCCCAAGACCTGTTTTTGCCGAACAGGTCGGTGCTTCAGTTGCCTCAATACCAATGATGTCTTCAATTTCTTGAATCACACGTTCAGGCTCAGCCTGCGGTAAATCAATTTTGTTGAGCACTGGTAGAACTTCAAGACCTTGCTCAATTGCGGTATAACAGTTCGCAACTGACTGTGCTTCCACGCCTTGCGCTGCATCTACAACCAACAATGCACCTTCACAAGCAGCCAATGAGCGTGACACTTCATATGAAAAGTCGACGTGCCCTGGTGTATCAATAAAGTTCAATTGATACTCTTGACCATTTGGATGAGTGTAATACAAAGTAACCGACGCAGCTTTAATGGTAATACCACGCTCACGTTCAAGTTCCATGGAGTCAAGTACTTGAGCTTGCATTTCACGATCTTGCAAACCACCACAGGTTTGAATAAAGCGGTCAGCGAGCGTTGACTTCCCGTGGTCAATGTGAGCAATAATACTGAAATTACGGATATTTTTAATATCAACAGATTTTTTAGCTTGCGCCATGGGCTACCTTGAACAAAATGAAGCGTTATGCAGACAAATTTCGATGCACAACAAAAGCCGAATAGAAATTGCGAAGGATTATAACAGATGGTTTTTTTAAAGTATCCATATTAATACGCTTCCTTTTCACAACTCTGACGCTTTTTTACGTGTTTTCGCTTTTCACTGGGCTTTTTGAATAATCCATTGAAAAATCTAGAGCATTCACATCTTTTGCAAGCGGTTGGTAAGCCTGGGTAAAACTGGGTGACATACGTTTCGCACGTCCTGTTTCAATCTCTACGCAAGCCCACTTGGTTTGTGCAACAAATAAAATACTATTGTCTTTGGGTCTATAAAACACATATTGGCGTGATGAATATAATGCGATTATATCATCAAACCATGTACGTAAGATTATTTCATCCTCTTCAAATGCAGCTTTTCGGTACTGCACATGATGCTCAACTGCAACCATGGCATGTTTTAACTCGATATATTCTTTTAAGCCTAAACCCAATGCATCAATATGTGCTGTTGCGACATCCTGCATCCAATGCATATAAACCACATTATTCACATGGCCTAACTGGTCGATATGTTCTGCTTGTACCTGAAGTCTTAAGTCAAAAATACTACTCATAAACACTCTATTTAATCTAAATATCCTTATGAAGATGGCAGTGTACGCAAATAACAGACATCATCAAATTGCAAAAAATAAAAAACCACTCCGAAGAGTGGCTTTTTTTCGCTTATTGGATGCGCATCCCTAAAATGGCCGGTGTGCCTTGTCGGATGATTCCAACGCGGGCAACCTGACCTTTTTTCAACTCAGATGCCGCTTGGACAAAATCATTCGTGTCTTTTACGACTTTATTATTAATGTGAGTGACCACATCACCAGCCGCCATGCCTGACTGTGCTGCTGCGCCACCACGTTTCACTTCTTGAATTAACACACCACCTTTCACATTGAGCTGTGACAATTCAGCAGGTGCTAAATTTCGGATAGCAATACCTAACACAGGCCCTTTACTTTGTGTGACTGTATCTGATTTTGGAGGTGTATCATCAGGTGCTGTGGTTAATGTTGCCGATATATTACGCTTTTTATCATCACGCAGTACTTCAAGCTGTACCGTTTGATTTGGCATAGTACGATTTAAATAGTTCAATAACTCAGAGGTCCGTGAAATCGGCGTTCCATTGAATTTTAAAATAATATCGCCTGCTTTTAGCCCAGCTTTCTGTGCAGGTGAATTTGGCTGAACATTGGTAATCAATGAACCTTCAGGTTTTGGCAAATTATAAGACTCTGCCAAATTGCGGTCTAGATCTTGTAGATTGAAGCCTAAATAAGAGCGCGTAACTTTACCTGTTTTCTTAAGTTGGTCAGCAATATCCATTGCGACATCAATTGGAATCGAGAAAGACAGCCCCATATAGCCACCCGTACCACTGAAGATACGCGAGTTCACCCCAACCACTTCACCCTGCTGATTGAATAGCGGGCCACCTGAATTTCCTGGGTTGAGAGCCACATCGGTTTGAATAAAGGGTACTGATGTCTCCCCCATCATATTACGCATTTTCGCACTCACGATTCCCGCTGAAGCCGAGTAATCGAAACCAAACGGTGAACCGATCGCAAGCACAGGTTCGCCTACACGTAGTTGATCAACATTGCCTGCACGGAGTGATGGAAAATTTGTACCATTTACTTTAAGCAAGGCCACATCAGTTCGTTCATCACTCCCCACCACGGTCGCATCCAGTTCACGACGGTCATTAAACATAATCGTGACTTTAGATGCATCTTCTACGACGTGGTGGTTTGTCAGTAAATACCCATCTTTACTAATAAAAAATGCGCTGCCATAAGCCGTTTTTTCTTGCGGCGCTTGCTGCTGCGGAATAATGACTTGATTACCAAAAAAACGCTTCAAAATCTCAGGTATTTGCTGCTGCAGTAACTCTTCTTGAGTCATCTTTTTAACCACATTTACACTAACTACAGCAGGGCTGACTTGCTCAACTAAGTTTGAGAAATCAACAGGTGCTGCTTGTGTTTGCACCGCAGCCATTGTGCATGCAACAGCAAAAAAACCAGTTTGTATCGAGCGACTTTTCATATCAAGTATTGACCTATATGTTTGTTATCAATTTATGTATTAGCGTTTTTAGCATAATCTTTGTCTATCTTGGGTAATAATATGTTCTATTATGTTTGTCTCTGTACACGACAAAAATAGATAACTCATTGAAATAATGTCATAATAATTGTTTTCTAACGACGAATACTATGACACATCTCAATGAGTTATATCTTATCTTAAACAAATATCTAAAATGGAACAAGTCACATTTAAAGTGCTTTGCGCTCATCATGCTTGTGATTATTTTAAAGCAAACATGTAATCTTTCTTCTGCATCTAAAGCCTTGCCCATCAAGTGCTTACCACAATCATTTTATCGACGTATGCAGCGCTTCTTTGCAGGTCAGTATTTTGATTATCGTCAAATTTCTCAGTTGATTTTCAATATGTTTTCATTCGACCAAGTGCAACTGACTTTAGATAGAACCAATTGGAAATGGGGAAAACGAAATATTAATATCCTGATGCTCGCAATCGTTTATCGTGGAATAGCGATACCTATCCTTTGGACATTGCTTAATAAACGTGGAAATTCAGATACGAAAGAGCGCATTGCTTTGATTCAACGCTTTATAGCCATTTTTGGTAAAGACCGTATTGTGAATGTGTTCGCAGACAGAGAGTTTATCGGTGAGCAGTGGTTTACATGGTTAATTGAACAAGACATCAACTTCTGCATTCGTGTTAAAAAAACTTCATTGTCACCAATCATTTAGGAAAGAATCATAAAATTAGTGATTTATTTCGCCATCTTAAAGTTGGTCAAATTGAATGTCGTAAACGACGGATTTTGGTTGGTCGGGTGAAACTATATATAAGTGCACTACAGTTAGAAAATGGAGAGCTTTTACTCGTCGTTTCTCCTCAGTTTAATGCCAATGCTATTCAGGATTATGCATTACGCTGGGAAATTGAAACCTTATTCAGTTGTCTCAAAGGACGCGGGTTTAATCTTGAAAATACGCGCTTGACAGACCCTAGACGAGTGAAAAAATTGATTGCGGTGTTAGCTATAAGCTTCTGTTGGTGTTACTTAACGGGTGAATGGCAACATGATCAAAAAAAAGTGATAAAAATAAAGAAGCATGGACGACTCTCAATGAGTTTATTTCGCTATGGTTTAGACTATGTTCAAATGGCGATTCAGCGTTTAATTGGTTTTGGGAAAAAAGAAGAGTTTAAGGAAATTTTGGCAATTTTAAGAAGGCAGAACCCTGATAGGATAAGGGTTCTGTGAAATTTGTCGTGTACAGAGTATGTTTGTATAAACAAGAGCTTAAAATTTGCTTAAAAAATACGTTCTTTATTTATATTTTCCATCAATTGTAGAGATTTTACCCTTGCCTTTTCGTGAAAAAAGCGCTGTCATTAGCGAACTTTTTCCAAATTAGCTGATGGACATGTCTAATTTAAACACAACACATCATTTTGATGTGATTATTGTGGGAAGTGGCGGTGCAGGCCTGAGCTTAGCCTTATCGTTGCCTCAACATTTCAATATTGCTGTTCTTGCAAAATCAAATCTGACCGATGCCAGTACCTTCTATGCGCAAGGTGGCGTTGCCGCTGTTTTAGATGAAACGGATTCCATCGAACAGCACATTGATGACACAATGATTGCTGGTGCTCACTTGTGTGAGACCGAAGCCGTAAAGCAAACCGTTGAAGGCGGTAAACCTTCTGTTGATTTTCTACTAAAACACGGCGTGCAGTTTACCCTTGATGATCAAGAACAATTGCATCTAACACGTGAAGGTGGACATTCTCAACGCCGTATTATTCATGCCGCAGATGCTACAGGTCGTGCCATTTCAACCACCTTAGTTGAACGTGCGATTGAAAAAGACAACATCACCATTTTTGAAAATTACATCGCTATCGATTTAATTACCTCTCAAAAACTGGGCTTAGAAGAACAAAATCGTGCATTAGGACTCTATGCACTCGATGAAAAGACTGAAAAGGTACATACCTTTTTAGCGCCCTTCACCGCGCTGGCGTGTGGCGGTGCCATGAAAGCCTATCTGTATACCTCAAACCCAGACATTGCAACAGGCGATGGTATTGCCATGGCGTTTCGTGCGGGTTGCCGCGTGGCCAATATGGAATTTAACCAATTTCACCCAACCTGTTTATACCACCCACAAGCGCGCTCTTTCCTCATTACTGAAGCAATGCGTGGTGAAGGTGCTTATTTACGTTTACCCGATGGCGAACGCTTTATGTTGCGCTTTGATGAACGTGCAGAACTTGCTCCACGTGACATTGTAGCGCGAGCGATTGACTATGAAATTAAACGTTTAGGTATTCGTCACGTTTGGCTCGACATTAGCCATAAGCCCGAAAGTTTTATTAAAGAACATTTCCCAACCTTGTACGCACGCTTACTCGAACTCGGCATCGACATTACCAAGGAAATGATTCCTGTTGTTCCTGCTGCGCACTATACCTGTGGCGGTGTGGTGGTTGATGAACATAGTCAAACTGACATTGCAGGTCTCTATGCGATTGGGGAAACCTCATACACAGGTTTGCATGGCGCCAACCGTATGGCCAGCAACTCACTGTTAGAATGTTTTGTTTATGGCATGAGTGCGGCAGAACACATCGAGAAAAGTTTTGATTCAGGTTACCAATCCCCAACTGCTCCGTCTTGGGATGACTCGCAAGTGATGAATCCTGATGAAGATGTGGTGATTTTGCAAAACTGGGATGAACTCCGTCAAACCATGTGGAACTACGTCGGTATTGTACGTACCACGAAACGCCTTGAACGTGCGCTACACCGCATTGAAATGTTGAAGCGGGAAATTACCGAGTATTATCAAGATTACCAAGTCAGCAAAAACTTGATTGAACTACGTAATTTAGTTTTAGTCTCCGAAATGATCGTGCGCTGTGCCATGGAGCGTAAAGAATCACGCGGTCTGCATTACACTTTAGATTACCCTGAACTGTCGAATGAACTGCGTAAAACCGTACTCACCCCTTTAAATTTTAAAGTTGAAACCCCTTTAGTGAATAACTAATTTTAAAAAAAATAAAAGCCTGATTCGTCAGGCTTTTTTTATGCGATCATTATTTTAAGATTTGGGTGGAATAGAATAAGTTCCCACCACGTGTGCAATGGGTTCATCCTTACCCACTGAATACAACCACACATCCCCAACCACCAATGCTTTGCCAACTTTCATTAACTTACATTCACCGCGGATATTTGTAGAGGCTGCGGGTTTACTTAGAAAATTGACCGATAAATTGGTGGTCACGGTTAAACCGACCAGCCCAATTTCCCCTAAAATAGCGATATACAATGCATAGTCTGCAAGAGTCATCATGGTTGGGCCTGAAACCGTTCCACCCGGTCGCAAATCGCGCTCATCGACCTGATATACAACTGTTGCTGCACGCTCAGTGACAGATTCGATACGACATTTTTCTAAACTTTGCGGAAATTCCTTTTCTAAAAAAGCCACAATCTCAGTTAAGTTACTTTTCATTTTTCCTTCAATATACAGTCCTTTGTCACTGACTATAAAAGAAAAATGCATTTCACTACAGTCTGAAATAACATTTCAGGCATATTTTTAGTTTAAATATTGCAACGCTTGTGCAAAAACCTGCTCGGGTGACTGGGTTGCATCCAAGCGTTTGACCCGCTCAGGATACTGCTCCCATAACTGCTGATAACCCGCTCTGACTTTTTCAAAAAAAGTGACTTTTTCTTGTTCAAAACGGTCCAAAGCCCCCCGTTCCCGCGCACGAGACATGCCTGTTTCAATCGGGGCATCGAGCCAAAATGTAATATCAGGCATATGGCTGACAAAGTTCTCATTCAGTAGTTGCAGCTTCGACTGGCTTAAACCACGTCCTGCACATTGATAAGCAAAGCTGGCATCGGTAAAACGGTCACACAATACGGTTTTATGTTCCGTTAAAGCAGGCATGATCACTTGTTGTAAGTGCTGTGCACGAGCCGCGTACATCAGCAGCAGTTCAGTATCATTCGACATCGACTCTTCATGATTGACTGATAATAATAGTGAGCGAATTTGCTCAGCCATCGGTGTACCACCTGGCTCACGCGTTAAAACAACACTCTGACCTTGTTGTTCTAGATGCTCATAAATTTTGCGAATCAGTGTGGTTTTACCGACACCTTCTGTGCCCTCAAAACTAATAAACATCTATTCATCCTTCTTGGTTTTTAAAACGCTGAGATAT
The DNA here is from genome assembly GCF_058243005.1 of Acinetobacter sp. 231_lipA. NCBI lineage: Bacteria > Pseudomonadati > Pseudomonadota > Gammaproteobacteria > Moraxellales > Moraxellaceae > Acinetobacter > Acinetobacter sp. 231_lipA. The sequence continues at coordinate 2,794,684 of NZ_JBZAYU010000001.1, read as the reverse complement.
TCTTTTACAGCTTGGTTGTGCTGCTCTAAAGTCTCACTAAATGTGTGCCCACCATTACCCGTTGCAACAAAGTAGATGTTTTTGCTGTTGTCTGGATGCATGGTAGCTTCAATGGCTTTTTTACTTGGTAAAGCAATTGGCGTAGGGGGTAAGCCATTGATGGTATAAGTATTATAGGCTGTTGGAGTACGCAAGTCTTGGCGGGTAATATTGCCTGTATATTTATCGCCCATGCCATAAATCACGGTCGGATCCGTTTGCAAACGCATGCCAAGTTGAAGGCGACGCGCAAACACACCCGAAACTTGCTCCAGTTCACGGTCAACATTGGTTTCTTTTTCAATAATAGAGGCCATGATCAGGGCTTCGTATTTGTCTTTATACGGCAAATTCGCCGCACGGTTTGCCCACGCTTCATCTAAAGCTTTCATTTGGCGTTTGTATAAATCCGTTAAGATTTTTTTGTCTGACTCCCCTTTGGCGAAGAAGTAAGTATCGGGGGCAAAAAGCCCTTCAGCATGCGTATACGGAATATCTAAGGCTTTTAAAAGCTGATCCATGGATAAACTGGAGACTTCCTTTTTAACCAATGCATCCTTCTTCAACGCCTCGATCAACTGTTTAAAGGTCGTCCCCTCAATCACCAATATACGATTCATCTCGGCATTATCGACATTGGAAATCATATCCAAAACTTGGCGAATACTCATACCTTCACGCACTTCATAAACACCGGCTTTCAACGTGTCATGAATAAATATTTTTTGGTAAAGCTTTAAAATAATAGGAAAACTAGCCATGTCTTCTTTGGCTAAGCGGTCAATAAAACCGGAATAGGTATCACCAGAGTTAATTGCCAATAACTGCTTTTTACCCTCAACAGGATAAGATTTAAATAAACTCGACCACAGTACAATCATCAATAAAACAATGATGCTCACAGCAATCAATAACAACCCTTTCATTTTTCGTTGGGGTGGTTGCGTTTTCTTTTTCGATTTGGTTTTGGCTGCGGACATACTACTGCATCTGATTAAGTTGAAGACGATGGAACAAATCTATACACGGCTGAACATCTAAGTGCTGATGATTCAAACTTTTGGCTATTTTCATAGGACTCAAGGCATTGCAGAAAAATAAACTTTGAAAGCGTGGAATTTCTTCCATATCAATCATTCTCAGCTCACAGCTCATTCCTTGTTGCTGCATCCGTGCCAATATTTCGGCACGCATGACACCATGTACGCCATTATAACGAAGTTCGGGACTAATCCATCGATCATTTAGCAGAATGAAACAATTACTACTCACACCTTCAACGACAGAACCTTGCACATCTGTGACCAAAGCTTCCAACCAACCGTGTTGTTCTGCCTCATGCTTAAGTAAAACTTGTTCTAAACGGTTTAAGCTTTTCACACCCACCATTTGCGGCATACTTAACCCCATCGCATGTTGCAGTACCCCTGAATCAATTTCGCTGTATGTCAAAACCTCTGATGCTTGCGGATAGAAAAATACCCAAACGTCAGCAGGATGTGCTGGCAAACTATAACCGCGCTGCCCTTCACCCCGACTAATAATAATTTTCAGCGTTCCGTTTAAGTGTGCATAGGTTTGTTTTAATTGTACGATGCTGCGCTGAATAAAGGCTAAATCTGCTGACAACAACAGTCTTTCACAGGCCAATTTCAAGCGTGCTATGTGTAGAGACTCTAGCTCAATCACACCCTCACGGATACGCGCTGTACTAAAACAACCATCTACATAGTGAAATGCACGATCTAATAATTCTATTTGTTTGATTTCTTGTGCATTTTTATAGCAATGCATGCCAATCTACCCTGAAACAATCTTCTGCTTTAGTTTAATGAATTCTAGGCTGAACTCTTTTTCTTTTTTATTCATATAAAATTCATTTTTTATTATTTTTTTTGCAATAAGACTCACAGTATTCTTGCCTCATGTTTAAGAACGTTTAAAATTTGAGGTCTCACATGAGCTTATCTAAGTTAAAAATTGGGGTACTAGCAGCGCTAGTTTCAGTCACATCTTTTGGTGTTGCAGCAAAAGATTTCCTTAACGTGTCGTATGATCCAACACGCGAACTGTATGAAGATGTCAACAAACAGTTTGGCGCTTATTGGAAACAACGCACAGGACAAGACATTAACTTCAAACAGTCTCACGGCGGCTCGGGTAAACAAGCCCGTTCGGTAATTGATGGTTTAGGTGCAGATGTTGTGACACTTGCTCTTGCAGCAGATATCGATGTGATTGCTGAAAAAGCAAAACTTTTACCGCCCAACTGGCAAAAGAAATTACCCAATAACTCGACACCATATACTTCAACTATCGTGTTCCTCGTCCGTAAAGGTAACCCACAAGGCATTAAAGACTGGGGCGACCTTGTTAAGCCGGGTGTTGGCATTATTACACCAAATCCAAAAACCTCAGGTGGTGCACGCTGGAACTACTTAGCAGCTTGGGCTTGGGCGAAACATCAACCTGCGGGTAACGATGCAAAAGCACAAGAATTCGTGCGTAAAATTTATAAAAATACCAAAGTTTTAGATTCAGGTGCACGTGGGGCAACCACAACCTTTGCTGAACGCGGTATCGGTGATGTTCTATTAGCATGGGAAAACGAAGCACATTTAGCGATTCGTGAACAACCGGGTAAGTTTGAAATCGTGACGCCTTCGCTATCTATTTTGGCAGAACCACCCGTTGCCATTGTTGAAAAAAATGCGGAAAAAGACGGCAATCTGAATCTGGCAAAAGCATATCTCAACTATTTGTATTCACCTGCTGGACAGGAAATTGCGGCGAAAAACTTCTATCGCCCACGTAATGCAAGCGTCCTGAAAAAATATGCAACCACTTTCAAACCGTTGAAGTTGGTGACCATTGATAAAGAATTTGGCGGTTGGACCAAGGTACAAAAACAGCACTTTGAAAATGGTGGTGTATTTGACCAAATTGTGAAAGCCAATACGACGAAATAAAACCGAGTCCAGTAAATAGCTGTAAGGGAGCATCGACATGATTCATACTGTAATTGTACCGGGCGTGGGTGGAAGTGAACATGACCACTGGCAATCGTGGTTACAACGTCAGCTCAAGTCATGCTCTCGTGTCCAGCAGCAGGATTGGAATAAACCCGTACTCCATGAGTGGATTGAGCAATTTTTCAAAACAGTTCAATCCATTCAGGAACCGATTCAAATTGTGGCGCATAGCTTTGGCTGTTTAACGACAGTCGCTGCTTTAGCACAGCATCCTGAACTAAATCAAAACATCAAAAATTTAGTTCTGGTTGCACCGGCCAACCCTGCTCGCTTTGGTGATGCTGGTTTTGCTCGTGAGAGCCAAAACGACTATCAACAGTATTTCCACCAACTCAAGCTACAAGTTCCTACCCAAATGATCATCAGTGAAAATGATCCTTGGCTCAATTTTCAAGATGCGCTGCAACTGGCAAAAGCATGGAAAATTAGGCCTAAGAACTTGGGCCAAGTTGGACATATTAATGTTGCGTCAGGTTTTGGGCCATTTCCTGAAATTTATGATTTTTTGATTTCAGAAAATGTGCTAAAAAACATTAGTTTTTACAATGAAAGCAAGTATTTATTTAAATTTGCAATTTAAACACTGTAAATGATACTTGTGCCGAAATTCAGTTTTATTTGAGCTGACTCTTTTTAGGTCAGCTTTCTCTCTTTGAGGAGTAATCATGTCGCAGCGATCCCGAGTGCTGCCAGGATTTGGTCTTTCTCTAGGCTTTACCCTAGCATATTTGTCATTAATCGTTCTCATTCCGTTGTCCGCTGTTTTTATTAAATCTTTAGGCATTGGTTGGGATGGTTTATGGGAAATTTTAAGTTCAGAACGTATTTTAAAATCTTTGCAGCTCAGTTTTAGTACAGCCCTGATCGCCGCGTTTATTAATGTGGTTTTTGGTCTCCTTCTAGCGTGGTGTCTGGTTCGTTATCGTTTTCCGGGTAAACGCATTGTAGATGCCTTGGTCGACTTGCCGTTTGCCTTACCCACCGCGGTTGCAGGTATTGCACTCACCTCGCTTTATGCGCCTACAGGTTGGATCGGTCAGTATCTTGAGCCTTTAGGGATTCAAGTGGCCTATACCCCAATTGGTATTACATTGGCACTGATTTTTATTGGTATTCCTTTTGTGGTGCGGACTGTGCAACCTGTTCTCAGTGACTTGGAAACAGAGTTAGAAGAAGCAGCATCAGCATTAGGTGCCAACCGTTTACAGATTGTGACCAAAGTGATTTTACCGATTTTATTTCCAGCACTCATCACCGGTTTCGCACTTGCCTTTGCACGCGGCGTCGGTGAATACGGTTCAGTGATCTTTATTGCCGGGAACCAACCGTTTAAAACAGAAATTGCACCGCTCATGATTATTTCGCGCCTAGAAGAATATGACTATGCAGGTGCAACCACGATTGCAGTCGTCATGTTGGTACTGTCTTTTGCCATTTTATTCCTGATTAACTTGTTACAAGCATGGGCAAGCCGTCGTACAGGGAGAACAGCACGATGAATATCAACAGTAATGCGCTTGCTGAAAAGCTACAATCGCGTGATGCAACACGTGAGCCAACTTGGGTTCGCTACACCCTGATTACGATTGCTCTGCTGTTCTTTTTGAGCTGTTTGATCTTACCGCTGATTTTGGTGTTCGTTGAGGCCTTTAAACAAGGGGTCGGTGTCTATGCACAAGCCTTGGTTCATCCAGACACGCTCTCCGCAGTCAAACTCACTTTATTAACCGCGGTGATTGCAGTTCCACTAAATGTGGTATTTGGTGTTGCAGCAGCTTGGTGTGTGGCCAAATTTAACTTCCGTGGTAAATCCATCTTAACCACAATTATTGATATGCCATTTTCAGTATCCCCTGTTATCGCGGGCTTAATGCTGGTACTGATTTTTGGTACGCAAGGTTGGTTTGGTAGTTGGCTCATGGATAACGACATTAAAATTCTGTATGCCGTTCCTGCCATTGTATTAGCAACGATCTTTATCACCGTTCCTTTTGTTGCACGTGAACTTATTCCGCTCATGGAAGCTCAAGGTACGGAAGAAGAAGAAGCTGCTATTGTACTGGGTGCATCAGGCTGGCAAACCTTCTGGAAAGTAACCCTACCCAACATCAAATGGGGTTTAATTTACGGAGTCATTCTGTGTAATGCACGTGCAATGGGTGAATTTGGTGCGGTATCGGTCGTTTCAGGTCATATTCGTGGTGAAACCAATACTTTGCCTTTACATGTCGAAATTCTCTATAACGAATATACCTTCAGTGCGGCTTTTGCTGTGTCTTCCCTCTTGGCGCTTTTAGCGATTGTGACTCTAGTTTTAAAAACATGGGTTGAGATTCGCCAAGAAAAGCAAAACAAACATAACGATTCAACAGTTTAAAGGAATGACCTCATGAGTATTCAAGTTAAAAATATTGAAAAACACTTTGGTGCGTTCCATGCGCTGAATAACATTTCTCTCGATTTTCCTGATGGTCAATTGGTTGCATTACTCGGCCCATCAGGCTGTGGTAAAACCACTCTGCTTCGTATTATTGCGGGACTTGAGTCCGCAGATGGCGGTCAAGTCATCTTGGAAGGTGAAGATGCAACCAATGTACACGTACGTGAACGTGAAGTTGGCTTTGTATTTCAGCACTATGCCTTGTTTCGCCATATGACCGTATTTGACAATATCGCCTTTGGTCTCCGCGTTCGCCCACGTGCAACACGCCCATCTGAAGCTGAGATTAAAAAACGTGTCACGCGTTTACTGGACTTAGTCCAATTGGGGTTCTTGGCAGATCGTTACCCAGCTCAACTTTCTGGCGGTCAACGTCAACGTATTGCACTGGCACGTGCTTTGGCAGTTGAACCACGCGTACTGTTACTAGATGAACCTTTTGGTGCTTTGGATGCAAAAGTACGTAAAGAGCTCCGTCGTTGGTTACGTACTTTGCATGATGAACTTCATATCACCTCTATCTTTGTAACGCATGACCAAGAAGAAGCTTTAGAAGTCGCGGATCAAATCATTGTGATGAATAAAGGGAATGTTGAGCAAATTGGATCACCCCGCGAGGTTTATGAAAAGCCAGCAACGCCATTTGTGTTTGACTTCTTAGGTCAAGCGAACCGTTTCGAAGGCCAAAATAACGCAGGGACGATCCAAATTGGTGAAGACCGTATTCAATTAGATTCTTTACGTAATGCACCTTCGGGCGACGTGATTGCCTTTGCCCGTCCAGATGAATTAAGGATCCATGCACAGCCGCAAGACAATGCCATCCAAGCAACGTTCGTTCGAGAATTATGGATCGCGGGCAAAGTGGTTGCAGAGCTCCATGATCGCCAAGGCAAACTGATTGAAATCTCACTGACTTCTGAAGAAGCAAAATTACACCAATTTAGACCTAATCAAACGGTATGGTTAAGCCCATCAAACTTGCATTTATTTGCAAAACCTGCGGCTTAAGACCAATTGAATGGGGCATGTTGAATGCCTCATTCATCATAAAAGAGATCCAAAACTATGAACTTTCAACAACTCAGAATTATTCGAGAAACGGTGAGACAAAACTTCAACCTCACCGAAGCCTCTGCTGCACTATATACCTCTCAGTCAGGCGTCAGTAAGCACATCAAAGACCTAGAAGATGAATTAGGCGTACAGCTTTTTATTCGTAAAGGGAAACGCTTACTGGGTTTAACTGAACCAGGTCAAGCACTACTGGGCATTGTTGAACGCATGTTGGTCGACGCAGACAATATTAAACGTCTTGCAGATGATTTTAACCGTGTCGATGAAGGCACTTTGACGATTGCAACTACACATACGCAAGCGCGTTATGTGCTACCGCCGATTGTTAATCAATTCAAAAAAGAGTTTCCAAAGGTTCATCTTATTTTGCAGCAAGCCAGCCCTATTGAAATTACCGAAATGCTTCTACAAGGTGAAGCTGATATTGGTATTGCAACTGAGTCACTCACCACTGAGGACAATCTGGCTAGCGTGCCGTTCTATAATTGGCAGCACAGTATTATTACCCCGCAAAATCACCCACTGGCAAGCAAACAAAATATTAGTATTGCAGACTTGGCGGAATATCCACTGATTACCTATCACGGCGGTTTCACAGGCCGTTCAAAAATTGACAAAGCTTTTGAAGATGCAGGTGTAGATGTCGACATCGTAATGTCTGCTTTAGATGCCGATGTGATTAAAACCTATGTTGAGCTTAATATGGGTGTTGGTATTGTCAATAATGTGGCCTATGACGTTGAGCGTGACTACCGTTTAAAACAAATTCCAACTGATATTTTTGGTCTCAATACCACATGGATTGCAGTGCGTAAAGGCCACCTCCTGCGTGGTTATGGTTATGAATTTATCTCGTTGTGCTCGCCAGATGCAGATATTAAAGCGCTCAAAAGAGTAGCTTATCCAGAAGACTAAAACGCTTTTATTCTAAAAAGAGACCTCAGAGTCTCTTTTTTTATTTCTAAATCCATATACTTTAAATGGATATGGTGTATGATTTGATCAATTGATAAAAATATTAATGAGCAATGACAGTGAATATAAATCTGTTGGGCTCTCCATTACTTTGTTTATGTTTATATTCGTCGGGATCATGCTTTGCTGCTGCTTTTGAACGTTCAGGCCAAACGATACAACCCTTTTTTGAACATGGAAATTATGCAGAAATTTCTCTGGCTTATATTGACCCAGATGTTTCTGGCCAAGTTCAACAGATCGAGACACTGCAACAGTTTGGCATCACTGACTTTTCAACAGGCAATTTAAGCAATGAACAAGTAATGCTGGGAGCTGCACTCAAACTACAACTTAATCCTCAGTTTAAATTTGCTGTCATTTATGACCAGCCTTTTGCTGTAGACATCGATTATCGCTATCGCCCAAAGATTTACGGTGAAAGTTATGAGGTTGAATCTGCCGATATCGACTTTGAAAGTCATAATCTCAGCTCGCTTTTAGGCTACCAATTCAACCCACAATGGGAAATCTATGGTGGTTTCAGCTATCAAAGCTTTGCAGGCTCTTTAAAAGCGAAAGGTCAGGCCTACTCTGTGTTTGATGGCTATGATGCCGAGTTTAAACAAGATGAAAGCTTGGGCTGGTTAGCAGGTATTAGTTATCAAATCCCTGAATATTATTTTAGAACATCGTTGACTTATCGCTCAGCGATTAAACATGAAATTACTACAACAGAGTCTATCGAAGTCGGCATAGATACACCCAATGTGATGGAAGTGAAAACACCACAATCGGTAAATCTTGATTTCATGACAGGACTTCCCAATCAAAATATCTTGTACGGGACAATACGCTGGGTAAATTGGCAAGACTTTGTCATTCAACCACCCAAATTTAAAGCTGTGATCGATTATGTTGCGATATTTTACCCTGAAGCCACAGACGTCAAACTTATTCAGTACAATGAAGATCAATGGTCTGCAAAACTCGGCTTAGCACACGTATGGAACAAAAAGTGGCTGAGTACTATGGAACTACTCTGGGATTAATAATCCTGCATCTACCCTTAACCCAAGTGATGGGTACCAAGGTATTGGGCTAGGCAGCATGTACACATATAACACTCAGTTTGATATTGCGGCTGGTCTATATTATTTGCATTTTAAGAAGTCCAAAACATCTTCCGACTCAAATCCACTGGCAAACATTACAGGACTTTCAGCGCTGAATGATAATGATGCATGGATCTTTGGACTCAAATTTGCTCATCATTTTTAAAGGCTTTAGCTAAAATCAGACACAAAAAAAACGAGCCGCAGCTCGTTTTTTTTATGTTAATTACCAGTGGTAACTTACACCCAGTTTAGCAACTGGCATCCACTCGTATTTATCATCGTTACGTACTTCATTGATGTGCTCTGCCACTAAAGCTGCATCAACATTGTCACCACCTTGATATTTTACGTTCGATACTGTTGGGTTGCCTGTATAGTATGCACCGACTTCACCAAAGACACCCCAGTTTTGGTTAATTCGAGGTGAATAACCAATACCTAAATATGGTGAGATATTATTGCTATAGTCAAGATCATAGCTTAATTGGTTTAAACCTGTATCTTTCCCATCAACTTTGATCGTTCCACCATCATTACGGGCTTGTAGACCATATTGTTGATCAACATAGCCAACACCCGCGGCAATATATGCAGCCTGCGCCCATTTGTTAGTACTTGCACCCCATGGACGAATTTCTGCATTTAGATAAGTCAGATTGTTATCCATATCGACATCGTAATTTACATCGTCAACTTCCACATCATCCGACCACGAAATGTCACCACCGTTGTAACCTAATGCTAAACCCACATATGGGTTAGCTGTCCACAACAAAGCGCCGCCATAACCTGTTGTACCAACTTCAGCACGAACACCAGTAGGAATTAATTTATTTTGGTCAAAAGCATAACCATCTTTTACGACTGCATCATCAGCAAAAGCTGTACCTGCGACTGCTGAGATTGCTGCTGCGATTGCAACTAAACGTAATGATTTCATGTTTTTTCTCCTCCAAGCAAAGATATTTTTACATCAATTACCATTTTTTGATGAGGTCATCTTAGAACAGTCTCGGACTGTTTTTTATTCAAGATTTGGGCTGTTTTTGTTATTTTTTGATACATTTTAGATTTTATTGTTGTTGTAAATCACAAATCTTTACTTAATTTTTCTACCCATATAGCCCTAAAAGTCGTATTTCCAATCATTCATTATTATTTCCGATCCTATGCTGTTTTTTCATCTATTCTCTGCACAATTTAGTGTAAAATCAGGAAAATTTTTTTTCTGGAAGGAAGATCATGTCTCAGCTTTCAACAATTATTGAACAAGCGTTTGAAGACCGTGCGAATTTTACAGCAGCGGACTGTCCTGCTGAAGTTCGTGCAGCAGTTGAAGAAGTCATTGCTGGTTTAGATAACGGGACATTACGTGTTGCTGAAAAAATTGATGGTGAGTGGGTTGTTCATCAATGGGTGAAAAAAGCTGTACTTTTATCATTCAAACTAAATGACAACAAACCAATTGAGTCATGTGACCTTCAATTCTACGACAAAGTAGATACTAAATTTACAGGTTGGACTGAAGAACAGTTTAAAGCGGCTGGCGTACGTGTTGTTCCTCCTGCGGTTGCCCGTAAAGGTTCTTTCCAAGCGAAAAACGTGGTGTTAATGCCTTCTTATGTGAACATTGGTGCATATGTTGACGAAGGCACCATGGTTGACACATGGGCAACTGTTGGTTCATGTGCTCAAATTGGTAAAAATGTTCACTTATCTGGTGGTGTAGGGATTGGTGGTGTTCTTGAGCCACTTCAAGCAAACCCAACGATTATTGAAGACAACTGCTTCATCGGTGCACGTTCTGAAATCGTAGAAGGCGTGATTGTAGAAGAAGGTTCTGTAATTTCTATGGGCGTGTTCATTGGTCAATCGACTAAGATTTTTGACCGTGCAACTGGCGAAATTCACTACGGCCGTGTACCAGCAGGTTCTGTTGTAGTTGCAGGTAGCTTACCTTCTAAATGCGGTACTTATAGCCTATATGCTGCAATCATCGTGAAAAAAGTAGATGCACAAACACGTTCTAAAACGAGCTTGAACGACTTACTACGCGACGAATAATTTTTAGTTGTCGTGCGGAACTAAAGTTCCTCATCTCTACGGTTAAGACTAGCCGTAGAGATTTTTGTTTTTCTAACCTGTGGTTTAATTTTGCTATGAATACGCTTCGATCTTCTGCTATCCCTGTTTCTGATCCTTCTGCGGGTCTACGTATCACGGAGATCTTTTATTCTTTGCAAGGAGAAGCCAACACCTCAGGACTGCCAACAGTTTTTATTCGTTTAACGGGTTGTCCACTACGTTGTACTTACTGCGATACGACCTACTCGTTTGAAGGTGGCGAACGCCAATCTTTAGATCAGATTATTCAAACCACACTTGATTTTAAAACCCCTTATGTCTGCGTGACAGGTGGTGAACCTCTTGCACAGCCCAATGCCTTGCCTTTAATGCAACGTCTTGCTGACCTCGGCTGTGCAGTCTCTTTGGAAACCAGTGGCGCTTTAGATGTGTCTAAGGTTGACCTACGTGTTTCAAAAGTATTAGATTTGAAAACCCCAACTTCAGGTGAAGTTGCACGAAATTTGCTTTCGAATCTCGACCATTTAACCCAGCACGACCAAATCAAGTTTGTAATTTGTAACCGTGAGGATTATGAGTGGTCAAAACAGCAAGTTGAAGACTATAAACTCAATGAAAAAGTCAGCACAGTATGGTTCTCTCCTGCTTTTGCCGTTGAGAAAGGTGCTGCTCGTTTACCTCAACTTGCACGTGACTTAGCGCAATGGATATTAGAAGACCATCTCCCTGTTTGCTTCCAACTCCAACTCCACAAGTTGCTTTGGAATGACGAAACTGGTCGCTAATACATTGCCTATTCATCTTTAATTTATATTTGGAGAAATTTGTATGCGCCCTCGTGCCATAGTTTTGTTATCTGGCGGTTTAGACTCAACAACTTGTTTAGCATGGGCGCAAGCACAGTATGACTGTACAGCGCTCAGCTTTATGTATGGTCAACGCTCAACCACTGAGCTCGATGCCGCACGCGAACTGACAAAAAAAGCAGGCGTAGAACATCGTGTCATTAATATCGACTTAGGTAATTTGGGCGGTTCTGCGTTAACAGACCATAGCATTGATGTTCCAGATCATGAACAAGTCGGTATTCCTGTAACTTATGTTCCAGCACGTAACACGATTTTCTTATCTTATGCCCTAGCAGCAGCAGAAGTTTTAGATGCTGAAGCCATTGTGATTGGTATTAATGCTGTTGATTATTCAGGGTATCCTGACTGTCGACCTGAATTTATTGAGGCATTTGCCAACATGGCTCGCCTTGCAACCAAGGTTGGCGTTGAAGGAAAACCTCTTAAATTTGAAACACCTCTGTTACATTTATCCAAAGCAAATATTATTCGCTTAGGTATAGAACATGGCGTAGACTATAGTCAAACGGTGTCTTGCTACCAAGCAGATGACCAAGGACGTGCTTGTGGGAAATGCGACAGCTGCCGTCTTCGTAAAGAAGGTTTTGCAGATGCTGGCGTAGCAGACCCAACGCGTTATATACCGTAACGACAAGGTACAGTTTATGAAAAATTTAAAATCAAACATTTTGCTTTCTACATTGGTGTCTGCAGCTGCATTGTTCGCTACAGCTTCAAATGCTGCTGAATCGAACAAATTACAAGAAGCGTATAAAAGCAGCAATGTAAAATCGGCATTAATTAATGTTTGTAAAGAAGAAACTGCAAAAAGCAAAAAGCTTAGCGCAGCAGAAGTAAGCAAATACTGTACTTGTGCAGTTGAAGCTGATGGTAAGTTGACCAATGCACAAAAATGGGAAATCCAAAGTGCGATCAACCAAAAGAAAAGCCCGTCTACTTTAGCTTTTGTACAAAAGCAAAATAACGACTTACAAACATGTTTCGGTCCACAGTTAACAGGTAAATTAAAATCTTTAACTGAAGAAGCCATGAAAGCTGCTCCGAAAAAATAATTCACTGAATGTGAATGAAGCCTGCTCTATGCAGGCTTTTTTATATGTGCAAAATAGATAGAACCTGAAAATATGCTCACCCAATGGAATACACGCGCCCAAAATCGCAAATTTGTTGCGTCATATAGTGGTGGAAAAGACAGCAGCCTTGCTTTATACCAAGCGATGCAAATGGGTGAACCTGTTGCATTAATTGTCATGTTAGAAGAGCAAGGTCTGAAGTCACGCTCACATGGGATGTCCCTCGGTATTATTCATGCGCAGGCCAAAGCAATTGGACTTCCCATCTACAGTGCCTCTGCGACGTGGCAAGACTATGAAAACCAGTTCATTCAACTGTTACAAAAAGCTCAAGCTCTTGGAGCAGAAAGCTTAGTTACAGGTGATATTGATTTAATGGCACATGCCGAATGGAATCAATCTGTGTGTGATAAAAGTGAGCTCAGGTTATGTATGCCCCTGTGGCAACGTCCGCGTTTAGACATTGTGCATGAGTTTATTCAGCTTAGTTTTCAAAGCATCATCGTTACGGTCAACTTAAGCTTAGGCATGACAGTTGAAGACTTAGGTCAAGTGCTCAGCCTTGAATATATCGATGAACTGGTTGCAAGAGGCATTGATCCATGCGGCGAAGCGGGTGAATTCCACACTACGGTGATTGATGGCCCAATTTTCAAACATCCACTTTCGGTCGTTAAAGGTGATATTCTGTATCATGAGAATTATGCCTTTTTACCACTTGAATTAGAACAACGCGACATTTAAGGATAGAACATGACTGATAGCATCCAACTTCCAAATCAGAACTTTCCAACCACAATGGGTGAAGTGAACTTAACTGAAGTGCCGACTGAGTGGCTGATTGTGTATTTTTACCCGAAAGATTCAACGCCTGGTTGCACAACTCAAGCCGTTGATTTTTCATGTTTAAAAGATCAGTTTGATGCCTTACAAACCACGATCATTGGTGTTTCACGTGACTCGGTTAAAGCGCACCAGAATTTTACAGAAAAGCAGGCTTTAACCATTAATTTAATTAGCGACAAAGAAGAAGTGCTGTGTAAACACTTTGATGTGATTAAAGAAAAAAATATGTATGGTAAAAAAGTGATGGGTATTGAGCGCTCAACTTTTATTTTCCATAACGGTAAGCTGGTTAAAGAGTATCGTAAGGTAAAAGCTGCGGGACATGCTGAACAAGTTTTAGAAGACTTAAAAGCATTACAAGCTTAATGTACATCAGCCCGCAAATGCGGGCTTTGTTTTTTGTGATTTTTTAATTTATAGTTTTTATTGCACACGCTTTTATTTCACAAGCAGTGAAATGGCGATTCCCCACATCACCAGAGCAATGATCGCATCTAGCACATTCCACGCTTTCGGATTTGCAAAAATAGGGATAAGCACACGAGCCCCATAGCCCAAAGCAAAGAAAAACAACCAAGACGCACACACTGCTCCTAGAGCAAAGTACGCAGGTTGCTCAAACTGTGTTGAAATTGAACCCAGTAAAATAACCGTATCTAAATACACATGCGGATTAAGCCAAGTCAGCGCCAAACACAGCAAAACAATATTCACTAGTTGATGCTTTTCAATGGGACTTGCCTCCAAGCCCTGCTGTGATTTGAATGCCCGCAGTGCATGTTGGAATCCATAACAAAACAGGAAAAGTGCCCCTGCCCATTTGGCAAACTGAATAATTTCAGGATAGTGCTGAAGCACTTTTGAAAAACCCGAAACGCCTAAGACAATTAGAATAGAATCCGACAATGCACAGACAAAACATACCCAAAAAACAAACTGCTTTTTAAGCCCCTGTTTTAGCACAAATGCATTTTGAGCCCCAATAGCAATAATAAGGCTCATCCCAACTGCAAGCCCTTGTACATATGTACTTAACATTTTGACTTTTCAACTTAATTGATGATGTCAGGATTATCTTTCATTTTTAGTTAAATTAAGTATTATTTAGAAAATATCAATATAACTAAAATATTTTTAGTTTAAAGTGAGTCCCGATATGCTGAATCATAAACAATGCGACGCATTTTTAGCTGTAGCAGAAACAGGAAGTTTTGACCTTGCTGCTGAACAGCTATGCATTACTGCTTCAGCCGTCACTTTACGCGTACAAAGCCTAGAAAAAAGTTTGGGGCATTTATTAATTGTGCGCGAAAGACCTTGCCGCCCGACACAAGCAGGTCAATCGCTGCTACATTATTTGCAACATAGCCGACTGTTAGAGCAAAGTTTCATTCAGAACCTCACGGGTCATATGAACACCTCTGCCTTTTATCAAATCAACATTGCAACCAATGCCGACTCCTTAGCGACATGGCTGTTGCCCTTGCTACAATCAACATTAATTGAAAAAAAGATCGTGGTGCATTTTCAGGTTGATGACCAATCACAAACCCATCACTTACTTGAAGCCGGTTTGGTAAATGCCTGCGTGACAGATGAATCACAAGCCATGAAAGGCTGCGTAGCGGAATACATTGGCGATATGAACTATCGTTTTGTTGCCACGCCTACTTTTGCACAGCAATGGTTTAAACAAGGTGTCAACCGCGAGTCTCTACGTGCAGCTCCTGCACTGATATTTAACGCAAAAGATCAACTCCACACCACGTATATCCAACAAAAGTTTGGACTCAATCCAACTCAATATCCACATCACTTTATTCCGTCTTCCAGTGCATTTTTTGATGCAGTTACGATGGGACTCGGCTATGGTTGGTTGCCCTATTACCAAGCCAAACCGCGTTTGCAGGATGGCTCATTGGTTGAGTTAGATGCTCAACTCAATATTGATTTACCTTTGTATTGGCATCATTGGAAACAGCAGTCGGTGCAGTTAAATCTGCTGACAGATCTCTTGATTGAACAGGCTCAAGCAGCAATGAACTAAAATAACCCTGAATATAAGTCTTTGAGATCATGGAGCCTCTATTGCACTTTCCACTGCCCTGACAGTTGAATATTCACTTTTTCGCCTACACCTCCCATGGCTTTTTTCATGCCAAAGTCACTTCGATTAATCACGGCTGATGAGTGAACATCCAGTAGATTGGCATTATTGGCACTCGGTTTTAAGGTGGTGCTAAAGCTAACAGGCTTGGTAATGCCGCGAAGTGTTAAGTTTCCGGTAATATTATATTGACCGCCACCCAAGTCTTTAAAACTGGTGCTTTTAAAATTAGCGCTTTTGTACTTAGATGCATAAAACAAATCTTCACCCAAAATCATATTTTTCAGTGAAGGCTTGCTCAAGCTTAGGCTATTTACATCCATCACAAAATTCGTTGAAGCCTGCTGTGGTGCCTTGGCATCAAACTGCATACTGGATTGCACCCGATTAAACTTAGCTCTTACAACAGTTACACCCAAGGATTTAATTTCAAAACCTACATTACTCTGAGGTGTCAATGTCCATGACTGGGCTTGCACTTGAGTGCTGAATGCAAATGTAACACCTGCAATCATCAAAGCATTTTTAATGACCGTATGACTTGCAATCTGTTTCGTCTGTTGTTTTCTATCCATGGAACTCGATCCTCGTCGAAATATTTTTATTCGACTGAGAACATTAGTCTAAATTGGATAGGTCCTGAGTTAAAAATTTGTGTTGTAACTGTTTATATATTTCACTTTGTTGGAATTTATGTAAAAACTCACTGGTCCCCAATGGAAACGCCTGCTCTAAAATATCGCCTCGATAATAAGCCTCACGAACAGGTGTTGCAGACATCGCGTCTTGTAGACTATCGAGCTCAACCATTTGCCACTCAGGAAAAAGCTGTAAATAATACGAGGAATCATCTTTAAAATGGCCAATCAGTCCAACCTTCGCCTCAGGTGTGACTACATGATTCACTAATTTTTTTACCAATTGCACCCATTTAACATCATTATAAACATCAATTACATGTACAAAGTGAATCCGTTTTTGATGTGCTTCTGAAAAGTTCGATAAAATCATTTCTTCACGTTCAGATGCTAAAAATGGATTTTTCGTATTTCGTTCATTTTGCGCAGAGCCTAAAGCCAAAATGACATTTTCACTTTGCTCTAAAGCAATCTTGATGGTTTGCATATGTGCCAAGTGAAATGGCTGGAAGCGACCAATGAATACGAGATAATCAAATGTATATGGCATAAATCTTTTACTTTTTTATGAACTGGTCAGTTGTGTCGATCATAAAATTATGCGACATAATGAGCCCATAAAATTAAACCAAACTTTCTAGCAAGGATAGTACGATGACACTGAGCTGTATTCAACAACCTCATCAACATTTGAATGCAAAACTAGACAATGGCGTACTGACATTAGCCATTCACCGTCCTGAAGCAAAGAATGCGTTGTATGGCGAACTTTATTTATGGATTGCAAAAGCTTTAGATGAAGCAGATCAGGACAATAGCGTTCGTGCCGTGATTCTACGTGGTGAAGACGCAGACTTTACCGCAGGCAACGATATGCAAGACTTTATGAAATCTGCTGCACAAAAAGGTCAAGCACCTGCATCTGAAGGCCCTCCATTTATTTTACTCAAATCTGCTGCGAAGTTTTCTAAACCGTTGATTGCTGCTGTACGTGGTGTGGCGATTGGTATTGGAGTAACAATCTTATTACATTGTGACTTGGTTTATAGCGACAACACTGCCCTATTCCAAATTCCATTTGTCAGCCTTGGTTTATCACCTGAAGGGGCTTCAAGCAAATTATTGGTAGAACAAGCTGGCTATCATAAAGCAGCAGAATTACTGCTGACTGCTCAGAAGTTTGACAGTGTAACTGCGGTTTCTGCAAACCTTGTGAACAGTATTGAAGATGATGTGTATGTAGCGGCTACCAAAAAAGCAGCACAATTGTCCGCTTTACCTTTAGCCTCTTTAGTACAGTCTAAAGCGTTAATGAAGCACAATGTAAATGAAATTGTGGCTTGGATTGATCATGAAGCTGAAATTTTTATGGATCGCGTGGGTTCACCCGAAATGATGGAAGCTGTAGCTGCATTTATGCAAAAACGTAAACCTGATTTTTCCCAGTTCAATTAAAGCTTCATAACTTGACTGAAAAAACCACTACGTTTATTAAGACGCAGTGGTTTTTTTACTTTTAGTCCCAACATATTTTAAAACCCAATCTGGAAATACTTCTTATGTCGAACACTACAGAAAAAAAACGCTATTTTGAGCCTGCGCCACAAGACATTGATGTTGAAAATTTTAAAAAAGTTATTCAAAGTCGTCGTTCTGTGCGTAAGTTTACGGATAAGACCATTCCAGCCGATATGCTTGATGACTGTTTAGATTTGGCACTGCTTGCACCAAATTCATCCAACTTACAGCCTTGGACTTTTTATGTGGTGCAAAACCCAACGAAGAAAAAACAACTAGTCAAAGCTTGCCTAAATCAGCTTGCGACAAAAACTGCGTCAGAATTGATCGTGTGTGTCGCGCGTACAGACCGTAATGATGAAATGGCAAAACGTAATATTACCGAGTTCCCTTTTCCTGAAGCGCCTGCAAGTGTACTCAAATATTACAAGTTTATTCCTTATAACTATAAGACAGGTTACTTAAATGCATTAGGTAACTTTAAGAAAGTGGCTTTCAAAATAGCACGTAGTTTAGACAAACAACTGCCTGTAACCGCATTTAATCAAGCCGATGCCAAACTTTGGGCAAGTAAAACCACAGCTTTAGCATGTGAGAACCTTGTTTTAGCTTTACGTGCCTACGGTTTTGATAGTTGTATGATGGAAGGTTTTGATGAGCCTTTGGTGCGTAAATTGTTAAATCTGAATGATCAGCAATACCCTGTGATGGTGATTGGTGCAGGTGAGCGTGCAGAAGATGGTGTGTTTTTCCCGCAGTATCGTTTTGATCGTGAGTTATTTATTCAGAAGGTTTAATATTAGTTTTCTCAATGGAATCCTTTCATTAAAGTTTTAATTTCAGGATTAACCTTCGGTTTTGCCTACTTTTCTTTCGGGAAAAGTAGGCAAAACCATTGTCATTCGCAAAACTCGTTCTATTCCGCCGTTTATCAATTTAGTCGCAGAAACTTTATCTGATAAATTAAGTCCTGCCTCAAACAGTTGCGAATGCCGTTAGCGTGTCTAAAATATATTTTTAGGTTCATCATTAAAGTACATCGACCATCTGAATAAACTCAAAAGCTGGCTCTTCATAGGGATGGCTTAATGTTAAAGCCTTTGCCACAGCAGAGGCTTTTTCCTCTGGAACAATGGTTTCCACCCGCCACTCTGGAATTTTCTCCAAAGCATCCAACTCACCTATAAACGGATTTGCGTCTTTTACAGGTTTAAACTGGCCTGTACCCAAAACTTGCCATGCACAGTGTTCATAGTTTCCTATACCACCTGCCCCTGCTTCAAAAATCGCAAGTTTGGTAGATTCAAGATGAGATTCTGGAACATAGTAAATAAGTTTGAGCATGGAACTAATCTTTATGAGAATTTGATAATTTTTCGGACTCGGCTCTTATATCCCAAGTTGAGAAAAGAAACACCGACATGGTTCCTGCTAAATTCACTGCTAATTCTGCATGTCTCGAAGATGGTTTAAAATTCTTCTGCCCTTGTCCATGTGCATCACCAACTTTATTTCTTAATGCACCTAATCCCTCAACAATAGAACTACAACCGCCCAAAATCTGCTTAAAAGTTTGCTCTGTATGTTGTGATGGAGATAGGTTCAACTTTTTGTTTAATAGACGGTACAAATGATTAATATCAGGACTATTTCCATAATCAACATTGAAGTCATCCAATATATGCTTACAAGTAGATTCCAATAATGTTCTCGACAACGTAATTGCCCCTTCGGGATCTGTACTTCGTCTTTCTAAAGCTTTACCCCATATTTGATGAATGTAATCAGAACTTAAACCTTCAATTTTATTCATCACTAGATGGTCTAATGGAGTTGTATCTAAACTTTCCAAGACATCGAACAATTCATTAAAATCATCATAGATATGTTGTTTACATTCCTCATAACCATTAAAAGTATTTTTTAAATAGTCATTCGCCTGATCTAAAGATCTAGAATTTTTCACTAATGTTGGAAGATAAGGTTTTAGATTATTAATTTTAATCAGCTCATTTCTCAATTGAATAAATGCTTCGTCAGAGCCTTGCTCTAATTTGTCTAAGACTCTAGAGATGATTAACTCTTGTAATAATGAAACTGTTTTTATTAAATCTGTCATTTTTAGTCTTAAATATTCAAACTTTAAATATTTTATAAGTATATAAAAATAAAGCCATAAATATTTTTGAATATCTTATCATCAATAAAAATCCACCTTTCGTTGGTTCTTTAACTTTCAAAAATCACATCTGCAATGCATAACCCAAAATCAAAAAGATCAATTGCAAGCTCAAAATCACAGCAAACAACTTCCATCCTTTTTTACGCAATGCAGACTTATCGACTGCTTCGTATGTAACTGTTTTAATCATGTCATCACCTCATACATGAGTGTTGATACTGAAATTGTTTAGTGATCCATCTTTCTTCTATTTTGCATGATATTTGTGCATTTATTACACAATATCACTTTTACATAAATATAAAAGCAAAATCTAAACCAACTTCAGCGGGAGAATTAAAAAAATAAAAAACGATTCAATAAAAAAGCCACCCGAAGGTGGCTTTTCAAAACCCAGACTTCAGATTAACCAATGAACTTACGTGCATTACGGAACATACGTAACCATGCACCGTCTTCTGTCCAATCTTCAGGCTTCCAAGAATGCTGTACCGCACGGAAGTTACGTTCAGGGTGCGGCATCATAATCGTTGCGCGACCATCTTTCGATGTGACACCTGAAATCGCTTCTGGTGAACCATTCGGGTTCATTGGATAGTGTTGAGTTGGGTTACCTTGGCTATCGACATAACGCAAGATTACTTGATTACCTGTATTTAATGCAGCCAAGTTATCCGCGCTTGTCACCACACGACCTTCACCATGTGCAACTGCGATCGGCAGGATTGAACCTTCCATACCTTCTAACAATACAGAGTTCGATTTTTCAACACGAACATTGACCACACGTGCCTCAAACATCTCAGAAGTGTTGCGGTGAAAACGTGGCCAAGCTTCAGCACCCGGAATCAGTGGTGCCAATTGCGACAACATTTGACAGCCGTTGCAAATACCAAGAGAGAACGTTTCGTCACGGTTGAAGAATTTTTCAAATTGGTCACGAAGTTTCGGGTTGAACAAAACTGATTTCGCCCAGCCACCACCAGCGCCCATTACGTCTCCGTAAGAGAAACCACCACATGCCACAAGACCTTCAAAGTCATCTAGGCTGATACGACCTGCAAGCAAGTCGCTCATGTGCACATCTACAGTGTTGAAACCAACTTTGTCGAATGCAGCAGCCATTTCCACATGACCGTTTACGCCTTGTTCACGTAAGATCACCATGTTTGGACGACGTTCGTTGATGTACGGCGCTTCGATTGGCTCATTCAAATCAAATGTTGGTTTTGCAATAATACCTGCATGTGATTTGTCCGTAATTAATGCAAATTCTTGATCCGCTGTTTCTACGTTGTCACGTAGACGCTGGATTTGATGTGATACTTCAGTCCACGCCACTTGCAAATCTGCACGTTCAAGCACTAAACCATTTACCATCAATTGATCGGTGTTGTTTACCGTACCAATAACCGCAATTGCATCGCGTAATGTAGATGCCGCAACTTCGTCTGCAAGTGTTGCCCAATCAGACGCGCTGATTTGAAGCACTGCACCAATTTCTTCTGCAAATAAACTTGCAGTTGATTGATCTTCTAAAGCCACACCTAGACGTGCTGCAAACATCATTTCTGCAACAGTTGCAAGCAAACCACCATCACCGATGTCGTGGTAAGCCTTAATTAAGCCGCGGTTATTCCAGTCTTGAACCAATGCAAAGAATGCTTTGAAGTCGTCAAAACTATCCACATCTGGTGTCACTGAACCAATCGCTTTATAGACCTGAGCAAGGATCGAACCGCCTAGACGGAACTGACCTTTAGAAAGATCAATACGGACAAGTATTGATTCTTCATTTTTCAATTCAGGCGTTAAAGTTTTACGTACATCCGTAACTGGTGCAAATGCAGTGATCACGCCTGACATCGGTGAAGTCACCGATTTGTCTTCGCCTTCGTCATTCCAAGTCGTACGCATAGACAATGAGTCTTTACCCACTGGAATTGCAATACCCAGTGCAGGACACATTTCCATACCGATGGCTTTTACACCTTCGAATAAAGCTTGGTCTTCACCTTTCTGTCCTGCTGCCGCCATCCAGTTTGCAGACAATTTAATGTCACTGATCTGGTCGATTTTTGCAGACATAATATTCGAGATCGACTCTGCAACCGATAAACGTGCAGATGCCGCAGGATTTAACAAGGCAACGGGTGGACGTTCGCCCATCGCCATTGCTTCACCTGTGTAGCCTTGTAAGCTTGTTGTAGTCACTGCTGCATCTGCAACAGGAACCTGCCAACGACCTACAAACTGATCACGTGCAACCATACCTGTAATTGAACGGTCACCAATGGTGATCAGGAATGATTTCGATGCAACCGTTGGATTTTTAAGTACACGGTAAATCGCATCTTTTAAATCTGTGACTTTAGATGCATCAAAGTCGTCGCCTTGACGTTCAATCGTTTCATACGAACGGCTCATACGAGGTGTGCCACCTAGCATGACTTGCATTGGCATATCCACGGCTTTGTTATCAAACAATGGATCGTTCACCGTCAATTGACGCGCTTCAGTTGCTTCACCTAAAACGGCAAACGGACAACGCTCACGTGCACATAATGATTCAAATAATTCTAAAGAACTTGGACGAATCGCCAACACATAACGTTCTTGCGCTTCGTTTGACCAGATCTCCATTGGAGACATGCCCGGTTCAAGCGATGGAATCTTACGCAAATCAAGAATCGCACCCAGTTCGTGGTCATTCACCAGTTCAGGCATTGCATTAGAGACACCACCTGCACCCACGTCATGCACAGACACGATTGGATTGAAGTCTTCCATGCGCCAGCATGCATCAATCACTTCTTGGCAACGACGTTCCATTTCAGGGTTTTCACGTTGTACAGAAGCGAAGTCTAGGTTTTCACCGAGTTTACCGCTGTCTACAGAAGATGCCGCACCGCCACCAAGGCCGATCAGCATTGCAGGCCCACCAAGGACGATCAATAAGTCACCCGGTTGAATCGCATCTTTTTCCACGTGGTCTGGACGGATGTTACCGTAACCACCAGCAATCATAATTGGCTTATGGAAGCCTTTTACATCGCCATTGACATTTTGTTCAAATGTACGGAAGTAACCATTTAATGCAGGACGACCAAATTCGTTGTTAAACGCAGCACCACCCAGTGGGCCTTCAATCATAATTTGAAGCGGAGATGCCATACGAGATGGTTTGCCGTAGTTTTCTTCCCAAGGCTGTTCAAAACCGGGAATATTTAAGTTAGACACTGTAAAGCCAGTTAAACCTGCTTTGGGTTTACCACCACGACCTGTTGCGCCTTCGTCACGAATTTCACCACCCGAACCAGTCGCAGCACCCGCAAATGGCGCAATCGCTGTTGGGTGGTTATGCGTTTCCACTTTCATCAGGATGTGAGCCGCTTGACTCTTGTATTTATAAACGTGGTGACCAGTCGCTTCATCTTTCTTTGGATAGAAACGCTGAGTATCAAAACCAACGATCACCGAAGCATTGTCTTTATATGCCGACAATACATCTGTTGGTGATTCTTTATAGGTGTTTTTAATCATTTGGAACAATGACAATGGCTGTTTTTCACCATCAATTGTCCATTCAGAACCAAAGATTTTATGACGACAGTGCTCAGAGTTTGCCTGAGCAAACATCATCAGTTCGATATCGTGTGGATTACGGCCGAGCTTGTTAAAAGCAGCAACCAAATAATCAATTTCTTCATCAGAGAGTGCAAAACCAAACTCAGAGTTTGCTTTTACTAAAGCGTCTTTACCCTGACCTAATATGTCAATTGCATTTAAAGGCTTTGGTGCAGTTTCAGAGAACAATGCAGCCGCGTCTTCAATTTGATTGAACACACTTTCAGTCATACGGTCATGTAAAACTTGTTTTACTGCATCCGATACTTCAGAAATACCTTTTAAAGTAAACAAAACACCGCGTTCTAAGCGGTGTATCGGGGTATTACAGTTAGCAAAAATATCCGTTGCCTTTGATGACCACGGCGAAATTGTGCCTACACGTGGCGTCACGAGGACTTGAACTTCATCACTTGTCGCTTCGCGAACTTGGAAGGTTGCGCCATCATTTAATAGCTGCAAAGCAGATTGCTGTTGTTGCTCGTCGAGCGCTTGGTCGAAAAGGTAAACCCATTGGCTTTCTATTGATTGAACAGAACTGATAGACGATAGACGTGTTAAAAGTTGTGTTTGCTTAAAAGAAGAGTGTGCAGGTGCACCGGCAACGATAAACATGCTGTTTTTGGCTCCACGGGCAGGTCTAGACAACCTACCTCAATGTGACTTGAAGAGAGCGCATATTCTACTGTGTATTGCCAAAATCAGCTAGTCGTCTACGACTTAAAAAAGTGAGATTTCTTTGTTTTAAAAGATCAATTTACTTTGACTTTAAAAATCAAACATGATTAGTAACAAATGTTTTAAGGGATAAATTTAAAAGATGCCCGACTTTTAGGCTTTGATTCGATTCTAAAAACCATTTTCAATTGATATTTAAGCTGCAAATAACGAAGTCGATAGCCTCCTTTAGAACAAACATGACTGCTTTAAGATGTTCTATTTCTGAAAACTTAATACTGCATAAATTAAAAGACAACTTATGTCGCAGCCCTCTAGAGCTCGTCACACTTTTTTGGCATGATGAAGCCAATAACTCACTGAATAACGATAAATGATGCAAATGCGTTGGTTGGAACTGCTCTCAACAGTTCGTATTGGAAGTAAAAAACAAAATACCGAATTGGCACGTAGCCCATTTCACAAAGATTATGACCGAATTATTTTTTCTCAAAGTTTTCGCCAACTGAACCGAAAAACCCAAGTCCATCCTCTGACTCAACACGATGGCATTCACACCCGTTTAACGCATTCGCTTGAAGTCTCCTGTATTGGCCGCTCTCTTGGCATGCTGGCAGCGGAAAAGATCAAAGATGAATTACCAATGTGGATTTCCCCTGCCGATGTTGGAGCCATTATTCAAGCTGCTTGTTTAGCACATGATATTGGGAACCCACCGTTTGGTCATGCGGGTGAATATGCTATTCGTGAATGGTTTGACGATGCATCACATGGCAACTTTTTAGAGAAACTTTCCGCAGAAGAACAAGCCGATGTGCGTCAGTTTGAAGGTAATGCCCAAGGTCTACGCTTACTGACTAAAATTGACTATCACCCTAATGATGGTGGCATGCGTCTGACCTATGCAACGTTGGGAGCTTACTTAAAATATCCGTGGCTATCGAAAACCATCGAATCACAAGGCAATACTCCTGCCAGTAAACGTGCCAAATTTGGCTGCTATCAGGCAGAAAAAGAAATCCTGCAACAAATCGCTGAACAACTCGGACTGATTCAACTGGGTGAATATCATTATTGCCGTCATCCGCTAACTTATTTACTTGAAGCCGCAGATGATATTTGCTACGCCCTGATTGATCTTGAAGATGGCATCATTTTAAACATGTTGTCTTATGAAGAAGTTGAACCGATTTTTTTAAGCTTGCTTGGTGAATATAGCGCACCAACTGAACTGTCGATGCCAGATACTACATGGCAGCAAAAAATTGCAGCCCTGCGCGGGCGCGTGATGAAACGTCTGGTTGAAGAAGTCACATCGGCTTTTGCTAAGCATCATTTTGAAATTTTACGCGGACAACTGGCCGGCAGCTTACTGCAATACTGTGCTGCTGATATTGAGTTAGGCATTAACCGTGCAAAGGATTTAGCCCGCGATAAAATATTTGAACACCCACAAAAAGCGGGTTTGGAAATTATTGCCCATCAAAGTTTGCAAAACATTTTAGATGCCTTTATTCCGCTGACAACACCGCATAAAACATTAAGTTTTAAAGAACAACGCTTAATGGCTATTTTATGTCGTTCTGGTGCGCACTTTGGTAGCAACCATTATGAAAATATCATGCAGGTCTTAGATATTATTTCTAAATTTTCAGACCACCAAGCGTATAACTTGTCTCAAGAGTTACAAGGCAATAAGGCAGGATTGATTTAAATGTGTCATCAACATCCAGTTTGATGATAAAGCCATCAACCTCAACTCAATTTTCCGTGAGCCTTTTGCCTTTCTGCGCAATGCTCACTACTATGTAACCATTGATAAAAAGTGAATCACACAACATGATCGGATGTCTTATTGGTGAAGTCTTCGCACTAGAAGCACCCACCGTACTTTTAAATGTAAATGGTGTCGGTTATGAAATTGATACACCACTCACCACATTTTGCCAGTTACAAAAAGGTCAGAAAATCACCTTATGGACGCACCTTGCAGTGCGTGAAGATGCTCAACTACTTTATGGCTTTTTGCATCAACAAGAAAAAATCATTTTCCGCACGCTGTTAAAGGTCAATGGTGTCGGCCCTAAAATGGCTTTAGGTATTTTATCCACGCTCAGCGTCGATATGCTGATTCATACTGTCGAACATGAAGATATCAACACACTGGTTAAAGTACCGGGCGTGGGTAAAAAAACCGCTGAACGCCTCATGATCGAACTACGTGATCGCTTTAAAGCGATGTCTTCAGGCACAGTGCCAAGCAACTCAACCGTTGAACAAATCCATTTCACAGGCAACTCTGCCGTGTCAGAAGCTGAAGCGGCCTTACAATCTTTAGGTTACAAACCTTTAGAAGCACAGAAATTGGTCAATGCTGCAAAAGGTGATTTTACTGAGGCGAGCGACATCATCCGTGCTGCACTCAAATCGATGAATAAATAATTCAAATAGACACACCAATACACCTAAATTGGATACACGAAGGCGACATGGATGTCGCCATGTTGGATTGGGATATAAGGACATATCCTCAATCCAACACAAGATTTACTTGCGGACTTTTAAATATATTTAAAAGCCCTCATTTTGATCTTTCAAAAGTAAGGCAATGCCTACACAATGGTACCTAAACACAAATCATAATTTGAGGCTGTGCCTCGAAAGTTTAGCCAGAGATTGATTTAACTATATGCAAGACCGTCTCATCGGTGGTTCCGAAAAACCCGAAGATCATATCGACCGCGCTATCCGCCCGACCTCACTCGATGACTACATCGGTCAGCCCGTGGTTCGTGAACAAATGGAAATCTTTATTGGCGCAGCACGTGGTCGTAGTGAAGCCCTTGATCACACCTTAATTTTTGGTCCGCCAGGACTGGGTAAAACTACACTTGCCAATATTATTGCGCGTGAAATGGGGGGAAACCTCAAGTCGACTTCCGGCCCAGTATTGGAACGTGCTGGGGACTTGGCAGCCATGCTGACCAACCTTGAAGAAGGTGATGTGCTGTTCATCGACGAAATCCACCGTCTTTCTCCCGTGATTGAAGAAATTCTTTATCCAGCCATGGAAGACTACCAACTCGATATTATGATTGGTGAAGGTCCTGCGGCTCGTTCAATTAAGCTCGACTTACCCCCTTTTACTTTAGTTGCCGCAACCACACGCGCAGGTCTACTCACTTCTCCTTTACGTGACCGTTTTGGTATTGTGCAACGCCTTGAGTTCTATTCAGTTAGTGACTTGACGCATATTGTGACTCGTTCTGCCAATTTGATGGATGTACCTATTACGCGTGAAGGTTCAGCAGAAATTGCACGTCGTTCTCGCGGCACACCACGTATTGCAAACCGCTTACTACGTCGAGTTCGTGACTATGCGCAAGTCAAAGGTACTGGTGAGGTGACACAAGACATGGCTCAGCGTGCCCTCGATATGCTCAATGTCGATAAAGATGGTTTAGACACTTTAGACCGTCGTTATTTGAGTATGTTACTTGAACGTTTTGATGGCGGCCCTGGTGGTGTAGAAGCTTTGGCAGCAGCGATGGCTGAAGACTCAGGTACATTAGAGGACGTGATTGAACCGTATTTGATTCAACAAGGTTATGTCATGCGGACAGCCCGTGGCCGTATTGCCACCAATATGGCGTATTTGCAGTTTGGTATGACACCACCTGAGCCGAAACATTAAGCAAAAAAACTAAGCCTGAAAAATAGGCTTAGTTTATGAATTTATCTAAAACCATCTCATTTTTTAAAAGTTTTTTTGCAATGAGTTTAAATTTTGCAATGTGATTTCTATATGCTTTAATGTCTTCCTGCAATGTACTACTTTTACGTAATAGAGCATTATTTAATAAAGCACCATCTAAAACAATGTCTCTTAAAATTAGATTTACCTCAGTTTGAAAATCAGCAGTATAGTAAAAAACTTCAAATGATATTTTCACCTTTAAAGCCTGCATATTTTTCAATCTTCCTTGGAGTTCTTTATATATTTCATAACCATACGTACCCTTTTGAACATGCTTTGATAAATCAATCTTTATACTTTCCATCGCAGTAAATCCAATAAATGTTGATAAATTTTCCGCCTCAGTTAGAAAATCAACTACCAATCTTTTAAATTCATTTCTATCCTTATTAAAACCATCTATTTTATTCTTCATAAGTAATTGTTTATATTGATTTTCAATTAAATTACTATTTGATTCCATCATTAGTCTTTCAGAACTTTCTATTTGCTTAATTACCGCATCAAAAGACTGCTTCGTTAAATCAAAACTTTTTCGTCCATACCAATATGCCAACCAAGTAGCTAAGCCACCTAAAGCTAATGCAATCACAACAGAAAGTGCAAAAGACAAAATAGCCGTTTTGTCTGTAGAAGCATTTAATTCCATATGTGTTTTAGCAGGCTGCTGGAAAACTATTGTTTGCACACTTGGTTGTTGAGGCACTGTCCAAGGAAGTTGAATTACTATATCGTTAGAATCTTGCTTAGGCATATTTCAAACTTATTTTTAACTTATCAAGTGGCTTTATCATACTAAACTTCAAATAGGCTTGAACACAAAGTAAGGTTTATAAAGAAGAAATTTCTCTCACATCCTCCACCAGCATTAACTCACACGCCCCATTTCCTGTGTCTGTCCGACTCAGTGAACTGCGCCACTTCCAACCATCAGCCGACTTAACTTCAACCAGTTGCCCTTTTAAATAAACCATGTCATCCACATCAATATCTGCAAGTTTTTGTGCAACAACTTTATTGGCTGGGATCAAATGCGTATTGGCACTACTCGAGGCAATGTCATTTACTGGAATGGGTGGATTGTTCTCATAACGCCAATAATACCAACGATTACTTTGTGTAATAGATAGTTGCTTATAGACCTCTGGCTTCGCCATCTCATTCCAACCTAAAGCAAAATCAACAGGACTCAGCTCTGCTTCACGACCCATCCTATAGTTTTCACGCGCCAACACACGAAACTCTCCTACATATGGTTCTAAGGAAGTAATTGTGTAGCCTTCAACGTACTGTACATTTTCAGTCGGTGAATATAACTCTAAACTTCTGCTTCCTTGCTCAGGTTTAAGCCAATATGTCCACAGCGCAAATGCCACAGCCAAAATAAGCAGCAGCTTAAAATAACCATTCATTCCCTTATCCTTATATTTTTATAGCCATACTGCGCTCAACTTCCCCAACAGTCATGAATCACAATATTTGACATCTTGTGCCATTGGAGTGAAATCTCATAATGCTAAACTGCGACGCATTAGTACTTTGACGTGCACCAATTTTAAGACCCTGTCCTTAAATATAAAAGCGCCAAGTCAATCTAAATCGACTCGTACAACTGGAAAACGGAATACTCTCATGGCGAATAAATTTGAATTCAACATTCGTGTCTATATTGAAGATACTGATGCAGGTGGCATTGTTTACCACGCCAATCATATTCGCTTTATGGAGCGTACCCGTACCGAGTGGTTACGTGCTTCTGGTGTAGATCATTACTGGCATCAAAAAGACTATAACTTCGTTGTACACAAAATTAATGTGAAATATTCACGTCCAATTTTAATGGATGATTTAATTACTGTTACAGCAAGTGTTGTTTCGTGTAAGGCTACGTCATTTGTGTTGCAACAAAATATTTATCGTGGTGAAATCATGCTTGCATCTGGTGAGGTCGAATTGGCATGTATCAGTTCAGAAATGAAACCACGTCGACTTCCCGATGAAATCCGCGAACTGATTCTAAAAGAATTAGGACAAGACTAAAAAAATTATTGGCACATGTAGTAACTATGGCAACTCAACTCGAATCATCTCTTCAAGTTTCAGATCTAATATTACAAGCAAGCCCAGTCGTACAACTGGTAATGCTGGCTTTACTTTTGGCCTCGCTGTTTAGCTGGTATCTGATTGCCAAGTTACACATGAGTTATAAAAAAGCACAGGCAGACGATGACCATTTCCAAAAAATTTTTTGGTCAGGTGCTGAACTGAATACGCTGTATAACAATGCGCAACTTAACTCCAAACGTGTCGGCCTTGAGGATATTTTTTATCAAGGTTTAGGCGAGTTTTTAAAACTAAAAAAACGCAATGCTGCTCCAGCACAAACCATTGAAGGCACAGAACGTATTTTACGCGTCGGTCTAAGTCGTGACCAAAGCCAACTTGAACAAGGCTTAGGTGCTTTGGCCAGCATTGGTTCTGTGGCCCCGTATGTTGGCTTATTTGGTACCGTTTGGGGCATCATGAATGCATTCATCGGTTTAGCAGACGTAGATCAAGTCACCCTTGCAACGGTTGCACCGGGTATTGCTGAAGCCCTCATTGCTACAGCGATTGGTTTATTTGCAGCGATTCCTGCGGTATTGGCATTTAACCATTACACAGGAAAAGGCGAAACGGTTTACTCCGATCGTGCTTTATTTGCAGAAGAAATGGTTGCGTTATTACAACGTCAGTCTTTGGGTGAAACTAAGGAACATGACTAATGGCAATTCAACGTTCAGGGCGCTTCGAGCGCATTAAGAAACCACTAAAAAGTGAGATGAACGTCGTCCCATATATTGACGTGATGCTCGTATTATTAGTGATTTTTATGGTCACCGCACCCATGATTACGAGCGGCATCAATGTCGATCTTCCTCAGGCCAATGGCAACCCCATTGAATCAAAAGATGCACCTGCAATGGTCAGCTTAGATAAAGAAGGTCGCTATTTTCTTAAATATAAAACACACAGTTCAGCTGAACCTTTGGCTTTATCTGAATTGACCTCTATTTTAAGTGAAGCACAGCAACAAGCTCAGGCTGAAAATAAAACTTTAACCGTTGTTGTGGAAGGTGAACAGTCACGCTCTTATGGCGAAGTCATGTCGCTCATGAACAGTCTACAAGAAGCGGGTCTCAGCCAAGTTGGATTACTCACAGAGCCATTAAAGTAATTTATGAAAGATTTTAAAAAGCCACCGTTTAAACAAAAAGCTATCGCGCTTGGATTTACCTTTGGTATCCATGTGATTGCTGTTGTTGGCTTACTTTATCTTGGTATGAGTAAACCACCAGAGCCACCGAAGCAAATTAGAACTGTGCTCATCAAACCTGAGGACTTAAAGCCTGTTACGCTTGAAGAAACAGAGTTTACTGAAACAGCACATGAAAATGTCGCCAAAGAAATCACACAAACTGCTCCGCCCGCTGTAGAGCCTGCACCTGTTATCCCAACCGCGCCACCTATAACACCCATTGTGCCAAAGGTCGACGCTCAAAAAGCAGCAGCGGATGCCAATGCTGCTGAAACGGCAGCGCGTAAAGCTGAATTACAGCAGCAGATTCAGGCACGTGCAAAGGCAGAAGCTGAAAAACTACAAGCTCAGCAAGAACGTGCTGCTACCCGTGCAGCGGAGCAAGCTAAAGATGCTGAGAAAGCCAAAGCAGATGCAGCGGCGACAGCCGAAGCAGACGCCAAACGCCGAGCAAACTTAGAAGCATTGAAAAAAGCAGAGGCAGTACAAAAAGCTAAGCTAGAGGCACAAAAGAAAGCGGATCTCGCTAAAAAGCAGAAGCAAGACGCTGATGCAAAGGCCAAAGCAGATGCAGATAAAGCCAAGGCTGCCGCTGATGCAAAACGTAAAGCCGATGCGGACAAAGCAAAAGCCGCCGCTGATGCAAAAGCCAAGGCAAATGCCGATGCTAAAGCTAAAGCAGATGCTGCGAAGACCAAAGCTGACGCTGATGCGAAACGTAAAGCTGATGCTGATAAAGCTAAGGCAAATGCTGACGCAAAAGCCAAAGCTGATGCCGAAAAAGCCAAAGCCGCTGCTGATGCCAAACGTAAAGCTGATGCCGAAGCCAAAGAGCGTGCGGCTGAAGAAGCACGTGCTTCATCTGCAAAACAAGCTGCCGAAGAAGCCGCGCAAAAGAAAGCTGAAGCCAAGCAAATTGCTTCAACGGCTAAGCGCGACTTTGAAAATAAAATTAAACGCGCTTGGGATACCCCAGCAGGCTCAAGTGGTAAGACCGCAACAGCGCGAGTGACCTTATCTGATAACGGTTCCGTACGTTCGGTGATTGTCAATTCAAGTGATCCTGACATGAAAGCCAGTGTTGAAGCTGCTGTTCGTTCTGCTGCCCCCTACCCAATGCCTTCAGATCCAGAAGCACGCCGGCAAGCACAAAGCTTTACCTCATCCTTTACTGCGAAATAATCCAAATCCCCTGAACAGTCAGGGGATTTTTTAGCCTAAAGCTCAGTACTTTTATATATTCAAATAACTTATTTTAAATACATTTAATCTGTATCCATGCTCAATAGTAATCGATGTGAAGTCTTTAATTTCAGTCGATATTTCACTCAATACAAGCGAGCCTCCACTCCCCCTTATCACACATATCTACCTATGCGTTTTTGCATTTACGCTTAAACGACTTAATTCTTACTCATTTTTCACAGTGTTATAACAGATCAGTCATAATTTCATGCTTTTAATATTAGAAAATCATGCCATTATGTAGAACAATTAAACCCACAATAAAAGCCGTTTGTTTGAGTAAATAACGAATGATGGAAATGACGCGTAAACACCTTCTTAGCCTAGCCATTTTAACTGCTTTCAGCCCAGTCTTAGTGACTCAAGCACATGCTCAGCTTCACTTAGAAATTGCAAAAGCACCTGAAGAAGCGCCTAAAATTGCAATCGTACCTTTTAGCAATGACAGCAGTCTCTATCCCATTATTGAAACGGATTTAAACCGCTCAGGGAAATTTACCAGCGCTTCAAAAAATTTACCTGCAACAGCCAGCATGAATAATCCGAACGCAGCCAACTGGCAAGCAGCAGGTGTTCCATATGTCGTTACAGGAACAGTAAAAACCACTGAAAATGGTAGCTACGAGGTTCATTACCAACTGTACGATGTCCAAAAACAACAATATCTTTTAAATGAATTATTAACTGTTCCAGCATCACGCGTTCGTTCTGCTGCACACATGATTAGTGATGCTATTTATCAAGCATTAACTGGTATTCCAGGAGACTTTAGCGGTCGTATTGCTTATGTGCTACGTAATCCTGCTACACCGGAACAACGCTATACACTACAAATCGCGGATACTGATGGTGAGCAACCACGTACAATTTTAACGTCACGCGATCCAATTTTATCGCCTGCTTGGACACCAGATGCCAAGAAAATTGCTTATGTTTCGTTTGAAACCAAACGCCCTGCAATTTATGTCCAAGACCTTTCCACAGGTGCTCGCGAAAAGCTTGCTAGCTTCCGTGGTCTAAATGGTGCACCAAGCTTCTCTCCTGACGGGAAAAGTATGTTGTTCACGGCTTCTATGCATGGCAATCCAGAAATTTACCAAATGAACTTGGAAACACGTCAACTGCAACGTATGACCAACGACAGCGCCATTGATACTGAAGCGCGTTATGCACCAGATGGTAAGTCATTTATCTTTACTTCTGACCGTGGCGGTTCTGCACAAATCTACCGTTATGACTTGGCAAATAGCAGTTATAACCGCCTGACCTTCCGTGGCGCATTCAATGCACGTGGTACGCTCAGTGCCGATGGCAAAAAGCTGGCACTGGTTCACCGTCCAAGTGGTAGTAACTATAAAGTCGCTATTCAAGATTTAAACTCAAGCGTCACTAATATTTTAACTCCAACCAGTTTAGATGAATCACCAAGTTTCTCACCAAATGGGCAGATGGTGGTCTATGCAACTCGTGAAGGTTCACGTGGTTTGTTGTCGATCATGTCACTGGATGGACGTTTCCGTATGAATTTACCAAGTGAACAAGGTGAAGTCCGTGAACCTGCTTGGGCACCCAAATAACTTTTTAATGACTAGTCATTTAATAATCATCAATTTTCATGGAGATGAAGAATGAAATCCATCAAGCTTTTAGCCCTTCCAATCTTAGCGACTGCTCTTGTAGTTACAGGATGTGCGAGCCGTAAACCTGCTGCAACAATTGAAGCGGGTCAAAACCCAAATGGTTCAACCACAGTCAATACTCAAGGTCTAAGTGAAGATGCTGCTTTAAATGCACAAAATCTTGCAGGTGCATCGGCAAAAGGCGTGACTGAAGCCAACAAAGCATTTTTAGCAAAACGCGTTGTGCATTTTGACTATGACAGTAGCGACCTCAGCAATAATGATTACCAAACGCTACAAGCACATGCGCAGTTCTTAATGGCAAATGCAAATTCGCGTGTGGCGTTAACAGGCCATACTGATGAGCGCGGTACACGTGAGTACAATATGGCATTGGGTGAACGTCGTGCCAAAGCGGTTGAAAGTTTCTTAATCACCACAGGTGTGAGTCCAAACCAACTTGAAGCCGTTAGTTATGGTAAAGAAATGCCAATCAATGCGGGCCATGACGAAAATGCATGGAAAGAAAACCGTCGCGTAGAAATTAACTACGAAGCAGTTCCACCACTTTTAAAATAATGCTGGCATCACAACTGAAATAAAAAAAGCGCTCCTTTCGATGAGCGCTTTTTTATGACTTAAACTTGTTCAGGCTTGGGATTTTCATCAGATTCTTCAACATGTTGCATAGATTCAATCATGTCATGTTTATTGAACTTTTTATACTCAGCTTTTGCTTCGTAGTCTTGCCACGCTTTTTTCACGCTATCGTCTGAAATATCATCTAAGTTAATCCCTTCGCTCGGCGTTGGAGTCGCATCAAATTTTTGCGTTGTCATTGTTGTGCTCCTATTTTTACCTGATATTCCTTCCATCAACATAGCACTTTCCACAAGACTTGCAAGGGTAAAATCGCAGCAAATAGTCGAGTTTAATTGTTCTTTTGTCTCGTTCTCGACTAAAATATAGCGCAATGTTGATTTTGTTACGTATTCAAGTTTTAGTGGAGTCCTCCCCCTTATGTCATATCTCAATCTGTCCCAATTTTTAGAACAACAAACGGGAAATCTTACGCCTGAATTGGCACAAGTAATTAGCACCATTGCTGCTACTTGCCAAACCATCGATCAAGCTTTACAAAAAGGTGCTTTAGCTGGTGTCTTAGGTAGCGCGCAGCATGAAAACGTGCAAGGTGAAGAACAGAAAAAACTGGATGTGATTTCAAATGATTATTTGATTGATGCTCTAAAAATCCACCCACAAGTTGGTGGTTTAGCGTCTGAAGAATTGGATGAATTCACACCAGCTCAAGAAAATGGCAAATATTTAGTTTTATTTGACCCCCTTGATGGTTCAAGCAACATCGACATTAATATGTGTGTGGGTACTATTTTCTCAATCTTGCCTGCAAAAAATGCAGTGACACAAGCTGAAGACTTTATGCAAGCGGGCAACCAACAAGTTGCTGCGGGTTATGTGCTTTATGGCCCATCAACCATGTTGGCATTAACAGTCGGTGCAGGCACAGTATTCTTTACCTTTGACCCAGAAACTCAACAATTCTTACTCACCTCTGAAAATATTCAAGTGGCAGCAGATACCAAAGAATATGCTATTAACTCTTCAAACCAACGCCACTGGGAAAACCCAGTAAAACGTTATATTGAAGAACTTCTCGCAGGTAAAACAGGTCCGCGTGAGAAAGACTTCAATATGCGTTGGGTTGCATGTATGGTGGGCGACATTCACCGCATTCTTTGCCGTAGCGGGATTTTCATGTATCCATACGACCTCAAAGATCCGAAAAAAGCAGGTCGCCTGCGTTTAATGTATGAAGCAAACCCTATGAGTATGCTAATTGAACAAGCTGGCGGTGCATCTACAACGGGTCGCGTTCGTATTTTAGACATCCAACCAACTGACCTACACCAACGTGTCCCTGTGATTATTGGTTCTAAAAACGAAGTCGATTTAGTGACTGGCTACCACAACTAATTTTTTAAATGCGCATAGCCATCTGACGCGTTATGCGCATGAGTCTTCTCCATGTCGATTATTTTCCTTGAATCAAAAGACAACCCAAAGATTAAACATCTCCGAGGTTTAATAGAGCAAAGCAGCTACCGTAAAAAGCAGGGTCAAACTGTGCTTGAAGGGACACACTTAGGCTTAGCTTGGGTTGAAAAAAAGAAGAAACTCAATTCTATTTTCACTACTGAAAATGCACTCGAACACCCTGATATTTGCGATATTCTAGATGAATATGAAGGTGCTGTTTTTGTCATTGCTGAAAGCCTATATCGTGACTTAAGCACATTAGGGACCACTTTGCCCTTCTTGGCAGTTGTAGACTTACCAAGTTCAAGCCAAAGTGTAGACTTTAGCTTGGATACATTGATTTTGGAAAACATTCAAGATCCAGGCAATGTAGGTACACTACTCCGCTCTGCTGCTGCAGCAGGTATTAAGCAAGTTATTTGTACCAAAGGTTCTGCTGCACTCTGGTCACCACGTGTATTACGCGCAGGCATGGGTGCACACTTCTCACTCAACACCTATGAAAACGTAGCCATCGAAGATGTACTCGAACGCTTTGAAATTCCAGTGTATGTGACCAGCTCACATCAGGCTGAAAGTTTATATCAAAAAGATTTAACACAAGCTTGTGTCTGGATCTTAGGCAATGAAGGCCAAGGAGTTTCTGACTTTGCTTTGGCACATGCTCAAGCACTGAGCATCCCACAGCCCGGTGGCCAAGAATCTCTCAATGTCGCTATTGCGGGTTCAATCTGCTTTTTTGAAATGGTACGACAACGACTTTAAAATCGTTAAGTTATATTAACTAAAGTCGGCTCAGCAGAAAAAATAGATTACACTAGAAAAAATAATTACTTGTGTTGTCAACCAAACCATTATTTCCAACGTTATAGGCACATGATTGAGGAAATAATGGTGGGTATCCGATGACAGGATTTTCCATCTCTATGGATTTAGCACCCAAACAGTCTAAAACGCAAGATTCTAGTACTCTTAAGAGTACCGCCGAGTCTCGCCTAAAAAACTTCATGCAAGAAGTGACTGGTCGTGCGTTAGTGATGATGGAAAGTGCCACCCAAAACCAGCAGGGTATCGCCATGGATTTGGTGCAAGAAGCCTTTATTTCATTACATAAATCTTATTCTGATCGATCTACGGAAGAATGGTATCCCCTGTTCTATACCATTTTAACCAATAAATTACAGGATTGGCGTCGTAAAGAAGCACGTCGAGCACAACCCTTTTCTTTCTTCAAAAAAGTCAGTCTTGATGATGACGATTTTGAAGTCAATGAGGTGGTCGATGAAAGAGCGCTGAATCCTTCAGACTTTTTAAGTCAAGCTGTCACTGCGGATGAAATTCAAGAAGCCATTGCTGGTCTTCCTGTTCGTCAACAGCAAGCATTTATGTTACGTGCATGGGAAGGTTTTGATACTGCAACCACTGCACAAATCATGAATTGTTCTGAAGGCAGCGTTAAAACTCATTACCACCGTGCGATTCAAGGCTTACGCAATGCTCTCGCACATTTGAATCCACATCTAGGAGGATCATCCGAATGAAAGATGATTTCTTAAAGCAAGTAACCTCCAAACTTGATGGGCTCGCGCAACACCACAAAAACAAACCCGTGGTGATGCAACATGTTCTTGATGACATTCAAGATCAAAAGTCCTCACGTTATGGCCTTTGGAAAATGTCAGGTTTTGCTTTAGCTGCGGCTATTGCTGGCTTTGTCGTACTTCCGAACTCTGTAACCCTTGATGAAAAACCACATAACCAAGTGGTTTCGACTCCTAAACTTTCACCTCAAATGGTTGAAGATTTAGAAATGTTATTGGTTTTAGGTGAGGACACTGTTCCACATGGCAGCTAAACGTGTCGCTTTCGCACTTTGCACGCTAGGTTTTTTACAAACCAGTTTTGCAGGTTTTGATCGTTTTTGGATTTTTTCCAAAGATGCAGATACCCAAGTGTCTGAAACATGGGAATCGTTGTCTGAAGAAGAACAGCGTGCGTTGATTCAACGTTACCAGTCACTAAAAGAACTGCCCGATGCGCAGAGTGCAGCCCTGCAACAACGTATGGACTGGTTTACTCAGTTACCTGAGCAAGAAAAGCAAAAAATGCGTGACACTTGGCAACAGATGAGCACCCAAGAACGACGTGATTTACGTGTACGCATGCAAAAAGCAGATGCAGATGAACGTGTGAATATTCGAAATGAATATATCAATAAATACATCCATAGCAACACTGCTACACATTAAGATGCCTAACCGAATATAAATACTATAGAAACGCTCATAAAAAAATGCCTCATGTGAGGCATTTTTTATGCTTACATTTATATTTTTCGTCGTTGTCTAAACCACGCTAATGACAACAATCCAAGCACCCCAAGGCCACCCATTGAGCCACCACCACCGCCACTCGCTTCCGTATTGGTATTTTTAGCGGTGTTCGTAAAATACATCATCGCAGATTTAGACTCTTCAGCCTCTGCATCATAGATCACATATTCAATTTCATAAGGGAATGGACTGAAATTATTGCGGACTTCAACTTCAATATTGCCGCCATAACATACATATTTTTCATATTCTCCCGGACAAGAACCTGTACGTTCTGGCTTAATATTAATGCCTGCATCCTGACGTACAATACGAATAGCAAGATCCTTTCCATTCGCATCACGGTGAAATGCTGGACGCTGATGTTCTGCCGCGACTGTACTAATTGGCCCGTCACCATCATCACTATCATTTGCAAGTGGATTTACATTGAGTTTTAAAGTGCCACCATAATTCAGGGTGTATTCATCCGTTTTGGCAATCGGTTGTATATTGCTAAACTCCGCTTTTAAAATCCCCGAAGAGATTGCCTGCGTCGCCTTACTCTTCACACTATATTGGCAATACACATATTCCGTGCTGGTTGTAGGCTTACCATCGGTGCGATAAATCATGATTTGTTTTAAATCATCCTTCCACTCACAGCGTAAAGTTGGATCCGCTCTGAGTTTTGAGGTATCCAGCACACCATCTTTGGCGCTGAGCACACCTATACCCAATACCTGAGTTTCTGTAATGGTATAATTCTCAGTGTTCATTTCTTTTAAAGCCGACGTTCCATCAGCAGTGTTGACCACGGCCTCATCTTGCAAGACAAACTGGAAGGGATCGACATAAATCGCCCGATATTTTTGATGTAGTTTAGTTGCCGCTAAAAGCTCTTTATAACGCTTTAACTCTTCATTAAACTCGATCAAAAAGTCTGGATTGGTGTTTTTATTGGCGATTAATTCTTCTAATTCCTTAATAGTATTTTCATACACTTGCAAACGCTCTGCCTGCGAGGTATTTTTCAAATCAGCAATATCCGCTGCCGCTAAACGACGTAATTCAACCGACCCAATATCGCAACTGTTGGCTTCCGCAGGTGCTAACATCAATGTTCCATCGACGATACGGTCTAGACCACGCTGGTCACTATCATTACAGCTCAATTTACTGTTGGTATCGAGTAAATCAACTCCACCACTATTCACTTTCGGGAAATACATTGGGCGGAATAAATTATATTTCGATGGCGAAGTTAAGGAACTGAGTAGACTCCCTATAGCCACATTTTTCACATCAATATTAGTATCTGTCGTACCATCGAGTATTCGTGCACTTGCTGCCAGTTCACACTGACTGTTCACCGTATCAAACGCATTGTAACCTGCTGTCACACCTGCATCATATTTGTCGGATAGTGTCTGAGAACCGACATAGCGGCATGATGTGTTTCCATTATATGCAAGTACATTGTAATACAACGACTTCGTACCGAAATCGTCATAATCCAAAACGCTCGCTGCACTGTTTTCTACAATAGTGTTATTTGACAATAAGAAATTACTTTCAAGACTCAGATTATGATCTCGAGTATTGACGGCATAAATAATGCTTCCATTTGTCGAATTTACTGTATTTTTTGCGATCGTATTATTCGCCATAGCAACTTTTGGGTTACCACAAAAATCGAATGTATTTAGATTCGATATCTGACCATTCGAAATAATACTATTCGCTCCAAACTCTATATTGGTTTTTACATCCAACAGCCCTGCATAGCATTGCATTGCAAGAACACTACCCACAGTCGCTTGGTTGCCTTGTAATACACTATTATTTACAGTCACCTGATGCTCACCAGGACCAACAAGATAGAGTGCTCCACCTTTTTTATCTGACTTTGAGTTTAGAATTTGTGCATTATTTAAGGTTAATGCTCCACCGACCAATAAAGCACCGCCTTCATCTACCGAATAACCATTTTCTAAAATGACATTCTCTAGCGTCAAACTGGTCTTGGTAATGGTATTAAATAAACGTGACTTTCCACCCCCATCAATCCGTGAAGTCAATTCACCTAGGGCAGGATACTTAAAAGTGATGGGATTTTTCTCACGATCTAAATAAGGGCTTTTCCCAAAAACCACCACTTTAGACTCGGGAACAATTTCCTTACTCAGTTTATACGTCCCAGCTTCTAACTGAATATAATCGGTTTGACCTGAACCCGTATTCCCAGCACTACAGCCCCCATAAGCCTTGTTTAAGCTGGCTGTTTTGATTGCCTCACGGAGTGAACATTGATTCATGTTCACATTATCTTCATCATCAAATGTGTTGACAAGAATTGTTCTATCTTCTGCAGCCATTAATGTCATAGCAGCTACAACCATGACACCCAATAGTCCTTTTTTAAAGTGTTTCATGTTCGCCCTTTTCTTTTTATTTTCGACGCATCAAAATTAAAGCAAATAACCCCAGTAAGCTCAGAATACCTGTGCTTCCCCCAGAGGTTTTAATTTTGTCACTTTCCATATGATTTTGCGGTTCCTGTACAATTTGTACATTCACTTCAATGAACGGAACATGCTCATCAAAGCGTGTTGTGGTTGTGACCAACTGTAACCTGAAAATATCAGCACCATGCCATGCTCCATTTGGCGTGTAAGTAATATTTCCTAGTTCATCAATCACCACTTTGCCTTTCGATACCGTTTGAGTCTGCTGCACCCGCATACAACCCGGCTGCCATTCTTCACCATTTGGTGCTTTAGCTAATTTGAATAAACTTGCACATTCGGTTTTGGACAGTAGATCACTATCGCCTAGCAGATCTGCAACAGAAAGTTTAGCTACTTGCCCCGCAATCAGATCTTCACCAATTAAACTAATCGTGGTTGGGACTTCAATCTCAATTGCACCACGGTCACAAAAGGTATTGTTCGTATTTCGATTCACACCGCGTTGATCTGAATTTTCACAACCAATTAAAGAATCTGTTGTGTTTACAACCACTTTCCCCTTATTCACAATTGGAGAATCTAACCAATGTGTCTGACTCATTAAAATGCGTGGACGGATATAGCCTAAAAATTTTTGGTTGGGAACAATATAAGGACACAATAAACTGTCAGCATCTGCAGACATGGTTTTACACTCACCCACCACATCGCTGCCTGCAATCAAGGCGCCAGACCAAAACTCATTCGGATAATAGCTCGCTCCACTGCCACAGTCAGTTTGTGTAACTAAGTTGTTCTGAAGGACTGCTTTACTTAAATCCCCAGCACAGTTTTTTGAGATAGTATTTTCGCTATTTCCTAAAACGATACTATTGGCCAGATAAGCCAAGTTTGTAGATGGATTGAAATAAATCCCTTTACTGTTCCCCACCACCGTTAAGTTATTCAAAGCCATGCCATCTCGAACATTGACGACATAACCTGTATTTTTCACAAAGGTGCTACTGACCAGACGTGATGCTAAACTGGATAAGGTTATATCTTCTTTAACCGCTGCATTATTGACAGAGTAAATATTGGCACTGCTTGCATCTGTTGTTTTATTTTCTTTGAAAACTGAATTATAAATCCGAAAAGAAGGCGCCTCCCCATACAAAATAGCACCTTGTACCGCTTGGTTTTGTTCAACCAGAGTAGCGCGAATTTCGACTAGACTACGACTGGTACCATCTTCAAGCAAGGTTGCGACATTGTAAATCGCCCCCCCTTGCCCTGCAAAACCACCTGTTAATTTGACGTACTCAAGACCTAAATATTCATTGTTATAAATTAAACCACCTTGATTCACACCGCAGTCTTTCGCACAGCCCTGTAGAGTAACCTCTTTTACTAACACACGAATTAAAGCATTCTCAGCATTATCAACCCTTAATAAATTGTCAGAACCATTCATTTTTAAGATGGCATTACTTAAACCCTGAACAGTTTCTTCCCCCACAGAACTGTCATAACTTGTTCTGAGTGTTAAATCTTTTTTGATCGCAAGATGGGTATTTAGCAAATAGGTTTTATTTTTCTCAAGCATGACGGTGGAAATCGCATCTTTGCCCCCGCAGCCATAATAACCCGCCTCAGGCATACCTTGATTAATATAGTCGATAGCTTCGCGAAGTGAACATTCCGTGTCATTTTTGACAATATCGTCAGTGATGGTCACCTTAATATTGTCCGAATAGGCATGACTCGCCACCAATAGCGTAGCTACACCTATGCTCTTCTTGAGCATAACGATCTCCTTGCTTTTATTTTATCTTTTCTTTTTATTCTTAGATTGCAAAATCCCTGCAATATCTAACAATTTTTCGTACTCTGTCACAGCTCGGACAATTTCTCAAGTAATATAGGACTTACGCACTATTATTTATAGATT
Organism: Acinetobacter sp. 231_lipA; assembly: GCF_058243005.1. Taxonomy (NCBI): domain Bacteria; kingdom Pseudomonadati; phylum Pseudomonadota; class Gammaproteobacteria; order Moraxellales; family Moraxellaceae; genus Acinetobacter; species Acinetobacter sp. 231_lipA. The sequence continues at coordinate 2,751,711 of NZ_JBZAYU010000001.1, read as the reverse complement.
CTCTGTGGTAGCAGATGATTTTTATCGAGAATAAAGTCATCAATGAAGTTTTTGATAACTGGTCTAAATAATTTCTTCTGCCAACGATATACATTTTCAAAGATCCGCTCAAACTGGTTCTTTTGTATCTCGACGTAGGCCATCAAGGCTGAAAAAATATGATTCAAAATCAGTTTAGATCGTCTTACTTGAAACTTTTCAATATGACAAACCTGTTTAATCACCCGGTGATATTGCTCTATTTTCCAATGACTTGAATGTAATTCATGAAAACCCTCAAAGGACAATAAATCATCTTCATCTTGATGCACAATATAAAACCTCTGCTGTTCTTTTAACTGAGTCTTAAATAATTGTACAAAGCCAAAATCTTTGAGCCAGACCACTTGACCCTGATGGAAATTTGGCAATAAACGCAGTTGAAACCATTGTCCTTTTTCTGGGGAAACCTTACGGTTACAGTCGATACCAAACATAAATCGAATACCATATTTTCTTATGGTTTTTAGATTTCCAGTCGATGAATACCAACTATCACCTGTAATAAATTGAATCTTTGCACCCCAACTGAGTACTTCACTTAACATATCCATAAAGTAATCATTCTTGGTTTTACTTTCAGATTTGTCATAAATTCGGAAATTAATTGGAATATTTTGACCATTCTGATCTGTCGCATACAAGGTAATGAGATTAATACCCTTGACGGATCGGTGGTGTTTGCCTGACCAAAAATAGCTAACCAAGTCCATATGTTGACTATAGGGTTTATCTAAAACAGTATCATCAATACTGACTATAAGTTTATTATTATCAATATGTTGAATTGCTTCTTGATATAGGTCGTGAGGTGTGTAGTCTTCACGTTCTAGAAAGCGATTTACACTATCATGCGAGATGTTATAAGTCTCGGCAAGTTGTGTGCAGCTAATAGAGTTCGGTTCTGTCATGAGAAAGCCCATATAAATGGGTAATGTACAAGTTGCTGTAGAAGCATGTTTAATTCGTCTGATCACAGATACTTTATAAAGTATTTTAATACTTTTTTGAATCCGTCAATGCGTAAGTCCTATAATATTATGATTTACCGATATTCGTCAATTAGCGCATAAATTTGTCTGAGGTTTGCATTACTCAGTTTGGTTTTCTCACCTTTAAGCAGTTGAATCAGTTGTTCTAAACTTTGCAATAACACCGAGGTTTGATGTGGCCCATGCGAGAGTAAATAATCAATAATCTGTTGATCAATATGAATCCCACGACGCGATAAAACCGACATCACCAGTGTAGAACGATCGGCATACAAACTTCCGTTTGGTACTTTCACACTTACAGCCTGCGTCAGGCGAGATTGTAAATCGGGTAGTTCAAGTTTTAATTCAATCGGCGCAACACGAGAAGAGAACACCAACTGCCCGCCTTCTTCATTATTGTAGTTGATCAGGTGAAAAACCGCTTTCTGCCAATGCGGCACACCACTTATGGCTTCAATGTCATCTAAAGCGACAAGGTCAAAACGCTCTAAAGAGGTAATTGCTTCAGTTGGCGCATCCAGCAACTCAAGTAATGAAACTTGAATCGCTGTTTTACCTACATCTAAATAAGAATCACAAATTGCTGAAAGTAAATGGCTTTTTCCAGAACCCGCACCACCATAAACATAAAAACGATTCATTAAACCTGCATGTAACTGACGAATCGCATCGATAACAGGCCCCCATCCCGGCCCAGAAAAATCACTGATTCGGGCATCGAGTTGGGGTTCAATATCTAGTTGCAATTGACGCATGCTGGTTTGTATATCCTAAAGTTCTTTATGGTCTATCTGATCAATCTTACTTGAATTTTCAGATGCTTGCTGAGCTTTTACCGTTTGATTTTTTAGTTCAATATCAACATCGACTTCATCTGTTTCAATCGTAATTGAACCCGCTGATGAATCTTGCACAACATAAGTAGATGTACTATACATTGGGCTGTTTTCATAAAACTCACGTGCATGTCTTAATAAGACCACAATCACAGCAGCGACAGGCAATGCAATTAACATTCCTAAAATACCGCCCAATTGTGCACCAGCCAGCACTGCAAATACCACAGCAACTGGAGACAAGCCAATTTTATCGCCCAACAAGAACGGTTGTAGGATATAACCTTCCACTGCCTGACCAATCATAAAGACCACGCCAACCAAGAGTAATTGCATCCAATCAATACCAAACTGGAATAAACTTGCAATCACTGCGGCAATAATCCCGACAGCAAAACCTAAGTAAGGAATGATACTGCACAGCCCAGCCACCATCCCAATAATCAAACCTACTTCAAGTCCAATTAACTGTAAGCCCATTGCATAGACCACGCCCAAGAGCACCATGACCAAGAACTGACCTTTGACAAAAGCACCAAGTACACTATGACATTCTTTAACAATGACTAAGGTCTGTTCTTCATATCGCCGTGGAATAAGACGACGGAAACTGTCCAGCATGCGATCCCAATCCAACAAGAAATAGAATGCAATAATTGGGATCAGTACAACCGTACCACCAATCTGAATGAAGTTCAGTCCAGACTGAGCCAATTTGGCAATCATAGCCTGAATACTGTCAGCACTATAGTTGGTCTGTACATATTCCATAATCGCAGCTGAAATCTGGTCAACATCTAATTCCATTGGGACCAAATTAAAACTGTCAGATAACCAAGGGAGGAATTTATAATTTGCCCAATGTATACCTGAAGGAATGCTGTTCTTTGCATACATCAACTGTTCCCACACCAGTGGAACCAAATACCAAAATGCCAATGTAATGACAACACCAATACCGATAAAAACAGCACTAATAGATAACCAACGTGGTAAGCCAATTTTATGCAGTTTATCGACCAGTGGACTAAACAGATAAGCGACTAAAAATGCACCAATAAAAGGTAAAACAACAGGCTTGAGTAGATACAACACCCAGAGTATGAGCGCGATTCCTGCCAAAATAAAAATACGTTTAAGTGTACGATCTTGCATGCAATCTCGCCTTTGTCAGATTTAATCGTTATTGAGAAAAATATTTTAGCAAAGATAACATTTTAGCGCAGAAATAACATATGTGTTTCGTATATTCAGGTATAATCGCCCCGCGAATGCGGAGACTTCATTATGAGCAACTCAACTTCTACCCCAAACACTGGTTTAAGCTACAAAGATGCAGGTGTCGACATTGAAGCGGGCGACGCGTTAGTCGATCGTATCAAATCTGTCGCGAAGCGTACTACTCGTCCTGAAGTAATGGGCGGATTAGGTGGCTTCGGTGCACTTTGTAAAATCCCTAAAGGTTATGAAGAACCTGTTCTCGTATCTGGCACAGACGGTGTTGGTACAAAATTACGTTTAGCATTGAATTTGAACCGTCATGACACGATTGGTCAAGACTTGGTTGCAATGTGTGTAAACGATCTTCTTGTATGTGGCGCTGAGCCATTATTCTTCCTTGACTACTATGCAACTGGCCATCTTAATGTAGATGTAGCTGCAAACGTAGTTACTGGTATTGGTACAGGCTGTGAACTTGCTGGTTGTGCATTGGTTGGTGGTGAAACTGCCGAAATGCCTGGCATGTATGAAGGCGAAGATTACGACTTGGCAGGTTTCTGTGTAGGCGTAGTTGAGCAAAGCAAAATTATTGATGGCTCTAAAGTCAAAGCGGGTGACGTTTTAATTGGTGTTGCATCAAGTGGTGCTCACTCAAACGGTTACTCTCTACTTCGTAAAATTTTAGACGTGAAAAACGTTGACTTGACGCAAATCGTTGATGGTCGTCCACTTGCTGATGTTGCAATGGAACCAACACGTATTTATGTGAAGCCTATTCTTCAACTGTTAAAAGAAGTTGATGTACACGCAATGGCGCACATTACTGGTGGTGGTTTACCAGGTAACTTACCACGCGTATTGCCGAATGGTGCTCAAGCTGTTGTGAGTGAGGCAACTTGGGAATGGCCAGAATTGTTTAAACTTCTTCAGCGCGAAGGCGGTGTTGAACAGTTCGAAATGTATCGCACATTCAACTGTGGCGTAGGCATGGTCTTAGTTGTCGATGCTGCTGATGCTGACAAAACAGTTGAACGACTCAATAGCCTGGGTGAAAAAGCTTTCACTATGGGGCATATCGTAGACAATGCTGAGTCAGTTGAAGGCGCAGACGAAAAAATCCGCGTGGTATTCGCTTAATTCGTATGATTAAAATTGCTGTTCTGGTTTCAGGAAGTGGATCAAACCTTCAAGCCTTGATTGATGCCAATCTGTCAGGCCAAATTGTGGGTGTGATTTCCAACAAACCTGAAGCCTATGCGCTACAGCGTGCTGAAAATGCAGGTATTGCAACAGCGGTCATTGAACACAAACAGTATCCTCATCGTGAAGCTTTTGATGATGTCATGCATCAACAGTTACTCGATTGGGATGTGGACTTGGTGGTTCTTGCTGGCTTTATGCGTATTTTAAGTGAGAAATTTGTCAGTGCTTGGGAAGGGAAAATGATCAACATTCACCCTTCTCTTCTACCGCATTACAAAGGTATGCATACCCATCAGCGCGTCTTGAATACTGGCGATCAACTGCATGGCTGTACCGTACACTATGTGACGGCTGAACTCGATGCAGGTCAAGCTTTGGCACAAGGTGTACTGAAAGTTGGTTCACATGATAGTGTGAATAGTTTGGCCCAGCGCGTACATACGCTTGAGCATATCATCTACCCGCAAGTGGTAGAATGGATTTGTACACAAACGATTCAGCATACAGACCAAGGTGTTCTCTACCGCGGTACACTGATGCACGAGCCAATTCAGTTTTGCAAATTTTAAAAATAAAAAACGCCTCCTTGGAGGCGTTTTTTTTATGGCTGCTGAAAAGTACTATTAAACATTTTCTTGAATCAGCATCTTAATCAAAGCAACCGTTTCTTCTGGTCGCTCCAAAGGAAACATATGGCTTCCCTCAACGATTTGATAAGGAATGCCAAATTTCTTTTTCACTATTTGTGGAAACCCCGGACCAATAAAAGGACCTTTTTCAGCAATCATTAAATGCATCGGCACTTGTGGTTTGCACTGAGGTAGCCACCATAAAGAAGGATTGGTTCTGAAGATATGAACTTCATCCATTTTTGCAATCGTAAGTTCAACACCGCCACGGACGCGATCTTCCGTTAAAGCATAGTCAATATAAGCTTGAAAACAGTCTGGATCAAAGTCTTTATAAAAGCCTTTTGGACGTAGAAGTTCAGCTGCTTGCTCACGGCTCTCCCAATGGTCACGACGCCGTAAGGATAGCGCTGCTGGTGACATGGTATCGACCATTTTTAACTTCAACATCTTCGCAAAGTGTAATGCAAACGAGGCTTTGCCCATGATCAAAGGCGGGTCCATCATGATGACTTGTTCAAATAAATCAGGACGCTGTAACGCCGCCTGAAACGTCAGCACTGATCCTAATGAATGTCCCAAACCAATCACTTTACGACCCTGTGCCTGACGAACAATACTTTCAATCACTTGCTGAGTTAAGCTTTTCCAATGGTTATCAATCGGGTAGTTTTTATCTGGCCCTAATAAAGGGACATAGATCACATCATACTGATCTGACAGTAAATCAAATAATTTCTGATAGACCTTAGAAGGCACGCCATTGGCGTGCGCAAAATGAATTAAAGGTTTCATTGGAGTTTCGTGGTCTGTTCAGATTGCATTTGATTTGAAAGTGAAGATGCAAAACCAGCTCCCATCGATGCACCTAAACGGCCTAATACTGCATCTAGTGGGCTATGTACCACCGTATAATCCATCGCTTTATCGGTATTTAGTTCACGTTTTAAAGTATGTAAATTACCAATACGGTCCGCAATACCCAGTTTGACCGCCTGGTCCCCTGTCCAGAAAAGGCCTGAGAAAAGTGCAGGATCGTTCGACTTTAACTTTTTGCCACGACCTTGTTTCACAGCATTAATAAAATGCTCGTGTACATTATCAAGTACACCTTGAACATGTGCGCGCTGCGCAGGATTAACAGGTTGTGTCATTGACAATAAAGCTTTGTTTTGACCAGAGGTCATGGTGCGGTCTTCAACACCCAGTTTTTGCATGAGACCATTCACCCCATAGTTCGGCATAATCACACCGATTGAACCCACTAAACTCGAAGGATTCACCAAGATTTCGTCCGCAGCAGATGCGATATAGTAAGCACCTGATGCACCTGTATCACCAATCACCGCATACAATTTTTTATCGCTATGTGCTTTTTTCAAATATTGAATTTCTTGCCAGATTTCATCCGACTGAACTGGAGAACCGCCCGGTGAGTTAATATTGAGCACCACCGCTTGGCTTTGTTTATTTTCAAAAGCTTTCTTTAATGATTTAATCGTGTCATCACTGTTTACGCTTTGCTCATCAGCGGCAATGGTACCAACAATATCAACTACAGCTATATGTTTAGATGCAGTTGCATCCGTACCACTGGTCGAACAGCTCTTGGTCATGGCAATCAGAATAAACAAAAGGTAGGCAAAAGTTAGACATTTGAAAAAGATGCCCCAGCGACGTGCACGACGTTGTTCTTCAACGGAAGCTAAAACGGCTTTCTCTAAAAGTTTCCATTCATTTCCTGTCGGTTGTTCATGTACAGGCTGTTGTTTCGGCGTTTCATTTTCTGGTTTTGGTGGCCAATCGGACATATAACAATCCAAACTTGAATAAAATTGCCCTCATTATATACACTGATTTATACAAAACTGTCGAAACAGTTTATTTTAGCCTATAATATTTTATGTTTTTATCCACATGTACCATTGACTCTAAAGAATGACTAAAGCACAAGAGCAAAACTCGACTTATCGTTTACTGCATTTTGTAAGCAAACAACCTATTAAATTTGCACGTTTTTTTGCTAAGAGTTTAGCAGGCTTAGTCAATCTTTTAAAAATCAGTAAAAACAATGATGCTCTCAGACTCAACTTAAAAATTGCGCTGCCTGAGCTGAGTGATGAGCGATGCGAAGTGATTGCGAAGCAAGCAGTACGTAATGAACTGACCACCTATTTTGAGTTTTTTAGTATTTGGGGTTCAAGCAATCAGAAAAATATTGAACGCGTCCAAAAAGTACATGGCGAACATTTGCTACATCAGGCGCTTGCCGCTCAGAAAGGTTTAGTCTTAATCGTACCTCATTTTGGGACTTGGGAAATTATGAATAGTTATGTCGCCCAATTTACTGAAATGACCATTATGTATAAACCGGTCAAGGATCCTGGTGCTGACTTATTTGTTCGTGAGGCGCGCAGTCGTGAAGGCGCTCACCTTGTACCGACCGATGAATCGGGGGTACGCCAAATTTTTAAGGCGCTCAAACAAGGGGGGACGACCGTAATTCTGCCTGATCATACCCCAAAACAAGGCGGTGAAATGATTCCTTATTTTGGCTTTCCTTTAGCTTCAAGCAACCTGAGCGCCAAACTGATTCAAAAAACCAAAGCCAAGGCTTTACTGCTCTATGCTATTCGTAATGATGATGGCTTTGATATGTACATTGAAGAAATCAGCGAAAGTATTTATCAAGGTACAGCCAATGATGGCACCTTCGTCATTCACCAAGCCATTGAGGACTTGGTCCATCGTTATCCTGAGCATTATCATTGGACCTATAAGCGCTTTAAGGCCAACCCTAAACTTCGAGCACTGTATAACCTTCCCTTTAATGAGGCTGTGACACGTTTAGAGCAACTGCGTATGGAACAACAGACTCAGCCGACTGCAACCACTGTCGAGTCTGACGTTGTGCCGTCAGCTCAATAAACCCTGTAGACTGCGCAATAAAACCGATACTGCCTTGCTCTGCTGTTGTTAAGAGTGGGATCTTTAAAGCTTTCAAACGGGCTTGCGTTAATGTACTTGGATGTCCATAACGGTTATTAAACCCTGCTGAGGCAATTGCTAATTTCGGTTGATAATGTTTTAAAAATGCATAGGCTGAACTATGCCGACTGCCATGATGCCCCAAGACCAATACATCAACTTTTAAGTCCGGATAATCCTGTAATAATTGAAACTCGGTTTGCCAGCCAGCATCGCCCATAATCAGAAAATACTGATAAGGCTGTACATCCTTCACCTGTATATAGACCACACAAGATAGCTCATTTTGCTGATACGGCACTTGTGCAAATTGATTGGCTTTCGGCGACAAAATTTTGATTTCTACTTTTTCAGACCAGTGCCAGATCTGACCTTGTTGGCAATAGTTAAAGTTTGACGTAGTTGCCACATCCAATTGCTGATTAGAGTAAACTTGATTGATCGATAACTCATTTTTTAATTTGGCATAACTTCCACTATGATCTTGATCCAAATGTGTAAGTATTAGCTGATCTAACTGGCTCACGCCTTGCTTCGATAAAAATGGCTGAATAATCTGCTTAGCAACACTAAACTTCGATTCATCATAGGAGCCACCAACATCAATCATGGCATGCTGTTGCCCATGTTGCATATACACCGCTTGTCCCTGACCGACATCCAGTACGATCAACTCAAAAGGACGGTTTTGGCTACTGAACCCCAACAAAGGAATCAAACCTAGCACCAGCCATGATTTTGGTAGACTCGGTTTGGGCATAAAAACAATGATTGAGAGCACAATCAGTAAAATGACTTGCCAAGTATTGAGCGCAATCGGGTACAACTTAATCGGTAGTAGCGCATCCAATCCATTGAGTATGCCCAATAAAAATACCAGCACCCAATCTGCCAACTGAAACAAAAGGCTGCTCAGCGGTTCGAAAAGATAAAAAGTAAATGCTGCCAAAACCTCCAGTGGTACAACCAGTAAACTGATCAGTGGAATAGCGACAAGGTTACTGATTGGGCTCACCCATGAGACTTGCTTGAAGAAAATAATCACCAAAGGCATCAAAGCCACAAATATTTTCCACTGCGACTCAACCAAAAGTTTTAGGCTAAAAACGAGTTTTTTCTGCCAAGACTGCGGGCGAGTTAAATCGAGCCGAATAGTGGTTTGATAAATGCGTAAAAGCACAAAGCACGCACCATAGGACAACCAAAAGGCCGCTGATAGAATTGAAAAAGGATCAAACAGTAAAAGGAGGGATGCACTCAATAAGAGTAACGTCAAAGCTGAAATTTTCTGCCTGAGCCAAATCAACACACTTAAGCAAAAACAACTGAGTAAAGTACGGAGTGCAGGAATCTCAAAACCGACAAAGGCACAATACAGCAATACGCAGCAACAAAATGGCAGTAACAATGCATAAGGTCGTGGGATTTTTAGAAAAATCTGTGGCCAATAACGATTCAGCACCTTTTGTAACAGCCAACACAGCATCACGGCAAAGATCAGCACATGTGGCCCAGAAATCGCTAATAAATGGCTAATGCCAAAGCGTTGAAAAAGTGCTGTCGTCTCCTTATCTAAGAAACTTTCATCCCCAGTCAGGAGTGCTAGAATTAAGCCCTTATGGCTTAAGGGCTGGCTATAAATAAAATGACGAATGTTTAATCGCTGATGTTCTATACCCAGTTGAATTTTATTGAGTACACCCTGCTGTTTTCTTAAATAATTGGTATAGCCTAATGCAGAAATTTCTGACTCAGACAAGGGGTGTATGTGCTTGAGTTTGAAACCAGACATGAGATTACGTTGCAGATACCACTGCTCAACATCGAATACACCTTGCACCGCATAACTATGCGCAGGACGTATTTCCCCTCTCAGTCGGTAGTATTTCCCAAGTTCCAAGACCGCTTGCTCATCCGATATTCGTTTTTGAAAACCCAGCCACTGCACTGGTTGCACATGTCGGTTCAAGACCTGTATTTCTTGCTGAATAGTCTCAGCACCCAGTTGGTTAATTTTTGCTATATAAACAATGACTTCAGCATCTTCAACTTTTGTTTCTTTATAGGCTAGACGCTGTTGCAAAGCTGATTGTGCATAATGATATCCCGTAGTTAAAAACAACATGGAATAAATCAATCCACATATAAACTGTAAAATAAGGGCGTGTTTGTGCTTAAAGAGAAAAAACTGTAACGGCAAAAGTACAATGACCAAAATCAGCGCTGGGTAAAAAAGGTGATTTAGAATAGGGACGGTCTGCCCCATCAATGCAATTCCTACAATCCAAGCAGCAGCATATAAAAGCTTCATTCTTTTATTCAATTATTTTTTTTATTGGCGCCATAATAAAGCCCACCGAAGTGGGCTTCAATAGATAGTGGCTTTATCTCATATTTTTATCGGCACTCAGCCTAGTCATTGACCCAAAGACCATCTTGCATATGCAAAATAGAATCGGCGGACTGAGCCAGTTGTTCATCATGCGTCACGATCAACATCGCCATATTGAACTCCTGACGTAAATCCATCAGCAGTTCAAAAATTTTGCTTGCTGTTTTCCGATCCAAGTTGCCTGTCGGTTCATCTGCCATCATTAATGCTGGCTTGGCCACCAATGCACGCGCCAATGCAACACGTTGACGTTCCCCACCCGAAAGCTCACCCGGTTTATGGGTTAAACGATGCGTCAATCCTACACGTTCGAGTAAATATTCGGCTTGCTTTTGTACATCTTTAAAGTTGGTGCCTTGACGTAACATCAGTGGCATTGCCACATTTTCCAAAGCCGTAAACTCAGGTAACAGATGATGAAACTGGTAAACAAAACCTAAGTGTTGGTTACGTAAATAACCACGCTCAGCTTCATTCAAACTGTCAAAACGACTGCCCTGCAAAAACACTTGGCCCGAACTCGGACGGTCTAAACCACCCAAGACATGCAACAAAGTACTTTTACCCGAACCACTCGACCCCACAATCGAGACAAATTCACCTGCTTTGACTTGTAAAGAGAGACCTTTAATCACCTCAACAGTCGACTTACCATCGGTAAAGTGCTTTTCAATATTTTGCGCTTCTAAAACAATTTTACTCATAACGTAATGCCTCCGCGGGTTGGATTTTTGCAGCACGCATTGCAGGATAAATTGTTGCAAGGAAACTTAAAATTAAAGACAGGGACACAATGGTTAATACATCTTGCCATCTTAAATACGATGGTAAGTAATTGATGAAGTAGGCATCAAACAGATGCAGTCCCATCACGTTGTTTAACCAACCCACAAAACCACTAATTCCAGAGGCGAAAACAATGCCGAGAATCGCACCCGACACCGTACCAATCACACCAATAATCGTGCCCTGAACCATAAAAATACGAGTAATGGTCGCAGGTGAGGCGCCAAGGGTACGTAATATGGCAATATCCGATTTTTTATCGGTCACAACCATCACCAAGGATGACACAATATTAAATGCAGCCACCAAGACAATCAGGAAGAGTAATAAGCTCACCATAGCCTTTTCCATTTGGATCGCACTAAACAAATTGCCATGAGTATAGGTCCAATTCGAAGCATAAAAACCGCTTGGCAGATCCATCACAATTTCATCAGCCACTTTAGGTGCTGCAAAAATATCATCCAATTTCAAGCGAATGCCTTGCGCGCCATCAGGTAAGCGTAACAAAGTAGATGCATCATTCAAGGCAATGTAGCCCATCATCGAATCGACCTCAGCACCAATGCTGAAAATGCCCACAATTTTGAAACGTTTAAAACGCGGCACTACACCCGCAGGTGAAGGTGTTGCCTCCGGTAAAACCAAAGTCACACTATCATTTAACCCTAAACCTAAGGCATCGGTCATTTGTTTGCCTAAAACAATACCAAACTCACCTTTTTTTAAGTTATCAATACCGCCTTCAACCATGTGATCTTGGATAATCGAAACCTTTTTTTCATATTGAGGTTCGATCCCCGTGACCATAATTCCAGCCACTTGGCCTTGTGCCGTAAGCATCCCCTGCAATTGAGTAAACGGTGCTACGCCTGTGACGTGTTCCTTTGTCTCAATTTTTTTTGCAAGTTCAGGCCAATCTGTTAAAATTTGTGTTGAAGAAACAGTGGCTTGAGGTATCATTCCAAGTACACGTGTTTTCAGCTCTCGGTCGAAACCATTCATTACAGATAAGACTGTAATAAGTACAGCCACACCCAGTGTCAGACCGATCATCGAAACCAGTGCAATAAAAGAAATAAAGTGGTTGCTACGCCGTGCGCGAGTATATCTCAACCCTATATACAGCGAGATTGGTTTAAACATACCATCTAGTCCGAGGTCATAATTATGGAAAATTTACAGCATCAAAACGTTCAAACAGAACGTCGTGTGATGTCACGAATCGATGCGGCCTTGAGAATTAACTATCAGATCATTTCTGATGATGTTGCCCTGAATGACCCTTACGATCCTAATTTTGTTTTACCGCGCTATTTTCTACTACTCGCAGAATTAGATCAATTTGATCATGCACTAAACTACGAATTAGAACAATTATCTGAAAAAGATCAACAAATTGCTCGAATCTTATCCCTATTTAACCAGAAATTAAACCTGATCACGGGGTCTTTGTATGACACAATTGTACAAACCATGTTACCTACACCTGAACATGTGAATTTTTCTGAAAGTGGTTTGAGCTTTTATAGCGAAAAACAAGTTCAAGATGGTACCTATATCCACTTAACCTTGAGCCACCCTGAAAACTTCTTCCATATTGCAGCCATAGCGCAAGTGGTGTACAGCAATGAAGAGGAAAATGGTAAGTGCCGTACGGGAGCATACTTTATTACCTTACACCCGCAAGATCGTGTCAAGTTGGCCGACTGTATTTCTTTGGCTGTCGAAGATCATTAAAGCCAGAACCTTGGACTAGTTTTGGCTTTTTAACTTTTGGGCAAGTTTCCGACTTGCCTGAAGATCTTTATAAAAATAAACGAATAAACCTGACAATAAAACCACTGCACCCACAATCACCATCATCGAGAGTTTTTCTTGATTCAGCACAGCACCTACAAATAAAGCAATCATCGGCGTCATAACGGTAGTCAGCGATAAAGTCGTGGGTTGAATTTTCTGCACCAATTTAAAATAACAGAACATCGCAATCAATGACGCCATGATGACCGTATATAGCAGCGCCAAACAAGTTTTCAAATCGGGAATTTGCTGCGGTGCATACTGCCAAATAAACGGCACAATACATATAGCCGCCAATGTCGACACCAAAATTGAACCTGTCGCTTGTGCAACGGGTTCAATATTCGCATTGACTTTTTTCACCCAAAAAATAGAGGCTGCATAAGAAAATACACTCAGTAACATCAACCCAATCCCAAACGGATGGACATGCTGTGCTGTACCTGCAAGGCAAATGATCGCAAGTCCCAGCAGTGCAATACACATCCCAAGCCACTGCATCGCACTCAAATAGGTCTTAAAGTAAAAACATCCGATCAGCCCTGCCATAATCGGTGCTAAGCCAAACATCAATGCAATCATGCCTGAACTAATATAGTTAGTCGCAACATAGGTAAAAAACTGGGAACCAATCAAGCTAAAAGAACCAGCCAAATAACTATGCCAAGCAACTTTATCGATGGGGAACTGTCGCTTTAAGACCAGTAACAAACAAATCGCCAAAGGCAACGCGATGAAAAAACGTAATACCAACGCCCACAGCATATGTAAATCGGTCACACTCCACACAATCGCTAAAGGCGTTGTGGACCAAATAAAAACCAATAATCCATAGGTTGCCATCAGATTGGCTTTAGAAGACATAATCAGCTCGATGCTAAATGGCGGTTTTGCGTTTTTGCTTTTGAATGGTTTGGTCTAAAGAACTAGAAAATTCGCGTTTATCACGCTCAGAAATAGGCGGTGGCCCACCCGTATTTACACCTGCGCCACGTAATGAATCCATAAAATCACGTAAATGTAGGCGGGCTTTAACATTCGCGGTAGTATAGATTTCGCCACGCGGATGAATTGCGATTCCACCCTTTTCAATCACCTGTGCCGCCAGCGGAATATCTTGTGTCATCACAATATCATTCTCTTTCATGCGTTCGATAATTTCTTTATCAGCGGCATCGGCTCCACTCATCACTTGAATTGAATTTATACGAACGGAAGGCGTAATCCCGACATTTTGATTGGCCACAAAGGTCACTTCAAGCTGATAACGATCTGAAGCACGTAAAATCACTTCACGTAAAATTTTAGGCAATGCATCTGCATCGACCCAGAGTTTAAATGGCAGCACTGCACATCCATAAACAAAAGAAACTGCCTTAGTCTAACAAACTCAGTGCTTGAGCATAATAGATAAAACCGCTCAAAATCCCTAATACAAAGCTTGTGTCATACTTCTTAAGTATCACAAGGAAATACTTTGTTCTTTTGTCTGTCAAATAAAGTAAGGCTTTAGTCTTTTTTGATGATTTTCCAGTAAAAATAAAATATAGGACTTGAAATATAGAAATAACCCTCGATTTAATAGGGATATATAACCTCATTCAATCGTGCATATGAACAATCAAAATAGTCCAGAAATAATCACCATTGATGACCAAAACTTTGGTAGCCACGTCGAGCATTGGAATTTACTCACAGATAACCCTGCACAAGATGTCCCTAAATGGTTAGGTTTAGCTTTAAATGCACCAATCATGCCGATGGGTTTATGCCAGACTGAACAAGATATGGATGCAGATTGCTGGCTCATTCAAGGTCCAAGTCAAGCGGCTGTTCAGCTGACTCAAGTCATCGCGGTTGAAGACAATAAACCCAAGGCTGTTAAAACTGCATTTCCAAGTTTTAATAGCCCCTATAAAGTGTCTGCTGTGGTTGAACGCATCATTCGCGGTCAATCCAACACACAAGCCGTTTTACGTTTAAACTTAGGCAATAACAGCATCGTCTACGCTTATGACAGCCTGTATAGCGTCAATCATGCTCAATACCAAAAAGACCAAACCTATATTGCACATCTCAATGCATGGGCATATGAACTAGAAGCAGTCGCAGAGCACGAGCAACTGGTGGTTGATGACCCTGCATCGATTAAACATCATCGTGCCTTGAACGATATTTTGGCAGCAAACAATGGCATTGCTCCTGCAAACCTACAAGAACAGATTGATGCATGGGAACCAAAGTCAGATGACGACAAAGAACCTGTGACTGTCGATTTTTCAAAAATGGTCGCTTATTTGTATGGCGAAAAGATCGGTCAGGAAGATGAAGCATGGTTCCAAGGGAATATTGTTGGCAAAACCAGCATGCAATTTATGGAACAAGACTACACTCTGCTTGATGTTGCCTTGATTCATGAAGACAACCAACCTGCAACACTGATTCGTATTGCCACTAAAAATCCAGAGTATGCCAACTTTAATATCGGACAATACATTCGCGGCAATATTTGGATTCAAGCCAATATTTATGCATTAAATCAATAATTTATAAAAATAAGCCGACGTAAACTATGCAAGATCGATGTATAGGCTGCGTTGGCTTCTTTATTTATATCAGTACGATTTATTTTAATTTGAATTCATTTGTATAAAAATTATCCACATATGTTATTATCTCTTAGTATTTTAAATTCATTTAAAAGAACTTTTATCCACAGTTTTAAATTCAATTATCTTATTTTAACGATGAATAATAAAATCCTAAGTTCTTTGACTTTCAGATAGTTAGTTATTGGTAGCTGCTGGCTTCTAGGTTAACTCAGCATAAACTTGAATATTTAAGTGATTATGTATAGTGGAAATCTGATTATTTTTAATTAGTACTTTATTTAAGCATTTTTTTATGTTAAAAATACAAACATGCAATAGGATTTTAACGATAATTAAATCGGAATAAAAACTTCCATGAAAATTATGCAAGAAGAAAATATACAGCATGTTGAACATCAATTAGAAAAGCGCTATCAGCTTGACGCTTATTCGTGCATGTTTTTTGTGTTAGGCATGATGATTTCTGCCTACTTCTTACATCAGTTCATCCTGTAACTGATTTCACGTCGCAGCCCAATTCAAAAAAGCCAACTTTGTTGGTTTTTTTATGCCTAGATTATCTGCTACGCCGTATCACTGGATCATTCTTTCCATGTTCTACGCAACATGGCACCCACAAAATTACTTGTATCTCATAAGCAGAGTTGCTTCCCTCCCCCTTAGTTGTCGCACTCACCTACCACCGCACAAGTTGGTGAAAAGTTTTAAACATTGAGACATACAATAAAAAATAGCAATTTTAGGTATAAAAAAACCTGCAAGTCTAAACTTACAGGCCTCTGAAAATACTATAAAAATTAGAATAAACGATTCATACCATTTAAAGTCGCTACACGATATGCTTCAGCCATCGTCGGATAGTTAAACGTCGTTTCTACGAAATAATTGATGGTATTGTTTGGACTATTCATCACCGCTTGACCAATGTGAATAATTTCCGAAGCGTTATTACCGAAGCAATGTACACCCAGCACTTCCAAAGTCTCACGGTGGAATAAAATTTTCAACTCACCCACTGTGTCACCTGTAATTTGCGCACGCGCCAAATGACGGAACGAAGCCTGGCCGACTTCATACGGAATTTTTTCTTCGGTTAACTCTTGTTCAGTTTTACCAATCGAAGAAATTTCTGGAATGGTATAAATTCCTGTCGGAATATCAACCACAGGCTCTACCCCCACTTCACCGCTCATGTTTGCACCTGCACAACGACCTTGGTCATATGCAGCAGAAGCCAGTGAAGGCCAACCAATCACATCACCAGCAGCGTAAATGTTTTCCACTTCGGTTTGGTATTGATCGTTGACTGTAATTTGACCACGGCTGTTTGGCGTAATACCCACATTTTCTAGACCTAAGCCATCCGTATTTCCAGAGCGACCGTTACACCACAAAATAGCATCTGCTTTAATTTTCTTACCGCTTTGTAAATGTAGCACCACGTGATCATCATACGTTTCAAGATGATCAATCTGCTCATTATGGCGAATCAAGACCCCTTGTTGACGTAAGTGATAAGACAAAGCATCAGAAATTTCATCGTCTAGATAACTCAGCAATTTGTGCTGTGTATTAATCAAGTCAACTTTATGATCGAGTCCAATGAAAATAGACGCGTATTCACAGCCAATCACACCCGCACCATAAATGATGATTTTTTGGATCGAATAATCAAGGTCTAAAATTTTGTCCGAATCGAATACACGCGGATGATTAAAATCAAGCGCCGCAGGACGGTATGGACGGCTACCCGTTGCAATCACGATTTGTTTGCACATGATCGTTTCTTTGATGCCTTCAGGGCTAAACACTAAAACCGTATTTTGGTCTTGAACATAGGCACGACCATGGTAAATATCAATTTTATTGCGGTCATAAAAACGTGAGTGTGTATCAACCTGTTGTTGAATCACTTTATGTGCATTTTGAAGCACTTGCTTCATTGTAAACTGACGCCAGTCACCCATTTTTTTAAACATTGGGTCGCGGCGATAACGGATAATACTCGATACCGTTTGACGTAAAGCTTTACTTGGAATGGTCCCCACATGGGTACAGTTACCACCGAGCTGCTCACGTACATCCACAATCGCAACACGCTTTCCAGATTTGGCAAGTTTCATTGCCGCGCCTTCACCCGCAGGGCCTGAACCTAGAACGACCGCATCGTACTTAACGAAAGTTCCACCAACGACCTCTTTTTTACGTGGCATTCAACGCTCCTTCTTCAAAAACTTATTACTTATCTTGGGCATATTATGACGTAATTGCAGGCAATTTGCTGTATTTAGCTTACATATATTAAGTGATAACCACATTTAGTAAATGAATAGTATTTCCGCCCTATCAATTCGCATTTCCGCTATACTAATACTGCTATTTTTAGCATCTCCCCCGTCAAAAACAGTGGAATAGTTGAATATGTCTGAAAACCGTAAACCTGAGCAGGGTATCAAACTTCGTGGCGCAGAAAAGGTCGCGCGTATACCTGTAAAAGTTATTCCTACGGTTGAAACGCCACGTAAGCCGGATTGGATTCGCGTGAAAATGGCAGCACCCGAAGAAGTGCAACGCATTAAATCAACCCTACGTGAACAAAAACTTCATACCGTTTGTGAAGAAGCTGCATGTCCAAACCTACCTGAATGTTTTGGTGGCGGTACTGCAACCTTTATGATTATGGGTGACATTTGTACACGTCGTTGTCCTTTCTGCGACGTGGCACATGGCCGTCCAAATGCACTTGACGCAGACGAACCACGTCACATGGCTGAAACAATTTCAAACTTAGGTTTAAAATATGCCGTGATCACGTCTGTAGACCGTGATGACTTACTTGACGGTGGCGCACAACACTTTGTTGACTGTATTAAAGAAGCACGTGCATTAAGCCCGAATACTTTACTTGAGATTTTGGTACCTGACTTCCGTGGTCGTATGGACATTGCGCTTCGCATTATGACTGAGTGTCCACCTGATGTGTTTAACCACAACATTGAAACGGTACCGCGTTTATACAAAGCGATGCGTCCAGGTTCAGACTACCAACACTCTTTAAATCTATTGAAAATGTTTAAAGAATATTGCCCTGACGTTCCAACCAAATGTGGTTTGATGGTCGGTATTGGTGAAACTGAAGAAGAAGTCATTTCACTTTTAGATGATTTGCATGCACATGGCGTTGACTATGTAACAATTGGTCAGTATTTACAGCCTTCTAAAGAGCATGCGCCGATTGACCGCTTCGTTACACCAGAAGAGTTTGAACGCTACACTGCGCATGGTCAAAAGTTGGGCTTTAGAAATATTTGGGCAGCGCCGATGGTTCGTTCAAGCTACTTCGCTGACCGTCAATACTATGGCGAACCTGTACCAGCAGTACGTCGCAAAGCAGATCCTGCGAAAAAGATTGCGGTCCAAACGATTGAAGCTTAATTTGCTGTGGTGTTAAACAGTTAAAACGCAAGAATTAAAAGCCCTCATATGAGGGCTTTTTTTATTACGATCTTCGTTCTTTATATTTTTCAATTACGTATTCATACATTTCTAACACAGTCATTGTTCAATAAACATCCTAATCTAATTCAAAGTCTAAAATAATCGTGATGCTACACATCACATCAAATTCATTTTATTACACCTTTTTAGTCTACGTTTTGCCTTATTTTCCGTGGAATTCTATAAAACGTATGACTGACCTCACGGTGTAAACAACGGGAGGTTTCAATGGGTTTCATTTTCGCCATTCTGTTTTTAATCTGTATCCTCTGGGCTGTTTTTTATTTTGAACTCAGTCGCTTAATGGCAACTGCAATGATTATTTTTGCATCCCTCTTCGCTGCTATTTTTATCAGTCCGTGGTCATTACTTCTAGGTCTGCCCTTAATTATTCTCAGCCTGATTGTGGTTATTGATCCATTACGAAAGTCTTTAATCACGCAACCTGCCTATATAGCTTTAGCCAAAGCCATGCCGAGTATGAGCAGTACCGAACGCGAAGCATTGGATGCCGGCACTAGTTGGTGGGAAAAAGAATTATTTATGGGTGCGCCTGACTGGAAAAAATTTGATGGTTATGTCTATCCAACTCTGTCCGCTGAAGAGCAATCCTTCTTAGATCATGAAGTTGAACACCTTTGTGGTTTACTCAATGAATGGGAAATTCATCACCACTTAAAAGATCTTCCTGTTGAGGCATGGCAATACATCAAAGAACAAGGCTTTTTAGGTTTAATTATTCCCAAAGAATACGGCGGTCGTGCGTTTAGCTCCTTTGCACAAAGCCGAATCATGAGCAAAATTTCTTCACGTTCACTGACCACTGCGGTCAGTTGTATGGTGCCCAACTCTCTAGGCCCAGGTGAATTGCTTTTACATTATGGAACTGAGGAACAAAAACAACGCTACTTACCAGGACTCGCTAAGGGTGAAGAAATCCCCTGCTTTGGTTTAACCAGTCCTGAGGCTGGTTCAGATGCGGGTGCAATCCCTGATACAGGCGTGGTCTGCTATGGCGTGTTTGAAGGCCAAGAAGTACTCGGTTTACGTATGAATTTTTCAAAACGCTGGATTACACTGGCGCCTATTGCGACTGTGATTGGTCTCGCTTTTAAACTCTATGACCCTGATGGACTATTAGGCGATGCAAGCAAAACTGAATATGGCATCACCTGCGCATTATTACCTGCCAGTCATGACGGTGTCCAAGTCGGTGCGCGACATAATCCTGGTTCACCCTTTATGAATGGCACGGTCGATGGACAAGATGTTTTTATCCCACTCGATTGGATTATTGGTGGGGTGGAAAATGCAGGTAAAGGTTGGCGCATGCTGATGGAATGCTTAGCCGTAGGTCGTGGGATTTCCCTGCCAGCGCTCTCCACTGCTTCAGCTGAAATGGCCTATTTAAGTGTCGGTGCTTTTGCCAAAGTTCGCCAACAATTTAAAATTTCTGTAGGACATTTTGAAGGCGTGCAAGAAGCCACCAGTGATATTGCCAGCGGTGCGTATATGTTAGAAGCTTTTCGCTATATGGTGACTTGTGGTTTAAATGAAGGTGGAAAACCTGCTGTGATGACAGCTATGGCCAAATACTATGCCACCGAAACCATGCGTAAAATTGTCAATCATGGGATGGATGTCGTTGGTGGTCGGGCGGTACAAATGGGGCCACGCAATTTTTTAGCACTGAATTATCAGGCCATCCCCATTTCAATTACCGTTGAAGGGGCCAATATTTTAAGCCGTTCTTTAATGATCTTTGGTCAAGGCTCAATGCGCTGTCATCCTTATTTATATGAAGAGCTACAACTCCTCCAAGCAGAAGATACAAAGGCAGCTTTAGCGCCTTTCGATACGCTACTTTTTAAACATTTGGCTTATACCTTTAACCGAACAGCCCGTTCATTCAGTTATGGCATATTCGGTGGCCCTTCAGATGCTTCCGCACAGACAGATGCTTTCTCGCGTCCTTTTTACAAAACCATTAACCGTTACAGTGCAAACTTTGCTTTAACCGCAGACCTGTGTTTAGGCTTACTTGCAGGCGATATTAAACGCAAAGAAATGCTTTCAGGGCGTTTGGCTGACATTCATGCCCATCTATTTATCGCGACCGCTATTTTGAAGTTTTATGAAAAAGGACAACGTAGTGAGGTGGAACAACAGCATGTTCAACTGGCTTTAGAAAAAGCATTTGTCCAAATTCAAGATGCATTTGATGGACTATTCGCAAACTTTCCTATGCGAGCCGCAGCTTGTGTGGTCAAGTTCATCTGTTTCCCTTTTGGTCGTGTTGCCCAGCAACCAAGTGATCAGCTAAAAACGCAATTAGGACTTGCTATTATGGAAAATAATCCTTTCCGTGAACAACTGAAGCAGCATGTTTTTTATAATACCGATCCCAATGACGTCTTTGGGCGTATGGAAAATGCCTTCCAAGCAGCATTAAAGATTGATCCACTGTGGACGAAGTTTAAAAAAGCGGAGTCCAAAGGACAATTTGAAGGCTTAGATTTTGAATCACATATCCAACATGCGCTTGAAACAGGATTCATCCGCTCCGAGGAAGCGGATCAGTTGATTCATTACAATGCTCAACGCTTCGACAGTATGCTCACCGATATTTTCGATCATGAGCTTGAACAGACACTAGATTTAAAGAATCCCTACCATACAAAAGCTTCCGATATTCAACCATAACCCTCTCATCGGTTTTTGAAACTCCTAAAAGATAAAAGTCCGTTTACGGGCTTTTATTTTATCCACACAATATAAACCAAGACCTCAAAGCGAAGTTTTAAATCCAATACACGTTTAAACGATAGTAGAACTCTTCCACTTCCAAACGGACTTGATATCCCAGTTGGGTAAGTTCTGCTGAAAGATGACGAATATCTTCTAAGGGTAAATGTTTTGGCAATACGGTAAATACCGCAGTATTTCCCTGTTTCGCACTCTCCTCAATTAGTGAGGCTAAACGTAATTTATAGACTTCAATATCTAAATACGCTTGGTTGGACATAATTTTTGCCTGTTCGGCATTAATAAAAGCAGCCATCTTTTCCTCCAAATTCGCCCAAGTATTGACTATGAAACTAACGCAGAACAAAACAGCGTATAACGTGATTTGGTAACACTGTGTAGCCATTTCTTAGAGAAATAACAATAAGAATCAAATCTATTTAAAAAGGCAGCGACTACAATCCAAGTTTTTCTGTTCACCAAACTCACTTAGCGTTACAGAAAAAATAAATAAAGTTACCATCTATTTTATTTAAATAATAATTGTTATCATTTGCGATATCGTTTACTAATACACCAACTCTCTTCCATGAATAGCACCACTCAAATTGATGCCTTGGTTCATTCGGAAAAAGTCCGTCCGAAGCCTGCCAAAAAGAAGAAAGTCGACACACCACTTAGCTACCGTCTGATGGTGTTGTATCGATTTGCACTTGCCTTGCTTGGAGGTTATCTCCTTGCTGCACTCTCTGCATTAACCATTGCTAAAGTCTTTATTACAAATCCTGTGAATGCGGCCATGAGCGCCACACTCATTGCATTTTGTCTTAACTGTGCTGCCTTTATTTGGGTCTTTATGGTTCAAAAAACCTTAAAAGCAACGCTCGGCATTGCTGTGCCATGTATTGCACTGTATGCCCTACTCAAATTTTTAGGATAGTTTTTCAATGCGTGTTGATCAAAAAGCGGAAGGACCGCGCCAATCCATGTCGTGGTTGCATACATGGGCCAGTCTCATTTTAGGGTGGCTGCTGTATGCAATTTTTGTGACTGGAACCCTGAGTTTTTTCCAAAATGAAATTTCTACTTGGATGAAACCAGAAACACATCAATCTGTCCCCGCACAATCTCAAGTGCAACAAATGCAGGTCGCGCTCAACTATTTACAGAAAAACCACCCAGATGCAAGCAGTTGGAATATTCAACTACCCAACTCACGCCAAACCACAACTGAAGTGACTATTCGTGCCGTTGGTGAAGACCCGAAAGCACGTCGTGGTGGAACACGCCTCACCTTAGACAGTGCGACTGGTGAAGTGATTGAACCACGGGATACGCGTGGTGGTGGATTCCTATATCGTTTCCATTTTGAATTGTACGGTTTACCCCGCCTTTGGACGCGTTGGTTGGTCGGGATTGCCACCATGTTCATGTTGGTCGCAATTGTTAGCGGCATCATTACCCATAAAAAAATCTTTAAAGATTTCTTTACCTTTCGCTCTGGCAAAGGTCAACGCTCATGGCTAGATGCACACAACGCAACCGCTGTCTTTGCATTGCCTT
Source organism: Acinetobacter sp. 231_lipA (assembly GCF_058243005.1). Taxonomy (NCBI): domain Bacteria; kingdom Pseudomonadati; phylum Pseudomonadota; class Gammaproteobacteria; order Moraxellales; family Moraxellaceae; genus Acinetobacter; species Acinetobacter sp. 231_lipA. Next base: position 2,728,401 of record NZ_JBZAYU010000001.1, on the reverse strand, counting down.
TTCATCTAATGATTACCTTTAGTGGCCTACTACTGCTCATGTTTATGTTCATGCCTTGGGGAATTAACCAAGCGTATGAAAATCGACAACAGTTTTTACGTGACCAACAGGCCAGCATGATTGAACAGCCCCAAAAGGCTGAAGATGTGCAGCGCGAAGATCGAGGTCAACGCGAAGGCGAAAGAGCGGCTCGTGGAGAACGCGGACAGCAACGCGGTGAACATATAGAAGGTCGTGGTGAGGAACGTCCAAAACCCGAACTCCGCCCTGCGCCACTGACACACTTAGCACCAATTATGGTGGCGGTACAACAACAGTGGAAAGACAATCCAATTGCTTCAATTAACATTATTTCACCCAATACAGACCAAGCCAAAATTGAGTTGCGTGCCTTGCGTGCTGAAAGCGTCGCGCATCGCAATGTGTATGCAACCCTCAACTATAATGGGGTCACGGGTCAAGATGAAACGGATAAAAATATACGAATCAAAAATCCATCGATTCCAAGTGGCATATATAACGTGGTCACCGTCTTACACGAAGCGCGTGGCCTCGACTTAGCACTGCGTTGGTTATTATTCTGCTCAGGTATTTTAGGCACGCTCATGGTGGCGACAGGTCTGATCCTTTGGTGTGTAAAACGTGCACCCCAACAGCAGAAACAAGGCTATAAATCGTTTGGTTTCCGACTGGTTGAAGTCCTGAATATTGCGGCCATTATTGGTTTGCCTTTGGCCTGCGCGGCATATTTTTATGCCAACCGTTTCATTCCTGCAGATGTAGAAATGCGCCTGAACTGGGAAATTCGTAGCTTCTTTACCGTATGGTTACTCACGCTAATTTATGCCATTTTCCGTACCCACCGCCAAGCATGGTTAGACTTACTTTTATTGGCAACACTCGCTTTCGCCCTGCTGCCAGTGGTCAACTTGATGACAGGTGGTCAAGCTTTGTGGAACAGCATTGCGCAAGGCCAGTGGATGATTGCATCGGTTGATTTAGCCATGTGGGTAATGGCAGTGATCTTCTATTTCGCTTATGACAAAGTGAAAAAACATCAAGGTTTGCCGAATAAAAAAGTGAAAGCACCCCTTCAGGAGGCCGAAGCATGATTTGGTTTCTGATCATTTGGACTTTAGCAACTTTAGGTTTTTTTGCACTTGCCAGCAGTATGTCTAAACATCAAAAGCAAATCTTTAGCAAAGAACTGACACTTCAGCAAACACGCTTAGCAACCACTGTGGGTTGGTTACTGTTAATTGTTTCTTTGTTCATTTGCTTAACGCAAGGGCATTGGAGCACCGAAATCAGTTATTGGGTCGGCGTAATTAGCTTCGCTGCACTGTTTGTTGGACTTTGCTTAAGTTATTTTGAACAAAAAATTAAGAATATCGCTGTTTCAGTTTTACTCTTATTTATATTCAGCCTAACTTTGCACCTGATCTGAACCTAAAAGCCAATCTTCGGATTGGCTTTTTTACTTGAAAGCATTAGGCTATCCACAGTTTAAATCTTTGGTTATTTGTATGCCTAAATCTCCTAAAATTCCTGCTGAATTGGTCAACCTTGCAACAACAGGTAATAGTGACGCTCAATTTGAACTTGCTGAACTGTATATGCAAAGTGAAAATGAAGATGACATTACGTTTGCAGAAGAATGGGCGCTTAAAGCAGCAGCATTGGGTCATGTGGAAGCCATGTATTGGCTGGGTGAAGGTTATGCTTTTTATGCCAAAGAACTTCGCGAAGAAGATCCAAGCGAAGCTGAAACCTACTTTGGACATGCACATCACTGGTTAAAACAAGCCGCTGAACTCAAACACCCTACTGCAATATTAGAGTTGGCTGGTTTTTACCGTCGTGGTGATGTGGTTGAAAAGGATGGCGCTAAGTCGATTGAACTGGTACAACAAGCAGCGGAACTGGGTGAAGCTCAAGCCATGCGTGACTTGGCATTCATTTATGAAAATGCGCTAGGTGTCGATGCTGATGAAGCAAAAGCCAAATACTGGCACGACAAAGCAGATGCCGCAGAGCAAGAATAAGTAAAAAGCCCATCCTTTGATGTCATGCCAGTTAGTGAATAAACTGACTGGCATTTTTTAAATTTCATTCGATACGCCATAAGGTCATCCGCAACCTCAGCAAGATTAAAAGCAATGCTTTTATTTGCAGCGTAAGACGAAGTAGTCGCCTTTAAAATGAATTGTTTTTTGCAACAAAAGGCGCTCTGCATTCAGAAAGTAAACAGATTTTTCGGAAGACAAATGTTTTTGGTTCTTTTGCCGAAACAAAAGAACGCCCAAAAAATTGGACTTAAAACTTACGCACAAAAATAATCTCTAAATCCTGCTTCGGCACAAAATTCTTTTCTGTCATTTGAAATTGTGTCGAACTGATCTTTTTCACCTGACCCTTCCAACAAAATGAAACCAGCTCATTCGGGTCACGCTCAATGGTCAGTTTAAAACTTTGAATAGGTTTCGCCCAATTTGCACCCGTTTTTAAGATATAGCCCAAGGCTTGATAAGGTGCATATTGCGACTTGGCCTTTTTCAAACCTGCTTTAAAGTTTTGATCCATACAATAGATCTTCTCATCCTCTTCAGGATATAAAGAGACCGAACCACCGACCAATGGCATATATTCATGTTGTACATGGGTCAACGCATTGGCCTTAAACTTCTGCTGCCAACTATAAATAATTTGCGATTCCCAATAAATTTCATCATCCGCCTGATAGGGCTTTAAAAGCTGCTGCACTGTTTTGTCCTGACAACGATACAAACGCTGATTAAGCGTAGAGTCTTGTTGCAATAACCACGGATACATCAAATCTCGATCGGAAAAACCACATTTTTTCAAACCCGTAGTCACATCGACAACTTCGCCATTGGAATTGAAGTCCCCACTTGCTGTTAAAGCGGGTAAAAATGCACGCACATGCGTTTCTGGCTGAATCTTTTGTGCATTGGCTTGTACTTTAAAGCTTTGAATCAATTGTTCGGTATGCGCAAAATCGCTTTCACGCGAACTGCCCACACGCGGCAAGGGAAATAAAACAGTTTCCGTAATATCTTGAGTTGTAAGATTTTTAAATTGGTAATTCACCCGAATGATGTTTTTACTGATAAACAAATCTTCACTTTGCATACTGATTTTTGGATTTTTCAGATATTGCACACCGCCCGTTGCCACAAAACCCGTGCTGTCATTCGCACTGATCTGCATAGAGATGAACACACATAGTCCAAGGATTTTTTTCATTTAATGCCTCCTTTTCATGTTTATTGTGCTGTTTCCATGCGAGCGCTTGAATGATCAAGCACGATCACTTGTCGGCAGATGCCCTCGACTTGACGTTGCTGTTCAAATACAGATGCAGGCATCGCATCAAAACTATCAAAGAAACAGATTTCCTGCTCATCTATAGAATAAACCAGTGAATGATTTCCAATGCCATCTAAAGTATCATAATAGACAATGATAAATTTATTTTGCTCAAATGCCTGTTGAATTTGTTGGTAATTGATGGCCGCTAAAACTGGCAGGTTTAGTTGCTCAGCTTCTGCATAACTCAATTTTTCTTGTGCTTGAAGCTCTGGGTCTTCATCAGTATAAAATTGAACATCAAAGCCAAATTTCTTTAATCCGACTGCCAAGCCAATGGTTGTCGTTCCGTTTTCTGCATCGTAACCACAGACCTCTATCAACTGTTCAATATCCGCATCGATATATAAATGCTGGAGTAGCATCCATACCGCATAAATACCGCCATTAGCTTCAAGGTTCATTAAGGATTCAGGGATATTCAAAGCCATAACACAATTCAAAAAAGATGATTGTGTTGATAATAAACAAAACATCGTTGGAACTGAATCAATTTCCAAGTACAATACTTCGCTAGTCGAGGGATGCTGCGACTTTTTCACAGGTACATAAATGTGAAATCGCTAGGCTCGACGATCCGGTTCAAATCCCTTTTGAATCAACAACGGCATCCGCGAACTGAATGATCAATTTTTTATATTAGGAGATCGTGATGAACGCGGTTACTGCTTCATTTACAGATTACAAAGTTGCTGATATTTCACTCGCTGACTACGGCCGTAAAGAAATCAAACTTGCTGAAGCAGAAATGCCAGCACTTATGGGCCTACGTAAGCGTTATGCTGCTGCAAAACCACTTGCTGGTGCAAAAATCCTTGGTTGTATCCACATGACCATTCAAACTGCGGTTCTTATTGAAACCCTAGTTGAATTAGGCGCAGAAGTTCGCTGGACCTCTTGTAACATCTTCTCGACTCAAGATCATGCTGCTGCTGCAATTGCGGCTTCTGGTGTTCCTGTATTTGCTTGGAAAGGCGAAACTGAAGAAGAATACATGTGGTGTCTTGAACAACAAATCAATGTAAATGGCACACCTTGGGATGCCAACATGATTTTGGATGATGGTGGTGATTTAACCCTCCTTGTTCATGAAAAATACCCTGAAGTAATTGCAAAAATTCACGGCGTAACTGAAGAAACGACTACAGGTGTTCAACGTCTGTATGAAATGCTTCGTGACGGTACTTTGAAAGTTCCTGCAATCAACGTCAACGATTCAGTAACTAAGTCTAAAAATGACAACAAATATGGTTGCCGCCACTCACTGAATGATGCCATCAAACGCGGTACGGATATGCTTTTATCTGGTCGTCGTGCGCTTGTGATCGGTTACGGTGACGTAGGTAAAGGTTCTGCGCAATCACTTCGTCAAGAAGGCATGATTGTACGTGTCACTGAAGTCGATCCAATCTGTGCGATGCAAGCATGCATGGACGGTTACGAAGTTGTATCTCCATACAAAAATGGCGTACAGACTGGTAAAAAAGAAGATGTAAATGCAGACCTTCTTCAAAATACTGACCTGATCGTAACAACAACAGGTAACTACCACGTATGCGACGCTGCAATGCTTGATTCATTAAAAGCAGGCGCTGTGGTATGTAACATCGGTCACTTTGACACTGAAATCGACACCAACTACTTACGTGGTTACAAGTGGGTTGAAGTGAAGCCACAAGTTCACCAAGTTTATCGTTCAGAAGATGAAAATAACTACTTGATCCTTCTTTCTGAAGGTCGTTTAGTTAACCTAGGTAATGCAACGGGTCACCCATCACGTATTATGGATGGTTCTTTTGCCAACCAAGTACTAGGTCAAATGCACTTGTTCGCTGAAAAATTTGCGGATCTTGCAGAAGATCAGAAGCAAGCCTCGATTCGCGTAGAACTACTTCCTAAAAAATTAGATGAAGAAGTTGCGGCAGCAATGGTTGCAGGCTTTGGTGGTGTTTTGACTCAACTGACTCAAGTACAAGCAGATTACTTGGGCGTTGCTGTTGAAGGCCCATTCAAGTCAGATACTTATAAATACTAAGTTTTATATTTCCCCTCATCCTAGCCTTCTCCCAGTGGGAGAAGGGACTTTTCATTATTAATTCAATTTATAGTGAAAGTCCCCTCTCCTGTGAAGCGAGTTTTAAGCACTGCTTTAAAGCTATGCGCAAGAGAGGGCTCGGAAGAGGTCTAAATAAAAAGCATTTATAAAAAGGATTTGAACATGTCGAAACACATTCCTATTTCTTTTGAGTTTTTCCCGACCAAAACGGATGCGGGCGCAGAAAAACTGAAAGTCGTACACCAAGAATTACAGCTGCTAAACCCAGAGTTTTTCTCAATTACCTATGGTGCAGGCGGTTCAACCCGTGAACGCACCTTAGCAGCCATTGCTGAATTCAATGGTAAAGGCACACCTGTTGCCCCTCACTTGTCTTGTATTGGTGATGACAAAGCACGTATTGCAGAGTTACTCGACATTTATAAAGATCAAGGCATTGACCGTATTGTGGCGCTGCGTGGTGACTTACCTTCAGGTCAAGTTGGCCTAGGCGAATTACCTTATGCCACGGATTTGGTTCGCTTTATTCGTGAACATTCGGGCGATCATTTCAAAATTGAAGTTGCCGCTTATCCAGAAATGCACCCTCAAGCAGATAGTTTTGACCTAGACATTCAACGCTTTTGCGACAAAGCCAATGCAGGTGCGAATGCCGCACTGACTCAGTTCTTCTTTAATCCAGATGCCTACTTCTACTTTGTCGATCGCATTCAAAAAGAAGGTGTGAACATTCCAGTTGCACCAGGCATTATGCCAATTACCAATGCCAGCAACTTGATTCGCTTTGCAGATGGTACAGGCGCTGAGATTCCACGTTGGATTCGTAAGCAACTGGCAACCTATGGTGATGACACTGCCAGCATCAAAGCATTTGGTCATGAAGTGATTGTGAAACTTTGTGAACGCCTGATTGCAGGTGGCGCACCGAGTTTGCACTTCTACACCATGAACACCACTGACCCTACCCGCCAGCTTGTACTAGACCTCGGTTTAGCATAAGCATTTAAACTAGATTCACCCTATTTGAGAGTAAAACCGAATGCCTCGTTTTTTTATGGAAGCAGAACTCAATGTTGATCACACTGTCGAACTGACTGAAACTGTGTTTCACCATTGGGTCAAAGTTTTGCGCGCTCAAGTCGGTGAAACGGCTACTTTGTTTAATGGACAAGGCGGCGAATATGAAGTGACCTTAAATGACGTTGCTAAAAAGTCAGCATCAGTTCAGGTCACTGCTTTTAACCCAACCAATCGTACGCCTACGTTTAAAACTTTACTCGGTCAAGTCATGAGTAAAGGTGACCGTATGGATTATGTCATTCAAAAGGCAGTTGAATTAGGCGTTTCCGAAATTCAACTATTAACGTCTGAACGTTGTGAAATGCGTTTGAAATATGACCGCGACCAAAAGAAGATTGATCATTGGCAAGGCATTGCCATTGCGGCTTGCGAACAATGTGGCATGAATCTTGTGCCAAAAATTCTTGCACCAGTTAGTTTGGAAAAATGGCTTGCATCTGAATTACCTGCGACGCGACTTGTACTCGCCCCAAATAAAGAAAAACTCGACGTATTGGCACATGCGACACCAAACATTGCACTACTCATTGGGCCTGAAGGTGGTTTAAGTGAGGCTGAAATTATAACAGCCAATGAGCACGGTTTTATCAGCTGGTGTATTGGTGAGCGTGTATTACGTACAGAGACAGCACCTGTCGTCGCTTTGTCAATCCTCAACTACAATTTAGTGATTTAAATCACATAAACAGCAGAGTCACCCTTTTGTTCTGTTAATATATTGATTATGATGTACAACAATATTACCCTTGACTTATATCAAAATATAAATTGATTGTGTTTTACACAATGCATTTAAATTTGAAAAAAGACACAACACAACGCCATTGGGTCATAAAAAAAATAAGGTTTCGCGATTCATGCCAGATATTTCTACAGAAAATCTTGATCGGCACTTGCAGACTGCGCAAATATCGCATTCCATTAGCCATCTTCGTTTCCTCATCAGTAGCTTACTGATTCTTAATTTTTATATTTTCTGTGCATATCACTATAATTTTTCTCAAGATTCTTTTTATTTTAACCTGTGGTTTTTTATTTCCGAGTTTATTCTCAGTATTTTTTGGCTCGTGAACACCGTGTATTTCAACCCGAAAAATCACTCTGCCAAACATGCACACCGCTGGATTCAAGGCATCTGTTTAAGTATTGGTCTTTTGGTTGCAGCAGGCGTCGTATGTATCTACTACTACTTACCCAGCCTATCTGGCAATTTTAACTATACAAATGCCCTACTCTTATCTGCACTTTTAGTGATTGTCACACAGACCGTTTGCCTCACCTATTTAACGCAACGCATCAGTTATTTTTGTTTGGTTTTTATTCCGTCTATCACCCCTTATGTCCTCTCGCAATTTATCAACTTCGATGCCAATCATACTCTTTTTCACCTTGCTGTGAACTTTATTCTGATTGTGATTTTGCTCTGTGCCAATGCCACCAACCGTATTAATCAGCACTTATCCCGTCTCTCAATTAAAAATCGAGAGTTGAAAAAAGAAGCTGAAAAACAAGTCGCTTGGACCGATGATTTATGCAAACAGCTACAAAACGAAATGAATAAATCCAAAGAAATTGAACAACAGTTACAACTGAATAATCAATTACTTGAGCAAAAAGTACGTGAACGAACCTTTGACGTAAATCAAATCAATAAAGACTTAAAAAATAAGCAAGAAAACCTATCGCTTGCCCATGAAATTTCAGGTATCCGTCCTTGGGATTGGAATATTAAAGATCGGCTCATTTCCCTGACCAATCACAAACAAGAAAAAGTACTTAAAAATTCCACAGAGCATCAACTTCAGCTTCAGTACCTAATTCATCCAAATGATATTGCCCCGTTTAAATCTGCAATGAAAAGTCATTTACGGGGTCATTCAGACCGCTATGAAGCGACTTACCGTGTGCAACACAATAACGGGAAATGGTACTGGGTACATGACACGGGACGCGTCATTGCTCGCGATCCAATCAATCAAAAACCGTTACAAATGGTCGGTATTCGACGCGATATTCAACATGAAAAAAGCAACCAAGAACGTCTTCGACTAGCAGCGAGCGTCCTTGAACAAGCTGAACAAGGGATTTTCATCTTAGATGAAGACCTGCGTTATATCGACGTAAATCCGTTCTTTGAGCGTTTGGCTGGCTTTGAAGCTGTACAAATTAATGGCAAACATCTGTTTGATATTGTTGCAAACTATAAGTCGCATCAACGCAGCACACATAACCAAATCATTGGACAGCTCCTAAAAAAAGGCGAATACGACGGTGAACTTAATGAAAAGTTCCTATCAGGCAAAGAGCTGTGTATTTGGATGCATCTGAATGCCATTACCGACGAGCAAGATCGTGTCACGCATTATATTGGTATCGTGTCCGATTTAACCGAGCGTAAACTACAAGAACAGCGTCTTTCCTATTTAGAAAACTACGATACGCTGACCGATTTGCCCAACCGTTTTTACTATAACTATCAGCTTCATCAGTATTTGGTTTCTCAACAAGACAGCATTAAACAACTGGCGATTATTCGGCTCAATATCGACCGTTTCCGCCCATTGAATGAATTCTTAAGCAATAATGGCGGAGATGAACTGCTGCGCCAAGTTGCCCAGCGCCTTCGTTTAACCAATGCTGAAGCCTTGATAGTGGCTCACTTAAATGGTGACGATTTTGCAATTGTATATGAGGTCTCTCATATTCGCCCCTCCGTTCAGGAACATATTGATCGCATTAACAAAGCCTTTAGCCTACCTTTTGATATTTTTGGTCAAGAGCACATTATTACGCTTTCAATGGGGATTTCGCAGTACCCTGAACATGGTCGTCAGCTGGACTACTTAAACAACTGTGCAGAACAAGCACTGAGTGAAGCAAAACGTTTAGGTGGAAATGCCACCAAGTTCTACAGCCTGAGCAATACCGTTGCATTAGAAGAAGGAATTTATTTAGAACGCGATTTAAGGCTAGCAATACAAAACAATGAGTTGGTGGTTTATTACCAACCCAAAATCAACTTTCACAATCAGAAGATTTATGGTTTTGAGGCGTTGGTACGCTGGAATCACCCGACCAAAGGCATCGTCCCACCGGGTCTATTCATTCCGATGGCAGAAAAAACCAGCTTAATTTCAGATATTGGCCGCATTGTAATTTTACAAACCGCTAAGCAAATCAAAGAATGGAATAAATTGGGTTTTGATAATATCTGCGTTTCGGTCAATGTGGTTGCCCAACAATTACAACGTGGACAGCTTTTAAAGGACTTAGATGAAGCCCTTGATCGATATAAAATCAGTGGTAGTAGCCTCGAATTAGAAATTACAGAATCCACTTTGGTTGAAAACTCGGAAGCGGTGAAGAACCTCCTTGAAACCATCAAATCGCGTGGCATTCATATTTCTTTAGATGACTTTGGCACAGGTTATTCATCGCTGTCTTATCTGACTGACTTCCCAATCGATACTTTAAAAATTGATCGAAGCTTCATTTCAAAAATTGGGCACTGCAAACAAGAAGCCATTGTGAGCGCCATGATTGCCATGGGGAAAGCCATGGGTATGACCGTGGTGGCGGAAGGAATTGAGACCGAACAACAACTGAGTTACCTACAAAACTTAGAATGTGATATCGCGCAAGGTTATTTATTTTCCAAACCTCTTCCGCAGCTCGATGCTACCCAATATTTAAGAGATCATCTCGACACACCCTCGTATACATACTTAATATAAATCAGACTGTTTTAGCTCTAAGTTTGCCTTAAAAAGCACCAGCTATCACTGGGATATGCCAGCAACTAATGGTATATTCGGTCTTGTCTACTAAAAACTACCAGCTCCGCTGGCTAACCCACGCTACAAAGAGATTCAGATGGACGATCAATCATTAAAACAGCAAGCTTTGTATTATCACGAATTCCCAACCCCAGGGAAAATCAGCGTTACACCTAGCAAGCAGCTGGTCAACCAACACGATTTAGCCTTGGCGTATTCACCTGGTGTCGCAGCACCATGTCTTGAAATTGAAAAAGATCCTTCAAAAGCAGCGCTTTATACTGCACGTGGGAACCTTGTTGCCGTAATCACAAATGGTACTGCCGTTTTGGGTCTAGGTAATATTGGTCCACTGGCTTCTAAACCTGTCATGGAAGGTAAAGGCGTTTTATTTAAAAAATTCGCAGGTGTTGATGTATTTGACATCGAAATTGCAGAAAATGATCCTGACAAAATTGTCGATATTGTTGCTGCATTAGAACCGACTTTTGGTGGCATCAACCTTGAAGACATCAAGGCACCAGAATGCTTCTATATTGAACAAAAACTTCGTGAACGTATGAATATCCCTGTGTTCCACGATGATCAGCATGGTACATCCATTATCGTTGGATCTGCTTTGCTGAATGCTTTGCAATTGAATGGCAAAAAAATTGACGAAATTAAAATCGTCGCTTCAGGCGCAGGGGCTGCAGCTCTGTCTTGCCTAGATTTACTTTGTGCCATTGGTGCAAAAAAAGAAAATATTATTGTTGCAGACTCACGAGGTCTACTTACAACAAAACGTGAAGGTCTAGACGACTCTAAAAAACGTTATGTACAAGATGTTGAAGGCACTCAACTGGCTGACGTGATTGCAGGCGCAGACATGTTCCTCGGCTTATCTGCTGCGGGTATCTTAACCAAAGAAATGGTTAAAGTAATGGCGAAAGATCCGATTATCTTCGCACTTGCCAACCCAGATCCTGAAATTCTGCCTGAACATGCACACGAAGTTCGTGATGACGTGATCATGGCAACAGGTCGTTCAGATTATCCAAACCAAGTAAACAACGCACTTTGTTTCCCTTACATTTTCCGTGGTGCTCTTGATGTAGGCGCAACCACTATCAATGAAGAGATGAAAATTGCATGTGTCTATGCGATTGCGCGTATGGCACACATTGAAGCAGATGCGGCATCTTATGGTGAAAAATCTGCATCTTTTGGTCGTGATTACTTAATTCCACGCCCACTTGATCAGCGTCTGATTTTAGAAATTGCACCTGCTGTTGCACAAGCGGCCATGGATTCAGGTGTTGCAAGTCGTCCAATTCAAGACTTCTCTGCATACCGTCAACGTCTTTCTGAGTTTGTTTATAACTCAGCACTGATGATGAAACCTATTTTTGCTCAAGCAAAATCTGATCCGAAACGTATTGCTTATGCTGAAGGTGAAGACTTACGTGTACTTCGTGCAGTACAAATTGCGGTCGATGAAGATCTTGCAAAACCAATTTTAGTCGGTCGTACTGCGGTTATTGAAGCAAACATTAAAAAGTTAGGCTTACGTCTTGAACATGGTGTGAACATCACTATTGTGGATCAAGAAAAAAATCCTGACTACGAATTGTTTGCAGATGACTACTACACGCTTATGCAGCGTAAAGGTGTAACACCTGAATATGCACAACGTGAAGCACGTCGTCGTTCAACCTTGATCGCATCGATGTTAGTGAAACATGGTAAAGCAGACGGTATGCTATGTGGTACGTATTCAAGCTACGACATTCACTTAGACTTCGTTAAAAACATCATTGGTAAAAAAGAAGGTCACAACTCTTTCTTTACATTGAATGCTTTAATGCTTGAAGACCGTAACCTGTTCATTGCTGACACTTATGTCAACACCAACCCAACAGCTGAACAGTTGGCTGAAATGACAATTTTAGCTGCTGAAGAAGTACGTCGTTTTGGTATGACACCACGTGTTGCTCTACTTTCTCACTCAAGCTTCGGTTCAGATCAAACTGATCCAAGTGCGCAAAAAATGCGTAAAGTGTTTGAGATTTTGACGCAAATCGCGCCAGAACTTGAAGTTGAAGGTGAAATGCATGCGGACGCGGCATTGGATGAAAACATCCGTAACTTTGCATACTCAAACTCGCGCTTCAAAGGTTCTGCGAACCTATTGATCATGCCAAACTTGGATGCAGCCAACATTTCATTTAACCTGTTGAAATCAACTTCAGGTAATAATGTTACCATTGGCCCTATCCTACTTGGCGCAGCGAAACCAGTTCATATTCTTACACCGACAGCAACAACACGTCGTTTAGTGAATATGACTGCGCTGACTGTAGCGGAAATTCAAGAAGCGGAGAAAAACGGCGAATAATTGTTTGTCGTTATACTCGTATCTTGTGACTTGAGAAAACCTCTATTCTGTAGCATGATGGCTGCAAGAATAGAGGTTTTTTCATGCAAGTTTATTTAGTAGGCGGTGCGGTCCGAGATCAGCTTCTGGGTCACCCCTATCACGAAAAAGATTATGTAGTTGTCGGTGCAACGCCTGAACAACTGCTTGCCCAGGGTTTCCAACCTGTAGGTAAAGATTTTCCTGTTTTTTTACATCCTGAAACCAAAGATGAATATGCACTTGCCCGCACCGAACGTAAGTCGGGACAGGGTTATCATGGCTTTGAGTTTTATACCGACAGTACCGTTACCTTAGAACAAGATTTAATTCGACGCGACCTTACCATCAATGCCATCGCCATGGATGCGGAAGGTACACTGTATGACCCCTATGGCGGCCAACGCGATTTAGAGCTCCGTGTTTTAAGGCATGTTTCTGATGCTTTTGTAGAAGACCCACTACGCGTCCTCCGTGTTGCACGATTTGCTGCACGTTATAAAACCCTAGGATTTACGGTGGCCGAAGAAACGTTGGCACTGATGCAACAACTCGCAGACTCGGGTGAACTGGAGGCACTGACTCCTGAACGCGTTTGGAAAGAAACCTCTCGTGCTCTGATGGAAGATCATGCCGATGAATACTTCGAAGTGCTACGTCGCTGTGGTGCTTTAAAAGTGCTTTTTCCAGAAATCGAGGCCCTTTACGGTATTCCACAGCGCCCTGAATATCACCCTGAAATTGACTGTGGTATTCATACCATGATGTCCTTACAACAAGCGTGTCGTGCCAACTACGCACTGGATGTTCGTTTTGCTGTTTTAGTACATGACTTAGGCAAAGCTTTGACACCTGTGGACGAGCTACCGCGTCATATCATGCATGAAGAACGTGGGGTCAAGCCTGTGACAGAAGTGTGTGAGCGCCTAAAAGTTCCAACGCAGATGAAGCAGCTCGCAATTACGGTCTGTAAAGAACATTTGAAATGTCATCAAGCCCTGACCTTAAAACCAGGCACTTTGTGGCGCTTACTGCAACGCTTAGATGTACTACGTCGTCCAGAACGGGTTGAAGCCTTTGTACAAGCTTGTGAATGTGACTCACGTGGTCGTTTAGGGCTTGAAGATCGTGAATACCCACAGTCTGCATATATTTTAAAGGTGATGGATGTGGTGCGAAATATCAAAGCACAAGACCTGCCTGCGGATATCAAAGGCCCTGATATTGGTGAAATGCTGATTGAACGTCGAATACACGCGATTGGAGAGTTAAAGGCTCAATACAGTTAAACCTTGATCGACTCAAATAAAGCGCCACAATCGGCGCTTTATTTAATTTCACTTAAGAAATGGATGCAGGAAAGGTAATTACTTTTTCCAACTGCATCTGTTCAGTTGCAATCATTAACAAACGATCCACACCTAAAGCAATACCTGCACATGCGGTCATTTGAGGCAAAGCAGCCAATAAAAACTCATCGATCGGCATCGCATGTAAGCCTAACTTTTCACGTTCAGCATTATCGGCTTCAAAACGTGAACGTAACACCTCCGCGTCGATCAACTCATCATATGCGTTGGCGAGTTCCAAACCTTCAATATACAGCTCAAAACGTGCTGCAACTAATTCACCATCTTCATCCGTTTTAGTTTTGGCAAGCGAGGCCAGCTCTGGTGGAAAATCGGTTAGAAATACGGGCGTATCAAAACCTAGGCTTGGCTCTACAAAATGTGAAAAGAGCAAATCGATATAGCCAAGTCGGTCATCACCCAAGTCCAAATTTAAACCCACGCGATTACAGCAGTCTTTTAACTCCTTCAAACTGGCTTGCAGTGGGTTCAAATCCAAACGATCCATAAACGCATGCTTATAGCTCAAAATGGTAGGGCGAACCTCACCAAAACGCTGCTTTAATGTGACATTCAATAAGTCTGTCACTTCAAACATCAAATCCTTCAAACTGAAATTCGGTCTATACCATTCCAGCATGGTAAATTCACTATTGTGTTTACGACCATGTTCATCATCACGGAAAACTTTACAGATTTGATAAATCGGCCCACTACCACTGGCCAATAAGCGCTTCATGGCAAACTCAGGTGAGGTCTGCAAATAATGCGTTTGTTGTTTGCCTTGTAGATGGCGCTGTGCTTGAACCGAAGCCAAATGCACATCGGTCACACCAGCTTGAGATAAAATCGGGGTTTCAACCTCAAGCACTTCACGTTCAGCAAAAAACTGACGAATTTGGCTGTACATTTGCGCACGCGCTCGCATGGCTTTTAAGTCACAGGTTGGCTGATAATGGATCACGTCCTGACTCATGCCTTCGGCCCTCCTTGTGCAGCCCATTCACGACGTAATGGATAAGTCTTTCTTAAATGATCAAAGGCTTTTTGGTCAATCATCCCCTCTTTTAAGCAAGCACGTAAGGCTTGGTCATCTCGTGCAATCGGGTAGATTTCCCTTAAATGCTGTTGAAGTACAGATTTCAAATCTTGGCCTTCAAAATATTGAGCACATACAGGCAACTGCGACTCGAAACTTTTATGTGCTTCAAACTGAAAGGTTTTACAGAAAGCCTCATAGATCATTTGTGTACCACGCGCTTTGCCTTCTAAGCTATAACCTGCGATATGTGGCGTCACCAGACTCACAGCATTCAACACTTGTTCAGAAATCACAGGCTCATGCTCAAAGACATCTAGTACCACTTTACGCTGTGTTTTTTCGATGTCGGCCAATAAAGCCTGCTCTTCAATTACAGGCCCACGCGCAGAATTAATCAATATTGCTGTCGTTTTCATCGCAGCGAAAGCTTCGGCGTTGAACAAATGGTAGGTTGGATGTGATCCTGTTTTGGTTAAGGGCACATGCAATGAAATCGCATCAGCAGTACTTAATAAGGCATTTAAATCGACCTGCTGAATCGCATCTTGCTGTACAAAAGGATCATGACCGATCACATTCCAGCCCAATAGTTTGACCATATAAGCTAAGCGAGAACCGACATTTCCTAGACCAATAATGCCCAAAGTAAAACTTTCTTTAGCGTTCAGCAATACTGGATTGAGATGGAGTAAAGCCGTAATTACATATTCAGCCACCGCCTGCGCATTACAACCTGCGGCATTCGCCCATTGAATATTCTGTTTCTCAATGGCTTCAATATCTAAATGGTCTGTACCAATGGTTGCACTACCCACATATTGAAGTGTGGTGTTATTGATTAATGCTGGATTGACTTGAGTTACGGAACGCACCAACAGTGCTTTGGCATCTACAACATCGGCATGTGTTAAAGTACGCCCTGCTTTGTGCTCAATTTCACCAAATTCGGCAAAAAAATAATCGGTAAATGCGAGATTTTCATCTGCCACGATTTTCATAATGTCTTCCAACGCTTTGTTGACTCTATGATAACCGTTGCACAAGCTCAACACTATGTTGCTCTGCAATACATCTGAATAAACAGTCACGATGTTTCATCTTCATGGTAAAAAACCGAATACTTTAAAGAATTGTTTAATATAGATTTACTTCGTTCAAAATACTGAAAAATATAAAGTCAACTCCGTAAACGTTATGATAGTACAAACAACTAGACAAATAATTTAATACTGTTATAAAAAAACCTTCTCCCAACATTTCAGAGAGAAGGCAAAACCTCAAGCAAGTAATAAGCGAGATAATTATTTAGATTTATAAGAGAGTTTCATCCCCACGATATAGCCTGTATTGTCCTCAAACTCGCCAACAATACGACGATCCGAAGTTTCACCTTCCGCATCACCAAACCACATATAGCGACCACCTACGCTGAACGCCAACTTTTGGTTGATATTATATTTCGCTGCCAAGCCAGCGCCCCAATAGCCATTTACTGGGCCTAAAGTTGGAGCAGGGTCGCCTGCACCAGAGTCCCATAAACCTGATACAGAAATCGCGAGCTTTGGTGTCAAACGTTTACCAACACCCAGTTCAACTGAGGTTTGATCTTCTGAATAGTCAACTAAAGGCAAACCTTTGCCCAATGCAGCTGTAGTAGATGCTTTTAATACTGGAGGATAGTAGGCAAAGTCCCCCCACGGCACATAACGGACTTTTGCATAAACTGCTGTGGTCGCATTCAGACCTGTTTGCAGGTTTAAGTTGATAGACTCAGGAGTCGTGATCGTGCCCGAGTTACTGTGTGAATAATCTCCTGCAAATACAATATCTGCCAAAGGAACATCTTCTTTAATCGTTGCTTTATGCTCAACTTCCGAGCGATAGGTTAATGAGGCCAAAATCCCCATTTCAGGTTTAGCATAGCTTAGACCTGCAACCCAACCGACAGCTATATCATCAAAATGGTTGTTATAACCACTATTTGGTCCATAAGTTAAACCACGTAAATGAACATCGGCTTGAAGCTGTTGAAGTGCTGGGCCAGCATAAATCATGACATTTTTATTTAGGTTATAGCCTAAAAGTGCTGTGATGTTTTTCGATTTAACATCTACACGCGTATTGGCATCTGCTGCTGGATGGTTTGTTGCAATGAAATTATTATCACCCTCAAACTTTACTTTGGCACCAAAAGGTTCATCATAAATCACCGCAAGGCGTAACTTCGGATTGATGTCCGTTTTTACTGCATAATTAAGTGATTGAAAGTCTTCAGCCATATCAGAGATATTATTACCACTGGCATCTTTACCAGTCACGTCTGGTGAAATATGCGTGTAGCCCACTTCTGCATAGGTGCCAGATTCAAACAAAGCATCAATTTGTTGTGGAGAACGCTCAAGACCCGTAGCATAGGTTTGGCCTGCACATACGGACAGTATCGCCCCAATGAGATACTTCTGATTCAATTTCATTTCTATTTCTTTAGTTGCGTTTTAAAACAGCAAATGCCGACCATTCCTATGAAAAGCACTCACCATATTTGATTAAATCTTGGATGACTTAATCCTTTTTGTTGGCCTCAAATATGTATTAAGGCGTATAAAACTCGACGACTTTTATGGCGTATTTGTGAGGGATAAATAACGTATGCTTGGATATACACATTTCAGTGTTAATTGGATTTGAAAATTGATAACAGCGGTTCTGTTCTTCTGATTCATCATAGCTATACATCCTTTTAAGCTTTGTTCTCTTGTAATCCACTACAAGACTTTTCTATCTCTGTTATTTTCGAACGTTTTATCTCGTTACTATCATTCGATTTCGCATCGATCTTTTTTAAATATGCTTTAGATTTTAAAGAAACCCACAATCGTCCTTAATAGTGGGTTTCTTTAAAACATGACTTACGATTTTCACTCTGAGACGGAGCATTCAATCTGCTTCAGAAGATTAGCAGTCTTAAAGCGCAGAGCAACCATGCGAAAGAATGGTTCTAGAATGGTTTAGCAAAATAAATTATCAAATAGAAAGGTTTTAGGTGCGGCCACAGTCCGTAGCAGCACCTTATACAGAATGCATTCAAATCTATTGTTTAAATCTCGACCATATCGAAGTCAGCTTTAGATATCCCACAGTCAGGACAGCTCCAGTTCTCGGGGACATCTCGCCATGGCGTACCCGCGGCAATTCCCTCTTGTGGCCATCCGAGTTGCTCATCATAAATCCATCCACAAACCAAACATTGATAGCATTTCATGTTAAGTCCTCATGTATAGAGGATGACTGAGCGAACAATCCCGCAAACTTCTGCTGAATTTTCTGTTTGGCTTTAGGGTAAATATTCATTTTGCTGAAATCACCGGCATAATGCTCCACCACCCGTTGATCCATCAATTTAAACCACCACTTCGGAATCAGTGCCGGTAAAATCATGGCTCCATAACCTGCTGGAAGCTGCGGTACGTCGTCATAGTTTCTTAGGGTTTGAAAACTCCGCGTTGGGTAAGCGTGATGGTCAGAGTGACGCTGCAACTGATACAAGAATAGATTAGTCACCAAGTTGTTATTGTTCCAACTATGTTCTGGCTGGGTGCGTGCATATTGGCCATTTTCAAGCTGCTCCCGCTTTAGGCCATAGTGCTCAATATAATTTACGACTTCAAATAACGTAATACCGTACAAAGCTTGAGTGGCTTGGGTGACCGCAATATTTTTCCCAAAACATTTCAGCATCGCCGCATGATAAAGCCCTGACATCGCCCAACCTTGCAACAACTCATTCTTGAGTGACCAAAAACCAAGACCTTGGCGCTCTAAACGTCGAGTTTCAATTTCAACTGCCGACTTAAAACTGCCCACAACCGTTCTCGGCCAAAACTGCCAAAAAGACTCGCCCATTTGCGAAGAAGCTGGGTCCTCAGGTGTCGCCACACGGTGATGGTGCCCATAAGGATGCTCAATTCGAAAATGATTATAAGCCGTCGGTGCCAATGCCAAATGCGACAACATTTGTTCTAATTTATTCGGTTTATGACTCAGCTCATGTGCAGTATTAATCGCGACACCATTCAATACACCCAATAACGTACCAATAAGCACACGATCATGCGTTGGAGTGCTATCACGACTGGCGAGGTATAAAGCATATAAGTTGGCAGTGTATTGTAGTGGAATAAACAACTTCAAAATACGGGCATAGTAGGGATCGGCCTCTAAGGCTGCAATTGCGGCATCAGGTGGGTTTTCGCTGTCCTCACCAATCAATTTGTCCAAAGCTGGCATGACCACGTGCATAAAAATCGGGCCTGTCGAGGCAAACACCGAACGTAATTTTTTGGGGCCAAACTGATAGCCTGCCAAAGCACCCATAGCAATACACGGGTACGCCAAACCAAATAACCATAAATGCCGTTTTTTATCCTTAAACTGATGTTCACTGTGCTGCTGCTCAAGCAAGGTCAGTGCATTCATGCGGAACTCCTTTTTATTTTAGATAGAACGCTTGCTCATTATTGGTAAAATCAGTTGTGATCATTATTCATTTTCGGACACTATATATTCAAAACAAGACATCACTTTAAAAATATGAATCCTCACATTCCATCTATTCCAGCCCGATATTATTTGCGTTTGCTGCCTTTATTGCTGGAACGCGAGATGGATTTGACTGAACTTTTTCAACTGTTAGGAACGGATTTGAGCAGCTATGTACAACAGGAGGATGCCAAGCTTTCTCTGGCACAAATTGAAACCTTAGTCAGCTATTTACTTAAATTTCCAGAAAACCGTGATTTGGCCTTTGAGCTCGGTCGCTCCTTAAAATTGAGCGCCCATCATTTAGTGGGTTATGCCTTACTCAGCTGTGAAAATGTTATGCAAGCCTTAGGCGTGATGTCGCAATATTTCAGCTTAATCATGCCGAACTTTCGACTAAAAGTGACTGAGTTAACAAACGTCGTGGTTTTGGACATTCACCCGCTGCAAGCCATGAGCACGCTCACATTGAATTTTCATTTAGAAGCCATTGCAGTGGGTTTTTGCAGCAGTTTTGCTGAATTGCTCAATCACCAAGTTAAACCCTATGACATTCATTTATCCGTGTTTCAACCGACTTATGTACAAGCTTTACAGCAACTCAAGCCCGCTCAATTTCACTTTGGTACACTCATTCGTCCTAGCATTAAAATCTTTATTCAAGCGGATAATTTAGACACTAAACTCCCCAAAGCAGATGCATTTTCATTGAACATTTTGGAACAACAGTGCCGCGAACAACTGAAACAAATCAGTTTAGATGGAGAGATTATTGACTGGATCAGCATGATGCTCCGCGAAGCATCTCCTCCGCCAAGTTTTGAAGACTGTGCACAAATGTTGAATATCTCAAGTAAAACCCTGCAGCGCTACTTAAAAAAGCAGGATGCCAATTTTAATACCATTCGTAAGCAGGTCATTTTAAGCCGTGCTGAGCATCTGCTGATGCACACCAACAAAAGCATCACCGAAATTAGTTTTGAGCTGGGCTACTCCACGACAGCGAATTTTTGTAGGACATTTAAAGCTGAATTAGGCACCACACCACAGATGTATCGGCTGAATTCCACACCGAAGATAAGCTGACCTTTGTAGTTTCAATAAAAGACACTTTAATAAGAGTTCATACCAAATAAAACAATGATTATCCTGCCAAAATAAATGTCGTAGTCCCTGCTGGTTTTTATTTCAATATCAATAGTAATTTGATATATAACTGTATAATAAAACAGATTTTAAATTTATTTTTTTGGGGCAAGGATGCGCGAAACTGATCACGAAATTATTCAACTTTTTAAACAACACGTTCACCCGCTTTCAAGCAAACTCACCGAAATGTTAAATGAGCATTTCTCCCACCAAACAGAACGTCGCGGTTGCGGCTATACGCAGGCGACACGTGTTTTAGCGGACTATATTAACAGCCCCAGACTCAGCCAAGATTTTGCCGACTTAAAACTGTTTGACCAATACGAAACCAAGACCTTAAAAGTATTGCTTGAGCAATCGCAGTACATGATTTCTGATTGGCATAATTTAGATTTGAATGAGCAAATTCAACCACTGCTCGCAACCGAAAAAAGCTCTGAATTTGCTCAGCAAGTGCAACGTCAACGGCAGTTACAACTACAATTACGCAGTATCAGCACACAAGCGCAACTGGAAGAAACTCAGATTCTGTGCCAACTCATTGCCGATATTATTCTCCCGCAAAGCACAGCGAAAACAGGTTTGGTTGAGCTCGAAGCCTTGGCTGAAAAACCGAAAGTCGGTTCTTGCCCCATGGCTGAAAACTTCTTTCTTAAAATTGCCCATGGCCGCGTCTTAAGACAGGGCGAACTCAATATTTTTGTGGATGAACAACAGCAGCCCTTATTGTTAGAAAAACTCAATATGGGAGATGATCATTCCTGTATTAGCCTCAAACCGATCCTGATGAATGGGGTATGTTTGCCTGCGGGTTCATTGTTCTCAGTCAACTACGATCGCACAGCCATTCAAAACAAAACTCAAAACCAGCAATATAAAGGCTATGTGATCCCCTATTCTGAGATCAACGGCTTTTGGTTTTTAAGACTCACGACCTTAGCCATTTCTCCTGAAAATCGTGCACGTGCTTTTACAACGCATTATCAGCAGCAAGTTGAAAATGGTTTATTTAGTCCGGGAACCACACGCCTACAACAATTGGTTGATGTCGCGACCGTGCAAATACGGAACTAAACGCATGCTACAGGTTTGCTACTCACCAGATTATTATGCTCAGACCCATACCAACAGTATGGAAAAACTGAGCGCTGTGGCCGATGCTTTAGATCCCCTAGGTATCGTAGAGTTCCATCGCCCTGAAAAGCTCTCCATAGATATTTTAAAACAACTGCATGATCCAAAATATGTCGATGCTTTTGATACAGGCTTCCCTGAAAAGCTAGCCACTTTCCAAGGTTTTAAGCCTTGGAATACTCAACTGCGTGATGCGGTTTACCAGATTAATGCAGGGCAAATTCTCGCAGCAGAATTGGCATTCAAACATCAAATTTCGGCCAATATCGCACAAGGCTTTCATCATGCGGTTTACGAACATGGTGGGTCTTTTTGTACCTTTAACGGGCTAGCTTTAATCGCACAACAGTTTCCAGATAAACGTATTTTCGTGCTGGACTGTGATCAACATGGCGGTAATGGTACGGCAGAATTTACCAGCCGTTTTGACAACTTTTTTAATTATAGTATTTATGGGCTGGCCTTTGGCTGTCCGACCTACGAACGTTCAGAAACCTATCATGTGCATAAACATCAAGGGAACTTCAGCCAATACATTTTAGCGATCCATCAAGCTTTTCAACGTGCCCTAGACTGGAACGCTGATTTAATTATCTTTCAGGCGGGAATGGACTGCCATCAAGATGATCCTTGCGGCTCATCATGGTTCAGTACAGAACTGATTGAAAAACGCGATGAAATTGTATTTCGCTTGGCCAAAAAGCACCAACTGCCTTTGATGTTTGTTTTAGCTGGCGGCTATCAAGCACTACCAGAACTGGTCAAGCTTCATGTGGGGACGTTTCAAACTGCTTATAAAACTTACTATACCGAATAAAAAATGCCAGCATATTGACATACACTGGCACAGATAACTCGGCTATTTAATTAAGAAAAATCAAGCTCTTTCTCAAAGCCTTTTAACTCATAACGCGCCATCGCTAAGTTAGACTTGGTACGGTCAAGTACCAAATATAAAAACAATGTTTCATTGCTATCAAGCGGACGAATCAAATGATATTGTTTACCCAAAGTAATCAAAATATCTTCAATGTTATCGTTTAATTGTAATGCTTTCGCAACTTTACGCTTAGAACGTACAACTTCAGTATTACCTGCTGCTGCTAATTCTAAGTCTACACCACTCCCCTGAGTCGCGAGTGCTAAGCCACTGTCACTGTCGACCAGTGCAGCAGCAACAAAACCATCAATCCCTGTTAACGCATCTAAACTAACACGTGCCATCTTATTCTTACCTCTAGTTATAGGGTTACCCCAAAAAATTTAAAGACCCAGTTTCTTACGTAACTTCCCAATAAAACCGCGTAATTTATTTACTTGCCCTGTTTCTGCTTGTTGTGTATCTATCTGATACTTCACTTGATTTTGATCAACAAACTGACCTAATTGCAGTAGAACAGCACATGCTACAAAATTCAATACCCTTTCATTACTTAAATTTAAGGACTGTTTTACTTGATCAATTTGTGCGCCTTGTGAAAAACAGGTTGCCATCTTTAAAAAGTCACGACGTTGTAAATTTTTTTCAAACTGAGGCCATATTTCAAGTCTAAAGTTCTGATTCAAGCTGACTTGCGGTAACTGAATCGCAGACGAAGCATTCACCACTTTCCACAGCCAAATTCTTAGATCATAAACGTCTTTATCTTTAATCGTATCTTGGACCAACTGTGCAGTTGCATACGTTTGGTTCAAGGTCTCATTAAACTGAATCTCTTTATTCGGCTCGACCCAAACACGTTCGGTCCGCGTATCGACCAAAGCGAGAAAACCATGGGCATCGAACAACTGAATATAACCATTACGTGGTGTAAAAATTTCGCTAAAAACCTGTGCCGTGGTCATTACTGGGTTCAGCACTGTAGGCATAACAGATTGAACAGGCATAATGACTTCAAGCGTTGATTTCACATGCACGGTAAGTTCATGTTGTGATAGTAATTTTCTAGATAACCAATCGTGCAAATGCTCTATGTTTGAAAATGGATAGAACAATTGATCTCCAACAATGTGCCCTGCATTTTCAACCTTTTTGACCAGACGCAAATACACAATGTTTTGAATGGTCAGCAACTTTTGAATGCCTGGTGAAAAAAAAAACACATCATTGACCAGCAATAAATCGATTTTTTGCTCAGCAAGATTGACCCATTTCACATTCAAATTTTCAGGTAAAGACAGTAAAATTTGTTCTTTTATTTGCTCTAACGAGTTTAAACTTAAACCAAATACTGCAATATTTAATACGTTTTTCATGCCTAAACCCACGACAACCTCACCCTTTAAATCACGGCATCACGCCGATTGATATAATTAAAAATCAAAAAATATAGAATTTCTTATGATGCAAGGCTGAGCGGCGCGCTGCTTAATCGTGCACTTAACTCTTTGTAGTAATACAGCATTTGCCCCATCAAAATATCTGTGTGGGTGACCGCCACCATGACCATCGGATGCTGTGGGTGGTGGACAGCAGTTAAAAACACTTTGCCATTGTCCGCATCAAGAGTAATGGTTTGGCAGCCCAACAATTGAATTTCTGTAATAAATGCATTCACCATAGCCAAGATGGAGCTGCTGACTGCTGCGATTTTTCCTGTATTGTCGATATTTTTCTTTGAAGCCAAAGCAAGCTCAAAACCATCCGATGAGCACAACATCACAAAGTCGATGCCTGTAACGGTATTTAAAAAACGTTGTAACTCGATATGGGCAGACTCAATCAGTGCTTGCGGAATTTCACGTGAACTATTCATTTATCCTACCTATGCAACTGCAGATTCAGCTTGCATTTCTAGTGTTGTAATTAGTGTTTCAATCATCAGTAAAACATCATCTTGTTCACGCGCATCAACGGCAAACAGCGGAAATTGTTTTTGATGGATCTGCATCCAATCACGGTAAATTTTGAGCTTATGCTGATCTTCTTGATCTAAATGCGTAATGCCAACCACCACATTTGATCCATACTGCTCAAATGCTTTTAAATAAAACTCTAAATCCTTTAAACGATCTGCTTGGCTATGATCGATTAAGATCACGATTCCCATTGCACCCTTGCAGACAATAGACCACATAAAATCAAAACGATCTTGACCTGGGGTACCGTACAAGCCGATCTGCGTACCGTCATCAAGGCTAATTTCACCGTAATCAATACCTACAGTGGTCAAAAATTTATGGTGCGCTGCAGTATCAGTGTTTACTGCTTCTGTCGTCACGACAGGAATATCAGACAATGCTTGAATGGCAGCAGATTTTCCTGCCCCCATGGTTCCCCCGAAAACAATTTTGTACTGCTGTAGGGCTTTGTTGCACAAACATTCAAAAGCTAAACTTCTTCCAAGTTATCTAAATTTAAGTGGCAACTTGGGTGTGAGGTCGACCTAAATCTGTAAATTTATTTAATACGGCCACACGTGCATGAATCTCATTGACTTGGCTTTGAAAGTTTCTCGCACGGAGTTTATCGCCTAATAATTTGATGCAATGCATCTTGGTTTCGACCAAACTTCGGCGATGATAGCCTGCCCATTTTTTCCATAGTGTCCTGCCGAAACGTTTAACTGTTCGTAGTAATTCATTTCGCTCTAGCGAACTGGTCTTTGTATCTTTCCAAGGCTTCGCATTTTTTCTTGGCGGAATCACTGCATGTGCTTGCCGATCTGCAATGACCTGACGGCATTGCTTGGTGTCATAAGCCCCATCAGTATAGACAGAGTCAATCTGCTCATCTTGTGGAATCTGATCGAGTAAATCACCAAGCACTTGTGAATCACTCACGTTATTGGTTGTAAGCTGAACTGCTCGTATTTGAAGGGTTTCAGCATCTATCCCAATATGAAGTTTACGCCATTGGCGACGATATTCAGGTTGGTGTTTCTTACGCTTCCATTCACCTTCGCCTAGAAACTTTAAGCCAGTAGAATCGACGATGAGCTGGAGACCATTACTGCTTTTTTGATAGTTAATTGCAATATCAATATGCTTTTGTCTTCTGCAGATGGTGGAATAGTCTGGTGCTGTCCAATCTAATCTACAAAGATGAATGAGACTTTGCACAAAGCCAGTGACCATGCGTAAAGAAAGATGAAATAAGGATTTGATCATTAAACAGCATTGGATGGCTGTATCTGAATAAGTTTGATTTCGACCATGTTTACCTTTGGGTTGAGCGTACCATTGAGTCTTGGGATCAAACCAAATTGAGAGATATCCTCGATTTATTAATGCACTGTTATAAGAAGACCAATTGGTTGTACGATAGATTTTAGGTGTGGGCTTATTCATTTGAGAATTATATTGTGGAATAAGCCTTTAGAGATAGGTTTGTGCAACAAAGCCATTTAGATATCTCCCCCAAAATAGAGTCGGTCAAAGCGTGCCTTGAAAAGCCAGCTGGAACTGTCAAAACATCTTCTAATGCATGTCGTAAAAAAGATTTTGTTTCTTCAGGAGTCGGGGTATAAAGTTTATTGTCATTTTCTTGAATCAAAGGATGACTACATAAATGACGTTTCTTTTGTAAATGTAGAAGATTTTCATATGTATCTTGGTCAAAAAATTTCATTCGTTCATATACATCTTTAACAATAGACTGCTCCCAATCGCTTCCTTTTTCTCTTTTTTGTTGTTTAGTTTTTATTTCAGCTAAAATTTTATGGGCTGTGGAATCATTAAAATCGATTTCAACCTTTTGCAATTTTGAAACTATATCTGTTACAACTACAGACCACAGTAAGCCAACAGCAGCTCTATAGCACCCAGCTTCATAGCACTTGTATACTTCTAGAAAGTTTTCTTTAGAATTTTTATCTACAATTTTCTCAATTGCTAACTCGATTGAAAATGGTGTCATCAGTTAGTTATTCCGTTTTAAATGATTTAATTTTTTTGATTTTAACAATTTATATAAGTTAAGTATTTATTAGATCTCTTGCGAAAGTAAAAACCACCTCAATATAAATTTCATGAGATATCAGAAATTAAATCGTTTTTCAGATTCTGAATTCAAACGCTTGGTTGGCGTACCTCGACAAGTTTTTACTGAAATGGTAGAGGTTTTAGAAAAAGCAGAATCACTCAAAAAGAAATCAGGTCGTCCTCATACTTTAGATATAGAGGATCAGTTGTTATTAACTCTCAATTACTTACGGAACTACAGCACTCAACTGGAATTAGCGGCAAATTACCATATCGCTGAAAGTAATGTGAATCGAACCATTAAAAAGGTTGAAGATGCATTGATGAAATCAAGACGTTTTACTCTGCCAAAACGAAGCATTACCACAGCAGACGAACACTTTAACTGGGTCATTATTGATGCGACAGAATGTTCAATAGAACGTCCGAAAAAAAAATCAGAGTAAGTTCTACAGTGGTAAAAAGAAGAAACATACGCTAAAAGCACAAGTGATCTATCATCCGAACAGCAAACAAATCATAGGGCTAGATATATCGAATGGCAGTCAGCATGATATTAAATTGGCAAGAAAAACGGTTAAGAAATTCAAACATTGTGAATATGTTATGACCGATTTAGGGTACTACGGATTAGAGCAAGATGGCTTTAAATTATTGATGCCAATAAAGAAAAAGAAGAATTTACCCTTATTTGATGTTGAGAAAAGGTACAATAAAATGATTGGAAAAATACGAGTTGTGATCGAACACATTAATAGTCAATTGAAAACATTTAGAATATTAAGTGAACGCTATCGAAATAGACGGAAAAGATTCGGTTTACGCATTAACTTAATTGCTGCACTCGTAAACCGGATAAACTTGCAATAATGACTTTCGCAAGAGATCTATTTTTTGCTTATTATCTGCTTACGTTACACAAATTAGAAACAACAAAGCCCTGACATTATCAGGGCTTTGTTGTTTCTAATTTGGCGGAAGCGGTGAGATTCGAACTCACGGAGGGGTATAAGCCCTCGTCGGTTTTCAAGACCGGTGCATTAAACCGCTCTGCCACGCTTCCATGTGCGCCATCATACGGAGCTTTTGTTTTCATGACAAGTAAAACTTACCGTCAAAGCAACCAACTGCATATTGTTTCATCAAAAGCTTATAATTTCGAGGCGATTTCGGCACCTTCACGAATCGCACGCTTCGCATCTAGCTCAGCTGCCAATTTAGCACCACCAATAATGTGATAATTCGCTAACATATTTTGCTCAACACTTGGCATCAGATCCTTCACAGACTCCTGTCCTGCACACACAACGATAGTATCAACACGGAGCAATTGATCTTGTCCTGCCATATCGACCCAAAGCCCTTCATCAGTCACAGCTTTGTACTGAACCCCACGTAACATACGTACTGCATGCTTTTTCAACTGTGCGCGGTGTACCCAGCCCGAAGTTTTGCCCAAACCTGCTCCAAGTGCAGAGGTTTTACGCTGTAATAAATAAATCTCACGAACAGGCGGATGAACTTCTGCGGCCTGCGTGCCTCCTTCAGAAACATAATTCGGGTTTGGATCTACGCCCCATTCACGTTGCCAATCTGCAAGCGGTTGTGGCTGAGGTTGATGCTCTGGTTTCAATAAATACTCAGACACATCAAAACCAATCCCTCCAGCACCAATCACTGCAACCTTTCGACCGACAGGTGCGCCGCGTAACACTTCTGCATAAGACAAGACTTGCGGTGAATCACTCCCTTCGATACGTAATGCACGTGGCACAACGCCTGTTGCAATAATAATTTCTTCAAAGCCTTCACGCTCAAGCTGCTCACGATTCACCTTGGTGTTTAAACGTAAGTCGACGCCAGTTTTTTCAAGCTGTACTTTGAAATAACGAATGGTTTCATGAAACTCTTCTTTACCGGGTACAACTTTTGCCAAGTTGAACTGTCCACCCACCTCATGACTTGCTTCAAACAGAGTCACTTGGTGTCCACGACTGGCTGCAACCGTCGCGGCTGACATACCTGCGACGCCACCACCAACAACCGCAACTCGTTTCGGTTGTTTCACTTTCAAATAAACCAACTCAGTTTCAAACGCCGCACGCGGGTTAACTAAACAGGTTGCACGCTGATTTTTAAAAGTATGATCTAGGCATGCTTGGTTACAGGCGATACACGTATTGATTTCATCGACACGATTGGTCGCTGTTTTATTCACCCAAAAAGCATCGGCCAATAACGGACGTGCCATTTGCACCATATCGGCTTTGCCCGATGCCAAAATCTCTTCTGCCGTGTCTGGCATATTGATGCGGTTTGAAGCAATCACTGGCACAGCCACTTGCTTTTTCACTTCCGCAGTATAGTCAACAAAAGCAGCACGTGGCACAGAAGTCACAATAGTTGGAATACGTGCTTCATGCCAGCCAATTCCTGTATTCAACAAAGTAATACCTGCTTTTTCTAGTGCTTGCGCAATGGTAATTACTTCTTGCATGGTATTGCCATCATGCACCAAATCGAGTAATGACAAACGGAAGCAAATAATAAATTTCTCACCAACTTGTGCACGTATCCCTTTGACGATTTCGACCGCAAAACGCATACGGTTTTCAATCGGCCCACCCCAACGGTCTTCACGTTGGTTCACATGACGGCTTAAGAATTGATTCAGTAAATAACCTTCTGAACCCATAATTTCTACACCGTCATAGCCTGCTTTTTTTGCAAGACTGGCACAGTTAACATAGTCATCAATGGTATTCAAAATTTGTTTTTCAGACATTTGACGCGGTTTAAAAGGCGAAATCGGCGACTTGATTGGACTGGAAGACACAACAAAAGGTTGGTAGCCATAACGTCCAGCATGCAAAATTTGCATTAAAATTTTTGCGCCATGCTTATGTACCGCATGTGTCACTAAACGATGCGGAGCAATATCCCCCAGCGTATTCATCGTCCCGCCCGCAGGAAGAAGCCAACCTTGACGGTTTGGAGAAATCCCGCCTGTAATGATCAGGCCGACACCGCCTTTAGCACGCTCACCGAAGTATGCTGCCAATTTTGGAT
The DNA here is from genome assembly GCF_058243005.1 of Acinetobacter sp. 231_lipA. NCBI lineage: Bacteria > Pseudomonadati > Pseudomonadota > Gammaproteobacteria > Moraxellales > Moraxellaceae > Acinetobacter > Acinetobacter sp. 231_lipA. The sequence continues at coordinate 2,698,499 of NZ_JBZAYU010000001.1, read as the reverse complement.
AATTATAAAAACGATCTTCCAAGCCCGTATGCATGGAGCCCATCACCACACGGTTTTTAATGGTGGTAAAACCCAAATGTAAGGGTTTTAAAATATGTGCATAGCTATTGGTTGTCATCATGAATCCTTATCTTTGGCTTTGCAACTTGTTGCATACTACTTTAGCTGTTTTTTAAAATATTGGGATGACAATTTATAAAAAATTCTTGGCATCTACGGTCAATTCAACTGAGCTCTCAAAAACATACGACAATAAAAAACCAGTGACGTTGCCCTCACTGGTTTAGTTTTTTAGACCAAAGCCCTTTACTGCCAATGCTTCAGCTTACTGGTTTGACCAATACCCACATTAAAACTATTGGTTGGATCAAGCTTTTCATAATGCGTTCGTAGTGCAGGTTTTGCTACATATAAATGTCCGACATTATGCTCAGCTGGGTATTCCGCCCCACGAGCATCCAGTAAATGCCACATTTGGTGCTCCATCGCCAAAGGATCTACGCCTTTTTTCACAATATAGTCCTGATGGAACACATGACATAAAAAGTGACCATAATAGAGTTTATGAACAATCAGATCATCCATCTCTTTGGGTAAGGTTTCCACCCACTCGCGATCATTACGACGCAATGCGATATCCAGAGCCACAATATCTTCAACTTCTGAACGGTGCGTATCCCGATAGCGAATTGCTGCACCTGCAACGGCAAAGCGATGTAAAAATGCTTTACGTCCTTCTTCCTCTGTACAGTGGAAAAAATCACCTGAGGTTTTATCTTGAAAATAACATTTTAAAAAGCTTTCAACTTGCTCGACATCTTGATTTTCAATCCGAATAACCAAATGATGTTCATACAGATCACGAAAAACATTCATCCGTTTCGGTAAATGATTGGGCAAAAATTTGGTGATCAATTGCAGGACTTTATCTGACAGACCTTTCACACCAAATTTTTCTAAGTACGCATCGACCTTATCTTTCATTGCAAATGCGGCAGGTACTTTGGCTGTACCGAGTTTTTCAATGAACATGAAGGTGTCTTTACCGTACTCCGCCCCAATATCATAAGCCACACGGTGGATGTATTCCCCTGCAATCGGCAATCGCGGCAAATCTTTTAGTAAAAAACGGCGGATTTCAGTCAAATCATCATGTGAGTTTGTACCGACATAGAATACTTGACTTGGAATTTTTTCAAAGGTATCCAAACGTACGGCAAAAACACACACTTTACCTGCCGAACCCGATGCTTCATATAAACGAGACGGATCGGCATTAAAACGTGCCGGCGTATTTTCATCAACTTGTTTAACATCATGTCCATAACGATGGTCCGATGCGCAGCAACCTGAGTTATTGATAATATCGCCGATTTGATAATTTTTAGTTTCAAGCTTGCTTAGAATTTCTTCAGGTGTTTCTCCGAGATTTACCCCTAAATGATTCACCAACTCTAACTGACCTTCATCATTAACACGGGCATACAATGCCAGCTCAGTATAAGCAGGACCACGACGCACCAAAGCACCGCCTGAGTTATTACAGACGCCACCTAAAACTGAAGCTCCAATACACGATGAACCAATCACCGAATGCGGCTCCCGATTAAATGACACCAATTCTTTTTCAAGTCGATCTAGTGTTGCACCAGGTAGACAAATCACTTGCTGACCGTCATTAATAACCTGAATGCCAACCAAACGACGCGTGCTGATCAGAACTACAGGACGGTCATAGTCATCGCCAAAAGGCGTTGAACCACCGGTCAAACCTGTATTGGCTGCTTGCATAATCACAATACAATCTGCATCAACAGCGGCTTGCAGTACTTGCCACTGTTCCAGTAATGAACCTGGCGCAACAACAGCTAGTACTTTCCCTGCACCGTAACGACGACCTTGGCGGTATAAACGTGTGTCTTTATCGTCAGTTAAAACATGTTGTTTACCAACAATGGTGATGAGTTTTTGAATAGTTTGCGGTGCGTCTAAATTGGATTGCATTTTATATCCTGCCCATTAATTTTTTGAGCTTTTCAATAAAGCTAGATTATGAAATAACTCATTCATTTTTTAAGCGTATTAATCACGGTATTCGATGTCGTGTGGCGGCATGGATGTCGCCGTTGGGCGGGGGTACAGGACGTACCCCTCGCCCAACAAAAGATTTTTGTTACTTTTCATCTTTGAAAAGTAAGGTATCGCCTACGCAATTGAACTTAAATTTTTAATTCAAAATGAGGCAAAGGATGCTTCTTTATATTCATTCGCTTTTATTAGAGAGTTTTACTCAGCCAACTCTCGTTCTAACTTCACTAAACAGTCAGACGTAATATCAGCAATGGTTTTTGCACCTGTTAAGGTCATAGCAACACGCATTTCTTTATCAATCAATTCTAAAAGATTTGAAACACCTTCACCGCCTGCTGCACCTAAAGCATAAACAAAGGCACGACCAAGCATACACGTGTCTGCACCCAACGCCAGCATACGCACAACATCTAGACCATTACGAATACCCGAATCCGCGAGGATTTTAATATCACCTTTGACTGCATCTGCAATTGGTGGAAGTGCGCGTGCAGAAGATAAAACGCCATCGAGCTGACGACCACCATGGTTTGAAACCACAATCCCATCTGCACCGAAACGCACTGCATCTTTGGCATCTTCAGGATCCAAAATTCCTTTAATGACCATTGGGCCATCCCAAAACTCACGAATCCACTCAAGGTCTTTCCACGAAATAGACGGATCGAAGTTAGAACCTAACCAACCAATATAATCTTCTAGACCTGTAGGCTTACCTAAGTATTTGGAAATATTACCCAAGTCATGCGGACGTCCCATCATGCCAACATTCCACGCCCAGTGTGGGTGGAAACACGACTGCATATAACGACGCATTGCTGCATTCGGGCCACTCATACCCGAGTGGGCATCACGATAACGCGCTCCCGGAACAGGCATATCCACAGTAAACACCAAGGTTGAACATCCTGCCGCTTTAGCACGTTCCAAGGCATTTTTCATGAAACCACGGTCACGTAGTACATAGAGCTGGAACCACATTGGACGCTGAATCGCAGGTGCCACTTCTTCAATTGGACATACTGAAACAGTAGACAGTGTAAATGGAATACCCTTTTTATCTGCAGCGACCGCAGCTTGAACTTCGCCGCGGCGTGCATACATGCCTGTTAAACCCACAGGAGATAATGCAACAGGCATCGACAAAGTTTCATCAAACAGTTTGGTTTCTAAACTTAAAGCAGACATGTCGTTCAATACACGCTGGCGCAAAGCAATTTTTGACAAATCTTCTACATTACGCTTCAGGGTATATTCTGCATACGCACCACCATCGATGTAATGGAATAAAAATGGCGGTAAACGACGTCGTGCCGCTTCACGGTAGTCATTGGCAGAAGAAATAATCATGCTTATATCCTGTTTAATCGACTGGCGCGCTGACGACGAGCTTCTTCCTCATCAATCATTCGCACCTGTTGTACTACAAACTCAATGTGTCCACAGACTGCTTTACGTGCAGCTTCTGGATCACGACGTTCAATTGCATTCATGACTTGAAAGTGCTGATCATGCAATTGATCAAACCGGTGTGCTTCGCTATAGACTTTTCGACGTCCCAAAGCGACGTTGAACTGCAACAAATCGAACAGACCACGCATCATCTGAATCAAGACCAAATTATGAGAGGCTTCAGCAATCGCTAAATGAAATTTCGCATCTGCACGAGCCGCTTCGTCATCATTTCCCAAAGCCTGAAAATGGTTAATCTGGTCATAATGATGTCTGATGTTCACCAGATCTTCTTGGGTTGCGCGTTGTGCTGCATACCAAGTTGTTCCACCTTCTAAAATAATGCGCGCCTCTTGCACATCAAATCGATAGGCAGGATCCTCACTCATCAAATTACTAATCGGTTGTACGATTTGATAACTGGACCAAGTTGCTGGTAATTGTTTTAAAAAAGTCCCCGCCCCCACTTTGCTGACCAACATACCCATGCTGGTCAACTGCGAAATGGCCTCTCTTAAAGAAGAGCGAGAGACTTGAAGCTGTTCACACAGTTTTCTTTCAGCAGGCAGACGGTCTCCAACTTGCATATTGCTTTGTTCAATCAATACACGCAGGCTTTGTACAGCTTTATCGGAGACTTTCATCTGCTTTCCTTAACGTTGATACACAATTTGTGTTATGGAATCATCCATGGGAACACATAGGCTTGTAGAGTAATCATAATACCCATCATAATTGTGAACGTTATACTGTGTTTTAAGGTAAAACGGAATAAATCAGACTCTTTACCAACCAGTCCTACCGCCGCACACGCAATCGCAATCGATTGAGGTGAAATCATCTTACCGGTCACACCACCACTGGTATTTGCTGCCACCAGTAAAACTTCTGGCACACCAATTTGCTGAGCCGTAGTGGCTTGAAGTGCTGAAAACAGTGCATTGGCAGAAGTATCTGAACCCGTGAGGAATACACCCAACCAACCCAAGAAAGGCGAGAAGAACGTAAATGCTGAACCTGTATGTGCAAGGGCCAAAGCCAAGGTCGAAGACATACCCGAATAGTTTGCGATAAAAGCAAAAGACAACACCATACCAATTGAATAAATGGGAACTTTCAACTCATTCAGAGTTTCACCAAAAGTTACCACAGCATCTTTCGGTTTCATCTTCAAATAGGCAATGGTGATCAATGCTGCAATAAAGATCGCAGTTCCTGTCGCCGAGATCCAATCAAACTTGTAAATCGCGTCATAATCTTTAATTTCAGCAACCACTGGTGGCATTTTTTGAATCATTTGATGCAAAAATGGCACTTTGATTGAAATCACGAGATCATGCAATGCACCGTCTTTGGCAAATAAATCCTTAAACGGTTTCACACTCCAGATCGTCACCATCACAGTTAAAATCGCGAATGGAGACCATGCTTTTGCAATTTGTCCTACAGTGTATTTTTGCTGTTTTTGTGCAGCCACATCTTCACTCATCGTTGCATCTTGATCTGCAAAACGGAAAATGTGCTTTGGCTGCCAGTATTTAAACAAAATCGTTAAAGAAACCAAGGATGCAATTGCAGCCGTAATATCGGGTAATTCTGGACCGACAAAGTTAGAAGTTAGGTATTGTGCAATTGCAAAGCTACTTGCACCCACCACAACTGCAGGCCATGTTTCTTTAACACCGCGCCAGCCGTCCATAATTGCCATAATCCAGAACAACACGATTGGCACCATAAATGGTAGCTGACGGCCCACCATTTGGCTGATTTCCATCGTATCAACACCAGAGACTTGTCCAGCAACAATAATTGGAATACCCATTGCACCAAAAGCCACAGGTGCTGTGTTTACGATTAGACAGAGACCTGCTGCATATAACGGTTTAAAGCCTAAACCGACTAATAATGCTGCGGTAATCGCCACAGGAGCACCAAAGCCTGCAGCACCCTCTAAGAAAGTACCGAAAGCAAAACCCACCAACAGCATTTGTAAGCGCTGATCTTCAGTAATTGAGAGAATAGAAGAACGAATGATGTCAAACTGGCCTGTCTTCACTGAAATTTTATACAGGAATACCGCACCAATAATAATCCATGCAATCGGCCATAAACCGTAGAGGAAACCATAAGCCATCGATGCGAATGCCATCAGCACCGGCATCTTATAGGCAAATAAAGAGACAAGAAGTGCAAGTACAACAGTGATCGTACCTGCCACACTGCCTTTTAAACGAAATACCGCGAGCGCCAAAAAGAAGAATATAATCGGAATCAGTGCAATTAGACTTGAAATCCAAATATTCCCCATCGGGTCATACATTTGCTGCCATTGAAGCATTGTCATCTCCTTGAAATGCTTACTAAGATTTAATTTTGAGCATATTATTGGCACTTTTGCCAATATTGGACAGACCAATATAAGCAACCGTAAAGAGAAACAAACCAATAATGACTTATGCTTGGCTTATTTTGATTTAAAATGAAGTAAAACTTCAATTAAAAGTTAATATTGGTATGACCAATATTGACTACCTTCATAAACTAGATCATATTTCAATCAAATTAATATCATTGTTTTTACTGATATTTTTATGAAAATAATGCCAATTTTAGACTTTAGTCTAATAATATAAAAAATAATCACCGAACTTAAATCCAGCTTAATACTCAAAAAATGGAAAAATCACACAATATTGATCATACCAATTTAAAACCAAACCAACTTCCCCACTTTTCTGATTAATTTACAGCCTAAACATCTTCTAAAAAGACAAAAAGTGAGCACACAATATAGAAACCGATTTTCTCCAGAAATTTTTCAACAGTATCGATATGCACATGAGCTTTAATATTTTTAAAGCCCTATGATTTTTTAGAAAAACCATTTGGAAAAGTGCTACAATCGCGGACATATTTATTCTTTCAGGCCACCCATTCTCGGTGCCTATATTTATATCGTTAGGATTAACAATGACTGATAATGCAACTATCTTGCAGAATGTCCCAGTTGGCAAAAAAGTTGGTATTGCCTTCTCTGGTGGTCTAGATACTTCAGCTGCACTTTTGTGGATGAAACAAAAAGGCGCAGAACCTTATGCTTATACAGCAAACTTAGGTCAGCCTGATGAAGACGACTACGATGCGATTCCAAAAAAAGCGGAAGCGTATGGCGCAGTAAAAGCTCGCTTAGTTGACTGCCGTTTACAGCTTGCACTTGAAGGTATTGCTGCAATTCAATGTGGTGCGTTCCACATTTCAACTGGTGGTGTACCGTATTTCAACACGACGCCATTGGGTCGTGCAGTAACAGGGACTATGCTTGTTACCGCAATGAAAGAAGATGATGTAAACATCTGGGGCGATGGTTCAACATATAAAGGAAACGATATTGAACGTTTCTACCGTTATGGTTTGTTGACCAACCCTGCACTTAAAATCTATAAACCTTGGTTAGACCAAACGTTTATTGATGAATTAGGTGGCCGTGCTGAAATGTCGCAATTCTTGATCGACAACGGCTTTGACTACAAAATGTCAAAAGAAAAAGCGTATTCAACTGACTCAAACATGTTGGGTGCGACCCACGAAGCAAAAGATCTTGAATACCTCAATGCAGGGATCAAAATTGTTGACCCAATCATGGGTGTTGCATTCTGGAAAGACGACGTAGAAGTTAAAGCTGAAGAAGTATCGATTACTTTTGAAGAAGGCTTCCCTGTTGCAATCAATGGTCAACGTATCGAAGACCCTGTTGAGTTCATCCTTGAAGCCAACCGTATTGGTGGTCGTCATGGTCTAGGTATGTCTGACCAAATCGAAAACCGTATTATTGAAGCAAAATCTCGCGGTATTTATGAAGCACCAGGTATGGCACTTCTACATATTGCTTATGAGCGCTTGGTTACAGGTATTCATAACGAAGACACGATTGAACAATACCGTATTAACGGTCTACGTTTAGGTCGTTTACTTTACCAAGGTCGTTGGTTCGACTCTCAAGCATTAATGCTTCGTGAAACTGCACAGCGTTGGGTTGCGAAAGCCATCACAGGTACTGTGACTTTAGAGCTTCGTCGTGGTAATGACTACACCATCATGAACACAGAGTCTGAAAACCTCACTTATGAAGCTGAGCGTTTGACGATGGAGAAAGGCGATTCAATGTTTACGCCAATGGACCGTATTGGTCAGTTAACTATGCGTAACTTGGACATTACCGATACTCGTGCGAAACTTGGTATTTATACCAATACTGGTTTACTTGCAGTCGGTACTGGTTCTGCTGTTCCACAGTTAAAAGACAAAAACAAATAAGTTTGTTGAATGTCAAAAAACCGCTCATAAGAGCGGTTTTTTTATTCAGTGATTTATTCCGTACAAGTAGAAGTGGTTAAAGGCTGATAATAAATCTGATTACGTCCTAATTGCTTGGCACGGTATAAAGCCTGATCTGCGATCCCTAGCAACTCGACTTTGCTCAAATCGACCTCGCCTTTAAAGACTGTAATCCCTAAACTAATGGTGACAAATGGCGATACTTCAGACATTTCATGCGGAATTTCCAACCGCTCAATCGCTCGGTAAATATTCGAAGCAACCGCATAAGCGCCATGTGCATCGGTTTCTGGCAATAAAACTACGAATTCTTCGCCACCATAACGCGCCACAAAATCCATATGCCGAATCGCATTTTTAATAGACTTTGCAATCGATGAAATCACATCATCGCCCTTTTGGTGACCATAACAGTCGTTATATTTTTTGAAAAAATCAACATCAATAAACAAAATCGACAAGGGTGTTTCATCCTGACGTGATTGCTCATAATAAGTATCCATCATTTCGTCAAAATTACGCCGATTTGATATCTTCGTCAGCTCATCATTCTGACTCAAATGCAGCAATTCTGAAGTATGTATTCGATGTATTTTTTCACTAATTTTAGCGCGGCGAATATTTAAAAAAATGATGCGCTCGCGAGCATAAATCATACGACTAATGATATACCCCAGCAAACAGCTACCAAGCATCACACGCCCCATCACGATCGCATCAAACTTGACCAAAGTCGAGATCAGGACTAAAAATGAAACCCCAGCAGCCACTACGCCAGTGATAAAAATATATCCTGGTTTTACTCCAGTCAGCAAATACCCCAAGACATAAATCATGCAGATGATCATCATCGCTTGATGACGCAAAGCTTCAGTATGCACCGACATGGTCAACCAAGTCGTAGAGACCACAGCCCAAAACACAGCAAACATGGCTGCATAAGCAAAAAAAGGCTTCAGCTTGGTAAAATGTGAAAAAACATAAAGGAACAAAAGACAGACAGCACCATTCAGCAATCCCAGTAAGCAATGAATAAAATCTTGTTTAAAATGAGACTGTTCAATAATCCAGTAATCCCCCGGAATCGTGAAAATGGCAAAAATAAAATAAGCCAAAACACCAGACCAAAGAAAGTCATTAATATTACGACGCGCGCGCTCTAAGTTTAATCGCCAAAACTCTTGTTCTAATTTCTGAGGAAAAACCTGACCAATACGACGGTTATGTCGTGTAATCAGCTCTTCCATTTTTTCTTTATCGTACTGAAGTTTGGCGAGGTTGTATTTATATTCCATACCAGACCAGATTTAATTCTTGTGGTTGCTTAAAAATAACACAAATTTACAAAGATGAATCATAATAATCAGACAAGATGCCTTTATTTGTCATTACCATTTTTGGCGTATATGCATTATCATCTGTTTTATTTCTTTGACAGAAATCGCCTTGAATACGATTACGATTCTCCAGCCAGATGACTGGCACGCTCACCTTCGTGATGGTCTTGCATTACAACGTACGGTTCCCGATTTAGCCCAACAGTTTTCACGCGCTATTTGTATGCCAAATACCGTACCTCCCGTTAAAACGGTTGAGGAAGCGAATGCGTACCGAGAACGCATCATGGCGCACGTACCAGAAGGCAATGCCTTCGACCCACGTATGGTGTTGTATTTTACTGACACAACTTCGCCTGAAGAAGTCAAGAAAATTAAAAACTCTGAGTTTGTAAATGCGATTAAACTCTACCCTGCTGGCGCGACCACCAATTCAGACAATGGCGTAAGTGACATTCGTAAAGTCTATGCTGTCATTGAGCAACTTGAAGAACATCAGGTTCCATTACTTCTGCATGGCGAAGTTACACACAATCATGTCGATATTTTCGATCGTGAAAAACGTTTCTTAGACGAAGTTCTTTCTCCGCTGCTAAAACAATTTCCAAAACTGAAGTTGGTTTTAGAACACATTACGACCAGTGAAGCGGCCAACTTTGTTTTAGAACAAGACCGCAATGTGGCTGCAACCATTACTCCGCAGCATTTACTGTTTAACCGTAATGATATGTTGGTTGGTGGCATTAAACCGCACTTCTATTGCTTACCCATTTTAAAACGCCAAACGCATCAGCAAACTTTGCTCGAAGTTGCGACCAGTGCCAACCCTAAGTTTTTCTTAGGCACAGACAGTGCACCACACTCTAAAAATGCTAAAGAAAATGCATGTGGATGTGCAGGCTGCTACAGCGCACCAACGGCAATTGAACTTTATGCTCAAGCATTCGATCAAGTGGGTAAACTTGAACGCCTTGAAGGTTTTGCCAGCCACTTTGGTGCAGACTTCTACGGTCTACCGCGCAATACTTCAACAATTACACTGGTAAAAGAAGACCAAGTCATCCCTGAGAGTTTAGACTATTTGGATGGTGAACAAATTATTCCGCTGTATGCGGGTAAAACCATTCAATGGAGAAAAGTGTGACAAATGAAACATTGCCAATAATTGGTCAGCGTTTCCGTGGTTTTCTACCTGTTGTTGTCGATGTTGAAACAGCAGGTTTTAATGCACAGACCGATGCCTTATTGGAAATTGCCGCAATTCCGATTATTTATAATGAAGAAGGTCAATTTGTACCGGGTCCTGCACATCATGCGCATATCAACCCATTCGAAGGTGCAAATCTAGACCGTCGCTCATTAGACTTTATTGGTATTGATCCCTTTAACCCCATGCGCATGGCTATGGCTGAAGACGAAAAAACAGCATTAAAACGTATTTTTAAAGCCGTCAATGAAGTCCGTCGCCAACAGAACTGTACACATGCGGTCTTGGTCGGTCATAACGCCCACTTTGATTTAGGCTTTGTACAGGCAGCGATTGCACGTACAGGGACTAAAAATCAAAACCCATTTCACAGTTTCTCTGTATTTGACACCGTCACCTTAAGTGCTGTGATGTTTGGTCAAACCGTTCTTGCGAAGTCATGTATTCAAGCAGGGATTGAGTTCGATGGTAGAGAGGCCCACTCGGCTTTATACGACACTCAAAAGACCGCCGAACTGTTCTGTTATATTTTGAACAAACTCGCGCCGCACCTACTTGACACTCTGGTGGCGGATCAATAGGATACCGCCATCCTCGCAACGTCCCTATCGTCTAGAGGCCTAGGACATCGCCCTTTCACGGCGGTAACCGGGGTTCGAATCCCCGTAGGGACGCCATCTTATTCTATTTCTAGAAAACACCACTTTTCATTTAATCAGTTCTAATTGAACACCGATATTTCATTTCAATTTTAACCATGCGCTAGTTATACGATGCTTCGTGTTTTTCAAGGTTGATTGTTATGTTTAAGAAATTTTTAATCTTTTTATTGATTCTATCACCTTCTATTTTTTATCTATGGTTTGTCCAACAAGGAACCAACAACACCAAACAAGACCCTGTTGCAGAAGAAATACACCCAAGTGCTGAGAACAGCCCTTCTTATCCAACACCTGACCACTAAAAGTCGACTTTAAACATTTGTTTTTTAAATTAATACTGAGATTTCATTAGAAAATTTCAATTCACGTGATTTTTCATCTTATTAAAAACTAGAATATAACTTTAAGCCCATTGTTTGATTTTCTATGCAATCTGCAACGCCGCCTTCGCGGTCTTCAACTGATTCACCGTAAAATACCTCATTAAAACGTGCCATGAGCACACGCCACCTGATCATGTTATCGCTTGGTGGTGCCATTGGTACAGGCCTGTTCATGGGCTCAGGCGAAGTGATCTCTCAGGCAGGCCCTCTTGGTGCTGTGCTGGCTTATATTATTGGCGGGTTGATCGCATATATGGTCATGCTTTGCCTTGGAGAGCTTGCAGTACATTTGCCTGTTTCTGGTTCATTTGGTGCCTTTGCAACACTTTATATTGGCCCTGGCACAGGTTATATGGTGTCGTGGATGTACTGGCTCGGCTGGTCGGCAACACTCGGTACCGAATTTACCGCAGCAGCCATTTTGGTACAGGAATGGTTCCCACAAACGTCGATCTGGTTATGGACACTGATCTTTGCCAGTGGCGTCCTGATTTCAAACCTCAGTTCAACACGAGCCTTTGCAGAGTCTGAGTTTTGGCTCTCCATGATTAAAGTCGCAACTGTACTTATTCTCATTCTATTAGGCTTTGCCTGTATTTTCGGTATCATCCCTTTTCAGGGGTATGAATCTGCACCCTTATTTAACAACTTAACCGCACAGGGCTGGCTACCAAATGGCCTTATTCCTTTGTTTACCACCTTATTAATTGTGAATTTCGCTTTTAATGGCACAGAAATGATTGGCATTGCCGCAGGTGAAACTGAAAACCCAGAAAAAAATGTACCCAAAGCCATTCATGCCGCGGTTTGGCGCCTCATTATTTTCTTTGTTGGTACTATCATTGTCATCAGTTCGCTACTTAACTACACCAACACAGGTTTGCAAGTAGGTGGACATGGCGGCTTAAGCAGCAGTCCATTTGTGACTGTATTCACCCAAATGGGCATTCCCTATGCCGAAGACTTTATCCGTTTTGTGATTATCACGGCATTATTATCAACCGCGAACTCAGGCTTATATGCTGCATCACGCATGATGTGGGCCCTGTCCTCACAAAACCAACTCCCCAAGCTTTTTGCTAAAGTAAGTAAATCTGGCGTGCCTTATATTGCCATTTGGGTCACCATGATTGGTGGCTTGCCGGGCTTACTCTCAGAGCAGTTTGGTGCAGATGTCATTTTTAAGAACTTGATGGGTGTCGCAGCATTTACCATGGTGATTGTCTGGATGAGTATTTGCTGGAGTCAGTTTAACTTTCGTCGCCAATGGTTAAAGCAAGGTCGGGCTTTATCGGAGCTGAAATTCCGTACCCCTTGGTATCCGTTGGTTCCGATCCTAGGCTTTATCTGCTGTACAGCAACAGGCTTAAGTATGGCGGCTGACCCTGAAATGCTTTCAGGTTTTATTGGCTGCTTACTCTTTATGGCGGCTTGCTATGCTAGTTACTATTGGCTCTATCATAATAAAAACTAAGTACCTTCAGCAAAGTGAGCTCAAGCTTATTTTTTGGGCTCACTTTTGCAGCAATAAAAAATTCATTCAATTTAATTACTTGTTTTGCCTAATGTTTGAACTTTCAACCATCACAGAGCAAAAACCCTTTTGACAAATAGGCCTTTAATCCTTAATATACGCATCACCTCGCAACGTCCCTATCGTCTAGAGGCCTAGGACATCGCCCTTTCACGGCGGTAACCGGGGTTCGAATCCCCGTAGGGACGCCATATCTTGATCTTATCCGATCAACACTTATTCATAATTATTATTATTTCATTGCAGATTTGCAGTTTTTCACTACAATAGCCCGCTTCATTCCTGAACTTATTAACGCTTATGCACTCATCTCCGAATGATGCTTCGCATCAGGGCAATTCTGCGCCTTTAAAACGCGCTATGAGTACTCGACATCTGGTTATGATTTCGCTTGGTGGCGCAATCGGGACTGGCCTATTTTTAGGATCGGGTGAAGTCATTGCACAAACGGGGCCTGTAGGTGCCATTATTTCTTATTTCCTCGGCGGGATCATTGCATATATGGTCATGCTGTGTTTAGGGGAACTTGCTGTTCATATGCCTGAGTCTGGCTCATTTGGCGCCTATGCCAAACGCTACATCGGACCAGGTACAGGTTATACCATCACATGGCTGTACTGGCTAACGTGGTCGGTCACGCTAGGAACCGAGTTTACAGCTGCTGCACTGCTCATGCAGGAGTGGTTTCCAGATAGTTCAATGTGGATGTGGACCTTAATATTTGGTGCTTTTGTATTTAGTTTAAATATGATCTCGACCAAATGGTTCGCAGAATCTGAGTTTTGGTTGGCTTTAGTCAAAGTTATCACCGTTGTTATTTTTATTTTATTGGGTCTACTCGCTATTTTTGGCGTGATTGGCTACAGAGGCTATGAAGCTGCGCCTTTATTTAGCAACTTAACGGCTCAGGGTTGGTTCCCAGAAGGCTTGTTCCCTATCTTTACCACCATGTTGATCGTGAACTTTGCATTTTCTGGTACAGAGCTGATTGGTGTTGCTGCGGGTGAAACCAAAGATCCTGCTAAGAATGTACCCAAAGCCATCAATACTGCGATTTTCCGCTTATTGATTTTCTTTGTGGGTACCATCTTGGTCGTGACTTCACTCCTTCCGCATCAAGAAGCAGGTTTAGCAGCTGAAGGCGTGAGTAGCAGTCCATTTGTAACCGTATTCCAACACATTGGCATTCCTTATGCTGAAGATATCATTCGTTTTGTGATTATCACTGCGTTGCTATCTGCTGCGAACTCAGGACTATTTGCCGCTTCGCGTATGATGTGGTCGTTATCTTACCAAAAGCAGTTACCAGCAGTCTTCTCAAAAATCAATGCACGTGGTGTCCCTTATGTGGCAGTCATCGTGACCATGATTGGGGGTATGCCAGGTTTACTGTCTGAACAGTTTGCACCTGAAGCCATTTTTACCAATTTACTGGGTATTGCAGCGTTTACCATGGTCGTCGTTTGGATGAGTATTTGCTTAAGCCAATTTAACTTCCGTCGCCAATGGTATAAACAAGGACGTAAAAAAGAAGAATTAGGTTTTGCAGCACCCCTGTTTCCTATTGTGCCAATCCTTGGCTTTATCTTCTGCTTTATCACCTGCGTCAGCATGGTGTTTGATCCAAGTATGCGTATTAGTTTCTTTGGTTGTTTATTGTTTATTGCAGTATGTTATGCCAGTTATTACACCTTTTATCACAAGAAAACTTAATCCGTATTGTTAAAAAGAGCGACTTCGGTCGCTCTTTTTTTATACTGTTTTGATCAAGTACATCATCGGTGCATGCACGATGAATATTGTATGGATTCATGGGATGAATCAGCAGCACAAGACTGCACGTACCCTGCTTAAACATTGGCTTGTGATCTTACAACAGGTACTGAGCGAACTTGGCCGCGCAGATGACCTTCCCTATCTTCAGCGGCACAGTTGGCTGGCCTTTTATGGAGATCTTCTAACACGTCAGCATTTAGAAAACACCCTCAATGCCAGCACCCTCATGCCACAACATTGGTCTCCTTTTTCTTTTTTACATCCTATTCACCTGACGCACACCGCTGCACCCAATATCGAACATCAAGCTGAAATTTCTAAAAACCCTCAGCTCACAATTTCAGATGAACTCTCATTCAATAATAAAATTAAATACATTAGCCTCCTCGGCAAAGATCTGGCCTTACGTGAGTTAGCTAGTTTAATCAACCACTTCCCAGAGCTGCATAGTAGCTTTATTCATCGTTTTTTGATGGAAGCGTATCTATATTTATCCAATCCACACTTCATCCACACCGTGCATACGCGTCTGCATGAGCACTTACACGGTACGAAACCCAATATTGTGATTGCCCACTCTCTAGGCAGCGTGATTGCCTATATTTATTTAATTCAACACCCCGAACTTAAGATTCAAGCACTAATTACCCTCGGTTCACCACTTGCCTTTCGCGTTATTCAGTGTCATTTGCAGCAACCTATTCAACGGCCTGCAGCTTTATATGGCGATTGGATCAATTTTTATTCAGATGCTGATTTTCTGAGTGCTTTTCCACTGAACCAAAAACCGTTTGCTTTTACACCCGCCATTATCAACAAGCAAATCACCACCGATCTTGCTCATCCTCATCTAATCGAAGGCTATTTACACCATCCCGAGTTCATCAACAACTTGCTAAGTTTGCTTAAAAAATCGGCTTAAATCATATGATTTTTAATCATTTTATCTAGATTGTTTTAAATTTATGCACTCAACACTTAAAACTGGAATTATTTAGAGAAAAGCGTTTGACACCCCTCTGTTTTCGACCTAATATACGCCCACCTCTGAAACGTCCCTATCGTCTAGAGGCCTAGGACATCGCCCTTTCACGGCGGTAACCGGGGTTCGAATCCCCGTAGGGACGCCAATTTCAGAAGTAAAGTTTTATTAAGTCCCTATCGTCTAGAGGCCTAGGACATCGCCCTTTCACGGCGGTAACCGGGGTTCGAATCCCCGTAGGGACGCCATTACTTAAGATCAAAAGTAATCGGTTTTAAAACATCACTTCTGTACTGTCCCTATCGTCTAGAGGCCTAGGACATCGCCCTTTCACGGCGGTAACCGGGGTTCGAATCCCCGTAGGGACGCCATATTTGAGATTGATTTTTTTCTATAGTCATCTCATAAAAAAGCCCAAGCATGATGACTTGGGCTTTTTTATTCCCTGTTCATTTACGATCGACTTCAACCAAAGCGGTCGAGGCAAAAATAGTCTGTGGTGCAATCACAGTTTCATTCAAGGGAATGTTTTGCCCATATCGCTGTTGCATGAGTTGCTTGACTTCAGACGAACTTAAATCAAATTGCTTCAGTTTGGATAACGGAGCCAACTCAATACCTAAAGCATCATGATAGGCCTTCCAGACTATTTCTGAGCAATATAAAGCACGATTGTCCCACTCAAAATAAAGATCATAAGGCTGGCCTAAGTATTGTTCTGCGTTCTTGCTTAGTTGCTGCTTTTGCTGAACAGTCAAATTCGTTTTAAAACGCTTCACCACATAATGCCGCTCTACCCCGCGATCAATCCACTGCTGAAGTGCTGTATATTTCACAGGCTGAACTGCCTCTAAAACCCATGCTTTTCCATCTTTATTAACAATTAAACCCATATGGCTATAACGAGACTTGGTCGCTTTTTGTATCCCTAAACTTTGCTGAGACTTCGAAACATGAAAAATAATATCGCCCGTTTGATAGGACATATTCGCCCATAGCAGTTGAGGACTTACCAACAGTAAAACAGCACTTAAAATCACAACATTTCTATTTTTCATCCTAGATTTCCTTTATTCTTCTTTTTATAGACACGATCAATCACTTAAAACTAAAAATCTTTATGATCTTACATCATCTTCAAAACTCACGTTCACAGCGTATTCTTTGGCTACTCGAGGAACTTGAGCTTTCTTATGAACTCAAACTGTATGATGCAACACAAGCTAGACAAACAAATCTGAAATTTCCAACGCTCGACATTCCACATAATACTCAGACGATACGACTTACGGAAAGCAGCGCAATCGTAGAATATTTATGCCAACGACACCAGAAGTTGATTATTCCCCATGACCATACACAGTATTGGAACTTCTGTTTTTATAGTCGTTATAGCGATGTCAGTCTCATGCCCAATTTGGCATTGAAACAAGTTTTCCAACACATTAAGCAACAAACACCTTTGGTTGTACGTTTTGTGAGTTTGGCCTTTCAAAGCGCATTCAATTATGCTTATTTAAACCCTGAGCTACATCGACAACTTAAAGAAATTGATACCCACTTAAGCGCGTATGCATACTTTGCAGGCGATGTGTTTAGTTATGCGGATATACTAATGTGGTTTCCACTCTATGCAGCCAGTTATGCCACACCGCAGTTTGCTCAGTATCAGGCCATTCAACACTATTTCACCCAAATACAAAGCAGACCTGCCTTCGATGCTGCTATGGCACATGGGCAATGGTCTGCTTCTGATTTTGAACACTATTGGTCTATCACGCAGTAATGCTATGCTTAAGCTGACTTTCTAGAGTTGACTTGCCCTTTAATCACCGCCTTTACATTGCCTTTTAAATAATTAAAAAACACTTTGAGCGGTGACAGTTTCGGATTTGGTTGTTTACCTTCTGCGATATCCTTAAATTGCGCGGCATACCAGATCACTTCCATAATCGCCATTTTATCGATCATTGAAATGCCTGTTTTGATCTTATCGACTGCATAACGTACATCTTGCCCTGCAATTAAACGATTGGTCACGTCGGGTTCAACCGCAAATGGACGCGCCATCCCAATAAAGTCACACGCGCCACTTTCTAAGGCTGCGCTCATACCCGCAGCAGTACGAAAACCACCTGTCACCATCAACTTACACTGGACTTGTTCACGAATTTTTTCAGCAAACTCTAAAAAATAAGCCTCACGTGCAATGGTCGACGCTTTACGTTTTTCTTGCTTCACCCCAGCCATGGCAGGTGCTTCGTAGCTACCACCTGAAATTTCAATCAAATCAATCCCAGCCGCATCAATCGCTTTAAATGTCGCAATGACATCTTCTTCCGAGATTCCACCACGCTGAAAATCTGCCGAGTTGAGTTTGACCGAAATAATAAACTGCTCTGAAGTCGCTGCACGTACTGCTTTATAAATTTCCAATAAAAAACGCATGCGGTTTTCAGCAGAGCCACCCCATTGATCTTGGCGTTTATTGGTCAACGGCGATAAAAACTGACTAATTAGATAACCATGTGCACCATGTAATTGCACGCCTTCAAAGCCTGCTTTCTCACAAATGGCAGCTGAAGTTGCAAAGCGCTGGATAATATCAAGGATTTCATCTTCACGAAGCGCTCGCGGCGTTCCAAAACTCATTGATAAAGCGGGACTAAATGGTACTGCTGAAGGTGCAACCGTTTCCTTATTTAAGCCCTTAGGACATTGACGGCCCGGATGTGACAACTGTACCAATTGCACCATGCCATGTTTTTTACCAATCGCAGCCCATTGTTTTAGTGGTTCTAAGTCACGCTCGGTTTCAATCACCACCACGCCTGGCTCATTTTTAGCTCGGAAGTCCACCATCACATTACCTGTAATGGCACAGCCTAGGCCTCCTTTTGCCCAAGCCTCATACAAGCCTAAGTGCAAATGATTCGGCTGGCCAGCATGATTAGCCAGTGCTTCACTCATTGCCCCTTTAATCATCTTATTTTTAAAATGGACCTGCCCAATGTCGATTGCGCTTGCAAGCTGGCTCATGAAAATTCATCCTTTAATATTTTTTAGTGTTTTTACTCTATGTGTTTTTTGGCTACAGTCAAGAGAATTTGACAATTCATTTTGTCAAAATTTCTGATCTTTTATTTAGAAAATGATTTTACTGATACTGACTGGCTTGAATCAATTGACGCGTATAGTCAGACTGCGGTTGCTCAAAAAGTTGTTCAGTGGCTTGCAATTCCACTACTTTGGCATGTCGCAAAACCAAAACTTGTTGGCAGAGTGCACGTACCACTTGTAAGTCATGGCTAATAAACAAATAGCTCATACCCTGCTCGTGTTGTAGGCGGCGTAATAACGCCACAATCGAACGCTGCGTGCTTCGGTCTAAGGCCGAAGTTGGTTCATCTAAAATCAATAGTTTCGGTTGAAGCACCAAGGCTCGTGCCAAAGCCACACGCTGTCTCTGTCCACCGGATAGCTCATGCGCGTAATAGCTTTTAAATATAACTGGCAACTCCACCTGAGTTAAGACATTCTCAACACATTGCGTCCTCTCAAATGAAGACAAAGGTTTTAAAGTCAAACCTTCTGCAATGATTTGTTCAACACTCATGCGTGGATTCAAACTTGCAAACGGGTCTTGAAACACGATTTGAAAATCACCGCGAAGCGGACGTAATGCTTTTTGCGAAAGTTGGTTTAAATCATGTTCTCCAAACAGAATCCGCCCTCGACTTTCAATCAACCTTGCTACAGCCAGTGCCAAAGAACTTTTGCCTGCACCACTTTCCCCAACAATTCCCAACGAATGCCCTTGAGCCAAGCTCAAGTCCAAAGCTTCAACCGCAGCAAGATACTGTGTCGTGCGATTAAACCAGCCTTTTTTAATCGGAAATTTAACCTCAAGTTGTTTTAAGCAGAGCAAAGGTGCTGCATCTTGTACATTAATGGCTTGACCAAAAGAATGATTGAGTAAGTTTTGAGTATAAGTAGACTGCGACTGCTCAAAAATCTGCGCAACCGCCCCTTGCTCTACGACCTTACCTTGATGGATGACCACGGCATCATCAGCATAGTGTTTCACCAAGTTGAGGTCATGGCTAATCAAAATCATGGCCATGTTATGGCGCTGTTGTAAAGACTTCAGCAAGTCTAAAATTTGAACTTGCAGCATGACATCTAGTGCTGTGGTGGGTTCATCGGCAATCAAAATATCAGGCTCTTGCACCAGTGCCATGGCAATCATGACCCGCTGACGCTGCCCGCCAGACAGCTCATAAGGAAAACGCTGCAACACACTTTCAGGATTTGGAATGCCCACATCCTCCAGCAAGGCAATTACACGTTGCCGAGCTTGCATTTTAGACCAGCCCTGTAACCACAAAGTCTCGGCAATGATCTTTTCCACCCGATGCAAAGAATTCAAGGCAGTCATCGGCTCTTGAAAAACCATTGCGATTTTTTGCCCACGAATCGACCTAAATTGTGCATCGTTTAACTCTAGTAGCTCTTTTCCGTCTAACAGTACTGAGCCGTGCACTTGCAATGCTTTCGGCAATAAACCCATCAAGGCTAAAGCACTGATCGATTTTCCTGAACCACTCTCTCCAACCAGCGCCAAAGTCTGCCCAGCATACAGTTCAAAACTGAGCTGATCGACCAATACCCGTTCTGCACTTTGAATGCGCAGTGTATTCACTTTAAGTATGTGAGCAGTCCTATTATCGTCTAGGGTCAAATGCATCGCGCAAAGCCTCCCCGATATACATCAACAACGCAAGCACAATGGCTAAGCTGAAAAAGCCAGACAGTGCTAACCATGGTGCATTTAAATTATTCTTCCCTTGTAACAAAAGCTCGCCCAATGATGCCGCATCAGGCGGTAGACCATAACCCAAGAAATCCAGTGCTGTTAGCGCTGTAATATTGGCAGTTAAGATAAAAGGCAGTTGTGACAGACTCGAGCTGATCGCGTTGGGTAAAATATGCCGAAAAATAATGGCTCGGTTGGTCACACCCAAACTTCGCGCGGCACGGACATAGTCCAACTGACGTGCCCTTAAAAACTCAGCACGTACCAGTGGAACTAAAATTGTCCAACTGAATAACAGCATGATTAAAAACAGCCAGTAAATATTTGGGCTAAACATACTGACTAAAATCATCACCAAGAACAGCATAGGTAACCCACCCCACACTTCTAAAATGCGCTGCCCGATTAAATCGATCCAACCACCGTAATAACCTTGTATTGCTCCAATCACTATGCCCAGTACAGCTGAACTGAAAGTCAAAATAAAACCGAACAGCAATGAGACACGTAAACCATACAACACGCGTGCCAAGACATCACGACCTTGGTCATCTGTCCCGAGCCAATTTTGCATCGTGGGTGGTGACGGTACAGGGATAGTCAAATCTACATTGGGAGTTTGATATGAATATTGGATCAACGGCCAAACAACCCAACCTTTTGCTTGAATCAGCTGTTGTACCACTGGATCTTTATATTCAGTTTCAGTTTCGAAAACACCGCCAAAAGTCGTTTCAGGATAGTGTTTCAATACTGGAAAATATAAGGTCTGATCATACCTTACCAACAGCGGTTTATCATTCGCGATCAGCTCTGCAGCTAAAGACAGTACAAAAACACAAAGAAATAAAATACAACAACTGAGACCGAGCCTATTTTGCTTAAATCGTTTGAAACCTGCATGTAAAATAGGTGACATCAGCCTCTCCCTTGCGAATCAAAATGTATTCGCGGATCAATCAGCTGATACAACACATCGCCAATTAAACGCAGCAGCAAGCCCAACAAAGTAAAAATGAACAATATGCCAAAAATCACAGGATAGTCACGCTGCACAATGGCTTCAAAGCCCAATAGGCCTAAACCATCCAGATTAAATATGATCTCAATAAATAAATTGCCCACAAAGAAGTAAGCGATTAAAGCTTCAGGTAAGCCTGCTACCACAATCAATATCGCATTGCGAAACACATGACCATACAACACTTGAGACTCAGTCAGGCCTTTGGAACGTGCCGTCAGCACATAAGGCTTGCTGAGCTCTTCCACAAACGAATACTTGGTGAGATAAGTCACTGTGGCAAAGCCACCCATCACCATCGCCAAAAGCGGTAAAGCCATGTGCCAAAAATAATCTTTAATTTTGCCCCATAACGACAAATCCGCAAAATTTTCCGAGACCAAACCTTGTAAGGGGAACCATTGGAAATAAGAACCGCCTGCAAAAAATACAATCAGGAGAATTGCAAAAATAAACGCAGGAATTGCATAGGCCACTGCCAACAGTAACGATGTAGACTGATCAAACACTGTGCCATGCAATCGGGCTTTTTTGATGCCCAAAGGAATGGAAATCAGATAAATCAGCAAAGCACTCCACAATCCCAAGGACACGGATACAGGTAATTTATCCTTAATCAGCGCTGTAACGGGCTGGTCTTTAAAAAAGCTTGTACCGAAGTCCAGTTGCGCATAATTTTTTACCATTTCAAAAAAGCGTATATGCATAGGCTGATCAAAACCATAATGTGCTTTGATCTTTGCGAGCATTTCATCACTGAGTCCTTGCGCGCCTTGATAGACATTTGAGCCTCCACCTGCACTGCGCAGATTACCCAAAGTTTGCATAGCTTCCGCTTGCTGAATGGCTTGCTCAACAGGACCACCGGGTGCAATTTGGATCACAGCAAAATTGATCAGTAAAATCAGAAATAAGGTCGGAACGATCAGCAACAGCCTTTTGAATATATACATACGCATCTCAAAAACCCCTATGCAAGCTTATGGCTTGGCTGCCCGACCTAAATACTGACTCACCGTTTTCGCCTGTTTGGCATCACTCCACCAATAATCCAACCCGACATGTAACTGTGGACTTCGTGCCGGTTTTTGATACATGTTCCAATAGGCATACCATTGATCCGCTTTACCATAGGTTGGAATTTGATAATAACCTGCACGCAGTAATCGATCTAAAATACGCGTTTGCACGACCACTTGCTTACGATCAGGCGTTTGAATCAACTGTTGAATCATCTGATCAATCACCGGATTTTGAATACCCGAATAATTATAATTTCCCACCTGATGGGCTGAAGCACTGCCCCACAGTTGCACCTGTTCTTTGCCCGGTGTCAAAGACTGTGGCATCGTTTGTAGGGTCATATCAAAATCTTGAGTACGCATCCGCTCATAATACTGCGGTGTGTCAACCTGTCGAATCCTCAGCTGTATTCCTAGGCGCTTTAGATGGCGAACAAAAGGCGTAATTTCACGCACAGCATCACTCGGCTGAATCAGAAACTCAAACTGAATCGGCTTGTTCTTCCGATCCAACAATTGCCCTTTGGCATTATATGTATAGCCATTTTTTAATAAAATCTGTCGTGCGATAAGCAAATTATTTCGATTATAACCCGATCCATCCGAAGCCGAATAACGCCAATTCTTTAAAACACCATCGCGCTGCACAGGATGTAATTTCGCCAAATAAGGCTTTAAGATTTTGATTTCAGCAGCCGAAGGCACACCTTTGGCCTCTAATTCACTGTTAGAAAAATAACTTTGCAGGCGTTGATATTGCCCATAGAACATCGCCTTGTTTTGCCATTCGAAATCGTAGGCATAGGTTAAAGCTTGGCGAAAATAAATATCTTGAAAAGGCTGACGGCGGGTATTAAACACAAAACTTTGCGTCGGTATCGGATTGAAATGCTTAAATCGATATTTTTTAACGAGACCTTGTTTCGCTGCGGGAAAGTTATAAGCAGTCACCCATTGTCGTGCGGACTCTTCCTCATGCAAAGTATATAAACCCGCCTTAAACGCAGTAAAAGCAATATCTTTGCTGCGATAATATACATAACCCACGCGGTTAAAATTATAACGCCCTTGGTTGACCTTTAAATCTCTGGCCCAATACTTTGGATTACGCTTATAAATAACCCGCTGCCCTGCATTGATTTTCTCTAAGAGGTAAGGGCCTGAACCTAAAATCGGTTTGACCGAAGTTTGACTAAAGTCTTTGCCTTGCCAGTCTTTTTTGGAATAAATTGGCATTCTGGCCACAATCAAAGGCATTTCCACATTATTTCGGGTTTTAAAATGCATTTTGACGCTGTATTTGGACAACACTTCTGTCTTGGCTAAATCTGACAAATACATCTGTAAGCCAAAATTGGATTTGCTTTGAAAGATATCAAAACTGAACTTTACATCGGCTGCGGTAACAAGACTGCCATCACTAAACCGTGCTTTTGGGTTTAAATGAAAAATGATAGCGTTAAAGTTTTTCGGGTCATAGCTGACCTTTTCTGCCAGCAACGGATACATCACCGCAGGCTCATCCAAAGAACTACTCATAAGTGAGTCAAATAAATAATTGGTTCCCTCAACCGCAGTACCGCGACCATTCATACTGTTTAAGTTATCAAAACTCCCGATGACTGCACGTGTTAATTCGCCACCCTTTGGCGCCTGCACATTGGCATAAGGCAGATAATCCAATTGGCTGTATTTCGGCGTAGCATAAGGTGCAATAAAAGGCATGGTCTGCAGTGCAGACCATGCCTTTAATGGAATCGCTACAAGGCTGAACAGCAAGAATGTTGTTCTAACCTTCATCGGGGCGTTCTCTGAAATTGCATTTCAACTCAATATTAGTTCGGCACCTTAATTACATCGCCAATGCGCAACTGCGTATTCGGTTTAATGTCATTGAGCTCAGCCAATTGCGAAGTGTCCATACCATAACGGCTTGCCAGTCCAATTAAGGTATCACCACGTTTCACTGTGTACTGTGAAATCAGTTTTGGAATTTGAATGGTCTGCCCAACTTGTAAGCCCGCACGCGGACTCAGATTATTTAAACTAGCAAGCTCTGACACAGACATCCCAGCACGGTTTGCAATTGAGTTTAACGACTCGCCTGACTTCACTCTATAAGCTTCAGTTGCACGGCTAGAAGTTGCTTGTGGCTTTGCTGCCACTGTTTCTGTTTTGATCGGCGCGGGATCAACATCACCTTCAATTTTCAAACGCTGACCGACACGAACATTGGCTGTACGGCTTAGGTTGTTTAATGCAGCCAAATAGTTCAGTTGCAAGTGATATTTACGCGCAATACTATTTAGGGTTTCACCCGATTTCACAACGTGAATATCGGTTGAGTTATTACTTGCAGTAGTTTGTTTTTCGACTGTTTTCGGCGTTTCAACAGCAGGCACTTCACCCGTTAATTTGAGTTTTTGACCCGCACGTAAGCCCGCTGTACGACTCATGTTGTTGAGGTCAGCAATATAATCCATACCCAAATTATATTTCGAAGCAATCGCAGTTAATGAGTCTCCAGACTGAACGGTATAAGTATCTGGCACGCTTGAACCCGCAGGGATCTTAATACTTTGACCCACTTGCAAGCCGCTATTGGTTGAAAGATTATTGAGATCAGCCAACTCCGACAAGCTCATCTTCGACTGTGATGCAATGCTATACAATGTGTCACCACGTTGTACTTTATAACTTTCAACTTTGAACTGTGGCTCAGCTTTGACTAGAGATGCTTTGGCACTACTTGTCGTCAAGCTTTTGACCTCATTGAGTGGCACATTAATTTTTTGTCCCACCAACAGGTTGCTGCCCGCATTTAAACCTGGTGTTAAATCTGCCAATTCTTGATTTGACAGCGCATAGCGGTCTGCAATCAGTTTCAGATATTCGCCACGTTTCACCGTATACGACTGGGTTGCCACTTTGGTTGGTCTGCTAGTTTTTTCATCGTTGGATTTAGTAAGGGATTGAGCTGTTTCTTTTAAAGAAAGCTTTTGCCCCACACGTACACCACTCGTTACGCTTAAACCGTTATAGTCAGCCAACTGTTTTAAGCTTAAACCAAACTCATCCGCAATGCCTGTTAAGGTATCATTGGCACGAACGGTATAACTCTCGGGTTTAGTCTCAGCTTTCACTGTAGAACGTACTTCAACTTTTTCAGTTTGTGGTTTTGCATCATATAAATAAATCGATGTACCAACATAAAGTATGGCATTGGCATCCATTTGGTTCCACTTCGCCACATCACGCCAGTTCACCCCATTTTTGGCCGCAATCAGCGCCAAAGTATCACCCGGTTGTACGGTATAAGTTGAACGTTTACCTTTTGGCGGCACAATCACAATTTCAGAGTCGGTCTTAACAAAGTTTTTGCCTTGATTACGTTTCACTTCATCTGAATCTAAACGGGTATTGTCAGCCACAGATTTTGGATAAGCAAAACCTTTGGTTAACTCTTTACCTTGCAGCTCTGCCACGGACTGACTGGTTTGAATTGCGGTGAGTTTAATTTTACCATCTAAAGGATCCACAATTTCTGTGCCTTGAGGGGCCAAAGCTTGAATTTCAGCTACCACTTCAGCTTGCTCTGCTTTGGTCGCAACTGGTTTCAGAACTTCATCGACAGTTTTGCTTTGACCTTCGGCTTGAATTGCCGCGGTTAACTGCTCACGCTCTGCTGCTGAAATTGGTGGTTCAACGGAAACTGGTTTCACTGGGGTCGCTGGCGTAACCGCAACTGGAATACGCGGCGCACTTGGAATATCGCTATTGGCAGCAAAAGCAGCCAGTGCATTAGACCCTTTAGGCGTTGAACCACGGGTAGGCGTCGCAATAGCAGTACTGCTCGACGACGTCACTGTAGACGAAGTGGCAGGCTTTCCTGTTGTGGTTTTTGTTGTTGTCGTCGCTAAAACAGGTGGTGTAGTTTTCGACGGTGTGATCGCTTTGGTGTTTAAGGTCGGCGGTTCAATTTTGCTTGGTTGAATCGTTTGGTTATTTTCAGGCAGTTTGGTATTTGCAGATGCCCACAAGCCGCCTGAACCACCCTGTAATTTTTTCAAACGTACATCCACTGAAGGACTCAAATCCGCAGGAATTAAAATCCGCATTGGACTTGCACCATCAATCCATTCACCGCGGTGTCCCGGGTTTAACTGATACAGCTCGGCACGGCTTAAACCGGTAATCGACGCGACTTCATTTAGACTCACCGCGCCCACAGTAACTTCTCTAAAGTGCGGACGGTTGGCAATCGGTGGTAAATTGATGTTATAGGCATTTGGATTTTTAATGATCTGCGCAACCGCCAAGAAACGTGGCACATAGTTCATAGTTTCTTCAGGCAGTTTTAATGACCAATAATCTGTCGGCAAACCTGCGGCTTTATTACGGTTAATCGCTTGTTGAATACGGCCCGGACCTGCGTTATAAGCTGCTAGGGCAAGTTCCCACGAACCAAACTGGTTATATAAACTGCCCAAGAACTCATACGCGGCACGTGTTGACTCGACCACATCACGGCGACCGTCATATTGGCTACTTTGTTTTAAGCCATAAATACGCCCCGTACTTGGAATAAACTGCCATAAGCCCGCAGCCGCAGCACTACTGGTTGCAGCAGGATCATACGAACTTTCAATCACAGGCAGAAGAGCCAGCTCTGTTGGTAATCCGCGACGCTCGGCTTCTTTAACGGTGTGATACAAATAACGTGAAGCACGTGCACTTAAACGGTCCAAATACGGTTGGCGTGAAATGAACCAACCACGCTGTGCATCAATGCGCGGATTCCAATGATCGCTATTCATTTTAAAGCCCACGGTCATACGCTTCCAAACGTCACCGTGCTTTAACACCAACAGTCGATCCCCTTCCACCGCACGCATGTCGGTTGCAGAAAGTAAATCTTCTAAAGAATCTAGACTATTTGCGTCTAAGTAGTTTGATACGACTTGTTTGGATTTAGATGTTTGCGTTGCACTTTGCGTCGAGGAGCAACCAGCCAGTCCAAGTGTCGCGAGAGCTGAACCGAGTACTGTAATTTTAAATAATGTCGGTAACATCGGTTGGCCAAAAATGGCAGCTGACTTATACATAAGAAAATCCAAACAACTCGTATAAAATTTATTTTTTAGATCTGCCATTGTAGTAAAGCACGCCGCAGACACAAGGCGTTAATTTAACTTGAAATCAGTATAAATGTTACAAGAAATTAAAAAAGCTGCATCTTATACACTTCTCTAGTGCATTTGCGTTATACAATGGTGCCCGCTTAGTTTTAATTTTCAGTTTACGGAAGTTGTGTATGTCACAAACAATTACCCTGTATGTCGATGGTGCTTGTCGTGGAAACCCTGGTCTTGGGGGATGGGGCGCGTACATTATTACAGAAACTGAAGAACATAAACTGTGTGGCGGTGAAGACAACACCACCAATAACCGTATGGAACTCACCGCGGCCATTGAAGGCATTCTTTTTTGCCCAACCGATGCGAAGTTGGTAGTCTGGACAGATTCAACCTATGTCAAACGCGGCATTACCGAGTGGATTACGGGTTGGAAAAAGAAAAACTGGAAAGACGTTAAAAATCCAGATTTGTGGAAAAAACTCGATACAGCCTGCCAAGGCCGTGATATCGACTGGCACTGGGTCAAAGGCCATGCAGGTCATGAAGGTAACGAAATGGCAGATCAATTGGCGAACCTCGGTGCCGATCAAACACAGGCTCAACTTCGTCAGTCTAAAACAGCGACAACAGAACCGTCTGTAGATAAAAAAAAAGTTGAACCAGACTGGTTGTTAAACGACCCTTTTGGTTTGGGTTTCGATGACGAAGAAGCCGATGACAGCGAAGATTTAACCGAAAGTGAAATACACGTTGCAGAACAAAAGCCAAGTTTAGTCGCTGAACCAGAACTTGCTACAACGGTGCCTTCCATTGAACAAACGCCTGAAGTTGTGGCAAGTGTGGATTTAACACAACTCAAACAACATCCACAAATTGTGATTACTCCACGTAAGGTTGAGGTCTTTGGACCTCGACAGCTCATCCTCGATACAGAGACTACAGGTTTCTATTATCAAGATGGCGATCGCATTATTGAAGTTGGTGCGATTGAAATGGTGAACCGGAAGCTCACAGGCAGCTCGATTCATATCTACATCAATCCAAAAAAACCTGTGGGCGACTCTGAAAATATCCACGGTATCTCTGATGACTTTTTAAAAGATAAACCGCTATATCAAGAGATTGCCGACACCTTATTTGCCTATCTCAAAGGTGCGGAAATCATTGCGCATAATGCAAGCTTCGATATGAACTTCTTAGACATGGAGTTCAAACGTGCAGGATTTGTTGCGCTTTCTGAAGTTTGTGTAGTGACAGATACCCTCGCGATGGCAAAATCTAAGCATCCGGGGCAAAAAAACTCACTCGATGCCTTAGTTCGCCGTTACGAAATTCCACAGCGTGACCGTACCTTCCACGGGGCCTTACTGGATGCTGAAATTCTAGCCGACGTTTACTTGGCTATGACAGGTGGTCAGGTTTCCTTTGATATGGATGCCCTGTCACATAGTGAACAACAAAATGGGCAAAGTCAGCATCAAACACTAGATATTGAACTGGCGGTAATTCACCCTTCAGCCGAAGAACTTGAAGCACATGAGACTTGGGTCAAACAATACCAAGAAAAACACGGCACACCCTGCTTTTTTGCCAAATAAATTCTAAAGTTTTTGTTAACTTTTGTATTACAAGATTTTTCAGTTAGGCTATAGTGATGAACAAGTTGCTATGCCTTGTTTGGGCCGCATATAAACACGATAAAACACTAGGATAGGTGCAGATCAATGTCTTACCAAACCTCTATTCATTTTGATCCAACGGCGCTGCTGATAATAAAAAATGAAGTGGATAACTCCATTAAGCTGGTTGAATCAGCTGTGAGCACCTTAGCAGAAGATCAGACTTTACCTTTTGGAATTGACGATGCATTAAACCAATTTGAGCAATGTGCTCAAGTGCTTGCATTGATTGATATGTCGAGCTTGGCCAAAATTGCTGAATATTCCGCAGAGCTTATGCGCAAGATCATGGGGAATCCTGCACAGATTAATACGCAAGATGTGATTGCACTCAGCGAAGGCACGACCATGCTGAAGCGCTATATTGAGTTCATTTGCTTAAGAGAAGTGAAAATTCCACAGTTTTTACTCGATACCTTAAACCGTCTTGAAATTGCATTAGCAAAGCCTTTAACGCAAGAAGGTCAGCAAATCGAGTCATTACTAGACTGTATCACCCCAGATTTCAGCCTCCCTCAAGCACCAAGTCTTGAAAAATCTCAATATGTTCACCGCCTGTACAAGCTGTCTTTAAGTCAAATGCTGAAACAAGAAGAAAGCGAACTTGATTTACAAGCAATGAAATTGGTGGGCACTTATTTAGCGGATCTAGCAGAACAAACGCCGAGTAAACAGTATTGGAACTTGGTCTATGTTGCACTCAATCAAATTGAACAATTGCTCATTAATGAACCACGTTTACGCACTCTGATTAGCATCGAACGTAACATTGCACAGTTCTTTACTGCGCCTGAACGTTTCAAAGCCAGCCTCACAGATCTTGCCAACATTCTCAGCCTATGTATCAGCCAAGAAGACGAAGTTTCTCAACACATCCGTGGCAAACTCAATATTGGCGACGACCTGCTCACAGATACGCAGCTGCAAGTTTTCAGTCGTCATCTGTATGGCCCAGATTTCGACACGATGCATACCATTAGTGATTTGGTAACCACCGAAATGTCTCAAATCCGCAATGACATTGAGTACAACTACCAAAACATGACCCCAGAGAAGACCCAAGAGCTCCAAGCAAAACTGGTCGATTTGGCGAACATCTTCAAAGTATTGAACTTAAATGAAGCGCATAATGACTTAAACCGTCAAGCAACATCACTTAGTCAAGCCGATATGCTGAAAGATGAAGGTTTTGCGCAGCAGTTGATGAACGTGATCTTGTCGGCAATGAACTCGATTGGAGTGTTAGAACGTCACCATACTTCAAGCCGCCTACAGCTTCGTGTGAACAACATGAATATTTCACTAGACCGTTTAGATGAAGCCCATGCTGCGTTATTGTCAGAGGCTAAAACGTCTATTGACTTAAGTAGTCAAGCGTTGGCGCAATATCAGCAAGAACAAGTTTTAACTGTTCTTGAGAATACTCCTGCGCAACTACGTGAAGTTGCGGGCGCAATGTTGTTCTTAGGCGCAGAAAATGGTCAAACAGCCCTGAATATTTCAGCAGATTTTGTGCAACAACAAATCACGGCTGAAACTGCGCTCACTGCTGCTCAGGTGAATCATGTACTTGATGCACTCGCAAGTGCAGATATGCTGATTGATAACTTAAAAAACAAACAGCCTGTATTACACAGTATGTTTGATGTAGCATTGGACAGTAGCCAAAAACTAAAGACTGTTGCCTAATGTCAGAACTTTCACTTGCTTATATTTTTCACCAACAACAATTGTTGGTGGATCATAACTTTCAATTGCCTCGTGTAGAAAAGCTAGCAAGTGATTTAAGTTTTCACTCGGGTGATCAAGTGATTGCCCGAGACCTGCTAGACAATGAGCCGATTCCTGAAGGCTTAGAACTCATCCCAATTCGCCAGTTGCTTCCACTCTGGAGCACCAAACAATTCGAACAGGCCAGCCGAGCTATTCAACTGCTAGAATGGCGTCGCAATCATAAATTTTGTAGTCATTGCGGCCACGCCACAGAAGCACATGCCAGCGAATATGCCATGATCTGTCCTGCCTGCGGTTATCATCAGTATCCACGGGTACAACCCTGTGTCATCACCGTCATTACACGAGGTGAAGATGAAATTCTGTTGGCAAAAAATGCGCGTAATACCCGTAGCAATATGTATGGTTTGATTGCGGGTTTTGTTGAAGTCGGTGAAACTTTAGAAGAAGCGGTACGCCGCGAAACCTTGGAAGAGGTCGGCATTCAAGTTAAAAATGTTCAATACTTAGCGAGTCAGCCTTGGCCTTTCCCAAGTAACCTAATGATTGCGTTTAAAGCAGAATACGCATCGGGTGAACTTTGCTTACAAGAAGAAGAAATCAGTGATGCCCAATTCTTTAAGTTTGATCAACTGCCTGAAATTCCGTTCAAAGGCAGCATTGCACATGCCATGATCATGCATGCGACAGAAGGCACAACGGTCGCAGATGATACACGTGAGTGGCTGTAAGCTCACTCACCATCTCTACAACAAATATACTTTAAAACCCAATTAGTGCTTAAGCGCATCCT
This sequence comes from Acinetobacter sp. 231_lipA, assembly GCF_058243005.1. Classification (NCBI taxonomy): domain Bacteria; kingdom Pseudomonadati; phylum Pseudomonadota; class Gammaproteobacteria; order Moraxellales; family Moraxellaceae; genus Acinetobacter; species Acinetobacter sp. 231_lipA. The sequence goes on along the minus strand of NZ_JBZAYU010000001.1, from coordinate 2,666,537 downwards.
CTAGCGCCTGCATAATTTTTTGCTTGGTCGTGAAGTAACGACTAAACAAACTCGATACCGAACCAATCATTGAAATATGACCGATACGCGGCACCGTCCAAAGTTGACTGTAGTTGCCTTTTTCTTTCAACCTACGATCCAAATCAACGGCATTACTCAACCCGACGACATCATCATTTTCTGCAACCAACAGATAATGTTTAACCGTATTCGACTCGACGAAATAATATGGCATCACTTCCTGATAAGGCCTGTTCTGATCAAAAGCATCTGCACAAATTGGATCGCCTTTATAGTCGAAATGATAAGGGCCTGCCAAACCAATAATGGCGGTAATTTGATTGCGGCATTGTATTTCATATGGCTTCGGATGATAGAGCGCAGACATCACATTAAACGCGCCCGCAGAATGCCCCATCAACACCACTTTTTCCGTTGAAATTTGATATTTAAGCTGATGCACATTGAGATAATTTAAAGCCAAGCTGAGATCATCAATAGAGGCAGGAAAAATATGCTCAGGCGCCAAGTGATAGTTAATCACCGCCACATCAAAGCCTTCTTTGGCAAAGGCTTCACCAATAAAACGATAATCTTTTTTATCGCCATGCATCCACGCGCCGCCATGCACAAATACAATCAGAGGACGGTGTTCACGCGGTTTTTGCGTGCGAAACAGATCTAGACGGTGTCGCGCGCGTAAGCCATAGGCCACATTTTCTTGGACCGAATAACCCTTACGTGGTGTTAAACGGTTTAGGGCATAACTACCTACATCATAAATACGAAAGTCACGATAGAGTAATCTTGCATACTCTACCGAACGATTCAGTCTTTGAACAAAAGGCTGAAGCTTATTGAACATTATTTGGTTCAACTTGGTCTGGGTCTATCGCAACAGGCGTTTGCTCTGTCGGTGTTGAATTAATCATTGGTGATGCAAACGCACTGGTCGTTTGCGACTGTTGCTCTATATTATCCACCAATGTGATAATTTTAGTAACATTCCCCACTTGCTGTAAAACTTGGTTTAAATCGGTGATTTCAGCACCATTTAAACGCCCCATCACATATAACACACCATCTTCGGTGTGAATACGCACTTTCGCATCTGAAACAACAGCAGCTTTCATGATCAAGCCACGGGTATTTGCCGTAACTGAGGTGTCTTGCATGATGGTGCTATAACTAATTTGGTTTCCAACTGTAATGTAGTTATGCACGGTTTTGACATCTGACATCGCACGTACATTGTCTTCAGCCAACTGACGTAAGTGTTGATCGGGTACTTGTCCTGTTAACAAGACATTCCCATGAAAACTTTCGATATTGACACGTGACTGTTTAAAACGGCTGTCCAATTTATATAAGTTAATTTTTGCAGTACGCTCAATTGAAGAGTCAATAAAGACCTGCCCTAATGAACGTGCACCGCTTTCTGTTCCTACAGCGGCTGTTCCTGTCCCACCCGAAATGAAACTTGCACATCCAGATAAACTTGCGACGCATAATACGGTCATTGCAATACGATTGAACACTCAGCAAGACTCCTCAACTTTTCAAACTATTTTAATTCAGCATTTCAGCTTTGATTTTGTTCAAAGATTAATAAAGTCTTGATCAAAAGTAAAAGCATTTTCTATCCATTGCTGATCATAAGTGAATTTTGAAAAATCTTGCTGTATGGTTTTTGCAATTTCTTTAAAAAAATCAAAACAAATCACATCAAAGCGGCAATAATATTGCTGGAAATGTGGATGATCTTGTAAAAAAAACATGGCCGTTTTTGCTATTTTGCGTTGTTTTGAATAGGAAATTGTTTCAGCAGCCTGTGCAAAACGCGTTTTTGAACGTGCTTTGACCTCAACAAAAACCAATTCCTGCCCTTTTTGTACAATCAGATCAATTTCACCAAAGCGCGAGTGATAATTGGACTGCACATGAACATAACCCTGTTCTTCTAACACCGTCAAAGCTTGTTGCTCTGCCCATTGTCCCAGCTTCATCTCTTTATCTTCCCCCATTTCGTTTTTTATTTTTTTAATCATCACATTTCGAAAAACTCAATTTCGATCAAAAATCTCACGTCTTGATATTTAAAACCACTGCTGTGAGTCTCTCGAACCAAACAATTCATTTCATTCTACGTTTTAAAGCCTTCTTGGCGTTTAGATTTCAATCGAATGTCTTCCCGACTCCTGCAAATCCATCGCCGACAATATTCTAACTCACGCCACGACGGACAATTCAGGTAGAATGCTTATCGCGGTATCGGTTGAATGCATCAAAGCACTCAAGCCAACCTATCATTTTATTATTTTGCAACGCGGAGAAAACCCATGAGTGCCCAGTTATTTGTAGTCGCAACCCCTATTGGGCACTTAGATGACATGACTTACCGCGCAATTGATGTACTAAAATCAGTCAAAATCATTGCTGCTGAGGATACACGAACTTCAGCACAATTACTGAAACACTTTAATATTCAAACACCGCTCACCGCATGCCACGATCATAACGAAAACAACAAAATTGACATCCTTATTCAGCGTTTGTTGAAAGGTGAAGATATGGCGCTTATCAGTGATGCAGGAACGCCTCTTATCAGTGATCCAGGTTTTAAATTGGTTCGTGCGGCACAAGAGCATAATATCCGCGTAATCCCTGTACCGGGCGCATGTGCTGCCATTGCAGCTTTAAGCTCAGTGGGCTTACCAAGTGATCGTTTCAGCTTTGAAGGTTTTTTGTCCTCTAAACAAACCCAACGACTGGCAAGCTTGGAAAAACTCAAAGACGAAACGCAAACCCTGATTTTTTATGAGGCACCACATCGTATTTTAGACAGTGTCAGTGACATGACTAAAGTCTTTGGTGCTGACCGCCCTGTCGGTTTTGCTCGTGAAATTACCAAAACCTTTGAAACCATCAAGAAAATGACATTAGGTGAGTTGGTTGAATTTATTGCAAACGATCATCATCAACAAAAAGGTGAGATTGTATTGATTGTTGGTGGCGCGACCACTGAAAAAGATATGGCACAAGAAAAACTCGACCAGCTTTTAACGCGCCTCTTACAAGATTTGTCAGTGAAAGCCGCATCACAGTTAGCGGCTGATTTGACTGGCATCAAAAAGAAAATTGCTTACCAGCGCGCTTTAGAGCTAACGCAAGATCAGGCTGAATAGGCTTCGATAGCTTGAACTTAAAATAAAAGTATTGCTTTTTTGAAGGAAAAAATAAAGAGCAACAGACGTAAGTGCTTTGGCCTTTCTCTGCTGCTCTCCATGTTAAGCGGTTCCATGTGAACCGCTTAACTCAAATTATGTAGTTATGTCATTTAAAATTTATAAGCATGTGTATGGGTTGACTGATCGTCAGTTACAATCTCTATCGAATTAGCTTGCTTCTTGGTAAATACGACCGCCGGGTAGTTGGCAAAAGTATTGTTTCAATGCATCCAAACAACGATGGATCTTCATCGGCTGTTGTTCATGCTTTGAAATGATGGCATATAGCGTAAAGTTAGGGAGCTTCCACTCTGGAAGAACTTCCACTAAAGAACCGTTAACCAATTCTTTTTGCACATCTAAATATAAAATACGTGCAACTCCATGCCCATGTTGGCATAAAGTCTTTGTTACTAAAATATTATTACTGGCTACTCTTGATTTCATCTCAAGTTTAACCGCATCACCTGTCACCACATTTTTAAAATCAAAATCATGATTATTTTTCATAATCGTGATCGGAATAAGATCATGATTTTTCAAATCTTCAGGTCGTGAAATTGGTGCAGACTGATTCAAATAGCTCGGTGAAGCAACCAAAATCTGTTCCACGCGCGCCAATGGCACGACATGTACGCTTTGATCGTCAACCGTTGGACTCATTCTTAACGCAATATCAATTCGCCCATTCATCAAATCCACATAATGATTATCTGCTTCAATATGAATAGATAATCCGCGATGTGCAGACATCCAATGCGACAAAGCAGGAATCACATGATTGGCACCCAACTCTGGCGTAGTGGCTATTCGCAGCTCACCCACGAGATCATCGCGCAATTCATTGATACGTATTTTGCCACGTTCAGCAGCGGCGAGCATTTCTTGACAGCTGTGGAAAAAAGCCTGGCCTGCTTCAGTTAAATTCAACTTTCTTGTTGAGCGATGTAAAAGAACAACTTCCATCTCTTGCTCTAAAGAACGAATTTGCTGACTCACAGCACTTGTAGTGATGCCTAACTCACGCGCGGCACCACTAAATGAACTCTTTTCGACAACACAAGCAAAAACACCCATTGCCCGTAGTTGATCTAACATAAAATTCTCTCTGGATTCATGAGAAGTTTTCATCTATTTGATAAAAACAACTCATTGTATTATACGGTGAATTTTTTGCGTTGCATCCAAATTTTTTAATTTAATGGTAAAACTATAGTCGGATTGATTGGCTTGCCATCTAAGCGTACTTGGAACTCTAACATGGTGCGCGTTGCACCTGTGGATCCCATTTCAGCAATTTTCTGTCCTGCCGTCACATTTTGACCGCTCTTCACATTCATCGCACTGTTGTGTGCATATGCTGTGATATAACCATCAATATGCTTAACCAAAATTAAGTTCCCATATTCTTTCAATCCGTCTGCTGCATACACCACTTGGCCATCTGCTGCTGCATAAATTGGATCACCTTGGTTACCAGCATAGCGAATACCTTTTACATTATTTGCTAAATTATAACCTTGCAAAACAGCGCCATTACTTGGTTTTACCCAGCGTAAAGTTGAACTTTTCGAGCTCGCAACAGGTGCGGTCGGTACTTTAGCAGGAGTTGTTGTGGTTGTGGTGGTCGTATTTTGACTCGGGAGACCAACATTTTGACGTTGAATTGGGGCGGTTTGTGTAATAGGTTGCGTCGTGGTTGTACGTGGGCTACCCGAACCTTTTAAACGTAATGACTGCCCCACATAAATACGATACGGCGCAGCAATATCATTCATGTCCGCAACAGAGGTATAACTCAGCCCATAACGAGTTGCAATACCGCTCAGCGTGTCGCCTGAACGAACTGTATAATAGTCTGGTGCTTTCGCAAAACGTGTCGCATTGTTAACCTGTGGTTTAGAAGCACAACCACTCAAAATAACAGTTGAAACTACAGCAGTAGATAACACGACAGTTTTCAGTAGTGCTGTAGGAATTGCAATGAAACGAATTTGAGACAACACAGACATTTATCTTACTCTCTAAAAATACAAAAAATAATCAGTTTAATTTGCGCTAAGATTAGCAAAAAAGTATGTGAAAATAGTATCTCTGCGCGTATTTTCACAAAGTTATAACAAACAGCTGAATACATTCCTTGTATTGCTCAGCTGTAGCGCCTTTTAAGCACTTATTTGCCCTTGTAATGCATGCAAAACTTCATAGTTGGTTGCATCCATCTGAATAGGCGTAATACTCACAAAACCATTTGCCACAGCGAAAAAGTCTGACTCTACCTCATCATAGCCTCTTTTCGGTTCCGCCACAGCTTCACCTGCAAGCCCAATCCAGTACACTTGACGACCACGTGGGTCAACATGACTGGTAATCGGCTTAGACTGACGACGACGTCCTTGATAAGTAATTTTAGCGCCCTGTAACTCAGCGACATCTGGAATATTAATATTTAAAATATGGCGTGGTGGCAGTGCTGGCAAACCTTGTTTCACAAAGTCATGCACCCACTGTGCAGCATGATGATAATCTTCTGGACGATTGTACGAACGCACTTCAGGGCCCGCAAGTGATACCGCAATGGCTGGCTGTTTCATTAGACGCCCTTCAAATGCTGCTCCAACTGTACCTGAGTAGAGTACATCATCACCCAAGTTTGCCCCGCTATTGATGCCACTAACAACCAGATCAAACTCAAAGTCAAATAAGCCATTCATGGACAAATAGACGCAGTCCGCGGGTGTACCATTGACTGCCCACATGTCGGATGCAATTTCGATTGGACGTAAAGGTCGATCTAAAGTTAAAGCACTGGAAAAACCACTGCGTTCACTTTCGGGTGCTACAATCACCACGCGACCTAATGGACGTAAAGCATGTGCGAGCGCTTGAATACCTGGTGCAAAAACACCATCGTCATTAGCTATTATAAAATATTCACTGATGAATCTTCTTAAATCTATATTAATTTAGAAAATATATAAAAAAAACCTCTGTACACGACAAAAATAGATAACTCATTGAAATAATGTCATAATAATTGTTTTCTAACGACGAATACTATGACACATCTCAATGAGTTATATCTTATCTTAAACAAATATCTAAAATGGAACAAGTCACATTTAAAGTGCTTTGCGCTCATCATGCTTGTGATTATTTTAAAGCAAACATGTAATCTTTCTTCTGCATCTAAAGCCTTGCCCATCAAGTGCTTACCACAATCATTTTATCGACGTATGCAGCGCTTCTTTGCAGGTCAGTATTTTGATTATCGTCAAATTTCTCAGTTGATTTTCAATATGTTTTCATTCGACCAAGTGCAACTGACTTTAGATAGAACCAATTGGAAATGGGGAAAACGAAATATTAATATCCTGATGCTCGCAATCGTTTATCGTGGAATAGCGATACCTATCCTTTGGACATTGCTTAATAAACGTGGAAATTCAGATACGAAAGAGCGCATTGCTTTGATTCAACGCTTTATAGCCATTTTTGGTAAAGACCGTATTGTGAATGTGTTCGCAGACAGAGAGTTTATCGGTGAGCAGTGGTTTACATGGTTAATTGAACAAGACATCAACTTCTGCATTCGTGTTAAAAAAACTTCATTGTCACCAATCATTTAGGAAAGAATCATAAAATTAGTGATTTATTTCGCCATCTTAAAGTTGGTCAAATTGAATGTCGTAAACGACGGATTTTGGTTGGTCGGGTGAAACTATATATAAGTGCACTACAGTTAGAAAATGGAGAGCTTTTACTCGTCGTTTCTCCTCAGTTTAATGCCAATGCTATTCAGGATTATGCATTACGCTGGGAAATTGAAACCTTATTCAGTTGTCTCAAAGGACGCGGGTTTAATCTTGAAAATACGCGCTTGACAGACCCTAGACGAGTGAAAAAATTGATTGCGGTGTTAGCTATAAGCTTCTGTTGGTGTTACTTAACGGGTGAATGGCAACATGATCAAAAAAAAGTGATAAAAATAAAGAAGCATGGACGACTCTCAATGAGTTTATTTCGCTATGGTTTAGACTATGTTCAAATGGCGATTCAGCGTTTAATTGGTTTTGGGAAAAAAGAAGAGTTTAAGGAAATTTTGGCAATTTTAAGAAGGCAGAACCCTGATAGGATAAGGGTTCTGTGAAATTTGTCGTGTACAGAGAAAAAAAACATTTATTTAACTTTAAATTTAATCTATTTTAGTCTGTATTAGTTCGCACTAATCTGTCAAAAAACCGAGACTTTTGCGGGTAACTTAATGCTATCAGATACTAAAATAAAATCACTAAAGTCTAAAGAAAAAGCATATAGAGTGCTTGATGCAGAAAGGTTATACATTGAAGTTAGACCCACTGGCAAGAAAATCTGGCGATTCAAATATACATTAAAAGGAAGGAATGGTAAGTTTTGGTGAATATGCTATTGTCTGTCTAGCTGAAGCATGTAAAAGAAAGATGAATCTAGGATCTTATTAAAAGACGATATAAACCCTGTTGATGAAAAAAGAAAAAAAGGCAGAATCTGTTACGGCCTCATCCAATACTTCTACTGCTAACTGCATTCGCTAGCTCACTATCTACTGTATCACAGCTTATCTCTAAAACATTACTTATTTCACCTCCAACTTTACTCATGTTAATTCATCTATATTTATAAAAAATCAAAAAAAACTATTTTAAAAACCTAACCAAGCCTAAAACCATTAAAAAACATTCATATTGTTTTCATTAAGATAAATCATATATATACCTCCTTTCAAAAAACCAATAACCAACTTTTACATATTCAATCTTATAACAAGAAATATTGACATCCATTTTTCTTTCAAAAGCAAATTTTTTAGCGTAATATGGAAAACCACTAATACTTATATCCATGGTACTATAAACTTTACCATCAACATTCACATCATATAATAAAAAATCACTACTATTTCTATGACGATATTTTTTCTCTAAGAACAAGCACCCCCTAATAATATTTTTATCATCTAGCGCCAACTGTCTTGCTCTTTTTTCAAAAAAATAATCACTAATAAAAGGTTGAATAATAACCATTATTAAAATTGGATATATTATAAATTTCACATTACCCCCCTTATCACAACACATTCATAAAATCAAATATAAAAAATGATTTAAATATTTAATTAAAAACTTAGAAGAACTCATATCTTATTAAACGTTCTATTTCTACACGGCTTTGTTGTACAAACCTATTTTTGACAGCTTATTCAGAAATATAATTTTCAAATGAAAAAACCTATAACTGAATTTTATCGCTCAACGAATTGATCCTCTTATAATCAAGCCTTAATCAATCGAGTAAATATATTAATTTGGTTTAATCCTACCACTCAATGGCAGAATGCCATTTGCAACATTACTCCATGAAAAACGTATTTGGGCTGAAAAGAATTTAGCTCAAATTTAACCTAACAGTCTTAAGCAAATATCTGTAACTATCAGCTCAGGTTTGAGCTAGTATACACTATTATAAAAACACGCTTTAAGTATGAGTATATTGAGCCAAGTTATTCGCGTTTTTTACTCATTTCGGATAACAAATCCAGTTGTATTTCTTGTATTTGGGCTAACCTATTCCACTGATGCATCAACAGATGATCTAGTTTTTCATTTAAATGTTGAATTTCTAACTCTGCCTTTAAATTAATTTTATAATCGTTTTGTGAACGCAATCTGTCTTTGGCTTCCTGTCTGTTTTGGCTCATCATAATCACAGGAGCTTGAATCGCTGCAATACAGGATAAAATTAAATTTAATAAAATAAAGGGATATGGATCGGCAGGATGCGTGACCATGACCACTGTATTGACAATAATCCAAATGGCTAGGAAAGTAGCAAAGCACATGAGAAAAGCCCAACTACCACCAAAGGTCGCAATTTTATCTGCCAGCCTTTCCCCTAAAGTCCAATTTTGATCCAACTGATTTTCAACATTTTTGGTGATCACTTCATGTTGTTGCAAACTTTTAATCACCTCATATTCAAGATCAGTCACTTCCCCCTTTTCAGACTTTAACAGTGAATGAACATACTGAATTCGATACTTAGTTAAATCTGCTTGGCAAATATAACTTTGAGGCGACCATTCTGGAAAATCATGTGAAATTTCTTCGGTAATAGATTTTCGTATTGCCCCCATAGGAATGAGGTTTTTAATGAGGAATTTCTGCCCACAGACTAAACATTCATGACTTTGATTTTTTTCGCTCATGCTCGTTCTCTTTTATAATCATTATTGGTTTTGGGGGAGATAAACATCTTCGAACAAATTTTAAACCAATGTCAAATTTTCAGCACCACTCAGAGTAGCTCCTCATTAAGTTTTCTCTAGACAGTAGCCATGAATAAAAAAATGCCACAGATATAATCATGATTCTGTGTCTTAAATAAGGCTAAACAAGTTCATATCATCAGGCTAAAAATTAAAAAAATCCAGCTTTAGAGCAAGGAGACAATCAATGCCTAACTCCGCAAGGCCTATGCGTTTAGGTCTACTTTTTCATACAATATTGCTCACAGGTATCACTGCTAACGTAGATGCGAATACACCACCTGTAATGTTGACTTCTCCTAAAGATTTTATATACCCAGATGTAGATCTGGGTCTAAGTGAAAGTCTTTATCCAAATGAGGCCGCCACTGCTAAAGAAATCGCGAACATCATTGAAATGACGATCCGAAAACAATATTCCACAGATATCGCGCTACGTGATGCGCACCCTAAAGCACATGGTTGCGTACGTGCAGAATTTAAAATAAATGAGACATTGCCTCAAAACATGGCTTATGGTGTTTTTATTCCAGGAAAAACTTATCAAGCATGGATTCGTTTTTCGAATGGATCGAGTAATGCAAAACAGGCGGATATAAAAAAAGATGCACGCGGCATGGCGATCAAACTTTTAGCCGTGCCAGAGAAAAACCTTTTAGATGAACCTGCGGCTACGCAAGACTTCATTATGATCAATCACCCTGTATTCTTTGTAAATGACCCCGCTCGTTATCTATCATTTATACAAGATATCAATAGTGATCGATTTCTAAAAAAACTGCATGTCCCTTTTGCATTAGGAGCCAAAGGAACTTGGATTGCCTTGAACACTAGAAATAAAATTTCAAATCCACTGCAAACCAGATACTGGTCTATGGTTCCCTATCAGTTAGGAGTCGGCGATCATCGTCAAGCAGTAAAGTACTCTGCTCGTGCATGTTCAAGCGTTGTTAGCCCGATTCCAGCTACTCCTCAAAAGGACTTTTTAAGAGAGACACTTCGAACGACGTTACAAGATCGTGATGCCTGCATGGAGTTTTTAGTACAACCTCGGACATCCAGCGCAATGTCTGTTGAAGACTCGATGACGGAATGGAAAGAAGACCAAGCTCCCTTCTATAAGGTGGCCACTATTCGTATTCCTCAGCAAGTTTTTGATACCCCTGAGCAAAATAAGTTTTGTGAAAACCTATCCTTTACACCATGGCATGCATTAGCTGAACATAAACCACTGGGTGCGATAAACCGAATGCGCAAAGTCATATATGACCAGATTAGTCGCGTCAGACATGAAATGAATTCGGCTAAACAAACAAACGCTAACAATGTCGGAGATCAATAAGGAGTCCTATGGTTAAACTCGATGGCCTATTAATCTGTGTGTCTAAAGAAGAAGTCCATCTGGTGATGAAACTCCTTCCAGAACATATTGAATTAACTCATCAAGAAGAAGGCTGCATTTCTTTTGAGGTCAAGCAAAGCCACGACCCTTTTATCTGGGAGGTGCTAGAAGTTTTTGATAGCATGAAAAGTTTTAAGCATCACCAAAGTAGAACGGCCTCGTCCATTTGGGGAGTGAAAACACAAAATATTAAACGACAGTATAAAATATCTGAGGGTGAATAAGGTTTAACTTTCTAGCTATAAAATGACACTTCTATGACTAAAACTTGAAATAGCCCTCAAATGAAAGCTATCTCTATTCAGACCTTAAAATTTAAAATGTTCTGTACTAAAAAACACAATGAAGAATAGCGATTTTTGTATGGATCATCATGCATTGAGCAGGTGTTAAAGCTAAGAGCTTTTTAGTGAGCAATCGCTGCTGCTTTGGGTTTAAAAGCCACCAAACAAAAGACGATAAAAGCACATAGAACAAAGGATGCGCCAAATCGACTCAGATCCAACCCTCCGTGACTAATGGGCTTATCTAGGAAATCCCCCAGTACGGCACCTAATGGTCGCGTGAGTACAAATGCAGCCCAAAATAAGAAAGTTCTAGAGATTTTGGTCCACATATAAAGCATCGTCAGCAATAAAAGTAAACCGCCAAAGATAAGTGCTGCACTGGTATAGCCCAGTCCTTGCGTATCTGCTGTCCAATCCCCTAGCGCTGTGCCCAATGTTTGGGAAAACATAATGGTCAGCCAATAAAACGCTTCACTTTTAGAAGATTGAATACTCTGTACCGCAATTGACCCGCTGCTGTAGTACCACGCCAATAAAGATAAAATAAGCAGGCCAAATAAGATTAAGCTGCCACCTAAATAGCCCAGTCCTAAGGTACGATCAACATAGTCCGCTATAGTTGTCCCTAGAGTTGTTGTTGCAATGATTGTAGACCAATAAAAAAATGCATTATATTTTTTGGCCTTAATCTGTGCCGCAACGAATATTGCAAAAATAACGGCGAAGATACCCGTACTTACGATATATCCCAAATTAAGCGACATGGATAAGGCATCCCCCGCTGTTTCACCCAGAGTTGTTGCCGCAATTTTAATGATCCAAAACAGCAAAGTGACTTCAGGCACCTTGCTCAGCACCTCATGCAGTGTTTTTTCTTCAGTCATGATACGCACCCAAACCTTATTCTTTTGTCTATGCTGAATAATAGTGCTCACAACTGAAACCAATCTTAAATTTCAAAGACCTCGCCCATAGAGGCTGTTTATGGCTTTCAATAACACAACGTCCATAGACTTATTCATCCGCTTTCTAAATGGACTTGAAACCAAGCTGAGCTGAGTTAAACACCTAAGCTGTTGTTACTCGCTACCCGTAAAGACAGCTGTAAAATAAGCCATGGCAAATGTTCTGTTCGCATCAGTTTAATTTGCGATATTTTTGAATTCACCTGATTGACCCGTCTATAAGTAAAGGGTTTAGCTTAATGGAACAATGAACGAATGATGGAAACTATGCTTACTGTATCTCGCTTAGCGAAAAAACTCGGTTTATCCAGAACGACTATTCTCTATTATGAGAAACAGGGTTTATTAAAACCAAGCTTAATCGCTGAAAATGGATACCGGTGGTACGGTGAAAGTGAAATTGAGCGTCTTAAAAGCATCATCTCCTACCGTTCTTACGGACTATCCATTTCAGATATTCGCTTGCTTTTAGAACCACTTAGCATATCCCAAGGGCAGATCTTGGAAAATCATTTTCGGGCATTGGAACAAGAGATCAATAACTTAAGAGCTCATCAAAAAGCCATCATTGAGTTATTGAAAAAGTCCATTTTATTAAAGGAAAAGTTCGTGAATAAAGCCAAATGGGTAGAGATTATGATCGCAGCAGGTTTATCAAAAGAAGATATGATTAAGTGGCATCAAAAATTTGAAGAGATGGAACCTGAGGAGCATCAAAAATTCTTAGAGTCACTCAACATTACACAAGATGAGATTACGGCTATTCGAAGCTTATAGTGCTTTTTAGCTCTCAATATTTGATCATTTGAACATCAAACCCAATAGCTCTCATCTAAGCGCTATTGAGTTCACTGCTTACCTATCGTAAGCATTTTTTATCCCTAAATATTATTCCTGCACCAACAAGCAGATCATCCTAAAGACTGCCAAAACTGAAGATTAGAAGTCGTTAGGATGATCATTGGCGATTAAAAAGTCCAAAACAAAAAACTTTATTAAAAAATGACTGGTCAGAACTTTTCATTGAATTCTAATTGAAAATATATATATTGAGTCTCCGCATCCACCATAAATATGTGATTTTAAAAATGATTAAAAGCTTAACATTACGTAATTTCTTCGGATTAGGCATGGCTATCATGATTTCTCAATCTGCTTTTGCACTAGAGGGATTAAGCACAGAAGAAGCCAACACCATCGTGAAAGAAGATATTGCAGCAGCGCAAGTCATGACCGAATTTTGCCCTGCTTTGGTGGGTCAAGGCCCTAAAATTGAAAGCAACATTCAAACTTTAATTCAAACCTATTTACAAGACTACTCAGATAAGTCGATGACCTATGCAAAATTACAGTCAGACAGCGAATACCAGTCGATTCTGAAAGAAGCTCGTACAGATGCAAATGGTACTGACAAAGCAGAACAAAAGTCAGTATGTGATGACGTTGTAAACTTTGAAGGTTAATTCAAGTTCTACATCTATATCGCAAAGAAAGGATGAATAATGGGGTTATTCATCCTTTTTTATTGGACTGAAAAATGTAAAAACGATGAAGCGACTTCAACAGCTTCTATACATTTTTGCGCTTACATTTACTTAAAATTTGTTTAAGCTCATCCTATTATGGCAACAACATGTATGCACTTAGGGTTTATAATGAATTTAAATGTAATGAAAAAAGTGATTTTGGCAGTTTGTGGTTCTTCTTTGATTGCTATCGGTTCGGCTCATGCGGCCAATAAAGACGAAAATATTGAAGTAACTCCACTGCAACAAGTGACGCAGCAAGAGTTGGCTGCAATTTATGTCCTATCAGAAGTTTGTCCAAGTCTCGTTTCAGACCAGAGTCAGTTTGAAAATGGCTACAACACTTTGGCCAAAGAATATCTACCGCAACAGAAAAACCCGACTGAATACCTTAAAAGCCTCAGCAAAGAGAAAAAATTTAAGCCTATTTTAGCCGAAGCTCAAGCCGATGCGAAAAAAGCAGGTAAAGCGAAAAACCAAGAAATTTGTAAAGAATTGAGCACTTACAGCAAATAATACCAATTGGTTACAATATCTTTGAAATAAGCCGATTTCTCCCGTAGAAGTCGGCAGAACTTTGTCCTAAAATGCAAAGCTCTCGTGCTTATACTAAAGAAATCGGAACCCCTTAGAATGATTCAAAAAAGCGCCCTTGCTGCGGCATTACTCGTACCAAGCATTTCATTTGCAGCAACTGTCTTATCCTCACCACCAGAACTAAATAATAAATCATATGTGCTGATGGATTATGAGACTGGGCAAATCCTCGCATCTAAAAATGAAAATGAAAAATTAGCACCAGCGTCAATGACAAAAATGATGACGAGTTTCATTATTGAGCAAAAGTTGTTGGCGGGCGAGCTAACCGAAGATGAAAAAGTTCGGATGAACGAGTCTGCTTGGTGTCGTGGTAGTAGTTCGGAATCATGTATGTATGTGCCATTAAATGGTACTGCGACTGCATTAGAGATGTTACGCGGCATTATCATCCAATCGGGTAATGATGCATCTAAGGCTATGGCTGAGCACATTGCTGGGAACGAAGGCACTTTCGTTCACATGATGAACACTGAAGCAAAACGTATCGGCATGACCAATACCAGCTTCATGAACTCAACAGGTATGCCTGCTGAAGGTCACTACTCCACTGCTAAAGACATGGCAACGCTTGCACAGCACATCATTCACGACAGTTCAAAATATTATCCGATTTATTCTGAAAAAGAATTTACTTTTAACGGTATCAAACAAGGCAACCGTAATGCCTTGCTTTATACTGACCCAAGTGTCGATGGTTTAAAAACTGGTCATACTGACGAAGCGGGTTATTGCTTAACAACTTCGGCTAAACGTGGCCCAATGCGTTTGATTTCTGTGATTTTTGGTGCGCCAAGCATGCAAGAACGCGCAACGCAAACACGTGAAATTTTAGCGTGGGGTTATGCAAATTTTGAAACTAAAAATGTTCAAGCTGCGAACCAAGTTTTAGCAAAATCAAAAGTGTGGTTTGGTAAAGAAAGTGACGTACAAATTGGTTTAGCTGAAACCTTTAATGTGACTATGCCTAAAGGTCAAGCCAACGCAATCAAAACACAACTCGTGGTTCAACCGAAACTGACTGCACCGTTGAAAAAAGGACAAGTGGTTGGTAAATATGTAGCAAGCCTTGATGGTAAAGTGATTGCTGAAAAACCACTTGTGGCGCTGAAAGATGTTGAAGAAGCAGGTTTCTTTGCACGTATGCTT
Organism: Acinetobacter sp. 231_lipA; assembly: GCF_058243005.1. Classification (NCBI taxonomy): domain Bacteria; kingdom Pseudomonadati; phylum Pseudomonadota; class Gammaproteobacteria; order Moraxellales; family Moraxellaceae; genus Acinetobacter; species Acinetobacter sp. 231_lipA. Next base: position 2,651,080 of record NZ_JBZAYU010000001.1, on the reverse strand, counting down.
GACCACATCAAACAATTCTTCTCAAACTTATTCTAAGTAATATTTAGACTTAAGTTAAAGCATCCACACCTCGGTCTGGATGCTTTTTTATTTTATAATGGGCACCTACGCAAAGGCAGAACACCAACATGGCTAAAAATATTCGCCCTTATTTGAACAGCACTCCACAGCTTGGCAACAACTGCTATATCGATGAAATGTCGGTAGTGATTGGTGATGTCATCTTGGCTGAAAATGTTTCTGTGTGGCCTTTTGCCGTGATTCGTGGTGATGTAAACCATATTCAGATTGGTAAAAACTCAAATGTACAAGACCATGCTATGCTGCATGTTAGTCATAAAAAAGCGGACAAACCAAATGGCTCGCCTTTAATCATTGGCGAAGATGTCACGATTGGTCACCATGTTACCTTACATGGCTGTACGATCGGCAATCGGGTTTTGATTGGTATCAATAGCATTGTTTTGGACGATGTCATCATTCCTGACGATGTGATGATTGGCGCAGGAACACTAATTCCACCAGGGAAAGTACTGGAAAGTGGCTATTTATATGTCGGTAGTCCTGCCAAAAAAGTTCGTCCTCTAACAGAAAAAGAGTTGGCATTCTTACCGTATTCAGCACAAAACTATGTCAAAGTATCGGGGCATTATTTAGAGTCATAATCATTGGGAGCATTTTGCTCCCCTTTTCGTATCAGATCAAATAACAATATTCCCTTCAAAAATGCTGAATCTGCGGATTAATACTTCTCAAATGCTGTCACTAAAAAATCAATTAATGAATCATTTCGGGTTTTGGCTCCCAGTTTGGAATCACTTTGACCAAACGCCCTTCTTTTAAATCATTATGAATAATCAGCTCTGGTAACTTGGCAGTCCAAGTCCACCACAATACCTACATAGCCTAGCGGATGAAGACAATACCTAAAGCTTGGAACTAAGCTACTAATTTTATATTCATAACATAGCCACCACCGCCTAAATTTTGTAGAATACTCCTTTTACCCCATGGTGCTTTTATATGACCGCTTGGACAGCTCACGTCACCGTCGCAACTGTTGTTGAAAAAGACGGAAAATTTCTATTTGTAGAAGAGCATACTGCGGGTGTGACACACACTGTATTTAACCAGCCTGCTGGCCATGTTGAATCAGGTGAAACACTCATCGAAGCTGCCATTCGTGAAACTATGGAAGAAACTGGACATGAAGTGTCTATAGATGCGTTATTGGGCATTTATACCTATACACCACCCATGTTTCCAGACCGCACGTATTATCGTTTCTGCTTTTTAGCGCAGTCACTTCATCACAGTCCAACCGCTGAACTCGATACAGGTATCGTGGGTGCAGTATGGATGACTTTGGATGAACTACTCGAAACGGCCCGTGCACGTAGTCCATTGGTGATTAAAGCGGTTCAAGACGCACTCGCGGGGCAAAAATATCCTTTATCGCTCGTTTATGAGCACCAAAATTCTCCCCTTATTTCAAGTTTGGATGCCTAGTCCTATGCAACAACGTGTCATCGTCGGTATGTCGGGTGGTGTAGATTCATCTGTTTCTGCTGCTCTTCTTCTTCAACAAGGTTATCAAGTTGAAGGTCTTTTCATGAAGAACTGGGAAGAAGATGACGGTACGGAATACTGCACGGCTATGGAAGACTTAGCCGATGCTCAAGCCGTCTGTGACAAACTAGGGATTAAGTTACACACCGCTAACTTTGCTATGGAATATTGGGATCGGGTATTTGAGCATTTCTTAGCGGAGTATGCTGCGGGCCGTACACCAAACCCAGATATTTTATGTAATAAAGAAATCAAATTCCGTGCGTTCTTAGATCATGCTATGCAACTGGGCGCAGACTTTATTGCGACTGGTCATTATGCACGTCGCGGCGAAACTATGACCAACTCTAAAGGTGAGGAATACGCACCTTTACTGCGTGGTTTAGATAAAAACAAAGACCAGACCTATTTCTTACATGCTGTGCATGGCCGTGAAATTAATAAGACGTTGTTCCCTGTCGGTGAAATTGAAAAGCCTGAAGTACGTAAAATTGCGGAACAATATGACTTAGTCACGGCGAAGAAAAAAGACTCAACAGGCATCTGTTTTATTGGTGAACGTCGTTTTAATGACTTCTTAAAACAATACTTACCTGCACAAGCTGGAAAAATCGTCTTAGATGATGGCAAAGAGGTTGGTGAACATCACGGCTTAATGTACTATACGCTCGGTCAACGCGGTGGTATTGGTATTGGTGGTTTGAAAGGTGTGGCTGAAGGCGCATGGTTCGTTCTACATAAAGATATTGAAAACAACCGTTTGGTGATTGGTCAAGGTCATGAACATCCACTCATGCAAAGTACTACACTTTGGAGTGAAACAATTGACTGGGTCGCAGGTGAAATGCAGATTCCTGAAACAGGTTTCCGTTGTACCTCACGGACGCGCTATCGCCAAGATGACCAAGATTGTGTGATCTTTAATGATCCGACTACCCCAGGTGGCGTACGTGTTGAGTTCGATGAACCCCAACGTGCTGTGACTCCGGGTCAGAGTGTCGTATTCTACTCAGGTGAAGTTTGTTTAGGCGGTGGCGTGATTCATCATACCAATGCTCCTAAACCTGATTTTATTTAAAGGATTTTAAGACATGGCTGAGTTACCGTTTCAACAGCCTCAAACTTTGAACGAACGCCAAAACCGAGCTTTGGCGTTGGCGGCTGTTTTTCAGTCCGCGCAACTAACGCATATGACCGCCTTAAGCGGTCAGCAAAGTATTGGGGAAAGCGGTAACTTCTATTTAGAGCAGTTGATTAAAGCCAGTTTAAATATCCGACCGAAGGGCAACCAAAGTGGACAAACTTTAGACTTCTTTCATCAACTGGCGGACATCTCCTTAGGACTGAAAACCTTAGAAAGTAGCATTACCCAGCCCTTTAATACCTCACCCAAAACTCGAATTCCCAAATTATCCACCGCTAAACTTCCCATGACCTATGCCATGGCACTCTTACAACTCGAAAAGAAAGTGTATAGCAACCCCAAATTCGTTGAAATTATTGAACAGTCCCAACAAAAAATCTTAAGACAGCTTTCTTTTTTCGATAATAACTATTTACACCCAAGCATCATTGCCAACCTCGCACAAACCTACGTCGATACCGCCGGGCAAATTAACCCACGCATTATGGTGCGGGGCAATGCAGAAGCATTTAAAGACTCATCGCATACCAACCGCATTCGAGCTTCCCTCTTCACTGGCTTACAAATGGCACATTTATGGCGTCAGCTCGGTGGAAGTTCATGGGGCATGGTGTTTAGTAAACGCAAATTGCTCAAAGATATTCAAGATCTCGCTCGTTTACAGTATCAGGTGATTTAACACATGATCGACGGGCTTTTTAGTTTTACGTTTAATTCCAAAGTTTAAGGAATCGCTATGAACGCTTTAACCGCACTTTCTCCATTAGATGGACGCTACGCTAGCAAATGTGATGCGCTTCGTCCTTTCCTCTCTGAGTTTGGTTTAATCCATGCTCGTGTGACTGTTGAAGTGCGTTGGTTACAAGCGCTTGCAAACCGTCCAGAAATCACTGAAGTGCCTGATTTCAGTGCTGAGACCAATGCTGCACTTGATGCAATTGTTGCTGACTTTTCTGAAAGCGATGCCAACCGTATTAAAGATATCGAACGTACCACGAACCATGACGTCAAAGCCGTTGAGTACTTCCTGAAAGAAAAAATTGAAGGCATCGAAGAGCTTAAAAATGCGGGTGAATTCATTCACTTTGCGTGTACCTCTGAAGACATCAACAACTTGTCTCATGCATTAATGCTGAAAAGTGGTCGTGATGTATTGGTTGCATCTATGCAGCAAATCATTGACTCAATCGTGGCATTGGCTGAAAAGCATGCTGACCAACCTATGTTGTCTCGTACACATGGTCAGACGGCAAGCCCAACCACTTTGGGTAAAGAAATGGCAAACGTAGCGTACCGTCTTGCGCGCCAAATCAAACAATTCAAACAAGTTGAGCTTTTAGGCAAAATTAATGGTGCGGTAGGTAACTATAACGCTCACCTTTCTGCTTACCCAGACATCAACTGGCCTGCACACTCACAAGCATTCGTTGAGTCTTTAGGCCTAAGCTTTAACCCATATACCACTCAAATTGAGCCGCATGACTACATGGCGGAACTGTTTGATGCTTTACGTCGTTTCAATACGATTTTGATCGACTTTAACCGTGACGTTTGGGGTTATATCTCGCTTGGTTTCTTCAAGCAAAAACTCAAAGATGGTGAAGTGGGTTCTTCAACGATGCCACACAAAGTAAACCCTATTGACTTCGAAAACTCAGAAGGCAACTTAGGCTTAGCCAATGCTGTACTGGCGCACCTTGGCGAAAAACTTCCAATTTCTCGCTGGCAGCGTGACCTAACGGACTCAACTGTACTACGTAACATGGGTGTTGGTTTTGCACAAAGCTTGATCGCTTTTGAAGCCTGTTTAAAAGGTATTGGTAAACTTGAACTGAATGCTGCACGTATTGATGAAGACTTGAACAATGCGCAAGAAGTTCTAGCTGAACCAATTCAAACGGTAATGCGTCGTTACAACGTTGAAAAACCATATGAAAAACTAAAAGCATTAACTCGTGGTCAAGCCATGACACGTGACATGATGGTTGACTTCGTCAATGGTAATGAACTTGAAGCTGTCCCTGCTGCTGACCGCGCACGTTTAGCGGAAATGACACCTGCAACCTATACAGGTAACGCAGCTGAACAAGCAAAACAAGTTGCTGACTTAATTTCTAAAATCTAATTTTTAGAAATTGAAAAAAGCGAAGCTTAGGCTTCGCTTTTTTATCTATAATGCAAACAAGAATCTCCTATATGCATAATTGAAAAACCAATAAAAATGATGACAATCCTTAAAAGTACAACAACGAAAGCTCACTTTGACTATCAACTGAAAAAACCGCATTGGGTTGCGCTCATTGTACTCGCTGTCGCCATTGCTTTCGCATCGATCCACCCCCTTGAAGTCAGCTCTTATATTCTGCATCAGGTCGGAACCGTATTCATGTTGGTGACGCTGATCATTTGTCTTTATAAAATGGGGCTCAGCTTAATCAGTTTTATGCTATATATTGGGTTTTTGCTGATTCATATACTCGGTGCGCATTATCTATATTCTTATGTGCCCTATAATGAATGGTCTATGCAGTATTTAAATCTAGACCTCAACCAGAGTTTCGGTTGGACGCGGAATATGTATGATCGCTTTGTACATTTAGCGTACGGTTTGCTGCTCTACCCGTTTTTCTACCGTCTGTTTCAAGTGTGGCTGCCTCAACTTTCTAAACTCACCCTATTCTTGCTGGTCATTCAATTTGTGATGGCAAGTAGCCTCATTTACGAATGGATTGAATGGTTTATTGCGATGGGCTTATCGCCTGAAGATGCTGAAAACTACAATGGACAACAAGGTGATATTTGGGACGCGCACCAAGACATGCTTTTAGCCACAGTTGGCGCAATCATCACAGGCATAGCCTGTCTATTGAAAAAGTAGTCATTTTGTCTACCATAAAAAATAACGACAGGACTCATTCAAGTATAAGTGATTTGTACATCAGTTTTAAAAAACAAAAAAAAACACCACGTCAGGCGTGGTGTTTTTAACTCTCTTAGTCTTTCGCAGACTCATCTGTTGGCACTTCAGTAATTCGGCCACCGCGAGCAAGGAATGCCGCAACTTCGTCTTCAAGTGCTTGGCGTTGTTTTAATTTTGCAGTCACCGTCAGTGTTTCAGCTTCGGCAACATCACCATCACTTACAACATTATCAGAAGAATCTGATGCGCCTTTTTCCGCTGCTTGAGCTTCATCTTCGTCGACTGCTGAGTCTTCTACATCATCATAATCATTTGAATCAGTCATCTTAATCTCCCCACAAATGACATTTTAGGTTCCCATGAATTACTGGTTTCCAATTATGTTGAAATTTAACAAGCTCTCAGCCTTTCGCATAGTCTTATTCAACGGAAAATCGTATCTTTTTTAATCAAAATCGTAATCTTATTTTACGACTGCCTAAAAAATAACACTTCCGTTCTTAGACAGCATAACGCGTCTCTTTGAGCAACCCTAAACCATTGGCCTGTGCCATAAAAGCATCTTTTAATACAGGCAGTTTTTCAACCTGTTTCAAACCAAAGTTTCGTGCCCACACCACAGGAAAGAGTTGTGTGGTTTCCATCCAACCGATGGCAGACATGCTATGCATCATGGCATCATTTTGTCCTTTACGGCGGTGTTCATAACGCTTCAGTGTTTGCTCATGTGCCCACGCGCCACGTGCTAGATCATGTAGTAATACATCACACAGTACAGCCGCATCAAGACAACCAATATTCACACCTTGCCCCGCCAACGGATGAATCACATGAGCCGCATCACCAATTAAAGCCAAGCCTGCTTTAACATATTGCTGTGCAGCACGTGCTTTGAGTGGGAAAGTGGCACGAGGTGTCGCTTCCAACACTTCGCCTAACATGTGATGACTTTCTCGCGTTAACAGCTGGGTAAATTCAGCATCTGAAAGTGCAGCATATTCTTCTGCATAATCATCGGGGAGCGTCCATACGATAGATTGCCAATGCCCTGCTTGCTCTGGCTGTAAACTCGCCATTGGTAAAAATGCTAAAGGTCCCATTTCTAAAAAAATCTGATGTGCAACGTGTTGATGAGGCTGTGCCGTGCGAATGGCGCAGCTTAAACCAGCCTGTTTGTAATCCAGCACATCGATATCGATAAACGCTTGTTCCCGTACAAAAGAGTTTGCACCATCTGCACCAATCACCAGTTTGGTTTTCAACACCGTACCATCGGCCAAATGGATATACCACATCCCAACACCTTCTTCTACACGGGCAACTTTAACCTGAGTTCGGTAATCGTTGAGTACAGCAAGCATCTGCTGTTGAATCGCTAAATTAAGCAAACTTGGCTCAACCATAGAACCGAGTGCTTGTTCGCCTTGTGGTTCCTTCTTGGACGCATGACCAAAGTTAATTTCACCATAGCCATTTTTATTCCACACCTGCATGCCACTATACGGCATCTGGCGGGCAATCTTGTCCCAAACATCAACGGTTTTAAGCAAGTGTATCGTCGCTTGACTGAGTGCCAAGACACGTGGGTTTGCAACACTCAAGGTTTTTTGTTCATCTAAAATAGGTGCAGCATCCAGTACGGTAGCTTGCACACCGCCTTGCGCCAAAAGCAAGGCGGTCAGTCCACCAACCAAACCACCACCAATAATCACCACATCTAAAACATCAGTTTGAACATGACTCATGCTTTTAGTCCCATGGCATAGTTGGCAACGAGCGGTTTAATGCCTGGAATCGTATCAAACGCGACCAAACCAGTATTCCGAATAAACTTTAAGATTGGATTACTGTTGCTAAAACCTCGTACCACCGAATCACAGAACTTAATTACGCGTTGTTGATCGGTCAAACGTGAAGCCTCATAAGCTTGCAGCATTTCGGCATCGCCCAAATCGGCATTTTGCGCAATTTGCTCCGTCAAATAGCGTACTAAGACGTGTGCATCTCGCATACACAGGTTAAAACCTTGCCCGGCAACGGGGTGAATGGTATGCGCGGCATTGCCCATTAACACCAACCGTCCTACGGCCTGCTTTTCTGCTAATACTTGTGACAATGGAAAACTAAAACGCTTACCTGTTTTTTGGAACTTTCCTGCACGGTCGCCATAAGTTTCTTGCAAAGCATCTAAGAAATGCTGGTCATTTTCATCGCCCAACCATTCACCTTCTGTGCCTTTTTTCACAGGCCAAACCACGGAACGACGGTATTCTCCAGGAAGAGGTAATAATGCCAATGGCCCTAAGCTACTAAAACGTTCAAAACCCACATGGTTGTGCGGTTTTGAGGTTTGTACCGTGGTCACAATAGCGACTTGATCATAATCATGCTCCGAAGCACCTATTCCTAAGGCTTTACGGCAGAATGAATCACGTCCATCTGCAGCAATGACAAGTTTTGCTTGCAATGACAGTTGTTCTTCTCCACGACTCGCTTCTATGTATGCCATATCGGCATCTTGGGTCAGTTGGGTGACTTGTACACCATCAATCAGCTCAATAAATGGTTGTTTTTGAACTTCCGTCAGTAGTACACGACCAAGCCATGCGTTTTCTATGACCTGCCCGAAGCTTTCGACTTTTTCTTGTTCTGCTTTAAGACGCGCCTTACCAAAGCTGCCTTGTTCGGTGATATTCACTTCTAAAATAGGTGTTGCATGTTCTTGTAAAGCGTTCCATAAACCCAGTTCTTGGTAAATTTGAACTGTGCGACGTGACAAGGCGCTGTTTCGTGCATCAAAGCTAGAATGGTATGGCGCAAGGTTTACATCATCATAATTTGGGTATTTGATCGCCTCTAAAAGCTTCACTGCCATGTTTTGTTTGGCTAACATCAACGCTAGACTGAGTCCGACCATACCACCACCGACTATGATGACTTCTTGTTGCATGCTTCTATCCTTTTTATGGCGTACCTAAAGTCAAAAACTTCAAATACCTATAAGTTTTAATGGATTTATATTACATCAAAGATTTTCTTTTTTATAATGAAATGGATGTTTTTACGTACTTTCACCGTAAAGTGTCATGTCATGATTTTTGAAAAGACAGTCTTTTCGATTTTCATCAAAACTTGTTCAGAACACGGTTTAAGCAAACTTATGAAAAATCTGGAGCTCTGATTAAATAGTAGGCGTGGAACGTGAAGAATCAATAAAAAGCCGTTCTAGGGTTCAGAGCACTAGAACAACTTTAATTAAAGTATTGATTAAGAAGGATAAATTTCAATAATTTCGTATAAGGTGTATTATGTTAATTTTAGAAAATTTAAACATTTACCTTATAATTCAACTGTAGTTCATCCGCATTTCTCCCTCTAATGCCCCAGTTTTCTTTAGGAGTTTCAAATATAGTTATCTCAACATCATTTGAATCAATACCGCATAGATTGTTTATATTTTCGAATAGAGACCTAATAAATGCTTTTTTAGTCTCTTTTGTTCGTCCATCGAACATAGAAATTTCAATAATTATATAAGATTTACTGCGATCTACTGGATATACAAAATCCTTAGATTCTAGTGCGATAAAACGTTGAAACCTTTTCTCTTCAGGGTATTTTAATTCTTTAACTAAAGCCTGATGGATAGCTTTACTTAAATTATCACGATGTAATTCTATTGTTTCATTTAAAGCATAAATTTTTATCTGAGACATTACTTTCTCTAAATTAAAACCCTAATTTTAGCTTAGTTTCTCCCCTATTTAACATAATGGCACTTATACGAAACAAGAGTGTTAGAACCCATTTAAAGTGTCTATATTCTCACCAATAAAAATGTCTGGTTTATGATGGTTTTTATCACCATGGACTGGATATAAAATATAGATGCTGATCACTATGTCTGATAAAGAAATTCAACGTCTTGCAGTTCTGCAAGACGTTAGAGATCATCGTATTACCCAGGTCCGTGCTGCTGAAATCCTGAATCTTTCCACCCGTCAAATTACCCGGTTATTGCAGAAACTCAATCAAGATGGTGTCTCAGGTATGGCACATGCCAGTCGTGGTCAACCTGGCCATCGTCGCCATGATGACTTGTTAAAATCAAAGTGCCTTTCCATTATTGCTGAACATTTGCTGGGCTTTGGACCCACCTTGGCGCATGAGAAGCTCAGCAGCATGTTTGGTCTGCATATCCCGGTAGAAACGGTTCGTCGCTGGATGACTGCAAATGACCTGTGGATTCCTCGATCCAAGCGTCTGAAACGTCCGTATCAGCCTAGATATAACCGTGATTGCTTCGGTGAGCTGATCCAGATCGATGGCTCATATCATGACTGGTTTGAAGGCCGAGCTTCCAAATGCTGCTTGCTGGTTTATATCGATGACGCCACTGGAAAGCTGTTGCATCTGCGCTTTTGTGAGGCTGAAACGACCTTTGATTATATGCTTTCAACCCGAGCCTACATTGAGCAATACGGCAAGCCTTTAGCGTTTTATAGCGATAAACACTCGGTATTCCGAGTGAATCAGAAATCGAGCCAAGATAGCCAGATCACGCAATTTGGGCGGATTCTGAATGAGTTAAATATTGATATTATCTTCGCCAACTCACCCCAGGCTAAAGGCCGTGTGGAACGTGCCAATAGAACACTCCAGGATCGCCTGATCAAGGAAATGCGCCTAGAAGGTATCTGTTCAATTGCCGAGGCAAATGCCTGGCTGCCCTGCTTTATTGAGCATTTCAATCAGAAGTTTGCCAAGTGTGCGCGAAACTCAAAGAATTTACATCGGCCATTAACCGAATCTCATCTTGAACTGGATGATATTTTTACCTGGCAGGAACCGCGTAAGGTCACCAAGAATCTGACCCTGACCTATGACAAATGTATTTATCTGCTTGAACCGACAGAGCTGAATCATAAGCTTGTTGGGCAATATATTTCATTTCTGGAGTACCCAGATGGCACTGTGGCCCTCATGCACGAGGGACGAAAGCTCAACTACAGCATTTTCAATAAATTAGCTGGGCTACAGCAGAATGAGATCGTTGAGAATAAACGGTTAGGTACAGTTCTGGCACATATTCAGCAACAGCATGAAGAGTTGGAAAAACAGAATAAACGTTCCCGTCTCAAGAAAAGTATGCCGAGTCGTAAAGCTCAGAAAGCTGTTATTGAACAAAGAAAGTTAAATCCTGTGCTTGACTCTTGTGGTTAAAAACAGGACATTTTAAATGGTTTATCGCATAGACATTTTAATTGGTGAATAACAAAGAGTCTTAGAATCTAATCAAGCATCTCTAATTCTTTTAATGCAATTCTCAGCGTCCGAATTGCGGAAGCACGAAAAATAGGATTTGTCCCATCAGCGGAAGGATTTTGATCTGTCCAAGCGATTGCTGCAAGACATTGAATGCCAACATAGAATAGAAATTTCATTTTAGGCACAGTCTGCTTATACGTACATTCCCAACCCTCTAAAAAAGCATTTCGTAATTCTAAATCAGAGAAATCTATATCCACCCAAATAATTTTAGCTAAATCATAGACCGCATCTCCAATACGAGCAGCGTCGAAGTCTATAATACCCGAAATTCGATTTTCACTGTCTACAAGGATATTTCGACCTTTATAGTCACAATGCAGTAAATGAAGCTGTGTCGGCTCACATATCGCTTTAGCGTATTTTCGTAACTCATTCAATTGGTCGCAAAACTCATGATAATCAGATGACAATGGATTTATACGTGACATCCATTTTGAGATCATTAATTCTAATTGTTGCTTCCACAATACCCAATGTGTTGATAAGCCATCACGATCTTGCCAGAACCTCATATTCAATATGCGCGTTTGTGGAAGCGCACGATGAAGTTCGCCCAAAGCTCGTCCTGCATTCCCAAGCAAAGAGATTTTCTGTACCCGCGTACAATTCTTTAATGCTTGATCGACTTGAGTACCTTCTATGGCACTTATGACAAGGATAGAAGAACCTTCCCATTCAAACTTATTTAATACCTTTGGTGTTAGTGGAAATTCTTTGAGAGCTTCTAAGATTTCACAGTAACGATCATTAGCCGTTTGAATATTTGCTATTTTGATAAAGACTTCTCCTTGAGAGGATTGCCCTTGATACACTGAAGCCCCATTTCTCTGTGTAACTAAATCTAACGTCTTTGCCTGAATCCTATGCTTTAACTTAGATAAATCTTTCATGCTGCCTAATTTCTGTTGTGAATAAAAATGATGATGAAATAACTAAAATTTTTATTTATAAATATTATAGTTCTCTATTCAACATAAATACCTTATAAAAAATAAAAGCCGATCACATGATCGGCTTTTATACAGTAAATTATATTTATCGCGCCATTAACGCTTCAATCTCTTCTACCGACTTCACCACTTTCGCAGTCAAATTCAGTGGACCGTTTTGGGTTGCTACGATGTCATCTTCAATACGAATACCAATACCACGCCATTTCGCATCGACCGTTTCATCATCAGGCGCAATGTACAAGCCCGGTTCAACAGTCACCACCATGCCTTCTTCATAGGCACGCCACACACCTTCTTGCTTATATGAACCGACATCATGCACGTCCATACCGAGCCAATGTCCTGTACCATGCATATAAAACTGACGGAAACTTTCCTTTTGGATAATCTCTTCAATATCACCTTGCATAATACCCAGATCAAGCAAACCTTGGACTAAAATGCGCACAGCAACATTATGTGGTTCTTTATACGAGTTCCCTACACGCACTGCGTCAATTGCGGCAAGTTGTGCATCAAGGACGACATCATAAAGTGCTTTTTGCTCAGGGCTGAACTTTCCATTGACGGGGAAAGTACGGGTGATGTCGGAAGCATAGTATTCATACTCACACGCTGCATCGATCAGCACCAAATCGCCATCTTTTAGCTCTTTGTTGTTCTCTACATAGTGCAAAATACAAGCATTTTCACCACCACCGACAATGCTGTTATACGACGGCACGCAGCCATTTTGCCCAAATACATAATTAAGCTCAGCTTCAAGAGCATACTCCATCATACCGGGCTTAATGGCTTGCATGGCACGAGTATGCGCTTGTGCGGAAATATCAGAAGCTGTTTGCATCAATGCAATTTCTTGTTCTGACTTAAACAAACGCATTTCATCTAAAATACGGTCTAGCTGTATCACTTGTGCAGGTGCAGCAGTCCCACGACGTGACTCACCATTGGCAGTCGTGATCCATTTTGCTACACGCGCATCAAATTCAGGCTGTTGCCCAATACGATAGAATAATTTTTCTTTGCTTAAGAGTTTTTCAATGATTTCTTCATCTAACAAATCTATCGCATACGCTTCGTCAGCTTCATATTCTTCTACCGCCCCATCCACACCTGCGCGGTAACCATTCCAGATTTCCATCTCGCGGTCACGCTCACGGCAGAACAAACTGTAGCTGTAACCGTCTTCATCGTCTTCGGCAAAGGTTTCAATGACTGCCACGGCTTCGGGCTCAGCAAAACCAGTTAGATAAAAGAAGCTGCTATCGGTACGGTATTTATAGTCTGCATCACGATTACGCATCGCCACTGGACTGGTTGCAATAATGGCAATACTGTTCGGACCCATTTGTGCAGCCAAACGGTCACGGCGTTCCTGAAAATCCACTTGCGTTAGTTTCATGTTTGATCTGTCTTTTTTATACCAAAGAATAAAGTTGCCACGCGCACCCTATCATGTACGCGCAGCAAGTCTTATGCCAATCAGCTTGGGCGATGCGGCGTAAACATTTCTACAACATTGTTCGCTTCTGTTACAGAACGGTCGATTTGTTGCTTGTTATGAAAGTGTTTAAGCAGCGAACTTTCCTCTACCGCAATCTTTTTGCGGCCTACAGATAAGCTCACAGGAATTAAACGTACAAACTCGTATAATTCTTGATAGCTTTGTTCACCCTCTTCATCATCATCGGTTTCTTCAAACTCAACTGCCGCGACATCTTGTAAATGTTCGATCAGTTCCATTTCATCTGGGCGAATATGACCAGACGCCAAACCAAAGCCCAGCACTACGCCTGCGCACCAATCAGCCAAAGCTTGTACACGGTCTGCCAGCGTATGTGTGTCATCGGGAAGTAATGGTAAATAGTCCAATTCATCGTCAGAAAGTGCATGTGCGACATCTTCTGCTTCATCGGCTAACAACGCCAAAGCTTCTTCGCTTAACTCTGGAATTTCCAAAGTCGTGAGGATGTGTTGCCACTCTTCACGGCTCGGTGCCTGAGTTACACAAATGATACCTGTGAGTAAACCATGTAACTCACTTGGGCTAGAAATCTCTTCAATTTTAGAAAAATTTGGCTGCCATTCTGACCAACCTGAAATATCGTCTTGCATTCGTTTATCCAATCTCTATACTTCTTATATATTACCTTTGTTTGCAGCACTGTGCGACCACGATATGTTAGAAGAATTACAGCGTCTACAGGCGCATATTGGCGTTTTAAAAACGCGACTTGCTCATTTTGAAAGTGAAAATAGCACTTTAAATGCAGCTAAACTGGATGCTGAAGAACAGCACCGTTCTCAAGTTGTGCAAAAAAATGGCTTAATTACCCAGAAGCAAGAACAAATTGATGATTTAACTGAGCAATTAAGCAGCGCTCAGACCCAATATCAACACTTAAACACTGATGCGACTGCTTTGGCCGATCGTTATAGTCGTTTGGAAAAAAGTTGTACGGATTTAAAAAATCGCTTTCAGGAAATCTTGGCTGAACGTAATGAATTACGTGCAATTAAAGAAAAAATGAACAATGATCAGCGTCAAGCTCAGCAAGAAATCCAAGCACTTCAGCAAGAACGTGAAAGATTGTTACAAAAAAATGAGCATGCCAAAGCTAAAGTCGAAGCCATCATCCAACGTTTGGCTGTTTTAGGCACAGAGCAAGATCATCACGCGCAAGAAATTCAACAACTTGCCCACCCTACTGAAGCTGGCGAGGAAGTTTAATTATGAGCGAACCAATTACCGTTGAATTACGTGTCTTAGGTCATAGCTTTCGTTTAGTCACAACGGAAAAAGAAAAAGCCGACCTTGAACGTGCAGCTCTGCTTTTAAATGATAAATATGATGAGTTTCGCCGTAAAGCGCCACGGGTAGAACCCAGTAAAATTATCATTATGGTGGCACTAGAATTAATGCAAGAAGTGTTGTCGATGAATAAAACACTACAAGAGTATGCACACGCAGAACGATTACTGGCAAATATTATCGATGAGGTTGCAGAACTTGTTTAAACTCGACTTAATTGAATAAAGTATCAACACTTACTCCAGTTGTTTACAGTTCGTAGCGGTGTATGAGTTGCCATCAGTGTGATATTCGTTATACTTAAGGCAACTCTGAGGTGTTCGCCAGCGGGTCTATTCCCCTGCCGATACTTAAACTTATGGATGTGTTCTGTATATTTAGAGTGTATGCCCACTTTCATGTGGGAAACCCAGCAAGTATACGTCGCGTCCACCTTGAACTCATCGGGTTCAGGGTAACGACACATGCAGCGGCATCTTCGGAGTACTTTATTTAGTTAAAAATAATAATTACATACATCGTTAATACTCTTTTATTTTTTAACTTTATCGTTTTCATCTTGTCTTCCAGTTACCAAACAAAATGATTATTGAATATTTCTATCTCTTTAAATAACGCTTTTATTTGGCTATTCAACCTTTATCAAGTTATTTTTCTATAGAGCAAAGCTAACCAGCCCTCAATTTTTAAAAATTTCCAAACAAAAACCTGACTTAGCTGAATGCTGCATCAGGTTCATTCAAATGATTTATTTTTTTAGCAAATCGATCCAATAATATGCTCTGCGTGACAAGTTGTGCCTTGCAAAGCTGTCAATTGAATCATTCCGCTTTGATGTGCAAGTACAGGGACTTCCATTTTCATGGCCTCCATAATCGCAACCACTTGCCCCTCTACTACCTGCTCCCCGTTTTCTACCTTCCAAGCGCTAATTACGCCATTGATTGGAGCAAGTAAGTGTTCAGCACTCACTGCTGTTTCTGTAGCTGGTTGGTCATGAGATATAATTGCAGGGTTTTGTGCAAACATGCCCGCAGGTAAGCCTAAACGATGTAATTTCCCATCAATTTCAATATAGCTGAGTAACATCGGCTGTTGATGATTCGGAATACTGCGTTTCGTTGGCTTTAAGTCCTGTTTAAAATCATTTTCAATCCAACGAGTATGGACATTAAATGTTTCGGTAAAATCAGCTTCATTTAATACAGCACGGTGAAAGTCTAAAACCGACGCAACCCCTTCAATTTTAAATTGCTTCAGCGCACGTTTAGCACGAGCAATAGCAACCTCACGTGTCGGGCCAGTGATAATCAGTTTTGCCATGAGCGAATCAAAATGACTCGACACCAAAGAACCAGTACGAACACCTGTGTCTACGCGTACGCCCTGACCAAAAGGTGCTTCAAATAAACTCAATACACCAAATGCAGGAATGAAGCCACGAGCAGGATCTTCAGCATTGATACGAAACTCAATGGCATGCCCTTGCACTTTCGGGGTTTCTTTGATTGAAAGTTCATGACCTTGAGCCACACGAATTTGCTCGACCACCAAATCGACTTTGGCCGTTTCTTCAGTAACAGGATGTTCCACCTGCAAACGGGTATTAACCTCTAAAAATGAAAGCTTTCCATCACGGCTCAGCAAATATTCAACGGTACCCGCACCGACATAGTTGGCTGCCTGACAGATATTTTTAGCCGAAGTTAAAATTTCTTCATAAATTGCATCGCTGATAAAAGGCGCTGGGGCCTCTTCAATCAGCTTCTGATTACGACGTTGTAGAGAACAGTCACGTGTACCTAAAACCACTACATTGCCATGTTGATCGGCAATCACTTGCGCTTCGACATGGCGTGGTTGATCTAAGTATTGCTCAACAAAACACTCACCGCGGCCAAAGGCAGCTTGCGCTTCACGTACAGCCGAATCATACAGCTCTTTTACATCTTCCAGTTTCCAAACAACTTTTAAACCGCGACCACCACCGCCAAATGCGGCTTTAATCGCAATAGGTAAACCAAACTGCTTTGCAAACTCGAGTGCTTCATCAGCATTATTCAAGGGGTCTTGTGTGCCTTGAACTAAAGGTGCGCCCACTGAAGCGGCTATCTTACGTGCTTCAATTTTATCACCCAACTTTTCAATGGCGCTAGGTGACGGCCCGACCCACTTTAAGCCTGCATCAATTACGGCCTGTGCAAATTCAGCACGTTCAGATAAAAAGCCATAACCCGGATGAACCATGGTCGCCTTAGATTTTTTAGCAACCTCAAGAATGGCTGGAATATTTAAATAGGTTTCACGTGCAGTTGCACCCGCCAGCCCCCATGCTTCATCCGCCAGTTCGACATGCATACTATCCATATCATCATCGGCATATAACGCAACTGAGCTAATACCCATATCACGACAAGCATGAATAATACGAACGGCAATTTCACCACGGTTTGCAATTAATAATTTTTCAGTAGTCATCATTCATTCTCAAAATCTGTAAATTCAGTCATTTTTTTAAATTTGATTTGGCAACCTGCTGGAATCTGCGCCACCAAGTCCCAATGGTGCTTCGCCACAGCCGCAATCACGGGGTAGCCACCAGTTAAAGGATGGTCATTCATAAACAATACAGGCTGTCCACTTGGCGGAATCTGTAAGGCACCAATACAAGTTCCCTCACTTTCCAACTCATGGGTAATTTTGCGTTGCAACGGCTGCTCACCTGAAAGTCTCAGTCCAACCCGATTGCTTTCATTCGTCACAAGCCAAGCTTGCTGACATAAGCGCTCAATGCTCTCCGCTTCGAACCAATCCGTTCGCGGTCCCATCACAATGTCGAGCTCAACCACATCGCCGACTTTGGGCAAGTGTAACTTCGCAATTTCGGTAATACTGATATTTGAAACTTCAACCTGTCCTTGATAAACCGTATCCCCCATTTTTATAGGTTCTGGCCCCAATATGGCCAAACTATCAAATGAGGCGCTATTCAGCACAGGCTGCACGTCGATACCACCACGAATCGCCAGATAATTCCTCAGTCCTGCCGTCGGTGCTTGAATCTGAAATTCATCACCTTCATCAAGGGCAATCGCCTGATAACTACCAAAGTCAGCCTTTTGGCCATCACTAAATTTCACGTGGATGTTTGAAATCGCTCCCGTAACCGCAATGACTGCGGACTGATGCATTTTGGCTTTCAAACCACCATTTAAAACTTCAATCACAGGCGTCGGAGTTGGGTTACCAACAATTCGATTTGCACTGTGCATCGCCGATACATCCATCGCCCCTGCAACACCAACCCCTATCTTGGTCTGGTTAAAACGCCCTTCATCTTGAATCAGCATCTGTAGGCTCGGTGCAGTTACCGTAAACAAAGGCATGGATTGTTTGGGCTCAACTGTACGAGTGACTTGCTGTGCTACGCTAACCGTGGTTGGTTGATGTGTGACATCTTCAAAATGGACCGTCATTCCTGGTAACAATAGCGCTGGATTTTTACGCTCTAGATCCCACATTTTTTCAACAGTCGTACCGATCAGCTGCCAGCCTCCCGGACTATCTTTCGGGTAAATCCCCGAATATTGTCCTGCCAGTCCCAAAGAACCCGACGGTATTTTTTTACGTGGTACGGCTAAACGAGGAATATCTGTAAAAGGTCGATCGGGACTGCTCATATAAGCAAAGCCCGGCGCAAAGCCAATAAAAGCCACATTCCAAACACTTTGACGATGCTTCAAGATAACATCAGCAATTGAAAGCCCTTGTAACTCTGCAACTTGAGCAAGATCTTCGCCCGTATAGCAAATAGGAATAATCAGCTCTTGGACATTACGCTCAACACCTGAACCAATTTTTACAGTCTGAATCGAAGTAACCAGTGTTTTAAAGGTGGTCTCGATTTCATTAAAAAATACCAAAATCGTTTTTGCAGCAGGGACTAAGTCTTTAATTCCATTCAATTGCATCGTGTGCAATTTATTGTACAACGCCAATGTTTCCTCTAGGCTGGCAAGCTCTATAAGAAAACAATCCGCGTTTACCGATAAAAAACGCATATGCCTATCCTTTTAATTGTTCTTTAGTGCCGCTTAACCCATCCATGCACGATCAGGAATGTCGGTAATCAACATATGACCGGGTGCATGGCTTATGGCAAAAGGAATTTTTGAGTTCATCACCGCTGCTTGTGGGGTTACACCACAAGCCCAAAATACTGGAATTTCCCCAGCCTCAATACGTGAAGCATCACCAAAGTCTGGCTGATTCACATCACGAATGCCTAAACCTTCAGGATGTCCAATATGTACAGGCGCACCATGCACACTTGGCATCCGTGCTGTAATTTTGACGGCATCCGCAATTTGATGGGATGGAATTGGGCGCATAGAAACCACCATATTGCCCGAAATACGACCCGCAGGCTGACATTGAATATTACTCAAATACATCGGTACATTGGTCTGATCATGGATATGACGAACTTCAATGCCCGCCTCCTGCAGTGCTGTTTCAAAAGAGAAACTACAACCAATTAGAAACGTCACCAAGTCAGGATGTGCATGATAAATGTCACTCGCATCCGTGACTTCATCGACCATTTCACCCTCTTTCCAGATGCGATAACGTGGAAAGTCGGTGCGTATATCTGAGTTTTCTGCCAGTCTTGTAGCATAAACACCTTCTTCTAACACGTCTAAAACAGGACAGCTTTGCGGATTGCGATGTGCATACAGTAGAAAATCATAAGCCCAATCTTTAGGCACCGAAATCATATTGACCTGCGTCATGCCCGCAGCCATACCCGCCGTTGGTTTGTCAAAGCCTGCACGGATTTTTAAACGTGCAGCTAAAGCGGCTTCAAGCTGCGCTGAATCGACTCGGATATCCTTATACATTGCGTAGTTCCTCATGCTTTAAGACAAAGGGACGAATTTCAATATGATGATTTAGCAGTTCAGCTTTAATCGCAGCCGACATCTCTAAAGCACCTGCGGTGTCACCATGTAAGCAAATCGTGTCCGCTTGGATAGGGGTAAATACACCATCAATCGACTCAACGCCGCCATTTTTCAACATAGACACCACACGGCGTGCCACAAAGGCCGAATCATGTAAAACAGCCCCGTCCAAACGACGTGAAACCAATGAGCCATCACTGTTATAAGCACGGTCTGCAAAAGCCTCAGATACAACCTTTAAACCTGCTGCACGTGCTTGCTCAACCAAGTGGGAACCAGCCAGTGCCACCAAAACCAGTTCTGGGTTATACATCTTGATAGCATCAATCACCGCAGCGGCCTGAGCGTGATCGTGTGCAATGGTGTTATACAGTGCGCCATGTGGTTTCACATATTGCACGTGAGAACCAGCCACTTTAGCTAGACCATCCAGTGCAGAGATTTGATACAACACATCGGCAATCAGCTCATCACGTGATACATCCATATTGCGGCGACCAAAACCGACGAGGTCTGGATAAGATACATGCGCGCCAATCGTGACATTTAATTCAACAGCTTTACGCAGTGTCTTTAAAATCCCCAGCGGATCTCCTGCATGAAAGCCACATGCAATGTTGGCACTTGTCACCACAGGTAGAATTTGGTCATCATTGCCCATTTTCCACGAACCAAAACTTTCACCTAAGTCACTATTTAAATCTACAAACATGGCTTAATTCCTTTATCACTTCACCGTCTACTGGCTTAAAGTTTGGTTAAATAATTAAAGACTGTGGTAAAGGACATATAGCCCATCCACCATGTCAACATACATGTGAGTACACCCAAAATAAGTAACCATTTTGGATAGTTATAATTCCCCATCATATCTTTACGGCAAGCGGCAACATAAACAAAAATAGTCAAACCAATTGGCAGTACCAAACCATTAAAACCACCAACGAAGATCAACAATCCAGCAGGGGTTGCGCCCAGTAGGACATACAGTAGTAAAGCTAAAGAGATAAATGTAATGGTGGTGTAGTTGGTTTGTTTTGGACTGAGGTTTTTCTTAAATGCAGTAAAGAATGAAACCGAAGTATAAGCGGCACCAATGGTGCTACTGATCCCTGCTGCCCAGAAAATCAGACCAAATAATTTATAACCAAAAGTCCCTGCGGCATATTGAAAAGCTTGCGCTGCGGGATTGGCATCATGGCTGGCTAAATCAATACTTGCACCACTCACCACCACGCCCAAGAAAGCTAAAAACAGCACATAACGCATGATGCCCACAACCACAATACCTTTGGTTGCAGCTCTTGCGACTTCATCAATATTTTCAGGGCCAACCGCGCCTTTATCCAGTAAACGATGGGCGCCTGCATAGCAAATATAGCCGCCGACCGTTCCACCGACAATCGTGGTGATGATGGCAAAATCAATCTGGTCGGGTGCAAACGTTTGATGAACAGCTTGGCCCACAGGTGGCATCACAATGACGGCAACAATGATAATCAAGATGATTTTGAGCAACCCCAAAACGATCATGCTTTTATCCATGGCCAAGGTGGCTTTTCTTGAAGCAAAAATTAAAATGGCTAAAGCACCACTTAAAATGCCACCCCATTTAGTGTCCAAACCAAATAATGCATTGAGACCTAAAGCTGCGCCTGCAATATTACCAATACTGAAGAAGAAGCCACCCAAAATGACCAGAAAAGCCAGTAAGTAACCACTGCCCGGCAAGGCTTTATTGGCAATATCCGAGGCACGCATTTGCGTCAGTGTTACGACACGCCAAATATTTTGCTGAACTACATAATCAATCAAAATAGACACGAGAATGGCAAAGCCAAACGCCGCACCTAATTTCACAGTAAAGACCGCGGTTTGAGTTAGAAAACCAGGTCCCATGGCAGAGGTTGCCATCATGAAGATTGAAGCAACAATGGCCCATTGGCGATCTGATAAAAAAGAAGATTTTAATAAAGACATATTTAATGCGTTCCTCGTCCATTTGAGCTTAATAACGCTATTTTCAAGTTGAACCAAGAACATCATTTTGCTTACAAATTCTGTTCTTAAATCCCTTTAACTGACAAAGATTCCCTGTTGCCCAACCAAAGCCATGGCGGATCAAATCTTCTATTTGAAATAAGAACATAGGCAAGCGCGATGAACAATACGACTTTTTACCTCCACTATTAAAACTAAATAACTGTATTTTATTGTTTTTTATTTATTAAAAGTCTAATGATAAATTTTACTTATCACACACGATAAGCTGCTTTTATAGTTTTTCAAACAAATTACGGTTTGAGATAAAGAAACGTCGCTTGTCAAAAAACTGCGTACGCCTCAATTATTTTTTAATTTTCTCAAGCAGTCTTTTCATTGCACTTTCAGAAACAGTGACTGCGACATCGGTTAATTTCTCTTTCAAGGCAGCATCATTTCCTTGCATATAAATCGAGGTGAAATGAAAGGTTTTGAGCTGGATCGGTGTATTTAAAATCTCTAAACGACCATCTGTAATTTCCTTTAGCGCCGTTAAGGTCGGCACAACGGCGATCCCCAAACCTTGCTCTGCAAGACGCAATAAGGTCGCAAGCGAATAACTGGTAATTGAAAGCGGCTCATCTAGTGCCTGCTCTTTCATTTTGGCCTTGAGCTCTTTATAGGGATAGGTAATTTTCGGGTAAGTTAAAATGGTATGAGACATTAATGCCTTAAACGACATTTGGCCCACACCACCTTTAAAAGATGGAGCTGCCAAAAAACTCAGTTCAAAGTCGCACAGCGCCTGCTCCACACACTCGAAAGCCAAAGTCGGACCCAGCAAAAAGGCCATGTCCAAATCCCCTGTACGCACACCTTCTTGCAAATTTGGGGTTAAATCCACCACAATTTCCACAGAAACTTTGGGAAACTCTTTTTGTACTTTTTCGATATATTCAACCAACCACGTATAAACGATCGTCTCAGAAACACCTAAACGAATTGTTCCTGTTAGGTGTTGATTTTCAGTCAGCTCAGCCACCAAATCGGTTTCCAAACGCATAAACTTTTCAGCATATTTAAACAGGGTCATGCCTTTATGGGTGGGTTTAAGCTGTCGAAAACTGCGATCGAGTACTTTAAAGCCTAAATCATTTTCAAGAGAGGTGATTTTTTGTGAAACGGCAGGTTGGGTCGTTTGTAATTTTGTGGCAGCCTTATTGAAACTATTTAAAGTCACAACCCAATAAAATGCTGCTAGATTTTTTAAATTCACCCTGAATCCTGCCTTTACTCCATCCCGCTTATAGTACGGCAGTTATCACTATTTTTTAAGTTCCTGTTTTATATAATTTCAAAATGACTCACAAGATGACGCTCATTAAAACTCTACCTCTTGCCCAATTACATCCATTTTGCATCTTTTAACCAATTGACTCGGCCTAACCCAATCAAGGCTATTTAAATCAAGTTGAATTAAGAAAAAACGCTTGAAAGGCTTAATGTTTATTCGCACTACTCTTCATTCCATCACGAATCATCATAAAAAAAGCACCTTTGTTTAAAAGATGCTTTTTAAAACTCAACTTAAAAAGAGACTGTAAAATCTAAAAGTGCTTATTTACTCTTCTGTAAGCGCAAAGCGTTTAAAACCACGGACAGTGAGCTCAGTGACATCGCCACCGCAGCGAACATTGGGGTGAGTAATAAACCCGTCAATGGATAGAAAATTCCTGCTGCAACAGGTACACCCAAACCGTTATACACAAAGGAAAAAGCAAGGTTCTGTTTCATATTACGAACACCCAGTTTCGCCATATGTAGTGCATCGGCTGCACCACGAATGTCGCCTTTAACTAAGGTGACTTGCGCGGTTTGTTTAGCAATATCAGTTCCGTTTCCCATGGCAATTCCGACATTGGATTGCGCTAAGGCTGGTGCATCGTTAATGCCATCTCCCGCCATCGCCACAATTTTACCCTGAGCCTGATATTTCTTCACGATCTCCAGTTTTTCAGTTGGCGTACAGTTGCCATAGACTTGTTGAATACCCAATTCCTTAGCCACCAACTGGGCATTTTGTTCATGGTCACCTGTTGCCATGACCACTTCAATACCATCATCAATCAACTGCTGAATTACTTGCTGGGCATTGACTTTAATCGCATCGTGAATAGCAATATAAGCCAGTACTTCTTGGCTATTGCTTAAGAAACTGATCACATTGCCTGTCGCACGCTGCTGGTTCAACTGGCTTTGCAAAGTATCATCTAAAGTGATGCCGAGCTGTTCAAGCAGCTTTTGGCTACCAATATAGAGGGTTTGCTCGCCAATCTGCCCTTTGACGCCAAAACCAGTCACATCCTCAAAGTCTGCCACTTTAAGCAATTGCTGTGCAGGAACTATTTGAGTCAAAGTCTGTGCAATCGGATGACTAGAATACTGCTCAATCGAGGCAATCCACTGTTCTACTTGTGCTTGTTCCACATTTGGGCTGAGCAACTGAATTTCTTTAAGACTCGGTTTACCTTCCGTCAGAGTCCCTGTTTTATCGACAATCAGCGTATTCACTTTACTTAAAGCTTCAATCGCCTCTGCATCTTTAAACAGTACCCCTTTTTGTGCCGCACGACCGGTGGTGGCCATCACTGACATTGGCGTCGCCAAACCCAGCGCACATGGGCAGGCAATAATCAGTACCGCCACCGCACACATCAGTGCCAAATCAAATTGTGCACCACCAAACACCATCCAAGCGGCAAAGGTCAACACACTAATCAGTAACACCACAATCACAAAATACTTGGCAAACACATCGGCCAAACGTTGTAACGGTGCTTTAGAACGCTGTGCTTCTGCCACCGTCTGAATCATTTTCGCCAAAGTAGTATTCGCCCCGACCGCCGTGGTTTGAATACGAATACTGCCTTGTTGATTGACCGTACCGCCGATCACCGTGTCATGCATTTGCTTTTTCACAGGTACAGGTTCGCCTGTCATCATGGCTTCATCGACATAGGTTTTGCCTTCCACCACCACACCATCTAGTGGAATCTGCTCACCCGAGGAAATTTGTAAAATATCGCCTTGTTTGACCATGCCAATATCCACTTCAACCACTTGATCGTTTTGAACCAACTTGGCTGTGTTGGCTTGCAGTTTGAGTAAGGCTTTGAGTGAATCTGCTGTCTTGGCACGTGCTTTCAGCTCCATGATTTGACCAAGCAAACTTAAAGATACGATCATACAGGCTGCTTCAAAGTACACTGCAACGCCATGCCCCGTTTTGGCTTCCATTGGAATCACACTTGGGAAAATCGTTGCCACCACACTATAGATATAGGCCGCCAACACCCCGACACCAATGAGGCTCCACATATTTAAGTTGCGGGTTTTATACGAGGTCCAGCAACGCTCAATAAACGGTTTACCCGCCCATAGCACTACAGGAGTCGCTAGGACCAACTCAATCCACGGCTGAATATGCGGTGAAATGAAACTATGAATATGTGAACCCATCGCCAGTACAAATACAATCAACGTCAGCGGCAAGGTCATCCAAAAGCGATGGCTAAAATCCACCAATTCAGGGTTCGGTGCATCATCTAAAGTCGGTTGCATCGGCTCGAGTGCCATACCACAAATCGGACACGTCCCCGGTCCCTTTTGTACAATTTCAGGGTCCATCGGACAGGTATAGTCCATATCAGCAGCCCCTTCAGGCACAGGACGCTGATCGGGTGGAATCAGATAAAATTCAGGATCTCCCTGAAATTTGTCTAAGCAAGAAGGATTACAGAAATAGTAGGTCTGTTGCTGATAATCAGTTTTTAACTCTGTATTTGGGTCAACGGACATGCCACACACCGGGTCAATAGACTCTGCTGACGCCGATTGAGTACTGTGTTCATGTTGATGTTTCCCACCACCACAGCAGCTACTTTTGGCAGCTTCTACTTTCGGCTTGGGTGTACAGCAACTGGCTTTGCTGTCTGCTTCTGTTTGCGGTTTGGGCGCACAATAAGACGTTTTTTCCTCAGCCACTTTCGAGGTCGAACCACAACAACCTGAGGCTTTAACTACAGAATCTGAACGTTCAGCCTTTACATAAGCCTCTGGGGTTGCAATAAACTTTTGCAAACATTTTTCACTACAAAAGTAGTAGTTTTGCCCCTGCCATTCAGTATGCGGTTTACTTAAGTCCTTGACGGTCATGCCACACACAGGGTCAATAAATGTGGTCTTCTCTGCATCTGACACAGGTTTTGATCCACAACCACAACCCTTAGATGCAACTAATGTGCCTTCCTCTTTCGCCTGAGAACATGCCTCAGCTAAATCTACTTTGGGTTTACTGCAACAAGCACTGGGCGCTTTTTCTGATGTTAAATAAGCCTCTGGATTGGCCGAAAATTTCTTTAAACAGCCTGAACAACAAAACAAATAACGAACTGCTTGATGCTCATACACATGAGGAGAGTCTTCTGCGACCGTCATCCCACAGACAGGATCGATATTCACCACCATCGGCGCTAATTTCTGTTTAGAACAGCAAGACATTTTGTGTTGCTCACTCATTCTGACTCACCTTTTATTTTTTGATTGTGTTAGCATAAAGTCTGTACCTAGGTACTGAGTCAAGCCTTTTGGAGATTATTTTATGCTCACTATCGGCAAGCTGGCAAAACACTGTCAGGTGAATGTGGAAACGATTCGTTATTATCAGCGAATTGGTCTCATGCGCATTCCTGAAACCACACAAAACTATCGTTATTACAGCCAACAAGACATTGAAACCTTAAGCTTTATTCAAAAAGGCAAAGATGCGGGCTTACAGCTCAGTGAAATTCAAGATCTATTGCATTTGCAACTGGACGATCGCGAAAAAGTCCGTCATGTGATTCAGCAACGACTTGAAAAAATTGATCAACGGATTCAAGAGCTGAATGCTTTGAAACAACGTCTTTCAACTTGGGTGGATGAATGTAAAACCACCACTGACAGTTGCTGCCCAATTTTGCAAGAACTGAAAAAAGGTTCAACGGCTACGCCATAAACAGATGCCATCTTTTAAATTTGGCGCTCACTTTAACACTCACTATTTCGATACTCAGGACTGCGTTCACCATGTCGATTGAACTTGCCCAACTCAGAAAACAGCTTCGCAAACAACGCAGACAAGTTTCCGCCTATCAACAGCAGCAGTCCGAATTGCAAATTTTACAACGTTTAAGACGTGTGCCCGAATTCAAACATGCCACCCGTATTGGGATCTACCTACATGCTTTTGGGGAAATTCAGACCCATAAAATCATTGAATATTGCTTTCATCAAAAAAAGTCGGTGTATTTACCGATGATTTGCAATATGAATCAGCGCTTGGTGTGGGTCAAAGTTTCACGCAATCAATTTCAAAATAAACGCTTTTCACACCATCCGCTAGGTATGCAAGAGCCTATGGCAACACGTGGTCAGCACGTTTCACATTTAGACCTGCTACTCATGCCCTTATTGGCTTGTGATCCTTATGGCACACGCATTGGCATGGGCGGTGGTTTTTACGATAAAACCTTGGCTTCTGCACGCTATCACCGTCCATTTCGTCTTGGTTTGGCTCATCACTTCCAGTTGGTGCCACAGCGCTTGATTCGAGAAAAATGGGATCAACCTTTAGATGGACTGCTGACCCCTCAACAGCATTTACGCTTCAAGCGCTAAAATTGACATTTTTGACTGTTGAGAATACTTAAAAATCACATGTTTAGTCATTTTTTATACAATTTATTTTGACCTGCCCTTGTATTTTTTAAAATACCCATCACTATAAAAAACATGGCAACACCGTTGTCACTCATTAGGAGTGCCCATGTCTGAAATTATTATGAATCAAGAAACCTTAGAGCCTCAGGTTCCAAGTGTATTACCACTTTTAGCGTTACGTGATGTGGTGGTGTATCCATACATGCAAATCGCGCTATTTGTAGGTCGTGAAAAATCGATCAATGCAGTTGATGTGGCTCGTAACAGTGACAATCTAGTATTTGTAGTTGCTCAAAAAGATTCTCTTTCAGAAGAAATTGATCACGACAACTTATATCAATACGGTACTGTCGCGAAGATTGTGCAAGTTGTGAATCATGAAAATGATGAAAACTGTATAAAAGTATTAATTGAAGGCTTGCATCGTTCAAAGCTAGAAAAAATCATTGATGAAAATGATTATCTAACCGCAGAACATGCGCTTAGCCCAATGTCAGTCCACATTGACGAAACAACGCAAGAAACACGTGTTCAAGAATTACGTGCCCTGTTTGCACAATACGCTGAAGCAAAACTACGTAACGCACGTGAACTGATTGCTGCAGCGAACAAGATTGACGATTTACTGCAATTGTTATTCTTCGTAGCGACCCGTGTTCCACTGAATATTGATGTAAAGCAAAAATTCCTCGAACACGATGAGTTCGAAGCACATCTACAAGAACTGATGACGTATTTATTGCAACAATCTGAAGAACAACAGATTGAGCAAACTTTACATGACTCAGTGAAGCGTCAAATGGAGAAAAATCAACGCGAATACTTCCTCAATGAAAAGATGAAGGTCATTCAGCGTGAGCTTTCTGACATGAATGGCGGCGCGGAAGATGACGTTGCCGAAATTGAAAAACGTCTTGCCGAAGCTGATTTGCCTGAACACGTGCGCAAAAAAGCTGAAAGCGAATTCCGTAAACTCAAAGCAATGCAACCTGCGTCTAGCGAAGCGGCTGTGGTGCGCAATTATATCGAGGCCATCTTAGATACGCCTTGGAATAAAGCTAGCAAAGTCAGCATTAACTTAAGCAAAGCGCAAGAAATTTTGGATACCGATCATTACGGCTTAGATGACGTGAAAGATCGTATCGTGGAATATTTAGCGGTTCAATCTCGCGTGAAAAAACTCAAAGGCCCAATCCTTTGTTTGGTTGGCCCTCCAGGTGTAGGTAAAACTTCACTGGGTGAATCGGTTGCCAAAGCAACAGGTCGTGAGTTTGTACGTATGGCACTCGGTGGCGTGCGTGACGAGGCGGAAATCCGTGGTCACCGTCGTACCTATATCGGTGCGATGCCGGGTAAAATTGTGCAGTCATTAACGAAAGTTGGCGTGAAGAACCCATTGTTCTTGCTCGACGAAATCGACAAGATGGCACAAGACTACCGCGGCGACCCTGCGTCTGCGTTACTTGAAGTACTCGATCCATCACAGAACAGCAAGTTTAACGATCACTATTTAGATCTTGATCTGGACCTGTCTGAAGTGATGTTCATCTGTACTGCCAACAGCATGAATATTCCAGAAGCATTGCTTGACCGTATGGAAGTGATTCGTCTACCGGGTTATACCGAAGATGAAAAAGTCAATATTGCTGAGCGTTACCTTGTTCCGAAAGCAATGAAGAACAATGGTCTACGTGCGAAAGAATTGACTGTTCACGAAGAAGCGATTCGTGACATCGTGCAACGTTATACACGTGAAGCGGGTGTTCGTAGCTTAGAGCGTGAAGTGTCTAAAATTGCCCGTAAAGTTGTAAAAGAAGCGGTCAGCAAAAAGGCAAAAAACCTGCAAGTTGATGTGACTTCGGCCAATCTTCCAGATTACTTAGGTCCACATAAGTTTGACTTTGGTATGGCGGAAGATGAAGCACAAGTCGGTCGTGTTAACGGTTTGGCTTGGACTTCAGTCGGTGGTGAGTTGTTGACCATCGAAGTTGCAGCGGTCAAAGGTAAAGGTAAATTCATTACCACGGGTTCACTCGGCGATGTAATGAAAGAATCGATTACTGCTGCTATGACTGTCGTGCGTACCCGTGCAGATGAATTGGGTATCGAGTCGACACGTTTCGAAGAAACCGATGTTCACGTTCACTTACCAGAAGGTGCAACACCAAAAGATGGCCCTTCTGCAGGTTTAGCGTTAACAACTGCATTGGTTTCTGCTTTCACAGGCATCCCAATTCGCCCTGATATTGCCATGACAGGTGAAACCAGTCTCGGTGGTCGTGCAATGCGCATTGGTGGCTTGAAAGAGAAACTTCTGGCTGCACACCGTGGTGGAATTAAGCTGGTCTTCATTCCTCAAGACAACGTCCGTGATTTATCTGAAATCCCTGACAATGTTAAAGAAGGTTTAGAGATTAAAGCGGTGAAGTCGATTGATGAGATTTTACCACTGGCGTTGACCTCTATGCCTGAGCCTTTGGTCAAAGCACCAATTGTCAAAGCGGTCGATGAAGGCAAAAAAGCTGCACGCCACTAATTCCGCATCGTAAAGAGAGAGCTTCGGCTCTCTTTTTTATTACAATTTACTGTAGATAACACCACACATCTTTATGCTTTTATTTCCTACAATAATTTGATCAAGGGATACATGTAGGACAACTAAAATGAAAAACCCGATTGGTTGGTTTGAAATTTATGTGGATGACTTATCTCGTGCCAAACAATTTTATGAATCTGTTTTTAATATTCAATTAACTGAATTAACCCCACCAGCGGATGATAACTCACTGCAAATGTGGGCTTTCCCGTCAGATATGCAAGCCTATGGCGCTTCAGGTGCACTGGTGAAAATGCCAGGCCTATCCGCAGGAGAAAACAGTACCTTAATCTATTTTTCATGTGATGATTGTGCGAATGAAGCGAGCCGGCTTGTTGAGTCTGGTGGAAAAATTCATGAAGCAAAAACTGCCATTGGTGAATATGGTTTTATTGTGCTGGCCTTTGATAGCGAAGGAAATATGATTGGCCTACATTCCATGACGTGAAACGGATGAAACTCCAAATTTTTGCCTAGCTTGTTTGATTTTTTGTATTAAACCTTTTCCACTATCATCCATCAGACTTGAAAAATCGATAAAAAGCCCGATATAAATAATAAGAACAGATACGCGCTGTATGTTTCTTTTTATTGATGATTTGAAATTGCATGGTCATCTGATTCTCCAGACGGATGACCTTTTATCGCAGTTCTCGCTACTTGGGAACTGCGTTTTTTATTGCTCAAAATACATTAAGGTTTCAATAAATGCTGTACCAGCCCATCGATCACATTCGCCATTTTGGTCAAATTCAACGTCGCTAAGCGGTCTGCTTTGGTATGGTAGTGACCATTTCGATAAAATGCCGTATCGGTAATCATGACTGCGGGAATATCAAACTCCCAATAATTCAAATGATCTGAAAAATCAAAAGCATTGGCAAAGCTTGGTGCAACCAAACGCTGACATTCTAATTGATCAAGTTTCTGCATCGCTGCACAATATCCTGCGCCTAAATCACGTGAACTGACATTACTCACTGTAGCAATAAAATTACCATGGGTTGGATAAATCCACTTTAAGCCCACAGGATAGCTTTGGATGGTTTGTTCGCTAAAGAACCCTATCATTTCTAAAATATACACACCTTTAATCTTATCTTTTTGTGACTGAACTGATTTCGCATGCACATAGCTGCCCATTTGTTCAGTTTTAGAAAACGGTGGTTCTTCTAAACTATAGAACACAAAGTCCACATTGTTGGGTAGTTTAGCCTTTTGCTCTGCCAAAATACGTGCCGTTTCAATCACGCCGGCAACACCAGAGGCATTGTCATCTGCACCATCTTGATCGCCAAAGACGTCATAATGCGCCCCGACAATCACGCGGTCTGGACGTCCGACGTTTAAACTACACACTACATTTCGGTAGATTTGCTGATTGGCAGTAAAATTTTGATAGTGACATGGGACGCCCAATAAGCGCATTTGTTCTTTGATCCATGCAGAGACACGATTCAGTTCATCAAGGTTTTTATAGTTACGTGCTTTGCCCTGACCAATCACTTGCTCCAAATAAACTTGTAGGTTTTGTTCATCAGCCATTTTGACGTTGCTTGCAAATACCTGCCCTGTGAAAGTACCCAGTACAACAATCAACAAAAAAGCCTGTTTTTTTAAAGTTTTGAGCCACATTGTTATTATTCCAAGTATTTCTTATTCCTCTCATCTGTTGAATTAAGCAACATTAGTTCAGTGAATTCAATTGCATTTTGTTTCGTCTCACTGCAAAGCCTTGCTTTCACCGTTATAATGAATCGTCTCCTTATACATGACCCATTATGAAAATCCGTATTCTGACCATTGGTCAAAAAATGCCTGCATGGGTACTGACTGGTTTTGAAGATTATTTCAAACGTATTCAACCTTTTGTGCAAACGCAGATTATTGAACTGCCAATGGCAAAGCGCGGTAAAAATGATTCAGAAGCAGATATTTTAAAATACCGTCAAATTGAAGGTGATAGCATTTTAAATGCAATGAAAGGAAACGAAGTGCTGATTGCTTTAGAAGTCGGTGGTCGTGAGTTTAGCACCGAAAAACTGGCAGAAACCATGAAAGGATGGATGCTTGAGGGCAATGATATTGTACTGGCAATTGGTGGGCCTGACGGTCACTCTGAAGCAGTACGTAAAGCAGCTGCTTGGCATTGGTCTTTATCCAAACTGACCTTACCTCACCCGATGGTTCGCGTGATGCTGATTGAACAACTCTACCGAGCTATGAGTATTAACCATAATCACCCTTATCATCGTGCAGGTTAAACTCAACTATTGTTCTTTTTTTGGAACAATACGTTGATATTTCCCCCATTACACAGATGATAAGAATCTGACAAAATTCTTTTCATCTTCTGCTATTAGGCTTTCACAATGAACTTACAAACGCTACCCGGCTTATTCATTTCTCATGGCTCACCCATGCTTGCGTTGAATCCAGAGCAAGTTGGGCCTGCGTTACATCGTTTAGGCCTAAACTTACCGACACCACAAGCAATTGTGATTATGTCCGCTCACTGGGAAAGTAACTCACTTGAAGTAAGTACTGGAGTTCGTCCTGAGACATGGCATGACTTTCGAGGCTTTCCTGCTGAGCTTTATGACATTCGCTACCCAGCACCTGGTCAGCCTGTTTTAGCCGAAGAAATTCTACATTTATTGGCAGAAGCGGGTTTTTCAGCTCATGCAAACAGTACTCGTCCGCGTGATCATGGCGTTTGGATGCCTTTACTCCATATGTATCCAGATGCAGACATCCCTGTGGTGGAAATTTCACTCCCGATGAATCTGTCGGCAGAGGAGATTTATAAAATTGGACAAACTCTTGCACCACTACGCGAACAGCAGGTCTTGCTGATTGGCTCAGGGAGTATTACCCATAACTTAGCTGAGCTGTCTTGGCACGGTCAGTCACAAGCGGTACCTGAGTGGGCATCGACGTTTCGTAATCATGTCGTCGCGAAACTTAGCCATCAGGACTTTGACGCCATTTTAGACTGGGAATCGATTCCTTTTGTCCGTCGTAACCACCCAACGTTGGAACACTTTGCCCCAATATTCTTTGCGATGGGTACAGGTCATCGTTTCAATATTGTGCATAGTAGTTTTACCATGGGTGCACTGGGCATGGACATTTACCGTTTTGATTAATGTATAAATTTTACTTATATATTAAAAAAAAATATTTATGGATACATTTTGAAACCCAAAAGAACTGAATGTATCCATTCTTTTAAAAACAACATCGGATATCATGTATCTTGTTATTTTAAATCAAGAACTTGTAACCCATGAAATTAAAATATTTAGCGATTGCCCTTTTCCCACTCGCACTGGCTGCTTGCCAATCATCTGATATTCAAAAAGTAGGAGATTTGGCTGTGTCTGTACTACAACAACAAAATGCAGATCAAACACTCGCAAACTTCCATTGGAGTGCAAACACCGCAGATGCGCCTAAACCATTGGTTTTAAACTTTGACAAAAAAGCAGGTCGCTTAGGCATTGCAACCAGTTGTAACGGTATGGGTACCAGTTGGAAAGTTGAAAACAATCAAATTGTAACGGGTAACCTGATGGCGACTCAAATGGCATGTGAACCAAAAGCCATGGCTCAAGAAGGTGTTGCAGCAGATTTATTTGATAACCGTAAAGCACCGTTTGTTTTAAACCTAAATGATCCTGATGCACCAACATTGACCGTGGTATCGGCAAAGGGTGAAAAAATTGTATTCACAGGTAAGCAAACTGCTGAATCGAAATATCAAAGCCAAGGTGAAACTGTTTTCTTAGAAATTTCACCAGAAACCAAAACATGTTCTGCAGGTGTTGCCCGTATGGAATGCCTACAAGTTCGTGAAATTAAATATGCTGAAAATGGCGTAAAAACGCAGGTCGATAAAGACTGGACGTTATTCTATAACCATATCGATGGTTTCACCCACAATCCGAAAGAGCGTCAAATCGTACGTGTTAAACGTTTTGAAATTGCCAACCCTGCGGCTGACCAATCAAAATATGCTTATGTTCAAGACATGATTATTGAACGTGAAGCGGTAAAAGGTTCATTGTAATCGTTCAATGACCTAGAAAAAAACCGAGGCCTAAAGCCTCGGTTTTTTATTGGGATTTTTCTAAGTGTATATAAACTTAGAATACGCCTTGAGCAAGCATTGCATCTGCAACTTTTACAAAGCCTGCAATGTTGGCACCATTTACATAGTTCACAGTACCGTCTGCTTGTGTACCGTATTTCACACAGTTACGGTGAATTTCTTTCATAATCGCATGTAAACGCTCATCGACTTCTTCAAAAGTCCAACCCAAACGCAAAGCATTTTGTGACATTTCTAGGCCAGAGGTCGCAACACCACCCGCGTTGGATGCTTTACCTGGTGCATATAAAATTTTCGCTTCAACGAATTTTTCGACTGCATCTAAGGTAGAAGGCATGTTTGCCCCTTCAGCGACACAAATCACTCCATTTGTAAGGAGTACTTCAGCATCCGCCTGATCTAACTCATTTTGAGTTGCGCATGGCAATGCGATATCACATGGAATAGACCATGGACGCTGACCTTCTAAGTATTCAAAGCCATGCTTAGACGCAAACTCAGAAATACGACCGCGCTTCACATTCTTCAGTTCCATCACTTCAGCAAGTAAAGCATCGGTAAAGCCTGCTTTTACATATACCGTACCCGCAGAGTCAGACAATGAAACGACTTTTGCGCCTAAGTACATTGCTTTTTCAGCAGCGTACTGCGCTACGTTACCCGAACCAGAAATCGCGACTGTTTTACCTTGGAAGCAGTCGCCACGGGTTTTCAGCATTTCTTCAGCAAAATACACTGTGCCGTAGCCCGTTGCTTCAGGACGCGCCAAAGAACCACCAAAGGTCAAACCTTTACCCGTAAACACAGATGAAGTGTCATTGCTCAACTTCTTCATCATGCCAGCCATATAACCCACTTCACGGCCACCCACACCAATATCACCCGCAGGGATATCCGTATTTGAACCTAGGTGACGGTATAGCTCAATCATTAGCGCTTGGCAGAAACGCATAATTTCGCCTTCAGACTTACCCTTAGGATCAAAGTCTGAACCACCTTTACCACCACCCATTGGCAGTGTGGTTAACGCATTTTTAAAGGTTTGCTCAAAGCCTAAGAATTTTAGGATCGATAAATTCACCGATGGGTGAAAACGCATACCACCTTTAAATGGACCAATCGCCGAGTTGTATTGAACACGGAAAGCACGGTTTACATGGGTTTGACCTTGGTCATCCACCCATGAAACACGGAATTGAATCGCACGCTCTGGCTCAACCAAACGCTCTAGCAAACCGTGGTCTGCATAACGAGGATTTTTTTCAATGAACGGCCAAAGGCTGGTCATGACTTCCTCTACCGCTTGTAGAAACTCGGGTTGATGTTCATCACGTGTTTTCACGTAATCTAAAAACTCATTAAGGCTGTTATATTTCAACGCTTAATCCTCAGCAGAAAATGGATCAAAATTGGTCAAATTTTATAAACAATGTTAAATTTTGGCGCAAACAATTAAATATCTTTTACCAACAATTCACAACACATTTCTATAAAAAAACATATTTATCATTTATATAACAATTATTTATATAAAATATACCTAGAAATTTGTTATAAAAAAACACCAATGAAAACACAGGCTTAAAATCTTTTTTTGCTCAAAAATGATGCAGTTAATGAACCATTTTAGAACACAGGATTAATCAAAAAAAACATGGTAAAATTCAGTGATCTACCTATTTCTCCTAATATCTCTGCAAATTCAGTTGCAGGATTGGTTTACGCATGAATTCGCACATTTCCCTGATCCAAAATATCGATGCCCTCCTTCCCCAAACCCAATGTGGACTCTGCGGACATCGTGATGGATGTCTGCCTTATGCCCAAGCCATCAGCGAAGGTGAAGCAGCCAATAAATGTGTACCCGGCGGGCAGCCTGTAGCCGATGCATTGGCTCAGTTGCTAAACCGACCAGCATTAATTGCAGAGGAAAGTGTTTGGCCTATTCAAGCCGATGGCCGCCCACAGAGAATGAAAGCAATCATTCGTGAGGATGAATGCATTGGTTGTACCAAATGTATTAGTGCCTGTCCTGTAGACGCCATTATTGGTTCGGGTAAACTCATGCACAGTATTTTGACTGATCTGTGTACAGGCTGTGAACTGTGTATCCCGCCTTGTCCTGTCGACTGTATTGACCTTATTCCAGATGTAGACGGCATACCAACGGAAATCTTGCGCAAAGCTGAGCAAGATGATTTAAGACAACGCTATTACGCACATATTCAACGTGAAGAAAAACAGCGCCTACACCGTAAAGGTCCAGTGGTTCGTGCGGAAATTGATACGGCTTTATTTGCCCAGTTTTCAGCACAGAACGATGCTGTACCTGATATTCAGATCATTGAAAAAGAACCAGAAATGGCAGCAAAGCTTGATGCAAAATCCACGATTGAGCTGGCGAAATTACGCGTACAAATTAAAAAATTAGAAAAGCAACTCAGCGTTCGTGAAGATGAAAAAAAACGTCTGTTGTTGGATGACTTAACCCAACAGCTTCATCAGTTACAGGGAGCGTAAAGCATGCTAACGACAAGCGGAAAACCTGTAAAAAACATGACCAAAAAGCAAATTCAAATCTTTTTTGAACGTTTACGTGCACAACGCCCAAATCCCAAAACTGAATTAAATTATTCGAGTCCTTTTGAGCTGTTGGTGGCTGTGACCTTGTCTGCTCAGGCGACAGATGTGAGTGTCAACAAAGCTACAGATAAACTCTTTCCAGTCGCCAATACACCTGAAACTATTTATGCCTTAGGGGTCGATGGTTTAAAAACCTATATTAAAACCATAGGCTTATATAATGCAAAGGCTGAGAATGTCATTAAAGCCTGTAAGATACTGATTGAAAAACATAACAGCATCGTGCCAAACAATCGTGCGGATTTAGAAGCCTTGCCCGGTGTAGGACGAAAAACAGCCAATGTGGTGTTAAATACTGCTTTTGGACAACCGACGATGGCGGTCGATACGCATATTTTTCGTTTAGGCAATCGTACGGGATTAGCAGTCGGCAAAAATGTGCTTGAAGTCGAACACCGTTTAATGAAAGTCATACCGAAAGAATTTATTGTCGACTCACATCATTGGCTGATTTTACATGGTCGATACTGCTGTATTGCACGCAAACCGAAATGCCATGAGTGTATTGTTTCAGATGTGTGTAACTGGCCAGATCGTTTTGAATTTGGTGCAGCACGTATTGCCACAACGACGATAGAAGCTGAACATTAAAGTTCAGTTTTTTTATTTTTGATTTGATTTATCTTTGAAATCTTGCTGCAACTTCGGATGTAACTGACGTTTTGGCTGCTTCTTCGACATTTTTTCTTGTTTACTGACATCGCGTAGCATTTTTACGCTAATGTAAAACAAACCCACCAATACCGCCGCAGCAACAATAATTAAAACAATGATTCCAACTTGTGCCACACGCGACTCCATTTTTAGAGGATCAAGAAAAAGAGCCCTAATATGACTTAGAGCTCTTTCAATGTCAAAACATTGCCATGTTTAAAACATGCAATTATTTGTCTTGATCAAGAATCGCGAACAAATCTGCTTGTACTTCGTCAATTGGACGTAAGCCATTCAGCTTGTCATAGGTTGGTGCATTTTCACCAGACGCTGCGCGACCTTGGTAGAAACCAACCAACTGTTCAGTTTCAGTGTGGTATGAACCCAAACGCTTACGAATCGTTGCTTCTTGGTCATCTGGACGCTGTACCAGCTCTTCACCAGTTTCGTCGTCCTTACCTTCCACTTTAGGTGGATTGTAAACGATGTGATAAACACGGCCTGATGCAGGGTGCTGACGGCGACCAGAAAGACGTTGTACGATTTCTTCGTCAGGAACATCAATTTCAATCACGTGATCAATGTTGATACCTTCATTTTCAAGCGCTTCGGCTTGAGGAATGGTACGTGGGAAACCATCAAAGATACAGCCATTTACACAGTCAGGTTGCGCAATACGTTCTTTCACTAAACCAATGATCAGTTCATCAGATACAAGACCACCATTGTCCATCACGCTTTTAGCTTGTAGACCGAGTTCAGTTCCTTCACGAATTGCAGCACGGAGCATATCACCGGTTGAAATTTGTGGGACATTGTAGCGCTTACAGATCAACTGAGCTTGTGTACCTTTACCTGCTCCAGGTGGTCCGAGTAAGATAATGCGCATAAAAAAACATCCTCATTTAAACAATGTATTTGACACTTTGTACATATCGAAAAATTCGACATATTTTTAGCATCTAATTATAAGAAAGCTACAAACAAATGTATTGTACCCGCAATGAAGCCAGTTACCCCACCCAATAAAATCAAAATCCATTCGTCTTCCTGAAATGCAGGACGTAATAAGTTTTGAAATTCTTTCGGCGTTAGCTCTCGAATACGGTCTCTAAACATTTTATAGATTTTCTGTGCACGGCTCGCATTGAACGCTGGGTCGCATACAGGCACCATCGTAATTTCAATTGAACGATCAATCAAGTCCGTCTTCAGTTTTGCGTATTCACGTGGACCTAAAGACAGTTGCAAAGACGTTCTCACCAATGGCGTTTCCATGATTTCATTAATATGACGTTTGACAATACGACGGGTCTTGTCTTTTTTATTGCCATACATCATTTCAGTCATGATGGATTTTAACGTAATCAGGTCTTCTGTGACTACACTTGCAAACACATCAGACACTTCTTCTTGGCGCTTCATGAAAGCGCCTTGTACATTATAAGTCCCAATGCGCGGAATCACAGGTTTAATCCATGGAAACTTACGATCTTTTGTTAATTCAGTCAGTTGTAAGTATCGAACATAGTGTGGCTCAATTGGATTAAACACCATCCAAATCGCAATCCAGTTGGTTAAGAAGCCCCATACCGCGGCCCAAAATGGCACGGTCCAATGCCATGGCACCACAAACCAAACAATCATTTGGAAGATACCAAAGAACATCCCAATGAGGGCACTAATATGCCAAATAAAGTTGATTTCTTTCTGACCCACTTTCAAGAACATACGCACCATTAGTCTGCGGTCACCTTCCATTTGGCTGACCACCATATCGCGCATATCCACAAGTGACTCGACGTTCATGGTCAGTTCGGTCACTAATTCTCTGAGCACAGCCGGAAGCTGTTTGTGTGCCTGCGCATAAATTCGACGCTTAATCGAATAAGGTAAGTTTTCCCAAAGTACAGCATTACGGTCAATCATGACTTCATCAATCAGGTGCTCAAGTTCAAAACCAACTTGCTCACCAATGATTCGCGCCATATCCTCAGGATCCATTGCATCTAAAAATTCACGCAAAGAACCAAGTTTAGATAAGGTGTTATCCGTAATGATGCCTGAAATACGCCCCGCTTTTCTGGGCACAATACCCTGCCAACCCACAGGCAAAGGCCCAATATGAAACCCCCAAAATGTAATCGGGTAAAAGACCATTTTCAGGGCCATCCAAACGTGTGCCCAAGTCACAAAAGCAGTCACAGGAATAATGCTGAGTACAGCCCAAAAATCGGGTCGATTCAAAAAGGTTTGCCACAACTGATTGACGTACTCAAGCATGCATAACTTCCATATTTAATTTTATTAACTGAATTATATAGCGTTTTAAAAAAGATATTGTGTCTATAAACCGAAACTTAGAGTATAGGAAAATTGTAGTCTCGGTTCAGTTTCTGCAACCACATAGCCCGATTTGGCTTCGAGTTTTTCCCCTGCACCAATCCCCACACTGAAAGTGCTGATTCGCTCAGGACTAAGTAACACATAAGCAAGATCTACACCACCACCAAGGCGAGATTCGTACTCGCCATCTACTTTCTTGCTGTCAATATGCCCTGCGTAAACACCGAGATAATAGCCATTTTTATCTTTACCAGTAAAATGAACTGGAAATCTAAAACCCAGCTGACCACCTACAGGGTAATCATCATTGATAAATACCCCAGCTTTTGCGTATGCAATGCCATAAGGATTCACCCACTCCAAATTGGTGTGCAGTAATTTCTGCGTTACACCAGCCCCTACATTCCACGTTTGAGCACTGCCAGCAGGAATTTTCGCATCTGGCAAAAAGGAATTATCTTGAGCGTAGGCTACGTTTGCACAGGCAACAAGTGCCAACACTGGATAAATTCTTGTCATTATTGTCACCATTATCCGTAATGTTATTTTAGTAATTGGTCCCTTTTTACAGGATTTTGACTGTAGCAGAATTTATAAAACACTTATATACAGCAATTTATATTTTTGATGTCTATAAAGTCAAAATTTAGGCAAAAATGAAAAGCAGAAGCAGCGATAACAAATATCAAAACAGTGTGACATGCGTTAGAATAGCGCGCAGGTATTTTCCTCTTTATCCATGTGTTTAAGTCGATTTGGTATGAAACAGCACTTTCCTTTAAAAAATGTCCAACAAGAAAAGCGCATTTTTCGAAATCGTACCTTTATTTCCATGGGTATTGTGGTTTTCTTCTTGCTGATTTTAGTCACTCGCTATGCCTATTTGCAGCTGGTTCAATTTGACGAGTTTTCAACTGCATCCGATCAAAACCGTATCCGCCTACAACCTTTAGCCCCTGCACGTGGTTATATTTATGACCGCAATGGTGTGCTGTTGGCGGACAACTATCCAGTCTTTACCGCGACGATGAGTCGAGCGGATGTGACGGATATTGATGCCACAATTGAACGTTTAACGCCAATCTTAGAACTCACACCAGATGATATTGAGCGCTTTAACAGTCGTATTAAAGCCTCACGTAAAACTGAACGCGTTTCCATTAAACTTAATCTCAATGAAAATGATATCGCTCGCTTTAGCGAAGTTAAGTATCAATTCCCTGGGGTTAATATCGAAACCCAGATGACGCGCTACTATCCACATGGTGAGCTATTTGCCCATGTGATTGGTTATGTAGGTCGAATTAACGATAAAGAATTAAAAAGTATCAATAAAGATTTGTATGCGGGCACTAACCTGATTGGTAAAATTGGGGTAGAAAACTCCTATGAAGATTTGCTGCATGGTGTACCAGGAAATGAGTCGGTCGAAGCCGATGCGCACGGTAACGTGTTGCGCCATTTAGGTCGCAAAGAACCCGTTCGTGGTAATGACTTATATCTTTCACTCGATTATGGCTTGCAGACGGTTGCCTCAGAGCAGCTTGCAGGTCGTCGTGGTGCAATCGTGGCGATGGATCCACGTACAGGTGAAATTCTGGCCTTGGTCTCAAGTCCAAGTTTTAACCCTAACCTGTTTGTCACGGGGATTAGTCATACCGACTATAGCGGTTTACGCGATAACCTCGATCAACCGCTATATAACCGTGCTGTACAAGGCGCTTACCCACCCGGCTCAACCATTAAACCGATGTTTGGTTTAGGTGGTATTCATTATGGCTTAATTGATTGGGGCACGGCCATTTCCGATCATGGCTATTTCACACTTCCGGGCGATTCGCATAAATTCCGCGACTGGAAAAAGTCAGGTCACGGCGTAGTCAACTTGCATAAATCACAAGTAGTCTCTTGCGATACCTTCTTCTACATTCTGTCGTTCCGTATGGGCATTGAAAAAATGAACACATGGATGCGCCAGTTTGGCTTTGGTGAAAAAACTGGCGTGGATTTACCAAGTGAAAGTACAGGCCTTTACCCCAACCCTGAATGGAAAATGCGTACCCGTGATGCCAAGTGGCTCAAAGGTGAAACCATTTCAGTGAGTATTGGACAAGGTGCTTTTACAGCAACACCGCTGCAATTGGCTATGGCAACAGCCATTACCGCCAACCATGGTTCACATGTGATTCCGCATGTTTTACAAACAAGTAAAGGCGCAAAACCACATAAAGACTTAAATGCACCTGATGGCAGAATCCAGTTCAATGGCACCGATCAAGACTGGATACAAATGCGTGATGCCATGGTCGATGTCATTGAAACAGGGACTGGACGTGGCATTCGCACGCCAATGTATAAAATTGCAGGTAAAACCGGTACGGCACAAGTCAAAAGTATTGCCCAAGGCAAACGCTACAATGAAGCCCTGTTAACCGAACGGCAGTTAGACCACGGTTTATTCGTGGGCTTTGCACCTGCGGAAAACCCTGAAATTGCGATTGCAGTAGTGTGGGAAAATGGTCGTCATGGTGGTTCTGCGGCACAGCTGGCTCGTCCGATCTTAGACTACTGGCTGCTCACACGTCATAAAAATCCAATTCGTCCACAAAACCATCAAATTAGTGGTGGTTTGATGACAGCGGGGATTAAACCGGGTGAATTACCAAGTGGTAGCACGCCACCAGCGACCACAACTGGGACAAGTGCAGCTACGCCAACCAGTACTTCCAATACAGCACCCGCTTCAACAACGGCAAATACAAGCCGTTCAGCTACACCACCTTCTGCACCTGTGGAGTCAGACTAATTATGAAAAACCAACTCCGCATCATTGGAGGGGACTGGAAACGTCGTCAACTGCCTTTTGCCAATATTGAAGGTTTACGCCCTACGCCTGATCGCGTACGTGAGACTTTGTTTAATTGGCTCATGTGGGATGTACAAAATACCAATGTTTTGGATATTTGTGCAGGTTCAGGTGCGTTGGCATTTGAAGCCTTATCACGTGGTGCATCAAAAGTAGTGATGATTGAACCTGACCGCAGTCAAGCACAGTTTTTAACGCAAAACTTGGAACTCCTTAAAGTACCTAAGTCCCGTGCCCAGTTAAAAGTAGCGACTGCACAGCAAACATTAGCCACCTTAAAAGAACAGTTTGATTTGGTCTTTTTAGACCCGCCGTATAGCCTAGAGCTATGGGAAGAATTGGCCCTCTTGGCTGATCCTCTGATTCAAAATAATGGCTATATTTATGTGGAAGCCGATCGAGATTTAAATCTATTAAAACTCCCAACGTCGTGGGTGCAAATAAAGAGCACCAAAGCTGGGACTGTTCGCGCAGGCTTATATCAAAAGAAAGTGGTGGTTTGTCCATAATCTAGACACTTTTATGCCCTTTTGATTTACGCCATCACGAAAGAAAGTGGTCTTAGCGAATATTAGTGTGGTTCTGAGCTACGCTATGTATGAAGATCAATATACATATTCAAAATCAAGCTAAGGTTTCAGTCATTTTACATGTCTAAAACTATGTAGACCGATCAAAAAACCGTACACTCGCTAAAATTTTAAATATAT
This sequence comes from Acinetobacter sp. 231_lipA, assembly GCF_058243005.1. Lineage (NCBI taxonomy): Bacteria > Pseudomonadati > Pseudomonadota > Gammaproteobacteria > Moraxellales > Moraxellaceae > Acinetobacter > Acinetobacter sp. 231_lipA. The sequence goes on along the minus strand of NZ_JBZAYU010000001.1, from coordinate 2,607,712 downwards.
CGCATATGACTTGGTTGATCTTTATCTTAGGTGCAATGGTGGCGGGTTTTGTACAGAGACTCACAGGCTTTGCATTTGCCTTAATCGCCATGTCATTTTGGGTCTGGATCCTGGCACCTCAGCTCGCAGCGCCTCTGGTGGTGTTCGCCTCAGTCTGGAGTCACCTGATTTCCTTAAAGTCAGAATCTGCCTTTCAACTTGATAAAAGCCTCGTTGCACCTTATATCCTTGCAGGTCTGATTGGCGTTCCATTGGGAACCTATCTATTAGACATCATTCAAGCACAGACCTTTAAACTGATACTAGGAATTTTTTTGATTCTTTGGTGTCCATTGATGCTAATTAATCCCCAGATTCGCTTCATTCAAAACTCTGGAAAATACGCCGATAGCAGTATTGGTTTTCTTGGGGGTGTATTGGGTGGGGTGGGAGGCTTTTGTGGCTCACTGCCTTCAGCTTGGGTCATGTTAAAAAACCTTCCTAAAGAGCAACAGCGCTCAATTTTAAGGCATTTTAATTTCGCCATTCAGCTATTCACCTTACTCACCTATCTGCTCCGCGGAAATTTAAACTTGCAACATTTGCCCTATATGGGCATCTTACTTTTGAGTGTGAGTCTACCGGCCATGCTCGGCGCGCAATTGTTTTATAAAATTTCTGAGCGGCAGTTCAAACATACGGTACTGGGTTTATTGTTTAGTTCAGGCTGTTTTCTATGTATCAGCTATCGCTTTCTGTAGTGCTATAAAACCTGACTCTGAACTTTGGCAATGGCTTGGGTCAGCAATTGTGTATTTTGTGTCAATATAGGCTCATCTTTAAACAACTTGGCACTACTAGACTTCCTCCAGCTTCACAAATCTTTATACAATTGGCGCACCTTCCAACCCATCGCTCACCATATATGAAACTGCCTCTTGCACTACTGAGTTTTTGCTTTATCAGTGCTTGCTCCATAAGCTCATCCAAAGAAATAAAACAAGCTGAAAAACTTCTCCAATCTTTTAACTGTCAAAATATAGAGCACGATCAGGCAGACCACAGCAGTATGACCAGTTATCATGAACAAGTGCTTGCCAGCAGCAAACAAAAAGCCCAATCCTATGTAGAAAGCTATCAACATGGCGATCAAATTTTTGACCTGCCACTGCCCGAAGTGATTGAAACACAGCTACAAAGTTATACGGCCGCATGCCAGTCACTAGGTGGGGTTTTACCCAATCCCCAGCAAAGTCTTTAAAATACGATTAGCAATAAAAAAGACAGCTCGAAAACTGTCTTTTTTATTTCATATGACTTAAATTTGAAGTTAAGACACAGTTGAGTCGTTGTGATAACGAGTATCGACACTGAAACCTTGAGGAAATTTAGCAGAAATTTGCGCATAAAATGCCATAATTTCAGCCATATCTTTTTCATAGTCACCCGTAGGATAAATAATTTTACCCACTCCAGTTTTTTTCTTCGCATAGTCCATATAGGCTAACGCAATTGGAACACCTGCACTGACTGCAACATGATAAAAACCTGTTTTCCATTGTTCCTGCTTGGCACGTGTCCCTTCAGGGGTAACCAACATCACCAACTTAGGATGTTCTTTAAAAAGATCACTCATGAGTTGCACCATACTTGGACGTGGTTCACCTTCATGCTTTGGACGACGGTCAATACCTATCCCGCCCATTGCACGAACAAATGGCCCAAATGGCAGTTTCATATAGCTGTCTTTAATAGTAATACGGACATGCACACCTAAGGCCTTTAATGCCAAACGAGCGTACAGCGCATCCCAATTGCTGGTATGTGGCGCTGCAATCATTACACATTGATCGATATTCAAATCCCAATGATTATCAATCTGCCACCCCATTAAGGCCAAACTTTGTTCTGCAAGCTTTTCGAACACAAAAAATACCACATTACTGAAAATCCGCGCCGATTCTAGCAATGCTGCTGATCAAATACACGGCGAGACGCTCAATAAAACAACAATTAATCTATAAACGTATATTTTATTTAATTCCAAATATTTCAGGAAAAATCAGGCTCTTTGAGATTAAAGGTAAAAATACGTGAATAGTATTCTTTATTGAAGATACATAAGCATTCACAGATCTTCACAGTTTCATCTCCAGCACTCCTGTAAGGTAAAACTAAACATTAAGTAATATCGGGTGCTGTATATGCAAAAGACTGTTTTAGCACTATGCCTATCTCTCACCATGTTAACTGCATGCTCAAAGCCAAATGAAAACAATCCTCCACCAGATCACAATGTCACGGCATCTATGGACGACAGTGCTAGCGCAACCGTGATGGATACACCAGACACAGCAAATGCCTTAGATTGGGTAGGCACATATCAAGGGGTTCTGCCCTGTCACGATTGTTCTGGGATCGACACTGAACTTGAACTGACCTTAGATCATCATTTTGTGCTGAAACAAAAAATTTTAGGCAAATCGAATAATAATTATGTCAATGAAGTGAAAGGTTCATTTCAATTTTTGAATGGCTCTGATCAGATGATTCAACTCGACTCATCAGGCGATAGCCGTATTTATTATATTGGTGCGCAATTTATTGAAATGCGTGGCGATAAAGGCCAAGTACTGGATCAACCTGAGTCCAACTTTAAACTCACCAAATCCTTGGAATAGACACTCGCAACATTCTGAATGATTTAAATTGCTTATTTAAATATCACCGCATAAATTTCATCCAAGCATCAAAAAAGGTAGCCAAATTACTTCAGCTACCTTTTTTCATAATTTACTTCTTTTGGTTCTGCATATTTTTGATCACTTCACTAAAGTCAAAAGTTGCTGCTTTTTGTACCGGTGGATAATCCATTAACGATTTGATATGCGAACCAAGCAATTTCTGCATCGGCTCATTGATCCATTGTTTGGTTTGAATAATGTCTGAACGATCTCTAATACTATCAAAAGACTCAAATGGATCCTGACGAAGGTTGTACATAATTGGAAACTTTTGCTTTTGATACTGGTCGTAATAATTTTCACTGGTTTCGAAGTGAACTTTCCATTGATTAATACGAACTGCACGCAAAGTCGACTCATGATAATACAAGAAGTTATCACGTTTACTTTCTTTTGATTTGCCTGTCCAATAGTCGAGATTGTTCACACCATCAATAATTTGCTTACGATTGGTTTTCATTTCCTCTACAACATTTGAGTCACCCGCTGCGGCTGCCAATGTTGTGAACAGATCCATATTGGCTTGAATCCCTGTTTTCACCTGTCCAGCAGGAATATGTCCCGGCCAACGCACCATTGTAGGGACACGAACACCACCTTCATAAGTGGTCATTTTCTCACCACGAAATGGCGTGGTTCCGCCATGATTTTTGGCACTGTGCTCAGGACCATTGTCGGTGGTATAAACAATAATGGTGTTATCCAACACACCCATCTTCTTCATATCGTCCAACAATGCACCGACTTGCATATCATGCTCGATCATACCGCTGCCGTATAAATCATCTTCTGAAGTGGCTTTCGCCGCCAAATAACGATGTGAGTCACGTAAATGGGTAAACATGTGCATACGACTTGGGTTTAACCAAACGAAAAACGGTTTATCTGCTTTCTTGCTGCGCTTCATAAAATCAACACTGGCTGCAATAAACTCATCATCCACCGTTTCCATGCGCTTACGGGTTAAAGGACCTGAGTCTTTACATTTTTGTTTACCCATTACGCCAAAGCGAGGATCGATAGTTTCATCATTATCGTTAGACGAATAACAATGCAATACACCACGCGTTCCATACTGATTCACAAATTCAGGATCTTTTGGATAATCATACTGTTCCGAATCTTCTTCCGTATTTAAATGATATAAATTACCGAAAAACTCATCAAAGCCGTGTACCGTCGGTAAGCTATCGTTGCGATCACCTAAATGGTTTTTACCAAACTGACCATTCATATAACCCAATGGTTTTAGCACTTCTGCCAAAGTCGGCGTTGCAGCTTTAATCCCTAAAGGTGAACCTGGACGCCCTACGGTGGTCATTCCTGAACGAATCGGATACTGACCCGTAATAAAGGCTGCACGTCCAGCGGTTGAACTTGGCTGCGCATAATAATCGGTAAACATAATGCCTTCTTTGGCAATACGGTCAATATTCGGCGTGTTATAGCCCATCACACCATGACTATAAGCACTGACATTCTGCCACCCTACATCATCAGACATAATCACCAAAATATTGGGTGGTTTCGCCATCAATGCAGAAGACAGCAATGCCCCGCCAACTAAAGCTAAAGAGCGAGAAATTAAGTTTTTTTGCATGGTATTTTCCTTAAACAAATTCGTATAAAACGAATTTTCATCCTTGTTTCAAACCCAATTGGCACTAAACGCAAAACGATATCAGTGCCTTACAAATTTAATTTTTAGAAAAATGTTTTTCTAAAAACTAGTGACAATAGTTCCCTAATGCGGCCGTATCCGTTTAGCAATTTCATTCTTTGACAATAGCGCTGTATGAAAAAAACGTTTTAAACCTGAGCAAAGATAATGTAGACCCGCCTCTCCATCCGGGGTCTTGAGGAAACGGTCTTTTGGACAATCTCCCCAGCAATATTGAAGATATGGACATTTTTGGCAGTATTCTGGCAGTGACTTGGATTTGGCATATGCAAATTTCTTTTGTTGCTCAGAAAAAACCAAATCACCTTGGTGAATCTCGTGAATATTGCCCAATTTGTATTCGGGATAAACAAAGTGGTCACAAGAAAATAAGTCGCCATTGTGTTCAACCGCCAAGGATTTGCCACAAATTTGACCCGACACACATTTCTGCGCCCCATAGCCAAACATCATGGAAACCATGTTTTCAAACTGGTCAATAAAGACCTGCCCAAAGTCTTTCTGTAACCATTCTTTCCACACAGTTGAAAGGAATATGCCCCAATCATCGGCAGCAATCGACCAGTTTGTCACCACAGAATCTGAACTTCCCGGTTGTGCTGCTGAACTGCCCAATTTAGGTAAATCTTGAGGATTCCAATGGCCTGGTGCTGTCTGTTGAAACTGGGCACTTTCCATTCCAGGAATCAGTTGAATCATGCGCGGTTGAACTTGGTCTCGGATAAAACGATAAACCTCTAACGGTCGTTTCGCATTATCACGGTTCACCACACATAAGGCATTAAACGGAACTTGATACTGGCGCAATAACGCAGCAGCCTGCATGACTTTGGCATGCGTCGGTTTTCCACCTTTGTTATAGCGATGGATATCATGCAACTCGGCAGGCCCATCTATGGATAAACCCACCAAAAAATCATGTTGTTTTAAAAATGCACACCAGTCTTCATCCAGTAAAGTGCCATTGGTTTGTAAATCATTTTCAATACGCTGATGAGGTTTGGCATATTTTTTTTGCAGCTCAACCACCCGCTGGAAAAACTCTAACCCCATAAGTGTAGGCTCACCACCCTGCCAACTAAAAACCACTTCATTGCCCGTTTGCGCTTCGATATATTGCTTAATATGTAACTCAAGCATCGACTCAGACATACGCGGAACTTTTGGTTGCTGTAACATGTCTTGTTTATGCAAATAGAAGCAATAACTACAGTCTAAATTGCACTGTGCCCCAGTGGGTTTGATCATCACGTGATAGCGATAGGTTTGTCCCTGCACTTGCAGGCTTCTTAATGGCGGAGATTCAGCTTGTATAGGTATCATTCGCATTTTTAGAGTCCTCATTTTTTTCAACGTTCAGGCACAAATTCACAACTGTGCAAAACTATGTACACAAGTCATTCTGCGAAAAGAGATCTGGTAGTTTCATTCCATTCACTGCATGAAGTTTGCTAAAGACTAGAGCCGTTTTGTATTTTGAATAGATTAACCCGAGTGACTATTGCCACTAGACATGCAACAGGAAGGAGGCTATAAGATGACCTTGCAAATCTTTTGATAATTTCAATGTTTTATAATTCATTCTCGTCTTATCCCTAAGCTTAATTTTCATCAGCAAAGCTACCGTGTAAGAGTAAAAATCAACAGCCAATTCCAATTTAGGCATGCTGAAAAATACTGACCCATCTCACACAGTCGCATCGCTTGGTAGAGCACGTTATCAAACTTTGAAAATAGAGAAACCACTCAAAAGAATGGTAATTGCATTTTTTATGGTCGTTATATACTTGAACTACGTCATCGTTCGAATCTAAACACCATTCAGTTAAACCTAAACCAGACATATTTTATAAAAAGTGAAGCTGAGTAATGAATTTTTAAATGATCCATTCATACCTTATGCGCTGGTACGTCTCCGTCTTATCTTTTGTTTTTATTCACACAGTCAGAAAGATCAAAAAGTTCAATAAAAAAGGCCGCTCATGGAGCGACCTTTTTCTTTTCAAATATATGTGAATAACTATGAATAAATTACAAACACTTATTTAATTAGGGTTAGAATTACATCATTCCGCCCATACCACCCATGCCGCCCATATCAGGCATTGCAGGCTTGTCTTCTGGAACGTCAGTAATCATACATTCGGTTGTCAACATTAAACCTGCTACAGATGCAGCATGCTCAAGTGCAGAACGCGTTACTTTCGCAGGGTCAAGAATACCCATTTCTAGCATGTCACCATACTCAGAAGTAGCAGCGTTATAACCGAAGTTACCTTCACCATTTTTCACAGCGTTGATCACAACAGAAGGCTCATCACCCGCATTGGCAACGATTTGACGAAGTGGTGCTTCAATTGCACGACGTAAAATGTTGATACCTACATTTTGATCGTCATTCGCACCATTTACGCCATCAAGCGCAGCTGCAGCACGTACCAGTGCAACACCACCACCAGCAACCACACCTTCTTCAACTGCAGCACGCGTTGCATGAAGTGCATCGTCAACACGGTCTTTCTTCTCTTTCATTTCAACTTCAGTCGCTGCACCAATTTTGATTACAGCAACACCGCCCGCTAATTTAGCAACACGTTCTTGAAGTTTTTCTTTGTCGTATTCAGAAGACGATTCTTCAATTTGCGCACGGATTTGAGTCACACGTTCAGCAATTTGAGCTGCATCACCAGCACCGTCAACAATCACAGTGTTCTCTTTAGACACAGTAATTTTGTGCGCAGTACCTAAGTCTTGAAGAGAAGCTTGCTCTAAAGTCATGCCGACTTCTTCAGAAATCACAGTCGCACCCGTCAAGATTGCGATATCTTGAAGCATTGCTTTACGACGGTCACCAAAACCTGGCGCTTTAACCGCACATACTTTGATAATTCCGCGCATGTTGTTAACAACAAGTGTAGCTAAAGCCTCACCTTCAACATCTTCAGCGATGATTAAAAGTGGTTTACCTGTTTTAGCAACAGCTTCAAGTACAGTAATTAATTCACGGATGTTGCTGATTTTTTTGTCAACAAGCAAGATGAACGGATTTTCAAGTTCAGCCGTTAATGTATCTTGTTTGTTTGCAAAGTATGGGCTGATATAACCACGGTCAAACTGCATACCTTCAACAACGTCCAAAGCATCTTCAAAGCCTGAACCTTCTTCAACGGTAATCACGCCTTCTTTACCTACGCGTTCCATTGCTTGTGCAATGAGTTTACCTACAGTTTCGTCAGAGTTTGCAGAGATTGAACCGACTTGTTCAATTGCTTTGGTATCAGAAGCAGGTTTTGCTGTTGCTTTAATTTCAGCAACTAAGGCTTTAACAGCCAAGTCGATACCACGTTTCAAGTCCATTGGGTTCATGCCCGCTGTTACAGACTTGATGCCTTCATTTAAAATTGCTTGAGCAAGTACAGTTGCAGTTGTTGTACCGTCACCAGCGATGTCATTGGTTTTAGAAGATACTTCACGAACCAATTGAGCGCCCATGTTCTCAAATTTGTCTTTTAGAGAAATTTCTTTCGCAACAGTTACACCATCTTTAGTGATGTGCGGTGCACCAAAAGAACGGTCAATCACAACGTTACGGCCTTTAGGACCTAAAGTTACTTTTACAGCATCTGCAAGCACGTTTACGCCTGCAATCATTTTAGAACGAGCTGAATCACCAAATTTTACGTCTTTAGCTGACATACTAAACTCCAAATATTCTTAAATTTTAATCAATTGTATTGCTTAAACAGCAAATGAACGTTCTGAATTAACCTTCAAGAACCGCTAAAATATCAGACTCTTTCATCACAAGAAGTTCTTCGCCTTCAACTTTAACTTTAGTGCCTGCATATGCACCAAACAGTACATTGTCGCCCACTTTTACATCTAAAGCACGAACGCCATTGTCTGTAATTTTGCCATTGCCTACTGCAATGATTTCACCTTGAGCTGGCTGTTCAGCAGCAGAAGTACTCAAAATTAAACCACCCGCAGTTTTAGTTTCCTTTTCTACGCGGCGAATCACAACGTTGTCATGTAAAGGACGAATTTTGCTCATTTCTAGCTCCATAGACATTTTCAAAATGCCATTGTTTACGATGTGAAGATGACTTCTTATTCCTAGGTCATCAACAAAATTTTGATATGACACTTTTGTGGGGATGGAATAAAACGCTTCAAGGGCAAACACAAAATATTTTTATATTTTTGCGCTCTTTTTAAGCAAACCTCATCAAAGTTTAGACACTCGATTCAATCTGAGGTATTTTGCTGCATCAACTCGAAGCGATTTGTTTCAGCGTTAAAGCTAAAATGTTGTACATCGGCATTCGGCAAAATAATATTCAAGCTATTGGGCAAGCCCGCATGTAAACGATAAGACGTTGCCGTTCCTGCATGAATATCCAGCACAGGATGCGATACCCCAAGTTGATAAATCTGATTCAAATCATAAACGGCAGCGTGGTGTAAATGCCCATGTAAGAGTCCATTTAAACCATGTTGGCTCCATTGCTCCAACGCAATACGACCAAGCATTGGACAGTCTTTCACACAATGACTATGGTCTGGCGGAGTATAAAAAGGCTGATGCGCGGCGATCAGTTTAAGTTTGTGTGCAGGTGCTTGCTGCAATTTTAGGTCAATCTCTTGAATTTGGCTCAGTGAAATATGCCCTCGCGTATGGTAACGCCGACGAATACTATTCACTCCAATGACATAAAAATGTTCAGTTTCTAAGGTGTTTTCCATCCCCCCAAAAAACAGTTGATAACGTGCAAAGGGGCTAAAAAAACGATTCCACACATGGTAAAGCGGAATGTCATGATTCCCCGGCACCACCAAATACGGTAGCTTTAAACTGTCTAAAAACTGCCGACAAGCATAAAACTGAATAAACCGTGCACGTTGGGTCAAGTCCCCACTGACCACTACGGCTTCAAAAGGATGTTCCTCACATAACTGACGAATGGCCTGCATACAGGCTTCGCGTTCGGTTCCAAAGTGTAAATCCGACAAATGTAAAATCATGCGGGAACCATGATATTCAGCGCATGCTTACGTACTGTAATTTTCAGCGGTGGTGTCATCGTGACAATTTCTCCATCTACCGCAACCGTGAGCTTATTACGCTTTGAATGAACAATCACTTCATCTGCTGCAAAGCTATAGACATCGGAAGCCTGATCCAAATTGCCTTTTATCAGCTGCCATAAGGTCTTGAACAAAGTCCGCTTATCACTTTTTGCTACTACCACGCCCGCTACTTTGCCTGCTTCCGCCGCCTTGGCAATGCGTAGTTTCATTTCAGCCAGTTGAAGCTGATTATTGCCAAAGAAAATCAATGGCGTTTTCACTGGATAGCGCTGTCCATCGACTTCTACTTCAAGTTTTAACTCTTTTCGGTCGCGGATGAGAACATCCAATGCCGAGGTATACGCATGCAATGGAAAACGTCCAAAATGCTTATTAAACTGTTCTCTTTTTTGAATAAATAAAGGATAAAGCCCTAAACTAGCATTGTTCAGATAGATATGTTGATTCAGCTGTGCCACATGTACAGAACGTGGCTGCCCTTCACTAATGGCTTTGGCTGCGTCTAATAAATCCAGCGGAATATTCAACACTCGTGCAACATAGTTAAATGTACCTAGAGGCAAGATCCCCATGGGAATATCCGTTCCCATCAATTTAGATGCAACTGCATTTAAAGTACCATCCCCACCTGCAGCAACGATGACCCCTACATTTTCCGCTTGACGATGGCGTAGTAAAATCTCTTGCATCATCTGATCAAAGTTCATGCACTCACTTAACTCAAATGACTGTATTTCAAAACCTGCGGTACTCAGATCTGCTACCAACTGTTCATACACTTCATCTTTATTTGCGGCATGAAAACCTGATTTTTTATTATAAATAAGTGATAAAGGTTTGAGTTGCTCTGACATTTTGCACCTAAACTTGAAGTAATTGCTCTATTTTTGTCCAAATATTCAACACTTAACAGTTTTGTTATGTAAAATTCAAATGATTACCATTTATTTAATCAATAATAAATCTCAATCACAAAATAAATGCAAGCATATGATTTTAATACTAATATCTTAAATGAATAATCTTCATAAATATAATAAATACACAAAATAAAAGCAAAAAATCAAACCAAACTATTGTTTTTTAATAGTTAAAATGAAGCAACCCCATCGAACTGTTCATAATTTAGATACGCCTTTGGTCTTATTTTTTTTATCAAATTATGCTTTAATACAGCCACTTTTTTTTCATCTTTTCATCTCTGCAGTAAATTTTATTGCTGAGATTGTACTTTGTACAAACGTGTACATATTTGAGATAGGCCTCACCATGACCCAAGTGAACGCACCAGAATTCGTTCGTCACCCTAAGCTTATTGCGTGGGTGGAAGAAATTGCAAAATTAACAAAACCAGCGAAAATTGAATGGTGTGACGGCAGCGAAGAAGAATATCAACGTTATATCAACTTGATGATCGCTAACGGCACAATGCAAGCGCTTAACCAAGAAACGCATCCTGGTTCTTATCTTGCTAATTCTGATCCTTCTGACGTTGCTCGTGTTGAAGGTCGTACTTACATCTGCTCTGAAAAACAAGAAGATGCTGGCGCAACAAACAACTGGGAAGAGCCTGCTGAAATGCGTGCTCGTCTAAATGGTTTGTTTGACGGCTCAATGGCAGGTCGTACTTTATATGTAGTACCGTTCTCTATGGGCCCATTGGGTTCTCATATTGCGCACATTGGTATCGAATTAACTGACTCTCCTTATGTAGCAGTTAGCATGTCTAAAATGGCTCGCATGGGTAAAGCTGTTTATGACGTTCTTGGTACAGACGGTGAATTTATTCCTTGCGTACATACTGTTGGTGCGCCGCTTGCTGATGGCGAAAAAGATGTTGCATGGCCTTGCAACCCTGAAAAATACATCGTTCATTACCCAGAAACACGTGAAATCTGGTCTTACGGTTCTGGTTACGGCGGTAACGCATTGTTAGGTAAAAAATGCTTAGCTTTACGTATTGCTTCTTCTATGGGTCGTCAACAAGGTTGGTTAGCAGAACATATGCTGATCCTTGGTGTGACTAATCCTCAAGGCGAAAAACACTACATCGCAGCGGCATTCCCTTCTGCTTGTGGTAAAACAAACTTCGCGATGTTGATTCCACCAGCTGGCTACGAAGGTTGGAAAATTGAAACTGTAGGTGATGATATTGCTTGGATCAAACCAGGTGAAGATGGTCGCTTATACGCAATCAACCCAGAAGCAGGTTTCTTCGGTGTAGCACCTGGTACAAATACCAAGACCAACCCGAACTGCATGGCGACATTGACTAAAGATGTCATCTATACCAACGTTGCGGTAACTGACAACGGTGAAGTATGGTGGGAAGGTCTTACTAAAGAAGCACCTGCCAACCTAACCAACTGGAAAGGTCAACCACATGTTGCTGGTGAAAAAGCAGCTCATCCAAATGCGCGCTTTACTGTTTCAGCGGGTCAATGTCCTTCTATCGATGCTGACTGGGAAAATCCAGCAGGTGTTCCAATTTCAGCGTTCATCTTTGGTGGTCGCCGTGCGGACACAGTGCCTCTAATCTCAGAAGCATTTGACTGGGTAGATGGTGTTTACAAAGCTGCAACTATGGGCTCTGAAACAACTGCTGCCGCTGTTGGCCAACAAGGTATTGTTCGTCGTGACCCATTCGCAATGCTTCCATTTGCGGGTTACAACATGGCGGATTACTTCTCTCACTGGTTAGAGCTTGGTGAAGAAGTTGCAGCGAAAGCTAAAGCTGCGGGGAACAAACTTCCAGGCATCTACAACGTGAACTGGTTCCGTCGTGATGCTGAAGGCAACTTCGTATGGCCTGGTTTCGGTCAAAACATGCGTGTTCTTGAGTGGATCATTGACCGTTGTGAAGGCCGTGCTGATGCAGTTGAAACACCAATTGGTTTAGTTCCAACTTATGAACAGTTGAACTGGACAGGTTCTGACTTCACTAAAGCCCAGTTTGACCTTGTGACTTCTCAAGATAAAGATCAATGGATCAAAGAGCTTGAAAGCCATACTGAGCTATTCGACAAACTTGGTGAACGCCTACCAGCGGCACTTAAAGCTCGCCAAAACGAACTTTTAGATGCTGTTAAGCAATCTGCTTAATCTTTAAATTAAGCCAAAAAAGACCGCGTAAGCGGTCTTTTTTTAATCTCTTTATAATTTTAAAACTTTATAACTCAACAAAAATTTATCACGCTAGACATGGCTTACACAGAAGTAACCACAACTTCATATTTGCGCAATCAAAGGCATACCGGATTCAACTCAATTTGAAATCAAAAAGCGCATCAAAGTCGCTAAAGGCACTTATGGCAGCGTGGTTGAACTCTATCCGCGTTTTGCTGAACGTGCACATCAAGTCGGTGGTAACGTCGTCATTAACTATAATGCCAGCCAACGATTTGGCTTTTGGCCTTGGCGTATTGTCCGCCCAGTCGTTTGGGGAACGGCTGTAAAATGGAAGACACCTGTAGACTGTAAACAGCTCGGCGGTATCGAAATTTAAATCTAAAAAAGCCGCGATAGCGGCTTTTTTAATAGAACAAAATCAAGTGTAACCATGACATGCAATCAACATTATGCAGCATCGCCTTGCATACGACGTAGGTGTAAATCCTGCAAGTAGATGTCTAAAGCTTGAGTTTCTAGTGCATCAAATTTTAAATACAGTTTAGTCCGTCGTTTTAAAATATCTTCACTGCTGATGGCCCACTCACGTTTCACCACATAATCCACTTCTTGCTGATACAAGCCATGGCCAAAAGACTGACCTAAAGTTTGTACATCTTTGTTCTCACCAAGCATATGCCACACTCGACTACCATAACTGTTTGCCCAACGATGTGCTGTTTGAGACTCTAGCCCTTTGATTTCATGCATCAACTCTGCACATAAAACCTCGACTGAACTAAAACCATCTGCACCAGGGAGTTTTGCCTCAGCCGTCCATTCTACTTTCATGTGTGGAAAATAACGTTTTAGCTGTAGCAAAGCCGCTTCCGCCAACTTTCGATAAGTCGTTAACTTTCCACCATAAACAGATAACAATGGCGCTTCATCCGCAACAGATTTAGACATTGCCAGTACATAATCACGTGTCACTTTAGAGGCTTGTGTACTTGCATCATCATACAGTGCCCTTACACCTGCAAAGCTTGAGATTACATCTTCTGGCTGTAATTGAAGCTTGAAATGATCATTAATCACATCAATCAAATAAGCCGTTTCCTGCTCGGTAATGTGGACATAATTTGCATCACCCTCAAACTCTACGTCCGTGGTACCAATCAGGCTGTAATCATCTAAATAAGGAATTACAAACACAATGCGTTGATCATCATTTTGTAGAATAAACGCATGCGGTTCCGGGTATAAACGCTTCACAATAATATGACTGCCCTGAACCAATCGAATACCCGCCTTTGGTGTTTGGAACAGTTGTTGTTGAATAAAATCTGTGACCCATGCACCCGTTGCATTAACCAAAGTTCGAGCTTTAATTTGGTAGTGTTGTTTTTGATGCTCTAAGGTTAGACACCACACACCCTCCTGCTGAACTGCAGAAATGCATCGGGTTTGTGTTCGAATTTGAGCCCCTAACTCATGCGCTTGGATTGCATTAACTACCACCAAACGCGCATCATCCACAGTACAATCTGAATATTCGAAACCACGTTTAATGGTGTCTTTTAAGGGACTGTCGACATTAAAATGAACAAGCTCTGAACCCTCTAATGTTTCTCGTTTTGCCAAATAATCATAGATAAATAAGCCTGAACGAATTAGCCATGCAGGGCGCAAATAAGGCAAATGCGGCATAATAAAACGCATAGGATGGATCAAGTGTGGGGCTTTTTTTAAAAGTACTTCACGCTCTAATAGCGCTTCACGCACCAAACGAAATTCTTTCTGTTCGAGATAACGCAATCCACCATGAATGAGCTTGCTACTGGCTGACGAGGTATGACTAGCTAAATCATCTTTTTCGCAGACGAAAACACTTAAACCACGGCCTACAGCATCATTTGCAATACCCACCCCATTGATGCCTGCGCCTACAACGGCAATATCATAAATGGCATCTGTGTCTTGCATATTCACCTCTCTCATTGAGTTATTGTGTTATTTTTGTTCTTCACGCTAAACTTAACATCAAAATCCAACCTTGTCATATTCCAAAGCCAGTCAAATCAGAGAAAATTCGTTATTCTAAATAAATTAATAACTGCATCTATTTTTACAATTTAATTTTTAATTTTGACTATTCAGTGAAAAGTCGACTAATTTCCAAGCTAAAAACACTTTCTTTTCTAAAAATCAACATTCACCATAAAATAAAAAAGCACTATAACCCTTTGTATTTTAATTGACTATTCATATATTAAAAAACCACAAGAGTTTGTTTTAGATAAGTAAAACGATAATTTCCCATTAAAATAAAGATATTCATTAGAAAAACTTAACAGCATATAAATCATACCAACATTTAGACTAAAGTCGAATGAAGTCCAAGGATAAGGGGCGTATAACGAAACAGAATTTTTTGTTTAATCTTAAAATATATTGTTTTAACTTTTTCTACTTAAAAAAGTTAAAAGATGTATTTTCCGAACTTATCCTTGGGAAATTTTTGTGACTGATCTATCTCCCCAAACTGCTCCAGTAAGCATCGATAAAAAAACCCGTTTAAAATCGATTCTCGGTGGTTCAGCTGGCAACTTAGTTGAATGGTATGACTGGTATGTCTATGCCGCATTTACCTTATATTTCGCGCCACAGTTTTTCCCTGAAGGGGATGACACGGTAAAACTCTTACAAGCTGCAGCCGTCTTTGCACTGGGCTTCCTGATGCGTCCTATTGGCGCGTGGATCATGGGAATTTATGCAGACCGTAAAGGACGTAAATCAGGTCTTACCCTGTCTGTATCTTTAATGTGTGTAGGATCTTTGATTATTGCCTGTGCACCCACCTATGCCAGTGTGGGTATGCTCGCACCTGCCTTATTGCTCTTTGCCCGTTTATTGCAAGGTTTAAGTGTTGGTGGAGAGTACGGTTCAAGCGCAACCTATTTAACGGAAATGGCTGGGAAAAACCATCGTGGTTTCTTCTCTAGTTTTCAGTATGTGACTCTCATTTCAGGTCAGCTCTTGGCGCTGTGTGTGTTGATCATTTTACAACGCACCATGAGCGAAGCACAGTTATCTGAATGGGGATGGCGTATTCCCTTCTTCATTGGTGCTGTACTTGCCATTGTGGTGTTCTGGATTCGTCGTGGTTTGGTTGAAACCCAATCCTCAAAAGATGCACAGGAACAAGCTAAAAATGGTGGCCCAAAATCTAGCGCACTTGCTTTATTTACCAAATATCCAAAGCAAGCGTTCACCGTAATTATGCTGACTGCAGGTGGAACACTGGCATTCAATACCTTTACCACGTATTTACAAAAATACTTAGTCAACACCTCAGGTTTTGAGAAAACCACAGCAACAGAGATCACCACAGCTGCAATCTTTGTCTTCATGCTATTGCAACCTGTGGTGGGTGCACTGTCTGATAAAATTGGTCGTAAACCAATTATGATCACTTTTGGTGTATTGGGTGTACTGTTCACGATTCCAATTTTCAACGGTCTTGGTTCAACCAACAGTCCAACAACCGCATTCATGCTATGTATGAGCGGTATGGTAATTGTAACGGGTTATACCGCAATTAATGCCGTAGTCAAAGCAGAGCTCTTTCCAGCACATATTCGTGCACTAGGGGTTGCCCTACCTTATGCGATTGCAAATACCATCTTTGGTGGCACAGCAGAGCTTGTAGCGTTGAGTTTTAAAAATGCAGGACATGAAAACTACTTCTTTTACTACATCACCTTCATGATTGGTTTATCTCTACTGACTTATATCTTTATGAAAGACACCAAAAAGCACAGTATGATTACCGATCATTGATGCTTAAAGTAAGTGTGTAAGTTAATAAGCTAGACATAAAAAATGCCTTCTCGAATGAAGGCATTTTTTATGTCTGATCAATTTTTTGCCGAAACTTGATCGATTGAATTATCGTGAATTACACCCGCGTATGGCATACTAAGAACAAGAATAATGTTAGGAACTTTTTATATGAAAAATACGTATAAACTTTTAGGCTTAAGCTGTATCGTTTTAGCAGTATCTGCATGTCAAAGCACGCCTCGCCAATACAATGGCAATGTTGGCTATCAAATTGAACATCAATCCGAATCGAGTGCTACCCTTGCTTATACGCTTGCTGCTCGTAAAAATCAGCAACTCGATGAAAACAAATTACAACGTGCTTGCCAAAAAGTTTTAGGTTCACAAAAGAATTATAAATTGGCGATTTTAAGTATTAATGAAATTCCTAACACCGCAGCGGATGTTCCCGAATATGGCCGCCAAATTGGTCAAACCCGTGCCACTTTCGGTTTAAGCAATACACCCGACTTACACCAAGGTGAGAACATTGCAACACGTGAGTCACTTGAAGCACGCCCAAGCACACTACATGTTGTACGCTATACCTGCTCTTAAGACCTTCTAATATAAAAAAGGGCTTAGTGCCCTTTTTGAGCATCTAACGTTCGATAAAAACTCACATTACGAAACTCTGGTGACTCATTTAGATCTGGCCAAGTTGTTGCACTACGCTCATCAAGCTTCATGTATTGCGGATGACTAAAATTTTTAACACGACTATCTGCCACCCAAACTTCAGGTGCAAACTTTAAAAACTCATCTAAAAAGAAACGATTGCATTGATCATATAAAACATCGGCAGCCAATAGAACATCAACTGGTTCCGATTGATACAAGTCATCCAAATACTCTAGCTCTACGTTATTGAGTTCCGCATTAGCACGGCAAGCATATAAACTCACTGCATCAATATCGCAACAAATCACACGTTTTGCACCCGCTATTTTGGCTGCAATCGCCACCACACCTGAACCTGCGCCAAAATCCAACACCACCTTATCTTTGACATGATGAGGCTCTGCCAGTAACCACTGCGCCATGGCTAGGCCTGAAGCCCAACAAAAGATCCAATATGGCGTTTCATTCCAAATGCGACGAATGATTTCATCATCCAGTTTATCGGTTGGAAATACGGGAGGAATGAGCCACAGGGAAATAGATGTTTCAGGAAGCTGTTGCGCAAGCAATTCACAGTGTGGAATCACTTCATGCAAGGCTTGAAGTAAATGATCTGGGGCTTTGGGGAATTGGAAAGTACAGCTCATAAGTTGTTGAGTATTTTTATGCTTTTACTGCAGGATCTTGCAGCTAAGATTTGGATTGAGGAATTAGCCTTCGGCTAGACCTACTTTTGTTTTGGCAAAAGTAGGCAAAACCATGGTCATTCGCTGAACTCGTTAAACACCACCATCTATTTAAAATAGTCGCAGAAACATTCAATAAACAATAAAGTCTTAACTCAAACAACAGCGAATGACGTTTTCGTGTATCTAATACTGGCTTCAAGGCAGCATTAGACCACTTAAAATAATTAAGCTAAAGCTTTCTCAGCCGCTTCAACCGTTTGACGAATTAGTGTCGTAATCGTCATTGGGCCAACACCACCTGGAACAGGTGTGTACGCAGAAGCCACTTCTTCAATACCGACCAATTGAATGTCGCCTACCCCACCACCATCACGTGGATGGAAACCAGCATCAACAACTACTGCACCTTGTTTGATCCAATCTTTTTGAATCAATTCTGCCTTACCAACCGCGCCCACGATAATATCAGCTTGTTTCACAAAGTCAGCTAAGTTTTGAGTACGTGAGTGACAGATCGTTACGGTCGCATTGGCTTGAAGTAGCATCGCAGCCATTGGCTTACCTAAAATTGCAGAACGTCCTACAACGACAGCATGCTTTCCAGTAATTTCGATATTGTTTTCTTGCAAAATAGTCATAATACCTGCGGGTGTCGCAGAACCATATGCTGCCTCACCCATAGCCATACGACCAAAACCAAAACAAGTTACGCCATCCACATCTTTGGCAAGAGAGATTGCATCAAAACATGCACGCTCATCAATTTGTTCAGGCACTGGATGCTGAAGCAAAATACCGTGAACATCAGGATTGGCATTCAGTTTTTCAATTTCAGCCAACAATTGTTCAGTGGTGGTCTCTTTTGGCAGTTCAACTTTAAGTGAGTCCATACCAACACGACGGCAGGCATTTCCTTTCATACGAACATAAGTTGCAGATGCACCATCGTCACCCACCAAAATTGTCGCAAGAATTGGGGTACGACCTGATTTTGCTTTGAGCGCTTCAACGCGAGTTAACAAGTCAGCTTCAATTTGTTTTGCCAATGCACGACCATCTAAAACTAATGCCACGGCACATCTCCAAGTGTTGATATGAATCAATTTTGCACATAATACATGATAATTTTAAATATTTTTCGCTATATGCTGTTTTTATGCGCATACGAATGAAAGCACTATTGTTTTTTTTTCAGAGCTTGCTAATATACGCATCAACAAGACGCGGCGGGGTGGCAGAGTGGTCATGCAGCGGACTGCAACTCCGTGGACGCCGGTTCGATTCCGACCTCCGCCTCCATCTTGTTAAAGCCCGAGTGGTGAAATCGGTAGACACAGGGGATTTAAAATCCCCCGCCCACAAAGCGTGCCAGTTCGAGTCTGGCCTCGGGCACCATTCTTATACTTCTAAGTATGGTGCATATAAAGAACCCAGCGTTAAGCTGGTTTTTTTATGCCTATAGAAAAAGCATAATACAATGCACAAAAAAAGAGAGCACATTGACTCTCTTAAAAATAATATCTCATTTGTTTATCACGATAAGGGTGGTAATAAGTAATGTTGCAGATCTTGTTCTAATTTTTCTTGAAAATGAGCTGGCTCAATAATTTTAATGTATGGAATCCAATAACGTACCAAAGGTAAAAGTTGCATTTCATGACAAATTTGACAATCAATTAATAAACCACCTGATACATCTTCTAGTACAATTTGTTGCTCTGGCAATAACAGACGTTGCTTAAAATATAAAGCAACTTCAGGTCGCACCGATCTTTTCACCGTTTGCTTATGCTTTGCAAACCAAATCCCCTCACTGAGCTCTAATTGGGTCAAAACTTCTAAATGGTGCTCGAAAAGCTCCGACTCATGTACAACCACTTGATCTATTTTACTTAAACGATAAGCACGTAATTCATCAGTTACAGCTGCGGCCAAATACCAACTTCCCTGATGATGAATTAAACGATACGGGTCAACATGGCGTAAACGATCATTATAAATAAAACTGATTTTTTGACGCTTATGAATCGCGCCCGCAAAAACCTGAAAATGTTCAGCAAATTGCTGTGCATTTTCATAATAATAACCTTTGGCAGAGAACACTTGATTCGCACGCTCATCAAGCAGGCCACGTAGAAAAGACATATCTAGAGATGGATAGAGCTCACCAATCCCAGAAAGCTGCGCAAAGTTCTGAATGTCTTGTAGCTTAAAGCGCCCAAGATAAACAGGATCTAAGAAGTACTTCTTGGTATATTCATCTTGAAGTAAAGGCAAATACGTATTGAGACGATCAAAATCTCGCTCTATCGTTCGCGTACTCACCTGAAATTCATGTGCTAGTTCTGCAACCCCTAATTGATATCCAGTATTTAATTTAGTCAAAATATTCGCTAAACGCTCCGCAAGGCGTTCATGTGTTGAAGCTTTACGCTTCATATTGCCCTCGCTGCACAATCAATGTTGTGTCTTTATTTATAGTTAAATGCCTAAGCATTATATTCAATATAAGTCACTGAATAATATTAAGTAAAAGACAAACGGTCAGCTTTCAAGCTATGTCATGTTTTTATCAAAAAAAAATCGATCAATGTTTTTTAGATTTCTTCTTCTTTACTACAGTTTGCTGATGCGCTAAACGCTCTATATAACGCTCAAAATGAATTAAAGCTTTATATAGCTTATGTAACTCATCAGGTAAAACACTATTATAGATAACCGCCTTATGCAAGCGCTTGAGCGCACGGAAACCATGCGCATGTGTATATGATGTCGATAAAATTTTCATGACAACCCTCTTTTCTGTTTTATTTTTCATTTAAAACCACGTAAATTTGTCAGGTTTAAATTTAGTTGCAAATTTACACCACAGTTTTGACAGGTTGTGTCGAACAATTATCATTTTTTAATCTTTGTTAAATTATTTTCTATTTTCAGTACATTATTTTTATTTTTTGGCAAAATTTTAGGCAAAAAAAAGCTGACACTAGGTCAGCTCTACTTTTTATACTATAGAAATATTACAGAATTTTTACCACAACTTTACCCACGTGCTCACCCGTATCCATGCACGCATGTGCTGCTTGAATCTGATCGAACTCAAAAGTTTGATAAATCATTGGCAAGCACTCACCTTTGGCCCATAGCGGTGCTACATGATCTTGTAAACCTTGTGCAATCTCCGCTTTCTCAGCGGTATTTCGTGCACGCATGGTCGAGCCTGTAATGGTTAAGCGCTTCATCATAATTTGCCCCAACTTAACCTCTTTGGCTTTTGCCCCCCCTAAAAAGGCAATATAAACCAAACGTCCATCGCGGCGGAGCAAGTTCAAATTTTTTTCTAAATACGGTGCACCCACCATATCTAAAATCACATCCACACCAGCATTATCCGTTTTCTCATTGATCAGGTGTTCAAAGTCTTGGGTTTTATAATTGATGGCATCTGTCAAATTTGCAATGGCTTGTACTTTTTCATCGCTGCCAACGGTTGCAAAGGTTTTAATGCCCAATGCTTTACATAACATGAGTGCCGTGGTGCCAATACCACTGGTTCCACCATGTACTAACACCACTTCCCCTGCTTTAGCTTTACCCATTTGGAACACATTCGCCCAGACCGTGAAAAAAGTTTCAGGAATAGCCGCCGCTTCCACAAAACTTACATTTTCTGGAATATGTAAAGTTTGACTTTGTGGAACTACACAATACTCGGCATAACCACCACCATTGGTCAAACTACAAACTTTATCACCCAATTTAAACTGTGTAACTTCAGCTCCAATTGCAACGACCTCACCTGCAACCTCAAGTCCTGGCACTTGCGTTACCCCAGGCGGCATTGGATATAAACCCTGACGCTGTAAAATATCTGGACGGTTAATACCAAACGCATGAACCTTAACCAAGACCTCGTCTGCTTTTGCTTCAGGGATCGTCACTGTTTCATATGCCAGCTTATCCACACCACCCGGCTCTGTAATAATGACCTGTTGCATCGTTTCTTGTGACATGATTTATTCCTAACTCTTACGATATTTTTCAAGTTTCATAGACCTATTTGATCATAGAAATAAATTGAAATGAAGAACACCGTACTTATGTATAGTGTGAAGCCTATTTTGCTACGTGATAGCGCTGATCATTGATAAAAAAAGCAAGCTGCGACTGCTCTCGACATCCCTCTCAAGCATTACTTAGAACGATTCGGGCCAAATGAAAAACACAGGTATTCAGTTGCGTGGCTGATCAGGCAAAGATACAAACTGCATTAGAAATTTACGAACCAAAGGCAAAAACACCATAATCAGAGGAAATGCAATCAACCAAGATAAGCTCCAGCTTTTGAGCCAAAGATTGAAGAAATTATGCACTAAGCCTTTATTTAGCAGCAAGTTAAAACCAGAAATAGAACCACTCATCAGACCTGAAAGCAATAAAGGCATTAACCAATTTAAGTGTTTGATATGAATTTTGGGGAGCGTGTTGAACATAATCGACCTGAGTAAATAAAAATTAGCTTTGGCTTGGCGTTTTAACGGTTTGTTTTAAAGTTTTCATAAACTGCCCAAAATGTGGCATAAAATCTTTAAAGAGTGGAAAGTTTTTATGCTCTAGCATCACCTCACTAAAGAGCTTTAGACCAACAGCAAATGATTTCGCTGCTTCAGCATCCAGCATTTGACTGTTTTGAATCACCTGTAACACTTTAAAAATATCGTCGTGGTTGTAGGTGTTAAAACTCAAAGTATCGGTATAGGTCGATGGGTTGCCTTGAGCATCTGCAATGTGTTTGAGGGTGACTTCATAAGTATGTTGTTTCATTCTGTTTTCCTAGAGACGTGCAATATTCACTGCTGCTTGATCGATTTGTTCTGCAATAACACGAATTTGTTCAGCACTTAGCTCACTGTGTTGGATCTTGAGCTTTAGGGAAGCTTTGAGATTTTCCATCGCACGTTTAATATCAAGATATTGTTCATTATTTTGAATTTGTTTACGCGTGTCGAAACGAGATAAAATCTTTTCCACATTTGCTTGCTCAACCTCAAGATGCTTCAAACCCAAGGTTGTTATACGGTATTGCTTACGTTCAGCGCCATCTAATGCGACCTGAACAAACTGTTGCTCTTCCAAATAATTCAAGGTTGGATAGATCGTTCCTGCACTTGGGCAATAGCCCCCTCCCACAATTTCACCCACCTCTTTAATGAGGTCATAGCCATATTTAGGTGCAAATGAAATGAGATGTAAGGCTAAAAGTTTCATCTGACCCACTTCAAATAGGCGCTGTTTACGTAACACTGGCGCTATTTCCAAATCAGTAAAGGGTTCAACTTTTTGTGCTTTAGACATAAACAAGATACATCTTTAAATTACTAAGATATATCTTAAGTTGTTTTTTAAGAATTGCAACCTCAAGCCCTGAAATAGAACATCAAAATTTAAAATCAAATAGGTAACCGTGAAGGATTACTTGATATTTTTAGATAAGATTGCTGAACAGTTGCAATACCGCTAAAATTTAACCTCTGTTTTCACGTTCACCCCCCCTCAAGTGAACTCTGACAAAACTCCTAAAATTCAGAATTAAATTAAAATGACAGATCAACTTAGAAAAAAATTTGAAAACCTACAACTCAATGCTGGGCAAGGCAAGATCAGTGCATTTCTTTCTATTTCCTTAGGCTTTTTGGGTATTCTTGCTGCTTTATGTTTTTTATTCCCCACTGTGCTCACCACACCAGAACTACGCCCGCTATATAGCAAACACTATGATGTTTTCTACTACACCTTACTGTTCGGTATCATCATCAGTGCTGGTTTTGGTACCTATAGTGCGATCATTAAACAGAATAAATATGGTTTTTATGGTTTATGTATCACCATTTTAGCGGCTGTTTTAGGTTGTGGATTAATCAAAGCACCGACATTACCCACTTTGCCATTTTATGCAGGTTTTGATTATTTCGTTATTACTTTAATCATCCTTGCTTTAGTCTTTATTCCGCTTGAAGGATTCTTTGCGAAGAACACTGAACAGAAAATTCTGCGCGTTGGCTGGGTCACAGACATGAAATATTTCATGTTTAGCCATATTGGCATTCAGCTTTTTTCGTTTTTAACGGTCATGCCTATTCAGTATTGGATCACACATATTCCCAATAATCCGATTGTGCCTTATATGCAGGCACAACCGATTTGGTTGCAGTTTATTGAGTTATTGATTGTGGTGGACTTCACCACCTATTGGTTACACCGTGCGATGCATGAAGTGAATTTTTTATGGCGCTTTCATGCCATTCACCATTCAACGGAACAAATGGACTGGCTAGCCTCTTCACGCTTACACATCGTTGAAGTGTTAATGACCCGTTTTATCGCAACCTTACCAATTTTCTTGTTAGGTTTTCATACGTCTGCTGTCTTTGCTTATTTGGTCTTTATTTCTTTCCATGCCATTTTTATTCACTCCAACGTGCGTTTCCGCTTTCCCTATCTGCGCTGGTTGATTGCAACACCTGAATTTCATCACTGGCATCATTCTTCCGAAAAGCCTGCGATTGATAAAAATTATGCAGCCTTTATTCCACTTTATGACGTGATTTTTAAATCGATTTATATGCCTAATCATTTGGCCAGTGTATACGGCACCGTCGGCTATAAAATTCCAAACAGTTTTGTGAAGCAGTTTACTTGGCCATTTAAGCGCTATGTGAATAAACTGAAAAAACGATTTAATAAAGAAAGTTAACTTGTTGTGATTCGATTAGTTAAAATATGAATTAAAAATTAGTTTTTATTAATTTCTTCTTCAAGAATCATAAAATTACTAAAACACGATTTCTAGCTCGAGTCATACTCACATAAAAGTTATTTTTCTGAAGTACTCCATTATGATAAAGATCATCCTTTCTTATAATAATATTATCAAACTCTAACCCTTTCGATGAATGAATAGTCATTGTCACATGCCTTCTTGTATCCCGAAAGAAATTTTTTGTTTCTTCTAATTTACTTAAAGCACAATAGCTTTCATATACTTGACTACTTAGTTCAACAAAATTTATCATATCTAAAAAAATATACAATAAATCAAAAGACTCTGTTTTAATAAACGTGTTTAAATCATCCTTAAGTTTATCTATCTCTTTTTGTTTATATCTATCAATATCTACCTGTAAGTCTTCCATTACGTTATAAAAAAAATATTTTTTTTTAAATTTTAATTTCAAAAGACATATTGCAATTTCCTGTACTCCGGAATTAACATCTCTAGAAAATGATAATTCCTTTAATATGGAAAACTTCCCATCATAATCATGCAAATCATAATTAGTTTTTTTTAAAAATGCGATCGACTCATACTGAAGCTTTTCAACAATTTCATCCAACTTACTGAGATTAGTTACTATATAACCTTTCCCATTCTCACAATAGTTTTTATCTGGGAAACTATATGATATAGCAATTTCATTTATAATATTATGGCATCTAAAGTTCTCAGATAAAATAAAACTATCAAACCTAGAATCATCTTTATATTTTTTAAAGGTTTCAGAACAAGCTCCCCTAAAGCCATATAAAGTCTGATTAGGATCGCCAACCATCAAGATTTTAATCTTGCAATTTATTAAAAATTCAACAATAGAATATTGCTGGATATTATTATCTTGCGCCTCATCAATAAAAACAGCATGAAATTTCGATTTCAAAAATTTTTTTAAATTTATCTTATTAAGTAGAAAAAGAGCATGCTGTAGTACAAAATCATTTTTACCACTAGACCCCATGATAATTTTATTATTTTTAAAAGCATCTAACCACTCAATATATGTATTAGCTCTTTTTTGGAAAGACTCCCTAACTTCATTACAAAAATATGGGTCGAAAGGGAAAACATTTTCAAAAATAAACCCATGAAATGTTGTAATGATAATTGATGGATGATTTACTTTAGAAATCAAATCATCTTTAGATTTATTTGTAAACGTAAGTACTGCCAATTTCTTCCATGGACGACTTAGCAATATTTCCCTTTTTGCTTTTTCAACTAATGTAGAAGATTTTCCAGATCCGGCACAAGCTGAAACAATTATATTTTCCGAAGTACAATCTAATATTCTCTGTTGTTCCAATGTAAAATCTAAACTAGGCATGCTTTTACTTCTTTTAAAAAATCAAATCTTGAATTTTTGAATATTATTTCAAATAGTTCTTCATTTTCTTCTAAAAATAAAAACATATTGTGCCATTTTTTATATTGAAGTTCTGACTTCAATTCCTCTAAATCAACAACTTCACCATTAAGCGAACAATTACTTATTCCCTCATCCAATAAAGCATTTACAATATCATTTTCTAAATCAATTTCAGCCAAAAATATATCATGTTCCAGTTTAAGATTCTCAATTAATGGTTGAAAGTGTTTGTGTAGATCTTTCTTCTTCTTATTCAAAATTATTTCACCTTCATCTTTCCTACCTTTTAGCTCTTCAGGAATGATCTCAGTAAGGTTCTTATTAACTATTTTTAAGCAGCGTTTTAATCCATAAATATCATTCTTATATATATCATTATCCGTTCGAACGATAATCTTGATTCCAAGTTTTTTAAGTAAATCTCTATATGGTTTAAAATTTGTACCAAGCACTGGTAAAACATACAGTTTTTGAAACTGGTTTTTACTGAGTACACAACTTAAAATAGAATCACACAAAAGTTTTTCCGAATAACCTTCAACCAATAAAACACAATCCGCAAAGTATCCTTTACTGAGCCCCTCAGCATACATTTTTTTTAGATTATGATATTCACTACTTATCTGTGCCGAACTACTGATAGTTTTTCTTAAGGGCATATTTTTCTGGCGATACAACCTAACTAAATTACAATCTATACCAATATGATACAGTAGCTCAGATGAGTGGCTTGAACAAAAAATATACTTAATATTTAAATCATCAAATAATGTTCTAGATAAGTCTATTTGCGCACTTAAAAATAAATGATTTTCTGGTTCTTCTAGAATTAAGATGGGAATTTTTTTAATAGCTTCTTTCTCTAAAAAATAATGTAACATTGCGTACATTATTTTCTTCTGTCGACCATCTCCAGATGCTGGATAAAGATGATCATGGTCACTTTCAATTGTATAAATTTTAAGTTGCTTGTATAAGTCATCAACTACAGATTGAGATGTAATTGTTACTTTGTATGCATCATCAAATACTTTTAAATTAGTGTTTATCACTTCTTCAATTTTACAAACCGTTGTCAACTCTTGAATCTTTTCATTTATCTTTTGAAAATTTTCATTTATCTCATTTTTGAGAATGAAGTCATGTTCAACTTCTTCTATATCTTTTAAAATTTCCTTTCTAATATCATTGAAAACCCTTACTGTTTCCACGTGAGAAGGTATGTAAACCACGCTAAATACATCATCTAAAACCAAATAGTTAATGCCTTTAGCTTTTATTTCTCTTAAATTATCTAAATCATCTCCCCAATAAAATTGCTTTAAAGCTCCCTCATCTTCTTTATTATCTATTTTTAGCTTTATATAAAAATTTTGTGATTCTTCTTGTGTTCTTGCCTCTTGTACTTTAGCTATAAGCTTTTCAACATCATCTCCATCAAAATGTGATATATCTAAACCTACAATTATTTCAATAGCCGAACCCATATTTTTATTATGAAAATCACTACTATGTATTTCATCTAATCTTATCTTCCTATCAAATATCATTCTTAATGAATGCAATAGATTACTTTTACCAACATCATTCATCCCTAAAATTATATTTTTATCTTTGAGCTCAATATAAATATTTTCAAAATTTCTAAAATTTTTCAATGTCAAACTTTTAAACATTTAACTAAACTCGTTTATTTTTCATGCATTATTACCACTATTTTTTAATTTTTCAATAAAAAAACCCACCTTACGGTGGGTTCCTTCAAATCAGCTCAATCTCTTATAGACGAACCAATTCAACAATTTTATCAGCTAGCTCTTCAACCGCATCTTGAGTGAATGCGACATCTGTACCATCGACAAGGTCAGTCACCACAACCACACCTGTTTCACGTACTAGTGCAACCTGATCAGCAGTTAGACCTGCTTTCGCAATCGCAACCACACCTTGTTGAATTAACAAGTTTTCAAGTACTTGTGCATTTTCAAGTGCTTTCACAGATACAGTTACCGCAGCAGGTTTTTGACCTAAACGTGCAGCACGATCTTCCGCTGTGACAGGGTTGCTGTATGCAGACCATTCCACAGACTCTTCCACCATACCCGCACCAATCGTCACGTTGTTTAAACGGTCGATGAAGATAAACGAACCTGTATAACGACTGTCTTGGTAGCGATCAAATACGACAGGCGCATCAAACTCAACAGTGACATTGGCAATGGCATTCAGCTCAAGGCTATCCACTTGTACTTTTTCCAATGTATTTACATTGGTACGGTAGTTAATTGCGGTCACTTTTGCAGGAACAGTTTGCGTGCCTACTTTTAAGTTATAAAGCTTACCAATCACCAGTGGTTGATCTGCCATCCAGACCACAGTAGCATTCACTGAACGTGAAATTTCTGGCGCAGTTTGATCTGCACGTACAAGCACGTTACCACGCGAAATATCAATTTCGTCATTCAGCGTCAAGGTTACCGCTTGACCTGCAACGGCACGCTCTAAATTACCATCATAAGTGACAATTTCTTTGATCGTTGATGACTTACCCGATGGTAAAGCCACGATTTTGTCACCTACAGATACATCACCCAACGCAACCGTACCACAGAAACCACGGAAGTCGAGGTTTGGACGGTTTACATATTGCACAGGGAAACGGAAATCGTTAGTCACCGAACTGCGGTTAATTTCCACAGACTCAAGCGTACCCATCAAAGTTTCGCCTGTGTACCATGGCGTATTTGGTGATTTATTGACAACGTTATCACCATTCAATGCTGAAATAGGCGTAAAGATAATGTTGTTTGGCTTACGGTCACCGAGTTGTGCAACAAAACCTGCATACTCTGTCTGAATTTCATTGAAGCGCGCTTCAGAAAATTCAACTAAGTCCATTTTGTTAATCGCAACAATAATGTTCTTAATGCCCAGTAAGCTTGCAATATAAGTATGGCGACGCGTCTGAGTTTGTACACCATAACGCGCATCAATCAAGATAATCGCAAGATCACAGGTTGACGCACCCGTTGCCATGTTACGCGTGTATTGCTCATGTCCTGGCGTGTCGGCAATGATGAACTTACGTTTTTCAGTTGAGAAATAACGATAAGCAACATCAATGGTAATACCCTGCTCACGCTCAGCTTGTAGACCATCTACAAGGAGTGCTAAGTCAGGTGCATCGCCTGTCGTACCGACTTTTTTAGAGTCACGAGTCACCGCTTGCAATTGATCTTCATAAATCAATTTTGAATCGTAAAGCAAACGACCAATTAAAGTTGACTTACCATCATCGACGTTACCGCAAGTCAGAAAACGCAATAAGTCTTTATTTTCATGTTGTTTTAGATAGCCCAAGATATCTTGGCTAATCAGTTCTGATTGATGAGACATTGCTCAAAACTCCACATATTCTTTAGAAATCGGTTTTTAATCTCTTTAATCCCTCTAAATCTCCCTTTGTTAAGGGAGACTTTCCCCTTTACAAAACAAGGGCTTTTCTCCTCTCTTAGAAAAAGATGAGCAGCACTGCTGCGCAAGGGGAGAGATTTATAAACAGTTAGAAATAACCTTCTTGCTTTTTCTTCTCCATCGAGCCCGCCTCATCATGGTCAATCATACGACCTTGACGTTCAGAGCTGGTTGCAAGCAACATTTCTTGGATAATTTCAGGTAAGGTATTTGCCGTTGACTCAACTGCACCCGTAAGTGGGTAACAACCAAGAGTACGGAAACGTACCGATTTCATTTGTGGAACTTCGCCTTCTTTTAAAGGCATACGTTCATCATCAACCATAATCAGGGTGCCACTACGCTCAACCACAGGACGTTCTGCAGCTAAATAAAGTGGAACCAATGGAATGCTTTCCAAGTAGATGTATTGCCAAATATCAAGCTCAGTCCAGTTTGATAGTGGGAATACACGAATACTTTCACCTTTGTTCACTTTACCGTTGTAAAGATTCCAAAGTTCAGGACGTTGGTTTTTCGGGTCCCAACGGTGTTTCGAGTCACGGAATGAATAGACACGTTCTTTAGCACGTGATTTTTCTTCATCACGACGCGCACCACCAAATGCCGCATCAAAACCGTATTTATCAAGTGCTTGTTTTAAGCCTTGAGTTTTCATGATGTCGGTATATTTTGAGCTACCATGGTCAAATGGGTTAATGCCCGCATCTTTCCCTTCTTTGTTTTGATGTACGATCAAATCAAAGCCATGGGTTTTTGCCATGTTGTCGCGGAAAGCAATCATGTCTTTAAATTTCCAGCCTGTATCTACATGTAGAAGCGGAAATGGAAGCTTGGCAGGATAGAACGCTTTAAGCGCCAGATGCAGCATGACTGCTGAATCCTTACCAATAGAATAAAGCATCACTGGGTTTTCAAACTCAGCAGCTACTTCGCGGATAATATGAATACTCTCAGCTTCAAGCTGTTTAAGATGAGTAAGTCTTTCCTCATTTAATGACATTGACAGCACCAACTCACAAAAATCGTGTACTTATTACACTTTTAAAAATATATATTCATTATAAAGATTTAGTTATACACACTATTGCTTGTTTTATTATATTTATATGCAAAAACCTCATATAAAACAAAATTGATAAGCCCTATAAGTTTTATTTAACAATAATATATCACTAAATAAACTCAAATATTACATCAACTTCATTCAAAGCACTAAGCCTGTTCACGCTTCGATTCTTCATCTATGTTTCTGCTAGGTAATACATCTACAAATACCTAGTGTAGGTTTCATTTACGTTCTATGTATATGACTTACCAAACTCGCAACCTAGAATACTAAAAAGCACACTCAATACAGACCAGCTTGTTGATTTTATATATCAACATGATAACCCCAAGTTTGGATTCCAATTATTTCAAGATTAATCCGTAAAACATAAAAAGCCCGCAATAAATGCGGGCTTTTTATGTTCATATCAAACTTAGTTTTTATGACGCATGTGTGGGAACAGAATCACATCACGAATACTTGCTGCATTAGCGAATAACATGACTAAACGGTCAATACCAATACCCTCACCCGCTGTCGGCGGTAAGCCGTACTCAAGTGCTTCAACAAAGTCTGCATCGTAGTGCATTGCTTCATCATCACCTGCGTCTTTTTCTGAAACCTGTGCTTGAAAACGCTCAGCTTGGTCAATCGGGTCATTCAACTCGGAGAAACCATTCGCAAGTTCACGACCACCAATAAAGAACTCAAAACGGTCCGTAATGTGTGGGTTATGATCATTACGACGTGCCAATGGCGAAGTTTCAGCAGGATATTCTGTAATGAAAGTCGGTTGACGTAGCTGAGTTTCAACAGTTTCTTCAAATACGATGGTTTGAAGTTTGCCCAAACCAAAACCTGGTTTCACCTGTTCTTTAAGTTCTTCTTGCACAAATTTTGCCAAGAATTCACGATCATTGACATTTTCAGGCGTGAACTGTGGGTTGTGTGCTAGAATGGCATCAAACATTGAAATTTTCTTGAATGGGCCTTTGAAGCTATATACTTCTTCACCATAAGGCACATCAGTTGAACCCAAAATGTCCAACGCTAAACGCTCAAGCATATTTTCGGTAAGTTCCATCAAGTCTTTATAGTCTGCATAAGCTTGATAGAATTCAATCATAGTGAATTCTGGGTTATGACGCGTCGAAACACCTTCGTTACGGAAGTTACGGTTGATTTCAAACACACGCTCAAAACCACCGACCACCAAACGTTTTAAGTAGAGCTCAGGCGCAATACGTAAGAAAAGTGGCATATCCAAAGCATTATGATGCGTTTCAAATGGACGCGCTGATGCTCCACCTGGAATCACATGCATCATCGGTGTTTCTACTTCCATAAAGCGCTGTTCAGTTAAGAACGCACGAATGCCTGAAACCACTTTGGCACGAATTTCAAAAGTCTTACGTGTTTCCTCGTTCACAATCAGGTCAAGATAACGCTTACGATATTTAACTTCAGTATCGTTTAGACCATGGAATTTATCTGGAAGTGGACGAAGCGACTTGGTTAAAAGCTCAAAGTGTTCAATATGTACATAAAGGTCACCCTTACCTGAACGACCAATATAACCTTTCACCGCGATAATATCGCCAAGATCTAAGCTCTTAATGGTTTCTAGGGTTTCTGGTGCTAACTCTTTACGCGCTACATATAACTGGATACGACCCGTCATATCTTGGATCACGATGAATGAACCGCGGTTCAACATCACACGGCCCGCTACAGACACATAAACATGCTCTGCTGCTTCAATTTCTTCTTTGCTTTTGTCTGCAAATTGATCTTGTAAGTCTTGCGCATAATGTTCACGTTTAAACGTGTTTGGCCATGGGCTAGTGCCCGTTTGTTTGGCTTGATCTTCAATCTGCTTTAACTTGGCATGACGCTGTGCAATTAAATCGTTTTCGGAAATGGCTTGTTCAGAAGTCGATTGAGCGTTTTGTTGCGTCATCTCTGCCTCGTGTATATGTATTAAAAAACGGAAGTTGCATAGCATAGCAGAATTCCAGACGAATGAGCATCATCAAAAACCATGCGGTATATAAAAAAGTATATATCCCGTTTATTTCAGAGCTAAGAACCCACCGTATAAAAGGTCTGTCTATTTCTTAGACCAAAAGCTAACTTCATTTCACGGTTAATCCCTCTACAATGGACATTATAAATCGTGGAAAAGTAAACTTTTCTCCACTCATAAAATAATTTAGTTTTTTAATTGAATGATAAATCATGAGCAGATGCGAATCTAAAATTTTGTTTTTGCATGGATTAGACTCCTCACGCGAGTCCACTAAGTTCCATGCCATTGATGCAAAGCAGAAATTTTGTATCGATATCGATTATCGCTATCTCAATTTTTCTACCGTAGCCAGTTTCTACGACGATATTATTGAAAAAATAAAACCTGAAATTATTGTTGGGCATTGTATTGGTGCATATTGGGCATTGAAAATGTCGCTGCTACATCAAATTCCATGTGTGATTGCCAACCCACGCTTAGCCCCTGACTTTCGCGATGATTATCCGAGTATTAATGATACTGACTTAGACCACAATGTACCGCAAGTGGCCTACTTGGAGCTGGGAGATGAATTAATTGATATGTATGCAGCACAGGAAATTTTAGAAAATTATATGTTGATTCAAGCGGTTGAAGGTGGACATCACCGACTACTTAAACCTGAAAATATTAATCAGCTAATTGAACATTTAGAACAACAATATTTATATAAATAAAAAAAGCCTTGGATGTCCCAAGGCTTTTTAATGTGCTTATGCAGCAACAGAGTCTGGTTTCGATTTATCATCTAACACTGACCAAATCTTTAAACCTAAGTCAGCATGCAAATCAGGCAAATCAAGAAAAATACTGGCACCGAGCACTTCATGATTACATTTTGCCACCAACTGTTTAACGGCTTTTAATGTACCGCCTGTCGCTAAAACGTCATCCACAATAATCACTTTTTGCGATGGGGTATTGGCTGCCATTTCTAAACGGTCTAAACCATATTCCAAACTATAACCCACGCCCACCACTGGTGGTGGCAGCTTGCCCGCTTTACGCACCAACAATAAACCTTTACCTAAACGCTGTGCCAATAAGCTCGCAAGGACAAAGCCACGCGCTTCTACAGCAACAAAACTGTCTACTTCCGCCAACTGTTCAGCAGGAATACTTGCAATTAACGCGTCGGTTAAAGGCTCAATATTGCTCATAAACAATGGTGTTAAATCGAAGAAGCAAATCCCAGGTTTTGGAAAATCTTGGACCGTACGAATGTGCGACCACAACGTTGTAGACAAGTTGTTCATAGGAGATCAATAAAATTTGAAAAGGAATAGATGAATTTTACAGCTTTATCTGTTAAAAAAACAGTCAAGTACTGGCTATGCAGCCGACCGAACAACCAAAATATTTATGTAAATTATTGTTTTTAATTAAATCATTTATTTAATAAATATTAGGTATAGATGTACTCAATATTAAAATAGCAATTTAACTTTGAGTTTACAGCACGACCTTAGTCTATACATCAATAATTTTATAAGGCTAGCTGACTGAAAAAACGCATCTTTTTTAGATGTAATCATCTACAACCTTCACCCATTCGCAAAACGTGATCTGGTTTTAAATGATACGTTTTGTCCTGATTATCGCTTTTAGCCGATAGATTCAATCATTAAACTCCGATATTTACTTTACATTCGTATTAGAACTGCGTAAAAATTTAGGTTAGCGAAGCATGCTAACCACTCAGATGAATAGCAGCTTGCGTAATGGATTATTTTGCTGAACCCTTTCTTGTTCAGCGTTTTGGAGAGTCAAATGAAGAAGTATCAATGCATCGTGTGTGGATGGATTTATGACGAAGCAGAAGGTTGGCCACAAGATGGCATCGTGGCGGGAACAAAATGGGACGATATCCCTGACGATTGGACTTGCCCAGATTGTGGCGTGTCAAAAATCGATTTTGAAATGGTTGAAATCTAATTCATAGTGTTAAAGACCATGCAGCATGGTCTTTTTTTACGTCTTTAAAATAATCTCTGGAGAACCTTATGCATCCCATCGTCATCATTGGCTCAGGTATGGCAGGCTATGCTGTAGCACGTGAATTTCGCAAGCTGAACCCTGAACAAGAGCTGCTTATGCTATGTGCAGATGATGCGACTAATTATGCCAAACCAACGTTGTCCAATGCCTTTGTTGCCAACAAAGCGCCTGAACAGATTGCTTTGGGTGATGCAGAGAAAATGGCAACACAACTGAAAATGCAAATTGCCACGCATACTTGGGTGAAAGAGATTCATGCTGAACAACAGCAGTTAACTCTTGTTAAAGATGGCGCTGAATCTACACAGCCCTACTCTCAATTGGTTTTAGCGGTAGGTGCAAACCCAATTCGCTTAGCCATTGCTGGTGATGGAAGCAATGATATTCAAGTTGTCAACAATCTAGACGACTATAAAGCCTTCCGTGCAGAACTTGAAAAACGTGCAGACAAGCGTGTAGTCATTTTAGGTGCAGGTCTCATCGGCTGCGAATTTGCCAATGATTTACAACATACAGGCCATCAAGCTACCGTCATCGACTTGGCAAACCAGCCTTTGGGCCGTTTATTGCCAGCGCATGTCTCAAGTGCCTTTAAAGAAAACCTTGAAGCAACGGGTATTCATTTTGCCCTTGGCACTACAGTTGAAAAAGTGTCTAAAATTGAAAATGGTGACTATGTTGTGACCTTGGCCAATGGTCAGTCTTTGGTTGCAGATGTAGTCTTATCTGCGATTGGCTTACAACCGAGCATCTCCCTGGCAAAAGAAGCAGATATTCAAACCAGTCGTGGCATTTTGACCAATGCACAACTTGAGACCAATCAGCCGCATATCTACGCTGTCGGAGATTGTGCTGAAGTGAACGGACTCTTGCTACCTTATGTCATGCCAATCATGCAACAAGCACGCGCTTTAGCCAAAACCTTAAATGGTGAGACCACTGCGGTGCATTACCCTGCTATGCCTGTAGCCGTTAAAACACCCGCTGCGCCGCTCACTGTTTTGCCTGCGCCAATCGATGCAGAGGTGAACTGGGAAACTGAGGAATTAGACGATGGCATGATTGCCAAAGCCCTAGACAGTCAAGGTACACTTCGCGGCTTCGTACTGCTCGGTGCAACCGCAGCGAAACAACGCTTAGCATTAACAAAACTGGTTCCAGACTTGATTCCAGCACAGATTTAGAGTTTAAATAAAAGGACATTTATAACAATAGATGTCCTTTATGTGAGGATTACAATAATGAATAGCGCACTCCAATATAATCTTTCACCCTATACCTCTTTCATGCGCGAAACCAAAGTCGACTTAGGCAATGGTATTGAACTCCATGTCGAAATCGGTGGCGAAGACCATCATCCGACCATTGTTTTGATCATGGGCTTAGGAGCACAGCTCTTATTTTGGCCTGATTTCTTCTGTAAATCTCTGATTGATCAAGGTTTTCGTATCATTCGCTTTGATAACCGAGATATTGGTTTATCTTCAAAAATTAAACATCAAGGTCCACGCTTAAACACCCTCAAACTGATGGGTCGTTTTGCTTTAGGTTTAGATAACCGTGGTGCACCTTATGACTTATATGACATGGCTGACGATGTGGCACTGCTTTTAGACCGTTTAGGTTTAGATGAAAGTTATGTGATTGGTGCATCCATGGGGGGTATGATTGGGCAAATTCTAGCAGCACGTCATCCACAGAAGGTCAAAAAGCTCGGCCTAATGTTCACCAGTAACAACCAACCTTTACTGCCGCCGCCTTTTCCAAAGCAACTCTTTAGTCTAATTGGGCGACCTGAATCGACCGATGAAGAAGGAATTGTAAGCCACTCT
The DNA here is from genome assembly GCF_058243005.1 of Acinetobacter sp. 231_lipA. Classification (NCBI taxonomy): domain Bacteria; kingdom Pseudomonadati; phylum Pseudomonadota; class Gammaproteobacteria; order Moraxellales; family Moraxellaceae; genus Acinetobacter; species Acinetobacter sp. 231_lipA. Next base: position 2,571,290 of record NZ_JBZAYU010000001.1, on the reverse strand, counting down.
TTGAAAGTGTTTAAGATCATTGGCTCGCCTGATTATCACAATCCAATCGAGTCAATTCAGACTTCTCGCAAATTATATCGCCGAAGTTATTACCCTGCGGGTGTACTTCAACAGTTTTTAGCAATATTATGTACAGGTTCTTTATTGCAACTGGACAAACAGATTCAACAACCGACCCTTGTGGTACACGGTTCGCGAGACCGTTTACTCCCGCCTAGTCACGGAAAGGCCGTTGCAAAGGCAATTATGGGCGCTAAATTTGAATTAATTGATGGAATGGGGCATGATATCCCACCGCACTTCATTCCAAATCTTAGCGAATTATTTGCACAACACTTTAAATCATAATCATTAGGACACTATGGCTGCATTACCATCCTTAAGACAGCTGTCATATCTCGTTACACTGTCAGAAACGCTGCATTTTACTGAAGCTGCACGCCGTTCATTTGTAACCCAATCGACTTTGTCGGGCGGGATTATGGAGCTTGAACGCCTACTCGGTGGCGTACTTGTAGAGCGTGATCGCCAAAATGTGCGCTTAACTCCTCTAGGCGAGCAAGTCGTTGCTCGTGCTCGTGTTCTACTGGCAGATGCTCAAGACCTGATGCGTTTAAGCCGAGAAATGAGCGAGCCTTTAACTGGTGATTTACATCTAGGTGTTATTCCAACCATTGCGCCATTTATTTTGGCGCAATTGTTAGATGAAGTGCATAAGCAACTCCCTAAAATTCAACTACATTTACACGAAGCGCAAAGTGAGAAAATTGTAGAAAAACTCGAACATGGTAATTTAGACATGGTCGTTTTGGCTCTACCTTTTGATACACGTGGCTTAAAAGTTGCTGAGGTCGCAAAAGAAAGTTTATTTTTGGTCTGCAATAAATCAGATATCGCAAGCCAAGCCAAATCGCTGGATGACTTAGACCTTTCGCGTTTAATGTTGCTTGAAGAAGGCCACTGCTTACGTGACCACACTCTAAGTGCCTGCCCTATTGGTGAACGTAAGAATGACCATCGTTTAAAAGCGAGTTCTTTACCGACCCTTGTAGAAATGGTATCGGCTGATCTTGGTTTTACCTTATTACCTGAAATCGCAATTCATACCAATATGATTAAAGCGAATCCAGATTTGATGGTCAAACAAATTGAAGCTGCTCCAAGCCGTATCTTGGCTTTGGTGACACGTAAAAGCACCCCGCTACAAAGCGAATTTGATGTGCTATTACAAATCCTGCAAAAAATTACTCAAGATCTGCACTAAGTTTATTTTTGTGCATAAAAAAGGAGTCAAACATGACTCCTTTTTTGTGCCTAAATCTTTTTTAGACCCAAGCACCTCTCTAAAGTTATTTAATCACATCTAACAAATAACGCTGTGCATTATGCTCAGTTTCGTCTTCAACTGGTGTCGCACGAAGCCATGTTCCGTCACCCTGTAATAACCAAGCTTGTTGATTATCCTGCAAATAGGTCAACAAACCTTGCTGATAAATACGTTTTTTCAAAGCAGGATCTTCAATTGGGAAACATGCCTCAACACGATTAAATAGATTTCGATCCATCCAGTCAGCACTCGAACCATAAATACGCGCATCGCCATTATTACTAAAATAGAAAACACGGGTATGTTCTAAGAAACGCCCCACGATCGAACGTACACGAATGTTTTCCGAAAGCCCTGGCAAGCCTGGGCGTAGACAACAAATTGAACGAATAATGAGATCAATTTGTACACCTGCCTGCGATGCCTCATATAGCTTGTTGATCAGTTGCACTTCAGTTAGTGCATTTACTTTCACAATAATCTGCGCTTTCTTGCCCGCTTTGGCATTGGCAATTTCATCATCAATAAAGTTAATCAGTTGAGCATGGAGCGTAAACGGTGCATGGAGTAGCTTTTTCAGCTTCGCCATTTTCCCCATACCCGTCAGTTCTTGGAAAATACGGTGTACATCTTCACATAACTCTTTATCGGTCGTGAGCAAGCCATAGTCGGTATAAATTCGTGCATTACCCGCATGGTAGTTACCCGTTCCCAAGTGCACATAACGAACGAGTTTATTATTTTCACGGCGTACCACAAGAATCATTTTGGCATGAGTTTTATAGCCCACAATGCCGTAAACAACCACTGCGCCCGCTTCTTGTAGCACATTTGCCACTTCGATATTTGACTCTTCATCAAAACGCGCACGCAGCTCAATCACTGCGGTAACTTCTTTCCCATTACGCGCCGCTTCTGCTAAGACTTGTACAATTTCAGAGTCTGCACCACTACGGTATAGGGTTTGTTTAATCGCCAACACTTGTGGGTCACGTGCCGCTTCACGCAATAAGTTAATCACAGGTGCGAAAGACTCAAACGGATGATGTAGTAAAATATCCTGTTTCTGCATTGCAGAGAACATGCTTTCCGACTTTTTCAGCACTTTAGGAATAACAGGAATATGCGCGTCATACCGTAGATGGGGACGTTTAAAATTGGACAATAAACGCGCCAAGTTCACCGGTCCTTCGACTTTATACAACTGCTCCTGATGCAGATCAAATTCATCTAGCAAGTAGTTATAAATATGTTCTGGACAGTTTTGTGTAACTTCCAAACGTACTGCTCGTCCAAAACGACGTGAACTTAACTCACCTTTCAGTGCTTTGGCTAAGTCTTCCACATCTTCATTGAGTGCCAAATCGGCATTCCGTGTGACACGGAACTGATAACAGCCTGTCGCTGTCATCCCTGGGAACAAGTCAGAAACATGCTCATGGATAATGGCTGAAAGCATCACATGATGCTCTTTTCCACCTGTGAGTTCATCAGGTAGCCGAACCACACGTGGCAATGAACGTGGTGCAGGAACAACGGCCAAATCAATCTGACGACCAAATGCGTCTTTCCCTTCCAAAGTCACGATAAAGTTGAGACTTTTATTCACTAAACGCGGAAATGGATGCGCAGGGTCAAGGCTAATCGGTGTTAAGACAGGTGCGACCTGTTCTTGGAAATATTTCTTTACCCATGAAGACTGTGCAGGTGTCAGTTCCCCACGGCGTAAGAAGCAAATGTCTTCCTCACGTAGTTTCGGCAGAATTTCATCATTGAGAATACGATACTGACGTTCAATTGCGGCATGTGCGGTTTGCGAAATTTGATCGAGTACTTGGCGTGGGGTTAAGCCATCGGGGCTACGGCTTTCATTGCCCAGATCCAACTGTTCCATGACGCCCGCAACACGAATTTCAAAGAACTCATCTAAGTTACGTGAAAAAATCAGTAAGAAATTCATCCGTTCTAACAGCGGATGTAAAGGATCTACGGCTTGTTCCAATACACGTAAATGGAAATCTAATATCGATAACTCACGGTTAATATAGCGATCGTTATACGCGTATTCAGGTTGTAGTATCGGAGATGTGCTTGCTGCCGTATTCATAGCTAACCTTTGATTATTTGAATGCGTTTTATCATGATAAGTATGCTTCAATTTTGTGACAATTTCATAAAAAAAAGCCCATAAATTTGGGCTTTTTCACATCAATCAAATTAAGGGATATCACTATAGCGCATATACTTTCGAATCATGCGCTCACGGTTTTGCAACTTACGGTCATTTTGATGGTCTTGGTAGTATTTCGGATTGGGTAAAATGGCCGCTAAAAAGACCGCCTGCTCTCGGCTTAAGCTACGTGAACTTTTACCAAAGTAGTGTTGGGTTGCAGCTTCCACGCCATAGATATTATCACCAAACTCCACCGAGTTCAGATAAACCTCTAAGATGCGTTCTTTGCTCCACATCCGTTCCATCATCCAAGTTGCAACAGCTTCCTGACCTTTACGAATGAATGAACGCTTGTTATATAAAAATAAGTTTTTGGCCAATTGCTGAGAAATTGTTGAACCGCCGGCAACTACTTTGCCCGTGTCATTATTACGCTCAAGCGCCGCTTGAATGCCATCCCAGTCAAAACCATGATGTTGCATAAATTTGCCATCTTCAGCCGCAACAATGGCTTTTTTCATGTACTCACTGATCTCGTCATAATCACGCCATTCGTGTTGAATAGGCTTAGATGGCTCAGACCAATAATCAATTCGCATAAACATGGTGGTTTCCACTGGCTTGTACCGCCACCACGCAAGACTTGCAAAAATCCACAACTGTACCAAAAGCACGAAGCTGACAACGACTAACAAACTACGAACAATAAAAGCTTTCATGCCAGTGGCTTACTCCAAAAATCATTTTTATTCATGCTAAGCTTGGGCAAATATAGCAAAATTTTAGCAAGAATAGCATGACCGAGCTTACACCTCCGCAAATCAAAACAAAATTCGACGTACATTTATGGTGGATTACCGCCGTCATTATTGCCGTGAATGTTGGGCTGTTTTTTTGGCAAGTACTGCATGGCATGGATGTCAGCAATCCAAGTACGGCTGATGCTATACACTGGGGAGCAGACTATGCACCGCTCACCTTCTTGACTGAACCGATGCGTTTATTGAGCAGTATGTTCTTTCATTTTGGCTTGGTTCACCTCATATTGAACATGTGGGCGCTGTATATTTTTGGCAGTGTGCTGGAGCAAATGTTTGGACGTGTCTATTTTCTTGCGCTATATGTTCTTGCTGGTCTCATGGGTAGCTTGCTCAGTGGTTATATTGCCATTCAAGACAGTTATGAACTGATTCGTGTTGGTTTAGCAAACCCTGAACTCTTGCCGCGTGTCGGTGCAGGGGCTTCAGGTGCCGTCATGGGACTGGGCGCAGCACTGACGGTTCTATCGCTACTACCGATGCTCCCACAGCAACGTTTTATTTTAGATAAAAAGACTTTGCTCATCGTGATGGGAATCAACTTAGCCATGGGCTTTATGATTTCAGGGATTAACAATGCCGCACATATTGGCGGCATGTTGATGGGTGCTGTTTTGGCGGCACTTTGGTATCTCTCACAAAAAACGCAGCAGCGTTGGATTATGCTGCTGAGCCTTGTTTTGGCAGCCTGCGGTTCGTATTGGTTTTACTTACACTGCCAAAACCTTGTGGTCTATATTCAACCCTTATGGTCAGAAGTGTTAATGATGATGCGTCAACAGCTCAATTTCTAAGATTCAACGCTTAAGATATTAAGAGATCAATCACGATTGATTGATCTCTCTCAAATTTTGTAAAGGTGGAATCTCACTGAGATAACTTAAGCGATAACGCCCAATCAGCGCGCAGAGTAAGGTCATGAACAGTGGTAAAATGAGCCAGATTTCCCAGTGTGGCTGAATGGTTAATCCCATGCGATAACATGCTACTGCACTTATTGCTTCAGCAAATAAACAAGAAACCACACCTGCCATAAAACCAATAAAGCCAATTTCTAGACTGAGCATAGTTCTGAGTTTTTGCTTGGAACCACCAAATGAACGTAATAACGCCACCTCACGTTTGCGCTCATCCATGAGTAAGTTCAGGCACGCAATTAAAACCAAAATACCTGAAATACTCACTAAAACTGCAAGGATCGTGACAATCTGCACCAGCACGGTCACGATGCGCTTAATTTCATCTAAAATTAAACTGACATCAATAAAGACAGTGTTGGAAAATTGTTGAATGATACTGACCAATTTCGCTTTGTCTGACTCAGGCACATAGAAACTGCCCAAATAACTGCCCGCATTTTCATCCATAGTTTGGGGCGCAAAAATAAAGAAGAAGTTTGGGCTAAAACTTTCCCATTCTACAGTTCGTAAGTTTGCCACTTTGGCATGAATCACACCCTCTGGTAAGCTAAAGGTCAGTTGATCCCCCACTTTTATCCCAAGCTCTGTTGCGGTGTTGGCTTCCACCGAAACTTGCCCTTTTGCTGTCAGTTTTGATACTCCAGAGACAATTACATTGTCTTTAGGATAACGGTCTGCTTGGGTTAAATTTAGCTCGCGACGTAAGGAATTATTTTGCTTCACCAAATCCGCAGCAAAAGGCTGTCCATTTTTGGCAATCAGTCTACCTCGAATATTCGGATAGAGCGGCGTACTGTTCCAATGGTTTTGTTCAATTTTCGCTTTTAACTCAGGCATGTCAAAAGGCGGTAAACCATATACAAACTGATTCGGCGTTCCTATAGGAATTTGCTGTTGCCAACGTTCTAACAAATCGGTTCGTAGCACGGCTAAAACCGTAATTAAACTGAGTCCTAAAGCCAAAGCGGTAATCTGAAACGCAGTTTGGTAAGGCGTACGGACATAGGCAGAAACCGCATTTTTCAAGCCGCGCAGGAACTTCAAACTCAGCCAGACCACAACGTATAACACTGCACATAGAATAATAATTGCCCCAATCACCATGGCTGTCAGCACCATGTTTTCAGTCAGAACAATACTAAATAATACCAGACTTGCCGTGCCTGCAAGTAACATCCAAAACATAGACGAAACTGATTTTTCTTGACTGCGAATGACACGGATCGGTGGAGTATTCAAAAGCTCCCAAAAACTTGGTAAGACAAAACCCAATAGCACCACAGCACTAGTCAACATGGCAATCGGAATCGGCCCGAGCAGCATATCCCAAGCTGAAAATGCAATACTTAAGTGTGGAATCAGTTGTAACATCAACTGTAACAGGCCATAACCCAGCCCTACCCCCACGACACTCCCGACCAGCATGGCAAGCAAGAACACCACACCCAACAAGCTAAGGTAAGCCCAAAGAATTTGTGACTTCGCAGCCCCCATACAACGTAATAGCGCAATGTGATCTTGGTTTTGTTGCACAAAACGCTGACTGGTCAAAGCAATCGCAATTCCACACAGTAAAATCGTTAAGATATTCGCCAACTGCAAAAATGTGTCCAAATTTTCAATCGGTTTCATTAAACGGGTATTGCCCTCACTGGCATTCCGTAAGCGTAAGCTGTTTTGTGGTTCTTCCGCATTAGGACTTTGAGTTGTCGCACTGACCTCTTCAGACAATACATTCTGCTTCTTAAAATTTGCTTCAAACTGCTGAGTATTTTGTGCCGTACCTGCCATTAGTAGGCGATATTCAATGCGACTACCGACTTGTATGGCATTGGTCTTGGCAATATCCGCTTCTGAAATAATCACCGTGGGAGAGAAACCTGAAAATCCTAACTCCTGATTGGAGTCATGCTCAATCAAGCCTGTAATCTTAAACACACCATCTGCAATATTCAGCTGATCGCCCAGTTTAACCCGTAGCAAATCCATAGCACGTTGACTCAACCACACTTCACCCGAAGCAATATGCTTCGCCGCAGGCTGAATACGTAACTCTCCGCGCAGAGGGAAGGCTTGATCGATGGCTTTAACATTGACCATAACAAACTGATCATCGGTATATGCCATCGAACTAAAGACAGTGACTTCAGATTGTTTTAAATCGAGAGCTGTCGCTTGCGCTTTCCATTTCGGGTCGAGTTTTTGGCTGTCCGTTAAAACCAAGTCCCCTGCTAGCATCTCAGCGGCTTGCAGTGCTACGGCATTTTGAATTTTCTCATTACTAAACTTCAACGCGGTCGTTGCACTGATTGCGAGAATCAATGCAATAATCAATAAATACACACCGCTACTTTTAAAACTTTGCTTCAGTAAGGGCTGAAATAGAGAATTCATTTTATCCTCCCGTTCGAGGATGTTCGATCAACTGACCATCGAGTAATTCAAAATGCCGTTGGCACTGTTCTGCAAGCGTATGGTCATGCGTCACTAAAATCAGGGTCGTACCCAACTCACGGTTCAATTGAAACAATAATTGCTCGATTTCTCGCGCAGTTTGACTGTCTAAGTTTCCTGTTGGTTCATCGGCAAAGATAATTTTTGGCTCAGCAATCAGCGCACGGGCAATTGCAACGCGCTGCTGCTCCCCACCCGAAAGTACCTTCGGTGTTTGGGTGGCCTGTCGCTCTAATCCAACTTTTTGCAACAAACTCAAAGCGCGTTGCTCCGCTTCAGCGAAGTTAAAGGATGCATGAAGCCGTAACGGCAGCATCACATTTTCAACAGCAGTCAGGTGTGGCAGCAGTTGAAAGGACTGAAACACAAAGCCAATATGCTTCAAACGCACATTCGCACGCTGTTCTTCGTTGAGCTTGGAGATACTTTCACCACAAACGATTAGCTCACCACCGCTAGCCTGATCTAAGGTCGCCAAAATACCCAGTAAGGTAGACTTTCCTGAACCTGAACGTCCTGTAATTGCGACTTGTTCACCTGCTGCGATGCTCAGACTCAAATCTGAGAAAATGGTCAGTTCTTTTTGCGGAAGTTTAATCTTTTGTGTCAGTTGCTGGGCAGAAATAATCACTTGTGGCATGATGCTTACATCACTATGAACTTGGGTCATAACATCCCTATATGCAAATATTCGTGCAAAATCGCAAATTTAAAAAACGTATCAGTTCATACTTGGTTTTGCTTGCACTGTGCCTAAGCCCCACTTGGGTTTTTGCAAAAACCGTGATGGTTTTAGGAGATAGCATTAGTGCAGGTTATGGCATAGAACCACAGCAAGCATGGGTAAATTTACTGCAAAAACGGTTAGACCAACAGTATCCGAAACAACACAAAGTGGTCAATGCCAGTGTGAGTGGTGAAACCACCAGTGGCGCTTTGGCTCGTTTACCCAAACTGTTGCAAACGCATAAGCCAAATGTTGTGGTGATTGAGCTTGGCGGGAATGATGGGCTGCGTGGTCAACCACCTCAGATGATTCAAAAAAATTTAGTGCAACTGATTCAACAGAGTCAAAAAGCCAATGCAACTGTGGTTGTCTTGGGAATGAAAATGCCACCAAACTATGGCACAGCCTATAGCAAGGCATTTGAAAATAATTACAAAGTGGTTAGTCAACAATACAAAGTGAAATTGCTGCCCTTCTTCTTGGAAGGTGTAGCGGGAAATAAAAGCTTGATGCAAAAAGATTTGGTCCATCCAAATGGCAAAGCACAGCCTATTTTATTAAATTTGGCTTATCCCTATATAAAAGGCGCTTTATAGAGCGCCTTTTATTCTGATCATATCCGCTGATCAGAAGTCAAAAAAAACCACTTCACCACTTTCAAGTGAGTACTCAGCGCCAACCACTTGTAACTTGCCTTTGGCAATTAAACTTTCAAGCACAGCTGAGCCATGACGTAACTGATTTACAGAGGCAAATACATTTGAACGCACCGCGTGTTTAGACAGTTTGCATAAATCATGTTTCAGTTCAGTTTGCATCAAGGTTTCAACTGAAGGACGGACACGGTTTACAATCGACATCAAGTTTGCAGACGGTGGGCTATCTGGGTTCATCAAAGTGTCAATGGTGGCTTGAATCGCACCACAGTGACTATGACCAAGAACCACAACGACCGCACAGTCATAACGCTCAGCCGCAAACTCAACACTGCCAACTTGCGAAGGTGCAACCACATTTCCAGCAACACGAATAACAAACAGATCACCCAAGCCTTGGTCAAATACCATTTCTGCAGGCACACGAGAATCAGAACATCCGAGTACAATCGCAAATGGGTTTTGGTCTTCCGCCATCTCTGCTCGTGCTTGGTGAGACAATTGCTTATGGTGGGTTGTCTCACCCGCTACAAAACGTTGGTTACCTTGTTTTAGACGGCTTAAAGCTTCTTGAGCTGTTAGCATTCCCTTTCCCACCCGATTGTTATTAAGTTGGACTAGTTTAATCCCAGCGAAATTGATTGTCACTTGCAAAAAACATAGCGGCTTCTTTTTTTGCTTAATTTTAAATTTGCATTTAATCTCAAACAAATCGTTACGCAGTTCACACTTTATCCAAATGCAGTATATCCTTTCAAATAAATAATTAATGACATTTGCATGAAAGCTATTAGAATCAAACAGACCTGTAAATAAACATAAAAACTATTCAAAATCAGAGCATTTTTATCTTATTCGGTCAGTTTTTTCATTCATCTCCGTTTAAGGATGAACCATGATGATGCGCTCAAAATCCGTCTTGAAACAAAGTCTAAAGGCCGGTCTATTCGCCTTAGCTTTGTCATTTCCTTTCGCCAGCCATGCGGTCGAAAATACCATCATCAAAGACAAACTCAGTTTACAAAGCTACCTTCTACAAGAACGCGTCACCGCCGGCTTAAAAACCAAAACACTTAAAGTGGATGACATCGTTTGGAGTTATAACGAAGGCGGTGCAGTTGATAAACCGACTATTTTGCTGATTCATGGTTTTGCTGGAAATCGGGACAATTGGAACCGTGTAGCACAGTTTCTAACGCCGTATTACCACGTGGTTATCCCTGACCTTCCAACCAACGGCGACACCAAAGTCCCAGATGATTTTGATCTCTCTATGCCAAATGTCACAGAGCGACTCCGTCGTTTTGTTGAAGCCATTCATATACAAGATAAGCTCAATGTTGCAGGACATTCTATCGGTGGTTCTATTGCAACCCTATATGCCGCGCAATACCCTTTTGACACGCAAAGTTTGTTTTTATTGAACAGTGCCGGGATTTATAAAAACGCCAACACCAACTATGCCAAAGACCCGCAATATTTAAAGCACTTGATTGTAAGCAAGCCGGGCGATTTGGATGATGTGATGCAACGCGTCATGCAAACCCCAATCAAAATGCCCTATTATTTAAAGCGCGCCCAAGAAAAACAGTTAATTACTCAGGCTGAAAAAAACAGTAAAGTGATTGATCAATTGGTGACCTTGAACCGAATTTATACCACTGACTCCTTTGCCCGAGTGACTCGTAACATTGAAGCACCCACCCTCATTTTGTGGGGTAAGCAGGACAAAATTATTAATGTCGAAGTGGCGAATGAGCTCAAATCTTTATTGAAACGTGCTGAAGCTCCTGTCATCCTTAACAATGTTGGTCATATGCCACTTTTGGAGGCAGAACAAGCAGTTGCACAGCACTACCTGCCTTTTCTTGCAAAAACACAAAAGTTAAAAAATCCATTGGCTGATAAACTGATTCCACTAAATTAATTTTGTTGAGTACGTATGCAGAAACACCCGATGATTGAGCAGCTCATTGAAGCTCATCTTAATTTTTTAGATCATGAGTTTTCGCAAGCAAGTACCGTACAAAATGAATTCACCCTCTTTTATCACTGGTTTAGAAAACAAACTTTGCAGCAACTGTGGAGCTTTGAAGACATCAATGCGCTGTTGCAAAAACAAATCCTAGCCACACCTGCAACAGAACATCTGATTTCACAAATTGCAGAGCACATCAAATTTGCTTTGATTCACCCCATCAATGAATCAACAAAAATTGCCGATGTGATTCCAGTACTCACCATCGACAAAATTGCGCAGTATGTCGCGAGTAAAAGTGGGCATCGTCAACGCCTGATTAAAACTGTGGTAAATAACCCAGCTTTTTCAGCCATGATTACTCAGCTCATTCAGCACTCAATTCAAGACTATTTAAACAACTCCGTCATGACCAAACGTGTGCCGGGTGTCTCTAGTTTTATGAAAATGGGCAAGTCGGTACTTGAAACCGTCACGGACTCAAACCTAAATGACACCATCGGTCATTATTTGCAAAAGAACATCTTAAAACTCAGTCAAATGAGCGAACAAGTGTTAAATCAAAACTTTAATGATGAAAAGCTGTATCATTTTCAAGCCAATCTTTGGCATAAAATCAAAGACATGCCTTTATCAGTTTTAAAAAATTATGTAGAAGTGCAAGACTTGCCTCAAACCGTCGCTATGGGTCACGAAATTTGGGAACATATACGTCAAACTAACTATCTGCAGCAACAGCTGCATGATGGTGTTTATGCTTGGTACATTCGCAACCAAGAACGTCCTTTTGATTTACTCCTACGTGACTTAAATATCGACGAAGCTTTAATTCAAAATGAACTTCAAGATTTATTGAATCCTATTATTCAAGAGCTCATCAAATCACATTACTTGCGTGATCGAGCACGTTATTATTTAGAACTGTTTTATTATTCTGACCAAGCACAAGCGATTCTAAAACGATAAAAAAAGCCGCATTATGCGGCTTTTTTCTTTCATAATTTAGAATGCATACTTCAAGCTCGCATAATAAGCTCGACCTGGTTCGTTGTAGGTTTGGTTCAAGTCATTATTACGAACAAGTTGCTCATCAAATAAATTACTCACACCTAAACGACCGCTAAATTGATCTGTAAATTTGTATCCAACATTAATCCCTGCGATACCATAGCTTGGCACACTTTTCGTGTTCATCGTTGTATTACGCGTTTCAGCAAATTGACGTGGTTTTTGGCGACCATATTGGGTATAAACGAAATTCACATCAAATTGATCTGTAATATCATAGTTGAAAATCGAATTAATCGTGTAATTAGGTACAACTGACAAAGGATTTCCAGTGGTTTTATTCACTGAATCCATCATATAAGTAAAGTTGTTTGTCCAATTAATATTACCAAAATCTAAGCTAACACTTCCTTCTAGACCTTGAATTAAAGCCTTTGGAATATTGGTCCACTCTAATAAATGATATGTTGTTGAACCTACGGTTGTCGTTCCAACAACTTCGTCACCTGATGTGATTTTGTTTTTATAATCATTACGGAACCACGTTAAGCTTGCATTCACAATATCTTTTTCAAACTGGATACCCACTTCCTTGTTAATAGAAGTCTCAGGTTTTAAGTCTGCATTTCCAACTAAATAGCAACTTCCCGAAGCCGTTGCTGTGGTGTCAGGACAACCGTTCCCACGTGTAAAGAGTAAGTAGCCTTCTGCATTTTGATACATATTTGGCGCTTTATATGCTCTTGCTATACCACCTTTTAAAGTGAAGTAATCTCCAAGTTTTTGGGTAATGTTTAAACTTGGACTCCAGTTTGACCCAGACTTACTATGATCATCAAAACGAACTCCCAAGACCAAATCTGTTGCATCAGTTACTTTAAAGTTATCTTCAATGTATGCAGAAGCAATTCGTGATTTCATGTGAGTACGATCAGATGGCAACTGTACCAAACCAGAGGCATCTGCTTGTACTGTACTGGTTGCATCGCTAAACTTATCTTCAACCCACTCTGCGCCCAAGGTGAGTGCTTGAGGAAGAAATATATCCAATGGAATATTGGTTTCAGCATTAAAACGTGTGGTATCTAGCACCGACGTTTTTTTATCAAATGAATTTGGACTTCCTTCTGGCCCACCAGCTAGTGACTCAGGAATACGCTTATTTTTAGTTTTATCAAATTGAGCCAATAATTTTGTATCACCCCATGCCCATTTTCCTTCATGGGTTAAAGCATAACTGTCTCGGTACATCGTATTAGTTTCTTTACCTAACAATCCATTGACGTACGCAATGTTACTAAAGCTAGAATCTGGATTTGTTGCATCTGCATTACTGTTTTGAATATCACCTGTATATTCATTCCCTTGACGACCAAATGAAGTGTCAATAGTCAAGCTCTGTTGATCATTAATCTGCCAAGCTAAACGCCCTGAGATATCTTTATTCTCAACGCCTTCTCGACCTGCTGCACGACTACCACTTTCTGTCAGTGGGTTGATATCTGCAGCATCCGCATCTGTCTTGTTATAATTTCCATATAAACGATAAGACAATACGTCCTTAATAATTGGACCACTCAAGTTAAAACTTTCTCGATGGCTCGAACCTTCTTTTGAGTTCTCAGGTTGGTTAGTAAATACCTCAACTGAACCATGAACTTCGTTTGTGACTTTTTTAGTTTTAATATTAACAACACCACCCATGGCACCTGAGCCATAACGAGCAGCCGCAGGACCACGCAATACTTCAATAGATTCAATCGCATCTGCGGGCACCCAGTTTGAGTCACCGCGGGTATCACGTTCCCCTCTCCAGCCATAACGCACAGAATTTCTCGAATTCACAGGCTTACCATCAACCAAAATCAAGGTATTTTCTGGCCCCATACCGCGAATATTAATTTGGCGGTTATTACCACGTTGTCCCGTTGCACTATTGCCTGTTAAATTTACGCCAGGCATCCGACGTACATATTCAGAAATATCATTTACAACAGGTAATTTTTCTAAATCTTTATCCGTAATAATAGATGCGCCTAGAGACTGCTTAACCTGTTCCCCAGCCGTTAATACAATCGTTTGTAATTGTGTTGTATCTTTTTCTGCCCCATTAGTCAGCGATTCATTCGCCATCGCAAATGAACTCATTGCCCCTACAACAGCCAAAGCCAAAGTTGATCTCGTCAGATTTTTACCCATAACGTATACACCCAAATACAAAAGAAGGAGAGATTGTGTAAATTTCGTAGGGTATCTTAACAAATGATAAACATATTGCAATAAATATTGATAATTATTCTCAGTTACATTTTACCTTTAGATAAAATATAACCCCCTAATTTAAGGAGGTTATTTGGTAAAATGGTTTAAAAATTATTTGAAGTACGCGCCTTCTGCCTGCGTATGATCCGTCTGGTCAATCACACGACGTAACTCAGGAATGTGTTGTTGCAGAGTCGTTTCAACACCCTGTTTCAGCGTGACATCAATTGCTGAACAGCCTTGGCAACCACCACCGAATTTCAGTACAGCCGTTAAACCATGCTCTTCATCTTCAACGACTTCAACCAATGCACAGTTACCACCATGCCCTGCTAGACCTGGGTTAATTTCAGACTGAAGAATATACGTAATACGCTCTTCAATCGATGCATCAGGACCGACGCGTGGTACTTTCGAGTTTGGGGCACGGAAAGTTAACTGCCCACCAAAACGGTCTTTGTTGTAATCAATCACTGCATCTAATAAGTATGGAATAGACGGTGTATCGATATACGCAGGAAAATCTGGATAATCTTGACGGTAATCGGTTGGGATCACTTCTTCAGGCGCACTATATGCCATACAACATTCAGCACGTGGTGTACCCGGATTTTCAACAAATACACGTACAGCAATGCCCGGTGTATTTTGTTTTTCTAATAAATCACGTAAATACTCTTGTGCAGTCGGAGTAATCAATAAGTTTGGAATTTCCTCTGCAACTGCAGTGCTGCTGTTCTCAGTCGACATAACAATCATTTCCTCAAGCTGAAGTTGCTATTTTAACTGAAGATGCGGGGTAATTAAAAAAAATCAACCAAAATTGTCGGATTTATTGTGAAAGTTCATCTTTTCGCTCAATTTAATGGCATTATGACCACAAGATAGTTATATGCAGAACATCTCAGAAATGTTGGATTTACCTTTTAATCATACAGTTACGATCATTATTATTACGGTGATTATTTCTATGGTGGCCTTTTCAAATCAGAACGTGATGAACCGACTGATTTTCTGGCCTCCTGCGATGCAACGTGGACAATACGATCGTTTTATTACCCATGGCTTTATTCATGCCGATGGTATGCATCTCCTGTTCAATATGTTCACCCTGTTTTTCTTTGGTAGCATCATTGAAAGTTTTTACCGTCAATACTTCTATGAGTTAGGTTTTATTTTGTTTTATCTGGGTGGTTTAATTTTTGCCATTTTACCAAGTTATTTAAAACATAAAAATGATGTGCGCTGGGCAAGCCTTGGTGCTTCTGGTGCGGTCTCTGCGGTATTGTTCGCTTATGTGTTGTTTGAACCTTGGAAGCTGATTTTTGTATTTTTTATTCCCGTACCTGCGATTATTTTTGCAGTGTTGTACGTGGCATATAGCATCTGGGCAGGTAAAAAAGGAAACTCCAACATCAACCATAGCGCCCACCTTTGGGGAGCTGCTTATGGGGTCATCATGACCTTAATTTTAGAGCCGCGTCTTATTCCACACTTTCTGAACAAATTAACCCAGTTACCTATTTAAAGCCGAACGCCTAGATTGCACATGGATTGCATCCATACGCATATAGGCTCAGTAACATTTTTCTACAGCAATGGGTGGTCCTGATTTTTACAATGAACATCAGGACAACTATAAACCAAGGAAATTGCGATAAAAATAATGTCTATATTGGCAACCTTGATGATCAGTCTCAGTTTTACAGCCTGTGCGGTACACACTCCTGAAGGGAGTATCATCGTCGATGATCGTTCTTATTATCCTCATGGCCAAAGCGATTTCTGCCCACTAGGACAGACCAAAAAGGTCGCTGCTAAACTCAAAAGCCTTCTATTCAGAAGGCTTTTTTATTATATATATTTTTACATAAATTTGGCATGAAATGCCAAGCAGTAATTTGATTTGGCATAGATAATGTTTACAACTGTATATAAATAGCAAATGCCAGTGAGATTTCTTGCATGTCCAATCCCTTAGATGGTCTTCAATTTCCAACTTACCCTAAAACACAAAAAGTTAGTACCTCACGTACAGGGAAAGAGATTATTGCAGAGGCCTTAGCAAATGTTGATCACCAGAGCTCTGTTACAGCTCTTACAGAAAAGAGCTGGCGTAAACAATATCCACGCTATTTTAAATCCTTAGTTGAATTTGGGATTCGTAATCAAATTGCACCGATTCAAATGGCACAAGATGGGCTCAACAAAGCACATAATGTGTTTGATTTTTATCGGGATGGGCAAAAACATCTCCTCAAAGATGTAATGTCACTTGAAAGCGCACCACTGCATACTATTAAACTCAAAGGCGAAAGTCATGCGACGCCTGAATGGTCAGTGCCTTATAAAGGCCAACAACTCAAAGGGGGTGCTTTACTTGCACAAATCCAAACATGGTTAGATGCAGGTGTGATTGAACCCAGTCATGCTGAAGCACTGATTGCTTGTGTGGAACATCCTGAATGGTTTGATTTATCAGATCGCACAATGGTTTTGTTCGGTGCGGCATCTGAAGCGGGTCCACTCACATGGTTAGCCCAATGGAAAGCCAATATTGTGGCAGTTGATTTACCGAATAGCCGCGTGTGGAGCAAAATTTTAGACACCATTCAACACGGCAATGCCACGCTATATGCCCCATCAGTTGAAGCTTTGAGCGCGGAAACACCTGTGTCTGTGCTTAAAGAAAAACTTGGTGCGAACTTACTGACACAAGTGCCTGAAATTGCACAATGGTTGGTACAAAACCCACATCAGTTAGATTTGGCTGCGATTGCTTATTTGGATGGTGAAAAACATGTCCGCGTTTCCGTTGCAATGGATGCGATCATGCAATATGTCAGTGCGCAAAAAGCAGATACCAGTTTGATGTATATGTGTACACCTACCGATGTCTATGCAGTTCCAGAAGAAATCATTACAGCGTCTGAGCAAAAGTTCAGTGGACGCTCTAAAACGCAGCAGATGATTAGCAAGAGTATTTCAACCCTCAGCGGACAACTATTTTTTAAGAAAAACCTACATGAGCTCATCGAGTCGGATAATACGAAGTCTTATGGTATCGCCGACTGTTTAGTGATTGAACAAGGGCCGAACTATGCGTTGGCTAAACGTATTCAGCAGTGGCGTGCAACGCTTGCTCGCTCAGAAGGTCAGCGCGTCAGCATCAACATTGCGCCATCAACCACCACGCATTCTGTCACCAAAAATCCACTGCTCAAAGCCGCATTTAATGGAGCGAGCTTGTTTGATGTTGAAGCCTTTAAACCTGAAACTACCAATGCCATCATGGCGGCTTTATGGATCCATGACCTGCGTAATCCTGCGTCTGTAGCTAACCCGGAGGTCAAACTTGAACATCCTTTAGAGCTGATGATGCATGGTGCAAACCATGGTGGCTTATGGCGTGTAGCTTATTTAGCACGTACTGCACTGCCCTTTGTAGCACTTTATGGCTTTGCCGCAGATAAACTACCTTTAGACAAAGTCTGGGCGAAATTCAAAAAGTAAAATATGAACAGCATCGTTCATAAAATACAGAGCTAAAAAAACGCTACCCAAGGTAGCGTTTTTTTTATCATTGGTTTTTACCAATCAGATTAAACGAACTGTAGAAACAACCAGAACAAGCCACCTGATAAACAGATCGTTGCTGGCAAGGTAAAGATCCAAGCCGAAAGAATGGTTCTTACTGTTGCAAAGTTCAGACCAGACTTGTTTGCCACCATGGTCCCTGCAACCGCAGAGTTCAACACGTGAGTGGTCGATACTGGCATACCAAAGCCATCAGCAGCTGCAATCGTGGTCATCGCCACCAATTCTGCTGACATGCCTTGACCATAAGTCATATGGTTTTTACCAATACGCTCACCTACAGTCACGACAATACGCTTCCAACCGACCATCGTACCTAGACCTAAAGCCAATGCCACAGCCACTTTCACCCATGTTGGGATATACTGTAAGAATGAATCAAGGTTACTACGATATTCTTTTACTGTCTTCTTGCCTGCTTCAGACATCGCTGGCAATTGATCCGCTTTATCCAAACGTTTGAACGCAGTCGTGCTTAAGTACATGTCATTACGTAGTGCAGAAACTTCAGCTTCAGGAATAGCTTTAAGATCTCCATAATGGCCAACACGCTCACCCAAATGATCTGTCAAACTGGCTAAAGCAGGTACGACTTCTGGGGTTATTTCTTTGGTTTGAATATATTGCGTGATTACCGTACGGGCTTTTTCATCTGCAATATCGTTATGATTCGGATAAATCACAGCCGCAGTTTGATCTGAAAGTTGAGCAAATGACTGAATGTGCTGTGAATCTAAATTCTTATTTAAAGAATAAGCCAAAGGCACAATACCAATCAAAATCAGCATGATTAGCCCCATACCTTTTTGACCGTCATTTGAACCGTGCGCAAAACTTACACCCGTGCAAGTAAAAATCAAAATGGCACGAATCAGTGGCGGTGGTGGTTTGTTGCCTTCAGGTGGTTGGAACAGTTCCAGTTGTTTCTTAAAGATTTTTTTTACCAATAAGAATAACACTGCTGCAAAAGCAAAACCGATCATAGGTGAAAACAGTAAAGCTTTACCGACTTTAATCACCTGATCCATATCGACACCCGAAGCGCCGCTACCCGAATGCATCAGGTAGTTCATGATGCCCACACCTAAGATTGAACCAATCAAAGTATGTGAACTTGATGCTGGAATACCCAAGAACCATGTGCCCAAGTTCCACAAAATCGCAGCAATCAACATGGCAAATACCATGGCAAAACCTGCACCTGAGCTGACATTCATAATCAACTCAACGGGCAGCAGTGCAATAATACCGTAAGCCACTGCACCACTTGCGACCATAACCCCAAGGAAGTTACAGAAACCAGCCCACATCACCGCAACAGGCGCAGACAGTGCATTGGTATAAATGACCGTTGCAACCGCATTGGCAGTGTCATGGAAGCCATTTACAAACTCAAAACCCAAAGCAATGAACAACGCCGTCGCTAAAAGGATTAAAGAGTAAAGATTCAGTGCAGGAACATGCGATAAGTCAGCAGAAAGCTGAAAGCCAATATAAATTAGCGTTGAAATAATGACCGTTAAAAACACCGGCATAAAAAATTTCGGTGTAGGTACGTGCACATTCGTCGACTTGACCTGTGTCACGTGCACCTGATCTTGGACGGGAGGAATATTAGAATTCATGCAGACGGCTAAAGAGGATATCAATATCCCCTATTGTTCAATTTAATTGTGACAATTATATGACAAATGCGTGTCACATGAAGCCAATTTTTTCATAATTGGCTTATTTTAGATCAGCAGTAAATCACCTATAGGCCTTGAACGCACTGTGCTGGCTCAAAATTTAATTTTTCGGTGCGGATTACGCTGAATTATTTTCTTACATTTGGCTGTGCTGTCTGTAGTCTGTAACAATCTGCTCTAATCAATATTTTTTCATCTCTAT
This sequence comes from Acinetobacter sp. 231_lipA, assembly GCF_058243005.1. NCBI lineage: Bacteria > Pseudomonadati > Pseudomonadota > Gammaproteobacteria > Moraxellales > Moraxellaceae > Acinetobacter > Acinetobacter sp. 231_lipA. Next base: position 2,551,480 of record NZ_JBZAYU010000001.1, on the reverse strand, counting down.
TTATTCTGATCTATTAACATAGCGGTTCTATATTTCACTTTCGTGAAAATTAAAGCTAAATCAGCCTTTTTTATTTGCCATATAGCCAATACCACTTGAATTAGGCATCAATCAATCTGCTTTTCTGCTAAAATATTGCACGTTTTGAAAACCTGTTTGTGAGTTTTGAATGTCTACACTTGCCACCTTAAAAGCACTTCTTTCCGAGCGCATCCTTATTATCGATGGTGCAATGGGTACCATGATTCAGCGTCACAAGCTCGAAGAAGAAGATTATCGTGGTGAACGCTTTGTAGATTGGGCTTCTGACCTCAAAGGCAACAACGACCTTTTGGTGCTGACTCAGCCACAAATTATTCAAGGCATTCATGAAGCTTATTTGGATGCGGGTGCAGACATTATTGAAACCAACAGCTTTAACGGCACACGTGTTTCGATGTCGGACTACCACATGGAAGACCTCGTTCCAGAGATCAACCGTGAAGCAGCACGTTTAGCGCGTGCAGCATGCGACAAATATTCAACCCCAGATAAACCACGTTTTGTTGCAGGCGTACTTGGCCCAACCTCACGTACTTGTTCAATTTCACCCAATGTAAATGACCCAGCGTTCCGTAACATTACCTTTGATGAACTGAAAGAAAACTATATTGAAGCAACGCACGCCTTAATCGAAGGTGGTGCAGACATCCTCTTGATCGAAACCGTGTTCGATACCTTGAACTGTAAAGCGGCAATCTTTGCAGTGAAAGAAGTGTTCAAACAACTTGGTCGTGAATTACCCCTGATGATTTCAGGGACCATTACCGATGCGTCAGGCCGTACCTTAACAGGCCAAACCGCAGAAGCGTTCTGGAACTCGGTGCGTCATGGTGACTTACTCTCAATTGGTTTTAACTGTGCCTTGGGTGCAGATGCCATGCGTCCACACGTGAAAACTATTGCTGATGTAGCCGATACTTTTGTTTCAGCGCATCCAAATGCAGGCTTGCCAAATGCTTTTGGTGAATATGACGAAACCCCTGAACAAACCGCAGCCTTCATTAAAGAATTTGCAGAAAGTGGTTTGATCAATATTACCGGTGGTTGCTGTGGTACAACGCCTGATCATATCCGTGCCATTTACAATGCGGTTAAAGATATAAAACCACGTCAGATTCCAGAAACCAGACCTGCATGTCGTTTAAGTGGTTTAGAACCCTTTAATATTTATGATGATTCATTATTCGTTAATGTCGGTGAACGGACCAACGTTACAGGTTCAAAAAAGTTCCTACGTCTCATCCGTGAAGAAAAATTTGCTGAAGCCCTAGAGGTAGCACAGCAACAAGTCGTTGCAGGCGCACAAATTATTGATATCAACATGGATGAAGGGATGCTCGATTCGCAAAATGCAATGGTACATTTCCTCAATCTAGTGGCATCTGAACCTGATATTTCTCGTGTGCCAATCATGATTGACTCATCAAAATGGGAAATTATTGAAGCAGGCTTAAAATGCGTACAAGGTAAGCCTGTCGTGAACTCAATTTCCTTAAAAGAAGGTTATGACGAGTTTGTCGAAAAAGCACGTTTATGTCGCCAGTATGGTGCTGCGATTATTGTCATGGCATTTGATGAAACAGGTCAGGCAGATACGGCTGCACGCAAGCGTGAAATCTGTAAACGTTCTTATGATGTTTTAGTCAATGATGTTGGCTTCCCCGCTGAAGATATTATTTTTGACCCGAACGTGTTTGCAGTGGCAACAGGGATTGAAGAACACAACAACTATGGCGTCGATTTTATTGAAGCCACAGGTTGGATCAAACAGAACCTACCGCATGCCATGATCTCGGGTGGTGTCTCTAACGTCTCCTTCTCCTTCCGTGGTAATGAACCTGTACGTGAAGCGATTCACTCGGTGTTCCTTTACTATGCCATTAAGCAAGGCATGACCATGGGTATCGTGAACGCGGGTCAAATGGCGATTTATGACGATATTCCAAAAGAACTGAAAGATGCGGTTGAAGATGTTGTACTGAACCAAAACCAAGGTGAATCAGGTCAAAACGCCACAGAAAAATTGCTTGAAGTGGCAGAAAAATTCCGTGGTCATAGTGGCGCGCAGCGTGAAGCTGAAAATCTTGAATGGCGGAATGAGTCGGTTGAAAAGCGTCTTGAATACGCACTAGTAAAAGGCATCACTACCTATATCGACGAAGATACCGAAGAAGCCCGCCTCAAAGCCAAACGTCCTCTTGATGTCATTGAAGGCGCATTGATGGATGGTATGAACGTGGTCGGTGATCTATTCGGTTCGGGTAAAATGTTCTTACCGCAAGTAGTAAAATCTGCACGCGTGATGAAACAAGCTGTGGCATGGCTGAACCCGTACATCGAAGCCGAAAAAGGCAATGCACAATCTAAAGGCCGTGTTTTGATGGCAACCGTAAAAGGTGACGTACATGATATTGGTAAGAATATCGTGGGCGTGGTCTTGGGTTGTAATGGCTATGACATCGTTGACCTTGGTGTAATGGTACCTGCGGAAAAAATCTTGCAAACCGCGATTGATGAAAAATGTGACATCATCGGTTTATCTGGTTTGATCACCCCATCTTTGGATGAAATGGTGTTTGTTGCCAAAGAAATGCAGCGTAAAGGTTTTACCATTCCTTTACTGATTGGTGGTGCAACCACATCGAAAGCCCATACCGCGGTTAAAATTGACCCACAATATTCAAATGATGCGGTAATTTATGTAGCAGATGCCTCTCGTGCAGTGGGTGTAGCGACTACCCTACTGTCTAAAGAAATGCGTGGTAACTTTATTGCAGAGCATCGTGCTGAATATGCCAAGATTCGTGAACGTTTAGCGAATAAACAGCCGAAAGCAGCGAAGCTCAGCTATGCCGAATCGATTGAAAATGGCTTTAAAGTGGATGCGAATTATGTACCGCCAATTCCAAATACGATGGGTACACATGTCCTCACCAACTACCCACTTGCAACATTGGTGGAATATTTTGACTGGACACCATTCTTTATTTCTTGGAGCTTGGCAGGTAAATTCCCGAAAATTCTAGAAGATGAAGTGGTGGGTGAAGCCGCGACTGATTTGTACAATCAAGCACAAATCATGTTGAAAGACATTATCGAGAATAATCGTTTCGATGCACGTGCTGTGTTTGGTTTATACCCTGCACAACGTACAGGTGCAGATACCGTCAGCGTATTTGATGAAGCAGGTCAAACTGTAACGCATACTTTTGAGCACCTACGTCAGCAGTCTGACAAAGTCACGGGTAAGCCGAATTTATCTTTAGCCGACTTTATTAGCACTTCTAAAGACAATACCGATTATCTTGGTGGTTTCACGGTATCAATCTTTGGTGCGGAAGAATTGGCGAATGAATATAAAGCCAAAGGTGATGATTACTCTGCAATCTTGATTCAGTCTTTAGCGGATCGTTTTGCCGAAGCATTTGCGGAGCATTTGCATGAGCGTATTCGTAAAGAGTTCTGGGGCTATAAAGCCGATGAGACTTTGGGCAATGAAGAATTGATCAAAGAGAAGTATGTTGGTATTCGTCCTGCGCCAGGTTACCCTGCTTGTCCAGAGCATTCTGAAAAAGCGGTGTTGTTTGACTGGTTAGGTTCTGAAGAAAAAATCGGTACGAAACTGACTGAACACTTTGCGATGATGCCGCCTTCTTCTGTGAGTGGTTTCTATTATTCGCACCCTGAAAGTGAATACTTTAATGTGGGCAAGATTTCTCAGGATCAACTTGAGGATTATGCAAAGCGTAAGGGTTGGTCACTGGATGTAGCGAAGCGTTGGTTGGCACCGAATTTAGATGATTCGATTGTTTAAATCCCCCTCGATCCCCCTTTAACAAAGGGGGAAGAAAATCAATTCGTATTAAATAAAAAAATCCCCTCAAAGTGAGGGGATTCTTTTGAGTTTAATCTCCCTTGCGAAGCAATGCTTCTCACCTGCTTTAAAAAGAAGGGGGATATCATGTGATTAAATGAGTTACGTGGCAGCTCCTCCCTTTTTCAAAGGGAGGTTGGGAGGGATTAAATCCAATCCGTTGATTCTGTCATTCTTGGATGGGATATATATTCAATCTCAGTAGTAATAACAATTGATTTCACCTGTGAAATACTCAGACCACTCATTGCCGTTGCATTCCATGAAAAATAAATTTTATTATTCCCTGCGAAAAGAGAGCTATCTATACCCTCAGTAGTAACCTCAGGGAATAAGATAATATTATCAGCTGTAGGTAACTGAATAGATTTCAAATAAATCCCATCAATTTGGTTTGAAAACTTTACTCTTAAATACTCAAAAAAATACTGACTTATCAAATAATCAAACTTTCCACTATCAAGTTTTGGTCTAGATACACTTGCTATGAGTTTTTTAAAGAATACGTAAACATCTAGTTTTTCAAGATAGTTTTCTTCTAAATGATAGGGATAAAACCCCTTTGCTAATTTATTCAAATTTAATAGCTTCAATTCTACTCTGTTAGAAAATTCAGCAACACCAACATATTGCCCAACTAAAGCTCTAATTTCAGCTACACACGCTAGTTTATCAGTAGATAGATAAAGAGCGGATACACCTAAAGGCGTCATCCTTTGGTCACTAGCTAAGTATGATGGTACAAGTCCAAATTTATTTCGAATATTTTTTGCAAGTTCTTCAGTTTCATTTTCCAACTCAAACATCAAATTATCATTATTAATTTCTTTTTTTAAATCTTTAAGGCTATCAAAACTTCTTCCACGATATAAAGTAGTACTCGGAGGTATAATATTTATGAGTGATTCATTAATTCTTTGATCATCAATTAAAAATTCAAAAGTATGATCTAAAAAATCTTTTAGTTTCGAGTTGAAAAATCTAAATTCATGTTTAAAACTTTCCTGAATATCCTCCCATTCAAATTCCTTATTACACCCTTCATACTCTTCTAAAGAATCATCATAAAGTACTAAACAATCATTACCATACTTCTCTGCCCAATCATCTGCTAATGTTTCTGCTAACTCTTCATCTAAATTCAATGGCTCTATAAGATCATAGAAATTATCCACTACCCCATCTTCATCATGCGCTTCATAAAACCAACCTGCTCTATAAGGAAGATTACTTAAAAGTTTATAATTATTAGATATCACGTCGAATAATTTATTTTTAAAAACTTCATAATCTAAATGCTGAGTTTCACTCTGACACTCTTCACAAAATTGTCTTCCAAAATTTTCATTATTATATGTATAAGATGGTAATTTCTTTTCAATACACATTTTACAAAGCAGCATTTAGGCAACCTTCTTTAATTTCCCCCATAAAGTAAATTCAATATATTACAAACAATTATATTAACCTAAGAGGTGGTCCCACATGTTTGAACAACTAAAAGCTTATTTATAAGTGATACTCTGCTCTAGTTAAGCTACCTTATTTTGTTGTGGTAGCTGGTCATAGTAAAACTCATCTGGAGTCATTTTGTCCAGACTCGAATGAGGTCGTTTCAAATTATAAAATTCAAAATATGCGTTTAATTGCTTCTTCGCATCCAAAACATTGCTGTAGGCTTTGAGATACACCTCTTCATATTTAACGCTCCGCCATAATCGTTCAACCATCACATTATCAACCCATCGACCTTTACCATCCATACTGATTTGAATGCCATTTGATTTCAATACATCAATAAATGCATCACTGGTAAACTGACTGCCTTGGTCTGTATTAAATATTTCAGGTCGACCATATTTTTCAATAGCTTCATTTAATGTTTCTATGCAAAATGTAACCTCCATACTAATCGATACTCTATGCGCAAGTACCTTGCGGCTATGCCAATCAATCACAGCACATAAATAAACAAAGCCTTTTGCCATAGGGATATACGTTATATCCGTAGACCACACTTGATTACTGCGCTGAATAGCCAATCCTTTGAGCAGATATGGATATTTGCGGTGAGCTTGATTAGCCTGGCTTAAATTTGGTTTGCAATATAACGCATTAATGCCCATTTTCTTCATTAAAGTACGTGTATGACGTCGTCCTATATGATGTCCTTGACGATTCAACAAATCACGCATCATCCGGCTACCTGCAAAAGGGTATTGCATATGTAACTCATCCATACACCGCATTAGCTTCAGATCTGATGCACTCACAGGTTTTGGGCGATAGTAATAACAACCACGGGAGACTTTCAGCAGCTGAGCTTGCTTAGATACTGAAATCTGAAGTGAGTCATCGATTAACTTTTGTGGTTGAAGCGGCCCAGTTTCTTCAACACACCTTCTAAAAAATCAATTTCTAATGCCTGCTCACCGATTTTTGCATGTAGTTTTTTTAGATCGATGGGTGGTTCTGTTGGAGCTTTTGATTGATCGAAAGCTTGCGAGGAAGCTGAAATCAGTTGATTTTTCCAGTCGATAATTTGGTTTTGATGAACATCAAATTCAGCACTCAATTCAGCAAGTGTTTTTTCTGCTTTAATCGCAGCAAGTGCTACCTTAGCTTTAAAATCATTTGAATGATTTCTTCTTGGTCTACGTGCCATAAAATACTCCATATATTGATGTTTATAACATCATTTGGGGAGCAAAATATCACTTATAAGTGTTGTTCAAATTTCCTGATCCACCTCTCTATGTTTTTATGAGTAATCCCTCCTAACCTCTCTTTAAAAAGGGAGGAACCCCGCGAATTCAAAACCTCAACAAAATTCGCGTAAAGTCCCCCCTTTCCCAAAGGTGAGAAACTACTTTTCGCAAGAGAGGGATTCCAATCTCTGTTTCGCAATCCAATAAATCTGATCCACCACAGCATCAGTTTCAGTCAAAATCTGCCTATTATCAAACCTCAGCACGTTCAACCCCAACTGCGCCAAAGCTTGATCCCTCGCCCGATCAGCCTCCAGCCCTTCTGCTGTGTAATGCTGCCCACCATCACACTCAATCACCAAATTTGCAGAAGGACAATAAAAATCGACGATAAAATTGAGAATCGGCTTCTGTCTATAAAACTGTAGCCCTAAAATCTGTTTACGTCTTAATCTCTGCCATAATAGTTGTTCAGCATCAGTCATATTATTACGTAAATCACGAGATGGCTGGGCAGAGTAAAACTTGAAGTGCGACATAAACCACCTAATTAATTTAAAGGGTTTATGGAGTATATAAAATTGTCATACCATCATCTTAACTTTGAAGATCGTACTGCATTAATGCTTGAGTCAAGAAAAGAAGGCTTTTCAGCCAGAAAATTTGCTGAACTTATTAAAAGACATCCTAGTACGATCTATCGTGAGCTTAAAAGAAATAGCATCAATGACGTTTATCAAGCTCGATATGCTTCTGATAACACTTTTGCTAGACGTAGACGTGGTCACAGAAAACTCAAAATCGATTCAATCCTCTGGAAATTTATTGTTGAAGCGATCCGTTGTTTATGGTCTCCTCAGCAAATAGCAAAGCGTTTAAAGACATTTCCTGATTTGGATCAAACAATGAATGTAAGCCATACAACGATTTATTCAACGATACGCGCATTACCCAAGGGTGAGTTGAAAAAAGACTTATTATCCTGTCTGCGTCATGAAAATAAAAAGCGAAAAGCTAACGGTGAACCTAAAAAAGATTCTATATTACAGGATATTAAAACTATTCATGAGCGCCCAGCCGAAGTTCAAGAAAGAAAAATACCGGGTCATTGGGAAGCTGATTTAATTAAAGGTAAAGACAATAAAAGTTCGATAGCAACACTTATTGAACGAAATACACGGCTCTGTATCTTGGCAACATTACCTGATGCAAAGGCAGAATCAGTGCGCAAGGCTTTAACTGAAGCTCTGAAATATTTACCTGCAGAACTGCGTAAAACGTTGACCTATGACCGTGGACGCGAGATGGCAGAACATAAAATACTTGAAGAAGATTTAGGCATAGATGTATATTTCTGTGACCCACATTCACCCTGGCAAAAAGGCACATGCGAAAATATGAATGGTTTAATTAGGCAATATTTACCTAAAGGGATTGATTTAAATCAGGCAGATCAGCATTATTTAAATCAAGTTGCCATGTCACTGAATACTCGTCCTAGAAAAGCGTTAGATTGGCTTACACCATTAGAGAAATTTGCTCAGCTTGTTGATTATCATAAGACTTTTCAAACTGTCGCACCTCATGTTTGAATTCGCCCTGTTTTAAGTTTTTATTATACGGTTGCATCACGGCACTCTTAATTTTCATATCTTCTTATAATAACCTTGGCATAATATCTAACAGAAAATGACAATGCACTAAACATCATCATGAACAGTACTCAACTCTTTCTAGGCGTGATCTTTAGCTCAATTGGTTTAGGCTATTTTTTGTATGGAAAAAAGTAAAAAATGACTGTGCCTTTTATTGTAGGTTTAGTTTTAATGGTTTTCCCTTATTTTATTGAGAGTAATTTCCTACTGAGTGGCACTGGTATTGTGTTATCTATCATTCCTTATTTTTTACGTTTTTAATATCATTCAAAATCAAGCTGTTCTAATTGAATCTCCACCACATTCCAGTGATGCATCATCTCCCGCAGTACAATAAAGTAAACCAAACTAGAGAAACCTTCATCAGCCACCTTAGACACATAGTATTCCCTGCGCTCAATAAATGTATTAAAAGCACTTTCAAGTTGCACACGGTCAATTTGCTGCTGATCTGAGAAAAATAATGCTAAAACCTTTTGGAATAATACATCTGAAGTCATGGCGGTCTTAGGTTGGACATACTTCATCTGAACGGATTCTAACAGCTCCTCAATCACATAAATCATCGACTCAATCGCAAGTTCATCCAGTAACCCATGACGCATACTGTTTGACTGTATAAAGCTTAAACCGTGGTCTAACCGAATATGCTGTCCATCCATTTCAAATGAAAGTCGATCTACGCCTAATGAAAATTTGAGTACAGCATTCAGATCAGTCATTACATCAATCCTCTAAAATCAAACCACACAACCCCAGTGCATTTATACATAACAATAATCATCAGGCCAAAATGCAATCGCGCCATCTTAGTTTGATAAGATAGCGCGATTAAAACTGAAGGTCAGCCGTATTCAGTTAGTTTGCTTGAGTCTTCGGTAAAAAGAAGGTCGCTAAACCGAGTAAAGGCAATAACGCACACACGCCAAATACCCATTCAATGCCGTTGACGTCAGCCAAATATCCTAAGCCTGCTGCGGCGATACCACTTACACCGAACATTAAACCAAACATTAACCCTGCAATCATGCCAACTCGTCCCGGAACAGCCTCTTGTGCATAGACCACCATGGCAGCAAAGGCAGAGGAAAGTACTAAACCTGTGATAATCGACAGTACAGTCGTCCAAAATAGATTGGCATGCGGCATCATCAACGCAAACGGCGCCATGCCGACAAAAGACACCCAAATCACCGCTTTACGCCCAATTCGATCTCCAATCGGCCCACCAGCAAATGTACCCAGAGCCACCGCAGCCAAAAAGGCAAAGAGATGTAACTGCGCACTTTGTAAACTGAGGTGAAACTTGTGCATTAAATAAAAAGTGAAATAGTTACTGATGCTGGCGATGTAAGTAAATTTAGCAAACATCAACACGCAAATGGTCGACAGCGCGATGACGAGTTGACGCCCATGCAGTTTGCTTTGCACTTGATGCGCTTTGGCAGCCAATTGTTTTTTACTGTGACTGATGCTCCAACGGCTGACACCGAACAGAACCCAAATCGCAAGTAAAGCAAATACAATCAACCATGCCACGGCATGCTGCCCAAAAGGCACAATAATCAGCGCGGCCAATAAAGGCCCAATCGCTGTACCTGTATTGCCACCGACCTGAAAGGTCGATTGTGCTGTGCCAAAGCGCCCACCCGAAGCCATACGTGCTACACGTGAGGCTTCAGGGTGAAAGGTCGAAGATCCTACACCAATCAATGCCGAGGCCATGAGCAGTACAATAAAATTTGGTGAAAATGCCAACAGCAAAATGCCGCTAAAAGTCACCACCATACCGAGTGGGAGCAGATAAGGTTTCGGATGTTTGTCGGTATAGAGTCCAATCCAAGGTTGCAGTAGCGATGCCGTAATTTGATAGACCAATGAAATCAGTCCGACTTGCGCAAAGCTTAAGGAAAAATTGGTTTTCAGCATTGGATAAATGGCTGGCAAAACGGCTTGAATCAAGTCATTCAGTAGATGCGCAACCGCCACCGCTCCCACCACTTTTATAATCATACCTTGCGGTTGCTCATTGATTGTAGCTTCGCCCATACCCTCTTTCATTTGAATTGAAGACGACATCCCTCGCAAACTCCATGTATTTTTCATCAAGCATTGATTGTAAATTGTCATTCACAAGACTATCTTCCAATAATCATTGTATAACTGACAATTTAAACCACACATGCCAAACTCTCTGATTCAAACCGAAATGTCCGAATTGGTGATTGGACTCTCTTCTGAGCATACCTATCGAGAGATTACCCCTGCGCATACGCATTCACGGGCGCAGTTTCTGTATGCTTCGGCAGGGATGATTCAAGTGTTCACCCCGAATCATGTCTGGATCGTGCCGCCGATGTGTGCACTTTGGATTCCGACCCATGTTGAGCACAGTGTGATTTCATTAAGCCGAGTTAAACTCAATACCGCATTGGTTCAAGCAGATGCAGCTGCACTGCTGGGGCAACATTGTTTTATTATTCGGGTCAGTAAGTTATTGCATGAACTGCTCATTCGGCTCAATGCGATTGAACACATTCCACCCTCCGAGCTGATCAGCTCTGATGAACTGTCTCGATCTTTACAGATTTTAATTTTTGATGAAATTCATAAAGCCAATCTGTTGCCCATTCAAATTCCGTGGCCACAAGACAAACGCTTAATGAATATTTGCCAAGCACTATTAAGTACGCCCGATCAGTTAAAAGATTTAAGCACATGGGCCGATGAAATTGGCACCAGCTCCAGAACCTTGATGCGCATGTTTCAAAAGGAAACGGGGCTGTCTTATCGCGCATGGGTTCAGCAAATGCATATTGCCCATGCCTTAAGTAAAATTGCCAGTGGTGAATCTGTCGCGCAGATTGCAAGATCTCTTGGCTATAGCAATCCGAGTGCATTTAGTGCCATGTTTAAACGTCATTTGGGGCAGACCCCACAACAGTTTAAATATAAAGATGAATAAAATGACACTCGCGACTAAGCACTCAGGCGATCGACAAATAAAATACCATTTAGATGATCGATTTCATGTTGCACAATGCGTGCAGGAAAACCTTCAAAAGTACTTTCCATTACCTCACCAGTCAAAGTGTGATACAACACCTTAATGCTTTGCGCACGCTGTACCTGACCACGCTCATTCGGTACGCTTAAACAGCCTTCTTCACCTAAGGTCGTTGCTTGCGAAAACTCTAAAATTTCAGGATTGACCATCACCACGGCGTCCATTTCAGGTGCATCGGGATAGCGTAAATTTGGCCGTGAAGCCACAATAATGACCCGCTTTGAAATATAGACTTGTGGTGCGGCAATGCCCACACCGCTCCGCTCTAACATGGTCGCAATCATGGCAGAAGCCAACTGCATGAGCCAGTCGCTATTAAATTCTGCATCTGCGACGCGAGCAGCTTTGAGTCTTAAAATATCTTCACCACGTTGCGCAACAGGTAAAATGACACTCATACACAAATCCTAATTTTTATACCTATTTATTCTTTTTATATCATAAGCTTTTTATCTCGCCTGCGTTATAAATTTACGTTGACCGTCAAATCAACTATGTTGATTCATGTATAATTTTTAGTTCAAACCCAGTAAAGAAAGATTGATTATTCATTCAAAAAAGACTTCTTTAAAATCAAATATAAACCTTTATTTAGCTTTGGAAATATACGCATGGATGCAACACCACGTTTGACCAGAGAAGACAAACGTACCCTTGGGCTGTCATCACTCGGTGGTGCACTTGAGTTCTATGACTTTGTTATTTATGTTTTTTACGCCAAAATTATTTCTGAGCTGTTCTTTCCCGCAGGGCTCAGCCCATTTTGGGCTATGCTGAATACTTACGGTATTTTTGCCGCAGGTTACTTCTTCCGTCCACTTGGCGGTGTAGTCATGGCGCACTTTGGCGACCTCATCGGGCGCAAGCGTCTATTTAGCTTATCTATTTTGCTCATGGCTTTGCCTACCCTCATGATCGGGGTTATGCCGACCTTTGAAACGATTGGTTATGCCGCACCTTTACTCTTACTCCTTATGCGGGTGGTACAAGGCATTGCAATTGGTGGAGAAATTCCAGCGGCATGGACCTTTGTTTCTGAACATGTCCCATCTGAAAAAATTGGTTTTGCCAATGGCTTACTTACGGCTGGTTTGTCACTCGGCATTTTGCTCGGTGCTTTAATGTCACTGTTCATTTCTCTTCAGTTTAATGAAGCCGCTATACATGATTGGGCATGGCGCATTCCCTTTATTGTGGGCGGTATTTTTGGCTTAGTGGCCTTGTATTTACGCAGTTATTTGAAAGAAACACCCGTATTCAAAGCCATGCAAGCACGTAAAGAGCTGTCTAAAGAAATGCCGGTGAAACAAGTCTTCGCCAACCATAAAACCGCCGTGGTGATTGGTATGCTCTTGACTTGGTTCTTAACTGCTTGTGTGGTAGTCCTGATTTTAGCCATGCCAAACTTACTGACGGGTGCCTTTGGCTTTGAACGTAGCGATGCTTTTCAAATGCAAAGTGCTGCGATCATCATGCAAATGCTGGGATGTATACTCGCTGGGACATTGGCAGATCGTTTTGGTGCAGCCAAGGTCTTGATTTTTGGCTCGCTCGGTGTCGCCGCTATCGCAACCATTTTCTATCACAGTTTAGGTGCGGTCAGTCCAACTACGGTGTTTGCACTGTATATGCTTTTGGGATTCTTTTCAGGCACGGTAGGGCTTGTGTCCTATAGCATGGTCAAAATGTTCCCTGCTCCAATCCGCTTTTCGGGCATTTCGTTTTCCTACAATGTCGCCTATGCTATTGCAGGAGGCATCACACTGCCTTTGGTTCAATGGCTCAGTCTCTATAGCAACATTGGCGCGATGTATTATATTTGGCTGGTCTGTTTGATTTGCTTCTTCACAGCTTTGGTTTATCGAGCTCAGTTCGAGATGAAGCACTAAAATGATAAAACCCTTCAATCGAAGGGTTTCTTTTTATGCAACATACTTTGAAAACATGAGGTCAAAGCCTTTAGCTTAAAGTTTCTGCATGCAAATTTTGGCGCAGTTCATCTTCCACAATATCAAGCTCGATTTGGCTAAACTTACGGATTTCACCTTCAGCATGTTTTTCTAACATACCGCCAATTAATGGCACTTTCACTTTTACCGTCCATTCCAGTTGAAAGTGAATCTGCTCATCATTACCCGATACACTACGTTGGCACACGGCTTCTAAAGGTAAGTTGGGGTCTAAACGAACTTCCGAGCTCAATACAACTAAATTGCTGACGTCGGTACGTTGTAAGCGAAAGGCATCTTTTAAAAATTTCTTCGCAATATCTGGAATATTGACATCCAAATTATACGCGCGCTTGAGGGTATAAATATCGCCGACTTTATTCGACTCCAAAATTTCCAACTTCTCACCGGGAATACGACGACAAACATTTTCATGTAAGCTGATATTGGCTGCGAGTCGACGGAAGTCATCCAATGAAACACCTTTGATGGTGGCATTGACTACAAACTGATGTGCCATAGCATTAAATCCTTTATTTTTTGTTTTTGTAAACATCCATGCCCTGATCAGGACTGAAAACTGGATCTCGTCATCCTGTAGAAAGGTCAAATATAGACGATGCTCCAGCACCGACTATACCGTGATCTAGATTTCAATGTGTGCCATTCTGTATGACAATATCATCTGCAATATGAATAAAAACCACGCGCTCAAAACAGGCCAAGCGAATATCAAAATGCTCGGCCCCATCATCCAGCCCTGTGACCGCCCAACTTGCACTACTGGGTAAGTCATCCAGCCAAGTGGCCTGATAAAAATCCGCAACCGAAGCAAAGTCCAAATATTGCTGTGGACTTCCCTTTAACCGTTCAATGACCGACTCAAATTGAGCCAATTGTATTTGTTTAAAGTCAATCAACACTGCCTAGCCTAAACACTTTTCAGCTGTTGTTTATGGCGTACCTGTGTCCATTGCCACCATCCAAAAGCCGCCAAGCCAACAAAGCCTGCATATAAAGCCGCGGTTAGGAACAAATCTTTATAGATAAACATACCGACATAAACAATATCGACAAATACCCACAGCACCCATGTCGCAATATGTTTACGACTGGTCCAATAAGTCGCCAACAGACTAAACGCTGCGAGCTGCGCATCCAATAGCGGTACAGCAGCATCGGTCAAATACTTTAAGCTCAAACCAAATACTGCACCAGCCGCAGCGGCAAGTAGCATTTGCAAAATCACTTGCCGAGCTGTAATCGGTTCAATCCGAATCTCATGATCTTGTTGTTTACCTTTGAGCCAGTGATAAAAACCGTAAAAGTTCACCACTACAAAGAAAAACTGCAAAATGGTTTCGCCATACAACTTATAGGTATAAAACAAATAGGCATATAACAAGAAAGCAGCGAAGTTAAACCACCAACACCACATATTGCGCTTAATGGTCAACGTCACCCCAATTAAGCTAATGATGACTGCAAATATTTCAAGGCTAGACATGGTTCAACTGGTATTCAAAGAAGTGCTGCTATTATGAAAAAAAACTCAATAAAGGCAAGACAATTCCGCTCAATCTAAACGTCGTTTTTTTCGGTGAATCGGATCAAACTGTCGAGTCACAGAATGAATACGCATAAGTTTTGACAGTTTTCTAACAATCGTTTAAAAACTTATAAAACGATGCAGGAATAATCAAAATGTCAGAACAACAAGGTCGTGTCAGTCGCGAAGTTCGCGGTTCGTTATTTTTAATTGGTTTAGATCGCGCAGCCAAGCGCAATGCTTTCGATAGTCATATGATTCATGACTTATCACTGGCCCTTACCGAATATGAGGATGATCCTTCACTGCGCTGTGCTGTAATTTTTGCGCACGGAGAACATTTTACTGCTGGGCTTGATTTGGTTGAGTTGCAACCCAAACTCACTGCAGGCGTTTTCGACTTTCCCGCGACACAAATTAACCCTTGGGGCACCAGCTCCAGACCTCGTACCAAACCCGTGGTTGTGGCAGTCCAAGGCTTTTGCTTTACCGCGGGAATTGAACTGATGCTCAATGCCGATGTGGTTATTGCCGATGCCAATACACAATTTGCCCAAATGGAAGTACAGCGCGGTATTTTACCCTTTGGCGGTGCAACGGTTCGCTTTGTACAAGCGGCGGGTTGGAACAAAGCTATGCGCTATCTACTCACAGGTGACAGCTTCAATGCACAAGTAGCTCTCGACCTCAATTTAATTACCGAGGTCGTAGAAGCATCCACGCCAAATGCTGCATTAGAGCGAGCATTGAGCCTTGCAGAATCAATTGCACAAGCTGCACCACTTGCCGTTCAAGCCACGCTGGCTTCTGCACAACAAGCCGTACAACACGGCGCAGACTATGCCTTTGCACATTTACAAGAGCACCTCAGCCCACTACTCAAAACCCAAGATGTCCAAGAAGGTGTCATGGCGATGCTACAACGCCGCCCTGCTCAGTTTAAAGGACAGTAAAGCCCAAAAGTCTGGAACCGACTTTAGTATTTAACAAAAAAGAAGAAACGATAATGCAAGGCACAGCCCATTTAGATTCGCCCCAAATTGAGAAACAAACTGTAAAATTTTCAGCAACCGATGGTTATATACTTGTTGGTACACGTTATCGCTCATCTGAGCCGATCAAAGCCAACATCATTGTTGCCAGTGCAACAGGTGTACCACAGCAGTTCTATCGTCGCTTTGCCGAGTATGCAGTAGCGCTAGGTTTTCAAGTCCTAACTTTTGATTATCGTGGTGTGGGGCTTTCTGCACCGAAGCAACTCAAAGGTTTTAGCATGTCCTATTTGGACTGGGGGCAGCTAGACTTGTCGGCTGCCATTGACTCTATCCACAAAGATGACAAACCTATTTTTGTGGTTGGACACTCTTATGGAGGCCAAGCACTCGGTTTAATCCACAACCATGACCAAGTCACTGCGATGTATTGCTTTGGCACAGGTGCGGGTTGGCATGGCTATATGCCGTTTCGGGAGAAAATGAAAGTACATGTCATGTGGAATCTTATTTTCCCGCCGATGGTTGCACTAAAGGGCTATCTGCCTTGGAGCCTGCTGAAAATGGGTACCGATTTACCTGTGGATGTCTACACACAGTGGCGAAAATGGTGTAAAAATCCGACCTACTTTTTTGCAGATCCAGAGCAGCGACACTTACTGGAACAGTATGCACAGGTCAAAACTCCAATCTATGCTGTTTCAGCACTGGATGATGACTGGGCTTTACCAAACTCAAGGCATGCATTTATGCAGCATTATCGGCATGCGAACATGCATTATCTCAATATTGAAGCCAATGACTATGGCTTGAAAGAAATTGGGCACATGGGATATTTCCGCCAAGGGGCCGAAGCCATCTGGGAAGATATGCTGAACACTTTCGATGGCTATTTATCATTACCAACCATTACGGAACGTTAAAACTCTATGCGCCCACAAAAACTGAGTAAAGAACAAATCCAGTTGCATTGCATGCAAACCTTTAAAACCCATGGTTATGCAGGCACCAGTATGGATTTACTGGCAAAGTCTTGTGGGCTCAGTAAAGCAGCATTTTATTATTATTATTCCAATAAAGAAGCTTTGGTTTTAGATATTTTGCAAATCAGCCAGCAATACTTAAACCATAAATTGTTCAGTATTTTGAATGATACGCACTTAGAGTATTGCGTTCGCTTTGAACACTTGCACCAGCAATCTGTCAGCTTTTTTAGTGCGGGTGTTCAAGGCTGCTTAGTCGGGATGCTGTCATTGGAAATCCCGCATTTATCTGAACAAATTCATCTCAAAATTCAGTCTATTTTTCAAGATTGGGAATTGGCGTTGTTCCACTACTTTCAGCAGGTCATGCCCATTGCTCAAGCTGAGGCACTGGCTAAAATCAGTGTTGCCGATTATGAGGGGGCAATTTTAATGACACGCTTAAAACAGGATGACTTCTATCTAACTCATGTTGCAGAGCGAATTCTTAAGCAGTTATCCATAGCTGTGATGGACGCTGAAGAGGCTTAAGCGAAGAGATCAATCCCGAGTACGATAGCTTTTTTTATGCTCGCGTCCACTGCGGTCAATATGCGTATAAAACATGCCATAACGACTTACATAGTATTCAAGCGACTGATCATAGAAATTCCAAAAAATAGACCATTCATTTAAATCCATTTTTCGGATTTGTGTCTGGGTTTTCGCAGGCATTTTGACCAATAAGGTGCTTTGCATTAACGTTGCATCTTCTTCGACCGTGAGCAATATCGCTTGATCTAGAAATAGAGTCGCCACGTCATCGAACAGCTCTTGTTCATAAGCATCAACTTCAATAACACGCTCAACCTGAGGTGCTCTATTGGTATGCGTTGCCATTTGCACAGATGCTGCTTCAGATTCAACCGCTTTTTTTTGTCGCTTCAGAAAACGTTGCTTTTTTTGAATTTTGATTCCAATAATAGATGTCGCAACCAAAGCAATGAGTATGCAAATCATCAGTAAAAATGTCGCCATGCTCTGCTCTCGTAACCAATATTCCCTTTTAAAATACAGCATTATCGCTCAAATAAACACCAAATTAATTAAAACAGACTACGTATGAACTCAAATGCTCAATTCGATGACTTGTAATTGGGTATTGATTCTCAGACCAATTCAAGTGATTCAACACATATTCGCACAAACGTGAAAGGCATCACAATATGTGATTTTTCACTCACAAAATCACTATAAAAAATAATTAACTTAGTGCGATTGAACAACAAAGTTACATCCGTACTAACAGTAATTCAATTTAATAAATACAGTCGCTAGCATGAAATAGCTGTTTCTATAGCTCTAAGAAGAAAAGATGATACGGGCAGCCCAACTTCAGGACATTCCTGAAATTTTAAATGTCGTGCACGACAGTATTCGATCATGTATCAAAGACCACCATCGCCATGAAAGTACGATTCAAATTTGGCTAGAAAATAAAACCCAATCCAACCTGATTATGTGGATGCACTATAACGACAGCTGGGTCTATGTACTCAATCAGCACGTAGTGGGTTTTATTATGGTCAGTGATCAAGGTCGTATTTTACTCAATTATATTTCATCCGCTGAACAACAGCGCGGCATTGGAAAAGCTTTATTAGAAACTGTTATTGAACATCTTAAACGTAAAAAAATTCACCAAATGAGTTTAGAAAGCACCCAAACGGCATGCTCTTTTTATCAAAAACATGGCTTTCAAATCCATGTCCAAGACATTCCAAATCCCAAAATGGTGACCATGGTTAAACTCTTATCCTAAGTTTTATTAACAGAAGTATGACTCAACTAAATTCACTCATTTTCATAGGATTCATTGGGCATTTTCATCTGATCACGGCCCACTTCTTTGGCTTGATACAGTTTTAAATCGGCCGCTTTCATAAGGTCATGAATATTGGCATAAATCGTTTCATGATCCATCCACGACACCCCCATACTCAAAGTTACATAATCTTTGCCATCTAGGCGGTTATGATGCTCAAAGCGCGCACTACGCACTGCATCTAAAACGGTTTGCATAATCTGACTAATAATCGCAATTGGGACATTATATAAAACAATGGCAAACTCTTCCCCACCATAGCGTGCTAAGTAGGCATTATGTGGCAGTACTGCACCAATCACTTTGACCAGATTTTGCAGAACTTCATCGCCCTTTAGGTGCCCATAGAAATCATTATAATTTTTGGGTGGTGTTTTAAAAAGTATGCTGACATTAAATGAAGCCATTATTGATGTAAAAGAAGGTTAAGTCGAAGGCTTTAAAATGGTTTTCAAGCTTTTTGGAGAAATTGCAACTTCTTCTAAAACCACGCCTTATTCGATGCCTTATTTTGCAATTATTACCTTCAATTCCTACAGTAAACAACTTACCAATACTTTGCTTGCAGTTTTTAAAAGCAGTGATGAAACTGTCCCAATGATCACTTGCAATTCGGGTGTAGTGAATACCTAATTGTTTAAGCTTTGTCTTCAACCTTTGGACTGTAGCTAAATCTCTCTTACCCCAAACATAAGCAACAATCTCACCTGTTTTTCGATGGTAGGCGTAAATAAGCCATTGTTTATTATTTTTATTTCCAACAAAAGTCCAGAATTCATCTACTTCGAGAGATTCATAATGACTTTGTTTAGGCTGAATTTGATAGGCCGATTCAGTTAAAGTCCGTAAGACTTTACCGATACTAATGCGCTCAACTTCAGCGATATCTCGTATACCGCTGCCTCTGACCATTAACTGTAATATTTTACGAGTAATGCCAGAATTACATCCTAGATAGCTCAGAGCATGGTCACCAATAAACTGACGTTTGCAGTCTTTGCATTGGTAGTTTTGTTTCCCATCTACTTTGATGCCATTTTTCTTTATACTGTCACTGAGGCAGGTTGGACATTTGATTTCTAGAGTTATTTGCATTTCTCTATTTTATCAAAATTCAACCTGCTTTTTTTTAGCATACTTTTTGATACACCACCTTTCATTTAAGTCATGTAATTGAGAGGTGCGCTGTTGCACTTTTTGCTCTAAAGAATCATTCAATTCAATTAAATTATTATTTAAACGTTCGGTATGGTAAGTCTGATAAGCATAGTTACGTGATTGTCGGAACATCACCAAAAGTGCATACAGACTGGTAGAGATAAAAGAGAGATGAATCGAATCAATCACATGTAGCGTTAGTAAAAAGTCATGAATGACCGATATACACAGCAATACCACGGCGTATAAATTGATTTTCGAATATTTTTGTTTGGTCTTTAAAGTAAGGTAAAAACCATAGGCAAAATTAAGCAAAATAACAATACTGAAAAATGCGCTATAAAAAGCCAGCTGCTCAAAAACAACTTGCTCGGATAACAAGGTAATGACGATATTCAAGGTCAAAACCAAAATGGAAACGGTATAAATCCAACGCTGTAAATAGTACTGATTGAGCAAATACATATAGCTCAAAAAAAACATGACCGCTAAATAGATAAATAAATATTCTAAACGTATGCCCCACAACCAGTTGATATCTAGGAAGGTCGTATAAGCATATGGCGCAGTAAAAAGATTATGTAAGGCAAGAAATAAAATAAAAATACCAAAAACAAAAATACTTTTACTATTCCGTTCATCTGAACCACGGAACATCGAGAACATGGTGGTGAACATTCCTACACCAAACACCACGCCACAGATCATGGCGATACTCATCATCAGTTGCTGATAATGTCGATTAATCGTTTTAGCAATGCCAATATGCATGGGGCTTTCAAGGCCGCCGCGTAAATTGTTAAAGTTTGAGGCTTGTATACTTAAAGTAAAATAGGGGCTGTCAGGGACAAAATAAGCAATCCGCGGTGCATTTTCTGTTTGCTGTGCTCCCGCATTATCCGCGACATCCCCTAAACGAACTAAAAAATCGCCATTGAGATAAACCCGATAAGCACAATTTTGATTGGGGATATGAATGGCTAGCCTTCGGCCAATAAATTCATCCGGAATTTTGAAATGACCGATAAAAGTCCCATACCCAGTATTACTGCCTGTAAGTTTTTGAAATGAAATTGGCAATTCTGTAGTTTTAGAAGGAAGTTGATGATTAGGCTGAGAAATCAGCTCTTGGTCATAATAAGACCATGTACCTTTTAAATAACTGGTGGTTTGTTCGGTGAATTGAATGTCATTGACATTTTTTTGATGCAAATAATACTGCGTGGGCTCAGCTTCATATTGTGCCCACGTCGAAGGTATCAAACTTAAAACCAGCAAACAGCCTAAAATAAGCACAAACAAAGACTGTTTGCTCAATGAGCTATACAAAAGCGACTCTTCCCTTAAATACGCTCTGCCTAGTAATTAATCTACAAATGTTTTTCTTAAAA
Organism: Acinetobacter sp. 231_lipA; assembly: GCF_058243005.1. Lineage (NCBI taxonomy): Bacteria > Pseudomonadati > Pseudomonadota > Gammaproteobacteria > Moraxellales > Moraxellaceae > Acinetobacter > Acinetobacter sp. 231_lipA. The sequence goes on along the minus strand of NZ_JBZAYU010000001.1, from coordinate 2,530,248 downwards.
ACCAAGTGTTTTTACAAATGAATCAAATACATCCTTGTAATTGACTCTTTTATTTATCACTATTTTTGATTAATCACGTGTTTTTACATCATACAATTCAATTTCAAAAATCAAATTTGAATTGGCAGGAATAATATTGCCCATTTTACGCTCACCATAAGCCAAATGTGATGGCACGATGAGTTTACGTTTACCACCCACTTTCATGCCCATAATCCCTTGGTCCCAACCTTTAATGACACGGCCTGTCCCAATCACGGTTTCAAAGTAGTTTCCACGGTCTAAAGATGAGTCAAACTTGGTGCCATCTTCTAACCAGCCCGTATAATGCGTAGTGATTAAAGCACCTTTGACTGCTTCTTTACCTTCACCGACAACCAAATCAATAATTTCTAATTCTGCGCTCATGTTCTCGCTCCAACCTGTTCAATCAATAAATCTAGTTAAACTGCTTGTTTATTGCAATTGCGTCCACTCAATAATGGCTTGTGCATGGTCACCAATTAAGGTCCACTCACCATCCATTACATTTAACTGAAGTTGCATAGTCCGCTCACACAGGGCTTGAACCGCTTCAGTACTTGCAGTCGACAACTGCCAAATTTCAACATTGTTCAATGTCTTCAACTTACTGTTGCGCTTATACCATTCATCGACCGCTGTGCCATAAGTGACAATCGCCACTTGCTTACAACGTGCACTGGCTTTTTTCACTTTATCTTCGTCTGGGCTGCCCACTTCAATCCATTTCACCAACTGACCCGTTAGGTCTTTTTCCCACAGCGCAGGCTCATTGGTTTCAAATAAATCTTTGGTAAACTCTAAAGCTTCATCCGCAAAACGTGCAAATGCCAACAAACGCACCATCAAACGCTCAATGGTTTCTGAAGGATGCAATGCCAAAGTCAGTTGATAGTCCCCATATTGGTGGACATCCATATTGGCAATATTCAAATCTGCCTTATAAATTGTAGCTTTAAGCGCCATACATACCATCCTCAAATTTGCCGACTAGCATATAAGATTTCGGCTTTTTTTGCTTAAAACAATTTAAGTCATTGCTCTATGCGACATTCAAAAAGTGCGCTTTCAAAATCCATCCAATCTCTTTCATTTTGAACAATCAATTCAACTCGATTATCAATTCCTTCCTCGACATCTTGATAGTTAAATTGTTCAGGATTGAAATTAAATACCTTCCACCCCTGATTGGTATGGAAAATTCCTTTAATCCGTCGCCAATCTTGCTGTTCGCAAAGCAAATCGAGTAAATCGTAAAAGTCAAAAACCCAACGCTTCGGCATTTTCCAACCTGCAACACTATAACCTTGCGCCGTTTCTACATAGTGATACGGCAACTGTTTAATCTCGGGAAAATCTTGTTGAGTCGCTTTCAACTGTTGCTGAATGTTCAGTAAAGGCTGCTTGAATCGTTTTGTTCCGATGTACTCAAAATCGATTTGCGCAAGCTCAATCTTGCCCTGCTCTGCCATCAGCCACTGCTGAGCATAAGGCTGATATTCGGTTTGCAGTTTTTCAAGAGCATCTTGATCTGTTTTTTGCATATGAGCTTGATGCGAAACCACCACAATCTGCGCCGCTTTCAATTGATCCTGATAGAGATTTTGTGCTGTCCATGCATGATCATGTAAACGCGAACCATCCAGCACGGTGATCGGAGCACGCATGTGCAGGGTCGAGTGCCAATGTGGCTCGGTCAGTTGCTCCAGTAACTGTGCTGGATGTCCCAAGCCTGTGGGTTCAATAAACAGCCGATCAGGCTTTTGTTCTGAAAGCAAACGAGACAGTGCTATTTGCATCGGTAGTTGGCTGCTACAACATAAACAACCACCGAGTAATTCTTTTACCGCATAGCCTTCCGTTTGTGGCATGAGCTGTTGATCTACGCCAATTTGCCCAAACTCATTCATCAGTACCGCCCAAACTTCATGTTCCGGTTTCTGACCTAACAAATGCATGAGCAAAGTAGTTTTACCCGCGCCAAGAAAGCCTGAAATAATATGCGTAGGAACCGCCTGCGGCATCGACATCAGTTTCAAAATTTTATACCTAGCATGGAATATGATAAAAACAACACAATAAAATAAGCCATCATCTTAATTTAAATCACCAATTTTCTCATCTCAAATCCATGGCATCGAACACTCAGCATTCAATTGGCTGACATTCCATTCATCGATACCCCTATTGGACAAACTTCCTTACATTTTACTCAAAACTGAAATTAGGGTTTCGCACTTAATTCGCATGCTTTGTACAGTTTATGTGAGTTTTCAAACATCTATATTGATCATTAATTCTTCATTCCCTCTCAATCTATTCACAAAAAACTTCTACTTGTTACTTAAAGCTTACTATTTTTTCATCATCTGTAGTTTTAGGTAATGTGCACTTTTCACATTGTTGCTTCGATTGAACCGCAGATATTCAGGCGATAGCATGAAGCTCAGTTCAAATTGATGTGATGATCAGTCTGAACTATTTTTATCTATAAAATATAAGGATGCCAAAACCATGAAACTTTCACACTTAATTATTGCAACATCTTTAACAGCTGCGAGCTTTGCAACTTTTGCTGCACCTCAACAAGCACCAGCTCAAGAAGACAAAGTTGTGGTATCAACCCAAGAAACAGCTGAAACTACAGACTTAAGTGCAAATGCACCAGCTTCGGAAGCATCAGCAGAGCAACCGAATCAAGAAAAAGCCGCTAAATAATTGAAATATTGAGAGATCCAGTGGCTTTACTCTCCTGCTGGATCGCAACAACTTTTTAGCGTCACTTGAAACCAAGATATATCCTATCTTGGTTTCTTTTTATTTATGCGCATGGACTATAGAAATTCGAGATCAACAGGTGTAGAACGCCAAATTAGCGTAGTTTTCCCATATAAGCTTCTATTCAAAACATAAACGTCAGACATTAAAAAAGATCCCCTGTGTAGGAGATCTTTTTTTAAAACTTAACTATGCGATGCTTTTTTATAAATACTGCACGAAGGATGATGGTTCTCTTGTAAGCGCGCGACCTTACGTTGTTCTGCCGCTTCAAAACGGCAACGCTTCCAGTCATTGTCCAAATTCAATGCAGGAATTTGTTTTGGCTTACCATTTTCATCTACCGCAACCATGGTGAAGTAACAGCTATTGGTATGGCGTACTGTACGCTTTTGAATATTTTGTGCTTCAACACGAATACCAATTTCCATCGAAGTACGACCGACATGGTTCACGCTTGCCAAGAAAGTCACTAACTCGCCCACATGAATCGGCTCTTTAAAATTAACTTTATCAACAGATAGGGTCACCACATAACTTCCTGAAAAACGACTTGCACACGCATATGCCACTTGGTCTAACAATTTCAAAATGGTGCCACCATGCACATTTCCTGAAAAATTCGCCATATCAGGTGTCATTAAGACCGACATAGTGAGTTCAGACTGGTCATCCGCAGCCGCAGCAATTTGATCTAATGGGGACATCGCGTTCTCTAATTGGTAAGATAATAGGATATGTGACATTTATTATATCGGTTTTGAACGCTAAATTTGGTAACAAAACCATCATTATTATTTATAGTGATTTGACTATCATTCAAAAAAATATATATAAAGAATACTAAGCTTTTGAATCTATAGGCCTTCTTTAAATTTTAATTTATTCAAAAACATTGTCGCTGTGATATTTTCACAGCATATAAATGGCTTTTAGCCTGATTGGCTGTATTTCGAGTTATAGAAACACATACTAGTCCAGTCCATTCAGGCTTTTATTTTGAAATCACGCGTGATCAATGCGTTCGTGCTTGAATACTTTGAATATTCAATTTCTGCTTATAATTTTTCTGCGCAAAAACTTTTTGAATCTGTCCTAACTGCGCAACGGTTGCATCGACCCCAGCTTGCATGGTCAACTCACGGCCGCTGACATCAAAAATATGTACTTTCTCACGCAAGTCTGGCTGAATCACAATATCTGCATTTTTCAACTCTATTTGCGCAAGGTTCTTTTGCATAATATTGATATTTTGGTTAAACAGCCCCCAGACATTTGAGGTTTCGGTATACATCGGCTGCGCCAAAATATCGACCGCGATAATAATATCTGCCCCTAACTTACGTGCCACATCAACAGGTACAGGGCTGACTAAACCACCATCTACATATTCATCAGTACCAATCTTGGTGGGAATAAACATACTCGGGATCGATACCGATGCTCGAACTGCTTGACCAGTATTGCCATAGTTAAAGACGACTTTTTTACCTTCTTTTAACTGCGTCGCCACTACATACATCGGGATAGGTAAGCGTTGAAGTGGCATATCGCTCACTTGTTCATTAACATAATCTTCAACTTTTTGACCATCAAAGAAACCTTTCATGTCCAAACGAATATCGCGTACATCATTGGCTTTCATATTCAGCGCAATATCACGAATTTGATTGGCATTTTTACCACTTGCATACAGTGAGCCGACGATACTGCCGGCACTAGTGCCGACGATAAAGTCGGGACGAATCCCCGACTGCTCTAAAACTTGAATTGCGCCAATATGCGCATAACCACGTGCACCACCACTCCCCAACACCAAGGCAATAATTGGACGATTTTGTTCTTTTTTGAGCTGTTTAAAATTGATCTGGTTAAGTCGCTCTTGAGCTTCTCCTGAGTCAGTTTCGGCTAAAAAAGCCTGATTTGGCGTTTCTTGAGCCACTTTGGGCATGCTTTGACAGCCTGCTAAAGCGAGCAATGTAAACGACATAAGGCTAAGTTTAATGTTCAACATGATTCACCGAGGTTGAGATGGCGCGAAGTTTTCCAGCAGCATAGTGTATGAAAATCAGCAGTCCATGTACTGTTGTTTTTCGTAAAAGCGTCATATTCCAGCATTATAATCTGTTTCAATTTGTCAGCATAATTCAACATGTGCACTCAGCATCTCACTTGCATCTTTCTGCACTTTTTAAAATTGGGCTGCTTGTCTTTTGGTGGACCTGCTGCTCATTTGGTGTTTTTTCACCGTCATTTTGTACAGCAACTTCGATGGTTGAGTGATGCTGAATATGCCCAGTTGGTTGCTCTCGCACAATTGCTCCCAGGGCCGACCAGCAGCCAAGTGGGTATTGCCATTGGTTATCAACTCCAAGGCTACCGCGGTGCGTGCGCGGCTTGGCTCGGTTTTACTTTGCCGTCTATACTCCTCATGGCATGTTTCGCAGTACTGGGTCAGCAGTATTTCAATCAACTCAGTACGATGACACTACATAGCATTCAGTTGATCGTTTTTGCTGTGGTGATCTGGGCCTTTTGGCAAATGTTGACAAGTTTCTGCAAAACTATTTGGCAATATGTGCTGATGCTACTTAGCACCTTGTTTCTTTACTTTATACCATGGTCATTCAGCCAAGTTATCGTCATTTTAATTGCAGCTCTGGTCGGTATTTATTTTGCATCAGATTCGACATCAAAGCTTCAAGACAGCAGCTCAAAGGCAAAAGTCCAAGCAAAGCGGGCTTATTTTTGGCTGATTGCTTTTGCTGTACCTTTTATACTTTTTATGGTGTGGTATCCATCTTCTTCACTTTTCTCACAAAGTCTGTTTAGTTTTTACCAAGCAGCATCTTTGGTTTTTGGTGGTGGACATATTATTTTGCCACTTTTACATCAAGACTTTGTTGCCAACCATATCTTATCTGCCGAACAATTTGACTTGGGTTATGCGCTGGCTCAACTCATGCCCGGCCCCTTATTTAGTTTCGCAAGTTACTTAGGTGCTTTACTGCCTTTAACTCCGTTTGTTTGGCTGAATGTGGTTCTAGCCACTTTAGCAATCTTTCTGCCCTCATTCTTTTTAATCTTTGCAGCCTTGCCCTATTGGTCTTGGCTTATGCAGCAAGCTGCAATACGAAAAGCCGTGATTGGGATTAATGCTGCAGTGGTAAGTTTACTGCTGTGTTTAGTGATACAAATGGGACAAAGTTATTTCAAGCATTGGACTGACTTAGTTTTTGTAATCGCTGTTATTTTACTGCTTCAAACCAAACTCCCGATTTGGCTAAGCCTGATTTTAAGTTTTGCACTCTATCAGCTGTTGTTTTACTTTAACGGCTAAATAGCCATAAAAAAGCCCCTATCAATGTAGAGGCTTTTTATGTACTAAATAATTACCAAATGTCTGATTTCACTTTGTCTTTAAATTTAGGATGGTTATCCAACTTAAATACTGGCTCTTTCACACCTTGTTTCAGCTGTGCCAAATAGTCTTTTAACAGCATCAATAAGAATGGTGTTAACAGCAAAATAGCAAACAAGTTAATGGTGGCCATAATGCCCATGAACAAATCCGCAGTGTTCCAAATGAGAGGCACACTCATCACTGAACCGAGATACACCATAATCAAAACAAAAATACGGAAGACGAACATCACCTTGGCATTGTTATTAATAAATTGTACATTCCCTTCAGCATAGGCATAGTTACCAATGACTGAGGAAAAGGCAAACATGAACAAAATCGTTGCAAGGAAGTCATCACCCCAAGAACCAATTTGGCTCTCTAAAGCCATTTGGGTGAGCGCTACGCCTTCAAAGCCTGCATCATGATAAAGTCCTGAGGCCAAAATAATAATCGCTGTACATGAACACACCACAAAGGTATCCACAAATACACCGAGCATTTGTACCAAACCTTGGTTTACAGGGTGCTTTACATCCGATGCAGCTGCCGCATTCGGTGCTGAACCCATACCGGCTTCATTAGAGAATAAACCACGTTTAATCCCCATCATCATTGCCATAGAAACCATCGCACCGAAGAAACCGCCAGCAGCAGCTTCAAACTCAAAAGCTTTCGAGAAAATGAGCTGGAAGATATCAGGTAAAATCGCGTAATTAATTACGGCAATATATAAAGCAACTGCCAAATACAACAAGGCCATCAATGGCACAAAACTTTCTGCCACTTTGGCAATACGTTTGATCCCACCAAAGATAATCATTGCGGTCAGCAAGACTAGACCTAGTCCAACCCAAGACACCACAATATGAATGCCACCGAGTTCAAATGCTAGATTGGCTTTATCCCATCCCCATGCATGTGCTGTTGCACCTGTAATTGCATTGGCTTGTACTGCGTTAAACACAAAACCATAGGTTGAAATAAGCGCAACAGCAAAGACTACACCCAACCATTTTTGTTTCAGGCCTTGGGTAATATAGTAGGCAGGTCCACCACGGAACTGTTTATTTTCTTGGTCGCGCACCTTAAATAACTGCGCGAGAGATGACTCAACAAAAGCCGAACTCATACCCAAAAATGCAGTGACCCACATCCAAAATACTGCACCCGGTCCACCAATCGCAATTGCGATCGCAACACCCGCAACATTACCTACACCTACACGACTTGCAAGCCCAGTGACAAAAGCCTGAAAAGGTGTAATGCCATGATCATCATCACATTCCTTACGGCTTGATTTCATGACCTTGATGCTGTGCAAAAATAAGCGCACCTGTACTGCACCTGTAATTAGGGTGTAAAACAAACCGACCGCAACAAGGAAAATCACCAAAAAGTCCCACAGAGGTCCATTCAGTGTATTCACCCACCCGAGTAATGTTTCATTTAATTGATCATTCATCTCGATATCCTAATTATTGTGAGAGACCTGAAAGCAAAAAAGCCCTAGTTTCCTAGGGCAAATTGCATTTCCAATTAGTTAAAATATTGCAAAATAGACTGAATGACAGCCACGTTAATCAAGTCTACAAAGAATGCGCCACATAAAGGCACAATCAAGAATGCCTTGTGCGAAGGACCATACATGTTGGTAATCGCCTGCATGTTTGCAACCGCAGTCGGGGTTGCACCCATACCAAATCCACAGTGACCCGCAGATAGCACAGCAGCATCGTAGTTTTTACCCATCACACGGAATGTCACAAATGCAGCATATAAGCCCATCGTAATCGTTTGTGCACCTAAAATCACCACAAGCGGACCTGCAAGGTCAGCCAATTGCCATAATTTCAACGAAAGCAAAGCCATCGCAAGGTACAACGACAATGATGCATTACCAAATACATCAATCGCACGGTCAAAGATTTGAACTTTGAAAATACCTTCCAACACATTACGTAAAATCACACCACCTGCAAGCGCCCAAACAAAAGTCGGTAACTCAAGCATTGTGCCTTTCATATGGCCGGTCATAAAGTCAGCAAAAGCCAAACAGCCTGCAAACAAACCTAATGTGGTAATCGCATTATCCGCAGTGATTAAACGCACACGATGTGGATATTCAAACGGTACATATTCTGTTGAATTAATATCAGTCAGTGGCGTGTTATCACTCTTTTCAATTTGTTCATTGGTACGAGGCGTTGCCAATTGATAGCGGTTAATGAGTAACTTCGCTAAAGGACCGCCAATCAAACCACCAATAATCAAACCAAATGTCGCACTTGCCATACCCAAAGCTAATGCACCTTGGATACCATGTTTAACTTCTAGAATTTCACCCCAAGCACCCGCAGTACCATGACCACCAGTTAAGGTAATTGAGCCTGCAATCAAACCAATAAGTGGGTCAATACCCAATAAAGTTGCAAGGCTAATGCCGACAAAGTTTTGCACCACAATAAATGAAGCGACAGCCATCAAGAAAATAACCAGACCGATCCCGCCCTCACGCAATTTGGCAAAGTTTGCACTTAAACCAATTGAGGAAAAGAAAATCAGCATAAAGCTTGTTTGCAATTCGCTACTGGTCGTGATGCTATAGCCCCAAAGACTATGCACAACCAAGGAGATAATCGCTGCAACTAAACCACCTGCGACAGGCTCAGGAATGTTGTAGCGTTTCAAGAAACCAATTTTATTTACCAAGAAGCGGCCAAGTAACAAAACGATGACAGCAGCAATCAAGGTATAAAAAGCGTTAAAAGTAAATTCCATGACAATTGTCCATAAAGCGGATGCTTAGATTTTGTTATCTGGCTAATAAGCCACCGAATCCATTGATACTTCAAGAGATATTTCGTAAATCTGAGACAAACTCAGTCTTGCGTATGGAAATTCAGGCAACGGGTAAATTGGTAACAAACTAAGCGATCTGATGCATAACATGTTCAGTTCTACACGATGAGTAAACTGAAATAACGTAATGCCCAATAATGTTTGGACACAGATACGGTTTTTTGAAAAAAATCACAAAACCGCCCCATATTGCTTTAAAAACAAGCAATAAATGCACAATATGGGCGAAAGACGGACATTATGCAGATTTTTTATAGATAATCTTTATTTTTTTACAATAATTTCCAACTATTTCTCTTATTCTTTTCTGACTTAATACTTAAGTCTATATTCAAAATGTATTTAGTCTGTATAAATTTCCCTACTCAAACAAAACAGGAGCTAAAGCTCCTGTTTTTAAACTACAACTATTTCATCACATGATTAGAAGCTGTATTTCGCCATTAAGCCAACACGGTTGTCTTTGTAGCTATCGCCAGCAAAGGTATCACGTTTACCATTGATATATTCAACACCTAAGTCCAATGGCTTAACTGGTGAATAGATGAAGTTAATCCATGCTTGATAAACTTCTTCATTCGCAGCAGTATTTTTACGCTCGTAATTTATACGCGCGTAATCAGTACCATCATTTGCAAAGAGTGCGCCATAGGCTAAAGTTGAACGTAATTTCTCGTTGAATTTATACGTACCACCCACTTGTACACCAAACGCTTCATTTTGCTCGATATTGCCATTCACTGGATTTACATAAAATGCTGTATTGCTTCCGTATAAGTAGTTGCTATTGCCCTGTACATAGGACACATCAGCACTTAGTTTTAAAGGATCAATCACTTGATAGTTTACACCAGCAGCTAAGCCCCAACCTGTTTTATCATCACCAGATGATTCAGACTTATAGTGCTCCACTAAACCACGAACAGATGCATTCGCTTTGCCATCTGCAAAACCTTGCGTTAATTTCGCAGTTAATACTGGTAAGCTATATTTCACATCTGAACTAACAGTCTCACTCTTAGTTTCACCATCAATCGTGGTAACTTTAAGCTGGTTTGCTGAACTATTCCCTTCTTCCGCAGCAATAAATAATTTCGTTGCAGGCGCCAAGTTAAAACCATAACGTACTTGTGGAATACGTGCTGTACCGCCACCCACGTTGGTCCCAAAGTCAATCATTTCTGGCGCATGGTTAGACAGGAAGTTAGATGTAGTTTGACCAAATAACCAGTTGTTATACGTTAAGTATGCATGACGAATACGTAAAGCACCATTGCTATCTGTAGTCGAGCCCGCAAAATCCACTTCTACTTTACCGCCAAGTTTGTTATCGCCACCAACATTGGTATTGAAATCTAAACCTAAACGTGTAGTTTTCGCTGTTGCACGAAGTTTGTCTTTTACATCTTCTTTAGAGCTTGCAACTTTGTTGAAGTCGTCGTCCGCACCTTCAATAATGTAGTTTGCATCGCCACGAACAAAACCATACAGGTTAATGTCTGCGCCAGACTTAGATTTTAACGAAGACAGTGGAGATTCAGCTTTTACAGGAGCTGGCTGTGCTTTGACTTGTTGAATCTGAACGGCTTGTTGTTGTTGAACTTGTTGTTGCTGTTGCATTAAAGCTTTTAACTCAGCAACTTCGGCACGTAACTGAGCGAGTTCTTGTTGTTCTTTAGTTGCAGCATGAGTTGTTGTCATCATCAGAGCAGCCACACTAAGTGCTAGGCTTTGAGCGATAAATGGCTTTTTATTGAGGGCTAAACGCATACACAAACTTCCTTTATTACATTGTTAATAGTGAATCAAAAATTCCATTTCAGTAAAATTTTTTGCACAAAAGACCACTCCGTTTTGGTCTTTTCATATGCAAAGTAATCTTATAAAGATGAAAAATCGCACATTTCGATGTTTTAAGATATGACCTTTTATTACTCTTGCCACTAAAGTCTAATGCACACAATTTCAAACGATAATTGATGTTATTCGCGATTGGCTTTGAAGCATCAAATTACAATTTAGACAGACTTTTGCAATAATTAAGTAACAATTCTTCATATTTTCTTAAATATAGACTGAGTTTTATTTGAGATCTATATTTTTTTCTTATAACTAAAGTCTTAGTCTAATCGATAGCCACCTATGCCCAATGATGGGTGAAAATCACAGCTTTGCACCAAAAAAGCCTAACTATTCAGACGATTATTGAGCATGATAAATAAAATATCCGCAAGCACGAATACACGGTTATGGCAAATAGATGTGCTCATAGGAAAACTCCTAACAAAATGTTTGAGCAAACTCGTCAAACTCAATTTAGACCGTCTGAACATCCTGAAAAAACATCTAATAATAAGAAACTTTTGCATATTATCCAGAAAAATGGATTTCGCCTTTTATTGAGCACCGCAGCGAAAATGGTTGGGGCTTATATGGCTTGCTTAATATTCAAAAAGGTGAAAAAGTGAAAATCGCACAGCAGCAATCACGTAATGACTAATTTTTTTTACGCACCTGTCGAACTATTCTTCACAGTCAATCAAGCCATGGGCATCGGCGCGAAAATATTGCCATGATAATGCAAAATGTGATTATTGCAGCCAAAGTACGAGTCTTAGAGACTTGCCCACAAGCCGCATGGAATCATCTTCATGCTCTCGTGCTGAACAGAATGAAAATTGGTTGCAGCATGACGATGGGTTATGCGGATCCTGAGCAGATCGTCAATCGCTTTATAACACCACGCGTGCCAGTTGAAGATTTTGCAGTATTCTTAAACATTGAGTGAGATTTAACGCATTCATTCAAATTAAAAAAGAGACTAAAATGAGTCTCTTTTTTATATAGTCACGACTTCAATTTTTAGGCTTTTTCGTGCTCAAGCTTAAACACATAATACAAAGCCAAAGCCACAAAAATAGCCATGACAATGGCCATATTCAAAAGTGCCGACCAGAGTAGAAAATTAAGAATCACGCCACAAAGTAGACCACAACCAAATTGCATACTGCCCATAATCGCACTGGCCGTTCCTGCTCGTGCACCCTGCTCAGACATTGCAATCGCCATGGCATTTGGCCCTGTAAAACCGATTGCTGCGACAGCGAGAAACATCCCTGCACATACGATATATAAGGGCGCATGCGTCATGCTACCCGCTACCAACAGCAGCCCCACACCAGCTGACTGCAAAAAACTGCCTAATTTTAAGCGCTGAAAAACACTTAACTTTTGTGCCAGACGTTTATTTAAAGTCGAGAACAGCATAATCCCAACTGCATTGGCACCAAAGGCATAGGCAAAAACTTGCTGACTTAAGCCGTAACCATCCATCAGAATGGCAGCAGAACCACTGATATAGCAAAAGAGTACAGCCCCAGCAAAACATCCAACAAACATCGGACGTCTAAAGCTCGAATCTTGCAGAATCGCCCCGTAGAGATTTAAAACTTGGTTAAAGTTAAGCTTTAAACGGCGCTTCGGGTCTAAAGTTTCTTCAAAGAAAAAGTGTACACAGCACAGGCTTCCCAAACCAACGACCATCAAAAAGGCGAAAATACTATGCCAACTACTGAAACTCAGTACCAGCGCGCCTAAACTCGGTGCAATAATCGGCGCGATGGTGGTCACGATCATCATACTGGCAAATGCTTGGGCTGAGGCTTGCATATCTAAACGATCACGAATCGCAGCACGGGCAATCACCACACCTACACAACCGCCTAAGGCTTGTAAAACCCGAGCGGCAATGAGACTCCACTCACTGTTTGCAAACACACACAGGAAACTGGCAATAATGTAGAGACTCAGTCCAAAATACAGCGGTTTTTTCCGCCCAATTCGGTCACTTACTGGCCCATAAATCAGTTGTCCAATAGCCAAGCCTAAGAAGTACGCAGGTAAGCTGTTGGCCACCATTTGTGTGCTTACCCCGAAATCATCTGCCATTTGTGGCAAAGCAGGTAAATACATATCAATAGACAGTGGACCAAGCGCAGTCAGTGAGGCAAGTAAGAGAATCCAAACGTTGGAATAGACCGCTTTTTCCTGTGTATTCGACATAGGATTAATTTATGTTTTTTGAAAGAGAGTTTGCAGACAAGTTTACACGCTCCATAGTATGATTTATACCAGAGCAGGTGAAATTTCACATATTCTCATATTTGAAAATTGTCCAACCCTAAGCGACAAACAAAGGTGCCCTTTGAAAGCATGGCTGACGAGTCTAAAACAGGCTACTTATAATACAACCTTCATGTATAACCTCCGCATGGTCATTACTTTTGCAGGGACTGCTTTTGTTCCATATTTTATGGGTTTTCAACTGGCAACTATTCCGCTGACACTCGGTGCAGTTGCTGCGGGTTTAAGTGATATTGATGACCGCTTTTCCGTGCGAATCATGAATTTAATTTTTACCTATATTGGCTTTTTCATTACCGCAACGTCGATTTACTTTTTATTTCCACACCCAATTTTATTCGCACTGGGTCTAATCGTTTCGTGTATTGGTCTAATTTTACTGGGCTCACTGGGACGTCGTTATGCCACCATTTCCTATGGTTGCTTAGTGGTTTCGGTTTACTCCATGCTCGGTGTCGGACTTTTTGACAACTGGTATACACAACCGTCTCTGCTAGTGATTGGGGCAATTTGGTATAGTGTTATTTCAACCATCAGTTTTCTGCTCTTTCCCGTTCGTCAGGTTCAAGACAATCTATCGAAGTGTTATTCCTCACTCGCCGATTTTCTGTTTGCCAAATCCAACCTGTTTGATGTCGATATGACAGCAAACAGCTATCAACAGAGTATGATTGAACTGTCGTTGGAAAATGGCAAATTAATTGCAATCTTCAACGACATGAAAACCGCCCTACTCACCCGATTAAAAGGTGACCGTGGACAACGAGATACCCGTCGCAGTCTGCAATATTATTTTGTGGCACAAGATATTCACGAGCGTGCAGATTCAGCACATATTGACTATCAAAAACTGGCGAAAATTTTTCAACACAGCGATATCTTATTCCGCTTTCAACGAATTTTATCTATACAAGCTAAAGCCTGTAAGGACTTAAGCAGCAGCATCTTAAACCGTCAAACCTACACCCATAATAAACGCTTTAAACATGCTTTTGAAAACCTCCGTTTATCATTAGAAAAGCTCAGAGACGAACAACAATATGACCAAATTTGGGTCAATGCTCTGTTTTCACTGTATCAAAACTTAAAGTCGATTGATGCACAGCTGCGTAACTTAGAAACTGAACGCAATATTAAACTCGATAAAGCTAAGCATATCGAAAGCCAGCTCAAAGATGATGACCTGAAAGGCTGGGATGACATTAAAGTTCGGATTAAACAACATCTCACCCCCGAGTCGGTTTTATTTAGACACGCGATTCGTCTGTCTATCGTGCTATTAGTTGGATATATCTTTGTTCAAGTCACCAACATTGAATATGGGTACTGGATTCTACTTACAGCACTATTTGTCAGTCAGCCCAACTTCAACGCAACCAAACGTCGTTTACGTTTACGTATCGTAGGGACGTTGGTCGGGATCATTTTAGGGTATGCCGTATTGTACTTTGTACCTTCGATTGAAGGACAACTTCTCGTATTGGTTATCAGCGGGGTACTTTTCTTTGAGCTTCGTAGTAAACAATACGCTCAAGCCACCGCTTTCATCACCATCTTGGCACTGATTAATTTCAACTTAGATGGTATGGGATATGAAGCTGCCCTTCCGCGCATGATAGATACCTTAATTGGCTGTGGACTGGCATGGTTAGGCGTAAGTTTTATTTTCCCTGACTGGAAGTTCCGTCGCCTACCCCGCACAATTTATCGTTCGCTTTCCGCTCAATGTGATTATTTGGCAGAGGTGATTGAGCAGTATAAGTCTGGACGTAACAACGGTCTGAATTATCGCGTGGTTCGTCGTGCCGCACACAATACTGATGCCGAGGTTGCTTCACTCATTTCCACTTTAGCCACCGAACCCGACTTTGACCCAATGCAAAAGAGCTTGGCGTTTGAGTTCTTGTGTCTCAATCATACTTTTATTAGCTATATTGCAGCTTTGGGGGCTCATCGCGAAAAAATTGACGACCCACAAATTTTAGAATTGATGGATCGCGCTTTTGACAATATCCAAGGTGCGCTCCTGCGGGATGAAATGCCTGATTTAACTGCGCAAAATATGCTACAGACCATTCGTCAGCGTTTAAGCCAAAATAATGAGGAAGATCAGAAGGCATTGATTATTTTACAACAGCTTTCCTTGATGTTTAGCATCTTGAATCAGTTCAGTCGTTTGAAGCAAAGTTTAAGCCACGAACGGGATCATGAGGCCACAGAACTGGCTTCATTATAATTTGGGTGATTTTGGAACAATATACTCACTGAAATGCTCTAAATGATGCTAAACTTTTTGCAGTTTTAAATCTGTTACTTTCACTATGACCGCGAAAAATTTATACGCTTATACTTTACAGCCTGTGACCTATGAAATCACTGAAGCTGAACAACGCGATGCTCAATTAAAAATTTGGCGTAGCACAAACAAAATTAGCATGAAAGCTTGGATCATCATGGCTGTCGTTACAGCCCTTTCGATTCTTGGCCTAATTTTACTCAAGAATTATTCAACCATCTTTTGTTGGGTCGCAATCGCCTGCGTCGTGGTTTACCTTTTAGTCCGTAAATTCGGTTTAGAATGGTATGTGAAGCGAAAAATGAATGAGTTTCCAGTTCAGGAAATTAAAGGCATTCGTTTAGGTGTACAACCTCACGGTCTGATTATGCGCCAGCAAATGGGCATGCAAGAAGGTGTCGGTGCAATCGGTTGGAAAGATATCTACGAATGGTACAACACACCTGAGTTTTTGTTGATTAAATTCAAAGTGAAAGGCCAAGAAGGTGCATACATTCTGCCAAAACGCATGGATAGCAAAAACTTCTCGTTTAATACGATTCGTAAACATTTAAAAGAAACAGTTGGTGAAGCGCAGCCACTTTAAGTCTTGCTTTCTCCTCTGTAAAAAAACCTCCAACTTTTGGAGGTTTTTTTATATCCCAAACCCTCGAATACAAATGATAATGAGAATAAATATTAATTTCTAAATCCATATTATCTTCTCAATCTTCAGGTATAATTTCCGCACAACAAATCGCTCACCATTAAGTATCGCCATGTTTAAAAAAACATTTTTCCAAGTGCATTGGTTTTTGGGAATCACTGCGGGTCTTATCCTGTCGCTTATGGGCGTCACAGGGGCCATCTATTCTTATGAACAACAAATCTTAAAATGGATGAACCCAGATAGCTATACCGTTCAAGCAACACAAAACAATAAATTAACCCCTGCTGAGCTGTATCTACATTTCCAAAAACAAGATCCTGCCATCAAAATCAATAGTATTACGATTGCTCAAGAGTCAACCACTTCAAGTACGGTCAATATCGAGAAAGAAGGCGCACGTCGTGGTTATAACATGATGGTGAACCCGTATACTGCTGAAGTCTTACCCGAAGTTAAAGGCCGTGAGTTTTTTAACTTTATTCAACAGTTACACCGTAATTTAACTGTCGGCCCTGTCGGTAAACAAATTACTGGCGCTTGTACCCTCATGCTTATTTTCTTTGTATTGAGTGGTCTGTACTTACGTTGGCCCAAACGTCATTCCATCAAACAATGGTTTTTTATTAAACCTAAATTGAAAGGGCGTAACTTCATTTGGGATTTGCATGCTGTTGTTGGTACTTGGGTGGTGATTTTTTATCTGATCTTGGCCTGTACAGGACTGTACTGGTCTTATGATTGGTGGCGCGATGGCATGTTTAAAGTCCTTGGTGTTGAGCGCCCACAAGCACAAATGCAAGAAGGACCCCGTCCAAATGCTGGTGCAGCTCAAGGCCCACGTGGCGAACAGGCTGGTGCTCGTGGTGGCGAATCACGTGAGCAAGGTCGTGGCGGCCCACAAGGTGAGCACACTGCACGTGGCGAACGTGGGCAAAGCGAACAACATGGTGAGCGTAAAGGCTTATCTCCAGAACAAGTGCAAATTGCTTTAACCCAAACATGGACAGGATTTAACGCACAAGTTGGTCGAGACTATTCAACCCTGACCCTAAATATTCCGAAAAAGCCTGATGGTACACTTGAGCTTTCATTTGTAGATGCAATTCCACAGCATGAGCGGGCGAGAAACTCAGCGGTCTTCAATTATCAAACTTCACAAATTGAAAAAATGGAGTTGTATGAGCAGAAGAAGCTGAATGAAAAAATCATGAGCAGTATGCTTCCTGTGCACCGTGGTAGCTTCTTTGGCCCAATTTATCAATTCTTTGCCATGTTTGCATCACTGATGATGCCACTGTTCTTTGTAACCGGTTGGATGCTATATCTAAAACGTCGTAAGCAGAAGAAACTCACTCAGCAAGCCCGTGGTGGAGCATTGAATGTTCTGGTTGATCCACATGCGAAACCATGGCTCATTGCCTATGCAACTCAAACGGGTGTTTCTGAGCAAATCGCTTGGCGTACTGCAACCAGCTTACAAGAAGCAAGACAACCTGTAAGTGTTAAAGCTGTGCAACACTTAACACAGGATGACTTAAAAGCTGCTGAGCAAGTGCTTTTTGTTGCAAGTACTTATGGCACGGGTGAAGCACCTGACTTAGCCAGTAGTTTTGAAAAGAAATTTTTAAATACAACTTTGGATTTGTCACACCTTCACTATGCCGTGTTGGCTTTAGGCTCTCAAGAATATCCTGACTCCTATTGTAGTTTTGGACATCGTATTGACCGTTGGTTAAAAGCCAATGGCGCACATGCTTTGTTTGCAACCATTGAAGTCAACAACGCAGATAACAATGATATTCAACGTTGGAACAGTGCTCTTGCCTCTGCAACCAAACTTGAGCTTCAAGCCATGAATATTGACAAAACCTTTGATCAATGGAATTTGGCACAACGTGAAGTACTCAATCCAAATAGTGTCGGAGCACATGCTTATAATATTGAGCTAAAAACCAACTTCGATGCAACATGGCAAGCGGGTGATATTGCTGAAGTTCAACCAGGTAACAGCACAGCACGTATCCAAGCATTTATGCAAAAGCATCACATTGCAGCACAGAGCATCGTTGAGTCTTTAGCCATTTCGATTGAGCAAGCGCTTTGGGATAAGAACCTCAACACAGAGATTGAGCCTTTTGCCAATTTGGAACATTTACTGGAACAGTTGAGCCCTTTACCTACACGTGAATACTCGATTGCAAGTGTACCGACTCAACAAGTGTTACGTTTGGTCGTACGCCAACAGCAAGATTCAGAAGGTGAACTGGGCTTAGGTTCTGGTTGGTTAACCCAACATGCCGAGCTTCAGCAACCTATCGCACTACGTATTCGTACCAATGAATCTTTCCACTTGATCAATGACAACCGTCCTATCATTTGTATTGGAAACGGCACAGGCATCGCTGGTTTAATGAGTCTACTCCATGCACGTACCCGCCTAGACTATACGCAAAACTGGTTGATCTTTGGTGAGCGTCAACGTGAACATGATTTCTTCTATCAAAGTACGATTGAAGCGTGGCAAACCACAGGCATGCTACAACGCTTAGATTTAGCGTTCTCACGAGATCAAGCAGAGAAAGTTTATGTACACCATAAACTACGTGAACAAGCCACTGAGCTTAAAACATGGGTTGAAAATGGTGCCGTAATTTATGTCTGCGGTAGCATTAATGGGATGGCGAGCGATGTCGATGCGGCGCTAATTGAAATCTTAGGTGAAGAAAAATTAGATCAACTCCGTCAAGAAGGTCGTTACCGTCGCGATGTTTACTAAACACTAAGTCTAAATGAAAAAACCGAGCCACAGCGCTCGGTTTTTTCATGCGTAAATTTGCTAGAATCATGCAAACGATAACCCACAAGCCTGTATGCAAAAATCAAAAAGAGTCATTAGTTTTATTATCGGGTCATTACTGTTCGCAGACGGCTTGTATTTTGTTTTGCAACTACGCTTTAATTTTGGCACCCTCTTGCCCTTATTGATTGGACTAGGTCTAATCATTTATGCACTGGCTTATCCTAAACTTATCGCCTATATTCAAAGCAATACAATCAGACAATCAATATGGCGTTGGGCTTGGGCGATTTTCTTTGTTTGGGTTTTTAGCTTAGTCATTTTCTTCGTCTTTTTAGGCTTTTCAAATCAACAAAATACCCCTCATGTCGCTGCACCCGCTATTGTAGTTCTTGGCAGTGGTCTGAAGCATGGCAAACCGAGTCCAACATTGGCCAGCCGTTTAGATCAAGCGGCAAACTATGCCAAGCTACATCCCAACAGCATTATGGTCGTCAGTGGTGGCCTATCTTTTCAGCAAAAAAATAGTGAAGCTGAAGCAATGCGGCAGTATCTGATTGATGTACACCATATCCCAGCACAGCGTATTTACACCGAAGATCAAAGCACCAGTACTGAGTTAAATCTGATCAATAGTAAAAAGATTTTAGCCAAGCAGCATATTTCCCTACAGCAACCGATTGCTATTGTGACCAGTGATTTTCATATCCCCCGTAGTCGTGCTATAGCCATACGTCAGGGTTATCAAACGCCTATCATGATCAGCGCTCAGACACCTCTTGCCACTCGCTATAATGCATGGTTACGTGAGTATTTTGCATATTGGAGTGGTTGGCTACTCAATGAATACTAAAATGAAATCCTCATGAATTAATGGAGGCGAATTGTCCGTGGCGATGGTAATTGTAATTGTTTAAATAATTCAGGCTTCTGCATTGAAAATTGATATAAATAGTTTTTGATATCTAATAATAATTTTTCTGGAGCAACCAAGACATTTTGCCCTTCGGGGCTTAAATTCATCGAGACCGTGGTTTTTTCTGCACGTAAGAATGGAATCACTTTTTCGACTAAATCGCTAAGACCAATACTCTGGATTTCGTAGCCCGCCCAATTATCTTTCACCAAAAGCTGTGCTAAACCTTTACTCTGCCACATCGCAAAGGAACGTTGACCGGTTGGCGTGGCACATAAAGCCCAGTCATCTTGATATAAGGCAATAACATGGCCTTGATGCACGATAGTTTCGATAAAAAGACGATAGATTTCAAGAGGATCGTAAGCAATATTTTGATTTTTAGACGCAGCTTTGCGTTGATATGGGTTTCTCATAAATCTGTCATATTTTAAAATTATTATTGCACAGAAGTGTATGAAAACAGCTTGAGATAAGCAAGGTTTTTACGATAAGGGAATATGGTGGGCGCTGACGGGATCGAACCGCCGACATTCTGCTTGTAAGGCAGACGCTCTACCAACTGAGCTAAGCGCCCTTGAGAAATAAAAATAGCGTCGCTATTTTTATGATGCAAGAAAGAAATCTTGCTTGATTCCATTTACTAGCACAAGGGATCTAGAAAATGGCGCAGCGGACGGGGCTCGAACCCGCGACCCCCGGCGTGACAGGCCGGTATTCTAACCAACTGAACTACCGCTGCAACGGTAATTGCGAATGCAATTAGGGTCATTAAGCTTTACAGCTTGAATATGGTGGGCGCTGACGGGATCGAACCGCCGACATTCTGCTTGTAAGGCAGACGCTCTACCAACTGAGCTAAGCGCCCTGATTTAAGATTGTCAGTCTTAGTGTTCAAATTTAAGCTCAGGGACTTAAATTTATATTTTAAATGGCGCAGCGGACGGGGCTCGAACCCGCGACCCCCGGCGTGACAGGCCGGTATTCTAACCAACTGAACTACCGCTGCGTCGTAAAATATGGTGGGCGCTGACGGGATCGAACCGCCGACATTCTGCTTGTAAGGCAGACGCTCTACCAACTGAGCTAAGCGCCCTGATTAAGATTGTCAGTCTTAGTTTTTAAACTCAAGCTCAGGAACTTAAGTTTAATCGATTCTTTGAATGGCGCAGCGGACGGGGCTCGAACCCGCGACCCCCGGCGTGACAGGCCGGTATTCTAACCAACTGAACTACCGCTGCATCGCAAAAAATCTGGTGGGCGCTGACGGGATCGAACCGCCGACATTCTGCTTGTAAGGCAGACGCTCTACCAACTGAGCTAAGCGCCCTCATTAAGAATTCTGTATAAATGGCGCAGCGGACGGGGCTCGAACCCGCGACCCCCGGCGTGACAGGCCGGTATTCTAACCAACTGAACTACCGCTGCACTTACACAAAGTCACTAATGTGGTACAAACAATATTAAAAATCTTAAGTGGCGCAGCGGACGGGGCTCGAACCCGCGACCCCCGGCGTGACAGGCCGGTATTCTAACCAACTGAACTACCGCTGCACGTAAGATCTTTAACGTAAAGGCTTGGTGGGCGCTGACGGGATCGAACCGCCGACATTCTGCTTGTAAGGCAGACGCTCTACCAACTGAGCTAAGCGCCCTTAACGTCTTTATCGTTTGTGAGGTGCATTATAGAGAATCTTTACAGGCTGTCAAACGCTTTTCGGCTTGTTTTCGCTTTTTTGCAATCGAGTGATTAAAAAATAGGTCAAATGGTATAAAAACAAGTATTTTCTGTATGTTATTTAACATATTTGCGAAAATTAAAATGATTATTCGCTAAATTTCTTTTCCTCAAAATACACATTTTCTATGACTAATCCCCTTCTTCTACTCAATATTCATATTTTAAATTACAGCGTTGAATACTCAATAAAATAAGCTTGCACATTTTTTAACATCTATTTTTAGAGTTCAAGTTTATGTTCGGAAATATAAACCAGCGCATTGCAATCAATTAGTTCAAATAACTCTATGACATCCGTATTACGCATACGAATACAGCCATGCGACATCGGCATCCCCATTGGTTCACTATCTGGTGTTCCATGAATATAGATATAACGTTGATAGGTATCGCAGCCTTCCCCGCGATTGAAGCCCTCTTCTAAACCACTCAGCCATAAAATCCGAGACAAAATCCAGTCACGTTCAGGAAACTGCTTGGCTAAATCGGTGTCGTATACTTCACCTGTAGGCTTTCGAGCAATAAAAACGGCATTTTGCGGTTGCTCAGCACCATGCTTCTCAGCAACCAGATGCCAACCTCGCGGCGTTTTACCACTATTTTCAGTTTCGCCAATACCATTTTTCCCTGACGAGATCAGATAAAATTTATTCTTTTTAGGCAGCGTTAGAGTCTGTTCAGCCAGATCAATCAAGACGTCTGCATCTGCAATTACATAAGACATCAATTGTCCTCTATTTGTTTTTTATCTATTACAGTATTTGGTTCTGGACGTAACCATAACCATATTGCTACAAGCAGCATGATGGTATTGGTAAATAATTTCACTAAAAATGGTGCATTGGTTAGTAGCATGATCAGTCCACTGATCAACATCATGATACTGGCAAACCACTTCGCTTTACGTGGTACAGTGCCATTGGCACGCCATGCTCTTAACGTTACACCATATTTAGGATGGTTGAGTAACCAAGCATCCATTTGTGGCCAACCTTTAGATGCAGCCCAAGCAGCCAAGATCAGAAAAACAGTGGTTGGCATACCCGGCAACAGTGCACCGATAAAGCCTAGGATGACAAAGATCACCACTAAACAACGCCAAAACAACGTTTTCATACCACTTTCCTGAGCACTGAATTGCGGTAGTATAAAGTGTTTTTTAATTTTATCCGTTGTCCTTCTGCATATTTAGCTTCTTTTTTAAGGCACTCACATGCATCTCATTTCACAGCATCAGTTGTTCGAACCTTGGCTCCAATTCAAACATCCATTGGTTCGCCAGTTAGCTTTTGCTGTAGCAAGTCCAAACATTTTGTCTGCGTTGCCATCAGAGCTCGATATACAACATACTTTTCATTTTCATCCCTCACAGATCTGGCAACAGCACTTTCAAACCTATTTACCTCGCCTTAAACAGCTCGATCAAGGCCCTAAAGAACTTGAAGACTTTATGGCTCAGTTGAAAAGTACCCGTCTAGGTCTACGCTTTGAAATGTTCATGTGGTTTTGGTTACGGGATCATCGCTATCATGCATATGAATTATTGGGGCATAGTATTCAAATCATTGATGGGGCACGGACTACAGGTGAGCTGGACTTTTTAATTAAAAATACCGAAACCAATCAAATCGAGCATTGGGAAGTCGCGTTGAAATATTATTTGGGTGAAACAGATCTGAGCTTAACCACATGGTATGGGTTGAATCGTACCGATACTTTAAACCGAAAACTAAAACACTTTACCCATAAACAGTTTCAATTCCAGCAAGCTTTAGACACAGACATTCAGACGCGCTTTTCCGTTTTAAAGGGGCAACTCTTTCTCCCTCTAACAAATGGTTTCACGGCAGTTGATGCTTTAAATCAATACTCCCTTCCCAATTGGCTCAATCCTGACCGTCGACTAGGTACTTGGGGTAACATCATTCCAACGACCGACTTAAATTACTATCGCCTACAGCGTCAAGAGTGGATTTGCCCAAATGCGGAAGTCAGCAGCGAAAATGCACATTGGTGGACCAATGGCCTGTACTTACAAAATCAAAACAATCAGTTTTATATGTACCGAAATCCAAATTTGATTTTAACTTGATTTTGCAGAAGTTAGTTTATACAAAAATACATAACGCAACATACGCTTACTCATCTCCTGTAAAACGATGCTATTGTTTAAAGTGTTTATTTTTTAATCTTAAACAACATCAGAACAAAATCATTTGATGAATACACTAAAAATTTTGGAGACAGCGATGAAAAAAATTGTTTTAAGTTCACTAGTGATGCTTTTTGTTTTAACAGGCTGTAATACCGTCAAAGGTATGGGTAAAGATGTCTCTTCAGCAGGTAATGCTGTATCACATACCGCTGAAAAAACCCAAGATGAAATCCGCAAGTAGTTAATATTTGCATAAAAACCTTATCAATAGATAAGGTTTTTTTATTGCTAAGTTTCGCATTCCAGAGATTAATCGCCTATTATAGTGCCGACTGTTTTATTGACTTTGAAATGCGCATGACCTCTTCTGCTACTCTCGATTTAAGCCTCCAACTTTTACGTCAGCCATCGGTTACACCTGTGGACCACAACTGTCAAAATATTATGGCTGAACGCTTAAAAAAAATTGGTTTCAACATTGAGTCTATGCGCTTTGATGATGTTGATAATCTATGGGCACGAAAAGGTACTGAAGCACCTGTATTCTGCTTTGCGGGTCATACCGATGTCGTTCCTACAGGTAATTTAGATGCTTGGAACTCAGACCCATTTGCCCCTGAAATTCGTGATGGCAAGCTTTATGGTCGTGGCAGCGCAGACATGAAAACTGCCTTGGCTGCAATGGTGGTTGCTTCTGAGCGCTTTGTTGCGAAACACCCAAATCATAAAGGCTCAATCGCGTTCCTCATCACCTCAGATGAAGAAGGTCCATCGATTAATGGCACAGTCAAAGTGATCGAGACACTCGAAGCCCGTAATGAAAAAATGAAGTGGTGTTTGGTGGGTGAACCTTCAAGTACACATCAACTGGGTGATATTGTTAAAAATGGTCGTCGTGGTTCACTTAATGCAGTACTGACAGTGAAAGGAAAACAAGGTCACGTGGCTTATCCACATTTGGCCATTAACCCAATTCATATGGCCTCTAAAGCCGTTGCTGAACTTTGTGATACAGTTTGGGATCAGGGCAACGAATACTTCCCTGCAACCTCGTTCCAAGTGTCCAATATTCAAGCTGGCACAGGGGCAACCAATGTCGTCCCAGGTACCATGACCGTGACTTTCAATTTCCGTTATTCAACTGAATTGACCGCTGAAGAATTAAAAGCACGTGTTTTAGAAATTTTGGATCGTCATGGTTTAGTCTACGACATTAAATGGACACATTCAGGCTTACCATTCCTAACACCAGTGGGTGAGTTGGTGAATGCGGCTAAAAATGCCATTCGTAATGTGACTGGTGTAGAAACTGAGCTTTCAACCTCAGGCGGGACATCAGATGGTCGCTTTATTGCTCCTACAGGTGCTCAAGTACTTGAACTTGGTGTTCTCAATGCCAGCATCCATCAAATTGATGAGCATGTGAATGTCGCTGATCTTGAACCACTTGCTGAAATTTACGAAAAAATTTTAGAAGGCCTTTTGGCATAAGCATTCAAACTCACATAAAAAAGGAACTCAGTTGAGTTCCTTTTTTATTACATTCAAACTTAAGCTTAAAGACCTAAACTCGCCTGAATTTTATTTAAATTCGGTACGTGATAAGTCTCATCCCCCATACGGACTAGCTGGAAAATGGTGGGATCATTCACAGGGCTTTCATCATCAACAATTTCAGAAATACGCAAACGAATTGACTTCGGCATTTCATTACACATCAAAGCAAAGCGCTGAGAAGCATCATCCCCCTCAATCACCAGCGCCACGCCTTCCGTTTGGTCGGGACGGTTGATGGCATAAACAGGCAGATGAAGATCATGCCATTCCACCGTTTTCACTTGCGTATCACTATCGAGTGCAGATAGAACAATATTTTGCGGCAAGAGCATGGGGTTTTTACCATGACACTCAATAATATAAGCATCAATAAAACCTGTTGATACTGTAATCAGATATTGCAATTCTTGCTGACTGATTTGCTCATTCATGCTCTTTGAAACATTTGCGTTCATTTATTTACCCCTGCTTTTCAGCCAATAGTTGCTGAATGTTGGCAAGTAATTCTGCCTCTTGGAATGGTTTGCCCATGTAGTGTGTCACGCCCAAGCTGAAAGCACGTTCACGGTGTTTTTCACCCGTACGCGATGTAATCATAATAATCGGCAAGTTCTGGTGAATTTCGTGGTGACGAACCAAGTTCGTTACTTCGAAACCATCCATACGTGGCATTTCAATATCCAGCAACATCAGGTCTGGTTTAACGCTCTCAAGCTGTTCCATCGCATCGACACCGTCTTTTGCTGTCACAATATCAAAGCCTTGACGCTCTAATAAGCGCGATGTCACCTTACGTACCGTGACCGAGTCATCCACAATCATCACTAAACGACGTGTATCCTGATGGCGACCAAAGTCACGGTGATCAACTGCATGCGTCACACGCTTGGTACTTAAAATCTGACGTGCAATGTTCTGACCATCTAAAATCAAACACACATGTCCATTACCCAAAATCGTTGCACCAGCAATTGCACCAATGCTGGCAAACTGTTGCCCAACTGGCTTCACTACAATTTGCGCACGTGAACCAATCAACTGATCGACCAATAAGGCAATGGTTTGTCCACTGTTGCCTTTAATCAACAACACCGGCAATGAATGTCCAATATTACTCAAACGCGGGATCGGCTGATTGGATAAAAACTCAGATAAATAGCGCAGTTTATAACTCACACCATCAATTTTGAATTGGTCATCTTTGCTGTGGAAATACTGATCCAATTCTGTTGGAGCAATACGCACAATACGATCAATCTGCGCCAATGGAATCGCATATTGTTGATCACCGGCTTTTACCATCAAAGCATCGCTCACCGCTACCGTAGTCGGTACGCGAATAATGAAGGTCGTACCGAATCCAATTTCCGATTCAACCGTGACATGTCCACCCAGTGCTTTAATTTCACTTTGTACCACATCAAGACCAACACCACGTCCAGAAATTTGCGTCACTTCTTTGGCCGTACTAAAACCCGGATGGAAAATAAACTGTAAGATTTCCTGTTTATCTAGCACTTGATCGGCTTTAATTAAACCTAGGTTTAGCGCTTTCGCTTTAATCGTGCTTTCATCAATACCCTTACCATCATCTTTAAAGCTGACGATAACATCTGTACCTTGACGACTAATGTTCAGTTCAATTTGGCCTGTCGCTGATTTTTTCGCAGCGCCACGTTGTTCCGCATCTTCAATACCGTGATCGATTGCGTTACGTAGCATATGCTCAAACGGCGTAACCAAACGTTCAAGAATCGTACGGTCTAATTCACCTTCTGTGTTATGGACGACCAGTTCCGTTGGACGGTTCAAGGTTGATGCAGTCTGACGCACAATACGCTGCAAACGCGGCAACATACGGGAGAAAGGTACCAAACGTGTCTGCATTAAGCTTTCTTGAATCTCTGCTTGAATACGGGATTGTTGTAATAACAAGCCTTCCGCATCACGAATTTTCTCAGCCAAAGTGCTCTTAAAGTCGACCAAATCCGAAGCTGATTCGGCTAAGGATTTAGACAATTGATTGAGCGATGAATATTGGTCCATTTCCAAGGGGTCAAAGTCTGCGTAGCGCGAGTTTTCAGAACCATGCTTCGCAATAATTTGACTCTCAAGCTCGCCTTCCATTCGACGTAACTGATCTGCCAAACGCTTAATTGCAAGCTCCATCTCGTTCAACGTATTGCCGAGTTGACCTAAATCCATTTCAATACGTGAACGGTTAATTGCATTTTCACCTGACAGGTCGATCATTTTTTCAACCAAATCAGCTGAGATACGGATCATCTCATTACCGCCATCCAAGTGAGTCGTTTCTTTCCACTCACCTAGCATTGCTGGCGGCTCAGTACCATCACCCTGCACAAACTCAAAACTTGGTACCGCATTGAGTAAATCAATTTGAGTTACACGCGTCGGTAATTGCGCAATCACATCCACATAATCAATAGATGCTAAGCTGTTTTTCAAACCATCATAATTACTAAAATCACGTTTGAAGATGGCTTGTTTTAACCATTCAAATGCGGTTTGCAATAATGGGTCATACACGTTTGAACTGAAATTATGTACAGCAAATTGCTCAAATGTGGTTTCTAATTCATAAGCAATCGCACCAACGGGCTCATTCTCCGCCATACGCGCGCCGCCTTTTAAGCTGTGCGCAGCACGTTGCAATTGTAGTAACACACTACGGTCACTACGTTGTTCAGTCCACTGTTTCAGTAAGCCATCCGTAGTCGCTAAAATTTCTTCTGCTTCTTCCAAGAAGGTTTCTTCAACAATTGATAACAGACTGGCTGCTTCTTCAACAGCGCTGACTGCTTCTTCTTGGACAAGTGACGGAGTATCCAGCTGTTCAACGACAGTAACATCAGTGTTATCAACTACACTCGGCTCTTCAATCGCAGTTGCTGACTCAACCGCAGCTGCCTCAGCTTCAATCGTTCTATCTATATTAGATAAAGGTTCTTCAACTGCCGCAACAAACGCTTCAACTAAAGGCTCGGATACTGTAGTTGTAACAGTCGTACCCTCAACCAAGCTCTGAATGTTATGCAGTACCTTGATGGTTGCTGTTGCTGGATAATCAACCTTCTCGGTGCGAATGACCTGAATTCGGTCTGCGACGTCATCCTGTACTAAGCGTATGATGCTGATCAACTGTGGTGTTGTGGCAATTTGCTGACGAATCACACGTTCATAAATAGACTCTAATTCGTGTGCAATCGAACCAATAAAAGGTGCAGAAATCATATTGGCACCACCTTTTAAGGTGTGCAAATAACGCATTAAATTATTGAGTGCCGCGGTATCATTGCCATTTTTAGACCAAGTATTGAGATCCTGATCCATCCCCATCAATAATTCTTCGGCTTCTTCCAAGAAGATATCGAGCAAATCATCATCAAAATCGGTATTGGCCGTATTCGATTGCTTGTACTGATGATCCGATGCAATTTGCTGCGAAATCTGCGCAAGATCAAGGCTTGGTTGTAAAGTATTTCCAGAAACAATAGCCTCAGCAACAGGTTCAATTACCGTCGTCGAAGTCGATTCAACATCTTGCTGTACGAAGGCCATTAATTCATTCAGAACTTTATGCACTTCTTCAGTCAGAATGACACGCTGACCCGCAGCTAAAGTGTCAAATAAATGGATAAATTCTTGATGTGCCTGACCAAATAACTCGTATGCATAATCTACATTGAGTAATTCTGGCTTTTCCAGTAAGGCTTGATAACCAGCATATAGCTCAGAAGTAAAGTCATGGATTCCTTGTGCAGCACGGTTATTGGTGAATTCCAGCAATTGTTTTGCTTGTTCACCTAAGTGCTGAATATAGTCTGGATATTCAACTTTAGCCCGCTGATCAAACTCAAATTCAGCATCAAGCAGCAGATCTATATTTAACTCGATCAGCTTCGAGACCATACCTTGTGGGTTTAGCTCATCATCTACGTCTTCTATACTGAAACCATAGTTATCCCAAGCCGTAGTGAACGTGGCGTAAATCACGTCAAGCTGTTCGTTCGTACCACGCCCAAGCACATGTAAATAGTCACGTACAAATTCAGCATATTGGGTGAGTAAAGAGATTTCCTTCGAAGTAGAAACGATCTCTTCTTGAACCAAGGTTTTAAATAGATTTTCAACTTTTGAGCTGGCATTAAAGACATGCTCAATTTGCGCCATAGACGAACTACCGCGCAATGTATGTAAAGCACGGATTAAACCATTGTAATCTTGTACTTTGGTTTCATCTACATTTAAGAACTGATCGATAGTCGCTAAATGGTCTTCCGCTTCTTCAATGAAGATCGCTAAAGTTTCTTCAAGGACATCATGTACTTGATCATCCTGTTCAGATGCGTCTGCAACTTGCGGCTCAGATTCAGCCACTTCGATATCTCTCAGCTCTAATCCCGTCACGACATCATTACTATTTAGATGATTAGACAGTTGTAGCAACTCTTCTAGAGCAGGTTCTAAACTTTGATTTTGTTGTAATTGTTGTCCAATTAAAACCAATGGACGAAGATCAAGATCAATTTCCTGTACCGCTTTGAATATCGGATACAGTTTAAATTGATACAGTTTGAATACTGTTTTAGCGAATTTTTGAACCGTTGCCGTGAGAGGCACAGCCCCTGAAATCACACGATTTAAGGTATCTTCAACCGCCCATGCTGTTTCACCTGCTGACTTTGCCCCCACCATACGACCAGAGCCTTTTAAGGTATGGAAGTGACGACGTATGCTCAACAAAGTTTCTTGATGTGTCGGTTCAGCGTACCACTTTTCAAATAATGGATCTAAGTCAACGAAGATTTCTTCAATTTCTTCAACAAAAATTTCAAGAATTTCTGCATCTTGATCTAGATAACTATCTTCCGGAAGCGTTGTCGTTTCAACTAAATGTTTTAATATTTCTTTCATAGCTAAGGCTTCTTGCGTTGTCAGCTACCCAAAAAAGGTGCATAAACTTCATTATAACCATCATCCCAAACCAGTCTTTTTGCGCAAACTAATTGAGTTGATGTGTATCCTGATTTTGGTATGCCACTCAGACAATGAGCAGCATACCTCCCCCAAAGCAAGCGCTTAATCAGGCAGTTTAAAGTCTGTTACAGACTCACGTAACGCTTCCGCCATGTTCGCAAGTTCAGAGACTGAACGTGCTGTATCGAAAGTCGCAGTGGTAGTTTGTGAGGTAATTTCTTGTACGACGTTCATCGTAGTTGCAATATGACCTGCAGACGCGGATTGTAGCTTTGCGGCATTCGAAATGTTTGCAATCAATTTCGTCAAATTACCCGATACGTTTTGAATCTCATCCAGTGCAACACCAGCATCCTTAGATAAGTTCGCACCACGTACAACCTCAGACGTGGTTTGTTCCATCGAAATTACAGCTTCATTGGTATCGGTCTGAATGGTTTTTACCAGTGTTTCAATCTGTTTGGTTGCTGAAGCAGAACGTTCTGCAAGACGCTGTACTTCATCCGCAACTACGGCGAAACCACGACCTGCTTCACCTGCCATCGATGCTTGGATCGCTGCGTTTAAAGCCAAGATGTTCGTTTGGTCGGCAATATCGTTAATCAAGGCAACGATGTTACCAATTTCTTGCGAAGATTCACCCAAACGTTTAATACGTTTAGAGGTTTCTTGAATCTGCTCACGAATGATATCCATACCTTCAATTGAACGGTTTACAACGTTCGCGCCATTTGCAGCAATTTTTACTGAACGTTCTGCTACCACCGCTGATTCTTCAGCGTTTGAAGATACTTGGTCAATTGACATTGCCATTTCGTTAATCGCGGCAGATGCACCCGCAATTTCTTGCGCTTGGTGTTCAGATGCTTCGGCTAACTGGTTGGTAATCCCCTGTGTACTTGCCGTATATTGTGCAACCTCTTGAGAGGTTTCAGTAATACGCGATACAAGATCACGTAATTGGTCAATTGCGAAGTTAATCGAGTCAGCAATTGCACCCGTGAAGTCTTCAGATACCGTTGCATATGAACGTAAGTCACCATCTGCAAGATCGGCAATCTCATCCAGTAAACGTAAAATCGCGTTTTGGTTACGGTCATATTCATCTTGTAGACGAGATACACGTTTTTTATCTGATTCACCACGAAGTACAAGTAATTTAAATACACAGAACAAGAAGGCAATCAGGGCTAGAATTAGACCTAAGGCAGGAATTGCAATCGCTAAACCTGTACCAACTGACAATTTGTTCAAATTGCTTAACAATGCATCCGACTGTTCAAAAATCGATGATGACGCTTGGCGTACTTTAACGATTTGTGATGAGTTCTTTAAAACGGTTGCTGCTGCTGACTTCAGTACATCATCATATTCAGATTGAATACTGGTTAAAGAGTCACGCATTTCAGGGTCATTAATACGCTCTACACCTAAGTCCGCACTGCCATTTAACTGTGCGTTTAAGTATGACGCGAAGGTTTCTGTATCTGAGCTAAAATCATCCGCAGATTCACGCGAGTTGTCTGAACCCGTTAATACCGAACCAATTGAACGTAGGATACGTTCCGCGATGAATACTTGGTTTTTTTGCAATCACGACTTGGTTGGCTGGCACATTTTGACGTGCCATTTGGTCAACCATTAAGTTGTACTCTGCCTGAATCCCCGGAATACTTTCACTAATCGCAATGTTGGTATCGTAGAGTTGGTTAATGATTTTTTGTTGCGATGCAATTAAATCAATATTTTCAGAAACTTTTTTCCACTGCGCATCTACTTCACGCAGTGCATCTGTACTCGCGTGAATATCTTTTACTGTTTCTAAGTTTTCAGCAAAAGACTTTTGTGATTCTGTCAGTTTTTTAATGGCTTCAGGGGTACCTGATGCTGTTGCTTCAGTTGCCTGACGCGAAATCGTTTGTGATAAAAGACGTAAATCACCCAAGCTACGGGTGAATTCGTTATTTCGAGGTACGCTATAGAATAGGTACAACAATAAGAAAATTGCCAGTACGATACAAAATGCCGCACCCAAAATTAATGGCTTGGACTTTTCACTATCACCAAATACACGTGAAAACTGTTCCGTCTGTGATTGAAGTTTTGCTACTAAAGCATTTCCACCTGAGCGGTTACTGCTTCCATCCGTATTTTTCTTTTTAAGTTTAAAGCCCATGCAGCTTCTCCCCGATTTACGCCCTTATAATTTCGCGCGCGACAATGATATTAATTTATAAATTTTATAGATGCGTTCATATACTTTGGATTGTCTAATAAGCGACTGAATAAGAAAACATGCCATTGTTGGTTGTGTTGGTGAAAATACCCTTGGCAATATTCTTTTAAATTCCGATCTAAATCTTCATGTTTAGAAAAGAAACTCTTCTTATTAAAGTGCTGAATCCCCAGAACCTGATCTACAACTAAACCGACATAGTGGTCATTATGACTAATACAGAGTACTTTTTGAGTCGGTGAATACGCACTACGATGCCCTGATACATAGTGCGCTAAATCGGCAACAGAAAGTAAACGTCCTCGAATATTGGACAAACCCACAACCCAAGGTTGAGTATTTGGCACTAAGGTATATTTCGGAGGATAAATTACCTCTGCAACTTCACCTAATGGCGCAACGAAATATTGCCCCATCATCTCAAAAGCAATGCCCGACCAGCGGTTTACCTCATTTTCGTTTGAAACGTAGTTTTTATTACCACGTTTAGCAAGTCGAAGTAATTCGATAAATCCATTTGCTGCCATAGAGCTTATCCTGCGTTCAGGTGTTGCTTAATCACATCAATCAGTTGGTTTTCATCAACAGGCTTGGTTAAATAATCACACGCACCTTGACGCTTACCCCATACACGGTCTGTAGCCTGATCTTTAGTACTGACGATCACTACGGGAATGTGTTTTGTTGTCGCGCCACGCGCAATTTGACGGGTTGCTTGGAAGCCATTAACGCCTGGCATCACCACATCCATCAAAACAAGATCAGGAAGTTCAGCTTGAGCCATGGTTACACCATCGGCACCATTCGACGCTTCAATCACTTCAAAACCGTGTTTCCCCAAAATTTCTTTAAAGCGGAATGTCTCTGTAGGTGAGTCATCCACAATTAAAATACGCGCCATAATTTCCCCCAATTACACTTATATTATTTATGCTGAAACGTGATTACGAATCGCATTTAATAATTCATCTTTACTAAACGGCTTTGTTAAATATTCATCTGAACCGACAACACGCCCTTTGGCTTGGTCAAATAGACCATCTTTGCTAGAGAGCATTACGACAGGAATATTTTGATAATTTTGTGAATTTTTGATTAATGCACACGTTTGATAACCATCTAGTCGTGGCATCATAATGTCGACAAATACGATATCAGGATTGGCTTGAGCAATTTTTGACAATGCGGCAAAACCATCGACTGCAGTCACCACTTCACAACCTTCACGTTGCAATAATGTTTCAGCTGTGCGACGAATGGTTTTTGAATCATCAATGACCATTACTTTTAGATTCTGGAATTTATCGTCCATTTAATATGACCCTTCCCATTTTTAGAATGTTTGTAGAAACAGATTCGTAGACGCTTTACAAGTTACGTACACTTTTAACATATATTTACTTATATTTTCAACGAACAGTTTCCGCATAAAACCACACTTCATCTTCTTTTTAAGAACGGCTTCACACTTTCCTATACCCGTCGATTTTTTTTTGACTGATTATATTTTTTATTCCTAAATTTAGGACTAATATAGCACTATTTATTGCTTGTAAATAAGTAATTTAGTCAACTTTAAACTGGGGGTATCGATGCTTAGGGAGTTTAATCACAAACTTGCTTTGATCGTGAAAAAAAGGATGACTGCGAAAGTCATTTTGCTGGCTTTGCTAAGTTTGCAAACCATCTCGATTATGGCCGATCCACCTAAAGCGGTCTGGTATCGATATTACGACAGTAAAGGCATCGCGAACGTCAGTAGTAGTGTCACCCCCAACCATATTCGTTATGGTTATGAAGCACTCGATAGCAACATGCAAGTGATTCAACGGGCTCGTCCATACAACGCAGAAAAAGATGCGCAATATGCGCCACAACGCGCAGCTGCGGCCAAGCAACGCGAGTCAGATCTTAAATTAAAACGCGCTTATACCAACACCCAAGTCGCCACTCAAAAACGCAATACTGCCCTTTCCTATATCTTAAAACAGATTAAGTTCCAGCAAGATGAATTAAAACAATTACAGAATGATCGTATTGGATTCTTGCGCCAAGAAAAAGAGAACATGCGTAAAGGTAAAAGCAATCCGAAACCGCTTCAAGATATGATTGATTATAATTCCAAAAATATTGTGATGAAAAAAGAGCAAATACAATCGTTACAAAGTCACTATCGTAATACCAAGGCTGAATACGACAGAATTATTGCTCGTTTAAAAACACTTGAATAATCTGCGTCTTATTTACAGTGTGCTGACTTTCGCCGCTAGACCAAAGGATTTGACTCAATGCAGGCTGCACTACGTATAAAAAACAAATTAAGCCGCCAAGTGCTCCCTATTTTAAAACTCAGTCCGCTGTGTTTGTGCTTACTCCTCTCTGCCTGCCAAAAACAAGACGAGGCCACAGCTCCTACTTCGTCTACAGCTAAAATCGAGCTGATAGCACAAGACTTAGTCCAGTTCCAAGAAGGGCCTTCTATCCAACGTACCGCCTTTACCGGCACTATTCGAGCCGTCAATCAGAGTTCCATTCAGGCTCAAGTGACAGCGACAGCCACCGCTGTCTCTGTTCAAGTTGGACAAACCGTTCAAAAAGGCCAAGTACTGGTTCGATTGAACAATCAAGATAATGCTGCACGTCTCGCTCAGGCTCAAGCCAATCTTGCTTCAACCCAAGCCCAAGCCAATCTTGCAAAAAGCATGGTTCAAAGAAAAAAACGTTTACTCGATCAGGGCTTTATTTCTAAAGTGGAATATGAACAAAGCCTTGTGGAATATCAAGCTCAATTAGAAAATGTTCGTGCGCAACAAGCCAATGTTGATATTGCGGAAAAAGCGGATCGCGATGGCACTATTTTAAGCCCTATTTCAGGGGTTATTACTCAACGTCTGGTTGAACCTGGGCAAACAGTATCCGCAGGACAAACTCTATTTGAAATCATTGACCCGAATCATTTAGAAATACAGGCCAAAATTCCAAGTGATCTACAAGCCGCTTTAAGCTTGGGAGAAAAAATTGAATATCGGCTGCAAGGCAATCCCCAAAAACGGACAGCCAAGCTTAATCGTATTTCTCCAGTTGCAGACCCCGCGAGCCGTCAAATTGAGTTCTTTGCTCAGCCAATTGAAAGTATTAATTCATTGAGTATCGGGACCTTTGTGGAGGGCGACATACTTGGTTCACAGTCCATTACAGGGCAAATTATCCCGCTTGATACCATTCAAGATATACAAAATATGCCTTATGTTTGGGTGATTCGCCACAATAAAATTGAACGTGTTCATATAAAAGTATTGGAACAACGCTATAGCAATAACAGCGCTGTGGTACAGGGACTACAAACTGGCGACCAGATTAGTCGTATAAAGTTTAATGAAAAAGATTTGCATCAAATGGTGACAATCAATCCATAAAAATAAGAAAAGGTTGTTGCTATGTGGTTAACCCGTATTAGTGTGAAATATCCTGTTTTTACCATCATGATGATGTTCTGTCTGATGGTTTTGGGCTTAGCCTCTTGGCAAAGAATGGGGGTTGAGGAGTTTCCTGATGTCGATTTCCCCTTCGTGGTGGTTTATACCACCTATCCAGGGGCATCACCTGAAACGGTGGAATCTGAAATCACCAAGAAAATGGAAGATCAAATCAATACCATTTCAGGTTTAAAGCAGGTCATTTCTCAGTCTAGCGAAGGCTTATCGACCATTATTGCTGAATTTGATCTCGATGTTTCTTCCGCTATAGCCGCGCAAGATGTTCGCGATAAAATTGCACCGGTCACCGCTGAGTTTCGAGACGAAATTCAAGACCCAATTGTTGAACGTTACGATCCTTCTGCCAATGCCGTGATGTCGATTGTATTTGAATCACAAAACATGTCACTGAAAGCGCTCAGTTCTTATTTGGACCAGCGCATCGTTCCACAGTTTAGAACCGTTTCTGGTGTCGGGACAGTCAACTTATTGGGTGATGCCAAGCGACAAATTCGCATACAGATTGAACCCGAAAAATTACAAAGTTTTGGGATTGGTATTGATCAGATCATCAACACGTTAAAAGCTGAAAATGTCGAGGTTCCGGGTGGAACGTTGAAATATGGTAACAGTGAACTTGTGGTCGAAATTAAGTCTAAAGTGATTCATCCTTTAGCCTTCGGCGATTTGGTGATTGCCAATAAAAATGGTGTACCGATTTATTTGCGCCAAGTTGCAAGCATTTCAGACAGCCAAGCCGAACTTGAGTCGAGTGCCTATTTAGATGGTCAAACTGCGGTTGCGATTGATATTTTACGCAGTTCCGATTCAAATGTGATTGACGTGGTCGACGGTGTTTATGAGACCTTAGCAGATATCCAAAAACAGTTGCCTGAAGGCATCACCGCAAAAGTCGTGGTGGATTCATCCAAAGGCATTCGTAACAGCATCACCGATGTTGCACGTACCATTATTGAAGGTGCAGCACTTGCCGTTTTGATTGTCCTGTTGTTTTTAGGCTCATTCCGTTCCACTGCCATTACAGGCATGACCTTGCCGATTGCTCTCCTTGGCACTCTGACGGTTATTTGGATCTTTGGCTTTAGCATCAATATGATGACCTTACTGGCATTATCACTCAGTATTGGTCTACTGATTGATGATGCGATTGTGGTCCGTGAAAATATTGTGCGACATGCAGACATGGGCAAAGACCCCGTCACAGCAGCCCTTGATGGGACCAAAGAAATTGGACTCGCTGTTTTAGCCACCACCTTAACCATTGTTGCGGTGTTCTTACCTGTGGCATTTATGGGCGGTATTATCGGTCGCTTTTTCTATCAGTTTGGCGTAACCGTCAGTACTGCTGTGCTGATCTCCATGTTCGTCAGCTTTACTTTAGATCCAATGCTATCTGCACATTGGGCTGAACAGCATAATCCACATAAACCACCCAATCGAGTCAAACGTTTCTTCAATTGGATTTCTGGCAAACTAGATAATCTCAGCCATGGCTATGAGAAACTACTCAAGCTTGCTCTGCGCTTCCGACTCATCACCCTCATGATTGCTGTGGCTTCACTGTTCGGTGCATTAGGCTTATCTAAACTGATTGGAACAGAGTTTGTCCCTGTTCCAGATAAAGGTGAGATTCGGATTAAGTTCGAAACACCTGTCGACGCCTCTTTGGAATATTCACAAGCCAAACTGCTGCAAGTCGATAAAATTATTCAGCAGCACCCTGACGTTCGAGCAACTTATGCAGTGATTAATGGCGTTACAGATCGTGGTAAAAACCATGTCAATATTCGCGTAACCGTTACACCACGTACAGAACGCAAGAAAAGCTTAACCGACTTAAACAATGAATTCCGCCAACGCCTGCAACAAGTGGGTGGCATTACTGTGACCTCAATTGCCTCCGCAGATGAAACGGTATCGGGCGGACAAAAACCCGTGATGATTTCTATCAAAGGTCCAGACTTAGCCGAATTGCAAAAAATATCAGACCGCTTTATGACAGAAATTGCGCAAGTCAAAGGCATTGTCGACTTAGAAAGCTCACTTAAAGCCCCTAAACCGACTTTAGGCGTGCATATTAATCGGGTCTTAGCCAGCGATTTGGGCCTATCGGTCAACCAAATTGCCAATGTCATTCGCCCACTGATTGCAGGGGATGATGTCACCACATGGCAAGACAACAAAGGCGAAACTTATGACGTTAACCTACGCTTAACTGAAAATGCGCGTAGCTTACCTAGTGATGTACAAAACCTTTACCTCACATCGCAAAAAACGGATGCCAATGGTCAAGCTGTATTGATTCCCCTTTCTAGTGTTGCGCATTTAGAGCAAAGTCTGGGGGCATCGCAGATTAATCGTCGTGATCTAGCAAGGGAGGTCTTAGTCGAAGCCAACACCGCAGGTCGTCCTGCAGGCGATATTGGGGTAGATATTAAAAAAATTGAAGACAACTTTGATCTTCCTGCAGGTTATAGCTTTGACACGCAAGGTTCAAACAAAGACATGGCTGAATCTGCAGGTTATGCCATGACCGCAATCACCTTATCGATTGTGTTTATTTATATTGTGCTAGGTTCGCAGTTTAATAGTTTTATTCACCCTGCGGCGATTATGGCTTCCCTGCCACTATCATTGATTGGGGTGTTTTTAGCGCTCTTCTTATTTAACTCCACCATGAACTTGTTTTCTATTATCGGTATTATCATGTTGATGGGTCTGGTGACCAAGAATGCAATTCTATTGATCGATTTCATTAAAAAAACCATGGATCACGGCGTTGATCGTTATCAAGCGATTATTGATGCGGGTAAAACACGCTTACGACCTATTTTGATGACTACTAGCGCTATGGTAATGGGCATGGTACCTCTGGCTTTAGGACTAGGTGAAGGAGGTGAACAAAGCGCACCGATGGCACATGCAGTGATCGGCGGTGTCATTACATCGACACTGCTGACCTTAGTGGTGGTTCCTGTGATCTTCACCTATTTAGATGACTTTAAGAACTTTATGCTGCGTCAAGTACGTAAAATCATGTCATAATAATCGACATTTTTCTGAGGTGGTGTCGACATGCCTCCTCATTTTTTATCGTATAATCTTTGACTTTCAAAGTTTAAAATTTTAGGACAGTTTCCATGCGCGCGAGTCGCTTTTTATTTGCAACGTTAAGAGAAACCCCAAATGACGCAGAAGTGATTTCACATCAACTAATGCTACGTGCTGGGATGATTCGTAAATTGGCTTCAGGTTTATATACTTGGCTGCCGATGGGCGTTCGCGTATTAAATAAAGTTGCAGCGATCGTTCATGAAGAAATGAACAATGCGGGTTCACTAGAAGTCCTGATGCCCGTAACTCAGCCAGCGTCTTTATGGGAAGAATCTGGTCGCTATGTCCAATACGGCCCTGAATTGCTTCGTTTCAAAGACCGCCATGGCAACCCTTTCGTACTTGGTCCTACCCACGAAGAAGTCATTACCGATCTTGCGCGCAATGAACTCAAAAGCTATAAACAATTGCCTGCAAACTTCTATCAAGTACAAACCAAATTCCGTGATGAAATTCGTCCACGTTTCGGTGTAATGCGTTCACGTGAATTTATTATGAAAGATGCTTATTCTTTCCACGCAAACCAAGAATCACT
The DNA here is from genome assembly GCF_058243005.1 of Acinetobacter sp. 231_lipA. NCBI lineage: Bacteria > Pseudomonadati > Pseudomonadota > Gammaproteobacteria > Moraxellales > Moraxellaceae > Acinetobacter > Acinetobacter sp. 231_lipA. The sequence continues at coordinate 2,490,547 of NZ_JBZAYU010000001.1, read as the reverse complement.
GCAAGAAACCTATGACATCATGTACGGCGCGTACTGCAAAATCTTTAGCCGTTTAGGTTTAGATTTCCGTCCAGTACAAGCCGATACAGGTTCAATTGGTGGTTCAGGCTCACATGAATTCCACGTGTTAGCATCAAGTGGTGAAGATGATATCGCCTTCTCGACTGAATCTGACTATGCGGCAAATATTGAAATGGCTGAGGCTGTTTTAGTCGGTGAACGTGCAGCGCCAACCAAAGCTTTAGAAGTGGTCGATACACCAAATCAAAAAACCATTGCAGATGTCTCTAACTTCTTAAAATCTGATCCTGCACACTCTGTAAAAGCTTTGTTAGTGCAAGGTATTGCAACCGAAGAAGGCCAAGCAACACCGGTAGTGGCATTGTTTTTACGTGGCGATCATGAGCTGAATGAAATTAAAGCGGAGAAGCATCCAAGCATTGCATCACCATTAACTTTTGCAACAGAAGAACAACTTGCTGCACTGGGTTTAACCGCTGGTTTCTGCGGACCACAAGGCTTGGTAGAAAAAGGCTTAACGGTCATTGTCGACCGTGCTGCATCGGTACTGTCTGACTTTGTTGCGGGTGCAAATGAGGTTGATAAACACGTGACTGGTCTAAACTGGGAACGTGATGCACAGTTCACCGAAGTTTATGACTTACGTAATGTGGTTGAGGGTGATCCGTCTCCAGACGGTAAAGGTACGCTGCAAATTAAACGTGGTATCGAAGTTGGGCATATTTTCCAACTCGGTCAAAAGTATTCAGAAGCTTTGGGTTGTAAAGTTTTAGGTGAAGATGGTAAGCCATTTACTGTAACCATGGGTTGTTACGGTATTGGTGTAACACGTGTAGTTGCCTCTGCAATTGAGCAAAACTTTGACGAAAAAGGCATTATTTGGCCTATGGCAATTGCACCGTTTGAAGTTGCCATTGTGCCTATGAATGCACATAAGTCTCCACGTACTTTAGAAGCAGCTGAAGCACTGTATGCTGAACTTACGACAGCAGGTTATGATGTTTTACTGGATGATCGTAACGAACGTCCAGGCGTGAAATTCTCAGACCTTGAGCTTACTGGGATTCCTCACCGTATTGTGATTGGTGAGAAAGGCTTAGATGCTGGTACTTTTGAATATAAAGGCCGTCGTGATGCTGAATCTGTAAATATTTCTAAAGAAGAGTTGTTGGCGAAAATTGCAAAATAATTCATTTTAGAATAAAAAATCCCGCGTATATCGCGGGATTTTTTATTCGATCACGTATCTAGCAGAATTTTAAACCACCATAGCAGTTCGATCGAAAGTTTTGCCCTTGTAAGCTTAAATTAGTCAGTGGAAAATCCAAAGTCGTCGTATTCATTGGAACATTCCCAACAACTAAGGCAGAACCACCGACACATCCTGTTAAAAGATTACCGCAATTTCGAGGATTGTCCGTTAGATCTTTATTAATACCCGCAATGGTTTGTTTTAAGACTTCATTGGTAATTGCCACTTTGGTCGTTGGGCTTAAGCTACCCAGTTCGACTTCATCTTCCATTGCCAGCCACCAACCTTTATTCGCACCAACCGCAGCACCCGTCCATAGAATATCTTGGGACTGCAAGGATAATGATGCTGGGTTGTTTAAATACAGTGCATGAATTAAGCCTAAACTTTGGTTCACAGTGATATCTGTTTTAAGCCCAGTAATATTGCCGGACACCTGTTTATCTAAGTTTAAAAAACCGAGTACTTTAGCTGTTAATTGTCCACTAAAATCAATTTGCCCAACAGTACCCGTCCCTTTTAAAGTTACATCCTTCATTCGAGTCCCCGACACAACTGTCGAATTAATCGTAAAAGGCGCTGTAGTTGAAGATAGATTTAAATTATAAGTATCAGACGTATATGAAATATCATAACAAGGGTCTAAAAAACCACCTACACAAGTTGTCCCAGAACTACTTCCGAGTAATCGCCCTTGCACAATACCATTCATAGTTAATCCTGTATCCGCAAAGGTCATGCTACGAGCTGCTGTCACTGCAGTACCAGATGCAGTTTTGGTTTTCATATATCCACTAAAGGTATTAATTCCATTGGGTATCGCATTATTATTTGCATCTACATCATTATTGGTACCTAATGTCATCAAGCCTTTAATCTTTTCAGCACTCACACGAAAGCCTAACACCTCACGTGTTGCAGCTGAAGTCGGATTTTTAATCGCAAACTGAATAAATGGATTTGTGATTAATGCCGAAGTTGCTGCACGCTGATCCGATGTATAGTTCGCATCATCAGGTAGTCCACTTAAAGAAATATGATCGATATCACAACTGTTGGCACGAATCGCATTGTTTTCACCGCCACATCCGAGTTGGAGCCTTTTAATATTGGCATTCAGTTCCAATTCTGCACTTAGGGCCAGCTTATAAAAACCAATGTTTGATTGGTTATATGTTTTCCCTTGTGCATCGGTTGTATTTGTCCCCTGCTGGAACTCTAGGTTCATCAAAGATTGACCTTCAACTTCTGACAACTCCTCGTCATTTAAAGCGGTCATCGCATAACTTTGACTCAAGCCTAATGTTGCTGTGATTAGAATTGAAATTAAAGACTTATTCATTTTATTTATTCCTTGTCATTCTTTTTAGCGCGGCGTAATACCTAATGTGCTACGCATAGCCCCACCCGTAATGGCAATATCTGCAACCTTCTGCATGGTACCCGTTGGAGACAATGCAACTTCCGTTCTAAAGGCAGTTCCTTGTCCACCTGCTAATGCCTTATGGTTAAATTGCACTTGATTGTCTATGACAACTGAGTCCTTTTGCATATGAATTTTTCCATTCAAACCTAAGTGACCTTGCATTTTGTTTAAGTTAAAACTTGAGGTTTTTGTTGTTGTTCCATTGCTATCGGTGTTACTTAAACTAATAAAACTTCCTTTTTTACTTTCATTACTCAGGTCTGTGCTACTCAACGTATTAAACTCAAAATTGGATTTAAATGACAAATAGTTGCTTTGTGGTGTCCCGCCTACAGCCTCAAGCCCTGGAATAATAAAGAGTTCACCTTTACCATCCAACATAAAAGCAATCGATGCGAGAACATCATCTTTTTTGGCAAAGTTATTAATCGGTACGACTTCTTTGGCACAACTATTTACCCCTGCTGGACAATTATATAGTGCACCCGGAAGCTGCCCGATTGCGATTTCCGCATTGGCAGCAAACAATAAGCTATCGGCTTTGATATAGATTTCATTTTCATTAAAACCAATCACACCATTGGCTTTAAAATATGAATCAATATTACGTAAGCCTGTATAGTAGTTAACTTCTTCGCCATGCTTACTCATCGCACCATCAATGACGATAATAGACGTTGTTTTAGGGTTGCCTTGACTATCTTCACCATAACCATCAGTTGATACTGCGATGTCATAACCCAACCCATCCTTCACTGTTCCAGCGGTATTGGTATATTTCTTGGCAAAAAATGCTGCATTGGCATTTAGGTTATAAATTGGAATACCTAAGCCCCATGTCCCTTCGTTAGTATTGTTTACCGCAATAGAATTATCTGAAATAAAGCGAGCTTTACCTGCAATGGCTTGAAAATCGAGTCCACGTACAGCAATAAAAGCCATATTTGAAGCATTGCCCGTTGGTGATGGGTTATAAATCAACTCATAGTTTTGCGCACCCAATATCGTCTTAATTTGGTCATTGACTACAAAACCCATTGAGTTGGTGCGAATGTTATTGATATAAATCTGGCCAAAATCAATATAGGCATTTTGACTGTTTATTGCTGAATTGGGGTCAGTGGAAGTACGTACATTGAGCGGTGATAAATTTGAAAACTCGATGGCGTAACTGCCTGTACCAGTGTGTCCTAATTCAAACGTTGTTGGTGTGCTAGCACCAAGCAAACTATTCCCTGCACGGGTAAAGTCAGCCGATACATTTAAATGTAAGCCGCCAGCATTCTTAAAACCATAACCTGCAGATGCAACCACCTCATTTTCTTGAACATTACCGTTAACACGGTTGACCGTATTAAACTTAGCAACACCAGTCTGGTCAGCATTTAATGCGATCTTGCCATTGGTTAAAGCACCTGATGCCCCTATCCGAATTAAGTTTCGATGAGTCGAGTTTGCTGAGCCATAACGTAAATCAACGTTTAACCCCGGATTTGTGGCATTGCCTACACGGCTGTCATGTACATCTGTCTTATCTTCCACTCGACCTAAAACAACAATATTATCGCCAACACTACCCTTTGAGGTGAGAACTACACCTTCCGTTTCATCGATATAGAGATATCCATCAGCAGATAAATTGAAGTTGAAATCTTTTAAGGTTAAATCTTGATTATTTTGTCCATAACTAATACTAGCATTCTGCAATTTAAAATCTAAATGCACCTTTGAGTCACGGTTAAACAGACCATTCGTCGTTGCTAAGTACACTTCAAAAGGTGAAATAGTTGAAAGCTTAATACTTCCTAAATTTTGATCCGTTTCACCCGTTGCACAATTTGGTGAACACATCAGCATGATTTGGGCAGCCGTTGCGGTAAAAGGTGACACACTGGCAGAGAGCTGAATGCCGACCCCTTGCGTACCATTGGCTAATTGTGTTGTTCCCACATCAAAATCGAGTTTGGTTTTAATGTTGTTATAACCAGTTGCCGTTTTCATTTCAATATTATGCAAACCCAGTTTTATCGGTGTTTTTCCGACTTCCGCAGGATCGACCCAATTCAATTGTTTAATTTCAACTTTTGAAGCTTCATGGGTAATTGAAATACCATCTTGACCCGTTACATCACTTAAAATCTGATCATTCAAAGCTTGTAATGCATAACTTTGATTCGCTGCACAAATACACAGTGTCAGAAGGTTTAGTTTTATTATTTTATGCATCTCAATATCCTTTTGAAACTATATGTCTAACAGCGGCTACCCGCAGTGCCCGAACAGTTATAGCTAAAGATTTTTAGATTTCCATCCAGATGTAAGTTTCCGTGAACATTTAAGCCCATAAAACCTTGTTCCTGACCTTTATCAAAAGTGGGTACAGTTTTACTCGTACCATAACTGTTATACGTTGAGGTATTGAAATATCCATTTTCACCACTTTCTACTGAAAGGCTGGCAAAACCTAAGTTTCTAATTTTAAGGGGTTTATCATCGAAAAACTTTAACATCATCGCAGTTTGTGGCTTACCTTCTTTATTCAGAATTGTGGTACCTTCCAGCGAAAATTTATCAATTTGCATGGTGCCTTGGAACTGCTTGAAAACCAGCCATTTTCGTTGCCCATTTTCCTTATGATTATTTGGAGAAATAGCGATACGACACAGTTCTAATAAAGCGCAATCTTGATTTGCACGCATTTGATAATAGGCTTCAGTGACAATAGCTCGCCCATTTGCATCTACACCATTGATCCTAGAGATCGTATTTAAACTCATATCATTGGCATATTGGTGGTTGATCGATAGGGTTAAGCTCAAATCTGCACCGCCCTGTCCAGTCACACCGACCAGTTCCTTATTATCCAAATCTACCAAACCCGCTTGAGACAACATGGATACCGACATCAACATGGTTACACATAATTTTTTCATCATGTCAGTATCCTATAACCCTGTGGTCTTAATTTTTAAGTGTTGGATCAATACACCATCTATAGCAACTGACCCTAAATTTACAGGAACTGCTGTTCCAATCCCGCGGAATACCACACCAGTTGACTGTGTTGCCGTATTGGCTTTAAGCGTATTGGTGGTCGGATCTCGTGTCACGCTACCAATCGAAATACTGCTATGTGTTGCGTTATTTCCTTGGTATTGAATCGCAGTACTCCCTGCCCCCGTTTGAACAAAATTCGAACCACAATAGGCCACATTACATGTTGATCCTTTATAGTCAGCATTGTTTCCACCCTGTACATCTGGGTAGTAGGTATAAATCTGCTTATAAATCTCAGGCACATTCGGAATACGCGTGACTTCGAGAATAATATTGCGTCCTTCCGAACCTACAACAAAAGGCTGATACATATTACCCAAGACCAAGTTAATATTTGGGCTGTATAAATAAAGTCCCTCGCTGGCATCAAAAATTGGAGCCAATGAACGATCTAGTGCAGGTGTGACTGCCGTACCGTCGTTGGTCGCAGCTGTGCTCAGACGAAGGACTTTAGCATTCAATAGCGCTTTATTTGCGTCATCGTTGGCATAGACCAATCCAGATGGATCATCATTGGTATTGATCCGAAGTAAGGCTGCCATCCCAAAGGTTTTATTTTTCTGGTCTAAGGTAGATGCTTGAGTTTGAAACATACGCACCTGTGAGCCATTTAAACTCAACCCATTGGCAACGGCCTGTAAACGTATTCTTTGATTTAAATTTAAATCAAGATCTGCTGCCGCGTTGGTTGTTGTTGGCGCACCAGTGATAGGGTCCACTTTATTTTGGGAATTCCAACTTCGTGAAAAAGCATCCCACCATAAACCTAATTTAATATTATTATCTGCGTCACTGGCTAGAACGGTCGCTAAAGGGGCTTCCAGCCCTAGAAAACTCACATCTGAACTTGCATTCGCTTGATGAAACTGTTTAATCCCCGTGGCTGTGCCAGCGCGAAATAACCAAGGGTTAACATCGTTTCCCCATGTAAAGCCCTGATTGCTGAAACGACTATTGGCATTATTATCAGACCGTGAAAGTGCTAAACCATAAATAAAGATGTCCGCTTTGGTTCGTTTCGTGGTCAGATCATCGGCATTGGTATATTTGGAGTAGTTCTCACCCACAGGAATAATACGAATAAAGCCCGTGTCGTATTGTTGTGGATTGGCCACGCCACGGTTATAACTAGAAGCCGTGGAGAGATCATTAGCCCCTTGAAACACCATCTTGAAGTTTTCAGGAAGTAACGCAATGCCTTCACCTGTAGTATCCGCTAGATATTCATCGGAAAGTGACTCAAGGGCAAATGTAGGCTGCGCAAGCATGAGTCCGACAAGACTAGCTAAACAGGATTTTTTCAATCCTGCGGGATATATACGATTCGTCATCTCGACCATCCTTATTATTCGATGCTCCGCATCTTTATGTACTACATCCTTTGCTTGGCATTTTACTCTGCGCACTATAATTTTTATTTGCGTCAACCAAAGCACTCTAATTCACAATTGATTATGCTGAAACTCAGCACAAATGCAAAACCAACTGTCCGATAATATTTATTTTCCGATGAATGAATTGCCATAAAAAAAGCGGATCAATGATCCGCTTTTTTTAATATCAAAAACTTAGGTCTTCGGTAAAGTCACACCTGTTTGACCTTGGTACTTACCACCACGGTCTTTATACGATGTTTCACACACTTCGTCAGATTCGAAGAACAACATTTGTGCAACACCCTCACCTGCATAAATACGTGCAGGAAGATTGGTTGTGTTCGAGAACTCTAAAGTAACATGACCTTCCCACTCAGGCTCAAGTGGTGTGACGTTTACGATAATACCGCAACGTGCATAGGTCGATTTACCCAAACACACAGTCAACACATTACGTGGAATACGGAAATACTCAACGGTACGTGCTAAAGCAAATGAGTTCGGCGGAATAATACAAACATCAGCTTCAATGTCGATAAAACTTTTATCATCAAAGTTTTTTGGATCGACAATTGCCGAGTGAACATTGGTAAAAACTTTAAACTCACGTGCACAACGAACATCATAACCATAGCTCGACACGCCATAAGAAATGAGTTTTTGACCATTTTCATCTAAACGAACTTGGTTTTCTGCATACGGTTCGATCATGCCGTGTTTTTCGCTCATTTCGCGAATCCAACGATCGGACTTAATAGCCATTTATTCTTTCCAAAAAGCTTAATTTCAATAATTGCGTTGTACTTTAACTGAAATCGCTTTCAATGAAAATAAGCGCGTTTAAGTTCGCAAAATTTCTGTCTTTAATTACTAAATTAAAAACTTAAAATCGCAGAATAGCTCAGTGGAATCGAAAAACTCATCAAGACCAGCGACGCTGTTTTTTGCAGGTTAGATTGGTTCAGCCAGCGAATTTTATTGCTCGCTAAAATTGACCCGATAAAAGTCCAAAAGAAAGCAATTGGAACAATTAACACCAAAAACAGCGACATATGTGACAGATAATAATCCAGTTTTGTCCACGCAATGGTTGGGAAAATGGCTGAAGAAAACAATAATGCTTTAGGGTTCAATAATGTTGCCAAAAATAGTTCACGCGCCCGAATAGTCGGTTGATTAAAACTCACTTCAGCATCGGCTGTACGCCATAATTTGATGGCCAAATAAATGATATAGCTTGCGCTGAACAGTTTTAAAATAGTCGGCAATAAAGGCAAGTGTACGGACACTTTTCCAATAAGGAAGCCCCATGCCGTGATTGAAATGAGATAGCCAAAAGCTTCTGCTGGAATGAGACGCAAAGATTTACGAATACCGACTTGAATGCCCGAAGAGGCAAGTAAGGTATTGGTCGGTCCTGGAGTTAAAAGAATGGTTATCACTAAACCAATAAAAAACCAAGTGACCATATTCACAGACCCACATATACATAGCTATAAGCGTAATGACTTGCCTTGCTGAAAGCAATCAAATTTAGTGAACCGTGATAACAGTTTTTTTAATTTTCTAGGACTTACGCATTGACGGATTCAAAAAAGTATTAAAATACTTTATAAAGTATCTGTGATCAGACGAATTAAACATGCTTCTACAGCAACTTGTACATTACCCATTTATATGGGCTTTCTCATGACAGAACCGAACTCTATTAGCTGCACACAACTTGCCGAGACTTATAACATCTCGCATGATAGTGTAAATCGCTTTCTAGAACGTGAAGACTACACACCTCACGACCTATATCAAGAAGCAATTCAACATATTGATAATAATAAACTTATAGTCAGTATTGATGATACTGTTTTAGATAAACCCTATAGTCAACATATGGACTTGGTTAGCTATTTTTGGTCAGGCAAACACCACCGATCCGTCAAGGGTATTAATCTCATTACCTTGTATGCGACAGATCAGAATGGTCAAAATATTCCAATTAATTTCCGAATTTATGACAAATCTGAAAGTAAAACCAAGAATGATTACTTTATGGATATGTTAAGTGAAGTACTCAGTTGGGGTGCAAAGATTCAATTTATTACAGGTGATAGTTGGTATTCATCGACTGGAAATCTAAAAACCATAAGAAAATATGGTATTCGATTTATGTTTGGTATCGACTGTAACCGTAAGGTTTCCCCAGAAAAAGGACAATGGTTTCAACTGCGTTTATTGCCAAATTTCCATCAGGGTCAAGTGGTCTGGCTCAAAGATTTTGGCTTTGTACAATTATTTAAGACTCAGTTAAAAGAACAGCAGAGGTTTTATATTGTGCATCAAGATGAAGATGATTTATTGTCCTTTGAGGGTTTTCATGAATTACATTCAAGTCATTGGAAAATAGAGCAATATCACCGGGTGATTAAACAGGTTTGTCATATTGAAAAGTTTCAAGTAAGACGATCTAAACTGATTTTGAATCATATTTTTTCAGCCTTGATGGCCTACGTCGAGATACAAAAGAACCAGTTTGAGCGGATCTTTGAAAATGTATATCGTTGGCAGAAGAAATTATTTAGACCAGTTATCAAAAACTTCATTGATGACTTTATTCTCGATAAAAATCATCTGCTACCACAGAGAATCTATAAATAATAGTGCGTAAGTCCTATTTTCATTCAATACTTAACATAAATACCGTATAAGACCCTTACCCAATCTAGCATTCATAAAAATGACGCCACATGCTTTATTCTTTTTTCAAATCAATGATTTTATAAATCAAATAGACATGCCTAATGAAAAAAAACTATTCAAATGATTTTTAATCAGTTACTTTTTAAAACATGCGTATTTTTATTCATCAATCTGATCACGCAAAGTCAAGGATAAAAGAGCCAAGTGAATGGCTTTGAAGATAATAAAACGAGGAAAAGTATATGAAAAAATGGACTCAACTCACGCTACTTTCAATTGCACTTGCGGGTCTAGGAGCATGCTCAAGTGACAATAAAACCGCAACTTCAGGCGATGCTCAAACTGAAACCAGTGCACAAGCATCCGACAAACTCCAAAGTAAATTTGTCAACATAGCGACAGGTGGTGCATCTGGGCCGTATAACGTGATTGGCACCAGTTTGGCTGAAATTTATAATAAAACCTACGGTGTAAATTCAAAAACCCAAACCACAGGCGCATCGGTAGAAAATCTTAACTTACTCAAACAGAAAAAAGTTGAAATGGCTTTTGTCATGAGTGACAGCTTAACCGAAGCACTGAATGGCACAGGTAGTTTTGCCAGTGGGAAAATTGATAATGTCCAACAAGTGGCGGCACTTTACCCCAACTATGTGCAAATTGTGGCATCAAAAAAATCAGGCATTAAAAAGCTTGAAGACTTAAAAGGTAAGCGTATTGCTGTCGGTGCCCAAAACTCAGGGGTTGAAGTTAATGCGCGCACCCTCTTAAATGGTTTTGGTATTACTTACAATGACGTGAAGGTCGACTATCTAGGCTATGCTGAAGCCGCGGATGCTTTAAAGGGTGGAAAAATTGATGCTGCATTCTTAACCAGTGGTATCCCCAACTCATCCTTGATGGAACTGCAACAAGGTTTCGATTTACAACTGGTCGGGATTGATCCGGCGAAAGTGAAACAAATCGCCAAAAACCAAACTTATTTCCTATCTCTGAATATTCCGAAAGGCACTTATGGTAATGCAGAAGATATTCCAACTGCGGCCATTATGAACGCTTTAGTGGTACGTTCCGATCTTTCTGAAGATGATGTCTATAAACTGACCAAAACCTTCTTTGATAGTTTAGGACAATTGGCCAACTCACATCAGGCAGCGACAGAAATTAATCTGGAAACGGCTCAAAAAGGCGTGGTTGCTCCGCTACACCCTGGGGCTAAGCGTTATTACGACGAACTCGCAGCGAAAAAATGAAGCTGAAAAAAGGTGCAGTGATTACTGCACTTTTTCTACTCGGTTTATGCGGGCTGTTGTTCTTACCTGTTCGCTATAGCGAAGTAACTGTTGCTCAAATGCAGTGCCGAATTTCAACAGCACAATTTAGTTTGCAGTGGAAACATTCAGTTGAAAAAACCCGTTGGATTGAAAACTATCAACAGGAGCAACAGCACTTTATATTGCGCTACACCGACCTGATTTCTTTCGGTGCAGGCACACCGAATGACTACCCCATCATCTTTCAAAAAGACGGTATGGTCAGAATGAAAGTTAATCGGCGCATTGATCAAATCAACTGGATCATTTCCAAGAATATGCAAGGCAGTATCATCATTCACCAGAGCGTCTGGCCCATTTTTCAACAATATCCAGATTACACCTTGGTGCAAATTACAGCACAACAACAGCCCTTGTGGAAAGCATGGCAGATCGGAGAATGCCGATGACTCAAAATGAAGAAAAAGTTGTCCCGGAACAATTAGATGAGCAGCAACAACAAGCCATTTTAGAAAAATTTGATCGTGAGTCAGTGACTCGTTCCCCAAGCAACAAATCTGTGGCATGGTTCATAGCGGCGATTGCTATTTTCTATTCCTTATTTCATTTATTTATTACCTTTAATCCACTACCCGAACTGATTCAACGTTCCGCCCATGTCGCTATTGGTTTGGTTTTGATCTTTCTACTTTATCCTGCGCGTCAGTCCAGTTCACGACAAAGCATCCCTTGGTTGGATTGGTTACTTGCCTTAGCCTCTTTAGCAACCTTTTTATACCTTTGGAAAGAATATCAAGCCATTATGACCACGCGTGGGGGTATTCCAAACACTTTAGATATTGTTTTTGCCATTTTAGCCGTGGTGCTGGTGGTTGAAGGCGCTCGGCGGGTTATGGGATGGATGCTGCCTATTTTAGGTTTAGCTTTTCTGTCTTACCCGTTTTTTAGCCACTATGACTGGGTCCCTGATCGTTTATTGACGCGTCCATATAGTATTAGTGATATTTTCGGGCAAATGTATTTAAAAACCGAAGGACTTTATTCTTCCGCAATCGGTGCTTCAGTCACTTTCATTTTTCTGTTTATTTTGTTTGGTGCTTTCCTGGCGAAATCAGGCATGGGCAAATTGTTTAATGATCTTGCGATGGCACTTGCGGGACATAAACAAGGTGGCCCTGCAAAAGTTGCTGTCATTTCCAGTGGATTTATGGGCAGTATTAATGGCACAGCGGTGGCCAATGTCGTAGGTACTGGTTCATTCACCATTCCCCTGATGAAAAAAATTGGCTACCACAAAAATTTTGCAGGTGCTGTTGAAGCCAGCGCTTCTGTAGGTGGACAAATTTTACCCCCTGTGATGGGAGCCAGTGCCTTCATTATGGCTGAAACCACGGGTGTCAGTTATGGCACCATTGCCCTTGCAGCCACCCTTCCAGCTTTGCTGTACTATTTAGGCGTGATGGCGCAGGTTCATTTCCGTGCTGGTAAAGACAATTTAAAAGGTGTACCGAAAGCGGATTTGCCACGGGTTAAAGATGTACTAAAGCAGCGAGGGCACTTGCTTATTCCGATCGTGGCTTTGGTATTTTTCCTCTTTCAATCCATTCCTGTCAGTTATGCCGCGGTCTACACCATTGTCTTAACTGTGATTGTAGCGAGTTTCCGAAAATCGACCCGTATGGGCTTCAAAGAAATATTAGAAGCGCTCGCCGATGGTGCAAAACAATCCCTTTCAGTCATGGCAGCCTGTGCTGTGGTGGGGATTATTATTGGTGTAGTGAGCCTGACCAGCTTTGGCTCTGTCATGACCTCCTCGATTATGAGCATCGGTGCAGGCAGCCTATTTTTAACGCTGTTCTTTACCATGATTGCATCGATGATTTTAGGTATGGGACTTCCTTCGATTCCAGCCTATATCATTACCGCGACTATGGCTGCACCTGCTTTGGCAAACTTTGATATTCCCACGCTGGTGGCGCATATGTTTGTGTTCTACTTTGGTCTTTTTGCCAATATTACTCCCCCTGTCGCCTTAGCCGCCTTTGCAGGTGCGGGAATCGCAGGGGGCGACCCAATGCGTACGGGCTTCCAAGCCTTGAAACTTTCTTTAGCGGGTTTCATTGTCCCGTTCCTGTTCGTCTATAACCCTGCCATGCTGATGATTGATACAGCCAATGTCGCAGTCAACGCACGTGAATTTGCTTTTCCTGCATGGACAACTATTGTGAGTATTGTCTTTACCTCAGTAGTCGGTATTTTGGCGCTGGGTGCTGCAGTTGAAGGTTACTTTAAAGTTGGTTTGAACTGGTTCTGGCGAATTTTCTTAGGTGCAGGTGCTTTATGTATGATTATCCCTGAAACTGTGACTGATATTATTGGGATTGTGATGGTGGTGATCGCCATCAGCATTAATATTATGCAAGCCAAAAAACAAAATCAGTCCTATTCACTGTCCTAAAAAAGCAAAAAAAAAGCCCAGCTTAATGTGTTGGGCTTTTTTTCATTTATGGCTGATTTAGAAAATACGGGTCTGGTCTTTTTCAGCCTGAGGCAGTGCGGCTGCAATTTTTTCAGCAATTTGCATATAGCTGTCTGCTGCACTGTCTTCCACTAAAACAGAAGGCTTGCCCGCATCCGCATTTTCACGTATTTGTACATTTAAAGGTAAACGTCCCAACAGAGGAATAGCATATTGCTCCGACAGTTGATCACCGCCGCCTGTACCAAAAATTTGCTCTTCAAATCCACAATTTGAGCAAATATGGGTCGACATATTTTCCACTACACCCATGACTGGAATGTGTACGCGATTAAATAGCTCAATGCCTTTGGTCGCATCCATAAGTGCCACATTTTGCGGTGTGGTTACAATCACCGCACCTGTCACAGGAATACGCTGCGCAAGGGTCAACTGAATATCGCCTGTACCTGGTGGCATATCAATCATCAACACATCTAAATCAGGCCATAAGGTTTGATTGAACAACTGCATCAATGCCCCTGTCGCTTTCGGCCCACGCCAAGCCACAGGAGTATTATGATCACCTGTTAAATGCCCAATCGATAACACTGCCAAACCATAGGCATCTAAGGGTACAAAATTTTCCGCTTCAATCATCGGCGTTTTGCCCGCATTGCCCAACATGGTCGGAATACTTGGACCGTAAATGTCCGCATCTAAGACACCAACTTTTAAGCCTAGCTTTTGCAAAGCAAGTGCAAGGTTTACCGTGGTAGTGGATTTGCCCACGCCCCCCTTGCCCGAGGACACCAAAATCACATTTTGAATACGCGAATGCTTCGGCACATCACGTTGTTGTGGCGCTGCTTTTTGAATCGGTGGATTGTTTGGATCAGTTTCAACGGGTTGTGCAACTGCTTTGGGTGCTGAGCCTGAAGCATCAACCACTGGGGGTAAATTGCTTTTCGGTGCAGCCTCTTTTGCTTGGCTTGAACAGCTTTCACCTTCAGCATGCTGATGTCCACAGCCACCGGACTTTTCTTTATGTCCCGTTTTTTGTTGAATCACATGCATGTTTAATTCTTTGATACCGCATGCTTCAAGCGCAACCGCCAAATCATCATGAATCTTTTGTAAATCATCGGCTTCGGCAGGAAAAGTATTGATGGTAATTTGCAGAATATTGCCCTGCACATTCACTTGAGTAATGCGGTCTTTCAACGCATGGTTTGAATTGGGCAAGATATAGTTTTGCAGTACTGTTTGGATTTCTTCTTCCTTTACCTCCTGCGCAGGAGAAAAAACTGATTTAAGAGAAGAAAGCCACGACATATATGTACTCCAAATTCGAGTATTCAGCTGAATGCTATAGTTTAACCACAAAACGAACTTAGGTTAAGTTCAGTATTTATGGATTATGCCATGAAATTTAGTATTCCTAGCTTTTTAGTTGGTTTTATACGCTGAATATCAAAGGGCGAAGCTTAGTCGCTTAAGCTAACTAAAAAAATAAAATCGGTGAATTGGATCCTATTTTAACGTAAAGAATTGTAAGTACAATCCAATCTCCCCATTTAAGGTGATGTTATTGCATAGCAAAATATCTATATTCTATTGTTCTATCTTGACGCGATTTGGGGAGAAAAAAATGAAACTTTGGGCCGTGGTTGTTTTGGCTTGCACCATATCTAGCTTTAGTTTTGCAGACACGTCAACCAATTCATTTAAAACCCCTGCGGGTCAAACGGTGACTATCGGTGATCAAGTTCAAGACATGCAGAAAAAAATCGATTTATCGCCGATTTCTATGTCCTCTACCCCAATCAGCAGTGCACCGAATAGCCCACTTGAAACGGTATATGTATATGAAATTGCAAACTATCGTTACACCATCCGCACCGTAAACAATCAAATTCAGAGCATCATGTGGTTTAACTTGGACGCAGACCCTGCACTCAGTACACAGTCTACGCCATAGTATTAGCGAACATTTAAGGCCGACATTCGCGGTTTCGGACGGATTAAGCTTGGTCGTCTTTTTTAAACTTTTGCAGTGTTTCTGTGGCTTTCTTTTTCAACTCGTCAAACTTTTCAGTGGCTTGCACCTTAAATTCTTCCAGTTTAATTTCAGCCTCATGCTTTAACTCAGTGGCTTTAAGTTTCGCCTCATCCAGTTTATGCCCTGCTTCAACTTTAAAGTGATCCAATTTCTCCTGTGCGACTTGTTTCGCATGCTCGGCTTTGGCTTGTGCAGACTCCAACTTTTGCTCAAAAGCTGCATCGCCTTCGGCTTTACTTTCTGCTGCGTTCTGCTTTAAGTCAGTCAGCTGCTTTTCAGCATCAAGCTTGGCTTCTGTAGCCTGATGTTTGACATCTTCCAGCACTTTCTCGCCTTCGAGTTTTGCCGCTTGAGCTTTCAACTTCAAGTCTTCACCCAACTCAGTCGCTTTGGTTTTTAAATCATCGAGTTTATTGTCATTCGTCATGTTACAACCCTCTTTCGTATTTAAAATTTTGCTTAACTCAGAGTTATACCTTGCTTTTTAAGTGCTGACCTCATTTGCATCATTTGGAAACAATAGCTGTACAGGATGCAGCAATTTAAACGCCATCCTGTACCACTACACGGAAGAAACTAACGCTTTAAAGTACTGATAAAACTGATGACTGCAAACAACCAAATAAACAGAATGAAACTGCGGGCTTGAGTGAAATGGGTCACATCTGCACCGTGTACCATATTATGACGGCTGGCAGTGACACTTGAACTCGCATCCATTTTCAAGGCTTCAAGGCTCAGAAAATACGGATTGATTTCACTGGCAATTTTGACTTTATGCCATAGGCTTTTGACTTCATGGCCTTTCAAGCCTGGTACAATTTTATAGACATCGACAAACTTGGTTTGATTTTGCTGTAAATAACCATGCTCAATCAACGCATCAGTCAAAATTCCTTCAATTTGACCATAAAGAACCGTAATACAACCTGCATAACACTGCTGTTGATACAGTTTTAAGGTTTCTTCAATCACGCTGCGGCGTTGGGCTTGGAATGCCCCCAAATCCATCGCGTCGTAAGCGTCAAGCAAAGTCGCTTGAAAATAGTCTGTTTGGATTAAATTAGGCAGCTGAAACTTAGTCATATCAGCTTCTTTTTCATTGGCCGTTTGCCAGAAAAACAACAAATTGAGCACGTCATTGGCCATTGGTTCATCACTTTCATACTCAAGCTGATCGGCCATTATTGCAAAGTACGGGTCTTCAGACTCGAGCTGACGGAGCGACTCAACCAATTGTGCATGAGCTTGACTACCCATTGAAGCAAGATATTGTTCAGCTTGTTGTAAAAGTCGATTGCCCAGTAGTTTAGTCGCTTGTGGATTTTGCGGAATTCGGGTCACGGGTTGGTCGAAATCAAAATCATCATCGATCATGGACGGCATACTCTTAAAAACGGGCTGAATGTACGTATTATCGCTGTTAATGGCGCATGAATATAGAGAAAATATGCATTAGTTTTAAGCTCCATGACTTGAGTTCTGAACAATCCCTTCAATCTTTCATTAAAAGATGAACAAGCTGCTTTAGACCATGCATTTCCCATGATTTTTTCAGTATTTTGCTCAAATTAGCGATGGATGCTCAATCTAGCGATCAATTCCTATGGGCTTTAGTCTCATTTGAAAACTTTTCACCGATTCACTTGTGCAAGTCGCGGCTATCTAAGGTAAAATCGTTGACCTTATATAAAATACGAATGAGAGAGTCATATCCGTGCGTAATATTTTAGTCACTAACGCCCTACCATACGCCAATGGCCCCATCCATATGGGACACTTACTCGGTTATATCCAAGCAGATATTTGGGTTCGTGCCATGCGTGCAATGGGACACGATGTGACTTATGTATGTGCGGATGATGCTCACGGTACAGCCATCATGCTACGTGCCGAAGCCAATGGTATTTCACCTGAAGATCAGATCGCCAATGTACAAAAAGAACACATCCGTGATTTTGACGGTTTCGGTGTGCATTTCGACCATTATGATTCAACCCATAGCGATGAAAACCGCTCTCGTGCCTCTGAAATTTATGTGAAAAACCGTGAAGCAGGTAATATTGCAATCCGTCCTGTCAACCAGCTTTTTGACCCTGAAAAAGGCATGTTCTTATCGGATCGTTTCATTAAAGGCACGTGTCCGAAATGTAAATCGGAAGATCAATATGGCGACGCGTGTGAAGTCTGCGGGACAACATACAATGCGACTGAGCTTTTAAATCCGAAATCGACTTTGAGTGGTGCGACGCCTGTAGAAAAATCTTCAGATCATTACTTCTTTAAACTGCCGAATTTCTCAGAATATTTGCAAAAATGGACGCGTGACCAAGGTCGCTTACCTGTCTCAATTGCCAACAAACTGGATGAATGGTTTGAAGCGGGTCTATCCGATTGGGATATTTCACGTGATGCGCCGTATTTCGGTTTTGAAATTCCAGATGCGCCAAACAAATATTTCTATGTTTGGGTAGACGCACCAATTGGTTATATGTCGAGTTTTGAAAACTACATTAAAGCTAAACGTCCTGATTTAAGTTTTGACGACTTTTGGAAGAAAGACTCTGACAAAGAAGTCTATCACTTCATTGGTAAAGACATCGTTTACTTCCATGCCCTGTTCTGGCCTGCAATGCTAGAAGGTGCAAACTACCGTACGCCATCAGGTTTATTCGTTAATGGTTTCTTGACTGTAAATGGTCAGAAGATGTCGAAGTCTCGCGGGACATTCATCAAAGCTGAAACGTATTTAGAACACTTAAACCCTGAATATTTACGTTACTACTTCGCGTCTAAACTGTCTGATAAAGTTGAAGACTCTGACTTAAACTTGGATGATTTCGTTCAAAAGGTAAACTCAGATTTGATTGGTAAAGTGGTCAACATTGCCAGCCGTTGTGCAAAATTCATCAACACCAAGTTTGATCATAAATTATCAGCAACTTGTGCAGAGCCTGAATTGGTACAAAGCTTTATTGATGCAGGCGACTCAATTGCGAAAGCCTATGAAGCACGTGAGTTCTCTGCTGCGATTCGTGAAATCATGGCGCTTGCAGACAAAGCCAACCAATATATCGATGAGAAAAAACCTTGGGCTTTAGCGAAAGTTGAAGGCGAAGAGCAACAAGTACACGATGTATGTTCTGTCGGTATTAACCTCTTCCGTCAATTGGCTGTGTACCTTGCGCCTGTACTTCCGACTTTAGCGGCTCAAGTGCAAGAGTTCTTAAAACTAGACCGCTTTGACTTTGCTTCTGCTCAAACGGCATTGGTGGATCATGAAATTGCATTGTTCCAACCGTTAATGCAACGTGTAGACCCGAAAGCAGTTGCTGCAATGGTCGATGCATCTAAAGACTCTTTAGCGGCTGCGGCTGAACCTGTAAAAGTTGAGAAAAAGAAAGAGAAAAAAACTGCACCTGCGAAAGTTGAACCTAAAGTAGGTGAAGCAGAGATCATTGGCATTGAAGACTTTATGAAAGTTGACCTACGTGTCGCTGAAGTTTTGGAAGCTGCAATGGTAGAAGGTTCGGACAAACTGCTTCAGTTAACTTTAAATGTCGGTGAAGCTGAACCACGTAACGTGTTTAGCGGTATTCGTGAGTTCTACCAACCAGAAGACCTTAAAGGTAAATTGGTGGTGATGGTCGCTAACCTTGCACCGCGTAAGATGCGTTTTGGTATTTCAAACGGTATGGTTTTAGCTGCGGGTAATGGCGAAGGTGTTTGGGTGATTTCACCTGAATCTGGTGCTAAAGCTGGTGATAAAGTGTCTTAAGATTTAGATCTTAGATGAAAAAAGCCTCTACGTTGTAGGGGCTTTTTTAATTTTAGAATAAATTTGTTCACGGGGTGGAATTAACCTCGATGTTTACAATTTGTGTAGCCACATTCAAATATTCATATGCCACTCTAACTTTTATGGAAAAATTTTTATCTCTTGTAAACAGATACTCACAAAAACAAGCATAGGAAGCGTGAGACATATCACTAAACGAAGCAATAAATCTTTTTTCTTTTTTATGTATACCTTCATCCTGATGGTAACCAATCAGATTTAACATTGTATAAATCTGATTAACTTTTTGAAAAATATAAAATTCACTTTCTGAATTAAATCCTTTTTTCAGTTGAAAAAAATCATCTAACTCAAAATTAACTAATTCGGCGTTATTTTGTTGCAATATTTTCCATATTTGCACTAGAACATTTGGAAATTCAATTTTTCTTAGATGGTTAAGGTCGACTTTCAATGAATCCCTAAATTTTTTATGTGCTGCTTGTTCTTTATTAGCATCCTCTAAATGTTGTACTGATAATTGAACAAATGATTCATATTCTTTTTGTTGCATTCTGAGTTTAGGAATTTCAACTTTATACTTTTCTATTTCAGATAAAATATATTCATCTTTGTCCTCACAACTTTCTAGAAATTTTAGAGAACTCTCCAAAAATATCAATAAATTATTTAAATTATCAATTTGCTCATTTTCAAGTTTGTTAAAATCCTTAATTCCACCAAACATTGCAAATAAATTATTTCTCAAAGGATGCACAAATTTATTTAAATAGTTATTTTCTACAAATTGGTTAAAGTGTATTAAAGGCTCTTCCCAAGACCTAAAAATAGTATTGGTCACTTCACCATTCTCAGTTATTAAAGTAATAAAATGAGCATTCAATTCTTTAAGTACATCTAAAAAGGCTAAACCATAAACACTACTTTTCCCATTAATAACTGACCGATATATTTCTTCGAGAGTAGTAGGAGAATAAACAGCTTGAACTTCATTTTTCAAAAAATTAAATAATTCAGAATCTTTTTTTAACAAACACTTTGGCTCTGTAAATAGATCTAAAATGTTCTGATCCAAATATGCTAAAGGTTTATCCGAACATTGTTGTTCACTCATATAAATAGCTCCTTTATAATTTTAATTTACCATACAAAACTATGAATAAATTCAATAACTCATAAAAAAACCAGCATCTTTGCACCAATATTTTTTCATCAATAAAAAGCCCCAAACTCACCTAATCTATGCTAAAAACAACCAACTTAATCAATTTTTAATCAGAAAATGAAAAAGCCCATCATAACACTAGCGATCCCTTTACTTTGCCTTTTCCCTTTAATTACTCAGGCAGAAACAACCAAAATACTGCCGATCATTGAACAGCACAAACAAGTTTCAGGCTATTACCAATACCAAGCGGGTGATGTACAAATCACTGCCTTGCTAGACGGCACCAACTTCATGTCACCGAAGCTATTTCAAAACCTTCCAGAAAAAGAAGTACATGAAATTTTAAAGAAATATGCCGCCGACCAAGCCAAAGGCGTACAAACCTCAGTCAATGCCTTCCTTGTAAATACAGGTCATTCGCTGGTTTTAGTGGATAGCGGCGCAGCGAGCTGTTTTGGCGAACATTTGGGTTCAGTATTGAGCAACTTAAAAGCATCAGGCTATCAACCAGAACAAGTCGATACCATCTTACTGACGCATCTACACCCAGACCATGTCTGTGGTATTAGCCAAAATGGAGCGGCAAACTTTCCAAATGCCACAGTGTATGTCTCGAACGATGAAGCCAACTATTGGCTAAACCCGAAACAGGTCGAAAAGCTCCCGAAAGAAAAACAAGCAGGTTACTTAGGAACTGTTGAAAAAATTAAACAAGCCATTGCGCCGTATCAAGCCAAAAACCGCTTCAAAACGTATCAGTTGGGCGATCAAGTTCAAGGCTTTAAAGTGATTAATACCGCGGGGCATACACCCGGACATTTTAGCTATGAGTTAAAAACCAAAGATGAAACGATGGTATTTATTGGTGACATTGTGCACTCTCATACTGTGCAATTCGACAAGCCAGAAACCGCAATCGATTATGATATCGACCCGAAAAAAGCAGTACAAACCCGCTTAAAACAATTTGCTGAATATGCAAAAGGCGGGCAAACCATTGCAGCACCACACTTGCCATTCCCTGCGATTGGAAATATCTATTCAGCAGATAGGAAAAGCTATCAATGGATTCCTGTGCATTTTAAGGATTAATTTATACGAAAATTATCTCTTCTTTGGGGTGAGAGTTAAAAGGCTCTTCAAACCAAATAGAAGTTTGTTGAATCATAAAAATCCCCTCATTTGAGGGGATCTTTTTACTGCTGTGGACTCATCGAATTTTGAACAAAATGCGGAGAGCGAGGTCCATATAGCAACCCTTTTTGCTGCATCAACTGCGGAGCATACAACTGGGTACTCACACTGTTAGACAGTACATAGGCTTTGTCCGATAAGTGATTCGAAATTTGGTCAATCAAAGCACCCACTAACATCCCGACCAGACCGGCGTTGCTATTATTATTGGCTTGTTGGATTTTTTCCTGACCTTCCCATAATAATGCTCCGGTTTTTAAATCAACCAATTTCGCCTCTACCGCAACGGTCGAAATGGATTGAATCACCTGATACTTAGAACCATATTCTTTAACTTTGACATACAGTGCGGCATCCGCTCCAAAGATTTCATTGAGTTTCTGAATTGGGATTTGCTGCGCATCATAGCCGTTGGTTACGCCGTTTTCTTTAAATAGCGTATCGACCACAGAAATAGGGAACACATAATAGCCCGCTTCTGCTACAGGTAAAGTCACGGTAGACCAATACCCATAGGTTGCCCGTGTATCGGGTGACTCATTCACAGGCGGCAACACCAAAATAGATTTTGGCATATTGGCATGATATGCAGATAAGTCACGTTTACTTTTTGGTGTCGTAGCACAACCTGTGAAGAGTGTCACAGCAAGGCCAAGTACGCATAGTTTTTTGAAATGTTTCACTTCACACTCCTTGCCGCAGACTGGGCTGTCATTTTTTTCAAAAGACGATCCATTAATACTGTCGACTCTGGGTAGGTTTGGCGTTCAAGCTCAAAATACTGAACGGCACGTGGCCCATTATTGATATTTAAATTCAATAAGCCCAAATGCGCATACAAGCCCGGAGGCACTGCTGCATTTTTGGCTTTGGCTTTTTCAATATCTTTTTCAAGTTTACCAATCTGTTCTTGTGGAGAAGTCTTTTCTGGCAAACTCAACATCAAATAGGTTTGCTGCGGGTATTCGCCCCAGCTGTATAACGATTTTGGCGCTGAAACACAGCCCACCAAAGTCATGGTGCAGATTGCACCTAAAACCAATACGATTTTTTTCATTGATTCAAACCAGTTACTGCACAGACCACTTATTGGTTTGAATATCCAACACCAAATTATTAACCGCTTCACGCACAGCCAAATCTAGAACTTTACCGTTTAAAGTTGAATCATAAGAAGCGGTAGAACCAAAACCTAAGATTTCACGTTCACTGAGTGCGTACTCGCCTGCGCCTTGCACAGAGTGAACAATTTCTGCTGTTTTTACATCGACAATGTTTAAGTTCACTTTGGCATAAGCAATTTGGGTTTTACCACGGCCCAATATGCCAAATAGCTGGTGATCACCGACTTCTTTACGGCCAAATTCAGACACGTCGCCCGTTAATACATAACGTGCGCCTTTGATGGCTTGAGAGGATTTGGTGAAGCCTGCTTCTTGTTGTAATTCAGCTAGGTTGTCACGGTTTAGGACAGAGAAATAGCCCGATTGCTGTAAATGCGTTTCTAAAATGGTTTTCGCCTGACCACCTAAACGGTCAACATTGTCTGAAAAAATACCACGCATGTAGCTCGAGCGGTTGTCAAATTTCCCTACAGAAACTGGCGTTTTAGTGCCAGTATATTTGACAGTCGCCACTGCCGCTGTTACTTGCGGTGCTTGAATTGTTTTTGACGTTTCTGTTGTTGAACATGCAGATAATGCTAAGCCACTCAAAACGGCCAAAAATATAGATTTATTCAAAATTTATCCCTCAAATCTTTAATTTAAAAATCATAAAAAAATCAAAGGGATTATAACCATTTAGCTTTTAGTTACCTATACAAAATCCAGTTTTGTTGTTGTAAACCTTATCACTTCATTCCAAAAATAAGTTTTAAACCCAACACCGTCATTACCGCCCCTGCTGCGCGGTCAAATACGGCTTTAAACTTCAAATACACACGGCGCGGCTTTTCAGCAGACAATGCCACTGCAACCAACGAACACCAACCCGCATCAATAAAGAAACACAGGATAGGTAGTACAAAATAGTAATAGGTTGGGATTTCTTTGGGTAAAAGTGCAGTAAAAATACTGGCTAAAACAATCGCAATTTTAGGGTTGGAGAGCTGAGTAATTAAACCAGTCATAAAGGCACGGCGTAAAGTCATTGCTTTTGAGCTGGAATGATCTGCCTCAATTGGCTCTTTGGCATGTTTAATAATTTTAAATGCGAGCCAAAGCAAATAGATCCCACCACAGATTTTTAAGGCCAAATACGCTGACGGCACTGCCAACAAAAAGGCTTGTAAACCAAGTACAGCCAACAGACCAAAAATAGCGGCGCCTGTTCCAGTTCCCAATGCGGTAAACAGGCCATGCTTTCGAGAAATCGCAATCGAATTTTTTGCTACATAAATCGACGTCGGTCCAGGGCTCATTGCGCCTAACATTAATGCAAAGGCAATCGAGCCCAAAATCCAAAATGATTCCAAGAGTGACCTCTAAATTGAGAGAATTTATCAGCTGCGATTTTACGCTAAACAAAGTTTTTACGATATTCACTTTATCAGTTATTTTTCACATTTATATCGTGATCAAGCCGCAGCGTGTACGTCCATTATATTTTTTAATGATAAACAAAAAGCCTATTTTTAAGGAAATTCGGCATAGGCCATAGTGAAAACAACAATAGAGCAATTACTCAACAATAAACTTCAACATCAGCTATTTAGATCGTATTAAATTTTAATAAAAAGACAAATGTGTATTAAAAATAGCCATCATATGCTTATTTTTAATTACAAAATATAATGGGTGGATTGCTTCCCTTTTCATACATTTTTCATATATAAAAAGACTTACTATTTATAAGGTTTTATTTCTCTAAACTACATTTTTAACTTCATAATTTTTAACATCATAATTAAAGGTGAACCATGCAAAATAAGAAGCGCACCCCATTAGACGCACAACAGACCCATCTTTGGATCATTGGTGGTGGTATTGCAGGTATGGCTGCTGCTGCATTTGCGATCCGTGATGCCAAAGTCCCTGCCAAAAATATCCATATTTTAGAAGAACTCGATATTTCAGGTGGCTCGATGGATGGCGGACAGACCCCGCATGCCGCGCAAGCTTGGGTAACACGTGGTGGGCGAATGCTGACCGATGAAACTTATTTGTGCCTATGGGACTTATTTTCCAGTATTCCATCTTTGGAAAATCCAAACGTTTCGGTACGTGAAGAATGTCGTGAGTTTAATGAACAAGTGAAAACCCACGCCAATGCACGTTTGATTGATGCCGAACATGTCATTGCGGATGCGGCAAAGCTTGGTCTGAATACACTACATCGTGCGCAGATGCTGCGCCTATTGGCTTCAAAAGAAGAAAAAATTGGCAGTCGCCGCATTGATGAGTTTTTTGATGAAGCCTTTTTTGAAACCAATTTCTGGCGCATGTGGCGCACGACTTTCGCTTTTCAAAAATGGCACAGTGCAGCAGAGTTAAGACGCTATTTCTTGCGTTTTATTCAAGAATTGCCACGCATTCATACCTTAGCGGGTGTCAAACGGACCAAGTACAACCAATATGATTCGATGATTCTGCCCCTACAGCGTTGGCTAGTCGCACAAGGCGTCGATGTGCGTTTTGGACACTATGTCACAGATGCGGATTTCATTACCAATGCTGAAACCCAAGAACGCCATACCTCGCGCCTATATGTACAACTGCCTGAAGGCTCAGAGCAAATTAATCTGAAAGCCAATGATTTAGCCATTTTCACTTTAGGCTCTATTACCGCAGACTCACGTTATGGTGGCAATCATGACGTGCCTGCCCTCATTCGTCATCGAGAAGACCATGGCTGGACACTTTGGGAAACGCTAGCACAAAAAGCCCCAGACTTTGGCCGTCCAATGACTTTTTATGGTAATGTCGATGAACATAAGTGGGAGTCTTTCACTCTGACCATGAAAGATGACGTGCTGCTTAAACGCATTGTTGACTATACGGGAAATGAACCAGGCACAGGCGCACTGATGACTTGGTATGAGTCGGGTTGGCATTTATCCATTGTGGTCCCTGCACAGCCACACTTTGCCGACTTACCTGAAGGCCTGTATACCTTATGGGGCTACGGTTTCCAAATTGACCATATGGGCGATTACATCAAGAAACCAATGTCCGAAGCCACAGGGCAAGAAATCCTAACAGAACTGATTAAACAGCTCGGTTTTGACGACATTTTAGATCATGTTTTGGCAACGACTGATGTTACCACAGCCATGATGCCATATGCCTCTGCCCTATTCGCCTGCCGTAAACTGGGAGATCGTCCTCAGGTGATTCCTCAAGGCTCACAAAACTTTGCTTTCCTTGGACAGTTTGTGGAAATTGAAGACGATGTGGTCTTTACTGTGGAATATTCAGTTCGTGGGGCGATGCTTGCCATTTATGAATTCTTTGGGGTGGAACGTGAAATCCCTGAAATTTACAATGGTCTGCTTGATCCGAAAGTCGGTTTGAAAGCTTTGGAAACCTTGTTCCACTAAACTTCTAATCTATAGCGATAAAAGCACCTTTATGTCGCTACTATTACAGAGTTTAATTTAAGCAACGTTTGGATACGCGAGTGTGGCAGGGATGCCACACGTTATCCATCATAATAGGGATGTTATGTATGGATAACAAAGGCTTTTGCTTACTTTTGGCCTATCAAAAGTAAGGGTATTGCCTACACAAACAGCTTTTGTACTTTATTGAAATGTTGAGGCCGTGTACGCACCTAATTTTAAATTGGATAAAAAGCAAAATTAGATAAAACTTTATACCTCATTAGTAAATAAATTGACTAATCAACATAGGAAAAACATCTCCACGTTTTAAATAACACTCCGAAACTGACTAAGTGCTTTTCTATCGTTTTCTCATGATTTTAGATTTCATAAAAATTACAAAACTCACTTGAAGCTTTGACTGCACAGATGCAGCATAAGACTCATCTAAAACTTTAAAAATAAATCTATGAAACTAGCAGAAGCACTTTTATTGCGTAGTGATTTACAAACCAAACTCGCCTCTTTACAACAACGCATCAACAATAATGTGCTAATCCAAGAAGGCGATGAACTGAGTGAAGATCCGAATGCGCTGATTGGTGAGGCCTTTAGTATAAATACAGAGTTACATCATCTGATTGAAAAAATTCATGCGACCAATGCTCAAGCTAAAACCAGCACGGGCCAATCCATGCTCAGTGTTTTAAACACACGTGATTTACTGACACAACAGCATCGCATTATTCAACAGGCCATCGACAGCTCACGACGTGAAAATGGTCGTTATAGTTCGAGTGAAATTCGCTGGGTTAAAACCATTACGGTTGCAGACTTGCAAAAACAAGCCGATGCAATTAGCCAGCAACTCAGGCAAAATAACCTAGAGATTCAAGCTTCAAATTGGCAAATCGAACTGATCTAGCCAATTTGAGCCACAACAGTTTGGGCATATTGGGCGAGTACAAGGCCTTTTATACGTTTGTAAGGCTTTAATTCAACAAACGTTTGCAGGAAGTAAGACGTCTACTTCACATTTTCACAAATCTGGCGTAGCACAATGCATCTTTTATACTGCACATCGCACCTTGCACCACCATGTACTGACAATATGCCTCCCTATTTTTACCTATTAGTAGGCATCAGCCTGTGGAGGCTTTTTCTGATTAAAAGCCATATCTTGTGATGGTAGTTTATAGTCACGATCATGCACAGGAACACCACCAATAATCATGGTACGAGCTTCAGTTCTAGGCTGATTCAAATCCTTTTTTGCATCACACGCGGTCAGTTGAGTGAGCAATAAAACCAATACTAGGGTAGATAAGGTTTTCATCATATCCCCTCATTTATCATTATTGTTCTTTCAGCATAGCACTTTTATTTTTCCAATCCTATCGACTTTGTTACAACTCTTATCCATCTACATGAGGGTTCTCTGCGTATTTTTTTATTTAAATAAAAATCAATCATTCGGTTATAAAACAATAATATAAACGCGAATCTCAACTTTTTAAGTCTTTGAAATAAAAAGGACATAACCCAATTTAATTTTCGACTAAGAAAAGCAAAGCAAGTTATGTCCATTTACGAATTTATCATTTCTGTATTTTTAATCATAGAGCAATTTTACTCAGCGATTGTCATTCAACCTTTAAGAAGTAGAGGATTTCCACCCGCTTTAAGTGATATTGAAATTCTTACTATACAAATTGTGGGAGAGTTTCTTGGCTTAGATTCTGATAAAAATATCTGGTTCTACTTTAAACACAATTGGTTTGAATGGTTTCCAAAATTAGGTTCCTATCCTAATTTTTGCAAACATTGTGCAAAATTATGGCATGTAAATCAACAGATTATGTCACAACTAAAATCTGTTTTCGGTTTAGATAATATTCATTTTATCGATGGCTTTCCTATACCTGTTTGTCGTTATGCTAGAGCAAAAAAACATAAAAACTTCAAAGAATCTGCAGGTTTTAGTTATTGTGCGGCTAAACAAGAAAAATATTATGGTTTCAAAGGACATATCGTTATTAACTTTTCAGGAATGATTACAGGCTATACTTTTGCTCCAGCTCATTGTGATGAACGTGATGTTGCACCCGAAATTACTCAAGATATTCAGGGATTACTTGGTGGTGATAAAGGATACTTAAGACCTGAATTAAAACACTATTTTAAGTACCAAGATATTGATTTACAAACACCTTATAGAAAGAACATGACTGATAGCAGGTCTAAGGAAGCTATGGCGAGGCTCATGAATACTCGTAGAAAAATTGAGACTGTTATAGGTCAATTAACTGAACGATTTCACATTCAAAAAGTAAGAGCTAAAGATTTATGGCATTTAACGCATAGAATTACGCGTAAGATTCTTTCACATACCATTGCAGTAATTTTAAATACACGATTAGGAAATCCACCTTTACAACTGGAAAGCCTTATTCAAAGTTGAGATTGGCGTAATATAAATGATTTAAGTTAACCAAAATTCGATTTAAATATTTATCCGACGTATTGAAAAAACTATCTTGGCGGAGTCTTATCTTGTTTTATTCAATTTCTTCATCAGCCTGCGGCTCGCCCTACTTTTGTTTCGACAAAAGTAGGAAAACCATTGTCATCTGCAAAACCTGTTCATTTCTTGGATTTATTCAAATATAGCGAATAAAACATTATCTTATTTCTTTGTACACGACAAAAAAATATAACTCATTGAAATAATGGCATAATACTTGTTTTCTGACGACGAATATGATGGCACATTTCAATGAGCTATATCTCATCTTAAACAAATATCTAAAGTGGAACAAGTCACATGTAAAATGTTTTACACTGATTATGCTTGCATTAATTGTAAAACAGACATGTAATCTTTCTTCTGCATCTAAAGCCTTACCCATCAAGTGCTTACCACAATCATTTTATCGACGTATACAACGCTTCTTTGCAGGTCAGTATTTCGATTATCGTCAAATTTCTCAGTTAATTTTCAATATATTTTTATTCGATAAAGTCCAATTAACTTTGGATAGAACCAACTGGAAATGGGGGAAACGAGATATCAATATCTTGATGTTAGCCATCGTCTATCGTGGAATAGCCATACCTATAGTTTGGACATTGCTCAATAAACGGGGAAATTCAGATACAAAAGAGCGTATTGCTTTGATTCAACGCTTTATCTCCATTTTTGGTAAAGACCGTATTGTGAATGTGTTCGCAGACAGAGAATTTATCGGTGAGAAATGGTTTACATGGTTAATTGAAAATGACATTAACTTTTGTATACGTGTTAAAAAAACTTCATTGTGACCAATCACTTAGCCAAGAATCATAAAATTAGTGATTTATTTCGTCATCTTCAAGTTGGTCAAACTGAATGTCGTAAACGACGTATTTGGGTTGGTCGAGTGAAACTGTATATTAGTGCGCTACGATTAGAAGATGGAGAACTTTTACTTGTTGTTTCTCCTATGTTTAATGCTTCTGCTATTCGTGATTATGCATTACGCTGGGAAATCGAAACCCTATTTAGTTGTCTCAAAGGACGTGGATTCAATCTTGAAAATACTCGTTTAACAGACCCTAGACGAGTCAAGAAATTG
Source organism: Acinetobacter sp. 231_lipA (assembly GCF_058243005.1). Classification (NCBI taxonomy): domain Bacteria; kingdom Pseudomonadati; phylum Pseudomonadota; class Gammaproteobacteria; order Moraxellales; family Moraxellaceae; genus Acinetobacter; species Acinetobacter sp. 231_lipA. The sequence continues at coordinate 2,460,609 of NZ_JBZAYU010000001.1, read as the reverse complement.
ATAGCAGTGCTAGCTATCGGTTTCTGTTGGTGCTATTTAACAGGTGAATGGCAACATGATCGAAAAAAAGCGATAAAAATAAAGAAGCATGGACGACTTTCAGTAAGTTTATTTCGCTACGGTTTGGACTATGTTCAAATGGCTATTCTACGTTTGATTGGTTTTGGAAAAAAAGAGGAATTTAAGAAAATTCTAGCAATTTTAAGAAAGAAAAAGCCTGATAGGACAAGGGCTCTATGAAATTTGTCGTGTACAGAGATCTTATTTACACTATGCAGGTTTCAGATGACGTTTCCGAGTCGCCTATTTCTTGTCGAAATTAGATTAAATTAGAAAAAGACAAAGGGGTTTACAAAATCTTCTCTGTACACGACAAAAATAGATAACTCATTGAAATAATGTCATAATAATTGTTTTCTAACGACGAATACTATGACACATCTCAATGAGTTATATCTTATCTTAAACAAATCTCTAAAATGGAACAAGTCACATTTAAAGTGCTTTGCGCTCATCATGCTTGTGATTATTTTAAAGCAAACATGTAATCTTTCTTCTGCATCTAAAGCCTTGCCCATCAAGTGCTTACCACAATCATTTTATCGACGTATGCAGCGCTTCTTTGCAGGTCAGTATTTTGATTATCGTCAAATTTCTCAGTTGATTTTCAATATGTTTTCATTCGACCAAGTGCAACTGACTTTAGATAGAACCAATTGGAAATGGGGAAAACGAAATATTAATATCCTGATGCTCGCAATCGTTTATCGTGGAATAGCGATACCTATCCTTTGGACATTGCTTAATAAACGTGGAAATTCAGATACGAAAGAGCGCATTGCTTTGATTCAACGCTTTATAGCCATTTTTGGTAAAGACCGTATTGTGAATGTGTTCGCAGACAGAGAGTTTATCGGTGAGCAGTGGTTTACATGGTTAATTGAACAAGACATCAACTTCTGCATTCGTGTTAAAAAAACTTCATTGTCACCAATCATTTAGGAAAGAATCATAAAATTAGTGATTTATTTCGCCATCTTAAAGTTGGTCAAATTGAATGTCGTAAACGACGGATTTTGGTTGGTCGGGTGAAACTATATATAAGTGCACTACAGTTAGAAAATGGAGAGCTTTTACTCGTCGTTTCTCCTCAGTTTAATGCCAATGCTATTCAGGATTATGCATTACGCTGGGAAATTGAAACCTTATTCAGTTGTCTCAAAGGACGCGGGTTTAATCTTGAAAATACGCGCTTGACAGACCCTAGACGAGTGAAAAAATTGATTGCGGTGTTAGCTATAAGCTTCTGTTGGTGTTACTTAACGGGTGAATGGCAACATGATCAAAAAAAAGTGATAAAAATAAAGAAGCATGGACGACTCTCAATGAGTTTATTTCGCTATGGTTTAGACTATGTTCAAATGGCGATTCAGCGTTTAATTGGTTTTGGGAAAAAAGAAGAGTTTAAGGAAATTTTGGCAATTTTAAGAAGGCAGAACCCTGATAGGATAAGGGTTCTGTGAAATTTGTCGTGTACAGAGCAAAATCTTACAGGATTGAATATTTACAACGGACACTTTTGTCCGTTAAATAATAGCACTCCCCAATTAAATGAAATAATCACCATGACCAGTCGCCAACAGCGCGCTGCACAAAACCGCGAGGAATTGCTGGAAGCCGCAGTTCAGGTTTTTCGTACACACGGGATAAATGCGCCCTTACAACAGGTGATTGACGCAGCCAATGTCGGACGGGCGACTTTTTATCGTAATTTTGATGACCGTCGTGCTTTGGTGATTGCCTTAATGGAACAAGCTTTGGAACGCCTCGCAATTCGTGCAGAAGCATTTTCTCAGTATGAAGATGGTTTTATTCGTTTAATTGAAAACCATGTCTATAACTTACCGTATTTAACCGCACTAATGGAATATTGGCGGGTGATTGACCGTGATGATCCTATCATGGTCGATATCTACGCGCGCCGCGATGCTATTTTACAACCGCTGATTGATCAAGCCATTCGCCACGGCGTGTGTCGTCCCGATTTGACCACCCAAGATTACGCCATGATTACGGCCATTTTAAGGACTTCATTTCAAGGACTGACCGATATAGAGCAACAACAACTTGCACAACGTGCAATTGAGCTCTTACTCAATGGTATTCGGGCATAAAGGTCACCACTCATGACACAGCCACCGCGTTTACTCGAACCTGCGCCAAACTGGACTGCTGAAGAAAAACCAACCCTACCCGGCTCTCCTGCCGTGATTGCGCACTCCACGCCTAAGCGCTTCATATATTTTTTTATTGGTTTGTTTGTCGCACTGTCTGCCAGTCTCAGTAACGGTTTTATTACCGCAAATTTACCCTTAATTCAGGGTGAATATGGACTAACACCCTCTGAGGTGGCATGGATTCCTGCGGCTTATGTCATGGCTAATGTCAGTGCGAACCTGATTCTGTTTAAAGCCCGCCAACAATATGGTCTGCGTCTATTCTCTGAAATTGGTCTACTGATTTTTATTGTGGTTTTGGTTTTACACGTCTTTGTGCATACCTTTGAAATGGCGGTATTGGTACGTTTCATTAGCGGCATGGTTGCAGCACCACTCAGCTCTTTAGGCATGTATTACATTATGCAGGCCTTTAAGCGGGAAAATTTTGGTCGCAGTATCTATTTGGCTTTAGGCTTCCAACAACTCGGTATTCCCTTGGCATGGATCATTTCTCCATACCTCATTGATGTGAATAACTGGAATGTCCTGTATACCTTTGAAATTGGTTTAGCGCTGTGCTGTTTCGCAATGGTGGTGTCGCTTAAATTACCCCGCAGTTTAAGAATTGCTGTTTTTGAAAAGCAAGACTTCTTCACCTTTGCCCTGCTTGCGCCCGGTTTTGCCTTTTTGTGTATTGTGCTGACTCAAGGGCCTATCTTGTGGTGGTTTGAAGTGAAATGGTTGGCCTATTTGCTCATTGCAGGGTTCAGCCTGATTGTGATTGGTTTGGTCTATGAGCATTATCGGGTCAATCCACTGATTATGACGCGTTGGCTGGGGACATCATCCACGCTTCGTTTTATCATCGGAGCCTTTGCAATTCGCTTTTTAATGTCGGAGCAAAGTTATGCTGCCGTCAGTTTTCTCAAAACTATGGGCATGGGCCCCGATCAATTTGTCCCGCTCTATGTGGTGATCTTTTTCGGCATCGTGTCTGGAACCTTATTTAGTGCCATCACTTTTTCACGTGAACGGATTATTTGGCACTTACTATTAGCAGAAGTTTTGGTGTTGATTGCTTGCGGGCTAGATTTTCACCTCACCAGCGATATTCGCCCTTCCAACTTCTACGGCAGTCAGTTTTTGGTGGGCTTTGCCAGTGGTGTATTTATTGGCCCACTCTTGATCACGGGTATCTTAAGCGCCATGCAAAAAGGCCCCACCCATATTGTCACGTTCATTGTTTTATTTTCAGCGACCCAAACTTTTGGTGGCTTAGTCGGTTCATCGTTTTACTCTACCTATCAACAAGTCCGAACCCAAAACTATCGTGCTGAGATGATTCAGCAACTCCCCGAAACCAATCCATTGATTGCACAGCGTCTTTTAGCGTATCAACAAAGTTCGCATAGTTACACGCTGGATCAGCAGTTAGAGCAACAACAAGCCTTAAAAAATCTCAATCAAGTGGTGACTCGAGAAGCTCAAGTGCGTGCCTATAACGATGTGATTAGCTTCAATGGTGTCGTTGCCATGTTGCTGTTGTTGTGGGGGGCATTCCTGATTGCACGAAATCAATATCAACTGCGACAACAAGCGAAAATCGGTCCTGCCTAATACTACTGCTCCCTATTTATTGAGAAATTGTTATGTCTGAAGATCAAAAACCAATAGCTCCCGCTGAAACAACTGCAACTTCTGAAGATGCCTCTCAGCCTGAACAGCCCGTGACAGCAACAACACCGATTACGCCGCCTTCGAGTAAACTGATTCCAACAGCAAAACGGACCTTGATTTTGATGTTTGTAGTACTGATCATCGGTATTGGCATCATCTTGTGGGCATGGAAAATTGGGCCATTTGACAGTGCCGTTGAGTCCACTGACAACAGCTATGTCAAAGGTAAAACCACGGTGCTTTCTTCGCAAATTAATGGCTATGTCAAAGATGTGTTGGTCAGTGATTTTGATCACGTCAAAAAAGGACAGGTGTTAATGCATATTGATGCCACGACTTATGACCAAAAAGTGACTCAAGCAGAAGCTGGGGTGGATCAAGCGCAAAATAACCTATCTAATCAAAGCCAAAATATTGCACAGCGTAAAGCCGATATTGTGGCGGCAGAAGCCAAAGTTGAACAAGCGCGAGCAGCCTATAAACTGTCATTGGCACAACAGCAGCGCTATCAACAGTTGGGGGACTCTGGCGCAGCGTCTAAATCAGAACAAGACAAAGCCTTTGCCGATACCCAAAATAATTTAGCTTTACTGCAACAAGCACAGGCCAATGTATTGGTGGCGAAAGAAGCGCTCAAAACCGCTCAAGTGGCTGAGACAGGACTCAAAGCACAAGTGACCAATGCCGCTGCACAACTGGATCAAGCCAAAACAACCAAAAATTACAGCAGTATTATCGCCCCGATGGATGGGCAACTGGGTGAAGTCAATCCACGTGTGGGACAATATGTGGCCGCAGGCACACAGTTGCTCTATCTGATTCCGCAGCAGACGTGGGTCACAGCTAACTTTAAAGAAACTCAAATTGCCAACATGAAAATTGGGCAAAAAGCATGGTTCACGGTGGATGCCCTCAATCATCAGAAATTTACAGGCCATGTCGAGCAAATTTCCCCAGCGGCGGGCTCAGAGTTCAGTGTGCTTAAAGCCGATAATGCTACGGGCAACTTTACCAAAGTGGTGCAACGTATTGCTGTACGGATTGCAATTGATCCGAATCAAACGGGCATTGAAAACCTACGTCCAGGCATGTCCGTAATTAGTTCGGTCGATACCCAATCTGCACAACATTAATCTTGTGCAGAAGAAATTCATTTTCATTTACACTATGCTCTAAGCCGAGTTGATAAAAATTCTATGTTTGACCAAATTGCCCAAACCATTCCCTATCAGCAAATTACTGTCGAAGGATTTGAGGTCAGCATCAAACGTTTAGACTTGGTCCATCCACACATTTCAGGCAATAAATTTTTTAAACTGAAATACAATCTATTGTCGGCGCAGCAACAAGGCTATAAAAAACTGCTGACTTTTGGCGGTGCCTATTCCAATCATATTGTCGCCACGACCTATGCAGCGCAGTTATTTGGTTTTGAGAGTCTAGGCATTATTCGAGGCGAAGAACTGGCCTGTAAACCCCTGAATACAACTTTAAATACAGCACAGCAATTCGGCATGCAATTGCAGTTTGTGTCCCGTGAAGCCTATCGTCAAAAGCAAAATCCAGCATACTTAGCACAGTTACAACAAGATTATCCTGATTATTATGTGATTCCCGAAGGGGGAACCAATCCCCTTGCCATTCAAGGCTGCACAGAAATTCTCTCTGATGCGGATCGAGAAAATTTCGATCTGATTTGTTGTGCCGTAGGGACGGGTGGCACCATTGCGGGTCTGATTGAAGCCAGTGATCGTCAACAGCAAATTTTGGGCTTCTCCGCACTCAAAGGTGATTTTTTGAGTCGAGAACTACAGCAACTGACTGAAAAACGAAATTGGCAAATTACCGATCAATATTGTTGTGGCGGTTATGCCAAAACTAATACTGAGTTATTGCAGTTTATCCATGCTTTTGAACAGCAATATGACATTCCACTGGAACAAATTTACACAGGCAAAATGCTGTTGGGCTTAAGCGATTTAATTCAACAAGGTACATTCCCCATAGATCATCGTATTTTAGTGATTCATTCAGGTGGGTTACAAGGTCGTTTAGCTACGCTTTAGATAGTCCTGAAAAAGCAAAAAAGATGGTCTATAATGCCCTGCTTTATTCTCCCGTGAGTGTGTCATGTCCGCAAATCAATATGATGTCTTAGTTTTAGGTGCAGGTGCATCTGGCTTAATGACAGCCTATATGGCAGCTCAACGCGGACGTAAAGTGGTCATTGTAGAAAAAGCCAATAAAGTCGGCAAAAAAATTCTCATGTCAGGTGGCGGTAAATGTAACTTTACCAATCTGTATGTCGAGCCAAGCAACTTTATTTCACATAATCCGCATTTTGTGATTTCAGCCCTCACTCGCTATACCAATTGGGACTTTATTGGGATGGTTTGTGAGTACGGTATTGAATATGAAGAGCGTAAACACGGACAGCTGTTCACCCTAAAAGGTGCCAAAGAAATTTTAGCTATGCTGTTGAGCGAGTGTGAAAAAACAGGTTTGGTCGACATTAAAACCAACTGTGAAGTAAAAGCCATCACCGCACTCGATGAGCAGGGTTTTCAAATTGCCACGACACTAGGGTATTTTGAAGCCGAATCTGTGGTGATTGCATCGGGTGGTTTATCTATTCCGACCTTAGGCGGCTCTGGGGTTGGCTATGAAATTGCAAAGCAATTTGGTCACCATGTATATCCAACTCGCGCAGGTTTGGTGCCTTTTACCTTTTCAGATAGCTTTAAAGAAGTGACCACACGCTTAAGTGGCAACGCGGTCGATGCGACTTTATCGAATGACTTAAACGCTTTCACCGAAGCCCTTTTATTTACGCATCGTGGGCTCAGTGGGCCAAGCTCGCTACAACTGTCGAATTATTGGGATGTAGGACAAAGCTTCAAAATTGACTTCTTGCCAAGTGTGGATTTGCAAGACTACTTAAAAGCCAAGAAGCACAGTCAACCCAAAGCCCTACTTCGCACTTTACTGGGTGAACATTTCCCGAAAAGTGTGGTGGTTGAGCTGCAAAACCTGATTTGGCCTGAACTGGCTGAAACAGCGATTGGCCAACTGTCGGATGAAAAACTGGAGTACATTGCAACACGCTTGCATGCGTTTGAAGTCAAACCATCAGGAACTGAAGGCTACCGTACTGCTGAGGTGACTTTAGGCGGTGTAGACACCACTGAAGTTTCATCGAAAACCATGGAAAGTAAAAAGCAAAAAGGCTTGTACTTTGTTGGCGAAATACTGGATGTCACAGGACATTTGGGCGGATTTAACTTCCAATGGGCATGGTCATCTGCACATGCCGCATCAGAATATGTCTAAGCCATCTGCTTAAATGATAAATTATTCTAAATAATCAGTGCGTAGCAGTACGCACTGCTTTTGCTTCTGCTGACGGGCAAGCGCTAAGTCCATTTTCGCAATGGCAATATGGACATGGCTCGGTTGAATCACTGAACGTTTCGCCATCAAAGTTTTTTTTAATATTTGCATCATCTGTTTTTTCCTTTTTAAACTGCAATTTATAAAAATAAATCGTGAAATATCCATGCAGCTATCACAAAAGTATAGGCATGTAAGTATTTCTAATTTATGAAATATCCATATTCCACATGCATCAAACATACCAAATTAAAGTTCATTCAACACTATAGACTTTTGTATTATTTTTCATCAGATTCAACCGCATCACGTCCCTCAGTTGCCGCAGTGGGTATTCTTTCAGCATTAGCGTGTGTTGTTGTATCGATCTTCGGTTTTGCAAAGACAAATTTATAAGCACTCACAAAAAATCCAACCGTAATACCCGCAATGATGATTGGGGCAAAATATTTATTTGGGGCTTTTTTTGACATCAGTTTACTCCAATAAAAAACACCAACCGCCATCAGCGGTCGGTGTTTAGTGTGATTAATTTAGTCTGGATCTTTGGGGTGAACGTCAATATCTTGTTCAGCTTCACCCGTTGAACCAAAAGGTTTATTTAAAGGTTTATGCGCAGGATCGACCTCTGCTGTAGTGGGAATATCATCTGCATGTTGATATTCCTCTGCAACCGTTGGTGTATCCATTTGCTCTTTCAGTGGGGCATGCTCTTCTTTGCCTTGTGCTGATTGTGTGCTTTCAGCTTTGGCCTGATAAAGTGGATTCGGTTGCGTACCTTCTTTTTTGGCTTTATCTAACAAATCGGTCAAAACCCGTTCCGCAGGTTGACGCCCACCGAGACCAAAAGCCAGTGCAAATGCAATGGCAACTGCCCCAAGCGTTAAGCCAAAGGCCAAGTTTACGATCGAGTCTGCTATCCCCATGGCACGCAAGCCCATCGCCAACACTAAGCCAATGATCAAGACACGAACAATGTTCGCCACCCAACGAGAACTGTTGTATTCACCACGCTCAATCACCTGTGCAACCAAGTTCGCCAACCAGAAGCCCACACCCAAAATGACTGCACCCAATAGGATGTTTGCACCAAACTGGATAAACATCGCAATCAAACCACTGATCTGTTCAAAGCCGAGTCGATTTGCTGCTTCAGAGACCGCAAATAACATGGTAAAGAACACAATGAAATAACCCACGACGCAAGACGCTTTGGTGTTTCCTAAGAAACGTTGCAAGCCAACTTTGTTTGGAATGTCATCTACACCTGTTCCCGACAAGACTTCAACCACAAGACTTGCGACAAAACGTGACACCACATAGGCCAAAATTAAAATTAATGCCGCTGCAATGATGTGCGGAATTGCATTCATGATTTCATACAGCATGGCCGTCGCTGGTTGAGAAATTGCATCAATGCCTAAAGCTTCAAACGCAATAATCAGCGCTGTGATAATAACCATTGCAAAAACAAAAGATCCGAGCACTTTAGCCAAATCTGAGTTTTTAAACAGTCCTACTTTTTCAACCTGTTTTTGTACATCTAGGCTTCTCAATAAGCCCTCAATAATGCCCCGTACAATTTTGGCTAGAATATAACCTGCAAAAACAATTACACCCGCAATAAAGATATTTGGTAGATACAGTACGGCTTCATTGACCATATTTTGGATCGGAAAGAGCAGCCCAGTCAGACCGAGTATCGACAAAACAATGGGTAAGAATAGCAATAAAATCAACCAATAGACAATTTCACTGATGTTTTGACTCAGCGTACTGACTCCGACATCCTGACTGAGTTTTTCATCTAACTGAGTTCGATCCAATCCTTTTTGTAAACCCACTTTGACCAGCTTTGCCACAATCCAGCCAATAAAGCCCACAGCAACAGCAGCCAACAATTGTGGTATAAACAACAAGAACTGTTGAACCATATTACTAAATGGCCCACTTACACTGGTGAGATTGAGAACATTAAGTGCACCGATCACCGCAATAATCAAGATGAGCCAAAACACAACTCGAGAAATAATATTTTCAATATTCGAGCGATGGCCAGTAGCACTGGAAAGTTTTTGGTTGGTCCCGAGTTTGGTTAAAACCTTTTTCACAGCACCTGCAATCAATAATGCAATAATCCAACCAATGATCAGGATGGCGATTGCGGACAGGATTGGGTGAAACTGGTCCCAATAATACATCGCATCAAATCGACCCTGATGCCCTACATAATCATTCATTTTGTTCTCCCTCTTGTTGTGTCTACATCACAGCGACCTTTGCTCAACTACAGATTTTAGTTTTGAAGTGATTGTCTGCCATGAGGTATGAATGAGAAATGGAATACCTTTTGATGACTGCTAAAGAAAAAACCCCTGTACATTACAAGGGCTTTAGTCACATTTAGCGGTCAGTTGCAGTCGCCGTATTGCTATCGGTGGCTACCGCTTCGTCACCTGCTGTTGCAGTGGTGCTATTATTCGGTGTTGCAGGCTCTGCGCTCGGATTCGGATGACCTGGAGGCGCCTCATTCGGATTTGGCTTGGTATCTGCAAACATATAAAATAATAATGCGATTAAGAAAATTCCGACCAATGCCAATATATACAAGGGCACGCGTTTTTTCTTCTGCCGCTCCTCTGGCGTTTGTACATGGGACGGTTTATTGAAATCATGTGGCATATGTTCCCCCTCAATTTTCTATTATCAAGTTGTCGAATTCTCATACTAACAACTGCTTGTGTAGCATTGTGTTTCAAAGCATAGTGAGATAGTAAACAAGCGCTTTATTTTAAGTTAAATTGTTATTTTTTATGGTTTTAAAAAAAGTCACTCTTCTGTCAAATCAATGTTAAAGGTCATATAAAAAGTATTTCATATAGGCGTAGACAAAAAGAGTCTGGCGAACAGCGCTCTTCAACTGAATTTGCGCTATAATTATGCACCTTGTTTTAGCTGTTTTTGGACTTTATGGCATATCGTCAACAAAGTGTAACGCTTGATTTAGACACTGATGTTACGCACCAATGTCATTTGCACTACACGCGAGACCAACATCTTATTGGTATTATTGAATTTTCTAAGCCTAGTTATATTCTAAAATGGGGCGATCTGGAGTTTTTCCGTCGTCGTACTGAAGAGTTTTCAGTGATGCCTTTTCCTGAATGTGTCAATGCCATGATTATTGACATTCGAAATGTGCAAGCCTTTTTAGACAATGAAACACCCATCATTCCTTGGCGCTTACTGGAAGAAGAATGTCCTGTGCGTTTAGTTGTACCTCAAGACCGTTTAGATCACTATATTGGACTGTTTGAGCCAACATGGCTGACGACGGATATTGAAACGGCTATTTCTGAAATCCGTGAATATATGGATATGTTTGTGCACTAAGCACTTCTTGATACACATCTGCTCATATCCTCTCATTGCGATTGTGCCCTATCATTTGTTCATAACATACAGTCGCTTTTATTTTTTAGTTTTTAATCCCCTGCGGAAAGTGTAGGACAGTAAACCGAATCTAACTGACCTTTATATACTGCGTCCTAAAACGGATCATCTTCAAAATAAAGCACTTTTCTTTGCTATTGCCGTTTTAGCATGTTCTACACGAACAAAAGCCATTCTGTCATGCATCCATAACGAAACGTATAACCACCCCTGTAGCATTAGACATTAGCCTAATAAAATGAATTAGAAAACTTGAAATGGCACGCATTATGCATAATTTTCTTTTTAATATCAGAGGAATATAGCGATGCACTTATTTAAAGCATTATTAACAAAATATTAAAAATCCCTCTTGAGCAGCAAAAGCAATCTCGATTAAGATGCAGACTAAGCTGTAAAAAAATACCATAAAAAGAACATCTTTTGCACAGAATAAAGCTTTAACCCAATTCTGACGTTTTTGATAAAAACAATGCAATTGATGCTGCAAACAAAAGGAGTTTGTACATGACCATGCAACGTAATCTTTCTGCCCTATTTTGTGCAAGTGCACTTGCGCTGAGCCTCAGTGCATGTAGCGACAACAAAGCACCTGCAACGGATGCAGCTAGCACTGGCGCAGATGCTTCACAGTCAGGCACTTTAGATAAGATTAAAAAATCAGGAACCATTGTTTTAGGTTACCGTGACTCCTCTATTCCATTCTCCTATATCGCTGACAACCCAAATCAACCTGTCGGTTATGCACATGATTTACAGCTCAAAGTGGTTGAGGCTGTTAAACAAAAGCTAAATATGCCTGATTTAAAAGTTCGCTATAACTTAGTCACCAGCCAAAACCGTATTCCATTGGTTTCAAATGGTACAGTCGATCTTGAATGTGGTTCAACTACAAACAACAAAGAACGCCAGCAACAAGTTGATTTTTCTGTGGGCTTCTTTGAAGTGGGTTCACGTTTACTTACTGCAACCGATTCAGGCGTGAAGGATTTTGCTGACTTAAAAGGCAAAAAATTAGTAACGACAGCAGGAACAACCTCTGAACGCTATATCCGTCAGCATGAAAAAGAACTTGGTATTGGTGAAGTGATTTCTGCTAAAGACCATGCTGAATCATTCTTAATGCTCCAAAGTGGTCGTGCTGCTGCATTTATGATGGATGACATTTTACTTGCTGGGGAAAAATCGAAAGCCAAAGATCCAAACAAGTGGCACATTGTCGGTACAGCACCAATTCAAGAAGTTTATGGCTGTATGTTGCGTAAAGGTGACACAGGCTTTAAGCAAGTGGTTGATGATGCAATTAAAGCCACTTATAGCTCAGGTGAAATTAACAAGATGTACAACAAATGGTTCGAACAGCCAATTCCACCGAAAAACATTAACCTGAACTTTACTATGTCAGACCAACTTAAAGCCTTAATTGCAAACCCACATGACCGTGATCAGTAAACGATAAGGGAAAGATTAATGTTCACTCAGGCAAAGTTTCTTTGCCTGACCTATTTTAGGGGATTGTCATGAATTATACCTGGAACTGGGGCGTCCTTTGGCAATCCACAGGCGTCGGAGATAGTACCTATCTCAGTTGGATTTTAATTGGTTTAGGCTGGCTGGTTGTTATTGCCATTGTGGCTTGGAGCATTGCAATGGTGCTCGGAAGTATTCTCGGCATTATGCGCACGCTTCCCAATAAAACCGCACGTGCCATCGGCACTGGCTACGTCACCATTTTTCGTAATGTACCGCTACTGATCCAATTATTTATTTGGTTTTATGTGGTGCCGAATTTCTTACCTGGTCCCATTAAGTCATGGTGGATTAATGATTTAAGTGCAGGAACAACAGCACTGATTTCAGCCAGTATCGGTCTTGGACTGTTTACCGCAGCACGTGTCTGCGAACAAGTCCGTACAGGCATTGAAGCCTTACCTACAGGACAGGTCAATGCAGGTTATGCCATGGGTTTTAGTACCGCACAGCTATACCGCTATGTCATTTTACCGCAGTCCTTCCGTACGATTTTGCCGCCTCTGAGTTCAGAGCTGACCAACTGCGTCAAAAATACTTCTGTGGCCTCTTTAGTTGGGGTTTCCGAGATTATTTCGCAGATGAAAACCATCAGCGAATATACGCAGAACACCATTGAAATCTATACCTATGTCACGATTATTTTCATCGTTATCAACGTGTGCTTAATTACCTTAATGACGCTGCTGGAAAAACGTTTACGTGTCCCAGGTTTAATTGCAGGAGCTAAATAATGGAATGGCTCACCGCATTTACCCATGATTTGCAGTTATCTGCACCCGCCCTATGGCATGGTTTAAGTATCACTTTAAAAGTGGTCATCATCGCCACCATTGGTGGTATTTTCATTGGCACGCTGTTGGCACTGATGCGTTTGTCTTCAATTCGCATCTTGAATTTAATTGCCCAAGGCTATGTCAATTTATTCCGCTCGATTCCTCTGCTGTTGGTATTGATGTGGTTCTACTTTGCTGTACCGTTCATCTACACCACAGTCACGGGAAATTACCTGACCATTGATACCGCTTTGGTCTCAAGTATTGTGGCGTTCATGCTGTTTGAAGCGGCTTATTTCTCGGAAATTGTACGTGCAGGGATTCAATCGATTCCTAAAGGACAGTCTGCCGCGGCTTATGCACTAGGCATGACCTATGGTCAGTCCATGCGCTTAATCATTTTGCCGCAAGCCTTTCGTAAAATGACACCGCTGCTGTTACAGCAAACCATCATCTTGTTCCAAGACTCGACCATGGTGTACGCCATTGGCCTACTCGACTTTTTCCGCACCAACTACGTGCGGGGCGATTTGATGTCTCTATTAACGCAATATATTTTATTTGCAGGCCTAGTGTATTTCACCATCAGTATGCTAGCCACATATGCAGTAAAACGATTACAAAGGAGGTTAAGCGTATGAGCGACCAAAAAGTAATGATTGACCTCCAAAATGTCAGTAAATGGTATGGCGATTTTCAAGTCTTAACCGATTGCACCACACAAATTTGCCAAGGTGAAGTGGTGGTGGTCTGTGGCCCATCAGGCTCAGGAAAATCGACCCTGATTAAAACAGTGAATGGACTGGAAGCCTTCCAACAAGGCCAAATCACAGTCGATGGAATACCCATCAAAGACCCGAAAACAGATTTGACCAAATTACGCAGCCGTGTAGGTATGGTGTTTCAGCACTTCGAGTTGTTTCCGCATCTCAGCATTACCGAGAATTTAACCATTGCCCAAATTAAAGTATTGGGACGCTCTGAAGCTGAAGCGAAAAAGAAAGGCTTAGGCTATTTAGAGCGTGTTGGGCTAAGTGCACATGCACATAAATTTCCAGCACAACTTTCGGGTGGACAACAGCAACGTGTCGCAATTGCCCGCGCCTTAAGTATGGATCCGATTGCCATGTTGTTTGATGAGCCTACATCGGCACTTGACCCTGAAATGATTAATGAAGTTCTTGATGTGATGGTCGAGTTGGCACATGAAGGCATGACCATGATGTGTGTCACCCATGAAATGGGCTTTGCCCGCCAAGTGGCCAACCGTGTGTTGTTTATGGATCAAGGTAAAATTGTCGAAGACTGTAGCAAAGATGATTTCTTTAACACCAAACGTGGTGATCGTGCTCAACAGTTCTTAGACAAGATCTTGCACTAGCACAGACGGGTTATCCCACATTAAAAAAGCAGATCACACGATCTGCTTTTTTAATTCACGCTCTAGTCTAAAACCAAGCGCGCATTGGTGGCTTGAACAGGACGATTATTCGGATACCCCATCAGTGCAGCGAAGTTTGCGATTTGCTGTGCTGATGCCTGCTGAATATCTTTTAAGACCACCCAACGTACACCTTCAGTACACGGCGGTGTCGTGAGCGAACCATTAAAGCGGTAGTACTCGCGATGTGTCGGCAGAAATTGATCTGCGTTTAAAGTGAGTACTTTCTGGGGGTACCTGTACTGCTGCCATAGTCCATCAAGTGCTTGATTCTTTTTCCCTTGTTCATACATCACCGCAACCACAGCCAGCTCTCCTTTTTCAGAAGCATGGACTAAATGTAATTCCATCGGAAAACTTTTGCCGTGAATCGTATTTTCAGAAGGGCTATGTAAATGCATTTGCAATAATTGAAATCGTTCTCCCTCTAAACTTAAATAACTGCCTTGATGAAAATTGGCTTGTAAAGTATGAGGGAGCTTCACGATACTCGTTGCAGCAGTTTTATAATCAAAATCAAGTGGCGCAAGGTCTGCTGAAATCACATGCTCAATATTAATGGGTGATTGATTATGCCCCGCACAAGTTTGGTATTTGGTGTTGAGCTGGCTCCAATACTGCGGTGCTGTTTGTGCTTGATAACCCCAATCCGAAGTTACTTCACTACTGGCCCAAGCCATCACACATGGGAGACCAAACAATGTTGCTATTAGTTTTTTCTTCATCATAATCCATCAAAAAATATCGGTTTAAAACGCCCCAATATCCTCTAAGAAATCACGCTCAAGCAGCAAAACCTAAAATGCCAATTCTGCCTGCTTGTCTTTGTTTTTTGTGCAAACTCTGTAATCATAACTTTTCAGCAAAAAGCCAATATTGCCCGACTATTTTGTCTCGTTCTAGATGAAAAATGCTGAAATAGGACTGATCATATATGACAATAATTACAATTAATTACATGTAGTTATGTGATTATTCACCTTTTATCTGTGATAAATTAAAATAAGAATGAGAAAATACAATCATGTTTAAAAACTTTCACTGATGCACAATCAGCACGCACATTTCATGGCATGAGCGTTCCAAAAGAGAACAAAGCAACGAAGACTCAAATAAAAATAGTTGCTGACCGAATTTTTTTATCATTTTTTGAGTTACTGCTTTTTTGGCTTAGCTCAAGAGATAAAATATACACCTGTATATTTAAAATGTAAAAACTTAGATAACCATAATATATTCATAAACTTAATATTAATTTATATTTTAACCCATGCACCACTGCAATGCACAAACACCATCATGGTGCATACTTTTGCTTTATATCGAGTCTTGTTATTTTTAAGCAAAACTTAATCAATATTTCCTTTTTGCTGAGATCTTCACGAAATTACAGGCATCAGTATACTGAGTTTCTTTTTGCAAAATTTTGCACTCAAATGGAACCTAAACATGCAAAATATTGACTTACTTTTTCTTCTTCTTGGTGCGGTTTTAGTCCTTGCCATGCATGCGGGCTTTGCTTTTTTAGAACTAGGGACAGTTCGTCATAAAAATCAAGTCAACGCTTTAAGCAAAATTTTAACGGACTTTTCACTTTCCGCAATCGCCTACTTCTTTGTTGGTTATTACATTTCCTATGGACATCATTTTTTCCATATCGGAGATACCTTAGCGGCGGATCATGGCTATAACCTGATGCGCTGTTTTTTCCTGCTCACTTTTGCGGCCGCAATTCCAGCCATTATTTCAGGCGGTATTGCCGAGCGTGCTAAAATGCGCTCACAAGCGATTGCAACCGTGTTATTGGTGGCCTTGGTTTATCCTTTCTTTGAAGGAATCGCATGGAATGGCAACTTTGGTTTACAGCAATGGCTACAGGACACTTTCGGCGCAAGTTTCCATGACTTCGCAGGTTCAGTGGTTGTACATGCTATGGGAGGCTGGATAGCTTTGGCTGCGGTGGTTTTACTCGGTGCACGTGATGGTCGCTACAAGAAAGATGGCCGTGTCAGTGCGCATCCTCCTTCGTCTATTCCGTTCTTGGCTCTAGGTTCATGGATTTTGATCGTGGGTTGGTTTGGCTTTAACGTGATGAGTGCACAACGTTTGGATGCAATTTCAGGACTGGTCGCGATTAACTCACTTATGGCCATGGTTGGAGGAACCTTAGCAGCCAACTTCGCAGGAAAAAATGACCCAGGCTTCTTACACAATGGCCCTTTAGCGGGTCTTGTGGCAATTTGTGCAGGTTCGAATGTCGTACATCCGATTGGGGCATTGGTGATTGGCGCTATTGCTGGACTGATTTTTGTCAAACTTTTCACCTACACCCAAAACAAGCTAAAAGTCGATGATGTACTCGGTGTATGGCCTTTGCACGGCGTATGTGGTGCCTTTGGTGGGCTTGCAGTCGGGATCTTTGGTCAAAAATGGCTTGGTGGTTTGGGCGGTGTTGCGATGATGTCACAGCTGATTGGTGCGCTCTTAGCAATAGGTATAGCTGTTATTGGTGGATTGGTGGTCTATGGCGCTTTAAAAGCCACGATGGGCATCCGTTTAAGTCAAGAAGATGAATTTCGCGGTGCAGATTTATCTATTCATAAAATCTCTGCCAACTCAGATGACAGTATGTTCTAAACACATTTCCACTTTAATGCGGCTCACATGGGCCGCTTTTTTTATTCGTATTGAACATGATAAGAGGCTTTTAGCGCTCTAAATAATCAAAAATCTCGGACAATACAGTGATACTCGGTGCAGACATCTGTACTGAAGGAACATGAAAGCCTGATAACCACAGTGCTTGCATTCCTGCCTGCTGTGCACCTTGTACATCATTGATAGGATGATCACCGATAAATAAACACTGCTCCACATCAACAGCCAGTTGCTGTGCGGTGTCAATAAAAATATCAACTTCGGGTTTGGCTTGGCCAAACAATCCAGAGCTATTGATCACATCAAAATAATGCTGAAAACCCAAGCCATTTAATATAGACAGCCGTGTGGTATGACCACCATTTGAAATAATGGCGAGTTTATATCCTGCTTGCTTTAGACGGGTCAGTGTTTGCTCAGCTTCAGGCATCGCCACTGCACTGGAACCAAACTGTGCAAACCAAAAATTGCTTAATTCTTCTAAATGCGGAGCCACCTGCCAGTTTAACTCCTGTAGCAACGCATAAGCCACTGAAGCACCGATGCTGGGATGAGTTAAATACTCTTTTAAGGGATAACCACCATTATCAATCCGATTCACAATCGACTCAATCTGCTCCACATCAACGCAGTTAAGTTGGCTTTGATAAGTATCGGCAAGATCTTGACTAAAAGCCGCAACACTTCGTCCACGATGCGTCAAGGTATTATCCAAATCAAATAGAACAGCACGTATCGACATGTTTAAACCTCATGTATTTGAGAGCAAATGTAACACTGAACCGACACTTTGTATTCGCCATAAAACGATAACCAAAGCACAGATCATGCTAAAGCCGATGAAACAGCGTTTATGTTAAGCCTCGCTTAAGCTGACGCTGTTTGAATAGCGCTTATTTTCAGAACATGGCCTCACTTGTGTCGGATCAGCAACGTTTTTTCATCCTTCAGTTTTTTATTTTGACGCTAGGTTTTGCCGTATTGTGGCTGCTCTTCCCTGTGGCGGGCACCATCGACTTACAACTGATTCACCCTTTTATGGATCAAACAGGTCATTTTCCACTAAAGCGCGACTGGGCCTTAGCAGAACTAAATCACCGTTATGTCAAAGACATCATCATCGCAGTGTATGTAATTTATTTGCTGAAATGGCTCGCTTCATATAAATGGGCTGCGTTCAAACCCCGCCGTTGGCAAAATGGCTATTTCATTGGTTTAGTACTCATCAGTACCAGTCTCATTGGGATTTTAAAATCACAATCCGCACATGCCTGTCCATGGGACATGACTCTAGCCACGACACATGATTTCTTTTGGGACTTATCCGCCAGCGCAGGACATTGTTTTCCTGGAGGACATGCTGCGACAGGTTTTGCGCTCTTTGTGGGATATTTCGTATACCGTCTAAATGAACCCAAACGGGCGTGGTTTTATTTGCTTGCTGCCCTAGTTCTAGGCTTTGTAATGGGTTGGGCGCAAATGATGCGGGGTGCACATTTCCTCAGTCACAATTTATGGACGGCATGGGTGATTTGGCTGGTCAATGTACTGGCATATGCGCTGTGTTATAAGCAGTTTACACAGCCCAGCCCAAATCAAACCCAAACTACAGCTTAAAGATCACTTGAACTTGTAACCCCCCCAATCCTGCACTTTGTCCAAAGTGCAGTTTGGCGCCAATTTTTTCCGCGGCTTTATCAACAATGGATAAGCCCAGTCCACTGCCGACTTCCAGATGATGATGTACGCGATAGAAACGCTTTAAGATATGATCATAAAGCTCTGGCGCAATGCCCGGCCCACTGTCTTCAATTTGAACAATGGCTTGCTGATCTTGCTGATAAATGGAGACATTAATCACGCCCTGTTCAGGCGTATATTTAATCGCATTATCCAAGAGATTATAGACAATAGAATGTAAGGCTGAACTTTGAGTTTCTATCCAAAGTGCTTCATGCTGTTCTAAGCCCAAATCGATGTTTTTCGCTAGCGCCAGCTCCATCAGTTGCTCCATACATTCAACTGCCACATCACTTAATCCTAGTCTTTGTGTCGGTTCTAAACTTGGTACAGAAGCATCCTGTTTTGCCAAATTGAGCAATTGTGATACCAAATGTTGAGTCCGAATTAAGCCTAGACTTAGGTTTTTTAACGCTTGGTGTTCTGGAAATTCATGCAGCAAAATTTTCATTTGCAAATTCAGTGCGGTAATCGGGGTTCTGAGCTCATGCGCTGCGTCGGCAATGAATTGCTTTTGTTCTTGTTGCGACAGCGAAATTCGTTCAAATAAACGATTCATTTCATTAATGGTCGGAAGAATTTCTAAAGGATAACCGTCTGGCCGAATCTCACTCAGTTCATATGGTTCACGCTGTGCAAGTTCCGCTTTAAACTCATCTAAGGGCTTTAGACTACGTCCAATAATCCAACTCAGTCCCCATAAAGCCAAAGGCATAAACAGTAAATATGGAATCAACATATTGGCCGCCAGCTCTAAAGCCAGCTTTTGTCTTACACTGCGCTGCTGACTGACTTGAATTTGATACTTTTCTGTTGGCAGCACATAGGTATTCCATAGCCCCTGTGCCGTGTGATGGGTATAAAATCCAGCTTTTTTAACGGGTTGTATTAATAAATCAAACTCATGTTGCCGTTGTTCAGGCAGCCCATACGACCAGACATCTACAAATAAATCTTCTTCGTGATAGTGTCTGTCCGCCTCAAATTCACTCTTAATTGGAGCGGGATCATGCGCTGCAACACGCTCTGCCAAATTACGCATTTGTGCATCGAGTATCTCATTGGTCTCTTCAAGGGCAATGCGATATGCTGCAATCACCAACAAACAGCCCATCACAATACTAAATAAAGAGGTATAGGTAATTAGTTGACGCTTTAAGGAAACAGGAGTCGACTTCGCCATCGTTATGCTTCAACCTGCCCCAAACGATAGCCTAAACCTCGAATGGTACGGATAAAGTCTTTGCCAAGTTTGGCACGTAAATGGTGAATATAAACTTCAATGGTATTGCTGTTAATTTCCGAGTCAAGGTCATAGAGCTTTTCTTCCAAATTGGTTTTGGAAAAAATCTTATTGGGATGACTGACCAGAGGAATTAAAATAGCCCATTCTCGGTTCGACAAATCAATGGTCTGCCCTTTGTACTTGGCTAAGTGCAAATCTTCATCTAACTCTAGACCTGCATAACTCAAAGTCTGGCTTTGCTTTTGCTGTTTTAACGCGCCACTACGACGTAATAGTGCATGAATACGTGCCAGCAACTCATCAAACTCATAAGGCTTAATTAAGTAATCATCCGCACCATGGTTTAAACCATCGACTCGATTTTGTAACTGATCTCTCGCTGAAATAATCAGCACAGGCAAAGTCGGATAAAGCGAGCGAATATTTTTTAGGACCTGCATCCCATCCATCATCGGTAGTCCCAAATCCAACAACACCACATCAAATGGATATTGTTGTAATTGCTTTAAACCATCAAAACCATTATTGACCCATACCACATCAAACTGCTGATAACGCAGCAGCGTTTGTGTGGACTCAGCAATCATAAAATCATCTTCAATAATCAATATTTTTGACATGGTCTAAGTGCTCGCTTTGGTCGCAGTACAGTGTTCTAACATATTATTTTTTGAATCAATCACCGTACTTTTTACCCCAAGTAAACTCAATAAGCTTGGGAACAAATGATCTTGGCTTAATTCTTGGCTTTTTTGTTGCCCTAAGCAAGCGATTTGTTGTGGATTCTGCCTTTGCCATGTTTCTGAAAACCACATCAGCATCGGCACGTGGGTCTGTTGACTCGGTGCAATGGCATAAGGTGAACCATGTAGATACAACCCGTGCTCACCAGTCGACTCACCATGGTCAGATAAATACCAAAAACCAGTTTCAAAATTTGAGTTTTGCTTTAATACACCAATCAGTTGACTCAACACATGGTCGGTATAAACAATGGAGTTGTCATAACTATTTTTCAGCTGTTCAGGTGTGCAGGCTTGAATGGCATTGGTTTCGCACATCGGTTGGAAAGGCTGAAACTTAGGCGTTGAACGCTTATAGTAAGCTGGTCCATGACTGCCCATTTGGTGTAACACAATTAAACGTGGCGTTTTATCATCAGCCGCAATACCAGCCATATAGGCTTTTAAGCTATCCACCAAAATTTCATCGCTACATTCACCATCGGCTGAACACCATTTTTTTTGTATCGGTTCAGGAATTTTATACTGCTCAACCCGATCACAAACGCCTTTGCAGCCAGAGTTATTGTCAATCCATGTCACTTTGTAACCAGCACGCTGTGCAAGGTCTAATAAACCTTCACGGTGGTGCGCTAACTGTGCATCGTAGTTTTCACGTGGCATGCCTGAAAACATACAAGGCACAGAAACCGCAGTGGCTGTACCGCAAGAACTGACTTGATTAAAGTTGATGACATTGAGTTTTTCCAGTTCAGGATTGGTCTTTTTCGCATAGCCATTTAAAGAAAAACTTTCTGCACGTGCCGTTTCACCAACCACCAAAACCATCAATTTCGGCAAATTTTGCTGTCCGACTTGCTTCACCAAATGGGCATCTTCACCATAAGTCACCAACGGTAAATGCGGCTGTGGTCGATTTTTTTTATAATATGACAGCGTTGAACTGATCGCATTTTGCGGTGAAATCATCCCTTTGAGATCACGATGCTCACGGAAAATCGCTGCATAATCAACAAAGAAAATAAACAACATGCCTGCAATCAGCAAAATAGAGACTGCACTACCGAAGAGCTTGTGCAATAACACGGTTTTGAAAGGATCACAGCGGATTTTGACCTTAAATAAGATGACTAAAGGTAGCACCACCATCGCCCCAATCCACAGCACAAGACGCCATGACAACAAGTCGCGCACTTCATTGCCATCGGTTTGCATCATGTTTTGGATCTGATCTGGTGTGATCGAAACACCTAAACTGTTGACAAAATAGGCACTCATTCCACCAATGATGATCAATAGCGCAGCCACCCCTTTAGCCATCGGTCGCCACTGTAACAGCTGAAAAACCAAATGATAAAAAGCCAACACCACCAAAATGGTAGCACCGATAAAGGCATAAGCTTTGAAACCATGATAGGGCGTAAGCAACTGAACTTGCTTATAGAACATCACGTTTAAAACCACGGCTAACCACAGCGCCAAATATACGTTAAAGCGCGAAAGTGAAACTTCTTTAAAAATAGACTGCAAATTGAACATTTTAAATCATGTCTTGCTGAGCGGATGCCCCAATGTAGTTTTCTAAACTTAAAACTCGCTTAAATAAAAAAGGCGCTGTGGCCGAATATATAAAGTCATACCGATCAGTTAAGTAATCAGACGTCCTTTTTGAGCCGCCCAATATTATTTGATACGCGGAAACGTCATCCGCAACCTGCATGTCCATTTAAAAGGAATGTTTTTGCAAAATGATCATTTAAATGCAGAAAAGGAAAAGGTTTTTCGGAAGACAAATGTTTTTGGTTCTTTTGGCTACGCAAAAGAACGGACGAGCTCCAAATATTGAATTTTAAAATACGAAGATTCCCTCGTAAGCGACAAAAAGTTAAGGAGTTTCTATAAAACTCCTTAACTCATTCGCATTAATCTTTAGAGACTTTGCCCTTTCTATCACTTAAACATTAAAATTTGTATTCAATTCCCGTGCCTACTACAGGTTGTTTGGTTTCAAATGATGCTTGTTCAAGTGTCAATATCCCTGCGTAACCATAAGCTTTAACTTGCTTAGTAAAGGCATAATCAGCACCTGCAATAAACTGCTGCGCATCAAAGTCTTCTTTAGATGTTTTAAAACTGGTTGAGTTTTGACTGTATTGAGCTTTCACTGTCCAAGCTTTGGCAGTCGGTAAGTTATATTCAGCCCCAACCAACCAGCCTTGTGCATCGTCTATGGCAGCCGCGGCTGCATCATTGCCTTGTACATCCGCCACTTCAGAAGTTTGATATAAGGCTTTCAACGCCAAACCATTATTCAGATTTACTCGACCAATGGCACGCAAAGTATCAGCTGCTGCAAATGCACTACCAGCCACTCCGCCAGTCACTTCAGGCGCTGACGCATTCAACGTGCCACCTCCTGCAAAGGTTGACGGAATGGCCTTATCATAACCAACCCCTGCAACAAACTTTTTACTGTCATAGACTACTGATGCTGACCAAGCATCGCCCAGACCACGCCCTGCAACTTTTGCCCCGCCTTTAGACTTTTCAATACCACCAGCTTCACCTGTTGCTAACAGTGCCGCAGCTTTCAGTTTACCTGTGCCCACTCCCCAAGCAGGTGTTTCATAGACCAGCACGTTATCGACTCGGTTTTCACCCGTGAAAATCCCCGCCACATCGGCTTTGTTGGCCACATAGTTATTAAAGGTATCTACCACTGAAGACAGTTGTTTAACGGGGGTATCAATTTTACCGACTTTCAATGTTCCCAATTTCTGGTCTTGTAAGCCGACGAGTAAATTACGTGGAACGAAAGTATCTGTGCTACCGCCATTGTCCACATAGAAGGTAAATTCAGCTTGGTAGAGTGCATTTAAGCGATCTGTCAGCTTCTCTTCGCCCTTTAACCCCAAAAAGGAGTTGTTAGAATTCAGCTCGACCACATCGCGGTCTTTATTTGGCGAAGCATTGTCTTCAGGTAAATAATCGGCCGTGACATCAATTTCACCATAAAAAGTAGGTGCTGCGAATGTTACCCCTGCCACTAAACTTAAAGCGATTGCGGCTGCAATTTGTGTTTTCATTATCAAAATATCCTACGGTAAATTTGTTACAAATATTACCGTTCAGACATATATGACAGAACAATTAAAAAATTATTTAGTTATATTTTTTAATTGTTTACGTCAATATTTAGCACTTTTTATGATTTATTTATGAATGAATTATGAAAGGTCTGAATGCATCACAATGCCACGCCATTTGAAGATAAACCACAGGCTCAACATCGCAATGACCACAATCATACACAGATAATTAAAATAGCCGAGCCAATCTCCCAATAGACCGCTCACACTATACAAACCACCACTGACGGTGGCCATCAGCGCCACTTGAAAAGTAAAGTCCGTGCCTGCCAGATGTTTGCGACTGTATTGCATTACTAGGGTGAGCATAACCACCAACAGCATCGATGAAGTCATATCTTCAAAGGCATTGATCAGATAAATCAGCCACGGCTGAATACTGTGCTGGTTTTCATATTGAAAGCCTAACCATGTATAAGCCCCCAGACTGAATATTTTTAGCACCGAATACAGTACTAAAGCCGTGGCACGGCGAATCAACTTCAAACTATAGCCCGCAAGTCCTGCGCCTATTAAGGCGGCACATGCACCCAACATGGTGACATAAAGCCCTATCTGAGAAAAACTCAGACCCAAATCGACCATTAAAGGCTTCAAAAGTGGCCCTGCTAAACCATCAGCAATTTTAAAGCTCAATAGCACTGCTAACCATGCTGCAAGCAAAGGACTCTGGACAAAATAAGCCAAATAGTTTTTGATCTGCTGGAGTTTAAAAGATGGGGTCTGAGCTGCTGATACCTCTCGATGCTTTGGCTCTGGATAAATTAAAATCGGCAGCATGTTTATAAAGACGATTGCCGCCAGCATCAAAAAAGTGCTCTGCCAGCTCAGCCAATCTAATGCCCACAAGATTGCACCACCACCGACTATAAAACCCAGACGCGATCCAATCACCTGAAAGGTATTGCCCCAGTGCTGTTGCTCCCCTTTTAAAATATTGACTGCCAATCCATCGGTTGCAATATCTTGCGTTGCCCCTAGCAAATTCATACTCAGGAGGCCCACAAAGAAAGCCCATAAATAAATAGGTTGATTTAATCCATCAATCGGGAGGAAAGACAGTCCGATCAGCACCAGCACCGTAAGAAACTGCAATGGAATAATCCAACTCCGATAGTGGCCGAAACGGGTGATCCCAAAACGATCTAACACAGGTGCCCAAAACACTTTGATCGACCACGGCAACATCAGCAGTCCGAAGCCCCCAATCTGTGCCAATGAAACACCCTGTGCTCTTAAAATGACAGGCAAGGCATGAGTCATAAACCCGACAGGTAAGCCCTGTGCCCAATACAATGAAAACAGCAAAATATATACATTGCGAGTCTGTAGCATGCTGTTCCTATATACATGGATTGGTCAAAATGTTCATCTGAGATCGGTATCCCTTCACTTTTTTTGCCAATGAATTCAAGCCGATCAGTGCTTATGATGAGATCATATACATCTTGGTCGATTGAGTATAATAACAATGAACCAATATTTTCCAGAACTACCAGATCAAGTTCCAAGTCGTAACTCATCTGCATTCACTCGCGCTATTTTTAAGCAGCTTTATTTGACGCAAGGTTGGCACTTTGTTGGCGAATTTCCCAATCTACCTAAAGCGGTAGCAATTATTTCACCGCATACCTCAAATATCGATGCATGGCATGGCTTTACGGCTCTATTGGGCTTGGGCCTGCAAATCACCATTTTTGGTAAGAACAGTTTGTTTCATACCCCACTGAAACCATTACTTGAGTGGATTGGCGTCATTCCTGTCAATCGTAGCCATGCTCAAGGGTTAACCCAAAATATTATCGATATTATTCACAGCAAAGAAAAAATTTGGGTCGGTATGGCGCCTGAAGGCACACGTAAGCAAGCCGAAGCCATCCGTAGTGGCTTTTATCGCATTGCGTATGGTGCACAGATTCCAATTGTGATGTTTTCCTTTGACTATGCGCAAAAAACTATTCACTGCTTGGGCGTGTTTCATCCTACTGGATATTTTGAGCAAGACCTAGAGCATATTTTAGATCTGTATATCGGCAAATTTTCAGCCAAGAACCCAAAATGGTTGGCCAAGCCTTTACAAAAACGCTTAAAAAATAGCTAGTAAATCAAGGTCGAATCTGCTGAGATGTGCACCATTATTTGTTTTGCATTTTAGTACTGTTGACCATGAATTTTGCTCGTTTATCTCTGATTGGTGCACTCACACTGACTATGGCAGGATGTGATCTTGCATCAAAGAAAACACCAACAACTACTCCTATTCAAGCTCGTGAACCTGTGATTGCGATTGCACTCGGCGGTGGCGGTGCCAAAGGTTTTGCACACATTGGGGTGCTTAAAGTTTTAGAGTCACATGGTATTAAACCTAAAATTGTTACGGGAACCAGTGCGGGAAGTTTTGTGGGCAGTATCTACGCCAGTGGTAAAACGCCTTTCCAACTTCAGCAAATTGCCTTGACCTTAAAAGAATCGGACATTCGAGACTTAACCCTCAACTCCCAAGGGTTTATTCAAGGTCAAAAACTGCAAGACTATGTCAACAAACATGTCGGCAACAAACCAATTCAACAATTCCCTATCCGTTTTGCTGCGGTGGCGACCCGTCTTGACACTGGACGTAAAGCCGACTTTATCAAAGGCAATGCGGGCCAAGCAGTACGTGCTTCATGTAGTATTCCGAACGTTTTTGTACCTGCAGTGATTGGTGGAACCAAATATGTTGATGGCGGTCTGGTCAGCCCAATTCCAGTCAAAACAGCCAAGGACATGGGCGCGGATATTGTAATTGCGGTTGATATTTCAGCCCGTCCCGTTGGAAACAAGCCACTGAATATGTGGGGCTTGCTGGACCAGACCATTAATATTATGGGGCAGCAAAGCATCAATGAAGAATTGAGCCAAGCGACTGTGGTGATTCAACCTAAAGTCGGACACTTGGGTACTTTGGACTTAAAAGCCAGCAATCAATCTATTTTAGAAGGTGAAAAAGCCGCACAGCTCAAAATTAAATCGATTGAAAAAGCCATTGTCGATTTTAAAAAGACCCCAGCTGCTTTTAAACCAGCCCCTAAAGCCAAATTCTAAAAAATTTGATTTTTAATATTCAAAGACTTATTCATCTGCTAAATTGATATAGATGCTTCTGCATCTATATCCCTATAACGAATATATGAGTAGATGTATGGAATTTGCTTTTGAGCCTTGGCACTGGTTTGTATTGGGCGTTCTGTTAATGTTATCAGAGCTGATTCTGCCTGCTTTTGCCGCATTGTGGTTCGGTATTGCGGCCATTATGGTCGGTATTCTGTACTGGATGTTCCCCATGATGGGTGTTACCACGCAGTTTGTGACGTGGATTATTTTGTCTATTTTATGCACTTTACTTTGGTTTAAATTTATTAAACCGCTTTCGACTGACAAAACCAAAGCAGGACTGTCTCGCGAAGCAACCATCGGTCAAATTGGCATGGTGATTCAAGCGAGTCCTGAAAATGAACACATTCGCGTTCGCTTCCCCATTCCAGTACTCGGTTCAGATGAATGGAACTGTCGTACTTTAGATAAAGTCCACGTCGGCGACCGAGTACGTGTCGTTGAAATACTGGGCAATGATTTAATGGTCAAAGCACATCTCTCAACCAACGAAAATAGATAAAAGTGAGTTAAGCATATGTCTGGTGGATTTATTGTCGTTTTAGCAATTTTGGCTTTTGCCGCTGTCACCATTTTTAAAGGTGTCCGTATTGTTCCACAAGGTTATAAATGGATCGTACAACGTCTGGGGAAATACCATACCACGTTGAGTCCAGGTCTCAACTTTGTGATTCCTTATGTCGATGAAGTGGCTTATAAAGTGACGACCAAAGACATTGTATTAGACATTCCCTCACAAGAAGTGATTACCCGCGATAATGCCGTTTTGCTTATGAATGCAGTGGCCTACATCAACATCACGACTCCTGTAAATGCCGTCTATGGGATTGAAAACTATACATGGGCCATTCAAAACTTAGTGCAAACGTCACTGCGTTCAATCGTTGGTGAAATGGATCTCGATGATGCGCTATCGTCTCGTGATCACATTAAAGCCAAACTTAAAGCAGCCATTTCGGATGATATTTCAGACTGGGGCATTACCCTCAAAACCGTTGAAATCCAAGACATTCAACCCTCTTCAACCATGCAAGCCGCAATGGAAGCGCAAGCGGCAGCTGAGCGTCAACGTCGTGCGACCGTGACCAAAGCAGATGGTGAAAAACAAGCAGCGATTTTAGAGGCAGATGGCCGTTTAGAAGCATCTCGTCGTGATGCAGAAGCACAAGTGGTCTTAGCAGAGTCTTCTCAGCGTGCCATTGAAATGGTCACTTCGGCTGTGGGCGACAAGGAAATTCCTGTGGCTTACTTGTTGGGTGAACAATATGTCAAAGCGATGCAAGACATGTCTAAATCGAACAATGCTAAAACAGTGGTGTTGCCAGCCGATATTTTAAGTACCATCCGTGGTGTTATGGGGCGTAAAGACATCTAACTGATGCTTGGTTTGATTAAATGAGGACAGCTTTCGAGCTGCCTTTTTTATTGGCGTTGTGAAAAACTCAAGCCTCTAAGGAACAAGCATTAAAAAAGAGGACACGCTATGTCCTCTTTTTTAAATCTAAACACTGAAATTTAGCTTTGGCGAGCCAATAAAAACTGTGAAATCTGATTAAGTTCTGCTGCCGCATCCGTTGGGAAATAAGCCAGAGCAGCAAAGGCTTGATCATGCAAAGCCTTGGCATACTCTTGTGCAGCGCCTAGCCCCATCAAGGCTGGATAAGTCGATTTTTCGACTTGCTCATCCTTCCCTGCGGTTTTACCCAGTACATCTGTATTTGAAATGATATCTAAAATATCGTCTTGCACCTGAAAAGCCAAACCAATTGCCTGCGCATATTCGCGTAACGTAGGAATCGCTTGATCGCAACCGTCAAATACAGTCACCGCGGCCATCATCACCGCAGCAGAGATTAATGCACCCGTTTTATTCCGATGGATATTTTCAAGTGCAGCCTGATCGACACGTTTACCTTCGGCTTGCAGGTCAAGGACTTGGCCACACACCATTTTAGAGCTCGCTGTCGCTAAAATTTGCATCTGCTTCAGTACAATACCCTGATCAACCACTGGGCCAGCATCAAACAGTCGACTACCTAAAATTTCAAATGCCATAGACTGCAAGATATCACCCGCAAGCAAAGCTGTATCTTCACCATAAGCCACGTGACAGGTCGGCTGACCACGGCGCAAAAGATCATTGTCCATACACGGCAAATCATCATGTGCCAAGGAATAACAATGAATCAGTTCCACAGCCACAGCGGCACGGCGCACGGCAGCGGCATTATTGTTTGGATTTAAATGTGCCGTGGCATAACACAGCGCAGGACGCACACGTTTGCCACCTAACATGACAGCATGATGCACGGCACTCTTTAACGGTTCCGGAATTGAAAAAGCATCAAGTGCCGTCAATAAATCATCGTGAATACGTTGTTGAGCCTGTTGGAGTGCATTTGCTGATACGTCGGTTAGTGCTGACACATTCGCCTCGAATAACAATAGGATAAATTAATCTGGTGCTCAGTTTGCCTGAGCCGATCATTTGAAATGATCTGTTGGCATGATACTGCTTTCTGCCCGCTTTCTCTATGCCGAAAGCACAAACAAGGCACAGTATTCTATT
Organism: Acinetobacter sp. 231_lipA; assembly: GCF_058243005.1. Classification (NCBI taxonomy): domain Bacteria; kingdom Pseudomonadati; phylum Pseudomonadota; class Gammaproteobacteria; order Moraxellales; family Moraxellaceae; genus Acinetobacter; species Acinetobacter sp. 231_lipA. The sequence continues at coordinate 2,430,865 of NZ_JBZAYU010000001.1, read as the reverse complement.
AATTTTTGCGGACGAGGTGATAAGAATGACTTTTCTACTATTTCAAGCAGCCATTACACAAGCAATCAAGCTCTAAAATTCACTGCTCATGCTCTTAGTTATTTTTAGCCTTCTTATCACAGACCTAGAGTTGACATAAAAAAGCCTCTACAGAAAGAGGCTTTTTACATAGCGTTAATCTAAGCTTTCCGCTGGAATACGCACCCAACCTTCCATCAACACGCGAGCACTACGACTCATGACAGCTTTTTTCACTACCCACTGACCCTTTTCTTGTATCGCTTGCGCTCCGACACGTAAAGTCCCTGAAGGATGACCAAAACGAACCGCTTCACGTGCTCCACCACCCGCGGCCAAATTGACCAAGGTTCCAGGTATCGCTGCTGCGGTACCAATGGCAACAGCCGCTGTCCCCATCATCGCATGGTGTAATTTACCCATAGAAAGTGCACGAACCAATAAATCGGTGTCTTGCTCTGTAATGGTTTTACCACTCGAAGAGACATATTGTTTTGGCTTAGAAACAAAAGCAATTTTAGGCGTGTGTTGACGACTGGCAGCTTCAGAAATATCTTGAATCAGCCCCATCTGTTTTGCACCATGGGCACGAATGGTTTCAAAGCGCGCTAAAGCTTTGGCATCGCCATTAATTGCGTCTTGTAATTCACTCCCCGTGTAGCCAATGTCTTCTGCATTTAAGAAAATGGTCGGAATACCTGCATTGATAAACGTTGCTTGAAAGCGACCAATCTCTGGAACCTCTAAAGTGTCAACCAAATTCCCTGTTGGGAACATTGCACCACCATCTTCACCATCATCGGCTGGATCTAAAAATTCAATTTGCACTTCTGCAGCTGGGAACGTCACGCCATCAAGTTCAAAATCACCTGTTTCTTGAACTTGGCCCTGCGTAATAGGTACGTGTGCAATAATGATTTTTTGAATATTCACCTGCCAAATGCGGACTGTGCAGATGCCATTTTCTGGAATACGTGCAGCATCGACCAAACCATTTGAAATCGCAAATGAGCCTACAGCAGCCGTTAAGTTGCCACAGTTTCCGCTCCAGTCGACAAACGGCTGATCAATCGACACTTGCCCAAATAAATAGTCGACATCATGTTCGGGCTGTTGGCTCTTCGCTAAAATCACCGTTTTACTGGTACTCGATGTTGCACCACCCATACCATCAATCTGCTTTGCATAAGGATCGGGGCTACCAATTACACGGAGCAATAACTGATCTCGAACGCGTCCAGCCTGTTGCGCAGCTTCTGGGAGATCATCTAATTTAAAGAATACGCCCTTACTGGTCCCTCCACGCATATACGTTGCTGGAATTTTGATTTGCGGTGCAAAACTCATTTTTATTGAATCCTTCATATTTATCATTGTGTTAAGTCAAGCATGCTGATTTAACTTTGGTTCATCATACCTTTTTTCAATATCCATGCGTAACGTACAGGACTTTAGTCTAAGTAAGTATAAAAAAAAACCATTTGTGAACGTCCGGTTTCCAAATAAAATTCCCGATTTTATAATTTAAATAAAATTAATATATTGATTCGTATGTTTTTTATTTACAACTTATCATATATTATTTTTCATATGAATAATAACTTTTTTTCATGAATTTTGAGCTACTATGCGATTTCTTCGCGATCTATTACAATCGGAAACACTTATCCATTGTCGGGCTGAAATAACTTGAATAAAGAGTCGTCTCAACTTCAGCGTGGCTTAAAGAACCGTCATATTCAATTGATTGCCATGGGCGGCGCAATTGGTACTGGCTTATTTTTAGGTTCCGCACATGTGATTGAATCTGCTGGCCCATCCATTATTTTGGGCTATGCAATTGGCGGTTTAATTGCATTTCTAATCATGCGTCAACTCGGGGAAATGATCGTTGAGGAACCTGTAGCTGGTTCTTTTAGTCATTTTGCAAACAAATACTGGGGCAAATTTGCAGGCTTTTTAGCTGGTTGGAACTACTGGATTCTATATGTTCTGGTGGCCATGACCGAGCTTACCGCTGTTGCGAAGTATATCAACTACTGGTGGCCCCATATTCCTGCATGGGCATCTGTTCTCACCTTCTTTGTGATCATTACCTTAGTCAATTTAGGTAATGTGAAATTTTATGGTGAATCAGAGTTCTGGCTAGCTATTATCAAAGTCACGGCTGTCGTCGCCATGATTGTATTTGGTCTTTATCTTTTGGCTACGGCAGGCGCAGATTCCACGGCTTCATTCAGCAACCTTTGGTCACATGGCGGTTTCTTCCCACATGGCGTTGAAGGTCTCTTCTATATGCTTGCCTTCCTCATGTTTGCCTTTGGCGGTATTGAATTGATTGGTATGGCTGCAGCAGAAGCTGATAATCCACAAAAATCAATTCCTAAAGCAATCAACCAAGTGGTATTTCGTATCCTCATTTTCTATGTGGGTTCATTGACCATTTTGTTATCGCTTGTACCTTGGAATGAATTGCAACTTGGCGGCTTAGATAAGAGCCCATTTGTAATGATCTTCAGTCAATTAGGTATTGGTTGGGCTGCGCATTTACTGAATTTTATTATCTTGACTGCAGCACTTTCTGTATATAACAGCGGTATGTATGCTAACAGCCGCATGCTGTTTGGTTTAGCACAGCAAGGCAATGCACCTAAAATATTCAGTAAAACCAATAAGCAAGGTGTGCCAATTCCGGCAGTCTTGTTCTCTGCATTGCTCATTTTCGGTTGTGTACTGTTGAATTATTTTGCGCCAGAAGATGCTCTCAGCAACTTAATTTATATTGTTGTTGGCGCTTTGGTATTGAACTGGGCCATGATCAGCTTAACTCATCTTCAATTTATGAAGGCCATGAAAAGCGAAGCGAAAAAACCATTATTTCCTGCACTTTGGTCGCCTTTCAGTAACTACCTTGTTCTTGCATTTATTGCTGTAGTGCTTTACATCATGTGGACTCAAGGTTTAAGCGGCGCTGTGATAATGATTCCAATCTGGATCGTATTAATGTTCGTTCTATACAAAATTTTGTATAGAAAAGCATAAAATATTCATTTTTAAATAGTTATTGTTTCGGCAATAACTATTTTTTTTGATTAAAATCAGCTACATTAACCGCACTTTTGCGCTCTTAGCTTAACTGGATAGAGCAGTTGCCTCCTAAGCGACCGACGTGGGTTCGAGTCCCGCAGAGCGCACCATTTTATATTTGTTTTCAATCTCTCTAAGCCTAATCATAAACACTAAAAATTCAATTCATCGCGCCCAGATACTAATAATCTCCTTCAATCTTGGGCGCTGATTCAACAGCCGCTCAAGTTAATGCAAAAAATTCAGCGTGATCAAACTTGCTCGCGGCGACACCTACATCTGGGTTTTCAAATCAGGTTTTAGTAAGTCAAACTATTCTTGATCTTTTGCAATTAATTTTCGTGCTCAAATCAGTTGCTTGGCTGTTTCATTTTCAAATAGCTGTTCTCAACAGATGCACGGAATGAGCCAAATTTCATACCCAATTTTTCCCTTCTATTTTAGTCCTATAGCACAGATTTCATCCTGAAATCTTGGTATAACAAAGCTCCCCTATTTTAAAACATATTTTTATGAATAATATTAATTTAATTTATAGGTCAATCGTTTACCAATTTTATTTATTGCGTAATTAAATTACGTATTGAATAATAATTTAGATCAAGTATGATGAATTAAAACTCCTACACTTGTTCACTCAACATTAAGAATGCTGCTGAACAGGTGCCCCATGTCAGACAAACGGATTTGTCTCTCTCGCTCTAGAATTGTAGCGACCAGTCCGTTAGCTCTGAAAGGAATCGTTAAAAAGATAAGCAATAGGATTGCTTAAAAAAGAAATGAGGACGTTGTATGAATGAATTAGCCAACCCATTAGAACTGTGTGGATTCGAATTTATTGAATTTGTTTCTAAAGATGGTCAGCTAGATGCAGTGTTTGAAACCATTGGGTTCAGCAAAGTGGCAAAGCATAAGTCTAAAAATGCGTATTTATGGCGTCAGGGTAAAATTAATATCATTCTAAATTATCAGCCTGAATCGTATGCAGCTTATTTCTATAAAGAACATGGCCCTTCTGCCTGTGCAATGGGTTTCCGCACCAAGAATGCGGCAAAGGCATTTAAAAAGGCGATAGAAATTGGTGCTGAACCCATTTACAACCAAGTTGGTCCGATGGAGCTAAATATCCCAGCAATTAAAGGGATTGGAGGATCTCCTATTTTCCTCGTCGATTGTGACATTTACCAAAATGACTTCATATTCTTTGATGATGTAGCATCCCATCCTGTCGGCACAGGTTTATATGAAATCGACCATTTGACCCATAATGTGTATAAAGGCCGTATGCAGTATTGGGCTGATTTCTATGAAAAGATTTTTAACTTCCAAGAAATTCGCTACTTCGATATTAAAGGTGAATATACTGGCCTGACGTCCAAGGCACTCACGGCGCCAGATGGCAAAATCCGTATTCCGCTCAATGAAGATTCGGATAAAGGAAATGGTCAGATTGCCGAATTCCTCAATGAGTTTAACGGTGAAGGCATTCAGCATATTGCCTTCATTTGTGATGACCTGATTAGCACTTGGGACAAGTTAAAAGCTTTAGGTGCCAAATTCATGACACCTCCGCCAAATACCTATTATGAAATGCTAGATGAACGTTTGCCTAACCACGGCGAACCTGCTGATGAGCTACAAAAACGGGGCATCTTGCTGGATGGCAATACTAAAGACGGTAATAAGGGCCTCCTCTTGCAAATTTTCTCTCAAAATATGCTAGGCCCTGTCTTCTTTGAATTTATTCAGCGTAAAGATGACGACGGTTTTGGTGAAGGCAATTTTAAAGCGCTATTTGAGTCGATTGAACGCGATCAAATTAAACGTGGCGTTTTAGATGTATCTAAAGCTTAAACGATTTCTAGAATTTCCCTGTACATATAGTTTTATGTACAGGGAAATTTAACTTTTGCGCAAGAACTATACTCGTAAAATTAAAGTCTGCTCCGATGACAATATAAAAATAAGTACACACATCATCATGGTTCAGGGCTTTATCTCACATGGATGAAGAATAAAAATGCAGCATATTGAACAAGGAAACCTGAAAAAAGGTTTAAGTAATCGTCATATTCAGCTCATCGCCCTCGGTGGTTCTATCGGCACGGGGCTTTTCCTCGGTATTTCACAAACCATCAAACTCGCAGGACCTTCTGTTATTTTAGGCTATGCCATCGCAGGCCTTATTGCCTTTCTCATGATGCGCCAGCTCGGTGAAATGATTGTGCATGAACCCGTGAGTGGTTCTTTTAGTCATTTTGCTTATAAATACTGGGGCAAATTTGCAGGCTTTATGTCTGGCTGGAATTATTGGGTACTCAATATTTTAGTATGTATGGCTGAACTCAGTGCTGTCGGCCTCTATATCCATTACTGGTGGCCTGATATTCCAACGTGGGTTTCTGCTTTGGGTTTCTTTATTTTCATTAATGTCATTAATTTACTGCACGTGAAATTATTTGGTGAAATGGAGTTTTGGCTAGCCATCATTAAGGTCGTGGCAATTATTGCCATGATTGCTTTTGGTAGTTACTTGTTGGCTAGCGGTAGTGGTCATAGCCAGTCTAGCTTACAAAATTTATGGCAGCTCGGTGGCTTCTTCCCCAATGGCATTACAGGCTTAGTGATGGCTATGGCCATGATTATGTTTGCTTTCGGTGGAATTGAACTGGTGGGCATTGCAGCAGCAGAGACAGATAACCCTCAGAAAACTCTCCCAAAAGCCGTCAATCAAATTGTTTACCGCGTCTTGTTATTTTATATCTTAAGCCTAGTCGTAATTTTGTCACTTTATCCATGGAATATGATGGCTGAAGGCGGTAGTCCTTTTGTATTGATTTTCGATTCGTTGGGCAGCCAAACCGTGGCCGCTGTTTTGAATTTTGTGGTTTTGACTGCGGCTGTTTCGGTCTATAACAGCACCAATTACTGTACCAGCCGAATGCTGCTTGGTCTGGCACAACAAGGCAATGCCCCAAAATTTTTAAGCAAAATTAATCCGCGTGGTATTCCTGTAAATGCCATTATGGTTTCAGCTTTCTTTACTTTAATATGTGTTCTGATTAACTATTTATTTCCTGAAAAAGCATTTAACTTACTCATGATGCTGGTTGTAGCGGCTATTGTGATTAACTGGGTCGTGATTTCTTATACACATTTAAAGTTTAAAAAAGCCATGAATCGCATGCAGGTAAAAACTCACTTTCCAAGTGTGGCCTATCCATTTACCAATTATTTATGTATTGCCTTCATGGCGAGTATTCTGCTCATTATGAGTCGTAGCCCAGATATGCAAATTGCAGTTCTCATGATTCCAGTCTGGATCGCGATTTTACTGACGGCTTATCTCTTTAAACGGAAGCAAGAAGATCATGTTGCGTTGCTTGAAAAAAGTAAAATCACTTCCTTACCAGAAGCGTAATATCGTATTTATCATATTAGGATGTATTCATGTTTCAACATATTGATGCCTATGCAGGTGACCCAATTCTTTCTCTGATGGAGGAATTCAGCAAAGATACGCGCCATAATAAGGTCAATCTCAGTATCGGACTTTATTATAATGAAGATAATATCGTGCCACAGCTGCAGTCGGTTCAAAAAGCCTATACTCATTTAATTCCTGACTATGACAAAGTCCGAGTGTATTTGCCGATGGATGGGCTCAAGAGCTTTAATCACGCTGCACAAGAACTCATTTTCGGTCAGGCAAGCCCTGCTCGTCAGCAAGGACGTGTCGTCACCATTCAGACTTTGGGTGGTTCTGGTGCACTCAAAGTAGGTGCAGACTTCTTAAACAAATATTTCCCGAAGTCTGAAATCTGGGTCAGTCAACCGACTTGGGAAAATCATATTGCGATCTTTAATGGTGCTGGTGTTCAAACCCATTTCTACCCTTATTATGATGCAAATACCAATGCCGTAAATCTAACTGCGATGCTAGATACCTTAAAGCAGCTGCCTGCTCAAAGTATCGTACTACTGCATCCTTGCTGTCATAACCCGACAGGTGCAGATTTAGAACCTCATGAATGGGATCAAGTGATTGAGGTTCTAAAAGCAAATGACTTGATTCCTTTCTTGGACATGGCCTATCAAGGTTTTGGTCAAGGATTAGAACAAGATGCTTATGCAATCCACGCGCTAGATCGGTCTGGTATGAACTTTATTGTTAGCCATTCTTTTTCCAAGATCTTTTCCTTATATGGCGAACGCGTTGGTAGCTTGAGCTTTGTCTGCGATGACACAAACATTGCCCAAAATGTATTGGGTCAACTTAAAGCGACAGTCCGTCGCATTTATTCTAGCCCAGCAGCCAACGGTGCGTTATTGGTGAGTCAGGTATTAAATGACGCAGCGTTGTCTCAGCTATGGCAGTCTGAATTAGAAGAAATGCGTCAGCGCATTCTACTGATGCGTCGCTTACTCGAAGACAAACTCAGTCAAGCGCTACCAGATATGGATTTTAGCTATCTGACCCAGCAACAAGGCATGTTTAGTTATACGGGCTTAAGTGCAGAACAGGTCGATTTGCTGAAACAAGATTATGGTATTTATTTAGTCCGCAGCGGCCGTATGTGTACTGCTGGCCTAAATTTAAACAATATTGATTATGTGGCTGAGTCGATGGCAACTGTGCTTAAAGCTGCAAGTTCCACTGAGTCTGTGTTTGCTTAAGATATATCATGCTCACTTAGGCTTCTCACTCTAGGGTTAGAAGCCTTTTTTATCGTTATTTTTCAGAACTTGAATCAAGGCAACCTAAGTCTACGGGTTTCAGCATCACTATCTAGTTCCTAATTTCCTCTTTTCCTTTAGATAGCGTGGCAAAAAAGCAAATATTTCGACTGTCTGCCTCCACAACCCCATAAAAAATCCACCAGAGGGTGGATTTAAAACTTAATTCATCTTTTCAATGTAAGCGATGCTTTTATATGGCAGCAGCTGGATGAAATAAAGCATCGATCTGTCGCTGTACGCCAAGAACATAATCAATTGCCTGCCGCATTTGTCCTTCGGGTAACTGATCTTCTGTGCCAATACAAGTAATGACATGATCCAGTTGCTGCGTGAAATTAAAGACTGGAATACTAATCGCATTGATCCCAGCCATCATATCTCCTGTGACCGAAGCATAACCTTGACTCAGAATTTTCGCTTTCAGTTCTAAAAAATCTTCCCAATTTGCAGGATACTGCTCTGGTTTAGCGCTACTTTCCCATTCTTTTTCCAATAATGGTCTGATGATGTGCTCGGGCTGATAGCAGGCATGCAAGCGCCCTGTCGCAGATTTCAGCAGCGGCATGCGTGAACCAACTCGAGTAATAATATTAAAGACATGGTTAGATTCTAGAGACTGAACTACGACCGCGCCATCGGCGAACCATTTACTCACATGAATACTGCAATTCAGATGTTGCTGAATGTCCTGAATATAACGCTGGCTTAATTCCAACATATCTGTTCGTTTGAGTGCATTCACCCCAAAAGCATGTGCACGCTCACCTAAACTATAACGCCCATCCGTTAATTGCTGAGCATAGCCTTTACGAATCAAGCTCACTACATAACGGTGTACTTTAGCTGGATGCATGGATAAAACTTCGGACAGCTCTTTTAACATCATTGGTGCATTATGTACGGTCAATGCATCCAATACGGTTAATCCAACTTCCAGAGACTGAACCCCTCCCTGTATTTTTTCTTCCTCAACACTCATCGCTTTACCCTACATAGCTGCATTAGTTGTCATAACTCCATTGGTGAATTGTACTACTTAAATCAAAAATGTGAGCCATCTAAACCTGACTCTCTCATTCAGAGTAGTATAGCTCAACAATTTACACTATTCATAAATAAATTATTTATTGCGTAATTTTAAAATATAAGTATGATTCTATCTAGAACTTAAATTTTCCACGGAAAGGATCAATATCCATGAGCAAACGCCTGAAGTCATTTGTTGAAATCGCTGCACATTCAGATTTCCCACTAGAAAACCTGCCTTATGGCATTTTTAGTGAAAAACACAATTCGCAGCCTCGTGCTGGCGTAGCACTGGGAGAATGGGTAATTGATCTGGCGGTACTGGAAGCGCATGGTTATTGCAAACTAACAGATGGCAAACTGCTCTTTAATCAGCCGACACTGAATTTGTTTATTGAATCAGGTCAAGCCAATTGGTCTAAGGTCCGCGCTGAATTACAAGTTTTGTTGTCCGCAGATAATCCTGAACTTCGTGATAATCAGACCCTGCGTGATCAGGTTTTCTTCAAACAATCAGACGTTAAAATGCATATGCCTGTAAACATCTCAGGCTATACCGATTTCTATTCGTCTAAAGAACATGCCACCAATGTCGGTTGCATGTTCCGTGACCCGAAAAATGCGCTGCTGCCCAACTGGTCAGAACTCCCTGTTGGTTATAACGGTCGTGCCAGCTCGGTCATTGTGAGTGGTACAGACATTGTCCGTCCATCAGGACAAATCAAGCTGCCAGATTCAGAACGCCCTGTATTTTCTGCTTGTCGTAAACTCGACTTTGAACTGGAAACTGGTTTTATCGTAGGCAAGTCAAGTCAACTGGGTCAACCTGTTCCAATTGAAAACGCTTGGGATCATATTTTCGGTATGGTGCTGTTTAATGACTGGTCTGCTCGTGACTTGCAGCAATGGGAATATGTACCACTTGGTCCGTTTAATGCCAAAACTTTTGCGTCGTCTATTTCACCTTGGATTGTGACGCTGGAAGCACTTGAGCCATTTAAAACCAGTTCGCCTGAACAAGAGCCGAAACCTTTGGCTTATCTGCGTGAAGACAACAGCAGCAATAGTTATGACATTCATCTTTCGGTTGAAATTCAGCCTGAGAATAACGACCAGAGCAATGTGATCTGCAAAACCAACTTTAAATATATGTACTGGTCCATGGCTCAGCAGCTGACACATCATACGATTGCGGGCTGTAACTTACAGGTCGGTGATTTGATGGGTTCAGGGACCATTTCAGGGCCAACCCCAGATTCTTATGGTTCATTGCTCGAAATCACATGGAATGCCACCAAACCTTTAACGCTATCAAATGGCGAACAGCGTAACTTCATTCAAGACGGCGATACCATCATTATGAAAGGCTATTGCGAAAAAGATGATTTGCGTATTGGCTTTGGTGAAGTCAGCGGCAAAATTCTGCCAGCAGTGGATTTTGGTTTTACCCAATAATTGCAGACTAGGATGTTGCCCATGAAACTGTATACCTATTTTCGTAGTTCTGCGGCTTACCGAGTTCGTATTGGCCTGAATTTAAAAGGTCTGACTGCTGAACATGTACCTGTGCACTTAGTCAATAATGGCGGTGAACAGCATAGTGAAAGCTACCGTCAAATCAATCCTAGTGAGCTGGTGCCCACATGGGCAGAGCAAGATTTTGTCTTGACCCAATCGCTAAGTATTCTTGAATATTTAGAAGAAAAATTCCCAGACACAGCCCTGCTCCCTCAAGACTTGCAGCAGCGTGCTTTGATCCGTGCATTTAGTTTAAGTATTGCCTGCGATATCCATCCACTCAACAACCTACGGGTACTTCAGTACCTGACGAGTACATTGGAAATAAGTGATGAGCAGAAAACAGCTTGGTATAAACACTGGGTTTTAACGGGCTTTAAAGCCCTTGAAGCACAACTGGAACAGTCAAATGGCAAATTCTGTTTTGGCAATCAGCCGACCCTAGCGGATTGCTGCCTGATTCCACAAGTCTATAACGCTCAACGTTTTAATCTTGATTTATCCGACTATCCAAAAATTTGTTCGATCTACACCCATTGCAACACTTTAGAAGCCTTTCGACACGCTGCACCTGAAATGCAGCCTGAAGCCGCTTAAGTTTTTTATAAGGATATAAAAATGACCATTCAAATTGAAAAAATCCACCACGTGGCCTACCGTTGTAAAGATGCCAAAGAAACGGTGGAATGGTACAAAAAAAATCTAAACATGGATTTCATTCTCGCCTTTGCTGAAGACCATGTCCCTTCAACCAAAGCCTTTGATCCCTATATGCACCTCTTCCTAGATGCAGGAAACGGCAATGTTCTGGCTTTCTTTGAACTGCCAACCCAACCTGAAATGGGCCGCGATGAAAACACCCCAAAATGGGTGCAGCACATTGCACTCAAAGTCAAAGACCGTCAGGCACTGATTGATGCTAAAGAACACCTAGAAGCCAATGGCATAAAGGTCTTGGGCATTACCAATCATGGTATTTTCCACTCAATTTATTTCTTTGATCCAAATGGCCATCGTTTGGAACTGGCCTATGACGATGAAAAAGCACCACAAAAAATTGCCATGATTACTGAACAAATGAAATATGACATGCTGGAAGAATGGAGCAAAACCAAACGCGCACCGCAGCATACGCATTTCCTACATGCAGATGAATTAAGCCATAACTCTCATACCGCCAAAGTAGACGCTTAAGTCTGGCGAACGTTGTGCTGATGGTGAATGCCTTAGAGGTAACTTCAACGATGATAAAAAAACGCAAAGCAGCTTCGGCTGCTTTTCTGATTTAAATAGATAGGATTTCTTATTTTAATTAGCTACTTAGAGTACCTTAAATCTCCTATCAATCATCAATAATTGCTTTCCATTTGCTTCACGGCGAATCCTATTTCCGTCCTCATCCATATCAAATCGAATTGTTCATGCATGAAACCTGTCTATGCATCCCTTTAAACTTATGCGTTTTAGCTAGTCAAGTAGGCAGCAATTTCATCAGCCACAGCTCTTGCTGTTCTGGACACTCCAATTAAAGTCGCCGATGCCATGCCTGTCCACTCACCATAGCCAACCAACCATAAATTATTTAGTTTCATTGAACGCCCATTATGAACAGCAACCGTTTGATCAGGCTGGACCACACCAAGACCTCTTAAATGATTAAGTGCAGGGTTAAATCCTGTACACCAAATGACAACATCTACCGCTTGAGTTGAACCATCAGCGCAAACAACTGAATGCTCAGCAAATGCTACAAAAGGCTCTCGACTGTGCAAAACTCCTCGTGTTCTTGCCTCTTTGACACTGTCAATCATGACAATATTTCCAAATCCACCTGCGAGCTGTTCCAAACTCCGACCTTCCTGTTGTGCTTTTAAACGCTCCGTTGCACGAAGAAACAAGACCCGCCCATCCACCTCATCCGATAGGAACTCTGGCTCTGTCGTCGTGACCCAAGTTGTTTCTGCCACTTTTGAAACTTCGGCAAGAATTTGCGCGCCTGAGTTTCCACCACCTACAACAATGACTTTCTTGTTTTTAAAAGGTGTTGCATTGACATAGTCCGCTGAATGAAGCTGTATTCCTTTAAACTTTTTACGTCCGATATCATTAGGAATATGAGGCTGGCTCCATGTACCTGTTGCACTGACCACAGCCTTTGCCCGCCAATATTGATCTCCAGCATATACATCTAAATAGCCATCTTCTTGTTCAATATGATCGACATGGACTGGCCGAATGGTCGGAAATTGATAGCGTTGCTCGTATGCCGACAAATATTCGATCACTTCATTTCGCGTTGGGTAGGTGTGTTCAGTTGTTGGCATCATCCAACCCGACAACGAACTCCATGTATGCGGTGAAAAAAGACGTAGCGACTGCCAAGCATGCAGCCATGCTCCACCCGCCTGCGTTTGATCATCTAAAATCACAAATGGAACTTTTTTACGTTTGAGAAAATAAGCTGTAGCAAGTGCCGACTGACCACCACCAATGATAATCACATCGACTTTTGCTTGTAGTTGTGCCAAAGCTTCTCTCCTCTTTGTTATAGTGAAGTCATATTCATAATTAAAAAAGCCCAGTTTATTCAATAAACTAAGCGACTTTTAAAAATTGATCAAATCTGTAATTGGGCTTTTCAATTGCGCAAGCTACTTCTCAACATCTTTGATCATCTAGAGTTTATAAACTCCGTTGATTAACACGCTTAGATAATTCTTCTGCCGACTCTTTTCGCTCTGAATAACGATCTGTGAGGTACTGACTTTGTCCACGAGTGAGCAAGGTGAACTTATATAGTTCTTCCATTACATCGACAATTCGATCATAGAAGGATGAAGGTTTCATCCGTCCATCTTCTTCAAACTCTAAAAAAGCTTTTGGAATAGATGATTGATTTGGAATGGTGATCATGCGCATCCAACGGCCTAAAATACGCATCTGGTTTAAGCTGTTAAAGGACTGCGAACCGCCACTAACCTGCATCAATGCCAAAGTTTTTCCTTGCGTTGCTCGAATTGCACCGCCTGCCAATGGTATCCAGTCAATTTGTGATTTGAAAATTGAACTCATGGAGCCATGACGTTCAGGTGAGCACCACACCATTCCTTCAGCCCAAGCGAGTAAATCATGCAACTCTTTCACCTTTGGATGTTCTGTGTCTGCATCTTCGGGTAAGGGTAGGCCTTTTGGATGAAAGATTTTTACTTCAGCGCCAAACTGCTCCAAAATACGTCCTGCTTCCATCACCGCCAATCGGCTGTATGAGCGCTCACGGTTTGAACCATACAGCAGCAAAATACGCGGTGGATGATCCAGCTCTTTAGCTTGTACTTTTTCTAAAGTAGGTTGATCGAGAAGATTCATATCTACATTTGGGAGAGTCATAGAAATTACACCTCTGCTTTAAAAAACTTTTTTCTGAGCCACAAAGACACACTGACTAAAGCAATCAACACTGGTACTTCAACCAGTGGACCAATTACAGTAGTAAACGCCACAGGTGAAGCTAAACCAAAAGTTGCAATCGCTACAGCCAACGCCAATTCAAAGTTATTCCCCGCAGCAGTAAAGGAAATTGCTGTAGTTTTAGGGTAATCATTGCCCATCCATTTGCTCATAAAGAAGCTGATGAAGAACATCACAATAAAGTAAATGGTCAATGGAATGGCAATACGTAAAACATCCAGTGGTAAACTCACCACATCATTTCCTTTGAGGCTAAACATCGCCACAATCGTGAACAAGAAAGCAAGCAAACTCAGTGGGCTAATTTTTGGTAAGAAGACATTTTGATACCAATCCAAACCTTTCGCTCGAACCAGAATAAATCGTGTCATAAAGCCAAGAAAAAATGGAATTCCTAAGTACACCAATACCGCATGAGTAATGGTCCAAAAATCGACATTGATCACTTGCCCTGCAACACCAAAATAAGGTGGTAAGAAGGTCAAGAACAACCAAGCATAGGTACTGAAAAATAAAATTTGGAAGATACTGTTAAAAGCCACCAATGCAGCAACATATTGGTTATCCCCACAGGCTAAACCATTCCAAACCAAGACCATGGCGATACAGCGCGCTAACCCAATCAAGATTAAGCCTGTCATGTATTCAGGATAGCTGTGTAGAAAAATGATGGCTAAGGCAAACATCAAAACAGGTGCAATAAGCCAGTTTTGTACTAAGGATAGTGTCAGCGTTTTCTTATCTTTAAACACCTGTGGCAAAGCAGCATAGTCCACTTTTGCCAAAGGTGGATACATCATCAGAATCAAACCAATCGCAATTGGAATATTGACGGAATCCACACTCATTTTATCCAATGCCACTGAGGCTTGTGGAAAGAACACACCGATCGCTATTCCGAACGCCATAGCAATAAAAATCCATAGCGTGAGGTTACGATCTAAAAAGGATAATCTTTGTTGAGCCATGATGTTCTCATTCAATATGCGAAATTTGATTGATTGCAGCAATCAAATCTGGGCGAGACATATGAGTAGTATCTAGTGCCAATAAAGCGTCTAAGCGGCGGTTGATATGATCAACAGTAACTTGGAATGCTTTGAGCTTCTCTTCTTTCGGCAAGACTAAGTGCGAAGGATCCGCCAAGCCCCAATGTGCCTTGATCGCTCCACCTAAATAAAGTGGACATGCTTCTTGCGCCGCCGAATCACAAACCGTAATCACCACATCAGGTTGGTATTGTTCGCAGTCATCAATGGTTTTGCTCCACAAACCATCTGTTGAAAGACCTAGATTTTCTAAAGTTTCTATGGTCAATGGATGCACCTGTCCCGATGGCTGACTGCCTGCACTATAGGCTTTCCAACCCTCTGGGGCACGACTATTAAACAGCACTTCGGACAAAATGCTACGGCAACTATTTCCTGTGCATAAAAAAAGGAATTTCATCTTGTTCTACTCGCAATAACTATTGATTTGCGAAAAAGGGCGTTCAATTTGGGGCTGTAAATTGGCATTTTTAAGGGTATTTAAGACGTCTATACACCAAGTGGGTAAACTTGGATTGAGACTGTAATAGACCCATTGCCCTTGGCGTCGATCTTGTAAAAGACCTGAAGAGCGCAGTAAGGCTAAGTGCCGCGAAATCTTAGGTTGGCTGAGTTGCAATTTTTCAGTCAAATCACAGACACACTGCTCATGATTAACCACAACCAACATCACAATGTTGAATCGCGTTTCATCAGCTAAACATTTAAAAAAATTGATTTGATCCATACTTTCACTCACTCATACCTCTGGATATAACAATACTCACAGATACCCAGCACATGTTTATTTTAATCTCTGCCCGTTTTCATCCAGCACTTGTTCACCGTCTTCTTTGCTAAAAGCACCCTTTTGTGGGAGTGGCAGAATTTCTAAAACCAATTCTGACGGACGACTTAAACAAGTTCCTAATTCAGTCACTACAAATGGACGGTTAATCAAAATTGGATACTGAAGCATAAAATCTAAAAGCTGTTCATCCGTCCAATCATCACGTTCTAGTTCTAGCTCAGAATACGGCACAACATTTTTACGAATTGCCTCTCGCACGGTTAAACCCGCATTTACGATCATTTGAATCAGTTCATTTTTCGATGGTGGTGTAACTAGATACTCAATCACTTCAGGTTCAATATTGGCATTACGAATTAACGCCAATGTATTGCGTGATGTACCACATTCAGGGTTGTGATAAATCTTAACTTTTGGAGTAGCAGACATTTGCTCAAACTCAATTGAATCTTTACATATATTTATATATGAATAATCATATATATGCAACTCCATATTTAAAGAATGAAAAATGATCTATATTGAATATATAGTGATCGAATGAGCATGTTAAAATTAGATAAAATATAAGATTTAGAGGTCAAACTATGGAAACAGTCATGATTACTTTGATCTTAGTTATTATTTTGATTTTACTAGGGCTTGTTGAGAATTAACAAAGGCTACTGATTAATTTATAATAGTACTATGGATAGATACATACTTACTGATGCCCAATGGGCAAAAATGGAACCTTTTTGCCTAGGTAAAGTGACCGATCGAGGTCGTAGTGGAAAAGATAATCGATTATTTTTAGAAGCAGTCCTATGGATTGCCCGTACAGGCAGTCCATGGCGTGATCTACCTCCTCATTTTGGTAAATGGAATACCGTCTTTAAAAGATACCGTGATTGGGTGAAAGCTGGTGTATTTGAAACTATTTTTGCATCTGTAAATGAAGATGTTGATTTGGAATACGCCATGATTGATGGAACGATTGTTAAAGTTCATCGACATGGGCAAGGTGCAAAAGGGGGACTTTCAAACAGTCTATAGGTAAATCTCGAGGTGGAATGACCTGTAAAATTCTTGCCTTAGTGGATAGTCTAGGCAACCTTATTAAGTTTCGATTAATGCCTGGTCAATATCACGATTTAGTAGAAACCAAACCTTTAATTGAAGATGTTGATTTTCAAGCATTACTAGCGGATAAAGCATTTGATGCAGATTGGCTCATCCAAGAACTCAATGAACGTAAAGTGAAAGTGGTGATCCCACCTAAATCTAATCGAAAAGTAATGAGAGGATTTGATACGATTATGTATAAATGGCGTCATCTCATTGAAAACTATTTCTGTAAGTTAAAAGAATTTAAACGTATAGCGATGCGTAGTTGTAAAACAGATACGAGTTTTGAAGCCATGATTCAACTGTGCGCGAGTTTAATTAACTCTCGGTAATTCTCAACAGACCCTAGTCATATTTTATAACAAGAAAAAATAAACTATGGCTTTTGGGTCTATGAATAGACTCAGTAATGCCCCCCCAATTAATCGGTAAAAAGGTAAGATAGCTTTTTGCTCTCTTCTTAGCTTAGGAATTTCTGAATTATAGCCCATAAAATCAGCAACGACCTCTAACGCTTTAATACAGCGTTAGAGGGATAATGATCTCAAGATTGTATTGCTTCGGCTGTCTATTTTGCCGTATTAGGCACCATCACCAGCCCAACCCATATCCACTTTTTTAAGCATTACTTAATGCACTGGCTAAATCACCAGTACCCTTCAAGTCAGACACCTGTCCGTCCAAAGGCTGACTAAATTCAATACGCTGAATCTTTGCTGCCCGCTCTGCGGAGAACACTGGGATTTGACTCATCGCAAATTCAGACAGTGCGGTAATGGTCAGTGAGGGATTCACACCTAAATTTCCAGGTACAATCGAACCATCTAATACGCGTAAATTTTGATAACCAAAGACTTGACCCGTGAAGTCCACAACGCCATTCGACTTGTCATTGCCCATCGCGACACCACTCATAATATGTGCTGTCGTTGGCGTTCCCAGTAGAATTTCAGTAAGTGCAGAACCTGGCTCTCCACCCAACTTTTGTGCAATCATTTTAGTGGCTTCTTCAGCCGCTGGGAATGAAACGGTGAGTGGCGTGTCCCCTTCTTTTTGCACGGCAGTGATACTATTTTTGAACAGTCGATACCACTTTCTACGCCATTCAAAATGAATAAACGCTTCAGACTTTTGCATTACCAATAAAATAATAGAGTCTTTGGCTTTACCCTTATAACGCAGTACTTTAAAGGTTTTTAAGGGATGTATTAAAGTGTTTAGCACAAACTTCATAAAGCGCATAAAGCCCTGACCGGTCACCATCGGCACGTATGGAATATAAATCCATGAAGCATCCGCACCTTCAGGGAAACGTGTGACCTCGATATTGGTATCTGCATCGACTGAAATAAAGGAGCTGATTGCCACACCATCATCCAGTTTTTTACCAGTATTGTTCACTGTGGTCAGGGTTTCCGAGTTCGTCCGAACTTCCTGTCCCAGCAATGAAGAAATATTGGGTAAAGTCTTATGCTGATCCCGCATTTTTAACAACATCGGTACCGTACCCATCACCCCTGCAGATAACACAACCCCACGACTTTGCAAACTATACTGACGAACTTGTTTCCCAAGGGTTTCTTTGACTATTACTTCGTAACCTGCTCTACCATCTTCATTTAGTGGTGTAATTTTCACTACTTCTGAACTTGGACGAATTTCAACGCCATTACGCTCAGAAAAATACAAGTAATTTTTCATTAAGGTATTTTTTGCATTGTTGCGACACCCCAACATACAAGCACCACAATAAATACAGGAGTTACGATCTGGCCCATCTCCATTGAAATACGGGTCTTTCGCTAATTGACCTTCCTGACCAGCTGCTTGCGAAAAGAATACCCCTGTGTTGACCGTTTTAAAAGAGTCTGCATATCCAATTTCACTCGCAACTTCTTTTAACGTGTCATCTGCAATATTGGTATAAGTATTATTCGCTGTACCCAACATACGTTGAGCGAGACCATAAAACGGCTTTAAGGTTTCTTTCCAGTCTTTACGAATCTTGGTCCACGCCTCGGACTCAAAAACAGCATCAGGTGGAATTAAATGTACATTGGCATAAATTTGTGAGCCCCCACCAACGCCTACCCCGTGCAAAATGGTGGTTTTACTGGTGAAAGTAAATTGCATCGTACCTCTGAATCCCAGTTCAGGCCGCCACAAATAGTTTTTGGTGTCTAAATTGGTGGTTGGAAAATCCTTATCTTCACGGCGTAAGCCTTTCTCCAAAATCAGGACTTTATAGCCTTTTTCACTAAGGCGTAAAGCACTGACCGATCCACCAAAGCCTGAGCCAATCACGATTTGATCAAAATCAAAATCTTTATTCTTCATCCTATTAACTCCTTTAATAGTTTTATTTTTCTGTTTTTAAACACACCAACCCCTTCACTTCAAAATACCCATCTTGAAGTGAAAAGTGATTTTGAGGTTTTAAAATTTAAGCGCTTATGACTTGATGCGGATCAATAAATTCAACAGCCAATTGGCAAATTTTCCGTAAGGCGGCGCGAGAAACTTCAAGCTCGAAAAACCCGCCTGATAAAACACAGGACGCATTTTGGAAAAAGTCAAAAAGCCTTCATAACCATGATAGTGCCCCATCCCGCTGGCACCGACCCCACCAAATGGCAAGTCATGCTGCCCGACATGAAATAAGGCATCATTGACCGAAACCCCGCCCGACATAACTCTGCTGATATAAAATTCGACTAAGCTTTTATTATTGCTAAATGGATAAAAGGCTAAGGGACGATCACGCTGCACAATATAGCCCACCACCTCTTCAGGCTTCTGGTAGGTTTTGACCATCAAGATCGGGCCAAAGGTTTCGCGCGTATCGATTTCCATCGCATCATTGCTGTTCAACACCAAAGTTAGTGGGAATTTTCGTGTCCCCGCATCAGGCTCTTGCTGATTTAAATTAATCAAACTTGCCCCTTTGGCTTCAGCATCTGCCAAGCTATGTACTAAGCGCTGAAAGGCACGCTCATCAATCACAGAAGTATAATCTTTGCTATGAATATCAGGCACATGTTCTTGCACCCATACTGCCGCGGCCTGAATAAATGCTTGTAACTTCGACTCATGTACAAATAAATAATCGACATTGGTACAAATTTGCCCCGCATTAAACTGTTTCACAAACATAATGCGTTCTACAGCTTTCTCAATAGGGTATTCAGGATCAATCACCGCAGGAGATTTACCACCCAACTCCAAAGTCACTGGCGTCAAGTTCTGTGCTGCAGCAGCCATGACTTTACGCCCTGTCGCACCAGAGCCAGTAAACATCAAGTGATCAAACGGTAGTTTTGAAAACGCGATGCCCACTTCACCAGTCTCATCGAAAATCTGTAATTTTTCCGCTTTAAAGTATTTGGGACTTAACTCAATCAGTAATTCAGCCAAATGTCTTGAATTTTCAGACATTTTAACCATAGCCGTATTTCCCGCAGCAAACACGGCTGACAACTGTGAAAACATCAAATTAATGGGGAAATTCCACGGCACAATAATTCCAATCACCCCCAGCGGCTGCGGAATCACACGGTTTTTTGCACCAAAATACAGGCTATAATCGACATGTCTTTTTTGCACTTTAGTCCATTGCTTCAAATGTTTGATGCTGCCATTAATGTCATCCGTAACAGTAATAATTTCTGCCAATAAGGTTTCATGACGTGAACGATTGCCATAATCACGATTCAGGGCATCAATAATTGCTTCACGGTGATTGTTAATCAATGCTTTTAAATTCAGTAAATGTTGCTTACGTTGCGCAATCGTTTCAATGCCTTGTTGATGAAAGCTTTTGCGCTGTAATTGAAAACAATCGTGTAATGTCTGTTCTATCACTGTTTGCTCGATATGAGACTGAACCGTAAGTTGCATATGCTTTTCCTTTCACGGCTAAAAATGGTGATTCAATACTTCTTTTCTATGTTGGTTGAGACAATCTCTTATCCTACTTTAACAAATGACTTGAATTATGCTTGACTTTTTAGGACACTAAATTGATCTTTTAGGACAACATGGAATGTTGTAATGGGAAGTTATATTCGTGCAGCCAGCCTCGGCGGTTTTGAAGACTTAGTCCGTAGTTATGGCATAAACCCTATAGAAATCTTGAAAGGGATCGGGATTTTACCTGCTTTACTCCGTGATCCAGATTCATTTATTCATTATGATCATTATTTAAATTTATTGGAAAAAGCGGCATTAGCTTGTCAGGATGATTGCTTCGGTTTAAAACTCGGTGCACTCCAAAATATTAGCACAATCGGTTTGATTGGCGTCTATATGTCCCGACAAACGACCATACTTGAAGCCTTAAGCGTGGCGCAAAAATATGTCTATTTACATGCTGAAGGCATTGTCTTCCACGTCTCGCAACATAATGCTCTGCTCTGTAAGCTGAACTTTGTGCGTTTAAGTGAATACAACACCGATGTACCACAAAAATCACAACTGGCCATTTGCCTTGTCGCGAATATTTTAAAAGATTTGATTGGCCCACAGTGGCATGCAGAAAAAATTTGCTTTAAGCAAAAAGCACCACAAAAAGGAGCTCAAACTTTCCAAGCACATTTTTCATGTCAGGTAGAGTTTGAAACCGATGAAGATGCACTTTATTTTCCTGCAAGCTTTTTAAGTTATAAACCCTATAATTTTAATGAAGATGCCATCAATCAACTGATCGTACAGCAGCTTGAAACACAAAGCAGCACCAAAACTGAAGACAATACCGCACTGATAGAGAGTTCAGTCCGCATGCTAATGGCGACAGGAGACTGCAGCATTGAAAATATCGCGCTGTGTATGGGCATGCATCCGAAAAAGCTTCAGCGCGCTTTAAAAATGCAAGGAACAACCTATCGAGATATACTCGAAAATGTCCGAAAAAAAGAAGCACTTCGTATGCTTGATGCAGGCAATGTGAATTTGACAGATATTGCTCTACAGTTGGGCTATGCAGAGTTATCTATTTTTAGTCGCAACTTTAAAAGTTGGTTTGGCGTTCCTCCAACCGAGTTAAGAGACAAAAGTCGAAGGCATATTGTATGACTTCTGGTTTTGCTACTTCATTAAATAAAAAGTACCCAACGGATTCAAGCATATAGTTTAAATCCGTTGAATGTCACTCTAATCAATACAGACTCAATTGATTATTTCGGGAAAACAAAGGATGCGACCAAACGTGCCCCCCAACCTTTCGGGCTGCCATCAGTATCATCAACCCAATATCGAGCACCACCGCCCACACTAATCGCCTGACCATTTAGGCGAATCACTTTGGTCACAGTCAGGTTTACAGGAACTGTGGCTTCTTCTGCATTCCAGTCATATGTCGTTTCAGTATTCAATGCCACCGTCGTACTATTTGGATAAGTGTAACTAATAAAAGGTTGTACAAAGGTACTACTGATCGCCTCAGCATCATCTTCATGCTCTACTCCCCAAATATGGTTTGCCAATGCACCAAATGTCCAACCGTGACTTTGCTTCAAAACGACAAAAGTCGGGCCAGCACCGTATTGATCCGCGCCCAAGGCCTTTTCAGAAGCGGTAGGAAATAGAAAGGCAGGACCTACACCCCATGTAACCCCACTGTCCGATGTTTTTGAGGGAGAAAAGAATAAGCTTTGTACAATGTCACCCACGCCCCAATCATCATCACGCCCACCTTCATTATAAATTTGATAATTTACGGGTAATACAGTACGAGAGATCAAATTCCAATTTTCATTTAACTCAATCGGGATAACAGGCTGAATATTGAGTTAATAACGTTCTATATTTTTAGCCATACCAATGTTTTCATCATAATTTAATTGAAATGGCACACTGACCAAGTTCGCGACAGGATTTGATAACTGTTGGGCCAAATCTGCACCATCGTCGGCATAAGCCTGAGAAGCTCCTAATCCTCCCAAAATGCTAAGAAGAAGCAAGCCTTTTATTGCTCTAGGATTGAAAGAAAAATTATTCATGTACTTATCGCATCCTTCTAATCATTTATGGTTCACAGTAGAGCGATAGCGAACTAAAACTCTAAATTTTTTAATAAATTATGCTTTTAACGGTATAACAAAACTACAGCTTAATTTAAGTCAAGATTGAGTGCTGATTACACCGCTTAATAACCACCTGTATTCATTCATCTATATTTAAAACTAAAGATTTTTGTTCTTAACATTTGTTTCAGCTTTTATATATTTTTTATAACACAACGCAATATAACCGCAACAATTATCATTGTCGCTGTAGACAATATTAATCATGTAAAAAAACAATAACTTGATCTTCTAAATAAAAATAATCGATAAATGATCTACGAAATATAATTTTGTATTATAAATACAGTAAAGAAAAAAGTGATACGAATCACAAAAAGGATTTATTTTTACGCTTAATTGAGTAAATTTTAACCAAAAAATAAATTTTATATTTCAAATTATATATTTATATTTTTCATTAACTTAAGTTGAAAAAAAGTGTTTTTTTAGTGTAAAAACTCTATTGCGATCACTTTTTGAACTGATTAGTTATATCTAGAGTATTTACTCTTATTTTAATTGTGCTATTTTTGTGACACGGAGTAACAAATGATTTCGGTTAACCGACTTCTCCAAAAGCCAAAAAACATAAACACAAAATGAGCAACAAACATTTGCATTTGCACCTCAAGGAAAGACGTAGAATGAAATTAAAGACATTAACGACAGCAATGATTTTAGCAACTGTACCAATGACCGGGGCATTTGCCGCTGCTCTAGATCGTTCAGGTCAGTCAATCTCTGCATTCTTGCAACCTGGTAACTATTTTGAAGCAGGTATTTCTGTATTAGATCCAGATGTATCTGGGAAGGCTATTTCAACTGCTGGTGGCGGCAATCTTTCTGACATGGGAAATGATTACTACTTCCCCTCAGCTGCTCTTAAATTACAAGTAACAGACCACTTCTCATTTGGTTTGATCTATGACCAACCATTTGGTGCTGATGCTGCATACTCAACAAGTGACCCACTTGTTGGTCTCAATACAGGTTTGTTCCACTTAAACGGTGAAGCAACTGAAGTAGAAGTTGACACTCAAAGTTTGTCTATGATTTTTGGTTTCCAGCCAAATGAAAATTTCAACATTTATGCTGGTCCTGTTTATCAAACAATTAAAGGTAATGTTCAATTACGTGGTGCGGCATATGGTTCAGCTAACGGCCTTGGCTTATATAATGCTGATTTAGATGAAGATGGTGCAGTTGGCTGGTTAGCTGGCTTTGCTTATCAAATTCCTGAAATTGCTTTAAAAACATCTATCACTTATCGCTCTGAAATTGACCACAAAGCATCTGCTCGCGAATATGGTCAAAGTAACGTATTAGCATTTGTTGGCAGTAGCCCTGTTTACGATGTAGCAACAGATGCAAATATTACAACTCCCCAATCTGTTAACCTTGATTTCCAAACAGGGATCATGGCAAATACAGTTGCCTTTGCAAATGTACGTTGGGTGAATTGGAAAGACTTTTCTCTTGACCTAAAACAATTCGGAACTGTTGCAGATACTCTAGGTGCGCTAGGCCAGACTCCAGACAACCCAAATGGCTTTGATATTGTTGCTTATACTGATGACCAATGGTCAGCAAACGTAGGTGTAGGCCGTAAATTTAATGATCTATGGGCAGGTAATGTCTCAGTAGGTTGGGATTCTGGTGCAGGTAATCCTATATCAACTCTTGGCCCAACTGAAGGTTACTGGAATGTTGGCTTAGGACTTCAATATAGTCCAACACCTGCAACCTTTATCGCTGGTGGTGTTAAATACTTCTGGTTAGGCGATGCAAAAGCGCAAGCCGCATCTAACTTTGGATCAGATACTTATGTTGCAGAATTTAATGACAATGATGCTTTAGCTTATGGCTTAAAAATCGGTTACAAGTTCTAATTACTAATACTGAAAAAACCATCTGCAAAGATGGTTTTTTCATTTTCAACAATGACACCTACGCTCTTTTTTATACACTTGTGATTCATTTGAGCAATAAACAAACACTTAAACATTTTGCATAATATTCAATCAGCCACTCAGCATCTAAAAATAAATCCATATAAATCATAAAATTAATATTTTTTTTAGTGTTTTTACTCTACACAAGTACAATTTTTAACTTTTCAGTTCATTTTACAACCGTAGTTGAGCATTTACTCTTTTTGTATTTATGTTACTTTTCGTGCCAATCACTTACATAAAGCTACAACAAGGAATGTTCCCTATGAAGCTTACAGCTCTTCGCTCGGCTATTTTGCTCAGCTTAATCCCAACAACTTCAGTATTTGCTGCAGGTCTTGATCGATCTGGGCAATCAATGTCTGCTTTTTTTCAATCGGGCAACTATGCTGAAGCTGGTTTTACAGTAATTGATCCAACTGTAGAAGGTACCTCTACAGTTGTTAAAGATGAAAAAATCAGTGATATGGGAGGTGATTACTACTTCCCTTCTGCAGCGATTAAAATACAGCCAACCGATAATATTTCACTAGGATTATTATATGATCAGCCTTTCGGTGCTGATGCAACCTACTCATCAACAGCAGGTACATTTGGTAATGGTACGGAAGGAACTTCTGTTGAAGTTGATACTCATAATCTAACTGCGCTGATTGGTTATCAACCCAACCAAAACTGGAACTTTTATGCAGGTCCCGTATATCAAACAGTTGAAGGAAAAGTTTCATTACGTGGTGCCGCATACGGTGGTACTCGTCTATTAGGTGGCTACGACATAGATCTCAAAGAAGATGATGCTTTCGGTTGGATCGCAGGTGCCGCATACTCTATCCCTGAAATTGCACTTAGAGCGGCTGTCACTTATCGCTCTGAAATCAAACATGAACTTGATACTTCAGAAACATTTGCCCTAGGTGCTGTTGCTCGTCCTAACTCAAACACAGAAGTTGTTACACCTCAGTCTGTAAACATTGATTTGCAATCAGGTGTCGCTAAAGATACCTTAGCTTTTGCAAATATTCGCTGGGTACATTGGGATCAATTTGCAGTTAAGCCAACATATTTAGCTGCTGCAACACAAGCTGCAAGAGGTAAAGCACAAAATCTAATCGACTATTCAGATGATCAGTGGTCTATTACAACAGGTCTTTCTCATAAGTTTAATGATAAATGGGCTGGTTCAGCTTCTGTTGGTTATGACTCTGGAGCAGGTAACCCTGTTACGACACTTGGCCCTGTAGAAGGAAACTGGAGTATTGGATTAGGCGCTCAATATAGCCCTGCACAAAGCTATTTCATTGCTGCTGGCGTACGTTACCTATGGTTAGGTGATGCAGATGCACAAACAGGTGGGAATGTTGTTGGTAGCTTTGAAGATAACAGCGCCCTTGCATATGGTATGAAAATTGGCTATCGCTTTTAATTAATCTATGTTAACTAACATTGAATTCAATGAAAAATGGCGCTAATTGCGCCATTTTTTATTATTTTAAAATCAATATATTAAGCAGGAATATCACGAACTGAAGCATTACGAATTGCCTCTTTTAAAGCTTCATAACCATGAATTGCAGGGAATTGTGGGAATTCTTTAATCACGTTTTCTGGTGCATCAAACAAAAAACCTTTATCCGCTTCACCCAGCATAGTGGTGTCATTATAAGAATCACCTGCGGCAATCACACGGTAATTTAGTCCATGCAATGCTTTAACTGCTTCACGTTTTTGGTCAGGTTGGCGCAGCTTATAGGTTGTAATCATACCCTTTTCATCAGTCTCTAACTTATGACAAAAAATCGTTGGCCAGCCCAGCTGTTTCATTAATGGGTGCGCAAACTCATAGAAAGTGTCTGACAAAATAATCAGCTGAAAATGTGTACGTAACCATTCAACAAATTCTTTTGCGCCTGGAAATGGTCCCATTTCAGCAATCACTTCTTGAATATCGTTTAAACCTAGACCATGTTCTTTTAATATATTCAAACGCTGCGTCATGAGCACATCATAATCAGGAATATCACGTGTGGTCGCTTCAAGCGCTTTAATGCCTGTTTTTTTAGCAAAGTTAATCCAAATCTCTGGAACTAACACCCCTTCTAGATCAAGGCAAACAACTTCCATGAATACTCCCTTTTATTTACGTGGAAAAATTTTGAACTATCATAGCTTAATATTTGTCTAATGCATTGCTGTTTTTTAAATCTATTTTTTTCATAAGCATTTATTTTTTAGTGATAAGTGGCTTATTTCAACTCTATTAAAATACGCAGCAAATAACGTAATATAGGTCTTGTTAGATTCCAAGCCTATTGCCAGGATACTCATGACAACCATTCCAACTATTGATCTTGTTGATGCTCTCGCAGCTGAATATGCAGACAAATCGCCAAGTGAAATTTTAGCACTTGCACTGAATCAAACGGGTGAAATTGCCATCTCGTTTTCAGGTGCAGAAGATGTCGTACTTATTGATATGGCTGCTAACTTAGGTAAACCCTTTCGTGTCTTTAGCTTAGACACAGGACGTTTACATGCAGAAACCTATCAATTTATCGAGACTGTACGTAAACACTACAATATCAATATCGAAATTTGCTTCCCAGAAGCAGACGCCGTTCAACAACTGGTCAATGAAAAAGGTTTATTCAGCTTTTATCAAGATGACCATAAAGAATGTTGTGGTATCCGTAAAGTTCAGCCTTTACGTAAAAAATTGGCGACTTTAGATGGTTGGATTACTGGTCAACGTAAAGACCAAAGTCCGGGCACACGAACTGAGATTCCAGTTGTTCAGGCAGATATTGGGTTTTCAGGCGAAGGTAAACAGTTAATTAAATACAATCCCCTTGCCAACTGGTCCAGTGCCGATGTGTGGAGTTACATTCGCATGATGGAAGTGCCTTATAATCCATTGCATGAGCGCGGTTTTATCTCTATCGGCTGTGAACCATGTACACGTCCAGTGTTACCAAACCAACATGAACGTGAAGGACGTTGGTGGTGGGAGGAAGCGACACACAAAGAATGTGGCCTGCATGCAGGTAATTTGAAAAAGTAAAGACCAAAACCACTGCAAAGCAGTGGTTTTTCGCAACCAATGGATACACACAAAGCGCTCCCATTGTTAAAAAAATCGATATACTAGCTTTAAGTTCTATAATTCTAACAAGATTGCTCATATAGGAGCGGTCAGATATTGCAGTGAGGCAATCCAGACTATGCGTCCATTACATCCGATTGACTTTATTTTTTTATCACTTGAAAAACGCCAGCAACCCATGCATGTCGGTGGATTATTCTTATTCCAAATTCCTGAAAATGCACCTGCCAGCTTCATTCAAAATTTAGTTGCAGATATTCGTAACTCCAAATCCATTCCTATTCCTCCATTTAACAACAAACTCAACGGTTTATTTTGGGATGAAGATGAAGAGTTTGATCTTGATCACCATTTTCGTCATATCGCACTCCCACAACCGGGGCGTATTCTTGAACTGCTCACCTATATTTCACAAGAACACAGTAGTTTAATTGACCGTGCTAAACCGTTATGGACGTGTCATATCATTGAAGGGATTGAAGGGAATCGTTTTGCGATGTACTTCAAAATTCACCATGCGATGGTGGATGGTATCGCGGGTATGCGTTTGGTGGAAAAATCATTATCACAAGATCCAAACGCAAAGAGTATTGTGCCACCATGGTGTGTTGAAGGCCCTCGTGCGAAGCGTTTAAAAGAACCGAATGTTAGTCGCTTTAAGAAAATAATGAATGGCGTAATGGGCCAGCTTGAGTCAACACCACGTGTCATGTATGAGTTGTCACAAACAGTCATGAAAGATATGGGACGTAATCCTGATTATGTTTCAAGCTTCCAAGCACCCAGCTCTATTCTTAACCAGCGGGTTAGTTACTCCCGCCGTTTTGCAGCACAGTCTTTTGAGTTTGACCGTTTACGTCATATTTCTAAAAGTTTGGGTGTCACGATTAATGACATCGTACTGGCGATTTGTTCAGGTGCCTTGCGTGAATATTTATTGTCCCAAGACGCACTTCCTAAAAAGCCTTTAATAGCCATGGTGCCTGCATCAGTTCGCGATGACGATTCGTCTATGTCGAATCGTATCACCATGATTCTGGCAAATTTAGGCACGCATAAAGAAGATCCACTAGAGCGCCTCGCAATTGTTCGTCGTAGTGTGCAAAATGCCAAAGAAAAGTTCAAACGCATGAATTCAAACCAGATTCTAAACTATAGTGCGTTTGTTTATAGTGCGGCTGGTCTCAACATTGCCTCAGGCTTACTGCCTAAACGCCAAGCGTTTAATCTGGTGATTTCAAATGTCCCTGGCCCACGTGAGCCGTTGTATTGGAATGGGGCACGACTCGATGCACTATACCCTGCCTCAATCATTTTGGATGGCCAAGCACTCAACATCACCATGACCAGTTATTTAGATAAACTTGAAGTGGGTTTAACGGCTTGTCGAAATGCACTACCGAAGATGCAGAATTTACTTACACATTTAGAAGAAGAAATTCAACGCTTTGAAGCGATTGTAGGGGTCGAAGGCCCAAAGTTGCAAGCGGTCAGTTGATGCCGCAAAACGAATCAGAAATACAAGAATAATCAATAAAACTAAGGGGCTTCGATAAGCCCCTTAGTTTTTAATGCTACGACATTGTTTTAATAATTGATGACACGCAGTACGAATCATGGCAGTTGTAATTTGTACTTCTTTACCCTGATCATCCAAAATATACGCATTATGCGTTACTTTCGTATCTAATAAATGTTTCAAACTAGGTTGAATAATTGCTTCTCTAACACCCATATCACACCTCATTTGCTAAACCTATTTGAGAGAATAAGCTTTGGCTATTTCCGTGTTTCTAGTATTAAAAATCTAAGATCGAAAGTAAAATTTCAGTTGTAACAACTATTTAACCATATATTGTTACAATTTCAGCTCAGAATGATATCGTATTGCTCTTGCGTATATAAATTTTCCACCTGAAATTTAATCACACGACCAATGAAATGCTCTAAATCAGCGACTGCTGGCGCTTCTGCGGTTAACAAGCGGTCAATCACCGATGGATGCGCAACGACAGTAAAGCCAGTCTGAGATTGATACGCACGTGTATATCTCATGATTTCTCGAAAGATTTCGTAACATACAGACTCAGCTGTTTTCACATAACCTCGTCCCTGACAGGTCGGGCAAGATTCACATAATAAGTGCTCTAATGATTCACGCGTACGTTTACGTGTCATTTCGACCAAACCAAGCTCAGAAACCTGCGTAATTTTGGTTTTCGCATGGTCTTGCTCAAGCATCCGTTCAAACTGAGTCATGACCTCAGTTCGATGCTCCTGCTCTTGCATGTCAATAAAGTCGATAATAATAATACCGCCTAAATTGCGTAGTCTCAGCTGGCGCGCAATGACCTGTGTCGCTTCCATATTGGTTTTAAACACAGTATCTTCTAAAGAGCGGCCACCCACATATGACCCTGTATTGACATCGATAGTCGTCATAGCTTCAGTCTGGTCTATCATCAAATAACCGCCAGACTTCAACGCAACACGCGTCTGTAGAGCTCTTTGAATGTCTTCTTCGACATTATACAAGTCAAAAATTGGGCGCTCACCCGGATAGTGAATGAGACGTTCTTTGATATTAGGGACAAATTCTTCTACGAACTCTTGGAGCTTGCCATGTATTTCACGCGAGTCGACTGAAATTTTAGCGGTCTTTTCACTCGCAAGATCGCGAATAATGCGTTGGGGTAAAGGCAGTTCTTCAAAAATTAACGATGGCACCGCAATACTGATTTGCTTGCGCTGAATAAATTCCCAAAGTTTTGCCAAATAAGCCATATCTTGTGCAATAGCAGCTTCCGCAATTCCATCAGCAGCTGTACGAACAATCACTGAACCCGGAAGTTTATGTTCCGCTTGAATACGCTCAATCATCGAACGTAAACGATCACGCTCAGCTTCAGACTCAATACGTTGAGACACACCGGTATGATTGCCATAAGGCATCATCACTAAATAGCGCGAAGGAATGGAAAGGTCGGTTGAAAGCCGAGCCCCTTTGGTTCCCAGCATATCTTTCATGACTTGAACGGTAAGAATTTGTCCCGGCTGTAAGAGCTCAAAAACATTGGGTGTGGGTTGATTACGTGACCAAACCATATCATTAATATGTAAAAAAGCAGTTCGTGACAGTCCAATATCGACAAACGCAGCCTGCATTCCCGGAAGAACACGCACCACTTTACCTTTATAAATATTGCCCACTAAACCACGTTTCACCGTACGCTCAATAAATAATTCATTGACCGTGCCGTTTTCAATTAACGCGACGCGACATTCCATAGGCGTGACGTTAATTAATAACTCGTCAGACATAACAAACTCAAAACATTATAAAAAATCTTTTGAGACAGTTAATTTAGTGCCTTAACTGCCTGTAATAACTGTACCGTTTCATGCAACGGTAGCCCTACAACATTGCTATAGCTTCCCTCTATGCGTGGAATATAACGTGCTGCAATGCCTTGTATAGCATAGGCTCCCGCCTTGCCAATGGGTTCAGATGTAGCCCAATATGCTTCCATATCATTCGGGCTCAAATGCTGAAATTCGACTTCAGTACGAACTACTATACTTGAAATTTGCGTATTTGTACGAACACAAACCGCAGTATATACATCATGCTTGCGCCCAGAAATTTTTCCCCACATTTCAAATGCATGCTGCTTAGATTCAGGTTTGCCTAAAATCTCTTGATCGACCCCTAAACTGGTATCCGCAGCTATCACAATTGCATCAGGATATTGAAGTTGTACAGCCTCTGCTTTGGCGCATGCCAATCGCTCCACATAATGAGCTACTGGCTCGCCTACTTGTACAGATTCATCAATATCTGGACTATAGATATCAAAGACAAGACCGAGCTGCTCAAGCAGCTCGCGGCGACGGGGCGAACTGGATGCTAAAATTAAACGCGCCATTTCTTCAAGATGAAATAGACCATCGGGAAAGTCAGCACACTACTCAACAGCGGTTGCCAATGACGTGCAAGGGAAAACTGTGCCCCAATCATAATTTGTGCGATCCACGTAATAAACAAATGCGCGACCACAGCCAAGGTGGCGATGACCCAAATATTGGCAAAGGTCATAATGCGACGTTCACGTGTTAAAAAACGGGACACAAAAGTAATCAGAACAAAACTGAGCGCGTTTAAACCCAAAGGTGCATCGAGCAGTAAATCGGTGAAAATCCCAACTGCAAAGGCAAACCAAATCCCGCTCCATGTCGGCTGGCATAGTACCCAAAACAGCATCACCATCATCATAAACAATGGACGCCAGCCAGAGAGCGCATAAGACAAAGGATAAACCATTAACACTGAAGCAATGATCACCGAAAAAATGATCGGAAATAAGGGGTCACGCTGTTTGGCAGCACGAAGTTTAGCGATCGGCATGCGGTTGCTCCATCGCTAAAGAATCGGAAAATAACACAACGACATGATGCCCACCCGCTAACTGTGCAGCAGGAACAACATCAATTTGAGCAAACTCGCCTGAATTATGACGACTGATTTTTGAAATGGTGCCCACCAGATAACCTGCTGGAAAATGCTCACCTAAACCAGAGCTATACACTTTTTCACCCACTTTGATTTCGGCACTGGTCGGCACGTATTCCATTTTCAAATGACCCAAATCTCCAGTCCCTGAAACAATGGCACGCATTCCAGATCGCTCCAAGCGAACCGAAAGAGAATGTTCTTTATCTGAAAGCAACATGACGCGACTACTATGCGGATAGACATTAATAATCTGTCCCATAATACCTTTGTCATCGAGCACGGTTTGCCCGACTTTTAACTGACTGTTGGCACCACGGTTTACCACAATAATATGGCGCAATGGATCGGCATCTGTCCCAATGACTTCTGCAATTTCCATACGACCATCAATGATCAACGGGGTATCTAACAGACCGCGTAAACGCGTATTTTCCGCAGATAATTCAGATAATTTTTGTAAACGCACCTGCGCCTGCAATAACTCGGCTTGCATCGCGGTATTTTCACGGCGCAATTGAGCTTCAGACTTGGTTTGTTGATTCAGCCACTCTCGCGATAACACGGGATAACTTGCTACGGCATAAATTGGATTATAAGCGGCGTACAAGACATCTCTTGCAGGTTGAATCACATGCGGCATGCGCCAGTTAAAAAACAGCACGACCAAGCATGTGATCACTGCAATGATAAATGAGCGAAAAGATGGCGGTTGTCTGGAAAACAGATTTGTTTGCACCCGCCGATTCCTTTATTAGCCTACAAATAACATGTCGTGATTTGGATTATCGAAGAATTCTAAAACTTTACCACCACCACGAGTGACGCAAGTTAGAGGATCTTCTGCAACCACCACAGGTAAGCCTGTTTCTTGCGCAAGAAGTTTATCGAGGTTACGCAGTAATGCACCACCACCGGTCAACACTATACCGCGCTCAGCGATGTCTGAAGACAGCTCAGGAGGCGTTTGCTCAAGTGCAGATTTCACAGCTGAAACAATACTTTGTAATGGATCAGAAATCGCTTGCGTGATTTCGTCCGAAGTCACAGTGATCGCACGTGGCACACCTTCAGCAAGGTTACGGCCGCGAACTTCAATTTCAAGTGCTTTGGCATCGGCTTCTGGTAAAGCCATACCCACTTCTTTCTTGATAATTTCAGCGGTAGTTTCACCAATCACGCAACCATGTGCTTTACGTACATAGTTAATGATTTGTTCATCAAATACATCACCACCAATACGTAGTGAGTCAGCATAGACACAACCTTGAAGCGAAATGATCGCAATTTCAGTTGTACCACCACCAACATCGACCACCATAGAGCCGCATGCTTGTTCAACTGGCATACCGGCACCAATTGCAGCAGCCATTGGTTCTTCAATCAAACGAACATCACGCGCGCCTGCATTAAATACAGCTTCACGAATAGCACGACGCTCAACCAAAGTTGATTTGCAAGGCACACACACCACAACACGAGGTGCAGGTGGGAACAGACGTTTTTCATGTACTTTACCAATAAATTGGTTCAGCATGGTTTCGGTCACTTCAAAATCGGCAATCACACCATCCTTCATTGGACGAATGGCAGAGATATTTGCAGGTGTACGGCCCAGCATTTGCTTTGCATCAAGACCTACCGCGGCAACGATTTTTTGTGAACCACTGTGACGAATTGCCACAACTGTCGGTTCATTTAATATAATGCCTCGTCCTGGTGCATAAATAAGTGTATTTGCTGTACCTAAATCAATGGCTAGATCGGGCGAAAACAAGCCAATTAGTCTTTTTAGAATCACGGAGACGTTCTCGATTAAACTTTATGTGGACGCAAGGTGGCAACTTTAACTAAATGTGATGATTTGAACAAGTCAATCGCTTATTATAACGCACGATATTTTGAAATTTTTTAATACTGACTCAGGTGATGTTATGTCTACATCGGATGCACAGCATTCTGCAGATTTAAATGCACAAACAGTTTCAGCAATCGCCAATCTTGCTCGATTGTCGCTAGATGATACGCAATCTGCTGAATATGCTCAAAGTCTAAATAAAATTTTAGGCATGATGGAAACCTTAAAAGGCATCGACACCGATGGTGTTGAGCCGCTTAAAAGCCCATTTGATCACCCACAACCCTTACGTGAAGATGTGGTTTCAGAAACCAATCATCGTGATGAATATCAAGCCATTGCACCGCAAGTGCAAGACGGTTTGTACCTAGTTCCTCGCGTGATTGAATAATTTCTATTCAGTTAAACCATTATTTTGTAAAAATTAACGTAAAGACATTTCTCATGACAGATTTACATCGCTTATCGATTCGTGAACTCTCTGAGGGTTTAGCTGGGGCTAAATTTTCATCTCGCGAACTGACTGAACATTATTTAAAGCGCATTGCAAAACTGGATACACAAGTTAAATCTTATGTAACCGTGACTGCAGAACAAGCGCTTGCACAAGCCGATGCTGCCGATGCTGCCATTAAAGCAGGCACAGCAACCGCATTGACAGGTGTGCCGATTGCACACAAAGACATTTTTTGCACCCAAGGCATTAAAACCACTGCGGGCTCAAAAATGTTGGATAACTTTATCTCTCCTTACGACGCCACCGTTGTAGCGAAAGGTAAAGCAGCTGGTCTAGTCACTTTAGGTAAAGTGAACATGGACGAGTTTGCAATGGGTTCAACCTCTGAGAATTCATTCTACGGCGCTACAGCAAACCCTTGGAACTTAGGTCATGTACCGGGTGGTTCTTCGGGTGGTTCTGCGGCTGCGGTTGCAGCAGACCTTGCTCCGTTTGCAACAGGTACGGACACGGGTGGTTCAATTCGCCAACCGGCATCGTTCTGTGGCTTAACGGGTCTTAAACCAAGTTATGGCCGTGTGTCGCGCTTCGGTATGATTGCGTATGCATCATCGCTGGATCAAGGCGGGCCAATGGCACGTTCGGCTGAAGACTGTGCCTACCTCATGAATGTGATGGCAGGTCATGATGCAAAAGACTCAACATCTGTTGAAAAAGACGTTGATGACTATGTGGCGAATCTAAACGGCACATCTGTTAAAGGTCTACGCATTGGTATTCCAAAGCAATACTTCAATGTCGCTGGTTTAGACGCAGACGTGAAAGCGCGTGTTGAAGAATCATTGAAAAAATTGGAAGAGATGGGTGCGACTTTGGTTGAGATTGACCTCAACATGACTGAAGCTTATGTTCCGACCTATTACTTGATTGCACCTGCTGAAGCGTCATCAAACTTGTCTCGTTACGATGGCGTACGTTATGGCTACCGTGCAGAGAACCCTGTTGACCTGATGGACTTATACAAACGTTCACGTTCTGAAGGTTTTGGTGCAGAAGTGCAACGTCGTATCTTGATTGGTACATATGCGTTGTCTGCGGGTTACTACGATGCTTACTACGTGAAAGCACAAAAAGTCCGTCGTCTGATTCAACAAGACTTCTTAAAAGCATTTGAATCGGTTGATGTGATTGCTGCACCTTCTGCGCCAACCACGGCTTATAAAATTGGCGCGAACTTGTCCCCAGTTGAAATGTACTTGGGCGACATTTACACCATCGCGGTTAATCTTGCTGGTCTTCCTGCGATTAACGCACCTGTTGGTTTTGACAAAGACAACTTACCTGTGGGCTTACAGCTAATTGGTAACTATTGGTCAGAATCTCAACTGTTGTCTGTGGTACATCAGTACCAACAAGCGACGGATTGGCATACGAAACGTGCGGCAATTGCTGAGGAGAATGCATAATGGCCCAAAACAATGGTAAGAATGCTGCTAAACCAAAATCATTATTGATTGATGGCTGGGAAGTCGTTATTGGGATCGAGATTCATACTCAACTTGCGACCCAATCTAAAATCTTCTCAGGTTCTTCGACTGAATTTGGTCAAGACCCAAACACACAAGCCAGCCTCGTTGACTTGGCAATGCCGGGTGTACTACCTGTATTGAACAAAGAAGTGGTCGATTTAGCCATTCGCTTTGGTTTGGGTATTGATGCCTACATCGACCAAGCATCTGTGTTTGCACGTAAAAACTACTTCTACCCTGACTCGCCAAAAGGCTACCAAATTAGCCAGATGGATAACCCGATTGTGGGCTTGGGTCATATCGACATTCAACTTGAAGATGGTACGGTAAAGCGCATTGGCGTAACGCGTGCCCACCTTGAGGAAGATGCAGGTAAATCGATCCATGACCAGTTTGAAGGTATGTCAGGTATCGACTTAAACCGTGCAGGTACACCTTTACTTGAAATCGTGTCTGAACCCGATATGCGTTCGGTTGAAGAAGCGGTGGCTTATATCAAGTCGATTCACACTTTAGTGCGTTGGTTGGGTATTTCTGACGGTAACATGGCGGAAGGTTCATTCCGTGCTGACTGTAACGTGTCGTTACGTCGTCCGGGTCAACCGTTCGGTACACGTTGCGAGTTGAAAAACCTCAACTCATTCCGTTTCATTGAACAAGCGATCAATGTTGAAATTGAACGCCAAATGGAAATTTTGGAATGGGATGGCACGATTGACCAAGAAACGCGTCTATTTGACCCTGTGAAGATGGAAACACGTTCAATGCGTTCGAAAGAAGAAGCGAACGACTATCGCTACTTCCCAGACCCTGATTTGCTGCCTGTGATTATTTCAGATGCGCAAATTGAAACGGCTCGTGCTGCGTTGCCTGAACTTCCTGCGGCACGTCGTGAGCGTTTCGTAGCGGACTTTGGTGTGACTGAGTACGATGCACATGTATTGACACTGACCCGTGAAATGTCTGACTTTTATGAAGTGGTTGTGGCTGCTGCTGGCGGTGCTGCACAAGGTAAAGTGTCTGCAAACTGGGTCATGGGCGAGTTCTCTGGTGCTTTAAACAAAGCGGGCTTAGAACTCGCAGACTCTCCTGTTTCTGCTGAAAAACTTGGCGGCATGGTTGCGCGTATCGTGGATAACACCATTAGCGGCAAGATTGCGAAGCAAGTATTCGGCTTTATGTGGGATGAAGGCAAAACTGCGGACGAAATTATTGCGGAAAAAGGCTTGAAGCAGGAAACTGATACAGGTGCGATTGAAGCGATTATTAAAGACGTGCTTGCTGCCAACGAGAAGATGGTTGAAGAGTTTAAATCTGGTAAAGAGAAAGCTTTCAATGGTCTAGTGGGTCAAGTAATGAAAGCGTCTAAGGGTAAAGCTAACCCAGCACAAGTGAATGAGTTGATGAAGAAATTGATTGGTTGATCTGGTTAGTTTTGAAAAATGAACCCGCTTTAGAGCGGGTTTTCTTTGTTTAGACGAAATCCAAGATTAAAGGCTATAACTAATTCAAGTGAAAGTAACAGCATAAGTGAAATAATAATATTATTTGTCTTTAATAAATACTCAGCATAAAATAAAGTAGTTTTTTCAGAGCTAGCCCCAGATATAGGGTATGTTACAACTTGACTAGAATCATTATATTTCAACCACTTATGATGAGTCGCATTTCTCAGTTTACTATCGTATTCACGACCAAAAATATTAAAGATACTAATATTTCCCTCAAAGCATTTCATTTTTCCTGCTTTATCAGAAGTCAAATACCTTTGATAGGTTAGTTTTTCACTTTGAAATACATCATATTCTCTAAGATTATCAATATTATTCAAAAAAGCTACTGTGTTAATATTTGAGCCTAGAACTTCAAACACTTCACCATAAATCATTTTTGTACGTCTAAAATTAACAGATGAAACTTTTGAATCTTTAAATGTTTCGACTTCTAAACGTGCTTGTAAGTTCATTTGTTTGAATTCTTGATAATTTGAAAAAAAAGTATCAAAAACCTCCATGTAAGCATTAGGGTCTGTTGACATTTACTGTTCATAATTAACCCTATAAAGGTAGCCATAAAAATATACAGGCTAAAGCAACAGAACTTTGATAATTTCTTTTGAGCTTGTCATATCGAGTAGCTATTCCTCTAAATTGCTTTAATCTACAAAACATATTTTCAACTAAATGCCTGATTTTATATAAATACCAGTCCATATGGTCATTGTTCGATTGGCTATTTGTTTTCTTTGGTATATTCGCTTTAGTCCCTGTTTTCCTGATCTGTTCACGCAGTGGTTCTGAATCATAGCCTTTATCTGCACATACCACTTTTGTCTCTTTTAAATCTAATGTTGATATTAAATCAGGTGCAACTTTAATATCATGTGTGGTTCCATCGGTAATCATGAAATCAATAGGATTGCCATGTGCATCAACAATCAAATGTATTTTTGAGGAGTTTCCTCCTACACTTTTAGAAATAGATTGATTCGCTATGCCGGCAGAATGTTGATGAGCACGTACATGAGAGCCATCAATAAAAATCCACTCCATATCGGGGCATGAGGCTAGTAATTTGAATAATCTAAGTAACTTACCGCTGCTTGACCAACGATTAAAACGTTTGAAAATAGAGTTTGAATGACCAAAACAACAAGGAATATCTCGCCACGGACAGCCTGTTCTAATTCTATAGAGAATAGCTTCAATAAAATTGCGTAAATTTGAGTTGTGGTGAATGGATAAATTACGCAGAATAACTTTCAACTTTTGCCAGTGTTGATCTGTCAGCATGGTACGAGGCATAGCGAATAGTAAAATTGGGTTTGGCGATTTGATTTTACTACTTCGCTATTTTTTTAAGCTAAAAGTGTCAACACACCCTAATCTTTTCAACTAAATTAGGCAGCAATTGATCTTGCATTAACCTATGAAATTCCTGCTTATTTTTTTGAAGAATACGTTTAGAGAAACTCCCTAATATATCTATATCTCTTTCTAAACGGCTACTACCAATGAACATCCCAATGAAACGAAAAATTAATTCTGTTAACTCCTGTCCATTAGTTATTTTATCTCTTTGAACTAAATTATCCTTAATATTAAATTTATAGGCCTTGTATAAATCTTTCCATAGTTCTTCAATATTAGAAACACCCATTACTCCATCAATTTTTTCAGGAGAAAAACTTTTTCCAAAAGCATCTTCTAGAATTTCTCTCATTTGATATAAAAATGGCGAATATAATTCAGTATTACTTTTTTCATCAGGTACTGTAAAATCAGTACTCAAATTAACAACTTTTGCTAAATGTTGATCTACATAGCTTTTGTCAATATATTCTAAATTTTCCAACTCATTAAATGACACTTTTACATTAGGTGGCTCATCTAATAATAGGACTAATCTGGAATCAGTTTCACAATGTGGGCATGAAAAATTTAGTTCCTGTTTTAATCCATGTGAAATTTGAGTTCTTGTAATAATAAATTCATTACATGTTAAGCATTTGAAATATATTCGTGAAATCATAGTACCCCAGACTATTAAAATAATATTTTTAAATATATGAATCTTTTCTTTACTATAAATATATTACATAAGGACTAACTTTAGACAGTATTATAGCTAGTTGATCCTTCTAAATCTTTAAAATATATTTGTTCAACTGTTTCAGTACTTATCCAACTTTT
Source organism: Acinetobacter sp. 231_lipA (assembly GCF_058243005.1). Lineage (NCBI taxonomy): Bacteria > Pseudomonadati > Pseudomonadota > Gammaproteobacteria > Moraxellales > Moraxellaceae > Acinetobacter > Acinetobacter sp. 231_lipA. The sequence continues at coordinate 2,390,902 of NZ_JBZAYU010000001.1, read as the reverse complement.
CAAAGTTCTAATTTATACGTGCTTTATAGTTACCCTCATCCCCTTACGCAACAATGCGTCTCATCCCAAAAGGAGAATGTGCTTACATCACAAGTTTCGTGCTTGCTCAAATTTAATATTGAAAATACAGCGCTTCATAAAAGAGAGTTAAAACCTACTATCTAATTCCCCAAAATTCGTTAAAATCTCAAAAAATTTTTATTACTTCATCCAAAACAAACTTAAAAACTTTAGGACAAAATGAAAACTAGCATTCTTACACTTTCTACCCTTGCCTTCCTCAGCACCACCATCTTTGCAGAAACTAAACCCAATGTTCCAGCTAAAGAAGCTAACCAAATATTTAAAGCCGCAGGCTTTTCAAAAACAAAACATGGCTGGGAAGGCAGCTGCGACACAGGTGAAATCACCACATACAAAGACTTAAATGGTGACGGTTTAAAAGACGCAGTCATTTCAGACTACAGCACCATGTGCTATGGCAATACGAGTACGGGCTACCACATTGTTTCGCAGCAGAAAAATGGAACATGGAAACTCATTTTTGAAAACATGGGCATCCCAACTTTTCTAAAAACCAAAGGAAAAGATGGCTGGCCAGATATTGAAAATGGTGGCCCCGGATTTTGTTTTGCTGTTTACCGCTGGAATGGTCAAAAATATGATGTCAACCGTTATGAATATCAGGGCAAAGCCTGCACATTAGACTATTAACATGTGAGCATAGTAATTTCATATCAATGAATATATAAACTGATTGATTTATCATGCTTTTATAGACAGTTAAAACGCCTCAATTGATTTAGGGCTTTTTATAAAAAATGACTTCGGTTATACGACTAAAGAGCACTGAATGACTTAAAAATGACATCTGAACTGTGCTAATTTAGATCAAAATTGAACATAAATACGCACAAACAATAAAGAGGGTTTAAAAATGTCAAAACAAATTTTAATGCTCGTCGGTGACTATGCCGAGGACTATGAAACTATGGTGCCTTTTCAGTTTTTAACAGGTCTCGGTTATACCGTACATGCAGTCTGCCCCGATAAAAATGAAGGTGAAAGCATCGCCACAGCTATTCATGACTTTGAAGGTGAGCAAACCTATAGTGAAAAACGCGGTCATAACTTTGCCATCAACTACAACTTTGAAGCGGTACACACTGCGGACTATGTCGGTTTAGTTATTCCCGGTGGTCGTGCGCCCGAATATTTACGTATGAATGAACGTATCCTTGAGATCGTGCGTGAGTTTGATGCTGCGAAAAAGCCAATTGCAGCAGTTTGTCATGGCGCTCAGATTCTTGCGGCAGCCGATGTACTCAAAGGCCGTACTTGTTCAGCTTACCCTGCCTGCGCAGCCGAGGTGAAACTAGCAGGCGGGACTTATGCGGACATTGAAGTGACTGAAGCTATAACCGATGGGCACTTGATCACAGCGCCAGCTTGGCCTGCCCACCCTGCTTGGATGGCACAGTTTATTCAAGCTTTAGGAGCGACTGTGACGATTTAATTGTGTTGTTCCTCAAATGAATCTTTTATGGCATAGCCTATCAGCCTTTAGATTCAAAAATAAAAAAAGCTCCTTCGATTCAAGGAGCTTTTTTAATGACTTTTTTATAACATTGATGCTTTCGATTCAGTTTATAAATCGCTCTCACTATTCATTTTTTTCAAAGACCGAACTATCTCGTCACACCCAACTTATTCCAAATTTCTGGGGTTAAAAAAGTCGTGACCAATTTATTCAAATCCACATAGCGCAGTACGCCTTGCAACTGCCCTTTCACTTCAGGGTTCTTTAAAATTTCCTCACCTGTAATCTGTCCAAGTTCTTGAAAACTATCTCCAACCGCTTGTAAGCCTTCGGCTTGAATCACGGCTTTGGTCTGCGCTGAACATTGCTCCACTAAAATGCGTTGTAAAACTTGTGCTAAGTTTTTATCTAGCTGTGTACGCTGTGCATCGGTGACATTGCTATACACCTTCAGATCTGGATGTGCAGCCAATGCCGCAAACGTCCACTGCAACACAGTGGTTTTATCTGTTGCTGTCGTTGACTTCACCAAACAATTACTCAGTTGGTCGACTGTGGTACTGGCCGTTGCAACTTGGACTGAACCACACAATGCTGCTGCCAAAAAAGCATGACGAAAAATAGCAGAAGACCGACCTCGTAAAACGCTTAAAACAGGCTGTGACATAAACTCAACTCCAATCAACAATTGCATTCTTTGTATCACAAAGCCCATCAATCAGCCTGTTATGGAACTGTAAAATTACCGTGTAGTTGGAGAAAAAAATTAAACTGTTCAATTCAAGCGATTTCCCTATCCAACTCAGCGGTTTCAAATGCAGTGAGCTGTGGGTGTATGGTCGGACAGCCATTCCAAAACCAATAGAAATAACCTTTGGGGTCAAGCAAAGTATGCATCTGAATCGTAGATTGATCACTTTCGCCCTTCCAACACGCTAAAGCAGCATTACGGTTATTATGTAAATCGATAAATTCAGGTGCGACTTGCTTCGGCATTTCAGGAATATAAAGTGCGTCACCATGTTCTACCCACAAGTCAGCCAAGTAAATTTTTCGGTCTTTTGGAAAATATCGTCCTGCTGAAATCACCAGCGGCAAATGATTGAGATCGGTCGAAGCAAACACATGCGGAAAGTCATGATGCTCTAAGTCTGTGATGACAAAGGGGTATAAGGTTTTCGCGGCTAGATTGATTTGAATTGGATCATAAGGGAAAAAATGACCCGCCAACATGCCATATTGATATTTAATTTGAGACAATTTTTTTTGCGTAGCCTGTACCTCTATCGCCTGTCCAGCTTTCACCAAAGTCATACCAAATGCAGCAGCCGTTTCAGGCGTGGCTTTGAGTGGCAAAAACTCAAAAGTGTTTCCTGCGAACGCTAACTGGGTCTGCTCTCCCCAATGGGTTTGGATCGTTGCAATTTCTTCAGGCACAGCATAAACATGTCCCATACTCATACGGGCATTGGTTGATGCTACTTGAATCAGTTCAATACCAGTTGATACATCGGCTAAATACTCAGGTGTTCCGCCATTGTTGTAAAAATAAGGCTTAGCTGAAATATCAACGTCTATTTCTTGCACGGTCTGATCCAGCAAAGGCGCAGTAAAATAGGTGGCTGGTGTTTGGACATTACTCATGATGTTCTTCCTTTGGTTGAGGTGCTCACATGAAGTTCGGTCGCAAACAGCCGAAAATCTTACTTCATTTGCTTGAGCATATTTTTAGCACCTGTGTGGTTATGGTTTTTGGCTAAGTTCTGCAAAACATATTTTGCTTGCCCTTTAGGGTTGGAAAAACGACTGCTATAACTTGGAATACCCGTTAAACAGCGTGCAACTAATATGCCCGATTCGGTATAGACATTTGAGGCATCCGACCCTGGCAAACGACCATAGTTATATGCGCGTTGTGCACTGTTACAAGCAGCGACTTGGTTGCGTCCACTGTTAATATCACGGCGTGCAGCCACATACAGTTTGGCCTGTTGCTGCTGTGGTGTTTCTACAGCTTTGACGACTTTAGGTGGTACTTCAACTTTGCTTTCTTTTTTAGGCTCAACTTCTTTTTTGCTTTCTTCCTCTTTCTTCACTTCTGCCTTGGTGGCAGGTGCCTTCGTCACCGTTTTTTTGCTTGGCGTAATAGGGGTCATACTTCGTGGTGCTGACTCAGTCAGTACTTTGCTTTGTAGATTCACCACACGAGTATCATTTGAGTTAGGCAGTTTGCGTTCAGACAATGCCTCAATACTCACCAGCCACTGCTCGCCATTATTGAGCTGGCAACGAAAAGCACCCGTACCCTGTTTTAAACTGTTATAGGTGCGAAGTAATTTTTTCGCCCACGGATCTTTCACTAAGCTAAAACTACTTTTTTGTGTCTGAGTAAAACGCCCACCATGTGCTTGGCAATACTGACTAAACATGCTGCGTGGATATAGCACCTCGATATCTTTTTCATTTTTTACGCCTACCGTGTGATAGACGTATTCTTTGCTGTTTTTATCGGTATCATTAATTTTTCGTTCTACGATTAATTCTTGTGGTGATGCAATATTTTTAAAAGGTGCTTGTGCTATATTTCCCAGACTGGTACAGCCCTGCAACACACTCACCAAAACCCCAAATACACATAAAATTTTATAATTCACTACGACTTTACTCTTAAACACCCGCATAAAAACATTAGCGGAAAGCGCCTAAAATAACAAACTTAAATAACTGTTTTTATTATTTATTTTAGTTTGATGTACACATCATTTTGCTTTGTTTTATGATAATCTCAACAACATTTCATAAATTTAGTCTCTGTACACGACAAATTTCACAGAACCCTTATCCTATCAGGATTCTGCCTTCTTAAAATTGCCAAAATCTCCTTAAACTCTTCTTTTTTCCCAAAACCAATTAAACGCTGAATCGCCATTTGAACATAGTCTAAACCATAGCGAAATAAACTCATTGAGAGTCGTCCATGCTTCTTTATTTTTATCGCTTTTTTTTGATCATGTTGCCATTCACCCGTTAAGTAACACCAACAGAAGCTTATAGCTAACACCGCAATCAATTTTTTCACTCGTCTAGGGTCTGTCAAGCGCGTATTTTCAAGATTAAACCCGCGTCCTTTGAGACAACTGAATAAGGTTTCAATTTCCCAGCGTAATGCATAATCCTCAATAGCATTGGCATTAAACTGAGGAGAAACGACGAGTAAAAGCTCTCCATTTTCTAACTGTAGTGCACTTATATATAGTTTCACCCGACCAACCAAAATCCGTCGTTTACGACATTCAATTTGACCAACTTTAAGATGGCGAAATAAATCACTAATTTTATGATTCTTTCCTAAATGATTGGTGACAATGAAGTTTTTTTAACACGAATGCAGAAGTTGATGTCTTGTTCAATTAACCATGTAAACCACTGCTCACCGATAAACTCTCTGTCTGCGAACACATTCACAATACGGTCTTTACCAAAAATGGCTATAAAGCGTTGAATCAAAGCAATGCGCTCTTTCGTATCTGAATTTCCACGTTTATTAAGTAATGTCCAAACGATAGGTATCGCTATTCCACGATAAACGATCGCAAGCATCAGGATATTAATATTTCGTTTTCCCCATTTCCAATTGGTTCTATCTAAAGTCAGTTGCACTTTGTCGAATGAAAACATATTGAAAATCAACTGAGAAATTTGACGATAATCAAAATACTGACCTGCAAAGAAGCGCTGCATACGTCGATAAAATGATTGTGGTAAGCACTTGATGGGCAAGGCTTTAGATGCAGAAGAAAGATTACATGTTTGCTTTAAAATAATCACAAGCATGATGAGCGCAAAGCACTTTAAATGTGACTTGTTCCATTTTAGAGATTTGTTTAAGATAAGATATAACTCATTGAGATGTGTCATAGTATTCGTCGTTAGAAAACAATTATTATGACATTATTTCAATGAGTTATCTATTTTTGTCGTGTACAGAGAAATTTAGTTTGAACCACACAACAGAAGTTACAGACAAAACGATGCTTGAACACATAAAAAACCTGCCATGAAAGACAGGTGAGATACATCAAAAATATTTAGTCATCCAAAGTCGATTCAAAAGCTTTCAGACGCTTATAAATTGAGAGCAATTCAATAATGGTTTTCCATGACAGAATTAGATATTGAAATGACTCTCGTACTTTATCAAACACATTACCAATTTGGTTGATTAGACCCAAAGTCATTTTCCCTGCTGCAATTGCGGGAAATAACACCACCAAACTGTATAAAATATCCAGTTGCCGATACCATGTCGCGACTAAGTTAAAATAAGCATAGTGAAAATAAAGTCTAAAATAATTCTTTCTTACTCTACTAAACAGTTCGACCAATGTTGCAGGTTGGGCACGGTCTGCATGGTCTTCCCCATAAACCAATTCTTTACGGTAAGCTGCTTCTACTTTTTGATTGTTAAACTCTAAACCTGGTAGTTTACTTCCTACTACCATTAACAAGACCGTACCAAAAATAGCCCAAATAATAGAAGCCCAAACTAGGGAATGCTTTACTTCACCCACAATAGGCAATTCAGGAACATGCTTTGAAAGCTCAAATAGAATTGGTAAGAAAGCCACCAATACCATCACAGCCTTGATCAACTCAACGCCCAAATCTTCTAAAATGGTAGCAAAGCGCATAGTGTCTTCTTGCACACGTTGTGATGCCCCTTCTATATGACGCAATTTTTCCCAGTGTTGGGTGTAGTATTCATTCATCGCTGTACGCCACCGAAATACATAGTGGCTGGTGAAAAAGGCATTGATCACTGCGAAAGTGACCGCAACCATCGCAATATACAAGAAGGTTAAAGTACCCATATATAGGTCTTTAATGTTACCGCCTTTACCAAGCATGCTTTGAATGAGGTCCCAAAATGGTCCATACCATGCGTTGATGGCAACACTGACCTGTACACCAAACCAGATGTTAAACAGAATAAATGCGGAGCCCCAAATCGACCATCTTTGCCATTTATTGTCTGAGACAAAACGCCAAAATAAGGCAAAGAGTGTTGTTGCTATAAAAAACCAGAGATAGAACCACAGAAAAGACGGAGACCAAAAACGGCTTACCCCAATAGCTAATTCAGCCGTTGCATATCCTTGCGGCCAACCTATGGCGCTTCCCCATGTATTTCCCCCTGTGTACCACAGTACGACATTGATCACCGACCAAAGTAATACCGAAATGAAGAACCATCTAGGGTTTGGGAAAAATGACTTAAACATGAACGATATATATCCCTTTTATGTTTCAGGTATGCAATCCGTGCATACTAATCCTTATTTCTTAATTTAGTACAATCGCATTACAGCAAGTTTGTACAATTTACTTATCCTTATTGGGTTATACGTTATTTGATTTGTATGCCCCTTCACAAGAGCTCAGGACATTATTTTCCGACTTGATCAGTCACATCAAAATCAAAATCAATTATTTCAATAACTTATAAAAATAGAAATGAACTTTGCCTCAGATTTCAAATAATATTTTATTGCTTAGGATTTAAAGCGAGTGCAATAACGGTATTTCTTTAACAACCATACGATTACTTGTTGATTTTATGTATAAAAGAATGAAGTTTGCACATTTTAAAATGGCTTCATGCTACTATCTTTTCATTAAAAACTATTGGATCTATGACATGGAAACCCTAGTACTTGAACTGATCAAACCACTCACACTGACAAAAGAAGACTTTCCACCCATTAACTTTGAAGAAGGCACTGTGCTCAAAGTTCTCATGAAAACACCTACAGGTTACTTGGTAACGGCGGACTCTCGTTTTAATTTTACGGTGTCTTTTGATGATGAAAATCAAGTGTGGCAGAAGCTTTAATTTGCAACGCTCTTTAATAAAAGAATAATCCACTCAATAAGATAAAAATAAAAAACCATCTTTTTTTATTGATTTAAAACTGATTATTTTTATTAAAATTTAGTTTTTTATACTCAATCAGCAAATGAAGCCGTGCTGAGAGTTTTCTGTACCTATTGATTTTGTGGGTGGTGTTTTAAAAAGTATGCTGACATTAAATGAAGCCATTATTGATGTAAAAGAAGGTTAAGTCGAAGGCCTCTGTACACGACAAAAATAGATAACTCATTGAAATAATGTCATAATAATTGTTTTCTAACGACGAATACTATGACACATCTCAATGAGTTATATCTTATCTTAAACAAATCTCTAAAATGGAACAAGTCACATTTAAAGTGCTTTGCGCTCATCATGCTTGTGATTATTTTAAAGCAAACATGTAATCTTTCTTCTGCATCTAAAGCCTTGCCCATCAAGTGCTTACCACAATCATTTTATCGACGTATGCAGCGCTTCTTTGCAGGTCAGTATTTTGATTATCGTCAAATTTCTCAGTTGATTTTCAATATGTTTTCATTCGACCAAGTGCAACTGACTTTAGATAGAACCAATTGGAAATGGGGAAAACGAAATATTAATATCCTGATGCTCGCAATCGTTTATCGTGGAATAGCGATACCTATCCTTTGGACATTGCTTAATAAACGTGGAAATTCAGATACGAAAGAGCGCATTGCTTTGATTCAACGCTTTATAGCCATTTTTGGTAAAGACCGTATTGTGAATGTGTTCGCAGACAGAGAGTTTATCGGTGAGCAGTGGTTTACATGGTTAATTGAACAAGACATCAACTTCTGCATTCGTGTTAAAAAAACTTCATTGTCACCAATCATTTAGGAAAGAATCATAAAATTAGTGATTTATTTCGCCATCTTAAAGTTGGTCAAATTGAATGTCGTAAACGACGGATTTTGGTTGGTCGGGTGAAACTATATATAAGTGCACTACAGTTAGAAAATGGAGAGCTTTTACTCGTCGTTTCTCCTCAGTTTAATGCCAATGCTATTCAGGATTATGCATTACGCTGGGAAATTGAAACCTTATTCAGTTGTCTCAAAGGACGCGGGTTTAATCTTGAAAATACGCGCTTGACAGACCCTAGACGAGTGAAAAAATTGATTGCGGTGTTAGCTATAAGCTTCTGTTGGTGTTACTTAACGGGTGAATGGCAACATGATCAAAAAAAAGCGATAAAAATAAAGAAGCATGGACGACTCTCAATGAGTTTATTTCGCTATGGTTTAGACTATGTTCAAATGGCGATTCAGCGTTTAATTGGTTTTGGGAAAAAAGAAGAGTTTAAGGAAATTTTGGCAATTTTAAGAAGGCAGAATCCTGATAGGATAAGGGTTCTGTGAAATTTGTCGTGTACAGAGGTCGAAGGCTTTAAAATGGTTTTCAAGCTTTTTGGAGAAATTGCAACTTCTTCTAAAACCACGCCTTATTCGATGCCTTATTTTGCAATTATTACCTTCAATTCCTACAGTAAACAGCTTACCAATACTTTGCTTGCAGTTTTTAAAAGCAGTGATGAAACTGTCCCAATGATCACTTGCAATTCGGGTGTAGTGAATACCTAATTGTTTAAGCTTTGTCTTCAACCTTTGGACTGTAGCTAAATCTCTCTTACCCCAAACATAAGCAACAATCTCACCTGTTTTTCGATGGTAGGCGTAAATAAGCCATTGTTTATTATTTTTATTTCCAACAAAAGTCCAGAATTCATCTACTTCGAGAGATTCATAATGACTTTGTTTAGGCTGAATTTGATAGGCCGATTCAGTTAAAGTCCGTAAGACTTTACCGATACTAATGCGCTCAACTTCAGCGATATCTCGTATACCGCTGCCTCTGACCATTAACTGTAATATTTTACGAGTAATGCCAGAATTACATCCTAGATAGCTCAGAGCATGGTCACCAATAAACTGACGTTTGCAGTCTTTGCATTGGTAGTTTTGTTTCCCATCTACTTTGATGCCATTTTTCTTTATACTGTCACTGAGGCAGGTTGGACATTTGATTTCTAGAGTTATTTGCATTTCTCTATTTTATCAAAATTCAACCTGCTTTTTTTTAGCATACTTTTTGATACACCACCAGATTATGAACTGTCTAACATTTCGTCCCAATTTATTGAAACCACACTTTGGCATCATTTCTAAGCTAAGTTCTCCCTCCTTGACTAAGCGAAACTGAGGCTAAACCTTTATAGTTCAGAATAAGCCGTATGATTATTTGCATAGCTTTCGTACATGCTTTGACTCTTCTTTTATCTATTTTTCTTTGTAAATATTCTGCATTAATGAGTTTTTCTTATTATACGTTAGAAAGATTCAATTTCTAAAAAGTGCAGCGCAATGCTAAAAAAATAACAAGCAAGGAAGATCAGGAAATAAAAGATGAATAAAGTCGTCGCAAATGCAGCCGAAGCATTGGCTGATGTGGTTGCCAATAATCAAACGGTTGCCGTGGGTGGTTTTGGCCTCTGTGGTATTCCAGAAGCATTAATTGATGCCTTAAAAAATACAGGTGTCACAGGTTTAACCTGTATTTCAAATAATGCAGGTGTGGATGGCTTTGGTTTAGGTAAATTATTAGAAACCAAACAAATTAAAAAAATGATTGCCTCTTATGTCGGTGAAAACAAAGAGTTTGAGCGACAGTATCTCAATGGTGAACTTGAAGTTGAGCTCACTCCGCAAGGTACACTCGCAGAAAAACTACGTTCAGGCGGCGCAGGTATTCCTGCATTTTTCACCCAAACAGGTGTAGGCACCCTCATTGCCGAAGGTAAAGAAGTCCGTGACTTTGATGGTCGTCCGCATATTTTAGAAATGTCCCTTACTGCGGATATTGCTTTAGTGAAAGCCTACAAAGCCGATAAAGCAGGGAACTTAGTGTTCCGTAAAACAGCACGTAACTTTAACCCTGACTGTGCCATGGCAGGCAAATTCACGATTGCCGAAGTTGAACAAGTGGTTGAAATTGGTGAAATTGATCCAGATGACATCCATTTACCGGGTATCTACATCAACCGCGTGGTGCTTAATGCCACCCCAAAAAAGCAGATCGAACAACTGACCATTAAAGCAGAGGAAGCTTAATTATGGCTTGGACACGTAATGAAATGGCGCAGCGTGCTGCCCTTGAACTCGAAGATGGTTTTTATGTCAACTTAGGTATTGGCTTACCGACCTTAGTGGCCAATTATCTACCCGAAGGGATCAATGTTTGGTTACAGTCAGAAAATGGCTTGCTCGGTATTGATGAGTTTCCAACCCGTGATGCAATCGATGCAGACTTGATTAATGCAGGAAAACAAACCGTCACCGCACGTAAAGGGGCTGCATTTTTCTCAAGCTCAGAATCTTTTGCCATGATTCGGGGTGGACATGTCAATATTGCTATTTTAGGTGCAATGGAAGTCTCTGAAACAGGCGACTTGGCAAACTGGATGATTCCGGGTAAAAAAGTCAAAGGCATGGGCGGTGCTATGGACTTGGTTTCTGGTGTACAAAAAGTCGTGGTTCTGATGGAACACTGCGCCAAAGATGGCACGCCAAAAATTATGCCTCAATGTACCCTACCACTCACAAGCAAAGCTGTCGTCAGCCGTATCATTACTGACTTAGGCGTAATGGATATCACGACTGAAGGTGTGAAACTGGTTGAACTGGCACACGATGTAAGCTTAGAGCAAATCCAAAAAGCGACTGGCACAGCACTCATCATCAATGACTTTAAAGCCGCTTAAGTACAAAACAGCATCATTCAAAGCAGCTTCGGCTGCTTTCTTATTGGGCTCAATCAAAAAGATTTTCAGTTACCAATAGGTATTTTTATAGCCTTTAAATCAGACATAAAAACCATCATCAGCTTGATCAAGAGTATTTCTATACTCCGAAATATATTGAAGGATGACTCTCGCGCACATCTTTTTAACCCAAATAGCTGATGAAAAACTAAGCCGCTCGGCTACTATATTTGCATTCCACATTCAGAGGTTCCCATGTCACAACAAGATTATGAAAATGGTTTAAAAGTTCGCACAGAAGTCATGGGCGAATCTTTTGTTAAAAGTGCTCAGGACAATACTGTACCTTTCACCCAACCTTTACAGGACTGGATTAATGAACATGCTTGGGGCTCAACATGGCAACGTGAAGGTGTCTTACCACGTAAATATCGCTCGTTAATTACCATTGCATTCTTGACGGCACAAAAAAGTCCAACTGAGCTGAAAGGTCACGTTCGTGGTGCGTTGAATAACGGTGCAACGGTTGAAGAAATTCAAGAAGTCCTTTTACACAGTTTGCCTTATTGCGGCGCACCTGCGACTCAAGAGGCGTTCCGCGCTGCGCTGGAAGTGATTCAGGAATATCAAAGCCATTCATAAATAGATTATGCGCCATACAAAAGCGTTTTTTGCAGTCGCATGGCGCGATTCATCTGGTTTGGCTATGCTGTATTTTTTGCCTAGCCAAACCATTTCCATTAAAAGGCTTTAGTCACACTCATGCCAACGCTAAAGTTTCGACCATCGGCCGGTTCAAAGAAGCGACTATTGCTGTCATTTACAATCACTGAGCCAACATAGTTACGGTCAAACAGGTTATCGAGTCGAGCATAGCTGTTTACTTTCCAGTCACGGTTTACCCATAAATAGCCGACATTTGCAGCCACAACGGTATAACTTGGCGCAGTATCTGAGTTGATATCATCGACATAAATTTTATCCATATATCGTGCTTCTAAGCCTGCTTGAAAGCCCTGTTCAGGTTGCCATGCAATACGAGTAAATGCTTGATTTTTAGCAATTCCGGGAATCTTATTTCCTTTATTAATGGCTTTCGCATAAGGTTTTGTTGAATCATCTGGATTCGCTATTTCTGCTGTATAACTATCAAATTCAGCATCGATATAACTAAAGCTAGATTGAATATTGAGCTGTTTCCAGATCGTTTGTTGCCATGAAAGCTCTAAACCTTGTCGTGTGGTTTGATCTGCATTACGAAAAGTCGCACGACCATCACGTGTTCCCGCTGTCACTATATCGTTTTCTGTATCTGTCTGGAAAATAGCAAAAGTGAAGAGCCCGAATGGATTCTGCGACTTTAGACCCAGCTCATAGTTATCACTACTTGCTGCTTTTAACGCAAAATTCATACCCGATTTCGAAGGATCAGTGTTATAAGCCATTTCGGTAAAGGTTGGCGTTTCAAAGCCTTTGCCATAACTGGCATAGGCATAAATTTCAGGTAAAATTTCCCAGCCTAAAGCTACAGAAGGCAATAATTTTTGATAATCCGTTGAACCACTGTCATCACCATTTTTATCAAGGATGTAATGATCATCTGACTCATAATGTACATTGCTATAGCGTAAGCCTGTATCAAGATGCCATGTGGGTAAGAATTGCCATGAGGCTTGTACATACGGATCTAAATTCCACAGGGTATTATTTTCATTTCGGCGTAAATCACCTTTCACGCCAAATGTACCCGCATGATTATAATTGTTATAACCTTTACGGTCCTCGACCATCCGGTCTAAAGCCAGTCCTGCAACCAAAGTTGTATTCAGCAAAAGTGCTTTTCCTGTCCAGCGAAAATCTGCGCCATAGTAATCTCGGTCAAAATCAATTACTCCACCTGCATGGCGAGGATTGAGTTGTGAAGAATTCGGTATACATTTGCCTGTATTTTCATTTATTGCACACTCAGGAATCGACTGATATTGTACGACTTGTCGGTTTCCCAAATAGAACATGCTATACAACTCTTGCTGGTCATTCAGCGGTTTAGTCCACGTCAGTCCTGTTTGGGTTTGTTCAATTTCTTTACGCACATTATAAGTATTGGTACGGTCATTCACTTGTTTCGGATTAGCTTTCCACTGCTCACGACTGAGACCTTGCGGGTCGTCAGCATCAATATCGACACGGTTCATCACCCAGTTGATTTTACTGCCATCGTCTAAGTTCCATGTTAGTTTGGCATTATTTAATACTTTTTGTGCAACACTATGGTCTCGAAAACCATCAGTATCAAAATAAGAAGAACTAATCACATAAGCAGGTTGATTGGCCTGTTCGGAACCCCCTTGTAATTGGATATTGGCTTGTTGCTTATGATGGCTGCCTGCATTTAGACCCACTTGAATTGAGTCTTTCCCTTGTCCTTCTTTGCTCTCAGCTAAAATGGTTCCACCTGATGAGTTACCATATAAAGATGAAAATGGCCCTGTCAGTACTTCGATGTGATCTAAACTATTGAGGTCAATATTGGAACTTTGCCCTTGACCATCAGGCATGGTCGCAGGAATACCATCGACATACATCCGAATGCCACGTACGCCGAAAGTTGAACGAGCGCCAAAGCCACGCATCGAAATCTGTAAGTCTTGCGCATAGTTTTCGCGGTTATTAATTTGTAAGCCTGCAACCCCTTGTAATACTTCGGATAGGTTCACATTGGCATTGTTTTGTACTGTAGCCGCTTGGACTTTTTGAATGGATGCAGAAGTCGATAACAACTCGCTATCGGTATGTACCGCTTGGACGGTGATGACAGGAAGTTGATATTCTGTCGCTTCTGCATAAGCATGCATAGATTGTAAAATAACCGCTGTCAATAAGGCTTGTTTAAAAGGCGCAGGCATCAAATAAGTTAATCGCACAATATTTCCTTGCTTGTTATTACCATAAAAATGGGAAGCCTATCATCTCGGCAGGCTTCCCATACAATAAAACGTTTTAATCGGCTAAGCTATACGCAACCACATAATCACCATGATCAGGCGACTGACGTGCCCCACCTGCGGAAATGACCACATATTGCTTGCCTGTTTTTGGAGAAATGTAGCTCATCGGTGTCCCTTGGCTACCCACTGGTAAACGCGCTTTCCATAATTCTTCACCATTAGATGAATTGAAGGCGCGCAAGTAGAAGTCTTGTGTTGCAGCAAAGAACACTAAACCACCTTGCGTCGCCATTGGGCCACCAATGGTTGGCATACCAATCGGCGCTTTTAAGCCCATTTTAATACCCATTGGACCAGTATCTTCAACCGTACCGGCTTTGTTGCACAACTACCTAACACCATGATTTTATTATATTTATTTTTATTAAAATTCTCACAAACCCCTTAAAAATCAGTATCTTGCAAAATATTTATGCAACAAATCAGTATCGGTCTCGAAATATTGTTTATCGCGCGCTGTTAGATAGTCACCCAAAGTCACATAATTTTTACCCTGACCATATTGCGCGATAAACTCATTCACATTACTTGGCATCGGCATTGAAATGGGTAATTTGGCACGGAAACCATCATGTGTTCCTGTATTTGCCCCAGACAACTTTGCATCTTCAGCATTAATCAAACCATCTTGGTTCTGATCGAAACCATCAAAAGTTTTTTCACCAGAGGCTTGGAACTCTTTTAACGTTAACTTTGGATCTTTACTCTTATCTAAAATACCATAACGGACATGTGCCTGTTTTAAAGACATTTCACGTCGTTGCTTAAGTACAGGGGCTAAACGTGCCTGTTCAAATTGTGCAAACTGTTCGGCTGTCACTTTTTTAGTGTTCGCAAAAAGTGCGGCATAATCCTGCGTATATTGCTGTGTTACCAGTGCAGCACTCGGTTGTTTATTTTCTGGGTGGTAAAGCGCATGAATGGCATAAGCTTGTTGGTATGTATCCGTTTGTGCTGTTTTGTCTGCAGCTAAAATACTCGCTGAAGCACTGAGCATAACGATGCCCGTTGCCAATCTAGTCATAATTTTCATGGTGATTTCATTTCCTGAAGGTTAAGTTTGCTGGGCGGAATCTCAGTTCTATCTAGCTTTGAAATTAGTATTTAAATTCAACACTTGCGACAATATTACGACCTGGTTCTGCAGCACGATCGATCAGAGTGGCTTGGTTCGTTCCTGTAATGGTGCCCACTGCGGCATAGTTCCAATACGTCTTATCAAAGATGTTATTCACCGCCACATTCAACTTAGTGAACTTATTCATATTCCAGTAAGCTGAGAGATCAAACACGGCATAACCTGCAACATGTTGATACTCCACGTCATCTTGGTAGGTACTCACATCTTTAGATGCGATTTTGTCCCCGACCGCAGTTGCAGTTAGACCTAAACCAAAGACTTTATCTGGATGGTCATAAGTAAAGGTGAGGCTGCCCTTTTCAGGTTGTACTGAATTCACCCCACTTTTCAGTCCATCTTTATTTTTTGCGGTGCCTTTGGTTTTACCTGCCACTAAAGAGAGGCTAAATCCATCCGAGTGTGGAATAAATTGACCCAAATCAATACGTGTAGACAACTCACCTCCCCAAATTTCGGCATTGGCTAGGTTTTCTGCACGGTAGTAACCATAAGGATATTGTAGGGTGGTGCCATAGTTGTGGTAATCGATGAAGTCACTGTATTTGGTATAAAAACCTGTGACATCAAACTTGATACCATCAATTGAAGTATTTCTCAGTCCAATTTCAAATGCATCACTGGTTTCTTCATCAAGATTCGAGTTACCAATCACGATATAACTTGGATTGCCTGCGGTAGTTTGATAGATGCCGCCTATCTCAGTAGGTGATGGAATACGTGTACCGCGGGTGTATTTAAAATAACTGTAGTTTTCAGGAGTGAATTGATAACTGGCCGCAAAACCCGGCGAAACATAACTAAAGTCACGTGCTTGGACATCACTATAGCTCGAAGAATCTGGTCGATACTCCTGTCGTTCAAAACGAAGCGATGGTGTTAGGGTTAAATCACGACCAAAGAGCCCCAAACGAATTTCATCTGAGAAATAGGCTGCGTAACGCTTTAACTCAGAATCCAGTAAATAACCATCTTGGTAGAGTGTTGGTAGTGTTGCACCATTGCGTAAATCGACTTTGGTACTGGAATAATCTTTTTGGTCGACTGCAAGACCATATTTTAAAGTCTGCTGCTCTAAGTTCTTCGATGCATCAAACTTAATCCCTGTGTTTTTTTCTTTATAAGTGGTTGAGAAATCACGTTTTGAACCGTACTGGGTTTGTCGGAGACTTTTTTATTTAAGTTAGGCCACCTGACCTAACGGGTTAATCTTATCATAGTACATTGCTTCAAACTCAAAAGGCGATACATAACCCAGTGCACTGTGTACACGCTTTTTATTGAACCAATCTACCCAGTTTAGTGTCGCAAGTTGTACATCTGCTAAACCTTGCCAATCTGCTTTTAAATATTCAATCACCTCTGTTTTGTATAAGCCATTCACCGTTTCAGCCAGAGCATTATCGTATGAATCACCAGTTGTACCGACTGATGCTCGTAAATTTGCTGCTTCTAAACGATTGGTATAGCGAATGGAAAGATATTGCACACCTCTGTCGGAATGATGAATCACATTCTTTGGCATGCCTCGATCGTGCAATGCTTGCTCAAGTGCATCGAGTACCATATCTGTATTCATCCGTGTAGATACTTTCCATCCAACAATTGCTCGTGAGAACACATCAATAACAAATGCGGTATAGACCCAGCCTGAATGAGTTTGAATATACGTAAAGTCACCCACCCATAGTTGGTTTGGATGATCAGCATTAAAATTCCGTTTCACTAAATCATCTGCTCGTTTTTGGTCATCTCGGTTACGAGTAGTTTGTTTATTCTTACCACGCCAAACACCTTGTATACCTAGCTTCTGCATCAATCGAGCAACTGTACAACGTGCAATAACATAGCCTTCACGTTTCAGTTGTTGCCAGATCTTACGCACACCGTATCGACCTGAACTTTCTTTCCAAATACGTTTGATTTGCTCTGCATGATGTAAATCATGCAGAGCACGTTTCGCTCGATGTTCTGGATTGTCAGCGAGATCTAAGGTTCGGTAATAGGTTGAAGCTGCGATCGGTAAAATCCTACAAATCGCTTCAACACCATATCGATCTTTATTGTTATGGATAAAATCCACCATTATTTGTGTGGGCGGTCGAGCTCCGCCTGGGCGAAAAAAGCGGCTGCTTTACGTAGAATCTCATTGGCGCGTTGCAGTTCTTTATTTTCGCGTTCGAGTTGTTTGATACGTTCTTGGTCTGAAAGCTGCTGTACTTTAACTGGATTTTGTTTATCTAAATATTTTTGATACCAAACACGTAGTGTTTCAGGAGTACAACCAATCTTAGGCGCAATAGCTGTGATTGCAGCCCAAATAGAAGGATAATCTTTTTCAGATTCAATCAATAATTGAACCGCTCTTTCTCTGATTTCAGGGGTATATTTTAATTTTGTCATCGGGATAGTCTCTCAGAATATTGACTCTCCGACAAACCCGGTACGGTTCACCTAGCAGGTTGGGTTACCACAGAAGTTGGCCGTCAGCCTTGGGTCGTGTATGGCGTGATTCGAACTAAAGACGGTTTATCGCATACAGTCACCGCAGATCAAGTCGGCTTGAGCCTGATTATTTTTGTTCTGGTCTATACCGTCGTCTTTGGCGCGGGTATTTACTACATGCTGCGCTTGATCAAATTAGGCCCTGCTTTTTCTACGCCTTTAGATGCCGTGCAAGATACTGGCCCAGGGCATTTTAAAACCCCTTTACGTCCACTCAGTGCTGTTGAAGAATCCATCGAGACCACTGATCCTTCTGCTCAAAATAGTAAGGAGAAACCACATGATTGATCTCGCTTTGGTTTGGGTCGGTATTATCGGGCTCGGGGTACTCATCTATGTGGTTATGGATGGTTTCGACTTAGGTATTGGTATTCTGTTTCCCTTTATGAACGGAACGCAAGAACGCGATGTGATGATGAATACCGTCGCGCCTGTTTGGGACGGTAATGAAACATGGATGGTCCTAGGTGGTGCTGGCTTATTCGCTGCATTTCCTTTGGTCTATTCAACTGTTTTATCGGCACTGTATTTACCCATTATCTTTATGGTGGTTGCCTTGATTTTCCGCGGCGTAGCGTTCGAGTTCCGCTTTAAAGCCACGCGCACCAAATACCTCTGGGATCTCGCGTTTATCTGGGGCTCTATCTTATCGAGCTTTTTCCAAGGCGTGATTTTAGGGGCTTATATCCAAGGTATTCAGACCACCAATGGTATTTACAGCGGTGGTGGATGGGACTGGTTCACGCCATTTACATGTTTTACCGGTCTAGGTGTCGTGGTCATGTACGCCACTTTAGGCTGTGGCTGGCTCATTTGGAAAACCGAAAAAGAGATACAGCAACGGATGTTTCATCTCATGCCTAGGCTGATTATTGCTTTGCTCATCATCTTCGGTGCCGTGAGTTTATATACGCCGCTGACCCATCCTGAAATTGCACAGCGTTGGTTCTCTCTGCCGAATCTATACTATTTTAGCCCAGTGCCAATTTTAGTCTTACTGTTTGTTGGCTTGATTCTATCTGCGTGCAAAAAGCAGCATGAACTAAAACCGTTTATCTATACTTTGGCTTTAGTCTTTTTGGCTTTTACTGGCTTCGTCATCAGCTTATGGCCCAATATTATTCCGCCATCGGTCACTATTTGGCAGGCCGCTGCACCTGAGTCAAGTTTAAAGTTCACCTTGGTGGGAGCTGCAATTTTAATCCCAATCATCATTGCCTATACCTTCTTGTCCTATTGGGTGTTCCGTGACAAAGTACGTATAGGAGATCAGGGTTATCATTAATTGAGGAGATAGACATGAAAAAATTTGTTGATCGACTCAGCCCACGATTATGGTTTATTTTATTGTGGTGCTTTGGCTTTATTTCTCTCGCACTGATTGCGGGTTTCTTTAAGCTGTTGCTGAGTTTTGCTTACTAAAGCCAGCCAAGCATTTTTTATGAATTAGGCACGGGACTTTCAGTACATGTCCTGTGCCTTTTAATTGCAGCGAACCTATATGTATAAATCAGAAAAACTTGCGCTCAGCCTGAAACATTTGATTGAAAGTGGTTTTTGGAAAGCCAACGATAAACTACCTTCACTTCGTCAACAAGCTGAAATATCGGGTTTTAGCCTAATGACCGTGATGAATGCCTATCAGGAACTCGAAGCGCAAGGGCTGATTTATTCACAAGAAAAACTCGGTTATTTTGTGACAGGCGATGGACGCTCAGACAGCAACTCCAATAGTGTCATCCTCAACGAAAAAATTGAAATCAACTCTAAAATTTTCAGATACTTAAAATCGATCCAATCTGAACAAATGGTTCCCTTTGGCATTGCCTTTCCCAACAGCCAACTGCTCTACTCTGCCAAGCTGATGCAAACGTTGGGACAACGTGCCAAACACCGTCTCAGTTATGAACAGATGCCAAGTTTACCTCCCGGAAACTTTGAGCTGCGGAAACTGATTGCACAGCGCTACTGTATGCAAGGAATTCCAACAGACCCATCCGATATCGTAATTACCTCGGGCGGATTAGATGCTTTAAACCTCTCCTTACAAGCCATGACCCAACCGGGTGACTATATTTTACTTCAAAAAACAATATTTTATGGTGCATGGCAAGCGGCTGAACATTTGGGCCTAAAAGTCATTAGTATTCCTGAACATGAAGAACATGGTATTGACCTTGAGGCGTTTAAAGATGCAATTGAACGTTATCCAATTAAAGTCTGTTTATTGATGCTCAACAGTCACAACCCAATTGGTTTTACGGTCAGTGATGACATCAAATACCAACTGGCAAAGCTACTGCATGAGCGCGATATTTATTTAATTGAAGACGATGTGTATGAAGAGCTTTATTTTGATCCTCTGTACACGACAAATTTCACAGAACCCTTATCCTATCAGGATTCTGCCTTCTTAAAATTGCCAAAATTTCCTTAAACTCTTCTTTTTTCCCAAAACCAATTAAACGCTGAATCGCCATTTGAACATAGTCTAAACCATAGCGAAATAAACTCATTGAGAGTCGTCCATGCTTCTTTATTTTTATCGCTTTTTTTTGATCATGTTGCCATTCACCCGTTAAGTAACACCAACAGAAGCTTATAGCTAACACCGCAATCAATTTTTTCACTCGTCTAGGGTCTGTCAAGCGCGTATTTTCAAGATTAAACCCGCGTCCTTTGAGACAACTGAATAAGGTTTCAATTTCCCAGCGTAATGCATAATCCTGAATAGCATTGGCATTAAACTGAGGAGAAACGACGAGTAAAAGCTCTCCATTTTCTAACTGTAGTGCACTTATATATAGTTTCACCCGACCAACCAAAATCCGTCGTTTACGACATTCAATTTGACCAACTTTAAGATGGCGAAATAAATCACTAATTTTATGATTCTTTCCTAAATGATTGGTGACAATGAAGTTTTTTTAACACGAATGCAGAAGTTGATGTCTTGTTCAATTAACCATGTAAACCACTGCTCACCGATAAACTCTCTGTCTGCGAACACATTCACAATACGGTCTTTACCAAAAATGGCTATAAAGCGTTGAATCAAAGCAATGCGCTCTTTCGTATCTGAATTTCCACGTTTATTAAGCAATGTCCAAAGGATAGGTATCGCTATTCCACGATAA
Organism: Acinetobacter sp. 231_lipA; assembly: GCF_058243005.1. Lineage (NCBI taxonomy): Bacteria > Pseudomonadati > Pseudomonadota > Gammaproteobacteria > Moraxellales > Moraxellaceae > Acinetobacter > Acinetobacter sp. 231_lipA. The sequence goes on along the minus strand of NZ_JBZAYU010000001.1, from coordinate 2,369,882 downwards.
ACGATTGCGAGCATCAGGATATTAATATTTCGTTTTCCCCATTTCCAATTGGTTCTATCTAAAGTCAGTTGCACTTGGTCGAATGAAAACATATTGAAAATCAACTGAGAAATTTGACGATAATCAAAATACTGACCTGCAAAGAAGCGCTGCATACGTCGATAAAATGATTGTGGTAAGCACTTGATGGGCAAGGCTTTAGATGCAGAAGAAAGATTACATGTTTGCTTTAAAATAATCACAAGCATGATGAGCGCAAAGCACTTTAAATGTGACTTGTTCCATTTTAGAGATTTGTTTAAGATAAGATATAACTCATTGAGATGTGTCATAGTATTCGTCGTTAGAAAACAATTATTATGACATTATTTCAATGAGTTATCTATTTTTGTCGTGTACAGAGATTTTGATCATAAAAAACCGCTGTCGATGAAATACTTTGATCAGAAAAATTTGGTTTTACACTGCTCTTCTTTTTCAAAAACTTTAGGTGCGGGTTTTCGGATTGGTTGGGTCTATGCGGGTAAATTTTCGGAGCATATTCAGCATCTACAGCTGATGAGCACGCTTTCCGTCAACTCATTTATTCAAAATGCCTTGGTCGATTATTTATCGCATCGACACTATGAAAAGCACTTAAAAACTTTGCGTAACACCTTAAAACGTCTCAAAAATCAGTATTACACTTATTTATCTGAACATTTGTCTGAAGATTATCAAATTCATTATTATCCATCGGGCTATTTTCTTTGGATTACTTTGCCCGAGCAGATCAATGGAAATTTGATTTATGAGCAGCTTTTAGAGAAAAATATCAGCATTGCGCCCGGTTCATTATTTTATCAAACGGACAATGTCCCACATCATATTCGAATCAATTGTTCATTTGAAATCAATGAGCGTATTCAAAATGCCTTAGATGCCTTGATCCAATGTATTTACCCAGAAGCCTTTGAGTAAAAGTTGAATGCTTTAAATCCAAACTGATTTAAAGCATCTTTTTATTTGAAGAGACTCACTGCCCATACTGCAAATATCACCATCCTAGAGATAAAATGACATGATCAGATCGGATCATGCCATTCCTCTCAAGCTAGGTATAAGATTTCTCAGCAATCATATTTTGAAAATAGGTGCGATAGATATAGACACAGCCAAGTGAAAAGCCAGCCATCAGGCCGGATGCAACAGGTAAATACATCACACTGTCTTGTGGAAAGACAAAAACCAAAAATGGAAAGGCATATACCGCAGGAATGCGCATATCAAAGAGCTTGAGCAAAAGAAACATCAAGGGCATATATATAAAGGTGAGCAAGATCCAATCTTGAATCCACAACTGCATAAGCACGGCCATTGAAATCGACAGTGTCAACACAGCAACCTGCTTAAGATACATTTTCAACGAATACATCATCATATTTCTCTGTACACGACAAAAATAGATAACTCATTGAAATAATGTCATAATAATTGTTTTCTAACGACGAATACTATGACACATCTAAATGAGTTATATCTTATCTTAAACAAATCTCTAAAATGGAACAAGTCACATTTAAAGTGCTTTGCGCTCATCATGCTTGTGATTATTTTAAAGCAAACATGTAATCTTTCTTCTGCATCTAAAGCCTTGCCCATCAAGTGCTTACCACAATCATTTTATCGACGTATGCAGCGCTTCTTTGCAGGTCAGTATTTTGATTATCGTCAAATTTCTCAGTTGATTTTCAATATGTTTTCATTCGACCAAGTGCAACTGACTTTAGATAGAACCAATTGGAAATGGGGAAAACGAAATATTAATATCCTGATGCTCGCAATCGTTTATCGTGGAATAGCGATACCTATCCTTTGGACATTGCTTAATAAACGTGGAAATTCAGATACGAAAGAGCGCATTGCTTTGATTCAACGCTTTATAGCCATTTTTGGTAAAGACCGTATTGTGAATGTGTTCGCAGACAGAGAGTTTATCGGTGAGCAGTGGTTTACATGGTTAATTGAACAAGACATCAACTTCTGCATTCGTGTTAAAAAAACTTCATTGTCACCAATCATTTAGGAAAGAATCATAAAATTAGTGATTTATTTCGCCATCTTAAAGTTGGTCAAATTGAATGTCGTAAACGACGGATTTTGGTTGGTCGGGTGAAACTATATATAAGTGCACTACAGTTAGAAAATGGAGAGCTTTTACTCGTCGTTTCTCCTCAGTTTAATGCCAATGCTATTCAGGATTATGCATTACGCTGGGAAATTGAAACCTTATTCAGTTGTCTCAAAGGACGCGGGTTTAATCTTGAAAATACGCGCTTGACAGACCCTAGACGAGTGAAAAAATTGATTGCGGTGTTAGCTATAAGCTTCTGTTGGTGTTACTTAACGGGTGAATGGCAACATGATCAAAAAAAAGCGATAAAAATAAAGAAGCATGGACGACTCTCAATGAGTTTATTTCGCTATGGTTTAGACTATGTTCAAATGGCGATTCAGCGTTTAATTGGTTTTGGGAAAAAAGAAGAGTTTAAGGAAATTTTGGCAATTTTAAGAAGGCAGAATCCTGATAGGATAAGGGTTCTGTGAAATTTGTCGTGTACAGAGATCATATTTAATGATTCGTACACCACCACTGTAATCGGTGGAATCAGTGCCATCGCTTCAACCTTGAAAATAGCAGCGAGTGCAAAACCAATTAAAGTAATACTGGCATACACACCTATTTTTCGTCGATCAAAATTGCCTTTTCTCTCCACACCTTGGTTCAGTTTAAAGAGCACTACACCCAACATCAGGATAAAACTGGTGGCAAAAATCGAAATCAAAAACGATATTTCATAGGCTTGGGTCACAATCGGCAAGAAACCTGTGGCCAGTGCGGGCGGTAATATATAGTTAAACATCCGCATCACGAGCAACATGGCACAGAGAACTAAAACCAGTTTGAATAGATATGAAATTGGCATTAAGTTAATACAGAAGCCTATAACAGCGGTCAAACTGGGTAAAATAAAAATTTTATCTGGCTGATTCAGCCACTGTTTATCTCGATAGACCCACAACCCAACGGCCATCGCCGCCCATTTCAGGCAGAATAATTTCACGATCATTCAGTCCATAGGCAGCTGCCACCATGAATACTATAAAGACAAAGGCCGCGAGATAGCTTTGGGGGCTTAAGATTGTCTTTGCATGTGACATAGGATTCATATTCGATTCCTTGTTGATTTAAAAAAATATAAAGCCAAGTAAATATTTCGTCACTGCAATCAGCGATGGCGCAAATAGCACCATAATGATTCCTGAAATAATCATCGAGAGACTGGCAATGACGCCTTCCAATTTATGCCGCTGTCTTGCTCGAGCTATGCCCATAGCATGTGCGGCATTACCCAGTGCTGCACCTGAGGCAAGGTGATTTTTATATTTAATCCAAAGCAAGAGGAGGTCTCCCAACAACATACCGACTAAACCTGTAATCACGGTAAATAGCGGAATCAGGCTGATAGAGCCCCCGAGTTTTTCGGTGAGCACCAAAGCAAAAGGAATCGAAATGGAACGCGCCAACAGGCTATTTTTAACGATGTCATCAAAGTCCAATATGCTCGCCAAAAACCAACTGCTGAAAATACCCACCAACATGGCGAGGCTGGAACTGAAGAGCAACACTTTAAAATGTTGCTGAATCATGCGGCGATAACGAAATACAGGAATCGCAAAAGCCACCGTGATTGGGCCGAGCATGGCCACCAAATATTGGGTATAAAAGTAATAGTCTTGGAACTGATGCTGTAAAAGAAAGATCAGTATGATGCTCAAGCTAGGAACGACAATAATCGGAGATAAATAGATTTTTTGGGTTCGAACAAAAAGCTGCTTTGCCATGAAATAGCACAGCACGGTCCAAACCAAGTAAAAAAGCCCCCAGCATTCAGTCATACTGATCTTCCTGTTTTGGTTCCTGATTTAGCTCTGGCTGCTTTAACAACAACCGCACGCTATATACAGAAACCATCATCACCAAAGCGGTGCTGATTAAAATCACCAGCAGAATTTTCCAACCACTGGCAATCAATAAATCCTGATATTGAATCACGCCAACCACTGGCGGAATGAAAAACAGCAGCAGTTCAGCCAGTAACAGATCGGCACCGCGTTCAACGTGGGCTAATTTCAACCATTTCATTTCAAGTAAGAACAGCAGCAGAAAAAAACCAAGTACTCCAGATGCCACAGGCAAATTCAGCAGCTTTTGCAAGACCTCAGCACAGCTCCAAACGGCCAAAATAATGATGATTTGGCAGCTCGCAGTGTTTAGCTTTTTCAGCCGAGTTCGGTCATGCAACATCTCAATTTATGTCCGCATAAGCCCGCTCTTTAAACGGCTGGATCGAGACACGTTTGTAGGTTTCTAAAAAAGATTCATACTCCAAACGCAAATCCAGATAAGTATTCAGAATTTCCTCTAGCACATCGGGAATATCTTCTGCAGGAAATGATGGCCCTAAAATATCACCGATGGATGCATCATGATCTGAGTTACCACCTAAGCTAATTTGGTAATATTCAGCGCCTTTTTTATCGACACCTAGAATGCCAATATTGCCGACATGGTGGTGTCCACACGCATTCATACAACCTGAAATGTTCAAATCGACCCTGCCTAAATGATATAAAGCATCCAGATCATCAAAACGGCGAGCAATCGCCTCATACACCGGAATGGATTTGGCATTTGCCAAGGAGCAAAAATCGCCGCCCGGACAGCAAATCATGTCAGTCAGAAAGCCAATATGCGCTCGGGCTAAATTGCCACGATCTAAGACTTGCCACAGTTCAAACAGATCCTTTTGGCGTACATCGGTTAAGGCAATATTTTGCTCATGCGTGGTTCGCAGCTCACCAAAGGTATATTGGTCAGCCAAATCTGCAATTAAACGCATTTCATCGGAAGTCATATCCCCCGGAGCCACACCCGCCCGTTTTAAGCTGATTGTGACTATGCGGTAGCCCGCGACTTTATGTGCATGGGTATTGATATTGAACCAGTGTTTAAACTTCGGATACTGTTGGAACAACGCCTCAAAATTTTCCGCATCTAAAGCTTCATAGGCAAACGGTCGAAATACTGCATCCATTTGCGCTAAAACACTAGGCTGAACTTTGAGCAGTGTTTGAGTATGTGCAAACTCAGCTTCAACTTTTTCCGCAAAGCCCGCTGGAGTGAGGGCTTTCACTAAAATTTTAATACGCGCTTTGTATTTATTATCACGGCGACCATGCAAGTTATATACGCGCATGATGGCATCTAAATAAGCAATTAAATCTTCACGGGCTAAAAATGGCTTAATGACATGTCCCGCTAAAGGGGTGCGTCCAAGCCCACCGCCGACTTTAATTTGATAGCCCAATTCTCCTGCTTCATTTTCTACCAAATAGACCCCAACATCATGAAAAGTCGTGGCAGCACGATCTTGTTCTGGGTGTGCACAGACCGCAATTTTAAATTTACGCGGAAGGAATGAAAACTCTGGATGGAAAGTACTCCACTGGCGAATCAGTTCACAGGTCGGACGTGGGTCTGTGAGCTCCCCTTCAACGACACCTGCATACTGGTCTGTCGTGGTGTTTCGAATACAGTTGCCACTGGTCTGAATAGAATGCATGTGTACCGTAGCGAGTTCCTGCAAAATATCTGGGACATCTGCAAGCTGCGGCCAATTCAGTTGAATATTTTGACGCGTAGAAATATGCGCATAACCACGATCATACTTCTGCGCAACCTCAGCCACCTTACGTAATTGCTCTGTGTTCATTAAGCCATAAGGCACTGCCAAACGTAGCATGGGTGCATAACGTTGAACATATAAACCATTTTGTAAGCGTAAGGGGCGGTATTCTTCTTCGGTCAGTTTTCCCTCTAAATAACGCTGGGTTTGGTCGCGAAACTGTGCGACACGTTCATTCAATAAATTTTGATCAAAGTCTGTATATAAAAACATGGGGATGACCTAGGTATATGCATCAATATGAAAGAAAAGCTGTTTTGAATGGCGCATCAAAAATGCAAGTTAGGCGAAAAAAGTCGCCTGCTTTCGGGACACGCCATGTTGTAAACAAGTCTGCATATACTCGGCATAGACCGATAACTTTTCATAAATATGCTCGGCATAGAACATATCTTCAACCAACTGGATCGCTTGCTGCTGGTTATAACTGCCATAACTCAACAGTAACTGCGCATTCAATGTGGCGAATTTTTCACATAAATCGATATATTGCTGATCTTTGTTTTTAAAGAACAATTTCCGCATATTCCATTCACCGCTGTCGATAATGGCATCTTGCGGATGGAGAGAAATATAGTTAATTTTGACTTTAAAAAACTGTTCCAGCTCTGTGAGTTTTTGTGTATTGAGCACCAATGATGTCACCAAAAAAATCTGAGAGACATCAGTTCGACATAGTGCTTTGATCAATGAAAAATAAAAAAAATCGACATCATTAAATACGCTATCACTCAAATCTAAATAAACATTGAGTGCCTCAAGCACATCATCTATTTTTAGGTTTTGTTTTTGCTCTGCTTGATAGTAACGATTGAGGATATTGAGTACGGTTGGCGTTGCAGGACTGCTATAAATCACAGGATGGTTCAAATTTGCCAAGATAAAAGGCGCAAATAAAAATGCGACCTCGGCATGTTCTGCTTGAATGGCAGACTGCACGATATATTGAACTTTAGCGCTTGAAAAATCTCGTAAAACTTTAGCACGCAGCAAAGTCGCTTCTAAGTTTAAATACTGCTGCGCAAGTAGATGTTGCAGTTGATCTGAAAGACTCTGCCCCTCAACCAATTCAGAAATTGTATTCAGTTGCTGTGTTATAAACATTACGCCACCATCAAGATTGTGATCCCTTCTTGAATCAAATTTTCAGCTAGTTTGGTGCTAATGAGTAGCTACAGTAAGGCTTGAAAAAACTATAACAGCGTGCCTCCTTCTCAAGTTTTATGGGTACAAAACCATCAAAATTAGAAAATAAATTCGCTATTTAAATAGAAGCCAATCCCCTCATGGCGTTATTTTGAGTGCCTAAAAATTCAGAAACTACTCTTCTCTTTTCCTATTTCAAGCTGACTGTTTAGCCATTGAATCTAAAATGGAATATAAAAAGGAGAATAAAAGTTATGGCTGACAAGACACCTCTAAAGTTGTTTTGATCCTTTCTAACACAACGGTGGTTTTAAACCATTGCACATTGGCATTATGATGAAAAAGCTGATCACATAAGGCTTGAAACCGACTCATACTTGGCACCAAGAGTACCAACATAAAATCCGCCTCACCTGTTACGTAATAGCACTGCTGTATTTCTGGAATTGAAAAACTTGCTTTCAACTCGTCAAGGTCAGTCACATGGGTTTGATTGACGCGAACCTCGACAAAAATCGTAATCACTTGTCCCAATTTGTCTGGATCAAGCACCGCGGTATTACCAATAATATAGCCACTGTCTCTTAATTTTTGAATGCGACGTTGTACAGAGGTGGTCCCACTTGTTTGAACAACTAAAAGCGTATTTATAAGTGATATTCCGCTCTAGTTAAGCCACCTTGTTTTGTTGGGGTAGCTGATCATAGTAAAACTCATTTGGTGTCATTTTGTCTAGACTCGAATGAGGTCGTTTCAAATTATAAAACTCAAAATATGCACTTAATTGCTTTTTCGCATCTGTGACACTGCTATAAGCTTTGAGATACACCTCTTCATATTTAACGCTCCGCCATAATCGTTCAACCATCACATTATCTACCCATCGACCTTTACCATCCATACTGATTTGAATGCCATTTGATTTCAATACATCAATAAATGCATCACTGGTAAACTGGCTGCCTTGGTCTGTATTAAATATTTCAGGTCGACCATATTTTTCAATCGCTTCATTTAAAGCCGAAATACAAAAATCCACCTCCATACTAATCGATACCCTATGCGCAAGTACCTTGCGGCTATGCCAATCAATCACAGCACATAAATAAACAAAGCCTTTTGCCATAGGGATATACGTTATATCCGTAGACCACACTTGATTACTGCGCTGAATAGCCAACCCTTTGAGCAGATATGGATATTTACGGTGAGCTTGATTAGCCTGGCTTAAATTTGGTTTGCAATATAACGCCTGAATACCCATTTTCTTCATTAAAGTACGTGTATGACGTCGTCCTATATGATGTCCTTGACGATTCAATAAATCACGCATCATACGGCTACCTGCAAAAGGGTATTGCATATGTAACTCATCCATACATCGCATCAGCTTCAGATCTGATGCACTCACAGGTTTTGGGCGATAGTAATAACAACCACGGGAGACTTTCAGCAGCTTAGCTTGCTTAGATACTGAAATCTGAAGTGAGTCGTCGATTAACTTTTGTGGTTGAAGCGGCCCAGTTTCTTCAACACACCTTCTAAAAAATCAATTTCTAATGCCTGCTCACCGATTTTTGCATGTAGTTTTTTTAGATCGATGGGTGGTTCTGTTGGAGCTTTTGATTGATCGAAAGCTTGCGAGGAAGCTGAAATCAGTTGATTTTTCCAGTCGATAATTTGGTTTTGATGAACATCAAATTCAGCACTCAATTCAGCAAGTGTTTTTTCTGCTTTAATCGCAGCAAGTGCTACCTTAGCTTTAAAATCATTTGAATGATTTCTTCTTGGTCTACGTGCCATAAAATACTCCATATATTGATGTTTATAACATCATTTGAGGAGCAGAATATCACTTATAGGAGTTGTTCAAATTTACGGATCCATCTCTGTTGAAGGTTACTTGTATGAATAATATAGAAAATAAAGTTATTGTTATCACTGGTGCAAGTAGTGGTTTAGGTGAAGCTACTGCTCGCTTACTTGCTAAAAAAGGTGCAAAGGTTGTACTTGGTGCTAGACGTACTGAAAAATTAGAGGTTATTGTTCACGACATTCGTGCTGAAGGTGGTCAAGCTGAATTTATTGGTATGGATATAACCAAACCACATGAAGTACAAGCACTTATTGAAAAGGCATTAAGCGCATTTGGTCAAATCGATGTATTGGTAAACAATGCTGGATTAATGTCTATTGCACCATTAAGTGAGCTAAAAGTTGATGAATGGGATCGTATGATCGACATTAATATTAAAGGTGTTCTTTATGGTATAGCAGCTACACTGCCTGTTTTCCAAAAACAAAACTTTGGACACTTTATTAATCTCGCATCTGTTGCAGGGTTAAAAGTATTTAGTCCAGGAGGTACTGTTTATAGCGGTACTAAGTTTGCTGTAAGAGCCATCTCTGAAGGCCTTCGTCATGAAGTTGGGGGAACAATTAGAACGACTACTATTGAGCCTGGTGCAATTGAGTCAGAACTAAAATTTGGTTCTTCTCATAAAGAAAGTTCAGAGTTTGTTACTGATTTCTACAAACAAGCCATACCAGCTGACTCAGTCGCTCGAGCAATTGCTTATGCAATTGAACAGCCTGCGGATATAGATATTAATGAAATTGTTTTGCGCCCAACGAGCCAAGAGTTTTAATTATTGAATAACATAAAATGGGAGCACTTCGCTCCCATTTTTACTATATTTTTTTAAAGTTGAGGACAAATCTATGAAAGCCGTATCGTATGTTATAAATAACCATGATGATTTTAAAAATTCATTGGTAGATATTGAAAAAGCGAAGCCTACGCTTAAGGAGCGTGATGTACTGGTAAAAGTTCAGGCAATCTCTGTGAATCCAGTTGATACTAAAGTGAGAAAAAATTCGTCTGAAGCAAATAATCGTATTTTAGGTTGGGATGCCGTTGGTGAAATTATTGAAATTGGCTCAAAAGTTACCTCGTTTAAAGTAGGAGATTCTGTTTGGTATGCTGGCGATTTAACCCGAGATGGTAGTAATGCTGAGTTTCAAGCAGTCGATGAACGAATTATCAGTCTTAAACCAATTACAGTATCTAATGCAGAAGCAGCAGCATTGCCATTAACTGCAATAACGGCATGGGAAATGCTGTTTGATCGGTTTCAAATTTCAGAAACAGAAGTTGGCAGTATTTTAATTATTGGTGGTGCAGGTGGTGTAGGATCAATCGCTATCCAACTCCTAAAAGCAAAAACAAATCTGACTGTTATAGCAACAGCTTCACGTGAAGAAACGAAATCTTGGGTGGAATCACTGGGTGCCGACCATGTCATTGATCATAGCAAAGATTTAAATGCACAAATCGAGACACTAGGCATTGAAAAACCAAAGTATGTATTCTCTACAAATCATACAGAAACCTATATCAAGCAAATAGTTTCTCTGATTGCACCACAAGGCAAGCTTGGATTGATCGATGATCCACAAACATTTGATATTATGCCGTTTAAGACTAAATCTATTTCTATCCATTGGGAGTTGATGTTCACCCGTTCAATGTATGAAACCGATGATATTGAAAAGCAAGGTGATCTATTGCAACAGGTTGCTCAATTAGTTGACCAGCAAAAAATTAGAAGTACCCTCAACCAAAATCTAGGCAAAATTAACGCTGCAAACTTGGAGAAGGCGCATAAGTTACTTGAATCAGGTAAGTCAAAAGGCAAAATTGTACTAGAAAACTTCTAAAACAAATTAAAGGTGAAATAATGACTATTTCAGTAATTGCGAACTTTAAGGCAAAGTCAGATCAAAAAGAGACGTTAGAAGCGCTTTTAAAAAGTGTAATAGAGCCTACGCTTCACGAAGAAGGATGCTTGAAATATGAGCTTTATATTAGCGAAAATGACTCGAGTAGATATTTCTTCTTAGAAGAATGGCGTAGCAGGGAGGATTTAGATATCCATATAGCGTCTGATTATATTCAAAGTTTATTTGGTAATATCCAATCGCTCATTGAATCCAGTGATATTGTAGAAATCAAAAAAATATAGCTGTATTCGGACGTTATGATGAAGTATTCTTCAAATTAACATAGGGACTTAGAAAGCTAACAAAAAATGGGAGCTATAAGCTCCTATTTTTTCTGGTTTTTTTCATTTTTAGGGCGTTGTTGCACAAAGATTTGAAAGGCAAAGCGCCCCTAATTGAGGCAAATTTAAGGCGTAACTTGGGTAAGTGGTCGACCTAATTCAGTAAATCTGTTGAGGACAGTTACACGTGCATGAATCTCATTGACTTGGCTATCAAAGCTCCTTGCACTGAGTTTATCTCCTAATAATTTAATGCAGTGCATCTTAGTTTCAACCAAACTTCGCCGATGATAGCCTGACCATTTTTCCATAGTGCCCTGCCTGAGAAGCACTGCTTCGCAAGATTAACTGTTCGAAGTAATTCATTTCGCTCTAGCGAGCTGCTTGTTCTTTGTATCTTTCTATGGTTTCGCATTTTTTCTAGGTGGAATCAGCGCATGCGCTTGCCGATCTGCAATGTCCTGACGGCATCGTTTTGTGTCATAAGCACCATCTGTATAGACAGAATCGATTTGTTCATCTAAAGGGATTTGAGCAAGTAAATCTTCCAGTACCTGTGAATCACAGACATTATTTGCGGTGAGTTGTACAGCACGTATTTGAAGGGTTTTAGCATCGATACCAATATGAAGCTTACGCCATTGGCGGCGATATTCAGGTCCATGTTTCTTACGCTTCCATTCACCTTCACCTAAAAACTTTAGGCCAGTAGAGTCTACGAGTAAACGGAGACCACCACTTTCCAAAATGCTTTTTGTGCAAGAGGATATTCTGATGGATCAGCATGCCCAATCACTTTGAATTGATACATGACTTTAGATATTGGTTGAGTCACATAGACATAAACAATATCGTTAATTTGTAGGCCTTTACCTTCAGTTGTTGCTGAGTTTTTCCAATAAATTTCAGGTAAAGCATCAAAGGCTTTTTCTAAATCAAATTCATCGTAATTAACAGTAACTAACCAATTCGCCATAACAATTCCCCTTAACCGAACCACATTTTAAAATGCCCATGGGTGGCATTTGAAATGTGACCCTGCTCCCTCAATTGAGGGACAAGGTACGCCGTGGGAGATGCTCACATATTCCAGTCTGATAGATCAATCGACTACATTTAAAATGTAGTGAAAAGATATACTCAAATTTGATTGCATTAAAACCACGCTTTAACGCTCTGCCTCGCACGCCCATGCGTTTCTTTTGATTATACGAATAGGTAGCTCAGGTTTACTGTGTTTTATTGAGGGCAGTCAAAAGGGCTAGAACCTTATAAAACCTGAAATCAAAACCTAGCAAGACCCAACATTAGGACGGCAAGATAGAACTATAGAAAACTTCAGGTTGTTATCAATTATTATCGTTTGAACTTAGTAAAACTTAGTCTTAGAACCTATCAAAACCTGTGGTCTGTCTGCATAACTGCTAAGGTTAAAACAGATCAAAATTCTATACAGTTCTATACGGCGAATAGAGTTTTCCTTGATGTACCTTGATGAAATAGGTTTTTCTCAAAATGACGATAAGCCTTACTGTACATACCTTACAGCCAGTTTTTACCATATTTAATGAGCAACTCATCAAGGAAAAGTATCCAGTTTTTCTATGGTCGGATTAGATGAAATTACCCTTACGTAGTCTTACGAAACACCTTATCGTCAAAATTGCCGTAAAGCTTGCACCGTGTAGGCTTAAGCCTGTTTTTATGCCATTTAAACGTGAGTGGCGTAAGGGTAAATGTGATGCCCTAAGCAATCGTACTGGTTCAGTTGATTTATACTTATCTTGCTTTACGTAGCTTTACGAAATAAGAACCATCATTTCGCTGTAAGTCTTTCTATATATGATCTGCTTATCAATTTCCACCAATACGCCGTAAAACAAAAATTACTTAGATGTACTTAGATGGAATAGGCTCTTTTTCAACTATCTTGTGATACGTACTGATACGAAATTAAAGATCAAAAGTCGCCGTGTCCCTTATAGTTCTTGGCATACATACGAATTTTAGTAAGTGAGCTGTATCACAAAAAATAAGCCGTCCTTGTATCTCTAAAATTGAGGCATTTTGTACGACCTAGTACGACAAAACACGTTTTTCTTGCATGACGTAGCATGACAAAACGCACTTTTCTCAAAAGCTCTAAAACCCTTATATAGCCTAGCTTTTAGTGTATTTTTAGGGGTTATTTTATTGACATCTTGTCAAGCAAAATATAAATACCCTGTCGTACAAGATTTAAAGCCTTTTTGCGACACGTAGCGACACAGAACGGTATATGTACCAGTGCGTTTTAACCCTCATAGATTTGAAATCCATAAGGGTAGAATTTCGGATTCTAAATCCTGAATTTGTTATACGTAGTCATACGGATTTACTTTGACGTACCTTGACGAAACGCCACTTTAAAAAACTCACTTAAAACGACTGTAATGCAATACTGGCAAGGCTTTCAATTGAATATACATGCTGTTTTATGTGTGGGTCTGTCAAAGTAAATTGCCTGTGTCTTGTATGACAAGATTTAAGCCCTTTTTATTTATTTTGTTGTACGTAGCTGTACGGATTTACTTGGACAAAACACAACTTTCAACAATGTACATAAAAGAGCTGTGATGCTTTATTTGTAAGGCTCTCAATGGGTTTTCAATGTGGTTTGAAACATAAAGCCGTCCAAGTAAATTACACCAGTGTTGTACAACAAAATACTCGGCGTTTTTCATTCTACGTTGATGGAGTGGTGGAAATGGCACGTAAGTTGATGACATTTAGAATATGACCAAGTTTTTGCTATACGTAGCTATACGAAATGCGCTTTTTTAGGTTGACGTACGTTGACAGAATGGGGATTTATAAAAAATGGCTCTGTACACGACAAAAATAGATAACTCATTGAAATAATGTCATAATAATTGTTTTCTAACGACGAATACTATGACACATCTCAATGAGTTATATCTTATCTTAAACAAATCTCTAAAATGGAACAAGTCACATTTAAAGTGCTTTGCGCTCATCATGCTTGTGATTATTTTAAAGCAAACATGTAATCTTTCTTCTGCATCTAAAGCCTTGCCCATCAAGTGCTTACCACAATCATTTTATCGACGTATGCAGCGCTTCTTTGCAGGTCAGTATTTTGATTATCGTCAAATTTCTCAGTTGATTTTCAATATGTTTTCATTCGACCAAGTGCAACTGACTTTAGATAGAACCAATTGGAAATGGGGAAAACGAAATATTAATATCCTGATGCTCGCAATCGTTTATCGTGGAATAGCGATACCTATCCTTTGGACATTGCTTAATAAACGTGGAAATTCAGATACGAAAGAGCGCATTGCTTTGATTCAACGCTTTATAGCCATTTTTGGTAAAGACCGTATTGTGAATGTGTTCGCAGACAGAGAGTTTATCGGTGAGCAGTGGTTTACATGGTTAATTGAACAAGACATCAACTTCTGCATTCGTGTTAAAAAAACTTCATTGTCACCAATCATTTAGGAAAGAATCATAAAATTAGTGATTTATTTCGCCATCTTAAAGTTGGTCAAATTGAATGTCGTAAACGACGGATTTTGGTTGGTCGGGTGAAACTATATATAAGTGCACTACAGTTAGAAAATGGAGAGCTTTTACTCGTCGTTTCTCCTCAGTTTAATGCCAATGCTATTCAGGATTATGCATTACGCTGGGAAATTGAAACCTTATTCAGTTGTCTCAAAGGACGCGGGTTTAATCTTGAAAATACGCGCTTGACAGACCCTAGACGAGTGAAAAAATTGATTGCGGTGTTAGCTATAAGCTTCTGTTGGTGTTACTTAACGGGTGAATGGCAACATGATCAAAAAAAAGCGATAAAAATAAAGAAGCATGGACGACTCTCAATGAGTTTATTTCGCTATGGTTTAGACTATGTTCAAATGGCGATTCAGCGTTTAATTGGTTTTGGGAAAAAAGAAGAGTTTAAGGAAATTTTGGCAATTTTAAGAAGGCAGAATCCTGATAGGATAAGGGTTCTGTGAAATTTGTCGTGTACAGAGAAAAAATGGCTAAAGCCTTTCTATACATGGGTTTGAATGGGATTTAATGCCTAATTTCTATCGCATACCGTCAACCTAAATTTAAACACCCTGTATAGCTATATTCACGATGTTTTTGTCGATCAAAATGTTAAAACAATTGGTTTATTTTTTAATATTTTATGGCGATATGTCGTAATTAAATGTCAAAAATCTTGGCGAACTTGGAAGTAAATCTTCTATGTTTAATTAGCCAATAAAAAAGCCCCTCAAGCTAAGGGGCTATTACAATTTATTTGTACGGCGTGAATTGGTTGCTATCGTCTTGTAAGAGATTTAATAGTTTAGGATGAATAAAAAGCTTCTCTTTTCCTAGTTGTAATTCATGCAATACACCAATTTCTACAAGTTTTTTTAAGTATGTTGATGCTGCTTGGCGCTTAGCTATATTTTTGTCAACTAGGTTGGATATACGACTGTATGGTTGCTCAAAAATAGTATCAACTAGCTCACGAGTATAAATTTTATCTGCATGAGTTCTTATGTATTCAATTGTATGCTCATGTAGACTTTTGATAGCTGTAATTTTAGATATAGTCCATTCACTGGTGTTCTTGACCGCTTGTAGCATAAACATTACCCAAGAACGCCAATCACTTTCTTTGGTCACATTGAGTAGCAACTCGTAATATTGTGATTTATTTTGAATAATGAATCGACTTAGATAAAGAATAGGCAAGCTTAATAAGTTGCAATCCATAAGGTAGAGAATATTTAAAATTCTTCCTGTACGACCATTCCCATCAATAAAAGGGTGAATTGCCTCGAATTGATAATGAGCTATAGCCATTTTAACCAAAGGGTCTAATTCTTCATTGTAATGAATAAATTTTTCCCAATCGGACAATAATGCCCGTATTACATCTTCGCCTACTGGAGGGGTATAGATAATTTCACCAGTATAACTATTTTTTAAGGCAGTGCCCGTTGTTGCTCTAATCCCTAAATCCACACCTTTAATTGTTTGGCATATCTCAACAGTTGTGCCTGTACATAGAGGTCGTTCTTTAATTGATTGAACCCCTTTATACAATGCAGTTCTATACCTTAAAGCCTCTTTAGTTGCATGGTCTGCATGTTCATCACCCTGTGCATGCTGAAATAGTTTGTCTGTGGTTGTGACAATATTTTCAATTTCTGAGCTGTCTTTGGCTTCTAATAGCGGAATAATATTTATTAGAATCGTTTGATTCGGTATCAACTCCCCAGCTTGTTTTAATTCAGCTAGTGCCGATCTAGCTTCAATACATAATTTTAATACAGCTTTATTTTCTACATCTTGTGATGGGGGAAGAAAGGGTAGAGTGTTATATGGTTGATCTGCTTGCCATTGACTCATTACAGTTATCTCATTTTGTGTCGATTACAATAAGAAAAATCGACATGATTTTTAGTTTATGTCGATAGGATAAACATAACACGACCTTCATGTCGATATATTTAATAAAAATCGACATGAAGTTGTAATTATGTCGATGCAATAAACATGACTATATAAATATGTCGATAAAAACTAAAAAATCGAACATGAGTTTTTGTATATGTCGATGGTATAAGCATATTAATGGTCATGTGTCGATTTGAATAAAAAACATAAGCCCCTTAAAAGAGAGGAGCTTTATTTTTAAAGCAACTGCAACACGTCTGCCCGAATCTCTGTTACCTCTCGATCTACGCTGTTTTGGTCTTTCCATTTCCTAGTACGCAATGAACCCTCTATATATGCCTTACAGCCTTTCTTGAGGTACTTATTGGCAACATCCGCTAAACGTCCGTTGGTGCTGATTCTGTGCCACTCTGTAGCCTCTTTGCGTTCTCCAGTGGTCTTGTCTTTCCAAAACTCAGAAGTTGCTACGCTGAATGTGGTAACGCTTCCACCATTGGGAAATTGTTTAGTTTCAGGGTTACGACCCAGCACACCCATGACAGTGACTTTATTTACGTTTGGCATCTTTTACCTATCAAATTTATATATTTTCTTAGAAGTCTTGGCTTAATGGCTTAATTGCGCTGTAAGGCTTATGTAGTAAGGTTTTCCACTTAGCCAACACCCTAAAAAGCCATTGGCATAATGGCTTAATCAGGATAATTTATTTACTCATTAAGCCACTATGCCACCACATAAAACCCTATCATGCTTAATGGAAAGCCTTTTATAGCAAGGCTTTCAAGGTGATTAAGCCATGAAGCCACCATTTCTAGCAAAATAGGGTTAATTAAGATGTGTCGTGTTCTCCCTACTGATTCAACTTTTATATATTTCCCTAGAAACCTTGCGATTTTGCGATTTCATCTTGTAACCCTTACGTATCAAGGCTTTCAATATCGCAAGCATGTGATTTGCGGTTTTGCATTTTGCGATTCCTTGCATCAATCGCAAAGGAATCGCAACTTATCGCAGTGCTATCGCAACCTATATTGCGATTCTCAAGCCCTTATGCAGTAAGACATACAGCTTTAAATCGCAAAAACGCAGTCATTCTAGTAATAAAGGGTTTAATTCAATGTATGTGGATTTGTTGATAGTGACCAATCGAACATAATTAAATTCAATCAATTCATTGATACAAGGGTCAAATTCTTTGGCTTTTCTTAGGTGTGACGGCGCACCTTTCATAGCCAATGTTTTAGAAATACTACTTACTTTTTGCTCTACACATTTTCGAATAAGCCACTTAATCAGACGTTCAGCATCACTTTCCGTTTTGACCTCAATATCTGCATACATTGCCCATTCATTGAGTGAATGCTTAACGACCTCACAAGCCCCTGTTAAGGTTTTGGCATCAATCCACTGTAAGCCCTCAAAATAAGCGAACACAGTAGCTAAGCGCCGTGCTAATTGACTGGCACGACTAGCAAATGCTTGTAGGTATTCGTAGCGCTTACCTTTGCCCTGCAATTCTTCAAACATGTTGTAGAACGATGCATCTATTTCCCTTGCTTCCTCATTCATGGGAATGACATAACGCCCATTGTGAAGTTCTTGCCCTCCTTGTGGTCTAGGACAGTCATCGAGCAAGTATTCGCACCGTGTCCAGTAAGCAATCAGTCTATGGTCATGATTGGCATTCATAGATCGGTAAATGGCATCTTGTAGGCGTGTCCCTGCCAAGTTCTCAGGGATGGTTAAGATGAATCTCGGCAAAAAGCCTTGCCCCCTTAACACTGGGTCTTTCAAGGCATCTGATAAAACCTCATGCTGTCCCTGTAAATTAAAGGTCAATCGCCCATCATAAGCACGACCACTCCCGTTTAAATTGGATTTAGATCGAGTACGCTCCACAAAACCATCATCAAATAACTTGGCATAGCCTCCAATGGCTTGGGTGCGGGTATCTCCTTTCATGGTATAGCCACCAAAGAATTGACCTGCTTCATCACTGGCAATGGATGCATTGTTTAATATGCCATCCACATATAGCCCTGCAATGGATTCCAAGGTGATGTCACTGTATAAGGTACTTGGGTCATGTGATGGGGGATTCTCAGTACCGTATGCCTCCTTATCCTTTTTATTTAACCCTGCTTGACCGCTTTTCCATTGTTCAAGGTCACGGCGGTATAACTCATATTGTTTACGCTCATGCTGAATAATGGCCTTGTCTGCCATATTACGACTGGTACTTTTACGACTTCCGCTTTGTCCCTCGGTGAGTAGATATAAACTACATGGCTCACCTTGAGGGTTGAATGGGTGCGGTGCATTTACGTGCGCTTGAGCGATATGTGACATAGTCCCAATGACACATTGAGCTGTCATACCAATTGGCGCTTGCACATGCTCGGCTATCGCTATCACAGCATCCCTTGCCAGTGGTGGTAATGCATGGATTGGATAAGTGCTATTTACGGATGTTTCAGCCTGTACCAATGGTAAGAGTTCACCCCATTGATTAGGGGGTGATAAACGCTTGATAGATTCATCAATGAAGATTGTCACATCCTCCGCATCATCATCCTTGTACAGCTCAATGAGGTAATCGGTTTTAATGCCTTGCTCATCAATCACGATATGTTGATTCAGCAAGCGAAGCGCCGTGTCCTGCTCTAGCTTTTGAAATCCCTCGAGCTGGATATGCTCGGGGCGTACTGGCATATAGAGCTTGGTATATCCTGCCTTTGAAAGCTGATTAATCACAAAAATCAAAGGGCTTAAACTCGGTATGTGGAGCATCACATAGGCTTGGCAATATGATCAATGCCACGGCGTAGCCTGTTTGGGCAATCTTAAAGAATGCCTCTAGGTTATAAACATCCTTTGCCACGGCGTTTAATTGTCGACTGGCATTTAGGGCAATGGCTTTGATTTGGGTCTTAGTCATGGATTAAGCCCCCAATACTGCAAGGCTTTGCATTTGCTTGTTATGCCATTCGATCAATTGAGCATAATCAAAATAGACTGAGGCCTGTTTGCTCTCCCCTGTCTTAATTGGTCGGGGAAATGAGGCATCAGTGCGCACGATATGACGCAATGATTCACGGCTTACGTCCAATAACTCGCAAGCTGTTTTAAATTGAACTCGGATTGGTTTGATATTCATAAAAAAACCCATACATGAAAGAATATGGGCTTAGTATGTTTTTGATTTTTATATTGTAATAGTAAGCAACATCTACTTAATAGGGATTAAGCTTAGGTTCCTACCCATTTCTAGGCCTTCCCGCTTGTCTTGAATATGGGTATTTAATTGCTATAGGTTTAATCCATTCCTCAATACTTTTTGCTGTTTCAGGCAATTCATTTTTGTGCTCTGTAGAAACCAAAATACTTTTCAATGTCTTAGCCATCTCACCAATTTTTATTTCTTGTACTTTATCTTGCATCCACAAATAATCAGCTAATGTTCTAGCTGCAAACTTTGCATCAGATTTGCTCTGACTAATTCCTGTTTTATGGCTAGCTGTTATACATTCATCATCATCTTGAATATCTCTACTATTCAAATTCCTCAATTTACCCGTCTTAATTAATTCTAACTCATCATGCGTTATATACATGTTATCTCTAGATAAAGGAAGTTTTATTGCATCATGCAACCCATGCCCTGCAACATATGGGTTTAGTATTTTATTTGTCCTATCCTCTGTTATGGAAAGGGGGACGGGGACAGAAATATCACTACTAAATATAAAACATGAGCATGATTTTTCTGTTTTTTTTAATTTAAATAAAAAATTTCCTAAATGGGTATTTGAGTCAGCAATATATCTAGCTTTTATATCATCCTTATCTGGGTTAAAATTTGAGCGCTCGGTGAATGGTAGGCTTAGAGCTTTTTTTTCATCCAAAAAAACACCATATGGATCATAAATATAATATTCAAAAAATGATTTATAATGGGACTTGTCACAATAATTAAAACCAAAACTCATTAATGACTTAGGATCAATTTTTAAAAAAATATAGTGAGTATTTCTATTAATTAAGTAGCTTCCGTATACGTCAAGCTCCTTTTCGTCACCTTCATATTTTGCGTGAGTATTAGCAAGTAAACCAAAATCATGAGTTGGTGCCAAAATATGTATCTTACCATTCCCCCCCAAGCCAATAAGGCTATCCACTGTCCATAAGTCGGTATCACCAAAATAATTAAGAATATTTGATGCCTGTTCTAATGAATAATAGTGAAGTGATGGAATAATAGTATTAGGCCTTGATAATTTACTCATATATACCTTCCCACAGCATCCCAAAAAAATAGCTAAGTCAATCAAATTTGGTGGCTGCCTTTCGGGGATCAACCTAGACTTAGCAAACTGAATATAAACGATATTTAATTATATTTGTGTATGTTTGGATAAGTAGTAAGACAAGCTATGTCGCAAATGAATCTCAAACCGCTTGCGAAGCGTAAAGCCATATGTAGCAAGGCATACAAGAGAAAAACGCAAAATCGCAAGGTTTCTAGGGAAATATAAAATATATCCATTAAGCCACTATGCCAGTGCATGGAATACTGTGGTGCTTAATGGAAAGCCTTTTATAGCAAGGCTTTCAAGGTGATTAAGCCATTAAGCCACGCTTCTGTAGGAAATATATAAAATACAGATTGTGGGGTTAGTGATTTCACTTGGTCTTTTTAAATTGAATAATGCTCTGGTCTGCTATTTCTTCTAAATAATTGGCATACCACTGCATCATATTTGCCCTGTCATCTAAATATTGGGCTTTGTTATATACCCCTGCTACACCGTCCTTAACATGGGCCAAAGCAGATTCAATATGACGCTCATCAAAGCCACGGTTATTTAGTAGTGTACTGGCTATATGCCTAAATCCATGTGGTGTCTGTCTGCCCTCATATCCCATACGGCGCAAAGCCATGATAAAAACTGTATCTGACTTAGGCTTACTCTTATCGGATCTACTTGGGAATAAATACTCAGAAGTGGTTTCATAGGTTTTTAATTCATTGAGTATGGCAATGGCTTGCTTAGGTAAAGGCACAACATGCTCACGGCGTTTCTTCATGCGTTCCTCAGGGATATTCCATAAACCTTGTTCTAGGTCGAACTCAGTCCATTTAGCGCCCCGTAGCTCAGTAGGACGGCAGAACAACATTGCCAAAAGCTGTAAGCCCATACGGACATCCGTAGTCGGGTAATTATTAATAGCTCGAATTAAGGTTGGTAACTCAGCCTCACTCACATGAGCCATATTCTCTTTTTTGCCCTGCTGTAGATACTTCTGAATGCCCTCTAATGGGTTGTAATCAATTCGCCCTGTTACCTTTGCATAATCATAAATATCACGGCACATGGCCCGAACTCGGCTTACCTGTTCATAGATACCCTGCCTCTGCTGAATACCTTTTAAATGATTCATCCACTCGATAGGTTTTATGCTGGTGTACCCGCATCATCAACAGCAGTAATTGATCCAACCACACCAACTTCTAATGGGTTTGGCTCAATAGACCATGCACCAGCATTATTGGCATGTGTAGCAGCAATCAAACTACCTTTGGCAGCACGAACTTTAATAACTGCACCTGCTTCAGCCGTACCACTTAATTCATCGGCAGAATTAACAACTACCACTGGTAATGCTGGTGCAACTCGATCCGCTGGAACACCAGGCAAATCACCTGCAACGTTTGCATCAGGAACAATAACGCCACCCGCAGCACGCATTTCAGAACGCACTGTGGCTAAGTTTTTACGGAAGTTGTCACCATCTTCTAGTGAAACTTGGGTATCAACATCTTCACGAATATATCCATCAAAACCGATTGATAAATTACCGCACCAGTATTTAGCAGGCTTCTGAACAGGACTAAAGCGAACAGGCAGCCCCCAAAGGTATACTTGAACACCTGTACCTGTTGGAACACCAATTAAATAATGACCATCAGAACCTTTTAAGCGCTCAATGACACCCCAGTCTTGTGGATTTAACACATAACATTCAGGTTGTAAGAAAGATAATGCCGCCTTATATTTTGCACGGTTTAGAACATCAAGAGCCGTATCACCTGCTTCAACTGGAACTGTGTCGTGATTGCCTTCTTCCATCAAGCCGCTAAAGTTTTTCGGCTGACCTGTTGCTGGAATGTGACCATTGACCACAAAATATTCAAGCTTGTAACGAATACCATAGGCCAAACGAGTTTCAATATAACTGGCCAACATTGGCATATCTGCCAAAACTTGATTTGATACTTTGATCCAATGTGCAATCACACCAACATTCAATACAAGTGGACCAAACTCAAGACTAGATTCAGGCTTTTCCTCGCCTTCAGGCACAATATCTGCCATTAGATCCCAAGCTGTTTCACGCAGTAACGTCACGATGTCATTGGTTAATGGTGCCCAGTTAATCAGGTCAACCAAGCTCAATGGCTGGAACGGTACGCGATTTAGGTCATTTTTTGCGTATTGGTAATTTTCACCAAGGCTACCTAGAGTCACAATATTGCGTGCTTTGATACCATCAAAAGAAACAGAGGTATTTTTTTGACGTTTATCAAGCATTGCCTTCGCAATTTCAATTGATTCTGTATTACGAACCAAAATTCCCGCAATGGTGCTTGACTCATCAGTTTGGCGGGCTTTCGCCTGATTAACTAAATCAGTTTGAAGCTGCTCAACTTTGGACGCTAGGTCTTTGATTTCTTTTGAACGTGTTTCAAATTCTTGCTTTTCTTCGGCGGTTAATTGGGTCAAGGCAGTTTTCGATCAAACCCTTAAGATCGTTGCCTAACTTCTGATTTGGTTCAAGTACAAGGAAACGACGGTCACGCTCCTCAATAGCAAGCGGCTACACCTCGTTGGATAAGAACACACAGTTAATGTGGTTATTTTGGCTATAACCTGACATGAACTTTTTCTCAATACGAATCTTCTCTCCAGTGATCATGTGTTTGATCAAACCCATCATGCCGAACTTGGACTTATTGTTAAATATTTCTTCAAAAAGACAGTAAAGCTTACGCTCTGCCCAGTCGGTATAAATAGATTCAAGGCCATTTTGACCGAGCGTAACTGAATAACATTCACCATAGATACGGGTCATGATCTTCTCAAAGAATAATGATTTACCCGATCCTTGAACCGCACTACACAGCAACACGGATGTATTCAATTTTGCACCAGGATGTTGAAGTGGGTAAAGATTTAAAACTCAGTAGCGATTACGTCATGATTTGCCCAGAGACTAATGCTCCATTTTTCAATGAGAAACCACCACGTTTGAGAATGGTAGAAGCTATGAAGTCCTGCATGATCCGCCACCGCCCTGCATATAATGCACGGCATACTTATGCAACCATGCTTTTAATGGATGGCGTTAATCCAGTCTTTGTCGCTGATCAACTTGGCCATAGTCTCCAAATGCTGATTAAGCGATATGCAAAATGGATACATGGAGATAAGAACAGAATAGAAATGGCAAAACTAAACACTACAAATGGCACTTAAGGTGCCTTTTTTAATGCATATGAAAATGTGGCGGGTTTTGTGGGGAAGTGTGGCAAAAATGTGGCAATAAAAAAGCCACTTTTGCAAGTGGCTGATTTATATAAAGAATTTTGGCGGAGGTGGCGTCAATTGAACTCAAAACCTAACTCATTCACTTTAAAGCTCTTTTATTGAATAAAAAAATTCATTGACCCAATTTTGACCCAAATTAGATTTAGTGCATTGAATCACTTTAAAATCTTGTTCAAATCCGAATTCAGGATTTGAAGTGGCGTACGGCATTATAGCAGCAAATTACACCTAAAAATAAATGTAATGTTATAATGTTTCAATTAGCTCATTATGATATTAATAATCACATCAACTTCAGTACAGTTCAATTTTTTAATTTGTACTTTTGCTTAGGACTCTTAGGCTTATCAGGAAGGGTACGTTCAATCACACCTGCTTCTAATGCTGGAGTTAAATAATTTTTTTGGAATGTAGCTCGATGGGACAAGTCCAATAGAGCCATAAGCTCAGTTAAGCTATATTCTTTCTGCTCCATATTCTGGATGAGACGTTTAACTTGATCGCTAACTTGTACGCTAGCTTGAGCGGTATCTTGATCGCTGGCATCAGAACTAAGTATTGCATCTAGAATCATCTGCAAAATAAACTCAATAAAAGGTGCAGAATCTGAACGATCTGTGCTCGCTTGCAATGCATCGTAATAAGCTCTTTGGTTTTGATAAATCAAGCTTTCTACAGGGATGTTGAGAAAAATAGGATTCCACTGGCTTAAGATTAAAGTTTGCCATAAACGCCCCATCCGCCCATTGCCATCAGCAAATGGATGTATAAACTCAAATTCATAATGAAATACTGAACTCTGAATTAATGGGTGCTCATTACCTTCAGCCAACCACTGTAATAACTCTCTCATTAAACGCTGGACTTGATTTGCAGGCGGAGCCATATGCACGACTCGATCCCCTGACATCACACCAACACCGCCATGACGATACTGTCCAATTTCATCAATCAGTCCTGTCATCAATATTTGATGTGCTTTCAGCAAATGCGATTCTTGATCAGGATTCCAATCTTGAATTTCTTCATATGCCTTTAGGGCATTACGTACCTCTTGAACTTCTTTAGGTGGAGCGATAATGGTCTTGCCATTCAGAATCGCTGTGATTTGCTCTGTACTCAAGGTATTTCCTTCTATCGCTAAAGACCCTTGAATCGTTCGAATACGATTGGCTTTTCGCAATTTAAGGCTATCTTGGATTTGAGTTAATGCAGTCAAACGCCCTATTGATTCACTAATTTGTGCAATCAAGTGAATAATTTTAGAGGTGATCGTATAAGGCGGTTGATATTTCATGCCATTCCTCATTGATGTAAAAACAAAGCACAGTTGATTAAACTCTAAAATATTAATATTTCATAGCTTAGTGAGTAATATCTGCTATCAACATGCTTACCTTTTCTGAAACAGTGAGCTAACTAATCGCTATTTCTTTTAAAATAAACCTGTGCATTCTCGTTAAAATACGTAGGTTTCTTCATTACAGGACAACATTATGTTTATTTATGCCGACTTCTCACAACTCGTCATCATCAAGCCAGAGGATTACCATTGGGTAAAATCTCCAGGAGGTGAAGTCGATAGAATGATGCTTGATCGTATTGGCGATGAGAAAGCACGTGCAACTAGTCTTGTGAAATACGCACCAGAATCTGCCTTTCCTGAACATCAACATCCTTTGGGTGAAGAAGTCCTCATATTGTCAGGCATTTTTACCGAGAATGCTGAAGATGATTATCCGGCAGGCTGGTATTTACGTAACCCCCATCATTCAACTCATCGGGTTTCCAGTAAAGCAGGTTGTTTAATCTTTGTGAAACTGATGCAAATGACTGAACATGAGAGAGAACCAACCCGGATTAACACCAATGACTTAGCGAATTGGAAGCTTACCCAACGTCGGATGATATGCCCGCTATTTCAATCTGAACATGAGCAGACCTATTTAGAAAAGCTAAAACCTGATCAAATTTTCGTAGAGAAATCAGAACAAGGGATTGAATTGTTCATTATTAAAGGTCAATTATTTTGCGACACTGAAATATATCCAGCAGGTTCGTGGGTCCGTCTTCCCCTCAATAGTGCTGCTAAATTTCAGGCAGGTCCATCAGGCGCAACGCTTTATGTCAAAACTGGTCATCTACAACATGCCATAGATGTGTGGGTGAAATGAACAATAATGTGTTTCCAAAATGAAGCTGTCTCGTGTCTAGAATACTTGGAGCAGTCCACTTACCACTTTTAAAACCCATACAAAATGTAATGATATATCACTACATTTCTGATCTTTCTTTTTTCATGTATGATCGACTAAGACAAATTCAGGGATAAGGTTATGTTTGAAACTATTGATGATTTAAAGAAAAAATTAGATCAACATCGCCCTCTCTCTCCGTCAATTGTCAAAAATTTACAAGAAGATCTTATTGTCCGCTGGACCTATCATTCCAATGCAATTGAAGGTAATACCCTCACCCTGCTAGAAACAAAAGTAGTACTCGAAGGTATAACTGTTGGTGGAAAGGCATTAAGAGAACACTTCGAAGCGATCAACCATAGAAATGCAATTTACTATGTTGAAGATATCATTCGGAAAGAGGAGCCTTTTTCTGAATGGCAAATTCGCAATATCCATCAACTCATTTTAAAAAATATTGATGATGATAATGCTGGCCGCTATCGCCAACAAAATGTCCTAATCTCTGGTGCCACGTCTACCCCGCCTGATTACACATTATTAAATGACAAGATGGCTCAGCTAGTTGATTGGTATAGTAATGACGCACATAAATTTCATCCTATCGAACGTGCAGCCAAAGTACATGCTGATTTTGTAGGTATTCATCCATTCATTGATGGCAATGGCCGTACATCACGTCTATTGATGAATCTTGAATTGCTTAAAGCTGGTTATCCCCCTTGTGTAATAACAGTTGAAAACCGATTGGCCTACTATGAGGCCCTAGATCAATGGATGGCTTATGGAAAAACTGAAGCATTTATCCAGTTGGTTTCTGAAGCTGTACTTGAAGGATTTAAACCTTATCAAGTTGTATTGGGCATTTAATCGGCTTGATCGGTGTATTGATCCCTAGTACTAGATACCATCCACAATTGCATCTAAAATCATTTGTAAAATAAACTCATTAGATGCTGTAACACTGAAGATATGAGCGGTACAAAGAATATCGCTAGTGACTCATAAATCCGTGGTGATTTACTCAATCAATTTCAATCTGATGAGCGAACAGATTCTGTCTATACTGAGTTGTACGACACTATAGGCTGTAAATCAAAAACCTTTAGACTCAGCATTAAAAGCTTTTTTAATAGTTTTTCCTCCAAATCTATCCAATAAGATTTGATCTACAACATTTAGTTCAATAATACTCAATGCAGCATCTACCCCAAAGTACCCGAAATGCAACTGTCATCAATTTGTAATAAAAATCGATTATATCTCGTGTGATAATGCAACTTTTCTTTGCGAGTTTATAAATGTCAGACAAAATCAGCTTAAACTATTTAAATGAACTCATTCGTAATGCTGAGAAAAAAGATAAAAAAATTGACAAGATCTTATTAGGCTATAAGGCGTATTATTTTTTTATGTCTGACAGCGAATTCCATAAAGAAGTCACTAACTCTGCCCTTTCACCAAGTAAACGTAAATATAAAAACTATAAAATCAAAGTGACTCAGGACGAATATCAAATTGATTTAAAATTTCAGGAAAAATAAGCAGGATTGCTCTAATTCTCAGGTTTAAACTCTTTATTTATTGACAGCCATTATGATTAAAGCATCAAAAAAGACAATCTAGACATTAGATGACCTGTTGTACTTAAGATCGTTACCCGCCAATTCAACATCATCTGATACAATCAAAATAACGGTTCACGTATCCTGTGAACTCCTGTTTTCTGACCAAATAGCACTCCGATAGTGTCCTCTTAAAATTTATTGGACACTATCGTGGTATTAATGAGTTAGAAAAGTGGGGCTCAGCGGATGCTTACGATTAAACAAACGATCGAGCCATCCGTTACCCTGCTCACACCATGATTAATCAGGGCAGAGTAAAACTTGAAGTGCGACATAAACCACCTAATTAATTTAAAGGGTTTATGGAGTATATAAAATTGTCATACCATCATCTTAACTTTGAAGATCGTACTGCATTAATGCTTGAGTCAAGAAAAGAAGGCTTTTCAGCCAGAAAATTTGCTGAACTCATTAAAAGACATCCTAGTACGATCTATCGTGAGCTTAAAAGAAATAGCATCAATGACGTTTATCAAGCTCAATATGCTTCTGATAACACCTTCGCTAGACGTAGACGTGGTCACAGAAAACTCAAAATCGATTCAATCCTCTGGAAATTTATTGTTGAAGCGATCCGTTGTTTATGGTCTCCTCAGCAAATAGCAAAGCGTTTAAAGACATTTCCTGATTTGGATCAAACAATGAATGTAAGCCATACAACGATTTATTCAACGATACGAGCATTACCAAAGGGTGAGTTGAAAAAAGACTTATTATCCTGTCTGCGTCATGAAAATAAAAAGCGAAAAGCTAACGGTGAACCTAAAAAAGATTCTATATTACAGGATATTAAAACTATTCATGAGCGCCCAGCCGAAGTTCAAGAAAGAAAAATACCGGGTCATTGGGAAGCTGATTTAATTAAAGGTAAAGACAATAAAAGTTCGATAGCAACACTTATTGAACGAAATACACGGCTCTGTATCTTGGCAACATTACCTGATGCAAAGGCAGAATCAGTGCGCAAGGCTTTAACTGAAGCTCTGAAATATTTACCTGCAGAACTGCGTAAAACGTTGACCTATGACCGTGGACGCGAGATGGCAGAACATAAAATACTTGAAGAAGATTTAGGCATAGATGTATATTTCTGTGACCCACATTCACCCTGGCAAAAAGGCACATGCGAAAATATGAATGGTTTAATTAGGCAATATTTACCTAAAGGGATTGATTTAAATCAGGCAGATCAGCATTATTTAAATCAAGTTGCCATGTCACTGAATACTCGTCCTAGAAAAGCGTTAGATTGGCTTACACCATTAGAGAAATTTGCTCAGCTTGTTGATTATCATAAGACTTTTCAAACTGTCGCACCTCATGTTTGAATTCGCCCAGCTTTAAAGATTACGCTGATTGACTCGTTTAGACAGTTCTTCAGCCGATTCTTTTCGCTCCGAATAACGGTTGGTCAAATAGGCACTCTGACCGCGAGTCAGCAAAGTAAACTTGTATAGCTCTTCCATTACATCAACAATACGATCATATAGCGATGAAGGCTTCATCCGTCCTTCCTCATCAAACTCCAAAAAGGCTTTAGGAACAGAAGACTGATTTGGAATCGTGATCATCCGCATCCAGCGCCCAAGAATTCGCATCTGGTTTACACTGTTAAAAGACTGTGATCCACCGCTCACCTGCATCAAAGCCAGTGTTTTACCCTGCGTAGCACGAATTGCTCCTCCAGCAAGTGGAATCCAATCAATCTGTGCTTTGAAGATTGAGCTCATCGAACCATGCCGCTCAGGCGAACACCAAACCATGCCTTCAGACCAAGCCAACAATTCATGCAGCTCTTTAACCTTTGGATGTTCCAGATCACCATCTTCAGGTAAAGGTAAACCTTTGGGATGAAAGATTTTAATCTCACAACCAAAACGCTCAAGAATTCGCCCAGCTTCCATCACAGCTAGGCGGCTATATGAACGCTCTCTGTTTGAGCCATATAGCAATAAGATACGTGGTGGGTGACTTAGTTCTTTAGCCTGCACTTCCGCAAAAGTTGGTGTCGGTAAAAGATCAGATTCAAGATTAGGGAGTGTCATCTTTGCCTCTTAAGAATTTGGATAATATTTTTTCTTCAGCCACAAGGATACGCTAACCAGTGCAATCAGCACGGGCACTTCAACCAATGGGCCAATAATCGTAGTAAAGGCAATTGGTGAAGCCAAACCAAAGGTAGCAATCGCAACGGCCAACGCTAACTCAAAATTGTTACCTGCTGCGGTAAATGAAATTGCAGTGGTTTTGGGATAGTCATTCCCCATCCACTTACTCATGAAAAAGCTGACAAAGAACATCACGACAAAGTAAAGCGTCAATGGAATTGCAATCCGCAACACATCCATTGGCAAACTCACTACATCACCGCCTTTCAAGCTAAACATGGCTACAATGGTGAATAACAAGGCCAATAAGCTGAGTGGACCAATTTTGGGTAGAAACTGATTCTGATACCAGTCCAGACCTTTGGCTTTCACTAAAGATAGACGCGTCAGGAAGCCCATCAGGAATGGAATCCCCAAGTACATAAGGACAGCATTGGCAATGGTCCAGAAATCAACATTGATGACATTCCCTTCTATCCCAAAAAATGGCGGCAGATAGGTCAGGAAGAACCAGGCATAACTGCTAAAGAACAGAATCTGAAAAATGCTGTTAAATGCGACCAATGCAGCACCGTATTGATTGTCCCCGCATGCCAGTCCATTCCAGATCAGTACCATGGCAATACAACGCGCCAAGCCAATCAGAATCAGACCTGTCATGTATTCTGGGTAATCACTCAAGAAGACTATCGCCAATACAAACATCAGCACTGGCGCAATCAGCCAGTTCTGAATCAGAGAGAGCGCTAATGTTTTTTTATCCTGAAATACTTTGGGCAAAGCTGCATAATCTACTTTGGCTAATGGTGGATACATCATCAAAATCAAACCAATCGCAATTGGCAAGTTGACTGAATTTACACTCATTGCGTCCAATGCGACGGATGCTTGTGGAAATACCACCCCAATCGCAACACCCAATGCCATGGCCACAAAAATCCATAGCGTCAGGTTGCGATCCAAAAAGGATAATCCTGGTTTAGACATGATCTGCTCGCTTAAAGATGGGAAATTTGATTGATTTCAGCAATAAGCTGATGACGGCTCATGTGATGGGTATCTAATGCAAAAAGTGCATCTAAGCGTTTGTTGATATGTTCTACAGTATTTAAAAATGCATGTAATTTTTCTTGTTCAGGCAAATCTAAATGTGATGGATCTGATAGACCCCAATGTGCTTTGATTGCTCCTCCTAAATACAATGGACAAGCTTCTTGTGCTGCCGCATCACACACGGTGATGACGACATCGGGCTGATACTGTTCACAGGCATCAATCGTTTTACTCGACAAACCTTCGGTAGACAACCCTAGGTTCTGTAAAGTCTGAATGGTTAACGGATGAACTTGACCAGAAGGTTTACTTCCAGCGCTATAAGCTACCCAACCTTCAGGCGCTCGACTATTAAACAGAACTTCAGAAAGAATACTGCGACAACTGTTACCCGTGCACAGAAACAAAAATTTCATGAAAACTTACTCGCAATGGCTCTGTATCGATAGAGCTGAGGGATCAAATAACACGGGAAAATTGCTACGTTTAAGTGTATTCAGAATTTCAAAGCACCATTCAGGTAGTTGTGGGTTAATACTGTAATACACCCACTGCTTTTGCCGACGGTCATTCAGCAAACCACTTGATCTTAACAGGGCTAAATGCCGTGAAATTTTTGGTTGGCTTAACTGGAGTTTATCTGTCAAATTACAAACACACTGCTCTTCATTTTCTGCAATAAGCATGACAATACTGAGACGTGTTTCATCAGATAAACATTTAAAAAACTGAACGTGGTCCATAACTGCTCCCATTCTATTATGTAAATATACACATATCCATATATTCAGTAAAGAGTACTCATTATAAAAGTATACCCATATCCGTATATGCTTGCCAGAACGGGAAAAATTTAAAACTTCTTAATATCTCAAGACACAGATAAAAAAAGACCCGTGGCTTATGCCACAGGTCTTTTTACAGTTTTCCACATACACTTATTTATTTTTTTCAATCAACTCCACAATGGCTTGTGGTTCCAAAACTTTGCCACTTGAAACGATTTGATTATCTATGATCAGACCTGGCGTACTTAACAACCCTGTTTCAGCAATTTGCATCATATCAGTTACATATTCAATTTCTGCCTGAACACCCATGCTTTTTACAGCTTCTTCAGTTGCAGCCAATAAGGCTTTGCATTTACGACAACCTGTTCCTAAAACTTTAATTTGCATCTTTATTCTCCACACTTTTTATAAAAACCAATAACCCAAAGTATTCAGGGTATAACCAACAATCAAGATTCCCACAAAAACGATCCCTACAAACAGGCTCAATAAACGGGTTTTCACCACTTGTTTTAACAAGATTAGCGATGGCAGAGAAAGTGCGGTGACCGCCATCATAAACGCTAAAACCGTCCCCAAGCCAACGCCTTTAGTCACAAGTGCTTCTGCAATCGGCAAGGTGCCAAATATATCCGCATACATTGGCATTCCCACAATCGTAGCAATCAGAACGGAATACCAGTGTTCCTGACCAAGTAAGGCGGTAATCCACTGCTCAGGAATCCAGTTATGAATTGCCGCACCAATCCCGACACCTATCAAGACATAAAGCCAGACCTTACTAAAAATGTCTGTCACCTGTTCCCAAGCAAATGTACGCCGCTCTTTTGCAGTCATGCTGAAATCTTCATCTTCGCCTGAGATTGTTTGATGATGAGTCACAAATTCAGCCACATACTTTTCCATTTTCAAGTAGCTGATTAATGACCCACCGATGACTGCCAGCACTAATCCAAGTAACACATAGACCAATGCAATTTTCCAGTTAAAGATACTCGCCAATAAAATAATTGAAGCTAAGTCAACAAGTGGTGATGAAATCAGAAAGGAAAAAGTGACGCCTACCGGTAGTCCTGCACGAGTAAAACCAATAAACAACGGAATCGAAGAACATGAACAAAATGGCGTAATAGTACCGAGTAATGCCCCCATGATATTGGCTTTGATTCCTGTCATCCGACCTAAAATCAGCCGAGTACGTTCTGGAGGGAAATAGCTTTGAATATAAGATAATGTATAGATCAACACTGAAAGCAGAATAAAGATCTTGAATACATCATAAATAAAGAAATGGACACTACCACCCAACCGGGTTGCAACGGATAAACCAAATACATTTTCAACGAACCAGCGCACCCCATCCGAGAGCCAGGTCATTTTAAGTAGAACATCATTTAACCAAGCAAAAATTGCGACAATGTTCTCCATTTAGATCTCCTGCTCTACACTGATACAAAGTCCAACAGCGTTAGGGGTTTCACCTTTTATTTTAAGCGTCTGCCTTGCTCATCAATGATGACTTCACCATCTTCTTTAGCAAAAGCTTTTAATTGCGGCAAAGGTAGAATATCTAGCACTACTTCAGATGGGCGACATAAACGAGTGCCCAAATCTGTCACGACCAAAGGACGGTTAATCAGGATGGGATGTTCAAGCATAGCATCAAGCAATTGCTCATTTGTCCAGTTCGCATCGTCTAAATTAAGTTCAGTATAAGCATCTACATTTTTGCGTAACACATCACGAACACTTAAACCAGAGTCCTGAATCATTTTAATCAGCTGATCTTTTGATGGTGGCGTAATCAGATATTCAATTACTTCTGGTTCGATCCCCGTGTTGCGAATAAGCGCCAAAGTGTTACGAGACGTGCCACAGGCAGGATTATGGTAAATTTGAACTTTTGGCATTTGATCCATGAGTATAATCTCTTAAACAGACAGCTTTTTATATATGAATATTCGAATATACGCAATATGGAATATATGATTAACTACAAGTACCAATAAATAAGAAAAGCTCCTGAATCAATCAAAAACCTCCCATTTAGGTATTTCTGAAACGGTGTCAATTAAATTAAGAAGCCAAAGCTTCTTTTCGGATTCTCAACTCACATTAGGAACATCCCTCATCTAACAAACTGATCCTAGCCAAATAAAGGATATTCCTCCCCTCACCCTCTGCTATAGCAAGAGTTTTTCCCACAATTGGAACCTGATCTGCTATCTGTTGAATAAAATGATTGGGCGAAATGCCATACAGATCCTGTGTTTGCGAATAAAGATTATCCCAGTGCTGATTCATATCGTTTCCCAATGATTGAAAAAATTAAGCTGTGAATTCTTTAAATGCTTCCAATGGATTAGCGGCATACATCAATGAAGGACCGCCCCCCATATAAACTGCAACACCAAGCACTTCCTCTAATTCTTGCAATGTCATTCCCATTTTGACTAGGGTTCTGACATGAAAACCGATACATCCATCACATCGTGCTGCAACACCAATCGCTAAGGCAATCAGTTCTTTTGTTTTAGGATCAATAACACCATCTCGCATTGCAACTTGTGACAATTGATTAAAACTTTTCATTAAATCAGGAGAATCCTGCGCTAATGTCTTTATACTGCCTGAAATATTTTGAGTTAATTCTTTGTACTTCATGATTTTCTCACTTGAATGTCCATAAACTTAAGTTAGACTTAAAAGAGAAATCTAGTTATTTCTCTACTGGATAACCCTGCTCTAGCCATGCTTGGAATCCACCCTGAACAGATTTCACCTGAGTAAATCCCATATTCTGTAAAGTATCTGTAGCCAGAGCTGATCGGCCACCCGTCCCACAAATCAAATAAATCGGCTGATCTTTAAGATTTTCTAGTGCTTGCAAGGTATCGCAATGATGGCTCGCCACAGGATGCTGGTGAATTCTCATTTCTAAAACACCACGAGGATAATTCACGGCTCGGTCTATCGCTGCCGCCTGAAATTCATCCGGTTCCCGAACATCAATCAGAATGGTTTTATGGTTTTTCATGGCTTCAAGTAAGCCGTCTACCGTCACTTCTTGAATTCGGTTTTTTGCCATTGAAATTAATTGTTCTGCTGTTTTCATTACTCTTTACCTCTTCCGATCTTTAGAAATCTGGTCTCTGATTAAATATTCATGTCTTTAAAATGCAGTTTTTAAATTTGGCTCTAATCTCTTGCTTGTATTAAGTTATGATGACTGTAGAAATTAAATAAAATGCTACGCTTATGACAGTTATGGCAAAAACCTTTTGGATTTGACTATTCTTAACTAAAGGCATCAAACTTCGACCAATCAACATCCCAGCCATGCAAGCTAAAACGAAAGTCAGCGTGACCGAAACGGGGTATTGAAAACCATCTAAAATATGAGCTGAAATGCTGACACCACCTATCAGGAAAATAATCATCAACGAGGTCGCAACAATACTGCGCATATCAAGATCAGTTACTTTACTCAGTGCTGGAACAATCACGAATCCCCCACCTACCCCAAGCAAACCAGTCAATAAACCTGCCACGACACCAATGGCACCGAGAGACAATGCAGTTTTCATGTTCCAAATCAGACGACCAGTTGTTTGGTTAACTTTACACAGCACACCTGTATGGTCATTCACTTTTTTAAAAAAAATCCGGTAAGCAACCACGAGCATGACTAAACTGAATGCTAAGGTAAGCCATAGAGGTGGATCAGGAAATTTGAACAACACTTATAAGTGATATTTTGCTCCCCAAATGATGTTATAAACATCAATATATGGAGTATTTTATGGCACGTAGACCAAGAAGAAATCATTCAAATGATTTTAAAGCTAAGGTAGCACTTGCTGCGATTAAAGCAGAAAAAACACTTGCTGAATTGAGTGCTGAATTTGATGTTCATCAAAACCAAATTATCGACTGGAAAAATCAACTGATTTCAGCTTCCTCGCAAGCTTTCGATCAATCAAAAGCTCCAACAGAACCACCCATCGATCTAAAAAAACTACATGCAAAAATCGGTGAGCAGGCATTAGAAATTGATTTTTTAGAAGGTGTGTTGAAGAAACTGGGCCGCTTCAACCACAAAAGTTAATCGATGACTCACTTCAGATTTCAGTATCTAAGCAAGCTCAGCTGCTGAAAGTCTCCCGTGGTTGTTATTACTATCGCCCAAAACCTGTGAGTGCATCAGATCTGAAGCTAATGCGGTGTATGGATGAGTTACATATGCAATACCCTTTTGCAGGTAGCCGGATGATGCGTGATTTGTTGAATCGTCAAGGACATCATATAGGACGACGTCATACACGTACTTTAATGAAGAAAATGGGCATTAATGCGTTATATTGCAAACCAAATTTAAGCCAGGCTAATCAAGCTCACCGCAAATATCCATATCTGCTCAAAGGATTGGCTATTCAGCGCAGTAATCAAGTGTGGTCTACGGATATAACGTATATCCCTATGGCAAAAGGCTTTGTTTATTTATGTGCTGTGATTGATTGGCATAGCCGCAAGGTACTTGCGCATAGAGTATCGATTAGTATGGAGGTTACATTTTGCATAGAAACATTAAATGAAGCTATTGAAAAATATGGTCGACCTGAAATATTTAATACAGACCAAGGCAGTCAGTTTACCAGTGATGCATTTATTGATGTATTGAAATCAAATGGCATTCAAATCAGTATGGATGGTAAAGGTCGATGGGTTGATAATGTGATGGTTGAACGATTATGGCGGAGCGTTAAATATGAAGAGGTGTATCTCAAAGCCTACAGCAATGTTTTGGATGCGAAGAAGCAATTAAACGCATATTTTGAATTTTATAATTTGAAACGACCTCATTCGAGTCTGGACAAAATGACTCCAGATGAGTTTTACTATGACCAGCTACCACAACAAAATAAGGTAGCTTAACTAGAGCAGAGTATCACTTATAAATAAGCTTTTAGTTGTTCAAACATGTGGGACCACCTCTCCATACAGGAGAAATTATTCCTCCCAGATGCACACCATAACGTGCTGAAGGAATGCTAATCAGTGCAATCCAAAGCGCAGCCCGATAGCGTACTATCTTCTTAAATAAGCCTTCAAATGTCCCAACCAAGGCAGATAAAGTGACTGCAAGCAAGCCAACAGGTGCAGCTTGTGCGACCGTCCATCCTTGACTTGCCATCAGTGCGGGTACGGCCAGAATGCCACCACCAGCACCGGTTAACCCAAGCAAACCACCGATGGCCAGTCCTTCAAGTATTAGCATCCACATCGCTAGTGCCCCCCTCTATTACCAAACCAATTAAACAAAACTTGTTGTTTAATCTTAAAATTTGCCTATTTGAAGTAATTCAGTGGAAGTTTTAAATAAGAAACACCATTCTCTTCGGGTTCAGGGAATTGTCCTGCTTTCATATTGATCTGTATCGAAGGTAAAATCAGTTTGGGCATACTTAAACCCGCATCGCGCTTATTACGCATTTCAACAAAATCATCTTTGGTCGTGCCGTCGTGAATATGGATATTCTGATTTTTTTGAGTCTGAATATCCGTTTCACACATATAGGTATCGCGCTTTTCTGGCAAATAATCATGACAGAGAAATACACGTGTTTTCTCAGGCAGTTGATACAAACTTTGTATTGAATCAAAAAGGATTGATGCGCTTCCCTTCGGGAAATCACAGCGCGCTGTTCCATAATCTGGCATAAACAGGGTATCACCCACAAACACGGCATCACCGATGACATAACTCAGGCAAGCAGGCGTATGTCCCGGTGTTGGAATGTTATAGGCTTTCAGTGTTCCGATTTGGAACGACTCATGATCTTCAAATAAATAATCAAAGAGCTGCTGGGCATTCCATTGTTTAATATCCAGATGATAAATCGCGCCAAAAGTTTCCTGAACAATACCAATTTTCTGGCTCATGGCGATCTTGCCACCTAACTCAGCTTTGAGATATTGCGCAGCAGTTAAATGATCAGCATGGACATGGGTTTCGAGAATCCACTCGACCGTTAAATCCTGCTCTTTAATATAGGCAATAATTTTATCGGCATGAATAGTGGATGTACTTGCTGATGCCGGATCATAATCCAAAACGCTATCAATAATGGCGCAGGCTTTGGTCGCCGGATCACGTACAACATAACTGAAGGTATTGGTATCTTCGTGAAAAAAATCTTTTACTATAGGTAAATTTGACATCGTTAAGCTCCTGACCATTTACGGTGAATCCATACACCCACCAGCATTGCTACAATAAAATAGAGCACTTGATAGTGGCCCAAACCGATCAAAGTGAAACTTGGCGCCGGACAGATGCCGGCAATGCCCCAACCTGCACCAAATAAAACCGCACCCGTGATCAGCTTCTTATCTATCTGATTATTTTTAGGTAAATCAATAGGTTCATTAAATACTGTTTTCGGTTGCGCCGTACGTAATGCTTTCTGGAAGGGAATAAAGGCCACCGCAATCGCGCCCATCATCACAAAGGCCAGACTGGCATCCCAATCGCCAAACAGATCCAGGAAATCGAGTACTTTTTCCGGATTGGACATGCCCGATACCATCAATCCCACAGAGAACAGCGCACCAAATAAAAAGGCAAACACATTTTTCATTTTAGAATGCTCCTGTGAGATGACGGATAATATAAACAGCGACAAAACCTGCAAACATGAAAGTCATGGTCGCGACAATAGAACGCTTAGACATGCGACTGATGCCACAAATTCCGTGACCACTGGTACAGCCCGAACCTAAGCGCGTCCCAAAACCCACCAGCAGACCTGCCACAATCATCATCAGTGGGCTGGCATTCAATTCGATTTCAGGTTGTACAAACAGACCATAAATAAACGGTGTGAGAATCAAGCCTGATAAAAACCAGATTGCAGGTGTTTTAAACATGGTTTTTGAGTTTAATACTTGCCCAATCAAACCACTGATTCCTGCAATACGGCCATTGACGTAAAGATAGCCAACCACGGAAAGCCCGAGCATTAAGCCGCCAATAAATGCGATGAGGAAGTCATGCATGATGAATTAATCCCTACATAATATACTTTTTTATATTATATAATGAAAAATATTAATCAAGCAGTTTTATGGTAAATTATGTAAACTGCACGGGCTACATCAAAAGTTGTGAGGACATTTATGGATATGATTGGTAAGCGTCCGCTGAACACACCTTATGAATTCATCCTATAAGCCTTAATTTAGTCCCCACTTAAAAACAAGTGGGGACTAAAATTTATGACTACAAATCACCAGACATCCATCGCATCTCTTGCGAAAAAACGAAGAACATACAGTGCTGAATTTAAACAGCAGATCGTTCAGGCTTGTAAAGCACCGGACGTTTCAATTGCTTCGGTCGCTTTGCAACATGGATTGAATACAAATCTTGTATCCAAATGGATTCGCTTAATTGATGGTAAGCCAGGGAATGATCGCTCACCACTACCGAATAAACCTGCATTTATTGCCTTATCTTGCTCTGCACCATTAGATCCTACTCCTACTGACATGTTAACGGTTCAAATTACTTTACCCCACTCAAAAGCAGAAATTGGCTTGAAATGGCAGACATCAGAAATACCTGCCTTGGCAGAATTACTCAAGGCACTTGCAACATGATCCGCATTGATGAAATCTGGTTGTCTACTCAGCCCATGGACATGCGTGCAGGTATGGATACGGCCATGGCTCAGGTGGTGAGAGCCTTTGGCTACATCAAACCGCATTGTGCTTACCTGTTCTGTAATAAACGTGGCCATCGCATGAAAGTGCTGGTACATGATGGACTGGGCATCTGGCTGTGTGCCCGGCGTTTGGAACAGGGTAAATTTCACTGGGCTCAAGTTCACCAAGGTGAAACCGTGGCCCTCAGCCCGGAACAGTTACAGGCATTAATCCAAGGTTTGCCCTGGCAGAGAATTGGATTGCAGCAAGTGGTGAATATGCTCTAAACCAAGCTCGACCATTCTGCCATCCTCCAAACGTTCTATTTCATTATCTTCATGACCTCAGGCATACTGCGGTCATGAATACGCTGCCTGACTTAAGCCAACTGACCCATGAACAACTGCTGGAATTCACCAGACAGTTGGCGCTGCAGCATCAGTCTCTAGCACAATCAAACCAGCAATTAGATGCCAGAGTTCAACATCTTGAAGTCACCAATCAGCAATTAGATTCTAAAGTTCAACATCTTTCTATTCTCACGCAAAAATACGAGCATGAGCTCGCACTATTTAAACAGCACAAATTTGGCAGTAAAAACGAACATCTCACCGCAAAACAAATCCATCTGTGGGACGAAGCGGTTGAAGAGGATATCGCAGCAGTTGATTTGGAACTGGAGCGGCTGAATGCAGATAAAACCGATGCAGCGACACAGAAAGCCAAAACCAATAAACCTAAACGTCGACTGCTACCCGATCATCTACACACCATCCGTATTGAGCATGAACCTGCATCAACCCAATGCAGTTGTGGCTGCCAGTTACGTCGTATCGGCGAAGATATCAGTGAAAAACTGCATTTCAGACCGGCACAGTTCTATAAGGAACAGCATGTGCGTGGCAAATGGGTCTGTGATCAGTGTGACACCCTGACTCAGCAAGCGATGCCCGCCTATGTGATTGATAAAGGCATTGCTTCACCTGAACTGCTCAGCCATGTGCTGGTATCGAAGTATGCCGATCATTTGCCGCTGTACCGTCAGCGCCTGATCTATCAGCGGGCGGGCATTGATCTGTCCAGATCTACTTTATCTGACTGGATTGGTCGCTGCGGTGTGGAACTGGAACCTCTGGCGAATGCCTTAAAACAGGTGGTGCTGCAACAGCGGGTGATCCATGCCGATGAAACACCAGTCACCATCATGCGGATGGGTGATGATGAGAAAAAACCGAAGAAAGGTTATGTCTGGGCCTATGCCACTACACAGTACAATCCAGTTCAAGCGGTGATCTATGACTTTCAGGATAGCCGTTCAGGTCAGCATGCAGAAGAGTTCCTGAATGGCTGGCAGGGCCATCTGGTCTGTGATGATTACAGTGGTTATAAAGCACGCTTTAAATCAGGCGATGTCATTGAGGTGGGCTGCATGGCGCATGCACGTCGTAAATTCCATGAGCTACATGTGACTGGGAAAAGTCAGATCGCTGAACAGGCATTACTGATGATTCAGAAACTGTATGCGATAGAAGCAGAACTCAGGAAAAAGACCGATGGTACAGCGGAAGACCGCCGCGAATACCGACAACTGCATAGTCAACCAGTGATGCAACAACTATATGAATGGCTCAACCAACATCATCTGACAGTGCCATCGAGTTCTCCCACCGCCAAGGCCATCAATTACACTCTGAAGCGTTGGCCAGCTTTAAGCCGCTATCTGGATGATGGCAATCTACCTATAGATAATAATTGGGTGGAAGTGCGACACGAAGTCGCTTAATGAAGTTGTTCCCCCCTGCGGGAACCACCCGTGTCACCGGGTGAATCTAGAAGGCTGAATAAAGAGCGCCTTCAACAATGTAACGAGGCACCGCAAGGTGCGGGGTATCAATCGTGAGAGGCGTACCCTTCTGGCAGCCATAGCCGGACAAGGGCTAGATAATCGGTATGGTGAACACATGTGAATCTGCGTAACGATCGTTAAGTTGAACGAGCGGAAATGGCTGATACGCTCGAACCAAAACGGTAATGGAGGTGGGAATTGCGTCTTTCGACTACGCATTCGTGACCCATACGCCTCCCGGTCGATAGCAGGCACCTAAGCCGATGTACTTCAGTAAGCGGAACGTGGAAATCCCGTATTACTCCCATTGGGAAAGCAGTTTGCAAAAACTGCCCATGGTGATGCGGGCGAAGGAACGAGGAAAAAGCGAATGCCAGTCTGTAATGGGTTGGATAGAGGTTGAAACATTACCCCACGCGAAAGCGGGCTGACGTCCTTATGGTCTCTCATCACAAGAGAGTGTGTAGAACCCTTTTAATGGAGGGAGAGCAAATGAATGCAGCAGTATCAGCGTGTGCACCTTCCAGCACATCGTGGGACAGCATCGATTGGATTGCTGTACAGCGTCATGTCAGAGGGCTGCAAGCGCGTATTGTGAAGGCGGTACAAGACGGCAGGCATAACAAGGCGAAAGCTTTGCAATGGCTGCTGACTCACTCGTTTAGTGGCAAAGCATTGGCCGTCAAACGAGTGTCTGAAAACAAAGGCAAAAACACGGCTGGGGTCGACAAGGTGACTTGGAATACACCCAAGGCCAAGACCGGTGCGATGATGTCGTTGAAGAGGCGAGGTTACACGCCCCTTCCGCTTCGGAGAGTCCTTATTCCGAAGAAAAATGGCAAGATGAGACCTCTCGGGATACCCACGATGAAATGCCGGGCCATGCAGGCGCTCCATCTGCTGGCTTTGGAACCCATCGCGGAGACCATCGCTGATCGGAACTCTTATGGGTTCAGACCGCAACGCTCAACCGCGGATGCTGCAGCACAGTGCTTTGGTGTGCTGTCAAGAAAAGTAAGTGCGGAGTGGGTGCTAGAGGGTGACATTCAAGGCTGTTTCGACAATATCAGCCATGACTGGATGATCGCCAACCTCCCAATGGACAAGGTGATTCTACGGAAATGGCTCAAAGCCGGTTACGTCTACCAAAGCAAGCTGTTTCCCAGTCTTTCCGGAACACCGCAAGGAGGTATTATCTCCCCGGTGCTGGCCAACATGACCTTGGACGGACTGGAAACGATGCTGGCGAAGAGGTTCTCTAACGCCAAATGGACAGGCAAAAAGCTGCAACTGGTACGGTATGCGGATGATTTCATCATCACGGGGTATTCTAAAGAGTGGCTCGAAAATGAAGTTCGTCCTGCCGTGGTTGAATTTCTGGCGCAGCGCGGTCTCGTGCTCTCTCAGGAAAAGACCAAAATCACGCACATAGGGA
The DNA here is from genome assembly GCF_058243005.1 of Acinetobacter sp. 231_lipA. Lineage (NCBI taxonomy): Bacteria > Pseudomonadati > Pseudomonadota > Gammaproteobacteria > Moraxellales > Moraxellaceae > Acinetobacter > Acinetobacter sp. 231_lipA. The sequence goes on along the minus strand of NZ_JBZAYU010000001.1, from coordinate 2,327,038 downwards.
ACGGGTTCGATTTTCTTGGCTGGAACGTACGTAAGTACAACGGCAAGCTACTGATCAAGCCGTCAAAGGCAAACATCAGCGCTCATCTTGACAAGCTGCGAGCATTAATCAATGCAAACAAAGCGACACGACAGGCCACTTTGATCGGTTTGCTCAACCCGATTCTAAGGGGTTGGGCCAACTATCACAGTCATGTCGTTGCCAAGAAGGTTTTCAACCAGGTAGACAACGCAGTGTGGGAAATGCTCTGGCGATGGGCTGTACGTCGCCACCCTCGCAAGACACTCCGATGGGTCAAAGATCGGTATTTCAAAGTACAAGGAGCGCGTCGATGGGTGTTCTCATGTGATGAACAGTCCGCCGATGGTCGGAAGCGACAATACACATTAGTGTCTGCCTCGGACACGCCAATTGTGCGACATATCAAGATCAAGGCTGCTGCTAACCCTCATGACCCCGCATGGGATGAGTACTTCGAATCCCGATGGGGTAAAAGAATGCTGGTCTCCGCAAAGGGGCGAGCCAAGCTGTATCGGGTGTGGCTAAAACAAGGTGGTCGCTGCTGCGCCTGTCTTAAACCAGTCACCAAAGATACACCATGGCACAGCCGTCATATTGTGAAGCTAAGTCATGGTGGAACGGATGCAGTTGCTAATCTTGAGATTTACCATCTGTATTGTCCGAGGAGTGTTCAGTTTGCCAATGTCAACGATGTATAACCGGGTGCCGAATGGCGCCTTAGCAGAGGCTTGAGCCGTGTGCTGGGAAACTCGCATGCACGGTTCTTAGGGGGTTGGACGTAGGTAACTGCGTCTGACTACCCGACAACCAGATGCGACCTTGGGCGTTGGGACGTAAGAATTGGCTATTTGCAGGTTCGCTGCGCAGTGGACAGCGAGCGGCAAATATCATGACTTTAATCCAGTCAGCAAAGCTGAATGGGTTGGATCCGTATGCCTATCTCAGTGATGTGCTGAAAAGGCTGCCGACGCATAAAGCGACCCAAATAGAAGAATTACTACCACATCGCTGGAAATCCAACTCAAATTAAAAAATAGGCATGGGGTTCAGCGGATGCTTACTATGATTGCTGAAAATGCCAAAATTGATTTTTCTCAAGTCGATTTCGTCAGCCAATGCCTGAAAGTTTTGGCCAATCCTGATCGCCTGAAAATCTTATGTGTCCTGGTGGATGGGGAAATGAATGTTCAGGAAATTGAAGAATCCACTGACATTCATCAACCTACACTTTCACAACAACTGACTGTCCTACGTAAGGCTGACATGGTCAGCACACGACGTGAGGGTAAACAGATTTTCTATCGTCTGAGTGATCCCAAGGTCTTAAGTTTGATGCAAAAGCTGTACGAGCTGTATTGTGCGAATTAATCCGCTTAGTACAGCCAAAAAGAAATGATCAGAAGCAGTAAACCTTTGTTTTTTTTTAATACTCTTAATATTGAAAAATCCTGTACTCATTTTTTCTCTAGATTAGATTTAGTGAACTAAATCTGAAAAATATTTTATTCAAATTACACAGGGTTATAATTTATCGATTTACAAGTTTGTTCTTATATCGTGCTAGAATTTTGATGTCTACTCAATGTTTTGAACTGCTTTTACCAGAAGAGTGATCTACATTCCGGCTCATTCCATCTCGTGTTTGGAATCACTCTGAATTCTCCCATCCACCAAATTAATGGTTCGATCACAGGTCGCCGATAATCTAGGATCATGAGTCACCAATAAGACTGCACAGTCATGTTCGCGATGTACTTTACGAAATAATTCAAACATTTCCGCAGCAGTTTGAGTATCCAGATTACCTGTCGGTTCATCGGCCAACAATAGTGCAGGCTGAGTAATCAGTGCACGTGCAATCGCTACGCGTTGCTGCTGCCCTCCAGAAAGCTCATTGGGTTTACGGTCAGCGAACTTATCTAACCCTACAGCGGCCAATAATTCATGGGCATATTGCAACGCAGATTGATCTGGCTTACCTTGCTTCAGCATTAATGGCATGAGTACATTATGTAAGGCAGTAAAAGCCTGTATAAGATGATGGAACTGAAACACAAAACCTATACTATTGCCTCGTAATGCTGTCCGAGCCGTATCATCCATACGGCTTGTAGCCTGCCCCAACAAGTACAACTCACCACGACTAGGCTGATCTAATAAGCCGAGAATATTCAGTAAAGTACTTTTGCCTGAACCAGAAGGACCAATTAATGCAGCAAAGTCATTCCGTTGAATACACAGGTCAATTCCATGTAATACCTCCACTTCATTAGGCTGCCCAACATTGTAAGACTTTCGCAATGCTTCTAAACGCAGTACTTCCTGAGATGGATCAAACATGACGAATTGCCTCCACAGGATCAAGTGCAGCAGCCCGACGGGATGGTATTGCAGCAGCCAAAATACCTGTCATTGTCGCCAAGAATAATGCCGACAAGATAAGCTTGATTGAAATCGAAATATAAAACAAGCCGGGACCAAACTGATTAAATCCCCAGATCAAACCATAACTGACTACACTACCAAGCATCGAACCAAGCAGACCAAAAATTGCTCCCTGAAACAAGAAAACTCTTAAAATTTGTGCTTGTGTCGCCCCCGTCGCACGTAAAATACCGATTTCCCGAGTCCGTTGCACCACACTCACCGACATCACACTGGCAATGCCAAAAGCGACTGAAATCCCTACAAAAACAATAATCATGTTGGTCGAAAGACTTTGAGCGGTAATCGCATTCATTAATTGAGCATTGGTTTCAATCCAGCTTTCTGCTTTTAATCCTGTCAGGCGTCCAACTTGTAAGGCAATTTGATCCGCCTGAAAAATATCCTGAATCGTCAGATCAATCACGGTCACGCCACCTGGCAAATTAAGTAAAGATTGCGCCTGTTTCAAATCCAGATAGACATAGCGCGCATCCAATTCACGCACGCCCAGTTCAAATATTCCAGAGATATTCACCACTGCATTTTTCTGTTGCCCAGTATCTAACCTTAATTTGCTCCCGACTTGCACACCCAAATCTTTGGCCAATTGACGCCCAATTAATACATTATCCGCACTGACTCGTAGTTCACCACTCACCATATATTGCTTTAACGGAATAATTTGTCGATAACGTTCAAGATTGATACCAACCAAAGCAACCGATTGAATCGCCTCTCCACGCTGTACAAATGCAGGACCAGAGACCACAGGAGAAACCGCCGTCAACACGGGCAACTGATCTAAAGTCTCAGTAATCTGCTGCCAATTATTAATAGAGCGTAAGCGTTGCGCACGCTGATCTTCTTGTAACAACTGAAGTGTTCCTGCTGCTGGTGGCACAATGTGATTCACCTCATCTGGTGAAAGCAAACGAATATGCGCCTGCGTCCCTAAAGTCCTTTCTACAATATTCGATTGTAAGCCCTGAATTAAGGCGCTAATGAACACAATGACTGCCACCCCCACCGCGATGCCAATGGTAATCATCATCGACTGTGTGCGACCCTCTCGCAGAAAACTGATTGCGATAGTCCACTCTGTCCAAAGTCGCCCAAAAAAGTTTTTCAATCGAATTTCACCGGTAATTCGTTTTTGCTATTTGTCGGATCCGTTTGACTCTGCAAAACACGTTTAGTTTGCTCTATTCGGACACGAATTCCATCTTTAAGTACTGATTCTGCATCGGTAAGGACGTGATCACCTTCTTTCAATCCAGCTACAACTTCCGACATGACCAAACCACGTAAACCCAGTGTGATGGGATGACGTTGAATTTTTCTATCTCTTACTAAAATAACCATAGCCTTGTTTCCACTTATACTGCTTAAAGCATCATTTGGAATGACCAGGGTTTGCTCGCGCTTGTTGGTTTCAACATTTACCGATACCGTCATGTCTTGACGCAAAAAATCAGGGACTGGATCAACTGTTAATCGAACGTCTACTGTGCCACGTTGAGCATCAATACTTGGGGCAATAAAATTAATATGGGCAGGAAAAGGTTGATCTGGATAGGCATCCGTAATCACTGCTGCTTTTTGTTGTAAAGCCAGCAGTGGTAAATTTCGCTCATCAAATGGCACTCGTATTTCAGTCGCACCATCCAGTGCAATAGTGAACAGAGTCTGACTCGGTTGTACCAAATCCCCTGGCTCAACATTACGGGTTAAAATAATACCTGAAACTTCTGCGCGAATTTTGGTCTTGGCGAGTTGCGCTTGTAATGCAGCGAGTTGTTCACGTAATTTTGTCTCTTCAACTTTATCTGGGGCAAGTGAAGCAACTTTTAATCGAGCTGATTCCAAATTATTACGGGCGAGTTTTTCTGCCTCTATCGATTTCTCCCTTTCCTCTGCTGATAATATTCCTAATTCGGTATTTCGTCTGCGTACCGCCTCTCTTTGAGCCTGTTCTAATTGCACTTTGGCATTCGCTAAATCGAATTCTGCTTGCGGACGTCTAGTGGTTGCGAGTTCCTTTAATTCAGCTTCTGCCTGCCGCACCTGCGCTGAAATTTCATCAGATTTCAGTACTAAAAGAACATCCCCTCGAGAGACCCGATCTCCCTCTTGAACCAAGCGCTCAAGAACAACCCCTGTAATTTCACTACCAATCTGAGTCCGAGATACTTTCTCTACCCGTCCTGAAGCAACAACTGTCTGAATCAATGGACTAGATACGACTTCATAACTAGGTAACAATGGTCCTTGCCACCAGCGATATATAGCAAAACTGACGAGCAAAACCAGTAGTATGATCATGATCCAAGGCTTATAACGGGTAACAAGCAATTCCATTCTCCAAGCCAGATTAAAGAAAAGTTTTTGAATTGAATAATTAATGTCTAGGGCCTGTTGACATTTTCTGTTCAAAAAAATAGCGAGAAAGTAAAATTTAATCGCCAAACCAAATTTACTTCTCGCTATGCCTCGTACAATGCTGAATGATCAACACTGGTCTAAGTTACTTTCTATTTTCCGAAATTTTGATATCTATTTCAAATCTAATTTGAGAAATTTTGTCGAAGCAATACTTTATAGAATAAGAACAGGCTGCCCATGGCGTGATTTGCCTAAAGAATTTGGTTCGTATAACTCAATCTTTAAAAAATATAATCGTTGGTGTAAAAATGATAAGTTAATGAAAATATTTAAATTAATTTCTTCAAATGCTGATATGGAATGGGTTTTTATTGATGCTAGTCATGTTCGGGCACACCAACATTCTGCTGGAATAAAAGATCAGGATATTTCTAAAAGCATTGGTGGAAATAGTTCTAAAATACACTTAGCTGTTGATGCGGATGGCAATCCAATCGAAATTATTATCTCCGATGGAACGATACATGATGTCAAGATTGCTCCCAAAATGATTGAAAAACTTGATTTGAGTGAAACGGAAGTATGTTGTGCAGACAAAGGATATGACTCTGAATCATTAAGAGAACAAATATCTGTGAAAAAAACTAAAGCGAATATTCCAAGAAAATCAAATACTCAGTCAAATAATGATCATATGGATTGGTATTTATATAAAATCAGACACTTAGTTGAGAATGCATTTTGTAGGTTAAAGCAGTTCAGAGGAATAGCAACACGATATGATAAGCTAAAGTGTAGCTATGAGGGGGCAGTTGCATTAGCTTGTATATTTATTTGGCTACCTTTATCGGGTAAATTCTATACTTGAAATGTCAACAGACCCTAGTTAAATATATATGAAAATTTAGTTACAACACACCAAATTAAAAAAGCACACCATTTTTATTAAATTATTTTCTCTTACTGTTATAGTTTTTTCATAATTTTGATTAAAAAACAAACAAACAATAAACCTATATTTCTATATATTTCATAATTTTATATAAAATAATAACACGTTTTAGACTTTAACATTCCAGCTATCAATAACGTAATACATAGCCATATTTAGTAAAGTAGCTGTGATGGTGACAGATGAACTACCACCTTACTCATTAATAAATCTAAATTTTTATAATTGCTTTGACCCAATTATTACCTCTATTAAAGTCCCACATAAAACTTCTCAATCAACTGTCTTGTTTTTACCATTAAATTGGTTAGCACATTGTCTCGCTCAAACAGCTTCACTTTGAAGTTAGGCAACTCTTTCATTTCTTCTTTACGTGGCAAGCGTTGATTGAACTCGTAATTATCCAAGACCTGTTTCAACACTTCAGGTTTTAGGTTTTCTTTCTCACAGAAATGTTGATAAGCCTGTTGCTTCTCTGCATCCCAGAACTGAGCAAAGGCTGTTTGTACACTCTGTCCATTGATCATTTTCGGCATATTTTCTTCGATGAATTTTTGGATCAAGTCTTGTTTGTTATGCAAGCTAATATCACTGCCAATCAGATCATGTACTTGAGCTTCGTATTTCTTACGCTGCTCATCTGTTTCAGCATTCACCGCCATTTGTAACAATGTCAGGATATAACCCACATTAATACGGTCACTGTGCAGTAAATCCAATTGGAAATCGACATCATCCAGCACCGAGACTTTTTCTTTTTTAGTGGCTTTACGAGTTGCTCGACATAGATCTGCATATTTCGAAGCGAAATTAGCAAAGTGTTGTTTATCTAAAACAGTCTGATCTTGGTCATATTCCACAAAAGTTTGCAGTTGTGCGTTGTAACGCATGACCTCGCGGAATGCCTTGATGAATTCCAGTTGCTGATCTTCAGTCAGCAAATCATCCACGGCTTGATAGTCGGGGGTAATGTTCAGTAATTTTTCGACTGCATCCGCATAATCCTGTTGAATTTCTTCAAAGCTCGGTACCAGTACTGTCTTTCTTGCTTCCTTATTAGAAAACAGGGCCAAGGCTTCATCCGTAGCACGTTTCAGATTGCGGAAGCTAATGATGTTTCCGAAAGGCTTTTTGTCATTGTACACACGATTGGTACGTGAGAAAGCCTGAATCAGACCATGGTATTTAAGGTTCTTGTCCACATACAGCGTATTTAGGGGCTTTGAATCAAAGCCCGTCAGGAACATATTAACCACTAATAGAATATCAATCTGCTTTTTCTTGACTCGATCTGCAATATCTCGATAGTAGGCATAGAAGCCGTCACCAGAATTGTAGTTAGTACCAAACTGGGCATTATAATTAGCAATGTAACGTTCTAGTTTGTCGCGGCTAGACTGGTTAATTTGTGTTGGGGTGTCTGTAGATTCTTCATGAATCAAACCATTCTGATCTACAGTATCGACTGCTTCATTAGCGCCGTAGGAGAAAATTGTAGCAATGGTCAGTGGCTTAAACAGCCGACCTTGGGCTTCATCCTGTTGTTGCTTTTCAGCTTGGACTTTCTCAAACAAATCGTAGTACTGGGTCAAGGTATCGACTGAACTAACACAGAACATCGCCGTGAATTCACGACTCTTGGTTTTGGTGTCATGTGTCTCAACGATATAACGTGCAATCATTTCCAGTCGTTGCGGATTGTCGTATAGCTCTTGGGTGTCAATCCCCTCAACATCATCATCACAATCAAGATTGTTCTGCATCCCTTTAGCGGTATATTTGCCACGGTAATCAATTTGGAACTGCAATACATTGCGGTCACGTATCGCATCGACAATCACGTATTGATGTAAGCACTGATTGAACAGGTAATCCGTGGTCAGTTTCAAACCTGCTTTGGATTGGCTGTTTTCCTCAAAGATCGGTGTTCCCGTGAATCCAAACATCTGCGCATTGCTGAAGAATTTTTTGATGTTCTGATGGGTATCACCAAATTGGCTACGGTGACATTCATCAAAGATGAACACCACTTTTTTGTCTTTTAAATAATTGATGTGTTCTAAATAGCGGTCTGTGCTAATCGCACGATTTAACTTTTGAATAGTGGTGACGATAAGCTTGTCGTGGCGTTGATCGAGTTGTTTGACCAAAGTATGCGTGCTGTCTGTGCTATCCACACTCTCAGCTTTAAAAGCATTGAACTCTCTAGATGTTTGCGTATCGAGATCATTACGATCCACCACAAATAAAACCTTTTCAACATCGGGCATATTCATGATGATCTGACTGGCTTTAAATGAAGTCAGGGTTTTACCTGAACCTGTAGTATGCCAGATATAGCCGTTCTGATCGGAGTTTTGCACATGCTCCACAATTTTCTGTACCGCATAAATCTGATAGGGACGCAGCACCATCAGGCTTTTGGTGGTTTCTAGCAGCACCATGTACTGGGTCAGCATTTGGGTCAGATGCTGATGATTTAAAAATGCTTCGGCAAAGTCGACAATTTCATTGATGTGTTTATTGGTAACATCTGCCCATGGAAAGGCAAATTCGATGCCTGTTGTACCGTTTGAGTAATAGCGAGTATTTGCGCCGTTACTGATAATAAAGAGCTGAATAAAACCAAATAGCCCTTGCCCTGCCCAATAGGCTTCACGAATATAGCGTTGGGTTTGATTAAAAGCTTCGGCAATTTCCATGCCGCGTTTTTTCAGTTCAATTTGTACCAAAGGCAAACCATTAACCAAGAGTGTGACATCAAAACGGCTGGTTCTGCCATTATAGTCACGGTGATCAATGGTGATCTGGTTGGTGACCTGATAGATATTTTTGCTTGGGTCATCGGACAGGAAAAAAAGGTGTTTACTGGTACCATCATCAAATTTGACTGGAAATAGATCACGCAGATTCTTGGCGCGTTCAAACACTGTGCCCGTGTTCAAAAAACTGATGACCTGTTTCCATTCCGTTTCTGACAGGGGCGCAAGTCCATTGGCACGTTCGACTTGGGTTTTGAGGTTAGACAGTAGTTGGCTTTCATCCTTGAGCGTGACTGAGGCATAACCTAATTGTTGCAGTTGGCCGATCAGTTCATTTTCAAGTTGATATTCGCTTTGTACTGTCATTTCCTTTCCCTCTAAAATCTTAAATTATTCACTTCAATGTCTGTTTAATTAAACTCAAGATATATTCTAAATTTTCACTATCTTTAACTTTCACAGCAAAATAATTTCCATCAACCACATCCTTAAAAAAATTTCTAGGATCATCGATTAATTTCTTTCTTTGCTCACTAATATCAAAACGTATGAAATCTTTCAAAAAATGCACATATAAAAGATTGGAATTCTTACATTTAAAGGCAATATAGTTTTTTCGAATATTCATTTCTATGTCAGGTGCTAGATTTAAAATCGAATCCCTGAATTGCTCATATAGCTCTTTAATGTCATCAGACTTATCCGCCAAGTGATAAGCTTCATCATATGTCTGGATTTCTTTAGCAATTTTTTTAATGTCTTCAGACCCCATCTTTTGCACTTGCTTAATTGAAGGGGCTGATTTGGTTTTCTGCAATGGATTGACTGAAATAATTCCACCCTGATAGCGTTTGATTTCCCACAGCTCAATGCTGAAGTCTTTAAAATTAGTAGACTGCTTTTGAAAGTCAGTAAAGCTCGGTGAAACAAAGATGATTCGGCTCTGGGACCAATCCACATCCTGACGTTTAAGCTGTTTGCTCTGGCTCTCATTGTACTCAACGATAAAATCTGCCTTATAGTCGAGCATCAGATTCAGATAAGAAACACCTTGGTCAATCACGCTATAATTGCGTTCACGCTTGTATTCGATAATTACGAAGGCCTGACTTTCGGGATCGAAAGCCAGTGTATCAATACGGTTGTTTTTAATGGTGAATTCAGACTTGATGAATTCCAGACCTGTAAAACTGTAAAGATTGTTTTCAAACAGGCTTTGAATTTCTCTTTCCAAACGAAAAGGATCTTCTGTAAGTTCTACTAATGACTGTTCTTGGGTTTGATAAAGCTGCATTAAAAATCTCGAATTATTTATTCTTCAAATGTTTGTCTAAGCGGATTCCTCAAAGAAACGCTATATAAAAGTTTTAATCTCTTAATTGTCATTGGAATACCATTTTCGGTTTTATGGAGCATGGCATGACAGTTAGGACAGACTGGTCTTAGATCTTCTTTAGGATCTACTTCATACTCTTCGCCAATCGTGTGCAAAGGCTTAAGATGATGTACGTGGATGAAATCTTTAGCAAATGAGCCATACATATGTTCAAAGCTTAAGCCACAGACATAACAACGTGTTCCATGAATTTCTATACATTTAGCCCTTGCTTCAGGGTTACGCTCATATTTATTCACTAAAACCGTTTGCTTAGCTCCTTCAGGAAAGGTTTCATTTTCTAAACCTGCTTCATCTGGATAATCGTATTCAATACGATCTCTCTGAAATTGATCAGCAATAAAATCCAATAGTAATTTAATCGGGTGATTGAGCGCTTTTTTGCGGTCTGTTCTTCTTGCTTGGAGTGTATCCGTTTTAGGCAATAACCCGCTTTGAATAAAATAATCGCGAGTCAATGACGTTTTATCCAATTTGCTGACTTTCTGAAAAACTGAAAAATTCCCTGTATATGACTCAATTTCCTCTTTCATTTTCCAATATTTGCGCTGTTCAATTGGATAGTTATTACCTGATTGATCAAGCACTTTAAATTGATACATCACCTTTGAAACAGGTTGAGTGACATAGATATAAACATGATCCCCTAATTGAAAACCTGCATTTTGATTTTCTGCGTGATTACTCCAATAAATGACAGGTAATTCTTCATACGCACTTTCTAAATCAAATTCTTCGTATTTAACGCTTATTAACCAATTTGCCATTCTATTTTTCAACCTTACCCCTTACGAAACGATGTTTCTCATCTCTTAAAAGGAGATGGGAAAATCCTTTAAACAAACATCTGCTGTAACAAGCCTTTTTTCCAAGTTTTGGCCTGTTCAATTTGCTGTGCAACCACTTCAATTTTTTGGTCAATGGCAGAGAGAAAATTTGCGATTTTGGTTTGTTCTTCTAAGCAAGGATATAAAATAGGCATGTCGAAAAAATCTTTATTTGTAATATTCATTCGATCATGTCTAGCGCCTGAATTTGCCACACCTTTGACGTAATCATGCCAAAAATTACTATCAAAGAAATACTCTAAATATTTTAGATTCCCTTGTATGACTGTAAAGACGGTATAAAGAGGCGACATTACACCTAAACACTTTTTATTTCGTTTGATTGGTCCAACAGGTGCATGAACAGATATTCGAGGGTTATATACAAAGTCATCTAAATTTACGATGTAATAACCGTTTAAATTTGATTTAGTAACTATTTCTCTTTCAAAGTAATCACTTTGTTTAATAATTCCCTGAGTAGCAGAGTTTGTTAAAACCTCAGAAATACTTCCATCTTTATTTTTGCCCGATCTTTTTGAAGCAATTTCATTTAGAGGTTTATCCTTCCACTCCCCAAACTCACTTCCATCATCTGCTTTAAAACGAATTTGCTGGCTAAACAAATTTTGCATCATGCCTTGTTTATATTGGCTAAGTAGCTGATATTTTTGTGTGAGTTGGCTAATCTTTTCATCCACGGTAGAAAGAAAAGATGCGATTTTGGTTTGTTCTATCTTAGATGGAAACGCTAAATTAAATTCTTCAACAACGCCAACATTTAAATTCTGAACGCCACCACCTTGAAAAACCCCTTGTTCAGCTTGAATTCTAGCTTTAGGGGAATTTAAAAAATGTTTTAAAAAGATATTATCTAAATTTTGATTAGCACGAATATGAGTGAGACTTACATAGACACCATATTCCTCTTCCTTATCAAAAATAGCAGCTACACCATATGATGCCCCAACACGACTGTATAAAATATCCCCCTTTACCAACTTTGTTTTACTAATTCTCTTATAAAAATCGTCAGAGATATTATTAACTTTGGAATAGTTCATCTCACCATCTCGTGAGACATTTTGGGCGGATAAAAAAGGATAACCACCTTCAGTAACATATTTAGGTGTGCTAGCAACCCCACACCTTAAAACATCAGTTAAATCTTTTAACTTTTTAGAAGTCCAACCCCCATCAAACTCTTTAAATCTTAACTTCGGCGTAGCCATTACTTCACCTCCACAAACGGTGAAACAATACCAAGCTCTTTGCAAAAATCTGCAATCACAGCATCGGTCTTTTGACTATTTTGTTCCAAATCTTGCAGCTGCTGGGCAATTGCATCTAGGGCAATTTCTGCTTCGGCTTCAAAGGTATCGACATAACGCGGAATATTCAGGTTGTAATCATTGTCCTTGATTTGCTGCAAGGTCGCGACATGCGCGTATTTTTCAATATCCTGACGGTTTTCAAATGCCGCAACAATCTTATCCAAATGCTCAGGCAATAACTTGTTTTGATTCTTCTGCTTTTCAAAATCATTGCTGGCATCAATAAACAGAATATTGCCGCTCTGCTCACGGTTTTTCTTCAACACCAAAATACAGGTCGGAATAGACGTACCATAGAAAATATTGGCGGGTAGACCAATAATCGCATCCACCACGTTCATCTGCTCAATCAAATACTGACGAATCACGCCCTCACTCGAACCACGGAACAAAACGCCATGCGGTAACACCACCGCCATGGTGCCATGTTCATCCAGTTGATAAAGCATGTGCTGTACAAAGGCCATATCCGCTTTGGAACTTGGCGCCAGCTTGCCATAAGCAGCAAAGCGTTCATCCTGTAGGAATAACGGATCGGCTGACCAGTTAGCTGAAAATGGTGGATTGGCCACCACTGCATCAAACTTTTTATCCAGATGCTGCGGACGGGTTAAGGTGTTTTCCTGCTTGATGTCGAACTTGGCAAAATGCACATCATGCAGAATCATGTTCATACGTGCCAAGTTGTAGGTGGTACGGTTCATTTCCTGACCGTAAATCATATCGACATCTTTAACTTCACGTTTTACCCGTAGCAACAACGAACCTGAACCGCAGGTCGGGTCATAGACTGAACGTAAACGGTCTTTGCCTTGGGTGACAATCTTCGCCAGTAAAGTCGATACCGTTTGCGGGGTATAGAATTCCCCCGCTTTTTTGCCCGCGCCTGAGGCAAACTCACCAATCAGGTATTCGTAAGCATCTCCCAGTACATCGGCTTCGGTATTGGAAATATCAAAATCAATATCATCTAAATGGCTCAGGACTTTCGCCACCAGTGCATTACGGTCGCTGGCATTATTGCCAAGCTTGGTCGAGTTTAGATCCAAATCTTCAAACAGATTGGCAAAGTCATCGGCAGAGTCGGTGCCTAAAGTGCTTTGTTCAATTGATTTTAAGGTCGCAGTTAAATCATCTAGAATGAATTCGCCCTGACGACCACGCTCGGCTAAGGTATGGAATAGCTGTTTTGGTGTAAGCGCATAACCCACTTCGGCAATGGCATTCTTTTTAATTTCTTCGATATAAGGCACATGCTCAGGATTGTTTTCATCCAGCTCAAGAAAGCTGACCTCTTCGCCATCCAGTAATTCATTGGCAAAGTTCACCGATTTTTCTGATAAATATTTAAAGAAAATAAAGCCCAGAATGTAATCACGGAATTCATCGGCGCCCATGGTGCCACGCAAAGTATTGGCAATATTCCAAAGTTGTTTTTGTAATTGTTGCAGTTGTACGTGGGTCATTGTTATAGGAGTCCGATGAAATGAATAAAACATGACTAGTTTACCGAAAATTAAAGTTTTTTCAGCAAAATTGGTTGGATAAAGACATAAACTGTCGCAATTAAATTTAACCACAACAACATTTTTATTTTTTGACTGCCGCCATTTGATATAAGTCAAATCTGATATACTGATTAAAATTTTTGGACTTAAGGAGCCTCAACGTGCTTAAGACAATTGAACAGAAAAAAAAATATATTCAAGCAACACGCTTACAGAATTATCGGGCTAGCCTAAAACTTGAAGGTCTTTCTCCTTCAACAACTACTTCAACTTTAAGCAAAAACCAAATCCTACAAAAGTATAAAAAGCTTTCAGAATCATAATTTGGTGATTTGATGGATAAATATGGTGAAATGGGAGACAGTCTTTACTGTTATCCAAATTCTAGTATTCTCAAAAACAAATTACATATCCAAGATGAAAAAATTTTGGAGCAGGCCGAATTAGAGCTATCTGAATATGCCAGTTTACACATTGAATATACTGAACCACCTTACGATCTCCAATACCTAAAAAACATACACTACTCCTTATTTTCAGACCTTTATGAATGGGCTGGTGAACTTAGGCAAGTTGATATTTCAAAAGGTGATACACGCTTTTGTACTTTTAGTCGTATTGAAGTTGAAGCTAATAAGCTTTTTAAACAACTTCAATCTCAAAACTATTTTCAACATATTGAAAAGCAAAAGCTTATTATGCAGCTTGCCGATTTTTATTGTGAACTTAATGTCATTCATCCCTTCCGCGAAGGTAATGGACGCACTCAGCGCATTTTCTTTGAACATCTTCTCGCCTATTGTGGTTATGGTGTTGATTGGTCTCAAATAGAATCTCAGGAACGTTGGATTCAAGCTAATGTTGAAGGGTTCTATGGACACTTAGACGGATTAGTTCAAATTTTCAAGGAATGTATCGTCATTCCTGAATGAAAAAATAAGGGAGCAGTAGCTCCCCAATTATTCACGACTCGCCAACTTACTTTCAATCCATTGATGGATCTCAAAAGCTGACCAGCCGATACGGTTTTGGGTGATCTTTACTTTCTTTGGAAAAGTTGGATCATAATACGGTGAATATTCATCCATCATTGCATAAACTGTCGAACGTGCTACACCTACTATTTCTACTACTTGATGTATATTGATCAGCTGATTTATTTGAAAAGTTTGGCCAACAAATGCATTCATGATATGTACTCCTATCTCATGGTGACGAGCAACTCGCTCATGAGATACGGGATTCCTGTAAGGTTTTACCCAGTTCAATTCAACGCCGTGACTGATCCTTGCAATCCCTGCTGGATATTAAACACTCTGTTCTCATCTGTTGGCTGGCCATCCTCTCCTTGATAAAACTCCTCAACGACATTCATGCCATCCTCACTATCCACCTCAAACTGCGAATTCCCATAACCCTGTAAAGCCATATGATCTAAAGCATTCTGATTGAATCCAGCCAATTTACTTTTCTGATCAATCTCCTTGGCTGTTTGAATCGCCTCTTGTAAATGAATCCCCTCACGTAGGGTTAAGTCCACGTAGTACACAGGGGTACGATAGCTTTGTGTCGTGGATTTGCCTCGAAGGGTCAATTGCAACGGCAGGCATGACAGCAAGCCATTCGATGCAGCATGGTAATAACGGAGTCGTGCTGACAAAGTCCGAATACTGTTAAAGCCTGTGGTCCTAAATACAAAACTGCCAAACTCATCCGACTCATCCAAATTCACATACAGACGACCATAGGGCTTGCATAAGCCCCCTTGTGCCAAAGCGCATAAATCAGGGGATGGACATGGATGTTGCTCTACGCCTTGATTGGTTAAGCGTTGACAGGTTTCACCATTACCCATGCAAACAGGTCGCCCCGTCTGCCGATCAAATAAACTGTATTCCGCACGTAAGTTCAGTTCGGGATCATTAAAGATCATCCGTACTGGAATGGTTCTGAGTTTTTGACTAGGGGCTTTGACTCGAAGTTGCTCATCTAAAGGATGTTTCACCCAACCCTCCTTGTTCTGGATTTGGCTGGTGATGGTGAATTGGTCATCCTTTTCAGGGAGGCGCTTGCCGTTCTTTTCTACAATTTTTCCGATACTGATTCGTCCGAGTACCGGCGGTGTAATCACTAAACCTTTAATCATGGGGATATTCCTTCTATTCATTTTTATACTGATCAGCCGAATGTATTGAAGCACCTGCTCTTACGTCATTCTTTGATAGCGTCAAGCAAGACACATCAAGCAATGACTACAGGAGAATCTGTTGTGCATCGGTCAATCGATCTGGCAAAGCTGTCCAATGCCCTTTCTTCTTTGAAGGAGGGGCGAAGGGGCTGCTTTGCCGATTTTTTTATGCAGGCGCTTAGATCAAGATTCAGCATCAGTAAAGATATTGAATCGACGACTGCCCTGCTTGTGCAGTGGATATTGCTGTATTAGCTCAGGTTGATGTTCGATCAATGTTTTGGTATTGAGACTGATCGTAGCTTTTGCTTTTTTCCAGACCACCGAACCTCTGCTAAACACCGCACGTTCGTTGTCTTTCATTAGCATTTGGATTTGATGTTTCAGTTGATCAAAGTGTTCTTGCTGATCTTGAAGATCGGCCTTCATTTTGATGAGCTGATCAAACAACTGATTGGCATGTGGGTCATGACTTAAATCTTCAACACTAAGTGGCACATGTGCTGGATATAGTAGTTGCAATGCTTTGGCTGCGGATTCACTGGCATCGGCATCAGGTGGAATATCCTTTTCAACACAGTCCCAGAAGTAACGTTCTGCATTTACAATATGTTGAATCACCGATTCACTACGGGTGACTTTAAAGATACGTGTTTCATGCCCACAGATCAGTACACTTTCGATTCGGGTTCAAGGTTAGCCAGTACGGTATCTGATAACGGTCTACGTTTAATTTCTGTTCTTTTCATGGCTTGTACACCAACGGATTCAATAAATCTTGCAATGTACAAGACAGTGTACACGGTGCATGTACACTGTAGCTAGTTATATTTGGTTATGTTTAGGCAAGAAAAAAGGCTCAATCCCTTTAGAATCAAGCCTTTCATCTACTATTTAAAACATATTTGGGTATGTTTTGTTAGGTATTTGGTGGAGGTGGCGGGAGTTGAACCCGCGTCCGCCAGCACTACGCTCGAGAATACTACATGCTTAGATATCGTCTACTGTTTTAACTCTTTGTGACCCGACGAACAGGGTACAAATCGCGATCCTCTTAATTTAGTACAAAACCCCGAGGCTTGGTTTTATACGGACTTGTGTGCGTGCGCTTCAGTCGGACTCTCTAACCACAAGTATTCGGAGAGGCGGACAAGCTGCCCTTAGGCAGCTAGAGCGTATGATTCGTCGTTTGCGACTAAAAAATGCAAATTTGATTTACGAGAGAAAATGCGCTCTCGACATGCATCTATGAGTTTCATCACCAGCGTCGAAGCCAGAAACACCCCCAAAGTAGCGGCAATCATAGCATAGTTGCTAGAAAATACGATCTATTTTCTAAACAAACACACATATTGATGCGCTTAATTACATAATTGCGCTAATATTTTGGTTTTCAAGTCCAACAATAAAATAATTTATGAGCTACTTACTTGCACTCGACCAAGGAACCACTTCGAGTCGTGCCATTATTTTCAATGAACAAGGTCAAGTTCAGGCAACGGCGCAACGCGAAACACGTATACATACCCCCCAATCAGGCTGGGTAGAACAAGATGCCCAAGAGATTTGGAGCTCACAAATTGCTGTTGTACAGCAGGCTCTGGCTTCTGCTCGTATTTTAGCCAAAGACATCAAAGCCATTGGTCTTACTAACCAAAGAGAAACGACTGTCGTATGGGATAAACGCACAGGTCAGCCGCTTGCACCAGCCATTATCTGGCAAGACCGTCGTGCATTTGAATGGTGCAATCAGCTCCTACAGCAAAACCTAAAAGATAAGATTCAATCCAAAACTGGACTCCGAATTGACCCTTACTTTAGTGCAGGAAAATTGGTCTGGTTACTCGAGCATGTCAATGGTCTACGCACACTGGCTGAACAGGGGCATGTGGCCTTTGGCACGATTGATAGTTGGCTGATTTGGAATCTTACCCAAGGTGCTCAACATGTCATCGAAGTCAGCAATGCCTCTCGCACCATGCTCATGAACTTAAGTACCCAGCAGTGGGATGAAGAGCTGTTAGATCTATTTAATATTCCGTCTGCATTACTACCAAAAATCATCAACTCGGACACCTATGTCGCCGATACCGCGGCAGGCTTACTCGGTGCCAATATTCCGATTACAGGCATATTAGGCGACCAACAGTCTGCGCTGTTTGGACAGTCCTGTTTTGACATTGGGACTGCCAAAAATACCTATGGCACAGGTTGTTTTATGCTGTTCAATACAGGCGAGACCGTTCAATACAGTAAGAACAAACTGCTTTCGACGCTGGGTTGGAAAACGCAACATCAAACCACTTATGCCCTAGAAGGCAGTGTATTTATGGCAGGTGCGATTGTTCAGTGGCTACGAGATAATTTAGGCATTATTCAAAAAAGTAGCGATGTTGAAAAATTAGCTTGTACAGTTCAAGATACCGATGGCGTCATGCTAGTTCCGGCATTTACTGGACTCGGTGCGCCACATTGGGACAGTGAAGCGCGTGCCCTCTTATGTGGAATGTCGCGTGGAACCAATAAGGCCCATATTGCTCGTGCAGCCTTAGAGTCCATTGCCTTTCAAGTCTCTGATGTACTGACCGCCATGCAAGCCGATATCCAGCAGCCGCTGAAAGAGCTCCGCGTCGATGGTGGTGCCAGTCAAAATGACATGCTTATGCAGTTTCAAGCCGATATTTTAAACGTGCCTGTACTACGCCCTAAGATGCAGGAGTCGACCGCATGGGGCGCGGCGGCTATGGCTGGCTTAAAGTGTGGCGTATTTTCAAGTTTGGATGAAATTGCACAGTCTTGGCAGCTTGAACGTGCTTTTGAACCGAAAATGAGTCCAGATCAACGTGAATTTCACTTACAACAATGGCAATCTGCCTTGAAACGCGCAAAGTCAGAACTTTGATTATTTAACGCTATTGTTTTGATATCTCAAAACATCATAAAACGGCATAACATACATAGTAAAAAACCGCTTCTAAAAGCGGTTTTTTACTACCCTAATGCGCATGTCCGCCACCGCCTGCCCCTATTTTAGGTTTAGGACAGAGCCAAATAATAGATGCTGCAAATAGGAACACCAAGGCCAAGATCAGGAAAATATAGTTTGCCGACAAGGTCAACGCTTCTTTATCCACCAAACTAGAAATATAGCCTAATGCACCTTCCGCGCTCATTCCCTGCTGCATCAACACCGACTGAGTTTGATCTGTATGCAAACTGCCGACCATTTCACTACGTGCAACTTTAGTATGGTCGTCCCAAATAGTGACAGCAATCGAGGCGCCTATCGCCCCTGCCATAGTTCTTAAGAAGTTCATTAAACCTGCGGCAGATGCCATTTCATGCGGCAATACCGATGACAGTGCCATGTTTGATAATGGAATAAAGAAAAATGGCACAGCAAAGCCCTGCAAGATTTGCGGTAATGCCAATGCAAAAAAGTCTGCATCGGTAGTCCAGAACGAGCGCATCAAGGTTACCCCGCCCAAGATACTCAAGCCAAAACTGGCCAGGGCACGTTGGTCATATTTGGTTGCTAATTTCGCCACAATAGGTGACATAGCTAAACTACCAAAACCCATGGTTGCGGTTAAATAACCGGCCCAAGTTGCGGTATAGCCCAAATTGATCTGTAACCACTGCGGAATCAGTACAATACTGCCGAAAAATGCGCCAAAGCCAAAGGCCAGTGCCAAGACAGAAATCGTGAAGCTACGGTATCTAAAGATTTGAATATTCACCACTGGATGCCGTTCGGTCAGCTCCCAAATGGTAAAAATCACCAAGCCAATCGCAGCCGTTAAAGCCAGTACCACGATCGCTGGGCTATTAAACCAATCACGTTCATGCCCCAAATCGAGCATGAGCTGTAATGCTCCAATCCATAAAATCAGGAGGATCAATCCACCGCGATCAATTTTGAGTTTGGCCGTTGCGGTTTCCGCAGGTTTAAGCAGACGCATCGCTGCAAAAGCACATGCGATCCCAACAGGAATATTAATAAAGAAAATCCAATGCCAAGACATGTTGTCACTGATGGTTCCTCCTAAAATCGGACCAAGAATCGGGCCAACCACCGTCGTCATTGCCCACATGCCCATAGCTTGGGATTGCTTTTCTGGAGGAAAAATCCGCATCAGTAACATCTGACTGAGCGGCATGATCGGGCCACCAAATAAACCTTGGCCGATGCGGCAAAAAACCAGCATTTCTAAACTGGTCGATAAACCACAAAATACCGAAAATATGGTGAAGCCAATCAGACTTAAGGTAAAAACCCTCACGCCACCAAAACGACCTGCGAGCCAGCCTGTTAAAGGAACACATATCGCTTCAGCCACAGCATAAGAGGTAATCACCCATGTTCCTTGCGAACTCGATACGGCAAGACTTCCCGTAATATGAGGCACAGAAACATTGGCAATGGTCATGTCCAGCACGACCATAAAGTTGGCCAAAGCGAGGACGAAAGCCGCCAACATCAGGCGACCACCCTTTAAGTCACCATAGGGAACGTAGCTATTCATGTGCAACTACTTCGATTTCAAATCGATTTGAGCTTCCATCGACAAACCAACACGTAAAGGATGTTCAGCCAACTCTTTCGGGTCGAGTTGAATACGTACAGGCAAACGCTGTACCACTTTAATCCAGTTACCTGTGGCATTTTGTGCAGGAATCAGCGCGAAGGCAGAACCTGTTCCACCAGAGAAGCCCAGAACCGTGCCATGGAACTCAACTGAGTCGCCATACAAGTCTGAGGTTAAAACCGCTTTTTGACCTGGGCGTACATTTTCAAGCTGGCTTTCTTTAAAGTTCGCGTCGACATATAACTGTGAAATTGGCACCACCACCATGAGCACCGAACCTGGAGCGACACGCTGTCCAACTTGAATTTTTCGACTTGTCACCACCCCATTAAAAGGTGCTTTAATTTCAGTACGTTCTAAATCAAGTAAAGCTTGTTTCAGTTTTGCTTGAGCAACCAAAACATCGGGGGTCGAATTTTCATTGCTGCCTTGAATTAAAGCTTCATTTGCAGCCAAATTACTTTGCGCAGCTTTCTGACTGGATTTAGCCTGCGCCCAACCCGCTTGCGCCAAGTTATAGCCCGCTTGTGCATTATTTAAAGCAGCTTGTGCTGTGCTTAATTCTTCTTTAGAAATCGCGCCTGTCGCACTCAACTGCTGACGACGGTTCAAATCATCTTGCGCTTTATCCAACTCCGCTTTGGCTTTAGCCACTTGTGCTTCAGCACTATGAATGGCGTCATCACTTACAAAGACTTGCGAGTTTAGAGAGCTACTGTTGGCCGCACTTTGTTTATACTGGCGCTGCGCTTTAAGTAATTCGGCCTGAGCTTGGGCTACAGCAATTTCAGCATCACGATGATCGACCAAAACCAACACATCGCCTTGCTTTACAGTTTGCGTGTCACTGACCAACACTTTTTCAACTTGGCCTGTCACCATAGAGGTAATCGAGGCCGTTTCTGCGCCCACATAAGCATTATCAGTTGAAACCGAATGGTTAAAGAACAGTTTCCAAATCAAGAATAAAATGGCAACAATGATCAGGATCACAGCTACGAAACCTAAGCTTTTCTTACGTTTAGCTTTCAGTGCTTGATCATTGATTTGATCGGCTGGATCAGTATCTGGCAGTGTATTTGGGGCATCTGTCATTGATTTTTCCTAAATCTAACAGACTTGGTCAGCCGGCATCATCCCTACGAAAAGGACATCAGACAAGTATTGTCTGCATTGGTGTCGATGAGAAAGTCACAATAAAATTTGATGCATTCTAAGAGCAAATAATCACATTTTGAGAAAATAAATTGTAACTGCTCAGTCTATTTTAGTTTTCAGCATCCAACTTCCTATTAGATGCTATAAATTTCATTTGAATATTAACTACTTAATTAATTTAAAACTAATAAGCATAAGAAGCAATCGCTGTGGCAATCGATTTGCCTTCATCATTGACCATAGTCATGCGCATGGTGCAGCCTTTTCGCCCTAATCTTAGGGTTTCAGCACGGGCAATAAAATATTTTCCACGTCCCGGCGCGAGATAATCAACTCGCATATCCACTGTAGCTAAACGGGATACTTTTTTAATGGTGTCCGCAATCGTGTCAGGTTCCGCTTTTTTATACAGCTCCCCCATCGCTACAATGCCACCAATACTGTCCAAAACCGTTGCAGCCACGCCACCATGTAAAATTTGGAACGCAACATTGCCAATTAAGTAATCTTGCATATCGATATAGGCTTCAATTTGCCCATCAACGACTCGCATAGTCATGGTGTTGTGCTTAAAAAATGGCGACGCATTAAAAGCCTTAACCAACTGCTCAAAAACTACATCTATATCCACTTTTGCTCCTAAGTGTATGCTGCCCGTCCAGCTTTTTTCACCACTACTCATAACAATCTGCTTCACTCTTAAAACAATAAAAACCCGTCAATATGTGCCCAAAGCCATAAGATAGGTCTACAATACTGACCTAGTTTAATACCGATTATCGAGATTTGTATGACCTATACGTTCAATCGTCCCGCCTTCCCCGCTACTCGCATGCGTCGTATTCGTAAAAATGAACATCTGCGCTCTATGGTTCGCGAGACCCATTTAACGACAGATCATCTTATCTATCCAGTATTTGTACTGCCGGGACAAAACCAAACGCAAGACATTCCCAGTATGCCGAATGTTCAACGCCTATCTGCGGACTTACTCTTAAAAAAAGCAGAACGTTTACTTGAACTTGGCGTCTCGAAACTGGCGCTATTTCCAGTTACTCCCCAAGAAGATAAAAGCTTAAGTGCCGAAGCAGCATGGCGTGAAGATGGTGTGGTTCAAAACACGCTACGTCTGCTCAAAAAAGAATTACCTGAAATGGTGCTGATTACCGATGGCGCGCTTGACCCGTATACCACGCATGGTCAAGACGGCATCATAGATGACACAGGTTATGTACTCAATGACGAAACCGTTGAAGCACTGATCAAACAAGGGTTAAGCCACGCTGAAGCTGGAGCAGATGTCTTTGCACCAAGTGACATGATGGATGGTCGTATCGGTGCGATTCGCCAAGCCTTTGAAGCCAATGGTCATATCTACACCTCAATCATGGCCTATTCGGCAAAATACGCGTCGAGCTTCTATGGCCCTTTCCGTGATGCGGTCGGTTCATCCAGCAACCTCAAAGGTGGCAACAAATACAACTATCAAATGGATGTCGGCAACCGCGCAGAAGCATTACATGAAATTGCCCTTGATATTCAAGAAGGGGCTGACATGGTGATTGTGAAACCGGGTATGCCGTATTTGGACATTGTCCGTGAAGTCAAAGACAACTTCGGTGTGCCGACTTTCGTTTACCAAGTCAGTGGCGAATATGCCATGCTCGCAGCGGCCATCCAAAACGGCTGGTTATCGGACAGCGTGATTATTGAATCACTGATGAGCTGCCGCCGCGCGGGTGCAGATGGCATCTGGACCTATTTTGCAGAAGAAGCGGCACTGAAACTAAAAGACATGAAATAACAGCGCGTTTAAAAGGATTGAATTTCAATGCATATTGCCATCATTGGCGCAGGAATCAGTGGTTTACTGACAGCGCTTGAGCTGATTGAACATGGTTGTTCGGTTGAGATTTTTGACCAACAGCAAGCGGGACAAGCGGCTTCATGGGCAGGTGGAGGGATTCTTTCCCCGATGTACCCATGGCGCTATCCACAAAGTGTCAATGACCTCGCCAAATATGGCAAAAGCATGTATCAAGCATGGAATGAAAAAATTAGCCCCGTTTCGGGGATTGATTTTGAAATCCATGAAACAGGCATGCTGATTTTTGATGAAGCTGATTTTGACATTGGCCTAAATTATAAAGACCAACATCAAGAACCGATGCAGCATTGTGAACGTTTGCAACGCGAACAACTGGAACAGGTCAATTCGCGCATTTCTTCGCGCTTTCAACAAGCTATCCATTTTCCGCAGTTGGCCAATGTCCGCAATCCGCGACTGCTCAAGTCGATTGTGGAATATCTCAAACGGCAGCCACAAGTCACCTTTCATGAGCAAGCATGGGTGCATACCTTTGACATACTCAACCAGCAAGTTCAAGGGGTAAAAACTGCTGATGGTCAGAGCTACCATGCAGATCATGTGGTGATTGCAACAGGCGCATGGTCACAGCATTGGTCCGAACAACTCCAGTGCAGCATTCCAGTGAACCCCGTACAAGGGCAAATGTTACTGTTTAAAACCCCGGAAAACTGGCTACCAACCATGTGTATGAATCAGGTTATGTATCTGATTCCACGTTTGGATGGTCATATCGTTTGTGGTTCAAGCATGGCGGATGTCGGTTTTGACCAACGCCCTTCTTTACAAACCCAGCAAAATATTTATAAAGCATGCTTGGACATGGTGCCTGAACTGGACGATTTCCCAATTGTGAAACATTGGGCAGGTCTACGCCCAAGTTCGCCAACGGGCGTCCCTTATATCGGAGCATTCCCCGAAATAGCCAATCTCTGGGCAAACTTCGGTCACTATAGAAATGGTCTATGTATGGGGCCTGCATCTGCACGACTGCTACGCGAATTGATGTTAGGCCAAAGCTTAACGGTTGACGCCAGTGCCTATAGCCCTGAGCGTTTGGTAAGCTTTGCTTGATCAAACGCTACTTGGGTAAATTTTGCGGTTGAATAATGTGGATCAAGGCTTCTTTTAAAGTGGGATATTTAAACTCAAACCCCTGTGCTTTCAATGCTTCGGGGCGAACAAATTGACCATTCAACACCAATTGAGACTGCTCGCCTAAAAGTAACTTCAGCACAAAAGCTGGTAAAGAAAGTACAGGTCTACGTTTTAGAATTTGCGCTGCAGTTTGTGCAAATGCTGACTGGGTGACTTTTTCTGGACTGACGACATTAAAGACTTGTGCAGTGGTTTCATGCAACATTAAAAACTCAATCGCTCGCAGCACATCTTGAATATGCACCCAGACCACAGGTTGCCGCCCCGAACCAATACGTCCACATAAGTTCATTTTGATCGGAAACAACATTTGCGGCAAAATGCCAGCCCCACGTCCAAAGACCACGCCTAAACGAATAATTTTGGTATTTTGCGACGTGTCTTGCCGTGCAGATTGTTCCCATTTTTGACACAACTCTGACATAAAAATAGACTGCGGCGCTGACTGCTCATTACAACACTCTGACCATTGTTCAGTCGAATCAATACCGTAATAGCCCACTGCCGAACCTGAAATAATACATTTCGGTTGAATCTTTCTTTTAGCGAGATATTGATAGAGCATCGTCGTCATTTCAACGCGACTGGTGATCAGCTTTTGTTTGCGGGCATCTGTCCAACGCCCCTGAGCAATACTTTCCCCTGCAAAATTCACCACATAATCAATCCGATCATGCTTGAGTTCTTCTAAAGCTCGAATCCAAGTCAAATGTGGGTGAATTTTAGGCAGATTCTTCTGTCGGCTTAAGCCGATCACTTCATAATCTTTTTCTAATAAATAATCGAGCAAGTTTAAACCAATAAAACCACTTGCTCCTGTCACCAATACACGTTCTTTTTGCATAGCGTGATCTCAAATGATGCTTTTGATCAAACTATAGCATTTAGCCAAGCGCTTTACGATTGATCGATCATTTTTGCCGCCATACGCTCCGCTTGTTTGCCATAGAACCAATAGGTCAGCACATACAGCGGAATCGCGATCAATAAAATCAGAATCACCACCATACTGATAAATTGCGGTTGTTGGACGTAGAGCATAAAGTTTTGCCAAACTTCAGCATCTCCCTGCGCAAAGATAAATACCCCCAACATCAAAAAGGCAAAGTTATAGCTCCAAAAAATCAGACTAAAACCTAAAGTGAATTTCTTCCGCTCTGCTTGGGTTGGCGCACGGCGCTGCTGCTTAATAAATTTAAGTAAAACCCAAATCATGGCCACCAAATAAGGTACAGCCGTTAATACTGCTCCCATCCCTGTCGGAAGTAGAGCAGCGAGTACACCACAGACACAACTAAAGACAAAACATATGAAAAAAAACCAGAGAAAATATCGTGTTAGCGAAATCATAGCGCTACTTTAAACCCAACCAAAAAATCATTATAAAAAAAATTCAGTTTTTTTTCATTTTCATGTCAACCAATCGAAGTTGATGTGCGTTAAATAGGATACAAGGTCGCAGCAACCGTCAACATTGTACCGGCATCCACAATACGTACGGTGACCTTTCCTAGAGCAATAAGATTGGCTCCAAATTTAAATGTTGTCAGCAGCCGACATTTAAGCGTGAAGCAGTTTTCTTTGACCGACGATTTCATCATCACTCGAATCGTCGGTCTTTATTTTTTTGAGGACTGATTTTTCAGTGCTCCCCCACCTCAATAGATGAAGAAGCCCTTAAAAGTTAATATGAGTTTAAGTGCTGGACGTCTTCTGCATCCTGAATGACATAACCATTACGTCCCCGCTCTTTGGCCAAATAGAGATTCTGATCGACCTCTTTTAAAAAGGCCATTTTGTCATTTTTTTGCGTTGGGATAATGGTCTTCACCCCTAAACTGACCGATAAACGCTGATCCAATGGTGATGTACTATGGCAAATATCAGCGGTACGGATACTCTGTAAAATACGCTCCACCACTTCAATTGCAGACGCTTGTGTTGTATCAGGCAATATCAAAATAAACTCTTCCCCGCCAAAACGTGCGACCAAATCACGTGGTCTTGAGACACTTTTTTTCAGTATTTGTGCAATTTGTTTCAGACAAGCATCACCGAGAAGATGACCATTATGATCGTTGTATTGTTTAAAATAATCGATGTCTAATAACATGATGGTCAGTGGTTGCTGTTCACGCTGTGCATTGAGCCATTCACGTTGGTAGCTATCTTCAAAGAAGCGGCGGTTGGCAATCCCCGTCAGACCGTCTTGATAAGAATATTCTTCTAGTTGTTTTTTCAGTATTTCTAATTCTTGTTCCTTTTTTTTACGCTCCGAAATATCGAACATAAATCCAACCAAACTATCGACTTCCCCATCTGGTTTTCGCACTACATGCACCACATCACGAATCCAAATATATTCTCCATTGATGGTCAGTGCGCGATAATCCGCCTCATGATCAACCCCCGAAATCGACTGTGCCACACAAAAATCAACCACCCATGCACGATCATTTTCATGCATTCGCATCGCCCAATCTTCGACTGTTCTCCACGAATCTTGCTTCCAACCCAGCACTTTTTCAATTTGTGGGCCAATATAACTAAACTTTTTGGTTTCCCAATCAATACTCCAAGGAATAGCAAGTGTTGATTCAATCAGCGTCTTATACACCAGATCATTGACAATACGGGGCGAACTGAAAATAGAATCAGACATAGTTATGTTCTCCTTATACCTTGTCCTATTCAAGGCATAACTTATTTTTTAGACATTCTGCATAAATCATTCTTATAAAGTCTCAAAATTGAATCCGTGATCGATGTTCACATTTCATTTACGACTTCGACACGATATACAATTTCACAGAATTACATAATACCCCATTAAAAGAACATTTTTTAATCAAAATTTATCTTTTTACTATGGTGTTAATCAAATAAACCCATCACATTCTTTTTCACATAATCGCTCAATAGTTTTTCTGTGCAATTCAACTTAAAAATAGGCACTCAACTATCAGGTCAAAGATTGTCGTCGTAGCGACAATTATCCATCGCATAATTTTGATTTATGTTAGCTTATAGCTCTATTGCGCTTTGAGCTTGGGGTATCTATGGCTGTTCGTTTTTTTCATACATCTGATTGGCATTTGGGACAGTTTTTTTATAACCATTCCCGTCAGTATGAACATGAACAGTTTTTAGCATGGTTACTGGAACAAATCAGTGCAAGACAGCCAAATGCGCTTTTGATTGCAGGAGACATTTTCGATGTCATCAACCCTTCATCGTCCGCACAAAAGCAACTCTATCAGTTCTTAGCGGATGCGCATGCACGTGCACCGCATATGCAAACCCTGATGATTGCAGGCAACCACGACTCAGGCTACCGCATTGAACAAGTTGAACCGTTATTGGCCAAATACAATGCCAAAGCGGTGGGAGTGATTCATAAAAATAGTCAACAGCAGATCGATCTTGAGCACTTATTGGTGCCAATTTTAGATGAGCAACAAAATACTGTGGCATGGTGTCTGAGCCTGCCCTTTTTACGTCCTGCTGAAATTACAGGCTTTAATGAACACACCACCAATAGCCAAAATGCGATTGCCTATTTGCATCAACAACTGATTGCTGAGGCCAAAGCCCGCAAAACAGCAGATCAAGCCCTGATTTTAATGTCTCATGCACATATGCAAGGCGGCGAAACCTCAGACTCTGAACGGCCCATTGTAATTGGTAATGAAGAAGCACTCTCAACAGCATTATTTGATGAAATCATTGACTATGTAGCGCTCGGACATTTGCATAAACCGCAAAAAGTCGGTGAAGAGCATATCCGCTATAGTGGCTCCCCGATTCCACTATCTTTTAGTGAAATTAACTATAAACATCAAGTTGTTGAAGTGATACTTGATCCCACACAAAACGATTCATCCCGTTTTCAATTGAATGTTTTAGTAATACCACGAAGTATTCAACTGCATAAAATACGCGGTGAACTCAATGAGGTATTGGAGAAACTGCAAGCATTGCCTCAAGGCGCTATCCAAGACCTTGATCAACGTGAATATGTTGATATTGAATACCATACTGCTGTTCCACCGCAGCCCAATTTAAGACAACAATTCGAAGAGGCTCTACCCAAAGACCGTTATCGTTTAGTCCGTATTTCACGTCAATATTTAGCGACTGAGCAAGACCCCAATGCACCCACTAAAGTGAGTTTAGAGCCACCTACACCAGAAAAACTGTTTCAGCAAATTTGGGAAAAACAGGGTTATCACAATGATGCAGAAGTGTTAAACGATTTCATGAGCTTAATGCGTGAAGCAGAACAATCCCTTGCAGATGAACAAGAGGCTTAAAGGTTTAGTATGAATATTTTATCGATTCGAATTAAGAACCTTGCTTCACTTTCTGGCGAACATCTGATTGATTTTGAAAGCGATCCCCTTGCCAGTGCCGGCCTGATTGCCATTGTGGGGAAAACAGGCGCAGGTAAATCCACCATTTTAGATGCTATGTGTTTGGCACTGTTTAACCGTATTCCACGGCTAAAAGACAGTGATGGCAAACTTCAAGATGTCGATGGCTCAGAGCTACTTACCAACTCCCCCTTGACCGTACTGCGTCGTGGCACTGCACATGGCTATGCCGAGCTATGCTTTATTGCACAAGACCAAAAGCGCTATATCGCGCGTTGGGAATTAAAACGTTCACGGGAAAAAGCAGACGGAAAACTGCAAAGTGTGCAGCGCTCTTTAAAATGTGTCACCGATGGTGTTGTGGTTGCGGATAAAGCCAAAGCCGTCGATGAAAATATTAAACGCATCACTCAACTCAGTTTTGAACAATTTACTCGTGCCGTTTTATTGGCCCAATCTGAGGTCACTGTTTTTTTAAAAGCACGGGACAATGAACGCGGTGAATTGTTGGAATATCTGACCAATTCCGCTATTTTTGGGAAAATTGGTCAACTCGCTTATGAGAAAACCAAATCCGTCGCCACGCAGCGCAAAGAACTGGAAAATGTACTGGGTCATATTGAACTGTTAACCGATGAACAAGTCACAGCATTATCGACACAGTTACAGCAGAGTGACAGGGATTATAAACAGCTTGAAGCTCAAAAGTCGCAACTGGAAAAACAACAACAATGGTTTGAACGCAAACATAAACTCGACAGTGAAATCATTAGCAAACAACAACTATTCGATACGCAAAGCAAGTTACAACAAGATTTAGCTCCTGAGCGCGAACACTTGGCTCGTTTGGAGACCTTTTCAGAAATTCGTGCCGTGGTATTCCAGCAACAACAGTTACAGCAAACGGTGCAGCAACTGACGCCCCGTATTCAAAAACAGCAACAACTGTTCGATCATTTACAACTTAAATTTGAAAGTGAAAAAGTCCAATTTACGCAAGCTGAAATGGCAGTCAATAAACTACAACAGTTTGAAAGTACCCATCATGCTGCATTAAATGAGGTGCGTAAATGTATTCAAGAACGTGATTTTATTGGGGCTGAGTTTAAGAAAGTTCAGGAAAAATTGCAGGCTTTAGAGCAGTCTAAGCTGCCCCTAAGCCAGCAACAACAAAAGCTTGAAGAGCAGATTCAACACATTGAGCGACAGCAAACCGAGTGTAAGCAGCAACTGGAAAGCTCACAACAGTTTGTAAACCTAGACAAAGGTCTCAGCGCCCATACTCAACAGCTAGAACAGTTCATTCATCAATATCAAAAAATTGAACATCAACTCGGGCCACGTACTCAGGCTGAACATCGGCTAGCATCAGAAAAACAACAATTACAGCAGTCTATTCAACAGTTCGGGACGATCGAACAGCTTGAAATCAAAGTTGAGCAGACACAGCAGCAACGCGAGTTAAAAATCAATCAACTCAGTCAATTCGAGCTGATTCAGCAAAAAATTCAGCAGTTTTTTGACTTGCAGGCTGAGTCTACAGAACAGCAAGTACAACTCGACAATGCCAAAACACAGCTTAAAGCCGTGCAACACAATAGCCAACAAGCAGAACAAGCCTTTCAGGCTGCCAAAAGTGAACGCATCCAACTGCAACAGGTTTTGCAACAGCAGCGACTTTTGCATGCTGAAAATATCGAAGATTTACGCTCGGCACTCCAAGACGGCGAACCCTGTTTAGTCTGTGGCAGTACCTCACATCCTTATAAAGTGGAAGATACTGCGCTCTCCAAGGCCCTGTTTGAGCTTCAACAGCAGCAGGAACAACAGGCAACACTGAAAGAACAAAATTGCTTTGATGGCTGGCAACAAGCGCAGCAGCAGCTGACTAAACTGAATACTGAAATAGAACAACGCCAAACTTTAATTCAGCAACTTTCTGAAAAAATTAGTACTTTGCAACACGTGTTAATCGCACACAGTCAAACAGCAAATATGGCACTCGACTTCACCCTAACAGCATCAGAATTGAAGACTCAGTTCATGCAAATGGCTCAGCAATATCAGTTGGATTTGCAACAACTCAAACAACAATCTGAGTTGTTGCAACACAATATTAAAATCCAGCAACAATGCATCCAAAACATTCAACAGATTGAACATTTACTACAAACAGCGAACGGTTTGCAAAACCAAGTTCAGCATATCGTGCAGTGTTTATCTGAAGCTGAAAAAACAGCTTGGCAACAGCAGACCACCCAAACCGCTCAGCAAATCTTGATACGTCTAAATACCCGTTCACAACAACTGGAACAGTTGGAACAATGGCGTCAGCAATGCGAACAAAACACACAACAGTTCAAGACCAATCAACTGAATATCGAAAATACCAGTAGGCACATCGCTGAAACTAACAAGCAGCTCAGTGAGATCAAACAAAGAGGACAGCAAAATACAGAAATAGCCAATCAATTAATCCAACAAATGACAGGCTTAACTGACATCAAAGCCAATGAATGGCTCATTCAGCACGATCAACATCGCCAGCTGATGCAAAGCCATTATCAACAGCTGAAACAACATTTTGATCAATTGCGCCATCAATTCGAACAAGAAAAAAATCAGCTAGAACAGCTCAAAGCCCAGTTACAGCAGAATCAGACCAGTGCCAGCCAAGTAGAAAATACCCTTCAACACTGGCTCAATGCGCACCCTGATTTCCATAAGCCTGATTTAGATGCACTAGCTCAAATTAGCTCGGCTCAGGAACAACACATTCGTCAGAAATTACAACATGCAGAACGCCTAGTAAATGAAGCACATGCTGCATTGAAAACTATGCAAGAGCAGTTGAGTGAACATCTGGGCCATCAACCTGAGATTGACCCAGCACAGTTACAACAGCAAATGCAGGAGCATGAAGCGGCACTGCAAACACAACTTGAACTACGCGATCAACTCAAACTCAAACTTGAGTTGCATCAGCAAAATGTCGCAAAACAAAAACAATTTGCAGATCAGATTCAAGCGATACAACAAGAAGAACACCGTTGGGGGAAAATTTCAGGTCTGATGGGAGATGCCACTGGCAAAAAATTCCGTGATTATGCTCAGCAATATAATCTCGATATTTTACTGGAGCATGCCAACCAACAGCTCAACCAACTCTCACAGCGTTATACCTTAAAGCGTTTAGAGCATTCGCTGAGTCTGGCCATTATTGATCATGACATGGATGGAGAAACCCGCTCCGTTGCATCACTTTCTGGGGGTGAGTCGTTCCTGACTGCCCTTGCCCTATCTCTTGCCATTGCCAATATGGCCTCAGGTTCAATGAAAATCGAATCTCTATTTATTGATGAAGGCTTTGGGACTTTAGATGCATCGTCCCTGCACATGGTCATGAATGCTCTCGATCAACTGCAAAACCAAGGACGTAAAGTCGTGCTGATTTCACACATCCAAGAAATGCATGAACGTATTCCTGTGCAAATCCAAGTCAAAGCTTTGGGCGCAGGTGCCAGTACCATTGAGGTAGTGGGATAATTTTAGATTTTTGAAAGTCAAAGTTTGATCTGTTTTAAGACACCATCTCTCAGTTAAAAATAAAGGGAGCATCTTACTTAATGTAAGTGCTCCCTGTGAGATCCAAACGAATGCTTTAATCCGCTGGGAATGCTTTTGGTGGAGGCGCATATTTAGATGCATCTACTGCTTTGTCTGTAGTCGCCACAGACTGTAGCGGGTAAATCACAGTACCAATCACACCTGTATTTTGGATGGAACCATGATCTGAGTTTGCAGCATAGGCATCTTCCGGTCGACTAAAGGTAAAAGATGCCACCGCAGAGTCACTCTTACGGAAGCCTTCAACAATCAACTCCCCCTGTGGACGAAGCACATAACCTGAATTGCTACGTGATGCTGCACGTCCATCAATAACATCTAAACCATCGACACTGGCAACCACTTCAAACGTGCTATTGCTATGGTTTGTATATTTGAGTTGATAGCTTTGTCCATCTTTGCCAGATAAATAATACTGCTGACCATCTCGAAATAAAGGCAGTGGACGCTGTGCATCATCTACAATGGAAAAGCTAATTTTTCCAGCGGCCAATGACAGACTGTTCACGGCTTTCCCCACGTATTTTTTACTGGCATAGCGAACTTGTGATTCAGCAATTGGACTGCTGGATAACCGTTTTAAATTGACTTCCGTGACGTTTGAACTAATCTCATCGCCCCACTTGGTGCCTAATTTTTCACTTTTAGCGACCTGAGCATTCTGAACCGTAGCTTCCGCACTCATCTCACTCATTTTGGTATTTGTACTACTACACGCTACTACAAATAAGCTCAAAAGCAGGGAGATAAATAAATAGAGTTTTTTCATTTTGGCTTCATCCTAAATACAATTTTTATCGTTGTCAGGAAATCATTTTTCATGGTTAATCTGTAGACGATTCAATTCATGATTTTAAATTAAGCCTATTTTTTCAGCAGCCCATTAATTTTATATAATTGTAAGTTAAGCGCTTCTCGCTGCCTTTAACCTCAAGAAACCCTGTTTAGACTTAATGCTGCGAATAATCTCTCGCCCCAAACAAGGCGGTTCCAACGCGAACCATAGTCGACCCAGCTGCAATCGCATCGACCATATCGCCTGACATGCCCATGCTTAAGGTATCCCAGTCTTCAGGATGTACATGCAGCTCTTTCACTTGGTCAAATAACACTTTCGCGGCCTTAAAGGCTTGAGTATTGTTCGGTGCAGGAATCACCATCAAACCACGCAGCTTGATGTGAGGCAACTGACTGATAATTTTTACCAACTCAGCAACCTCGCTAGGTTGGCAACCATCTTTGCTGTCTTGACCATCGATATTGACCTGTAGACAAAGATTTAATGGTGGTTGTGTTATCAGACGCTGCGCCGATAAACGCTCTGCAATAATTAAACGATCAACTCCATGCACCCATGCAAACTGTTCAGCCAAATGTTTGGTTTTATTGCGTTGTACATGCCCAATAAAATGCCATTCGATCTCTAAATCTTGTAGCGCCTCTATCTTCTGCAAAGCCTCTTGTAAGTAGTTCTCACCAAAGGCGCGTTGACCACAAGCGTACATGTCTCGTAACACTTCACTCGGATGTGTTTTAGAAACCGCCAAAAGTTCTACAGACTCCACGTCACGACCTGAAATTTCGCAGGCCTGTTGAATTTGGGATAACACGTGTTGACGTGAATTTTGCAAGATATTCATTGACGAGGGTCTCATTTCGGTCATCTTTTTTGCTTTGCCTTTCAACAAACTGTTGGTTAAGTTGATTGAAAGCCTTATTATTCTATCAAAATAATTAGCATTTAAATGAACTCGGGGAAATAATGGATATCACAGAATTACTAGCCTTTTCGGCTAAGAACGGGGCATCAGATTTACACTTATCTGCGGGTATGCCACCGATGATTCGTGTCGATGGTGAAGTTCGTCGTATCAATTTACCAGCTTTAGAACACAAAGAAGTGCATAAACTGGTCTATGACATCATGAATGACAAACAACGTCGTGATTTCGAAGAAAAACTAGAAACAGACTTTTCCTTTGAAGTTCCAAGCATTGCTCGTTTTCGTGTGAACGCATTCAACCAAAACCGCGGTGCAGGTGCAGTATTCCGTACCATTCCGTCTAAAGTCCTGACCATGGAAGACTTAGGTTTAGGACAAACCTTTAAAGAGTTGTGTGAATTGCCACGTGGTTTAGTTTTAGTGACGGGGCCTACTGGTTCTGGTAAATCTACCACGTTGGCTGCAATGATCGATTATATTAACGATAACCGCTATGACCACATCTTAACGGTTGAAGACCCAATCGAATTTGTACACCAGTCAAAAAAATGCTTGATCAACCAACGTGAAGTACACCGTGATACACATGGTTTTAACGAAGCGTTGCGTTCTGCACTACGTGAAGACCCCGATATTATCCTCGTGGGTGAGATGCGTGACCTTGAAACCATTCGTTTGGCGCTCACTGCCGCTGAAACGGGTCACTTGGTCTTCGGTACACTACATACCACCTCTGCGGCAAAAACCATTGACCGTGTGATTGACGTATTCCCTGCTGAAGAAAAAGACATGGTTCGTGCCATGTTATCTGAATCGCTACAAGCCGTGATTTCTCAAACCTTACTCAAGAAAAATGGCGGTGGCCGTGTTGCCGCGCATGAAATCATGATTGGTATTCCTGCCATTCGTAACTTAATTCGTGAAAACAAAGTGGCACAGATGTATTCTACTATTCAGACTGGTGCAAACTACGGTATGACCACACTGGATCAAAGTCTGAAAAACTTGGTCACCAAAGGAGTGATCAGTCCGCAGACCGCGCGTACAGCGGCCAAGCAACCTGAAACCTTCTTATAAGAAAACAATGGATTTGGGGTATAGATATGGACTTTAACGACTTACTCAATTATATGATTCAACAAAAAGCGTCGGATTTATTTATCACCGCTGATGTTGAACCCTCCATGAAAATTAACGGTCAAATTGTGCCTGTGGCTAAGGGTAAGCTGACGGGTGATGTCGCGGGGCAACTACTCAACTCGATTATGAGTGACAAGCAGCGTAAAGAATTTGCGGACACACGTGAGTGCAACTTCGCGATTATGAATCGGGATAAAACTGCACGTTTTCGTGTCAGTGCCTTTCAACAGCGTGATATGCCAGGTATGGTTTTGCGTCGAATTGAGACGCAAATTCCAACCATGGATGAGTTAAAACTCCCGCCTGTACTCAAAGAGTTAGCCATGACCAAACGTGGCATCATTATCTTTGTGGGTGCAACTGGTACAGGTAAATCGACCTCTTTGGCTTCGATCATTGGTTACCGTAACCAAAACTCGAAAGGTCATATCATTACCATTGAAGACCCGATTGAATTTATTCATGAGCATGCAGGCTGTATCATTACCCAGCGTGAAGTGGGCATTGATACAGACTCTTTTGAAATCGCGCTGAAAAACACCTTACGTCAGGCACCCGATGTGATCCTGATTGGTGAGATTCGTTCCCGTGAAACCATGGATTATGCAATTGCCTTCGCGGAAACAGGTCACTTGGTATTTGCAACACTGCACGCCAACAACGCCAACCAAGCCATCGACCGTATTATTCACTTCTTTGAAGCAGACCGTCATAGCCAATTGTTTATGGACTTATCTTTAAATCTTAAAGCGATGGTTGCTCAGCAGTTGATTCCAACACCTGACGGTAATTCACGTCGTGCTGCCATTGAAATTTTGATTAACTCACCGTTAATTTCCGATTTGATCCGTAAAGGTGAAATCCACGAAATTAAAGACCTGATGAAGCGTTCTCGTGAACTCGGTATGCAAACCTTTGACCAAGCCTTATTCGATTTGTACAAAGCTAAGCAGATTACCTATAAAGATGCGCTGAAACACGCCGACTCTCCAAACGACTTACGCTTACAAATCAAGTTGTCTGAAGAAGGCGGTGATCGTCTATTGCATGCCAGTGCAAACATCACGTTTGACGGACAAGCTTAAGCATTTCTTTAAGCAATAAAAAAGGGCTTCTCATGAAGCCCTTTTTTAGGTGTCTAAGTTATTACTTTTTACGCAGTGCTTCTTGGCACTCAGCAGCATCACAGTAACCGTATAGGTTGAGTGAGTGACCTGTTAAAGTAAAACCGTGCTTTTCAGCGACTTCGTGCTGCTCATGCTCAATCACTTCATTGCTAAACTCAACCACTTTATTGCAGTTTTGACAAACGATATGATCATGATGATCATCTTGCATGATTTCGAAAACAGAGTGGTTATTTTCAAAGTGATGGCGCTGAATAATGCCCGCTGCTTCAAACTGCGTTAACACGCGGTAAACAGTTGCTAAACCGACATCTTCACCTTGTTCAAGTAAAGTCTTATAAATATCTTCCGCACTTAAATGGTGTTGCTTTGAATTTTCTAGTAGTTCTAATATTTTAATTCGTGGAAGTGTAACTTTAAGTCCAGCTTTGCGTAGATCTTGATTTGAAATTGGCATGTAAAAAGGTCTCTCAACAAATTTAAAGTTAGAATATGCAACAAAGTGTAGATGCAGTATGATCTATCCGTGGCTCAATTGCATCATAATTAATTTGGGATAGTGTAGCAAAATGCAAAAAATCATGTTGGCGTTATTCGTCACTTCACTGCTCGCAGGCTGTTCGACCTTGGGCGTTTATAAAGTTGATATTCCTCAAGGTACGCCATTAACTCAAGCACAAGCGTCAAAAATACAAGTTGGCATGAGCCATCAACAAGTTCGCTTTTTGCTTGGCAGCCCGACAGTTTCAGATCCAATGAATCCACTACGTTGGGACTACATCTACAATTATACCCCAGGAACGTATGCTAAAAAAGCCAAGATTCCTGCTGCACAAGGTCAACACCTGAAAGTCTATTTCGACCCAAACGGTATTGTCCAAAAAATTGAAGGCTTAGAAACCATTCCTGCATCTCAGCCGGGCTTACCGGCATCGAAAGAAGCGATTCTAAACGCGCCCCCACTATAAAGCCTTATTCTAAAAAAGAAACCCCTCAACTGAGGGGTTTTTCATATCATTTCGATTGTTTTAAGCGATTGCCTTTTTCAAAGCGACCCACAGGATTATTTTGTGCACGTATCCTTCTAATATCTTTAGGATTAATACTCAAAGGACGATAAATTTCAACACGATCCCCTACCTGCAAAACCTGTTGAAGGTCTTTCAAGCGGACACCAAAGATGCCCAATTGCAAAGGTTCAGGCAATTCGACCTGCGAGCCTATACCACTCAGTTGAATCGCATCCTGTGTCGTCATTCCCTCAGAAAACGGCACACTGATATGGAACTGCTGGTCTGCTGTTGCATAAGCAACCCAGACTTGTTGAAGCATGCGCATTAGATCAGTTTTCCAAGTACGGCTACAATGGCCAATACGATAGAAACGGGTAATACCACACGCACAGCTATGCGCCAAATATTATAAAAAGCTTCATTACTAAAGTTCATCGACTTACGTAAATGGCTAATTTTCATAATCCAACCCGCAAAAATGGCATAAATCAAACAAATCACTAAGCCCCACAGCATCAGTAAGATGTTAAAGATCGGGCCAGTGGCTGGAATTAACCACACCAACGTTGCAGCCAGCAATACGAGCCACTGAATCACAATATTTAACTGGCGCTGAGCCAACTGCTCACGTGCCATCTGTAACAGCACGGCTGCCGCTACAACTGCAGTTAAGGCAATCGCATACGCAGGTAATGCCGCTTGGACTGCAAAAAATGCAAAAGCAACCACCGCCAAAATTTGTGCAATCCAAATCGGTAAAACAGTCTTGCTTGCAGCATCTTGCTGTTGAACTTGTGCCAAACTGTTCTGCCAGTACAGGCCGAGTCCTAAACCGCTTGCCACCAAAGCCAATACCGTTGCACTGCCCCATTCTGAAAATTCAACCGGTGTCACTTGCCACTCAGCGGTTCCTGTACCAGAGAGGTTTGCAAGCACTAAGGAGATCAGCACACCGACCGCCGTTAACGCTAAGGTCAACAGACGTGGGGCAAAAGACAACGCAATCGCAACCACAGCCAAAGCAATAAAGATCACGGACGATGTCATATCGGCCAGTGCATATTGATTTAATAGTTGTGCAGCATTAGACAACATGCCGCCCGCTAAAAAAGGAATAAAGACGACAGCAAGCCATCCTACAAGACGCCACGTCTGAGAAGCATCGGCATCACGCGTTAAACTCGACAAAGCATTCAATGCCGTGGTTTTTGAACGCTTGGCTAAGGCAATTTCTAAGTAACATACAGGTAAAGCCAAGATCACCATGGTCACTAACCAAAGTAACCAAAAGTCGAGCTGACGTTCAACCTGAATTCCCACCAAGGGTGCAAGTGTGGCAATGATAATAAATGATAAACAAAATGCCATCAGCGGCGATAACCATCGTGACAGAGCATTGTCTTGCATGATGCGTTCCTTCAATAAGTCTTGCGCTATTTTGCCTTGCTCGCTTATGAAAATCAAAAACAAAAAGCAAACCATCAAAACTGATGATTTGCTGCGCTAAATATAGTTAAAATTTATTGTTTTTATCCTTCGTTTGGCTCACTTATGAAAAGAAACGAGCAAACCAATTTTTCCCTTTTTTCTTTTCTTTTTCTTTGATAATGCCCATCATATTTTCTTTTACGGCACCGACATAATCTGCATCATCATGCTGGATATGATTAATCAGCCATTTCGACAACACTTCATGCAGTTCAGCTTCGATTGAATGCCCCAGCTCAAAACGGTCACGATAAGATTCAATTTTTTTAATAAATAAATCATGTACACGTTTGTGGGGTACACGATATTTATAACCCGCCTCTTCTTGGAGAGACTCTTCAAAAGTGAAGTGAGACTGTGTGTAATCAATAATATTTTCTAAAATCTGTTTCACGCGTTCACGGTCAGTATTGACATCAATCGCATCAATTTCATTGATATAATCGAGAATACGACGGTGTTGATCGTCAATCACATCGATACCAGTATTATATTCTGGAACCCACTTCATTATCATTCCGACCACCCAATAAAAATTAATAGATTAATTACATGAATTAATCATATCGACTATAATTAAAAATAAAAGTGAATCAAATTGGTTGGTTTTATACTATTTTCACAAAATTAAACTTAAGTATTTATTTTAAATAAGTAAATAAATTTAAAACCGACCAAAAGAATCAGTTATTATTAGACTTCCGTCATAAATCAAAAAACGTACAATTTATTTGATCTTAAATTAATCAGCAAAATTATTTAATTCAAGAGATAATCCTTGGATGAAATTCAAAGATATTCAAAAATTATCAAACGTTAAGTTTCGTAGGCTTACCG
Source organism: Acinetobacter sp. 231_lipA (assembly GCF_058243005.1). NCBI lineage: Bacteria > Pseudomonadati > Pseudomonadota > Gammaproteobacteria > Moraxellales > Moraxellaceae > Acinetobacter > Acinetobacter sp. 231_lipA. Next base: position 2,287,141 of record NZ_JBZAYU010000001.1, on the reverse strand, counting down.
GTGTTAGTTGGGCTACATTTAACCTCATGTTGGCCGAGCTAAATAAGCATTTACCTCGTCATATTGGTAAAGGACGACCGCATAAATTACCGTTGGAAGATCGTTTGCTCTTATGTATAGAATATTGGAGAGAATATCGAACATTTTTCCATCTTGGTATGAGTTACGGTGTATCTGAAACGAGTGCAATTCGTATCACACGTGTTATTGAAGATACCTTAATCCGTTCTGGAAAATTCAACTTGCCAAAACAACTTCCTAATCGAGATGAAGTGGATTGGGAAGTTGTTGTGATTGATGCCACTGAAATATTATAGGACTTACGCACTATTATTTATAGATTCTCTGTGGTAGCAGATGATTTTTATCGAGAATAAAGTCATCAATGAAGTTTTTGATAACTGGTCTAAATAATTTCTTCTGCCAACGATATACATTTTCAAAGATCCGCTCAAACTGGTTCTTTTGTATCTCGACGTAGGCCATCAAGGCTGAAAAAATATGATTCAAAATCAGTTTAGATCGTCTTACTTGAAACTTTTCAATATGACAAACCTGTTTAATCACTCGGTGATATTGTTCTATTTTCCAATGACTTGAATGTAATTCATGAAAACCCTCAAAGGACAATAAATCATCTTCATCTTGATGCACAATATAAAACCTCTGCTGTTCTTTTAACTGAGTCTTAAATAATTGTACAAAGCCAAAATCTTTGAGCCAGACCACTTGACCCTGATGGAAATTTGGCAATAAACGCAGTTGAAACCATTGTCCTTTTTCTGGGGAAACCTTACGGTTACAGTCGATACCAAACATAAATCGAATACCATATTTTCTTATGGTTTTTAGATTTCCAGTCGATGAATACCAACTATCACCTGTAATAAATTGAATCTTTGCACCCCAACTGAGTACTTCACTTAACATATCCATAAAGTAATCATTCTTGGTTTTACTTTCAGATTTGTCATAAATTCGGAAATTAATTGGAATATTTTGACCATTCTGATCTGTCGCATACAAGGTAATGAGATTAATACCCTTGACGGATCGGTGGTGTTTGCCTGACCAAAAATAGCTAACCAAGTCCATATGTTGACTATAGGGTTTATCTAAAACAGTATCATCAATACTGACTATAAGTTTATTATTATCAATATGTTGAATTGCTTCTTGATATAGGTCGTGAGGTGTGTAGTCTTCACGTTCTAGAAAGCGATTTACACTATCATGCGAGATGTTATAAGTCTCGGCAAGTTGTGTGCAGCTAATAGAGTTCGGTTCTGTCATGAGAAAGCCCATATAAATGGGTAATGTACAAGTTGCTGTAGAAGCATGTTTAATTCGTCTGATCACAGATACTTTATAAAGTATTTTAATACTTTTTTGAATCCGTCAATGCGTAAGTCCTATATTAGTTCAACGTCCAAAAAAAACAGAAGAAATGGTATAGCGGTAAAAAAAAGCGACATACCTTTAAATTTCAGTTATCTATGCACTATACAACAGGTGAAATACTGAGTGTATGTGGAAGTCATGGAAGGGCGAATTCAAACATGAGGTGCGACAGTTTGAAAAGTCTTATGATAATCAACAAGCTGAGCAAATTTCTCTAATGGTGTAAGCCAATCTAACGCTTTTCTAGGACGAGTATTCAGTGACATGGCAACTTGATTTAAATAATGCTGATCTGCCTGATTTAAATCAATCCCTTTAGGTAAATATTGCCTAATTAAACCATTCATATTTTCGCATGTGCCTTTTTGCCAGGGTGAATGTGGGTCACAGAAATATACATCTATGCCTAAATCTTCTTCAAGTATTTTATGTTCTGCCATCTCGCGTCCACGGTCATAGGTCAACGTTTTACGCAGTTCTGCAGGTAAATATTTCAGAGCTTCAGTTAAAGCCTTGCGCACTGATTCTGCCTTTGCATCAGGTAATGTTGCCAAGATACAGAGCCGTGTATTTCGTTCAATAAGTGTTGCTATCGAACTTTTATTGTCTTTACCTTTAATTAAATCAGCTTCCCAATGACCCGGTATTTTTCTTTCTTGAACTTCGGCTGGGCGCTCATGAATAGTTTTAATATCCTGTAATATAGAATCTTTTTTAGGTTCACCGTTAGCTTTTCGCTTTTTATTTTCATGACGCAGACAGGATAATAAGTCTTTTTTCAACTCACCCTTTGGTAATGCTCGTATCGTTGAATAAATCGTTGTATGGCTTACATTCATTGTTTGATCCAAATCAGGAAATGTCTTTAAACGCTTTGCTATTTGCTGAGGAGACCATAAACAACGGATCGCTTCAACAATAAATTTCCAGAGGATTGAATCGATTTTGAGTTTTCTGTGACCACGTCTACGTCTAGCGAAGGTGTTATCAGAAGCATATTGAGCTTGATAAACGTCATTGATGCTATTTCTTTTAAGCTCACGATAGATCGTACTAGGATGTCTTTTAATGAGTTCAGCAAATTTTCTGGCTGAAAAGCCTTCTTTTCTTGACTCAAGCATTAATGCAGTACGATCTTCAAAGTTAAGATGATGGTATGACAATTTTATATACTCCATAAACCCTTTAAATTAATTAGGTGGTTTATGTCGCACTTCAAGTTTTACTCTGCCAAGCATGCATGATTTTAAAATATTTAAAAAAAGCATGAGGAAATTAAAATTTAGGCCCTTTTTTATCGTTGATAAGGGTTATTTAGGGATAAAGAAATTGGGTTTTGGATGCCTCATGCCATCTAAAGCAAAGAAAACTGAAAAACTAGATTCTGAATTAAAAAAGTTAAATAGAGAGATTGGTCGTAGACGAATTCAAGTAGAGCATGTATTTGGAAGGATGAAATGTTTTAAGATTTTATCTTGTGTATATAGAAATCGTCGTAAAAGATTAAACCTACGGTTTAATTTACTTGCTGGCATATACAATTTAGATTGGGTGAAAGATAAACAATTAAATTGATTGAAAAATGATTTATGAAGGAAGTCTATTTAATCGATTTTATTATTTTATAAGTATGCATCAAAATAAAAGCATGTTTTATTTTATTATCAACATGCTTTTATATTCTAATCATTTTAAAATAAATTAATATTGATCTGCTTTAGTAACGCGTTTTAAAGACGGATCTTTGGCTTCTCGGACTAAACGTTCCACATGGGTCATTTGGTGACGGATCGCTTTGCCATATTGAAATAAAATCATTTCCCCTGGTGCAAAGGCTGTCCACGCTTCATTTTGAGTCAACGGTTCGGTAGTAATCACGGCTACGCGATCGTCTACAGTAGTGACTTGGCTAAAATCGACTTCAACATCAATATCGATCAGCTGCGCAGGTTTAAATGGGTACTCACGCACCAACCAATGCAGTTTGGTAATGGCATAACTAAACAGGGCCTGCCCATTTGATAAACAGAAATTGAACGTGCCATGCTCCGCAATCCGTGGAGAAACATCAGTTAATAAATCAAAAACTTGATCTAGACTTGGCTCGTTATAGCCAAATTTATTCACCAGTTGGTCCAGTAAATAGCAAAATGCACGTTCACTGTCGGTATTACCCACTGGGGTAAAGCGTCCTGAAAGTACAGGATTAAAGTCATGCAAATCGCCATTATGCGCAAAAATCCACTGTCGTCCCCATAACTCACGGCTAAATGGATGTGAGTTTTCTAAGTTAATTTTTCCCTGTGTCGCTTTGCGGATATGTGCAATCACATTGCGTGATTTGATAGGATAGTTGCGAATTAATTCAGCAATCGGCGACTCAACTGCAGATTGATTGTCAACGAATAAACGGCAGGCTTTATCCTCAAAAAAAGCTATCCCGAAACCGTCACAATGGTCTGAAGTAATCCCCGCGCGCTGTGAAAAGCCTCGAAATGAAAAGGTAATATCAGTCGGTGTTGCACAGTTCATTCCGAGCAGTTGGCACATAATCTTGATCTTATTTAAACATATTTATTTATGATGGTTTTATTGTGCATGAGTCCTGACTGGCTTGCAATTCACAATGCTTCATAACCCGAACACATTCACGCATAAAACTATTTTTATAAAATGCATAGGCCTAAAAAAAGCCTCCGAGGAGGCTTTTCAAAATATTTAGTGCTTATTACTGCGATTGGTAATCAATGTACCGACACCATGATCGGTGAAAATCTCCAACAACGTTGCATGTGGCACACGACCATCCACAATATGCGCGCTTACCACACCACCTTTCACCGCATCTAGAGCACAACCCACTTTCGGAATCATCCCGCCGTAAATCACGCCCGTTTCAATGAGACGGTCAACTTCTTGGGTGGTTAGACCCGTGAGCAGGTTTTTATTTTCATCTAAAACACCTGAAATATTGGTCAACAAAATCAGCTTTTCAGCACCTAAAGCTTCAGCCACTTTTCCAGCCACCAAATCCGCGTTGATGTTATAGGTGTTGCCCTCTTCATCCACACCTAAAGGTGCAATCACAGGAATAAAATCACCACTGGTAAACATTTCCAATACATCGGTTTTAACACTGGTCACTTCGCCCACTAGGCCTAGATCAATTTTTTGTACCGTGCCATCTTCCGCAGTTTTTTCCATCAGTAACTTTTGTGCACGCAGTAAGTTACCATCTTTACCCGTTAGACCAATGGCACGACCACCATGTTGGTTAATCAAGTTCACGATGGATTTATTCACACTACCGCCCAACACCATTTCAACCACTTCCATGGTCGCTGGATCGGTCACTCGCATACCATCAATACGATCCGACTCACGCCCCAATTGCTTTAAAAACGAATCCACTTGTGGACCGCCGCCATGCACCACGATTGGATTTAAACCGACGGTTTTTAACAAAACGATGTCACGTGCAAACGAGCTCTCAAGCTCAGGATCGGTCATTGCATTGCCACCATATTTCACTACTAGCGTTTTTCCAGCAAAACGTTGAATATACGGCAAAGCTTCAGTCAGGACTTGTGCTTTGTCGAGGCCAGTATGTTGATGTGGCATGTGCCTCTCCTTAATGGGCGTCTAATAGGTCTTGTGCAATCTGCGGATAATCTGCCGTCAGCATGTGCACAAAGTTATGGCGAATTTGATGGAGCCGCTGATCACTGTCCGCGTCGAAACGTACGGTAAAATACTCGCCTGTATTCGATGCTCGAATAATGCCAAATCCATCCTCAAAATCAAGTCTTACGCCATCAATTTTACTCATTTCCGCTTGAAAGTGCTGACTTTGTTTTTCCACATTCGCTAAAACCAGCGCGGGTGAAATCTGATGGGTACTGATATAAATATCCTCTGTACTGGCACGTTCTGGGTAGTCTGCCAGTGCTTCTGACAAAGTGCATTGCTTCAAGCTTAAGTATTCCAACACACGTAGTGCGGCATATAAACCATCGTCATAACCAAAACCACGACCATCATTAAATACATAATGCCCTGCATATTCACCGCCAAAAACCGCATGTCCTTTAGATTGCGCCAAATATTTCCGCAAAAAAGAACTGCCTGTGCGAATCATTTTTGGAATACCCTGATGGGCCAATACGGTATTTCGAACCATCGTGGAACATTTCACATCAAAAACCACTTCATGTGCTGGATGATCAGCCAAACACATGTGCGCAAACAAGGACAATAAACGGTCTGCTGAAATGATTACGCCCTTTTCATCAATCAATACAACACGGTCACCATCCCCATCAAAGGCAATACCGATATCGGCATGCTGCTGTTGCACGGCGTTTCGTAGTAGATCTAGATGTTTGGCTTGAGATGGATCGGGGGCATGTTCAGGAAATTCACCATTGGCCTCACAGCGTAAAGCATACACCTCACAGCCGAGTTTCTTTAAGACCAAAACGGCGCAACGTCCCGCTGAACCGTATAAACCATCCACCACGACTTTATAGGGTCGAGGTTGAGGCATGAGCTGTATATCATTGAGCAATGCGGCCTGATAAGCCAGACAATATTCAGGCACGATCTGATGTGGTAACGTTTGCCAGTTCATCTCTGCATGGCTGTCAAAATATTCATTTGCATCGCGTGCCACCTGTTGGATTGCCTCAGGTAAAGGAGGCTCACCCTGCATAATCCATTTGATCCCATTATCCGACTTTGGATTGTGGCTGGCTGTCACCATAATGCCATTGCCGTCGAACTGACGTGCCGTGTAATACAACACAGGACTAGCACAACATCCGATGATTTTCGCATCTAAGCCCTGTTTAAGACATTCTTTGTAAATAATTTCTGCAAAAGCAGGACTGCTTTGTCTGGCATCATAACCAATGGCTAAACGTGTCTGCCCAGTTTTTAAATATTGAGTTGCGAGCGCCTGTGCAATGGCACGAATCAGCTCAGCACTCATGACATCCAATTTGCCACGGATGTCATAGGCACGAAAAATATGTGCAGGAAATTTTGGCTGAAAATCCATAGGTCTAACTTCTAATTTATTCAGATCAACAGCTCTTTCAGCTGTCCTTGTTGTTATGCTTAACGCTGCATTTAATTTTACTAAGGATTCAAAAAAGAGTTGTAACTTTTTATGAACTAAAAATGATCATTCAGCAGTAAAACAACAAAGCCTCTTTCATGGAGAGGCTTTGTTGTTTTACTTTATCACTGAGAGATTAGTTTTGACCAGTATGTCCAAAACCACCAGCACCACGTTCTGTCGCTTCAAATTCATTTACAATATCGAACTGTGCTTGAATCACAGGTACAAGTACATACTGTGCAAGACGTTCACCTGGTTCTAAACTGAAAGCTGTTTGGCTACGGTTCCAAACCGACACCATCAATTCACCTTGATAGTCCGAATCAATTAAACCCACCAAGTTACCCAAAACAATGCCGTGCTTATGACCTAGGCCTGAACGCGGTAAAATTAAACCTGCAAAGTGTGGATCTTCAATATAAATAGATAAACCCGTTTTGACCAAAACAGTTTGTCCCGGTTCAATAACGGTCGCAGCATCGACACATGCACGAAGGTCTAAGCCTGCTGAACCCGTTGTCGCATAAGTTGGCATTGGCCATTCATTGCCTAAACGTGAATCCAACACTTTAACCTGAACTTTCATTCTCTTTTTCCTAGTACAATAAATTTCTAAAACAAAAAATAATTAGCGCTTAATCAACGCACGTAAATTGTCTAAATAATGCTGCGCTTGTAATTTCGGATCGACATTGCCCGCCAGTTTCTTTTTACGCCCCAGCCATTCCAACTCATCTTGCGGCAACTCATCCAAGAAGCGACTTGGTGTCATTTGCTTCATTTGACCGCCCGCCTTACGTTGTTCTGCAAGCGTGATGGTTAAACCCTGACGCGCACGGGTAATGCCCACATACATCAGGCGACGCTCTTCCTCAACCGTATCTGCGGCAATCGAGTTTTTATGCGGCAGCAACTCTTCCTCAAGACCGATCAGATAGACATATGGAAACTCAAGCCCTTTGGATGCATGCAGCGTGAGCAGGTTTACTTTGTCAGTGTCTTCTTCTTCTTGCTGCTGCTCTAACATATCCAGCAACACCATTTTACGAATTACACTTTCAATGTTTTTCTCATCAACATCTTCAGCACGGTTAATCAAACTTTGAATACTGCTATACAGCACTTCAATATTATCCAGCTTGGTTTTTTCCTGCGCAGGCGTCGCTGCAGACTCTTTGACATAGTCGATATAACCCGCTTCAACCATCATCTTGCGAATAATCGGTACAGGTTCATCATCCTCAAGCAACTCACGGGTAAAGGTGGTAATGAAGTCTGCAAACTCCGCCAACTGTGTGGTGGCTTTTTTAGGAATCACCATAGTGAGACGCTGATCACCCGCTGCAGAGAGCAAAGACAAATGATTTTCTTGTGCAAACAGACCCAGCTTTTCTAAAGTCACAGGCCCAATGGCACGTTTAGGTGTATTGATAATTCGCAAAAATGCACTGTCATCTTCAGGATTAATAATGACGCGCAAATAGCTCATCACGTCTTTGATTTCAGCTCGTCCGAAGAACGACTGACCACCTGATAATTTGTACGGAATCTGCATTTGACGCAGTTGTGTTTCCAGTGCACGTGCTTGAAAATTACCCCGATACAAAATGGCGTAATCTTTCCAATTTTTACCATTCATCAGTTTATGCGTAATTAAGTCTTTTACTACACGTTCTGACTCATCGTCATCATTGCGGCACGTAATCACTCGAATCACTTCACCATGACCTTTATCTGACCACAGTTTTTTATCAAAAATATGCGGATTGTTACCAATCACGGTATTGGCCGCTTTTAAAATACGACTGGTCGAACGATAGTTCTGTTCGAGTTTAATCACTTTTAAATTGTGAAAATCTTCATTCAGCAAAGCCATGTTTTCAGGCTTGGCACCACGCCATGCGTAGATCGATTGGTCATCATCACCCACCGCAGTGAACTGTCCCATCACCCCGACCAGCAATTTCACCAAAATATACTGTGCGGTGTTGGTGTCTTGATACTCATCGACCAATAAATAGCGAATACGGTTTTGCCAGCGCTCACGTACTTCTGCATTTTCTTGTAAAAGACGCGTCGGCATCACAATTAGGTCATCAAAATCGACCGCATTATAGGCACGTAAATTACGCTCATACAGTTGATACAAGTGCGCAAACTGAACATCTTCTGCGGTTTCACAGGTGGTGTGTGCTTGCTCAGGCGGAATCAGATCATTTTTCCAATCTGAAATCATCTTCATGGCTTTGGCAATCAGTTCTTTACTTTCCGCACCGGATAAATTGTCACGGTGCATCAAGTCCATCAAAATACGCTTACAGTCGTCCGCATCTAAAATAGAAAAATTATTTTTTAATGGTGTGTGTTTCAGCTCTAAACGCAGCATGTTTAGGCCAAAGGTGTGGAAGGTCGAGACTGAAAGCCCTTTTGCCTCTTCACGTGACAGCAGCTTGGTGACACGTTCTTTCATTTCGCGTGCTGCTTTGTTGGTAAACGTCATCGCGGTAATACGATAAGCAGGAATGCCGCAGTGTTTCACCAAGTAGGCAATCTTACGGGTAATCACCGAAGTTTTACCTGAACCAGCCCCTGCAAGTACTAACAAGGGTCCTTGAGTATATTTCATGGCTTCAAGTTGCTTGTCATTTAACTGACTTGCCAGTGACATAGTCTTTCCTCTATTTCATTCCGAGCTCGATTATAGTCATCTCCGCTACAGATGCATAATGCAAATTCATATTTTAACAGTCATAAAAAAAACCACCCGAAGGTGGTTTTTCAGTCTTCAATAAAAATTATTGAATTGCGTAGATGCTGATTTCTACACGACGGTTTTGCTCACGGCCTTCAGCAGTCGCGTTAGACGCGATTGGGTTTGCTGAACCTTGACCTTGTGCATTAATACGTGTTGTAGAAACACCTTGAGATGCCAAGTAGCTTGCTACAGATTGCGCACGCGCTTGAGACAGAGGAATGTTGATTGAATCATTACCTGTGCTGTCTGTATAACCTGTTACAAGAATACCGCTCTTGTTATCTTCAGTTAAGGTTTGTGCAACTTTGTTTAAAGTTGAATAAAAGTTCGGCTTGATGTTTGATTTATTGGTATCAAAGGTAATGTTACCCGGCATAACCAAACCTACAGAGCCATCTGGATTACGGTTAACTTCTACACCAGTACCCGCCATTTGTTGGCGAAGTTTCTTCTCTTTGTTGTCAAGGTAAACACCCGTTGCACCACCGACAACTGCGCCAATCGCTGCAGCACGGTTGTTTTGACTGCTCGTGTTTGCGTTTCCTTTAGAAATACCATAACCAGCAGCAGCACCAATTAAGGTTCCTAATGCAGCTTTATCGTATTCTACACCACCAATGTTATTACCAGTGCTTTGACAACCTGTAAGAACCATTGCCCCAACGACTGCGGAAATTGCTAGTGCACGCATCGCATGCCTCCTTCTTTGTGTGTTTTGTTTATAGAACGAATATTGTCGTAAAACGATGATCTAGACCATTGATTTTTTGTTAATAATAAAGCCTTTATTTACAATATGTAATAAAAAATTTCCTTTTCAAGACTTTCTTCGTCACAATTTCTACACAGTTAATGTTTGGTGCTTTTCTATTTGATCATCCCGTACTATATTGACCTTTAGAAAATAGAACGAGTTGCGAAACGCATTATATTTTAGGGTTTATTTTTATGTCATCGCCAAACCAAAAACAACCTTTATTAAAAAAAATCACCCGTGGTCTAACTGTTGGTTCAGTCATTACAGGCAGTACTTTTTTTCATGGCCCGCCAGTGCTCGCGCTTGGCCTGACCAAACTGTTTAAAAAATCAAAAAAAGTGGATGAGACCAATATTCAAATCACCAACAGCTGGCTTGCTGTGAACAATTATTTAATCGATCATGTCCTACCCAACACGAAATGGGACATTTCTGTCGATGATGATCTTGAGCTGAGTATGCAGGGTCGTTACCTGATGACTTGCAACCATCAAAGTTGGGTCGACACCACGGTTAACCAATATTTTGGTTTAACCCGTATGCCCCTTACCCGCTTCTTTACCAAGTGGGAACTTATTTTTATTCCATTTGTCGGCCAAGCCTTTAAAATTCTAGGCTTCCCGATGATGAAGCGGCATAGTAAAGAACAAATTGCGAAAAACCCTGCGTTGAAAACACGCGATATGGAAGAGGCACGTAAGTCTTGTGAACAACTGCTTAGCCAACCATTCACCCTGTTAAATTATTTGGAAGGCACGCGTTTTACACAAGAAAAACATGCACAGCAGCAGTCGCCTTACCAAAATTTACTTAAACCGAAAGCGGGTGGCTTGGCCTTAGCCTTAAGTATTTTAGGTAATGACATTGATGCCTTGGTAGATATGACCATTGTCTATCCCGACGGCGCACCTGGCTATAGCGAATTTTGGCTCGGGGAAGTCCCACGGATTGCGGTCAATTTACGTAAAATTGATATTCCTGCATGGGTACTCGCTGGAAACTATGAAGACGATGCAGACTTTCGTGAACAATTCCAACAGTGGGTCGATCAACTTTGGACTGAAAAAGACCAGTTGATTGAAAAAATGAAAGCCAAATACTCAACCTCCAATTTAACCGAGTAAGGGTCTATGCATGATGCAGAATAACCAAGTCAAAAAGTCTAAATATCATCAGGTTGATCCACAAAGTTTGTATTTCAAACTGTTTTTGATCTATGACATTTTTATGGTGTTTCTCATCATTTTTAACTTGTTTTGTTTGTGTGCTAATTTTTTTATCATGAGCAATATCGGTGGATGGTTTTTCCATGCCATTCACCTAGAAAGTGTCTTAAGCTTCTATCGTGAGCATTTGCATCCGTGGGTCATCACCACAGAAGCTTGGTTTATTCTGTTCTTGATTACTGAATTATTGGTGCGTTGGGGCATTGCCATCGTGTATCGACACCATCGTCGCTGGTTTTTCTTTCCCTTTATTCATTGGTACGAAATTTTAGCAATTATCCCTCATTTACGCTTTTTAAGATTATTCCGCGCGGGAGTGATTGCTTTTCGACTGCATGAATTAGGCTATAACGTCATTCCTCCATCGGTACAAGCGAAGGGCAAATTTTACTATCGCGTAGTGATGGAAGAACTGTCTGACCGTGTGGTTATTACTGTATTGGATGGGGTGAAGCACGAATTAAATACCAGCTCGACCCATAAAAAAATTATTCATGACCTCGTCGATCATCATCGGACTTTATTTGCACAAGCATTGGCTGAAATTTTACAAGAATCTCTCGCCACCGAACTGAAACAACGTCAATATTTCATTGCCCAAAATGTCGGTCTGATTGTGAATCGTGCGATTGAAGATACCCCTGAACTGACCCAATTACTGCGTTTGATTCCAATTGTGGGTGGAAGAATTGAGCAACAAATTCAAAGTATCGGACAAAGACTTGGTGAAAACATCACACAAGGTTTACTGGAACCAATGGTTGTGGGAAATCCAGCACAGCCCAATGCCACCTATCGCTTGATAGCTGAAAAAGTCAGTGATTTAAAAATCGATAATCAGTCTTTGGAACAGTTGGTTGAGTCTGTTGTCTATGAAAGCTTAGATGCCATTCGCAAGCAAGTTAAGGTGAAACAGTGGTTAGAAGAGCTTGAAAAAGATGATCAAGCCAAAGAATAAGCATTAAGGTAAAAATATTACAAACGCAGCTAGTGCAATCCTTCATTTTGTTCTAGGATTTGCTCTATTTACAACATCACTTCTTTAGTAAAAAATAAATCTGAGAAGTCTTAAGGAAAAATTATGGCTGATATCCGGATAACTGGCAGAATGGTCAATGCGATTCGCATTACCCTTGACACCAATGATCATGATGCAATCCGACAGCAATTAAGTAAAACATTACAAAATGCATCGACTGCTGGGGCGTTAGTTGTTCTGGAAAGTAGCGTTGAGCAAGAATTAATTTCCTTGATTCAATTATTGCTGGATCTGGATGTACAGCCGATGGCAGTACAAGAAGGAATTTTGGCTGAACAAGCCCGTGCCATTCAATTCCCTGTGATTCCCGCGCAAGGACATGGTATTAGCTCGCAACTTCAAGAAGTCAAAGCAACCAAAGAGCAAGTGGTTGAAGCTCCTGCTCCTGCTACGACAGTTTCTACCAATACGCCAGTTGCGGCAGCACCTGTCATTCGCCATGCAACTTCATATCATGACGAAATTTTACGTACGGGGCAGTGCTTGGTTCAAAATCAAGGCGATATCATTATTACCGCAGGCATTAACAGTGGCTCGGAAGTGATTGCTTCAGGAAATATACATATTTATGGTAGTGCTCGTGGTAGAGTCATTGCCGGCGCGGGCGGAAACAGCGCTGCACGCATCTTCTGTCATGCTTTAGAAGCTGAATTGGTTTCAATTGCAGGGACCTATTGTGTTGCAGATGATATTCCAGCGCAGCATTTAAAACGCCCAACACATATTTACTTAAATGATCAACAAGAGCTTGTATTTGAAGCGCTTGAATTTTAATGTATAAATAAACACCAAAAGCCCCAAATGATAAATAAGGGGATTTAAACCATAACAGGAGTGGATTCGGTGGCGAAAATTGTTGTCGTAACATCAGGCAAAGGTGGCGTAGGCAAAACTACGACAAGCGCATCTTTTGCAACAGGTTTAGCCCTACGTGGTCACAAAACTGTTGTGATCGATTTTGACGTAGGTTTACGTAACCTTGATTTGATCATGGGTTGTGAACGCCGCGTTGTGTATGATTTTGTCAATGTATTAAATAACGAAGCTCGATTACAACAAGCGCTTATCCGCGATAAAGATATCGAGAATTTATATATTTTACCTGCGTCGCAAACCCGTGATAAAGATGCCTTAACTGATGAAGGCGTAGCACGTGTCATGGATGAGTTGTCACAAGAGTTTGACTACATTATTTGTGACTCACCTGCAGGTATCGAACGCGGTGCAATTTTAGCAATGTACCATGCCGATGAAGCGATTATTGTGACCAACCCTGAAATTTCATCTGTACGTGACTCTGACCGTATTATTGGTATGCTCGACAGCAAAACCAAAAAAGTTGAAATGAATGAAGGTCGTATTCGTAAACACTTGTGTATCACACGTTTCAACCCTGAACGTGCCGATAAACAAGAAATGTTAACCATTGACGACATTTCTAAAGATATTTTACGTGTGCCAACTTTGGGAGTGATTCCTGAATGTAAGAGTGTTTTACAAGCATCGAACGAAGGTAAACCAGTGATTCTCTTTACTGAAGAATCAGCAGGTCAAGCCTATGATGACCTTGTGGCACGTTTCTTAGGTGACGAACGTCCTTACCGTCATATTACGGTGAAGCCTAAAGGCTGGTTAGCACGACTATTTGGAGCGTAGACATGGCAGGATTTTGGAGTAAGCTTTTTAGTAATGATGAAAAACCGTCTAGTGCTCAAACAGCGAAGGATCGTTTAAAAGTCATCGTAGCGTCTGAAAGTGGTTTAGGTAAACGTCTTAGCCAAGACAAAATCGACCAAATGAAGAAAGAAATCATGCAAGTGGTGAATCGCTATGTTCGCGGTGTAGATGAACAGCACATTCAAATGGCTGTCCGTTCTGAAGCGAATATTGAAATGCTTGAAATGAATATCAATTTGCCTGAAGAACGTTAATCTGATTTTTGATTAGTCAAGCAAATTGAATCAAGGCAGAATATGCGCAGATACAAGAAAGTATTTTCTTTGTCTCCCATATTTTGCCTTTTTTAATGATTAAACCAGCAAGGAGATTGCTATGGCATTATCTCAGCCAGCAACGTTCAATGAAGAATGGTCAGATGAGCGTGTATTTGCCTACTTAACTCAGCTTCCTCCTGAAGGTGTGAATGGCGACTTTCATGTGTTGTACCATGCCTTTAAACACATGCGCCCAAGTGATTATGAGCGTCTGCTCACCCAATTTAAAACGGATGGTCGCGACATTAATGCCACCAATCCAGAAGGTCAGCGTATCCATGACGTAATTGCCGCTTATCCACGTCAAGCAGCTCCCTTCTTAGAGGTTTTGGCTAAATTCGCCTAAGCCTAGATCTGCTTAATGCGCATGACCTACAAATGCCAGTTCATTCTTAGGAGACTGGCATTTTTTATGACTGTAAAAACCACATCCAAAGTGGAAAAGTCAAACCGAAACACAAAGTTTGCAAACTAATGATTGCTGCCATGAGTTGACTGTCCCCTTGAAAATACTTGGTCAGCACATACGCAGCCGATGCCGTCGGCAGTGAGAAGAAAACCACCACAATCATGGTTTCAAATGTTGCTAAACCAAATAATAGACAGCCTACATAGGCTAAAATAGGTACCAAGATTAAACGCCCAAAAGTGTTTAAAATTAGCGCTCGGCCAGCATATTTTAACGCATTAAACTGGAGTGCTGCGCCCACACACAAGAGCCCAAGCGGGAGGCTCATCCCTGCTACTAGCTTTAAAGATTGGTTAATGCTCTCGGACAAATGCATACCTGAAAAATTAAAAATGAGCCCGACCAGACAAGCTAGAATCAGTGGATTTTTCGCAACCGACCACGCAATATTTTTATAAGACAGTCCCTGCCCTTGAGAAAAACCAAGTACGGAAAGTACATTCACTAAAGGAATAACAAAGGCAATAATCATGGCAAAGACTTGCATCCCCGCAGCGCCAAAAATCAAAGCCATACTGGTCAAACCAATATAAGTATTGAAACGAATATGACTCTGTAAATAGACGCCAAATTGCGCCACAGGCGTACCATACACCGCTTTTAATACCCACAGCACCACACTCATCAGCAAGGTCACACTAAAGACCACAGCAAGCGCTGGCAAGACTTGCCCGACATTAAAATGAACGGTGGCTAGACTACTGAACAGCAAAACAGGAAACAAAATCCAATAATTCAGTCTTTCAGCGCCTTGCCAAAATTCCACCGTTAAAAAGCGATACCGCTTTAATACATACCCCATGGCAATGAGTACTACCAATGGAATTAATGCATCAATAATTTGCATGACTGGATGCCTAAACTGAATGATTAAGAAAAAGCCTGCAATCCGCAGGCTTTCTTTTTAAACTAAAATCTCTCGCTTGCCGTTTGCACCTTGCGCACTCACGATCCCGTTTTCTTCCATTTGATCGACAATTCGCGCGGCACGGTTATAGCCTAAACTAAACTTACGTTGTAGCGAGGACACCGAAACCTTGCGTGTTTCCAATACAAAGGATACGCACTGGTCATAAAGTGCATCACGGTTTGGATCGCCATCGCCATCTTCAAAACCACGAGAACTTGGTTCTTCATCAAATGGCGTTAGGATTTCATCAACATAATTTGGTGAGCCGCGTTCACGCCACGCATCGCAGATGCGGTTGACTTCGTCATCGGCAATAAAGGCACCATGTACACGTTCAGGTTCAATTTTACCCGGCCCTAAGAATAACATATCACCATGACCCAATAAGTCTTCCGCCCCACCAGCATCCAAAATCGTGCGTGAGTCAATTTTTGAGTTCACACGTAAAGCCACACGTGTTGGGATATTGGCTTTAATCAGACCCGTAATTACATCGACCGATGGACGCTGCGTTGCAAGTAACAAATGAATGCCTGCGGCACGTGACTTTTGTGCCAAACGCGTAATCATTTCTTCAGCTTTCTTACCGACCTGCATAATCATATCGGCAAACTCGTCCGCCACAATTACAATCGATGGTAATGGAGTCAAACGTGGTGCACGCTCACCGGCAACCGAATCACTGGCTTTCCAGGTCGGATCAATCAGCTCTTCACCATTGGCAATCGCTTCTTCCACTTTACGGTTATAGTCCGCTAGCTTACGAATTTTTAGGAAAGACATCAGCTTATAGCGACGTTCCATTTCATTCACACACCAGTTCAAGGCACTGACTGCATCTTTCATGTCCGTGACCACAGGGGTAAGCAAATGTGGAATATCGTTATAGTTAGCGAGCTCTAACTGTTTTGGGTCAATCAAAATTAAACGTAACTCATTCGGCGTATATTTCAACAACATCGATAAAATCATCGAGTTTACTGCAACAGACTTACCTGAACCCGTTGTACCTGCAACCAGCATATGCGGCGCTTTACCTAAGTCAGCAATGACCGGGTTACCCGAAATATCTTTGCCCATTGCCATCGAAAGAATGCTATTTGGATCAGTAAAAGCAGGAATGGTCAACAACTCGATTAAACGCACCATTTCACGTGTGCTGTTCGGCACTTCAATCCCGATATACGGTTTACCCGGAATGACTTCAACCACACGTACAGATGCCATCGACATCGAACGCGCAAGGTCACGGGAAATATTGGTCACTTTAGAGGCTTTAACGCCTGGTGCTAAATCCAACTCAAAACGAGTTACTACAGGCCCTGGCTGCGCTTCGACCACTTTAGCTTTGACATTGAACTCTTGTAGTTTAATTTCAAGTAATTCAGATAAACGCGCCAACTGTTCAGCAGTGAAATTGACTTTTTTATTGAGGTCAACTTCATCCAGTAAATCCAGTCCTGGCAGCGGTGATAAATCACGACGACGCTCTGCTACTTGCATGGACAAAGACATTGGACGGCCTGATGCATCCGTTAGTGGCGCATCAAAATCGAAGTCGTCTTCTTCTTGCGGTTTTCCAGCAGTGTCCTGCCATGCTTCAATAAACGCTTCTTTGGACAAAACTTCTTTGGCTACAGCCGCTGTAGCACTTGTGCTTACGATATTATGATGCTGAATGGGTGCTTGTACAAAAGCTGATGACTGCGCATAGCTACTGCTGGAGCGTACATCTGAAGCAGCTACTTTCTGCTCCGACCAATCTTCAGCAAGGAATTCGTCTAAATCATCCAACTCATCAAGCTGTGCTTTTGCAATTCCACTCGGCGCTGGTTGTAACGCAACGGGACTTGCAGCAACACTCAAGGTTGCAACCTCGGCTACCGCAATTGGATCTTCAACCACGTGTAAATGAGACACCGGTTCAGGCGTATTGAAGGGGCTGTGAACATCCGTTGCTGTTTTGCCATTGGGTACGGCAGCAAGCAGCTCGTCAAAGATTTCATCATCATCCCAATCAACATTTTTCTTCTGCGCAGGGGCATCGTCTTGGAAATAATGAGGATCAGCAATTGGAGTTGTATGATCTTGTACCACTGCTTGAAAATGTTGTTCTGGGCTAAATGGGCGATCTTCTTCGGCAGCACGAAGTAAAGCATCAATATCATTTTTATGACGTTGATCTTCAGCTGAGTTTAATGCACGCCACACTTCCCCTGTCGCTACCACGCGCTGACTGTCTTGTTCTAATTGGTGCGCTTTTTCTATAGTCCGCTCAAGCTCTACTTCATCATCCACATCCACCTGTTGTTCTTGAACACGTTGCTCTTTGGCCACCATGTCATTAAACAAATGCTCTGCTGAATAGTCGCGCTGAGGTACTTTAACTGATGTCTCTTGCACGGCTACTGGCGCCTTGACCAATTCCGTTGCTTCAATACCTTTTTTCGGTGCCGTTGCAATCACTTCTTTTTTGACGCTTGGCGTCGTACGATCAAAGGCAGACTCGCTTTCAGGTACGTTGCGGTAAAATAAATCTTGTAAATACGCAGGAGTTGCTTTGAGGGTCGCGAAAGTACGGTTCCATTTGATACCGAAAGCCAAGGTCAGTAAGACCACGGTAAACACGACCAAAAATAACGTTGCACCGTAAATGGTTAAAATCTGCGACAAACTTTGTCCCAGTTCATAACCAATAATGCCGCCAGAGGCATTGTCTAAAGTGTCCGCTGGAACTTTCCAAAACAAGAACAGTAAGCTGGCGGTTGCAAGCAAAATAAAGAATTGCGCAGCATAACGAAATGGACGGTTTAAAAAACTATGCGGCCACCAGACTTGAATGGCTTCAATGAACAAAAATACAGGAATAAGTAGACTTGCCCAGCCTAAAAAACCGAACAGTAAGTCAGCAATCCACGCCCCTGCAACGCCACTGGCATTCGAGACTTGCAAGGTATCACTTGATATATGCATCCAGCCCGGATCAAATGGGGTATAGGTCACGGTAGCAAGGAACAAATAAATGCCAAACGAGACTAAAAATAATGTCATTAATAAGCGCTGTGCATAAGCACCCGACACCTCAGTCATATACTGTCCTGTAACAAATTCTTCATTAATGTTTTTGTTCGAAACCTAAAGCAAAAGTTTCACAATAAACGTCATATTATGCACCTCTTCTTTATAAAAAGATGCACTATTCTTAAATGCTTTATGTATAGCGAGCAGATGAATTTTCCACTTTTTCCCGCTCTACACCGCATATTTCTTCTATATAGCTCAAATCGATTTGATTGATCAATAATATCGACATTGAACTCACACAACTGTTATAGAGTTTCACGTATAATTCCACAAATTTCTAAATAAAAAAAGGATTCTACGTATGAGCGCTCGTCACTCACGTTTGATTATTCTCGGTTCAGGCCCTGCGGGTTACAGCGCTGCGGTATATGCTGCGCGTGCCAACTTAAAGCCTACATTGATTGCGGGTATCCAACTCGGTGGTCAGCTAACGACAACGACTGAAGTCGATAACTGGCCGGGTGACCCTGAAGGCTTAACAGGTCCTGCACTGATGGAACGTATGCAAGCGCATGCGGAACGCTTTGGTACCGAAATCATCTACGATCATATCAATGAAGTCGATCTTTCTGTACGTCCCTTTATACTCAAAGGTGACATGGATGAGTTCACTTGTGATGCACTGATTATTGCCACAGGTGCAACCGCTCAGTACTTAGGTCTTGAGTCTGAAGCTGCTTTTATGGGCCAAGGCGTGAGCGCATGTGCAACCTGTGATGGTTTCTTCTATAAAAACCAAAAAGTGATGGTTGTGGGTGGTGGTAATACTGCCGTTGAAGAAGCACTATATTTGTCTAACATTGCATCGCATGTGACTTTGGTTCACCGTCGTGATTCATTGCGTTCTGAAAAAATCCTTCAAGATCATTTATTTGAAAAAGAAAAAGAAGGCAAAATTAGCATCATTTGGAATCACCAAGTGGATGAGGTTTTAGGTGACAACACAGGAGTAACCGCAGTTCGCTTAAAATCAACTCAAGACGAATCTACACAAGATATTGATGTTCAAGGTTTGTTTGTTGCAATTGGCCACAAACCAAACAGCGCAATGTTCGATGGTCAATTGAACTTACGTGATGGCTATATCCAAGTTCAAAGCGGTACATCTGGTAATGCCACAGCTGCTTCTGTCGCTGGTGTATTCGCAGCAGGTGACATTGCTGATAGCGTTTATCGTCAAGCGATCACTTCAGCGGGTTCTGGCTGTATGGCTGCGCTAGATGCGGAAAAGTATTTGGATGCTTTAGGCGAATAATCTAAGCCTTGAAAAAGACCGCCTTCCATAGGCGGTTTTTTTATGTATGATCTTAAAGTCATTTTTTATCATGTATACACACCACTATGCAGCAGTTACCGCCTTCTGAGTATATCTTTCCCGATCCGCTTGAAGTTGACCCTGAGGGTGAAGGCTTAATTTGTATCGGTGCAGACCTCTCCCCTTCTACCCTGTTTGAAGCCTATACCCATGGTTTATTTCCATGGTTCTCAACAGGCGAGCCCATTTGCTGGTGGTGCCCCGAGCCACGTTGCATCATTCGCCCGCAGGATTATCAGCCCAGTAAAACCCTCCTTCGGAGTATGAAAAAGCAGGATTATCGCATCACCATCAATCAGGCTTTTGAACGAGTGATCCGTGCCTGCTCACTGCCACGCAGCTACGCTGATGACACGTGGATCAGTGAAGATATTATTGATGGCTACTGCGCAATGTTTGATGCGGGTTATGGCTATAGCGTTGAAGTTTGGGATCAAACACGCTTGGTTGGTGGACTATACGGCATCAGCATTGGACACGGCTGTTTTGGGGAGTCCATGTTCAGTACCGAAACGGATGTCTCAAAAATGGCATTTTATACGCTGATGTTGATTGGCCGTGAAAATAAGCTGCCTTGGATTGACTGCCAATTGGTCAATGATCATCTTTTAAGCCTCGGTGCTTGTACACTTTCTCGGCAAACCTACTTAAAATCGTTACAAGATGTTGTAAATCAACCCGCTATCGATTGGAAAATGTATCAGGAGGGTGTATTTTCAAGTAAAACAATAGCGCAAAATGCGCGACTGACTGAATAAAGAATAATAGAGGGATTTATCATGAATTCGTATCACCCGAAGTCCCTACTGAATGATTTACAGTATTACATCACGCCACCGCATGACTGCAGCTATCTAGAAAAAAAGTCAGCCCGGATGGTATTTCTCGATCCAGCGCATCGTATTGATGTCGTCACGCTGTCCGAACTTTCTCGGGTGGGTTTTCGCCGGAGTGGTGATTTTGTCTACCGCCCAGAGTGTCATCTGTGTCGACAGTGCCTATCTAGCCGCGTACCTGTGCGCGAATTTAAAATGAACAGCAGTCAAAAAAAAGCATGGAAACGCAATCAAGACCTCACTTTAAAAATTACCCGCACTGCGGATGCCACCAAAAAACATTATGACTTATATGAGCGTTATATTTTTAAACGCCATGCCGATGGAGACATGTTCCCACCTAGTCGCGATCAGTTTGATAAATTCCTCGTACATAGCTGTACCGAGAGCTTTTTCTTAGAGCTGTGGAAAGAAGACCAACTCATCTGTGTTTCGACCTGCGACCCTTTAGATGATGGCTTATCTGCGGTTTATACCTTTTTTGATCCCGATGAAAACAAACGCTCACTCGGCACTTTCGCCATTTTAAAACAAATCGAGCTCGCCAAAGCACGCGCTTTGCAGTTTGTGTATTTGGGCTATTGGGTGCCGCACTCAGAAAAAATGAACTACAAATCGCAGTATTTACCGCTAGAATTGTTAATTGATGGTCAGTGGCGCAGACTCAATCATAGCCTGAGTAGCGAGGAAGTGCAGCAACTGGGAAACTCCTTAATGACCACCCTACCTTCGGGGTGGAATAACGCCATTATTAAATAATGGCACCATACAGAAGCTCAACTGTTCTCTTATTTAAATAACTCGGAAAAGTCATCACTACACGATTTCACCATAATAATGGCATGCTCACGACCACCATCTGGTTTAGGATAATAATTTTTACGCAAATCAATTTGATGAAAACCGGACTTTTCATACAAGGCAATCGCTGCTTGATTGCTCTCACGGACTTCTAAAAATACTTGTATCGGGTTGTTTTTAAGTTGTGCCAGTGAAGCATCTAATAGCTGATAACCCAGCCCTTTGCCTTGCTGGCTTGGATGAATGGCCATTAACAATAAATTAGCTTCATCAAGAACAGGCTGGAGGATACAAAAGCCTACGACCTGCCCCGCCTGTTCAATCACGGTACTATGATAAGACTGTATAGACTCTTGGAACTGTTGTAGGCTCCAAGGGTGGGTTTGAACTAAATTTTCAATCTGCGCAACTTGGTTTAAATCCGCAGCTTGCATTAAACGAATCATCTTCGTTTATCTTTCTAAAATGTGGAGGTCACAGTATAAAAAATTTGTGCTAAAAACCGAACAAAAAAAAGAGCGATTTACATCGCTCAAAGAGCCAAAACTGCTTAAAACCCTAATTTTAGCTTCCACTTCTCAAGTAAAGCGTCGGTATCGTGATGATTAGGATGAAAACCCAGTTTAAAGTACATAATCATTTCACGTGCCATCCCTGTAATAATTCCTTTCGATGGACTATATGCATAGGTATAAATATCCTTCAGCGCAGCCCTGTTCAGTTGTTTATCTTGCTGTAGTAAACGAAATACAAAATACGACTGCACGCAGAATAAAATAGCCATGGCTGCAACCAGCGATCCCGTTCGTAGTAGATAGGATTTGATTCCGTTATTTAAAACCTACTTAAACCTACTTACGTGGGTTTAATGTTTAATTCCTACTTCATCATCAAGAACCAATTGCTATTGCGCTTGGGATTACCTCAATTCCATAGGCTGTCACGGTGTAACTCACCGCCATTGGTGGCTTATGTAGCCACCAATTCTTTATCTGCATGTTTTAGAATATTGATGGCAGCATTAATATCCCTGTGATGCAGGGTGTTACATGAACATCGCCACTCACGCATTGCAAGTGTCAGGTTTTGGTTTAATTCACCACAATTCGAACACATCTTGCTGCTTGGAAAGAATCGTCCAACAGAAAGTATTGATTTGCCATGCTGTTTAGCCTTGTAAATCAACTGTCGCTTGAACTCATAAAAGCCCATATCCGATATGGCTCTTGAGAGCTTACGGTTTTGTACCATACCTTTCACATTTAAATCCTCAATCGCAATCAGATCGAATCGCTTAACTAAATCAGATGTGACTTGATGAAGATTGTTTTTTCTCAAGCATGATATTTTGTAGTGCAAACGAGAGAGCTTGGTTTTCGCTTTTTCTCTGTTTTGACTACCTTTCTTTTTACGGCTAAAAGACTTAGCAAGTCGTCTTAACTTGGCAAGCTGTTTCTTTAGTGGCGCACTTGATGGAACAACCTCGCCATTAGATAAAGTGGCAAGACTGGAAACACCTAAATCAATACCAACAGATAAACCTGTTTTGGGGTGAAGTTTCTCAGGCTGATTTAATTCAACAGCAATCGAAGCAAACCACTTACCACCCTGTTTAAATATTTTCGCTGATAATATTTTTCCTTGATAACGCAAATCCTCAGTCATTTTTACCCAACCCAAGTTTGGGATACTAATTTTTCTATCTTTAATGCTGAATTGGTCATTTGATAATGAGAAGCGATCATCTACGCCTTTTTTTCTAGGCTTTGGATATTTGGATTGACCATTAAAAAAACGATCAAATGAACTACCCAATTGCTTAATCGCAAGTTGTGGCGCACATTTGGTCACTTTAAGCATGAAAGGGTATTTCTCACGCTTGAACGAGTTTAAGTGCTTTCTTATTTTAGCTTCGGATGGTTTATTTAGAAGTTTTTTATCCACCTGAACGCCATAATAGTCACACTGATCTCTATATTCCTTATCTGCTTTATATTGACGTTGCCATTCTTTTAAAGCCCAATTATACGACAAACGAGCAACACCACTCGCTTGAGCGAAATGACTTGCTTGCTTATTATTTGGCAGTAATTGGATTACATGCCCTCGTATGAATCGGCTCATAGTGCGTCTTTGACTGCCTGTATTAACTTTTGGTTTTTCTTACTACGACTACCATATAATCTTGCCGAAAACACTGTAATGATTTCCAAAACATCTTGAGCAAGTTCTTCCTCAAAAGACAAATTTTCACCCTTATTAAGAATGACGATCTCCACGCTTTTAGCTTCACATAAGGCAAAAACCAACTCAGCACCAAACCGCAATAAGCGATCTTTATGCGTTAAAACCAAACGTCCGATTTCATCATTCATGATTGCTTCTAGCAGCTTATTTAAGCCTTTTTTTCTATAGTTCATACCCGAACCAAGATCGGAGATTAATTCAAACGTCCAACCTTGATTTGCACAGTACATTTCAAGAACTTGTTGCTGTCGAATTAAATCTTCTTTTTGGTCATGACTCGATACCCTTGCGTATGCAATGGTTTTCCTTTGAAGTTGACTATCGGGCTTGTGTATTTGCTCAGGCGTGATCTTACTCAGATCATATCGTCTATGATTTTTAGGGGTTCGATCTGCAACCAAAGTGCCTTCTTCATCCCAACGCCTTAATGTTTGAATGGAAACACCTAATGTTTTAGCTGCAACGCTAATGCTTACATATTTACTCATGTTGTATATAATAGTATAGAAATAAGTAGATTTCAATTAGCAGTTACAAACCCTTTCCAAAAACTCCTTCAAATACATCATAAGCCACAGCTTTGTGCTCATTTTCTTCAATGGCATGCCATAACCACATGGTTTTCATGGTTTCATCGCTCATTAGCTCTTGAATGTGGTTATTGACCAACAACTGAGAGGCAATCGTTGCAGTAAAATGTTCCAACGCAGTGGTTGCTGTTAAATCCACCATCTCTTGTGTAATACCCACAGGCTTGCCTAGAAAAGCAAATACTTTACGCGTGGTTTGAATTGCACGATCCGTATAGCGATCAAGTGTTGCAACATCGTGCCCATACTTTTGCGCAGATGCATTAAAACCTTCATGTTCTTGCGTATGCATCGCTTCTTGACCAATAAAGGCTGAAATCTCTTTTTGTAATTCGGCATTATCTTTAATCGAGGGATGCTGTCTGACCGCACGAACACTATCGATAAAAAACATTTCACCTGCTGGAAAGAGTGCTGACAGCGCGGTCATAAAATGGGTCAGTCCAGCTGAACCATTCATCCAATATTCAGGTACGCTTTCAAACTCAAAGTTCATCCGACGTACAGGGAAACTCGCACCCGCACGATTGGTGATTTTTACCTTCGCATTCATCTTTTTGCTCCTATGAATATCCTGAAGACATCCACTGCTTATAGTTGTTTTCGTCTTTTTATCTTACGTGATTGGGCCCTGCTCATAAGTGCAGTTAGGGTCAGCAAAATATCAGTTTAGGACAGTTTCGAGGGTGGATTGTTAGACAATTTAGTGTGCGTAAAGTTCTACGCTATTTTTCAGAATGGATGCTAAAGCATGCTGTATCTTGCCCGAGAATAATTACTTGCTTAATAAAATGAATAGATAAAAAAAGCGCCCCAAAGGAGCGCTTTTTTTACACAATCAGATGATTATGCAGTTACTTTAGCAACTACACCAGCACCAACTGTACGGCCACCTTCACGGATCGCAAAACGTAGACCTGGGTCCATTGCGATTGGGTGGATTAATTCTACTGACATTTCTACGTTGTCACCAGGCATAACCATTTCAACGCCATCTTGTAATTTGATCGCGCCAGTTACGTCAGTTGTACGGAAGTAGAACTGTGGACGGTAACCATTAAGGAATGGAGTGTGACGACCACCTTCTTCTTTAGAAAGTACATATACTTCTGCATCGAATTTAGTGTGCGGCTTGATTGCACCTGGTTT
Source organism: Acinetobacter sp. 231_lipA (assembly GCF_058243005.1). Taxonomy (NCBI): domain Bacteria; kingdom Pseudomonadati; phylum Pseudomonadota; class Gammaproteobacteria; order Moraxellales; family Moraxellaceae; genus Acinetobacter; species Acinetobacter sp. 231_lipA. Next base: position 2,261,446 of record NZ_JBZAYU010000001.1, on the reverse strand, counting down.
AGCAAGTACTTGACCACGTTGTACGTCTTCACGCTTAGTACCACGTAAAAGAACACCACAGTTCTCGCCCGCACGGCCTTCGTCTAGAAGTTTACGGAACATTTCTACGCCAGTAACTGTAGTTACTTGAGTATCACGGATACCAACGATTTCAACTGATTCGCCTACTTTCACAATACCAGTTTCTACACGGCCAGTTACTACTGTACCACGACCAGAAATAGAGAATACGTCTTCGATTGGCATTAAGAATGCTTGGTCGATTGCACGTACTGGCTCTGGAATGTAAGTGTCAAGCGCGTCAACAAGCGCAACAACTGCTTCTTCGCCATACTGACCAGCGTCACCGTTAAGTGCAAGAAGAGCCGAACCACGGATAACTGGAGTGTCATCACCTGGGAAGTCATAAGTAGAAAGAAGTTCACGAACTTCCATTTCTACTAATTCAAGAAGTTCTTCATCATCAACAAGGTCACACTTGTTAAGGAATACAAGAATGTAAGGTACACCAACCTGACGAGAAAGAAGGATGTGTTCACGAGTCTGTGGCATTGGACCATCAGTCGCAGCACATACAAGGATCGCGCCGTCCATCTGAGCAGCACCAGTAATCATGTTTTTAACATAATCGGCGTGGCCCGGGCAGTCTACGTGTGCGTAGTGACGAGTTGGAGAATCGTATTCTACGTGTGAAGTATTAATTGTAATACCACGTGCTTTTTCTTCTGGTGCAGAGTCAATTGCAGCGTAGTCTTTCGCTTCGCCACCGAATTTCTTCGCACATACAGTTGCAATTGCAGCTGTTAAAGTTGTTTTACCATGGTCAACGTGACCGATTGTGCCCACGTTAACGTGTGGCTTATTACGTTCAAACTTAGCCTTAGCCATGAGATCTTCCTTTTTAAACTACTCATGCAGGATCACTGCATGAGCACTTGGTTTTTAACTATGAATTAGTTTGGGCTTATAGTAATCGAAAGATTACTCGTCGTCACCTTTTTTACCGCCAGACTGGAATTTAGAAATAATGCCTTCAGCCACGTTACGTGGAGTTTCAGCATATTTAGCAAATTCCATAGAGTATGTTGCACGGCCTTGAGACATAGAACGCATTTGAGTCGCGTAACCAAACATCTCTGCAAGTGGAACTTCAGCTTTAATTGCTTTAGTACCGCCAGGCAAGTCATCCATACCTTGAACCATACCACGACGACGGTTTAAGTCACCCATGATATCGCCCATGTAGTCTTCTGGAGTTTCTACTTCAACTTTCATGATCGGTTCAAGCAAGATAGGATCTGCTTTCATGAAACCGTCACGGAATGCGTAAGAACCTGCCATTTTGAACGATAATTCGTCCGAATCGACATCGTGGTAAGAACCGTCAAACAATGTAGCTTTGATGCCAACAACTGGGTAACCAGCAAGGACACCATTCTTCATACGCTCTTGGATACCTTTATCCACAGCACCGAAGAATTCTTTAGGAACTACACCACCAACAACTTCTTCAACGAACTCGTAATCTTTTTCTGATTCAGGATCCATTGGCTCTAAACGTACATATACGTGACCAAATTTACCTTTACCACCAGTTTGACGTACGAATTTACCTTCTTGTTCAACTGTCTTCTTGATCGTTTCACGGTAAGAAACCATTGGTTTACCAATGTTTGCTTCAACACCGAATTCACGCTTCATACGGTCAACAATGATGTCAAGGTGAAGTTCACCCATACCAGCAATAATTGTTTGACCTGACTCTTCGTCAGTACGAACGCGGAATGATGGATCTTCCTTAGCCAAACGACCTAAAGCAATTGACATTTTTTCTTGGTCAGCTTTAGTTTTTGGTTCAACAGCCAATGCAATTACTGGCTCTGGGAATTCCATACGCTCAAGTGTGATGACATTTTTCTCATCACAAAGTGTATCACCCGTAGTTACGTCTTTAAGACCTACACACGCAGCGATATCACCGGCACGAATTTCTTCAACGTCTTGACGATCATTCGCGTGCATTTGCACGATACGGCCGATACGTTCACGTTTAGATTTAACTGGGTTATAAACAGAATCACCTTGTTTAAGTACACCAGAGTAAACACGTACGAAAGTTAAGTTACCTACGAATTTGTCGTTCATGATTTTGAACGCAAGCGCAGAGAACGGAGCTTCGTCAGATGCTTCACGAATCGCTTTAGTTTCAGCTTTGTCGTCAAGAACACCTTCAATCGCTTTAACTTCTGTAGGCGACGGTAAGAATTCAATTACTGCGTCCAACATACGTTGAACACCTTTGTTTTTGAACGCTGTACCACAAAGCATTGGTTGAATTTGACAAGCCAAAGTCTGAACACGTAGACCAGCAACGATATCTTCTTTAGATAGTTCGCCTTCTTCTAGGTATTTGTCCATTAGCTCTTCAGAAGCTTCAGCAGCAGCTTCAACCATGTTTACACGCCATTCTTCAGCAGTAGCTTGAAGTTCAGCCGGGATTTCACCGTATTCGAACTGCATACCTTGTGAAGCTTCATCCCAAATGATCGCTTTCATTTCGATCAAGTCGATTACGCCTTGGAAGTTTTCTTCAGCGCCAACAGGGATTACTACAGGTACAGGAGCTGCACCTAAACGTGTCTTCATTTGTTCAACAACACGGAAGAAGTTTGCACCAGTACGGTCCATCTTGTTCACGAATGCTAAACGAGGCACTTGGTATTTGTTCGCTTGACGCCATACAGTTTCAGACTGAGGTTGTACACCACCTACAGCACAGTAAACCATACACGCACCATCAAGAACACGCATAGAACGTTCAACTTCAATTGTGAAGTCAACGTGTCCCGGTGTATCAATTACGTTGATACGGTGTTCAGGGAACTGTTTAGACATACCTGACCAGAATGTAGTCGTAGCAGCAGAAGTAATGGTAATACCACGTTCTTGCTCTTGCTCCATCCAGTCCATTGTTGCTGCACCGTCGTGTACTTCACCAATTTTGTGAGATACACCTGTGTAGAACAAAATACGTTCTGTAGTTGTGGTTTTACCCGCATCAATGTGCGCAGAAATACCAATGTTACGATAACGAGAAATTGGGGTTTGACGAGCCATGATTTCTTGCATTCCTAAATTTTGTTGTTTAAAACAGGCGCTTTAAGCTGACGAACAGCTTAAAGCGATTCGATGACAGTTTGGCGTAAACCAAGCTGTCACCCTCCTGAATAGGGGCTGTTTTAGTCGCTTAGAAGCGGTAGTGAGAGAATGCTTTGTTGGCTTCAGCCATACGATGCACGTCATCACGTTTTTTAACCGCTGCGCCTTTACCTTCAGCTGCATCAAGCAACTCACCAGCAAGACGTAAAGCCATAGTTTTTTCAGAACGCTTAGCAGCAGCATCTACTAACCAACGCATAGCTAGAGCAGTACGACGGGATGGGCGTACTTCCATAGGTACTTGATAAGTAGCACCACCAACACGGCGTGCTTTTACTTCAACCATAGGACGAACTTTTTCAAGAGTAGTCTCGAAAAATTCAACTGGGTCTACTTTGTTTTTTTCTTGAACGCGGTCTAAAGCACCGTAAACGATACTTTCAGCAATAGATTTTTTACCATCTTGCATTACGTGGTTCATGAATTTAGCGATTGTTTGGCTGCTGAACTTAGGATCCGGAAGGATTTCACGAGCAGCAACTACGCGACGTCTTGGCATTTTAAACTACCTATATATATGACACTTCAGGTTAATCCAGCCGTAGCACAAAGTGTCATGTGCTTTCGCTGGCCTTACTACACGTCGCTTGAATTTCACAAAATTAATGCAGAAATCAGACAAGCGAGACGATAAAGGATTGCAGTTCTAGCGAACTAAGAAGTTAATCTCGAAAGATTATTTCTTAGGACGTTTAGTACCGTATTTAGAACGAGACTGGTTACGATCTTTCACACCAGCACAGTCTAAAGAACCACGAACGGTATGGTAACGTACACCTGGTAAGTCTTTAACACGACCACCACGGATAAGAACAACACTGTGCTCTTGTAGGTTGTGGCCTTCACCACCGATGTAGCTAGAAACTTCAAAGCCAGAAGTTAAACGCACACGGCAAACTTTACGCATTGCTGAGTTAGGTTTTTTAGGTGTAGTTGTGTAAACACGTGTACAAACACCACGACGTTGTGGACAAGCCTTCAACGCAGGAACTTTAGATTTTTCAACTAAAGTCGTACGACCCTTACGGATCAACTGATTTGTTGTTGCCATTTGGCAATTCTCCCGTTAATAAAAAACCCAAAAAAAGACGACTTTTTGAGGGCATGCAATTGTAAGCTAAGACGTAAAAATGGTCAACATTTCAAACTACATGTAATGTTGACCAAATCAGGGCTTTTACAAATTTCTATCTATTTTAAAGGGTTTATTTTTTGCTTGGTGCATTTCGTCTTTTTGTAACCTTTTTTTCAGTCGACTCTACTGCAGGTTTTGCTGTGACTTTTGAAGCCGTATTAGGTTCATTTGGTACTAAAGACTCATTATTATTCTGTGTAGCCTCCTCAGCCTCATCCACTGGATATAAATCTGCAAGATCTTCTTCTATTTGTAGGGCTGGTTGCTGCGGTGCGACAGCATCGTGAGGTTCAACCATTTGATCTGCGAGCTGTTCCAGCCCTTGTTGAACACGCTCTTCGTTTGCGACAGGCTCTGTGACTTTGTCGGACTTTTTCTGAACTTTTACTTTAGCAATACTTTGATGACCATTTAACTCCACTTCAGCTCCAAGTTTCAAATCTGGGCTATCGGTCTCTGATGTACTGCGCTGTGACAATAGTCTTGGCGAGGCTTTCACCAAAAGCTCAAGTGAGCGTTCATATGCTGTTAAAGCACTCAGGCTGGTATCTTTTTGTTGAATGATATACTGGCGGGCTTGTGAAAAAACCAGTTGTGCTTTTTGATGTACATCATCAACAAGGCGCCAACTATAGGCTGCACTCACTCCTGCACTGGCAATTGGTGTGAGTTTTGCCAGCTTATTCAGTAGCGATAGATTGGCAATCGACTGTCCCCATTTCAGCTGACCATCGGCATTGGTCAACCATTTCTTTAAGGCTTCAATATCATTACTTGAACCTAAAAGCTGTTGTAACTGAGAGACATCATGGGTTTGCAAGGTACTTGAAATGGCTTTTATCGCTATCAACAAAGTTTGTTTTTCAGCAATCAACCCAAGATCAATCTGTTTAAAAATAAACTGTACGATGTCTTGATCGGATTCTTTACTTAAGTCAAAACCATAAGAACGCCCCACTTGGTAGATCATACGTAACGACATCACTAAAGAAGCAGGGACATCTACGGTTGAACCCACAAAGCCCGTTGCTCCAGTCAGTGCGCCCTGAAGAATAGCAATGATCTTATTTTGTTCAGACAATGCCTGACTAATCCGTTTTGAACGGTCGACATCTTGGGTCAACATCTCTAAATCACGCACGCCCGCTTCATCTAAAACGGCATCGACCGAGCTCATACTCGAGCTAAATTGATTAAGCTGGCTAAAAAAATAATCTGCGGCTTTATCGGAAAGTTGTGGCGACACAAAATGCGCGACTCGATTTGCGTTGACATAATGACGTCCCAATAAATGCCGTGATACTGTCGGCAGATGGTCTCTTAAGACTTGCTGCGGATTTTCATAACGCTTATTTTTCGATTTTGTTTTTGTACTCGCACTATCACCAGTTGTAGCATTGGTCAGTGCTGAAGCCGTATCTGGGCTCACTTGGTTTAATATGTTTAAACCTGTATGGCTGAGCTTTTTAGCCACTCCGAAGGCATTTGAAAAGAAACCACTGCGCTGTTTATTGTTTGAATCCGCCATTCCGTACCCCGTACTTTATAATCTTTCATTTCTAGCTAAATACTAGGTGTAGTACGCATTTATCTCAATAAGAATATGTGTCTTTTAGTAAAGTTGAAATGCCCTACTCCTGATTTTAAGACAAGTCAAATTGGCATAGGATTTGCCATAAGAATTAAAAATTCTTTCTGCTATTATGATCTGCATTGAAAACATAAGAGTTGCAATTGGCTTAGAAATAAATTGTTGATTCATCTTTAAGCGTAACTCTGCAAAACCACCATATAAGGGATCTTTAAATGAAACGTGTAGTAATCACTGGCATGGGTATCAACTCATGTATCGGTAATACTTTGGAAGAAGTTACTCATGCATTACAAAACGGGATTTCTGGGACACGTTTTAACCCAACCTATGCTGAACTCAATTTTAAAAGCCATATCAGCGCTGCTGCTGAACAAGACTTTGATGGCATCGACCGTAAGCTAAAACGCTTTATGGGTGTTTGTGCCATGTATGCATATAACGCTGCAGTTGCTGCAGTTGAAAATGCTGGCTTAACAGCAGAGCAAATTGGTGGCAATCCACGCTATGGTATCGCGGGCGGTTCAGGTGGTGGTTCAACTGCATCTGTCGTTGAAATGAAAGAATTGTTAGACACCAAAGGCGCACGTAAAGTTGGTCCGTTCTTCGTACCACGTAATATGTCGAACACAATTACGGCAAACGTTGGTGTTGCTTTTAAAATGCAAGGTGTTGCACACACCATTACCAGCGCATGCGCAACGTCTGCTGATGCAATTGGTTATGCCTACAACCTGATTCAACTCGGCAAGCAAGACCTCATGCTTGCAGGCGGTGGTGAAGAAGATCACTGGTCTCAAAGCCTGTTATTTGATGCAATGGGTGCACTGTGCTCAAAATACAATGACACGCCAGAAACAGCGTCTCGTCCTTACTCTGCTGACCGTGACGGTTTTGTGATTGCTGGCGGTGGCGGATTTGTAGTGCTTGAGTCTTTAGAACATGCGCAAGCACGTGGTGCCAACATTTTGGCTGAAGTTGTGGGCTATGCGGCAAACTCTGACGGTGCAGACATGGTTGCGCCATCGGGTGAAGGTGCGACACGTTGTGTACTGATGGCACTTGAAGAAGCAAAACAACACGGCGTAGACAAAATTGACTATGTGAATACGCATGGTACGTCAACGCCTGCTGGTGACATCACTGAATTAAAAGCAATGGAACGTGCATTTGGCGAAGGTCAAGTTCCTCCACTCAGCTCGACCAAATCAATGACAGGTCATAGCTTAGGTGCTGCTGGCGTGCAAGAAGCGATCTACTCAGTCCTAATGATGCAAAATGACTTTATTGCACCAAACATCAACGTGACTGAACTGGATGAAGGCGCAAAACCATTTGATATCGTGCTTGAAAAACGTGACGCAAAATTGAATACTGTGATGAGTAACAGTTTCGGTTTTGGCGGCGTAAATGCATGTCTCATTTTCAAAAAGTGGGAAGGCTAAGCCGCCCATTTTAGGGTGACTTGATGGATGCTCCTTCTGATGCTTTCTTGTGGGTAAAAGCATTACATATTATTGCCGTGGTGTGTTGGTTCGCTGCATTGTTCTACTTACCACGGCTCTATGTTTACCATGCCATGAGTGATGATGCCGTCAGTCATCAACGTTTCGAGGTCATGGAACGCAAGTTGTACCGTGGCATTATGTGGCCGTCGATGATTGCAACACTGATCACGGCACATTTCTTGGTCGATTGGGGTGATGCAACGCGCCACTACCATGAAGCCCTGTGGTTCTACCTCAAAGTGGGCTTGGTTGGACTGTTAGTGATTTACCATTTTGTCTGCGGTTATTACCGTAAGAAATTGATTGGTCATGCGCACTACAAGTCACACAAATTTTGGCGCTTCTTTAATGAAATGCCGACCCTCATTTTATTTGCTGTGGTGATTTTAGTCGTGGTGAAACCGACATTTTAAAATCCCACACTTAAAAAGCCCCGATTGATTCGGCAATGCTGTTCACTTAAGCAATTGAAGCGTGGCGGAGTTTGTTAGAGAATCCGATGTCGGGTTTGGCATTGGATTTTTTATGGTGTTTCAGCAGGATCTTCTCGACCTCAACAGTCTGTTTAACTTCTCGGATCTGAATACATTTACTCATAATATCCCCATTGAGTGGGTTGAATCTGCACTTAAATTGAGCAGTTCGGCTACTATCCGCAGGCGACGCTTGCCCGCAGATCAGGTTCTCTGGCTGGTTCTCGGAATGGCGATTTTTCGTGATGAGCCTGTCCATGAAGTGGCAAGAAGACTAAATATTTGCGCTCAAGGACTGGCCTCTCTTGACCTGTTGGCACGCAGCGGGGTAACTGAAGCACGTAAGCGTTTGGGTGCAGATCCTGTGGAGTGGCTGTTTCGCCAGACAGGTCAGCACTGGGGACATGAGCGTTACCCAGATGATCAATGGCAGGGGCTTCAGGTCTTTGCTGTCGACGGTGCACTCTTGCGAACCCAAGATACAAATGATCTTCGTGAGCATTTTGGCTCAGGGAATACTTCCACGCAGCGCCAGACGCCATTTCCGATGCTACGGCTCGTCGCACTGATGAATGTGCGCTCGCATATATTAGTCGATGCGCAGATCAGTCCCTATCGCCGGGGGGAGATTCCTCTGGCGTCGAAGTTTCTCAGCCAGATTCCCGATCATTCGATCACCTTGTTTGACAAGGGTTTTTGGAGTGCGGACTTATTGCTTTCACTCTCGATGCAGGGTCAAGGTCGTCACTGGTTGATTCCGGAACGCAAAAATCTGAAAAGTGAGGTGATCGAGACGTATGCAGAAGATGACGTGCGGGTACGGATGAAAGTATCACCCCAAGCAAGAAAGAACAACCCGATGCTCCCCGAATACTGGGAAGTCAGGCAAGTCAGTTATGCTGTGGATAAGGGACGAATAAAGACGGTTCTGACCTCGCTGCCGGCCGATCAGTATCCTGCAAAGGATATCGCTAGACTCTATCAAGAACGCTGGGAAATCGAATTAGGTTTTCGGGATATCAAAAGCTCGATGCAGCATAATGCCATCACGCTTCGCAGCAAGACAGTAGAGCTGGTTTATCAAGAGCTGTGGGGTCTATTGCTGACCTACAATATTATCCGGCGAGAAGCGGCATTTGCAGCGGTAGCCTTTGGGCGTTCACCTTCGGATATCCGTTTCAAGCCTGTATGCCAGTACATAGCCGTTCAGCTGATCGTGATGGCGAATGCCAACCCATTATCAAGAACTGGCAGGCGGCTATCGGAGCTGAGATCAGGGATAGGTAGCCTGTTTCTGGAAAGGCGTTCGAGGGCAACAACACCCCGAACGGTTAAGATGTCAAAAACCCGTTATCCAGTAGATCGAAATGCTGCTCCTCTTAAGTGAACAGCATTGCCGATTGATTCGGGGCTTTTTAATGTCTGTACAAAATCAACAGCACAGTTCAAGATCAGTATTACGAACGTATCCAAGATTGACGAATTTTTAAATTGAGTGGGGTCGAATAATATTTCTCAATCACCCAACTCAAAATAAACACTGCGATAAAATAAACAGGCAACAACATCAACTTTTCAGCCGCTAAAGTTTCTTTTGGGAAATACACCACTTTCATTAAGCCGAGAACAATCAAATGAAACAGATACATTTCATAGCTACGCTGTCCAATCCAGACCAAACTCCGTGCCGTGTATGAGATAGGTTTAACTTTCAGGTCTTGGGTAAAACACAATATGAGTAACGCTGTAAGTAAAGCAAATACGCTGATGCCCCAACTACTCACCTCTTTGATGGGTGCATAAAAATATAAAGCGGTCATTAGAAACGCTGTTACTGCAACAATCATTTTTTGATTGTAAATTACACCTTTAAAATGTTGCGCATATATTGCGGTGAGGCAGCCAATGGCAATTCCATCGAAACTAGAAAAATAATGATACAGATAAGCGCCGCTTCCCTCGCCAAAATGGAGGGCACGAAAATACGGTGCATACGCAATGACAACGAGCAGAAAAATAATAAAGCCTTTGCCCCGACCCAGTGCTAAACACAGGACAGGAAACGCTAAATAGAAGACTTCTTCAACCGATAAAGACCACAATACGCCCAAAGTATAGTTCACCCAGCCGTATTCAATAATCAGTAGATTCATCCAGAAGCTCAAAGCTGAAAGGACGGTGACAGCATAGGACACTTCTACGCCATTGGGCGACTGATTGATAAAGGGTTGTAATCCTAAGCTTCCGAGCACACTGACCATCGTGACCAATAACACCAGACACGGCATGATTCGAGCAAGACGACGGATATAAAAATCTTTCAGCTTAATCTGCGCCAAAGATCCACTGCGCTGCAAGGTATGCTGAGTAATCAAAAAACCTGAAATGACAAAAAACATGGTCACACCATAGTTGCCATTTCTTGCAATCAAAGTACTTAAGCTCTCGCCCCCAATTGAGATGCCGAGAAAGGTATCGTGTAATTTATAAGGAATATTGAAATGGTGAATCAGCACCAACAGGATGGACACGCCACGCAGGATGTCTATTTTATAATTACGCATAAATCATTGTTAAAATTTTAAAGTGCCTCATTAAAAGTGAAATCACCTGATTTAGACAGCTTTTATATATAAAATCATACAATTATCTAACACTGAATTAGAACCCATTAATTCAGCTCAAGCAAAAAGAAAGCCCTACTTATGCAGGGCTTTCTTTCAAACATCACGAGTACAGAATGAATTTTAGTTATCCAGTTGCTGCCCTAACAGACGTTTTTTCATACGAGGCTTGTACAGCAGTTGATACGTCACGGCTAGAACAATCACCCATAGTGGACTGATCATGAGTGCACGAAGAGTATCCGCCTCTAAACTCAAAATAATCAACGTAAAGAACAAGAAGATTAAGACCACATAAGACATCCAAACACCGCCCGGCATTTTAAAAGTCGATTTTGCATGTAGCTCAGGACGCAATTTACGGTAGCGGATATAGCACACCATAATAATGCTCCAGATACTGATGAACAGAATCACACACAATGAGCTGGCTAATGTAAAGGCTTCAACCGTGTTTGGTACAAAGTACTGCAGCGCAGCACCTGCCATGATAAAAGCACATGAGAAGAATAAGCCTTTTGCTGGCACCGCACGTTTTGACAGACGCGCTAGGCTCTGTGGTGCTTGCCCTTCTCTTGCCAAACCAAACAGCATACGTGATGTAGAGAACACACCACTATTCATTGAAGACATCACTGAAGACAGTACCACCAAGTTCATAATGATGGCTGAAGTTGGGATACCTGCATGTAAAAATAGTGAAACGAACGGGCTTTGATCCGCAGGAATTTGATTCCACGGCGTCACCGACATCACCACAAATAGCGACAAGACATAGAACAAAATGATACGGGTTGGAATCGCATTCACTGCTTTCGGTAAATTCTTTTCAGGGTCTTTGGTTTCAGCAGCCATGGTTCCAATCAGCTCTACACCGACAAAGGCAAAGAGTGCAATTTGGAAGCCTGCTAAAAAGCCACTGCCACCTTGAGGGAACATCCCTCCATGCGACCAAACATGACTAAAGCTTGCAACTGAACCGCCCGGTGCTTGGAAATGGCTAAACACCATAAAGCCACCAATCACGATCAGCCCTAAAATGGCTAAAATTTTGATTAAAGCAAACCAAAATTCAATTTCACCGAAGAGCTTCACGGTCAATAAATTCAGCCCGAGGACAAACAGTACGCAGCCGACACTGATTAAAGCCTGTCCCATAGGAGTAAAGGCCATGTCTGGTGGGAGCCAAAAGCCGAGATAGTTAATAATGGCTGCCAAGTCCGCAATACCGACCAAGACCCAACCAAGCCAATAGGACCAACCGATATAGTAACCCGCACCTGGCCCAATCAGATCATGAGCCATATCGATAAACGACTTATAGTGCAAATTTGACAATAAAATTTCGCCCAATGCACGCATCAGGAAGAAGAACATGGTCCCGATAATCATATAAATGATTAAGATAGAAGGACCAGCAAGAGAGATGGTTTTGCCCGAACCCATGAACAGGCCCGTACCAATCGCGCCACCAATGGCAATCAATTGCAGGTGGCGGTTGGATAATTTCCGTTGTAATTCATGCGATGATGCATTTGCACCGTCAGCTTGTGGGGTAGTCGTCATAATTTAACATCCTGTTAAAGTCCTTTTTTGCGTATAAACCATGTTCATACAGTGCTCGTTATCCTAACGGGCGGCATTTATACGCTCATCAGCACTTCGGTTGAAACCCAAGCGCTGATATACACGGGGAGAGTTTAAAAATTAGTTTTGTGCAGCCGTCACTGCAATTTCGATCAACCAGTTTGGATTAACCAAATCAGCCTGAATCGTGGCACGTGAAGGTGCTACACAACCATTCATCCAGTCAATCCAAATCGCATTGACTGTAGAAAAATCAGAGAGATTTTTGATGTAAAGCTGAGCAGATAACAAACGTGATTTATCTGTATTTGCCAAAGCTAAAAGCTCATCAATTGTTGCTAAAATTTCACGGGTCTGACCTGCGACATCATTGTCGGTATTTTTTGGCACTTGCCCTGACAAATACACCACTTGATTAAACACAGTGACTGCACTCATGACTTCGTTGGTGTTGAATTTTTGAATGTCTGAATGTGACATAGGTCTTTCCTTGTATGAAACTGTATAAAAATAAAATTTAATCTTGGATAAAATTGACACGTGCAGTGACAGCACACATCAGCTCATAGCCAATCGTGCCTGAACCTGCTGCGACTTCATCAATGCTGAGTACAGCACCCTGTTTCGATGTACCCCACAGCACCACTTCACTGCCGACTTGGGCATTTGGAAGGTGAGATAAATCGACCGCCAACATGTCCATGCTGACACGCCCGACCAAGCTGCTGCGTTGTCCATCAACTAAAATAGGCGTACCTGTTGCGGTAATCCGTTGATAACCATCGGCATAACCACAAGCCACAATACCCACACGCATGTCGCTTTCAGCAATGAACTTTGAGCCATAACCGACGCTATCGCCTGCTTTTAATTGCTGAATGGCAATCAACTCGCTGCGCAAACTCATGGCAGGTTGCAAGTCCCAGTCCTGAATCGAATGGCTTGGATAATCTGGAGAACTGCCATAGAGCATGATGCCGCTACGGATCACATCCGACTGCAACTGTTCATGGCGTAAGATGGCTGCACTGTTGCTAACAGAACGTGCACCCGGCAGATCATGGGTAATGGCATCAAATAACTGGCATTGATGCGCAATGCCTTCACGTCCGAAACGCTCACCATCGGCATCCGAAAAATGCATCATATGGGTCAAGCGTTGAACTTGAGGCAAACTGGAAAGCTGCTGCCACACTTGACGGTATTGTTCAGGACGGAAACCTAAACGATTCATGCCGCTGTTCATTTTTAAATAAACATCGAACTGCGCCTCTAAAGGAAAACGCGCTAACCATTCGAGTTGATATTCACTATGAATACTGAAACTTAGGCCCAGCTCATGGCAGTCAAATAGGTCTTGCTCTGAAAAAATACCTTCGAGTAACAGAACCGGACCTATCCAGCCTAAAGCGCGGATGCGTTTCGCCTCTGCCAAATCGAGCAGCGCAAAACCATCGGCAGATTTGAACGCTTGATAGACGCGTTCAATCCCATGACCATAGGCATTGGCTTTGACCACCGCATAGACTTGGCTATTCGGCATTTTCGTGCGAGCAACATTTAAATTATGCTGCAGTGATTGACTATGAATCACTGCAGTAATTGGACGTGGCATTTTCTTCTTCCTTGAATCAATATGACCTAAAACGAATTAGGCTGCTGAAGGATAACGTTGAATCGATAGGCCTTCAGTACTGATGTCTGGTTGATGGTTCATCACCAAGTCACTAATAAGCTTGCCTGAACCACATGCCATGGTCCAACCCAAGGTGCCATGTCCTGTATTCAAGAATAAGTTTTTAAAACGAGTCGCACCAATAATCGGCGTAGAGTCTGGTGTCATTGGACGTAAACCCGTCCAGAAACTTGCTTCAGCTAAATTTCCACCTGGGAATAAGTCTTGAGTCACCATTTCCAAGGTCGCACGGCGGTCTTGGTTTAAACCGTGGTTGAAACCACTCAGTTCAGCCATACCACCCACACGGATACGTTGGTCAAAACGCGTAATGGCAATTTTATAAGTTTCATCAAGAACCGTAGACTGCGGTGCAAATGCAGGATCTATAATTGGAATGGTCAATGAGTAGCCTTTGACAGGGTACACAGGCAAATTCAAATTCAATGGTTTTAAGAAATCACGTGAATAACTACCAAAAGCAAGCACATAACGGTCTGCTGTAAGCACTTGACCATCAACCACCACGCCTTTGATTTCATCCCCTTCAACCACTAATTTTTCAACATTTTGGTTAAATTTAAATTCTACGCCCATGTCTTTCGCAAGATTTGCCAAAGCATTGGTAAATAGGTAACAGTCACCTGTTTCATCATTCGGTAGATGTAAACCACCAACCAGTTTGTCTTTGGCATAGGCTAAAGCTGGCTCGACTTTGGCTAAGTCATCTTTTAATAATAATTCGTAGTCGACGCCACATTCTTTTAATACTTGGATGTCACGTTGTACTGCATCTAGTTGTGCTTCATTACGGAAAACCTGCAAAGTTCCTTTCGCGCGGTTTTCATAGTGAATGCCTGTTTCTTTACGCAGTTCACGTAAGCAGTCACGGCTGTATTCAGCAACACGCGTCATACGTTCTTTGTTAATAGCATAGCTTTGTGGATTGCAGTTTTTCAACATTTGCGCCATCCAGTTCAACTGCCACATGCTACCATCGATGTTAATCGCTAAAGGTGCATGGTGTTGGAACATCCACTTTACGGCTTTAAACGGAATACCGGGTGCAGCCCACGGTGTAGAATAACCTGGAGAGATTTGCCCTGCGTTACCAAAGCTAGTTTCTTCAGCAGGACCAGCTTGACGGTCTAAAACCGTAACGCTTGCGCCTTGTTGTGCAAGGTAATATGCACTTGCAACACCGATGACACCACTACCTAAGACAATTACACGCATGACTGATCCCTTACACACACTAGTTTATTTCACTAGTATATTTTTAGGTTAATAGTTTTTTTCACTGTTTTTAATATTATAATCTAGGTAAATCGCCATTTTTGTCGCGCTAAAATTCTAAACATAGGAAATTTATAATGCGTAAATTAGATCGGATTGATCAGCAGATTTTAGACATTTTACAGCGTGATGGACGAATTGCGATTAGTGAATTGGCCTCTCGCGTCAACCTCTCAACCACACCCTGTTCAGAACGTGTCAAACGCTTAGAGCGCGATGGTATTATCATGGGTTACTACGCACGCCTCAATCCACAACTGGTCGATCGAAACTTATTGGTATTTTTAGAAATTAAGCTATCGGCCAAGTCTGGCGATGTGTTTGATCAAGTGGCACGTGACTTGGTCGAAATCCCTGAAGTTTTAGAATGCCATCTGATTTCAGGTGAATTCGATTATTTGGTCAAAGCCCGTTTAAAAGAAATGAGTGCCTACCGACGCCTATTGGGTGATTTACTAAAAAAACTGCCCTCTTCAGCGTCATCGCACAGTTATATTGTGATGGAAGAAGTCAAAGAAAGTTTTTATTTGGATATTCGCTAACAGCTTATTAAAAATATGCATTTTAAAAATGCATTCACTTTAAATGTTTAAAATCTATCGATTCCCTATTGGAAGTTCTGCACCTTGTTTAACAAACTTATGTCTAGTCTTGGCTTACAAGGCATTCAAGTCGATACTCGTCTACACACCACCGCACCACAAGCGGGTCAAGCCATTCAAGGTGAGGTTATTTTTAAAGGTGCCGCGTCTAATAAAATTATCAACGGTATTTATTTAAAGCTCATGACCACAGCCGAGGTTGAATCGGATGATGCTGAGTACAATAGTGCGTTAAGTATTGCCGAATGGCACATTAGCGGGACTTTTGAGTTACAAGCCCATCAGTCACATGCATTTCCTTTTTCGATTCAACTGCCCTTTGAAACGCCAGTTACAGATGTGCCTTGCCGCATCAATAAAACCCGAGTGTGGTTACATACGCATTTAGATGTGGGCTGGGGACTCGATGCCACTGACAAAGACTATTTACAGATTTTCCCGACACCGGCTATGCAGGCGTTTATTCAAGCCATGCAGCAATGCGGTTTTCAGTTAATGACCGTCGATGTTGAAAAAGGTCAACTATGTGGCAACGGCTTCCACTCGAGCATTGGTTGTTATCAAGAACTTGAATTTAAACCTACGCAATTGTTCAACAGCATCAATGAAGTTGAAGTGTCCTTTGTGGCAGAGCAACATCAAACCCATGTACTTTTGGAAGTGGATCGTAAATTTCGTGGTGATAGCTTCAACAGCCTTAGCATTCCGCATCAACAGGCCAATCCTGCACTGTTAGCAAATGAAATTAGACGTATGTTAGGCATTTAATTTTTAATCCCTGCGCACGACTGTTTCAATATAGAAAAGTCGTGCGCAGTCGAAAAAGACGTTCTTTAAATCCTGTCCGAATTAAATCCTATCTGCGTTAAATCAAGTCCAAGACATCGGCAAAGGTTTTAATTCGTGCTTTAGGTGCGGCTTCCGTCAACTCTTGATCAGAACCATAACCGTATTCCACCGCAATGGTTTCAATGCCGTTACGACGTGCACCCAAAATGTCATGCTCACGATCACCAACCATCAGACACTCTTCCGCTTTTAACTGCTCTTTTTCTAAAATATAAGCAATCAACTCTCCCTTATTGGTGCGCTCACCGTTCAGTTCACTGCCATAGGGATGGATAAAGTATTGCAGTAAATTGAAATGCTCTAAGATTTGACGTGCATAAATTTCAGGTTTTGCTGTCGCCAAATACAAGTGATAGCCCTGCTCGGTCAGTTTTTTTAAGGTCGGTTCAACATCGGCAAATAAATGGTTTTCATATAAACCTTTCACCGCAAAGCGCTCACGATAGCCCAATAAAGCTTGCTCTGCCAAAACATCGTCCACTGCAACATTTAAGAGTTTTGCCAAAGACGCTTTTAGGGGTGGCCCAATAATCCAGTCAATGTTTAGATCTTCAGCAATGGGGTGTCCGACTTTGTTTAAGCCATAACGCGCACTTGTGGTAATGCCAACTTTCGGATCTGTTAATGTTCCATCTAAATCTAGCAAAATATGTTTAATCACAGCTGATCCTTCTTGGGCTTTAAATAAAATACTATCGAGAGTTCTGCCAAAGTTGCCTATACTATCGCAAATTTTCGCAACAAGGATATTTCTGTGCGCGCAACCGTACTGTGCTTTTCTGGTTTAGACCCTTCAGGTGGTGCTGGTTTACAGGCCGATATCGAAGCGATTGGTCAAAGTGGTGCGCATGCAGCCATTGCGTGTACAGCACTCACTGTTCAAAACTCGCAACAAGTGTTTGGCTTTGAAGCGACGTCAAAAGAATTGCTGTTAGCTCAGGCGAACGCTGTTGTCGGTGATTTACCGATTAAAGCCGTCAAATCTGGCATGTTAGGCACCACTGATAATATTGCAGCACTGGCTGAGTTTCTACGTGAACATCCTGAGTACAAATATGTACTCGACCCTGTTTTAGTGGCGAACAGTGGCGGTTCACTGGGTGATCAAGCAACCTTAGTCAAAGCTTTTGTTGAGCTGATCCCATTGGCGGACATTATTACCCCAAATACAGTTGAACTACGAGCGTTAACAGGTCTCGATGACTTAGCTACCGCAACGCAAAAACTATTTGAAATGGGTGCCAAAGCGGTACTGGTCAAAGGTGGTCATGAAGACACACCGGACTATATTCGTAATGCCCTGTTTGTGAATGGCGAGCTCATTTCTGAAACTCGCTGCCCGCGTTTAGCTGGTGAATATCACGGTTCAGGTTGTTCGCTGGCAAGTTTTATTGCGGGTCGTTTGGCGCAAGGTGACAGTGTTAAAGTCGCAGTACATCATGCCGAAACATGGCTCTTTGGTGTATTAAAACAGGCAGAAACACCTGTTGAAGGCGGTCAAAAAATTCCCAAGCGTTTTTAAGTAGAAAACCCTGCGTATGCAGGGTTTTGTTTAACGGTCTTGATGGCGTTGTTTTAAATGTGCGACATGCTCACGGTTGGTTTTCCATGACTTTTCTAACACTTCTTTTTCAATCCGAAGCTGAATCCGTTTCAGTTTCATCGCTGGAATCACTTCTGTGTTAAAGGTCTTAATATAATCGACCCATGTTTTACCTTTAAATACTGTACTGGGCATTGCAGTTTTAAACTCACATTCAGGCATAAACACCACAGCAGAATGGATATAATCTACATCAACAATATCTTGCAACACACTTTGCAGCACTTTGACGTGTTTATAATTTTGATGCAGCGGATTTTGAAATTTAAAGCTCTTTTTATAAATTTTCTGCGTCCACATCTTTTGACGCTCACCACCAAAAATCCAGCCCTTATAGTTTTTGGTTTCAATCACAAAAACACCAAAGGGGCTCAATACAATATGGTCAATTTGAGTCGTTCCGCCCTGCTCATCAGGCAAAGTCACATCGTTAATTAGAGTATAACGCTCATCCAAATACAATTTCACATGCGCTTGAACTGCGAACTCGCCAAACCTCCCTTTCAGATAGGGCTTAAACGCTTTTAAAAGGCCGATCCCGAACAAGATCAGTAGCATCCACCACAGCTCTGAAAACACATTCCCCACAATTTGACTCATCATATTATTCATCGTTATTTGAGTTAGAGACACGATTCTTCAAAAGAATACAGATTAAAAAACAAAGTACTTACTTTTAAATTATTAAACTAAAATACGAACGTAAAAACTCCGAAACACACGCTTAATTCGCAATTTTCTCAAGCGTCAATAAAATATCTTTATTGTCCAGACCGCCTGCAAAGCCGACCAATTTTCCATTCGCCCCCACAACCCGATGACACGGCGCAATGATTGAAATTGGATTTTTGCCATTAGCCGCACCCACTGCACGAACGGCTTTGACATTACCAATCTGTAGCGCAATATCTTTATAGCTTCGGGTTTCACCAAAAGGAATTTGCAATAAAGCCTGCCAAACTTGCTTCTGGAAATCTGTCCCCCAAAAATCCAAAGGCAAATCAAAACTTTGACGTTTTGTCGCAAAATATTCGCTCAACTGTTTCTCTGTTTCCAGCAAAATCGGATGCTGATTGTGTTCGACCAGTTCAGCTAAACGTACCCGTTTGGGATTTTCATTTTCCCACAATACGGCAACCAAGGCTTGATCATGTGCCACCAGTCTCAGTACCCCGACAGGAGATGGCATATATTTAAAAAATAAGCGCATGGTTCACCACAAAAATTGTCTATGTATGTAACATTATGACGATGAAAGTTTCATCAGTACAAGCCCAGAAATAATTAAAACCGCTGCGAGCATCCGCATGGCATTGGCAGGTTCACCTAAAATCAAGATACCCACCAAAAATGAACCAATCGCGCCAATCCCTGTCCAAACCGTATAGGCAGTGCCCAAAGGTAAGGTCTTCATGGCATAAGACAGCAACGCAAAACTGGCCACCATAAATACGAGGGTTAAAATACTCGGTGTCAGTTTAGTAAAACCATCCGATACTTTCATTGCATAGGCCCAAACCACTTCGAGCAAACCTGCAACAATTAAAATCACCCACGCCATACGCAAAACACCTTTTATTCCGAGCAGAAACAACAAAGCTTCAAACGAAGGATCGCTTGAAGCTCTACATATTTAAATGAATTTAGCTGGATGAGAGTTTCATCAAAATCAGGCCCGATACAATCAGCACCGCAGCAAACATCCGCATAGCAGTTGCTGGCTCACCTAAAATAAAAATCCCCACCAAGAAAGATCCAATCGCACCAATCCCAGTCCAAATGGTATACGCGGTTCCTAGCGGCAATGTTCGCATTGCATAGGCCAGTAAACCAAAACTTAAAATCATGAACACAATGGTAATGATGCTGGGTGTGAGTTTGCTAAACCCTTCGGACAGTTTCATTGAATATGCCCAAACGATTTCAAACAGACCCGCAAAGATAAGAAAAACCCAAGCCATGCTACTGACTCCTCTTCACTAGAGTCAGGCCGTCCTGACGAATTTTCTCAATATGAGGGAGGTCGTTCATCCTAAATATGCCTCAAATTATAGCAAAGAGCGCACCAAAATGAATTATTTTCATACTTAGAAATCATTAAAGCGCAAAAAAGAGTGATCCGAACCAGCAGATCACTCTTTCAGCACAACATTGGTGCAATCTCAAATATTTACTTTAAACCTAAACGTCCGACTTAAAACTTAAAGCGAATACCCATTCCATACTGCCAACCTTTCTCTTCGTCACTTTCAGCCTGCCAAGCCGTCGCTTCATTGCCTTTGCTATATTCATAGGCAATGTCCACATAAGGCATGACTTTTTTGCTGATCTCATAACGTGTCTCAAGACCAACGGCTGCACTACTGAGACCCGATTTTTTGGCATATTTAGAGTCATCACTGAAAATAATATTCATATCTAAATAAGGTTTAAAAATCAGCTTTTGGGTCAGTAACAAGTCCCGCTCGGTTTCTAAACTAAACGCAGCATAGTTGTCTGCACCAGCATATACGTAAGCATCAGTTTCAAAGAAATACGGCGCTAAACCATGTAAGCCAAGCACCCCATCCACTTTTTCTTCCGTATCCCATCCCTGCTGTTCATACTCTACTTTTTCAGCTCGGTATCGTGCACCTGCCTGTATATCCCAAAAGTCTGAAATCATACGGCTATACAGCACTTTGGCATCATATTCAGCCTTATGCGCTTCCTGCTTATCCGCATGTACCTTGATAAACAGCTTATTTTCATCTGTCCCGATACGGGTTTCAAACTCAGACTTTAAACCACCATCGCCATCTTCATTCAGCAACCACTTGTTATCGACGGTGGTGACCGCATAAATTTGCGCGCCGTGCTCTTTGCGGTGATCATGCGTATGTGCTGTTGAATCATGATTCATCTGCTGTACATGTTGTGCGCTAGTCTGTGGAACAGCTTGAGTTGGAGTGGTCATCGCCTGATGCTGTGCATGTTGTGACATCACGGACTCAGTTGTCATGGACATATTTGCATTTGCTTCAGCAGGCATATGATGCCCTTCATGCGCCATAGCCGCAGCACTCATCAACACGAAAGAACTGCTCACTATGCTTTTAGAAAAAAGATTAATGGTGTACATGATGATCTCCTTTCTGAGCCTTCGACTGTTTGCTTGGTTGAGTCTGAGCTTGCTTCTCCGATGAAGGCAGACCAACCGCATTTTTCTGTTTCAGCATCTGAGTATGCTCATCGGCACTATGCTGATGATGCTCATGTGCCATTTCTTTGGACTGATCTTGGCTTGTAGATTTGGCTTTTTGTTTTTCATGATGTGCATGAGATTCGGCAGCCATAGCAAACGAACTCAATAAGACACTAACAGCTAGGGCAAAACCTGAAAAAAGATTAGTGATGCGCATGTTCATCTCCTTTTGGTTCAGCTTGAGCTGCTGTTTTTTGCTCTTGAATTGGGGTGGTGGACACTTGACTATCACTCACATTGGCCACAATCAGTTTATTCATCATGCCTGAGCTCATGTGATACAGCAGATGACAGTGAATCGCCCATTCGCCTAACTCATCTGCGGTCAGTAAAGCAGTCACTGTTTTGCCCGGTGGTACAATCAAAGTGTGCTTATTCGGCATATCAACGGCGGCTTGTCCATTTTCCAGTTGCATAAACATACCGTGCAAATGCATCGGATGCGCCATCATGCTGTCATTGATAAATTTGATCCGAATACGCTCGCCATACTTCACTTTCAACGGTTCAGCGTCGCTAAATTTTTTCCCGTTGATGGTCCACAAATAGCGTTCCATAGTTCCACCCAAACGAATCACTAACTCGCTCGTCGCCTCACGGGTATCTTTTTGAGGCTCTAAGGATTTCAGATCGCTATATTGCAATGCCTTATCACCTTTAGGCGTAGAGGCATTCGCCCACCCATACACTGGTGTAACAGCTTCCTGTACCGAACTTGCTGTCGTATTCTGTTGCGCATGACCCATCTGTGTATGATCCATCTCAGATATGGTCTTATGATTCATCTTTGAATGATCCATACCAGCCATCGCTTCAGGGTTCATTTTGGAGTGATCCATTTCAGGCATTGTTTCATGGTTTATCTGTGAATGATCCATACCTGAATGTTCTGAGCCGTGCCCCATATCTTCCATGGTCAACAATGAGCGTGGACGTGGCGCAGGCATATGTATGCTCTGTGCCATTGGAGTCAACTCATTGTGTAAAGTTCCAATGGCGTAGCCTGAACGGTCAATCGACTCTGCTTCAATTTGATAATGCCCTGCTTTCGGTTCCACAATCACATCATAAGTTTCAGCAGTTCCAATCCGAAACTCATCCACAGGAACGGGTTTGACGGGTTGACCATCTGCACTGACCACGGTCATTTTTAAGTGAGGAATACGGATATCAAAAAATGACATGGCTGAAGCATTGATAAAACGCAACCGAACCTTCTCATTCGGCTTAAACATACCTGTCCAGTTCTGCTCAGGCGTTTTACCATTGATCAGGAAGGTATAACCCGTGACATCGGACAGATCCGTTTTTAGCATGCGCATTTGGTTCCAGATGGAACGGTCTTGCCACGCGGCTTTTAAGCCCTCGCGCTGTACTTGTTTCCACACATCAGCAACGGTTTCACGCTGATTTTGATAATATTCGGCAGAAATTTTCAGATTCTTCTGAATTTGTTCACTACTCTGCTCATGGAAGTCCGACAGCATCACCACATAGTCACGCTCAGTTTTTTCATGCTGAGCTAAAGGCTTTTTGTCTTTGGGATAAATGACCAATGCGCCATACAGCCCATCTTGCTCTTGTCCTTTCGAGTGTGCGTGATACCAATAGGTTCCACTTTGGCGCACTTTGAACTTATAGACAAATTCGCTCTTCGGCTGAATACCATTAAACCCGTTAAAACCTGGCACACCATCCATTAGCCCGGGCAAAAGCAAACCATGCCAGTGGATCGATGAATCCTGTTTTTTTAAGTTGTTTTTAACCCGAATGACCGCATCATCGCCCTCCTCAAATTCAAGCAGAGGTGCAGGAAACTGCCCATTAACGCTAATGCGTTTTAACGACTTTCCCGTTAAATTGACGGGACTTTCATCAATGACTAATTGGTATTCTTTGACTGCGCCAAAGCTCCAAGAAGATGACATCAGACACGCCCCAAGGATGAGGCTTTGTTTAAATTGAATAGACATGACTAAATCCTAATAATTTTAAAAATAAAGTTTTAAAAATCAGGATTAGGCTTTAGGAGGACGTAGAATTTCTTGCCAATAGCCCACTAAATGTTGAGCTTGATAACGAAAATGGGGGGATGATTGTACTAAAGCGGCTTCAAGCTGAACCACTGCAAGCGGTTCAACGTCTAAAAGCGTCAGCGTCGTTTGGCAGTGATACTGTGCACACTCCTGACACTGAACTTGCTTATTTTGCAGCATATCCGAGGCATGACAATTGCTCTTCGCTGTTATGTCGGTCTGAGCCATATGCATTTGATGTCCAGAGACTGGACTCGATGATTTCGTTTGATGACAGTCGGGCATGCTTTGCATACCTGTTGCATGCGCAGAACTTTGCTCACTGGTTGCAGCCTGCATACTCAGCTGCATCATTTGATGCATCGGCGCTGCCGAAGCTTGGGCAATACCACTCCACCCCATTACCAAGGTAATGAGTAAGACAAACCAAGAATGTGTCTTGAGCAGTGAACGCACAATCAATCCTATTTAGTCAGTGAAGAATGATATTTCAACGCAACAAAACGTTCTGTGCATGTAAATGCCTAAGCTTTTGTTGCTGATCCCAATCTACAGGATAAGCAAAGAATAGTTTATACACAAGTTTATAAATTTAAATTCAATTACTGCGACGGTTTAGCCACTACGCACACTTAAACAATAAAGTTATTTTTTAAACAGTGCTATTTTTAAGTAAAGATGAATAAAGCATCAGTAAGAATCAGGCTTTCACACCATAAAAAAGGACTCAAATGAGTCCTTTTTATACATTTAACGTCTAAATACTAAACCATTGCTGTGTAAACGTTTGAATATTAATCAAGTTATCCATATCGTTATCAACATAGATATCCACCAGTTTATCCATAAAGTTATCCACAGAACGCATAGTATTTATACCTATGAGCTTAAACCTTTACCGCACCGACTTTTGCAAGCTCTGCACGCATATCATCAATCACAGCTTTATAATCTGGTTTTCCAAAAATAGCTGAACCAGCAACAAACATATCTGCACCCGCTTCTGCAATCTCGCGAATATTTGCAGGTGACACACCACCATCCACTTCTAAACGAATATCACGCCCTGAAGCATCAATAATTTTGCGTGCTTCACGTAGTTTGTCTAAAGTCATCGGAATAAACTTTTGACCGCCGAAACCAGGGTTCACACTCATCAACAAAATTTGATCGACTTTATCGAGCACATAATCTAAATAATATAACGGCGTTGCTGGGTTAAAGACCAAACCCGCTTTTGCACCGCCTGATTTAATCAACTGTAAAGAACGGTCAATATGGTCAGAGGCTTCTGGATGAAAGGTAATAATGTCCGCGCCTGCTTCTAAGAAGTCACCAATCATGCGATCGACAGGCTTGACCATCAAATGCACATCAATTGGGGCTTTGATGCCATAGTTCTTGAGAGCCTTACAAATACCCGCACCAAAAGTCAGATTTGGCACATAGTGGTTATCCATCACATCAAAGTGAACCACGTCTGCACCTGCTGCAAGTACATGTTCAACGTCTTCACCTAAACGAGCAAAGTCAGCAGAGAGAATAGATGGTGCAATTAAATAAGGCTTGGACATGCGTGTACCTGGCTTATACAAAAGGGAATGAACGCATTATAGCAAATTCAGCTTTTGAACTGGGACTTGTGAAAAAAGAAAGCGCTAAGCTTTCTAAATTTGCAACGTAGCGTTGCAACATTCAACTTTTCATTTGGCTTGAAACTGCTATGGTAAATGATCAATCGACGAGGTAAATATGAAAAGTACTGCGGATATTGTCACGACAGATGCGGCTCGAATTGCAAAACGACTGGTGAATCACTGGAAACATAAGTTTGAAATCGAACAAGAACCCAGTAGTTTTACCATTATCATGCCTGAAGCACGGGTACTGTTAAGCCCTCAAGCCGAACATTTACATGTCAGCATTGAGGCGAGTGAAGAAAAATTGAGTCACTTAGAACACGTGGTCTTAGACCACCTGATCCGTATGGGACAAACGCCACTCACAGCAACATGGACACAAGTTTAAGTCAACGGCTGAATGAATTAGTTTGATAACCGTTGCTGTTGGTTAAATTGGCGAATAGCTGCAATACGCTCTTGGGTCGCAGGGTGACTTTGGAAAAATGAACCAATGCCACCGTCCTCCTCTTCTTCGGACTTCCCTTGCGGCTGCTTTTCTTCCTCTTCGGCACGTGCATCATCTTCCATACGTGCTAAAAAGTTTGCCAAATGTAAGCTGGAGATATGGTTTTTATCCAGCACTTGCATGGCATACAAGTCCGCATCACTTTCAAAATTGCGTGAATAACTGGCACCAACCAAAGCCACGGGCAAAGTTGTAAATAAGGCCGAACTGTCCCCCGTCACCGCAATCAATAGCACACTAAAACCTAAACTGGATAAGGCTTGCTGTAAGCTATGTCGCTCGACCAAGTGCCCTTGCTCATGTGCTAAAACCCCAATAATTTCATGATCATCTTTAGCTAAATTAACCAGTTCATCGGTCAGAATAATGGTGTTGTTTGGCAGCGCTAAAGCATTCGTTCCAATTTGTCCACCTGCACGAAACAATACTTTGGCAGGTTGCCCATTGGCAACAAGGTCTTGATAGCTTTGCATGATTTGTTTTTGACGTGCAAGAGGGACAGTCGAAGGTCCCGTCAGCTTAAACACTTGTTCTTGCGCTTCATCGCCGAGTTTATAGATGGTATCGGCAGGTAGTTGCATCGCGACATAATGTGCTGCGCTTGGAATACCCCATCTTAAAATGGCAAAGATAAAAGCGGCAACAAACACCACACTAAATAAGATGAGACTTGGTGAGCGTTCTAATTTCCAAATCGAATGCTGTACATGCTTTTTGTTCAGCTCAAACCAGTCAGGCAATGCTTGTGGAAATTCAATCCGTGCATCATCTTTCAACTCAATCACAGGTTGAATCTGCCCCAATGCCCCAATCAACTGCATATCGGCATAGTAATAACGACGCTGCTGCTGGTTATAACAGATCAACACCGTTTCTCGGTCTATCGGTGCAATCGTGGCTGGATAAGGCTTAGAAATCTGCCCATCGTAAAAGGTGATGTTTTGTTCCTGCATTTAAGCCTCGTTACAGCGAAATATCGATGTCAAAAATATCACTCAGCTCTTCAGCAATAGCATTCGGGTCATCTTGAGCCAAATTGTACATACGATCTGGATCATTTTTTAGGGTTAAAGTTAATGACTCAATTTGATACTGATACAAACGCACCGCAGCCCATGCAGATAACAAACCGAGCGAGAGGATTTTTAAAATCCAGTTGGTCATCACGATCCATGCATAATGCATCTGACCGCAGTCCGTTTGGAAAGGACTACGCCCCAGCGTGGCTTTATTCCATGTGGTAATAAAAATACGCGCCATCATCAACGGCCAAATCATAAAAGCAGCAATCATATAAATCACCGCCACGATGATCCCAAACTGGGTTGGAGAACTGCTCCCAACTTGAAGAGTGAAGGCAACGAATAATCCTAAAACAAAGACAATTCCAATAAACAAAAACACAGGGACGTACATAGCACGCATATAGTCAGGCCAATCGGCATGTAACTCAAAACGTAATTGCCCGAGTTGTAAATTATCCAGCGTGTATTTTTTAAAATACCAAAACAGCACTGGGAAAAAGATCCCGAGGGTAAAGATGTAAATCAAAATGCCTTTCAGCGCCAAGATATAGGCTTCTTTGGTTGTGCCTGTAAAATAAAAGCGGCTATTGCCAAATTTACTGTTCCGCGCTCGGAAACGAATGGTTGAACGCACCAACCACGGAACCAATAAAAAGATGATGAGGAAACCAATTAAAGAAGCTTGCCAAGATACCTGAGCCAAAGCTGAAGCGCCAAAGTACACGCCCAAAGCAATAATTCGACCAATCAGGATACGTGTAGGTACACCCGTAAAATCAAACTTGCGGCGATAAAACACCGTGTTGCCATAAAAATAGCGTAAGCGTCTAACCTTCGCCCAAGGCGCATATAAACTGAAGGTAACAATGGTCAATAAGATATTCACAATCCAAATGCCAAAGTACTCACGGGCATTACCACGGAATTGGAAACGAAAGGTCTGTCCCAAATAGGCGTTTGGCTCATCCGTGGGAACGGCTGGTGGAGGTGGCCAGCTTGCTTCAAAAGAAGCCTCTACAGGTGGCAAAGATGCCTCTGAATTTTGCATGTATACCCTATCTATTATTTTACTGTTTTATTTTTCAAGAACAAAAAATCAATCACCCAACCATGTTAATGCCAGTGCTGGATGATTTCTAGTCAAAAATTAAGAATAAATACGACAAATCAAGATTTAAGCTTCGAGCTGTACGGCATGAAACTGCAGGTGATCATCAATAAAACTTTGAATAAAATAATAACCATGGTCATAGCCTGCATGTTCGCGAAGCGTCAGTGGCTGGCCCGCAGCCTGACAGGCTTGCTGAAATAATGCAGGACTGAGCTGGCTATAAAACTGATCACTCAAACCCTGATCAATTAAAATATCGGCAAAATGAGCTGTTTTTGTTTGGACCAAAGCGGTTGCATCATGTTTCAGCCACTCAGCTTGATCTGAACCTAAATAGTTTGAAAACGCTTTTTCGCCCCAAGGACATTGGCTGGGTGCGCAAATCGGAGCAAATGCAGACACCGACTTAAACTTCTCAGGATATTTCAAGGCCAAGGTTAAAGCGCCATGACCGCCCATGCTGTGCCCGAAAATACCAATACGCTCTGCTTGTACAGCAAATTGCTGAATCACTAAATCATACAACTCTTCAACAACATAGCTTTCCATCTGGAAATGCTCAGCCCACGGCGCTTGGGTGGCATTAATATAAAAACCTGCCCCTTGCCCAATATCCCAATGATCACCTTGCGCAACCTGTTCACCACGAGGAGAAGTATCAGGCGTTACCAAAATCAGACCTAGCTGTGCTGCTAAACGCTGCGCATGCGCTTTAATAGCAAAGGTTTCTTCGGTACAGGTTAAACCTGCCAAATAAAATAATGTTGGGCACGCTTGCCCTGCTAGCGCTTGAGCCGGCAAATAAATGCCGAACTTACTCTCGCCTTGAAGGCTGATGGAATTAAATCGGTAAATACGCTGTTCACCATCAAAACTACGGTTAGATTGTACTAATTCCATCAGGGTTCCTTTTTAGATCCAAATTAAGGGTTTGCAACAGCTTTAGGTGGAAACAAGCGCTGTTCAAGTTGAGGAAGCATCAGCTCCATATTTTTACCCATCGACCACTGTGGTTCAGACGGTTCAAAACCTTGTGCTGTTTCCCATTGGCTCACAGTCTTTTGTGCTTGGCTAAACGCCGTTTCTATACTGTTTTGTTCACGCATTGCTTGATCAAAAAACGCCCGACCAAAATAAGTATAATCTGCTTCATTGGTACAACCAAAAGACTGACGGTCTGCTGCCGAAGCGGTAATGATCAAAGTATTGTCATTTTGCAGTGCTGGTACAAAGCTTCCAGAGAAGCACGATGAAATAACAATCACACGCCAGCGAATACCCGATGCATCTAAGGTTTCGCGTAACCATTTCGGGTCGACCTGAGTTAAGTCTAAAGGTGCATTTTCCATTTCGAATTGGTTCGGTAAACCATGCGAAGTCATATATAAAAATAACACATCGCTTTCACGGTTCATCTGCTGTCCCATACGACGCAGCGCCATTTCAATACTGTGTTTAGAGGCAATCGGAATTTCTGTTCGTGTAGCAGGGTTATTCACCAACATCATCGAACGGCCCAACGTACCAAAACGCGTATCGAACTGTTCTTTTATTCGCTCGACTTCCGAACGGAATACATCTTGATAACTCGCTCCCGCCACCCCAAGGAAATACCAATGTGACTGGGCAAATTCGCCATATTGCACGGACTCTAGTGCTTTATTGAGTAAGCGACTTTGTGCATAGAAGGCATCTTCTGCAAAGGTTGGTGGCGTTTCTTCTACTTTCCAAATCGGCTGACTGGTCACTGACATTTGCCAAACCACAAGGGTAAACAGCGTGGCCAAGACAATCAGGGCACGCTCCCACCAAGGCCATTTCAGCTCACGCGAAAACACCCACACCACAGCCAAACTCTGCCAGACAAACAATACCATGAATACATTCGGCAGGTAGTCGTAGAAGAAATACGGCAGGACATCAACCATGCCTAAATATTGGATAAAACTTTGTAATAACGCGATATGCGTATCCAACACCAACCAGAGCAGTGCTGGTACCAACATCAAACGCGGATTATTCACCCGTTGAGACAGAAAAATCCCGACAATCAGGGCAATGAAAGGCCAAAGTGCGTAACTAACCAAACCTTGTGGGTTAAAGTCACCGATCTCTCCTGCGCTCAACCAGCTAAATAAAGTATTGGCTGAGCCACCTAAAATCCCCCAAAAAATGAGCTGCATAATCGAAGGATGGACAATTTGCAAAGAGCGTCGTGAACCTAGAAACAACCACATCCCCGCAGTTTGGTTGCTTTTAAAATCATGCCAAAAGTTGATGGAGGGTTTGAAGTCGATCATAAGATTCTAATTAAATTGTGACTTGCGTAGGGACACACTAAGTTTATGCTTGATCAGCATTTTATCAATGATGTTTTTAACTATATAACAAATCTTTGCATACTTTTGAAGCAGTCTTCCACTTCAGTCTAAGCGTTCATGCTGAAAATAGGCATCAAAACGGCATGCATCCCCCAGCCACTGATGAGTAGTTTCTTGATTTGCCAAAAATACGGCCAAGCGAGGACGTTTGACCACCACCCGTTTTGCCACTTTTTGCGCTAAGCCAAGCAGATTATCGCCCAAATCCATCTCACCATCTTCAGGCAATAACATATGTAAAAGTTGCATTTGCTTTTTCACTTGTGCCTGTTTTTTCACCGCTTGCTGATTTTGATCCCGTTGCGGAAACATCGGATCTAGATAAACCACATCGACCGTATTGCCCTGCTCTGCTTGTTGCTGCAGATACTGTGCGGAATCTGAAAAAACCAAGTGAATTCGAGTCACCACAGGGTTTAAAAATGCATCCTGCAAAGCCTGTTCCTTACTTGACTCTAACAAGGTGAATAAAATGGGATGGCGTTCTACCAAAGTGACATTGGCGCCCAAATATGCCATGAGCAGTGAATCATGCCCAAGCCCTGCCGTTGCATCAATGAGCTTAGGTTTTTCAGTCAAGTAGCAAGCACGAGCAATCATTTCAGACTTTAACGACGCACGCTTTAAACGTGGAACTTCAGCTTTCCAATCCGGCTGCATTTTCATGCCATTGGCACAAAGCCAAAGCCCATCGGCATCGGCACACAGACCCAGTTCAGGATGAAAACGGAAGAAACGTGCATTTAACTTTTCGGCGACTTCGATGCTGACCTCGACACCGCGAGAAAAAAGCACAGCAACATAGTGCTGTGCTTTTTCTAAATGCTCTTGTTCCACATATAAGCGCATTGGGCCTACCATAACTTCCAACCCGTAAAGGCAAACAGTAGAATCACTAAGCCTGAAGCGATGCGATACCATGCAAAAATCATGAAATCACGCTTCGCCACATAAGCGACTAAAGCACGAATCAACAGTAAAGCCGAGATAAAAGAAACAATAATGCCTGTTGCCAATACGATCCAATCTTGTTGTCCGTCAAACACATGTGCGCTTTGGTATAAATCTAAAAGACCCGCACCAATAATTACTGGAATACCCAAGAAGAATGAAAACTCAGTGGCTGCTTTGCGCGATACACCTAAAAACATCGCACCAATAATGGTTGCCCCTGAACGTGATGTCCCTGGAATTAAAGACAGTACTTGAATCAGACCAATCCAAATCGCATCTTTGATACTCAGGTCTTCAACTTCATGGACGCGCTCTTGTGGTGGATGCTTTTCAATCCAAATAATAATCAAGCCACCTACAATCAAACCAATGGCAATGGCAATATCATTAAATAAAAGCTCTTTCACCGTTTGACCAAATGTCAGACCAATCAGCACAATAGGAATCGACGCTAAAATTAGCCCAATCCCAAGACGCCGACCTTGGGGTTCACCACTAAAAATCCCCGTTGCTGCTCCCCACAAACGTGCCCAATATTCATAAATGACGGCTGCAATTGCCCCCATTTGAATGGCGATCACAAAGACATCACTTTTTTCTTTGGTCCAGAAATTCATGAGTTCTGAAGCTAAAATTAAATGTCCAGTACTCGAAATGGGTAAGAATTCAGTAATACCTTCAACAATACCCATAATTGCCGCTTTGAGCAGCAGTAAAAGATCCATAAAAAACCCTAATTATGCTTTGCCCTGTTCCGGGATTTTTTTCCAAGCGTTATCACGTAAATAGACTGGAAGTGCAAGTTCAGCACTCACCCAGTGTTGTTGCTGTGCATTCTTGCGCGCAATTGTGGCAATATCTTGCGCAGTTGCACTTAAATCTTTGTATTGTATTTGTGATGGATCAATTAAGGTTGCACCTGAACCAACTAAAGTAAACGGTGCACATTCAGTAGCTGCTGCATAGCTTAAAAGCTGTTCTTCATCGACGGCTTGCATGATGCCGTCCGTATCTAATTGAAAACTCGCAATATAGACTTCACTCATACGAGCATCTAAAACTGCGGTGACTGTGGTTAGACCATGCACGCGATATGCGGCTTGTGCGAGCGCTTGTAAGGTTGAGACAGGAACCACAGGCAAATCATGCGACCATGCCAAAGCTTGAGCCACGGCAGCATTAATACGAACGCCGCTAAAAGAACCAGGACCACGACTAAAAGCGATACAAGACAAATCTTCTGTCTTTATATCCAACTGTAAAAACCCTTGTTCAATCATTGGGAGAATCGTTTGCGTTTGTGCTTTTGCGCGCGTATCCAATTGGAAAAAAAGTTCTTTATTTTCATCTACAATAGAGACGGAACACTGCTCATTTGCAGATTCCAATGCCAGCACTTTCATGCACAACCTTAATGATTTAATCTATAAAAACGTGGCTATGATACTCCACTCAAAAGCACTAGGCGAGATGTTCTCAGAACAGAACTAAAAAAGCCTAGAGAAATCTAGGCTGAATGGGAAAAATAAGCTTATAACTGTGCCGGCTCTAAATCGATAAATTGTTTAAAGTGTTCTGCATAATGCAGTGCACTCATTTTCAAACGAGCCTCAGCCGTTTCATCCAAAGTTTTGACCACTTTACCCGGTGAGCCCATAACTAGAGAATTATCTGGAATGACTTTCCCTTCAGGAATCAGCGCATTCGCGCCAATAATACAATTTTTACCAATCACGGCATTGTTTAAAACTACGGCATTAATCCCAATCAGACTATTATCTCCCACAGTGCAACCATGCAACATGGCTTGATGCCCAATCGTGACATAATTGCCAATATTCATTTCAATCCCAGCATCTGTATGTAAAACCGCATTTTCCTGAATATTGGTAAAGTCACCTAAACGAATTTTGCAATTGTCTGCACGTACGACCACCCCAAACCAAATACTAACCTGTTGCCCCAATTCGACTTGACCGATCACTGTGGCATTTTCCGCAATCCAACCATTCCATGGTTGATGCATTGCTTGTGGGGAATGACCTTTAAATTTGTACAACATATTTTTTCCTTAAAATACTCAACTTACTTTGGGAACCGAAAAGTCGGTGAATTGACTAAAAATGGCCACTCTTTATGGTAGCCTAAACCATATTGAAATAATGCAACCAACATCCGTGCTGTCAGCCCCCAAACAATTTCATTTTCCACCCGCATACTGGGAAAATAGAGAGATTGATGGGCAAAACGAACTTCATAAGGCACCGCAGGTACTTCCATCAGCTGTTTAAGTGACGCAAAGAAAATACGATCAATTTCTGTCGGCTGGGCAACCAGTTCAACTTCAGGCGGAATCAGCCCGACCACAGGTTTGACCAGCATACCATTGCGGGCCTTTTGCATCGGCAAATCACCGAGCAGCTGTACATCAAAAGGATTCAATGCGGTTTCTTCATAGGCTTCACGTAAGGCAACCACAATATTACTGGTATCTTGCGGATCTCTTTTTCCGCCAGGAAAAGACACTTCACCAGCATGATTAGATAGGTAAACAGAGCGGCGGGTCAGTAAAACTTTGGGATTGTCTTCATTGGTGATCGCGATTAACACAGCTGCATCTGCCGATTTAATTTTGTTTGAAAACCGTAACTGTTGCTGCAGTATGCGTGTTAATGAATGTTCATCCATTGAACGTCGTCCCCATCATTCTTTTTTTCATCATAGCTGAATTTGATACTGAAAAAAGAGAAATGATGCCAAAATTTAATTTTTAAGTTATGCTGAGTCTGAACTTTATCATTGATGATGAATATGGACTTTTGCAGCAATTGCGGACAAAAAACAACAGAACAAATCCCTCTTGGCGACCATCAATTGCGTCGTGTTTGCACCTCTTGTAGTTCTATTCATTATGTGAACCCTAAAGTAATTTGTGGTGCACTCGCACTTTGGGAAAATAAAGTATTGTTATGCCGCCGTGCCATTGAACCACGTTATGGGCTATGGACCTTACCAGCAGGTTACATGGAGTTGTTTGAAACCATGGAACAAGGTGCTGCACGAGAAACCCGTGAAGAAGCTGAAGCGGAAGTTGAAATTGAACAGCTATATTGCATGTACAATATTCCGCGTATTGGTCAAATTTATGTGCTCTTTAAAGCGAACTTAGTAGATGGAAAATTCGGTGCTGGCGAAGAAAGCATTGAATGTCGTTTATTTGAAGAAGATGAAATTCCTTGGTCAGAACTGGCTTTCCCTAGTGTCGAACATACCTTACGTCACTATTTTGCCGACCGTAAAAGTAATCAATTTAATCTTCATCTCGAAACCCTAGGTACACGCTTAGACCATACAGGTTAATGTTGCCTAATATCAAAAAAAGCCCATCGATGATGTAATGCCAGTCAGTTAAGCAAAAAAAGTTAAAATACTGTAAAAAGAGCGTATGTAAATACGCTCTTTTTTTATGAATTTATCTCAGAATTTAGATTTAACATTAAAACAAACCCTACCTTCACTTTCACAATTCAGTGAATTGATTGATTTAAACTGGATTGAAGATTGCTTAAACCAAACAGGTAAAGCATCAATTCGAAAAAGAAAACTGCCTGCTGAACATGTTGTTTGGCTGGTGATCGGACTTGCTCTATTTCGAAATCAACCGATTTGGTATGTGGTTCAACAATTGCAACTTGTTTTCGGTACGGCAGAATACTGTGTACCGAGTGCATCCGTACAAGCAAGACAGCGCTTAGGCTTAGAGCCCATGAGTGCTTTATTTTCGACATTAAGTCAGGCATGGTTTAAAGACTCACAACAACAATATAGCAACTTTCACGGTCTATGCGTTTGTGCTGTAGATGGTGTTGTTTGGTCTATGCCTCATACAGAAGAAAACTTTAAGCACTTTGGTTCATCCAAAGGCAAAACAGCAGCTGCCCCTTACCCACAAGTCAGAGCGACTTGCCTGGTGAATACCAATACGCATGAAATGATTGATGCCCAAATTGGCAGTATGGATCAAGGTGAATTAACCTTAGCCAGTCAATTAAAAGCACCAGTTCGCAGTATTACCCTATTTGATCGTGCTTACTTCTCTGCTGATTTTTTAGTAAGTTGGCAATCTCAGGCAGAAGAGAGTCATTGGTTGATGCGAGCAAAGGACAACCTGCGTTATGAAGTGATTCATCATAATGCGGCCCATGACTTTCAGATCAAAATGCCTGTTTCAGCAAGAGCAAAAAAGATAAATCCGTCATTGGGTGACTATTGGGAAGCACGTTTAATTGAAGTTGAATATGCAGGAAAAATAAGACGTTACATTACATCATTAACAGATTCTAAAGTTTATCCATTCAAAGACCTTGCAATGCTTTATATCCAGCGTTGGGAAATAGAAATGTGTTATCGGGAAATTAAAAGTGATTTACAGGATGCAAGAATTTTAAGAAGCAAACAACCTGATTTGGTCTATCAAGAATTGTGGGGGGTATTTATTGCTTATAATATCTTAAGAAGACAGATGAGGTTTATCGCTGAACATGCAAAGGTGAGTCCTTTAAGGATCAGTTTCCATATTGCATCTATGAGTATTATCAATATCTTAAGGCACACACCTTTAGAATCAGCAGGAAATCTACCCAAACATTTAGCACAATTATTTGAACAATCTAAAATATTTGTATTACCTGAAAAAAGGCAAAGGCAATGTCCGCGAGTAGTGAAAATTAAAGCACAAAAATATCCAAGAAAATGCCAGTCAATTTCTTAACTGACTGGCATTACATCGATGATGGGCTTTTTTTGTGTTTACAACAATATTATTTTGCTAACACCTTATAGCATTCAGCAATTTCAATTGAAACCTCACCCTCACGGAAGTCCGCAGCCGCTCGATTGGCGATGCTATTTTTTTCATAATAGTTATTCAAATACGCTTTATAGATATTGCTCCACTTTACCGTTATTTAAAACCTACTTAAACCTACTTACGTGGGTTTAATGTTTAATTCCTACTTCATCATCAAGAACCAATTGCTATTGCGCTTGGGATTACCTCAATTCCATAGGCTGTCACGGTGTAACTCACCGCCATTGGTGGCTTATGTAGCCACCAATTCTTTATCTGCATGTTTTAGAATATTGATGGCAGCATTAATATCCCTGTGATGCAGGGTGTTACATGAACATCGCCACTCACGCATTGCAAGTGTCAGGTTTTGGTTTAATTCACCACAATTCGAACACATCTTGCTGCTTGGAAAGAATCGTCCAACAGAAAGTATTGATTTGCCATGCTGTTTAGCCTTGTAAATCAACTGTCGCTTGAACTCATAAAAGCCCATATCCGATATGGCTCTTGAGAGCTTACGGTTTTGTACCATACCTTTCACATTTAAATCCTCAATCGCAATCAGATCGAATCGCTTAACTAAATCAGATGTGACTTGATGAAGATTGTTTTTTCTCAAGCATGATATTTTGTAGTGCAAACGAGAGAGCTTGGTTTTCGCTTTTTCTCTGTTTTGACTACCTTTCTTTTTACGGCTAAAAGACTTAGCAAGTCGTCTTAACTTGGCAAGCTGTTTCTTTAGTGGCGCACTTGATGGAACAACCTCGCCATTAGATAAAGTGGCAAGACTGGAAACACCTAAATCAATACCAACAGATAAACCTGTTTTGGGGTGAAGTTTCTCAGGCTGATTTAATTCAACAGCAATCGAAGCAAACCACTTACCACCCTGTTTAAATATTTTCGCTGATAATATTTTTCCTTGATAACGCAAATCCTCAGTCATTTTTACCCAACCCAAGTTTGGGATACTAATTTTTCTATCTTTAATGCTGAATTGGTCATTTGATAATGAGAAGCGATCATCTACGCCTTTTTTTCTAGGCTTTGGATATTTGGATTGACCATTAAAAAAACGATCAAATGAACTACCCAATTGCTTAATCGCAAGTTGTGGCGCACATTTGGTCACTTTAAGCATGAAAGGGTATTTCTCACGCTTGAACGAGTTTAAGTGCTTTCTTATTTTAGCTTCGGATGGTTTATTTAGAAGTTTTTTATCCACCTGAACGCCATAATAGTCACACTGATCTCTATATTCCTTATCTGCTTTATATTGACGTTGCCATTCTTTTAAAGCCCAATTATACGACAAACGAGCAACACCACTCGCTTGAGCGAAATGACTTGCTTGCTTATTATTTGGCAGTAATTGGATTACATGCCCTCGTATGAATCGGCTCATAGTGCGTCTTTGACTGCCTGTATTAACTTTTGGTTTTTCTTACTACGACTACCATATAATCTTGCCGAAAACACTGTAATGATTTCCAAAACATCTTGAGCAAGTTCTTCCTCAAAAGACAAATTTTCACCCTTATTAAGAATGACGATCTCCACGCTTTTAGCTTCACATAAGGCAAAAACCAACTCAGCACCAAACCGCAATAAGCGATCTTTATGCGTTAAAACCAAACGTCCGATTTCATCATTCATGATTGCTTCTAGCAGCTTATTTAAGCCTTTTTTTCTATAGTTCATACCCGAACCAAGATCGGAGATTAATTCAAACGTCCAACCTTGATTTGCACAGTACATTTCAAGAACTTGTTGCTGTCGAATTAAATCTTCTTTTTGGTCATGACTCGATACCCTTGCGTATGCAATGGTTTTCCTTTGAAGTTGACTATCGGGCTTGTGTATTTGCTCAGGCGTGATCTTACTCAGATCATATCGTCTATGATTTTTAGGGGTTCGATCTGCAACCAAAGTGCCTTCTTCATCCCAACGCCTTAATGTTTGAATGGAAACACCTAATGTTTTAGCTGCAACGCTAATGCTTACATATTTACTCATGTTGTATATAATAGTATAGAAATAAGTAGATTTCAATTAGCAGTTACAAACCCTAAAATCGTAATGGTTGTATCTGTTTTTACATTTAAACCGGCATACGGGTTTAATAAAATATTATTTACCCCAGTTTGGTTCGCTAAGCTACTAGAATTTGCAGGAATTTTATCTCGGCTTTGCAAAAAACCAATCGATAGATCTAAATCAGTATCTGCATCAAAACGATAACCAACACCCAAACCAAACAAGCGTGCATTGTTAATCGGCACCATCGTATTCCGTTTATCATCAGGGATCGCACTGGTCCGTGGCTCATAGCCTGCACGGAGTTTTAAACGATCTGTTGCTGAATATTCAATCCCAATACCTTAGTTCCATGGTGACTCAAATGCCAAAGGCAAAGCCAAACTACTATCTGAAATATTGGCTGAAAGCAATTTTGCAATTTTGAGCGCCGAAACTTGACGGTCAAATTCAAATTTAAATTTGTCCCATGCTTTATAGTCGGTCCAACCTACATCGACATTGACTTGTAAGTCGGGTAAAAGTTTATACTTAATCCCGGCTTGGAAATGTGCTGGATATTCTAGATCCATTGATACCAGACCCGACTCACTGGCTGGTACTGAACTTGGAAAACCTAAAACTGCAGCCAGAATCTGCCCTGTTGGGGAGGACATCAATCCCTTAATGAGTTCTTGTGGTGCTTTAGCATTGTCTATGTGATATTTACCTTTCATCCGCATTTTTGCGGCACTTTGGTAGACCACACCAAAACTAAAATCTTCTGTCGGCTCCCACAGTACACCTAAGTTATAGCTTGGACTCAGAGATTGTTCTGCTGAAAGTTCGAGTTGGCCAAAACGCCCAAAGGGATTCATACCCTCTTGTGCATTACACATTCCCAGCAAGAGAATGTCGGTAATCACATCAGAGTTTTCTTTGAACGGGGTACAAACGACATCATCAATCATACGCAGCATCCCAATCAACTCATTGGGAAAACGTAGATCATTTTTTAATGCCAAAGCTTGATAAGACATCCCAATTGAACCACCAATGGAAAGTTGATCATTGATTTGGTAGGCCATAGACGGTGATAAATAGGTGATCCGTTCTAGCGCAACTTGTTGACCCATAAAGTTGCCAGGATTGCCATCTTCCGCACCGAACCCTGCAATTAATGGCGCATACATGGCAGTTGCAAATGTCATTTTAGAGCCCGGCGGATTATATGCTATACCCGCAGTCGGGGCAGCCACAGGCATACCTTTACCCAAGTCCACCATTTTCTTCAAACCAGGTACATATAAGCTCGGGTATTCAACATCACCGCGGACTGGCCCTTTAAAGTCGGTACAGATATCGGCATCTACTTCAGGCCCATCATTACAAACAATCGGGTCATCTGAATAGCCAAATACGTTATAACCTGCAGGAACAGAGAACTCACGCTCGATATTAAAATCAGCGAGAATACCCTGTACATCCGTTTGTAAGCCTTCAATTTTGGTCAGTGCTGCTGGGTTAAAGTGAATGGCACTGATCCCAGGTGGATCAGCAGTGACTGCATTTCCCATTGCCAAAGAGCGAATATCAACTGATAAGTTTTGTCCTAAAGCAGCAAAGGTAACACTAGAATAGCCCGTTAATAATATGGCAGACACCAAAGGGCTAAGTCGGATATTTTTCATACGACCCCCCTATTATTTAAGCTTTTTTCCAAAACCAAGAATATCTAACGGGAAAGACAACCCTAATGAGACATCAGGTGCATCTTCTGTTAAACCAAGGCCAACCGTCCCATTCACAATTGTTTCAGGTGAAACGCGTACACCTAAGGAAATCGCAAAAGTTGAACTGGTTTGATCTGCTGGAGAGTAGCGTTCCCCTGAACTGTAAGTAAATTCAGCCCCAGTATTGAAACTTTGTTGGTATGACATCGTCATTGAGACATCATAGTTAAAGGAATAGGCAAAACCGAAGGCAAAACCACCACTAATCCCTGGTTCAAACGCTTCAATCACACGACTACCACGGCGCTGATCTAAGCCCGATTCTTTGAAACCATAGTTTGCAGAGACCGATGCAAACAGCACCACGGGATCAATATATTTACGCGTACTTGCTCCAACACCTGCTGAATAATACCCCTTGCCTGTTGCTAAGTCTGAAGTAGCATTAATTTCATAAGGACTATCCCCAGTTTTAGTAGATACGTTACCAAATAAAATTAAAGGCAAACGGCCAGCTTTGAGTGGAAACGGTTCCCAACGTGCACCAAAAGAAATGTCCCCAAGACCCGCTGTAGAGGTGTCTTTTAATAAGTCTGTTTTGGCAACTAAAGGCAATGATGCTGTTAAGGTCAAGTTATCTCTTAAACCATACTGTGCCGTAAAGGTATTGGTTAGACTGTGTGTTGCATTCTCTTGTACCCGCAGTTGATAGAGCTGACCCTGTGCCATCTCTAAATCAAGTTGAGTATCTCGGTAATAGGTATAATCGATGTCGTAGTAAGATGAAATGTCACCTTGTTTAATCAATGAATACTGACGTTCATTTGAGGTAAAAACTTCTTCTAAGTTAGTCTCTTTAGTTGCATCACCCTCTTGCTGCTGCAATGCAGAAGACGCTGCTTGTTCAACACTTCCAGTAGTTACGGATGCTGATTTTGCTGGTTGCTCAGGTTCACTTATTTGATCAGATCCTGCTTGTTCTGTCACAGTTTCACCGACTGTTTCATATCCTCCTAAGCTCGGTTCTTCCGCAGCATAGGCCACCCCAAGAATCATCTGCACACTCACTGCGAGGAGTGTTTTATTCATCCATGTCTTCATCATTGTCCTTACCTATACCATTGTTCTTGTTTTATTTTTTTCACACTTTATTTGTTTTTATAATAAAGCCTGAGAAAATTGTATGTCGGCTGTCCATAATATTCCGACTCTTTATTTTTATTACGCTCTAGGCGAATTGTAGATGCACGATCGGCTATTTTTTCCATATAGTGTTGCGGATATTGAATATCGACGAGTGCATAGCGATTGACCGTAGCATCATCTACATGTCGCAGATCGGCTTCCTGTAAAGCCAACATATTTTTACGCATTTCAGTCGGAACATTAATTAAAAACAACGTGTTATTTTCCCAAACATCCTTGAAACGTTGTTCATCAAAACTAATATTTCCTAAGGCAGGATCGGCAACATAGACCCGTCCATCTTTATAGCCCTTATACACCACAAAATGTTTAAAACCAGCATAGGAGATTGGAACAATGGCAGGTTGACCTTGCTTAACCAAATCTTCAAATTCGCCCTTGTAGCCTCCACTTTCTAAACCAAGTGCAGTCACAAAGCGTTTCATGTCCAATAAAGAAAAACTACGACGCTCAATAATTCGCTCATATTCGCCATAGCGAAGCAAGCCATCCATGGTTTGTTGTTCTGTAAGTTGAGCACCGACATAGCCATTGATTAAGGTGGTCAGTGCTGCTGAACCACAACTATAGTCATAAGCTTGACGGACAATACCTCGAAATTGGTCTTCTACAGCAGGGTTAATTAGGACAGGTTCATGATGCATTCTGGTAAAAGATGCATTTCGAGAGTCTAAAACTTCAGTATAGTAAACCGCTTCCGCTGGTTTTTTCTTAATATCAAAGGCTTCGGTGGCAAAGTAATACATCATTGCTGAGCCCAATGCGATCTCTAACATAGCTTTTTACTTTTTTTAATAATATAGGCATCCCGCCCATTTTTTGTTTTTAGAGTTAATACTCTATATCCATACATTCAAGAAGATACTGTGTTTTATCTAAAAAAAATAGTCTTTTTTTGCATTTTTTATGAATATATTTTGGAAAAAAAGCGCGTGAATTCACGCGCTTTCTTAAAGGCTAATTTTAGTGACCAGAAATAGTAATCACAGCACCTGGCATATACACACCAGCAGCTGGGCTAAAGTAAGTTTGCATACCTTGAACTTCTACATCACCAATGGATGCAGCATCACGGCTACCCAAATGCACACCTTTTACATAAGTATCGTGCGCGCCACTTGTGCTAATCATACGGATATAGCCCTTATTCGCACCCTCTTCACCAATCACACTAATTTTTTGATTCAGTGTTAAGTCAAGTGAATTCGCATCTGCAACTTTAATGCTTTCAACAAAGATTTCACCTGCAGCACGCGTTGTTGTTTTGGTTGAGTTATCTAAGATCCCCAAGTTTTTAATTTCTAAACCACCAACCATGGTCGCGCTTAATTGGATCATTGCGCCTTGCGGTGCAGCACCTAGTTGGATGTTTGCAGACATTGGACCTGTTTTCAGTGATAAACCACTTAGAATCGGGTTCACCGTACCTGTACCACCACGGCGGATAGAAGTTGCACCAGTTGCTGGCATATCAGCCGAAGCCACGACACCAATTTGACCAATATTAATATCTAGACCAGACACTTGAGCTGCAATGTTAATAAATGCATTACCACCGTTTGCATCTATGTCAATTTGCAAATCAGCTAAGTTACGAGATGGAAGTAAATATGCTCCTGCATTATCATAGTTCGCACCAATAACAATACCGTGATTTTCCAGCGTATCACCCGCTATACCATTACCTTGGATAACGATAGCACCAGCAGTTGAAGTACCACCTAGAGATGTAGTCGCTAAACCATCATTATCATGAACAAAAACCTTACCAATTTCGATTTTAGAAATACCGATACCGATATTTAGACCATCTTGACCTGTAGCGGCACTGAGCGAAGCGTCATCCATTGCTTGCATTGCCATCGCATTTGCACTGATTGCCATTGAAGAAACTAAAGCAAGTTTAGTAATAATTTTCATCTTGTTCCTCTCCTAAGAACTTTATTTTTGTGATACCAATCACTCGATGTTAACTACTGCTTTTTTTATTTTGACCCAGTATTAACATCTATCCTTGAGTGACTTCATTGCCTGAACTAAGTTATATGCGAGTGATTTTTTGATCAACTGCTGTTGGTCGCAATCCATAGCTTACCGATAAACGGTATTTCCTCTATGCGTACACGTACAATGAGGTAAAATAGCCTGAATTTTTTAATCCTATTTGCGTTAGCATGACTCTAAGCCAATCATTTAAAAAGATAATTTGTGATTCAAGCCTCTCTGTATCTCATATACTACAGGCATTGAATGAGCTCACACAGTTAGTCTATTTACAAAATGTCGATGCACCTGTCATTGCTTTTTTACCCGAGCGTTATCAAGTTTTTCAAAAAAACCAGCACTTTTTCTTTCAACGCACTCAGGATTTTTGTTACATCCACGATGACAAAGAAATAGACATTTCCAGTAATATTCAGCCAAACTCAGAACAAAAAGAAGCATCTTTTAGTGGCGGACTCATTGGATTCGTCAGTTATGATTATGCCGCCCAGCAACACGTTCCTGTTCAAATTAAGCCACAGCCAAGCCTATTTTTAGGTTTATACAGCAGTTATCTACAATGGACTGATGCAGGCTGGCTATTTTGCAGTAGTGATTCACAAGCTGAACACATTTATCGCAAAATTGAATCGTATTTATTCCAGCCATCGGCCTTAAGCCATCCACTCCAACTCGCATCGATCTGCCAAGCACGCTGGACTAAAACCGAATACAAACAAGCCTTTCAGCAAGTACAGGAATACATCAAAGCTGGGGATTGCTATCAAATCAATCTGACACAAGAGTTCACAGCCAAGGCACATGGTCGACTCCTAAGTGCAGTCGAAGCATTTTGGCAATTGACCGATGCACCTTACTCGGGGTATCTCCGTATCGATGATTTTGAACTCTTAAGTTGTTCACCCGAGTTGTTTATTGATTTTCAAGCTCATCGAAAAATCATTACCAAGCCGATTAAAGGCACCATGCCGCGCTTTGCAGATCCAGTCTTAGATGAACAATCTAAACAACGCTTAATGGCTTCGGAAAAAGACCAAGCTGAAAATGTGATGATTGTCGATCTACTGCGTAATGACTTGAGCGTTTACGCAGAAACGGGCTCAGTCAAAACACCTAAACTGTTTAATATTGAAAGCTTTAAGCAAGTCCATCATATGGTCAGCGAAGTCGAAGCAACACTTAAAGCAGAAGTTCATCCCTTTCATGTGCTGCTCTCTGCTCTACCTGGCGGGTCTATTACAGGTGCACCTAAAATTCGAGCAATGCAGATTATTGAAGAACTCGAAGGTGCACCACGTGGAGCGTACTGTGGCTCAATGGGTTATTTTAATTTCGATGGTACTGGTTCTTGGAACATTCTGATTCGTTCCATTCAAAAATTCCAAGATGAGGTTTCACTTTGGGCTGGCGGTGGAATTACCATTGCATCAGAGTGTGAAGCTGAATACCAAGAGTGCTTTGACAAGGTCTCAGCACTGCTTAATTTACTCAATACTTTTGTGCAAACGGACGCTGAATAACCACCAAAATAAAAAAGTGAACCTTCACATCAGTGAAGGTTCACTTTTCAAAGATCACAACTGTTGAAAGTTTATTTTAAAATATCATTTTTCAATGTATCGACTAAGCGTTGATTTTGTTCATCAGTTCCAACCGTGATACGTAAAAACTGGTTAATACGCGGTTTATTGAAATAACGCACAATAATGCCTTGTTCACGTAATTCAGCCGCTAATTCACCTGCATCTTTGCTAGGTAATGATGCAAAGATAAAGTTGGCACTTGATGGCAAAACGTTAAAGCCCAGTGCGGTCAATTGTTCAACCAAATGTTCACGGCTTTGAATTACTTTTTGATTTTGTGCTTCGAAATAAGCTTGATCTTCAAATGAAGCGACCGCAGCAGCTATCGCAAAACGGTCCATTGGATAAGAGTTAAAACTATTCTTCACCGCTTCAAGTGCCGCAATCAAATGCGGTTGAGCAATCGCAAAACCAACACGT
Organism: Acinetobacter sp. 231_lipA; assembly: GCF_058243005.1. NCBI lineage: Bacteria > Pseudomonadati > Pseudomonadota > Gammaproteobacteria > Moraxellales > Moraxellaceae > Acinetobacter > Acinetobacter sp. 231_lipA. The sequence continues at coordinate 2,216,571 of NZ_JBZAYU010000001.1, read as the reverse complement.
AAACCCGCCAGTGAGCGAGACTTAGACGTGGTTTGGCACACCACCAAGTTCTCATATTTTTCCACCAAACTGACTGCCGATTCAGCACCAAAGTCGACATAAGCTTCATCAATCACCACCACTGAATTTGGATTGGCCTGAAGCACTGCTTCTATTGCAGCTAAACCAATATCAATACTGGTTGGTGCATTTGGATTGGTGATAATAATGCCGCCATTGGCTTGTTTATAGTCATCCACCACAATTTCAAAGTCATCATTGAGTGGTAAAATTTTGGTTTTGACCCCAAAGAATTGGCTATAAACAGGATAGAAGCTATAGGTAATATCAGGGTAAAGTAAAGGCAGCTTTTGCACAAAAAAAGCTTTAAAAATATGCGCTAAGACCTCATCTGAACCATTGCCAACAAAGACATTTTCAACAGCAACATTTTGTTGTTTCGCAATCGCCTGCTTTAACGCAGAAGCATCTGGATCTGGATATAAACGCAGTACATCTGCTGAGTTTGCCAAGACTGCTTGAACAGCTTCCACCACTTTTGGTGAGGGTGGATATGGGTTTTCGTTGGTATTGAGCTTCAATAAATTTTGAATTTTCGGTTGTTCGCCTGGCACATACGGTTCTAATGCACGTACTTCAGGACTCCAAAAACGCATTTGTTCTGTAGTAATGTTAAACATTGTCTATCTCATTTATGCACTCAACTTACTTTTATATAAGCCCTCTCCTTCTAGGAGAGGGTTTGGGAGAGGTTTATGATGTCCCAAACTGAATTCAATATTTTCCCCTCTCCTAACCTCTCCCATAGGGAGAGGAACATTCATTACTGAACAAATGAGGGATCTAAATTTATATTATTGATAACGATAACGTGCCGAACGCGCATGCGCATCTAAGTTTTCTTGTTGCGCTAATATATCTGCGGTTTTCGCCAAAGTTTTCACACCTTGCTCAGAGCACATAATCAAACTTGAACGCTTTTGGAAATCGTATACACCCAGCGGCGAAGAAAAGCGTGCCGTACCCGAGGTAGGTAACACGTGGTTCGGGCCTGCACAATAATCACCAATCGCTTCAGGGGTATATCTCCCCATAAAAATCGCACCGGCATGGCGAATATGTTCAGCCATTTCCTGCGCTTCGTCTAGGCAAAGCTCTAAATGCTCAGGCGCCACTTGATTAATCAGCTCAACTGCTTCAGCGCGGTCTTTCACAAGCACTAATGCGCCACGATTGGCAATTGAAGTACGCGCAATCTCCGCTTTAGGTAACGCTTGCAAATGCGCTTCAATAGCCAGTTCTACTTCATTTAACAGCTGTTCATCCGATGTGATAAACACTGCTTGCGCCACAGTATCGTGTTCAGCTTGGGACAATAAATCCATTGCCAACCACTGTGCGTTATTCACGCCTTCAGCATAAACTAAAATTTCAGATGGCCCTGCAATCATGTCGATACCGACTTGTCCGAATACTGCACGTTTCGCAGCCGCGACAAAACGGTTGCCCGGCCCCGTAATCTTATCCACCGCTGGAATCGTTTCTGTACCATAGGCTAAAGCCGCAACCGCTTGTGCCCCACCAATGGTAAAGACACGGCTGACACCAGCCAAATAAGCGGATGCTAATACCAATGGATTCAACTCACCATTTGGTGCAGGCACCACCATAATAATTTCAGGCACACCCGCCACATGCGCAGGCACAGCATTCATCAGTACAGACGACGGATAAGATGCCAAACCACCCGGCACATAAATACCAACGCGATCTAAAGGCGTTACTTTTTGCCCAAGTGTGTTCCCCAAGGCATCCACATAGGTCCAGCCTTCTTGTTTTTGCGCTTGGTGAAACTCACGAATACGGTTTGCAGCGAGCTCTAACGCCTCGCGGACTTCGGTACTCAAACCCTCAAAAGCGGTTTTTAATTGTTCTTGGGTCAGTTCTAAATCTGAGAATTGATGCGCGGGATGTCGATCGAACTGTTGAGTGAGTTTAAGAACATGAGCATTACCATGCTGACGAACATCAGCGATGATTTGATCTACGGTTTTTAAAAGTTCTGGGTCACTCACGGTTTCAAAAGCCAACAAATCAGCAAAGACTTGTTTAAAGTTCTGATCTTGAGTCGATAAACGTCGCATCAATTTATCCACAATGAAAATAAAGGGAAGCTTTAGTTTACCTTGTTTCCTGTATTTTGTGGGCAACAATCCTCCAGCTAAACACGGAGTGTAATGAAAAATTACTTTTAACTTCATCGGGAAATGAATGTGACTATGATTTTTAAACTAGAATTATTAAACATGACTAAAAAACAGGCAAAACGAGATGCCCCTCACGGACATAGCCACCTACTTTTCAACGGGGCAATTTAGCCGAATCCAACAGCATTTTTCACAAACCATTACATGGGAAATTGTAGGTGAACAACAGCTGTCAGGTTTTGATCAAGTGCTCAAGCATTGCCAGTCTATCGAACATTATTTTTCGACCGTCGCACATGAGTTCCATATTCAAGCAATTCATGAAACGGGTCATCATGTGATTGTTCAAGGTGAAGCGCAATTTCATGACACCCAGCAGACATCCCGAATTTCTGCTTGTGATGTCTATACTTTTAACAATTTGAATCAACTGGCCCAAATTCAATCCTATTGTATTTCAATCCAATAAAAATATTAAAAAATGAGCAGGTACAAAAAAACCGCCATCATCGATAGCGGTTTCTTTAAACAAAAAAGATCAACTTATTTGTTTTTTAACGCTTCACGTTCAGCGACTGCTGTTTCTAACTGTGCAAGAATTGGGTTTAACAATGCTTGCTTACGTTTGAAACTTGCCTTGTTCACGATCAGACGTGAAGACACTTTACAAATTTCTTCCAAAGGTTCTAAACCATTGGCACGTAAAGTATTCCCAGTATCGACCACGTCAACAATGTAATCGCCCAAACCCACCAACGGTGCAAGTTCCATTGAACCGTACAACTTAATTACATCGACTTGCTCACCTAAGCTTGCATAGTACTGACGGGTTAAGTTTACGTATTTAGTGGCAATTTTTAAACGCCCTTTGGGACGCTCCATGCCAACTTTGCCTGCAGTCATCAGTTTACATACTGCGATTTTTAGATCGAGTGGTTCATAAACGTTTTGTGCTCCATGTTCCATAAGCACGTCTTTGCCCGCAACACCAATATCAGCCGCACCATTTTCCACATAGGTGGGTACGTCAGAAGCACGTAAAATTAAAATACGGACTTGTTTATGGGTGGTTGGGAAAATTAACTTACGTGACTTATCAGGATCTTCCAGTAAGTTAATTCCAGCCGTTTCAAGTAAAGGCAGGGTTTCTTTTAAAATACGACCTTTACTCAATGCCAATGTTAAACCATGATCAAAATTGCCCATTACATCAAAATTTGGATCATCGTTTCTCATATCGCTCATGAACTTACTCGCTTAATTTGGGCGCCTATACCTTGTAATTTCGCTTCGACATCTTCATAACCGCGGTCAATATGATAGATACGATCAATCAGCGTCTCACCATCAGCAGCAAGTGCAGCTAACACTAGAGAGAAAGAAGCACGTAAATCTGTTGCCATCACAGGTGCTGCAGAAAGTTTCTCTACACCCGTCACGACAGCATCATTACCTTCGACCTGAATATTGGCACCCATACGTGACAATTCAGGTACATGCATAAAACGATTTTCAAAAATCGTTTCAGAAATGGTGGCAAAACCACGACCAATGGCATTGACCGCCATAATCTGTGCTTGCATATCAGTTGGGAAATCAGGATGTGGAAGCGTTTGGAAACTCACTGCTTTCGGGCGTTTACCCATCATATCCAGTTCAATCCAATCATCACCACGGGTCACTTCCGCGCCCATTTCTTCAAACTTTTCTAAGACCGATTCCATCAAAGTTGGATCAGTATGTGTGGTTTTTACACGACCACCAGTAATGGCCGCAGCAGCCAAATACGAACCTGTTTCAATACGGTCAGCAACCACAGCGTATTCACAGCCATGTAGTTTTTCAACACCTGTTACCACTAAGGTATCTGTGTCTAATCCTTCAATTTTTGCACCCATCGCGATCAACATTTTCGCAAGGTCCGTAATTTCAGGTTCACGTGCCGCATTACGAATCGTAGTCACGCCTTCGGCCAATGCCGCAGCCATTAAGATATTTTCGGTGCCACCCACGGTCACCATATCAAAAATAACTTCGCCACCTTTCAGACGGCCATCAACTTTAGCGTGTACATAACCCGCTTCAACTTCAATCTCTGCACCTAAAGCTTCTAAAGCTTTTAAATGTTGATCGACTGGGCGCGAGCCAATCGCACATCCACCCGGCAAAGATACTTTTGCACTACCATAGCGCGCCACCAATGGACCCAGCACTAAAATAGATGCACGCATGGTTTTCACCAGCTCATACGGTGCAAACTGATTATCTAGTGTTGAAGTATCCGCAGTAACCGTGTCGCCTTCGTAGGTCATGGTAATGCCTAGACCACCAATCAACTGCACCAAGGTATTTACATCTTTTAAATGCGGCACGTTGGTGAGCTTGGTTGGGGTTTCAGGCAAAATCATTGCTGCAAGCAACGGCAAGGCAGCATTTTTAGCACCCGAAATACGAACTTCGCCTTCGAGCTTAGTGCCACCTTGAATTAAAAATTTATCCATCTAATTTTAAGCTCCGAATAAGCTTGCTTTACGCCATTCTTCTTTAGTCATTGCACGAATAGTCACCGCATGCACTTCGCCACTTGCGATATAAGAATTTAATGGTGCATAAACAGCTTGCTGACGTGCAACAGGACGTTTGCCTTCGAATTGGTCGTCGACAATACGTAAGTCAAACTTTCCGCCTTGCCCACTAACTGCAACTTCAGCTTCAGGAAAAGCAGCTTTTAAAATTTCAGTGAGCTGTTCACTATTCATCACAAAGACCTCTTATAGGACCAACGGTGTAAAAACCTGCCATTTTACTATAAATCTGAAAAATAAATCATAAACCCGCACACTTTATATATAAAAAAAGAGGTTTTAAAAAACCTCTTTTTGCATAAAAATCAAACTAAATGGCGATCGGTTGGTAAACTTGCTGCATTTTACGGTGCTTATCGAGCTGTCTTTTTAGTTTTTCTGATAATTTTTTAATCGACGTATACATATCATCTGCTGAAGCCTGAGCAAAAAATTCAATGCCCGGCAAACGGATAATTGCTTCTGCAATATGATTGCTACTGCCTTTTTTAGTATGTTTATCGACCTGATGATCCTTGGTTAATTTCACCTGCATACTGTTCACCTGATCAATATGCTTGGTCATTTCTGCAAATTTGCAGCGAATGGTATCTTCAATAGCTGGGGTAATGCTCAAATGATGTCCACGAATTGTTATTTGCATATATCTATCCCTCACCTTCATTAGGATTAATGAGGAAAAGCTAAGACGATTTAATGACTGCAAAATAACCAGCGCGCATAGAAACATCAAATCATTTTCGCTATTCCTTAAAGAAAAAAGAGGTTCATTATGTTGTCATAATGAACCTCTAGAATAGTCAGATTTTAAATTTTAGATCAAGACTTTTCGTTCAGAAGATGACGGAATATGTAACGATTCACGATACTTTGCCACTGTCCGACGCGCTACATCAATTCCATCGTCCTTTAACAGATTGGCAATTGCGTTATCAGACAAAGGCTTACGTGCATTCTCTTCAGCAATCAATTTTTTAATCTTGGCGCGAATTGCAGTTGAAGATGCTTCACCGCCTGACGTAGTCCCCACATGGCTTGAAAAGAAATATTTCAACTCGAACAAGCCGCGTGGCGTCAGTATATATTTGTTGGTGGTCACCCGAGAAACGGTCGACTCATGCAATTCAACTTCTTCTGCAATATCCCGAAGTACCAAAGGCTTCATCCCTTCAGCACCAATTTCTAAAAATGCACGCTGATGTTCAATGATACACGTCGCCACTTTCAGTAAAGTTTTATGGCGTTCATCGACACTTTTAATAAAGTTCTTCGCATCCAACATTTGATTACGTAAGTACTGATTATCTTCACTTTGATCAGCACGCTTAATCATATTGGCATAAAACGAGTTCACACGAAGTTTTGGCATCACATCAGGATTTAAAGCCACTTGCCATTGTTCGTTTTTCTTCATTACTACGACATCAGGAATTTGATAATCTGAGTCTTTATCTTCAAACTCAAGCCCTGGATGCGCTTTTAGCGTTTTCAATAAATCAACCGCGCACTTGAGCTGCTCTTGATTTAAACCCGTTTGTTTAATCAGTTTCGCTAGTTCATTGCTGATCAATAGTTCATAGTTTTTCAGCAGATTCATAGCATCATTTCGACACGCGGTCTGCATCGGCAAGGCTTCCAACTGTACCATTAAGCACTCTGCAAGATTCCGCGCCCCAACGCCAAGTGGGTCTAAACGCTGAATATGCTTGAGCACCACAACCACTTCGTCATCTTCGACTTCGTCGTCATAGTCCATGTTTGTTAAAAGATGTTGAACTGAAGTCGTTATTTCTGAAATATCACTGTCTAAAAAACCTTTATCGTCCAAAGAGTCAATAATGCAATAAGCAATCAACATATCTACTTGCGAAAAATGCAACAGATTGATTTGCTCCAACATATGCTCTTTTAAGCCCAAATGACCTTGGCGATTATCTTCTCGTTCTTCAAATTCTGCTGCGCCCAAACTGGTCGGTTGATGCGTATAGACATCATCCCAGTCGGTATCGACTGGTAAATCATCGGGTAAATGGTCGGCGTTGAGTTCGTTGGTCAAATCTTTCTTATCCTGTTCTTGTTCTTGCACACTGGATAAGCTTTCGATAGATGACTGTTCTTCTACTTTTTCTAAGAGCGGGTTGCTGTCGAGTTGAATCTGAATTTCCTGTTCAAGTTCAAGGCTCGATAATTGAAGCAATCGAATAGCTTGTTGTAATTGGGGGGTTAGCGACAAAGAGTTCGAAACTTTCAATCCAACCGATAACTTCATAAAACCCTACTCGTCAATACAACTATTTTTAAAGCACGCTTTATAAGCAATTTTTGTGCCGTTTTATTTTTTATAGCATAGAAAATTCAAAAAACCTACATTTTTTGAGCAGATTGTTTTTTCATTTCCTACATAGTTTTAGACTTTATGGATGTTCTTAGTGCATATCAATTATTGAAAAGGATCATTAATACCTTCACACAGACTAAAGTTACACGAAACACTACATCGGCTGCTTTCACTTACTTACAAGAGTCCGTTAAATCAAAACATCTGAATCATTCTGCTTTGTTAGGCTAAAGCATAGACATTTTTTAGGGGGTTTATATGACTCAAAAAGTATTGTTCATAACCTCAAATGTAGGCGTAGAACATGATGAGCTAATTCAGCCTCTCCATTTTCTACAGTCCAAAGGCATAGAATGCATTCATGCCGCGATTGAAGCTAGCGAAGTTCGAACTGTTAAAATGGACTCAGAATCGGCAGCAAGCTATCCTCCAGACGTCGATTTGGATCATGTTCATTATGACGACTACGACTTGCTGATTATCCCCGGCGGTACAGTTAATACTGATTTATTACGCCAACATCCCAAAGCGCTCGAAATTATCCAAAGTTTTAGCAACCAAGCCAAACCGATAGCTGTGATTTGTCATGCACCTTTAGTTTTGATTAAAGCTGAACAGATTAAAACTAAGCATCTGACTTCGCATAAGAATATAAGACTCGATCTGGAAAATGCAGGTGCTATATGGGTCGATGAGGCCGTTCACACATGTTATGCAAGTGGCTGGACACTCATCAGTTCACGCAATCCAGAAGACCTTCCCGCTTTTAATAAAGCAATATTGAAAGAACTTGAATCCAATTCGTCCGTTTAAGACTCCATAAAACAAAAAGAGCCTGATATTGAGCAGGCTCTTTTATTCATTTTTAAAAGTTACAGACTTTTTAAATATTCAATAATTTCTACTTGTTCTGCCATTTCAGCCAGTTGAAGCGCTGTGTATTCACCTTTGTAGTCGACATTCGCACCTTTTTCAACCAGTAGTTTCACTACATCTAGATAGCCATTTTCAGCCGCCGCTTGAAGTGCGCTATAGCCTTCATCATCTGTCGAGTTCACATCTACACCATTGGCGAGACTTTTTTCTACTTCAGCGAGTTCACCTAAAGATGCCCAATACACCAGTTCAGGTAAATGCAGTTCATCATCGTTTTCAGGAATTGGGGAGAATGAGTTGAGTTTCATATATTTTATTCCAAAGCTTTGGATTTATTAAATGCATAAAGTACTCTGTGGTCAACAAATATTAAAGCTCTCCATTTTTTTCAATATTATTTTTCACAATATTAAATGCATGGCGAATTCAAACATGAGGTGCGACAGTTTCAAAAGCCTTATGATAATCAACAAGCTGAGCAAATTTCTCTAATGGTGTAAGCCAATCTAACGCTTTTCTAGGACGAGTATTCAGTGACATGGCAACTTGATTTAAATAATGCTGATCTGCCTGGTTTAAATCAATCCCTTTAGGTAAATATTGCCTAATTAAACCATTCATATTTTCGCATGTGCCTTTCTGCCATGGCGAATGTGGGTCACAGAAATATACATCTATGCCTAAATCTTCTTCGAGGATTTTATGTTCTGACATCTCACGTCCACGGTCATAGGTCAATGTTTTACGCAGTTCTGCGGGTAAATATTTCAGAGCTTCAGTTAAAGCCTTGCGCACTGATTCTGCCTTTGCATCAGGTAATGTTGCCAAGATACAGAGCCGTGTATTTCGTTCAATAAGTGTTGCTATCGAACTTTTATTGTCTTTACCTTTAATTAAATCGGCTTCCCAATGACCCGGTATTTTTCTTTCTTGAACTTCGGTTGGGCGCTCATGAATAGTTTTAATATCCTGTAATATAGAATCTTTTTTAGGTTCACCGTTAGCTTTTCGCTTTTTATTTTCATGTCGCAGACAGGATAGTAAGTCTTTTTTCAGCTCACCCTTTGGTAATGCTCGTATCGTTGAATAAATCGTTGTATGGCTTACATTCATTGTTTGATCCAAATCAGGAAATCTCTTTAAACGCTTTGCTATTTGCTGAGGAGACCATAAACAACGGATCGCTTCAACAATAAATTTCCAGAGGATTGAATCGATTTTGAGTTTTATGTGACCACGTCTACGTCTAGCGAAGGTGTTATCAGAAGCATATTGAGCTTGATAAACGTCATTGATGCTATTTCTTTTAAGCTCACGATAGATCGTACTAGGATGTCTTTTAATGAGTTCAGCAAATTTTCTGGCTGAAAAGCCTTCTTTTCTTGACTCAAGCATTAATGCAGTACGATCTTCAAAGTTAAGATGATGGTATGACAATTTTATATACTCCATAAACCCTTTAAATTAATTAGGTGGTTTTATGTCGCACTTCAAGTTTTACTCTGCCCATCTTTAAAGTTCTTATCATACTTACCATGATGCCGATAACCATATCTTTGGTTATAAATATCAGTAAAATCATCATGCCAATGTTCAAATTTACCCTTACGTGCCATTAACGCAACTTTCGGATGAATTTCCCCTTTATACAACTTTTTAAAGTTTTGATCTGAAACAATCACACCTTTAGTTATATATTTACGTACTAAAATTAACTCCATCACTAATTTCCTAAATGCTACCAGCTCACAACTTCCACCAAGTCCAACCTGTTCACTAAAATGGATATAGCTATTCAGAACAATAAAATGATGCTCTCTAACTTCTAATAGAATACAAGTTTCACCACGCAAATTTTGGGATCTTACAAAATAAATAATAAATGGTTTTATTTGATCAATGCGTTCTAAGCAATCGTAAATACTTATATAAATTTGTTGATCGCACTTAAACGGATGTCCTTTTCCTTCTGTTAACCACTCATAATTAATTGCAAATGTTTGGGAAAAAATTTCTAAAAATTCTAACTCTGGTTCTTCAATATTTATAAAGTACTTCTCTAAATCACCTACTTTTTTTAATTCTAAAATTTTACTAAACTGAGCTACAGTAAATTTTTCATCTCGTCCTTCATTCATTAATGACAAAACTAAATTTAAGCGATCAGCGATTTTATCTACATCAGTCCTGTTCATCTTAAACTTGAGTTTTTCTTTAAAAGGTCACTCAGAAAATTTGTTAAAAGTCCCAACCCAATCGTTTCAAAAAAACTCATTTTTTAAATTTCTTTTAATTTATTAAGATTAAAAGAATATAACAAAAAGCCCCCACAATTTGGAGGCTTTCAATTAAATGACTCTTAAGCTTTCGAAATCGCAGGCTGACTTGCACCAATCTTTTCAGATTCATCTTCATGCATAATCAGTGCAACCGCAATAGCAGTAATCAACACAGGCAAACCCACTGCAATAAAATTAAAGTGAGCAGGTAAATTCATACCTAACAAACTTCCGATTAAAATTGGTCCAATGATTGCACCCATACGACCAATCGCAGACGACCAACCAATCCCCGTTGAACGAACAGCAAGTGGATAGTACTGAGCGACATAGCTATAAAGCAGCATTTGCGAACCAATTGATGCAGCACCCGCCAAGAATACTAAAATATATAAAAGGAATTGATTCGATTGGAAGCCCATCAAGCTCATTACAACAGCACCCATCATGCCCAAGCACATCAGCACAGGTTTCAAATGGAAGCGATCAGCCAAGATCCCTCCACCCACAATACCAATCACAGCACCAATGTTCATCACCATCATAAACATCAAGCTATTGTCCATTGAGTAGCCTGCTGCCATCATTAACTTCGGCAACCAACTGCTTAAAGCATACATTGTCAGTAAGCAGGTGAAGAACGCCACCCAAAACAATAAGGTATTTACCGCACGCCCACGTTTAAATAAGCTCACAACATTTGCAGACTCTGGCACATCAACCTGATGCAACTCAAAAGTTGTATCTTCTTTTACCGTTACTGTTGGTGCTAAACGACGAACAATTTTACGTGCTTCCACTTGACGGTTTTGTTGCACAATAAAAGTCAAAGACTCGGGCAAAAACTTCCAAATAACTGGTAACAACAACAAAGGAATACCCGCAATAAAGAACATAATTTGCCAACCAAAACTTGGAGTAAACCACGCACCTAGTAATGCAGCCATTACACCACCCACAGCATAACCACTAAACATTGTGGTTACTAAGGTACTACGCATTTTTTGTGGTGCATACTCAGATGTCAGCGCAACAAGGTTTGGCATTACTCCACCAATTCCTAGTCCCGCAAGGAAACGGAGAATTGCAAATTCCGTTGGGTTTGATGCAAAACCACCTGCACAGGTAAGCCCGCTAAAAAGTACAATACAGATCATAATGACTTTTTTACGACCAATTTTATCCGCCAAAGAGCCAAATATCATTGCACCAAACATCATGCCTGCTAAAGCAGTACTTGCAAGCATACCCGCCTGTACAGCACTTAAGCCCCAGTCTTCCATTAATAATGGCAATACCACACCATTAATTGCCAAATCATAACCATCAAATAAAATAATTAGCAGACACCAAGCAACAACTTGAAAATGGAAACCCGAAAATTTTGCACGATCAATAATATCATTCACATTAACTGCTTTAGCTGACATTATTCACCTCCTATGAGCTATTGTTTCATTGCACTTTAACTAGCGCCCTTCAGTTTTTATAATGTGCTAATTCAGCCCAAACTGAAGTCATTCACCAAAGTAATTTGGTGTTATATTCACACAATTTATAGTGATATAAAAATTCAACATTAGTCTAAATAAATGATTTAATTCGCATTAAAAATAAATAAAACCAACCATTAACACTTGTCTTTCTGATATGAAATAAAATAATAATTAACAATAAAGGCCTAATTTAAATTAGATAAAAATATAGTATTTAGTTGATAGTAAAAATTAACTGATAGTAAAAAAGAAAAATAAGTATAGAAAAGTTCATTTAAATAATAATTATGACTATTTAGGATGTTTTATTTAATTACGATAAATCTCAATTGGACGATTGATTCATTTATTATTTTAACCTTCCTTGCATAAAAAAATCCCCCTCAGCGATTAGCGGAGGGGGATTTAGAATTAATGAGCTGGCGATGACTTACTCTCACATGGATAACTCCACACTACCATCAGCGCTAAGAGGTTTCACTTCTGAGTTCGGGAAGGGATCAGGTGGTTCACTCTTGCTATTGTCGCCAGCACAACTGTTTATGACTATTCGTTGGGTCTAACCTCAGAGCAGTGCTCTTCGTGCCTAACTTTCATCAAATGAGTTATTAACAGGTATATTTGAGTTGGATATTTTATCTAGCTTTATAACTAAATCAAGTTGTTTGCAGTGATTTGAACCACAACACCAACTGTTTGGGTGTTGTATAGTCAAGCCTCACGAGCAATTAGTATTGGTCAGCTTCACATATCACTATGCTTCCACATCCAACCTATCAACGTCGTAGTCTTCAACGGCTCTTTAGAGGACATAAAGTCCTAGGGAAATCTTATCTTGAGGTAGGCTTCCCGCTTAGATGCTTTCAGCGGTTATCCCTTCCGAACATAGCTACCCGGCGATGCGACTGGCGTCACAACCGGTACACCAGAGGTTCGTCCACTCTGGTCCTCTCGTACTAGGAGCAGATCCTCTCAAATTTCCAACGCCCACGGTAGATAGGGACCGAACTGTCTCACGACGTTCTAAACCCAGCTCGCGTACCTCTTTAAATGGCGAACAGCCATACCCTTGGGACCTGCTTCAGCCCCAGGATGAGATGAGCCGACATCGAGGTGCCAAACACCGCCGTCGATATGAACTCTTGGGCGGTATCAGCCTGTTATCCCCAGAGTACCTTTTATCCGTTGAGCGATGGCCCTTCCATACAGAACCACCGGATCACTAAGACCTACTTTCGTACCTGCTCGACTTGTGGGTCTCGCAGTTAAGCGCGCTTTTGCCTTTATACTCTACGCGTGATTTCCGACCACGCTGAGCGCACCTTCGTACTCCTCCGTTACTCTTTAGGAGGAGACCGCCCCAGTCAAACTACCCACCAGACATGGTCCTCGTCCCGGATAACGGGACAGAGTTAGAACCTCAATATTACCAGGGTGGTATTTCAAGATTGGCTCCACCGAAACTAGCGTCTCGGTTTCAAAGCCTCCCACCTATCCTACACAAGTAAGATCAAAGTTCAATGTCAAGCTGCAGTAAAGGTTCACGGGGTCTTTCCGTCTAGCCGCGGGTACACCGCATCTTCACGGCGAATTCGATTTCACTGAGTCTCTGCTGGAGACAGCGCCCCCATCATTATGCCATTCGTGCAGGTCGGAACTTACCCGACAAGGAATTTCGCTACCTTAGGACCGTTATAGTTACGGCCGCCGTTTACTGGGGCTTCGATCAAGAGCTTCGCTTACGCTAACCCCATCAATTAACCTTCCAGCACCGGGCAGGCATCACACCCTATACGTCCACTTTCGTGTTTGCAGAGTGCTATGTTTTTAATAAACAGTTGCAGGGGCCTGGTTTCTGTGGCTGCCAATAGCTCAAGGAGTAAATCCTATCACCGTCGGCAGCGTACCTTCTCCCGAAGTTACGGTACCATTTTGCCTAGTTCCTTCAGCAGAGTTCTCTCAAGCGCTTTGGTCTACTCGACCTGACCACCTGTGTCGGTTTCGGGTACGATTCCTATGTAACTGAAGCTTAGAGACTTTTCCTGGAAGCATGGTATCAGCCACTTCACTGTACAAGTACAGCTTGCTATCAGTTCTCAGCATACAGTACCCCGGATTTGCCTAAGATACATGCCTACAACCTTCCACCTGGACAACCAACGCCAGGCTGACTTAACCTTCTCCGTCCTCTCATCGCATTACATAGAAGTATTGGAATATTAACCAATTTCCCATCGACTACGCCTCTCGGCCTCGCCTTAGGGGTCGACTCACCCAGCCCCGATTAACGTTGGACTGGAACCCTTGGTCTTTCAGCGTGCGAGTTTTTCACTCGCATTGTCGTTACTCACGTCAGCATTCGCACTTCTGATACCTCCAGCATACTTCTCAATACACCTTCATCGGCTTACAGAACGCTCCCCTACCACTTGCAATAAATTGCAAATCCGCAGCTTCGGCATATAGTTTTAGCCCCGTTACATCTTCCGCGCAGGCCGACTCGACTAGTGAGCTATTACGCTTTCTTTAAAGGGTGGCTGCTTCTAAGCCAACCTCCTAGCTGTCTATGCCTTCCCACATCGTTTCCCACTTAACTATAATTTTGGGGCCTTAGCTGGCGGTCTGGATTGTTTTCCTCTTGACTACGGACGTTAGCACCCGCAGTCTGTCTCCCGGATAGTACTCATTGGTATTCGGAGTTTGCATCGGTTTGGTAAGTCGGGATGACCCCCTAGCCGAAACAGTGCTCTACCCCCAATGGTATTCGTCCGAGGCGCTACCTAAATAGCTTTCGGGGAGAACCAGCTATCACCGAGTTTGATTAGCCTTTCACCCCTATCCACAAGTCATCCCCTGGCTTTTCAACGACAGTGGGTTCGGTCCTCCAGTTAGTGTTACCCAACCTTCAACCTGCTCATGGATAGATCACCCGGTTTCGGGTCTACACCCAGCAACTAAACGCCCTATTAAGACTCGATTTCTCTACGGCTCCCCTATGCGGTTAACCTTGCTACTGAATGTAAGTCGCTGACCCATTATACAAAAGGTACGCAGTCACCGAACATGTCGGCTCCCACTGCTTGTATGCATGCGGTTTCAGGATCTATTTCACTCCCCTCACAGGGGTTCTTTTCGCCTTTCCCTCACGGTACTGGTTCACTATCGGTCAGTCAGGAGTATTTAGCCTTGGAGGATGGTCCCCCCATATTCAGACAAGGTTTCACGTGCCCCGCCCTACTCGACATCATCATATCAGCCCTTTCGTGTACAGGACTATCACCCACTATGGTTGCACTTCCCAGAGCATTCCACTAAAACTGATATGACTTAATGGGCTTTTCCCCGTTCGCTCGCCGCTACTGAGGGAATCTCAATTGATTTCTTTTCCTAAGGGTACTGAGATGTTTCACTTCCCCTCGTTCGCCTCGTATGACTATGTATTCATCATACGATACCTGCCTTATGACAGGTGGGTTTCCCCATTCAGAAATCTCCGGATCACAGGATATTTGCCGCCTCCCCGGAGCTTATCGCAGGCTATTACGTCTTTCATCGCCTCTGACTGCCAAGGCATCCACCACATGCACTTAATTACTTGACTATACAACCCCAAACAGTCGTTAATCCCTACAAGTAGGATTAAGACAGTCTATGATGATTTCTCATCACTTCCTTACAGTTTGTTGCTCTGTGCACTTAAACACTGTACAGCTTCAATTCAATTCACATACCAAAACGCTTGATTCAGTTAATTTCGCTAGTAACTCATTTCATTCAACGTTAACAATTGCTTGTTAAGTTAACTAAAACGAGTATGAACAAATTATTTCAACTCAAATATATTCTGTTAATGATTTTTCCAGCCTTCGTCAGGTCAGGAAACTGTGATAAATCACAGAAGTTAATAAAATGTAAACTAATGTCTACTTCTTACTAATTTCTATAATCTAACTTCTTAGCTTATATATTGAAGAACAATATATGGTGGAGACTAGGAGAGTCGAACTCCTGACCTCCTGCGTGCAAAGCAGGCGCTCTACCAACTAAGCTAAGTCCCCAGCTTATCAATAAGTCAATGTCTCTGTTTTTCTGTATTCAGCATTTAACAATGCTTGTTAGTCAGATTTGGTGGGTCTGACAAGACTTGAACTTGTGACCCCACGCTTATCAAGCGTGTGCTCTAACCAACTGAGCTACAGACCCTCAGATACATCGTCATGAAGAACAACTTGTTGTGGATTCTTACCAATCGTCAATCTTTCGTTAAGGAGGTGATCCAGCCGCAGGTTCCCCTACGGCTACCTTGTTACGACTTCACCCCAGTCATCGGCCACACCGTGGTAAGCGTCCTCCTTGCGGTTAGACTACCTACTTCTGGTGCAACAAATTCCCATGGTGTGACGGGCGGTGTGTACAAGGCCCGGGAACGTATTCACCGCGGCATTCTGATCCGCGATTACTAGCGATTCCGACTTCATGGAGTCGAGTTGCAGACTCCAATCCGGACTACGATCGGCTTTTTGAGATTAGCATCCTATCGCTAGGTAGCAACCCTTTGTACCGACCATTGTAGCACGTGTGTAGCCCTGGTCGTAAGGGCCATGATGACTTGACGTCGTCCCCGCCTTCCTCCAGTTTGTCACTGGCAGTATCCTTAAAGTTCCCGGCTTAACCCGCTGGCAAATAAGGAAAAGGGTTGCGCTCGTTGCGGGACTTAACCCAACATCTCACGACACGAGCTGACGACAGCCATGCAGCACCTGTATGTAAGTTCCCGAAGGCACCAATCCATCTCTGGAAAGTTCTTACTATGTCAAGACCAGGTAAGGTTCTTCGCGTTGCATCGAATTAAACCACATGCTCCACCGCTTGTGCGGGCCCCCGTCAATTCATTTGAGTTTTAGTCTTGCGACCGTACTCCCCAGGCGGTCTACTTATCGCGTTAGCTGCGCCACTAAAGCCTCAAAGGCCCCAACGGCTAGTAGACATCGTTTACGGCATGGACTACCAGGGTATCTAATCCTGTTTGCTCCCCATGCTTTCGTACCTCAGCGTCAGTATTAGGCCAGATGGCTGCCTTCGCCATCGGTATTCCTCCAGATCTCTACGCATTTCACCGCTACACCTGGAATTCTACCATCCTCTCCCATACTCTAGCTTCCCAGTATCGAATGCAATTCCTAAGTTAAGCTCAGGGATTTCACATCCGACTTAAAAAGCCGCCTACGCACGCTTTACGCCCAGTAAATCCGATTAACGCTCGCACCCTCTGTATTACCGCGGCTGCTGGCACAGAGTTAGCCGGTGCTTATTCTGCGAGTAACGTCCACTATCCTAGAGTATTAATCTAAGTAGCCTCCTCCTCGCTTAAAGTGCTTTACAACCAAAAGGCCTTCTTCACACACGCGGCATGGCTGGATCAGGCTTGCGCCCATTGTCCAATATTCCCCACTGCTGCCTCCCGTAGGAGTCTGGGCCGTGTCTCAGTCCCAGTGTGGCGGATCATCCTCTCAGACCCGCTACAGATCGTCGCCTTGGTAGGCCTTTACCCCACCAACTAGCTAATCTGACTTAGGCTCATCTATTAGCGCAAGGTCCGAAGATCCCCTGCTTTCCCCCGTAGGGCGTATGCGGTATTAGCATTCCTTTCGGAATGTTGTCCCCCACTAATAGGCAGATTCCTAAGCATTACTCACCCGTCCGCCGCTAGGTCGTATAGCAAGCTATACTTCCCCGCTCGACTTGCATGTGTTAAGCCTGCCGCCAGCGTTCAATCTGAGCCATGATCAAACTCTTCAGTTAAAAATCATTAGTAGCTTATGGCTACAAATCTTGGCTCATCAATTTTCTGACAAATATTTCTCAAATAAACTTCGAGTAATTTTTACCATCAATCAATGAAATATTTTCGATCGATCAATCAGTAAAAATCCACACAAGTTGTTCTTCATAATCTCTTAATGATCTTCTTGCTGATTCGTCATCAGCAAGCTAGGTCGGCTATACTACTCTCTTTCAAGAAGAAGTCAACTAGTTTTGTTAATTATTTTTAAACTTATTCAAGACTTCCAGATTCTACCGCTTGGGCTAAATCCTTGTTTCTCAACAGGTTTTAATCAACATCACCGCCGATGGATGTGCATTCTACAGTATTTCCAAACCAACACAACCCCCTTTATTCAATTTTTTATAAAAAAACTTCCACTTGTTTATTTATTCAGCAAAATGGCGTTTTTTACTAACATTTCTTAAAATTTGATTTAACAATGAGCAATAAAGAGCTGTTAAGATAGTTAAAACATTATTTTTTTAATTCACCTGCTGATTATAAAGTTCCGGAACTCTTTTATATGCAACACATTCGCCACTTATGTGCTGGTCTACTCTTTGTAGGCTTTACAACATTTGCATTTGCTGAAGATGTAGCGCCTGCGGCTGCCAGCGAAATAGATACCAGTGCTGATCCGCAAACAGCTCAATCTTCTTCGCTTAAAGAATTAAAGAATATTAAAGCAAAAGATTTAAAAGTAGATGCCAATGCAGCACAACCTGATAATGTAAAAGATCCGCTTCAACCTTTAAATAGACAAATTTTTGCCGTCAATGATGCTTTAGACGGTGCGATCGTTCGCCCAATTGCGGTGGAATATAAAGAAAAGATCCCTTCTCCGATTCGTGACTCTTATAGTGGCTTTCGTAAAAACCTCGGTGAGCCTTGGAATGCGGTAAACCAACTTATACAAGGTCGTCCCGGCCGTGCCGCAAAAACTTTAGGTCGATTTACCATTAATACGGTAACTACTTTAGGTTTTGCAGATCCTGCTTCGCGCTTAGGTTTAGAAACTGAAGATGAAAACTTTGGTACGACTCTTGGCTATTGGGGGGTTCCATCTGGCCCATACCTAGTACTTCCTGTTTTTGGGCCAAGTACTTTCCGTGATGGCTTTGGCTTGGTTGTTGATGGCTATGCGCGCCCACAAAGATACATATTAGAAGATGAAGAAGGCCTGTATTGGGCGGAACAGGCTTTACGTGGTATTGATGTACGATCACAACTGATTGATATTGAAGGTGCGATTCAAGGCGACAAATACTCCTCAATTCGTGATATTTATTTACAACGTAAAAACTTCATTATTGCTGAGAAAAAAGGCCAAGAAGCTGAAGGAATGTTTATTGATGAGGTCGGTGATGATGATTCTTCTAGCTCTCCATCAACCAATGAATCGCATCAAATGCTAGATACGGAATAACAATGTATTGCAGCTAGAGTTGAATTTTTTTTCTCTAGCTGTAATTTGCTTGTTATAGTAAAGCAATAGCTTAATGCTAAGGATAAGCCATTTTTTTTATGTATTTCATTCAACCTTCTCGCCATATTCCATATTTAGAACAGGTGCTAGACACACTACCAAGTGTGCAAATGATTCGCATAGAAGACATTGATCTTTATGACCCGACTATTATTGCTATTGCCGATATCCAAGATTATTTAGATTATAAATGGACACTGCCTACCATTGTCCTTGCCTTTGAAAATGAAGGTAGTGCTTTAGCCCAAGCTTGGGAACTCGGTGCTTTAGCAGGTTGGATGTGGAATAAACTCCCCAGCAATCCTCAACAATCCTTACTCAAAATTGATGCACAATATAAACGCAATCAAGACAGTCGCGATCTGCCTTCCGCAGCAGAATTACAAAAGCGACTTTTACCAAATCCTATAGAACTCCAAAACTACACCGTTGAAACGTTTTTTCAGCCTTCTGCTTATTTGTCTGGAGACTGGTTTGATTATTGGAAAATTAGCGATAAAGAAGTGATGTTCTATTTGGCTGATGTATCTGGTCATGGGGTCACCAGTAGTTTATTAACCTCTTGGATGGCGGCTTTTCATGGTCGTGCCAAAACACCGCGTGGGTTAATTAAGAAACTCAATGGCATGTTGGTTCAAGAGAATATTGAAAAGCACATCACCATGATTGCAGGGATTTTAAACCTCGAAACCCATCAACTTCGTTGGTCGAGTGCAGGACATTACCCCCCCGCAATTATCTTTGAGCCAAATCAAGCTCCTAAAATATTACATACCAGTAGTTTTCCTTTAGGCCTTACTGAAGAACTGGAAGTTGAAGAGCATGAATGTGTACTCAACCGTCATGCCCGCTTCATTATTTGTTCCGATGGCGCACTCGAACCCTTCAATGGCGGACTGAATGATCAGTTCACACAATTGGTCTATCATTTGCAAAATCAATCCTTTGAAGCACCAGAACATGTTGCAGACGATATTGCTATATTAAGTTTACGTCGAATGAATTAACTAAATTATCAATAACTTATTACAATATCCTATCTTCTAAGACTGTTAGATACTTGAGTAAGTATTTGCCCTATGGGATAATTTCCTATCCTTCTCTGCAAATGGCATTTATATGTCAACAGGTCATGTTGAATATGCAAGCTTGAATGGAACGCATATTTTTAAGCTTATTGGCGAAGTGCGTGCCCAATCTTGTATCAGTCTAGACAAACTTTTAAACCGTATTGAACAACAGTCAAATGTTGTTGGTGCAATCGTAGATTTAACCCAAACTACATTCATCGACAGCACTGTGTTAGGCATTTTGGCAAAGTTAGGCTTAAAGCTTAAACAGATCCATAATATCCAAGCTGTCATGTTGTCCACCAACTCTGATATCACTACCTTAGCCAACAGTATGGGGCTAGGGCAGGTTTTTGTGATTTTAAACTACTGTGGCGATCCAAATGTTTGTACCCTCGAACTGATGGAAGAGCATATTACACATCGTAATATGTTAAACACCGTACTAGATGCACATAAAACTTTGATGGAACTAAATCAAAGTAATCAAAATATGTTTGAACCTTTGGTCAAACAGTTGCAAAAAGAACAAGACAACCTCGATCAAGTGTCACAGCAACAAAACGCATAACAACAAATTTTGTAGGCCCATTTATGACTTTACTTTCTGTTGTACAGATGAACTCTCAAAATGACATTGAAGCAAACTTTCTTGTCATTGAGTCTCTCATTCAACAAAGTAAAGCAAATGGTGCTGAACTTATTGTGTTCCCCGAAAACTTCGTTTGTTTTGCCGCAGGCAAACAACGTGAGACCGCAGCACAGTTTGAAGACATTCAAAAGCGTTTAGAAAATCTTGCTCATCAATATCAGATCTGGATCGTCGCGGGTACTCTCCCATGCCCGTTCCGTCCAGATGGTTCTGTTATTGAGGATGGTCGTGTTCGTACAGTCAGTCTTTGCATTAGCCCTGAACGTACTGAAGCACGTTATGACAAAATTCATTTGTTTGACGTACAAGTTGGCGATGCTGTGGGTGGCTACCAAGAATCGAAGTTTTTTGAACCTGGTACAGATGTCGTTGTGGCAAAAACGCCTTTTGGTAATATTGGCTTGATGGTTTGCTATGACTTACGCTTTCCTGAATTGGCTTTAACTTTACGCGCGCGTGGTGCAAATATTTTGACTGCTCCTGCTGCATTTACCTACACCACGGGGCAAATGCACTGGCAGTTATTATTACAAGCCCGTGCGATGGATAGCCAAAGCATCGTGTTAGGCGCAGCGCAACAAGGTTGGCATGGTGAAAAGAGACAAACTTGGGGACATGCAGCAGCAACCAATAGCCGTGGTCAAGTTTTGGATTTGATTCTTAACCCAGGCGCGCAGTTGATTACTGTACCTTTTGACTTGGCAGAACAAGTTCAAATCCGTGAAAGCATGCCGTTGATGCAACACCGAAAATTAGTGCAGTTTTAATCACGCTGCGATCGTTTAAAACAAGGTTATTCTTCGAACAAAAACTTCATATTGATTCACTACTGCTCTTTCATTGAGTATCTCTAGCTCTCATAAAATACATGACTCTATTTACCTTTAAAAATTAATAATCGCTCGAATCGCTCTCAGTTTTCATTCACATCGACAAGCCCTGATTGCGAATGTTAAAAAACGATAATAGCATTCTATATCATTGATTTTTAATTAACTAAACCTTCAACCTAATCGTAAGCACACTCTGTATAAATTTACAAAAACACTGCTTATTCTTTCTGCAATTTAGGACAGGATAAGAACTCAAATACAATATTCTGGGAATCACAATGTCTTTAGAAAAAGTAGTTTATACAGCACATGCTAAAGCGACAGGTGGCCGTGATGGTCGCGCAACCTCTTCTGATGGAATTTTAGATGTAAAACTCACCGTTCCTAAAGAAATGGGCGGCGCAGGTGGTGGAACGAACCCTGAACAGCTTTTTGCCGCAGGTTATTCTGCATGTTTTCTAGGTGCAATGAAGTTTGTTGCTAACCGTGACCAATTAAAAATTACACCTGATGTTTATATCGAAGGTGATGTAGGTATTGGCCCGATTCCAACAGGCTTTGGTATTCAAGTGACCTTGAACATTCACTTAGAAGGTTTAGAGCATGCAGAAGCGCAAAAATTAGTGGATGCAGCACATATTGTTTGCCCTTATTCAAATGCAACACGTGGCAATATTGATGTGACGTTGAATGTGATTGTTTAATTTTTAAATGAACATCCACTTAAAAATAAAGACTAATTTTTAGGTGGATTTAATTTATTCAAATATTCTATATTGACTTAAACAATGTAGAAAAACACCTAAAATGAAGCGTGACAAATCAAATGATGAAACTTTTCTTCAACTGACTAATATTGCAAATAATTTTAAATCGATTGAAGAAAATTATCTCCTTTCCTATCCTTTTTTTTAAATTACTTCCAAAATTTAGAATCTATCAATTTAGAGAATTTGGTTATCGGAATAAGTTTTACTTATTCTTGGATGCCCACGATCCTAAAAGCGCTAAATCTTAAAAATACAGAAGAAGTTCTCTTCATCTTAAATGAAGTCAAAAAAGGAAAACTTATCGATGAACAACAACTTACAACGCTAAAAACTACCTTTAACAATTCACTTGTTGGTACATCACAACTCTTACATTTTATAAACCCAAAGCAATATGCGATTTGGGACAGCCGTGTTTTTAGATTTCTAAACAATGTAGAACCACATAAATACAGACTAGAAAAGCCCAGAGCTTATATTGAGTATTTAAAGCTGATCGAAGAGCTAAAAAATGAAAAAGCATTTACAGCATTTTTTGATTTAATAAAACAAAAAGTTGGTTATGACATTACGGAATACAGAGCACTGGAACTTGCATTTTTTAAAGGCTCTCAATTTCAAAATAAATGAACCCGTTAAAATTTCATTTTTTAAATTTAATCTTTAGCTGTATTCATTACTCTGCCGCTTCATTGGTCACACGTAATACCTCTTCCAGTGTGGTTTTCCCCGTCAACACTTTACGCAAACCATCATCACGAATAGAGCCTGAGTGTTGTCGTGCATAACTTTCTAATTCATATTCAGCGGCATTGCCATGAACTAAACGACGCATTTGATCATCCACAGCGACAATTTCATAAATTGCCGTCCGTCCCGTAAAACCCGTATGTGAACAACGTTCACAGCCATTCGGTTGAGGTAACTGAAGTTCTGTTTTTGGATTCAAATGCTGAAACAGTTGTGTTTCAAAAGTATCGGCTTCATGCCATGTCACACAGTGACTACATAAGGTTCGCACTAAACGCTGTGCAATGACACCAATCAAAGAACTCGACAACAAAAACGGCTCAATGCCCATATCTTTTAAACGGGTCACCGCACCAATGGCCGTATTGGTATGCAGTGTAGATAAAACCAAATGCCCTGTGAGCGATGCTTGGACCGCAATTTCAGCCGTTTCCAAATCACGAATTTCACCCACCATTACTACATCAGGGTCTTGACGCAGCATGGCCTTTAAGGCTCTCGCAAAAGTCATATCGACTTTGGTGTTAACTTGCGTCTGTCCAATTCCTTCCAGTTGATATTCAATCGGGTCTTCTGCGGTCAAAATATTTTTCGAACCATCATTGAGGTCCGAAAGTGCCGCATAAAGCGTTGTAGTTTTACCTGAACCTGTCGGCCCTGTGACCAAAATAATGCCGTGTGGGCGATGCACCAATTGGGTTAAACGCTCATAGTCAGGTTTCAATAAGCCCAAATGTGTCATGTTCAAACGACCGGCTTGTTTATCTAATAAACGCATCACCACACGTTCGCCATGTGATGATGGCAAAGTCGAAACACGCACATCCACTTCACGACCGGCTAAACGCAGTGAAATACGCCCATCTTGCGGAATCCGTTTTTCTGCAATATCCAATTTGGCCATGACTTTAATACGAGACACCAACAGCGGTGCTAGTTCACGGCGTGGCTGCACAATTTCACGTAATTGCCCATCGACACGTAAACGCACCGATAGTTTCTTTTCAAAAGCTTCAATATGAATATCTGATGCGCCAACACGAATGGCTTCAGACAATAACGCATTAATCAAACGAACAATTGGAGCATCATCTTCTTGATCCATCAGATCTTCAGCTTCAGGCACTTGGTCAGCTAAACTGAGTAAATCGGGATGATCTTCTAAACCTGCGGCCACTTGTTGTGATTCGCCACTGTCCCCTGCATAGCTACTGCTTAAAAGCTGGTGAAATTCTTCATCACTACACAGTTGATGTTGTGCTGCCACACCTAAAAAACGACGTGCCTCTTGCAAAGCCAACAACGGCGTACTTTCACGGCGCACAATAAAGGCTTGATCGCCTTCGTAACGCAACAGCACGCCATGACGCTTCGCAAAACTATAGGGAATTTGTAATTGTTTAAGCACTTGCATCTTAAAATTATAATAATGATGAAAAATATTATTTTGAGTGTACTCTAAGCATATGACAGCGTGAAGTCTGTTTTTCACTGATTTGCAATATAAGGAAATGTGCTGTTGCCTAATATGAATGAACTGTTTGAATCGGATAGCCCCAATTTAAAATGGTGGGGGGAATACAACTTTGAGTTGAATCAAGCCCGTGCGTGGCAGTTCGGCTCATTACTTTTTCGCCTCACTCGCGGTCTACAAGAATGGCGTTTAGAATTTCATCGTCCTCAAGTTCAGTATGACTATGAGCAAAAATGGCATGCGATAGAAGACCCACATTTCGCCTTTCCACAACCGGTTGAAATTAAACGCTACATGTTTAAAAACACTCACCATACGATTCAACTGATGCCACGTTTGGCCGATCGTTCAGTGGTAATTAAACCTGTCGACCCGATTTATATTCCAGCGGGTCAGCGCGGGACGCTGTATATCAGCACTCCGTTATGGATTTCGGGTTTTATTGAAGGTCAGCGCGATCCCCTATTTGATATTCCTGTGATTTTACCCAAAGAAACTTGGTTTGGGCCAAACCACCGTACAGGTGAAATTGCCTACGCTACGGCTGTCGATGGTCGAACTGAATTGCATCAACTCAAACCACGTGCATTTCGTGCGGTGACGCCCATTGAGTTCCACAACACCAGTCACTTACAACTGCGTTTTGACCGCATGAACGTGCCTGTTTCAGCCCTGCCTTTATTTTATAGTGAAAGTACGGATCGACTTTGGACATCGCAAATTAAAGTCTTACATGAAGGTGCCGATCGGCCACCGCGAATCCGTATCGAAAATCGTACGCCTCCGCATGCAGGCAAAGTGATTTATGTACATCCACCGCGTTCTTCGGCGAGCGCATTATTTAATATGTTTGATTCATTCTTCTAAGGGGGACAGATGCCAAATTCAAATATTCCCCAAGAAATTACCAGTAGCCTAAAAGGCATTTTTACCAACATCAACACAGAACGATTAACAGAAATCTTAATTGCCTTAGTGCTGTGTTTTGTTGGGTTTCTCTTGGCACGTCTGGTTTCAAATACCTTTATCCGAACCATTGGCACCAAGTTTAACGCCCACCAACGACTGGTCTGGCGTCGTGGTATTTTTTACTTTATTTTCCTAATTTTTGTGATGGCCAGCCTCAAAGAAGCTGGTTTTAAACTGAGTGTGTTTTTAGGCGCCGCAGGTATTTTGACGGTTGCTTTAGGTTTTGCCTCACAAACCTCTGCATCCAACTTAATCAGTGGATTGTTCCTGATTGGTGAAGGTTCTTTTGAAATTGGTGACACCATTTCAATCACCCTTATTCGTGGCAATACCATTGAAGGTGAAGTCATTTCAATTGACCTCCTCTCGGTTAAGTTACTCACTCAGGACAACATTTATGTACGACTACCGAATGAACAACTGATTCGAGCCCCAGTTCATAACCTCTCTAAGTTTCCAATACGGCGCATTCCCATCACCCTAGCAATTAACTTTCATGAGAACATCATTAAAGTACGCGAGGTGCTGATTGATGTGGCTAATAAATATCCTTTGGTGCTTGCAGACCCTAAACCTGCCGTCACCGTCACCGCCTTTCGCGAGTCTTCGATTGAGTTATTGTTTGCCGTGTGGTGTCAGCAAGAACACTTTTTACAAGTGCGCGATGAAATGCAGGAACGTATTCGCAATGGTTTCTTGGATAACCAAATCGAAATTCCTGTGCCGAAAATGGGTTTTGTCGATCATCCGCTTTCGCGTCCATTATCCAATGAAGAAATTGATCAATATGCCAATGCGCAAGCCTTTAAACGAGAACCGAATATCAAATAAATCGTCTCAGCTCCTTATGATCCATGCTGATATAAGGAGCTGAACTTGTTTAATTGGTCTTTTCCTCAAGTTCAGGCATCGGTGCAATATACGCAATCACCAACATCACCAAACCTGCACCTAAAAATGAAATCACGCGGGTGAGTGTCCCTATATGAGATAAGTCAAACAAGACCAATTTCAGTGTCACCAAGACCAAAATACAGCCGCCGAAAATCCACAATGAACGCAAGTTTCGTTTGGTTGCCGTCAGCATGCAAAAGAAGGCCAAACTGACCCAAAGCAAAGTAAAGCTCAGTTGCACCAAAGCGTTTTCCCACATTTCCCAGTCATTATAGGGTGTTGCAAAATAGACATGCAGCGCACGTAGCACCACATAACTACTGAGCCAGAGTAGACTCGACATCATCAAAATGGCACCCAGACTTTTTTCCAAACCCGCTTTCATTTGTAAATTCAGCATCCAAATGACACCAATCAGCATTGCAATACTGACCAAGTCAAATGGGTTGAAAATGGGTAGCCAGTACCCTGCAAAAGCTTGTTGGCTAAAGATCTGAGAACACACGATCCAAAACAACATGAGCACTAAGGTATTGCGTGCTTGCCAAAACTGTCTCCATCGCGTTTGAGTCGATTGTGTGTAGCACCATGCAGCAAAGGCCAGCGGTAAAATGACCATGCTTAAATACGGCATACTTGGAATGAGGGTTAAGCTGGTCAGCGCTAAACTCAGTAAAGCACCCAAACTCACCCACTCCTGCTCATCCTCTACGCCCTGTAACGGGCGAAGCCACAGCAACGTGAGTAATCCACTCGTTAAAGCAAACAATAGGCGATCTAAACCAGTCGACCACATAATGATGCCATCATGGCTCAAGCCCACCAAGAAAATAAAGGCAACTGCATACAACGGAATCAGGCCAATCCATTTGGGTAATAACCATGACCAACTGGCTTTACAGTAGAGCAACCATTCATTCAACACCGTATATAAAAGCACAATAATCAGCAGTGCCATCGTTACCTGACTTTTACTGTCGATTTCATCCAAAAGTAGGATAAACAACATGGTGGTTGCTGAAAGCAGTTGTAAGCAAAAAAAGGCAATGGTGGCAAAAGACAACTGTTGTCTAAAGCGCTCTACGCTGTTGGCAACGGCAACCACAGCAAAATAACTCAGACACAGCGCCCAATAGACTTCCGTTGGAAAACGATTGAGCTCCACCACATAATACAGACTTGAGAGCCCTGCCACGGCCAGTAAGCCCATCGCCAAATAACGACTCAGGGCGGAATTTCGATATAAGGCATACATAAAGATCAATGCACCCTCAACACTCCAACCCACTACGCCCCACTGATCAGGCAGTAAAATAGGGGGAATCAGTGCCAAGAAAACCAAAGTCAAACTGAGATAACTTTGCGCAATCAGCTCAACGCTATGGGCTCTTTTTAGCAGTTGATAAAGCACGGCATAGAGCGCTGCAAAGCCCAGACTAAAGCCTGCCTGCCAAGTCGTTTCTTCAAAATACATCACATACAAAAAAGCAAAAGCAACAATGGGTGCAGCAAAAATCAAAGCGACATCCAAGATCGGTTTTAACTTAAACTGCGTTAAATCCTCACGCGCCAACAGTTGACTATAACGAAAACTCAACCAAATAAAGACCGCACTATGTGCCAAAACCAACACGGCCAGCATGTCTCGCTCAGACGCTTTGCCTTGATAAAAGGCATACGCTCCGCCTACGACCACCGTCATTAAAAAAGCAATTTGGTTGAGGACTTTCCACGGTCTGAACGTGCTTAAAACAGCAACCGCAATATTAATGACCAAATAATAGGCTACCAACTCTATCGCAGTGGCATTCCGTACAGGCAAGGTAAAAGGCGCCAAATATGCAATGATCAGCGCCATCAACGCCAGCTCAATCGACTGTTGTTTTAAACTGAGCCAAAGTGTAAGCGCCATCACCACCACAAAGCACAGACTTGCAATCGCTAAACTTGCAATCACACCATTGTAGTAAGCAAAAAACAAAGTCAAAAATAAACCTGACAGTCCAAGTGCTTCCAAAGCCAAAGCAAAACTGCGGTTCTTTTGTAGGAGTGCGCAACCAAAGACCACAACGCCCACACTTACCGCAGCAACGAGGCTCAGCTTAACAGCGAGACTCAACTGCCAATGTTCGGTGGCAAAGCGTAATAATAAAATAAGCCCAATCAGCAGTATCACAATCGCAACTTTTAAGACAGGATTGCCCTGCCAAAGCCAGCGTTTCACTTGCTCACTGAGACTTAAATCATCTGTATTGTTTAGAGTAGTGGGTAAAGAGGGAGCGTTTTCAGATTCTGGGAATCGGTCAGATATCACCTGATGTGGCTGTGCTTGCACGGATAACAATAGATATTCTAAACGACGCAACCATCGAAAGAAAAAGAACAACCAACCACTGATCCCCAATCCAATGAGCCCACCCCATTGCCCCACCATGCCGACTAAAATGACGAAAGCAGCAAGGTAAAGCGGCACTTTTGACGTTGGCTGGAAAGTAATGTCCCGTTGTTCCGCCAAGGTCGTACTGGGGTGTTCAATACTATCAACATAGTACATAACACTCATGATCAAAGCAATTCCACACAATGCACTCAACAGCGGTACAGCCAGAAACCATGCTGCAATAGCAACAATCGTGAGCCCCATCAACCACATCATGCGAATTTCACGCTGTCCAGTTTGCATCCGTTCTCAATCTCTTTTTCTCATCTTCAAATAATACATCAGCTTGTAGTGCATCTTTAAGCGCATAACCGTAACCATCTATGCCAATCGGTACATCAATACACTTTGTTCTGCGTCAAAATCACGTACAATAAACGGGTTATTTGGATAAGGAATCTTGCAATGCCACCATTTGTCTTGGTCGATGGCTCATACTTTTTATTTCGTGCTTTTCATGCTTTGCCACCGCTCACCACGTCAACTGGCTTACATACCAATGCAATTCGTGGTGCAATTTCTGCCATCCAAAAACTGATGCGTCGTACCCAGCCAACACATATGGCAGTCATTTTTGATACACCAGAACCAACTTTTCGTCATGTGCTGTCGCCGATTTATAAAGGTGACCGCCCAAGTATGCCTGAGGAATTATCAGAGCAAATTCCATATTTGCATGCCTTAATTCGTGCTTTGGGTATCCCCTTATACATGCTCCCAGGTGCAGAAGCAGATGACATCATCGGGACTTTAGCCAAACGTGCGGAAGCCGCGGGACAGCAAGTGCTGATTTCCACAGGCGATAAAGACATGGCACAGTTGGTGACCGATAAAGTCACCTTAGAAGACAGCTTTAAAGACAAGCCCATGGATGTGAATGGTGTGTTTGAAAAGTTTGGGGTGTGGCCAAACCAAATTATTGATTATCTGACCTTAATGGGCGATGCATCTGACGGCATTATGGGTGTTCCAGGTGTTGGCGCCAAAACTGCGGCAAAACTGTTAACAGAATACGGCTCAATTGGTGGCATTTTAGAAAATGTCGATAAAATTAAAGGCAAAGTCGGTCAAAACATCAAAGAACATGCCGATGGAATTGCGCTTGATCATCAACTGGCAAGTATTGTCTGCGACTTAGAGACAGGACTGACCTTTGACGATCTCAAACTCCAAGATCCGAATACCGAAGCCTTGCGTTCACTGTATACAGAACTTGAATTCCGTCAACAGTTACAATCGCTCGATCATCCAAACAATCCCAATAGTGCAACCTACAAACAAGCGACGCAACACATTGCTAAATCAGCGCAGTCTGAAACCGTCATCAATACAGAAGATCAGGCCGTTCAAAGCAGTGTCGATGACCAACTGGGTCAAGCGAACTACCATACTGTGCTCAGTGCGGAACAGTGGGCACAATTATTCAAACGTTTAAGTACAGAAAAACGTTTTGCCTTTGATACTGAAACCACCAGTTTAGACTATCGCGTAGCGCAAATTGTTGGTTTTTCGGTCGCGTTTGATGCTCAAGATGCGTATTACGTTCCACTTGCGCATGATTATGAAAATGCACCTGCGCAGTTAGATCGTGAACAGATCTTGGCGCAAATCAAACCTATTTTAGAAGATGAGTCGGTTCAGAAAATCGGTCATCATTTGAAATATGATGCGCATGTCTTGGAAAATCATGGCATAGAGCTAAAAGGCTGGTATTTCGATACCATGTTGGCATCCTATGTACTCAATGCTGTGGCGACTCGTCACGGGATGGATGACGTTTCGCGTCTCTACCTCAGCCACTTAACCACTACTTTTGAACAGGTGGCGGGTAAAGGCGCAAAACAGAAAACCTTTAACCAAATTGAGATCGAAACCGCCGCGCACTATGCTGCGGAAGATGCCCATGTAACCTATCGCCTGTTTGAAGTGCTCGATGCCAAACTGCAAAAGCATCCCGAATTGGTCAATATTTTACATAATGTCGAAATGCCAGTTGCCCGCGTCCTGACCATCATGGAAGAAAACGGCATTGAGCTCGACTTAAGCTTCCTTGACCAACTCGGTGTTGAGTTTGCCAATACCATGGCCAATCTTGAAAGTCAGATTACCGAATTGGCGGGACAAAGTTTCAATGTTAGCTCGCCGAAACAAGTTGGTGAAATTCTGTTTGATAAACTCGGACTTAAGGGCGGCAAAAAAACCGCAACAGGTCAGTACAGTACCTCTGAAAATGTTTTAGAAAAGATTGACCACCCAATTACCGAGCTAATTTTGGACTATCGTGGGTTATCCAAACTAAAAAGCACCTATACCGATGGCTTATTAAAACAAGCCAACAGTGATACCCATCGTGTGCATACTAGTTACCACCAAGCACTGACCGCAACTGGTCGTCTGTCTTCGACCGATCCCAACTTACAGAATATTCCTATACGTGAGGAAATTGGCCGTCAAATTCGTAAAGCCTTTATTGCACCACCAGGTCGCGTGCTCTTGGCAGCCGATTATTCACAAATCGAACTACGTTTAATGGCTCATTTCTCACAAGATGAAGCCTTGGTCGATGCCTTTAATCATGGACAAGATGTACACCGTCGTACAGCGGCTGAAGTCTTAGGTGTCGCACTTGAAGATGTCACGTCAGACCAACGTCGTCAGGCCAAAGCCGTCAACTTCGGTCTACTCTACGGCATGTCTGAGTTTGGCTTAACCCGTCAACTCGGGTTTAGCCGTGAAGAATCGCGTGGCTATATTGCGAAATACTTCCAACGTTATCCGGGCGTGCTCGACTATATGGAACGTACCCGTCAAATTGCACGTGAACAAGGTTTTGTCGAAACCATTTTGGGTCGTCGCTTGTATACGCCCGATATTATGGCAAGCAATAAAATGATCAAACAAGCAGCTGAACGTGCCGCCATCAATGCGCCGCTACAAGGTTCTGCTGCAGACATTATTAAAATGGCGATGATTGCTGTTGATCAAATGCTGCCTAAAGATCAAGCCAAAATGCTACTACAAGTACACGATGAATTAGTCTTTGAAGTCGATGAAAGTATTGCTGATGCACTGGCTTCGAAACTGGCAGACGTGATGCAATCCGTCTTGCAAATTTCTGTGCCATTGTTGGTTGAAGTCGGCAAAGGTCGAAACTGGGATGAAGCCCACTAAAACATTTGCACCATCCTCCTCCTAGGAGGAAGGCTGGTATGGAGGTCATTTGCCTCCTAGAAGAAATATCAACGTCTTCACCTAAAAATTTCAACCACAAAAAAAGGACTCGCAATAGTCGAGTCCTTTTTTTATTCGCTACAATCTTATAAACCAGTGAGCAGGACAATCGCCACTTCATTCATAATCATTTCAGCAATATACAGCGCCAAGAACGCTACGATTGGAGAAAGATCAATCATCCCCATATTGGGCAATAAACGGCGAAACGGTGCCAATAATGGCTCTGCAAGTTCTTGAATCACTTCGATATAAGGCGAACGTGACTGCGTAAACATCACCACCCAACTTAAAATAATCGTTGCAAAAATCAGGTAACGACAGAAACGAATCAAGTCCTGAATCATGGTCACAAAAGTTAAAATGACCAAATGCACAGGACTATTCGGCATCGCTCCAGAGAGATACATGACGCCAAAAATTTTCAGTAAGTACAATAAAACCAAAAGCACTAAAGCCGCTAAGTTAACGCGGCCTTTCGCTACATTTGGAAAAATACGACCAAACATATCCACAATTTTGGTGGCTTTTACGGTCGACATCACCACTGGGTTATAAAAGTTAACCGCTGCCAACTGCATGAGAAAACGGAAGAACACCAGTAAAATTGCAACGTTAATAATGATGCCAAAAATTAGCGCAGAGTTTGCACCCATACTTGAACTTTCCTAAATAAAACGATTATTTGCTACTTTCACTCAGCTCTTGAGCAAGTTCCTGACTGCGCTTTTGAGCAGCAGCCAATGCAGCTTGGATATTTTGTGAAATTTGTGCACGATCAAACACTTCAAGTGCCGCTTGGGTTGTACCATTCGGTGAAGTGACATTTTTACGCAATTCAGCTGGTGTATTTGAGCTCGTGATTGCCATTTGTGCTGCACCCAGTGCCGTTTGCAACGTCAACGCCGTTGCTACTTTTTCATCTAGACCGAGGTTTTTACCTGCACGGATCATGCTTTCCATCATATAGAAAAAATACGCAGGACCTGAACCAGACACCGCAGTCACAGCATCAATTTGCGCTTCCTCGCCTACCCATAAAGTCAAACCTGTCGCAGCAAGTACTTGGCTCGCCAAATCACGGTCTTCTTTATCTACAGCCTCAGTGGCATATAAACCATGCGCACCTGTTTGTACTAAAGCAGGCGTATTTGGCATCACACGAACAATACGATTACTGCCAGCTAATGCAGCAATCGTTGCAATTTCAGCACCCGCAACAATCGAAATAATCAACTTACCGTCAAATAAACCGTTTAATGGTTTTAAAACATTGGCTAAAACTTGAGGTTTAACCGCTAAGACCACGACATCGGCTTCACGAATAGCAGATGCGTTATCCTCAGTCACCACCAAGTCTTTTTCGGCCAATAAATGACGAACTTGTTCAACAGGATCAGAAACCGTAATGCGAGTTGAAGGTAAACCACGTGAAATCAAGCCACCAATGAGGGCTTGAGCCATGTTACCACCGCCGATAAAACAAATATTACGATTCAACACTGCGCTCATGATTATTTCTCTATCCTGAATTTTTTAACTAAGCGATTAAATTTGGTTGCCATCCACCCGCTTCACAATAAGCCGACTCGACCAACCAAAATCCTTTAGGCGTAAAAACACCAAGCATAACATTATCTATGCTTAATATTTGTATTGTATGACGTTGCCACGGAAAAATTTGTGCGCTCTGAATGGCTTTTTTCAACGGCCAAGCCCCAATGCGTCCATACAAATGTAGTTTTTCCCCACCTAAACGCGGTTTTATCTGTAAAGGCTGCTCCAATAATGCAGAAGACAGTCCATATTTTTGTGTTTCAATGTGATATTGCCCTGAAGCCAATGCATAAGCTTGATCTAAACTAAAACGCTGCTCAATTGACTCAATCGTCTGGAATTGTTCCGCCAAATACTCTGCTTTACTGACACGAAAGAGCTGTTGTTGATAGCGCACATAATAATATTGGTTCCAGTGCAATGCGGCTTGGGCATCCACTTTGGATTCAATCACTTCATCAAACAAGCGTTGCACCATATCAAAAGCGGGGCGATATAAATCCTCACCTTTCATCCAAGCGGACAACAACTGTCGCTGTCTCGGTGCAGATAATTGACGAAATGGGGTTAAATTTAAAACCGCAGCATTCCCGCAACTGGCCCAATCTTGTGTCAACACATCAGCCAAAATCGTTTCGGCATCTTGCATCAA
The DNA here is from genome assembly GCF_058243005.1 of Acinetobacter sp. 231_lipA. Lineage (NCBI taxonomy): Bacteria > Pseudomonadati > Pseudomonadota > Gammaproteobacteria > Moraxellales > Moraxellaceae > Acinetobacter > Acinetobacter sp. 231_lipA. The sequence goes on along the minus strand of NZ_JBZAYU010000001.1, from coordinate 2,182,185 downwards.
ATAACTGGTGCGTGCCAAAGCTTGCTGCATTTTCGGAAAGCGTTTTTCTAAGATTGGCCACAATTCAGCTCGGCACCATGCCCGATCATAACTGGTATCAAAATTGGTTTGGTCTTGAATATTTCTTAGCTGCATCTCAGCGGCCCACAGCTCAATTTGCTGTCTGGACAAAGCCAATAGAGGGCGCCAAATTGTAAATTTCTCTCGTATATCGATGCCCTGCATGGCGGTTAGTCCATGAATCCCCGCACCAGAGAGTAAACGGAGTAAAACGGTTTCGGCTTGATCTTGTTGATGATGGGCGAGAACTAAAATTTCATTGGCAAGAAGATGCTTCTGAAAGGCCGCATAACGTGCACTACGCGCTTGGCTTTCTATATTGCCTGTATCAACATCCACTGCTTGAATCACACATGGGACATCAAGGACATAACATTGTTCTTGAACAAAGCTACCCCACTGCGGACTAACATCCTGCAATTGATGATCAATATAGATGGCGCGAATGCGCTTGGGAAATAAATGAGACATCAAATGGAGTAGCAGCATGGAATCCATGCCACCACTACATCCGATTAAAAAATGAGGCTGTTCAGGCGTATCCTGAAACTCAGTTAAGACACTAGCCCTAAATTGTCGCTGCCAAACTTCATTAAACGTTGGTAACGTGCTTCGCATCGTTCATTCGCATCCATTGGTTGCAACTCAGCCAATGCATCTTTTAAAACGGTTTTTAAAGCATGCATGACTTGTTCTGGGTTGAGATGAGCGCCTTCACCTTCATCGACCACATATTCAACAATACCAATTTTCTGTAATTTTTCAGCAGTCAATGCCAAAGCTTCGCTGGCTTGCTCTGCTTTTTCAGCTGTTTTCCATAAAATAGACGCACAGCCTTCAGGTGAAATGACTGAATAAATACTATGGGATAACATCACCACACGGTCAGCCACACCAATACCCAGTGCACCACCTGAACCGCCTTCACCAAGTACGGTTGCAATGACAGGCACTTTCAGGCTTGAAAGTTGTGCCAAAGATGTTGCAATTGCTTCAGCCTGACCACGTTCTTCTGCACCCACACCTGGATATGCACCCATGGTGTCAATAAAGGTAAAGACGGGTAGATTAAAACGTTCAGCCATATCGAGTAAACGTTGTGATTTACGGTAACCTTCTGGGTTACTCATACCAAAGTTATGTTGTAACTTTTCACGCGTACTACGACCACGATGTTGACCCACAATCATGACTGGCTGACCATCAAAGCGAGCTAATCCACCGATCATTGCACCATCATCACCAAATAAGCGATCACCATGCAAAGCATCAAATTCGGTAAAAATTTCACTCACATAATCTAAAAATTGCGGACGCTCAGGATGACGTGCAATTTGAACCGTCGTCCATGCTTTGGATTGCGCAGCTTTATTCTTCATAGCTCAACCATAAATCCCTAATTGACCAATTTATTCATCGACAAATTGTTCTGATTGGATATCCAGCTCAACATCCCAATGCTTAAATTGCGCTTGCTCATCATGCAAGTCTGCAACCAGCAAAGGCCATTGCGCGGCATTACCAGAAACACTCAGCTGCCATTGTTGCGCATTGCCTACTGTTAATTCAATGGCAGGAAGCATCTGATCGCTACGACTATGATTCAGTAAAACTGCGAGGCGAAGTAACAAACACAGATAGACTAATTTGTTGCCACCAACCTTCATCACATCGACACGTGCGTCACTGCGCAGCTTACGACGGTGATGGGCCACCAAATGCGACAGATGGTTTTGATCGATTTGCGAGAAACCCGCAATGTCAGAATGTTGCAATAAATATGCACCATGACGATGGTAGCCCGCATGACTAATCGCTAAACCAATTTCATGCAGATAAGCTGCTCGACGCAGTAAATCACTGTCTTCTGTGGTTAATTTTAGTGAATCTGCCACACCGTCAAACAAATGCTGAGCCATGTTCACGACCCGTTCAGCTTGTTTTGGATCGGCGTTATAACGGCCCATTAACGCTTGTACAGAACGATCTCGAATATCTTCATGTTGAAAACGTCCCAGCAAGTCATACATCACCCCTTCACGCAGAGCACCATCTGAATACACCAGTTTATCCAGTTCGAGTACATCAAAAATGGCATACAAAATAGCGATTCCGGCTGGCAAAACTGCTCGACGGTCTTCTTTTAGGCCATCAAATTCCATCTCAGCGACATGTTTATATTTGAGCAATTTTTCTTTAAGCTTATCTAAACCGTCACGGGTGAGTTCTTCTTTTTCATTACTCCAACCCATATTCACGGTAATTTGACGACACGCTTTGATGGTTCCACTCGAACCGACCACCGTATCCCAACCCGCTTCTTTATAGGTATTGGCAATACCAGACAGCTCCTTACGCGCTGCTACCACAGCTTTATCAAAACTTTTTTGGTTAATTTCACCGTCGACAAAGAAGGCTTTTGTAAATGCTACACAGCCCATTTGTAAAGATTCGGTATGAATGGGCTCAAATTCTTCACCAATAATCAGCTCTGTCGACCCCCCACCAATATCAATCACAAGACGGCGTCCACTGTTTACCATGGTATGAGATACACCTAAATAAATCAGACGAGCCTCTTCACGACCTGCAATAATTTCGATGTGCTTCGGCAAAATTTCTGCCGCTTTTTGAATAAATTCATGGCCATTTTTGGCTTGGCGTAGCGCATTGGTCGCCACAATTCTTAAACGATTCGGCTGAACCGAACCTAAGCGTCCGACAAAGCGAGATAAACAGGCCAAACCACGCTGCTGTGCGGCTTCTGTTAAGTTTTTGTTTTCATCTAAACCCGCTGCTAACTGTACTTTTTCTGACATTGACGCAACTTTTTTCACTTCGCCATGGTCCACTCGCGCAATCGCTAAGTGGAAGCTGTTCGACCCCATATCGATGGCAGCAAGTAACTCTTCATCAATCAAAAAATCAGACATGATTTAATATAAACCTATACAGAATTGTGCTTAGATTAATTCACCTCCATGCAATTTAAAAGCCATTTGTGGTCAGAAATTGACGAGCCTTTAAAATTTCGGCATATATGACAATTGTGTTACACGATCAGTAACATCGTGAGCTTCAATTAGACAAATTCAAACTAAAGGTTGAAAATTTAGTAATCCATCTACTCAGTGATAGCTGGCTATGACATACTATTAGCCATAAAACTATCCAAAAATTGAAACTGGAGCTATCCATGTCTGGCAATATCGTAAATACAACTGATACAAACTTCGACGCTGATGTACTTCAATCAGACGTTCCTGTGCTTGTTGACTTCTGGGCAGGCTGGTGTGCGCCATGTAAAGCAATTGCACCTGTATTAGAAGTATTGGCGAACGAATACGAAGGTAAAGTGAAGATTGTTAAAGTTGACGTAACTTCTTGCGAAGCAACGGCTGTGAACTATAACATCCGCAACATTCCTGCATTACTTATGTTCAAAAATGGTGAAGTTGTTGCTCAACAAGTGGGCGCTGCACCAAAATCGAAATTGACTGCTTTCATTGAAGAAAACATTTAAGCATCCGTTTAGATTGAAAATGAAATACGCTGCCTAAACAACAGCGTATTTTTTTCGGCTATAAATTGACAAGTCTGTCTTTCTCTCTTATATTGCATGATCAAGAGATAAAGGATTATTCAATCCTGTCATTTTCTTAAAAGACACAACACATAAGATCGCCGCTCGGCAATACAAATTGTTTTGACACGTTTCTCTTCAAACAATGAATCAGTACTCTGAATTGTTATAGTTCAAATACAATTGCGTTACTTCATTGCATGTCTGCGGCTAAATGTTGCTTCCTTTTCATCCTGTAATTTAGAATTTTTGATTCTTATCTGACCTCCTATGAATTTAACCGAACTCAAGAAAAAACCGATTGGCGAACTCATCAAAATTGCTGAATTTATGGGCCTCGAAGGAATGGCTCGTAACCGTAAGCAAGACATTATTTTTGCCATCTTAAAGCGCCATGCGATGAATGGCGAAGAGATCTTTGGGGATGGCGTTTTGGAAATTCTGTCAGATGGCTTCGGCTTCTTACGCTCTGCAGCGGGTTCTTACCTTGCAGGCCCAGATGACATTTATGTTAGCCCATCTCAAATTCGTCGTTTCAATCTACGTACTGGTGACACCATTACGGGAACCATTCGCCCTCCCAAAGAAGGCGAACGTTATTTTGCACTGTTAAAAGTGAACCAAATTAACTACGACACGCCAGAAAACTCACGTAACAAAATCTTGTTTGAAAACTTAACACCACTTTTCCCAACCGAACAATTGGTGATGGAACTTGGTAACGGGACGACAGAAGATTTAACTGCACGTGTAGTTGACTTGGTTGCACCTATCGGTAAAGGCCAACGTTCAATTATCGTAGCGCCACCAAAAGCGGGGAAAACCATGTTGTTACAAAACATCGCTCAGTCGATCGTGCGTAACAACCCTGAGTGCTTCCTGATCGTTCTTCTCATTGATGAACGCCCTGAAGAAGTGACCGAAATGGAACGTACTGTTCGTGGTGAAGTCATTGCGTCAACGTTTGATGAATCTCCTGCTCGTCACGTTCAAGTGGCTGAAATGGTGATTGAAAAAGCAAAACGTTTGGTTGAGCACAAGAAAGATGTTGTGATTCTGCTTGACTCCATTACCCGTTTAGCACGTGCTTACAACACGGTTGTGCCTTCATCTGGTAAGGTTTTAACTGGTGGTGTGGATGCACATGCGCTGGAACGCCCTAAGCGTTTCTTCGGTGCGGCACGTAATATTGAAGAAGGTGGCTCACTAACTATCATTTCTACAGCCCTGATTGAAACTGGCAGTAAAATGGATGAAGTAATCTACGAAGAATTTAAAGGTACAGGTAACCAAGAAATTACACTGGATCGCCGTATTGCAGAAAAACGTGTCTTCCCTGCGATGAATATCAAAAAGTCTGGCACCCGTCGCGAAGAGCGTCTAATGTCTGAAGACAATCTACGTAAGGTTTGGATTTTACGTAAACTACTTCATACCCAAGATGAACTTGCAGCAATGGAGTTCTTACTTGATCGTATGAAAGAAACTAAAACCAACGATGATTTCTTTGATCAAATGAAGCGTAAAGCAACCAGTTGATCCGACCTGCTTCACCTAAAAAGGCTGTCTTAACGACAGCCTTTTTATTTGGTTGACTTAGCTTACACAAAGCAACATTTCATCTCATTCTCTGTAAACTTATTTGCAAGTTTTTGATAAATAAAAATTTGAAATAAAAAACCTTCATCTTTTTAAATGTTTATTTAGTACTTCTCCAATACAAACCTCATCATTGATTGTTATTTTCTGTTAAAAAAGCCCTGTTTTTAGACCTTTTTTATCACTTTTTTCATCCCAGCTAGTAGCAATTCAAAATGCGCAGTGATAGCATATTTGCAGACCAGTTAGGCTGCTCCTGCATTGTTAGTCCCTAGCAAAATTAGGAACAATAAAAGCATACAACAGACTAACGTCGGTTTTTTTTAATCTCATATTTTAGAGAGTGATGCCATGTTATTCAAAAAAATCGCTATTGCTGCTGCAGTTGCTACTACTTTAGCTTTCGTTGGCTGTGCTAAGAAAGAAGAAGCTCCTGCTGCTGAAGCTGCATCTGAAGTTGCTGCTGCATCTGAAGCTGTTGAAGCTGCATCTGAAGTTGCTGTAGATGCTGCTGCTGCTGCTTCTGAAGCTACTGTTGCTGCTTCTGAAGCTACTGCTGCTGCTTCTGAAGCTACTGTTGCTGCTGCTTCTGAAGCTAAAGCTCACTAATCTCTTAGAGATTAGTCAAAAAGAGAGCCTGTGGCTCTCTTTTTTTATGCTCAAATTTTATCAAAAAACGACATTCTATTATTTTGCAAAAATTGAATCAGCCAAACGATCACCCAAAATTTTAAGCAAAAAAAAGCAGATCAATCGATCTGCTCATTTCCCACACGCTGGCGGAATTTCTGCCCTGCGCGGAAGGTCACTACACGGCGTGCAGAAATCGGAATTTCTTCACCCGTTTTCGGGTTACGACCTGGACGTTGACGTTTATCACGCAACTCAAAGTTACCGAAACCAGAAAGTTTAACTTGCTCACCAGAGATTAGCGCTTGGCTAATCTCGTCAAAGAACAACTCGACCATTTGCTTAGCTTCACGACGGTTTAAACTCGTGAGCTCACTTAAATGGTCAGCCATTTCCGCTTTTGTTAATGCTGTCATGAAGCCCTCAATGTCGCCTGATAAGTGTTTTCCAACACTTGTAAAATATGATCCATACCGGATTTAATTTCAGCATCTTCGAGCGTACGTGATGGATGTTGCCAAAGAAGTGCAAATGCCAATGAGCGCTTACCGTCTTCAACACCTTGCCCAGTGTACACATCGAATAACCAAGTCGAGTCTAAAAGCTCACCACCTGTTTTTTCGATAAGTTGCTGAATTTCACTTACATTTATCTTATCACTAATTAAAAGCGCAATATCACGTCTAACCGACGGAAAACGTGATAATTCTGTAAAATTAGATACATAAGTTTGCAAAACAGCCGATTGATCAAGTTCAGCCACCCAAGTTGTGCTCAAATCCAATGCATCTTCTAAAGATGGATGTAATCGACCAAAGTAACCAATAGATTGACCATCGACTAAAACCTCAGCAGACTGTCCTGGATGCAACCAGCTACGCTCAGAACGAACATAGTCTACTTGCACACGACCTGCTGCCAATACTTCTTCAATTTCACCTTTGAAATCAAAGAAATCCATAGCTTGAGGTTTAGCATGCCAAGTTTCTGAAGTTTTTGCACCTGTTGCAATCACTGCAAGGGTAGGAATTTGTTTCAAATCATGAATAGATTCAGCGTCTTGATAGTCAAAGCGTAAGCCTAGTTCAAAGAAACGTACACGACTTTGTTGGCGGTTTACGTTGTATTGCACACAAGGAATCAAACTAGAGAGCAGTGTTGAACGCATCACCGCTAAATCGCTTGAAATTGGGTTAGCCAAAGCCAAAGGATTCACAGCCGCATTGAGTTGCTTCTCAAGCTTTAAGTCTGCAAAGCTAAAGCTAATCGCTTCTTGATAACCCAAAGTCACGAGGGTTTGACGAAGCTGAGCCATTTCAAATTGGTCTTGATATTGCGCCAATTGCGCTTCAATTTTTGGCAAACTGATTTGAATATTGTCATAACCATGAATACGCGCAACTTCTTCAATCAGGTCTTGGTAGATTGCCATATCATAACGGTGTGAAGGCGGCACCACAGACCACTGACCTTCTGCTTTAACCGTCACAGCACAACCTAAACGGGTTAAAGCATCCGCAATAAATGCAGCATCTACGCGATAACCGAGCAATTGATCCACTTGTACTTGTTCTAGCTCAATCGCTTCACGCTTCGGTAAAACAGCCGCTTGTTCCGCAGTCGTAATCGGACCGAACTCACCACCCGCCAATTCTGCAATCAATTGTGATGCGCGGTGCATCGCGAGCATTGGGAGTTCAAAATCCACGCCACGCTCATAACGCTGTGATGCATCAGTATGTAAGCCAAAGCTACGGGCACGGCCTGCAATGGCTAATGGAGCAAAGAATGCAGACTCTAAGAAAATGTCTTGGGTTTCATCGGTAACAGATGAAGACAAGCCACCCATGATGCCTGCAATCGCTAATGCTTTTCCATCATCCGCAATCACCATGACTTTTTCATTGAGCTCAACTTCTTGTTCATTCAGTAAAACCAATTTCTCCGCCATATTCGCTTGACGAACTTGAACTGAACCTTGAATTTTTGCCGCATCAAAAGCATGTAGCGGTTGACCCAACTCCATCAGTACATAGTTAGTAATATCAACCAAAATACTGTGCTGACGAATCCCTGAGCGAACCAAAGCGCGTTCCATCCACTCTGGGGTTGCTGCTTTGGTATTCACATTTTTAATTACACGACCTAAATAGCGTGGGCAGCCTTCAGTGCTCACCACAACTTTTTTCTCATCAGCAATGCTCGCAGCAACGGCATTAATTTCAGGTGCAGTCACAGTCAGTTGGTTAATCACCCCAATTTCACGGGCAATACCACGAATACTGAAACAGTCACCACGGTTTGGCGTGATGCTGATATCAATCACATGATCATCTAAATTTAAATATTCACGAATATCCGCACCTACGGGTGCATCAACGGCTAACTCTAAAAGACCATCAATTTTATCTTCTAGATCAATTTCAGACGCACCACATAGCATACCTTGTGATTCAATGCCACGAAGTTTGCCTTTCTTGATTTTGAAATCGCCTGGAAGCACAGCACCAATGGTTGCCACAGGGGCTTTCATACCAACCCGAACATTCGGTGCACCACAAACAATTTGTAAAGGTTCCCCTGAACCAATATTCACCGTGGTCACACGTAAACGGTCTGCATCAGGATGTTGTTCTACCGTCAACACTTCACCAACAACCACGCCAGTGAACGGTTTTGCCGCAGGTGATAAATCATCAACCTCTAAACCCAACATGGTCAGTTGATCAGATAAAGTATTGCTATCAACGGCTGGGTTAACCCATGTACGCAACCAATTTTCGCTAATTTTCATAAATTCAATGTCCTTAATCTCCCCTAACCCCTCTTTTAAAGAGAGGAAAACACACCACCGTTTTAGGTAGACCAGTCCCCCTTTATAAAGGGGGATTTAGGGGGATTTCAATAATTCTAAAATAACTGTTTAAACTATTAAGCAAATTGGCGTAAGAAACGCACATCGTTTTGGTAGAACATACGTAAGTCATTGATGCCATAACGAAGCATCGCAAAACGTTCCACACCCAGACCGAAAGCAAAGCCTTTGTATTTTTCAGGATCAATCCCTGCTGCCTGCAAGACATTTGGATGTACCATGCCACAACCAAGCACTTCTAACCATTTACCACGCTCATCCATAATATCCACTTCAGCACTTGGCTCTGTGAATGGGAAATAAGATGGACGGAAACGCACTTTTAAATCCTTTTCAAAGAATTCGTTTAACAGATTAACCAACAAACCTTTCAGTTCTGCAAAGCTGGTATTTTCAGCGACATACAGACCTTCAATTTGATGAAACATTGGCGAATGCGTTTGGTCAGAGTCACAGCGGTATACACGACCTGGACATACAATACGAATCGGGGGTTGCTGGGTTTCCATGGTACGAATCTGCACACCAGAAGTATGGGTACGTAACAAATGTGTCGCATCGAAATAGAATGTATCGTGCATTGCACGCGCAGGGTGATGCCCTGGAATATTTAAAGCTTCAAAATTGTGGTAGTCATCTTCAACTTCTGGCCCAGTTTCAATCACAAAGCCCGCTTTGGTAAAGAACTGACAAATACGCTCTTGTACTTGAGTAACGGGGTGAATACTACCAATCGTTTGACCACGACCCGGTAAAGTAATATCCACCGTTTCACTTGCAAGTTTTTGCGCCAACGCCGCTTGTTGTAATTGTGTTTGGCGTTCAGTTAAAGCACCGGTAATCGCTTCGCGGACTGCATGAATTTGCGCACCAAAATTTTTACGCTCTTCAGGGTCCATTTTACCTAAAGCTTTTGATTGCTCAGCGAGCTGGCTTTTCTTACCCGTAAACTGCACTCGTACTTGATCGAGTGTAGCAAGGTCCTCTGCTGCTGCAATCGCAGCAAGCGCTTCAGTGGTCAGGGCTTCCAGTGACATAGTAACTCTCAAAGCAACAATTTATAAAATTAATAAAACCCCATATTCTATCAGTTTTTAAGCACGTTGATGAAGCTCTACGATCAGGAAAATTTGTTTAGTACATGGTTTTATAATCAGGTTAAGATAGGGCCATCACAGAAGAGAACAACAAACGATGTCGCTTGATCCTATTTGGCAACAACAACTTACTTTAGTGACTTATGGCAATGAATATTTACGCCACAACCTAAGTTTCCAACGTTGGTTAGAACATGCCATTTTTGACCGACATTGCTTTCAGTTCCGTGACCTAAATAGCCAACATTTACTGGCTCAGCATTTTCAGGTATGGCTTGAAGCCTTAAAAAAACAAGGGGTCAAACAGCTCAGTCTGCATAGCTCAACATTGCTAGCAGATGAAAAGAACCCCAACTCAAATATTGAACTCCTCGCTACACCACATATTATTGTGAGCCATCAAGCACAGCAAAAAACTGCTTGGATTTTTGGTAAAGAACTGGCTGAGTGGTACAGCGCTGAACATGATTTTATAGTTCCAAAGGCACAACAAAGCTCAATCCGTAGCGAAAATTTATGGCGTTTTGAACTGAATCACAAACTCAGCAAACGCATTGAAGCGGATTTACAAACGCCGAAATGGGATGAAATCGAGAACTTTACCGAACAAGAACTATTTAGTGCGCCATTTGCACAAGATTTAGTAGAGCCAGAGACGGCAAACTTACCTTACTATGGGCAACAAGATGCCACAGATGCAGTCCACCGTCTCGCTCTTTTACCAACAGATTACGCTGCTGATTATGCACACCAAACGCTGTATCGTTTAGATACACTATCAGCATTGATCCAGACTAAGATTCAACATCCTTATAATGCAGAAGGCCAAGTACTCACGCCAGATGAGCAATTGAACTTACGTCATTTTGAGCAAAAGATTGATGATTTAAGTACCAAATTTATCGTAAAAGTGGCCAATCACTATCAAACCGCGCAGCTCACACCCAAAGACACAACTACACCACTGGATGCACGTAATCATCCAACACCTAAATTAAGTGCGATAGAGAGCAAGCCTCATGAAATACACCATAAATCGGGGAAAACTGGGGTGTTTGCTTTAATCGTGATTACGATTTTGATCTGCCTAGTTGGCTATTATTTTGGCTTATAAGTTATTACCGAGATATCTAAGCGTTCCTCTCAATGAGCGCTTTTTTATGGATTCAATTTCTTTAGGCAGTAATTAGAAGATTGAAGGGCCGAATCTTGATTTGTACCTTATGCTGATTGGCATGTTGATTAATATAATGATTAACTGAAACCACCTCGCCTTCTAGCTCCGCATCAGGTCCATACATAATTTTAACTGACTCGCCTTTTCTGGGAATCATTTCTAATTCCACCGTAATACTTCCCTGTCCCATCCCAGTAATTTCTGCAAGCATATCCTGCTCCTTTTCTTTTTAATCTTTTTATTTATTAGGCATCGACCACCTTTGAGATTAAAGCAGATTTATGTAACTAAAGCTTAACAATTCATCTTGATCGCTGAGTATGCACTGATATTTTTTTATTTAAACGTTATGCTTTTCAACAGCCAACTGGTCTAAAAAACGACTCACCTGTTTTGGTGTCTTTAAATGAATCCACTGTATATGTTGATATTCAGGCATCTGCATCATTTTTAAGTATTTCTGTCGGTTTTTAGCATGTGTTTTGATCATCCACCAAATAATCGAGTCCCGACCAAACATCCGTAGCAAGCTTTCCCGATTATTCGAGTTTTCCCATAAATCCTGTTGCGCCCATGCCCGCTGAACCGCACGCTTCACAGAACGGTAAAGATTGACTGGAAACGGTAAGTCCAACCAAATGACAGTATCAATTTCCGCCCATTTCACAGGAATGGCGCGGGTATAGTTACCATCGATCACATAGCCCTGTGTCGCCTTTTGTACTTCCGACTCAATCTTGGCAAAGAACACCTCATCGGGACATTCTTGCCAGTCGTCTAACCAAAACAAATTATCCAACTCAATATAATGCAAATCTAACTTTTCGGCCAAAGCTCTGGAAAATGTAGATTTTCCTGTAGCAGAAGTTCCTACGACATTGATTCTTTTCATTGTACTGGCCTAACGCTGATGCGGTCTTTCTTATCATATGTAATTATGGTTGTATCACAGTCTCACCTTTGACCCATAAAAAATTTGATTCAAAAAATAATCGGCCATAAAAAAGACCGCTAAAAAGCGGTCTTTCTTTAAGTCTTAAAGACTTATGCAGCTAATGCATCTTTAGCTTTAGAAGCTAAAGCAGCAAATGCGACTGCGTCATGCATAGCGATGTCAGCAAGTACGCGACGGTCGATAATCACTTGAGCTTTTTTCAAGCCAGCGATCATACGGCTGTACGATAAACCATTTAGACGAGCACCAGCATTAATACGCGCAATCCATAGAGCACGGAATTGACGTTTTTTCTGACGACGGTCACGGTAAGCGTATTGACCCGCTTTGATTACTGCTTGGAACGCTACGCGATATACGCGTGAACGAGCGCCGTAGTAACCTTTAGCACGAGCAAGAATTTTTTTATGACGGCGATGAGCCTGTACACCACGTTTTACACGAGCCATTTATAATCTCCTTAGATGTATGGGCACATACGACGAACTGAAGCAACGTCACTCACGTGAACCATTACACAGCCGCGTAATTGACGAATACGCTTAGCAGATTTTTTGGTCAAAATGTGGCGTTTGAACGCTTGTTTACGCTTGAAACCGTTAGCAGTAGCTTTAAAACGCTTAGCTGCACCACGGCGAGTTTTCATCTTAGGCATAACAACCTCTTTTGAACACCTGTTCGGAACGTTTGCACCATTGCAAAACGACCTGCAGGTAAGGGAGCGAATATTCTAATCGAACTTTGTCTAAAACAAAAGCAAATAATCAACAATAAAAGCAAGCTTAGTTTATTTCCCGATAAGCTTTAAGCGATGAATTTATAACCGTGGTTTAGTCCAAGTCGTATAATGCCTCATCCATTCCATACGGTTCCCTTATGAACGCTACACAGGATGCTTTTGCCGCACTCCGATACCGAGACTTTTCTCTTGTTACACTCAATCAATTTTGCCTGACGCTTGCCATTTTAATTCAGGAAATTATTGTGGCGTATTCTTTGTATAAAATCACCAAAGACCCACTCACTCTAGGCTTGATTGGTCTGGCAGAAGCAATCCCCTTTATTGCGCTCTCCTTATGGGGCGGTTATTTTGCAGATCGCTTTAATAAGCAAACCATCATGAAAATCTGCTTATTCTTTGCCATTCCACTGCCCTTGGTTTTATGGGGTTTATTTCATGCTTATGGCTTAAAGCAAATTGAACTCTCCACCCTGTCATGGGGTGTTTATGCCGTGATCTTTGGCCTAGGAACAATTCGGGGGTTCTATAACCCATCTGCAACATCACTCAAACCTTTTTTAATTCCTCGGGAAATTTATGCCAATGGTGCTACATGGACCACCATCGGTTGGCAAAGCGGTGTGATTATTGGCCCGATGCTCGGTGGATTTATGCTGGCATTTTTAGGCCGTGAAACCAGTTTAATCAGTGTAGCGGTACTGCTCAGCCTATGTTTCTTACTCGTCAATCTTTTAAGCAAACGCACTTTTCCTAAAATAGAAACGGAACGTGTACTACAAAGTTTAGGTGAAGGTTTTCGCTTTATTGCTAAAACTAAAATTGTCCTCTGGGCCATCTCACTCGACTTAGTCTCGGTACTGTTTGGTGGTGTGATTGCTTTGCTCCCGATCTTTGCTGAAGATATTTTGAAAATTGGGCCTGAAGGATTGGGCTATTTACGGGCAGCACCTTCGATTGGTGCACTCATCACCATGATTGCGCTGACACGTTTTCCACCCACCCGACATGCATGGCGCAATATGCTGCTTGCTGTTGCAGGTTTTGGCCTATTCACCTTATTGTTCGCATACTCAAACTATCTCTGGCTATCTTTATTTGCTCTTGCTATGACGGGCGCATGTGACAGTATTTCAGTGGTAATTCGTCAGACTATTTTACAAATTTACCCTCCTGAGAATATGCGAGGCCGTGTTGCAGCGGTAAATGGCATGTTTGTGTCGAGTAGCAATGAACTGGGGGCATTTGAGTCAGGTCTTGCAGCAAAATATTTAGGCCCTGTGATTGCAACGGTTTTTGGCAGCAGCATGACGCTCTTGGTGGTCGCACTCAGTTGGGCTAAAACCAAAGACTTATTTGGTGTAGACATCACCCAAGTCGAGCAAAAATAGTTTTAATTTAACAATATAACTTGCGAGTCTTTCTAATTCAGGAAATACTCGCAACAATTATTTAAGTCATGCGCACTGGATGCGTTATAAAAGAAATCGATCATATGAAACCACTCTTCTTGCTCGCATTATCGACACTGCCTTTTCATCTCAGTCATGCAGCTCAGCCACCATTAGAACTCACCATTCAAAAAAGTTCAGCTCAATCGGCGCATTTGACCACGCGTATTCAATGGGTAGATTTTCCCAAACCCCAATATAAAAATAGTGATTTAAATCAACAAAACCGTGCAGCAATTATTCGTGTGTATGCAGATGAAACAGGTGATGTAACCAAAGCCACCGTACAGGAAAGTACTGGGCTCAAAGCTTTGGATGAAAAATTGGTGAATGCTGTGCTTCAAGCCAAAGTAAAACCGTTTATAGAAGACGACACCGCTTTAGCTGTCATTGGTTATCAAGTTTTTAATTTAAACTTAACTCCAGATGATGTCGAAGCATGTAACTATAGCTTTGACTCAAAGAACTGGCGTGCGCAACAACAGCAGCAAAAAGTGCCTTTTCAATATCAGGCTCAACCTACGCTTGCGCTAGATTCAACGCAGTTGAATGGTCATGACCGTCAAATTAAATTTAGCTTTAAAGCCGATAAACACGGCAACATCAAGAAGCCTAAAATTATCAAAGGTTCAGGTATTTACGAGCTTGATCAACAAGTTTTACAAGCCGTTGCAAACAGCAAAGTCAGTGTTAAACGCACGGCAAGTACACTGTGGCTCTATAAAAAGTCTAAATTTAAAGATGCGATTGAATTCGATCTAAATGCTTGTCGTTAAGAATTTAGCATGACACGAGTTTTTACTCACTCGTGTCATCTCTCTAGATAAACTTTAAACCCATTCAGCACATATAAGCATGTGGCTAGTTGGTCTCTGAAAATAATTAGAACTGACTAAACATCCAATACACAAAAAGATAGCGTCCGATTTTCGCAATACTCACCATCACGACAAAACGAACAAAGTTTTCTTTGAGTAATCCTGCAATGAGGGTAATCGGATCACCAATGATGGGAATCCAACTGAGCAATAAAGACCAAAAACCATATTTTTGATAAATACCCTGCGCCTGCAACATCTTTTGCTCTGAGACGGGAAACCATTTTTTATTTTTGTATTGTTCAACTTTCAAGCCGAGCCACCAATTCACACAGCTACCTAGAATATTGCCTAGACTGGCGACAGCTACCAATAACCACACTGGGTACTGCATCTGAGCCAACAATCCCACCAAGACTGCTTCTGACTGTAACGGCAGCAGTGTCGCTGCTCCAAAAGCAGAAAGGAAAAGTAGTCCTAAGGCCCACATCATTTTATGATTTTAAACCCAGCTTTTTCTTGGTTGAGCTATAGGCAAAACCTGACCAGATCAATGCCAGAATCAACAAAGACCAACGCGACCATGAATACTTATCAGCAATCGGTTCAATTGCGGCTCGAAGTACCGCCTGATCTTTGGTATTCAGCAGTTCAATGATTTTTTGAATGTGTACCGCTTCAGCTACAAATAGCACCAAACATCCCGCAACCCCCACAATAATACTGAGATAGATTTTAGGATTCGCTTCAATAATACGGGTTAAATTGAGAAAAAACTCTTTTTTCATTACACTGATGTCCAAACAACCTTTCAACAAAAAAGCCACCCATCGGTGGCTTTAAAGAATGGCTTATACCTTGAAGGTGCTAAGCTTAACACAGTTCAAGTCAGCGCTTCTGTAACTAATTCACTTGAAGCGCCAACGCACGCTGAACTGCAGGACGCGCTTGAATACGCTCCATATAAGCCTTCACATTTGGATAGTCATTTATGTCAACTTGTTGCCATTCATAACGCAAAATCCATGGGAAAATTGCCATATCCGCTATCGAATACTCACCAGCCACATAGTTTTGACCAAAAAGCTGCTTGTCTAGTACAGCATACAAGCGCTTAGTTTCATTGACATAGCGTTCAGTTGCATACGCAATACGTTCGGGAGCAAATTTACTAAAGTGATGGTTCTGTCCAAGCATTGGACCGAAGCCACCCATTTGCCACATTAACCACTGCTCAACCTCAACACGAGACTGTTCATCGCTTGGATAAAACTGCCCTGTTTTACGCCCTAAATACTGCAAAATCGCCCCTGACTCAAACACAGAAATGGCTTCACCTTTGGGACCATCTTGATCCACAATCGCAGGGATTTTATTGTTGGGTGAAATGCGTAGAAAGTCGGGTTGGAACTGATCATTTTCTAAAATATTGATGGGAAAGACTTGATACTCCAAACCCATCTCTTCTAATGCGATGCTAATTTTATGTCCGTTGGGTGTTCCCCAATAGTACAAATCGATCATGTGGTTATCCTGTTACTTTTCTCGTTTTAGTTCATATTGTCGAGGTTTGATACTGTTTATAACATGATTCCAGCCTAGAAACATTAGGTTAAACTGAAATTGAAATCTTAAAATATGCAAGACTAGCTTCATATAAATAGAATAATTATCAACCAAAGAGAATTTTAAAAAAAATCTTATTTTTTAATCTTGAAATTTCATAGAGCATCCAAATATTAAAAGTACAGCAAACATCCACACCGATTATTGCTGTGACAACCATGCTAATCGAGTCGCATAGGTTGCTTATTTATATCACTTTTCCTAATAGTGGAGGTTTTATCAATGAGTAATTTAAGCTTAATGCCATTATTCCGTCGTAGTATCGGTTTTGACCGTTTAAACGATTTGTTTGATCATGCAATGCTCAGTGAAGCACCACATTATCCTGCGTACAATATTGAAAAAGTCGGTGATGATCACTACCGCATTGTCGTAGCTGCGACTGGTTTTAACCAAGATGAGCTCGCGATTGACTTAGAAAATCAGGTACTTAATATTTCAGGTCAACATGCTGATCAGACCAAAGACAATCATGCTGAGTTCTTGCATAAAGGCATCACACAGCGCTCATTTAAATTATCTTTACGTTTAGATGAACACATTGAAGTACAAGAGGCCAATTATGAAAATGGTTTACTCACCATCCAGCTACGACGGATTGTTCCAGAAGAAAAAGCGCCATGCCGAATTCCAATCGGACAAAAGAAATTAACAACTGAAAACACTTCGGCATAGTAATCAACAAAATAAAAAAAGCACTGCATAGGCAGTGCTTTTTTTAAGATCAATGGATCATTACTTTTTCTTTTTAGGACCAAGCAACATACCCATTTGACGACCTTCCATTTTCGGTGCTTGTTCAACTACGCCCAAGTCAGCCACATCTGCTTCAACTTTTTGAAGTTGAGCCAAACCAAGCTGTTGGTGCGCCATTTCACGACCACGGAAACGAAGAGTAATTTTTACTTTGTTGCCTTCTTCAAGGAACTTAGTAATTGCACGTAGTTTTACGTTGTAATCACCAACATCAGTACCCGGGCGGAGTTTGATTTCTTTCACCTGTACTTGATGCTGTTTTTTCTTCGCTTCTTTCTGCTTTTGCTTTAGATCAAACAAATGCTTGTTGAAGTCCATGATTTTACAAACAGGCGGTTCAGCGTTTGCTACGATCTCAACAAGATCAAGCTCAACACTTTCAGCAGCGCGTAATGCTTCTGCCAAGCTAACAATACCTTTTTGCTCACCATTTTCGTCTACAAGACGGACTTCTTTCGCACGAATTTCATCATTCAAAGCAGGACGGTTTGATTTGTTACCGCCCTGTTGATTACGGTCAGGCTGTTTAATCGCTGTTACTCCACAATGTACCGGCCGCGTTCGGCAACGGCTGCTTTTACTAGGTCAACGAAAGCGTCGATTGACATAGTACCCAAATTTGTTCCTGAGCGGGTACGCACGTTCACTGTACCTTCCTCTACCTCACGATCCCCAAGTACCAGTAAGTAAGGAATACGCTCTAATGTACGTTCACGAATCTTAAAGCCGATTTTCTCATTTCTCAAGTCTGAAATCGCACGGAGACCGTTTTCTTTAAGTTTTGCGACGACCTGTTCACTTGCAGCAGCTTGTGAGTCAGTAATATTCATGACACAAGCTTGCACTGGCGCTAACCATGGTGGCATAAAGCCTGCATAGTGCTCAATAAGTATACCAATAAATCGTTCAAAGCTACCAAGAATTGCTCGGTGCAACATTACAGGCTGATCACGATCATTGTCTTCAGTGACATAAGATGCCTCTAAACGTTCAGGCAAATTAAAGTCACACTGGATTGTACCACATTGCCACACACGACCTAAGCAGTCTTTCAGTGAGAATTCAATTTTCGGGCCGTAGAACGCGCCTTCGCCCGGTTGCAACTCCCATTCCAAGCCTGCAGCATCCAAAGCATCTGCCAAAGATTTTTCAGCCATATCCCAAAGTGCATCATCACCCACACGTTTTTCTGGACGTGTAGACAACTTCATTTGTACTTCTTCGAAACCAAAGTCTTTATATACATCTAAAGTCAGTTGAATGAAGTCAGCCACTTCTTGACCAATTTGTTCTTTGGTACAGAAAATGTGTGCATCATCTTGGGTAAAGCCACGCACGCGCATAATGCCGTGCAGTGAACCTGATGGTTCGTTACGGTGACACGAACCGAACTCAGCCAAACGAATTGGCAAATCACGGTATGATTTTAAACCTTGGTTGAACACTTGTACATGACAAGGACAGTTCATCGGTTTAATTGCATAGTTACGGCTTTCTGAATGCGTCGTAAACATACCATCTGCATAGTTTGCAGCATGGCCTGATTTTTCCCAAAGCGTGAAATCAACCACTTGCGGGGTACGAATTTCAAGGTAACCATTATCTTGTTGTACTTTGCGCATGTATTGTTCAAGCACTTGATAAATGGTCCAACCGTTTGGATGCCAGAACACCATACCTGGTGCTTCTTCTTGCATATGGAACAGGTCTAAAGCTTTACCAATTTTACGGTGGTCACGCTTTTCAGCTTCTTCAATACGTTTGATATACGCTGCAAGCTGTTTTTTGTCTGCCCACGCTGTACCATAAATACGTTGTAACTGTTCATTCTTCGCATCGCCACGCCAGTAAGCGCCTGACATTTTAGTCAACTTGAATGCTTTTAAAAATTTAGTATTTGGCACGTGTGGACCACGGCACATATCCAAATAATCTTGATGGTAGTACAAGCCCATTTCTGTTTCTTCAGGCATGTCTGCAATCAAGCGTAATTTATAATCTTCACCACGCGCTGTGAATTCTGCAATCACCTCATCACGTGGTGTCATTTTTTTGATGACATCATAGTCTTGATCGATGAGCTTTTTCATGCGCTCTTCAATGGCTACCATGTCTTCTGGCGTAAATGGCTTTGCGCTAAAAATATCGTAATAGAAGCCATCTTCAATGACAGGACCAATCACCATTTTCGCTTCAGGGAACAATTGCTTAACCGCATGTCCCACCAAGTGAGCGCAAGAGTGACGAATGATTTCGACACCTTCTTCGTCTTTAGGCGTAATAATTTGAAGGCTGGCATCCGTGGTAATCAAGTCAGATGCATCGACTAAACGACCATCGACTTTTCCTGCAACTGTATTTTTCGCAAGACCCGGACCGATGCTCAGTGCAACGTCCATCACAGATACAGCTTGATCAAATTGTTTTTGATCGCCATTTGGCAAAGTGATAATTGGCATAAAAAATCCTTAAGGAGTGATGCCCCGTACCATGGAGCATATCACCGCGAGATTATGATCGAGGTAAAACCTCAAAAGATAAAAACGGTGGATAAATAAAATCAGTCGAATTTTACACGTGTTATCCACAGGATTAAACCTTTTCCCCTATAAAATTCACGTTTCAGCGCATTTTGAATTTATTTGCCAGTCCCACAGCATCACTAAAATGAGGGAATTGATGTGCCGCAATCCTTATCGCTACATTTTATAATGACTCTATCGGTCACTTTTTATTGAACAATACAGCAACACAAGCATACACATTTTGCTTAAAAAGCAGGCTAAAATCTAACTAAAAGGGTTTATATCGCACAGAATCCATAGATTCAGTTTAGATAAACTAAACAAAAAAAATTCAATAAATTCATCTAAAAAGAGCAACTCGACTAAAGCATAAATGCAAGATGGCTGAAAAATGCATATCTTTTAATCAATGGAAAAATAATACTGAATCTGGAGTGATCAACATGGTGAGTGCTTATGATGAGTTACCAAGAACCCCCGCAAACTTTGTGGCTTTGTCACCGCTGCGTTATTTAGAACGAGCTGCTTATATTTACCCTCATCAAGATGCCATCATTCATGGGCACCGCCATATTTCATGGCGTGAAACTTACCTTCGCTGCTGCCAATTTGCCTCACAATTACAAAAACTGGGAATCACAAAAAACGATACTGTCTCTGTTTTGCTGCCCAATGTCCCTGCAATGATCGAAGCACATTTTGCAGTCCCAATGGCAGGTGCTGTCCTCAACACATTGAACACGCGCTTAGATGCCAAAACCATCGCATTTATGCTTGATCATGCAGAAACCAAAGTCTTATTGGTGGATCCAGAGTTTGCATCGGTTGCACAAGAAGCCTTGGCTTTGGTCGGACGCGATATTTTCGTGATTGATGTAGATGATGCTGAGTACGAAAACTGTTTTGCAGCCCCGATTGGGCAAATCGAGTATGAAGACTGGTTAACCGAAGGCGATGACAACTTTGAATGGCATTTACCTCAAGATGAATGGGATGCCATTAGCCTTAACTACACCTCTGGCACCACAGGCAACCCAAAAGGCGTGGTTTATCACCACCGTGGCGCTTATATCAATGCAGCCAGTAACATCATTGCTTGCGGCATGACACCACGTGCGACCTACTTGTGGACCCTCCCCCTGTTTCACTGCAACGGTTGGTGCTTTGCATGGACTATGGCAGCCAATGGTGGCACCAACATTTGTTTACGTAAAATTGACCCTGAACTCATTTTTAAACTCATCGCTGAACACAAAGTCGATTATTTCTGCGGTGCGCCGATTGTGTTATCAATGCTGATCAATACCCCTGAAGAGCAACGGGTTCACTTTGAGCATCGCGTTGAAGTGATGGTGGCAGGTGCTGCACCGCCTGCTGCAATTATTGAGGGCATGCGTCATATTGGCATCAATGTCACCCATGTCTACGGTCTCACTGAAACCTATGGTCCTTCTGCGCTTTGTGCCTCTCAAGCAGGTTGGTCAGACTTATCGATTCAAGAACAAGCGCAACTGCACTCACGCCAAGGTGTACCGTACCCACTGCAAGATGGCATGAAAGTCCTTGATCCAGATACCATGCAACCTGTACCGCATGACGGTCAGACCATGGGCGAAATTATGTTCCGTGGCAACATTGTGATGAAAGGTTATCTCAAAAACCCTGAAGCGACCGCAGAAGCCTTTGCAGGTGGTTGGTTTCATACAGGCGATCTTGCAGTCTGCCAACCCGATGGCTATGCCAAAATTACTGACCGCTCTAAAGATGTCATTATTTCTGGAGGTGAAAATATCTCATCACTAGAAGTTGAAGAAATCCTCTATCAACATCCTGCTATTTTAACGGCTGCGGTGGTCGCGAAACCCGATCCTCGCTGGCAAGAAGTGCCCTGTGCATTTATTGAGCTCAAAGCAGGTAAAGAAATCACACCTGAGGAAATCATTGAATTCTGTAAGCAACATCTGGCACGTTTTAAAGTACCGAAAGATGTAGTGATTACAGAAATTCCAAAAACGTCGACAGGCAAGTTACAGAAATTTGTTCTACGCGATTGGGCCAAAGAGCGTGCAACGGGCGAGTTTAGCTAAACATTCAGCAGTCTATACAAGCAAATATTCTCAAAAAAAAGCGACCGTTAAGGTCGCTTTTTTTATGTCTAAATGACTTAATTATCTGAAATTAAAGCCACTTGCTGGATGTAGTTAAACAACTTCAAACGTGAAGCTTTAAGTTGTTCTTCATCAGCCTGCTGTTTGATATCACGGTGAATACGCAATACATGCTGACGAATGGTATGACGTTCCGCGGCATTATAAGTTTTGGAAAACTCATTAATGACCACATCACCATCTTTGATCATACGATCAACCCAACGCTGTAATTGAGCAGTTTTTTTCGCGCCTTGTTGCGGTGTCAAATAAGACAAAATCACCGTTTCATCTTCATTACGCAACAACTTCCCAATGCGTAAAAATTGGCGACGACGAGCTTCATTTGATGTAATTAGTTTCACATCCAAAAGGGCTTCAATCAAACGCTCTTCAACAGGTAAGTTTTGAATTTGTTTAGTGTTCAACTCTGCAAGTTGAGAACCCAAAGATGCCATACGTTGTACGGCTTTTTTCTGTTCAGTTTTACTTGCACGTCCTTCTAAAGATTCAAAGTCTTCTTCAGTAAAACTATGCGGTCGACGTGCCACGATTAATCTGCCTCGTAAAATTTTGCTGCAAATAGTGCCTGAATCTCAGATAAAGCTTGTTCTTCATCTGCGCCTTCAAGCACCAAGCGTAAAGTGGTGCCCTTTCCTGCGCCTAGCATCAGGAGGGACATAATATTTTTGGCATCCACCAATTTGTCTCCTTTTCCAATTTGAATTGAAGAACGGAATTTGGTGGTCACTTCAATGAGCTTGCCAGATGCACGCGCATGTAACCCTAGTTTATTAATTACGTCAACAGTTGTGTCAATCATGCCCAGTGCTTCATTTCTCGATGGAGGACCTGAATAGACCATTTTGCCTCAAGGGCTTTTTTTAGTCTATCCACAATATATACAGAGCGATGCTGCCCACCCGTACAACCAATTGACACGGTCATATAGTGACGATGCCCTTCAGCAAAAGCTGGTAACCATTTATCTAAAAACTTATAAATATCTTGGAACATTTCGTGCGTTTGCTCACTTTGTTCCAAAAATTTTTGCACAGGAGCATCTAGTCCTGAATACTTCCTCAGTTCTAAATCCCAATGGGGATTGGGTAAATGTCGAACATCAAACACATAGTCAGCATCCAACGGAATACCGTGTTTAAAGCCAAAAGACTGCAAAATCAAAATCAGGTTATCTGACTGCCCCAATTTTGACAGCAAGGTATGCTTTAAATCATGCACACTTTTATCGGTGGTATCAATATGCACAGTTGAGCGCAAATTAATCGGCAATAAAAGGGTTTTCTCTTCTTGAATGCACTGATTCAAACTTTGAAAGCGTGTCGCCAACGGATGTGGACGACGTGAAGCACTAAAGCGCGCAATCAGCTCTTGGTCACGTGTGGTCAAATAAATAATATCGACCGTACCATGCCTTTGCAATTGTTCAAACACCAAATCGAATTCTTGCAAATCTGCACGTGTACTGCGTACATCCACACCAAGCGCCAATTGCTCAAGGTTATTTTCCCGATCCAGTTTAGCCACAATCTCTGGGAGTAAGGCCAAAGGCAAATTATCAATACAGTAATAACCGAGGTCTTCCAATACTTGTAATGCAGAGGATTTACCCGAACCAGACTGTCCTGTAACAATTAAAATGCGCTTCATCTTAATCCTTTGAGAGGTGAGCTTGACTAAATATGTTTCACTTTCAAGTTATCAATTAAACGAGTTGCCCCGAGTTTTGCCGCAACAAAAAGCACCACATCTTGGTCAAACGCATCCAATTTCTGCAATGCAGGTGTGCGTGCTTCCACATAATCCACAACAAAACCAGCCTGTGTCAATGTCGCCTTTATATTTGCTAACACATCAGCTAAAGCGGTACCAGTTTGTAGCGACTGTTCTGCAGCTTTTAAACTTTGATAAATGGTCGGTGCTTTTTGACGGTTTTCTTCGCTTAAATAACCATTACGTGAACTTAAAGCCAAACCATCTTCTGCACGTGCAATTGCCACACCCATCACTTCAAGCGGCATATTCAAATCACGAACAAACTGACGAATCACAGCCAACTGTTGATAGTCTTTTTCACCAAAGAAAGCAAAATTAGGTTGCACAATATTGAACAGTTTCGTCACCACAACAGCGACACCATCAAAATGACCTGGGCGTTGTAGACCACACAAATCATTGGTGATATCTGAAACAGTAATATTGGTCAAACGTGGACTGTTGCCATACATTTGCTCAACCGATGGTGCAAACACGATGTCACAACCAACCTCGGCCAACAAGCGCTGATCTTGTTCCAAGGTGCGTGGGTAACTGTCAAAATCCTCATTGGGTCCAAATTGAATCGGATTCACAAAAATGCTGACTACAACCACATCACAGAGTTTTTTCGCTTCGCGTACAAGGTTCAAATGCCCCTGATGCAAGTTGCCCATGGTCGGGACGAAACCAATACTTTTTCGAGCCGTTCGCGCAGGGTTCAATGATGCTGATAGGCCTTGGATCGTGGTTTCAGTTTTCATGTTTTACAGCTCGACTTGGAATGTTTGTTCTTTTGCAGGGAATGAGCTATCTAGCACCGCTGCATGGTATGCCTTGAACGCATCCAAAATTGCCGTTTCCCCTGCTTGTTCTTTCATAAAGTTACGCACAAATTTTGCAACACGACCAAAAGTCAGTCCAAGCATGTCTTGTACCACCAAGACTTGACCATCGGTATCCACACCTGCGCCAATGCCAATGACAGGTACATGTGGGAACAACTCACTAATTTCTTTGCCGAGCTGCGCAGGCACACACTCTAATAACAGCACCGCAGCGCCCGCATCAACCACCGCTTGGCAGTCCGCAATCAGTTGGTCTGCCGCTTCACGTGTACGTGCTTGTAATTTATAGCCACCAAACACATGTACAGACTGTGGGGTTAAACCTAAATGTACACATACAGGAATACCGGTCCGTGTCAAAACCTGAACCGTTTCAGCCAGCCATGCTCCACCTTCGACTTTGACCATTTGCGCGCCCGCTTGCATCACTACTTTTGAGCTTTGCAAAGCATCATTTAAGGTGGCATAGCTCATAAACGGTAAGTCAGTCATGATCAAGGCATGCTGGTTACCACGGCGTACAGCTGCGGTATGG
Source organism: Acinetobacter sp. 231_lipA (assembly GCF_058243005.1). Taxonomy (NCBI): domain Bacteria; kingdom Pseudomonadati; phylum Pseudomonadota; class Gammaproteobacteria; order Moraxellales; family Moraxellaceae; genus Acinetobacter; species Acinetobacter sp. 231_lipA. Next base: position 2,156,988 of record NZ_JBZAYU010000001.1, on the reverse strand, counting down.
TAAGCCATATCTTCAACTGTAACAGGCAAAGTGGAATCACGACCTTGAATGGCCATACCGAGCGAATCGCCAATTAAAATGGTATCAATTTCAGCAAGTTCCATTGCCTTTGCCATACTTGCATCATAGCAAGTCAGGCAGGAAAATTTGCGACCTTCTGCTTTAAATTTTCTTAAGTCATTTAAACTAATCATCAAACTATTCCTTTCAACATCTTTAGCTCGGCTAAATTAAATCTCTGCCCAATTGCCTGCATCCAGCACGCTCAACGTGGGTTGTTGTACAACAGGCAACTGTTTCAACGCAATACCATCAATGTGTAAATCTGGGTCTAAATCCAGCAATGGAATCAACACAAAATCACGCTCCATCACACCGACATGTGGCACAGTTAAGCGTTCATGCTGAATTTTCTCTTCTGCATAGATCAGTAAATCTAAATCTAAAGTACGTTCACCCCAATGGCGTAAACGTACACGTCCCGACTCTTGTTCAAAACGTTGCAATTCATCCAGCAAGGCCAACGGTGCCAAGTTTGTGCTGAGTTGCACCACGGCATTTAAATAATTGGGTTGGTCTTGCGGCCCCATCGGTGGGCTTTGATACAGCTTGGAGATCTTCACATCGCCAAGACTAGCCAACTTGTGCACCGCTTCAGTCAAAATCACTTTAGAGTCGCCTAAGTTGCTACCTAGACCAATATACGTGACGATGCTCATTGTGTCGGTCCAAAAATCACGCTGCTTAAATCACGCTGAACACGTTTACGTTTTAAAATTGGGTGATCTGCGCCAATCTCGGTTGAGCTGTGACCTGTTCCCTTACCAGTCTGGGTACGGGCTTCAGCGTGTTGCTTCGGTTTACGTGCACGGCGACTGCGTGATTCTTGCTCTTGCACCAAAGGCTCAATTTCATGACTTACCGTTTTGGCAATCGCCGCTTCTTCAGCACTTGCTTTACCACTGCGACGTGATTTTGCACGTTGGCGGTTATATTGGCTGATGGCACGTTCTTTTTCATCGGTGCTCATCAACTGATAGGCATCCCACCACTGTCCCATGCCGAGCGTACCCTCATCACCGGATTTTTCGCGAAGCAACAAGAAGTCAAAGCCTGCACGGAAACGTGCATGGCTAGATAAGGCTTGAATTTGCTGTGCTTTCGGGTTGAGTAGTCGAGTTTGCATTTCCCACACTTCACGAATGAAGGTTTCGGCAAAGCGCGGAATAATAGTACGCGTGGCTTGGCGTTTTAATACATCAAGTCCCGCTTGTGCACGAGCTTCAGCCGCAACCATACCTTTACTGCTATAAAACTCACAACGCTCTAAGAACGGCTGCCATAACAACACCGCATAGAAAAATGCTGGGTTGATGGTTTTGCCCACTTGAATACGCTGATCGGTATTTTTAGCGGCACGTTCAATAAATGGGGTGATATTCGGTTGGATATCTGCAAATAACTGCTTCCAAATGCCGAAATCGATCAACATTGGCAACACACGATTTAAATGTCCCATCGTGAACAACTTCTGAGATTCATCATACAAACGGTGCGGCGAAACATCACGCAGTAACTGCGTCATTTCCAAGGTAAAAACGTCAAGAATTTGCTGATCAATTGAGAAACCTAATTTTGCAGCAAAACGTAAAGTCCGCAGCATTCGCACAGGATCTTCTTCAAAACGTGTTTGTGCATCGCCCAGTAGACGTAAGGTTTTATCTTTAATGTCATCCACAGCATGACAGAAATCTAAGACAACGCCCTTACGTGGCTGATAGTACATCGCATTAATTGAAAAGTCGCGGCGGGCAAAGTCTTGCTCAATCGTACCCCAATTGTTATCACGCAAAATCATGCCTTGTGCAGAGGTGACTTCTTTCTTCGGCGGTGCACGGAAAGTTGCAACTTCAACCAACTCACGACCTGAATAGACATGAGCCAGCTCAAAACGGCGCCCGATAATACGGCAACGTCGTCCGAAAACTTCTTTTACCTGTGACGGTGTTGCATTGGTCACTGCATCAAAATCTTTGGGATTTAGGCCAAGCATCATGTCGCGGACACCGCCACCGACGATATACGCTTCATAGCCTGCCTTAGTTAATGCATCGATCACATCTAAAATGTAAGAAGGTAATTGAGCGGTTGATAAACCACATTTTGACGCGCGCAAAGTTTGCAAAAGCCGCTGTCTCCTACGCCTAAACGTAAAATTCTAAGATGACGCTAATCATATATCTAACACAATCAAAGGGCAATTTGATTATCGAAAGCAAAGCAGGATTCTGATCAATTCACCAATAAATGACACCGCTTTTTTCACAAGCCCAAACGAGTTTTATTTTTTGCAAAAATTGCCGGTCCAATCCCGCGCACCTGTTGTAGTTCATCTATGGTCTTAAATGGCCCTTGTTTCTGGCGATAGGCCACAATTGCCTGTGCCTTTTTTAAACCCACACCCTGAAGCTGCTGTAATTGATCGACACTGGCTTGATTTAAACTAATTTTATTTGCGCTCAACACAGGTTGAGCCTGAACAGGAGACACAGCACGTTTCACGCTCTTTGGCGCTTGAATACGATCATCCCACGCCTGCTGCTCTGCTTTCCAGTTCAGGTAGTTCTGATCAAAAGACTGTGCATAACTACTGGGTACCCAAGCCAGTAGACTCAGTAATAACAACGCAATGATCAACAAACTTACTTTTATTTTTATCAATTCAAGCCACCATTTTTATTATTTCAGTTGTAATTTGGCTTGCTCCCACAGTTGATCCATTTCTTCTAAGGACATCTGCTCAATCTTTTTTTGTTGTTGCAAAGCTTGATCTTCAATGAAAGCAAAACGAGTACGAAATTTATGAATCGTACTCAAAAGCGACATTTCGCTTGAGACGCCCAGTTTACGCCCAACATTGATCATTGAAAATAAACAATCGCCAAATTCATCTGCTATTTCATCGGAATTTTGCTGTTGAACCGCATGTTTCAATTCAGCTAATTCTTCTTCAAGCTTGGTATAAGCGCCTGCTACATCAGGAAAGTCAAAACCGATTTGTGCTGCATTTTTTTGAATCTGTTCCGCTTGTTGTAAGGCTGGACCATGTTTGATGCTGTCTAATCGTGACTGTGCCTTACCCTGCTTTTCCTGTTGTTTAATTTGCTTCCAAAGCTCGCCTACATCTTCGGCAGACAAAGCTGAAAACTGCTGTGCTTGAAAGACATGGGGATGACGACGAATCAGTTTTTCTGTGATGGCATGAACCACATCTTGAAAATTAAAAGCCCCTTGCTCGGCATACATCTGTGACTGGAACACCACCTGTAACAGTAAATCCCCCAACTCATCGCGTACCTCATCAGCTTTACCTGAACGCACAGCGGCTTCAACTTCATAAGCCTCTTCAATAGCATAGCGGGTTAAACTTTCTGGGGTTTGCTGTTGATCCCATGGACACTTTTCACGTAATTCACGCATCACGTTCAGCAATTGTTCCATGTTTATCTCTCTTCAAAAATCATATTGATAAAAATTACATTATGACGGCATTCATTTGTTATGCTCAATCCAATCACAACAATAACATCAAGAAAAAGAGCAACAAGGAGCAGTTTCAATGCGCAGTATTTTGATTAGCGGTGCAGCCCAAGGTATTGGTGCAGCGATCGCCCGCTTATTTTATGCACATCAGTACAAAGTGGGAATTTATGACATCAATAGCGCTCAAGCCCAACAGCTGGCAGCCAGCCTCGGCCCGAATGCCAAAGCAGGGCAGCTCGATGTTTCCAACTATCAAGACTGGCAAACTGCTTTAGCCGAGTTTGTCACATGGGCAGGCGAGCTCAATATCTTGGTCAATAATGCAGGAATTCTATTCTCAGGGCCTTTTGAACACACAGAGATCAGCGCACATCACAAAACCATGTCGATCAATGTCAATGGTGTACTGAATGGCTGCCACGCTGCATTACCCTACCTCAAACAAGCGAATTTTGCTCGTATCATCAACCTTTCATCGGCTTCAGCCATCTATGGTCAAGCTGATTTGGTCTCGTACTCTGCCAGTAAGTTTGCGGTACGCGGCATCACCGAAGGCTTAGATACCGAATGGCAGAAATATGGCATTCGCGTGTTGGATGTGATGCCGCTATTTGTACAAACTGCCATGGTGCAAGATATGCAAGCGAAGAGTATTCAAAACATGGGGGTACACTTAACTGCAGAAGATGTAGCGCAACACGTTTTCCAACGTGCTGTTGCAAAAGATACGACACTCACTGCAACGCATCAAGCCGTGGGTGCCAGAGCCAAGCTTTTATTTCAACTGAGTAAAATCAGCCCCCAATTTCTCAATCGCCTGACCAACTTGTACCTTTCCAAATAAAAAGAGCCTGCAATTGCAGGCTCTTTCTTTTCAATTCGCTTAGTTACCTTGCACCAAACGACGCGCACTAATGATGCCTGGTTGTTGCTCCAATCGTGCCAACAGTTTTGATAGTTGCGATAAACCTTTCACTTCAATCAACAATTTCATATTGGCAATACCGTCTGCTTCAGAGATGGTATTAACCTGACGAATATTGATTTGATCGGAGAAAATCACTTGAGTCAAATCTTTGAGCAAACCACGGCGATCATAAGCTTCCACCACAATTTGCACACTCTGACCACGCGTTGGCTGCATTTCCCAGTCGGCTTCTACTGCACGTTCAGGTTCATTTTGAATCATGCGTAAGTAGTCAGGACACGCCACTTTATGGATGCTCACCCCACGGTTCAAGGTGATATAACCCGCAATTGACTCACCATGCACAGGCTGACAACACTGCGCCACATGCAGCTCAACGTTATCTAAACCATCAATCAGAATGCCATGCGCTGACAAGGTATGACTAGCACGTGGATTCAACGTCGGCTTCAGCACCAGTTCAGGTTCGTCCTGATCCAAATGCATATGGCGGTTCACCTGATTGATCAAGGCATGCAGACTAATGTCACCATTGACCAGTGCAATCAGAATATCTTCACCCGCTTTGACATTGAAATGATTGCAGTAATCATTCAAATCAATACTTTTTGGGTGAATTGCCAAACGTGAAAGTTCTTTGTTGAGCAGGTCACGGCCCACTTCCAAGTTTTTGCTGCGGTCTTGTTGTCTAAACCAATGACGCAGCTTGTCACGCGCACGTGCCGTCTTGATATAACCTAAAGAGTTCACCAACCAATCACGGTTTGGCTCACGGTCTTTCTTGGTTAAAATCTCAACTTGCTCACCCGTTTTTAAGGTATAAGTCAGCGGAACATAACGCTGATTCACCCGCGCGGCATAACACTTATTACCGACTTGAGTGTGCACATGATAAGCAAAGTCGAGTACGGTCGAACCACGTGGGAGCTCTTTAATATCTCCATCACGGCTAAATACATAAATCTTCTCAAAGTCTTCAAAATCTTGAATTTGCTCAAAATTTTCAGAGTCTTCATCAGACTTATGTACATTCGCATCATTGCGCTCTTGATAGTGTTCAAGTACTGCACGCAATGAATGTAAACGATGGTTAAAAGAGCGATCAGTATTCTTACCGCCCTCTTTATAGTTAAAGTGCGAACACACCCCAAGCTCTGCTTCTTCATGCATGCTCTTGGTACGAATCTGAACTTCCAGTGATTTGTTTTCCGCAATCACAGCCGTATGCAGTGAGCGGTAACCATTGGCTTTGGGATTGGTAATATAGTCATCAAACTGATGCGGTATATGCCGCCAAATTTGATGCACAATCCCCAGCGAGTGGTAGCACTCAGGTACGGTTTTAACCAAGACTCGAACGGCACGAATGTCATAGAGCTGATCGAAGCTCAGGTTCTTACTTTTCATTTTTCGATAAATCGAATAAATGTGTTTTACCCTGCCACTAATTTCAGCTTCAATACCATGCTCATTCAAAGATGCACGCAATGTATCAATCACAAACTGAATATATTGCTCACGCTCCAGTCGCTTTTCATTCAGCAGCGTCGCAATTTCTTTATAGCGATCGGGTGCTAAATAGCGAAAGGCTAAATCTTCCAGTTCCCACTTTAACTGCGCAATCCCTAAACGGTGTGCCAGAGGTGAGTAAATGGTTAAGATTTCTCGTGCTACACGCTCTTGACGTTCTTTAGATGAAGTCGCCAATTCACGCAGTGCATAAGTTCGCTCAGCCAATTTGATCAGTACAACGCGCACGTCTTCCGTCACTGAAATCAACATTTTATAAATGCCGTTTAAGTGCTCGCGCTGATTGTTATTAAAGTGATCTTCGAGGCGTTTATTCTGCTCAATGAGGTCGGACAACTTACCCATGGCCAAAGTGCCTTTGACCAGTGCATGCACTTGTTCGCCAAAATGCTCTTGCACTTCCGCCAATGGAATCACGCCTTCGCGTACACCACGATAGAGCATCGCAGCAGCCAAGGTGTCTTCATCGACATGTAAATGGGCCAGAATATCCGCCATTTCAATACCGGTATAAAAGGTATTGGAACGATGATTAACCGTGGTTTCTAACTCTTTTTGTAAAGTCAAATTGGCAACTTCTTCGAGTTGCTCAAGCTTCGCATCATCTAATATGCTTCGAACACGATCTAACCATTCAGCCAAATCATGTTGAGCTTGTTCGGCATGCTCTACAGTCGCCTCCTGAGACAACTCATTAAGTCGCCCAGGTAGTTGCTCACGTACTGTGACCATACCCTTCTCCTACACTTTTACGCTTCATATTCTTTAATCGTTTATCTCATTATCTTTTTCAAACAATGCTATCGACTCAACGTGACCTGTGTGGGTAAACATGTCCATCACACCGGCTTTGACTAATCGATAACCCTGTTGTACCAACAGCCCCGCATCCCTTGCGAGTGTCGCTGGATTACACGACACGTAAACGATTCTTTTTGCACCAAAGTTAGGCATATAATGCATTATTTCCTCTGCGCCTGCACGTGGAGGATCTATCAATAATGCATCAAATCCTTGATTTGCCCAAGAATGATGCGAGAAATCTTTTGTTAAATCTTGTGAAAAGAACTTCAACTGGCCAAGAGCATTACGTTCCGCATTTTCTGCACCACGTTGAACCATTTCTTCACTGCCTTCAACACCAACCACTTGTCCTGTTTCACCCACGCATCGAGCCAAAGGCAAAGAGAAATTTCCTAGACCACAGAACAAATCGAGAACACGTTCTCCTTGTTTTAAATCTAGCAAGTCACATGCCAATTTCACCATTTGCGGGTTAATGGTTGAGTTTACTTGAGTAAAGTCGTGTGGGTTAAATCCAAATGCCACATCAAAATCATTTAAACGATAATGTAAACGCATCTCTGCATGTTCATCATCCATACGCTTTAGACTGTCTGGGCCTGCAGCTTGTAAATACAACTGCCACCCTCTGTCTAACGCAAATTGTTTTAATCGGTTGACATCCTCTGTGTTTAATTTTTCAGTATGTCGCACCGTGAGGGCGATGTCACAATCCCCCATGGCCAATTCTATATGACCAATAGCCGCTTTGGCTGTTAGACTTTGGAGTAACTGCTTTAAGCGTGTGATCGAACCAAACGCTTGATCTAACACCAAACAACGATCAATTGAAGTCAATTTATTGGTTTGACGCTCTCGAAAACCCACGACCAATTGGTCTTTGTGCGGCAAATAACGTACCCCAATGCGTGCTTTACGACGGTAGTCTTCACGTAAAGAGCGCAAAGGCGGCAACCATTGTTCAGGTTGTATCCCCGCAAAATGCTGCAAATGTGATTTAAGCACATCTTGCTTTAAGCGAATTTGTTCATCGGGATGAATATGCTGCATATTACAGCCACCACAGCTTTTAAAATGCGGGCACTTCGGCTCAACACGAAAAGTAGAGGCTTCACTGAGGAGTTGAACAGCATCGGCTTCCTCTAAACGCTTTACCGCATGGGTAATCTGCGCTTTAACCGTTTCACCCGGCAACGCATAGCTAATAAAGACTTTTTTACCCTGCTTGTCCGCAGGATGGTCTGGATGCGAACCATAGTGCGCTATGCCGCGTCCTTCATGCGAAAGTGACTCAACCTGAAAAATATAACTGGGCTGTTGAGTTGGACGAGGTTTGGCTCTATGTTTCATGTGTACCTAAAGATGGGAAGGAGAAAAATCGGCAGCGGTAAAAGCCGTCTGCTGTGAGGTCTCACGCCACACCGACAAAAAGTCTTGATGCTGCGGTTGAGCCTGTAAAAACTGGATGGTTTGATCGATAAAATGACGGTGGTCTTGAGCGAGCAATTGCCCTTTGAGCAAGAGCCAACGCAAATACACCAACCATGTATTTAGCACATCACCTTCACAATAACTGGTGAGTTTGAGCCATTCCTGAGCCCGAACATATTCAGGTACATGATAAGCCCCATCGCCTCGTTTACCGGGATACCCCAATAAATGAGCAACATCATCTAGCTTTTGGAAATGACGTCCATTAAACATTGCCATCACATCCATCAGATCGATGTGACGCTGATGATAACGGTTCTGATAGTTATTATAGCGCTTTTGTGTGTCAATTTCGCCCTGATCGAACAAAGCAGGTGCAGTTAAACCATGATACATAGCACGAAGCATGATTACAGGTAAGTCAAACTGAGCACCATTCCAGCTCACTAAAGTTGGTAAGCGCTTATCAAATATGGATAAAAACTTACTGAGGATTTCTGCTTCCGAATATTGCTCACGGTTAAAAGAAAAAAGTTTCATCTGGCCTTGGTCATCCAGCCATAAGCCTGAAATACACACAATTTCATGCAAAGCCAAACGCTGAAAATCCATGCCAGACTCTTGGCGACGCAATTTGGTCAGTGCCGCCTCCAAATCAGCCTCAGGCAAATCTAAACCATATAAATGCGCCCCCGATCTCAAATCTGTCATTGTTTCAATATCAAAGGTGAGAACAGGTAAACGCATAGCAGGACTCTCTTTTATTGTTTTATTCAGGATCGACCACAGAGAAAAGACCCGTCGATAAATAACGGTCACCACGGTCACAAATAATGCACGCAATGACAGCACCAGGGTTTTCTTCAGCAATTTTAATCGATGCCCACACCGCACCACCTGAAGAAGTTCCTGCGCTAATCCCTTCTTTTTGCGCCAATTTACGCATGGTTTTTTCCGCTTCAATTTGCGGAATATCAATAATTTGATCAATCCGACTGCGGTCAAAAATCGTTGGTAAATATTCTTCAGGCCAGCGGCGAATCCCTGCGATACTTGAACCATCCGATGGCTGTAAGCCAATAATTTGAATGTCGGGGTTCATCTCTTTGAGATATTTAGAGACCCCCATAATGGTACCTGTAGTGCCCATTGAACTTACAAAGTGAGTGATTTTGCCACCTGTTTGCTGCCAAAGTTCAGGCCCAGTCGTTAAATAATGTGCTTCAACATTATCAGGATTACCAAACTGGTTGAGTACATGCCCTTTGCCTTCTTCTTGCATTTGCAAAGCCAAATCACGTGCACCTTCCATGCCCTGTTCTTTGGTCACTTCAATCAGTTCCGCGCCATAAGCACGCATTGCATCTTTACGTTCTTGGCTCATGTTGTTGGGCATAATCAGTTTCATCTGATAGCCACGCATCGCAGCAACCATCGCCAGTGCAATGCCGGTATTTCCACTGGTCGCTTCAATCAAGGTATCGCCCGGCTGGATTTGCCCTCGCTTTTCCGCTTGCATAATCATATTATACGCGGGACGGTCTTTGACAGAACCTGCGGGGTTGTTGCCTTCTAACTTTGCCAATACTGTTGCTTGAGTGTGACTTGCCAGACGCTGTAAACGCACCAGTGGAGTTTTTCCAACATAGTGATCTAACAAAAATTCGTCTGCTTGAAAATCAGTGGATGTAGTACTCATTCTTTGCACCTTGATCGAGGTGCGCCTATTGTATGGAAAAATGCCAGTCCCTGCACCCATTTAGCGTGCTTTTTCGTGAAAGTGATTAAAGCACCATCGATTTTTTATAAAGCGTGCTACACTTCAAAGCATAGGGAATAAATCACTTGCACCATGTCAAATATCAATAAAAAGTTATTTAATCGTCTGCACTTAAACCATGCTTATGGACAGCTCATTGCACTTATTTTCGTGCCGATTATGATTTTGGCCTGTGTAGGTGCATTACTGGTTATTACCGAAACTTCAAATGCCGCCAAAGCCCAGCAGCGACAAATGGCGATAGCGATTTTAACGCGCTACCAGCTGGATGCGGAAGCGGCGATCAATTTGGTGAATGCCTCCCCTTGGCAGTATGAAAATGCACGTTATTTGATGCAAAAGATGTTAGATGAAAAACATCTGATTCGTGCCGCAATTATTGACGACAAAGGCAATAACAAACTTAGCATTGGCTACCAAGACCAAGCGCCGTGGCCTGCGCTGAAAAAAAATACTGATTTTTTTGGTCCAATGAATTTTAAAGGCAATACAGTATATGGTTTGCCCATCAACCAATTTACAGGGACGCCTGCACAGTTGGTGGTTGAATTAGATAACCAGCCCTTACAAATTGCCCGTTATCGCGTGTTGATCGTGTTGATTGCGACAGGTCTGTTGACACTCTTATTGCTTTTACTCTGTTTAAATTTCTACTCGCGTCGCTGGATTGCGCCGATGTATGAAATTCGCATGCAGCTGCAACGTTTAAATGCCGACACCCTCGATCAACATATGCTGATTAACAGTACTGGTGAATTACGTTTGCTACAGCGCGATATTGCCAATGTGGTGAAACGTCTACATTTTAGTTTTTTAGAATTAAAAGAACACACTGAGCAGACGGAAGACGATTTGCGTCGAACCCTCGACACATTAGAGGTGCAAAACATCACCTATCGTCAAGCGCGTGACCAAGCCATTTCAGCAAGTCAGTCTAAGTCTGTGTTCTTGGCCAATATCAGCCATGAACTGCGCACGCCACTGAACAGTATTGATGGTTTTATTCACCTGTTACTGCGTCAAGACAACCTCAACAATGATCAAAACCTGTATTTACAAACCATCCGAAAATCATCTGCACACTTACTGGCACTGATTAATGATGTTTTAGATTTTTCAAAAATTGATGCAGGTAAAATAGAACTCGATACTGCAACTTTTGATTTAGAAGAAGCAATTTTTGATGTTATGGATATGCTGTCTCCTCTTGCTGCACAAAAGCATATCGATATGGCCTTTTACTATGCCGACAATGTGCCAAAGCATGTGGTTGGAGATGCCCTACGCTTCAAACAAATTTTAACCAACCTGATTTCCAATGCCATTAAGTTTACTCCTGATGGTGAGATCATCGTCCGCGCAAGAATGGAACAAGATGATATTGGACAGTGCCTATTGCACTTTAGTGTACAAGACAGCGGTATCGGACTCAGTGGAACCGACCGTAAAAAACTGTTTGAGTCTTTCTCGCAAGGTGATGCTTCGGTCACGCGTCAATTTGGCGGCACAGGTCTAGGCTTAGCGATTTCCAAACAGCTGGTGCATTTGATGCAGGGGCAAATTGGATTTGAGGACAACCAAGAACGCGCGCCCACCGAAAAAGGTTCCACCTTCTGGTTTACCGCCATGTTTATGGTCAATGAAGAAGATGAGTACGTTGAACATCCTCAATTTAGCGACATGCAAGTGGTCTCGTATTTGGCGCATCCTGCAACGGCCAATATTCTGCGTCATTATCTTGAAGACTATGCTGTGGAACACATCGAATCGAGTTCAATTTTAGACTTGTTCAGCCACCTCAACAGACTGCCTCAAGATGTGGAAAATACATGGTTAATTGTTGATCACAGTGGTGATACCGAAGCCTTATTAAAAGAAATTCGTCAGCGTTATAGCGGTAACCTTGCGGTTTATGGTTACCAGATGTCACTCGATTTGACCACGCTGAATGAATATCGCGCACGACCATTATACCAACCGCTCAGTCGGAGTGCTTTGATTCAATTGCTCAGCAATCAACCGCTATTTGAAGAAGACGAAATGGAGTCCTTCAATGGTCAAGGCTTACATATTTTAGCGGTGGATGACCATCTCCCTAACCTGATTGTCCTTGAAGCACTACTAGGCGAATTGAATGTCACGACAACAAAAGCTTTAAGCGGCCAACAAGCCTTAGAGATTTTACAAGAGCGCGCTGAACACGACAGCAAAGCTTTTGATTTGGTATTTATGGATATTCAAATGCCTGTCATGTCGGGTGTCGATACCACACGTGCCATTCGTGCGCTGGAGTCAACCATTGAAAACCATAAGCGTTTGCCCATCATTGCCCTCACCGCACATGCATTGGCCGATGAAAAACAAAAACTACTGCAAGTCGGCATGGATGACTATGTCACCAAACCGATTCAAATTGATCAGATTATCCAAATCCTGACCCATTGGACCACTGATCGTTTCAACAAAGGCTCACCCGTTGAAAAAGCCATCGTGATTGAAGCACTTGATCCGAAGGTACTCGACTGGCAGCAAAGCTTACAGTTAGCCGCCAACAAAGAAGACTTAGCAGTCGACTTACTGCGTATGTTAATGGATAGTTTTGATACTGAGCTGCATGAAATGAAGCAGTTGATTGAAATGGAAGATTTCCCACAATTGGAGCATGTGCTACACCGTCTGTATGGTGCAACACGCTATGTCGGTGTACCCAACTTACAAGAAGCAACAGGGACATTTGAACAGTTTGTTTCAACCTTACGTAAAGAACGTCGTAAAGCCGATGAACAATTTGTTCAAGAAACCATAAAGCGTTTCAATGAACTCAAAGTTGTGATTGAACAAGTACAACATGCGGCACAGCAAATTTTAATCAAACATATCCCATAAAACATTCAAAAGAGCATGGCACGAAAGACAAATTGCGACGTGACTCTTGGTGTCATTTATCCGCACGAGAGCTATGCTATGCTCCATGCGAGCAAAAAATAAGAGTTCTCATCATGGCTTTACTTCGCATTGAAAACAAAAACGGCATTGCCACTGTTTCACTTAACCGCCCAGACAAACGCAATGCGATGAGTTTCGACCTGTTGCGCGAGTTGGTTAAAACTGCTGAAAAAATTAAAAAAGACCGCAGCATTCGTTGTGTCATCCTCACTGGTGAAGCGCAAGTCTTTAGTGCAGGCATTGATCTTGCCGATTTGAACAATCCGAAGAATCGTGCCTATGCCGCGTGGGAACTGATCAAACCTGGACAAAGCCTCTTTCAAAAAGCCTTCCTAATTTGGCAAGAACTGCCTGTTCCTGTGATTGCCGCGATTGAAGGGTTTTGCTTTGGCGCTGGCATGCAATTGGCTTTAGCGGCGGATATTCGTGTGGCACATCCTGCAACCCAAATGTCGATTATGGAAAGCCGTTGGGGACTGGTTCCGGATATGGGACTGACGCGCTCTTTGAAAGGTCTAATCGGACTAGATCTTGCCAAAGAATTAACACTTACGGCACGTATTTTCGATGCAACTTATGCCAAAGAAATTGGCTTAGTCACACATCTTGATGAATCACCGCTTGCTAAAGCCCAAGCCATTGCAGAAGAAATGTTACAACGCTCACCAGATGCACTTATGGCCTCAAAATATGTGCTGGATGCCATGCAGCATGAGCCTAAAAAATCCTTACGTTTGGAAAAAATTTGGCAACTCAAATTACTGTTAGGTAAAAACAGCCAAATCGCACGTAAAAAAGATAAACAACCCGACGTGCAGTATCTACCACGCCAATACAAATAAGAGTATTTAAGCACTGACAATCAAAGAGGGTCCCATGAGTTTCGATCGACACACTAAAATTGCATTTCTCGGCATGGGACTCATGGGCAGCCGTATGGCCACCCGCTTACTTCAAGCAGGTCTTGAGGTCGCTGTATGGAACCGCACCAGTAGTGCCTGCGATGCACTCATTGATTTGGGAGCGACAGACTTAGCGCTACAAAATATTGCCGAATATCCAGTAGTTCTGACCTGTTTAGCGGACGACAAAGCCGCACTCAGCGTTTATGAACAAATCGAACCGTTTTTGACGGCGAAGCAAGTGATCATCGACTTTTCCAGTCTTTCAGTGGAACAAACCCTGAGTCTTGCAGCACGTGCCGAACAAAAACAGGTGCAATGGATCGACTCACCTGTTTCAGGGGGAACTATTGGTGCGGAACAAGGTACGCTGGTCATCTTTGCTGGTGGCGATACACAGACGATTCAAGACTTGTCTTTGATTTATAATATCTTGTCTCAACGTGTCACCTGTATGGGTAACACTGGAACAGGACAAGCCACCAAAATTTGTAATCAACTGATTGTGGCAGCCAATAGCACTCTGATTGCAGAAGCAGTTGCTTTAGCAGCCAAAGCTGGCGTGGACACTCGCTTACTTGCACCTGCGCTTGCAGGCGGTTTTGCCGATTCGAAACCCTTTCAAATTTTAAGTCCACGTATGGCGACTCACCTGTTTGAGCCCGTACAGTGGAAAGTTCAAACCCTGTCCAAAGACTTGAACAATGCTGTGCAACTTGCTGCGCAGCACCAACTCGACATTCCTGTTGCAGCGCGAGCACTTCAGCAATTGCAAGCACACCAACAACAAGGCTATGCTGAAGCTGATCTTGCCTCAGTCATATTACAAGTAGAACAAAAAGCCAAATAAAATCAGGAGAAAATCATGACCAAACTTGCTGTAAATTTATCCATGATTTTTACCGAAGTGCCGCTGCTTGAGCGTTTTGCTTTGGCTCAAACCGCAGGCTTTAAACATGTGGAAATCCAATTTCCCTACGAACTCAGCATTGAACAAATTCAAACTCAGCTTACGCTTCATGACTTAAGCCTCTGCCTCATTAACGTTCCTGCGGGCGACTTAATGACTGGTGGAAATGGGCTCACAGGTGTCCCCGGCAAAGAGTTAGAGTTTCATCGCGCTCTTCAGTTAGCAGTACAATATGCCAGCGCACTCAAAGTGCCAAGTGTGAATATCCTTGCGGGTAAACAACCCCTAGATGCCGACCTACTGCCCTGTTTAAATACCTTGTCCAAAAACCTGAAACTGGCCTGCCACATGTTCAGTGAACATGACATTCAACCTGTCTTTGAAATGATCAACGGCACAGATATGCCACGCTTCTTAGTACAAAATATTGCCCAAGCACAGGAAATGCTAGAAGCAGTACAACACCCTGCGCTTAAAATGCAATACGACTGCTATCACATGGCCATGATGGGTGAAGATGTGTTGCAAGGGCTACAAGAAAATATTCAAGATATTGGTCATATCCAATTTGCAGACTGTCCGGGACGGCATGAACCAGATACTGCACAAATTATGTATGCAAATATTTTTGAATGGCTACAACACAGCAGTTATGACGGTTTTATTGCGGCTGAATATCGACCAAAAACTGTTTCAACTCAGTCCTTTGCATGGAAGGCAAAATACTTTGCTGCACATCCTCAAAGTTGAACCATTGCGGATTTGAAATTTTCGCCTAAAAACGCTATATTATAAGATGAGTTATTGTCCGGAAAAATTCCCTTTATGAATTTAGAACCATCGCCCAGCGCTTCTAATTCTCACGATTTCGCAATGAATACCCAAGCTGCCGACGTACAAGCTTGCTTAAAAGTTGTACATGAAGCCCTTGAAGATGTAAAAGCAAAAGATATTTTAGCGATTGATGTCAGCCTAATCAGCAACGTCGCTGATGCAATTGTGATTGCAAGCGGTACATCAACGCGTCACATCAAAGCACTTGCTGATAACGTTGCTGAAGAAGCACGTAAAGCAGGTTTTCGCCCTCTCGGTGTCGAAGGCGAACGTGATGCAGAATGGATCTTGATTGATCTTGGCTTTGTTGTTGTGCACGTGATGTTGCCAACAGCACGTCGTTTCTACGACCTAGAAAGCCTTTGGCGTGCAGCCCCAGAAGAAACTGTAGCCTAATATGAAAAGAGCGACCTGAAGGTCGCTTTTTTTATGTCTAATTTTATTTAAATTAAGCGATGCATATCGACCATTGGGTAACGCTCTTTCACTTGGCGCTTCACGTGGGCATAGAGTTGATCTGCTTTTGCAGGACCATAAAACTCACAATAATTTTCATAACAGACTGTCAAGATCTGCGCATATTGAGTCATGGGCAAAGCTTCGAGCACCGCTCGATCATTCAAGGCCTGATACCTATCAATCACAATGGATAAAGCCTCTAGCTGCATTTTCACTTCACGCTCAAACTCCTGCACATCAACGGCTTTGACTGCTTGACAGATATTTTGCATAAAAAACGTCAATGCATCGAGTAACACTGCTCCCCCTTGTTCGCTTTTCGATGCTTTTGCAGAGGGATTCAACAACACTTGTTTTTCAACTTGGGCCATCTCGGCCAAGACATTTTTGAGCATGTCTTTTCGAAAGTAACGTAATTCCTCTGTGGTACAGATTTCACTCAAAAAACGATTCAGGACAAAGGAGGGTTGATCACCATATTTCGCTTCCCAATGATTCAATACTTGCTCTAAAAGTGTTCCTTGTAAGTACTGACTTAACCCACGTTCGATCGCTTGGCGTTTTTGTAAAATAGTTAATGTTTCAGTCGACATGAGCTATCCTCCTTTCATTAATGACGTTTGGTCATATCATCAGTTTCAAACGTCACATCACGCTGAAACTCAGGATAAGATAGTTCTGCATGTTCGGTATAGTCCAAGCCACGTTGTTCATGTTGTTTACTCACCCGCAAACCACCAAGAACGAGGTCTAAGACTTTAAAGACGATCAACGCCACACCAAAACCCCACGCAAAGGCTGTCAAAATCCCCAAGCCTTGTACCGCAATGAGCCCCGCATTAAACATATTGTTTTCAAAAAACAAACCCGCTGCCAATGTGCCCCATGCCCCACAAAAACCATGCACAGTCACCGCATCGACCACATCATCCAAGCGGAGTTTTTCCATCACCACTGGTAAAATACTGACCAGTACACCTGCAACCGCCCCACTGATGATGGCATACAGTGGACTCATGGTTGCACAGCCCGCCGTAATTGCAACCAGCCCACCCAAGGAGGCATTAATGGTGCCGCGCATTAAAATTGCTTTACCACGTATTAGGGTATAAACCATATAGGCAACTGCCGAAGCACACGCCGCCAAATGTGTATTCAAGGCAATCCGCCCAATACTCACATCTGCCTTCACGGTAGAGGCCGCATTAAAACCAAACCATGCCAGCCATAGAACAAAACCGCCTAGCGCCACCAACGGTAAATTATGTCCTGCCAAATAATGGACCTGCCCATTGCGTCCAAACCGTCCTAAACGGGGTCCCAGCACAATAATTCCGGCTAAGGCCACCCATCCACCAATCGAATGCACCACCGTTGAACCAGCAAAGTCGATAAAGCCCATGGCTTTTAGCCAACCTTCACCATCAAATAGACTCCCCCAAGCCCATGCACCAAAAATCGGGTAGATCAAACCACTGACCACCGCAGCACTCACGATATACGCCACAAAGTGAATCCGCTCAGCCATCGCCCCACTGGCAATCGTCGTGGCGGTGGCCGCAAACATCATTTGAAAGAACAAGAGGTTCCAGTGCCAGTCATCCATGGCATTGGGTGCAAAATGCGAAGTTCCTATCCAACCACTCGTATTGACACCAAACATCAAACCAAAGCCAATCAACCAAAACACCAAGCCCCCTAAACAGGCATCCATATAGTTTTTCATGAGTACATTAATGGTGTTTTTAGAGCGCACCGAACCACTTTCAATCAGGGCAAAACCTGCTTGCATGAAAAACACCAAGATGCCACCCAGCACCACCCAGACACTGTCAAGCGAGAGGCGAATCTCTTGAATATTTTGAGCCTGTGTTGGCAGGGGCTCTGCAGCAAAACTGGGTAAAGCAATACAGCACACAAAGAAGAGTAAGTATTTTATTTTTTTCATGAATAATCCCCCAAAGATTATTCATTTCAATTGCAAAATCAATGCCAGTGTTTCAACACATTACGGATATTTAATCATGATCCATGCCCGCCAATATAAACGGAGCGATTTAAACAAGGTGAAAAAACGATACACCATACAAGAAGTCAAAATGAATTTATAAGCCAATTGATAAAACATAACTTTTAGTTTTTATAGTACTCATCCACAGCATAATAGTGAACCTTCTCTATCCATCGACCACGATTCAGCGTTCGCTCTGTCACTTTAACCTTTCCCGCTTGGACTGTTGCATCTTCAATAAACTCTTTGACTAAACTCAAACCATGTTTAGGAATCACAATATATTCCGAACGGATGTGATAACAACATCCACTTTTATTGAAGGTTAAGATTCTTTTCTGTTTTGGATCGACCTCAAACATGCCCAAATTTTCATGGGTTAAGGCCGATAGCTCCTCACTCAGAACAAATTTATTTTTGGTTCGATGAAAGACATACACATCGTAGGTTGGTCCACCATAGGCACCATAGTTACCATTACGGATGGCGACATCCTCACTCCCGTCAAAGTTAAAGTCAGCAAAAATTAATGCGCTTTGCTCACCATAAAGCTGCACCACATTAACAGACGGTTTGTAAGTTTCGTCCAGATCCATCGTCAATTCAGCCGAGGAAAAATGCTGAAAGTGCTGTGTTGTCCCTTTTAGGTAAAGATCAATATTGGCTTGTCCATCACAGCTACTGTCCGTACAGTTCCTCGTCATTTTTACATCATAGTGCTTCGATGCATTTTTTATTTCGAAGACTTGAGCCTGAGTAGTTTGACTCAAAACGAACACACCAAATATCAACAGCAGCTGACACGAGATCTGATTTATGTTCATATTGTTTTCTTATTGAAAAGTTAAACATCATCTTAGCAAAAGCTGCAAACATAAAAAAACCACCCGAAGGTGGTCTTTATACACTCTAGGAGGAGGATTAGTGTCCACCACCATTGATTGCTTTAGTCATGTCTTCAACCACTTTCTTCGCATCACCGAAGATCATCATAGTTTTTTCGTTATAGAACAAATCGTTGTCTAGACCTGCATAACCTGTCGCCATAGAACGTTTGATGACCATAATGGTACGTGCTTTATGTGCTTCAAGAATTGGCATGCCATAAATTGGAGATGTTGGATCGTCTTTCGCTGCAGGGTTGACCACGTCATTCGCACCAATCACAAGCACCACATCTGTTGCAGGGAAGTCAGAGTTAATCTCATCCATCTCTAAGATGTCTTCATAAGCCACGTCTGCTTCAGCCAAAAGTACGTTCATGTGACCCGGCATACGACCAGCAACTGGGTGAATGGCGAAGCGCACTTTTACACCCTGTTCTTTTAGGATTTCACACAGTTCTTTGACCGCATTTTGTGCACGACCTTGCGCCATACCATAACCCGGTACGATCACAACGCTGTCTGCATTTGACATCAAGAAGCCGGCGTCATCTGCTGAACCAGAACGATGGTTACGCTGTGCTTGTTCGCCTTTGTCTGCAGAAGCTACCGCAGTTCCACCCATTGCACCACCAAACAAAACGTTGATGATTGAACGGTTCATGGCTTTACACATGATGTAAGACAGAATCGCACCTGAAGAACCCACCAGTGAACCCGCAACGATCAACATATTGTTTTCGAGTGTGAAACCAATACCTGCTGCTGCCCAACCAGAGAAGGAGTTCAATAGCGATACCACCACTGGCATATCACCGCCGCCGACTGGTGCAATCCACACCCAACCGAATGCAAGTGCCAGTGCAGTCATAGCCCAGAATGCATTCATGTTGCCTGTTGTGAAGAAGTACACACCACATGCCAACATTGCAAGGAAAATCAGCGCTTGTACAGGTTTAACCCATGCACCAGAAATGGTTTTCGCCCATTTTTTTGCAGCCAATTTACCATAAGCAAATACAGACGCTGTAAAGGTAATCGCACCGACGAAACAGCCCACGAACAATTCAAATAAATGAACCTGGCTCATGTGTGCATGTTGCACACCCGCAGCAGTTAATGCCGCTTCATTTTGTGCAAATAATGCAGTCAGTTGGTTGTTATGTAGAATTGCCGCAATCGCAATCAATACCGCAGCCAGGCCCACCAAAGAGTGCATCAATGCGACCGTTTCAGGCATCTGCGTCATAGGTACAGTGCGCGCACGAGCAATACCCACAATCGCACCCAGCACCATCGCACCACCAATCATCCAAATCACAGGATGATCTGCCACAAAGAAGGTAGTCACTACAGCAATCGCCATTGCGATCATGCCGTAACGGTTGCCTTGAATTGCCGTCTTCGGGCCAGACAAACCACGTAAAGTTAAGATAAAGAGGACAGCACCAATCAGGTAGAACCAATCCGCATAGTCTCGAATGAATTCCATATATTAGCCCTCTTTTTTCTTTTGCTTTGGCTTGAACATTTCAAGCATGCGCGCAGTTACTGCGAAGCCACCGAAAATATTGATACTTGCTAAGAACACCGCAATCGCACCTAAAATGCTCACCACATTCACACTTTGGAATGCAACATTCGCATCAACACCAATTGCAGGAATCCCCACCGTTTGAATCATTGCGCCCACCACGATGATCGATGACAACGCATTGGTTACTGCCATAAGCGGTGTATGTAGTGCTGGCGTAACGCCCCACACGACGTAGTAACCTACAAAGATGGCAAGGACGAAAATTGTAATTGTTTCAACCATGATCTATCTCCTTAACCACGCTTCAGCAGTACTTGACCGCCATGAGTTACTAGAAGGGCTTTTTGAATTTCTTCTTCAGGATTGATAGCAAAGTTTTTCTCTGCATCAAATAAAGTATCTAAGAAGTTCAAGACATTTCGTGCATACAAAGCAGAAGCTTCAGTTGAAACTGTAGAAGGAATGTTTGGAATACCTAAAATGGTTACGCCGTTGTCAGTCACAACATTTTCACCATTCTTAGAACCTTCAACGTTACCGCCTGTTTCAACCGCCATATCAAGGATGATTGAACCTGGTTTCATTTTGGCAACTGTTTCCGCCTTAATCAGACGTGGTGCATTACGACCTGGTAAAAGTGCAGTGGTAATCACGATGTCAGCATTCGATACAGCTTTGTCCACAATAATAGCTTGATCGCGGATATAGTCTTCACCTGGCATCCAACCATAACCATTTTTCGCAGCATCGGCTGCTTTTTGCTGTTCTTCCGCTGACATAGGTACGTCTAGCCATTTGCCACCCAAAGATTCCACTTGATCTTTCGCAGTCGGACGTAAATCCGTTGCTTCAACCACAGCACCCAAACGTTTTGCTGTCGCAATCGCTTGTAGACCAGCAACACCGACCCCCATGATCACGACACGTGCAGGTTTTACAGTACCCGCAGCCGTCATCAACATTGGGAACATGCGCTGGTACTCTGCCGCAGCAAGAAGCACTGACTTGTAACCCGACAAGTTAGCTTGTGAAGATAATACGTCCATGTTCTGCGCACGAGATAAAGTTCGTGGCAGTAGCTCCAAAGCAAATGCAGACACTTGTTGTGATGCAAATTGATCAAGCTCCGTATTACGGTACGGGTCAAACATGGCAATAACCGATGTATTTGGCGCAAGCTTTTGAATTTCAGCACCCTGAGGGGCACGTACTTTCAAAATCATTTGGCTACCGGTATAGGCATCATCTGTCAGCGTAGCACCGACTTGCTCATAAGCACTGTCGATATAAGCAGCTTTCACACCTGCTCTACGTTCAATCACTACACTATGACCAGCACTGATCAACTTTTTTACCGTTTCTGGCGTTGCGGCTACACGATTTTCACCGACGACAGTTTCGGCTGGAATTCCGATCTGCATGAGCGTCCCTCAAGCTAGTTTTTCTTAAAGTAAACATCACCGATTAGGCAATGTTTTCTCACAGGATGTTCTTATGAATTTTTGGATTCTAATGAAACTTTTTTAAAATACCACCCACTATTTATTTAATAAATACCCATATACTGAACTGGTGATTCATAAAAAATATTGGGTGATATCTCGTTTATTTACTTTGAATCCGCTTAAAAATTGATTTATTTCTATTCAAATTCTGAGCTACAGATCTTTTTACACTAAAATCTGCACTTTTTTTGCACAAAACTAAGTCCTTTAATTCCGCAGTATTGATCTTTTTGACCAATCCAAGAATATGAACCACCACGTTCACATTAACCCGAACCTGTCATTCATCGAGCTTTGCCATCTGCCGTCGCGCAAACTTTGCAGGCATTGACTTGAATGACAGTTTTGCCCCATTTGCAAAAGCTTAGAATTGGCCTGTTCCTATGTTTCATCGATCAAAAATGCCAATGCTCAAAATTTAGTCCAACTGAAACGTGTATTTGAAGTGGATCATATAAAAATACGAGGAAGGATTAATCACGTTTAAATAGATCTAAAACGCGGAACGACCAACAAAAATGTTTTTTTCATATTTTATGGGATGATAATGGCGCGCATTGAAACACTAGGCTTAAGTAAAAATGCACCATAATTAAGCAAAAATACCTTAAATAGATGAATATTTCAGTAATTTGCCCCAAATCTTTGATGTGCAAGATGAGTAAAAATGATCGAATGCAACAATTTCATACAAAATAGACGGCCATGCTCAGAATTTTTTAAAGATTTTTATTATTTTTTGACAGGAAATTCTAAATATCATCATTTTTTGATTGTATTAGATGAATAGGCTTTTGCCCCCAGCTTCGTATACAATTTCTGAAACGATGCATCTATTTAGCTCAAGCACGATGTAAACGTCATTCTAAAAAATACTCCCTCATCAAAGGCTCATTATGAATACTTCTTTCGACATCAGTCGAGACAAATCTCTGCTCTGGCTGATGGCAATTGTCTGCGGCTTATGTGCAGGGGCAAACTATTATTGCCAGCCTTTGATTTCCTCTATTCAGCAAAGCTTTCAAGCACCAGAAGAACAAGTGGCTTTGACCGTGACCTTTGCTCAAGTTTCCTATGCTTTGGGTTTACTGTTCATTGTGCCCTTAGGCGACATGCTGAACAAAGCCAAACTGATTCCATTCCTGATGTTTGGCGCATCTGCTGGACTGTTTATCTGTGCGACATCTACCAACTTATCGATGCTCTGGCTGGGTACCATTATTACGGGACTCTTTTCTGTCGCAGCACAAGTGCTGATTCCTCTGGCTACGATGGCAGTCAAACCTGAAAAAACGGGAGAAGTAGTCGGTTTCCTCATGAGTGGCTTATTGGTCGGGATTTTACTGTCGACCAGTGTGGCTGGATTACTCTCAGACTTATGGCACTGGAAAATGATTTATGTGCTGAGTGGCATCGCCATGTTTGCTTTGGCCCTTCTGATGAAAGGAAAACTCCCCCAACTACCAAAACTCAAAATCACCTATTTCGACATTTTTAAGTCCATGGGGAGTCTGCTGCAACAAGAGCCGCGTTTGGTGTTTCGCTCAATCACGGGTGGATTTGCTTTTGCTGCCATGAGTATGCTGTTTTCAACCATTGCCCTACTTTTAACCTCTGAGCCATTTCAACTTTCGGATGTTTTAGTCGGCGTGGTAACTTTGGTCGGCGTATTTGGTGCACTCTCCACCCAGTGGATTGGTAAATGGGCCGATCACGGTTATACCCTGCTTTTGACGTGGGTCGGCTGTGGGACTTTAGCCCTCAGTTGGGCCTTTCTATACTTAGGCGGGAGTTCACTCATCAGCTACATCATCGGTTATGCACTGATTAATTTAGGACTTGCAACCACACACAGTTGTAACCAAAACGTGATTTTCCGTTTACGCCCCGATGCGAAGTCTCGGGTGAACTCCATCTATATGACCTTATATTTTATTGGTGGCGCGTGTGGCTCGGCACTGGGTGTCTATGCATGGCATCACGGCGGCTGGAGCAGTACATGTTTAGTCGGTATTACACTGGTGATGATGGCGAGTGTCTTTGCTCTGCTGGATACCCTGTATAGCAAAAAACATGGTATTGCTTAACCCTTAAAAAAGACAGTTGACTGAGTAAACTGTCTTTTGGTTTGGGCACTTCATTTTGAGCGCTAACTGACCTGAGCCACGGGGTAAAAAGGTTTACCCAAGTCGAGACTATCGGCATTTTCCAAAGCAATATACAAAAATGCGGGCAGCAAAGCCGATAAAATTTGACAGCCATCTTGTAGCTGCTTACGGTTTAATGAACTCTTATAGGTTGAACCGCCATGCATCAGCTGATTTCTCAAGGTATATAAACGGTTAAACAGTACCAGTAAAATATCAACCGAATGCTTCTGTTGTAGCGCTTTCGCCACTTTTTTCTTTTCTTGTTCAAGCTGAGCCTTACAAACCTCTAAACCAATTTTCTTATTTTGATAGTCCCAATAGCCTTGATAGGTGTATTGGTTGTCTAAGAGCATACGAATGGCTTGACTAAACTTGTCCCATAAAATGCTATAAATTCTATGATCGACATCATGCTGGCAAATTAAATGTAAGAACTGACGTAAACTCTGTTTGTCCTGACTTTGCCCCAAGTCTTGTGCATATATCGCATTGAAAGAAATCCAGAGGCTGATAAATTGCAAATCGGGATCATGATCGAGCAGGAATGCTTGCTTTAACCAACTCAGCCCACGATGTATTCTCAGATTAAACTCATCACTCTGTTGTATTTTTTTAGTTTTAAAAATTTCTTCTAAAAGCAACATCGGCTTTTCCTATACTTTATTCTTCTATATATTCAACATACTGAATGATTAAGCTAAATTCAATTTAATCCTGCTAGGACATAATGATTGATAAATCCCACAAGTTCAGTGTGAATGTTCTATCGAAAAAAACATTCTGTTTTCTATATTTCAATGTATCTAATGAATATTGGCTGCTCCTCTTACCATTAATTATAAGTTCTAAGGTTGATAAAAGCAGATAATACCTCTCAATGAATGTATTCCATTTTTGTGATAGTATTGCGTGCTATCGGAAATACCTGAATAAAAATGAAGCACCGAGTTTCATTTTTCGTCCACTCCCAAAGATCCTCCTATCGGTAATGAATGCATTTCAGCTCATTACATTGTGCTGTATCTTGCTCAATAAATGGATTGACGCTTTGGCTTTGCGACATCTGATTTTCATGTAATTTCCCACATATTTCTTTGCACCGCTTCCGCTCTAAGACATAGGTTGTTCACCATGTCTTTGCAGACAAAAGCTGATAAACACTGATCAAGAGCCTGATTTTTTAATGAATACTGACAAAACCATTGAAACCCCTCAATCTCCACGAATCAGTGTTGCACCTATGATGGATTGGACAAACAAATAAATATTACTATTTAAAAACAATGATTTATTATTATTATAAATTTTAATGGCGTAAATTTGGTGTAAAAAACAATTGGCAAGCCAAATGCTTACCAATTTTTCAATCGAATTATTAGTTAAGCACACGTCCAAGCATTCGACAAAGTCTCCGCCTGCTTCATCACCAACTCAATCGCTTCAGCTGCTTTATCAGGTGGATACTTCCAACGCTGTAAAGTACGACGTACTAATATTTTCAGCTGAGCACGGACACTGTCCCTAACCTGCCAATCGACGGTCGTTGACTTCCTGAGCTTTTCGGTAATCTCTCGTGCGATCTGTTTCAACGTATCGTCTCCAAGCTCTCTGACAGCACTTTCATTGTTTGCCAAAGCATCATAGAAAGCGATTTCATCTGGATTCAAGCCAAGTGAAGCTTCACGCTGCATTTCTGCCTGAAACTCTTTTGCCATTTGAATGAGTTCTTCAATGACCTGAGACGTTTCAATCGCTCGGTTATTGTATTTCCTCAAGGTTTCCTGCAAACGGTCAGAGAAGCGTTTTTCCTGTACCACATTGTTTCGTGTCTTTGCCTTAATGCCATCATTGAGTAACTTTTCCAACAGTTCAACTGCCAAGTTACGGTATGGCATCTGCCTTACATCTTCTAAGAACTCATCTGAAAGCAAGCCAATGTTGGGTTTATCCAAACCACACATTGCAAAGACATCTGTTACCCCATCAGCAATGACAGCATTATCCAGAATCTGTTTTAGCGTACTGTCCTTTTCCGCTTGCGACAGTTTACGATCTACAGAGGTATGCTTGCTAATGACCGCTTTAATGGCTGAGTAAAAGGCAATTTCTTTGTGCAGGTTCTTCGCTTCATCCAAGGTGCTGCATAAAGAGAAGGCTTTATTGATTGCCAGGACTAAATCAAGAAAACGCTTTTTACCATCCTTCAAGCTCAGCACATAGTTAGCTGCGGGGATAATCAGTCGGTGTGCCTGAGTTTCATAAGCACTTAAATCCATGCCAACCTGTTCATTGGTTTTGGCAAACATTCCCCGTATCGCATCCATCTTTTCAGCAAGAACCGCATAAGCTTCTTCTGCACGTAATGTTGGTTCCCCTTTACCTTTGGCATCGGTATAGGTTTTTAAGGCTTGCTTCAATTCATTAGCAATGCCGATATAGTCAACAACTAGTCCACCCTGCTTATCTTTAAAGACACGGTTCACACGTGCAATAGCCTGCATGAGGTTGTGCCCCTTCATCGGTTTGTCGATATACATGGTGTGCGTACAAGGCGCATCAAAACCTGTGAGCCACATATCGCGCACGATCACTAACTGCAAAGGATCTTTGACATCCTTAAAGCGTTTCTCAAGACGTTTTTTAGTTTGCTTATTGTAGATATGCGGCTGTAATAATGGTTTATCTGAAGCTGAACCCGTCATCACAATTTTGATTTTGCCTTTTTCAGGATCAGGGTCATGCCAATCTGGACGTAAGGCAATAATCTCATTGTAAAGGTGGACACAGATCTCTCGGCTCATGGTCACAATCATACCTTTACCCGCCGTCGCTTCAGTACGAGCTTCAAAGTGTGCGACTAAATCCGCAGCAATCTGTTTCAGCCGTGGTGTGGCACCCAGCAGCTTTTCTAGTCGGCTCCACTCACTTTTAGTCTTTTCTCGGTTACCAACATATTCTTCATCTTCTACAACCTCATCAACTTGATCAGATAGCTCTTCGATTTCAGCCTGATTAATATCTAACTTTGCCAAGCGTGATTCGTAGTAGATTGGGACTGTTGCACCATCATCGACGGCATCCTGAATATCATAGATGGAGACATAGTCGCCAAAGACGGCTCGGGTGTCTTTATCTTCACTTGAGATTGGAGTTCCAGTAAAGCCAATAAAAGCAGCATTCTTTAAAGCATCACGCATGTGCTTGGCATAGCCGAACTTGTATGTGCCATCATTGTTTAGTTTTGCTTTCAAACCATATTGGCTACGATGTGCTTCATCTGACATCACAACAATATTATGGCGTCCATTCAATAATGGATGCTCACTCTCACCTTCCAGTAATGCAAACTTTTGTACTGTAGTAAAAATGATTCCACCAGACTCACGCTCAGCCAAAAGCTGTCTTAGCTCATCACGGTTATTGGCTTGTACTGGGGTTTGCTTTAATAATTCTTGAGCATTGCTAAAGGTTTCAAAGAGCTGTCCATCCAAGTCATTACGGTCAGTCACGATTAACAAGGTTGGGTTGTGCATAGCGGGCTGCTGTAAAAGTTTACCTGCATAGCAACACATGGAGATACTTTTACCCGAGCCTTGGGTATGCCATACAACACCGGCTTTTTTATCCCCAGTTGGATTGGCTGCTGCAATGGTCGCATGTACCGCTTCCCGAACCGCATGGAATTGATGATAGCCTGCAATTTTCTTAATGGTCTTTTCGCCATCTGTTTCAAACAACACAAAGAATCGAATGTAATCCAGGAACAATTCTCGATCAAAGAAGCCTCGAATAACTGTCTCTAACTCCCATTCTAAAACGGGTTTATCATCTTCATTCTTGATCGTACGCCACGGTAAAAAGCGTTCCTGATTCGCCGTCAGTGAACCGACACGTGCTGTTACACCATCACTGACTACCAAAGCTTCATTAAATACAAACAGATCCGAGATTTCTTCTTTGTAAGTTTGCAACTGGTTAAAGGCATCCCAGATATCTGCATTTTCATCGGTTGGGCTTTTTAGCTCCAACACGGCAAACGGAATACCATTGATAAAACAGATGATGTCAGGACGTCGAGGTTGTTTAGTACCTAGAATAGTAAATTGATTGACCGCAACAAAACGGTTTTGATGCACATGATTAAAGTCCACTAAGAAGGCATGGTCATGTACCCAATCATCTTGCTTCTTATACGTGACAGGTACACCTTCCAACAACATACGATGGAAAGCGCGATTATTGGTGACAATATCTAAACTTTCAGGTTGATTCAGCTTTTGTAAGACTTGTTCAAAACAATTTATGGGAAGATGCGGATTTAATCGTTCAAATGCAGCATGTAAGTCTGATTCAATTAAGACTTGTTTATAGTCTTTGCGTAGGGGATTACTGCTGTCGGGCGCAATATCAATACCATGAACGACTTCCCAACCATTTTCAGAAAACCAATCTAAACATAAATTTTCTAGTTGTGTTTCATTCATGGTTAAGATTCCCCCTGTATCACAAAATCAAAAATATTATCAATAACTACTTCCCTATGAGTTTCAGGATAGTTCAACCTCCTCAAAACTAAACGGAGCTTTGCTTGCAACTCTAAGGCAAGATCATCTCTTTCTTCAAAATCAACTTCTTTATACTCTGTAATGATTTTTACTATCTCGGAAGCAATCCTATTTATTAAATCCTTTTCTAAAGTTTCTTCTTGCTGTAAAGAATTAATCAATAATTCAAGGATCGGTGCCACATCCTGTGACTCAAGACTTGGCTTAGGTACAACAATCTCAGTATCGATACTTGGTGGGGCAATAATTATTGGTTCAGGTTGTAAGATAATAGCTTCTTTATCCTTTCTATTTTGCTCCCACTCTTCAATTAGAATATTTGAATAATCTGCAGCACCAATAAGATCAGGAAACAAACTTGCATGATGAACATTCATACGTCTCAAAAACTTTAAGCATTCTTTTTGCTGAACATTCTTGATAAAGACTTTACAAATATACTTAGCTAAAATAGCAGGCTCTTCCCCCTCATCTTGTGAAGCATTCCTTAGTTCTGCATCTGGATACTCTTCGCTTCCAAGAACTTCGATCAATTTATTTTCAATCGTGAGATCATTGGGTGAAAAAATAAAAAGTCCCGCTTGATTGACCAAACGTCCATGATCATCTTTTCGAGGTTCTAGCACTCGAATATCATTAAAGTACTCATCATCTGAGATAGCCGTTTTGTTTAGAATATAAATGGCTCTATAGAGAGGTGGATCAGGAAATTTGAACAACACTTATAAGTGATATTTTGCTCCCCAAATGATGTTATAAACATCAATATATGGAGTATTTTATGGCACGTAGACCAAGAAGAAATCATTCAAATGATTTTAAAGCTAAGGTAGCACTTGCTGCGATTAAAGCAGAAAAAACACTTGCTGAATTGAGTGCTGAATTTGATGTTCATCAAAACCAAATTATCGACTGGAAAAATCAACTGATTTCAGCTTCCTCGCAAGCTTTCGATCAATCAAAAGCTCCAACAGAACCACCCATCGATCTAAAAAAACTACATGCAAAAATCGGTGAGCAGGCATTAGAAATTGATTTTTTAGAAGGTGTGTTGAAGAAACTGGGCCGCTTCAACCACAAAAGTTAATCGATGACTCACTTCAGATTTCAGTATCTAAGCAAGCTAAGCTGCTGAAAGTCTCCCGTGGTTGTTATTACTATCGCCCAAAACCTGTGAGTGAATCAGATCTGAAGCTGATGCGCTGTATGGATGAGTTACATATGCAATACCCTTTTGCAGGTAGCCGTATGATGCGTGATTTGTTGAATCGTCAAGGACATCATATAGGACGACGTCATACACGTACTTTAATGAAGAAAATGGGCATTAATGCGTTATATCGTAAACCAAATCTAAGTCAGGCCAATCAAGCTCACCGTAAATATCCATATCTGCTCAAAGGATTGGCTATTCAGCGCAGTAATCAAGTGTGGTCTACGGATATAACGTATATCCCTATGGCAAAAGGCTTTGTTTATTTATGTGCTGTGATTGATTGGCATAGCCGCAAGGTACTTGCGCATAGAGTATCGATTAGTATGGAGGTTACATTTTGCATAGAAACATTAAATGAAGCTATTGAAAAATATGGTCGACCTGAAATATTTAATACAGACCAAGGCAGTCAGTTTACCAGTGATGCATTTATTGATGTATTGAAATCAAATGGCATTCAAATCAGTATGGATGGTAAAGGTCGATGGGTTGATAATGTGATGGTTGAACGATTATGGCGGAGCGTTAAATATGAAGAGGTGTATCTCAAAGCCTACAGCAATGTTTTGGATGCGAAGAAGCAATTAAACGCATATTTTGAATTTTATAATTTGAAACGACCTCATTCGAGTCTGGACAAAATGACTCCAGATGAGTTTTACTATGACCAGCTACCACAACAAAATAAGGTAGCTTAACTAGAGCAGAGTATCACTTATAAATAAGCTTTTAGTTGTTCAAACATGTGGGACCACCTCTATAGGGATTATCTGTTTCCTCAGCTTCATCTGCCTTAGCAAAAGCAAAAAATAAAGCGACGTAAGGTGAATATGTCCAATCTAACAATGGCGTTTTTAATCCATAATGTTGACCAATTGCCCACAACTCATCATCCTCTCGCTTATCACCACTATTAAACAAAGAGTGATCAGAAATTCTGCCACGTATAGCTTTACGAAAAAGTTTCAACTGCGCCTCAGCCAACTTTTTATCAATTGTATTTTGTTCATTAAACCGAGCTAAAGTTGGTGTTAGCCCCCAGTCATAACGTCTATGCCCACGGAAAACTAGCTCAACTGTTTTACGATTACAAAAGTCAGTATCTAAAAATGAAGTAAATTGATTCCAGTGCTCTAACTTTGTAACAGGAATGCGACCATTAATTTGGTCATTCATTAAAATGAAACTGTCTTTTAAGCTTTCTTTATTCCATACAGGAATTCGGTCCCAATCATGTTGTTCATATTGAGTCATAAATTAAACCTGCGCTCTATTTAATAAAGACACATCAATTTCACCCGACAATAATTTAGGTAATAACGTATCTCTTATACTTGCTAGAATATTATTTTCTTCAAACTTACTCGCCGAAAGAAGGTAAAACTCTTTTACATTTTTATGGAATAAATTCAAAATTCCATCTTTATTTTCGATAGGTAAAATACAAGGTGTATTTAAAACAGTATCATAACTCACGGCAGGATAAGCCCCACCATCAGCCAAATGAGCTAAACGCTTAATATTTTCTTTATCAGTTGCCACAATATAAATAAATTCAGCATAATTTTTATGCTTAGGCGAAAGAACAGCAAAACCTGTACTACCTGTTAAATTTTCTCGTTGAATAAAAGCATAAGAACCATTTGCAGGTCGAACTGTACCAAAAATTGTATCCCCTATTTTCAATACACGTCTTGCTCGACTCGGTGCTTTTTCAAAAATAAATTCTTCCGTTTGCTGAATAGTCCCCCATTTTGTATTTGATAAATCTACATAAGTTACTTTTTCAGGGCAATTTTTCTTAGTCCAAGATTGAACATTCAAATCAGCAAGAATACTTAAATCTGTTTTAAACCACCCCTTCGGCACTTCCCCTAACTCACTTTCCATCAACTCATCAGGAAATAGCGAAGCAGTTGCTCGCAATTCAGCCAAATCATCTTCAGTCATTTGCTGAAGTTCCACTTCACTTTTACCGCTAATGGCACACATAGCAGTAAGTTCAGGATCTTTGCCTTCCTGCTTAGCTGCAATTTTGGCACGGACAGGGTCAAAGTCGATAAACCAGCTTTTAAATAGGGCTTGGGCAATAGATTCCAAAGTTTGGTTAATTTGGTTATTTAGATTAATTTTTTCACAGAAATTAAAGTAAAAATCACCAATAATTTTTTGATTTTTATAGCAAGGATTAGGTAATTTTAGTTTATTAAAATCAGCCTTTTTAAAGTGAGGAATAACACCATCTACATTTAAATTTTTAATTTGGTTTTGAACCTCTTGCGAGCGTAAAGCCGCGAAAAGAAATTTAGGATAAATTAAATCTCTTTTTGCTCTTAGCGCAACCATATCTTGTGCAATGCAAAAAGTTACTGGATTTGGAACAAAACATACAGCACCATTTTGACTACCTTTATTTGTGATAATAATATCGTCAGGTAATGGATGCGATCTAAACCAGTTATTATAAGTATCAGTTGATACATATCTAACATTTAAAAAGCTTGGATAGAGATTATCATTACTGATACAGTTAGTAGCGATTAATGGAAATCCTTTTTCTGTTGTAGGTACAGTTTTACCCCTATTATCTACAACAAATTCTAATGCATCTGCCAAAGTGATTTTCTCATTATTCACATTCCACCCCCAAATTCTTTCTTAATCACCCAACAGCCACGAGTTCCACCAACACGTTCAAGCCAGCCTGCATCTTTTAAATGATTCAGATGCTTTTTCACTGCTGAATCATTAATACCAAGCTGCTCTGCCATAGAACGATAGGAAACTTTTGGGTTCTGTTGAATTAAAACTAAAATCTCTTTGTGCCGATCTGTCAACATATCTTCTTGGATTGAGCCACCAATTGAGCCACCGATTGAGCCACCTGCTTGCTCAGTCGAAGGACGGTAAAACTCCCAATCGACAAAATCTCCTTGGGCTTTCAGTTGAGGTTCGACATTGCCTGCCTTCAAACAAAGATCTTTGATCCGCGCAATACCACTGCCCCACTGCTCGATATAACCCAGCTCTTTAAACACACGCGCCAAAACACGGTTACGGATCTCAGAACGACCTTGAGCCAAATCTTCTTCAGTCAGACCATTGGGCAAGCCACCCGGGGATACAATATTCAGGATGTCATCATAAATGCCAACCTTGATATCACGCCCTGCATTGCTATAGTCACGATGCAACACTGCATTCACCAAGGCTTCACGAATTGCAGGAATGGGGATTTCATAACTTTCTGTACGTTGTAACCCTAAAATCTCCGCCCGTAGATGCAAATGGTTTTTAATGAATTGCTCGGTTTGCTTCAACTGGCTAAATAGGTCTCCACGATATTCTTTTTTGTCCAAAAACACCGTCATGGTCGTGCCTTTAAAGCGGCTACATTTGATCTCAACCTGCTCATAAAGCCCCAACAAAATGAGTAACCCATGACTAGGATAATCCTGTCCATTCTGCTGAATGATCAATTTGAGATTCCGCATTTTCTGCAAAGACAGCTCTTTACCCACCTCAGCAAAGGCTTTCTGCAACGGCTGTAAATCAATATCATCTAAACTGTATTGCGGATTCGGCTGCTCATCAAAAGTCTGGTTCAGACGCTGCAATTCGAGTTGCTGAATATACTCAGGCGATGCCACACGATTACTTGCACCCAAACGGATATAGGTTCCCTGTGCCTTACCTTGCGGCTTGAGATAATAAGGCAATAACGAACCACGGCTCACTTCAATCACCAGCAACTCTATGCCTTGGATATTCTCGATATAGATATACGGCAGAATGTTTGGCATACACAGTTCATTAATCATCGAAGTGATCTGATCTTGCAACTCAAAAATATCATCTTGAATACCTACGAGTTGGCGATCATCACTTACACCCACTACCAATTTACCACCACTGGTATTGGCAAAAGCAATCAGGGTCTTTGCGACCTGTTGCCCTTTCGGTAACTGCTCTTTAAATTCAAGGGTTTGACTTTCACCCTTCTGAATTTCTTGCAATAAAGGATGATCAGAACTCATAACCCAAGCCTTTTAGATTCTTTTTAATCTCACTTTCCAAGACAGCACTTTCAGCAAATTGTTCTTTGAGCTGAGCAGTCAAACGCAGCATTTTCTCAGCGAATGGCTCGCCATCATCTTCCTGCTCGACTGCACCCACATAACGTCCTGGAGTCAATACATAGTCGTGCTTTTGTATATCTTTTAACTCAGCAGAGAAGCAAAAACCTTTCTCATCTTGATACGCTTCGCCTTCAAAATTTTCGCCTTGTTGCCAAGCATGTAAAGCATTGGTGATTTTAGCAATATCTGCATCGGTAAAGTCACGCAGTACGCGATCTTTCATATAGCCCAAATTACGGGCATCGATGAACAGAGTCTTGCCTTCACGATTGGCTTTCTTTTTATCTAAAGACAAGCCATTCTTTTTGTCCTTGGTTAGAAACCAGATACAGGCTGGAATTTGCGTGTTGGTGAACAGTTGTCCTGGTAATGCGACAATACATTCCACCAGATCGGCTTCGATCAGGTTCTTACGGATCTCACCTTCATTGTTGGTATTGGAACTCATCGAACCATTGGCAAGTAACAATGCCATACTGCCCGTAGGTGATAGATGGTGCAGCATGTGCTGCATCCAAGCAAAGTTGGCATTACCTTGCGGTGGCGTGCCGTATTTCCAACGCACATCATTTTCTAAAGAAGCATGCCACCAATCCTTGATGTTAAAAGGTGGGTTAGCCATGACAAAATCGGCACGCAAGTCTGGATGCTGATCCTCTAAAAAGCTGTCTGCATTCTTTTTACCGAAATTAAAATCAATCCCGCGAATCGCCATGTTCATGGCTGCCAGTTTCCATGTGGTCGGGTTGCTCTCCTGACCATAGATGGAAATATGCTTTTTCTGTTCAGACGCTTTGTAACGCTTTTCCTGTGCATGTTGTTCAATGAACTTTTCACTGGATACAAAGAATCCACCTGAACCCATTGCAGGGTCATACACACGACCTTTATAAGGCTGCAACATTTCAACGATTAAGGTGACGATACTTTTAGGCGTGTAGTACTGCCCACCTTGCTTGCCTTCAGCCAAAGCAAACTGTCCTAAAAAGTATTCGTAGACGTGCCCAAGAATATCTTTACTGTGCAGACTGAGTTGCTCACCGTTATATTCTGGATTAGTAAAACTGGTGTCAGAAAAAGTATTGATCAGATCAAGTAACTTGTCATTGTCCAGCTGATACTGTCCAATACGATTAAGAATACCCTTAAGCTTTGGATTGGCTTTTTCAATTGCATCAAAGGCATTGTCAATCAGCCAGGATACAGAACGCAGTTTGACATCTGTACCTTGTTCATCCTGCCAAATGGTTGAGCCAATTGGTAAAGCGGCTGCATCACGGATATTTGACCAGCGGCCTGCTTTTGGCACCCAAAATACGTTTTTTTCTTGGTAGTAATCCAGTATTTCTAGTTCATCAGCAATAGACTGTTGGTATTCTTCTTCGCTGTCGTACTGATCACGCGGCATGTAATAGATGTTGTGATCGTCTTTTTGTGCAAACAATTCTTTGAGTTCAGATTGCCGTTCATCAAAAGCATCTGATACGTACTTTAAGAAAATCAGTCCTAAAACAATATGCTTGTAGTTAGCGGCATCCAGACTGCTGCGTAATTTATCGGCGGCTTTCCAAAGCTTGTCATCTAAGTCATTTAGAAACTTTTGTTCCAATGAATGCATTTTATTTCCTCAATCCAAGATCAACCGCTTTGGTTTTATACTTAATGTTAAACAATGTTGCTAAGTTAGCATATCAATGACCTATTAAAAGTCATGCACTTAACAAAAAAAATAGAGATTAATAAAGTCCTGTCATTTTAACGGGATAACTTTAGCTAAAATAGTCCTTTAACAACTGCTACGTCTTATAATGTCGTAAAAAAAAAGAGCAACCTAGAAAGTTGCTCTTTTCCAACCAATCGATTAATTGACGGGTCTGACTGATCGCTGCAACCCCTGCTGAATACCCTGCACAAACCCTTCAGGCGAAGCTTGTTGCTCCACCGTACGGTTTTGTTCTTGTTCAGGGTAGTATTCCTCCAGCACATCCAACCCTTCCTCTATATCCGTTTCAAACCGTGCATTGGCAAAACCCTTCCTTGCGGTAAAGTCTAATGATTCTATGAATACACCTAACTTTTTCAACTAACTACAAATGTGTTGCACTTGGGATTTGAATCTGCGACTTTAAAAAATATTCATCTTAAATTTTATACTTATTTTACGCAAAATTTACGATATTTTTATTATAAATCAATAAATTAATCCATAACATACATTACTTCACTGACTACTAATTTAAAATGTTATGAAAAAATTATACCATCTACTTTTTAGCCTTATACCGCTCTATTCAAGTTATGCTTTTGCTACTGGAGATGAAAGCTCTCCCGCATTAAGCTTTTCAGGTAATGTATCATTAGCCAGCGAGTACCGATGGCGCGGCCAAACGCAAACCCAGAATGACCCAGCCTTACAGGCAAACTTTGTTTTAAGCCACGCTTCTGGCTTTTATCTTGCTGCATTTGCATCGAATGTTGATTTTGATGACGAAGCGCATTTAGAACTGGATCCCCAGATGGGCTATACAGCGCCAATCGCGCTAGGTTCAATCCATCCTGCAGTCGATCTTGGCATCCTGCGCTACAATTACATCGATAACAGCGATTTAAATTATAATGAATATTATTTCAAAATGATCTTTAATGCGTTGCTGCATCAGAACGATAGCTTCACACCAAGCATAAGCTATACCGATAACTATGGCGGCAAAGCTGCAAGTGACAGTACAGGTAAAGATATCTCAAATTGGTATTTTAATGTCTTATATACTACACCGATTGCCCAAACTAATTTTGGCACAAATGTTAGCTTAGGCTATTCTAAAGCAAATCAGGACATTTATGGTTCTGAAGCAGAAGACCATTTTTTTGATTGGAAAATTGGTGCAACTTACCGCTATAACCCAATGGGAATAAATGTAGAATTAGCAGCAGTTGGTAGTAATTTAAAAACCAAAGACTTTACAAATCAAAATAAAAAAGGGGTAAAAACTGAAGCCGTATTTACCCTGACTAAATCTTTTTAAAAGTCTAATGCCAATAGTATCAATAATACTATTGGCATAATCATTTTACTTGATTGAATTCAATAAATACTCTACCTCACTTCGATTAAAACCTCTTTCTTTTAAAATAGCATGAATTATTTTTTTCATATTTTTTGACGCATGCTGGTATTTCTTTACTAAAATTTCAGAATCAATTTCCTGTAAACTATACTTCAAATATAATTCTTCATTGAGCTTCTGATTTTTAGCATCATCTTCATTATTTATCGTGTTATACATTTTTATGTAGCTAAATATCCCAATGCTGTTCCATTAAAGTGATTTGGCTATACATATGCTGATACTCCGCACATTTAACAGCACACCATAATTCCATAAATCTTTTGCCGAGATGTTTTTGCAAAACCGAATTACTGTGAAAAAGCGCTAAAGCATCCGGCTGATTTGTACTTAAAAAGAGCAGCTGATCTTTATTTTTTATGTGAGTGGCTTGCTGTGGAATTTCCAGATTCTGTGTCAACCCATGCAGTGTGCCGATCAAAATCAGGGCTGCAGTTAAATAAGGATTGCAATCCGCACCTGCAACACGATATTCCAAGCGTTGATTTTCATTGTCCGAACGTGGTATGCGAATGGCCACATTGCGGTTATTCACGCCCCAATTAGCTTCTAAGGGCACATGGTTTCCAGCTTTAAACCGGCGGAATGAGTTTACATTCGGGGCAAGCACGGCCATGGACGGCGGCAGCAAGACTATCAGCCCGCTGATCGCCTTTAATAATTGCCGTGACGGTAAAGGATTCTGCTTCATGCTGAAAATATTCTGCTGGTCTTGATTTAACAAACTCATGTGAAAGTGCATGCCGCTGCCCGCTTTATTCAGATCAGGCTTAGCCAAAAAGCTTGCATGTAACCCATGTTCTACAGCGACTTGCTTAATGGTGCGCTTTAGCATCATGATCTGATCGCATAGCTTCAAAATATCACCGCTATGCTGAATATTAATTTCGTATTGTCCGGAAGATGATTCCGAGACTAAGCCTGTAATCTGAATCCCCTGCAAAAGGGCAATCCGTTCAATTTCATCCAGAACGTCTTGATATTTATCTTGCGCATTCACATCAAAACATTGATTTAAATAAATCTGATTGGAGCCAGATTTTTCATTGCTGTCAAATAAATAAAACTCCAAT
Organism: Acinetobacter sp. 231_lipA; assembly: GCF_058243005.1. Classification (NCBI taxonomy): domain Bacteria; kingdom Pseudomonadati; phylum Pseudomonadota; class Gammaproteobacteria; order Moraxellales; family Moraxellaceae; genus Acinetobacter; species Acinetobacter sp. 231_lipA. The sequence continues at coordinate 2,118,713 of NZ_JBZAYU010000001.1, read as the reverse complement.
TCTGCGGCCATGCAAGGATAAAAGTTTTGATCATGCAGCGCTCTTAAACTTTTTTTTAAAATATTGCGCGGTTCAACTTCGCAATCTTGATGATTGTCATCTTTCATGGTTAGGAATAACTGTGCATTGGACTCTGGATTTAAAGCGCAGGGCTGCAGGCTTCCCAATATAGGTTTACATAAATAATCCGGCTCACCGATCGATTTTCCTAAACCCGATTCTTCAATCACTTCTCCATCAAGACTCATGGCATAAATAGACATTGGGAAATAACAGCCTTGTGCAATATTTTTTAGACCGACAATATCTATGCGCTTGCCGCGGACATGACCATTCAGATCGTGCAGGCAAATCTCAACATGACGGGTATTGGGATAGCGCTGCAGATAGTTTTCGATTTCTTCTGAAAATAGAATATCTTCAATATCGCAGCATTGACGCGCAGATGGCATGGATTCAGGGACCGCTTCTTCGTCAGCTATATTATGTCTAGCCATGAGTAAATTACTCATTATTTTGTCCTGTTAAATATTAACAATGATCAAAATAAAACAAGTTCTACCGAATGTAACGTAAATAAACCGTAAAAAAGCACCCAACTAATATGATTATTTTTTAAACTATTAAAACCACGAAAAAGCTAATTTAAAATAAGTTAAAACATAAAAATAACAATAGATCTCTTTCATAAATCAAAAAACGATCTTCTTTTTGGTTAATATTTGCACTCCGGATTTCTTAGCATTCGTGCATAATCTGCGGATGAAATACATCGATTCAAACAAGCTTTCTGATCCTCAGTTCAAGCGATACACAGGCATCTCATGGTCAACTTTCTATTTGATGGTTGAGCAATTGCAGAAGCATGTCTCTGCCAAAGACAGACCGCCCAAGTTAAGCCTGGAGGATCAGGTTCTGCTCTGTCTGAGCTATTGGCGGGAATACCGAACCTTATTTCACGTTGCGACGAGTTACGGGGTTTCAGAGCCCACAGCCTCAAGAATTGTCCGTCATGTTGAAGACTGCCTGCTTCGGTCCAATCTGTTTAATTTACCCAAAGATTTACCCGAGGGCGAAGGCATCGACTGGAATGTTGTGATCGTGGATGCCACGGAAATTCCAATCCAAAGGCCTAAAAAAACAGAAGAAAAGCTATAGCGGCAAAAAAAAGACCCATACCTTTAAAGTACAAGCCATGATTCACTACAAAACTCAGCAAATTCTGAGTTTATGTGCCAGTCGCGGGGCAGTGCATGATTTCGAGTTGTTCAAACGCAATTTAAACCAGATTCCTTTTGGGGCTTTTATCCTGGCAGATAAAGGCTATCAGCGGATTTATGTGTTGTATCCGAATAGCCTGTTGCCATTAAAAGCCAAAAGACACTGTAAATTGGATCCTGAATTGAAAATCTATAATCAAGAAATCAATAAAAGATGAATCGGAATTGAGCATGTATTTGGCAACCTGAAAACCTTCAAAATCCTTGCTGAGCGTTATCGAAATAGATGTAAAAGGCTTAGTTTGAGATTCAATTTAATCGCTGGAATCTACAACTTGGAACTGAGCAAAAAATGATTTATGAAAGAGGTCTAATTACTCATGTAAAATAAATGGCATATTTAATATTAATAAATCTTCAAAAATCGCAAACCCACTCCCGGTTCAGTAATAATATATTTAGGCTGCACAGCATTATCATTTAACTTCACTCTTAATTTAGCCACCAGAATCCGTAAATAATGCGTATCTTCTTGGTGCGTTGGCCCCCACAGCTCTTTCAATATTTGCGGCTGAGTAATCAATTGGCCTTTATTTTTCGCCAATAAATTCAGCAGCTGATATTCTTTGCGTGTTAAGGAGAGCAATTGTTGATTTAAAAAAACCTGCCGTTTGGAAAAATCGATTTTTAATACGCCATCATCAAAAATTACAGTATCAACAGTACTATGCTGATGCTGCCTAAGCAGTACACGAATGCGCGCCATCAGCTCCTGAACACTAAACGGCTTGGTCACATAATCATTTGCGCCAGCATCCAGAAGCTTCACTTTTTCTTCTTCATTTGCCCGCACAGACAGCACTATCACTGGAACGTGCGACCATGTGCGAAGCTCAGACAAAACCTCATAACCATCCAAATCTGGCAAACCCAAATCGAGGATCACTAAATCTGCGCCTTGCAAAGCTAGGAGTTCCAAACCCTTTTGGCCATTTTCAGCCAAAAGCGTTTTATAGCCTTGCGCTCTGAGTGCTATATCCAAGAATTTTCGAATCTGATTTTCATCATCAATAATCAAGACATTGGTCATGGAGCTGGCTGATTCATTCTGTTCTGGCATTTTCCCACCTAAAAGCTGCTAGATGCTTTAAGTAATTTGCTGAATAGGAAGCTGTATGCGGATACATGTTCCTTGATTGTTCTTGCCTGATGATGCCATGATTTTCCCCATATGCGCACCCACAATCGCTTTCACAATCGTCAAGCCCAAGCCTGTACCATATTGCCCGCGGTCACCGCGCTGCATGGTATAAAACATGTCAAAAATGCGTTCCCGCTCACCTTCCGGGATACCCTGCCCCTTATCAGTTATGGTAATTTCGATCTCATTTTCATTCACCTGCTGCACCTCAATCATCACAGCTTTATTCTCTGGTGAAAATTTTGCGGCATTTTCCAACACATTAAAAATGGCCTGTTCAATCAAGGCGGCATGTACAAATAAACTCAAAGATTCTTGAGGCGCATGCACTTCAACCAATGCATCTGGCATATAACGGTTTAAACGGCGCACTGCTGAACCGATCAGTTCATCAACTCCAATCCAGTCCCGCTTCAAGCTTAAGCCTTCATGGCCTAAACGGGTCATATCCAGTAGGTTTTGAATATAGCGGTCTAAACGTTCCCCCTCTAAATGAATCGCTTCCAGCAAGCTGTCCTGATCATTTTCATTCATGGAATGGCGGTAAGTGCTCAAAGTATCCGCTGCTCCAATCATCGACGCCAAAGGCGAGCGTAAATCGTGCGATACGGATGATAATAATGCCGAGCGCAATTTTTCCGTTTCAGAATTCACATTGGCTATTTCCAAAGCCTTGGTCAGCTGGGTGCGGAAAATCGCCTGCGCAAGATACTCTACCATGAGTTCAGCGAGCTGTTTTTGCTCCGTATTGATTACTGCTTGCACATCTTTAAGTTTCAACCCCACCACGCCTAAGCATTGCTTGGAAGCCAATAAGGGCAAAAACCACCACTCATTTTCCGTCAAGGTTTGGGTAAAGCGACCGGACGGTTGATGGTTTTTGAATGTCCAATCGGCTGAAATTTTTTCTTTATTACTCATGATAGTGGATGATGCTTGAGTTGCTGCAGTATCTGGGAAATACAGCCAGACATCTGCATTGAGATTTTTACTCAGGCTATGTTCAGCAATCTCCTTGATTTGTGCCAAATCTAATGCTGTGGACAGCTTCTGCCCTAAATCCTGCATAATGCTGTTATAACTGTTCGCCGTTTTGAGTGCAGTCACCTGCTCTTTCAAACGTGACGCTAATCGGCTCGAAATTAAAGCCGCGCCCAAAAATGCAATCACGGTGACAATCCCCTGATGTGCAGAAATCTGAAATGTAAATTGCGGGGAAATAAAGAAAAAATTATAAGCTAGAAAGAATAGGATGGCTGAAAAAGCTGCAGCCAGCATCCGTGTTTTTGATGCCACAAAAACCACAGCGGTGATAAAAATCACCGAAAGATCTTCAATCCCTAAATACTTTTCCCCTAAGCTTGCAATCACAATGCTGATGACCGTGGTGGCTAGTACGTACTGTATTTCTCTCAGCGACAAGAATGCCCTTTGAGTGAAAAAGGACAGATGCTTATTCTCTGCAATAATCGGCACAATACTGAGTTCAAAACTGGGCCGGTATTGCAGTAATTGATCAATCAAATTGAGCCTTAAATTCAGCGAAAACTTTTGCGGAGCCGCTTGTGCTAAAACCAAGGTTGAAATGCCGCGGTCCATCACATAATCAAATAAAGTTTTAGCATGTTGCTGGCCGTGAAGGACTTCTGTCATTCCACCCATTTGACGCGTTAAGTTTAAAGCCCGTTCAATTTCACGGCTTTGCGAGTTTTCCTGTTTATTCATGATTTGCGTATCATGAGAAAAAGCAACAACCGTCCATTTTGCCGCACGATGCTCGGCAATACGGCATCCAGTCCGAACTAAAGCTTCAGAATGCCCTTTGCCATCAATCATAATTAAGACATGATTTTTTAAGGGGATTTGAGCAAGCCCTTGAATGGCGAAATTTTCGCGTACATCATTATCAACATAATTGGCAACGGTTTGCATTGCCAGTTCACGCAGTGCCGTTAAGTTGGAGCTGTTGAAAAATCGCTGTAAGGCCTGTTCCGCCTGCTCAGGCACATAAACCTTCCCTTGGTTTAAGCGCTCCAACAGCTCATTCACAGGCAAATCAATTAAGCGGATATCTCTAATCCGTTCGAACACCCGGTCTGGCACGGTTTCAGTGACACGAATCCCAGTGATTTGATATACCACATCATTCAAACTTTCCAAATGCTGAATGTTCATGGTGGTAAAAACATCAATACCAGCATCTAATAATTCATTGATGTCTTGCCAGCGTTTTTCATGACGGCTGCCGGGCATATTAGTGTGGGCAAATTCATCCACCAAAACAATACTGGGCTTTTTATCCAAAACGGCATCTAGATTCATTTCCTCCAGATGCTGCCCTTGATATTCAATAGCCTTGCGCGGAATTATATCTAAACCAGAAATTAAATTTTCAGTTTCTCTACGGCCATGCGTTTCTACATAGCCAATGACGATATTAATACCCTGCAGCGCCAGTTCATGCGCACGAACCAGCATGGCAAAGGTCTTTCCCACGCCCGGAGCTGCGCCTAAAAAAATCGTCAGCCGCCCAGACTGATAACGCTGTGTATGTTGCAGCAAAACATCGGCTTTATTGGTTCGTGGATCAGTCATAGAAGTAATCTTTATTTATTGCTTTAAAAGATGTTTTTAAATTCATTTAAATGCGTCTAAAGTCAGCTTGGCTATTGCTGGGCAATATGGATGCCACCGTTGGGCGGAGGTATAGAACATCCCCTCGCCCAACAATCGTATATAACTTAATTCAGATTATTCAATAGCTTTCAATCACTATATTTTAATCATCAAGCCATTCATATCACTTCCCGCCCCGATCCAAAGCCAAATTCAATTCAAGCACATTGACACGTGCCTGCCCTAAAATCCCAAAAATCGGCTGAACCGTATGCGACTGAATCAGTTTTTCGATATTCTGTTCAGGCATATGCCGTGCATGGGCAATCCGCTTCACTTGAATCATGGCTGATTGCACGCTAATTTCAGGGTCGATGCCGCTGCCTGAAGCGGTGACCAGATCCGCAGGAATTTTAGATTTTTCAATCTGTTCCTTCGCTGCGATTCGATTCAGCCGTTCCTCTATGGCTTTCTGCAGTTCAGGATTGGTTCTCGCCATGTTGCTTCCGGCCATCGCCATAGGATCATAATTTGCGGCAGATGGACGCGGATGGAAATATTGAACTTGGGCAAAAGGCTGTGCCACTAAGCGTGAACCGATCACTTGATTATTTTCGACAATCAAGCTGCCGTTGGCTTGTTTTGGAAAGAGCATTTGTCCTAAGCTGGTTGCAGCAGCACTATATACAAAGCCGCATAAGCCTAGAGCAATGATGGTCATTCCAAACGAAGCGCGCAGTTTCTCACCCCATGATGAGTCTGCCAATTGATGATTTTGCATATTCACTTTGTCATCCTCAAAAAATTTATAGGGCCAAGATTGGACTGATCAGCAGATCAATCGCTTTAATGGCAATAAACGGTAGCAGCACCCCGCCCACACCATAAATCAGCATGTTGCGGCGCAATAATTGGGTAGATGTCGAAGGTTTGAATTTCACACCGCGCAGTGCAATTGGAATCAGCAGAGGAATAATGATCGCATTAAAGATCAGCGCAGACAGGATGGCACTTTCAGAACTGCCTAGTTGCATGACATTTAACACATGCATTTGCGGAATTGCCGCGACGAATAATGCCGGCAAAATTGCAAAATACTTTGATACATCATTCGCCAAGGAAAAGGTGGTTAATGCACCGCGAGTAATCAGCTGCTGTTTGCCTATTTCAACCACAGATAGCAATTTGGTTGGATCAGAATCTAAGTCCACCATATTGCCTGCTTCTTTGGCTGCTTGCGTTCCCGAGTTCATGGCTAAGCCAATATCTGCTTGGGCCAACGCCGGTGCATCATTAGTACCGTCACCGACCATCGCTACCAAATGTCCTTTGTTTTGCTCGGTTCGAATGCATGTGAGTTTATCTTCTGGTTTCGCTTCAGCGATATAATCATCCACACCAGCCTCTGCTGCGATGGCCGCTGCTGTGAGCGGATTATCTCCGGTCACCATCACAGTTTTAATGCCCATTTCACGTAAGCGCGCAAATTTTTCTTTAATGCCTTGCTTAATCACGTCTGATAGTTCAATGACACCCAACAAATTCTGGTCTTTAGCCACGACCAGCGGCGTTGCCCCTTTTGAAGCTATTTGTTCTACGCGCGCTTTCAGTTCGGCATGATTTTCAAGGTTTTGCGAAGCGAATTTAAGAATGGCATCCATAGCGCCTTTACGCACTTGATGACCATCCGCCAAGTTAAGGCCTGAAATGCGTGTGGACGCATTAAAAGCGATAAATTCAGCCTGTTCAGGCTCGGCCACTCTTTCACCTTGCTCTTTGGCCAAAGCAACCACCGATTTACCTTCTGGCGTTGGATCGGCCAAAGAAGTCAGTACCGCCGCTTGGCGAAGTTCAGACTCCGTCACTCCTGTTAAGGGATAAAAAGCAGTCGCCTGACGGTCACCGTAAGTAATAGTTCCGGTTTTATCGAGTAGTAAAACATCTATATCGCCTGCAACTTCAACCGCCTTGCCTGATTTGGCAATCACATTGGCTTTGAGCGCTCTGTTCATCCCTGCAATTCCAATAGCTGGCAATAAGCCGCCGATGGTGGTTGGAATCAAGCAGACCAATAGCGCCACCAATAAAATCGGGCTGATTTCAATATGCAGGAAATGTCCAATCAACGGCAGGCTGACCACGACGATGATAAAAGTCACAGTCATCACGGTCAGTAAAATACCTAAGGCAATTTCATTCGGTGTTTTTTGACGGTTTGAGCCTTCGACTAAAGCAATCATTCGGTCGAGAAAGCTATTTCCCGCCTCTGCGGTCACTTGCACGATGATCCGGTCGGTTAAGACTTTGGTTCCGCCAATCACCCCAGATTTATCTGTGCCCGCTTCACGGAGTACCGGCGCAGATTCACCTGTTACTGCAGCTTCATTGATCGTAGCAAAGCCCTGAATTATTTCACCATCTGCGGGAATCAATTCCCCTGCACGCACTTCAATCAAGTCATGCATGTTCAATTCAGCCGCTGAAATCTGCACCCCATCCATATCATCTTTAGAATGGATCCGGCGCGCCGTCAAATTCTGACGCGCTTGACGCAGGGATGACGCCTGTCCGCGGCCTTTGGCTTCAGCAACCGCTTCGGCATAATTGGCAAAGAGAACCGTCACAAATAAAATCAACGTCACCAATAAGCCAAAAACCAAACTAGATTGACCTAGAATTGTACTAACCAGTGTAATCAGCGTCCCAAGCCAAACGATGGCCATCACCGGATTTTTAATCACATGCTGCGGCAGCAGTTTAATAAAAGCATTTTTCCATGCTTCAGCTTGAAATAAGGTTGAAGCTATGGTGTTTTGCTGTGTTTGAACAGTGTGTTTTGAATGATTCATTGTACTCCCCCTTAACCTTGAACCAATAACAGATGATCAGCAATTGGCCCCAAGACCAGGGCTGGCATAAATTGCAATAAGGTCAACATCACCACAATGGCAATTAAAGTCAGTGCGAATGTTGGCGTTTCGACTTTTAAACTGCCGCTGCTTTCAGGTGCTTGGCGTTTAGCAGCTAAACGTGTAGCGATGATTAAAGGAATAATTAATGTCGGGAAACGGCCGAGCAATAAAGCAATACCGCATGTGACATTCCACCACACGGTATTGTCTGATAGTCCTTCAAAGCCTGAGCCATTGTTGGCAAATGCAGACACATATTCGTACAGCACTTGAGAAATGCCGTGGTATTGCGGATTACTGTTGCCCGTCAATTCAGGAAAAAATACAGTTATTGCGGTTAAACCAAGAATGACGATGGGTTGGATCAAAATCACAACAGCGAGCAGCTTGATTTCACCGGCTTCAATTTTGCGGCCAAACAATTCTGGGGTGCGGCCGGTCATTAAGCCTGCAATAAAGACTGCTAAAAACAGATAAATAATGAATTGCTGTAAACCACAGCCAATCCCGCCCCAAATGGCATTGATCAGCATATTGGACAATTGCACCATACCTGTGAGCGGTGCAGATGAATCATGCATCATATCCACTGAGCCGTTATTGACTTGGGTGGTGACCGCTGACCACAAAGCAGATGATGCCTCGCCAAAACGCACTTCTTTACCTTCCATGGCGGAAAGCAATGTCGAAGTCGATGAAAGGCTTTCTGACCAGATAGCGCTAGTCGCAGAAATGATCGACATCAGCAGCATTGAAGCAAAGACCAAGCCTGCGAATTTGGCGCGTTTGGTGAAAAAGCCCAGCATAAAAATCACCGAAACAGGGATCAGTAAAATCGCAAGCATTTCCAGAAAGTTTGACAATGGTGTCGGATTTTCCAAAGGTACACTGCTGTTCGGACCATACCAGCCACCACCATTACTGCCCAATTGCTTAATTGCTACCATGGGCGCAACAGGGCCTAAAGGTATTTTTTGCGTTGTTAATTCGCTGCTTTGGTCGATGACTTGAACTTCTGGGCCGCCTTGAAAAGTCGATGGTACGCCTTGGCTAGTGAGCAATAATGACCAAACCATGCATAAAGGAATCAGAAAGCGGAACGTCGGACGAATCACATCGGCCCAATAGTTGCCGACATTAATTTGTTGCACTTTATGCTTAAAGCTGGTCTGTTGATCGGTTTCAGAAAGTGCATTGGATTGTTTGTAGAACAGTGCTCGAACTGTAGCCACCACCATCGCCAGGCCCATCATCGGCGTGAAGATCTGCAAGCCGACAATGCCGACCATTTGCGATAAATAAGACAGTTGCGCCTGTCCTGAATAGTGCTGCTGGTTGGTATTGGTCAGAAACGAAATCATGGTATGCAGCGCCAAATCCCATGACATATTCGGTGCATGGTTTGGGTTCAACGGCAGGCTGGCTTGAACCATAAATAGAGTCCAAGTCACCAAACCGATCACTGCACAGCTCATGACAAAATTGAATGAATAGGTTTTGACATTCATCCCCCGTTTGGGATTGATTCCTAAAACCGCGTAAATGGGCTTTTCAATCCAATTGAATAGAGGATCAATTTTCATATCGCGGTTGTGCATAATTGCTGCGAGGTATTTACCCAAGGGATAAGCCAGAACAAAGACGATGGCTAAAAGCAAAGCAAACTCTAACATGGCATTTCACTCCTATGTTTCAGAGCTGAAATCTGCATGCAGATATTGAAATAACGTTTATTTTGATTATTTAGTACAACGCAATTTTTTTGATGCTGTACCTGCTGATGCGCGTGAATGACCGCACTCATGTTTTTCATCCTAAGCATTGGGATATTCCAAAATCCAGTATGAAAAATAAGACCGTAAAGTCTCTATTCATAACTTTGGATGCCGCGTAAAGAAAGCGTAAAAATTTAGCTCAATGCACTTATAAATGCAGAAAAATATCTTAAAAGTGATGGCTATTATTATTCTGTGACTCACTTTATTTATGGATATAATTTCAGTACTTAAAGCCTTATTTTTAGGTTTTATAGAAGGTTTAACGGAGTTTTTACCCATTTCCAGTACTGGTCATTTAATTTTATTTGGCCATTTAATTGATTTTCATTCAGGCTCAGGCTGTGTCTTTGAAGTTGTCATTCAACTGGGCACAATCTTAGCCGTTTGTTGGCTCTACCGTAAAAAAATTATTAATCTACTACATGGTTTTATATCAGGTGATTACCATGCGAGACGTTTTGCGATAAATGTCTTCATTTCATTTATTCCTGCAGTAGTGATCGGAGTTATAGCTGTTGATTTTATTAAACAAGTTTTATTCAGTCCTTCGGTTGTGGCATCTGCACTGATTATTGGTGCACTGTTAATTTTTGCTGTAGAAGCTAAAAATTTTAAAGTCCAAACCATTGAGGCAACCAATATTGGATTCAAACAGGCCATTGTTATTGGTTTGGTTCAATGTCTTGCGATGATTCCGGGGACTTCACGGTCTGGTGCAACCATTATTGGGGGGATGTTGGCGGGTTTATCACGTAAAGCAGCTACTGAATTTTCTTTTTTCCTTGCCATACCAACAATGCTTGGTGCCGCTACTTATGACATATTTCGCAACGTTGATGTTTTAACTTCAGAAAATTTATTGAATATTTCCGTAGGCTTTGTAACCGCATTCATCGCAGCTTTGCTTGTGGTAAAAGCCATGGTTAAATTTGTAGAAAAACATACTTTAAAAGTTTTTGCTTGGTATCGTTTGGTATTAGGTTCAATCATCTTATTTATTTTTTAATACAAGCAAAAAAATAAATAAATTAAAGAGAACTCGCTGTTCTCTTTAAGTTTTTTTAATTTACAACCCGTACATTCTGCTGCAAGCTTTTCTGAATCTCTTGTACAACACCCTCTCCCTGATGGAACTTAGGCCCTGATTTAGATTCCTTTTTGGTTCTAGTTTGCAGGGGTTCAGATTCAATAAGTTCATCTATATCAAACTCCTTAACTACCTCCAAGCCTTCCTCTATATCGACCTCCATCCTTCCATTCGCAAAACCCTTCCTTGCAGTAAAGTCTAAAGCCTCCTGATAAAACCCAGCCTGCTTACTCTGCTCATCAATTTGCTTTGCCTGAATAATGGCTTCATTCAAGCTAATCCCCTCCCTTAAAGTTAGATCCACGTAATACACCTGCTGACGATAGCTTTGTGTCGTACTCTTGCCCCGCAATATCAATTGCAATGGGAGGCATGACAACAAACCATTTGATGCCGCATGGTAATAATTCAACCTTGCTGCCAAAGTTCGAATACTGTTAAAGCCTGTAGTTCTAAAGATAAAAGTTCCAAATTCATCCGATTCATCCAAGTTCACATGCAAACGCCCGTAGGGCTTGCAGTTCCCGCCCTGAGCTAATGGACATAAATCAGGGGATGGACAGGGATGTTGCTCCACGCCTTGGTTGGTTAAACGTTGGCAGGTTTCTCCATTACCGACACACACAGGCCGTCCGGTCTGTCGGTCAAATAAGGTGTATTCAGCGCGCAAGCTCAAATCAGGATCATTAAAAATCATTCTGACGGGGATTGAGCGTAGCTTTTGATTGGGAATATTAGCTCGAAGCTGATCATCTAATGGATGTTTGACCCAGCCTTCTTTGCTTTGAATCTGGGATGTAATAGTGAACTGGTCATCCTTTTCCGGTAGGCGTTTGCCATTCTTTTCAACCATCCGACCAATACTGATCCGTCCGAGTATTGGAGGAGTAATTGCTAAACCTTTAATCATATTGATATTCCTTAATGTATTACCTTACAAATTTGGGTCTATCTATGTAGGTCGGAACAAGGACCAAATAAGTTACCCAAAGAATGTAGAGCCAGATAAAGTGCTACAGAGATCGCGACCGATTTGCTCTCTACCGAAGGGTAGAGAGCGGGGAGCGATTTTTGTGAATTTTCGATTGGGTGCTGTAGATCGGGCTTAGTCGGTATAGATGTTGAATCGACGACTGCCCTGCTTTTGAAGTGGATAAAGCTCGATGAGTTCAGGCTGGTGCTGAAGCAATGTCTTGGTATTGAGGCTGATGGAGTCCTTGGCTTTCTTCCAGACTACTGAGCCATGTGCAAAGACTGCCCTTTCCTTGTCTTGCATCATCATCTGAATTTCATGTTTAAGCTGATCAAAACGTTCCTGCTGATGCTGAATCTCTTCTTTCATTTTGATGAGCTTGTCGAACATCAAATTGGCATTTTCATTTTGCGAGAGATCCTCTACGGTTAAAGGTACATGCGCTGGATAAAGTTGTTGAATCGCTTTAGCTGCGGATTCACTTGCATCCACGGATGGTGGTGTATCCTTTTCCACGCATTCCCAGAAATATCGTTCTGCTTGAACAATATGTTCAATCACGGATTCTGATCGTGTCACTTTGAAGATCTTGGTTTCATGCCCACAGATCAAGACACAAACATGCGCTGCCTGTTTACCAGTCACCGCCAGTTGATGTTGTACCTGACACAGCACGTATAAAGGCACACCATCACACCACAATTTTGCTCCATGCTCACCTGCTGTTTTGCATTCCAAAATTTGGACTTCATCGCTGCCGACTACGCTGTAATCTAAATTGGCTAACATAAAGTGTTTATCGGGATCAGGATGCTGAAGTACCGCATTGATCCGTCGCACCTTGTTATTGGTGTGCATGCTATAGAACTCTGCCACCAAAGGTTCCAGCTGCTTGCCCCAATACAATGGTGCTACACCTGAGCTTTCATCTTCTATGAATTGAGCCTGCCGTCCGGTTTTGATCAGCCAGAGTTCCAGCATCGACATGTAGGGATTGAGACCACAGGCAGTCGCTGCATCACTGCTACCGATACCTTGTTTACGAACTTCAAGCCAGTCCTGATATTCCATCCCTTTGGTGTTGACCAGTCGCTTGGCTGCTGTTGAGCGTTTGGTGGTGATGGTTGGATTGACTACAATCTTTGATCCTACCGTCGTAGGCTGATGGGAAATAGATACAATTTGATTCATGGAATTATCCTTATAAATTCTGATCTCTGTAAAAGAAATGCATAAAAAAGCCATACCCGACACAAGGTCGGGTATGGCGATTTGTTTGCTGTTTTAATTGAGAGGGGTTACATGAGTGCTCTGATGAGCATTTGTTTGGGGTGACTTGATTTCAACATAAGTGAGTTAGTTAATTTCACGCGATCAAAGCAAGTGCTTGCTCCAATCCTCGTTGTTTCACCCCCGCACCTGCACCGAACCAAGCTGAATCAAGACGGTGATCTGTACTCATGGCACGTCGTTCATGATCCACAAATTCTGTGATGGAACACAGTAAGCCATAAGCAGTGTCTTTGGCGGATGACAGGTCAGCACCACGTCCTTGCCCATTGAACATCTCTAAAGCTTTATTCATGGCACGACCATTCGGTTCAGGCTTTTTCTCCTGAGCTTGCTGCGCGACATTACGATAGAACTGAATAATGTTTTCTTCAGGATCGGAAATTGACATGGTGCTGTTGTTGAACACGGCATCAAAGTAAGCCTTAGCTTCTTGCTGACTCACCTTACGCTGTGTGAGCTGTTTCATCTCATACATGTGTTCATCCCATGCACGCACTGAAATACCCAATTGCTGTTTCACTTTTTCTGCATCAAACTTGGTGCTATGTGGAACCTTCACTACACCTGCACTACTGCTCTGCCCACGTAAGGCAATCGCCAAAGTGTTGTTACAGACCACTCGGATACCGGTGAACTGTGCTGTCGTTGCCAAAGTGCCGTCACACGCAGTAGCCAGCAGAATATAACCATTACTGACATCTTTGGACTTTAACGCGGTGCTTTGCCCGGTACGTGCCAAAGCCCAGAACTTCTTCCCACCTTTCAAAACCCCTGCGGTTTCTAACTCAAAACCTGATTGCTCAGTCAGATCCCGGTAGAACTCCAGAATCTCTTTGGGTTGAACTTCCTGATAACGCTGACTGACCACAGATAAAGGCGCATGGGTATCTGAGCGATACAATACACGCTGCTCTTCAAAAGGCATGATAATGCTCTGACCACGTTCATTCTGTGCCATATAGCTGACGTTCGAGGATTCAATCCGCCAGTCCATCCCAGCTTGCTGTGCCCAAACTTCGAGTGGTTGATTCGGACTCAGCTGATTACCCAGACCATGCCAAGGGGTTTCGCCAACATAGGCGATTTGTTCGATTTGATGTGCCATCGTTCTTATCTCCTATGACGATTCAACGAAAATTCTGCTGACATTGATTGCAATGGTAATAGGTCAGGGTGATCGGCTTTTTCGGCTCATCAAACATGCTGCTAAATAGACCACCAATGACCGCACCTGCAAGCCCGCCAAGCAGTGGTGATACAGGTAAAGGTAAACCCTTTGAAATGGTTGCACCGATGGTTGCGAACGATGCGGACGCTGCTAGACCTGTAGAATCAGAACCATTCACCTGCTGATTAACCACTTGAATAACCTGATCGGAAAAACAATAAGGACAATTTAAACTCATAATATACATCTCCAGAAATGACAAAGGCTCACCGATTGGTAAGCCTTGCAAAGTATTTAAAACCTCGTTTTCATCTAGATAATGTATATCTGAGATTATTTTCATTTAGCGTCTATCATACTGCACTCTTAACTGACCTTTACCAAATACTCTTCGTCCTTCTGGCTTAACACGTAAGTATTGAAGAGTACGTTTGTGATGATCAGCAATGTATTGCATTGCCTCAATGAAATTTGTCACTTGGGTTGAATCGCGACGATAAATCAAACCGATCCCTAGCTCATCTCTACCTCGAAGCTCCTTTACGCGTTCGCGGTTCCAACAATTATAGCCTTGACCATAATCTCGAGTAATCTCACTCCAAAGCGCGATAATTTTATTCCCCCAATATGCTGCGCTTCCATCACGAAAGGCAGTATCATAAATGATTGCTAAATGGCAATGAAAACCTTTACTTTTACCACCTTGCTCTACTCCCCATATATATCCGATCACATGTTTAAATATGCCATCTTTATTTTGGATACGATTAAGTAGTATATCTAAGTCCTTATAAATATCTTCAACTCTGATTCGACTAGAATATTCTTGCAAATAACCCAAGTCTACACGAACAACTAATATTCGACTGCATTTATTAAGTATTGATCTACAATATTTCTGCACTTCAATTTTATTTTCATCTTTCTGTTTTTCAATAGTTTCATAATATTTTTCACAAAGGTCAGATAAATCTAACAACTCTGATCTCAATTCTCTATACCCAATCGATTCCAATTCATTTTTAAGATCAACTTCATCAGAGTCTATGCTTTGTAAGTCATATATCAGAATAACAAAGAACTGAAGATAACCTGGGTATTCATCATCAGGATCATAAATATCATTAAAGTCTAATAACAGATTAGTAAGCTGTGAATAGAATCCATCCCATTTTGTACGTTGTCTTTTTAAGCGTTTTAAAAAGCTCTCAATCTCAAGTGTAAGTTTTGCTTGGTTAATTGAATACCTCATATTTAAACCTATATGTTTGTTAGTTTCATAAGAGATACGGGAATTCAGTATATATATACTTTTTACTTCTTAACAAAGCATTAACTAATAAAAGATTAGATTAATAACCAAAGCTTAAAATAAACCAAATTATCATTAAATCAAAATAAAATACAAAAATTCAAATACAATTTTCCCGTATTTCACAAAGATTTTTTAATACCCTACCTCTCATTAAAAGCTAGAATTAAGGAATAAAATGAATTTTAGACTATATCGTTTTAGTACCTAATTTTAGTTATAAAAAAAATTAAATTAAAAACTTATATTGCCTAAACATTTTTTATTTATAACACCCTTACCCCTTAGTAGAAAGCTTTTAAAAATATAGTGCAAAACAAGGGGAAATAGAGCGAAAAACTTAGTAGAAAGTATTGTTTTTATTACCTAAAGTATGACGTAAGCTTTTTTAAAACAGGATACAAAATGCGCAATTCTGAACTAGACAATCTTAAATCATTCCTGACACAACTTAGAGATGAAGATCTTATCTGGGCACTGTTTGTCTATCATCGCCCAAATATTGATAACAATCGCAGAATACGGGAGAGCAACGCTGCTATAGAAAAAGATATAGCAAAACTGAACAGCCTAGATAAACTCAGGAACATAAGTAAATTTATAATTGATGAAATGAATAATAGTAGTGATGATGATATCTATTATTTTTTACGTGATTTAAAGGATTTTCAATCTAGAATCACAATACATTCTTTTGACTTTAATAAAATTAAAGATAATCAAAGATTCTTACAATTTGCATGCAAAGTCTTGAATGAAAAAGAAGGAGATCGCTTAATTTTAGATATAAAAAATCTATACTTCCAGCTCCTTTATCTGGCTTATACAATCCCTTTTTATTATGAAAATTCTAGATCAATTGAAAATATATATTTTCGATTTGACAAAATATACACAAAATTCAACAGTCATTTTAAATCACCATGCTCTGATTTTTTTGTATGGGCTAAAAAGTATATTAATGAAAACTCAGAATTTAGGAGATACAGAAGAGATGCATCACATGTATCTGAATATGAGACTTTAATTAACTCAATATTTGATATTATCTATTATGAAGATGAAAATATTCACTATGCTTTAAGAAAAAAATTATCTAACGCGTGGTATCAAAAAAAGCACCGTGAGGAGAAAAAGGTGAAAAAACCTCACTATTACGCATTAACTAAAAGAGCTAGAGAAGCGTTGCTTACATTAGCTTTCAAGAATGGTCTGTCCGAAGAGCAAATGATCGAAAGACTCATCAATGAAACCTATGCCAAAGAATGCTGTTCAGTCGATGGAGAAAATCTATATTTGTAAAAATAATCTTTCCACCAGTCACACCCAATCTAGTCCATTATATAACTAAGATTGGGTTTGTGCGTGCAGACCTAATGAAAATAGGTATCTTAATAAAATTTTATTGATTTAAGCTCATATTCACTTTGCTTAAAGCACTTTTAAACTTATCCCCAATATTGGGATCATAAAAGAAATATTTAGTTAGTACTGGTTCTAATATTCCATAGAAGCCATCATCTATCATGTCATTCACTGTAATTCTAATAAGCTTATAAAAATCAAAAATACTATTATGTTGGTCAAATAAGGTTCTTTCCGAAATAGCAAAACCATACTCTTCCATTTCTTTTTTTGCTATCTCAGAACAGGTAGGTTCAGCATCTAAGATGTGGATAGGGGTCTCACGGTATAATGGTTTATTTATGTTGTTCTTTTTGACCAGCATCAGATGCCATGCTCCTAGCAAGCTAACCCAAGATGCAAGGTTGGGCTTAAAGATCGGATTATGCCCTAACCTTGCCTCCACATTAGTAAAATACCTCGACAAATCATTTTTTTTGTTTAGATCAATAGTATAGATACGCTGATAATCTACTTTTTCCAAAGCTTCCAACTTGGCGTTAGACTTAATAACTGCAATGACTTTTTCATGGTCACTTAAATTATTCAAATCTACAATCTGCGACATTTTTAAATTTGATGCCAACAGCTTATTTTTAAAAATTTCTAATTCAAGAAATAGCATAGCTCTAAAGAATAACTTATCTAATAATTCCTGAGAAATCACCTGATAGGCTTTACTATACTTCGAGACCTTTAAGATCCCCATATCAAGTAATTTTCCAAGTACTCCAATGGCAATATTGTCATATTCATAGCTTAAAAACTGACTAACTATTTTATAGCGTTCATTTCCGCTCAACGGATTTATAGGTTGTCTATCCAATATGTTCTGCAAATCTTGGGCAAATTCATCAATAGGAAAATCCGCCTTATCGACTTCTAAACGTATCTCATCATTAAAAGCAGAGATAAAATTGCTAACATCATTCTCTTGCATCTTATCCGATTTACTATAATAGGCAATATTTAAGTCTAGCCCCATCAACAGTAAATGCTTGTAGTGCTCAGCTCTCAGCCCTTTATATTTTCTTGTAGCTAAAATTAGATGAAAAGAATCATTCAACCTTTTATAAAAATCCGACTTCTCATCAGAAAAGGTTTCTAGCGAAACAATATCGTAGAAGTATAAATAATCTAATAGTTTAATAGTGTTGATTTGAATGTCTGTTAGTTTTGGCATTGAGCTATCTATGAAGAAAAAAGTTACCCTTATTTCCTCATTATTCGTCATTTCATCTTTTTTACAATTATTTCAGTGAATTTTGTTAGCTATACCTTAGTTGTATGACTAAAGATTCAAGAATTAACTTTTAAAAGAGTAACCAAATGAACAAAGTACAAATGAATTTATCAGATTATTTATTCATGCAATTTAAAACCATGACTCCCACTCTTGAACAAGTGGCAGCCATGTATTACCCCCATCTAAGTAAAGCAAAAATATTAGAAAAAGCGAGAAAAAAGGAATTTCCATTTATTTGCTACAAGATAGATGAAAGTCAAAAATCACCATACTTAGTTGATATTTTTGACTTAGCTTTTGTTTTAGACAAACGTTACAACGAACAAGCTAAAGAGTATGAAATTTTTACGAAGTCAGCTCTAACGAATTCTCAAAATTAAGGGTCTGTTTTCTTCGTTTAACTGATACATACCTTTCCAAACTCCCCCATGAATCGTGCAAACTAATTTGCTGTATCTGGGGGATAGTGAAACCTTGCTCAGCTAAACGGGTACACCCTTCATGTCTCAAATCATGGAATTTTAAATCATCTATTCCAAGCAACTTACAAGCTTTTCTAAATTCACCACCTATTGTTTTTGGACTAAGAGGTATCAGATATTCATCGCCATAGCCTCTTTTCAACATTCTAGCTCTAACTTCCTGCTCCGATAAAAGCTCAATAATTTTTTTACACTGAGGTAATACATTAAACTCCTTATGATTACCTTTAGAGCCTGTTGGGTTTTTCAAATCACGTATTTTCCATGAGTTGTTATGAATGTCAAAATCACTTAATTCCATTCGAGTTATTTCCGCCTCACGTCTACATGAGTAAATTGCAAACCAAATAATCAAATGCATTGGATAACTGTAAGCAGGATTATTCCATTTATTGACAAAATACTTCGTCAATGCCGCCAACTCTTCATTCGTTGGAAGCCTATCTCTTTTTTGACTTGATGAAATTTGGCGTGTCTTTCTTAATTGTGCTGTTGCCTTATCGAAAGAATTTAGATCAATATCTATATCCCACATTACCGCTGCATGAGATAGCACCCCTCTAATATGTAAAAGCTCATGCTGGAGTGTACTAGATGCAACAGGAGCGAGTCCTAGATCTTCAATGCCTTTTTTGCGTAGAGCTACGTGTTCCGCAATATGAGTCGATTTAATTTTTGTGATAACATGCCGCGCGATTGGAAACTTCTGAATAAGTTTGAGTGAATATGTTTTAGTTCGTCCATACTCAGCTCCCACTTCCGCCAAATATTTCGAAATAGCGTTAGAAAGAGTTAGATCTATTACATCTTCTTGACCAAACAAAATTTCAGGATTTTCTTCTATTTCAGCTTCCCTTTTTGCTAACCAAATTGCTGCAACTTTCTTCGATCCAAATGTTTTACTTTCTTTATATATTGGTAAATCTTTTCGATTGATTCGAATTTCAGCACGATAGCGTATTGATCCATTGACTAACTTACGCTGCGTGATTGTACCCATTTTTACGCCTTATGATATTTTTACTTATTATGGCGTATTTATGGCGTAAATCAAATTTTAAAAAGAGCAAAAAAAGATGAAATAGATGCAAATAAATTCAACACAACACTGATTCAATAGGTTGATTTTCAATGAGTATTTTATCAAAACCAAGCAACACACAGAATCCTCGAATCAGTGTTGCGCCGATGATGGATTGGACGACCAAAGACTATCGTTTCTTTGCGCGTCTATTTAACCCAAACGTCATTCTTTATACAGAAATGGTGACCACTGGCGCGATCCTGTTTGGCGGTGCAAATCGACATCTCGATTACAACAATGAAGAACACCCGATCGTTTTACAACTCGGTGGCTCAAACCCTAAAGACTTAGCCACTTGTACCAAAATGGCACAAGACTGGGGCTATGATGAAGTCAACTTAAATGTCGGCTGTCCAAGTGACCGTGTACAAAACAATAAAATTGGCGCATGCCTCATGGCAGAACCGGACCTCGTTGCAGAATGTATCGCTGAAATGCAAAATGCCGTCGATATTCCAGTGACGGTAAAGCACCGTATCGGCATTGATGATATGCAGTCTTATGAAGAGATGCTGCATTTTGTCGATACCGTAGCCAAAACAGGCTGTAATAATTTTATTGTACATGCACGTATTGCATTACTTCAGGGACTTTCTCCGAAAGAAAACCGTGAAGTTCCGCCACTACGTTATGAAGATGTCTATCGTTTAAAGCAAGAACGCCCAAATCTATTGATTGAGATTAATGGCGGGATCAAAACCTTTGCTGAAACACAAGAACATCTCAAACATGTGGATGGTGTGATGATTGGTCGTGAAGCCTACCATAACCCCTACCTTTTGGCAGAGCTGGGGCAGCTGTGGAATTTGGATCTACCTGATCGCTTTGAAATTATTGACCAAATGCTGCCGTATATTGCAAAGCGTATGGCTGAGGGTGCGCCATTGTCGATTATCACGCGCCATATTTTGGGTTTATTCCAAAACCTTCCGGGTGCTCGAAAATGGCGTCAGGCTTTAAGTGGTGGTAATGCCAAGACTTTTGCCGATGTTGAAAATGCAATTCTTAACATTAAAGACGCAATGCAACGCACCGAAGATTATTTAAAAGAACACACTCTAGCTCAGTAATTTAGAACGTTGATCTAAACGAAAAAAGCGAAGCATCTGCTTCGCTTTTTTATGTTTCACCGTTATAGCCGAGTACAAGCTTTCACTAAAGCACGCTTGTGTATATTGGTGACACATTTTATTGTTTCAGTCTTAAAATCATAATGATAGGAAATATACTTTCCTGCAATAAGCTCGCTGACAAAGGGTTCTTTTCTAAAGTAAGCCGTAGTTATACAGTGGTGTAAATCAGGCGTGGCATTTACTTTAATCTGTTCAACAAATTGACTTTGCTGATGAATTTGATCCTGTAATTTTAAAATACGATTCATATTTTGAAATTCTACGGATTGAGCAATCTGTTGTATATTTTTAAAATGACAAGCCTGCGTGACATCATCATGATGCTGATGCATTGACCAAACCAATAATGACTGTATATCACTCATCATTTCTTTGGCTTCATTGACCTGATTTAAAACATAAAAATGACGAACGGTTGAATAAATAGCATATACAACACCGCAACTCAAAATGATCCCTAAAGCCACTATTTTAACATCAAGTTTGGAATGCCCTGAAAGATCAGTCATTGAGTTACTTTATCCCATTATATTTTAAAAGTGCTTCAGGCGAACTCGTCTTTTATATAAGAGATTAACCCGTAAATTTACTCAGAGCACGCCAGTATTTGTCTTTAAACAGACTGACCTCTATTTCAAAGTTGCCTTTATATTTTTCAATTACTTGATCAATGACTTTGGATGGCTTTCTAAACTCTTTACACGCAAAATATATGGTTCTTAAGTGATTACCCGTTTCACGGCCTATATTTAAATAGCCATCCACATCTTTCAACTCTTGTAATAATGCGTCTTCTATCAAATTCAGTAGTTCATAATCTGTAGACGCAGGCATGCCATTTGAATACTGACCATCATAGGAGATTTCAATCAGCATCATCCATGGATGCGAAGCTTTTTGATCCCATGTTAAAAGTGTCCGATTTAAAGTCGCCAGCAACGGTAGACCTTCATTGGTTTCACCTTCCAAGCTAACAAATTCATCGGCATCCGTATGTGAACGGGTAATTTTGTCTAATCTTGAAATTTCACTGCTTTTTAAAATTAAAATATTTTTGAGCAAGTGAATCGGTAGCAATTCTTTTTCGGCATCTTGCTTAGACTGGACAGAAACATTGTCCAATTTGGTAACCGCATCGTACTCGCCCAAATAGTTGTCGAGGAAAATATACACAGCCTGTAAAAACGCATCGTTTTCAGCTGCATTATATTCATCATGTACCACGACCAGATCAATCTCATCGGGATATTCGGCTTGCTGGTTAAAATAAAAAGATAAAGTCTCCTGACTAAACTCATAATCATGCATATTAATCCCGACTTGATGAATATCGCTTTCAGGTTTCAGCGCAGTGAACTTCCACCCTGCAATCTCAGGTGCAGCTGCAATCAGCTCTTCCACAAAAACAATATTTGGAATGATGCCGTCGGGGGTTAGAATTAATTCAGCTGTTTGCGGGGTTAACATGCCCGTCAGAAAAAAGATGCCGCAATGGACTTTTTCCAATTCAGGCGTCAATCGATCAAAGAAATCTCGCTCGATTTCAGTTTTACTGCCTTGATTCACAATGTGGTGAAAATGCTGTTGATGCTGCTGAAACCATTGCCAAAATGCAGTATATACATTTTCATTCGCAGGCGTTTTTTGTTTTTGAGAACCCCATAATTTTTTTAAAAAGCTCATTTTTCTTTTCTCTTTTTTTCTATTGGTTTCAATATTTTTTGTGGTCTAAGGACTGTATCCATATATCGATGTATACAGTCCAATTAAACCTAAAACAGTATTATTGTTTCGCTTTCATTCCATCTAATTTTTTCAGCACTTCCGCCACTGCCACCATCGCAAAGCTTGAAGTCACCACCACCGCAGAACCATAGCCACCACAGCGTAGGCCTGCACTTGGACACACATCTGCACTGGAAAATGGATTATCAATCGAATACACACAGCTAATGCCGAACTTTTCTTTTGGTTTTTTACAAATTCCCATGCCACGTAACTGGGTTCGAAGCTTCGCCAACATTGGATCTTGTTCAGTTTTAGACAAATCAGCCACTCGGATTTTCAATGGGTCGAGCTTACCCCCCGCTCCCCCTGAAACAATCAATGGAATTTTATTAAAACGACAGTGTAACATCAGTGCTAATTTAGCTTTGACGTCATCAATACAATCTAAAATTAAGTCTGGTCTATGCTCTAAAATTTCTTTGACGTTTTCTGGAGTCAAATAGTCATCGATCAAATTGATTTTGATCCGTGGATTGATGGATCGACAACGCTCGGCCATGACTTCAATTTTTTCATGGCCCAAGGTCGAGCTCATGGCTGGCAGTTGACGGTTAACATTCGAAGCCGCAATCGAGTCCATATCAACCAGTGTTAATTCGCCAACGCCTGTACGCGCTAAAGCCTCTACTGCCCACGAACCTACACCACCAATTCCGATCACCATCACATGACTTTTTTCATAATATGAAAAGGCCTCGTCTCCATAAATTTTGGCTACCCCAGCAAAACGGCGGTCATATTCATCATGTTGCAGATCAGTCATGCGTACATCTATATCGGTAAAATCGTGTTCATTTTACCTGAATACGACCTTGGATTGAATGTATCGCTACAAACAATAAAGCCCTGATGATGACAGGGCTTTATTCCATTGAGATTAGGCCGCAATTAAATTACGCAGTACATAATGCAAAATGCCGCCAGCTTTAAAGTATTCCACCTCATTCAAGGTATCAATACGGCACAACACTGTAAATTGGTCTTGGCTACCATCTTCTCGAAACACTTGAATTTCCAAGGTTTGATGCGGTTGGAGATCATCCGACAACCCATGAATCGAAAGCACTTCCCGACCTGTCAAATTTAAGAATTGGCGTGTTTGTCCATCGATAAATTGCAATGGCAATACACCCATACCAACCAAATTCGAACGATGAATTCGTTCAAAACTTTCGGCAATCACCGCTTTAACTCCCAATAAGTTCGTACCTTTGGCAGCCCAGTCGCGCGATGAACCTGTACCATACTCTTTCCCAGCAATAATGATTAATGGCATATGTTGCTGCTGATAAAGCATAGAAGCATCATAAATCGGCAAGGTTTCTCCGGTTGGAATATAGATCGTGTTTCCACCTTCTTCACCGCCCAACATTTCATTCTTAATGCGGATATTGGCAAAAGTACCTCGCATCATCACTTCATGGTTCCCACGTCGAGACCCGTAAGAGTTGAAGTCTTTGGGTTCAACCCCTTGCTCTTGCAAATAGCGTCCCGCAGGGCTGTCTTTCTTGATATTACCCGCTGGGGAAATATGATCGGTGGTGACCGAGTCTCCAAGCACAGCCAAAATACGTGCCTGTTCAATATTGGTAATCGGTTTCGGTGGCTGATCTATCTCTTCAAAAAATGGCGGGTGGCGAATATAGGTTGAATTCTCTTGCCAAGCATAGGTCTGACTTTGAGGAATCTGAATCGCCTGCCATGCTGCATCACCATCAAATACTGCGGCATATTCTTTATGGAACATCGCGGTATTTACGCTCTGTAGCGCATGATCAATTTCAGCCTGACTCGGCCAAATATCTTTCAAATAGACTGCTTGCCCATCTTTGCCTAGACCAATCGGTTGTGTAGTCAAATCTGTACGGATATTGCCCGTCAAACCATAAGCCACCACCAAAGGCGGCGAAGCCAACCAGTTGGTTTTCACCAGAGGATGCACACGCCCTTCAAAGTTACGGTTGCCTGAAAGCACTGAAGCGACATTGAGATCATGGCACTGTATGGCTTCTTCAATCGGTTCAGGCAGTGGTCCAGAGTTCCCAATACACGTGGTACAGCCATAACCGACTAGGTTATAACCCAATTCATCCAAATACGGTGTTAAACCT
The DNA here is from genome assembly GCF_058243005.1 of Acinetobacter sp. 231_lipA. Classification (NCBI taxonomy): domain Bacteria; kingdom Pseudomonadati; phylum Pseudomonadota; class Gammaproteobacteria; order Moraxellales; family Moraxellaceae; genus Acinetobacter; species Acinetobacter sp. 231_lipA. Next base: position 2,093,905 of record NZ_JBZAYU010000001.1, on the reverse strand, counting down.
GCCGCAGCCAAATAATCGGTCACGACTTTAGAACCAGGTGCAAGCGAACTTTTCACCCACGGTTTACGCTGTAGGCCTTTTTCAATGGCTTTTTTGGCGAGGAGTCCTGCAGCCAACATCACGCTCGGATTGGATGTATTGGTACATGAGGTGATGGCTGAAATCACCACATCACCATGATTCAAGGGGTAGGATTTTCCATCAATGGTGCAAGATGGCTCCTCATGCGGTAGATTAGCTTTTTTAGCTTCAACAGCTGTGCCACCACCTTCATTTTCTAAACGCTCTTTCGCCTCTTTGGCTGGCTTGAGATTTAGTTCCATCAAATCATGAAAAGTTTTAGGTACATCTGACAGCAAAACACGATCTTGCGGTCGTTTAGGGCCTGCCAAACTGGCCTGCACTGTGCTCATGTCCAAGCTCAAAGTATCGGTAAAAACGGGTTCGTCACCTGCATTTCGCCATAAGCCCTGCGCTTTACTATACGCTTCAACCAAATCAATCCGTTGTTGCTCACGACCTGTCAGCGCTAAATAGGCCAAGGTCACGTCATCAATCGGGAAAAAACCACAGGTCGCACCATATTCAGGCGCCATATTGGCAATAGTCGCGCGGTCAGCCAAAGGCAAGTCGGCCAAACCATCGCCATAAAATTCGACAAATTTACCAACCACGCCTTTTTGGCGTAGCATTTGTGTGATGGTTAAAACCAAATCTGTTGCAGTAATGCCTTCATTCAATTTCCCTGTGAGTTTGAAACCGATGACTTCAGGAATTAACATGGATACAGGCTGTCCAAGCATCGCCGCTTCAGCTTCGATCCCGCCAACACCCCAACCGAGCACGCCTAAGCCATTGATCATGGTGGTATGCGAATCTGTTCCCACCAAGGTATCAGGGAACGCAAAAGTTTGTCCCTCATCCTCCCCCAACCATACCGCTTGAGCCAGATACTCTAAATTGACTTGGTGGCAAATTCCTGTACCGGGCGGGACAACGCTAAAGTTATTAAAGGCCGATTGTCCCCAGCGTAGAAATTGATAGCGCTCACCATTGCGTTGCATTTCAATTTCGACATTTTCAGCAAAGGCATCTTTATCTGCAAAATGATCGACCATCACGGAATGATCAATCACCAAATCGACAGGGGATAAGGGATTTATCAAATTCGGATCGCCACCCGCTTGTGCCATTGCGGCACGCATGGCAGCCAAGTCAACCACGGCGGGAACCCCTGTGAAATCCTGCATCAACACACGTGCAGGCCGATATTGAATTTCCTGATCAGAGCTTCTGGTTTTTTGCCAATCGACTAGGGCTTGAATATGCTCTACTTTTACACTTTTTTGATCTTCAAAACGGAGTAAATTTTCGAGTAAGACCTTTAAAGACTTGGGTAAATGATCAATATTACCCAATGTTTGGGCGGCTTGAGGGAGGTTAAAAATTTGATAGGATTTTTCACCCACCGTGAGTATTTGTAATGCATTGAAACTATTGATTTTGCTATATCTGGCCATTCGGTTGCCCTCCCAATATTGGCGAATGTATTTATTATGATGTTCTTTCTTTAATGTAAGCCTGTTTAGAAAAGAATGTGTTCCCTTTTGGTTATCTTATTTTTATCGAGATTATTGTCTTATTCTTCTAAAATTTTAAATGCAACGCAGCCAATGAGTTCTGCCAGAGTTGAGTTGCTAACGACCGCTCAGACTGATCCAGTGTCTGTGCGAGACTCTCCAAAACATAAGGTAAATTTACCGGTGTATTGCGGGTGGGATGCTCGGTCGATGTTTGACAACACAACGGTGTCATATCTGGACAGTCCGTTTCAATCACCAAATGTTCGCTACCAAGTGCTTGCACCACTTGATGCAATTTTTTGGCATTTGGATTGGTGATTTGTCCTGTTACCCCTATTTTAAAACCGAGTTTGACCAAGACCTTGGCTTCTTCCACCCCACCACTAAAGGCATGAGCGATACCACCAAATTTGAATTTTTGGGCTTTTAAAATAGCAATGCTTTCTGCATGTGCTTTGCGAATATGCAATAACACAGGTTTTTGATATTGCTGAGCAAGTTCCAGTTGTGCGGAAAAATAAGATTGCTGCTTGGCGAAAAGTGCAGGCTGTTTATGCTCTTTTAAAAAGGTGTCTAAACCAATTTCACCCACAGCTACGCAGTCCTGCTGCTGCAAAACCTGTTCTAAACGCTGTAAATGTTCAGTCTGATGCTGTTCGATATAAAACGGATGTAAACCTGGGGCAAGATAAGAGCATGGAACATTCTCCCAGCTTTTTAATTGCTGATGTGTCTGAATCAGCGCATCAAATCGTGATTCAAGAAAACCAATAAGGACCAGTGCCTCTACCCCAACACGTTTTGCTTGTTCGGCCAAATGTTGCCGATCAGTATCAAAATCGGCAACATCAAAGTGAGTATGGGTGTCGAACAGAGGCAAGCTCATGCTTGATTAACTCTTGGCTTCTGAAGCAGCCTGTGCGCTCTGTTTGGCTTTGGGTAAATACTCAGGCTTTAAAATTTTCTGGAGTTGATCATAACCAAGAGTTAAGCGTGGTAAACCCACCACATAAGGACCAATTTCATACTCGCCATATTGCAAAATTAGACCTTCAGTACCCAAGTAATAATTGTTACTCAAACTAAACTTCCACGCTTGCTCATATTCATCGACATTGGTCGCTAACTTAGAGTCGACGATCCAAGCACGAAAGGCTTCATGCGCTACTCTATTTAACGCCGCCTTCTGATTCGGCAACAATAGATCATCCAAACTCACCAGCTTTTGCTGCTTCAAGTCAAAATTATAATAATGCTGTGACGATGAACCATGTGCACCGCCTAAGTAGCTGCTGGTGTTCAACACCACCGTAGCCAAAGGATCTTTGGCATTTAGAATTTTCGGCTTAATCATCAAACTAATTTGATGGTTAGAACTTAAGGCTTTCAACTCTTGATCTAAACCCAGAAAAGCAGCCAAATAAGGTTGAACTTGTTTCTCTAGTTTCAGTTTAGGGGTGAGGACTTGGCCCACTACCGCAGGTTCAGAACTTGCCGCCACAGCACTTGATGCCTCGGTAGCAGAACTGCTATGCATAGGCGAAATATCAATAATCTGCGATAAATCTTTCACAATTTGTTGATCAATAAAATCATCAATAAACGCTTGATTACTTTGCAAACGATCAATGTTTAATTCTGGGCAAGCATTGCCATCACATTCAGGTAATTCGAATTGTAATTTTTCTGTGTCACCGACCAGTTTTAAAGTGGTGTCTACCTCTGAAGCCGCTGTGGTTTGCGTTGCAGGAGTTTGAGGCTCTTTATCTTTTGGTTGGCAGGCCGTCAAACTGATGGCAGCTGCAAGTACGCTGATTGTCAATATTGTTTTGCTTTTTAACATATATAACCTATTACCTTTTGAAGCCAGCTCTTGCTTTGGCCAGTACACTAAAACAACTGGGTATAGACATCGGCTTTTAATACCTGTTGAGTTTGTGCTTTCGTCAAATAAATATCAAGCTGAGTCCCATCTTTTACAATCTCATGAGTCCGATAGTGTAAACCGATGCCCTCTTGGTCAAAGAACCAATCTGCTTGCCCCCAGTACAACTTCGCAGGTGCAGATTTTCGCGCTTCGGGTTCTTGTTTCTTCAACCAGTCTTGATACGCTTTTTGCACCAACACATTCATCGCCAGCTGCTGTTTCGGGTGAATTAAATCTAATAATGCCACCGCTTTTTGGTTTTTACGATCCGCAACAAAGAAATAATAACGTTCCTTAACATTTACATTCTCTTGATTGGTATCAACCCCAATTTGCATGAGCACAAACTGATTGCGCTGATACGGTATACGCGTATACATCGCCAAGCTATAAGCCTTATTGCCCTTGAATTCAGCTTGCCATGTATCCGACTTTTTCACATAGGCATTAATGGCTTGCTGTAAGCTCATGTCTTGTTTTAAGCCAACCTGATCTTGAATCACTCGAGCCTGACTTTTGGCAATCCATTGGTTTAGCCACGGATCTGCCGTTGTTAAGCTTTGCAGATCTAATTCAATACAATTCTTGGTTTCACAAAATGGTTGTGCAATATCAGCCGCTTGTTGCTGAATATTTAAATATGGTAACACTTCAGCCTGCTCTGTTTTAAATACCGAGCTTTTGGCATCTGCGTCTGTTTCAGATTGTTTAGAGGAGTCACATGCCGTCAATAAGACAGTCAAACTCACCAATATTGTATAAATAGCCTGTTTCTGCAACATGCGTCTTCCATGAAATTCATGATTAAAATAAAGTATCTTGCATAATAAAACAGCTTCACGAAGAAGCTGTTTTATTTTTTAACATCCCGATTAGTGTTCGCGGGTATTGCGGAACACGATGTCTGGATAGCGCTCTTGCATCAGTTGTAAGTTCACACGACTCGGTGCCAAGTAGGTCAAGTGACCACCACCATCTACCGATAATTGATCATGTGCTTTTTTCTTAAATTCATTGAATTTTTTGTCATCATCACATGACACCCAGCGCACAGTGTTAATGCTCACAGGCTCGTAGACGCAGTCGACTTTGTATTCTTCTTTCAAACGGTATGCCACCACTTCAAACTGAAGCACACCTACCGCACCGACAATCAAGTCATTGCTATTTTGCGGCATGAAGACCTGTGTTGCACCTTCTTCTGAAAGCTCTTTTAAGCCTTTTTGTAACTGCTTCGATTTCAATGGATCTTTCAAACGTACACGGCGGAACATTTCAGGGGCGAAGTGCGGGATGCCCGTAAATTGTAGTTTTTCACCTGAGGTAAAAGTATCACCAATTTGAATCGTACCGTGGTTATGTAAACCAATAATGTCGCCCGGCCATGCTTCTTCTAGATGCTGACGATCACCGGCTAAGAAAGTCAAAGCATCACTAATGCGCACATCTTTATCTAGACGCACATGCTTCATTTTCAAACCTTTTTCATATTTGCCTGAACAAATACGCATAAAGGCAATACGGTCACGGTGTTTCGGGTCCATATTGGCTTGAATTTTAAAGACAAAGCCAGTAAAACCCTCTTCGGTGGCTTCAACCAAACGATTTTCTGTTGGGTGTGCTTTAGGTTCAGGTGCATAGTTACTAAATGCATCTAACACATGGTCTACACCAAAGTTACCCAGCGCTGTACCAAACAATACAGGCGTTTGACGACCCGCAAGGAACTCTGTGCGGTCTAAAGGCTCATTGGCCATTTGCACCAACTCTAGAGACTCTTCAAATGCCGCCCAAGCCAGCTCACCGACTTTTTCACGTAAGTCTGGATAGTCATAACCATCACGGACTTCGATTTCGGTAATGGTTGAACCAAAACCTGCTTTATACACATAAAACTTTTCTTCGATCAGGTTAAACACCCCAGCGAAGTCGCGACCGGTACCGAGCGGCCAAGTGATCGGCACACATTTAATTTTGAGAACGTTTTCAATTTCATCCAACAGCTCTAAAGGCTCACGGATTTCACGGTCCATTTTGTTCACAAATGAAATGATCGGTGTGTCACGCATACGACACACTTCCATCAGTTTCACGGTACGATCTTCAACACCTTTTGCACCATCGATTACCATCAAAGCTGAATCGACCGCTGTTAAGGTACGATACGTATCTTCAGAGAAGTCTTCGTGTCCCGGCGTATCGAGAAGGTTGATCATCTTGTCTTTAAATGGAAACTGCATTACAGAAGTGGTGATCGAAATACCACGTTCTTTTTCCATTTCCATCCAGTCCGAAGTGGCTGCACGGTCCGATTTACGGCTTTTCACCATACCAGCAATCTGAATAGCTTGTCCCCACAACAGCAATTTTTCTGTCATGGTGGTTTTACCAGCATCGGGGTGGGAAATAATCGCAAAAGTCCTACGAGCCGCGACTTCTTTCGCCAATTGATCTTTAAACATAAGAGAAATCTTCAATAGGTACACGGTGTTGTACACAACTTATGGATGTGTATCCAACCCGTAAAGTGATAACTTAAAATTGGCGCAATTGTAGCAGATTTATCAATGAGATTTTATTGATAATTTTCCCTTAACCCATCAGCTTAGTACATCGCATTCGTCGTCCATTCGAATGCTTTTTAGCTCTGGTAATGGGTAAGAATAGAAACGCTATAGTCCTATCAGCGACAACTTAGATGTACAGAAACATTGTTTGATCCGATCTGAACGTACACTTAATCACGCTGTACCCAAGGACAACTAGGAGTAAAACTTCCGTTACCCCTCATACATCAAGCATTCTTTTATCTTGTTAAGCCTAATCTGAGGTCATTTTATAAACTTCATTCAAACTCTGGATATACGAAACTATATTTCCCTGTTTTTATACGTTCTACTATAGCCAAAGGAGGCATAACCACACCTATTTCTGCTTTACGGTTTTCTCCATCTAGATTTCCAACATAAGAAAATTTATCATCATTAATGTGCCATACAAACCAATTGTGAGAAATTTTTATTGGTTCTTCCCCTACCATAACACCATAATCATCTGTGTCTCTGAATAATATTGTAGAAGTTCCACCCACATCAGATATGTTTCCAACTTTCTCCCAAAGATTCATTTTTATGCCAAACTTAGTGACACAATGCGCATAAAAATCGACATCATCATTAACGATATCCAATAACGTAGGAGTTACATGGATAGGGTACACTTTTTTAAATGCTCTGATCACATCACTATTTAATTGTGTTAAATCAAAAGCAATGAGCTGGAAATATTTTTTCATCTCATTATCCAACTTTACAGAAAAAACATCACCAACCTTAGTCACGACTCTAACCATAATTATTTAATTCCAAATTGTTCCCAATGTTTTGAACTGATTGAATTGAACGGCTTGGTATACGGACAACAGGACACTAAAACGAATAGATTCTAAAGAATGCATAAAAAGCCGATATCACTAGATAGAGGATTTTGCGAACACTGCTTATTTTTTATTAGATTCTCAACTGAATTACATCACCATAAAAGCGATCAGCCATCAGCACAAATTGTAGATATCGCTTAATTGAAATAAGTTGACGATGTGTACTCAAACTCTTCCAAGCGCTTAACATCCATAGGCATACCCAACAAATAGCCTTGTAATTGCTGACAGCCTAACCGTGATAAAATTTCCATTTGCAGGGGACTTTCTACACCTTCTGCTGTCACGACCAAACCCAAGTGAATCGCCAGATGAACAATACTTTCTAAAATCATTTCATCTTTTGAGCCAACGGTCAGTTCATGAATAAAACCGCGATCAATCTTCAACTCATCTACTGGTAGATTTTTTAAATATAAAAAGCTGGAATGGCCTGTCCCAAAGTCATCAATTGCCAAACGAATCCCCATTTCACGTAAACGCTGTAAGGTACGAATGCTGCCTTCGATATGGTGCATGGCTGTACTTTCAGTAATCTCAATAATTAAATGATTAGGGTTGACTTTATATTTATCAAAAAGATGCTCAAGATTATTAAATAAGTGCTTATGCTCAAACTGCACCGCCGATAAATTCACGGCAATTGGATACAGTTCAATTTTCTCTCGCTCCCAGATTTGCAGTTGTTTACAGGCTTGCTCCAGAGCCCAATACCCCATTTGGATAATCAACCCTGTTTTCTCCGCACCTTTAATAAACATATTGGGGGTCAACAAACCTAAAGTCGGATGTTTCCAGCGAATCAATGCCTCGACCCCACAAATCCGTTGATCTTGGATGGTAAATTTAGGCTGATAATACAAAACAAACTGTTGTTCTTCTACGGCTTTATACAAGTCATTGATCAGCTTAGTTTGGCTTTTCGCTTCTTGTTGGTCAAAACTGTAATTAAAAATAGAATAGGTATTTCGTCCCTGATATTTTGAGGTCAGCATCGCTGCATCGGCATTAATCAATAAATCTTGCAAATTACTACCATGCTCAGGATACATCGCAATACCAATACTGGCCGACACATTGATTTCTTTACCCGCAATCAAAAAGCTATCTTGAATCAACTCCAGTACTTGCTCGGCCATTTGGCACGCTTGCTCAGCAGTCGCCTGCTCCAACACCATTAGAAACTCGTCCCCACCAATTCTGAGAATTTTTTCATTTTTACTTAAGTGGCGATGAATTCGTGTGGTCAGTTGAACCAATAATTGATCCCCAACATGGTGCCCAAAGACATCATTCACAGCTTTAAAGCGATCTAAATCGATATATAGAAAAGCAATGCTTTCATTGCGGAAGCGGTGATCTGTAAACAGAAAATGGGCGTATTCTGCCAAATACAATCGATTGGGGAGCTTGGTTAAATTGTCTTGTACCGCCTGATTTGCCAACTCTTTATTGGCGAGAGAGAGTTGAATATTACGCTCTTCTAAACGCTGCTCCAACACCGCAACAACAAATGCCGCCACCAAAATCAAACAGGTAATAAAGATAACAACAAATAAAACAATGCTTTGACCTGCTTCAAGGGGCATCACCAGCTTGTCACTATGGGTTGGATAGAACGAGACTGCTAGCATACCGGTATAATGCATACTCACGATGGTCAAGGCCATCATCCCTGCAACATACCATTGGTACAACAGTTTCTTGCTGACCGCACTTTTATATTTAAAGATCAGCCAAAAGGTTAAACCCGAGCCACTGATGGCAAGTAAAATAGAGAAAACTGTCAGCAAGGGATCGTAAACACTCTGATAGCCCTCAATAATCAGCCCCATCATGCCAGTATAATGCATGCCCGAAATACCAAGCCCCATCAATACCGACCCCAAGACTAATCTTAAAAAAGGTAAGGTCTGACGCGTGGTCAACCAAATTGAAAAAACAGATGCAATAAAAGCAATAAAAAAAGAAAGAATTGTCAGTGCAGGGTCAAAATAACTATGCGTCGGCAAATCACAAGCCAACATGCCCACAAAATGCATGGCCCAAATGGCACAGCCTAAGAAAAAACTACTGAGTAAAATGAGCGCTGTTTGAAATTTTTTACGCCAAGCACGAAATAATAAGCGTTCGGTCGACACTGCAAAAAAACACGCCAACAATGCCACAACAATTGAACCTAATACCAAACTAAAATCGTAATGCACATGCATCATATAAAGTGTCCGTATTAATTTCTCTTTTTCTTCATTTATATCCTTTTTATCAAAGGCGAAAAGCATTACTACCCGATTAAGAATCTTATACAAACAGGTTCAGGTCAAGAAAAAATCACAGAGATATCATTAGAATTTATAGATTTATTTTACCTAGCAGATTGCTTTGGCAGCCTGCCAATCCCACATTTGTGTTTTGAATCACAATTTAAATAAAAAGCCAGTCGAAACTGGCTTTTTAATACATTGCGTCAGAGATTAAACTATTTTGCAGTGCCTTTTTGCAACTTGGCATAATCTAACAAGACATTTGCAGATTCAGTCACAAATGCTTCCTCTTCAGGCAATGCAGGACGTTGATTCGCTTTCATTTTAGCGCGTGCTTCAACCAAAGCTTCCATAGAAGCTTGATAGCTTTCCCAGTTTGCATAAGGCTTTTGTCCTGCAATCTGACGGCGCTTGTTTTCCGAGTCTAAAGTCTGTTTTTCCAGTGCCAACAATTCAGCTTTACGTTGATCAATATCTAAAACCACACGTTTTTGATCTTCGGTCTTTTTCGAGATGTCTTTACGCTGTTCAAGATAGTTAAACTGCGGGTCGACTTTAACGCGTGCTTGCGACAGCTCACCTAAACGTTTTACATACGGTGCAATGCTGCCTTCTCGTTTAAACGGTGCTGTTGGGATTGTGTCCCACTCAAGCGCATTTTTCGCTTTACGCTCACCAAACTCTTCATTGTAAATGTCTACCAATTTCACGTCTGGAATCACGCCTTTGTTTTGTGTACTGCCACCCGTCACACGGTAAAACTTACGTTGCGTTAGTGTTGCTTGACCATGTGCCAAGTTATCCAGCTGTACTTGTGCTGTTCCTTTACCTGTGGTGGTGCTACCAATCACAATGCCACGTTCATAGTCTTGAATCGCAGCAGAATAAATTTCGCTTGCAGACGCAGATGCTAAATTCACCATCACTGCCAGTGGACCTGCATAGGTCTGTGCACCATTGTCATCGTCTTCGAAAACGCTCACATTGCCGTTACCATCTCGAATTTGCACCACAGGACCTGACTTAATCACCTGCCCAAGCATACGAGCCACTTCTTCAAGTGAGCCCCCTGGGTTATTACGTAAGTCGATAATAATCCCTGATACATTTTTGGCCGCTAAAGTTTTCAGCGCATTGTTGGTATCTTCAGATACAGAACGATATTCCGTGCCCGCACGACGTGCACGATAGTTCAAATAGAAAGACGGAATCTCAATCACACCAAAGGTGTATTGTTGCCCATCGCGCGTCACATTCACAGTACGTGAACGTACCCCAGCATCTTCTTCTTGAATGACGTCACGGGTAATGGTCACATTACGCGCTTGGCTCATCGGTGCACCTGAACCGAGTAAGCGTATGGTAACTTTGGTACCGCGTTTACCACGGATTAAGCCCACAATTTCATTGCTCGGCCAACCGATCACATCCACCATTTTTTCGCCATCTTGCGCCACACCAATAATGCGGTCACCCGACTTCACCTGTCCAGACTTGCTCGCAGGACCACCTTCTACAATGGTTTCGATTTTGGTGTAGTCTTCATTGCCCCGTTCAGGTCGAATCGACACCCCAATCCCTTCAAGTTGCAAAGTCGTCTGGCGATTCAACTCCATTGCATCGACAGGTGGGAAATAGTTACTGTGCGGATCATATGTCAGCGTCATCGCATTGAGTGTTTTGTCTAACACATCATCACTTTTCACCCGTGAAATACGTTCTAACTGGCGCATATAACGCTTGGTTAAGGTTTGTACTGGGGTTAAATCTTCCGAGCTAGTGAGATCTTGTCCATTGGCCAATTCTGGGTTGGCTTTAAGCGCTTTTTGCTTCGCTAACTCTTCTTCTTTGCTAATGGTCAAATTAATCAGCTGCGAAACCAACATTTTGTTCCAATGCTGACGCTGCACTGCTTCATTCGCAAAATAAGGTGCCTTTTCACGATCCGTTTCGATATAAACGTTGGCTTGTTTTAAATTCTGCGGCTTTTTCAGCTCATCCAACATATAGGTATAAAACTGGGTCAAACGATCTCGATACTGTGCATGAATCGCATACGGCCCACTTAAGTCACCTGCTTTTAAAGCCGCACCTAAGTTTGAGCCATATTTACGCTTATAACTCTCTACTTCAGAGGCAAGAAACAACGAATGGTCTGGATCTAAACTGTCCAGATAGAAATCGAGAATACGCGCCGATGTTTTCGCATCTAAACGTTGATTGAGATAATGTTGACGGTCAACCAAGGTCGCCAGTTGACGAGACACCAAAGCCTGCTCCTGCGACGGAACAATAGCTTGTTTGGTTACAGCGGTAGTTTCAGTCGCTGCAATAGCTTCATTAATGGCATGGGTGAAAAAGAATCCACCCGTTGCAATTGCAACCGCACAAGCAATGGTTTGAAGTTTCATAAATAATTCTTAGTTCCTTGGTTTTTGACCAAAATTACAATGTCATTTTTCGACATGAATTGAGAATATTCAAAATCTTAAACAACTTAATCTGTTTATGTCGTGTAGTTTTATCATAATCTGTGCTGACAAAATGTAGCAAATCATTGCAAAATTCGGGTATTGTTTTCGACGACCTGTTTCGCTCACCTTTCAGAGCCAAAACAGCCACTGACTAAAAAATCAAATACGGACACCCAGTATGATTGGCGCATTGATGCTCGACATCGCAGGCACAGAACTTACTCAAGAAGATATTGCACTATTACAAGCACCGCAAGTCGGTGGCATGATTTTATTTGGACGAAATATTGAGTCTCCTGCACAAGTTCGCGCCCTCACCGACCATATGCGCCGAATTCGTCCTGATATTTTGATTGCTGTCGATCAAGAAGGCGGACGTGTGCAACGCTTAAAACAGGGCTTTAGCCTACTTCCAGCCATGGGTAAGTTTGGCGAGCTATTCTTAAGCGAACCTGAAAAAGCCTTAAGCTTGGCAGAACAATCTGGCTGGTTGATGGCGACAGAAGTGCTTGCCGTCGGTATCGACTTTAGCTTCGCCCCTGTACTCGATTTAAATGACATCAGTGATGTGATTGGTGACCGTGGCTTTGCCAAAAATATTCAAGACATAGTACCACTGGCCAGTGCATTCCTAAAAGGGATGAAAGCCGCAGGCATGGCATCGACAGGCAAACATTTCCCCGGTCATGGTTCAGTCAAAGCAGACTCGCATGTCGCAGCAGCCATCGACTCACGCACATATGATGAAATCTATGCCAAAGATATGCAGACTTTTATAAAACTGATGCCACAGTTGGATGCACTCATGCCTGCACATGTGATTTATAACCAAGTCGATCCAAACCCAGCAGGTTTTTCACCGTATTGGATTCAAACCGTTCTACGTCAACAACTGGGTTTCAATGGCGTCTTATTCTCAGATGATTTAAGCATGCAAGCTGCATGTGTTGCAGGCGGTGCAGATGCACGCATTCAAGCCGCACTCCATGCAGGCTGTGACATGGGACTGGTGTGTAATGACCGAGCAGCTGCATGCGTGGCTTTGGAGGGGATTAGCCAACTGGCGCTACCAAACCAAGCTCGCTTAGAACGCATGCGTGGTCAGATTCCAAACGTCAACGTTCAATCGACGCTGCATTTAGGTGAAGATTGGGCCAAAGTACGCGACCAAGTGGAACTGTTTAGATTAAGTTAAGCACTTCATCTTTGACCATTTCAACCACGATATTTCGGACAAAGGGACATCACAAGATGTCCATTTTTCATTATGATAAACTTAAAATAAATCAACAGGCTTGCTCTGCATTGCCCAAACAACAACGCTAAAATAACAAAATATCGGGTACGGATACCATGACAGATGCTTTATCGGCTCATCGCCACATCTCTTTTACTGCGCACTATACAGGCTATATTTGGTATAGCATGGGCATCTCACATCCTGTATTTGCCACCCGCAAAGGGAAGTTACTGGCCAAACTGGTGCATCCACTCGAAAGCTGGGCCGAGAAACACGTCGGTGGCAGTATGCGCACCACCTTAAAACAGCGTCATCAAATGATAGACGCGCAACTCTGTGCACTGATAAAACAAGTCCCGAACTTACAAATCTTAGAAATTGCCAGTGGCCTGTCCCCACGTGGCTGGAGCTTTCGCCAACAGTTTCCCGACATTGACTATCGTGAACTCGACTTACCAGATATGGCGAAAATCAAAACTCAGGCCTTAAAACAGATCGATCAGACCAGCCCAGCTGTTCTCTCCGCCGACTTATTTAGCGCAGATTTTGCCCGTGCTTTTGAGGTGTTTGACCCAAACCGCCCTTTGGTGGTGGTGAGTGAAGGTTTGATCAACTACTTTAGCAAAGACATGCTCGCTCAACTGCTACAAGGCATTGTCCAATACGGACAGCAGTTTGATCAGTTATATTATCTGACTGACCTCTACCCTGAACCTGTGAAAAATAAGCTGGCTAACTTTATCTGGAACAGTAGCAAGCTTTTAAAATGGATGTCCCGTAGCGCCTTTGGCTTTCACTTTATCAGTCCGACTGAAGCCACTCAGTTTTTCAAACAAGCGGGCTTTCATACTGTGACCGTTCACCAACCCACTTTGACCTTCAATAGTACTCAGGCCGATACTTCAAACTTAGATCAGCAGAATCACTTAGGCGACTTGGTCTGGTTGATACATAGCCAATGGCAAAAGCCCAATCAACCCGAGCAATAGCCTAAAAACCCAACCCACAAAAAAACAGCGATGAAACGCTGTTTTTTTATTTTGAATTTCACTTAACTTACGGCTTCGAGCAACGTCTGTTCTTGTTTCTGATGCCCCACAAAGCGGAGCAGTCGCTCCGCGAGTTCAAAACTGCCATGTTTAAATAAGGCACGAATATACGGTCCATCTTCCGCAAAAATTAAACATTCAATCTGAAACTCGCCTTCTTCATCGCTCAAGTGTAAAGCTAAATCACGCGGATATTTAGCCGCCACAGCAGCCAACTCTGACTCAAAGCGTAAAAGTACCCCAAAGTAGTTCAAATCCACCACTTCTGTCGCAATCACCAAATCCGAGTGACGATAGTTTAAGAAGGTTTCAGGGTGTTGAATCTGAACCCGTTCTTCACCGCGGCGCTCCATATTCAGCATTTGTGCTCGACTAAAGGGAATAATCCCATCTAGATGTTGAATGGACTCATCCTTCAGAAACGTCGCAAACAAGTGCATGGTTTCTTTACGGCGTTGTAGCTGTGGCACATGGTCTGCATTGGCAATTTGCGCATATTCCATGTCAGGACATTGCAACGCAAAGTTGGCATTTTCATGTGGCAAGGTAAAACTGTCATATTGGCCACAGGCCACCAAGACTCTGCACTGTGGAATCGGCACATCGGTGAGGCGAAGCAAACGATTACAGTTGATTTCATAACGCTCTTGTTCTGTTGCGGTAAACTCCGCCATCTGCCTGAAGAACAAACGCTTGGCTGTGGGTGACATTTTGGTTTTATCCATTTTGGCATGATTGACCAAATACAAAATCACGGCCTGACCAAATTCATCCATGCGTTGTTCACGCATTAAATGTAACGACTCTTCCAGCAACATCCGCCAGCTTTTACGGGTCTTTTGCATAACGCCCATTAAAATCATACGGTCAATCAGCTCTGGTCGTTGATCGGCCAGACAAGACGCCACCACTGAGCCCAGTGACATGCCCATCACTGAAACTTTGTCTAATCCTTCAATATCGAACCAGATGCCAAGCATCTTCGCGAGATCACCCAGTTCTAATGTTCCTGCAGACAAGCCCGTATCGATATTACGAATTTGTTGATTGGCACCCATTGAAGGCAGATCAATCAGGACAATCGGACCGGCATCCAGCAATTGCTCAACACAGTATTTGTAGGAATTAAAGTTTTGAAATGCCCCACCGATAATCACGATAGGCGTGCGATGGAATGACTCTGGCCGAGCAATCGCCATGTATTCGACTTTCCAGCCCTCAATCCATGTGGTTCGTGCAGGTTCTTTAAAGCTGTTACGATGGTAAACATCAAAAAAACCTAAGCGTAAATTCGCGTCATTCAGCTCGGCATCCCTTTGAATCATAGAATTCATGTTCCTTCCCTCTACTCTTGCCTATACTTTTTGTTTTGCAAGAAATGCACGATCACGCCTGTCAACGATAACAGGGTGTTCAGTGTTGTAATAATTATGCAAGGACTTCATGTCCTAAAATTCATTCTATACAGAGCACTGTTTTACACGCAACAGATTGTGTAACCGCTCATCATGTTTTAGATAAAAAACAATTTCAAAATATGTATAAGTCCGCCTATACGCTGGATTTTTCATGTAGAGACTATGCGGTCGAGTGTTAGGCTGTTACTATCTTCTGTGAAATTTCTAAGTGATCAAACCGCTATGCAAGAGTCGATTGAACAATATATGCAAA
This sequence comes from Acinetobacter sp. 231_lipA, assembly GCF_058243005.1. Lineage (NCBI taxonomy): Bacteria > Pseudomonadati > Pseudomonadota > Gammaproteobacteria > Moraxellales > Moraxellaceae > Acinetobacter > Acinetobacter sp. 231_lipA. Next base: position 2,078,258 of record NZ_JBZAYU010000001.1, on the reverse strand, counting down.
CGGTAGGACAGCAAGCACGTCAAGCTTCTCGTATTTTGGCGCGTGCCTCTACCGAAACTAAAAACAATGCGTTGTCAGCTATTTATACTGCTTTAGTCAACAGTGAGCCCACTATTTTAGCGGCGAACCAAGCAGATATGAACAAAGCACACGGCAACAACTTAGACAGTGCTTTACTTGATCGCTTAGAACTGTCTCCCGCACGCTTTAAAGGCATGTTGCAAGGCTTAAAAGATGTGATTGGCCTCAAAGATCCTGTTGGTGAAATCACCGATATGGCCTATCGTCCGTCAGGAATCCAGCTCGGTAAGATGCGCGTTCCTTTAGGCGTAGTTGGCATGATTTATGAGTCTCGCCCAAATGTGACCTTAGAAGCCGCCTCTTTAGCACTGAAGTCTGGTAATGCCATTATTTTACGTGGTGGTTCTGAAGCGCTCGAATCCAATAAAGCCATTGCTGAAGCCATCCAACGCGGTTTAAAACTGGCGGGTTTACCTGAACATGCGGTTCAAGTCATTAACACCGCAGACCGCACAGCCGTGGGGCAACTGATTACACTCACTGAATTTGTCGATGTGATTGTTCCACGTGGAGGCAAAGGCCTGATTGAACGTATCAGCAATGAAGCCCGTGTCCCTGTGATTAAACACTTGGATGGGAACTGTCACGTTTATGTTGAAGCGCAAGCTGACCTACAAAAAGCCCTACCGATTGCGCTCAATGCAAAAACTCACCGTTACGGCGTATGTAATGCCATGGAAACTTTGCTGGTCGATGAAAAAGTCGCAGATGAGTTTTTACCGCGTGTCGCTGAGCTCTACACTGAAAAACAAGTGGAGTTGCGCGGCTGTGCTGAAACTCAGCGCATTTTAGGTGCGGCAGTCAAAACGGCGACCGAAGAAGACTGGTACACCGAATACCTCGGTCCAATTTTAGCGGTAAAAGTGGTATCTGGTATGGAAGAAGCGATTGAGCATATCAATAAATATGGCTCACACCATACCGATTCAATCATTACAGAAAACTACTCTCTAGCTCGTGAGTTCTTGGCCGCTGTGGATTCGAGTTCTGTCATGATCAATGCCTCGACCCGTTTTGCCGATGGCTTTGAATATGGCTTAGGTGCAGAAATTGGCATCTCAACTGATAAAATTCATGCCCGTGGCCCAGTCGGCTTAGAAGGCCTGACTTCACAAAAATGGATTGTGTTTGGTGATGGTCAAATTCGCCAATAACTCATCCGACACATTTTAAATATCTATGTTCAGCTCTTTCCAAAGGGCTGAACATTTTTTATATCTAAACATTCTCTGCCTCTGCGAATCCTTAAAATCTAGAGGAAATCATGCTTTTTTTGATGGTCACGTTGATTGTGCATGTGATTATGTCTGGATCTAAAACGACATATCAAAAATAAACAGGAAAGCCACAATATATTCAGCTCTTTTCAGCAGATAGCGTGTTATTTTTAAAGGGTTGAAGCTGATAAATAATTCAGCATCATTTCATGAATAAATGAAAATCATGAACCGATAAATTTTAATTATTATTCATGAGACGGTCGATAGTGCTTAAGTCTAATCACCTAAAGTCTATCTAGGACTAAAAATATACACATGATACAACATAAAAAATGATCAAGATTGCATAAGAACGTACTGCATGAAGATCAGTTCTAGGACGGATAATTCAATTAGAATCAGGTATTAAAACGTGTCTACATCAGTATTAGTAATTAACTGCGGATCTTCATCAATCAAATATGCGCTCGTTTCTGAACGTCGTGAAGATCGTATTTTCGGTTTAGCTGAGAACTTAGGTTCTGCTGACGCTCGTATCAAAGGTATTACAGCGGGTGGTCAACCCCTTGAATTGTCTATTCCACATGCCGATCATGAAAAAGCATTGGAAACCATCTTAGAACGCCTTTCACATTATAACCCTCAAGCCATTGGTCACCGCGTAGTACACGGCGGCACATTGACCAAAGCTGAGCTTTTAACAGAAGAAATTGTAGAACGCATTCGTGCAGCAACACCACTTGCACCATTACACAACCCTGCGCACTTGGTTGGGATTGACGCCACTATGCGTTTATTCCCAGAGCTACCACAAGTGGCGGTATTTGATACAGCATTCCACCAGACTATGCCTGCACATGCTTACCGCTATGCTGTGCCAAAGTTCTTATACACTGAACACAATGTCCGTCGCTATGGCTTCCATGGTACGAGCCATGCTTATGTGTCTGAACGCGGTTCAGAACTGGCAGGTAGCTTTAAACAAGGGGGCTGGTTAACTGCACACTTGGGCAATGGTAGCTCTACTTGTGCGATTTGGAATGGACAAAGTGTAGATACCTCAATGGGTTTAACTCCACTTGAAGGTGTCGTAATGGGCACACGCAGTGGTGATGTCGATCCAAGCTTACATAGTTTCCTTGCCAATAACCTAGGCTGGGACATTTATAAAATTGATAAAATGTTGAATAGCCAATCGGGCTTACTCGGCCTGTCTGATCTATCAAATGACATGCGTACTTTGATTGAAGCCTCTGAACAAGGCAATGAAGATGCGACTTTAGCTATTGAAGTGTTCTGCTACCGCCTCGCAAAATCATTGGCCGCACTGAGCTGTGGTCTACCACGTCTTGATGGCTTGTTCTTCACGGGTGGTATTGGTGAGAACTCGGCATATATTCGTGAAAAAACAGTCGCTTTCCTACCGCACTTTGGTTTTAACTTGAGTAAAGAAGCCAATGACAGTTTAAAACGTGGTACCGAAGGTCGTATTGATACAGGTACAGGCCCGCAAATTTGGGTTATACCGACCGATGAAGAAGGCCGTATTGCCAAAGAAACTGCATCCGTGGCCGATGAGGTGATTCAAACTGCTGCAAAAAAGTCTGAAGACAATGTAGCGATCGCTTAAGCGGTCGTTACATTCCCTCAAGTCTGTTTTAAATTATTGTATGACGAATAAATATATGAAAACGATTTTACTTGTGCCCACTGGGGAAGGCGTCGGCTTAACATCCGCTTGTCTGGGTTTGGTTTATGCGCTGGAATGCCAAGGTGTTAAGGCTGGATTTTTAAAACCTTTTTCTCAAGAACTGACTACAGGTGCAGACCGTACCACAGCGCTCTATCACCATGTTTCAAAAAACGAAACCGTTGAACCGATTAGTTATCACACCATTTTGCAACAACTCAGTGCAGGTGAAAATGATGAGTTGCTTGAAGATGCGGTTCGTTTGCACCGTGCTATTGCGCGTAAGCATGACCTGATTATTGTTGAAGGCTTAGTCCCGAATAGCCGAGATTCTTTTGCTTCTGAACTAAATGCACAACTTGCGCAAGCACTCGATGCCAAAGTCATTATTGTCAGTAATGCAGACATTAACAAGCCAAGCGCGACGGCTGAAAAAGTCGATAGTCAACTACGCTACTTTGGGGGTGCGAGTTCAGAGCGAACTGCGGGTGTGTTATTGATGCGCACCAAAGGCTTGCCCGATGACTCAGCACACATTCCAGTGACGTTTGACCCAAGTCTGCGTTTAATCAGCGATACCAATAAATTTATAATTGAGCTCCAAAAGACCCATCCAAAGCTCGGATCAGACAAACTCCCTGTAATAGGCTTGGTTCCGTTTAGCAACACGCTTAGCGTACCGCGTATGTCGGACTTGGCTTCACACATTCAAGCGGAATGGATCAATCAAGGCGACGCTAACCAACGTCGTGTGTTGCATAGCAGTTTGATTGCATCGAACATTGAGCACGAACTTCATAAGTTTGTCGCAGGCGAGCTGATCATTAGTGCATCAGATCGTATCGATGTGCTTTTGGCATCCAGCTTAGCCAGCAGTAACGGTATTCCACTGGCAGGTTTGGTCCTAACTGAACACCATACACCAAACGAGCAAGTGCTTGCGTTCTGCCAAACAGCGATTAAGCAAGGCTTACCAATTTTACATACAGCGCTCAGCACGTTCGACACGGCGCAGAGCTTAGCCAATCTCAGCAATGAAATTCCGGTCGATGATACGGAACGTGCTGAACAAGTCACTCGTTTTGTTTCGAGCCATATCAATGAAGAATGGTTAACGGCAATGTTGAATGGCTCGTACCAACCTCGTCTCTCGCCTTCGGCTTTCCGCCATGAGTTGGTCCAAAAATCGATTGCTGCGAAAAAGCGGATTGTTCTACCTGAAGGCGATGAGCCACGTACAGTTCAAGCAGCAGCTATTTGCCAATCTCGTGGCATTGCACACTGTATCTTATTGGCAAAACCTGAAGCTGTAGTAGAAGTGGCTAAAGCACGTGGTATTGAGCTTCCACATGATTTAGAAATTATCGATCCAGATTTGATTCGTGAAAACTATGTCGAAAAAATGGTGGAACTGCGTAAAGGTAAACTGAATGAGCTGCAAGCGCGTGAACAGCTGCAAGACACAGTCGTTCTGGGTACCATGATGTTGGCGCTCGATCAAGTCGACGGTTTGGTTTCAGGTGCAATACACACCACAGCCAATACTGTACGCCCAGCCTTCCAACTGATTAAAACAGCGCCTGAGTACTCACTGGTCTCTTCCGTGTTCTTTATGCTGTTACCCGATGAAGTCTATGTGTATGGCGACTGTGCGATTAACCCAGACCCAAATGCCGAAGAGCTCGCTGAAATTGCGATTCAATCGGCTGATTCAGCAAAGGCCTTCGGCTTAGACCCACGTATTGCAATGATTTCATACTCTACGGGTACCTCTGGTGCTGGAGCTGAAGTTGAAAAAGTTGCTGAGGCAACACGTATAGCGAAAGAACGCCGTCCTGATCTATTGATTGATGGCCCACTTCAGTACGATGCAGCATCGGTTGAAAGTGTCGGACGCTCGAAAGCACCTGATTCTAAAGTTGCAGGTCGTGCCAATGTGTTTATCTTCCCTGACTTAAACACAGGCAATACGACCTATAAAGCCGTGCAACGCTCTGCCAATGTCGTAAGCGTCGGCCCAATGTTGCAAGGTTTGAACAAACCTGTAAATGACTTGTCTCGTGGTGCTTTGGTGGATGACATCGTGTTTACGATTGCACTCACTGCAATTCAAGCAGAACAGCAAGCAACAGCTTAAAGTAACTTGATGTGATCCAAACCATCCAACTGAGCAGTTGGATGGTTTTTTATTTTATAGCGCTCAACAATATGACCAAAGCTTAACTTCTATATATTTACGAACATAGCCCAAACACAGATAAAACAGTAAGACTTTACTTTTCAGACACTTAAACAATATACTCAAGCGATATAATTAAATTCTAAATCATTGGTCTCATAATGAATAAAAAATTGCTTCCAATTCTAATAGTGACAACATTTTCACTGACAGCATGTAATGAATCTAAGCAGCACCAAACACCGTCAGACTCAACCACAGCATATAAAAACTTAAGTACAGCCAATCCAGCTGACATTAAAGCGGATCTTGATGCCCTAGATCAGATTTCGAATAAAAACTCTCAAGCCATTTTGAACGCACAAGATGCGCTTAAAGCGGCTCGTCAAAATAAAGAAGTCGATACCATCCCCGCCCTGCTAGAACAACTGAAAACCCATTCTCTTACGTTTAATACTGCACTAGATGCAACAAACTTCAAAAGCCAAGAAGGTGCTGCGTTACGTGAGAAATTTAAGCAAGTCCATTTACTTGGTGTGGAACTGGCACAAGAAAATACTAAAAGTCCACCACAGATGCAGCGTATAACAGCACTTGAAGCAGAAATCAGCGTCATACAACAAAGCTCTATCAGTGAAATGAGAGCCTTACAACACATGATTTACCCTCAACTGAATTCAGGGGCATTAAACAACACGCGACAACAGGTAAAATCAGACCCTGAGCTCAATGTTACGGCTCATACTCCACCCCATAGCACCTCACATCTGAGTCAAGATAATGCCGCAGACATCAAACATGACCTCATTGCACTTAGAGCCGTATCTCAAACCGCCAAACAAAAGGCGCAAGATTCTTTTACGGACATGCAGCATGCGATAGACAGCGGTAATAGGAATGCGCTTATGAAGGCTGTTAAACAAACCACTACGCGAATTCATGACCTGAATCAAAAATACGATACTGTGACACTCAAAAGCGCTGAAGCAACAGCAGCTCGTGAAAAGTTGAAAGAAGAAAATAATCTCCAAATCGAAATGGGTAATATCATCTTATCGGACTCACCAGATCGACAGAGGTTTGCTGAGTTGAGTAATAAACATGACAATTCTCAAAAAATGGTTGAGATTGAGATGGAAGCACTTCGGCTTAAAGCCAATACAGCGTCATGATGAGCTCATGCAGATTTGGTTCAAGCTATTGTCAGTAGAAAAACCCTGACAGCTATAGATACGACTATGTCCAGTATAGCCAATGATCACAGCGGTAACGCTGTATACATTTATTTCGCCGAAGTTCTATTCTTTTAAATTGCTATAATGACCGACCTAATTGATAAAATTGAAAATGACATTAATAGAAAAAGTAGTCCCTGTTATATTGCGGGATATCAATCAAAGAACAGAAATATTAGTTTTTAAACATCCTATTGCAGGCATTCAAATGTAAGCGTCCGCTAAACACACCTTATGAATTCGTCCTATAAGCCTTAATTTAGTCCTCACTTAAAAACAAGTGGGAACTTAAATTTATGACTACAAATAACCAGACATCCATCGCATCTCTTACGATAATACGAAGAACATATAGTGCTGAATTTAAACAGCAGATCGTTCAGGCGTGTAAAGCATCGGAGGTTTCAATTGCTTCGGTCGCTTTGCAACATGGATTGAATACACATCTTGTATCCAAATGGATTCGCTTAATTGATGCTAAGCCAGGGAATGATCGCTCACTACTACCGAATAAACCTGCATTTATTGCCTTATCTTGCTCTGCACCATTAGATCCTATTTCTACTGGCATGTTAACGGTTCAAATTACTTTACCCCACTCAAAAGCAGAAATTGGCTTGAAATGGCAAGTATCAGAAATATCTGCTTTAGCAGAATTACTCAAGGCACTTACAACATGATCCGTATCGATGAAATCTGGTTGTCTACCCAGCCCATGGACATGCGTGCAGGTATGGATACGGCCATGGCTCAGGTGGTGAGAGCCTTTGGCTACATTAAACCGCATTGTGCTTACCTGTTCTGTAATAAACGTGGCCATCGCATGAAAGTGCTGGTACATGATGGACTGGGGATCTGGCTGTGTGCTCGGCGGTTGGAACAGGGCAAATTTCACTGGGCTAAAGTTCATCAGGGTGAAACCCTGGCACTCAGTCCAGAACAGTTACAGGCACTGATCCAGGGTTTGCCTTGGCAGCGCATTGGACGACAGCAAGTGGTCACAATGCTCTAAACTAGCTTGGTCCATTCTGCTATTCTCCAAACGTTCTATTTCATTCTTCTCATGACCTCAGGCATACTGCGGTCATGAATACACTGCCTGATTTAAGCCAACTGACCCATGAACAACTGCTGGAATTTACTAGACAGTTGGCAATGCAGCATCAGTCTTTGGCACAATCAAATCAAGAATTAGAAAAATCAAACCAGCAATTGGATGCCAAAGTTCAACATCTTTCCATTCTCACGCAAAAATACGAGCATGAGCTCGCACTATTTAAACAGCACAAATTTGGCAGTAAAAACGAACATCTCACCGCAAAACAAATCCATCTGTGGGATGAAGCGGTCGAAGAAGATATTGCCGCTGTTGATCTGGAACTGGAACGGCTGAATGCAGATAAAACTGATGCAGCGACACACAAAGCCACAGTCAACAAACCTAAACGTCGACTGCTGCCCGATCATCTACACACCATCCGTATCGAGCATGAACCAACATCAACCCAATGTGCTTGTGGCTGCACCTTGCGTCGTATCGGCGAAGATATCAGTGAAAAACTACATTTCAGACCGGCACAGTTCTATAAGGAACAGCATGTGCGTGGCAAATGGGTCTGTGATCAGTGTGACACACTGACTCAGCAAGCGATGCCCGCCTATTTGATTGATAAAGGCATTGCCAGTCCTGAACTACTGAGCCATGTGTTGGTCTCGAAATACGCAGATCATTTACCGCTGTACCGTCAACGTCTGATCTATCAGCGGGCGGGCATTGATCTGTCCAGATCCACGTTATCTGACTGGATTGGTCGCTGCGGTGTGGAACTGGAACCTCTGGCCAATGCCTTAAAACAGGTGGTGCTGCAACAGCGGGTGATCCATGCCGATGAAACGCCGGTCACCATTATGCGGATGGGTGATAATGAGAAAAAACCAAAGAAAGGTTATGTCTGGGCCTATGCCACCACACAGTACAATCCAGTTCAAGCGGTGATCTATGACTTTCAGGATAGCCGTTCAGGTCAGCATGCAGAAGAGTTCCTGAATGGCTGGCAGGGCCATCTGGTCTGTGATGATTACAGTGGTTATAAAGCACGCTTTAAATCAGGCCAGGTCATTGAGGTGGGCTGCATGGCACATGCACGTCGTAAATTTCATGAACTGCATGTGACCGGGAAAAGTCAGATCGCTGAACAGGCATTAGTGCTGATTCAGAAACTGTATGCCATAGAAGCAGAACTCAGGAAAAAGACCGATGGTACAGCAGAACAGCGCCGCGAATACCGACAACAGCATAGTCAACCGGTGATGCAACAACTGTATGAATGGCTCAACCAGCATCAACTGACGGTGCCATCGAGTTCTCCAACAGCCAAGGCCATCAATTACACTCTGAAGCGTTGGCCAGCTTTAAGCCGCTATCTGGATGATGGCAATCTACCGATTTGCAATAACTGGGTGGAAGTGCGACACGAAGTCGCTTAATGAAGTTGTTCCCCCCTGCGGGAACCACCCGTGTCACCGGGTGAATCTAGAAGGCTGAATAAAGAGCGCCTTCGACAATGTAACGAGGCACCGCAAGGTGCGGGGTATCAATCGTGAGAGGCGTACCCTTCTGGCAGCCATAGCCGGACAAGGGCTAGATAATCGGTATGGTGAACACATGTGAATCTGCGTAACGATCGTTAAGTTGAACGAGCGGAAATGGCTGATACGCTCGAACCAAAACGGTAATGGAGGTGGGAATTGCGTCTTTCGACTACGCATTCGTGACCCATACGCCTCCCGGTCGATAGCAGGCACCTAAGCCGATGTACTTCAGTAAGCGGAACGTGGAAATCCCGTATTACTCCCATTGGGAAAGCAGTTTGCAAAAACTGCCCATGGTGATGCGGGCGAAGGAACGAGGAAAAAGCGAATGCCAGTCTGTAATGGGTTGGATAGAGGTTGAAACATTACCCCACGCGAAAGCGGGCTGACGTCCTTATGGTCTCTCATCACAAGAGAGTGTGTAGAACCCTTTTAATGGAGGGAGAGCAAATGAATGCAGCAGTATCAGCGTGTGCACCTTCCAGCACATCGTGGGACAGCATCGATTGGATTGCTGTACAGCGTCATGTCAGAGGGCTGCAAGCGCGTATTGTGAAGGCGGTACAAGACGGCAGGCATAACAAGGCGAAAGCTTTGCAATGGCTGCTGACTCACTCGTTTAGTGGCAAAGCATTGGCCGTCAAACGAGTGTCTGAAAACAAAGGCAAAAACACGGCTGGGGTCGACAAGGTGACTTGGAATACACCCAAGGCCAAGACCGGTGCGATGATGTCGTTGAAGAGGCGAGGTTACACGCCCCTTCCGCTTCGGAGAGTCCTTATTCCGAAGAAAAATGGCAAGATGAGACCTCTTGGGATACCCACGATGAAATGCCGGGCCATGCAGGCGCTCCATCTGCTGGCTTTGGAACCCATCGCGGAGACCATCGCTGATCGGAACTCTTATGGGTTCAGACCGCAACGCTCAACCGCGGATGCTGCAGCACAGTGCTTTGGTGTGCTGTCAAGAAAAGTAAGTGCGGAGTGGGTGCTAGAGGGTGACATTCAAGGCTGTTTCGACAATATCAGCCATGACTGGATGATCGCCAACCTCCCAATGGACAAGGTGATTCTACGGAAATGGCTCAAAGCCGGTTACGTCTACCAAAGCAAGCTGTTTCCCAGTCTTTCCGGAACACCGCAAGGAGGTATTATCTCCCCGGTGCTGGCCAACATGACCTTGGACGGACTGGAAACGATGCTGGCGAAGAGGTTCTCTAACGCCAAATGGACAGGCAAAAAGCTGCAACTGGTACGGTATGCGGATGATTTCATCATCACGGGGTATTCTAAAGAGTGGCTCGAAAATGAAGTTCGTCCTGCCGTGGTTGAATTTCTGGCGCAGCGCGGTCTCGTGCTCTCTCAGGAAAAGACCAAAATCACGCACATAGGGAACGGGTTCGATTTTCTTGGCTGGAACGTACGTAAGTACAACGGCAAGCTACTGATCAAGCCGTCAAAGGCAAACATCAGCGCTCATCTTGACAAGCTGCGAGCATTAATCAATGCAAACAAAGCGACACGACAGGCCACTTTGATCGGTTTGCTCAACCCGATTCTAAGGGGTTGGGCCAACTATCACAGTCATGTCGTTGCCAAGAAGGTTTTCAACCAGGTAGACAACGCAGTGTGGGAAATGCTCTGGCGATGGGCTGTACGTCGCCACCCTCGCAAGACACTCCGATGGGTCAAAGATCGGTATTTCAAAGTACAAGGAGCGCGTCGATGGGTGTTCTCATGTGATGAACAGTCCGCCGATGGTCGGAAGCGACAATACACATTAGTGTCTGCCTCGGACACGCCAATTGTGCGACATATCAAGATCAAGGCTGCTGCTAACCCTCATGACCCCGCATGGGATGAGTACTTCGAATCCCGATGGGGTAAAAGAATGCTGGTCTCCGCAAAGGGGCGAGCCAAGCTGTATCGGGTGTGGCTAAAACAAGGTGGTCGCTGCTGCGCCTGTCTTAAACCAGTCACCAAAGATACACCATGGCACAGCCGTCATATTGTGAAGCTAAGTCATGGTGGAACGGATGCAGTTGCTAATCTTGAGATTTACCATCTGTATTGTCCGAGGAGTGTTCAGTTTGCCAATGTCAACGATGTATAACCGGGTGCCGAATGGCGCCTTAGCAGAGGCTTGAGCCGTGTGCTGGGAAACTCGCATGCACGGTTCTTAGGGGGTTGGACGTAGGTAACTGCGTCTGACTACCCGACAACCAGATGCGGCCTTGGGCGTTGGGACGTAAGAACTGGTTATTTGCAGGTTCGCTGCGTAGTGGTCAGCGAGCGGCAAACATCATGACTTTAATCCAGTCAGCAAAGCTGAATGGGCTGGATCCGTATGCCTATTTAAGTGATGTGCTGAAAAGATTGCCGACCCATAAAGTGACCCAAATAGAAGAATTGCTACCACACCGCTGGAAATCCAACTCAAATTAAAAAATAGACATGGGGTTCAGCGGACGCTTACATTCAAATCGTAAAAGGTACAGTTGAGACGAATGAAGAACTAGAAGAGGCAGCTTTACGAGAGCTTTATGAAGAATCGGGGATTTCGTCTGCACACATTCACTCATATTTGGGTTTACATCATCCATCTGAACAAGGTCTTAACTGGCATGTATTTATCTGCCATAGCACAGAAACTATAAAAGTGAATAGCCACCGATTTTGTAGACACTTTTATGCAATGATGATGGCGGGCTAGAGTTTAATTTCTTTTGGCACCCTCTGTTTGAGTCACCAAGCGCTGAATGGCATCCATTATTCCAAGAATTACTAGCGTTTATAAAATCAAAATATTGAGCCGTAGCTTAGGAGAAATTTTGATTCACTAGAGCTAACAGCGTATAGATTTAAAAGCCCAGATCTCGTGTCTGAGCTTTATAAACTGTAGTGTCTTTAGATCTTCATCACTCAGCTTCGCTTCAACATTTGACTCAGTCTAAACTTGGGCGGCTTGATAAAGAAAATTGCATTACCACATAAAATCAAAATCACCCCAATCACCGCATTCATATGCCATTGATACCCTTCCCAGATGGTCGAAATCACCAAAGCCACCAAAGGAAATAACAAAGTACTATAAGCTGCCTTACCTGCCCCAATCCTTCCGACCAAATAGAAGTAGGCGGTAAAGCCAATCACTGAACCAAAAATAGCCAAATACAATAAAGCACTCACTGCACTGAATTCCATAGCAGGGAAAAACTCGTCTTGTTTAAATCCAGCAATCAATGCCATCAAGATTGAACCATATAGCATGCCATAAGCATTGGTGGTAAAAATATCCAATCCGTTTTTCTGATGGCGCGCACTGATCATATTGCCCAGTGAAAAACCATAGGTTCCTAACACACAAAGACCAATCCCCATCAGCGTATGATTATTTAAGGCACTCCCCACCACATCATGCCAAAACAAGGCAATAATCCCCAATCCACCCAACAAAGCCGCAGGATAAAAACGGGTAGACACCTGTTGTCCAAAGAACAGTTTGGCGTTGAGGGTATTAAAAATGACTGCCATCGAAAAAATTACAGCCTCTAAACCACTGCTGATATATTGCACCGCATAATAGAAACAAACAAAGTTAAAACCAAAAATACAGCATGCTTGTAACATACAAAATAGATGATCTTTTACAGCCAGCTTTTGCAGTTTTCGGCACAAAACAATAAAAGCAAACAACACCAGAGCCGAAATAAAGAAGCGCCAAAACACGGCTACATTGGTCGATATCCCACTTTGTTGTTGCAAACTAATCGCAATCCACGTCGTTCCCCAGATTACAACCACCAAAGCATATAACAGCGCATTCATACTCTTTCAACCAAACTCAAACCACTCACGCTATTGTGCTTGGTTTAGGTTTCTCATTTCTTGCACCTTCTTGTGGTCACTATCATGAACTTGTGGTTTTTTACTGATTTTCTGATATAGATGACAAAATGAAATCAAAGTCCTACACTCATTCTTCCATTCGGCACTGCGTATAGATGATGAAATATCAGATTCTAGATCAATTACAACAACATAAAGCTCAACTCCTCGACTCGGTCGAGTTGGGTTCAGGCATGCAGCTGGCCATGTGGCAAAACAACCAAGACCGTGTCAGTGTTTGTAGTAACCACCATACACTCAGTATGTATATTCAAGGTGGATATCACAGTTATCAAAAGACAGCTCAAGGTTGGCATAATGGCGGTGGGCCAGATCATATGTGCTTGATGCCACAGAATTTTGAGTCAACATGGGATCTGCGCGACCCACTGACTTTTGTGCATCTGTACTATACTGAAGAACACTTACAACGCGTCGCTGAACAAGTGTGGGATCGTGAGCCGAGCCAAATTATTTTAAATCCGCAAAGTTTCGTAGCTGACCTACAGATTGCCATGATCTATCGACACTTTTTACTCAATGGGGCTTGGCAGAACAGGGAAAATCACTTGCAGATGAGTACTGCCACCACGCTTCTGCTCAACCATCTAATTAAAAATTATAGCCATACCGAATGGCAAGCCCCTGAAGTCAAAGGCGGGCTGTCCCCGTATACCCTGAAGCAGTTATTAGAATGGATTGATCAGCATATTCAGCAAAGCTTGACCCTGTCAGATTTAGCCGAGCAAACTCAGCTCAGTGAATACCATTTTGCCCATATGTTTAAGCAATCTATGCAAATGCCACCACACCAATATGTAATGCAACGTCGACTTGAACTGGCACATCAAGCTCTACAGCAAACGACTGCTAATATGACAGACATTTCGGAGCAGTATGGATTTAGCTCCAGCAGCCATTTTAGTCATCGCTTTAAAAAGCATTTTGGCTACACTCCATCCCAAATGCGGAAAAATTAGAACCCGTCGATAGGATAAAGCGAAGATTTGAAGATTTGAAGATTTGAAGATTTGAAGATTTGAAGATTTGAAGATTTGAAGATTTGAAGATTTGAAGATTTGAAGATTTGAAGATTTGAAGATTTGAAGATTTGAAGATTTGAAGATTTGAAGATTTGAAGATTTGAAGATTTGAAGATTTGAAGATTTGAAGAAAGCTTAAAACAAAAAAAGAAGATAAAGCTTAAGCCTGATCTTCTTTTTGACCGTACATCCAAGTCGCTGCGATATATACACAAAAGCCCGCAGCCATCACTAAACCTGTCAACATGCTCGATGTCCTATTGTTTGATGAATGCATTATGCGAAAGTTTTATGACAACTTTATGACAGTGTTGTCATATTTCAATATTATTATTTTTACATTATATTCAATACCTTAAGTAATAAATCATATTCATAATCCAAATTTAGACATGAAATATTTCATTAAATTTAGATATTTTTGTCATATTTACCACCGTTTATAACCTCATTTTCTCATCAATTTTGTTCAACTATTAAACTTTCGCCTAAAGGCTTCGCAAAACATCCACAACCTCGGCATTTTGTCTTATAATTTAGCCCGCTAGCTATCAGCCCGCTCAAGAGATATTTGTATGACCACTATTATCAAGCAAGATGATTTGATCACATCGGTCAAAGACGCGCTTCAGTTCATTTCTTATTATCACCCACAAGACTTCATCCAAGCGATGAGCCGTGCGTATGATCGTGAAGAGAACAAAGCTGCAAAGGATGCGATCGCACAAATCTTAATTAACTCGCGTATGTGCGCAGAGGGTCACCGCCCAATCTGTCAAGATACAGGTATCGTCAACGTATTCGTTGAAGTGGGCATGGATGTTAAATTTGATTTAACTATGAGCTTAGACGATGCAATCAACGAAGGCGTACGTCAAGGTTACCTAGAAAACTCAAACGTACTGCGTGCTTCTGTATTGGCTGACCCAGCATTTGGTCGTAAAAACACCAAAGACAACACCCCTGCTGTGATCTATCACAAACTTGTTCCAGGCAACAAAGTGGATATTACCGTTGCGGCAAAAGGTGGCGGTTCAGAAAACAAATCTAAACTGGCTATGTTAAACCCATCTGACTCAATCGTGGATTGGGTACTTAAAACTGTTCCAACTATGGGTGCTGGCTGGTGTCCACCAGGTATGTTGGGTATTGGTATTGGTGGTACTGCTGAAAAAGCCATGATGCTTGCGAAAGAATCGCTCATGGAAGAAATCAACATGGACGAATTACTTCGTCGTGGCCCTGAAAATAAAATCGAAGAACTTCGTATGGAAATCTTCGAAAAAGTAAACGCACTGGGTATTGGCGCGCAAGGCCTAGGTGGGTTAACCACAGTTCTAGATATTAAAATTAAAGATTACCCATGTCACGCTGCGGGCAAACCAGTGGGTATGATTCCAAACTGCGCAGCGACTCGTCACGCGCACTTCCAACTTGATGGTACAGGTGTTGCACACATTCAAGCACCTAAACTTGAAGACTATCCATCAGTCACTTGGGATTCATCAACCTCTAAGCGCGTTGACCTCGACACCATTACCCAAGAAGAAATGAACGCTTGGCAACCAGGCGACACCTTACTTCTGAATGGTACAATTTATACAGGTCGTGATGCTGCACACAAACGCATGGTCGACATGCTGAACAATGGTGAAGAGCTTCCTGTCGACTTAAAAGGTAAATTCATTTACTACGTTGGCCCTGTAGATCCAGTCGGTGATGAAGTGGTTGGTCCTGCTGGCCCAACAACAGCAACACGTATGGACAAATTCACACGTCAAGTGCTTGAAGCAACTGGTATGTTCGGCATGATCGGTAAAGCGGACCGTGGTCCTGCAGCGGTTGAAGCAATCAAAGACAATAAAGCGACTTACTTGATGGCAGTGGGCGGCGCAGCTTACCTTGTGTCTAAAGCAATTCGTGAAGCTGAAGTGGTTGCTTTTTCTGACTTAGGTATGGAAGCGATTTACAAATTTGTAGTGAAAGACATGCCTGTATCGGTAGCAGTTGATGTAAATGGCACATCTATTCACGCGACAGCACCAAAAATCTGGCAAGCGAAAATTGGTAAAATTCCAGTAGTCGATGCTGCAGCGGGCTAAAACTTAAGTTTTACTTTTTTGGATACCCTTAACATGCTAAGGTCATGTTAAGGGTATTTTTTTACCTACTTTTATAGACTTAATCAAAAAATATAGACCAACAATGAAAAAATTAAATCACATCCTTTGCGGTATTACCTTATGTGTCCTCAGCACAGCTTCTTTTGCCAAACCCGCGACCGAAGCATCGGTAGAGAAGGCGCTCAAACTGGGCGATATTAAAGGCACATTAGCACAGTCTCAGCAAGAAATGCGCCCCATTTATGACCAGCAAGCCGAAGAAATCATTAAGAATATTTTTAAAACATCTACACTCAATAATGAACAACAAAAAGCAGCCAAGCAAATCGCTGAAATCACGGCATCGTTTAGCAGTAAATTGATTTCTGATCCGAAATTTATGCAAATGCTTAAAAATGTATATATGCAGACCTTTACCGAAGAGGAAGTATTGGCCAACATTCAGTTTCTTGAAACACCTCTAGGCCAGTCTATCAATAAAAAAAGCAGCAAAATGATGAGTGAAATCATGCGCAATAGCATCGCCATGTCTGCTGAAATGATGCAAGATCCAGCTATTCAGCTGGAAATGAATCGTCAAATTGAAAAGACCCTGACACCATTATTTGAACAAGCCAAAAAAGCACAATAGCTCACTTACCAGGTTAAAGGATTCCACAGCTTAAAGGGTTTCATCAGCTGAACCTCTTCACTTGGATCATATTTTGCGGGTTTAAGTTTTTGCGCTTTCTTTCGTAGCTCACCCGTGTGTTGATCTTCCGCTACAAAGTTGTAGCTGTTCGACTTTAACTGGGTAAATGCAATCTCTTGAATCGCAATTTTTTCAGGGATAACCGCCAAAGGCCCCGAAACATCACGGCGTGTGGATAAGTTCTCTTCATCATACTTGATGAAATAAGACTGCCGTTATTTAAAACCTACTTAAACCTACTTACGTGGGTTTAATGTTTAATTCCTACTTCATCATCAAGAACCAATTGCTATTGCGCTTGGGATTACCTCAATTCCATAGGCTGTCACGGTGTAACTCACCGCCATTGGTGGCTTATGTAGCCACCAATTCTTTATCTGCATGTTTTAGAATATTGATGGCAGCATTAATATCCCTGTGATGCAGGGTGTTACATGAACATCGCCACTCACGCATTGCAAGTGTCAGGTTTTGGTTTAATTCACCACAATTCGAACACATCTTGCTGCTTGGAAAGAATCGTCCAACAGAAAGTATTGATTTGCCATGCTGTTTAGCCTTGTAAATCAACTGTCGCTTGAACTCATAAAAGCCCATATCCGATATGGCTCTTGAGAGCTTACGGTTTTGTACCATACCTTTCACATTTAAATCCTCAATCGCAATCAGATCGAATCGCTTAACTAAATCAGATGTGACTTGATGAAGATTGTTTTTTCTCAAGCATGATATTTTGTAGTGCAAACGAGAGAGCTTGGTTTTCGCTTTTTCTCTGTTTTGACTACCTTTCTTTTTACGGCTAAAAGACTTAGCAAGTCGTCTTAACTTGGCAAGCTGTTTCTTTAGTGGCGCACTTGATGGAACAACCTCGCCATTAGATAAAGTGGCAAGACTGGAAACACCTAAATCAATACCAACAGATAAACCTGTTTTGGGGTGAAGTTTCTCAGGCTGATTTAATTCAACAGCAATCGAAGCAAACCACTTACCACCCTGTTTAAATATTTTCGCTGATAATATTTTTCCTTGATAACGCAAATCCTCAGTCATTTTTACCCAACCCAAGTTTGGGATACTAATTTTTCTATCTTTAATGCTGAATTGGTCATTTGATAATGAGAAGCGATCATCTACGCCTTTTTTTCTAGGCTTTGGATATTTGGATTGACCATTAAAAAAACGATCAAATGAACTACCCAATTGCTTAATCGCAAGTTGTGGCGCACATTTGGTCACTTTAAGCATGAAAGGGTATTTCTCACGCTTGAACGAGTTTAAGTGCTTTCTTATTTTAGCTTCGGATGGTTTATTTAGAAGTTTTTTATCCACCTGAACGCCATAATAGTCACACTGATCTCTATATTCCTTATCTGCTTTATATTGACGTTGCCATTCTTTTAAAGCCCAATTATACGACAAACGAGCAACACCACTCGCTTGAGCGAAATGACTTGCTTGCTTATTATTTGGCAGTAATTGGATTACATGCCCTCGTATGAATCGGCTCATAGTGCGTCTTTGACTGCCTGTATTAACTTTTGGTTTTTCTTACTACGACTACCATATAATCTTGCCGAAAACACTGTAATGATTTCCAAAACATCTTGAGCAAGTTCTTCCTCAAAAGACAAATTTTCACCCTTATTAAGAATGACGATCTCCACGCTTTTAGCTTCACATAAGGCAAAAACCAACTCAGCACCAAACCGCAATAAGCGATCTTTATGCGTTAAAACCAAACGTCCGATTTCATCATTCATGATTGCTTCTAGCAGCTTATTTAAGCCTTTTTTTCTATAGTTCATACCCGAACCAAGATCGGAGATTAATTCAAACGTCCAACCTTGATTTGCACAGTACATTTCAAGAACTTGTTGCTGTCGAATTAAATCTTCTTTTTGGTCATGACTCGATACCCTTGCGTATGCAATGGTTTTCCTTTGAAGTTGACTATCGGGCTTGTGTATTTGCTCAGGCGTGATCTTACTCAGATCATATCGTCTATGATTTTTAGGGGTTCGATCTGCAACCAAAGTGCCTTCTTCATCCCAACGCCTTAATGTTTGAATGGAAACACCTAATGTTTTAGCTGCAACGCTAATGCTTACATATTTACTCATGTTGTATATAATAGTATAGAAATAAGTAGATTTCAATTAGCAGTTACAAACCCTGCTTCTACGGTAAAATCGATATACTTCGGCTTTTGAAAATGGTTAATACCCAAAGGACGACTACTCGATAAACGATAAGTCCCTGCGGGTAATTCGACCCAATAGTAATGATTGTTCAGCAGGCTTGGAATGCGCTCTTTATTGATAAATAAACTCGACGCCACAATTTCTTGTCGGTTCCACTTTGAATCTGGACGATACAGATAAACCATCGCCGCTTGTTCATGCTGGGGTTGGACACGCTGAAAACGCTGTCCTAATTTTTGGTTGACCCATCCACCTACGCTAAACACTCCAATGCGGTACTGCTCGACCATACCTGGATCGTGTTCAAAATCAACCTCATGGCTGAGCGTTGATGTTAATTCAGGTTGTTCAACTGTCGCTTTTCCATGACAACCCAATAAAATTAAACTGCTTAAAAGCGTAATCGTCATTGCACGCATGACTATTCCTCACGGCATATTTTTTATTTTGATACTGAATTTTTAGTTTTAATCTAGGCATCCCAGCCTATGATGCAGAGTAGCATTCCCTCTTTTTTTTGAATATAAAAAAACGTGTGAAAACACTCGATTTTCACACGTTTCAGATGAATAACAACTTAAGCGGACTTTGAATTAATCACTTTTAAATCAACTTTAGCTGCATCTTTCTGTTCGATTCTTGGTAAACGCTCTGGCTTAAATAATGGTGCAGCCGTACCGTTAATCACGTCTTCATTCACCACAACTGTGCCAACATCGGTACGACTTGGTAAATCATACATGGTTTCAAGCAGCGTATTTTCTAAAATAGAACGTAAGCCACGTGCACCCGTGTTACGATCCAAAGCTTTTTTCGCCACAGCGCGCAGTGCTGAGTCTTCAAAAACCAGATCAACGTTTTCCATATCAAACAAATGTTGATATTGACGAGTCAATGCATTCTTCGGCTCAGTCAGAATTTGCATCAAAGCTTCTTCATCTAACTCTTCCAAAGTCGCAATTACAGGCAAACGACCAATAAACTCTGGAATCAGACCAAATTTCACCAAATCGGTCGCTTCAACTTGACGGAACAAATCAGACAATTTCTTGCCTTCATCTTTCTTCTTCACTTCAGCCGTGAAGCCAATTCCACCTTTTTCTTGGCGCTGTTGTACGATTTTTTCAAGACCCGAGAATGCCCCACCACAGATGAACAAGATATTTGAGGTATCAATTTGAATAAATTCTTGCTGTGGATGCTTACGACCACCTTGAGGTGGAATAGAGGCAACCGTACCTTCGATCATTTTCAGTAACGCTTGTTGTACACCTTCACCCGACACATCACGCGTGATCGATGGGTTTTCAGACTTACGGGTAATCTTGTCGATTTCGTCGATATAGATAATACCTTTTTGCGCTTTTTCTACATCGTAGTCTGCTTTTTGTAGAAGCTTTTGTACAATGTTTTCAACATCTTCACCGACATAGCCTGCTTCGGTAAGTGTCGTTGCATCAGCCATAGCAAAAGGAACATCGAGAAGACGTGCCATGGTTTGCGCAAGCAAGGTTTTACCCGAACCTGTTGGTCCTACTAATAAGATATTACTTTTCGCAATTTCAACAGCATCGTCGTGTTTATGTCCACCATGTGTCGCTTTAAGGCGTTTATAGTGGTTGTAGACAGCAACTGACAAGGTTTTCTTTGCCACATCTTGACCAATGACATATTGATCTAGTGCCGCACGAATTTCGTGAGGTTTAGGCAAGGGTTTTGCAGCCCAGTCACCCGACTCAACTTGTTGACTGGTTTGCACCAAGTCTAAGCATACGTCCACACATTCATTACAGATGTACGCGTCCTCGCCTGCAATCAGTTTCCCAACTTCAGACTGCGTTTTACCGCAAAATGAACAATGCTTTTGTCCTTGAGGATGTTCGGACATATTCACTCCAATTCTAAACTTTTAAAACTTATGGACGTTTAGATAACACTTCGTCCACGAGACCATATTCTTTTGCAGCTTGCGCTGTCATAAAGTTATCACGGTCAGTATCACGTGCCACAGTTTCATAGTCTTGACCACTGTGCTCTGCCATTAAACGGTTTAAACGTTCTTTAATGAACAGAATTTCACGTGCATGAATTTCAATATCAGATGCCTGACCACGGAAACCGCCTAACGGTTGGTGGATCATGACACGTGCATTTTCAAGGCAATAACGTTTACCCTTCGCACCTGAATTCAACAAGAAAGCACCCATTGATGCTGCTTGCCCCATACAGTAAGTCACAACATCTGGTTTAATAAATTGCATGGTATCGTAAATCGCCATACCAGCAGTCACCGAACCACCTGGTGAGTTAATGTAAAGATGAATATCTTTATCTGGGTTTTCCGCTTCTAAAAACAACATTTGCGCGACAATCAAATTCGCCATGTTATCTTCAACTTCACCAGTCATAAAAATGACGCGTTCACGCAAAAGACGTGAATAAATGTCAAATGAACGTTCACCGCGAGATGACTGTTCTACAACCATTGGAACTAAGGCATTATCGATAGTTGGAATATACATACGTTTACTTATTCCTAAATTTTTTGTTACTCAACTCATAGTCACAATATGAGGGATAATTGCTGAAAATGCAAAATATTCTCAAGTAAATAACAGATATTTTTTGCATAAGCTTTATGAACGCAAGGCCTTTTAAAAAAACCAGATCATAATAAAAAAGGCGCTCAAAGCGCCTTTTTTACTTTAGCTAAACTTAGCCTTGTTGACGAGCTTGTTGCTCTTTCAATAAGTCTTCGTAGCTTACAACAGTATCTGTTACTTTAGCAGACGCTAAGATGTGATCAACCACTTGGTCTTCTAACACAACAGCTTCGATTTGCGAACGTTGTTGCTTGTCATTTTTGAAGTATTCGATCACTTCAGCTGGATCTTCATAAGAAGAAGCCATGTCTTCGATGTAAGCATCAACACGTGCTTGATCTACTTCAATTTTAGCATCAGCTAAAACTTTGCTTACCAATACGCCTAATTTTACAGATTTTTCAGCTTGTTCTTTGAACAACTCATCTGGAAGCATGCTTGAGTCAAATGCTTTCGCACCTTGAGCACCAAATTGCTGAGTGAACTGTTGGATCATTTGTTGACGTTGACGGTCAACTTCTTGAGCAACCATAGACGTAGGAAGTTCAACTTCGTTTGCAGCTACAAGTGCATCAAAAGCTGCACCTTTCACTTGATTACGCAAACCATTTTTCACTTCACGTTCCATGTTTTTACGAACGTCAGCTTTTAACTTCTCAATGCCTTCTTCTTCAGTTAGACCAAAGATTTTAAGGAATTCAGCATCAACTTCTGGAAGTTTTTGTTTTTCAACAAGCTTCACAGTAATTTTGAATTGAGCTGATTTACCAGCAAGGTTTTCAGCTTGGTAATCTTCAGGGAAAGTTACATCAATCACTTTCTCTTCGCCTTTCTTCATACCAACGATGCCGTCTTCGAAGCCAGGGATCATACGACCTGAACCTAAAACAAGTTTAAAGTCTTCTGCAGAACCGCCTTCAAACTTTTCACCGTCTACTGAACCTTCAAAGTCAAAAGTTACTTGCATGTCTTTTTTAGCCATGCCTTTCGTTTCAGCCCAAGAAGCACGTTGCTTCTGAAGGTTTTCGATCATTTGATCAACATCTTTGTCGTTTACTTCAGATGCTTTACGTTCAACTTCTAAACCATCAAATTTCACGTTAACTTCTGGATAAACTTCAACAGTCGCTTCGTATACAAGCGCGTCGTCTTTTAATTCAGATTTTTCAATGTTTGGCATGCCGACAGCATTGATTTTTTCTTGTTGGATCGCTTCAAATACTGTGTCACGAATAATGTCGCTTACGACTTCTTGGTAGATACCCGCGCCATATTCACGACGAACAACATTTACTGGCACTTTACCTGGACGGAAGCCGTTGATCTTCACAGTTTTAGCAGTGCGTTTTAAGCGAGCTTCGAACTGCTCGTTAACACGGCTCGTCGGTACAGATACATTTAAACGACGGGTAACACCCGAAACCGCTTCAGAAGTTACTTGCATGGCTTCCTCAATCTTTTGGTAAGAACAATTTTAAAAAGTGCCACATTATATGACAACATTGAACGATATACAAAACACCCGATTGAAACCACATATTTTTTTCTTCATTTATCGTTTTTTATTTTGAATATTTTTAAATCGCTACTGATTAAGCGCAAAGTATTATATTTTTTATGGCTTTTTGTTGAAAATGATAAATATTACCATTAATATTTGCGTCAACTTTGATCGTTTTTTTCAATTTTTTTCTCGTCCATCATTGGAACTCTAGTTATGAGTAAGTTTAATCTACACCCTCTTTCATTGGCATTGCTTGGGGCAATCACCACTCCTGTTTTCGCAGAAACAACAACTGAAGATTCATCGCCACATCAGCTTTCCACCATTGTGGTTTCAGCTGCGGGTTTTGAACAAGATATTAAAAAAGCACCTGCTACAATGACGGTCATTACAGCAGAAGATTTAAAAAATAAACGTATTAATTCGATTGCCGATGCCTTAAGCGATATAGAAGGCGTTGATATTAGTCCCACAGCAGGAAAAACAGGTGGTCTGAATATTCGTATTCGTGGAATGGATTCAGAATATACACTCGTTCTAATTGATGGTCGCCGTCAAAACAGCACTGGTGACATTACTCCAAATGGATTTGGCGAATCAAACAACAGTTTTATCCCTCCAATATCTGCGATTGAACGTATTGAAGTCATACGCGGCCCTGCATCAACATTATATGGCTCTGACGCCATCGGTGGTGTAGTCAATATTATTACTAAAAAAGTTTCAAATGAATGGACTGGAGCAGTCACTTTAGAAGGAACATTACTCCCTAATAGTTCTGATTTCGGGAATCAACGCTCTGTAGATGCATATGTTACTGGTCCACTTATTCCAAACCTCCTTGGTATTCAATTAAGGGGCCGCAAAGCTGAACGAGATCAATCAAACGTAATTCGTAGCGATGATGAAGGTACTGAAACAGAACTAACTCAGGGACAAAACCCAACCAAGTCAGACTTAGAAAATATTGGTGTTCGCTTAACTTTAACACCAACGGATCAACATGATATTTCTGCGGAATATGAGCAGACAGATCAATGGTATGACAACTCTAAAGGACAATTAGGCACTTTAGGTGCAAACGGCGGTTATGATAAGTCCCAAGAATATAATCGTGAAAAAATGATTCTTTCGCATACATGGCGCAGTAATATCGGCACTCTTGAGTCTAGTCTTGCAAATACTCAAACAGAAACTGTAGGTCGCTTAATTCCGGCTCGCGCGCAAAATATGTCTCAGGCAATAACACCACGTTTGCTTGAAAGCGAAGATACTATTTTCGATACCAAGTTTACGACTAATTATATTAATGGTCATAACATTACTTTAGGTGGGCAATGGTGGGATGCAAGCATTCGTGATGGACTTCGTGTTCAAAAAGAAGTTTCTTTTGAGCAATTAGGACTATTCGCTGAAGATACATGGTCACTTAATGATAGTTTGGCATTAACCTTGGGTTTACGTTATGACAATCATGATACTTTTGGGGATTTTTGGACGCCGCGCGCTTATTTAGTCTGGAATGCAAATGAAAACTGGACATTTAAAGGTGGCTACTCTGAAGGCTACAAAGCGCCTCGATTAGAACGCCTAACCACAGGTATTTATAATGTTAGTGGTCAAGGCCGCACACCTGTTTTCGGTAATCCTGATTTAAAACCTGAAACCAGTAAAAATTTAGAACTAGGTACGTATTTTACGAATAACTCTAATTTTGACTTTAATATCACAGGTTTTTTTAGTGAAATTGAAGACAAAATTATGACGGGTAATGCTGAGTTACGTTGTAATACTGATACGAATAAACAGCAATGTGAAGACTATATGCTTTCCGTTGGAACGCCTTGGACAATGGACTATAACCGAGGTGCTCCAGATACGTGGAACGTTACGCGCCCAATCAATGCCGAAGAAGCTGAAGTTTATGGTATTGAAACTGGTCTAAATTGGGAGTTTGCAGAAAACTGGAAACTAGGCCTCAATTATACTTGGACCGAGACGGAAATTAAGGATAAACAACTTAATAACCCTGTTCTAAATGATACACCAAAGCATATGGCAAACGCCTCTTTGAAATGGCAAGCTGCCGATTTCGTCAATTTATGGGCACGTGGTGAATATCGTAGTGAACGTGCACGTTTTACGTCAAATTACGAGAATCTAACCGTAGCTAACCAAGCTGTTTATGATGCGTTAGGAGATTATAAGGCTTATACACTGTTCCATATTGGTTCAAACTTTATCGTTAATGATAACTGGGACGTTGGTGTGGCTTTATACAATGTCTTTGACAAAGACTTCAATGATTATGAAAAAATAGGGACAGGCTATTACAATCGTTATAGTAACACCCAAGAAGGACGACGCGTTCAGCTAAGTACGGCCTTTAAGTTCTAAGCTACATGCAAAACCCTGCGCCGGCAGGGTTTTCTTCATACATACCAAATATAGATCTAACATAATTTATACATACTCACTTGAGAAACACCTTCAAACTTAGCCTAAAAATAATGGATTCTAAATTCCAATAATATTATAAAAATATAATCTAATTTTCCAATCCAAATAAAAATCAAAAACTTATATCAAATTCATTACATTATTACATTTATTTTTTCTACACAAATATATCTAAGCATCGACAATTTCAATGTAATAGTTATGCTACAAAAAATAAGAATCATTATTATTCGCATACTAATTTACAACGCTAGAACTAGATTCGTTATGGCCTTCATCAAAACACGTAAAAAGCTGGTTTCTTCAGCAATCGCTTCAACACTCTCTGTGGTTGCAGTCAATGCTGTTGCGCAAGATCAAATCGCGCAATTAGAAACAATTCACACGGAAGCGGCAGCAGAACAAAGTTTGAAAGTAGACAAATCTGCAAACAGCAAGTTCGTTGCTCCCCTACTCGACACACCAAAGTCAGTATCTGTTATTTCTAAACAGTTGATTGAAGACACTCAAGTTACAACTTTAAGCGATGCTTTACGCACAGTACCTGGGATCACACTTGGTGCAGGTGAAGGTGGTAACCCAAATGGTGACCGTCCATTTATCCGTGGTTATAACTCTGAAAGTTCAATGTATGTAGACGGTGTACGTAACTCTACTTCTCAAAACCGTGAAATGTTTGCGATTGAGCAAGTTGAAATTACTAAAGGTTCTGCATCTGCTATGGGCGGTGCAGGTACAACTGGTGGTAGCATCAACATGATTTCTAAAGTTGCAAAAAAAGGTGACTTTTTAGAAGGTTCTGTGGGTGCAGGAACGGATGATTACCAACGTATTACTTTAGACGGTAACAAAGATTTTGGTAATGGTATTGCTGCTCGTGTTGCCGTAATGGGTCACCACAACGACAAAGCAGGTCAAGAAGATGGTACTGAATATGCACGTGCAGGTATTGCACCAAGTATTACTTTTGGTCTAGACAGCGACACGCGTGCAACTTTAAGCTACTACTACCTCAAAACTGATGATACCCCTGATTCAGGCATTCCATACAACAACCCATTTGGTGCTCCAAGAACTGGAGCAATTGATTACCGACCATTAAATGGCAATGGTAAGCCTATCGATGTTAAACAAGGTATGTATTACGGCTGGAAAGATCGCTATTTCCAAAAACAGGAAAATCAATCAGGAACGATCAAGCTTGAGCATGATCTTACTGATAATTTAACCCTTAGCAATACCGCTGTATACAACAAATCTAAAAATGACTATCTTTGGACGAATCCGGATGATTCACAAGGTAACTTTTACAATAAACCTGAATTCACTAATCAATTAGTAGGCAATGTTTGGGCGCGTGCAAACTCACGTGTAGCTGATACTGATACCTTTACAGACCAATTGGCTTTAACAGGTAAATTTAATACAGGTCGCTTAAAGCACAGCTTTAACCTAGGTGCTGAGTACTCAGACCAAGAAACAGACCGTACCCAATATATTATCAATGGCGAAAATACTACGGGAAGTGCCTACTCGGATTGTAGCAAGTCTGAAAATGTGAGCTCTGGTTGGTGCACCTCGGTTCAGAATCCTAATCGCGGACAATGGACAGGCAGCATCAGTACCGAAGGTGCTGACCAATACAACACTCAAACAAAATCTACTTCTATTTACTTACTAGACAACATTGAATTTAGCCCTCAGTGGATTTTAGATTTGGGCTTACGCTGGGATAAGTTTGATACTGAACAGACCATGACTTATGGAGCTCTTAACAGTGCTGTGATTGCTAATCCTGCTACAGCAAAAGCCGGCGATAAAGTAAAAACTGAAAGTGATACCGACTTTTTCACATATCAAGCAGGTATTACTTTTAAACCTGTTGAAAATGGGGCTATTTATGCAAGTTATGCCACTTCTGCAAACCCTGTTGGTATAGATGCTGGTGACGGTTCAGAAGGCATTGGAGCGGCTTATAGCAACCTAGATCCTGAAGAAAGTCGTACTTTTGAAATCGGTACAAAATGGGACTTGCTACAAGATCGCCTAAATTTAACAGCTGCTATTTTCCGTACTGAAAAACAAAATGCTCGTATTCAACTGTCTCCTACAACCTATAGCAATATCGGTGAAAGTAAAGTGGATGGTCTTGAACTTGGTTTAAACGGTAAGATTACTGATAAGTGGGATATTAGTGCTGGTTATACTTATTTAGACAGTAAAGCGACCAAAAATGGTGTAAGTTGCCGTGGTACAACATGTACAGACCAATCTATATTTAATGGCAACCAAATGCCTAACGTTCCTAAAAACAGTGCTACGCTATGGACAACTTACCAAATTGTGCCACAGTTAACTTTAGGTGCTGGCGCAATTGCGATGGACAAAGTTTATGGTGACTTAGCAAACACAAAATATGTACCAGGTTACGTTCGCTACGATGCTATGGCGCGTTACAACGTCAACAAAAATGTTGATCTACAGTTAAATGTCAACAACTTGGCTGATACACGCTACTTCACTAAAGCATATTCATCTCACTATGCAACTGAAGCTGAAGGTCGTAGCGCAGTACTGTCTCTAAACTTCAAATACTAAGTTTATAACTAAAATCTCTCTTCATCCTGAGATTTGATAAAATAGCCTCTCATTGAGGCTATTTTTATATATGCTTAAAGACTAAATAGATCTTTCATTTTTAGCAGGCCATGTTGTGATCCATCATATTCCCAACGTATTAAGCAAAGAACAGGTACAATACTTTCGTAGTGAAATGGCAAAAGTCGAGTGGGTTGATGGTAAAAAAACCACAGGATCACTCTCAAAACATGTAAAACAAAATCAACAGCTCCCCGAAGATCACCCTCTCACGCAACACTTAGGCCATATCATCTTAGAAGCACTTGGACAACATCCACTCTTTATGTCCGCTGCCCTACCTTTAGATATTTTGCCACCTTATTTTAACCGCTATGAACAGGGCGAAACTTTTGGCTTTCATGTGGACAATGCCATTCGCTGGGTAGCTGGAAGCAAAGATCGGATTCGTACCGATGTATCCTGCACTATTTTCCTAAGCGAACCTGACGAATATGAGGGTGGCGATTTGGTGGTAGAAGACACCTATGGCTATCATGAAGTAAAACTACCCGCGGGTGATATGATTTTATATCCATCTACCAGCGTGCATGAGGTAACACCAGTGACCTCAGGCTGCCGTGTCGCTTCGTTCTTTTGGGTTCAAAGTATGATTCGAGATGATGCTGACCGCCATATCTTATTTAATCTTGATCAAACTATTCAGAACCTACGCGTGCAACTCGGTGATCAACATCAAGAAGTGGTCAAGCTCACCAGTCTGTATCATAACCTGATGCGCAAATGGGCTGAACTTTAAAACAATAATCCCAGCTCAACGTTAACTACTGTAGCAACTGGACCGTTCCATGACATCAAAAACTGTTTTGCCACCACTCACCCAAATTCCTGCCTCATTGCAAACCATTGCGGACTATGAAATTGAGGCAGAAAAGCATCTACCTGAGATGGTCTGGCACTATTTGCAAGGTGGCGCTATGAATGAGATCAGTGTTCGGAATAACCTCGCTCAGTTCCAAAACCTGCACTTGATACCACGCATGTTAAGAGATCTCACTCAAGGCAATACGAGCTGTGAAATCTTAGGACAAAGCTTTCCACATCCTATTTTTGTGGCACCGATTGGTCATCAACAGCAGTTTCATTCTGAAGCAGAAGCAGCAACCGCACTGGCAGCTGAAGTACTCGGTAGTAATATGATTTTGAGTACTTTTACCAACACGGACATGCGAACATTCAAATCTGAACATCCCTACAAATGGTTCCAACTGTACTGGCAAGGTGACCGTGATAAATCTTTGGCTTTGCTGAAGCTCGCTGAGGCACAAAACTTCACCGCTATTGTCATCACTGTGGACTCTCCACATACAGGCATCCGTGACCGTGAACGTCGTGCTTTCTTTCACCTCCCTGAAAACATGCAGCATCCGCACACTCCTGCCCATATTCCACTGCCTGAACTGCAAGAAGGTGATCATCCCGTGTTTAATGGACTAATGAAAATTGCTCCGACATGGGATGACATCGCATGGATGGTTCAACAGACTGATTTACCAATTCTGTTAAAAGGCATCGTCAGTCCACTCGATGCACAACTGGCCATTCAACATGGCATACAAGGCTTAATTGTGTCTAATCACGGCGGTCGAGTTTTAGATACCTGTATTCCTCCACTCAAAGCCTTGCAACTCATCAAAAAAGCCGTTCCGCATGACTTCCCTCTTTTATATGATGGCGGTATTCGTCGCGGCTCAGATGTGTTTAAGGCTATTGCCTTGGGAGCTTCCGCGGTTTTAGTTGGACGACCATGTATTTATGGTCTTGCCACTGCAGGTGCCTTAGGCGTTGCCCACGTGCTTAAAATCTTAAAAGAAGAGTTTGAGATCACCATGGCGTTGATGGGCACTGCAACCCTTGCAGATATACAGCCCGATATGGTCATAGAGTTCTCATAACCGCTTCAAAAAAGCGAATGAAATGAATCAAATTCGCAAAATGAAGAAAAAGATTAAACACATCTTAAAAATACACGGAAATATTTCCCCTATATATCAAATTAGAGGGAAATATTTTTTCAGATACGACTAAAAGCCATAAAAAAAGAAAAATCTTTTCGACCGAACTGGATTAAACTCTTAAATATAACGTTACAAGGTTACTCACGGTAAATCTAAGTCGTATCAAATATTTACGTTTAAAAACACCCTGAAGACTCCCTTGTAAATAGAGACCATAGACACAATCTATATTCAGTAGTAGGTTGCTTTTTATTACCCACTCAAATGCAACCCGTACTATGTAAGGAATTACCTCATGATGTTGGCTGATCCAAGTAAAAAATATCGTCGCATGTATCAACGTGTTGACTTGCCAGACCGTCAATGGCCAAACAACGAAATTACAAAAGCGCCTATTTGGATGAGTACTGACCTGCGTGATGGTAACCAAGCAATTTTTGAACCGATGGATATGGAACAAAAGTTTAAAATGTTCCAAATGTTGGTGAAAATTGGATTCAAGAATATTGAAATCGGTTTCCCTTCAGCATCTCAAATTGACTTTGACTTTACCCGTAAATTAATCGAAGAAAATCATATTCCAGATGATGTGTATATCGAGGTTTTAGTTCAAGCACGTGATCATTTGATCCAGCGTACTTTTGAGTCTTTAGCGGGGGCAAAACGTGCCATCGTGCATATTTATAATTCCAATGCTCCAACTTTTCGCCAAAAAGTCTTAAATGTCGATGTTGCAGGTGCGAAGCAATTGGCGGTCAATGCAGCCAGCAAAGTCAAAGAATATGCAGCGCAATATCCTGAAACGGAATGGGTGTTCCAGTACAGCCCAGAGTGTTTCTCTGCAACTGAATTAGACGTTGCAAAAGACGTGTGTGATGCAGTCACGGAAATTTGGGAAGCATCTCCAAGCAATAAAGTAATCTTAAACTTACCTGCAACAGTTGAAGTTTCAACACCGAATGTTTATGCAGACCAAGTCGAATGGATGCACCGTAACATTGAACGTCGTGATGGTGTCATCATTTCGGTACACTGTCACAACGACCGCGGCTGTGGGATTGCGGCATCAGAATTGGCGATTATGGCCGGTGCAGACCGTATCGAAGGTTGTGTGTTTGGTAATGGCGAACGCACAGGTAATGTCGATGTTGCTGCAATTGCCTTGAACATGTATACCCAAGGCGTTGCACCAAACTTAGATTTCTCAAATATTAATGAAATTATTGCAACGGTAGAAGAATGTACAGGCTTGCCTGTTCACCCTCGCCACCCTTATGCAGGTGACTTGGTCTTCACCGCATTTTCTGGTTCACACCAAGATGCCATCAAAAAAGGCTTCGAGTTCCAAAAGAACGAAGAAATTTGGGATATGCCGTACTTACCTATCGACCCGAAAGACTTGGGTCGCGACTATGATGCTGTAATCCGCGTCAACTCACAGTCAGGTAAAGGTGGTATTGCTTACTTGTTAGAAGCAAATTACAACGTGGTCTTGCCACGTCGTATCCAAATTGAATTCTCTCAAACCGTACAAAAACGTACCGATGAGGAAGGCACTGAAATTACCGCACAAGAAATTTGGAAATTGTTCAAAGAAACCTATGTGAATACCAAAGATACACATTATTCAACCAAAAACTACCGTTTATATGACAACAACGGCAAGCAAGTGGTTGAGCTTGAAGTTGAAGTGAATGGTGAAACGCAGCAATTACGTGGCGAAGGCAATGGTCCAATCTCTGCAATGTTGGATGCTTTACAGTTACCAATTGACGTCTTGAGCTACGAAGAGCGCGGTATTAGCTCTGGGGCAAATGCTAAAGCCTTGGCTTTGGTTGAATTACAAGTCAAAGGAACTGGTAAATCAGCCTTCGGTGCGGGTATTCACGACAACATTGTGACCTCATCGATTGAAGCTATTATTGCGTGTACCAACCGCTTAATTGATCAAGGTGTGTTAAGCACAGATCAAGTGATTGCTGCTGCGGTATAAGTATTAGCAATAATAATTAGCACTAAAATGACTTTAGAAGGATACCCTCAAGTGGTATCCTTTTGTTTATTAACCCCAAAGATTTAAGGCGAATTATTCCTGTGTCTTTTCCTGCTGACTCCGTGGGTATCGTTAGTCCACAAAAGTTTACTTTTGAAGAGCCCTTAGAGCTCGAATGCGGTCGTATTCTCCCTCGTTATGAACTGATGGTTGAAACCTATGGTGAGCTCAATGCAGATAAATCCAATGCGATTTTAATTTGCCATGCGCTATCAGGACATCATCACGCCGCGGGTTATCATCATGCCGATGATAAAAAACCAGGTTGGTGGGATGCTTGTATTGGCCCAGGTAAAGCGATTGATACCTCGAAATTTTTCGTGCTTGCACTGAACAATATTGGCGGTTGTAATGGTTCTACGGGTCCAACTTCGCCAAACCCTGAAAATGACAACCGTCCTTATGGTCCAGACTTTCCTTTAGTCACCGTCCGTGACTGGGTTAAAACCCAAGCCATTTTATCTGATCATCTGGGCATTCAGGTCTGGAGTGCGGTGATTGGCGGTTCATTGGGTGGTATGCAAGCCTTGCAATGGTCGGTTGATTATCCTGATCGCTTGCAAAAATGCGTGATTATTGCCAGTGCGCCGAAATTATCGGCTCAGAATATTGCCTTTAACGAAGTCGCACGCCAGTCAATTTTGTCTGATCCAGACTTCCATGATGGTCGCTATCTTGAAAATGACAGCTATCCAAAACGTGGCCTAATTTTGGCACGTATGGTCGGCCATATTACCTACTTATCTGAAGAAGCCATGAAGCAGAAATTTGGTCGTGACCTAAAGTCAGGCAAATTTATGTATGGTTTCGATGTCGAGTTCCAAGTCGAAAGCTATTTGCGTTATCAAGGTGAGCAATTTAGCCGTAACTTTGATGCCAACACTTACCTGATTATGACCAAAGCTTTAGATTATTTTGATCCTGCGCGTGAGTATGAGCAGTCTTTAGTTAAAGCCATGTCACAGACCAAATGTCAGTTCCTTGTGGTGTCCTTTACCACCGACTGGCGTTTTACCCCGCAACGCTCACAAGAAATTGTGGATGCGCTGATCACCAATCACAAACCGGTGAGCTATTTAGATATCGACGCTGAACAAGGCCATGACTCATTCCTGTTCCCGATTCCTTTGTATGTAAAAGCGTTACGTGCATTTCTAGGCGGTTCTGAACACCTTCAAGCAACATCTCAGGGGGCTGTGTAATGCGTATTGATCATCAACTGGCAGAAAAATGGATCAAACCTGATTCCAGCGTACTCGATTTGGGCTGTGGTGACGGTGAATTACTGGCCCACATGAGCAAAAAGCACAATATTCGCGCATATGGACTGGAAATTGATCAAGAAAAGATTGCAATTGCGGTCGGTCGCGGGTTAAATATTATCCAACAGGACTTAAACTTGGGTTTAAGCCGCTTTGCAGACCAGTCTTTTGACTATGTCGTTATGGCACAAGCCTTGCAAGCGGTAGATGCACCAGATGTTTTATTACGTGATATGGTGCGTGTAGGGAAACAGGCGATCATTACATTTCCAAACTTTGCTCATTGGAAGACTCGTTCTTTCTTGGCACTAAAAGGAATGATGCCTGTTTCTGAAGCTTTACCGTACATGTGGTATAACACACCCAATATCCACTTATGTACTTTCCGTGATTTTGAAGCACTTTGTGCGGAAAATAACATCAGAATTATTAATCGACTCGCTGTAAATGGGGATCAACAAGATAGTTTACTCAGTAAACGTCTCCCGAATTTGTTTGGTGAAGTCGCAATTTATCGAGTGAGCGCTCTATGAAAAAACTATTCTTAAGCACGACACTACTGGTTGGACTTTTGAGCATTCAAGCTCATGCAGATTATGTTTCCCCAACCACGTCTGTTGCGAGTCAAGCTGCACAATATTCTGTTATGGATATCAATAGCTTAATTAAAGCAGCAAAAGCGGGTCAGCCTGCTGCGCAGTTCTATCTTGCAACCAAGTATCAACAGGGTAAAGACATTTCTGCAGATGAACGACAGGCCTTTGCTTGGTACAAAGCCGCTGCGGATCAAGGTCTTTCGGCAGCTCAGCTGAATGTTGGTCGTATGCTTGCAGATGGCCTAGGCACTAAAAAAGATGAATCTTTAGCACGTCAATACTTTGAAAAAGCAGCCAGCCGTGGTGATAACCGCGCAAGCTTTAACTTGGCGATGATGGAAGAGCAAAAGAAAAACTACATGGGTGCTTACCAATGGTATGAGCTTTCAACTCGTGACGGCATGCTCGACAATAAAGTGATTACGCTTTCTGAAGGCAAGAAAACAGCCTTGGCGGCAAACTTAACACAAGATCAAATTCGTCAAGCACGTGATCGTGCAGACAAGTGGATTCAAGCCCAATAAGCTTTTATTTCCATACTCAGCACCTTCGGGTGCTTTTTTATTGCCTATCCATGAGTAGGACTTGTTAAAATAACCCCATAATTTTTAAAGCACGGATCTTTCACATGGCATCAACTGATTGGTTATCTCAAGGTACGTTAGTCCTCGCAAGCAATAACAAAGGCAAAATTGCAGAATTTGAAAAATTATTTGCAGAACTCAACTTACCTGTTGAAGTGATTGCTCAAGGTAAATTGAATATTGAGGATGCCATTGAAGATGGTTTGAGCTTTGTCGAAAATGCGATTATTAAAGCACGCCATGCTTCTAAAATTTCAGGAAAACCAGCCATTGCAGATGACTCTGGGATTTGTGTCCCTATTTTAGATGGTGCACCGGGGATTTACTCTGCGCGTTATGCAGGTGAACACGGCGATGATGCTGCCAATAACCAAAAGCTATTAGCTGAACTCAAGCCACTGCGTAAAGACGGTCAAGCGATTGAAGGCATGTTTGTATGCGTTTTAGCGTTAGTGCAACATGCCGATGATCCTCTTCCGCAAATTTTCCAAGGCATTTGGAAAGGTGAAGTACTGGAGGCTGCACGTGGTGAAAATGGTTTTGGTTATGACCCGCTGTTCTGGTTACCCGAGTTAGGGCTTTCAAGTGCAGAAATGAGCAAAGAAGAAAAAAATAAAATCAGCCATCGTGGTCAGGCGATGCAACTGTTTAAAGCCAGTTTAGAACAATAAAAACTAAGCTGTGTAATGTTGCCCCTTCTCCCCTCGGGGAGGACGTGGCAAAAGATTTTCTATAATCTATTCTATCGCCCTTGCGCAGCAGTACTATGCATTTCTAGCTAAAGTGAGTGCTTAGATCACAGCAAATGCATGCAGCAATAAACCATAAATACTCACCACAACACAGCTGATGATCGTACCTGAAGCAATGTATTTTGCCGACATGCCTGTACCCTGATAATGCGTTTCCAAAGCCACAATATTGGCTGCTGGCGGTAAACAGAACAATAAGAACATGACCCCAATATATTGTTCAATATTAGGAATAGCGAGATAACGATAACTCAGCCCACACAGCACCACGCCACATGCTAATTTTAACAAAGCCGTCTGACTACTTTGCCACAGGTCCACTTTCTCAACTTTGGTGTGCCTCAACCACATGCCCAATACACACATGCCAGAGAAGCTCATACCAAATTTGGCTGCACTATAAACCACATCAATCAGATCATGCTGTGACCAATGTTGCACCCCAACGGAACGTAAAATAAGAGCCAGAATCAAAGCAATCATGGGTGGAGCACAGAGCACTTTTTTTAAAATAAACGAAAAAGCTAACGGTGTTTGGCTAACGGCCGTTACTGCCCAGAGATTGCCAAAAATAGAGCCACCGATATATAAGGCCACCATTGCTGGACTAATTTTTGTGCCAAACAACGCAATCGCAAAAGGAAAGCCTAGCCATGCCATATTGACATAACTAAAACATAGGGCGCTTAATTTATTCTTTGAAAAATAGAGGAAAAAGTAAAATAAGAGCACTGCCACGACAAAACTGAATAACATCAGACTAAAGCTACCAGCCTGATAAAACACCATGTTGTAGACAATAACAATCGGAATAAAGCAACGCGCTAAAAGACTTGAAAAGCCTGTTTTCAACCGTGTTGCCAATGGGGTGGATGCAAGGAGTAAACCACTAAGAAAGGCCAACAGAGGGAGCAGCAACGTCACTTCAATATCCTTGAAATTTCACGGAATCATCATAACACTGCTTTTTCTCAAAATCAGTGCAAAGCGATCGTTTTGTCTTGAAATTGAAACATCATCGTCACCGCAATGTCACACAAGCCTGTTGATATAGGGAAAACGAAAAATGATGAGGATCTACCCATGGCGGGACTATCAATTTGGCACGTACTAATTTTTGCAATTGTGGTTATTCTTCTTTTTGGTACAGCCAAACTTAAGAACTTAGGCAAAGATGTCGGCGGTGCCGTGAAAGACTTTAAAAAATCAATCCGTGATGAGGACGCTGAAGCAGCTCAACTCAATGAACCACGCACCTTAGAACATCAAAATAGCAACACAAGCAACTCAACCGTCAAACATTAAGTCATTGGAGTTTTGCAATGCTCAATATCGGCATGACAGAGCTTTTGGTGTTTGGCATTATCGCACTATTGGTTCTTGGACCAGAGAAATTACCTGAAGCAGCGCGCTTTGCGGGCAAGTGGTATGGCAAAGTCAAACGTATGGTCAGTAATGTGCAAAATGACATTGACCGTGAGCTACGTATGTCTGAATTACGTGAACAAATGCAAAATGAAATGAAGCGAATTCAGGAGCTTGAACAAAAGATGCAAGCTCAGATGCAACACATACAACAACAAAATATTTTGGCAAATGAAAAACACCCAAAAACTGCCACACTCGATAATAAAAATATCTCCCATACTTATCAGTATGTAGATCAAAAAACACCTGTATTTACACTTCAACCTATGAAACACAAGTCATCTGTAGATTCGGTACCTTATTTAGGCTGTGTTCAAAATAGCTTTGAACCGATGCGGGAGGCTGTATGAAATCTAACAACTTAAATCCTGTAGTGACTCAAGATTCAGAGCAACTGCTGCTTGAAGAAATGCCGATTACTAAGCACTTGATCATCTTAAGAGGTCATTTATTTAAAATCGTCGGTTTAATTCTCATTTTGTTTTTTTGTTTATTGCCTTTTGCCAATCATAGCTACCAAATGCTATCTGAACCCTTACGAGCACAACTTCCAATTAGCTCATCTATGATTGCAACGGATGTTACCGCCACCTTTATGGCGCCATTTAAACTGAACTTTTTTGTGGCTCTCATGCTGGCCATGCCTTTTATCATTTATCAGCTTTGGGCTTTTGTAAAACCGGCGCTATACGAAAAAGAAAAATCACTCGCAACGCCTCTTTTGATTGGTAGTATTGCATTGTTTTATGCTGGTGTGGCTTTTGCTTATTTCATTGCGCTGCCATCCATTCTGCACTTTTTTATCAGTGTTTCCCCTGACACTGTGGCCCCAATGACAGACATCAACAGCTATCTCAGCTTCTGTCTAAAACTGTTTTTGGTTTTTGGCTTAACATTTGAAATTCCTATTGTTACCTTGATACTCATCTTGATTGGGGTGGTGAGCACCCAACAATTGGTTGAAAAACGAAAATTCATTATTGTCGGCTGTTTTTTTGTTGCAATGTTTGTGACCCCACCTGATGCTCTTTCGATGATTATGCTCGCGATACCGATGTGGCTTTTATTTGAGATTGGTCTCTTTTTTGGAAAACTGATTGAAAAAAAACGAGCGGCTGAAGTTTAAGCTCCCCGATTTAAAACAATGAGCAGGCAAAATTGCCTGCTTTTTTTATGGCTAGATGTGCTACTGATCATTTCATGTTTTTGACATATAAGCTTCACCACGCTGTCATATTGACGCTTTACCTTGTTTGTAACTTTCTAAAAACGACCAAGCAAAGACGCTAGGAAAAGACATGACATACCAAACTCCATATCACGAAGATCAAGAACTCGATAACAATAACTCAAGCAATACACATTTTCGCGATATTTTAGAAAAACACATTTCACGCCGTAGCTTAATTAAGAAAACTGCAAGTGGAGCGGCTGCGTTAGCATTAGCATCAAGCTTAACAGCGTGTGGAGATGATGATAATTCTACAAACAATGAAACAACGCCTCCAACCGATCCAAACGTACGACCACAGAAATTAACATTTACCCCAGTAGATAAAAACTTAAATGACTGGGTTACGGTGCCTGAAGGCTATACAGCAACTGTACTCTATGCAATGGGCGATTCGATTAACCCAGCATATGCAGCATGGGATGATCAAAATGTCCCGTCTGGTCCGAGTTTCCAATTCCGTTCAGGTGATTGCCATGATGGTATGAGTTTTTTTGGTTTAAACAACTCAACTGGCCGTTATGATTCGTCTGCCTCAGAACAAGGTCTTTTGGTGATGAATCATGAATACATCAATCCAACATTCCTACATCCTAAAGGGCCAACTAAACCCAATGGCCGACGTCCTGAAGACGAAGTAATTCGTGAAGTCAATGCACATGGTGTCTCCGTAGTTCACATCAAGAAAGACAAGACAAATCAGAAAGTTGAAATTGTGCAAAATTCTATTTTCAATCGTCGTATTACAGGCTCAACAATCATGGACTTTAATGGTCCAGTGGCAGGTAACCCTTTACTCGCAACACAATATTCACCTGTGGGTCTCAAAACTCGCGGCACACACAACAACTGTGGTAATGGCTACACACCTTGGGGTACATATTTAACCACAGAAGAGAACTTTATTGGATATTTCAAACGTTCAGGTGCCGATGAATATGCAGGACGCTCAGATAAAGAAAAAATTGCACTAAAACGCTACGGTTTAGGTTTAAGCATCGATTATCTATACGAAAAAAATGCAGATGGCACCCCTAAAAAAGATGAGAAAGGGCAAATTATTTATATTCTTGATGGTTCAGGGAAAAAAATCCCAAATAAAGATGCGCAAAACCGTACTGCTTATTTGGATACAAACTCACGCTATGCTTGGGAAACAGCCGTTGGTGCAGTTGAATCACAAGACTTATATGATCGTTGGGATGCTTCCATTAAAGGTGTAACGACTGCACAAGATTTCCGTAATGGTCCGAACACCTTTGGCTGGATTGTTGAAATTGACCCATTTGATGGTCGTCAAAATCCTGTGAAACGTACTGCACTCGGTCGTTTTGCACATGAGGACTGTCGAGCAAGCCGTGCGATTGAAGGTCAAGCATTTGCCTTCTACATGGGAGATGACTCTCGTGGTGAATACATTTATAAATTTGTCTCTGATGCCAAATGGGATCCTAAAGATATCAACACAGGTTACCGTGCAGGTGACAAATACATGAACAATGGTAAGTTTTATGTTGCCAAGTTTAATGCCGACGGTACAGGACAATGGGTTGAATTAGCTTATGGGAAAAATGGGTTAAATGAACAAAACGTCATTTATCCATTTAACTCCCAAGCTGAAGTGCTTACATTTGCTCGTTTAGCAGGTGACACGGTTAAAGCAACCAAGATGGACCGTCCAGAATGGGTCGCTGTGAATCCAGAAAATGGCGAAGTGTATGTCACACTCACCAACAACTCGAACCGTGGAACAAGCTATACAACAGATGCAGCCAATCCTCGAAACTATACCGATCCTGAAGGCGGTAAAGGCAATGTCAACGGACATATTATCCGTTTTAAAGAAGAAAATTCAGCGGCAGAGACCTTTGAATGGGATATTTACTTATTTGGTGCTGAAGCTGCGATGGCGGAAAACATTAACCTCTCAGGTTTAAATGATAACAACGACCTGTCATCACCAGATGGGATGTGGTTTGACCCACGGGGCGTGCTGTGGATTCAAACCGATGATGGCGCGTATACCGACACAACTAACTGTATGATGCTTGCAGCCTTACCAGGTCAAGTGGGGGATGGCGGTGCTGCAACTGCACCAAATGAACAAGCAACTATTGTGGGTGCAAAAGTTACAGATGAAAACTTACGTCGTTTCCTCACAGGCCCTGCTGAATGTGAAATCACGGGGGTGACCATGACGCCTGACCACAAAGCCATTTTCATTAATGTGCAACATCCGGGTGAAGACTCTAAGAGCTTTGATGCGCCAACCAGTCACTGGCCTGCAAGCCAAACTGATCGTGTAAACCAAACTGCGCGTCCACGTTCGGCAACAGTGGTTATTACACGTAATGATGGTGGTCTAATTGCAGGTTAAATAACGC
Source organism: Acinetobacter sp. 231_lipA (assembly GCF_058243005.1). Lineage (NCBI taxonomy): Bacteria > Pseudomonadati > Pseudomonadota > Gammaproteobacteria > Moraxellales > Moraxellaceae > Acinetobacter > Acinetobacter sp. 231_lipA. The sequence goes on along the minus strand of NZ_JBZAYU010000001.1, from coordinate 2,037,843 downwards.
ACTTGTAAAGATGCCGACCTCATGTCGGCATTTTTTATGGTTTAAAGAATACCGCCTGTTCCGTGATTTTTCCTTTGAACTCACCCTGCTGCTGCTTTTCCAGCCAAGACCATTGTTCATGGGTCATGCGCAGGAAGTTAGAACAGCGTGTCCCATAAATAGGGCTTTGAATAAAGGTCGAAGACAATAACTCTTCCATATCCTGACTAATGCCAGTTTGCGGCAATAAGTCTGTAATAATCTTGCGCTCATCCTCCAAAATATTCCAAGCTGTCGTCTCTAATTCGCTTTGTAAGATGTTGGATTGTTGCAACATCGGTAAGAACTCTTGGGTAAAGCGCTTACGTAAATGTTTGGTTTTTTCCCAATGTTCCGTCATCAAACCATTCGACACCACATACACGCCTTTCGGAAGAACCTGTGGTGCTTCACCACGATTGCTCATATAGACCGCCTGATGCCGATCCCCCATAAAAATATTAAAGCCCGCATAGTCACATTGTTTTTTCTCTAAGTCTTGAGCAAAACGAATCGGGGTTTGTTCAGACTCTAAAAAGGATTGAATCAAATGTCCACGAGACGTTGGATAGCTAGTTTGATCCTTTCCATCGCGAAAGTTGGTTAAAACTGCCCAACGTCCTGTTGGCGTTATACCCATCCATGTGCCGCCAGACTGCAAATCTTGCCCTGCAATAATCGGGCTATTTTCCCACTGCTTTAAATGGCTTGAAGGGCGCTGATAGAACTCATCTCGATTTGAAATCAAACACAATGGCATCTCATCCAAGACCTGCCATGCTATTGCCACAATACACATAAACGATACTCATCATCTTTACACATTGAATGTACAACATTTTTCATCTCTTTCAGCTAAAATCTGTTCAAAACATAATGACTAGGAATATGCATGCTGACCTATCCAAATATTGACCCCGTCGCAATAGCACTTGGCCCTTTACAAGTTCATTGGTACGGCCTGATGTATTTATTGGCCTTTTTGTTTGCTTGGGGACTTGCAAGCTACCGCGCGAAAGAACGTGGTTGGACACCAGATATGATCTCCGATTTGATCTTTTATGGCGCTCTAGGTGTCGTTATTGGTGGTCGTGTCGGTTACGTCTTCTTTTATGGCTTTGAGCAATTCCTTGCCAACCCAATCTGGTTGTTCCAAGTCTGGACAGGCGGTATGAGTTTCCACGGCGGCTTCTTGGGTGTAATGCTTGCCATGCTGTTCTGGTGTAAGAAATACAAAATGACTTGGTTCCAAACCCTCGACTTTATTGCGCCATGTGTCCCTACAGGGCTCATGTTTGGCCGTATTGGTAACTTCATTGGCGGAGAGCTTTACGGTCGCCCAGTTGCAGATCCAAACTTTGCACTGGGTATGATTTTCCCAACGGATCCGCTACAGCTAATTCGCCATCCGTCTCAGCTCTATCAGGCCTTTTTTGAAGGGTTATTGTTATTCATCGTACTGTGGTGGTTCAGTTCAAAGCCACGGCCTCGTATGGCGGTTTCAGCATTATTCTTGATCGGTTATGGTATGGCCCGCTTCATCGTAGAATTCTTCCGTGAGCCTGACAATGGGCAACTATTCATCGCATGGATGAGTAAAGGTCAATTCCTCAGTCTGCCAATGATTTTGGTTGGTACGTGGATGATGTGGTATGCCTATCAAAAGAAAATCTATGATTGGGGTCCACAAAAGAATAATGGCTAATCCGATGAGCGGATAAAATATTGGGGGCTTCATTGCCCCCTTTTTTAGGGCCAAATTATGCTAAAGTGACATATGTTTGGTTTTTAAATACATCACTCCCATGCTCGAATTTTGGTTTAATCCCTCAATTTCTATTCTTAAAAAATTACTTATTTTTATTGCAATTGCTGTTGTAACAGGTGTGTTGTATTGGATGGAACCCCTGAGCCTCAATGCCATTTTAATGTTCTTGGGTACTGGGATTGTTTTTCTGATTTGTCGTTACTGCAAAATTCATTTTGCCGCCAAAAATCCTACAGGTTTTTTATATCGTCTACTGACTTGGATTCCAATTGCGCTACTTTTGGCACTGATTTTTATGAATATTAAAGATGGTGAGCTGCTGATTCCAGGTGCACAAGGGATTGGTTTTATGGCGCTGGGGATTTGCCTATTTTCCCCCCTATCTCTTTTGCATAGCAATACTCAGCCTGAGTCTAAATAAACCATGTTGAACTTTTGGTATTCGGAACGCTGTAGCCGTCAAATTAAACTCATCGTTTGTATTGCCACTTGCGTGATGATTTTTATGGCAGCACAAGTTCAACAGCTTGGCGCAATTTTTATTGGTTTGTGTCTCGTGATTGGCATTGCAACGCATTTGCTACGTGGTGTGCTATTGAAGATTGCTCAGGACAATCCGTATCGGGAAGGCTTTTCGCGTTTGGTTATTTTTGTACCCCTAATTGCCCTGATTTGTTTGCTGGGCTATCTCCCCGCTCAAGATAAAATTGCTCTTGCGCTCCAGTGTATCGGCTTTAGTGGAATTGGTTTATTTTTAGTATCGATTCACGCACAGCGTGAAAAAAGAATTTAATCGGGATGCGGAGTTGCTCTACATCCGGTCAACATCTGCTTAATCCATTCGATAATAGCTGTAGTTCACATTTTGGTTACGGTAAACCGCATAACCACTTTGTTTAAAATCAGAAACCCAGCCATTGCCTGAATAAGCGGCAATATGTCCATAACGGTTTTTTGCAGTACGGTCGATAATATAAATATCACCTTTTTTAGGCTGATCAAAAGATAAATTAATTTTACGATAACCAATGCTGGTTAGGGTATTCCCCCAATCTGCCGCAGCCACAGGATGACTCTTGAAGCTTGCACCCGCAGACTCTAAGCCAATGCGAATACTTTTAGCACATTTTTGAGTGCTGGTTTGACGGGTAATATTTCTTAAAAATCCTGTAAATTTTTCAATATCCACACGCTGATGGTTGCTAATAGCCCTTTCTCTTGCTTGCTTCGAGCTTAAAATATCCGCAGCGGTAACATTTCGCTCTGACTGAGAACGTATTATGATATTGGTTTGCGCAGGCGCATAGATGTCATTCATATTTACGTTTTGATCATAAGGCATACTAAAACCAACTCTCCTCCCAATCATTAGGGGTGTGCAACTTTTCGAGTTCGAAATACTAACCGCTCAGTATTGAACTTTCATGTCGTAAATGTAATATTTTTTTTCAAAATGCAACACAACTTTTCTAAAGTTTTATTTTCTCTGTACTTTTTGAAACTTAAATTAACTAAAAAAATTTACCCCTTACCCAAGTCCTTTTTCGGCTTAAGCTCAAATGTTTCACCATTGGCTAATGAAGTCCTTAGATATGGAATGGATTGCCCATCTAAACGGCTATCTATTTAGATTCGATACAACTCAATTATTGCAGTTTAAATCCTGCACAAAACCACTTTAACCTGGTTCTCTGTAATAGCTTTCACATAACTTTTATATGATTAATCATCTCGCCTGACTTACTAATCTCGAGTGCGCAATAAGGCACAATTCAGTATAATCATCCGCAGATTTTATAATTTAGAGTGGAAAGTACAGGCACATCTATTAAGAGGTCTGTTCCCCCGAAGTGTTTATTTGAGAGTTTTATGAAAACGTATTTAGACCTGCTACAACACATCCTCGATCACGGTGGTGATAAAGGCGACCGTACTGGTACAGGTACGCGCTCGGTATTTGGTCATCAAATGCGCTTTGATCTTTCTCAAGGCTTCCCTTTATTAACCACTAAAAAAGTACACTTTCGTTCGATCGTGATTGAACTGTTGTGGTTCTTAAAAGGCGATACCAATGTGCAATATTTACAGGACAACAAAGTCAGTATTTGGGACGAATGGTCAACCGCAGAACAAACTGCGCGTTTTGGTCGCCCAGAAGGTGAACTGGGGCCGGTGTATGGCCATCAATGGCGTAATTTCGGTGCAACCAAAAAAGCCGATGGTTTGTATGAAAAAGATGGTTTTGACCAAATTGCATGGTTAGTCAATGAAATTAAAACCAATCCAAACTCACGCCGTCTGATTGTATCGGGTTGGAATCCACAAGAAGCTGGGCAAGTTGCGCTTCCTCCGTGCCACACCCTCTTCCAGTTCTTTGTTCATAACGGCAAACTGTCTTGCCAGCTCTATCAACGCAGTGCCGATGTATTTTTAGGTGTGCCTTTTAATATTGCCAGTTATGCGCTACTCACTCATATGATCGCACAAGTCTGCGGTTTAGGTGTGGGTGACTTTGTCTGGACGGGTGGCGATACGCATTTATATGCCAACCATTTTGAACAAGCGAAGCTTCAGTTAAGCCGTGAACCTTTAGGGCTGTGCCAACTGAAACTCAATCCTGCGGTTAATGATATTTTCGACTTTAAATTTGAAGATATCGAAATCGTGGGTTATGAATCACATCCTGGGATTAAAGCACCCGTTGCTGTTTAAAGCAGATAAAGCCGAATTCAATCTCGCCTTGAATCAGCGAGATTGAGGTTTACCCATAGATGTTCTTCCTCTCCTTGAGAAAGAATGAGAAATATGAACCGACATTTGAGCGCGTTATGGCCTTTCAAAACTTAGAAGTTGTACATGTAGTCGCAATGGATCAGCAACGCTGTATTGGTAAAGGCAATGACCTACCGTGGCATATTTCAGCCGATCTAAAACACTTCAAAGCCATCACCCAAGGTGGTGTGGTCATTATGGGCCGTAAAACGCTGGAATCGATGGGCCGTACTTTACCCAAACGTGTCAATTGGGTCATTACTCGCGACACTTCTTGGGCTTTTGAAGGCACAAAGGTGGCTTACAGCATCGAAGAAGCTTTAGCGCAAGCTGTTGCCGATGTTCAAGCTTCAGAAAAACCTGACAGTATTTTTATCATTGGTGGTGGTGAAATTTTTAAACAGACCATCGACATTGCGGACCGTTTAGAACTCACGCATGTTGAACTCGATGTGCAAGGTGATGCGCATTACCCTGCCATTCCAGCAGCATTTAAAAAAGTCGCGTCAGAACAACATATTGATGACAAAACTGGAATTGCTTTTGAGTTCGCAACCTATCAAAAATAAAGCATATTCTTTTTGCTAAAAGCACGATGCACAACATGATCAAAATAGAATTTTGGCGGACACTGGGCTTTGGATTACTCCACACCCTGTTTAGTATTTTTGTCTTGTTCAGTTCAATTTGGCTGTGTTTTGCATTGTGGATTCAAGAACCTTTGGGCTGGTTGGTCAGCCGTATTTTTATTGGGATCTGGATTGCTTTTGCGCTCAGCATTTTAGGCATCTATATCACCCAAAGCTTTTTTGGTCGTCGCCTCGATATCATTCTTTATCTTCTTGGCTTTTTACTGGCGTTGTCTTGGTATTTTAGTTTAGATGCTCGCCAAGACCGAGACTGGCAACCTGAAGTAGCAAAAATCTTGCATTATGAAAAACAAGGCGACCATGTCACCCTTCATAATGTCCGTAATTTCACATGGCACCCGGACAGCTCCTATGCTGAACATTGGGATACCCGCTCTTTCGATCTAAATCAAATCACTGGGGTCAATATCATTACCTCATACTGGATGGGGCCGCAAATCGCACATACCTTGGTCAGTTTTGATTTTGCCAATACCGCACCACTGACCTTTTCCATTGAAATTCGCAAAGAGAAAAATGAAGAATTTTCAGCGATTGGTGGTTTTTTTAGAAAATATGAGCTGAGTTTAGTGGCCTCAGATGAGCATGATATTGTGTATACCCGCAGCAATATTCGTCATGAACAAGTCTATTTCTTTCCTGTTCGCCTCGGACAGGCTGAAAGTAAAGCACTGTTTGTAGAGTATCTACATAAGGCAGACGAGCTCGCCAAACATCCTAAGTGGTATAACACCCTCACCAGTAATTGTACCACCTTGGTATTTGATATGGTTCAAGCCGTTTCACATGACGCTTTACCGACTGACTACCGTATTTTAGCTTCAGGTTATTTGCCGAATTATTTGTATGATTTAGGCGCGATTAGCCAACAGTGGGATATGAAAACATGGTATCAAAAAGCCTATATCAACCCACGTGTAAGCAAAGAAACAGCTTTAACCAGTCCTGAGTATTCACAGCTCATTCGTCAGGGTTTACCCGTTGACCAAACACGCTAAGGTCTGCAACGAAAAGCTGCAAGTTAAAACTGGCAATCAACGACAAAATTTGCTTTGATAGTTCAGACGATACATCAAAATAAGAGTCTGATCCCATGTTAAAAAAACTGATTGCAAGCAGTCTTTTAGCGAGTAGCTTAATCATGACTGGTTGCCAAACGACACCACCGCCATCCGACACCATTGAAATGGCCAACATTCAACAGCTTCAGCAACGGACTTGGATTTTGACGCAAATCGGCAATACCGAAATTAAAACAGCACCCAATGAACGTAATATTCCAAGCCTTCAGTTTTCAGCTGATAACCGCATCAGTGGTGCAGATGGCTGTAACCGCATTATGGGCAGCTATACCGTCGGACGCGATACGCTCACCTTGAGCCAGCTCGCAACCACCCGAATGGCCTGTATCAATAACAGTGCTGTTCCGCAACAGTTCCAAGAAGCGCTGGCAAAAGTGACGCATTACCAAGTGTTTGGTAAAACGCTGAAACTACTCGATCGACATGGCAACTTGCTGCTACAGTTTGGCTCTGCCATTCAACCACGTTAAGTTGTTTCTATAAAAAGCCTGTAATCACAGGCTTTTTTAATCTGTAGCAGACAACATTGTGCTTCACCAATCAGCCCTTATATAAACAGATATAAACACAATTAGGATTTTAAAATGCAACAAGCACTCTTTGGTGGTGGATGTTTTTGGTGTGTAGAAGCGGTTTATTTAGAGCTTCAGGGCATACATAAAGTGACCAGTGGTTATGCAGGTGGAAATACCGACAACCCAACGTATGAAGACATTTGTCGTGGCGATACCAACCACGCCGAAGTTATTTTAATTGATTTTGATGAAACTCAAATCAGCTATGCTCAGTTGCTCGATGTGTTTTTTGCCACTCATGATCCTACGACACTCAACCGTCAAGGCAATGATGTCGGAACACAGTATCGTTCAGTCATTTACTATTTTAATGATGCACAACGTGCTGACGCAGAGCAAGCGATTAACGACTTAAAGGCAGAAGGTCTCGATATTGTGACCGAACTCAGTCCTGTACCAACGTTCTATTCGGCTGAAGACTATCACCAGAACTTTTACGCTCGTAACCCATCTCAAGGCTATTGCAACTTTGCCATTCCGCCAAAACTGATGAAGCTGCGCTCTAAGTTTCAAGCTTTATTGAAAGACAGCAAATAATTCAAGAATTCAAAATAAAAAAGCGACTTCAAGAGTCGCTTTTTTTAACATCAACTTAGTTATCGCTGACGAAAGCAATATCTGCCAGTCCAGCTTCACTAGCACGAGACATCACTTGTGCGACCATATCGTAACGAGATTCTTTATCTGCACGAAGTTGAACCGTTGGCTTGGTTTCCAACTCACCCGCTTCATTAAAACGCGTTTGTAGTTCTTCCAAGCTAATCACTTGATTATCCCAAGCCACTTCGCCTTTTGCATTAATGCTCACCGTAATGGCTTTGGGTGGAGGATCTACAATATCAGCCGTCGTTTTTGGTAAAGTTAATGGAATTGATGGGTTGGCAACGGTCGCTGTCACCAAGAAGATGATCATCAAAACCAGCATAATATCGATCAGCGGAATGAGGTTCATCTCATTCATGCCAGCATCGTTATCGTCACCCAATTGAAAAGCCATTAAGCTTGACCTCCAACTAAACCTTGTTGAGTCGCTTTACTTTCTACTGCCGCAGGTGCTGAGTCTTGTTGCAACATGGCATCAATGAGCAAGCCGTGTGCTTGGTCTTGAAGCTCATGTGCCAAAGTACGGTTCACACGTGCACAGATGTTATACGCTAACACCGCAGGAATCGCGACAGCCAAACCTAAACCCGTCATGATCAGTGCTTCACCTACAGGAGTTGCAACTTGCGCTAGGCCTGCTTGACCACTTTTGCCAACAGCAACCAGGGCATGGAAAATTCCCCATACTGTACCAAACAAACCAACGAACGGTGCAAGCGATGCAATCGTACCTAGAACTGAAACACCTTTCTCAGCATTCGCTTTTTCAGCAGAAATTTGACGAAGGAGTGCTTGTTCTGCAACTGATTTACGTTGTTCAAAGTTCAATACAGCAAACTTTGATTTTAACTTAGCTAAAGCTTGCGAAAGTTGAGCATAAGCTTGTTGTTTCAATTGACGTGTACCCATGATACGTAAAACAAAGATGGTCCACGTTGCAATCGACATTGCCAACAAGATGAAATACAGTGTTTTACTGACTGCATCAGCATGTTGCCAATAAACTGAAAAGTTCATACTCGAACTCCTGATAAAGTTAGCGTTTTGTATTCAATTCTAAATCAAATGGTTGCTCAGCCCGAATTGGATAAGCCACACCATTTTCTTTATAAGGTTTAAATTTAGCGCCTTTGACAGCTCTTAAAATCTTTTCATCTAAAGCAGGTACACCACTTGAGCGCGTAATACGGGCATTCACAATCGACCCTTTTTCATTCGCCTCAATCAGCACCACGACTCGACGGTTTTCACCTTGTAAATCTTGATTACTATAAACTGGTTTTGGAGAGCGACTCCATTGCACACCTGAACCACCAATCGACACCGACTTAGGTGAAGTATCAGCTGGTGCAGCTTGAGTGACAGGTTTCGCTTGTTCTTGTTTCTCGACAGGCTTTTCGACTTTTTTCTCTGTAATCGTCGTGGTGACTGTCGGTTTTACAGGGGTTTCAGTTGGTTTAACAACTGGTTTAACCACTTCTGCTTTTTTAACTTGTTGAACCTTTTCTACCTTTTTCGGTGGGGTCGGTTGTGGTTTTTCCACAATCTTCACTTCCTTCGGCTTAGTCGGTTCCTTTTTCGGTTCTTCCTTCGGCTTAGGCGGTAGCGGTTTTGGTGGTTCTTGAATTTTAACGAAGCGAACCTTCAATGGTTCTTTTTCAATCGGTTTGAGTTCAGGAGCTTTCATGTGGTTCACTGCCCACAATACGCCCATATGGCCCACGACAACCGCGATCAAAGCAGCAAGAACTTTCTTTTTCATCGGGTTGGGAGTCTGCATAGGAGAAATAACTGTTGAACTCATTAAAATCGGTGACCTAATTTAAGCGGAGTGGCCACTGGGTTGGTTTCCACTATAACGCTTATCGGTTAGTACAATAAAGTAGCGCAATGATAAATGAGAAGTGTTTTCATTTGCAACTATTAATTTGTCACTTTTTATGGTTTTTTCTAATCATACCCAAACAAAAAAGGCATACTTAATGTATGCCTTTTTCAATCTTGCTTGCAACCAATTTTTTATTGGAAAACGACTGTTTTGTTACCATCAACAATAATACGGTCTTCTAAGTGCCACTTCACTGCACGTGCCAAGACATTACGTTCAACATCCTGACCCAATTCACGTAATTGATCAACCGTAAAGTCATGGTTCACACGCTCTACATCCTGCTCAATGATCGGACCTTGATCCAGATCCGCAGTGACATAGTGCGCGGTTGCGCCAATAAGTTTTACACCTTTTTCATGCGCTTGCTTGTATGGGTTTGCACCAACAAAAGCCGGTAGGAATGAATGGTGAATGTTGATCACTTTCATTTCCCACTTTTCGACAAATGCTTCATCTAGAATTTGCATATAACGCGCAAGTACCAATAAATCATTGCCCTGCATTAATTCATCAATTTCAGCATAAGCTTCGCGTTTGTTGTCCTTCGTTACAGGGACAACTTCAAACGGAATGCCAAAGTTCTCAACCGCTTCACGTAAAGTTTCATGATTAGAAATCACTTTGGTAATTTCGCACGGCAAACCACCACGCGCATGACGCCATAACAGCTCAAGTAAGGCGTGGTCTACTTTAGACACCAAAATCCCGACTTTTTTCACGTCGCTGACCAGCGCCAAACGCCATTGCATTTCATAACGCTCTGCTACATTTGCAGCAAAAGTTTGAGTGATGCTTTCTTTACGAGACTGTAAATTGTCTAGTTCAAACTCAACACGCATAAAGTAACGTCCGCCCTGAGCTTCAGTCGCGTATTGATCAAGCGCAGTAATATTCGCGCCTTGATGATACAAAAAGCTCGATACAGCTTGCACGATCCCTGGTTTATCTTCACAAGTAATCAGTAAACGTGCTGTGTTAGCAGTTGTCATATTCATGTCAGTTTAAATCAGTAAAATGAAAATCAAGCCGAGTATTCTAGCGCTTTTTACTCAGCTGTCAAAACACCTTATGGCTTATCATCCGATTTAAATGACGCCAAGCTCGAAAACAGTTCAGATGGCCCCATCGTATCCAACAAGCGCTCATACGTCTCACGACTTTCACCACGCAAATAAGCCCCTTCTAAGAACACCATTTGACGGAGTGCCTGCCAAACCCACTTTTCTTCTAATGTATTGGAGTCAGTGATATGACCCGACATATAAAGGAAGTTGGTCCAGTTGGTCAGTACAATCCATAAATTGATAATCAGAGCTTCAATTTCTGACGACGTCATTTGCATTAGACCTGCATCAACAAAGGCCTGATAAATTTTTTGCCCTTGTTGCATCACTTGCCCTGCAAAACGCGGATACATCTTGCGAAAGTCTTCATTGTTTTCAACCAAATGATAGACATCACGGTGTAAAAAGCGATAAGCCCATAACTGGCTGCTCAGCACCTGAAAATAACGAATTTTATCATTGGCATCTAACAGACGGTCATCCGGCAAAGCCAGCATCTGTAGCGTTTCGCCTTGATACTGCTCCATGAGCTCTTTGATAATTTCACTTTTATTGCGAAAGTGATAATACAAATTGCCCGGACTCATATTCAATTCAGCGGCAATATGATTGGTCGTAACAGAACGTTCTCCACGCTCGTTAAAAAGCTGCAAACTGAGTTGCAAAATACGTTCTTTGGTTTTCAACGTTTTAGTTTGAGACATCCTAAAATAACCATTCATTCAGTGCATTAGAAGACTAACACATAAAGTAACTTGACTAATTAGAGCAATTACTCTAAAAATTAAACATAAATTGAAATTTGAAATGGTAGTGCGGCATGAACAGTCAAACAAAAACAACTTCATTGACACCACATTCTTATGATATTCAGCACCTACATGATGTGCTTGAACAGCAAAAGCACGCTTATTTACGTTATCCATTGCCAACCGCAAAAGAGCGTATTGACCGTTTGGCACGACTTAAGCGTATCTTAGTTAAGTATCAAGATCAATTTGCAGAGGCAATTAATCAAGACTATGGCAACCGTTCCACCAGTGAAACCAAAATTGGGGAATTGCTCACCTGCCTTGAACATATCAAATATTATAGCAAGCATTTAACCACGTGGATGAAACCCTCGAAACGTCACGTTTCCATCATTCACCAACCGGCTAAAGCATGGGTGCAATATCAACCTTTAGGTGTGATCGGTATTATTACCCCATGGAACTATCCTTTATTACTCTCAATTGGCCCCCTGATTTGTGCTTTGGCGGCAGGCAACCATGCCATGATCAAAATTTCCAGTTCATCAGGAAACTTTGGTCGCATCCTTGAAAAAGCGCTCTCTGAAGCCTTTCCTCAAGAATTAGTTTCAGTGACCAATGGCGGTGGTGCGATCTCGGATGCCTTTTGTCGTCTGGCTTTTGATAAACTGATTTTCACAGGTTCAACCAATGTCGGTAAAACCGTCATGTCTGCTGCGGCAGAGAACCTCGTTCCATTGATCCTCGAACTTGGCGGAAAATCACCAGTATTAGTACATCCTTCTATTCATTTACGGGATGTTGCGCAGCGCATTGCCGCAGGAAAACTGTGGAATGCAGGTCAAACCTGTGTGGCACCCGACTATATGTTCTTGCCTAAAGGTAAAACTGCCGAGTTCATTGAACACTTCCGCGAGTGTGTGGAAGAGATGTATCCCGACATTCTGCATAATCCAGACTACACCTCGATTATTAATGACCGTCAATACAACCGCTTACAAGGTTATCTTGAAAATGCACGTGAACATGGAGCGCAGGTGGTTGAAATCAACCCAGCCCATGAAACCTTCTCCGATACACGTAAAGTGCCCCCTACACTGTTAACTGGGGTCACGCCTGACATGCGTATTATGCAAGAGGAAATCTTTGGACCACTGCTACCGATCATGGAATATGATCAAATAGACGATGTTATCGAGTTTATTAATAGCCGTCCGCGTCCACTTGCATTATACTACTTCGACTTTGATCAGGCGCGTGCAGATTATGTCGCACAGCGTACTCATTCAGGGCATTTCGGACAAAACACGGTTTTGACCCATGTCGCACAAGACGATTTACCATTTGGTGGCGTTGGTGCATCAGGTATGGGGAAATATCATGGTCCAGAAGGTTTCTTCAGTTTGTCGCATGAACGGTCAGTGATGTCGAATCCCAAGTTATATAGCTTGAAATTCATTCTCCCACCGTTTAACAAACCAATTCACAAGTTGATTTCAAAGACCCTTCTTCGCTAAATGATCAAGGCATGACCTATCGCACGGGTTCATGCCTAGTTTTAATGAAAATCGCTTGTCTTTTAAGCGCATTTTTGGTATAAAACGCCCCTTGAATGATTTCATCCGTTTACTTAATAACTAGCGCACAATCGGTGCTGTCTAGCAATGGAGTTCACCATGTCTAAGGTTTGCCAAGTTACCGGCAAGCGTCCAGTCGTTGGCAACAACGTCTCGCACGCCAATAACAAAACCAAACGCCGGTTCGAGCCGAACCTGCATCACCACCGTTTCTGGTTAGAAAGCGAAAAACGTTTCGTACGTCTTCGTCTAACTACAAAAGGTATGCGTATTATCGACAAATTGGGCATCGAGAAGGTTGTTGCTGACCTACGTGCTCAAGGTCAAAAGATCTAAGGAGTCTGAACCATGCGTGATAAAATTCGCCTAGTTTCTACTGCTGGTACAGGTTATTTCTATACCACAACTAAGAACAAACGTACTATGCCGGAAAAAATGGAAATCAAAAAATTTGATCCAAAAATCCGTCAACACGTAATCTTCAAAGAAGCTAAAATTAAATAATTTTAGTTTTTTGGAAAAAACGACCTGCTTTAGGTCGTTTTTTTTTGCTTTTTTTTCGTTCGACTTGTTAAACTTTTAAGCTCTTTTGGCACCTTTTGTGCTTTGCTTCTTTTTCACCCTTAACTTTTGCTTAAGGAGTTTTTAGTGCCTCATGACGTAGATCTCATTATATTACTTGCTGTCGGTTTTGGGCTTGCGCTCATTTTCGGCTATCTTGCCGTACGCTTACGCCTTCCCCCACTGATTGGTTATCTGATTGCGGGTATCATTATTAGTCCCAATACCCCTGGTATTGTCGCGGACATTCATCTGGCGAACCAATTGGCTGAACTTGGGGTCATGTTCCTCATGTTTGGTGTGGGCATGCATTTTTCCCTCAATGACTTATTACAAGTTCGACGCATTGCACTGCCTGGTGCTATTTTACAAATTGCTGTCGCGACCCTGCTCGGAATAGGCGTCAGTATGATCTGGGGGTGGAGTTTTGGCTCTGCCTTGGTCTTCGGCTTAAGCCTGTCTTGTGCCAGTACAGTGGTATTACTCAAAGCACTGGGAGACCGTGGTCTACTCAATTCAGTCAACGGTAAAATTGCTGTAGGTTGGCTCTTGGTTGAAGATCTGGTCATGGTCTTGGTACTGGTACTCTTACCTGCAACAGCAGCGCTACTCGGTGGAGAAGCCCTTGCAGGCAGTACTGATGACAACATTTGGCTTACCTTAGGCATCACCTTACTTAAAGTAGTAGGCTTCATCGCTTTTATGCTGATCATCGGGAAACGTCTTGTTCCAATGATCATGCAATTTGTTGCTCGACTTGGTTCACGTGAACTGTTTACCTTAACCGTGGTGGCTGCTGCTGTCTCAATCGCCTTTGGCGCGTACAAAATTTTCGGTGTTTCCATGGCGCTGGGCGCTTTCTTTGCCGGGATGGTCGTTAAAGAGTCTGACTTTAGCCACCGTGCCGAAGAAGAGACTCTCCCTCTACGTGAAATTTTTGCCATTTTGTTCTTTGTTGCAGTGGGCATGTTATTTGACCCACGCATCTTAGTGGAACAACCTGTGCATGTGCTTGCAGTCGTTGCAATTATTATGGTCGGCAAAACCATTGCCGCCATGGCACTGGTGCTCTTTTTCCGCTACCCCATCAATACTGCCCTCACTGTCGGTGCGTCACTGGCACAGATTGGTGAGTTTTCCTTCATCTTAGCGACACTCGGGGTTTCACTTAAACTCTTGTCCTTAGAAGGGCAAAACCTAATTTTGGCAGGAGCACTCATCTCCATCACCTTAAACAGTTTTGTGTTCTCGGCAATTGAGCCTGTACAACGTTGGATTCGTGAGCGCTCGCATCTAGCACGCTTACTGGAGCGTAGTGGTGACCCACTGGCAATGCTGCCTGATGAAGTCTCACAAGACTATTTACGTGACCAAGTGGTAATTGTTGGGCATGGTGAAGTGGGCCGTCGCATTACCAAACAATTGATGGCCGAAGACATTAAAGTGGTGATTGCGGAAGAAAACCGTGAAATTGTAGAAAACCTGCGTGAAAAAGGCATTGCGGCTGTTTCTGGGATGGCGACAGACCCTGGGGTACTGATTCAAGCCCATATTCAACATGCACGCCTGTTGGTACTTTCCCCGATGGATATTTTAGATATTCATAAAATCGTGGATATCGCCAAAACCCTCAATCCTGAGATTCAGGTTTTGGTATGTGCGGAAAGCAAAGAAGAAGCCGAAGTAATTCGCCGCGATCAAATTGGTGAAGTTTATTTTGCAAAAGAGGAAATGGCGAAAAATATGAGCAATCATATTTTAAATCAAATTCAGATTGCACATCATCAAGCACCCACCCACTAAGGATCCAACACTGGATACAAAAAACGCACTGTTCAGTGCGTTTTTTCTTATTCGGCTTAGCTGAAGAACTGTGGCTTTTCATCCACCACTTCCGCTTGCCACTCGCCCACTTGTTTTTCAAGTAAGCCGTATAAAGCCGCTTGCACCATCTGCTGAGCAACGACTGTTGTCTGGTCGCCCAATAATGCTTTGAGCTCTTCATTAAACTGGATCGTGACTAAAGGTGCACTCTCCGAACCTGCGTTACGTAGTGCGAGCTCACCACCTTCAAGTTGAACCAATTCTAAAATGGCTTCTTGATTTCCAAATAATTCTTTCAATTGTTCTATAGACATATTTCCTCCATGTTCAACATGGTGGCAAAGGCAGTTGCACTTTGCTTCGCTTAGACTTATTGATATAAGGACAAATTTTCAAACTTCAAGCGTTGGTCATCGCTTTTAGAATTCAACCATCTCATTCCGAAAGCCATCGATCAACGTCGTTAAGTCTCGATGCCACTCACGTAAAATTTTGGTATCGGGTAACCATGCCTGAGAGGTTTGAGTCACTTTAATGATCAGATTCGATGAAGTTTCTGACTCAGGTTCAGGTGTACTTGGCTCTGGCGCATACTGACACAAGCGATAAGCACGTTTTAACTCGGCAATGAAACCTTCTTTCGATAGTTTTTGCATTACAGTCACTTCAGGCGAAACTTGCCCTTTAGCTGCCATATGCTCTTCTATGGACTTTAAGGTTGGGTTTAAGTCATTTAAGCGGTAGTAACGGACCAACTCTTGTAGAAATGCAAGTACAGCACCATGCAAGTGAAACACAGCAGCCTCACGATAAGCCTGAGCTTGTTGCACATGATCAATTTGTTCTGCTTGTTGACATGAAAGTCGAGCAAAGTAGAGTTTTTGGTTAGTGCGATCAGCATGGTAACGGGCAACACGAGTCATGAAGGGTGTTCCTAAGTTTTGGCGTTTATAACAATTCTAAGAGTAATCTTTCTATACAGCAGTGCATAATAAAAATTATGCATGATCTATTTCAATAAAATAAATCTTTCTTTTTGCTATGACAGGCATCGAAATATGGATTGGACGCACATTTGTGAGTACCCAAGCCAATATCCCTCTTCCCAATATGATGCCATCGCCGAATCAAGCTCATCTTCTCTCCATGAGTGAATCGACTCAACATCAACCATAGCAACAGCATCCCCCAACTCTTCATCGTCCTCGTGGGTCAAATAGTGCTTATTTTCCACAATAATCAAATCTTTGAGTGGCCATTGCTCTGGTCGCCAAGAACGGATCTCTAAGGTTTTATTTCCTTGAGAAATTTGTCGTCCCATCGGCGCAACAATCGATAAAGCTGGATAGATTTTTTTCATTTTATCCCATAAAAAAGGAGCATCCATTGCTCCTTTTTACTTATGCTTCTGGCTTCTCAGGTTTATCTTCCGCCTGTTTGACGCGAATACCCGTGCCATGCAAACGTAGTGTATTCAGCCCTTTAATGGCTTTAATCGCTTCACGTGCATGCGGCATTTCAACAAAAGCAAAACCTTTCGATTTACCTGTTGCTGCATCAAGGATTAAATTACATGATGCAACTGTGCCATATTGCTTAAATAATTCAAGCAGTTCAGCTTCGGCCACTGTACGCTCTAAATTACGAACTAAAATTTTCATCTTACAACCTTCAAAAATAGGCAAAATCATCAAAAAGCAATCGCCTACGCTACTTTCTGAACATTGCACAACAAATACCACAATGTAATCTGTTTAGTTTAATCGAGATTAATACCAAAATCTAAATTAATCGATTGGCGCTCAATTAAAGCACTCTTTACGGTTTGCTGACGAGGCTTATGATGGGTTTCCATGCTACACAAATTTCGCGTCAGATCATTCAAAAAATAACTTTCGACTTTACGCCCTTGCTCATCAATCACGTCTCGCGCCCACAGACTTAAATTTTGCTTGGTTAAAATCAGCTCATTCTGAGCACGGGTCAGTGCCACATACAAGACCCGACGCTCTTCTTCGACATCATTAAAATCACCTTGGGCACGTGCATGCGGATATTGCCCCGGGGTGACATTGACGACATAACAGACTTTTTGCTCTGTACCTTTGGCCGAGTGAATGGTAATCAGGGTGACGACATCGCTATCGGACTGGCGTTCAATTTCCGAAATCGACACAGGATCAAGCACATATTCCTCTAAGAACTCACCTAACTGGTTATGTTTAGACGCCAATTGTTTGACCAGTTCAAAGTCCCCTTGGCGGCGGTTCCAGTCTTTTTTATAATTTTCCGCCAATTGTGCTTCAATCGCCTGAACACCCAAACTGACACAAGCCTGTACTTCCTGTTTCAGTACCGTCATTTGCTTCATGATCAACAAGGTTTCAGCTGGAATCCGCCCAAATTTTTCTAATTTATCAAAAATCAAATTAAACTCAGGCTCCAGTAAAAGTTGCTGAGCAAGACGGCTTGCCCCCACATCTCCCACCCCATTCCACAGGGTGAGAAAACGCATCCATGCAATATCATCCAGAGGATTGGCAATCACGCGCAGCAAGCTCAGTAAATCTTTCACATGCGCGGTTTCAAGCAGTTTCATGCCCCCAATAAATCGATAGGGGACATTGGCTGCAATACATGCTGCCTCAATATGCCGTGCTGCAAAGCTGGAACGCACCAAAACCATATGATCCGACCATTTACTGCCTTGTAAGTAATGGCGCTCTTTAATGTCGATCGCAATCCATTTTGCTTCATCAAACTCATTTGGGAAAATGTGCATGCAAGGCTTCACACCCTCCCCCCGATGAGCATCTAGGCGTTTGTTATATTGAATCTCAGATTGATCGAGCAGCCAATTTGAAAGGTCTAAAATTTCTTGGGTTGAACGATAGTTTTGCTCCAATTTAAACACCTGAGCATTCGGCACACGGTCTTTAAAATGATGAATATTTTCAAAATCTGCCCCACGGAAACCATAAATTGACTGTGCATCATCGCCGACGCAGAACAGGCTCACTTTGTCTTTGAGAGGTTCAAGCAAGGCCCACTGCAAAGGGTTGGTGTCCTGCATTTCATCGACCAGCATGTGTTTGCAGAGCGATGCCACATAGTCGGCTAAACCATCTGACTGGTCGAGTGCTGAAGCCACGATCGCAAGAATATCGTCATAATCTAAAAAGCTACGGGCACGCTTGCGTGTCTCGTACTCTTTCATGATTTCCGCAATTTGATCTTTAAAAGCCAAATGCTCAGGATGCTGTTTTTCTAAGGCATCACTCAGCTTCTGACGCGTATTTCGTGCAAAAGAATACAGATCACACAGTTCTTGCGGTTTAGGCAGTTGATTGGGATTTTTCTTGTCATCTTTCCCACGAATCAGACGGAACATCATCAGCTGATCATCACGATCAATAATTGAAAACTGCTCTAAACCAAAGGCTTTCGGTACACGGCGCAGCAGATACATACAAAAAGTATGAAAAGTAGAAGCACGCAGCCCTTTTGCCTGCTCACCTAAAGCCAGCTCCACTCGCGCCACGATCTCACTGGCTGAACGACGAGTAAAGGTTAAAATCTGAATTTGGTTGGCAGGAATCCCTTGATCAATCAAGTATGCAGCACGTGCCACAATGGTTTTCGTCTTGCCACAGCCAGCCCCTGCGAGCACCAGACTGTGTTGCGACTCAGTCGTGGCAGCTTGTTTTTGTTGCGGGTTTAATTCATCAATTAGGCTGGCTAAACTCATAATCACTCATCAATTCGTGGATGCTGCTAGTCTAACAAATCTATGACATCAATATGAGGCTGCAGCAACGATTATCCATTTCTATCTAAAATACACCTTCAGATCTATGGCCAAGACCTTATGCTCAAATCGCTTGCTGCCTCAAAAATTTAAAATTAAGCTTGCTCAGTATGAATTAAAAGCAAAAGTCGAGTAATGTCCTCACAGCTGTTTTGCAAATTCTGCTCTGCGTTTTTCAATGCTGTTGCTAAATCACAGTCAGGTTCATTGATCGAAACAATTTGACTAAACCCTTCATCAAATAATGCCTCAACATCCTCTCCGACACGTCCAGCAAAGGCAATCACTGGTTTATTCAACTGCTTGGCTAACTGAGCCACTGCCCACGGCGTTTTGCCAAACTTGGTTTGGAAGTCGATACTGCCTTCACCCGTAAAGACATAATCGGCTTGCTTTATTTTCTCCGTCAGTTGAGTTTGCTCAATCACCCACTTCGCGCCAGACTGAAGCTTAGCGCCTGTAAAGGCCATTAGACCAAAACCTAGCCCTCCTGCGGCGCCTGCCCCCGCAATATTACGTACCTGTAGATTAAGCTGTGTTTCCACCACATCCGCAAAGTGACTCAAGTTTTGATCCAACTGCTCAACCATCTCTGCGCTCGCCCCTTTTTGCGGACCAAACACATACGAAGCGCCTTGCATGCCACATAGTGGATTGGTCACATCAGAGGCAATCAAAACTTGTACTCGTTGCAAGCGCGAATCTAAAGCCTGCATATCGATCTGTTCAATATCTTGTAAATGACCACCACCAACGGACACTTCCCGCCCTTGTGCATCTAAAAAGCTTACTCCAAGCGCCTGTGCCATGCCACTGCCTGCATCATTGGTAACACTGCCTCCGAGTGCCAAAATAATTTTGGACACACCTGCTTCCAAGGCATGCCGAATCATTTGCCCCGTTCCCAAAGTTGTGGTCAGCAATGGATTTCGCTGTGCGGGCTCAAGCAGATGAATACCATTGGCTTTGGCCATTTCAATAACAGCCGTTTGCCCACTATCAAATAGGCCCCAATACGCTTTAACGCGTTGTGATGGCAATGGCCCTGTTACCTCACATTCGATCTTTTGGCCTGCTAATGATGTTAATAAAGCATCGACTGTGCCTTCGCCGCCATCTGCCATGGGTACATGTATACATACAGCATCAGGGATTATGTTTTTAATTCCACGCTGCATCGCCGCACAGGCCTGTTCTGCTGTCATACTTTCTTTGAATGAATCGGGCGCTAAAATAAAAGTTGTCATCATCCATAATTTTTTTAGAAAATTTAATTTATTAATAACACGATTTATAAATTTCCCGCCTGCATTTTTCTCTTTTCAATGTCCTTGATACACTTCGTTATCATTGAAAGTGAATACATCTCGATAAAGTTAATAGCCTCAATAATTTTTTAATTTTAGCCATCTCTGAATTTTACTGTACGCGTCACCAAAATGGCCACCATAGTCCATTTGGTTTTAATGCATAAATTAAACAAAGTACTAATCAATTAGCCGATAAAATCATCACTAAACATTAAACGCTCTTTAAAAAAATAGGTGATGTATGCAACGAATCAACTTGGGGAAAGCCGCACCTGAACTGTATAAAACAGTATTAGAACTCGAAAACTTATCCATGCAAAAAGTCCAACAAGCAGGTCTTGAGATTGGGTTTTCACACTTGCTGAAACTAAGAGCCTCACAGATTAACCAATGTGCATTCTGTGTGCGTATGCATACACAAGATGCCATGAAAGCAGGTGAATCAATCGAACGGATTGCCCTCATCAGTGCATGGCCAGAAAGTGGATATTTTTCCGAAAAAGAACGCGCCGCGCTGATTTTAATTGAAGAAATCACACTCATTGCTCAGCAGCATTTCCCCGATTCGGCGTATCAAGAAGCAGCAAGAATCTTATCCGATGCAGAAATTGCCACTATTGAATGGATCGCGATTGTGATTAACACGTGGAATCGTATTGCGATTTCAAGTCAATATGCCGTCAATCCATAAGCATGCCATTCAGCTTTGCACATGATATAAAGCACACGAAAAAAGGGAGCCTGCATGAGGCTCCCTTTTATTTTTTAAGAATGCTTTATTCAGATTGGCTTGCTGGTGGAATCTGCTTAATGGCTGCCGCTAGAGTCAGATAATTAATCCCTTGGAATAAAATATCAAAAGCAAGGAATAAGCCCAGCACCCAAAATGGGGCATCTGGTGTGGTTAAAATCATAATGCCTGCCAGCAGAGTTAAAACACCAGAAAAAAGTGTCCAACCCCAACCTTGGAATGCTCGAAATAATATTGCATTAAAGATACGAATGACCCCTGCAATAATCAAGAAAACCGCTAAAACACTGGTCAATACAATGGCTGTTTTCACAGGGGTGCTAAATGCATAATAGCCTGCGACCAAATACAACACACCAAACAATGCCCATAACCAGCGGAAGCCACCCTCAAAAACCTTAAAGGCTGCGATGAAGTGTAGAACACCACCTATCATCATCAGCACGCCAAAGATAAACACCATAGATAAGGTGGCAAAAGGCAAAGCGGCCAAAAGAATGAAACCAAACAACACCAATAAAATCCCTAAACCCAAATACCATTTACGATTTTCATGGAGTTGATGGCGAACTAAATCATTACCGACTGTTTTCATCTTCTTCTCAAGTTTGATTTTCGTTCACTTAGTTTTAACATGTTTTGCAGCGAACTTGTAGGTTTGAGTTTATCCACACTATCAATCCATGCTGTGGATAAACCTAGCATTATCCACAGTTACTTTTTCCACCCAATTTCAATCGCAGTGATCTCATTCACCAATGTTTCATCAATCGATTCAGGCATTTTACTCTGTGTTTGCGAGGTTGGAATGTGCCCCGCCATTAATTCAGCTTTGGCTTGAGGAAACAGCGGTTGTTGATTTGGATATGCATAACCCGCCGGATACATCGGCTGCCCTGTGGCTAAGTCATATTTATCACTGGCACCAAAGGCATGTAAAAGTTCATGTGCAAGCACGACTTTGTTTTGCTCAGTTTGCTTGGTCGATGCAAATAAATTCACCGAACCAATGCGACCTTTTTGCAAAGCTGTCGAGTGTTTCAGCTCTTTAGTCAGTGCAGGATCATAATAGTTCAAATATAAAGTAACGGCTGGTGCACCATCTGAACCTTGATGGTTTTTCCATGCATAATAACGGAACTTTTAATGTGGTTCCGTTAATTAGACCACTCAATTCAGTTTTATAAGTGATAAATCCGCTCTAAATATTTAAATTATGCTGCCATTACTTTTAGTAAATGTTGATCATAAAATTCATCCGGTGTTGCCTTATTCAAACTTGAATGAGGACGTATCATGTTATAAAAATCCAAATATTCAGCAATTGATTGTTTCGCTTGTTTAACCGTATCGTAAGCCTTCAAATAGACTTCCTCATGCTTCACGCTGCGCCATAAACGCTCAATCATTACATTATCCATCCATCGTCCTTTCCCATCCATACTGATACGGATATTTCGCAATTTTAACTCATTCAAAAATGCCTCGCTTGTGAATTGACTGCCTTGGTCTGTATTAAACACCTCAGGACAACCATATTTCACAATTGCTTCTTGCAACGCATCTATGCAAAAGTCTGTTTCCATACTGATCGATACTCGATGAGCCAGTACTTTACGACTATGCCAATCTATAATTGCACACAGATAGACAAAGCCTTTAGCCATAGGAATGTACGTGATATCTGTACACCAGACTTGATTAGAGTGATCGATGACCATGTTTTTCAACAGATATGGGAAAATACGGTGTGCAAGATTAGGCTTACTGGTATTGGGTTTTGGATACAAGGCATGTATTCCCATCAAGCGCATTAAACGTCGGACTTTACGCCGACCTATTTGATGTCCTTGACGCTGTAGCATATCTCGTATCATTCGACTGCCCATAAATGGGTAGTCGAGATGAATTTCATCGATTAGACGCATCCAACTCAAATCAGTTGATGAAATCTCTTTGGGCTTGTAATACAACGTACTGCGATTGATTTGAATCAATTGCGATTGTTGTCGTACCGAAAGTTGATGGGTCTTATCGATCATTTTTTGCCGCTCAGCTGCCCTATTTTTCTGAGCGCACCTTCTAAAAAATCAATTTGCAATGCCTGATGTCCTATCTTGGCATGTAGAGCTTTGAGGTCAATCTCTGGTTCTTGTTGTGCTGTTGGTCGTGAAAAAATATTGACTGATTGCTCAAGCAGTTGATTTTTCCAATCGATGATTTGGTTTTGATGTAAATCGAATTGAGTAGAAAGTTCAGCGAGTGTGTGGTCGCCTTTAATTGCTGCGAGAGCAACTTTAACTTTAAACTCTGCTGAATGATTACGACGTTTTCTTCGTGTCATGGTTGACTCCAAAAACAAGCATTTCCCATGCTTATTGGGGAGTAGATTATCACTTATAGACGTGGTCTAAAATCCTAGAACCACATCACTTTAAGCTCCACAAGACCGTATCCAATAAACTTGCCTGCTCAGGCACTTTCGGTGGTAGCTGTTTGAGTTCACGCCCAAGTTGGAAGTAAATCGCAATCGGTTGTCCGCGATATGTCGCCGACATCTGCTCTAAATAACCTTGCACCCCTTTTAAGTTCGCAGGCGTCAATTGCTGTATATATTGCTGAGTTGTGCCTTGCCCATCTGCATTAACTGGATGGAGTAATACAATAATGGGCTTACTCCAATCTTGGTTCTGATCCCGGTAAGCATTCACAGCAACCACCAATAAAATCAGCAGCAAGATTAAAATACGAAGTTTTTTCCACATCTTTGATCCCCAATTTTTAATAATTTTTTATCACAATGATCAGTACATTACGTAATTTCTAAATGTATTATAGGTTGTTGTAATACAAAGTTTTCCCAAATAAAGTCGTATAATTTTCTTTGATTTGAAAATACAGCCACAGTTTTAGCTTCAGATAAGCTGCACCACCGATATTCAGTATGCTCATGATTCAATAGAACAGATTGGTTTTCAGCACAGAAGCCAACAAATGCGGGAATCATTTCAATCACATTCAAGCTTGGCTCATAAAACTGCTCGATGTAATCTGCACTAAATAAACGTTGTGGCTGAATGGCGGTTTCTTCTTTGATTTCGCGAAGTATCGCTTGGCTGGCGGTCTCCTTTTCTTCAACCTTTCCTGCGACATGGCACCAATAATCATCTTTAACACGCTTCATCAATAACAGTTTAATTTCACTCTCAATTTTTGACAGTAAAACTGCGGATACAACAACAGAGCGAATAGGAATCATACATTAACCAGAATCTTTTTTTATTAAAGCTGTACATCATATAAAAAATGCCCACCAAAGTGAGCATTTCTTGATTATTTCTAAGCAATTAGAACTTAAGCTTCAACCCATTTTCCATCATTGAACACCAATGACCACTTGGTTTGCTTACCTTCAGGCGTTTCAGAACCAATATATTGCGCTTGATTCTTACGGCTAAATTTGACCAAAGTTGGATTCCCTTCAGGGTCAACATCAGGTGCTTGCAAAATAAACTGATACTTCGGATCAAGCTGATCGGCAACACTACGAAGTTCCGAAACTTTAGGTGCACGTGTTTCACGTACTTTCGGGAACTTACTTGCCGCCAAGAATAAACCAGCCGCCCCATCACGTAATACAAAAAAGTCATCATGCTTGGTTGAACGTAAATGTTCCATCTTAATCGGGTCTACACGCGGAGGTGCAGGCTGACCACTTTTTAAGACTTTACGTGTGTTATCACAGCTTGAGCAAGCAAAATAAGGACCAAAACGCCCAGTCTTCAGCTGCATTTCCCCATCACACTTATCACATGGAATGGTTGGGCCATCATAACCTTTGATTTTGAACTCACCTTCTTCAAGTTCAAAACCAGCACAGTCTGGGTTATTACCACAGACATGTAGCTTACGACCACCGTCGATCACATAACTATCCATCGCAGTTTCACAGATTGGACAGCGTTTTTTCGACATCAAATCTGCTGTTTCTGCTGCGTCATCATCAGAAAGTGCGGCAAGTGATTCAACTGGCGTTAAGTTCAACGTGCCTTTACAACGCTCTTTCGGCGGTAAGTTATAGCCAGAACACCCTAAGAAGACACCTGTGGTTCCCGTACGAATCTGCATTGGGCGGTCACATTCTTTACAGTGTACGGCTTCAACCTCTACAGGTTGGTTGCGGCGCATACCGCCTTCACCTTGCGCATTGGTCAGGCGCTTTTTAAAGTCGCCATAGAAACTGTCGAGCAACTCTTTCCAGTTGCGTTCACCATCAGCCACTTTATCGAGCTGACCTTCTAAGTCCGCGGTAAAGTCATAGTTCATGAGGTTATTGAAACTTTCATCTAAACGATCAGTAACAATTTCACCCATTTTTTCTGCATACAGACGGCGGTTCTCGAGTTTGACATAACCACGGTCTTGAATGGTCGAGATAATCGCCGCATAGGTCGATGGACGACCAATGCCCTTTTTCTCAAGCTCTTTCACCAATGATGCTTCAGTAAAACGTGCAGGTGGCTTGGTAAAGTGTTGCGATGGATCTAATTTTTCAAGCGTCAGGATTTCACCGACTTTCACCGCAGGCAATAACACATCATCGTCCGACTTGTTTTGACCACGGACTTTAGTGAAACCATCAAAGACTAAGGTGCGACCTTTGGCTTTAAGTTCAACACCGTTGGCATCCACTAAAATAGTCGATGACAAGTATTCGGCCGGTGTCATTTGACACGCGACGAATTGACGCCAAATCAAATCATACAAACGTTGTGCATCACGTTCCACACCCACCAAGCTATCGCCTTTTAAAGCCACATTCGATGGACGAATCGCTTCGTGGGCTTCTTGTGCACCCGCTTTGTTACCATAGCGGTTCGGCTTAGCAGGCAGATACTTCGTACCAAACTCGGTCTCAATATGATGACGCACCATATTCACCGCATCGTCACTCAAAAAGGTCGAGTCGGTACGCATATAGGTAATAAAACCCGCTTCATACAAACGCTGCGCCAACATCATGGTTTTCTTCACAGAGAAACCCAAACGTGTACTGGCTGCTTGTTGTAAAGTCGAGGTGATATACGGCGCGCTCGGATTCACCTTGGTTGGTTTATCTTCGCGTGCTGAAACTTTGTAATCTGCGTCTTTAATGAGCTTCAATAAAGCATCGGTATCGGCTTTATTGCGTAGCTTTAAGGCTTTACCTGCTTGTTTGACGGCTTCTAAACGAATCTCATCGGTCTGTGACTTAGTGTCTGCAAAAACTTGCCAGTATTCTTCGGGAATAAATGCACGAATTTCACGCTCACGCTCAACCACCAGTTTAACTGCGACAGACTGAACACGACCTGCCGATAAACCACGGGCAATTTTTTCCCAAAGTAATGGCGAAATCATAAAGCCAACAACACGATCTAAAAAGCGGCGTGCTTGTTGCGCATTGACTTTATCGATATCAAGGCGTGCTGGATGCTTGAATGCATCTTGGATGGCATTTTTGGTAATTTCGTTGAACACCACACGTTGATAACGTGAGTCATCCCCACCAATCACTTCTTTTAAATGCCAAGCAATCGCTTCTCCTTCACGGTCCAAGTCCGTTGCAAGATAGACCTCGTCAACTTGCGAAGCAAGCTTTTTCAGTTCAGCAACCACATGCTCTTTGCCTGGAAGCACTTCATAATGTGCTTTCCAGTCATGCTCAGGATCAACACCCATACGATTAACCAGTGCATTTTGTGCTTTTTCAGCTTTCTGAGCATCGGTCAGTTTGGTTCGTGTTGCTGGCTTCTTTTCTGCAGTCTTACTAGAACCACCTGTAGGTAAATCACGCACGTGACCCACAGACGACTTCACAATGTAATTCGAGCCTAAATATTTATTGATTGTTTTCGCTTTTGCAGGCGACTCCACAATCACTAAAGCACGCTTTTTCCCAGCCTCAGGAGAATCTGCTGTAGTACTTTTGGATGTGGACCGAGGAGCTTTCGCCATATTAACCGTTAATCCTGTTTCAATGGGTCTGTAAAATTAAAGTTCAGCCAAAGACTGTAAATATGCTTTCATGGCATCTAACTGGGTTGCTCTTAAGTCAGAATGCTCATCCCAATAGAGTCCCACGCAGTTTGCTTGCATATCAATAGCATAAATACCCTTTAATTCAATGGGTAAATGTTTAAACTTGTCATCACCTATAATGAGCTCAAGCTGCTGATCAACAACGCGAGCGCGCATTAAAGGTAGGCGTGCTTCTGGAATCAGTACACTGTAGTACGCCACCATGCTGGCACGGTTTTCCGAAGCCATTGGTATTTTCGTCCAGTCAGGTGCTGCGACTAAACGCGGGTGTAAACCCATCTTGCGCGCTTTATCACGCATTTCACCTAAAGCTTTTTCTCTTGGACTTACACGAAGTCCAAAAATCGAGCCGAGGATGAATAAGATGATAAATCCGACAACCCAAATTCCAGTATTTTCCATAGCACAACCTTTTTATTCCTTTATTAGAGTTGCATAAGCACAATATAAAACGCAAGTTTGAACGATAAAATTAATTTAAGAACATTTCATGACTATATAGAACTTCGTGTCCATTCCAGTAAATATAGCCTTTATCGAGTAGCTCTTTCAGTAACATACGCACATCTGACTTCGGAAACATTTGCTCAAGCAAATCACGTAGCGCATAGATATCTTTGGGTTTATTGGTTTTTAACTCACGCAGTTTTCGTGCGACCTCAAGCTGTACAGGGTCAATCTGTGCAAAGTTTTTAAACAACTCTTGTTGTGGGGACTGCTTATCTGTAGTTGGTTCAAGCTTATCCACGACACTGTCTTTTTGCAGTTGCTGTAGCGCTTGTTGCATGCTTTGCGGCTGTGTAATTGGGTCTTGTTCATCTAAATTCAGTGCCAACCACTGCTTCAACACTTTTTTACGAAAGCGAATTTGCTCATCATAGCGTTTGATGATTTTGAGATTAATCAACATCCCCACCACCCGCTGCGTCTTTTCAGGTACGAGTTGCAAAATATTACTTATTGAATTTTTTAGACCATCCAATGTGTTTGGCTTACCTGACATTTTTCCCAAAGCATCACAATATTTTTTGACCATTTTTAAATAAGGCTGATTTTTGATGCTATCTAAACTGGGAAGATGACGTTGACTTGGTAACGCTTCAGACTGAATGAGGATCAAATTGCTCTGAATATCCGAAGATTGCATTAAGTCCAAAAGTATTTCTGCTGTATTGACCACAGAGATAATTTCAACCTGCGTTTCTGGCTCAAGCAAAGCCATTAACTGCCCCACCACCACGGCATATTCGAACTCTTTTTGCTCGGCTTTGGGCGTATCTAAAATCACCACTTGACCACTACTGATCCAAGCAGCCAGTTCCGTCAAATCTTGCAATGCATACTCAAATTGACCTTGGCAATGAAACAAATACAAAGTCGGATAATGCTCCACAATCTCGCGCAACAATTTGGCCGTCGGAACATTATTTTCAAGGTCAAGAAGAACAACTTTTTGAGTCATAGGACAGTTTTTATGGGATGCACCAGAAAGCGGGTATTAGAGTAGGAACTGCATCAAAGGTCAAATGATTTCGTCAGTCAAATCGAGCTTTGAGTTGGGCAAAACAAAAAAAGAGACAAGGATCAGCAATATCTTCACCCCACATCACAGCTTTTTTTAGCCCCAGACAGCAAATGAACTTAATAATGTGGCGGACGATCAGCCATCGGGTCAAATGTCGCAATTCCATCGGACAAATCTGAAGATTCAACACGTTGATACAAAATTTGCATTTGTTTTTTTAAATCAGCAATTTCCAGTCCTTGAATCACCAATTGTTCATTGAGTTGTTCAACTAAATCATCTAAAAATGCAATTCGGACTTGCAAATCTTCAATGGGTGCGGACAATGGCGCTTGATTATCAATATTTTGTTGTTTAGACACTTCAAGTCCTCATTTGAGATTTTTCAGGAAACATTATGGCCTATATTACTTTAAGGGATGTCCAACTTGCGTTTGGTGGACCTGCCTTGCTCGATGGCGCGAACTTTTCATTAGAGCGCGGTGAACGAGTGTGTTTAATTGGTCGTAATGGTGAAGGTAAGTCTACTTTACTTAAACTGATCGAGGGAAGTTTATTACCCGACTCTGGTGAAGTTTCTCTGCAAAATGGCATCACCATTTCTATGTTGGCGCAAGACGTGCCAATGGACTCGGGCAAAGTGGCGGATATCGTGGCGGACGGCGCAGGTGAAGCCGCAGATGTACTCAGAGCCTATCATGAAGCCAGTGATGCTTGTGTGCTCGGGGACATGGAAGCGTGTGACCGCATGGGTAACCTACAACACAAACTAGATCAGTTGGATGGCTGGGCTTTAGAAACCAAAGTCAATTCTATTTTAAGTAAAATGGGCCTAGACCCAGATGCCGATTTGGCCGATTTATCGGGTGGTCGTAAGCGCCGTGTGCTGCTTGCTCGTGCGCTTCTTACCCAACCCGATGTGCTATTACTAGACGAACCAACCAACCATTTGGACGTTGAAAGTATTGAATGGCTCGAGAAGTTTTTACTTGATCAAAATAATTTAACTTTACTCTTCATCTCGCATGACCGTTCATTTGTAGACAGTATTGCAACTCGTATTGTAGAGCTTGACCGTGGCACTTTGCGCAGTTACGAGGGTAACTACTCACGCTACCTCGAACTAAAAGCACAGCAAATGGAAGCTGAGGAAAAGCAGAATGCACTGTTTGACAAACGTTTAGCTGAAGAAGAAGTGTGGATTCGCCAAGGGATTAAAGCGCGTCGTACCCGTAACGAAGGTCGTGTACGTGCCTTAAAAGAATTACGTGAACAGTCGAAAGCGCGCCGTTCGCAGCAAGGCAAAGTCAGCATGGCAACACAAGACGCTAGCCGTTCAGGTAAAGTAGTCTTTGAAATTGAAAACTTAAGTGTTCGCTTTGGTCATGATGCACCTATCATCAAAGACTTCTCTGCATTGGTGCTCCGTGGTGACCGTATTGGTCTTGTTGGTGACAACGGTGTCGGTAAAACTACCCTCATTAAAGCCATTTTAGGCGAACAAGAACATACGGGTACGGTGAAAACAGGTACGCAATTGGAAGTGGCTTACTTCGACCAATTACGTAATGCTCTCGACCTTGAAAAATCTGTCAAAGATAACGTGTCAGAAGGTTCTGACCATGTCGATGTGAATGGCAACCGTCGTCACATTTACAGCTATTTGCAAGATTTCTTGTTCTCACCAGAACGTGCGCGTACACCAGTCAAAGCTCTTTCAGGCGGTGAGCGTAACCGTATTCTTTTAGCCAAGTTACTACTTAAGCCATCGAACTTAATCGTGATGGACGAACCCACCAATGACTTGGATATGGTGACACTAGAGCTGCTAGAAGAAATGTTGTCCGACTACAAAGGCACCTTACTGCTTATTTCGCATGACCGTGCCTTTATGGATAACGTGGTCACCTCAACTTGGGTGTTTGATGGTAAAGGCAATATCGATGAATACATCGGTGGTTACCAAGATTACTTACAACAGCGACCAGACCAAACTGCGGTTGATCAAAAAAGTGCTGTGAAAAAAGCAGCAGCGAAAGCTGAAGCGAACGCAGCACCTGCTAAAAAAGTCAAACTCAGCTATAAAGATCAACGTGCGCTTGAACAACTGCCTGCCGAAATGGAAGCACTGGAAAAAGAGCAAGCGGAAATCAATGCCTCACTTGCAGATGGTTCATTATTTATTTCAGATGCAGACAAGGCCATGACGTTGTCGAATCGTTTGACTGAAATTGATGAGCTATTGCTGGAAAAACTGGAACGTTGGGAAGAACTGGAAAATTTAACCAAATAATTTCTCATGAGCTCCATAAAAAAACTCCGCGTCACGCGGAGTTTTTTTATGGAGCTCAGCTGAGGGTGCCCACCACCATCGAGAAGATGTGCATCTCTTCCATTTGCATATGGGTGCGTTCGTCTACATCATCCAAGCCTATATAACATCACATTTGCAGAGTGCCGACATCGGGTTGATTCTGAACATTGACCCTTCATTCTTGCTTCATGCTAAACTCGAAACATTCTTTTTTCAGCCTTTATCGCAATTTATGAGTTCGAAGCCAGACTATCAACCCGGTGAATTTCAGTGGTCTTTTCTGCACCCCAAATATTGGGGCGTTTGGATTGGTATCGTCTTTCTCATGATATTGGCGATTCTCCCATGGGCAATTCAACACCGACTGGCCACCCTCTTAGGCAATCTCAGTTTTAAATATCTGAAGTCGAGGCGTAAAACCACCGTTCGTAATCTGGAGGTGTGTTTCCCTGAATGGTCGGCCCAAGAAGTCCTTGAAAATGCCCGTTTAGTTTTTGTCGATCAAATGCTGGGCGCATTTGAAACGCTGAATGCGTGGTATAGCCCAAAGTGGTTTACTGGCCGTGTCAGTATTGAAGGTTTAGAACATATTCAAAAAGCACAAGCAGAAGGTAAAGGCGCACTGCTTTTAGGCACCCACTCTACTTTGCTCGATGCGGGTGGTTATCTATGCGCGCAGTATTTTGAACCAGATGTGGTGTATCGCCCACAAAATAATCCACTGCTGGATATGCTCATCTACCGCTGCCGTGCCACCATTTATGCACATCAAATTGATCATGATGACATGCGTGGTTTAGTCCGTAACTTAAAAAATGGCCATGCCATTTGGTATAGTCCAGATCAAGACTTTGGTTTAAAACAAGGTGTTATGGCGCCATTTTTTGGCGTTCCCGCAGCGACCGTTACAGCACACCGTCGTTTATTGAAAATGACCAAAGCCGCAGCCATTCCTCTGTATTTTTATCGTGATGGGGATATTAAAAACCCACAATACAAAGTGTTGATTGAACCTGCGGTGGAAAACTTACCCAGTGAAGATGAAGTCGATGATGCGACACGA
Organism: Acinetobacter sp. 231_lipA; assembly: GCF_058243005.1. Taxonomy (NCBI): domain Bacteria; kingdom Pseudomonadati; phylum Pseudomonadota; class Gammaproteobacteria; order Moraxellales; family Moraxellaceae; genus Acinetobacter; species Acinetobacter sp. 231_lipA. Next base: position 2,005,854 of record NZ_JBZAYU010000001.1, on the reverse strand, counting down.
GTGAATCAAATTATTGAAAATCAACTCCGTATTGCTCCGACTCAATATATGTGGTTCCACCGTCGCTTTAAAACTCGCCCTGCAGGCTATGACAAGATTTATTCTTAACAAAAAAAGGGCTGCTTAAAAAGTAGAACCCGAGTTCTGCGTCCTGCAAAACTCGGGTACATGAGGTTGTGCTTTCAACGTTATTCTTGTTTTATTCGGTGGCATTCCATACCTACATCATATCCATGATGATTTCCATCAGCTTCAACTTCCATACTGGGATGATCCATTCCCGCTCCATCTGCTGATGAGACTAGAATACGGGGATACCAAATGACTAACCATTCGTCAGATTCCCAAATCCCTGTAAGCCATATCCTACACTGATGAAATCCGAGCGCCCGTATGTTTACTGGTAATCTTTAGCAATTTTATCTGTAACCTGCTTACCTTCTCGTTCCGCTTTCTCAATTCCATCTTCAATCGCCTCCTGCGCCTCTTGCTCATCGGCTTCGGTTTTTTCCAGCTCTTCTTGTACTTGCTCAAACACCCGACCTGTTTGAAGCACCACATATACAGGGAAATGATCTGAACCAATATGTGGTAAACGCTGCATCTGCACTAAGGCAAAATCCCTACTGTGAAAAACATGATCCAGTGACCAGCGCAACAAAGGATAGTCGGCATGAAAAGTATTGACAAAATGTCGTCCGACTCGGGGGTCTAGCAGCCCACTGATCCGTTGAAAAAGCCGTGTCGTGCGCGACCATGCCACATCATTCAAATCCCCCATCACAATGCAACTTTCATCCAAATCTTTAATCTGATCCCCGACTATCAATAATTCAGCATCACGTAAAGTAGAGTCTTTGGCTTCTGTCGGACTTGGCGGTTTCGGGTGTAAGCAATACAGTTGCACTGGTTGTCCTGACCTTAAGATGACTGTGGCATGAATCGAAGGAATTTCATCGCTCAAAATAAACTTAACGTCAATATCTTTAAGCGCTAAACGACTGTACAAATGCATGCCATACAGATTATCCAAAGGCACTGCAACCCGATAGGGATAGTCATCTTCTAATACACTCAAGGCTTGTTCCCAATCTGCATCCGACTCTAAAGTCAAAATCAAGTCTGGTTGATGCTTACGAATCTGTTGCAGCAATAAGTGGTATTGCGTATTGGGCGTTAGTACATTCGACACAATTAAAGAAATCTGACATTCTGGCTGTAACTCTGTTTTGGCAACCGTTTTGACCTGCTTTTTCCATACAAAGGTATAAGGCAACACCATTTTGAGTTGGTACGCCACTGCCGCAATTAATCCCAGAAAAATAGCTTCACGTACCCAATCCCAAGGCGCATCCCAAAGCAACATCAAGATAAATGCAATCAACCCCAATGCCAAAATCTGTAAGCGTGGAAAATCTGCGCCTCGAAACCACCATTCATCTCGTGGAATCAGTGACCAGAAGCTTAACCAAATCACAACACATGCTAGCAACTCAAACCAGATCATAGATACCCACTCTTATATTCTTAATTTTTTGTAGATTCATAAATTAATATCAATTTTGCATGTAACATAAACAAGATATATTGCACAATATAATTGCTGTTTTCATTGTGTAGTGCTTGCAGTTAAGCGCTCTTTTGATACACTCGAATCCCCTTTTAATTTTTAACGCACCGAGGCAAAGTGACATGAAAGTAGGTCTGGTCGGTTGGCGCGGGATGGTTGGTTCCGTCCTAATGCAACGTATGGTTGAAGAGAATGATTTTGCTCATTTTGAGCCATTTTATTTCTCTACCAGTAATGCAGGCGGTGAAGCGCCTGCGTTTGGCGGTAAAACTGCCCCAGCACTTATGGATGCATCAGACATTAACAGTCTGAAGCAAATGGATGTCATTATTACCTGCCAAGGCGGCGACTATACCTCAGAAGTTTTCCCGAAGCTCAAAGCGGAAAACTGGACAGGCTATTGGATTGATGCGGCATCTACACTTCGTATGGAAGATGAAGCCATCATCGTACTTGACCCTGTCAACATGAACGTGATTAAAGATGGTTTAGTGAACGGTACCAAAACATTCGTGGGCGGTAACTGTACAGTTTCACTGATGCTGATGGGCTTAGGTGGTTTATTCCAAAACAATTTAGTGGAATGGGCAACCTCGATGACTTATCAAGCAGCATCGGGTGCTGGTGCGCAAAATATGCGTGAACTGATCTCTGGTATGGGCTATTTGTACAACAACACCAAAGATTTGTTAGATGACCCACGCTCTCCAATTCTAGATATCGACTCTAAAATTGCGGAATTACAACGTGGCGAAGGTTTCCCTTCAGCAAACTTTGGCGTGCCATTAGCAGGCTCACTCATTCCTTATATCGACAAACAATTAGACAGCGGTCAGTCGAAAGAAGAATGGAAAGGTCAAGTTGAAACCAACAAGATCTTGGGCAACCAGCAAATCGTTCCGATTGACGGTCATTGTGTACGTATTGGTGCGATGCGTTGTCACTCTCAAGCTTTAACATTAAAGCTGAAGAAAGACGTGCCTCTCGATGAAATCGAAGATATGTTACGTAGCGCAAACCAATGGGCAAAAGTGGTTCCAAATACCCGTGAAGCGTCTATGACTGACTTAACACCTGTGGCTGTAACAGGCACATTAACTGTTCCTGTTGGTCGTCTACGCAAATTGAATATGGGCAAAGAGTACTTAGGTGCTTTCACTGTCGGTGATCAATTGCTTTGGGGTGCTGCAGAACCCTTACGTCGTATGCTCCGCATCCTGATTGACTACAAAAATACTTAAGCATTTACCCGCTAAAGTATTAAGCCGATCACACTTGATCGGCTTTTTTTTGTAACCCTGATGTTAACGTTTTACAAATAACACACAACTCGCTAATCTATAATTTTCGCTTTGCGATCTGTGACCGAGCTAAAGATTAAGATGACCGTAAATAACAAATTAAAGATAGCCATTTTAGCCATTATTGCTTCGCAAAATGTGAATGCGATCACTGTTGATCCTATTCAAATTCAATCTGCACCTGGGGAACTGTTGTATGCAGAATTGAACTTTCACGATGCCGATCCGAATGCTCCGATTCAAGCCAGTCTAGCTAGCGCAGAAGATTTAATGTCTCTTGGTGTCATGCATCAGCCGCCCAGTAATCTGAACTTTTTTATCCGTCGTACCAGCGCCAGTACAGGTGTGATTACGATTACCTCTTCACGTCCTTTAACGGAAGCAGAACTCAACATTGTCGTCAAAATCAAAGAAGGCAATGCGGCACGGCTACAACATATTAAAACAGCCAATAAACGCTCGGCAGCACTTCAAGCCCGCACGAATAATAATGAAAAAGCGTTAAAACCGGTGGTGATTGTCAACGAAAAAGAGATTGCGCTGAACTTACCTGTCAGCACACAATTCAATAGCTTAAAAACAACAGCTGCGCCGACGACAAACACGACGCCCCTCAAACTCAATAACCATACCCCACCGAGCATGAGTGCGACCGCTATTACAGCGCCAACGCAAGTTATCTCAGTAGCCTCTACGCAAATTGCAGCAACTGCTCAAACATCAGTTCCACGTGTTGAACCGATTACTCAAGCAAAAAAATCGGCAGATCCGTTGGTGCAAAAGTATGCCGATTCAGTTCAAAAATCAGATACACCCATTTCTGCACAGGCTAACCCTCAAGCCACTCCATCGACAGCAAAAACAATACCTGCTGCCCCTGCAACTACTGCACGCCAAGCCGCACCTCAAAGTGCCCATGTAGTTCGGTCGAATGAATCTCTATGGGGCATTGCATCGCGTATTGCTGCTGAAGAAAACCGTCCTGTCGGTGAAGTCATGCAACAAATTAAAGCCAAGAATGAACATGCCTTTATTCAAGGTGACGTAAACCGCTTACGTCGTGGTGCCAACCTCAATTTAACAGGTCTACAAACGGTAAAATCAGAACAAAAAGTCTCCGTTTCATCACTTTCAAAACAAAGTTCACAGCAATCCGGCAAGGCGAAATACCGCCTCAATCAAGCAGAGATGAGTTTGGTTGCAGAGAAAGAGCAAGATTCAAGCCACGGTTCTGCCAAGAAGTCGACAGAAAAGAATCAAACATCAAACGAGTTGTCATTAAAAGTTATGACATCCCGTGAAAAAACCGTTAAATTACAGAGAAACGTAACACAATTAGAAGTGGCACTTAATCAGAAAGATCAGAGAATTCAATTACTAAACGCTCGTCTTGCACAATTGCAACAACAATTGAAAGCACAACAAACTGAGAAAAAGCCAACACACTAAAGTGTTATTTTGATTATTTGATTTTGGATGAACTTGCACAAAGACAAGTTCAAAAGGGGTAAAACATGCTTATTTATGTGATTCCATTTATCTTACTATTGGTTGTTGCCATAGTCTTAAAAAAGCGTGAGGCGAGTAAAGAAGCAGAACCAAAAACTCAAAAAGCGGTTGCTGCAAAAGACAAAGCCAAAAAAACCAGTTCGTCTAAAAAATCCCCACAACAAACTCAAGTCGTTGAAGATGTTGTCGCTAAAAAAGCCACGACACCACTCGCCACAGATCTACGTAATAAAATTGAAGGTCAAATTCGCGACCGCAATTTCTTCTCAGCTGAAGCGCAAATCAACCAAGCCCTAAATAAAGACAATTCACAACACGAATTATATTTACTGCTGCTCGATATTCACTTGCTCCAAAAAGACGAGTTTGCCATCAGCCAATTGCTGAATCATTTACGTTCTTTAGAACTGGATGATATTTTGGCGCAAGCAGAAGCCAAAAAATCGGATTACGACCAATTAAATCAAAACCCTAGCGACGACACACTTGAATCAAAATCAATAGGAGTTGTTCCATCACCCCCTAAGTCAATAGAAGCCATCAATACTGCTGACTTCGATGCCCTGATGTCATCAAATAATCCTGCTCCCACTCCTGTGCAGGCTTCTGTTGTTGAACCAGTTCAAGACCTTAAACCGCTTGATTTTGATACCTCAGCATTTACCACCACAACACCTGCTCAACCTGAACCGAGCATCGAAGTTCAAAGCTTAGAATTTGATATCTCTAGTTTAAATACACCAACAGCAGAACCAACCAAATCTGCTGAAGAACTTAAACCGCTCGATTTCGGTTCACTTTCTTTAGAAAGCACGCCTGCTCAACCAGCAGAAACTTCTGCAGCCGACATCCAACCTTTAGATTTTTCGTTCAATCTCGACACGGCGCCTACAACAACGCCAGGAGCAGAAATTTCGCTGCTTGCTGCGGATGAGCGTCCTGAATTTACATTTGATTTTTCAAGCGAATCCACGGCTGAAGCTGCAAAAGACATCCCTGCTTTTTCTTTCGATACGGTTAGTCCAAGTCAAGCGATAGTAGAAGAAACACCAGCAGTTGTTACGCCAAGCCTCAGTTTTAGTCTAGAGTCTACTGCACCTGCCAATACGGTGGATCAAAGCGATCCTCTGGTACAGTCTTTCCCTCAACTGAGCGAAGTCAACGAAATACACTTAAACCTTGAATTGGCTGAGCAATACATTCAACTCGGCGCTTTTGAAGCTGCACGTGAAATTTTGGTTGAACAAGAACCAAATTACTCTACGGAACAACGTCAGCAAGTCGAACAGTTGCTGAGTCGCATAGCATCCTAAGCCATTTCGTTTTAAACTAAAGCAGTCATCACCGACTGCTTTTTTTATAATGAAAAAAATTGCGCTTATCTATATGGGTGGAACCTTTGGCTGTATTGGCGAACCCTTACAACCAATGCCTGCCAAAGACTTTATTCCCAAGCTTACACATGTCTTGCCGATTCATCTCGACATAGAATGTTTTATTGCACCTGTCATTAAAGACAGTAGCGCCTGTACGGCTGAAGACTGGTTATTGCTGATTCAGCAGATTCAACAATTACAACTGCAACAATTCCAGCATTTTGTCGTGATTCATGGCACAGATACCTTAAGCTATGCCAGTGCTGTCGCCGCACACTTTATCGCAGACTCCGCACGTGTGGTTTTCACGGGTAGCCAATATCCATTGCTGAATGTACAAGGTACAGATACGCGTGAATTTAGCGATGCGATTAGTAATTTGAATTTTGCCTTAGATGCGGTGATGAAACATCCTGTCGGAGTGTATCTGGCTTTTCATCAACAGGTATTGCATGCGCAAACCGCGTTAAAACGACATACCACAGAACTGGATGCTTTTACAGGCGTCATGGCTGAACAGCCGATTCCACATAGCTTAAAAACACACATAGTACAAACAGGTGATGTAGAACAATCCCACCAGTTCAATTGCCTCAATCTGATGATGCAACCTGTTGCCTTAGCGCAACAATTGCAGAATTTGAAAAACCTGCTTACAGCCCCACCACATTTCCTCATTTTGCAAGGTTTTGGAACGGGTAATTTAGCTGTGAATGCCGAGTTGATAGCACTTTTCGATGAATTTTACGCACAAGGCTGTGTTGTTATCTTAAGCACCCAAGTTCCTTTCGGCCGTACTGATCAGCGCTATGCAGTTGCCGCGTGGACAACTCAGGCCAAAATAATTGTTAGTGATTGCCTCGGGCATGCAGATCTGTATGCCAAAGCCCTCAAAATGTATTTACAATACCCCAGCGCTGAAGCACGCTTCAGCCATTGGCATGATTTGGGTTAATTTGAGGTACATATGCAACGTTTTGCAATCGGCATTGAGTTTTGTGGAACACACTATCGTGGTTGGCAAACCCAACAAACAGGTGTGATCAGCGTACAAGAGACGATTGAACAAGTACTCTCTAAAATTGCCAATGAGCCGATTAGCTTACATGGTGCAGGTCGTACCGATGCAGGCGTCCATGCCACCAATATGGTGGCGCATTTTGATAGCTCGGCACTTCGTTCAGAGCGCGGTTGGTTGATGGGTAGCAATAGCCAACTGCCAAAAGATATCTCGATCCAGTGGATCAAAGCGATGGATCAAGACTTTCATGCACGTTTCAAAGCGCAGGCACGTCGTTATCGCTATGTGGTCTATAACTACCCGCAACGTCCTGCTCTTATGCATAAACAAGTCACACACGCTTATTACGCACTAGATGTGGCAAAGATGATGCAAGCTGCGCAAAAGTTCGAAGGTACGCATAATTTTGAAAGCTTCCGTGCAGCCGCATGCCAATCCAATCAACCTGTGCGCCATGTCAGCCATTGTCGCTTAATTCAACATGGACCATATTTGGTACTCGACATTCAGGCCGATGGCTTCTTGCACCATATGGTCCGTAATATCATGGGCTGCTTACTGGAAATTGGTCAAGGTATGTATGAAGTCGAGCATATTGAGGCTATTTTCGCAGCAGAAGACCGTAAAGCCGCAGGTATTACTGCCCCTCCTGATGGGCTATATTTCATTCATGCCGACTATCCAGCGCAGTTTGAGCTACCTAAGCAGCCGCTTGGGCCGCACTGGCTCAATATGCCTGAATAATTTATTTTTAGATCCTCCACCTAACCGGCTTTTTCAAAGGAGGGGAGAAATTCCTCCCTTTTATAAAGGGAGGTTAGGAGGGATTTCTTAACGCTGCTTACGCTTGCGATATTCCACTGGGGTTTCATTGGTCCAGCGTTTAAATGCACGATAGAAGGTACTTGGCTCAGAAAAGCCCGTCAAATACACGATACGCTCTACACTTTCAGCCGTATTGGCCAAAAGTTTTTTTGCCAAACGGCAGCGATAATCAGACAAAATTTGCTGGAAGCTAGTATTCGCCTCACTAAGCTGTGTGCGTAAACGCCTTGGGGTAATACTGAGCTGTGAAGCCACTGTTTCAAGTGTGGTTTCGCCACTTTCTAGGGTTGAACCTATCGCGCGACGGACTTCACCCACCAAATCATAACGGGCTAATTCTTGAAGTTTTTCAATCGCTAACTGCTCATGCAGTTGCAATAATTCAGGTTCCGCTTGCCACAACGGATAAGCCAAAATACTTGGGTCAAAATATAAGCGGGTTTCTTTTTGCCCTAGACTAACCGGGCACTCATATACGCGGAAATACTCATCATCAAACGCGCCTTTACTGAAGTTAAAATCAATATAGATCGGTTCAAAGCGCCCTTCAGTAATAAATTTAAAGAACCGTAAAATACCTGACATCGCACATTCAGAAAAATGTCGATTGACCAAATTTTCAGCCCAAGGTTGTTCCCCATTGGTCAAATAACACCGGTCATCTTCAACCACCAACTTGGCATGAAAGGCATCACTGATCAATCGCTGATAAGCCAAAGCGCGTTTCAAACCCTCACCAAAGTTTTCCGATGAAATAAACAAATGCTCAATCACTTGGCCACGGTATAAAGGTAGATTTTCACCCAAATGTAGACCGATGTCTGGATCTCGGCTCACCTCTTCTGCCGCCACCCAAAAAGCGTATTGTGCGCTCAAAGGCGTACGCTCATTGGTTTCCATCTGATTTAATGCAACACCAGCCTTTGTTAAAATTTCTTCTGTTGGCAACCCTGAACGACGAATCGCTTGGTAGCCTAATCGCAATACAACCGATGCATCCGTTAGCTGACCCACGCTAGAACCTTCCTTGTATGTTCTTCATTTATACATAAAACATTAAAATTAGATTAACTGCGATTGACCGAACTGACAACAACTTATACAGTTTTTTTGTTGAAAATATTTATTCCGCTTGTTCGCTTATTTTACTGACAGATGATCAGGCAACCGCCCATTCCGCCTTGTTTTATGCAAAAAAATTGACTATAATTTGCGCCTTTCCAATTTATTCATTCAGGTAGGCTATGGCCAATAAAGAGGAACTCATCGAGTTCGAAGGCGTTGTCACCGAGACGCTTCCTAATACTATGTTTCGTGTACGTTTAGAAAACGGTCATGAAGTGATTGCTCACATCTCTGGTAAAATGCGTAAACACTATATTCGTATTTTGACTGGCGACAGTGTTAAAGTAGAAATGACACCTTATGATTTGTCTAAGGGTCGTATCACTTATCGTGCGCGCTAAGTTTTAGCGAAGCGAAAAAGCCACTTTTTAAGTGGCTTTTTTAATGTCTGCGCTCAGACTAAAACGTTATGAATCAACTATATTCCAAGCAAAAATCAAACTATAATTAAATGAGATAACAACCTAATACGCCAAAACAATAATGAAGACGACTTCAACGAAGCTCGCTATTTTACTGTTCCCAATGCTATGTGTTGCTTGTGCCACAACAAGCGAAACTCGGCTCAAGCAAACTTTACAACACTATATCGGACAATCGTCACATCAAGTTCAAAATCAACTCAACCTCAATATCATGGGTTATAAAGTGCTCGGTGCTCCTGTATATACCCCAGAGAAACTGACCTAAACTCTGTTACGTAATATGCCTATTCCGATGGTAACCCCCAATCTTGGAACCAGTGTCAGTATGGGTGCGCCCATTCCGACACCTTTCAGCGGTAGCCTGAATATTGAAATGAAATGCAACATTGAGTTCAGACTGCATGATGATCTTGTGGAATCTATTCACTACATCGGCAAAGCGTGTTAGCGGCTGCGTTATGTTGAGTCGCCTACATACCGTTTATCTCAAATTACTCGAAACATACTCAAACGAACGTTCAGATATACAATACTAAAAGGGTCTTTCTCTGCTTAGGGGATGATCATGAAGCCCTTTATTGTCAGTTTTTTTAGTTCCATCTGCTTTCTACTGCTTCAAGCTTGCAGCAGCTCTCCAACGCAACACCAGACCGTCGTTTCACCCGCTAAAATTGCGCTCCCCGACTATTTAGAACAATATATCGGCCAAGATGTATCGAGCATTCGGCGCGAACTCAACTTACGTCAACTCGGTTATGAAACTTTAGGTACGCCGATTCAAACACCAAACCAACTGAGTTACACCATTGTCAGGCGGATTCAAATTCCAACCCCTATGCCCACTATGCGTAGCGACAGCAGTGTCGGTGCGATTCCTATTCCCACACATACTCCATTCTATGATGTTCAGTTAGAGTGCCAAGTCCACTTTTTATTAAAAGATAATATTGCGCAATCAATTCAATATCGAGGTAAAGCTTGTAAAGGTTATTAAAGCTTGGGCATAAAAAAACGCAGCGGATGGCTGCGTTTTCAAATTTTTTTTGGCTTAGTTCAGTGCAGCCACAACCGCCTGCCCCATTTCGGCAGTACCCACTTTGCTCATACCTTCAGACATGATATCAGCGGTACGCAAGCCTTGATCTAGGACATTGCCTACTGCATCTTCAATCGCTTGAGCAGCAGCTTCTTCACGGAAGGTATATCGCAACATCATAGCTACTGAAAGAATAGTGGCTAATGGGTTGGCAATATTTTGTCCTGCGATATCGGGCGCCGAACCATGACATGGCTCATACATCCCTTTCGCATTTTCATCTAAGGATGCTGATGGCAACATCCCAATTGAACCTGTCAACATCGCGGCTTCATCAGACAAGATATCACCAAATAAGTTACCTGTCACAATCACGTCAAACTGTTTAGGCGCTCGCACCAATTGCATTGCAGCATTATCGACATACATATGCGACAAGTTAATGTTTGGATAGTCAGCTTCTTTCATCGCCGTTACGGTTTGTTTCCAAAGCTCCGTCACTTCAAGGACGTTGGCTTTATCAACCGAACAGACTTTGCCACCACGTAAACCAGCCATTTCAAAAGCCACTTTCGCAATACGCTTAATTTCAGACTCAGCATAAACGTCGGTGTTAAAACCTTGTTTTTCACCATTCTCAAGTTCACGAATCCCCCGTGGCTGACCGAAATAAATCCCGCCAGTTAATTCACGAACGATAAGAATATCAAGACCTGCTACAATTTCAGGCTTTAAGCTTGATGCATCTGCCAATTGCGGATACAAAATAGCTGGACGTAAGTTCGCGAATAAGTTTAATTCACTACGAATTTTTAACAAACCACGCTCTGGACGGATCGAACGCTCAATGTTGTCCCACTTCGGACCACCTACCGCACCAAGTAAAATTGCATCTGCATTTTTAGCTTGTGCTGCGGTCACATCTGGATAAGGTGAACCGTGTGCATCTATGGCAGCCCCACCGAGTAGGCCCTGTTCCCACGTTAAACCTAAATTGAATTGATCATTGACTCGTGTAAGTACCTGTTCTGCGGCTTTTACAATTTCAGGACCAATGCCGTCACCAGCCAAAATCAAAATATGTTTAGACATGAAATATTCCATTGTTGGTGAGTTCTGACTCACACGATTAAAGTTTTTGTTCTACAAACTCGCCCAAGCCATTTAAGACATTGTAAGGTTTGCAAAAACGACGAATTGTTCTTTGGTTTTGCTTTAAATCGACACATAAAGGGTCAGGTGCAGACATATTCAACAAACTTCCCTGATGTCGACTGCGCGCACGGAACATCCTAAAGGTGTAGCGTTCCGCAGGCTTAAAACGATGAATGACATGCAGCGTTTCAGCGCGATCGACCGAAACGGGATAGAAGCGAATCACCAGTTCATGTTGCCCCGCTGGCACTGACAGAAACAAGGCATTCGCTTCATTCAAATCATCTCGTTTTAGACGCACGACCTTCTCTCGAATGGCCTCACGGCTGACACGATGATTGTCGGCATTCACAATTTTGATCTGATTCCATCGTTCAAATTCGCAGTTCACTGTACCAGTACAGTAAAGCTGTGCATTATTTTTACTCGCTGGGGTATCCTGAATCCGCTTTATGCTTGCCGTATTCATGCTTTGGCAGGCAGTTAATGTTCCCACCAACGCCAGTAGAGCGATACGACTGTAACTCGTCACCATTGTTCAAGCCCAACCTTTACCAGTAGCAAAACGTTTGAAATTCTTTTGCTCGATATTAACAAGAGATGGCCCCAAGCACTAGATGCATCGAATTTTCAATTAAGCATGAATTTCAGCAAACACCCACGGACGTGATGCTTTGGTCTTTTCTTCATAGGCTTTGATGTCATCTGCAACCTGTAAAGTTAACCCAATATCATCCAAACCATTTAACAAACAGTGCTTACGAAATGGATCGACTTCAAATGTGAAGGCTTCACCCGATGGTGTACGCACTTCTTGCGCGCCCAAGTCAATCGTTAGCTGATAACCTTCTGTTGCTGCACATTCTTTGAAAAGTTGATCAACAATCTCTTCAGACAAAATCACAGGCAACATGCCATTTTTGAAACTATTATTAAAGAAAATGTCGGCATAGCTGGGTGCAATCACAGTACGGAAACCATATTCTTCCAATGCCCACGGCGCATGTTCGCGGCTTGAACCACAACCAAAGTTCGCACGAGAAATTAAGATGCTGGCCCCTTGGTAACGTGGCTGATTCAATGCAAAATCAGGGTTTTTAGGACGTTTGGAATTGTCTTGTCCCAAAAAACCTTCATCTAAATAACGCAATTCATCAAATAAGTTTTCACCAAAACCCGTTCGTTTAATGGATTTCAAAAACTGTTTTGGAATGATCAAGTCTGTATCGACATTGGCACGGTCTAAAGGTGCAACGATACCCTGTTCAACGGTATATTTTTTCATGTCTATGCTCCCAAGCCCGAATTAAAATGAACGCACATCGACAAAATGACCTGCAATCGCTGCTGCCGCTGCCATCGCTGGGCTCACCAAGTGCGTGCGACCACCATTGCCCTGACGACCTTCGAAGTTACGGTTAGAGGTCGATGCACAGTGCTCACCGGGTTGTAATTTGTCTGCATTCATGGCTAAACACATTGAACAACCTGGCTCACGCCATTCAAAGCCCGCTTCAATCAAAACTTTGTCTAAGCCTTCGGCTTCTGCTTGCGCTTTGACTAAACCAGACCCTGGAACCACCATGGCTTGTTTAATCGTACTTGCCACTTTTTTGCCTTTGGCAACTTCAGCCGCGGCACGAATATCTTCAATTCGAGAGTTGGTACATGAACCAATAAAAACACGGTCTAACTGAATATCTGCCAACGCCTGACCTGCGGTTAAACCCATGTAATTGTAAGCACGTGTCCAATCATTGCGTTGCACTTCATCTTTGGCTTGTTCTAATGTCGGTACAGCTTGAGTCACTGGAATTACCATTTCAGGCGATGTGCCCCAAGACACTTGTGGCTCAATCTCTTCACCTTGCAATACAACTACAGTGTCAAAATGCGCATCTGCATCCGAATGTAAAGTATTCCAATACGCAACTGCGGCATCCCACTGTGCACCTTGTGGTGCATATGGGCGGTCTTTGACATAGGCAATGGTTTTGTCATCGACAGCCACCATACCCACACGTGCGCCGCCCTCAATCGCCATATTACACACCGTCATACGACCTTCGATCGACATATCACGGAACACTTGACCACCAAACTCGATCGCGTGACCTGTACCGCCTGCAGTACCAATTTTACCGATGATGGCTAAAACCACATCTTTCGGTGTTACGCCCTGACCCAATACACCATCAACACGTACCAACATGTTTTTCATCTTCTTTTGAACCAAGCATTGGGTTGCCAATACATGCTCCACTTCAGATGTCCCAATCCCGTGTGCTAAACAGCCAAATGCACCATGTGTTGCCGTATGAGAGTCTCCACACACTACCGTCATACCCGGTAAAGTCAAACCTTGCTCAGGCCCGACCACGTGTGCAATCCCTTGACGCACATCATTAATGTCAAACTGCACCACATTAAAGGTTTTACAGTTGTCGTCTAAGGTCTGAACTTGGATACGCGAAGTATCATCTTCAATACCTGCGATTCCTTCCGAACGCTCTTTGGTCGATGTTGGAACATTATGATCGGGGGTTGCCACATTCGCACTTAAACGCCATGGTTTACGACCCGCTAGTTGTAAACCTTCAAAGGCTTGCGGAGAAGTCACTTCATGTAATAAATGACGGTCGATATAGAGTAAAGCCGAGCCATCGTCGCGTTGTTTTACTAAGTGGTCATCCCACAATTTGTCATACAATGTTTTTGCTTGTTGGTTTTCGCCTGCCATGTCGATTGACTCCACTGGACTGGGTAATTCTTTCATTAAAATCGATTATAACGACGATTTCACATAAATCTAATTTATCATTTTTATTAATTTAAAAACTTTTTGGAATTATTTTAAATTAATACCTCTTTATTTCAATCCCTTTGATTGCAAGCCCTCATCGTTGGTTTTAATTCAAGCGCTATAGCCTATTTATCAACCTATTGTAGGCCTCGCAGTATATGTCTCTGCTCAGCCATGCAAGGTTTATCTTCCCTATTTAGACCCATACTTTTGAAGCTCGCTTCGTTGATGTGAATAGTAAGACAGCGACCTATGCATAGACTAAAGAGTGAAATCTACAGAAGCTTGTTTTCTCAAGTCAAACATCCCAAACAATCGACTACGTCACCTTACATTCAAAAACCCAATCATGAGCAATCAAAATTTCATTTTGACTTTATTAATGATAATAATTACTATTTGCAAATGAAAGGCATTATTGAGAGGGTATTTATCATGGCGAACATTCAGAAATTTGTAGCGAACAATCAGCGCATATTCAAAAAAACCCTAAGCTATTACATCATGCACATTACTGTGGCCATGATTGTGGCTTACTTTGTCACAGGTAACTTATGGATGGCGGTCACCCTCAGCTTATTAGAACCAACCGTTCAAGCCTTCGCATTCTTTTTCCATGAACGTATTTGGGAGAAAAAGAACCGTACCACCGAAGAAAATATTCCCGCTTAAGCCTTTATATCAAGCACCCTCTCAACTCTCCAAAGATCACATCAAGTGATCTTTTTTTATTTCAGTCCAGACCAAATAACCTACTATTAATTTTAAAGATCGCAATTCATATAAAATTATTTTATAATTTAATTATACTTTCATAACTAGATTATCCTTATGAATCTTGCAGCCTTCGAAGCTTTTGTAAAAGTCATGGAAACCGGCTCTATTTCTTTAGCCGCAGATCAGCTCTTCATTACGCAACCTGCTGTAACCAAACGTATTCATAGTTTAGAAGAATATTTTGGTGTGAAACTGTTTGAGTCTGCGGGTCGTGGTGTACAAGCCACACATGCCGCACATTCACTGCTGCCTAAAGTTAAAAACTGGCTCAATGAACTGGGTGACATTCACCATACCTTGAGTCATGAACAAGGCATGGTCCAAGGCAAACTCAAAATTGGCACCAGTCACCATATTGGTTTGCATCACTTGCCGAGCCATTTACGCAGCTATGTGCAAAGCTTTCCAAATGTCACCTTAGATGTGCACTTTGTCGATTCTGAGCAAGCACATGAAAAAGTACTGGCGGGTGATTTGGAGCTGGCTTTTTTAACGCTTCCACCCAAACTCGATGAGCGTTTGCAGTACGTCACCATTTGGGAAGATCCTTTAGTTTTTGTAGCAGCACCGTTTCATCCGCTAGCACAAATGCAAAACCTACAACTCGAAGACCTGATTCAATACCCAAGTTTATTGCCTGCATCACAAACCTATACCAGCCAAATCACCTTGGCAGAGTTTGAAAAACAAGGGCTGAAACCTAAAATCACCATGAGTAATAATCCACTCGAGTCGATTCGTATGTTGGCATCGATTGGACTGGGTTGGTCAGTGCTTCCAAAAACGATGATTAACCAAGACCTACAGCAGTTGAATGTGAAGTTCGAAATGAACCGTCAACTCGGTATGGTTTGGCATCCGGGCAGAACCCAATCTCGTGCGGTGCAAGAGCTGATTGCAATGATGAACTAAGCTTTACAAGCATTAAAAAACCATCCACAAGGATGGTTTTTTATTTTGCTCGAGCGAATTAAGAAGCACTTATAGCCAATGCAACCAGCCCAAGCCACATCACCAGCAAGATCGAACCTACTATGAGATTTGTACCCCCACGATTTTCTAATTCAGTATGGACGCTTCCACTTCCCAACTGGTGAATCTTGGCAATCTGCTGATCGACATGATACTTGTACAAGGTATTCCCAAACATTCCAAAGGCTACGGCCAAGCCGATATTTGCACCAGAACTTTCAATCCCTAAAATTATTTCAACCATCCCTATGACCACAATCAAACCAATGGACATAAAGCCATAACTGTACATTTTTCGATAAAATAACCAGACCACACCTAAGAAAAATGCGGCAATATTAAAGCCTGCATATTGTTTCTTTGGCGTGATTTTTTCAAATTGAGCTTGATAGTAAGACTCATATTTCAAACCGACAAACAGGGCACGATCTTGTTCTGGTTGATTAACTGAAGCTACAGAGTCTAAAGACGTAGAGTCAGAAAAAGCTTGATGATCGAAAGACATAAATTTCTACTTCTATCTTATTTTTATAAAGAGAGGCAAAGCTTCGACGCTCAGCCTCTTTGAGTTCTACTTATTTTTGGATGAGTGAATCTTCATGCAGGGATTCATTCAGCTGATCTACAATAATGGCCCACTCACCGTCCGATTTAATTTTTTCTGCCAAAAACTGACGTTGCGCTTCAGTCCAATACTCCGCGTCAACAATCGTGGTTTGTGCATTGAGCTGATGCGTTACAATAAACAAGGCGATGGCCTCCTCACTCGCATCTAAACCGAGTTGCTCAAACAGATGGGTCATTCTTGGTCGTACACTCATATTTTTCTCCACGCTTATGTTCTAATTTTTCATAGTCAAAATAGTTTTAGCCATGGTTCAACATAGCATATTTGGTTATTTTTCCAAGATCAGCCCACTTATAGCCCGATATTTTATTATCGCTTTACGCACTTTTCATTTTTAAGTCGATGCCTTTCAAATAAAAAAGACTGCCCGAAAGCAGCCTTTTTAAACAACGAAAGACAGATACTTAAATCGACCAGTCTTGGATTTCCCATGCCTGCTCTTTAGCCAATGCTTCTAGGCGATCATCTGGATTGACGGCAATGGCATGGTCAGCATATTCAAGTAAAAAACGATCATTGATGGAATCCGAATAAGCCCAAGACTCGCTAACATCACGCCCTGCAAGCCATTGATCTAAACGCGTCAATTTGCCTTTTTGGTAGCACGGCGTGTTGATCACTTTGCCCGTGTATTTACCCTCAACCACTTCGGCATTGGTCGCAATAATTTCACTAATCCCAAACTCACGGAAAATCGGTGCGGTAATAAAATCAGAGGTTGCGGTAATGCCAACCAAAGCATGTCCAGCATCGCGGTGTTTTTCAATAGCAGCAAAACCTTCAGGACGCATTTGCGGGCGAATCACTTTGTGCATGAACAGTTCATGCAGTTCAGTGAGGTAGGCATTGTCATGTTGAGTCAAAAATTCAAACACAAATTCATTATAGGCAATCGGGTCGAGCTGCCCTGCTTTGTAGTCTTCATAAAATTTATCGTTCATGGCGCGATGGCGAACTGGGTCGACCAAGCCTTCATTCACCAAAAACTCTCCCCAAGAATGATCTGAATCGGTGTTTAACAAGGTGTGATCGAGATCAAATAGCGCCAATTTCATGAAAATACTCGTAAAAACTGAAATTTAAGAAAAAATTTGTAAATCTATCTCCGCTAGTCGATAGAAATTCGTTAAGATCATAGCAATTTTAACATTTTTAAACTTTGCTTTTTTCGAGTTGGATACAGAAATAAAAATCCCCGATCGCAAAGTCATAAATTACACAATATTTAGGTAGCCAAATGATCGATTCGGAAGGTTTCCGACCCAATGTCGGGATCATTTTGGCAAACGAGTTTGGACAAGTTTTATGGGCAAAACGCATTGGACACAATGCTTGGCAATTTCCACAAGGAGGTATCCAATATGGAGAAACCCCTGAACAGGCACTTTATCGTGAGCTGAGAGAAGAAGTTGGCTTACTGCCCGAACACGTCCAAATTGTAGCGCAAACTAAAGGTTGGCTGCGTTATCGTTTGCCGCACCGATACATTCGTACAGATTCCGATCCCGTATGTATTGGACAAAAACAAAAGTGGTTTTTACTCAAACTCACTGCTCCCGCTCAGAACATTCGTTTGAATTTGTCTGATCCGCCTGAGTTTGACCAATGGCAGTGGGTCAGTTATTGGTACCCGCTGGGGCAAGTTGTAAATTTTAAACGCGATGTATACCGCAAAGCGATGGTGGAGCTGTGCAATCAGCTCCCTCAAAAAAAGCCTTAAAAAATCTAGACGTCCTACAGATTTTTTAAGGATCTCTTGTTATAAATAAGTTGGACGCACATTATTTTTGGAGTAGACGCGATGTCGAATATGCAACTGGATACCCTTCGACGCATTGTACAAGAAATCAATGCGTCCACCAGTTTGCATGAATCACTCGACATTATGGTCAACCATGTGGCGGAAGCCATGCATGTTGATGTTTGCTCCATCTATTTACTCGACGAACGCAATCAACGTTATTTGTTGATGGCATCGAAAGGTTTGAACCCTGATTCGGTCGGCCATGTTTCACTGCATACCAGTGAAGGCTTGGTTGGTCTGGTGGGTCAGCGTGAAGAAATCGTTAACCTTGACAATGCACCGAAACATGAACGTTTTATGTACTTACCTGAAACAGGTGAGGAAATTTATAACTCGTTCCTCGGTGTACCCGTCATGTACCGCCGTAAAGTCATGGGCGTGCTCGTGGTGCAAAACAAAGAGTCGCAAGACTTTAGTGAAGCTGCGGAATCATTCCTCGTCACGCTCTGTGCTCAGCTTTCAGGGGTCATTGCGCATGCGCATGCGGTGGGCAATATCGATGTTTTTCGTAAACCCAGCAATCTACCTGCCTACAAAACCTTCCAAGGTGTCCCAGGTTCAGGTGGAATTGCATTAGGGCGTGCCGTCATTCTCTATCCCCCTGCGGATTTGGCGGCTGTCCCTGACCGTGAAGCCGATGACATCAGTGAAGAATTAGAGCTGCTGGATCGTGCCCTCACCTCAGTGCGTGATGAAATCAAATCACTTGATGACAAAATGCAAGATGCCCTCATGGCGGAAGAGCGCGCCCTGTTTAGCGTGTTCTTACGCATGTTGGATGAAAATGCGCTACCAGCGGAAATTAAAGAACAAATTCGTGATGGGAACTGGGCACAAGGTGCGGTGCGTATCGTCATCGATAATCACATCGATCTGTTTGAACAGATGGAAGATGACTATCTCCGTGAACGTGCCGCGGACTTAAAAGATCTCGGGCGACGGATTTTGGCCTATTTGCAAGAAGCCGACTCCAGCCACCGTGAACTTACCGATGAAAGTATTCTGATTGGAGAAGAAATCTCAACCGCAGCCTTGGTTGAACTGCCAGTCGATAAAATTGCAGCCATCGTAACTACCGAAGGCGCCATGAACTCGCATATGGTGATTGTAGCGCGCGCACTCGGTATTCCAACCGTTGTTGGTGTCACTGAACTGCCAATTAATACCCTCGATGATGTGGAAATGATCGTCGATGCGCACCAAGGGCGTGTGTTCATTAATCCACCTCGCCGTTTACGTAGTCGCTATAAAGAAATTCAAAAAGAAGAAGAACTGATTGCCAAAGATTTAAAACAGTATGAAACTAAAGATGCCATCACCCCTGATGGTGTCGCAGTCAAACTGTTCGTCAATACTGGCTTGATGATTGATGTGGTCCGTGGTGTACAACGCGGTGCCAAAGGTGTTGGTCTATATCGCTCTGAAATTCCGTTCATGCTGCGTGATCGCTTCCCAGGTGAAGAAGAACAGCGTGCGATTTATCGTCAACAGTTGAGCCACTTTGCCAACAAACCTGTGGTGATGCGTACCCTCGATATCGGTGCAGATAAGGACTTGCCTTATTTTTCAATTGAGGAAGAAAACTCCGCATTGGGCTGGCGCGGCATTCGCTTTACGCTCGACCACCCTGAAATTTTTTCTTCACAAATTCGTGCCATGCTCAAAGCCAGTATTGGTCTTAACAACCTACACATTCTTCTGCCAATGGTGACCAGTGTCAGTGAAGTAGAAGAAGCGTTGTATTTACTGGAGCGTGACTGGGTCGCGGTACAAGAAGAAGAACAGGTCAAAATCACCAAACCAAAAATCGGGATCATGGTCGAAGTACCAAGTGTCTTATTGCAGATTGAAGAATTTGCCGAGTTGGTTGACTTTTTCTCGGTGGGTTCAAACGACCTAACGCAATACTTACTGGCCGTCGACCGTAATAATCCACGTGTCGCCAATGTCTACTCTCATTTCCACCCTGCGGTTTTACGTGCGCTCACCCGCTTAGTTAAAGAGTGTCATAAGTACAACAAACCAGTCAGTATTTGTGGGGAAATGGCGGGTGATCCTTTGTCTGCGATCTTACTGATGGCGATGGGCTTCAATACCCTATCAATGAGCTCAAGCAACATTCTGCGTGTACGCAAAGCCATTTGTCATGTCCCAATGCCAGATGCGGTCGAATTGTTAGAGCGTGCCTTGAAAATGAGTAATCCACTCATTGTGAAAAGTCAGATGGAATATTATTTTAAAACCCATGGTTTGGCCGATATGGTCAAATCCGCAACACGTATTGTGACGGCTTAAAGGTCTTTAAACCCAAAGAACGGACATTAAAAAAGGGAGATAATCATCTGAATATCTCCCTTTTTTGTGCTTGTCATAGCCTCGTTTTGCATTTTTCTTTCGGTCTACAAAGACTTGGCTTTGGTTAACTTCATGCATGTGTTTAGCCACGAAGTTGTGAATCACAACTTTTGGCTCAGCTTTCTTCTTTGCCATTTTTTTCACCTTGTTGATCTGATCATCTCGCTGATGATGCGCTAGAAATTTTACGCCTTTTTGAACGTATTACAAGCGATTTTGGCTGAACCTAGGCGAATTCAAACATGAGGTGCGACAGTTTGAAAAGTCTTATGATAATCAACAAGCTGAGCAAATTTCTCTAATGGTGTAAGCCAATCTAACGCTTTTCTAGGACGAGTATTCAGTGACATGGCAACTTGATTTAAATAATGCTGATCTGCCTGATTTAAATCAATCCCTTTAGGTAAATATTGCCTAATTAAACCATTCATATTTTCGCATGTGCCTTTTTGCCAGGGTGAATGTGGGTCACAGAAATATACATCTATGCCTAAATCTTCTTCAAGTATTTTATGTTCTGCCATCTCGCGTCCACGGTCATAGGTCAACGTTTTACGCAGTTCTGCAGGTAAATATTTCAGAGCTTCAGTTAAAGCCTTGCGCACTGATTCTGCCTTTGCATCAGGTAATGTTGCCAAGATACAGAGCCGTGTATTTCGTTCAATAAGTGTTGCTATCGAACTTTTATTGTCTTTACCTTTAATTAAATCAGCTTCCCAATGACCCGGTATTTTTCTTTCTTGAACTTCGGCTGGGCGCTCATGAATAGTTTTAATATCCTGTAATATAGAATCTTTTTTAGGTTCACCGTTAGCTTTTCGCTTTTTATTTTCATGACGCAGACAGGATAATAAGTCTTTTTTCAACTCACCCTTGGGTAATGCGCGTATCGTTGAATAAATCGTTGTATGGCTTACATTCATTGTTTGATCCAAATCAGGAAATGTCTTTAAACGCTTTGCTATTTGCTGAGGAGACCATAAACAACGGATCGCTTCAACAATAAATTTCCAGAGGATTGAATCGATTTTGAGTTTTCTGTGACCACGTCTACGTCTAGCAAAAGTGTTATCAGAAGCATATCGAGCTTGATAAACGTCATTGATGCTATTTCTTTTAAGCTCACGATAGATCGTACTAGGATGTCTTTTAATAAGTTCAGCAAATTTTCTGGCTGAAAAGCCTTCTTTTCTTGACTCAAGCATTAATGCAGTACGATCTTCAAAGTTAAGATGATGGTATGACAATTTTATATACTCCATAAACCCTTTAAATTAATTAGGTGGTTTATGTCGCACTTCAAGTTTTACTCTGCCCTATATCACCAACTCATCCGCTATTTTCCAATTCAATTACAGGTTATGGCAATGCTTTATTTTGCACTGCCTTTGATCCATATACTTAAAATATCGCTTAGACATAAAACTGTTCTAACAACAAAATCATCGCAATCAACATCATCAATACCCCTGACACTCGACTGACCACTCTAGCTGCCTGTGGGCGTGTGCCCAAAACTTTCTGCGCACTAAATCCAACCAAGAAATAAACAGCCGCACAACTCATAAGGTGAATTCCCGCCAATAAAACAATTTGAGAGGTGGGCGACAAAGCCGCTTGCGGGTCGATAAAGGGCGGCAATAAAGCCAAAAATAACAGCAGGACTTTCGGGTTTAATCCACTCAAGTAAACGCCTCGAATGTACCATGACTTTGAAGATGCAATGGCAACCTGATCACTGCTAATACTTGCAGGACGCATCGACAGACTCAGCCCCATCCACAGCAAATAAACAGCCCCAACGCCCGTGAGTACTTGAAGCAATACGGGCTGACTGGTCACCAATGTGCCCACACCCGCTGCAACAATCAGTGCCGCCATCAAATGCCCTGTTAATAACCCGGTTACCGCAGGCAAGACTCTTTTGCCCTGTATTCCCGACGAAATAGCATAGGCCCAATCTATACCTGGTGTCATCACAAACAGGATCGAAACACCCCAAAATGCAATCATAATATTCAGTGACATCCCTTTCCTCTCTTATCCATCACCGTTTTGAGGTTTAATCCAATCAAAACATGATCTGTATCAAATAATTTTGAAAGGATATCCTTTAGGCTCTAAAATGTGCTTTCAAATATTTGTGCAATAACACCTAAAAAGGGGAGATTCTTCCACATGGATAAAATTGATAAGAAGATTCTTGCTGAACTACAAGCCGATGGTCGTTTATCTGTTACGGAGTTGGCGCATAAGGTAGGGCTTAGCCTCTCTCCCTGTCACCGTAGAGTCAAAGCCTTAGAAGATACAGGTATTATCAAAGGCTATCGCGCACAGTTGGATATCTCCCAGCTTGGCTTGAATTTCTCCACCATTGTTTTTGTGACGCTCAAAAATGGCGATAAAGATTCGGTACAAAGTCTTGAAGACGCGATTCTTAAGGTTCCTCAAATTGTGAAAGCGCAGCGACTTTTTGGTGACCCCGACTATTTGCTGCATGTCGTGACCTATGACTTAGAAAGTTATCAAAAACTCTATGATGAGCACTTGTCAGCACTGCCAAATGTGCAACGTCTCATCTCTACCATGGTGATGAAAAATATTATTTCCAATCGTAGCGTCTTGTTCTAACAAGAATATGCTCTAGGGTCAGCTAAATACCTGTAATTGATCTGTCTTTTTCTGAATGGCCTCGCGATTTCAAGAAAATCTGTCCTGCTCGGTGCTAAAAAGTCCTTGTTAATGAATGATGTTCAACAAAATCGAGAAGCCTCGCTTCAATAAAAAGAAAGTGGCTAGAACATATTTTAAATTGAAGCGTGAATCATATTATTTCTCACCATTTTTTTGTTTGCTTCCCTTGATAAAAACGCTAGATTAAATCTTAATCACAGACAAAATAAGAGCATCGCCATGCCACTCGGAAAAGACAAAGATGCAACCATTGTGGTCAAAGATACGCCAGACCAAGAAAAGTATGAGTTTCTAAAAGAAAAAATTCGTTATAAGCAGGCCTTGCGCGAAAACTCCAAAAAAATTGACCACCAAAAAGTCCGATTAAACATCCAAGCGGATGCACTGCCAAGCAAAACCTTTTTTATTATGAATGCCTTGGCTGCCGTTATTGCAGGCTATGGACTGCTGTCCAACTCTGCTGCGGTGGTGATTGGCGCGATGTTGGTTGCCATGATGCTGGGGCCAATTTCAGGTATCGCTTTGGCTTTAATTGATAACCGCTGGCTGCTGTTTAAAACCGCACTATCCACTTTGCTACTGGGCATTGGCATGATTTATAGCATCGGGATCATTTTAGGGCTGGTGAACTATGACCTACCCATGACCAATGAAATATTATCGCGTACGCAGCCAACCATTTTGGATTTGATGATTGCTTTAGCAGGAGGTGCCGCAGGTGCTTTTGCCTCAGTATCTCCTCGCCTGTCTGTGGCTGTGGTGGGTGTCGCCGTTGCGACGGCCTTAGTTCCGCCCTTGGTGGCCAGCGGGATTTTATTTGCACATATGGAATGGAAAAACTCAGCCAATGCATTTTTACTGGCGGTGACCAACATCTTCGCCATTCAGATTAGCTCATCTTTAGTCCTTTGGATTGCAGGCTTTAGACGGGGTTCCAGCGAAGAAGTGCAGAGTAATGTCAAAGAGTTTCTCAAACGTAATGCTGTTAGCCTAATGTTCTTGGCACTTTTAGGGATTTATCTCTCACTCAACTTTTATGCGCTGCTCAATACACGGCTGTACGAAAGCAGTACCGAGGCGACCATTAGCACAGAACTCAACCACGCCAATAATATTATTGATACCATCCAATACGATAAAAGAGATGATTTCACTTTAGTCCGTGTCTCTATCCGTGGAGATATTCCGCCTAGCCCAGTGCAAATTGCAGCACTCAATCAAAAGCTATTGCCAGACTTGAACGATAACCCAAGCATTGTTCAAGTCCGCTTTATTCCGATTGATATTATTCAGGCTGAAGACAGCCCCAACGTCAAACTCGAACAAGATGAAGCGCAGAAGCTTTCAGTACAATAATGAGCTTTAAGCTGCAAATGCTCTATGCAGCAGTCGTTCTACGTCGGGTTGTTTCATCTCAAGCATCCCGACAACACGACCATGAAATGGACTATAACGGCTTTGAATAAAGCCATCAGCCACATAGTTTGGTGCATGCCGTTTTAGCAGGACTGCTTGTGCCAAAATCACTAAACGACTAACCAAGCTGCGCCCCATAAATTGTAGTTCTTCAGGTGTCTGTTGGAACAACTGAAATAGACTTTTCAGCTCTTGTTTCAACTGTTCATCTTGCATAGCCGTGGTGGCCAAATCTTGAAACAGGATTTCAATCGACTCTACATCACGGCTGATAGCACGCAGCACATCCAAACACATGACATTGCCTGAACCTTCCCAAATGGTATTGACTGGGGCTTCTTTAAAAATACGTGCCATGATGCCGTTGTCAACATAGCCATTGCCGCCAAAAACTTCCATTGCCTCACCGCTGAGTTCCACAGTACGTTTACAAATCCAGAACTTCGACGCTGGGGTCATAATGCGTTTCCACGCTACAGACAGCGCATCATCCGTTTCATAACAATGCGCCAAATGAAAACTGAGTTGCATCGCCGCTTCCGTTTCTAAGGCTAAATCTGCCAGTAAGGCTTGCATCAGCGGTTGTTCAGCCAAATGCTTACCAAAGGCTTTACGCTGACGGGTATAAGCAATACATTGCACCAAGGCTTGTCTGAGCATGGCAGTACTACCCACCGAACAGGTCAAACGGGTGTAATTCGCCATTTCAATGATGGTGGGAATACCGCGTCCAGCTTCCCCAATCATAATGCCCCACGCCTCTTTAAATTCGACTTCCGAGCTGGAGTTACTTCGGTTGCCGACTTTGTCTTTTAAGCGTTGCACATGAATTGGGTTCTTGGTGCCATCCTCCAGCCAACGGGGCACAAAGAAACAGGCCAAACCATCTTGTTCCGTCTTTGCCACCACCAAATGCGCATCACACATCGGTGCAGAGAAAAACCATTTATGCCCTGTGAGCAAATAGGCTTGTCCACGCCCCGACTCGGCGACTGGCACAGCGATGGTTTCATTGGCACGCACATCCGAACCGCCCTGCTTTTCGGTCATGCCCATGCCCAGCCAAATCGATTTTTTCTGGCTAATCGGTACATCACGTTCATCGTATTCTGTTGAAAGTAACTTATCGCCTATTTTGGCCCACAGTTCAGGCTCACGTTGAATCAGTGGAAGACTGCCTAAGGTCATCGAGTTTGGACACAAGTTTCCACACTCCACCTGCCCTGCCAAATAAAAACGCGCTGCCCATTCGACCCATTTTGAGGGTGAATTGGGCTGATTAAACGGATGTGCGTGGGTATCGAACTGACGATTTAATCCCATCCATTTATGCCATGCGGGATGAAACTCGATAGAGTCTTTACGGCGTCCACGGGCATCAAAGGCATGTAATATGGGCGTATGTCTATTGGCCAAGTCGGCATAATCATAATATTCCGCTGAACCAACGACATTCCCCAACTCTGTGAGTTTTGCCTGATCCTGACTACCATAACGAGTCAGGATTTCTTGTAAAATGCTATCGGTTTCAAACAGGTTATAATTTTCCAGTTCATCAAACTGATTGCTAATTTGATGGGTCATCCATGCCGTATTCATATCACTTTGCTCTTGTTATGCTGTGCTTTTCATTTCAGTATAGAGAAAAATTGAGTCTGCCATGTTCAGCTTTGTGCTATGAAGAATCCTGAGATCCAAGTCCGTCGTAGACCGCGCCAATCGCGAGCTAAGCTTACCCAAGAAGCTTTACAAGAAAGTTTTGTTCGGCTTTTGCATGAGCGCCATGCGCACGAAATTACCATTCGGGAAATTACCGATGTGGCGGGAGTCGGTTTAGGTACCTTTTATGAGTACTTTTCAAAGAAGGAAGATTTGGTTGCATTGACCATTCATCAGCATGTGAAAACTAATGCGGAGCAGCTAAAAACTTATGCACAAAGCCTGATGGAGTTATCCACAAAATTGAGTTTTGAGGACTATTTACAGCAAATTATTCACTTTCAGCTTGAGCAAATTCAGGCTCGACAGTTTCTATGGGCACAGACTTTTCTACTGGAACGGAAGATTTCAAATATTGAAAGTTACCGTAAAAGCTATGCCATGATGGTACAAATGTGGCGCAGCATTTTAGAGCCGTCTATACAAGATGATGAACAGCTCAAGCATATGGCTTTAAATATGCAACGAGTGTGTTATGGCTTTGTGTCGCAGACTTTATTGGTAGAGCCGGAGTTTGAGGAGTGGAAGGAACTTGAAAAGGATATTGTTCAAAGTTTAGGAAAACTTAAGTTTGAATAAAAATAGGCGTTCTATTCATTTTCGCGCTTACATTTAAGTTTTAAATAATTGATATATATAATAATATTAAAATTAGGATCGTGTAAGCCCTATAATCTAAAATGGAATCAATATTTCAGGGTATTCCTTGGAATTTTGTATCATTTAATTCTTATGGTTTAATAACAATATCGTTAAAAAATTATAAAAAATAAATGAAAGCATTAATCACAGTAGGTTGTAAAACAGATCATGGTGGAATCATTGTTTTAGGTGACTCATCTTTTTTAGTCGAAGGTAAGGCAGTACATCTTGATGGTATGACTCATTTTTGCCCTAAATGTAAGGTTCAATCACGTGCAATAGCTTCTAATCAAGGTTTTATGGTCGTGGGTGGAAAAAGCATTGTTGCTGTTGGTGATACCTCTAGTTGTGGATCAAAATATTTAAAAATTTCTGATTTAGCTGTGATGAGTAGTGGGGCTAGTAGTCCAAAAATTGTATCTAATAATACTAATAGTTTTGTAGCTGAACCTAATTTTAAATACGGACAAAAATTTGTACTACAGGATGAGTTAACAGGAGAACCTTTAGCTAATGTATGTTATGAAATATACATGAATGGTGAAACTTTCCACGGTAAAACGGATAAAGAAGGGTTTACTCATTTTATTACTAGTGAAACAGAAGAAGAACTAGAAATAAGAATAATTTTAGAGGATCATGAACATGGCGAATAGAGTAACAGGCAGAGGAAATCCTAAAAATACTGGGCGAATTCAAACATGAGGTGCGACAGTTTCAAAAGCCTTATGATAATCAACAAGCTGAGCAAATTTCTCTAATGGTGTAAGCCAATCTAACGCCTTTCTAGGACGAGTATTCAGTGACATGGCAACTTGATTTAAATAATGCTGATCTGCCTGATTTAAATCAATCCCTTTAGGTAAATATTGCCTAATTAAACCATTCATATTTTCGCATGTGCCTTTTTGCCAGGGTGAATGTGGGTCACAGAAATATACATCTATGCCTAAATCTTCTTCAAGTATTTTATGTTCTGCCATCTCGCGTCCACGGTCATAGGTCAACGTTTTACGCAGTTCTGCAGGTAAATATTTCAGAGCTTCAGTTAAAGCCTTGCGCACTGATTCTGCCTTTGCATCAGGTAATGTTGCCAAGATACAGAGCCGTGTATTTCGTTCAATAAGTGTTGCTATCGAACTTTTATTGTCTTTACCTTTAATTAAATCAGCTTCCCAATGACCCGGTATTTTTCTTTCTTGAACTTCGGCTGGGCGCTCATGAATAGTTTTAATATCCTGTAATATAGAATCTTTTTTAGGTTCACCGTTAGCTTTTCGCTTTTTATTTTCATGACGCAGACAGGATAATAAGTCTTTTTTCAACTCACCCTTTGGTAATGCTCGTATCGTTGAATAAATCGTTGTATGGCTTACATTCATTGTTTGATCCAAATCAGGAAATGTCTTTAAACGCTTTGCTATTTGCTGAGGAGACCATAAACAACGGATCGCTTCAACAATAAATTTCCAGAGGATTGAATCGATTTTGAGTTTTCTGTGACCACGTCTACGTCTAGCGAAGGTGTTATCAGAAGCATATTGAGCTTGATAAACGTCATTGATGCTATTTCTTTTAAGCTCACGATAGATCGTACTAGGATGTCTTTTAATGAGTTCAGCAAATTTTCTGGCTGAAAAGCCTTCTTTTCTTGACTCAAGCATTAATGCAGTACGATCTTCAAAGTTAAGATGATGGTATGACAATTTTATATACTCCATAAACCCTTTAAATTAATTAGGTGGTTTATGTCGCACTTCAAGTTTTACTCTGCCATGTATTGAAATCAAATGACATCCAAATCAGCATGGATGGTAAAGGTCGATGGGTTGATAATGTGATGGTTGAACGATTATGGCGGAGCGTTAAATATGAAGAGGTGTATCTCAAAGCCTACAGCAATGTTTTGGATGCGAAGAAGCAATTAAACGCATATTTTGAATTTTATAATTTGAAACGACCTCATTCGAGTCTGGACAAAATGACTCCAGATGAGTTTTACTATGACCAGCTACCACAACAAAATAAGGTAGCTTAACTAGAGCAGAGTATCACTTATAAATAAGCTTTTAGTTGTTCAAACATGTGGGACCACCTCTATTTAAAAAAAGGAAAGAAGATGAAAATTAAGTTTTTAACAGTTTCATTGATGCTTATTCTGCCATTTTCTGTTTTTGCAGCAAATACTGTAGTAGAAAAAGCGGTCATTGAATCAAATAATACATATAAGGCGAAGTATAACTTAGAGGATATGACTGAGTTTAATCAGGCTCAAAAGGGCTTTATTGCCAAGCCAACAGGTCAAATTAAAAGTGAGAAAGGCAATGTTATCTGGGATTTTGATGCATTTAGTTTTTTACAAGATCAAGCACCAAATACCGTTAATCCCACTCTATGGCGACAAGCAAAATTAAACAACAATGTTGGGCTATTTAAAGTAACAGATCGAGTTTGGCAAATTCGTGGTTTTGATTTGGCAAATATGACCATCATTCAGGGTGATACTGGCTGGATTATTGTGGATACATTAACCTCTAAAGAAACGGCTGAAGCAGCACTTAAATTTGCTAGACAGCATTTAGGTGAGCAAAAAATTTCAGCCATTATCTTTACCCATAGCCATATCGATCATTTTGGTGGTGCATTAGGCGTTCTTTCTAGCGAAGAAATTAACGCTAGAAAAACTCCAATTATTGCGCCAAAAGGCTTTATGGAAGAAGCGACCAGTGAAAATGTGATGGCAGGTTCAGCCATGATACGTCGTGCGACTTATATGTATGGAACTTTTCTACCTAAAAATGCGGAAGGATTGGTGGATACAGGTTTAGGTAAGGCTGTTGCTGTGGGAAAAATGGGCATCCTTGAGCCTACACAACTGATCACTCAACCAGAACAGAAAATGACGGTTGATGGCTTGGATTTTGTGTTTTATAACGTGCCGGGTTCAGAAGCACCAGCAGAATTAACGTTCTCTATCCCATCATTGAAACTTTATAACGGCGCAGAAATTCTATCTCATACCATGCATAATCTTTATACCCTTCGGGGTGCTAAAGTCCGTGATGCCTTAAAATGGGTGGGCTATCTAGACCAAGCAATGCAGCATGCCAAAGCATCCGATGTATTGATTGCACAGCATCATTGGCCTGTCTGGGGCAATGACAATATTCAAGATTTTATTAAAACCCAGCGAGATGTTTATAAGTTCACGCATGATCAGACGGTGAGATATATGAACTCTGGTTTTAATGGCGCTGAAATTGCCGAAAAAATTAAGCTTCCAGCGGCACTTGATCAAAAACTATATGCTCATGGCTATTATGGAACCCTAAAACATAATGTAAAAGCAGTATACCAATATTATATGGGATGGTTCGATGCCCATCCTTCCAATTTAGATCCATTACCCCCTAAAGCTGTTGCAAAAAAATATATTGAGTTAGCAGGTGGGGAGAACAATGCATTGAAAAATGCGCGGGATGCCTACGCTCAAGCTGACTATAGATGGGCTGCCGAGATTTTAAAACATATTGTGTTGAATAACCCTCAAAACCAACAAGCAAAAGACTTATTGGCGAATACTTATCGTCAATTGGGCTATGCTGCTGAGGCTTCAACTTGGCGTAATTTCTTTTTGGTGGGCGCTCAAGAGCTACAAAATAATGTACCCCTACAAAATACTTCTGATCCGAGTGATTTATTGATTCATACACCAACTGAAAGATTTCTTGAAGCTATGGCGACAAATTTAGATGTGGAAAATTTAAAAAATGAAAACCAGTGTATCAATCTGGTTTTGTCGGATACCAAAGAGCATTTTTCATTATGGGTTGAAAACTCAGTCATGCAGTTTAAGCGTTATGATGAAAGTAAAGATTTGGCATTGGATTGCCCTACATTAACCTTAACCAAGCCCTTATATCTAAAAATGATTACAGGTCAAATAGAAGGGGTAAAAGTCCTGCTTTCTAAAGACAGTAAAGTCAAAGGTAATCCACTGAAAATTGGAAAATTCTTTGCAATGTTTAAACGTCCAGATTCAATTTTCCCGATTGTGACTCGACCAAATGGCTAAGCTCAAATAAGTAAAGTCGAAACTTAAATTAATAGATCCAAAGAAATGGGTGAAATTATCAACTTGGTTCTCCCAATCTTATAACAGGAATACAAGAAATTATTTCTTGTATTCCTCTTTAAAATTAAAAGTAAGCTATATGTATTTTAACTCTATTGATACTTTATTAAATGGTTTTTGAATTTTTATACTTTATTTTCGATGGAGATATTTTTATTAGTAGCTTGTTTAAAAAAGATTTGTTTATTTTTCTATTAATTGCTTCTAAATAATAACTTCAATATTTTTGTGGTTAAAAGGCAAGGGGGTATTATGATGTGTTTTTTATTGAAAATAAGCTTTTATATTAGGGCGAATTCAAACATGAGGTGCGACAGTTTGAAAAGTCTTATGATAATCAACAAGCTGAGCAAATTTCTCTAATGGTGTAAGCCAATCTAACGCTTTTCTAGGACGAGTATTCAGTGACATGGCAACTTGATTTAAATAATGCTGATCTGCCTGATTTAAATCAATCCCTTTAGGTAAATATTGCCTAATTAAACCATTCATATTTTCGCATGTGCCTTTTTGCCAGGGTGAATGTGGGTCACAGAAATATACATCTATGCCTAAATCTTCTTCAAGTATTTTATGTTCTGCCATCTCGCGTCCACGGTCATAGGTCAACGTTTTACGCAGTTCTGCAGGTAAATATTTCAGAGCTTCAGTTAAAGCCTTGCGCACTGATTCTGCCTTTGCATCAGGTAATGTTGCCAAGATACAGAGCCGTGTATTTCGTTCAATAAGTGTTGCTATCGAACTTTTATTGTCTTTACCTTTAATTAAATCAGCTTCCCAATGACCCGGTATTTTTCTTTCTTGAACTTCGGCTGGGCGCTCATGAATAGTTTTAATATCCTGTAATATAGAATCTTTTTTAGGTTCACCGTTAGCTTTTCGCTTTTTATTTTCATGACGCAGACAGGATAATAAGTCTTTTTTCAACTCACCCTTGGGTAATGCGCGTATCGTTGAATAAATCGTTGTATGGCTTACATTCATTGTTTGATCCAAATCAGGAAATGTCTTTAAACGCTTTGCTATTTGCTGAGGAGACCATAAACAACGGATCGCTTCAACAATAAATTTCCAGAGGATTGAATCGATTTTGAGTTTTCTGTGACCACGTCTACGTCTAGCAAAAGTGTTATCAGAAGCATATCGAGCTTGATAAACGTCATTGATGCTATTTCTTTTAAGCTCACGATAGATCGTACTAGGATGTCTTTTAATAAGTTCAGCAAATTTTCTGGCTGAAAAGCCTTCTTTTCTTGACTCAAGCATTAATGCAGTACGATCTTCAAAGTTAAGATGATGGTATGACAATTTTATATACTCCATAAACCCTTTAAATTAATTAGGTGGTTTATGTCGCACTTCAAGTTTTACTCTGCCCTGTTTTAAAGAGTATAACTTCTAAATTACAAAAAATAGATGCAGAGATGAAAAATCAAGCTGCTACTATTATTAAAGTCGGAAGTAAAAGACAGTTAACTTCTGGTGAAATAGCTATGTCTCGCCTGATTTTTAAAGATGCAATTGATTACTCTAAGGTCTGGATACATTTAGGTGGCTTAATACATACAAAAACAGGTAATGCCATGACGCCTGCTGGGGAAATCTATTTACCGAAAGATGATTACTTAAAAACACCTGACTATAGCAAAGCTACAGGTGAAAACCGTCATTGGTTTATTCATGAAATGGTACATGTTTGGCAATATCAAATGGGGACATCAACTGGTTGGCTTGGGATAAAACAATTATGTAAAGGAGGATATACTTCGGAGGTCAATTCTGTTGACTCGGACAATGAGTTAGAAGCCTATGACACGGACTTAGGAGGTCGAGATTTAAATAAAAAATTTCAAGATTTTAACTTTGAACAACAAGGTAGAATTATTGAGTTTTGGTTTGATGCTTGTTATTTACAAAAAGTTAATCCCAAACGGGATCATCATCAAAAAAGTTTACAATTATTAGGCTATGTTGAGAAAATATTAAGAGATTTTTTACTTAACCCCTCAAATAAAAATTTATTACCGAAATCGTGATTATGAAAAAAATAATATATAGTTTTGTAGCAATGGTGCTTATAGGTTGTAATCAGCAGAGTCGAGATCTTAATACAAAAATTATTAATGATAATTTATGTCTTTTCACGAATGAATCTAAAGATTATGGAAAAGATAATTTTCTAGTTCATTTTGCAAAAATTGACTTTTCTAAAGAATATCAAAGTGAATATGAAAAATCTTACTCAAAAACAGACTTACCTATTAGTGAAAAAAATTGTATAGCTATCCCATTAGATAAGTTAGAAAAAAATTTAGCTTATACAATTACTTTAAGCACTATTAATAAGTCATTTAACTCTCAAATTTGTATTTTAGAAAATAACAGCGGTATTAGTATTAAACAGGTAGAGGCTGGAAAAAGCACATGTGAATAACTCCTATCGCATTAATCCACTTTAAAATTAACACAATACACACCATACAAAAATAAACTTATAAATCAAATAATATCAGCATCTCATGATCTATAAAAAAACCGCTCTTTCGAGCGGTTTTTTTATTCCAGTGAAAACTACTTCACATCAAAACGGTCTGCATTCATCACTTTCACCCAAGCGGCAACAAAGTCTTTTACAAACTTCTCTTTGTTGTCATCTTGCGCATACACTTCTGCATATGAACGTAAAATCGAGTTTGAACCAAACACTAAATCTACACGTGTCGCCGTCCATTTGGTTGCCCCTGTCGCACGGTCTACAATTTCATAACGGTTTTTACCCACGGGTTTCCAGTTATATTTCATATCCGTTAAGTTCACAAAGAAGTCATTGCTGAGTACACCCACACGAGCCGTCAACATGCCTTCTGGTGTACCTGCATAGTTTGTGCCGAGTACACGCATACCACCAACCAACACCGTCATTTCAGGCGCAGTTAAACCGAGTAATTGTGCACGGTCTAACAACATTTCTTCAGGCTGTACGCTGTAATCTTCTTTGACCCAATTACGGAAACCATCATGTTTCGGGAGTAAATCTTCAAAAGAATAGACATCTGTTTGCTCTTGAGTCGCATCACCTCGTCCTGCAAGGAACGGAACTTTGATATTCACACCCGCAGCATGCGCCGCTTTTTCAACAGCTGCCGTACCGCCCAATACAATCAAGTCTGCAATGCTGACTTTTTTCGCCAGACTCGCCTGAATTTCTTCAAGCTTCGCCAAAACTTTGGCTAAACGCTCAGGCTCATTGCCCACCCAGTCTTTTTGTGGTGCAAGACGGATACGTGCACCATTGGCGCCACCACGGTAGTCGGAACCACGGAAAGTCCGCGCACTATCCCAAGCAGTATTAATCAATTCAACCGAAGTTAAACCGCTATTTAGCAACTTCGCTTTTAAGTCTTCAATTTCAGCTTCAGACAAAACATAATCGACCGATGGAATTGGGTCTTGCCAAATCAGATTCTCATTCGGCACATCTGCACCTAAGTAACGAGATTTTGGTCCCATGTCACGGTGAGTCAGCTTGTACCACGCACGCGCAAACACTTCAGACAAGTAAGCTGGATCTGCATAAAAACGTTCTGAAATTTTGCGGTATTCAGGGTCCATTTTCAGCGCCATATCAGCATCGGTCATCATTGGGTTGCGGCGTACATTGGGGTTATGTGCATCAACAGGTTTATCTTCCTCTTTGATGTTAATCGGTTCCCATTGTTTCGCACCCGCAGGACTGGTGGTTTTTTCCCATTCATAAGTAAACAACAGATAGAAAAATTCGTTATCCCATTTGGTCGGGTGTGTGGTCCAAGCCCCTTCTAAACCACTGACCATGGTGTTCGCGCCATTGCCTGTACCTTCAGAGTTATGCCACCCGAGACCTTGAAACTCCACATCAGCGCTTTCGACATCTGCCCCTAAGTTTTGAGCTTTACCATTCCCGTGCGCTTTCCCGACGGTGTGACCACCCGCAGTGAGTGCGACGGTTTCTTCATCATTCATTCCCATACGGTCAAAAGTGACACGCATGTCTTGTGCAGTACGAAGGGGATCTTGGACGCCATCAACCCCTTCTGGATTGACGTAGATTAATCCCATTTGTACCGCAGCTAATGGATTTTCAAGCGATTTACGGTCTTGGTCATTGGCATAACGGTTTGCCGTTGGTGCCAGCCATTGACGCTCTTCACCCCAGTAAATGTCTTTTTCGGGTGCCCAAATATCTAGACGACCACCACCAAAGCCAAAGGTTTTTAGACCCGCTTCTTCATAAGCCACGGTTCCTGCAAGAACAATTAAATCGCCCCATGAAATTTTGTTGCCATATTTACGTTTGATTGGCCATAGTAGGCGACGGCCTTTATCGGTGTTGACGTTATCAGGCCAACTGTTGAGAGGGGCAAAGCGTTGGTTCCCTGTGTTGGCACCGCCACGTCCATCTTGTTTACGGTAAGAACCCGCCAAGTGCCGCGGTACGCACAAACATCCCAATGTAACTGCCATAGTCAGATGGCCACCATTCTTGACTGCTGTTGATGAGTTCACGAAGATCTTGTTTCACCGCTTCTAAATCCAATGATTTGAATGCGGTTGCATAGTCAAAATCAGGATCCATCGGGTTGGTTTTTTTATCGTGTTGCGACAAGATGTCGAGATTGAGCGCATTGGGCCACCAATCAGAATTATTGGTGCTGGCTAAACTCGTTTGTCCACCATCTTTTTGGTGAAATGGACAACCTGAGGCTTGCATATTCTGTGTCATGTCGAGCTCCAAATTTGATCATCAAATTATGATTATCATGAACCGTTTAAAGTAATTATTACTGTTCTAACATAGCCCCTTTTGATGACAATCTAAAGCGAGTTTTACGAATAAAAACAATCGGATTATTCTATGTAAATATTTAAGAAAGAAAGAATTTTAGCTTTTCAATAAGATAAGATCCGACGAAAAAATAGCAGCAAGGAAAGCTTTTGATGCGAGGTTGATGGGCATTTTCAATTGAGCTTATCAATCAAAACTCAGACAAGCCTTACTAGCAATGAGCGCGGCTCAGATTGAGTCAAAATTAAACAAAAAAAGAGGCATACTTTCGGTTTTTAGATTTTTTTTGAAAGATATTTTGGTGATGTCCTTATGGTCTCGGTGATGACTGTTTTGCCAGCCATCACCTGATCTTACATATAAAGCATCAATTACACGTTTAAACGTCGACCTTCTCTTAAACAGACAAACGGATTCATCAGCTTCGAGCTATTTTTCATCGCCACTTTTAAGTCAATTTCGGGTTGTTCACGACTTTCATCGGTCAGCTGAAAGGTACGATAGTGAATAGCCATCGAGCATTTGGCATGCAGGTCTTTATGCGCTTGAAAAGCATCTTGCGGATTCATATGCATATAGCGCATCAGCTCACGCGGTTCATATGCCCCGATAGGCAGTAACGCAATTCGCGGTGCGCCAAAACGTTGATGCAGCTCTTTAAAGTGCGGTGAATAACCCGTATCCCCCGCAAAATAAGCATAGTCAGCGCCACAGTGAATACTAAACCCGCCCCATAACGCACGGTTTTGATCGCGTAGGCCACGGCCAGAACCATGCTGTGCTGGGGTATAGACCAGTTTTAAATCATGCAGACGCGCCGACTGCCACCAGTCCATTTCCAATACTTGTAAGTGCTTGGGTAAATACCATCCATTGCCTAGCCCTGTATAAATGGGCATGGCGAAACGCTCATACAACCAGTTCAGACTGGCAATATCCATATGGTCATAGTGGTTATGGCTCAAGAGCACCGCATGGATGGTCGGTAAATCTTCCAAGGCAATGCCAGCAGGCATAACACGGCGTGGTCCCCGCCCTTGCTTCGGACTGACATGTTCCGCCCATACAGGATCGGTCAATAAGTTATAGGGCCCAATTTGAAGTAATACCGTGGCATGACCCACAAACCAAACCTGCCAATCATTTAAATCGGCATGGGGGCGATCTTGCGGCAGGCTTTTTTTATCGGCATGAAAGTGTGCATATTCTTGCGCCAAGTCCACATTCCATGTCGAAGATTTACGCTTAATCAACCATTTCAGCAAGTCGCCTCGACTACGGCCCTCAGGTCGACGAACCGAATTGACAAAGCGAGTCCCGTTATAATGGTCGGAGTGTAGGAACTGAAATTCGGGCTGCCGCCATGTATGGGACATGGTATTTTCAGTCGGAATTTGATAATGGAGTTCAGTTGATTTTGGCTTCATTTAACGTCGTTATCTTTATTGCAATACACCAGTAACAGGACCAGTTTTGAAAACTGACCTCTACCTTAACCTATTCCAAGCGTCCTTGCATTCGCTCTAACCACACTTTTTTTGATTGCGGCTTCACAAAGAGTGCCACAATTTCAGGATGTTTTTGTTTAATTTTTACTTCAATGCGATTAACACACGCTTCTATCTCATCGGTAGTGAGGTGATCTTCAAACTCCACGCTCAACGAGGCCAAAACCTGTTTGGCGCCCATTTGCTCGGTCAGTAAGCCGTTGGCCGACAGTACGCCTTCATCGTCTTGGGCAATTTTTAAAATATTTTGCCGTACATGCAGGTCCGCGGTTTCACCAAGCAATAAACCTTTGGTTTCTCGTGCCAGTAGAAAAGCAGATACCGCCAGAACCAGCCCAATCAGAATAGATGCCACCCCATCCAGTGCAGGCATATTTAAACGATGTGCCAAATAAATACCAAGAAAAGCAATCAACAGACCAATTAATGCAGCAGAGTCTTCAAACAAAACTGTAAACGTGGTGGGGTCTTTACTGCGACGAAAGGCCTCAAAATAACCTTGCTGACCTTTCGCCTTACGAAACACTTTCAGAGCAACACACCATGAAATACCTTCACTTACAAATGCAAAGCCAAGTACAACATAATTGATGGTCGGGTTTAAAATGGGTTCAGGGTGCAAAATGTGCATGATCCCATTGTACATAGACACCAATGCCCCTAAGGCAAAGACCATAAGAGATACAATGAAGGCCCAAAAATACAGCTCTCGCCCATAGCCAAAAGGATGATTAAAATTGGCAGGTTTATTCGACTTCTTCAGTCCATATAACAGTAAAATTTCGTTTAAGGTATCCACAACAGAGTGAATGGCTTCACTCAACATGGCAGAGCTGTTGGTCAAATAAGCCGCAATAAATTTTACCAGCGCAATGGCTAAATTCCCCAACAGCGCGGCATAGACCACCAGTTTATTTGAATCTGCCATATCGATTTTTAGCCCATATGTTCAATTAAATTATATTTATGTTTTTATCATATCCAATTTCAGCAAAACACAATTGTATTTTTATGTAGTTCACCTCCCCATGATTTTCAGGTGATTGGAATGAACTATTTTCAATATTTAATTAATACCTTTTAGCAATTATTAAACCTGTTATTTCATATACGAAAATCTCAAAAATCAACCCAAGATCATTTATTTTCTCAATAATTGAATCATCTTCACGACATCGTTGTTTATCGATTATACTTTACCTCAGTCATAGTAAGACATTTTTTGGATTAGTCAGTGGGTTATTTATATGGAACTTAGACACCTTCGCTATTTCATTACTGTT
Organism: Acinetobacter sp. 231_lipA; assembly: GCF_058243005.1. Taxonomy (NCBI): domain Bacteria; kingdom Pseudomonadati; phylum Pseudomonadota; class Gammaproteobacteria; order Moraxellales; family Moraxellaceae; genus Acinetobacter; species Acinetobacter sp. 231_lipA. Next base: position 1,966,950 of record NZ_JBZAYU010000001.1, on the reverse strand, counting down.
GCTGAAGAACTGAACTTTAGTAAAGCAGCACTGAAACTTTATACCGCCCAACCCTCTTTAAGTCAGCAAATCAAAGACCTTGAAGAAGATGTCGGTGTGCAGTTATTGTATCGAACCAAGCGAAAAGTTGAACTCACGGAAGAAGGCGCTGTTTTCCTTGAACAAGCACGTCTAACCCTAGCTCAGGCAGACAAAGCGGTTGCTATGGCACGCCAAGTGTCACAAGCCAAACAGCAGATGCTGCGCATTGGTTTTGTTCCTGTTGCGGAAATGAAAATTTTTCCTTATGTCCTGCCCAATTTACGAGTGCAAAACCCAGAGTTAAAAATTGAGTTATTCAGTATGAACAATACTGAGCAATTGCGTTTGCTGAAAAAAGGGGAGTTGGACATTAGCTTTACACGAAATAATGTCCATAGTGATGAAATCGAAAGCCAGTTTGTACTGCGTGAACCACTCATTTTCCTGTTGCCGAAAGACCATCCTTTGGCCCAATACGAGCGAATTCCGGTTAAAGCATTAAATGGCATTGATTTTATTATTCCCGCAGCCGAGCAGTCACAGACTTTGCACCAGACCATTTTGGAATTTGCCAAAGTGCACAATATCGAATTCAATATTGTGCAAAAAGCCGATAACATTCTATTCAATATCAACGCGATTGGCTTAGGGCTCGGCTGTACAATTTTACCCGGTTACATTGCGCCACTTAGCTTGAACAACACGGTAATTCGTCCACTTGAGGTTGAGCTGCCGTATTTGGATCTGTATGTGAACTATCGTAAACATAACAGCTCCCTAGCAGTGATTAAATTTATAGAATTACTGACTCGGGTATTTTATTTGGATATTAACCGCGAATAAGTCTGCAGTGAGTTCTAATTACTCATCTCATTCGGCGCGCCACTATTTTCTGAATAAATAATTACGCGCCTTTCTCATAGAACTATACTCTGTAAGACAAGCGTATTTTCACCCTTTTGTTTTTAAGCGATGTCGATGACATCTCGCTTTTTCATTTGTATTCTTTTTAAGCTAGGATAGGCTAATAAAAACTGGCTTTTGTCAGGTTCCCTACAACTGAAGTCCGAACACAGACAGGTACTGAAGTAGATCTTGCGACTTTAGCTGCACGAAAAAATAATAAAACAGAGAAGGAGAAGATTATGCCAATGCCCACTTTGCAGCGTTTAAAAACAGCAATGAAATTTCGCCCCTTCTTTTTCATTAGTTTTTTGCTGACTGCTGTTTTTTTTACGCTGCTGAATACATTTACCGACTGGTCTTGGTCGACCAATTTATTGATCAGTTGGAATATTGCCGTCTCAAGTTATTTAATTAAAACCATGACCACCCTGTGGTCCGTTGATCATCGACACATTCTGCAACATGCACAACAGCAAGATGCCAGTAAATGGATCATTCTACTGTTGGTGATCATGACTTTGCTCATGTGCTTAATTGCGATTGTATTGGAGTTGACTCACCTTCCGAATGATCCAACCATCAAATATGGGCACTTAGCGCTGTCCTTACTCACCATTATTAGCGCATGGTTCTTTATGCATACCGTGTTTGCCATTCATTATGCACATGACTATTATCTCGCTCTCGCAGACCAACAAGATGCAGGCTTAGACTTTCCCAAAACGGCTCAACCGACCTATCCCGACTTTTTATATTTTAGTTATGTGATTGGCACTTCTGCGCAAACCGCGGATGTTTCCATTACCTCACGTTCGATGCGTATTCTCAATATTCTGCACATTAGACTTCCGTCATAAATCAAAAAATGTACAATTTGTTTGATCTTAAATTAATCAGTAAAATTATTTAATTCAATGGATAATCCTTGGATGAAATTCAAAGATATTCAAAAATTATCAGACGTTAATTTTCGTAGGCTTACCGGTGTTAGTTGGGCTACATTTAACCTCATGTTGGCCGAGCTAAATAAGCATTTACCTGGTCATATTGGTAAAGGACGACCGCATAAATTACCGTTGGAAGATCGTTTGCTCTTATGTATAGAATATTGGAGAGAATATCGAACATTTTTCCATCTTGGTATGAGTTACGGTGTATCTGAAACGAGTGCAATTCGTATCACACGTGTTATTGAAGATACCTTAATCGGTTCTGGAAAATTTAACTTGCCAAAACAACTTCCTAATCGAGATGAAGTGGATTGGGAAGTTGTTGTGATTGATGCCACTGAAATATTAGTTCAACGTCCAAAAAAAACAGAAGAAATGGTATAGCGGTAAAAAAAAGCGACATACCTTTAAATTTCAGCTATCTATGCACTATACAACAGGTGAAATACTGAGTGTATGTGGAAGTCATGGAAGCATGCATGATTTTAAAATATTTAAAAAAAGCATGAGGAAATTAAAATTTAAGCCCTTTTTTATCGTTGATAAGGGGTATTTAGGGATAAAGAAATTGGGTTTTGGATGCCTCATGCCATCTAAAGCAAAGAAAACTGAAAAACTAGATTCTGAATTAAAAAAGTTAAATAGAGAGATTGGTCGTAGACGAATTCAAGTAGAGCATGTATTTGGAAGGATGAAATGTTTTAAGATTTTATCTTGTGTATATAGAAATCGTCGTAAAAGATTAAACCTGCGGTTTAATTTACTTGCTGGCATATACAATTTAGATTGGGTGAAAGATAAACAATTAAATTGATTGAAAAATGATTTATGAAGGAAGTCTATTATTTTAGCTTATGGTTTTAATACCTCTATTCTCGCTATTAGCATCAATGTTGCGGCAGGTTTTATCACGCTCTAAGTACCCTGTTTTTCATTTTTTTGTCATCCGCTCAAATGACAACCATCCAATATAAAGACGATGATTGAAGTCCTTTCGACGAAACCTCACAAAAAAAGCTCCCAATGAAAGAGCTTTTTCAAATCAGAAATCCAACAATTCAATCAACCGTTCATTCGCCTTAAAACATACTAAAGACAAAAGATTTGAAGATGATCGACCTAAAACTGGCAGGCTCACTCAGACCATCTTCCACAGGCTATATATTTAGACGACTCAAGTTAAATCACTTGTTTAAGGTCAACATATTGCAATAAATGCTGCTGCAAGCTCGGCACATCATCCGCGATGGCCAAAGGTTGATATTGTCTGAGCGTTTCAGGTGTATGCACCCCATAACTCACCCCGATTCTCGGCATGGCAATATTACGCGCCATTTCTAGATCATAACTGGTATCACCGACCATAATCGCGCGTTCAGCAGACACACCCGTTTCAGTTAAAATCTCTTCCAACATTAAAGGATGCGGTTTAGATTTAGTCTCACTGGCAGCACGCGTTGTCACAAATAGTGTTTGGCTCTGTGTTTGAGCCAATACTCGATCTAAGCCTTTACGACTTTTACCTGTCGCCACCGCCAACTGTAAACCCGCTTCACGTAAGCCATTCAACATATCGGCTACGCCGTCGAACCAGACATCACCTTTCGAGTTCGCCACATAATGCTCGGCATAGCATTGCAAAATCTCAGTATGTAACTCAGGCACTTGAGGAAATAATCGCTGCGCGACTTCTGGCAAACCTAAACCAATAATACTTTTTGCTGCATCAGCAGTTAAAGGCTGTGCAAATTGCTGCGCGGCAAACAGTAAACTCGCCACAATCTGCCCCACTGAATCAAATAATGTCCCATCCCAATCAAAGATAATCAGTTCTACAGGTTTGTTCATTCTGGGGTTCCAATATTTACTTTTATAAAGTCAATTTACACGATGCATTTGCTACACAATGGCGACAAGGATGTCACCGTTGAGCTGACTTGCATTTCGCTTTAAATCAGTGCTTAAAGCGCGTACAAGACATTCCGTCAACTCAACAAAAGCCATGTCTTAAAATGAAAGGGAAAAGAATTAATCCTTCTTCTGCGCTCTTAACTGCGCCACAATACTCTGCATATCTTCAGGCAAAGGCGCTTCAATCGGTACATAACCAGGGATGTCTAAACGCATTGCATGCAGACATAAACGACGTGGCTTCGGCCCTTTATATTCTGTTTCATGACCATATTTATCGTCACCCACCAGTGGATGACCAATGCTTAAACCATGCACACGAATTTGATGGGTACGCCCTGAAAGTGGTGATGCATAAACTAAGGTTGCATGCATAAAACGCTCAGCCACATTCCACTGCGTTTTAGACTCTTTACCTTCGCTCGATACACGCACACGACGCTCACCATTGGCCAGTTCATAACGGTGCAAAGGCGCATCAATTAACTGCTTGTCTAAACTCACCACACCTTTGACTACAGCAGCGTAAGTTTTCTTAATTTTGTGTTCACGCAACATGTCTTGCAAACTTTTTAACACACTACGCTTTTTAGAAATCATCACCAAACCTGAGGTATCACGGTCAATACGATGAATCAGTTCTAAGTATTTTTTACCTGTTGCCGCACGTAAGCCTTCAATCAGACCATAAGCCACACCACTGCCACCATGCACGGCAATGCCAGATGGTTTATTGACAACCATCAAGCCCTCATCTTCATACACCACACGGCTCAGTAAACTCTGTGCCACTTTGTCAGAAACAGGTGCCGCATTTTCATCTTTTTGTTCATAGCGAATCGGGGCCACACGAATCTGGTCACCAATAGACAACTTAGTTTCTGCTTTTATACGCTTTTTATTCACGCGAACCTGACCTTCACGAATCAGGCGATAAATACGACTTTTAGGCACACCTTTTAAACGGCTAAATAAAAAGTTATCAATCCGTTGCCCTGCTTGATGCTCGTCCACTTCAAACCACGTCACGTTTTGCCATTGTTGGGTAGAATTCATACAGTTACTGCGACCTAAAAAATACGGAATTTGAATAAAAAATGACCATTTAGGCTATGCTTTACACAAGAAAGACTAGCTTAGCCCATAGGCAGATGGTACAAGGTTTGATATAGTCAGCGCACGGATACCACCATAAGTGAGTCAAAAGCTTAATCATTTCAATTTTAAATTGAATAGTTAAGAAAATAACTCAACTCAGCTTGGAACGGTCCCAAAAGAATTATGCCGACGCCGAAGGCTTATTATATCGGCAAAACAGCAAACTGTTAGGTTTAATTGTGCATCTGCACATAAATCAGTTTGCCCCAAAAAAATATGTGACCAACGAAGGTTGGTTTTTAAACGTAAACTGATATACATCAGATTAGTCGCTCCCTGATGTCGTATTCAGGCCACAGCGTTGATGCATATGGATCTGTTCAGTTGTAAAGGTACGATGATAATTCCGTATCAAGACACCCTATCCAAAAAGAAGGGTTGCTCTTCGAGCAAATGTGACAGTGAAAGTTACTTACATCCAATGCACCGCTTGTCCGCCAGTGAAACGCGCAGGAGACTTTAATCGTTTAAAGATTGAAGCCGTATTGCCATCATCAATATGTGAATCAAAACCGAAGCCGATCAAAAAGGCAGGTAATAAAACTCAGACCACAATCGGTTTATTTGAGATCTGAGCAAAATTGGTCCGTGATGTTTGATGTTCGCTACGTGTTTAGCGATAGTTTGCTGTGTATCACTATTAGGTGTTACACCCATGAAACGTATGTTGATTAATGCAACACATGCAGAAGAGATTCGCGTTGCACTTGTCACTGGGCAGCGTCTTTACGATTTTGACTTAGAGAATCGTACCCGTGAACAAAAAAAATCCAATATCTATAAAGGTCACGTGACTCGCGTTGAGCCTTCTTTAGAAGCCGTCTTTGTTGAATATGGTGCGGGACGTCAAGGCTTCTTGTCTATGCGCGAAATCGCAAATTCATATTACCAAGCAGACCCACGCCAAACTTCAAACATTCGCGAATTGATCACTGAAGGCACAGAGCTTCTGGTTCAAGTTGAAAAAGAAGAACGTGGTAACAAAGGCGCTGCCCTCTCTACCTTCATTTCTTTAGCTGGTCGCTATTTGGTACTTATGCCAAATAACCCGAAAGGTGGTGGTATTAGCCGTCAAATTTCAGGTTCAGTACGTGAAGAATTGAAAGAAATGTTGGCGTCGTTAAATGTACCTCGTGGCATGAGCGTGATTGTACGTACTGCGGGTATTGGCCGTTCTCAAGAAGAATTACAACTCGACCTACAGCACTTACTTGATCTTTGGGCGCAAATCCAAAATACAGCAAGTTCTGGTCCATCACCAATGTTGGTTCACCAAGAAGCGGGGGTGGTGACGCGTGCGATTCGTGATTATTTACGTGATGATGTTGCTGAAATCTTAATTGATTCAGAGCAAGCCTATAACGAAGCCTATAACTTCGTAAAAGCAGTCATGCCTCGTCAAATCGACAAGCTAAAAACTTATACGCTAAATGAGCCATTATTTGCTCATTTTGGTATTGAAAGCCAAATTCAAACCGCTTATGAACGTGAAGTTAAACTTCCTTCAGGCGGTTCAATCGTTATTGACCAAACCGAAGCATTAGTGTCAATCGACATTAACTCTGCAAAATCAACCCGTGGTAGTGATGTTGAAGATACAGCGCTCAATACCAACCTTGAAGCAGCGGAAGAAATTGCACGTCAACTGCGTTTACGTGACATTGGTGGTTTGGTCGTGATCGACTTTATCGACATGACCAAAGACCGCAACCAACGTATGGTTGAGGCGAAACTTCGCGAAGCAACACAAAGCGACCGTGCCCGTATCCAATTCGGTCAATTGTCTCGTTTTGGCTTGATGGAAATGAGCCGTCAACGTCTACGCCCTTCGCTTGAAGAAGCAACAGGTTATGTCTGCCCGCGCTGTCATGGCACAGGTATGGTTCGTGACTTACGCTCATTATCGCTTTCAATCATGCGTAAAGTAGAAGAAATTGCGCTGCGTGAACGTCATGGTGAAGTTCAAGTACAGGTTCCTGTTGAAATTGCAGCCTTCTTATTGAATGAAAAGCGTCACACGTTGGTTTACCTCGAACAAACCTCAGGTGTTCGTGTGACTGTGCTTCCGCACCCACACTTAGAAACTCCGCATTACGAAATTTCGTATAACCCTGAAGGCTTTGCACCAACCAGCTATGAACGTACAGAAGCAACACGTTCAAGCGAAAAAGAGTTGGGTTACGAGTCATCAGAATGGCATTTAGATGGTGCAGATCATGTGCATCAACATGCCGCTCCTGCGCCTGCACAACAAGAAAAAGGCAACAAAAAACCTCGTAACAACGCGCCACAACAACAAGTCGCTCAACAAACCCCTGCTCAGACTGCACCTTCAAGCAGCCCATGTGCATGGTTAGAAAACTTGTTTGTGCAAAAACAAGCTGCGACTGTCGATCAATCACGTTCTGCAAATAATGCTGCTGCAGCCATTGAGCAAATGGTGAATGGTGGTGCAGTGAGTCGTGGTCAGTTTGGTCAAGTTGGCACGCCTGCTGCGGCACCAGTTGCACCAAGCAACAATGTCTACATAAGCGCTGCACCTGTTCATGCAAAATCTGAACACCGTGAAGATAAGCATGTAGAGAAAGAAGAACGTGGCACACGCCACAACAAAAAGCGCCCTAATAAGCACAAAGAGTCACGTGAGCAAAATGCGCAACATGACAACCAAGTTCATGAAGAAATTGTGCAGGTCTCTCGTCAAGATCAACAACGCCAAGATCGTTATGAACAACGTCCTGAACGCAATGAACCACAACGCCAAGACCGTCATGAACAACGTTCTGAGCGCGGTGAACAACAACGTCAAGACCGTCCAGAGCGCAGTGAACAGCAACGTCAGGAACCGCGTGAAAACAAGCGTTCATCATCACGTCGCCAACACGGTGAGCAACAGCAAAACACTGATGTTCAAAACGAACAGCAAAATGCAATGCCACGTCGTGACCGCCGTAACCAACCTCGTCCAGAGCGCCCAAATCGCCACCGCGACCCAAGTGTACTGAATGAGCAAGCGACTGAAGCAGCGCCAGCTGTGGTTCAAGAACCTCAAGTTAAAGTTGAGTTGATTGAAGCGCCGCGTCAAGAAATGATCACAACAGCCCATGTGGTCAATGTCGATCAAGCGCAAAGTGAAATCGTGGCATTAACTCCGCCTGCACACACTGCAACCGAAACCAAGCCTCAGCAAGCGGCTGTTGCGAAAGCAGAAGTTGAAGTAAAAGCTGAGAAAGTGGTACAGGAGAAAGCAACTGAAGTTGTAGCAGCACCTGCTGAACAACAAGCAGAGCAAAAACCACGTGAAAGCGTAAAACGTGCCAGCAATGATCCACGCCAACGCCGTCGCCAACAACGCGCTGCACACACACAGCAAACTGAAACACCTAAACTCACACCTTCACAGGTGCCAACTTTAGGTCAGTACACCATCAGCAGCTTGATTCGCCATGTCTATGGTGAAGACTGTTCAGTGCTGATTGAGCAGTTTGGTTTAATTCCAACCTTCAACCGTGCCCTTCAGAAATTTACTGAAGAGTATGCAGCAACGTTAAGCAAAACTGTGACAACGCCTGCTGTTGAAGCAGAGAAAAAACCGGTCACCCGTGATGTTGAAATCACAAAAGCGCAGCCTGAAGCAGAGCCAGTTCCAGTATTGGACCTGACACCGCCTGCACCTGTGTCTGAACAACGTGTTGCAAATGACCCGCGTGAGCGTCGTCGTCTAGCTAAACTTGCTGCTGAACAAGCCAAACAAGCACGTGAAACAGCACCTGTTGCTGAATCGTCAGCGCCTGAAACAGCGATTGTTGCAGAAACGCCTGCTGCTGAAGCTGCACCTGCTGTAACTCCAGAGGAAAACGAGCCTGCCCTTGTAACAGAAAGCGAAGCGCCTATTGCCGTTGAAAGCAGTGAAGTGAAAAGCATGGCTGATGTAGCTGCGGTTGAAGAAGTGGAAGTTGTTGTTGCTCCAGTTCAAGCCAAAGCGCCTAGAGCATCAAAGCAAGCTGAAAAAGTAGAAGTGACTGAAACTGTAGCGGAAACAGCTGCGGACGAGTCGGATAAATCAGACTCGGACAAGCCAGTTCGCCCACGTCGTCCACGTGGTCGTCCACCGAAAAAAGCGAGCCCGACTGAGTCGTAATTCGCCCTAGAGTTGTCAATTTAAAAAACCTAGTCATGTCAGTGGCTAGGTTTTTTTGTTATTTTCGTCAGATTAGGTTGATTGCACTAGACCGAAACGATTAAAAGAACAAGTGTAGAAACTGAGCACTATTCAAACGCATTGGATTGCATAAAATAATTAGGATTCATATGAGCCAACACCCATCACATGACCTCATTGGTATTACTGACGTTGCAGCAAAACTTCCTCAATTCATCAGTAAAGTTCCCAACTTACTCAGTGGATTAAAGCAAGCATATTTACGTACCCCAAACACCCCAGCAGGCCTCGGGATTGCTTTTGAAAAAGCAGTGAAGCGCAACCCTCACGGTATGGCCCTGCTTTTTGAAGAGCAAAAATTTAGCTACCAAGCCCTCAACGAATGGGCAAACCAAATCGGGCATTATTTTTTATCCATCGGGGCAAAAAAGGGTGATGTCATCACAGTGATGATTGAAAACCGTCCTGAATTGGTTGCAACCGTGATTGCACTTGCCAAAATTGGCGTTACTGCAGCTTTAGTCAATACCTCTCAAGTCGGTAAAGTGCTGGCGCATAGTATTAATCTAGTCAAACCCATCGCAGTCATCGTGGGTGAAGAATGTCGTGCCGCAGTTGATGAAATCCGTCATGATTTAAATCTATCTACGGATCGTTTCTATTGGTTTGCCGACCAAGAAACCCAAAAAGATGCAGGCCTTGCGCCACAAGGTTTTAGTAATCTTGCTGAAAAAATTGATGCCTTTGCCAAGTTCAATACCCCAACCACACATAGTGTGCTGGGTAAAGATGGCTTGTTTTATATTTATACCTCAGGCACAACCGGTCTACCTAAAGCCGTTATTTTCACACATAGCCGCTGGACGTTGGCTTATGGAACCTACGGGCACGTACTCAACCTCGGCAAAGACGATGTGATGTATGTCACCTTGCCGCTGTACCATGCAACAGGTATTGTGGTGTGTTGGTGTGGCGTGATTGCAGGTGCTGGCACCTTGGCTTTACGCCGTAAATACTCCACTTCTGCTTTTTGGAAAGATGTGCAAAAGTTCGATGCCTCTGCCATAGGCTATGTGGGTGAGTTATGTCGCTACCTCATGGATGCATCACCTTCAGATTTAGAAAAAGGCCACCGTGTCACCAAAATGATCGGCAATGGCATGCGTCCGAATATTTGGGACAAATTCAAACAGCGGTTTGGTATTGAAGAAATTTTAGAGCTTTATGCATCGAGCGAAGGCAATGTCGGCTTTAGCAATGTATTTAACTTTGACAACACTGTCGGCTTTTCACCTACGCCTTATGCCATTATCCAGTTTGATAAAGAAAAAAATGCACCTGTTTATGATGCCAAGGGTGGCTGTATCAAGGTCAAAAAAGGCGAAGTTGGTTTATTGATTGGTAAAATTACTCGCCGCTCCCCTTTTGATGGCTATACCGACCCTGAAAAAAATAAATCGGTGATTCTTAAAGATGTCTTCAAGTCCGGCGATGCTTATTTCAACACAGGGGACTTAGTCCGTGACATTGGTTTCCGTCATGCCCAATTCGTCGACCGCTTAGGCGACACTTTCCGCTGGAAAGGCGAAAATGTGTCCACGACTGAAGTTGAAAACATGGTTAGTGAATATGACAAAATCACCGAAGCCGTGGTTTATGGTGTCGAAATTCCGAACACCAATGGCCGAGCGGGGATGGCTGCGATTACACTGGCAGACGGCGCTGAATTGAATGAGCAGGATTTAGCCCAAATGCTCGTGAGCTTTAAAAAATGTCTGCCTGCCTATGCTGTACCCGTTTTCTTACGCGTACAAAAGCAAGTTGAAACTACAGGAACGTTTAAATACCAAAAGAACAAGCTCAAAGAACAAGCCTTTGACCCGAAAAAAACGGATGAACGCTTGCTGGTCCTGTTACCCAACAGCAGTGCCTATGCAGATTTAACGCAACAAGTCTTTGATAACATTCAAGCCTATCAATATCGCTTCTAAACTCGAATTGCTTGTTTTTTAGCTACCTAATCACAAATTTGTTGTATTTATAATCAAACATCAACAAGTTTGCGATTTTTTACTTGCGCTCGATGCATATCTTGCTACAATACGCTCCATCAAATGATATGGGTCGTTAGCTCAGCTGGTAGAGCAGCGGACTTTTAATCCGTTGGTCCCGCGTTCGAATCGCGGACGACCCACCATTCCTTTGATACCCTTGATGGGTCGTTAGCTCAGCTGGTAGAGCAGCGGACTTTTAATCCGTTGGTCCCGCGTTCGAATCGCGGACGACCCACCATCTTTCTTGTAAAATCTAATTTTACAAACCTGCTCAGGTTCGAATGCTTTAAAAATTTCTTTTTTAAACTTTCAGCGAATACTCTTTCGCACACCTTGCTCAGGGTCGTTAGCTCAGCTGGTAGAGCAGCGGACTTTTAATCCGTTGGTCCCGCGTTCGAATCGCGGACGACCCACCATTTATTTAAATCCTCTTTAATTGTATTCATATGACATTTATTTAGCGAAATGCTATTTAATTCATAAAATTCGCACTCTGTTCATTTCTTCACTATTTTTATTCTTCAGTCTTATTCTGTTGCTTTACCCAATTCCATTTTAACTATGAATTAGGCTCACGCTTTAACGTATACGCACGCTCTAATTTCGGAAAACCTCGCGCATACAATTTTTGGTTAGTGGCATCTAGATTATTACTTTTATCCAAATCCATTTGCAGCGTTTGCGAATCCACCACGCGATAATAAAAATTAATCCCCTCTTTACGATGGACAATCAACTCTGTTCGCTCTTTATTCATGGTCCATGTATCACGGCGATAACTTAAGTTTGAAAAGCCAGGGCGTTGTTTTTCTGAAAAGACCTTACCCAAACGCACAATGCTGCGATGCACCGTACCATCAGGTAAAAAATTGAGAATAAAATCAGCCTTCCCCGTTTCACAAGGGAAAAAATAACCATCACATTGAATTTGTGTGCGATAACGCCCAATGAACTGCTGTTCACGAATATCAAGCGTACGAGGTGCATACTCCGAATCATCTTGCATGGTGGCCCGTCCTGCCACCTCAGTCAGCTTCTTCCCCGACTCAGATGAAACATCCACGTCCTCTACCGTACTATTTTCATGTTGTTGTGACGCTTCCGAGAGCCCACCATCACAGCCAGCTAACGATACACCAATTAGCGCCACCGCTCCTTGCAGTAATACGCCAATCAAACCCTGATGTTTTCGTTTCAACTTCATTCCACACTCACTTCCTGCACGTGATTAATCTCCATAACCATCACGAATATTCCATCCTGACCCCTGGTGTTTTCTCGGATTCAAATGACTTGCTGACTTTAAGCAGCTAGCTCAACGCCAAATAGAGCACATTTTAGTCCTGATCAAAACCCTAGCTTTTATCTCTTTACATAACTTTACTTTTTAATCGACTCCGTCACCTTTAAAAACGTAATTCCATCTCCATTTTTAAACTATAAGTGCAAAAAGCCACTTATTAGATTTTAATTTTTAAGGAGACCTAGATGGCCAATGTTGGTTTATATCGCTCAAACCGCTCAAACATGATTGCTGGTGTGATGGGCGGTATTGCTGAACGTTTTGGTTGGAACGCAAATTTGCTTCGTATTGTTTTCATCACCATTTCACTGTTAAGTGCAGCATTCCCCGGAATTTTGGTTTACCTGATTCTTTGGTTGGTGATGCCAAAACAAAAAGACCAAATCGAGCATTCTCCACAGGCCCGATCTGGTTATAGCAATACAATGCGTACCGTTAATCCAGATCATCGCAACCCATAAGCGCACATCTTTCGTCTCAAAAAGTTTCTTTTTATGCTACGACAACTTCCCCCAAAGTGTCGTAGCTTTTTTTTGCCTACGACACTCACATGACTTAACGATGTTGTAACAGACGATACAAGGCTGCAATCATATCGGCACGGCTAATGATACCGACCAAAGCCTTGTTTTCAACCACAGGAATATAGTTAAAAGAACCTTCAACAAAGTATGGGATCAGATCTTGCAGTTCTTGATCTGGCTGTACCGTGACTACCTGACGCTTCATAATATGTTTGACTTGATCTTGCCAAGAAGTACGTAAATCCGTTGCCTTTTGGAACCACTCGACCACTTCATATAAAGCCAAGGTGCCGCATACTTGTTCAGCTCGATTTAACACAGGTAAACTCATCAGATTGACCTGTTTAAATTTTTCCACAGCGACTTGAATGTCTTCATCTTCATATAAACACAGGACATCTTTACTCATAATGTCCCGACAGCGTAGGTCTATATGAAAGCGAGTATCGGCCTGTGCTTGGGCTTTTAAAATCAGTTTTTGTAAATCATATTCACTGATGTCAAGCAACTGTGTTTCTTGGGCTAAAACTTGATGAATATCTTCAGGTTGAATTGTGACCTTCTGGGTGGGGGTCGGGTCGGTGCTACGCGTATTGACTTGCGCCACGGTTGGGTATTGTTTCCCGAGCAATCGGTTGAACGCAATCGCAATCACGAGAAGCAGGATCGAGTTAAGTAGAACAGGATAAAACACAAATTGATACCCTAACTCGTGTACCGTCTCACCTCCCAGCACCGCTGTAATCGCCACAGCACCACTCGGTGGATGCAAAGAATCTGTCGTCATCATCAAAATAATCGACAAAGCCACAGCAACACTAAATGCTTCTGTTAAGTTGGAAATATAGAGTGCACATGTCACCCCTATCACGGCTGCAATCGTATTCCCAATCACAATATTCCATGGCTGAGCCAAAGGACTGGCTGGTACGGCAAAAAGCAACACCGAGGACGCACCCATCGGGGCGATATACCATGCATTGATCCCCCCCAAAAGCCACCAACTTATGAGTGAAGACAGTGCTAATCCCAACAATGCCCCCAAACCACAGAGCATTCTTTCCTTTAGCGGTAACACTTTAAAATTTGGTTTTAAGGTATTTAACCATTCAAGTTGCATATGAAACACAGCCACCCTTCTACTTTTTCGCACTTAACCGGTGCAAAATTATACGTGGTCTCACCAATAAGATGCATCTATTTTACATCTTATTTTTATGAGTAATTCCACTGAATTCTTTAGTGAACGTATTGCTGTAACTGTACAACCCGTTCGGCATACTGCTGCATAGGACAAAAAGCATACATAGGCGATCCAACATACTGCCCTGCATTATCACACTCTTGCTCAACATAGGCTTTCCACAAGCGTTGTGATTTCAAAATGGCTTGATAACGTTCTGGCTGGCTATCCTGCTGACTTTGCACACGTATTTGATCGAGTAATGATACGATTTTCTTTTCATTAAGGTGTTTGGCTCGTTCTGAACAGATCTCCACCACACTATTATTAATACTGGCAAGCTGTAAAGCCTGAATGGTCTGCTCAACACATTGGTTATAAATATCTGGCTCGGCCTCTTGCTGCTGTGCGTGAACCGCTCCACTGAACATAGCCAACGAAATAAGGATGTGGAGATATAATTTTCGCATGATGTGCTCTTGGTTTTATTGTGCAGAAATTTAATATAGCAAACTCAGACAATTTGGCTCAAACCAGAGGATAGATGATCTATGTAATACACGCAGCTCAATCTTTTTCAACATACAAAAATCGTGCTATCGGACTTCTCTCACGCAACCACCGCAATTAAATTTTTAAATGAATGAATCCTGCTGAACCCTTTGCCACTCCTCTGCAAAATCCTTATACTTAGAACCAATTTTTTCTTATATTTATAATGGATGCTGCATGAGTCGCGCCATATCGCATATTGATACATTCCAAGGCTTAATTCTTGCCTTACAAAACTACTGGGCTGAACAAGGTTGTGTCATTTTACAACCTTACGATATGGAAATGGGTGCAGGAACATTCCACACTGCAACATTCTTACGCGCACTTGGGCCTGAAACTTGGAACGCAGCATACGTTCAACCCTCACGTCGTCCTAAAGACGGTCGCTATGGTGAAAACCCAAACCGTTTGCAACACTATTACCAATTCCAAGTAGTACTGAAACCAAACCCAGACAATATCCAACAACTTTACCTAGACTCACTAAAAGCTATTGGTATTGATACCCTTACTCACGATATTCGTTTCGTAGAAGACAACTGGGAATCTCCAACACTCGGTGCTTGGGGCTTAGGCTGGGAAGTTTGGCTCAACGGTATGGAAGTGACTCAGTTTACTTACTTCCAACAAGTCGGTGGTGTTGAATGTTACCCAGTAACAGGTGAAATCACTTACGGTCTTGAACGTTTGGCAATGTACCTACAAGGCGTAGATTCAGTTTACGATCTGGTTTGGACCAAAGGTCAGTTTGGTACAGTCACTTATGGCGATGTATTCCATCAAAACGAAGTTGAGCAATCAACCTATAACTTTGAATATGCCAACGTCGAAAAAATGTTTGAATTGTTCGATTTCTATGAAGCTGAAGCAACTCGCTTAATGGAAGCTGAACTTCCACTTCCTGCCTATGAACAAGTGATTAAAGCATCACATAGCTTTAACTTGCTCGATGCACGTGGTGCAATTTCTGTGACTGAGCGTCAACGCTATATTTTACGTGTACGTACTTTGGCACGTTCAATTGCGCAAAGTTATGTGGCTGCTCGTGCGAAGCTTGGCTTCCCAATGGCAGAACCGCATTTACGTGATGAAGTTTTAGCGCAATTGAAAGCTCAGGTTGAAGCGGAAGCGGCTCAAGCCGAAAAATCAGCGGAGAACAAATAATGTCTAAACATACCGTTTTATTTGAACTTGGCTGTGAAGAACTTCCACCCAAAAACTTAAAAACTTTACGTGATGCATTGCAAGCTGAAACCGTAAAAGGCTTAAAAGATGCAGGCTTGGCTTTTGATTTGATTGAAGCTTATGCAGCGCCTCGCCGTTTGGCATTGAAAATTATCAATGTAGATGCTGCGCAAGCAGACACACAAAAACGTTTTGACGGCCCTGCTGTACAAGCGGCTTATGATGCTGAAGGCAAGCCGACCAAAGCACTTGAAGGCTTTATGCGTGGTCAAGGCATTACTGCGGATCAAGTTTCAACTTTCCAAGCAGGTAAAGTTGAAAAAGTTTGCTACTTAAAAGATGTGCAAGGTCAAAGCCTTGACGCTTTACTGCCACAAATTTTACAAACTGCTTTGGATAACCTTCCAATCGCAAAACGTATGCGTTCTGCGGCAAGCCGTACTGAATTCGTTCGTCCTGTAAAATGGGTTGTATTGTTAAAAGACAACGATGTTGTTGATGCAACTATTCAGGATCACAAAGCCGGCAATGTGACTTATGGTCACCGTTTCCATGCACCTGAAGCGATTACTTTAACCAATGCAGATACATATTTAGATGCGCTTCGTGCTGCAAAAGTTGTCGCGAATTTTGAAGAGCGCCAAGCGATCATTGATCAACAAGTGAAAGCTTTGGCTGATGAAGTCAATGCGATTGCGATCGTTCCTGCTGATTTACGTGATGAAGTGACGGCATTGGTTGAATGGCCTGTTGCGCTTCGTGCAAGCTTTGAAGAACGTTTCCTTGCTGTGCCTCAAGAAGCGTTAATCACGACCATGCAAGACAACCAAAAGTATTTTTGTTTGGTGAATGCTGACAATAAACTTCAACCTTACTTTATTACTGTTTCAAATATTGAGTCTAAAGATTCAACTCAAATCATTGAAGGGAATGAGAAAGTTGTACGCCCTCGTTTGTCTGATGCTGAATTCTTCTTCTTACAAGATCAAAAGCAACCGCTTGCATCTCGTAAAGAAAAATTAGCCAATATGGTTTTCCAAGCACAGTTAGGTACGCTTTGGAATAAATCTGAACGTATTGCTAAATTGGCTGTGGCTTTATCTGCAATCACAGGTGCGAATCCTGCCGATGCTGAAAAAGCAGCACTTCTTGCAAAGTGTGATTTAACTTCTGAATTGGTTGGCGAGTTCCCAGAACTTCAAGGGATTGCGGGCACTTACTATGCACGTATTGAAGGCGAGAATGATGAAGTTGCGGAAGCTTTAGGTGAGCAATATTTACCTAAATTTGCAGGTGACGTTTTACCGCAGACCAAGACAGGTACTACGATTGCCCTTGCAGATCGTTTAGATACGTTGACTGGTATTTTCGGTATTGGTCAAGCGCCTACAGGTTCTAAAGACCCGTTTGCTTTACGTCGCTCTGCGATTGGTATTTTGCGTTTAGTGACTGAAAATAATCTTGATGTTTCAATTGAAGAACTGATCAAGCTTGCTTTGGCTGCTTATGGCGATGTATTGAAAGATCATGACAAGACTTTGGCGGATGCTGTTGCGTTCCTTGAAGGTCGTTATCGTGCGAAGTATGAAGACCAAGGCGTTGCTGTTGATGTGATTCAAGCAGTTCAAGCACTTTCTCCAAAATCACCACTTGATTTTGATAAGCGTGTTACTGCGGTGAATCATTTCCGTAACCTGCCTGAAGCCGCTGCTTTGGCTGCTGCGAATAAGCGTGTTGCCAATATCTTGGCGAAAGAAGCTGCACCTACGGGTGAAATTGTCGAATCTAAATTGGTTGAAGATGCTGAAAAAGCACTTTATGCAGAGATCCAAAATGTTCTACCTGTAGTTCAACCACTTTTGGCTGCGAAAGACTATACCGCTGCGCTTTCTAAGTTAGCTGCGTTACGTGCACCAATTGATGCTTTCTTTGATGGCGTCATGGTGATGGCAGATGATAGCGACTTGAAAGCGAACCGTTTACGTTTACTGGCTCAGTTACGAGACTTGTTTACCAGTGTTGCGGATATTTCGGTGTTGCAGCACTAAAGTCTTAGTTGCTTGAGTTTTAAACAAAACCCCGCTATAAATTAGTGGGGTTTTTTCTTTATAAAAATATAAAATTATTTACTGAGAGTTTAAAATGAGTGTAACTATTAAAGAGTTAGAAATAAAAAACTTTAGATCATGCAAAGACACTAAAGTTTTAATGAAAAACTTTACAGCGCTTATTGGTTATAATAATGCTGGAAAATCAAACATAATATTGGCAATTAAGTTTCTTTTAGAAGGACTAAGTGCAAAGACATTTAACTACTATACTAATGCTAATAATCATGATGACCCTATAATTGTCACTGCAACCTTAATCAATATAAAAGAAGAATTATTAAATCTACTAGAAGATGATCATGCTACAAAACTAAGACCATTTATTATTAATGAAGAGTTAAAAATCCGAAGATCAACATTTATCGAGAATAATAGCAAACAAAAAATTGTTGTTACCTTATTCAATGGTAACGAATGGAAACCTATTCAATCTGGTATTGAACAATCAATTATAAAAATTTTTCCAAAATTCATCCATATTGAAGCTATGTCTGATGCTCAAGAGGACTCAACTAAAAACAAAAGTGGTACAGCTATATCTAAACTACTTGATCTTATATCACTTGAAATCCAAGAAAATTATCAAGAGCAATTCACTTCCAGTTTGGCAAAAGTATCAGAATTACTATCCCATAATGGTGAACAACGAATTGATGCTTTATCTACTGTAGATGCAGGAATCAATCATATTTTACATAATTTTTTCCCTGATATTTCAGTAAAACTTCATTTTCCGACTCCAACTATTGAAGACATTTTTAAAAATGGAACTATTAAAATTTTTGAGAATGAGACTATTGAAAGAGATTTTTCAAATTTTGGGCATGGTAGCCAACGTTCAATCCAAATGGCTTTAATACGCTATTTAGCTGATATTCAACAGAACAACCCCAACCTAAGAAGATCGAATACTATTATTTGTATTGATGAACCAGAACTATATTTACATCCCACTACCATTGAATTAGTCCGTGATGCTTTGATCATTTTAGGTAATTTCGGATATCAGATTATATTTTCGACTCATTCAGCAAACCTTTTGTCTGCTAATCATGCTGTTAATGCAATCCAAATTTATAAAAACTCAGAATTAGGGACACAAGCAAGACAACCAATTTCACATATCATTAACCAAATTTCTCAAAATCGATTCGCACAACTTAATGATGCTTTTAAATTAAATAATGCATCCCATATTTTCTTTAGTGACGAAGTTCTACTAGTTGAAGGTAAAACTGAATTACGTGTCTTACCAAATATTTATTCAAAAATTACAGATCGTCCTTTCCATTTAAGAAAGATCGCGTTAATAGCAGTAGAAGGAAAACATAATTTAATTCCTATGCAAAAAGTTATTCAAGCTCTTGGCATTCCAGTTCGCATAATTGCTGATTTAGACTTTATTGGTAATTGTGCATTTTGGGAGCTAATTGATGAAAATAATGCAAAAGATTTCGAGGATTTTAGAAAATTTGTTCAGAAATATAAAGATCATTCTGATTTGCAAATAGATACAGAACACACTATCAACTGCGATACTTTACGCCAGATTAAGGCAAAGAAATTTAATTCCATCGCTTCATTTCCTGAAGCTAAACCCATAATTGAAAATATTCATAAATCTCTAAAAGCTAAAGATATTTATATTTGGAAAAAAGGTGACATCGAATCTATTTATGGTTTTAACTCAAAGAAAGAACAAGAGTGGAAACTATTTAATTCAGCATTAATAAATAATGAAATTCCGCTAGAAAGTTTAATACATGACTTTGAACATCTCTTAGATGCTATTCATTGGATAAATTAACATTATCAGGAATAGCCAACCTTTTCTTAATTCCCTATACTCAACCTAACAACTCGCAACAAGAACGAACCTTATGAAATTAAAAACTGCACTTTTCGCTACTTTTGCTGCCCTTTCTATTACAGCATGTACATCTCAACCAACGATTCCACAGTTGACAGCGGGTGTATTACAAGAAGTCCAAGATATTGAAGTCTATCCAGACACAACCAATAACAAAGCAAAACTGACCAAATTTGAAGACAAATGCGTCATCGAATTTACCGGCAACCTCAAAGCAGGCAAAGTCGTAGAACAGTGGGCGTTCCGTGACTACACCCTCATCACAGGTGGCTCAGCAACCTTTGCACTCGATGGCACAAGCACAGCAACCAAATTTGAATTACACGATGCAGAAGTACAGAAAAACTTCCTCGCACTACGTAATCACTTTGCAAAAGAAGCCTTAGCGCAATGTAACTAAGCAAATCGTCATCACTGGTGCAACATCAGTGATGACTTTCTCTCAAACACCTTCTGTTTCATATCTTTTATTTCAACGCTAGTCTCCATACTCTTTACATTTAAAACAACGACCACGCATAAACTTACATAATTTTAATGAATTAACTGAACGACACAATTTTCAGCCCATTGTTCATGCGCTGTTGCAGCATTGTGCGACTTTCATATCAAACGCTATTTTTGAGCTCATTTCTGTCTATGATGACTGCTGTTCTGAACTCCTCATCGGGTTCTGTCATAAGAGGTAGAAAATCAAAGATGAAAGTTTTAACAAAGACACTCACCGCTTCGGCTTTAACCACTGCACTTTTAGCTTCCACTTCCCTATTTGCAAATACCACAGCCAATACATCGGCCAATGTTCAAGTTCAAACCTCGCAGCCAAGCGTATTGCAAAACTTAAAACATGATGTCAAACATACTGCACATGCTACAGGAGAAACGGTTGAGCATGGTGTCGACAAAACCAAAGCATTCAGCAAAGAAAAATGGCAAGACACCAAAGAATTTTCAGCTGAAAAATCTGCTGTCGTAAAAGATAAGGCTGGTGACGTTAAACACTCTGTTGAGCATAACACCAAAAAAAGTGGTCACTATATAGCAGATAAAGCGAAACAAGGCCAACAAGCGACCAAACAAAAATGGCAGGAAACTAAGCAGGCTGTCAGTGGTCAGCCTAAACGTGCTGACGTAAATGGGCAGGCTCAAGTGGAATTAGATACACCTGTTGCTAAAGCCAAAGTCGGTTCATCGACCGATGCTGCCGTTGGCGCGAAGTAAAAGTTAAACTCCTCCAGAGTTGAAAGAGTCCACATGCTGGGCTCTTTTTTAGCTATATACGTTTGCACACTACGCTTGTTTACAACCAAGCACATGAAATTCACACAAAGAGGCTTTATGCTAAAACGCTGATTTATGCACGATAGCCCAAGAGGTACACTGCTCTATGAACATGATGAAAACAACACTCTTCTGCACTCTTTTAATGACAACAGCAGGTGTATGGGCACAAACAGAAACCACTACTCAGCAAGCGCAAAAGCCAATTACGCCTTATGGTAAAAACCCCAACATCTTTCACGTTTGGGCTTATAAAACTCAAGAAGGTGTGATTAACACGGCGGAAAAAGTCGGGACTGCAACAGAAAAAGGCATCCAAAAAATTCGCCCTTCTGCACACCAAGCCTTGGACAGTGCAAAAACCATCACCAACAACACCGCAGAACAAGCCAAAGAAACAGGACAGCAAGTTACCCAAAATGTGAATAAAAAGCTGCATGAAACCAAGCAAGTGATTACTGGTCAAACAGATCAACCCGCCCCCATTTACCAAGGCAGATTGAGTCAACCGTCATCTGCACCCGTAGATGCTCCTGCGGTTCAAGCGCCTTCAGTCTCATCTCTACAGCCTGTCGCACCACAAACAGTAAATGAGCCCACGATTACACAAGCACCGTCTTCCTTTACACCTGCTCAAGCAGAAGAAGAAATTAAAGTGACTAAGCTTTAATAGCAAAAAAGCACATCACTCGACGGGCTTTTTCGTTGTCATTATTTGCTTTAATTCACTCGACGGATTGGCTGCCCAGCTTGAAAAGCTTGAGCATTTTCCACTAACTGCTGCACCATGCGTTGACGTGCGTCGACACTGCCCCACGCACTGTGTGGTGTGATGATTAAATTCGGCAGACGAGCCTCCAATAAAACATTGCCTTCTTTAGGTGGCTCAACGGTTAGTACGTCGGTTGCTGCACCCGCAATTTCACCCTGTTTTAACGCATCTGCCAAAGCTGCTTCATTGACAATTCCGCCACGTGCACAATTAATTAAAAAGGCACTTTTTTTCATTTTTGCGAAAGCGTGAGCATCAATCAAGTCACGCGTGTCATCGGTTAATGGACAATGCAGACTGACAAAGTCCGCTTGCGCCAGCAAGTCATTAAAGCCTACTCGTGTTGAGTCAGCATGTGGACGGTTTGGCAAATTACCCACCAAAACTCGCATGCCAAATGCTTCAGCGAGTTTAGCCACCGCCTGCCCCAATTCCCCATAACCTAAAATGCCCAAGGTCTTGCCAGAAAGTTCAATAATTGGGTAGTCCAGTAGACAAAACTGCGAAGCTTTATTCCATTCGCCCTGCTGCACCGCATGCTCGTATTGCAGGCAGGAGGTTGCAAGGTTAAGCATCAACATTAAAGTGTGCTGTGCCACCGCTGCCGTGCCATAACCCTGACAATTACACACCACAACACCTTGTGCTTTGGCTTGCTGCAAATCGATGTTATTGGTGCCAGTGGCAGAGATTAGAATCAACTTTAACTGAGAGCATTGTTTTAGGGTATCGGCATCCACCATTACTTTATTGCTAATAATCACATCTGCATCTTGCACACGCGCAACAATCGTCTCAGCATCGGTACTTGGGTAAAGGATCAGTTCATCAAAAACAGCATGCAGTGCATGAAAGTCCAAATCATTTTTATCTAAGGATGCATAATCTAAAAATACGGCTTTCATTGCTCACGTCCAGTTGTTCTGCATAATGATAGAGCGCTTATTTAAACTAACTCAGCTTCTTTTTTCAACGTAAACACTGTCTTCACCACTTAAAAATAGCCGCAACACACAGAAAAAAGCCCGCTATTTAACGGGCTTATTACGATGAATACGAATAGAAATACTGATCTGTTTAATCACATAAAACGTCAGGATCAGTAAGAGAATGAGACCACCACCGAATGTCAGATAGGCTGGGTCTAAACTTTGTGCCAGTACGCTTTGTGATGTTAAAATAAACAGTAATGTTATAAATACAGCCGACCAATGTCTTTGCATTGCTTCCACCCTATTTGATCTTTATCCGTATTGTTTAAAAGATAAACAATACTTTCATATTAAACCAAATAGGGCGCAAAACAAGTGCTTAGCTTTAGACCAAAGCCCTATATGAATAAATCACATCAACACATCTGACTCAGCATCGCTTGACACCAAAAACTGTGCTGTTTCTGGAATATCCTCGACCAAATCAAAGCCACCATATTCATCACAGCTAAAGTTAAACTGCTTATAACTAATCAAATAATAATCACTGTATTTTTTCATTAACAATGGATGCATTCCAGCGCCCAATTCGGCTTGTTCATGCACCAACTTCATGATCTGTCTGTCATTCATGACGATGGTATAGCGCATATCGTTATAGTAAATGTGTACTAGTCCATTACCCTTAGCAAAAATCGGCAGCAGAAACTTATGATTCAGCGCAATAGCATCTGGTGCATAGCTTTCAATCTTTTGACTGATCATATTGAACACTAAACCATGTCCAAAACTATCCATTAACTGACAGCTATTTTCTTGCGGCAAGTTGACCTGAATACCCAATTTCAGCAGATCGGTCTGGCTCACTTGTCGATTGCTGAGTAACTCGCGAATAATGCTTTGTTTTAGCTTGCTATCAAAAAATTGACCATCTAACTCAAGCTCATTATTTTTCAGAATTCGTCCTAAAGAAAAGCGATGACGCGGCAACAAGTTTTCGATCACTTTACGGTAGTAAAACTTGCTGTTCTTTTTCACTTCACGAATTTTTTTATAAAAATACGGCGCATCAAACTCATGACGTAAAAAATCATGGAGCAAATCGGAACTGGCCAAAACCGCAATCGCATCATGCCCTGTAAAAGGTAAGTTCAGGGTATTCAGATTCGGTACGACCGTTTGTAATTTTTCATAATGCGCACGGTCTTCAGGGCAGTAAGGGTCATAAATAACAATGTATTCACACTCTGCCGAGACATCCTTCGGCTGTACCTGCATGTCATGGTTCAGCTCAGGCTGATAGAACATGTTATAGCGGTTATCAGTCACCTGTTCAGGGTCAATCGAATACTGCGGTACCAAGGCCACCACGCGTTTAAAACCAAGCAGCTTAGAGTATTTAATCGCAGCATAGCCGCCCATTGACCCCGCATAGGCAATACGGGTTTGAAAAGGCGCAATCCACGCGCGAATTGCTTCCAACATGGCCAACATCGAAGACTCTGGAAACCATGACTTCTGTTTCGGCATAATGCCAACCACATTGAAGCCAAACTTCGCTAGCGATTTTTCTGCATTGATCGACGTTCCCTTGGCACGGGTAATCAGATCACCAAAAGAGAAAATAAGTTCCTCCGATGAACCCTGTAAAAAAATGACACGAATCTGTTCATCTTCAAAAATAATTTGTTTCGCCATGTCCATGCTGAGAGATTTCATTCCTATAAAGTGAGGTCATGTTCGTTCCATACAGCATAAGCGATTTCATCGAACCAAATGTGTTATTTTATAGATGCAGAGCAGATAAAAAAGCGCAAAATATGACACAATCACTCCATCCTGCAGCACAACACGGGTTTAGCGCAGCTGCTGAACTTTATCAACAAGTGCGTCCAAGTTATCCACAAGAGATCCATGCCTGGCTCACCGAGCAACTGCATTTAAACGCAAATTCACGTGTGATCGATCTTGCCTCGGGTACAGGTAAGTTTCTGCCTTATCTGATTCCGCATAGTGGACAGCTCACTGCCATCGAACCTATCACCGAAATGTTGGCTCAGCTTAAACTGGCTTACCCGCAGGTCGAAACATTACAAGCCTTTAGTGACCATATGCCCCTGCCATCGCAAAGTATCGATGCGGTTTTATCTGCGCAGGCCTTCCACTGGTTTGCCAACATGGATAGTTTAAAAGAAATCCATCGTGTCCTAAAACCGCAAGGGCATTTGGGCTTGGTCTGGAACCAACGCGATACTCAAGTCGACTGGGTCAATGCTCTGGCAGAACGGCTCGCTCCCTTAGAAGGAGAGACCCCACGTTATCATAGTGGACTATGGCAAAAAGTCTTTGAACATCAACACTTATTTCAACTCAAAAGCCTGCATCAGTTTGCACAGCAGCAAACAGGTACCGTAGAACAAGTGGTCTCAAAACGTCTCCTTTCGACCAGCTTTATTGCCGCAATGCCACTCGAACAACAGCAGGAGTTAAAACATCAGTTTGAACAAATTGTGCAGCAGTACACGGGCAAACAGCCACAAGACGAAATCAGTTTTCCTTACATCACCTATGCCTATCACTTTCAAAAAATAGCAGAATAATAGGACACCGATATGAACCCACATACTCTTTCATTGAAACAGGTTCTACTGCCGCTTCTTTTAGGTGGCAGCTTAATCCTCACAGGCTGTAATAAAGCCAATGAACGTGCTGAGCAAGATACGCTTTCAAGCGATGATAAAATTCTGCAAGAACTGAGCTCCGAACCCGTCAAAAGTTTTGCTAAAACAACCAATGATCCACACGATATTGCGCTCTTGGTCGACTATGACCAGCGCTTTAGTAGCATGAGTGATGAAATGGAAGATGAACTCATGAAAATGCGTGAGGCAGGCACGCTCACGGATGAATTTGCAAAAACACGTCAACAAGACAATATTCAGTCTGCACTGAATATGCTGAAAGCACTGGATTTAAAAACAGAACAAGGGCGCTACATTCAAACTTTGATGTACCAATATTGGGATAACCAAGCCAAAATCATCCAAAATAAAGCCGCAGCACCACATGACAACGTGAAAGGCCTCGGTGAGCTCATCCATGCCCAAGAGCAGCTTGAACACTGGCAGTCGCAGTATCCTAAGGCTCAAGATACGATGTCGACAGGCTACTAACCTAATGACGGACAAAGAAAAGGGATCCGATGATCCCTTTTACTTATATATATTCTAACTATGGGCGTTCAGCATATTGTGGTAATGCATCACAAATGTTGTCCCACTCGGCTTGGGATGCTACAAAAATATGCTGCGTCGGCTTTTGCTGTAACGGGGTATCTAAAGTGCCGATACGCAAACGGTAAAACTCAGGGGTGTCAGCTTTAATACTGACAAGAGGTGAACCACAGTTGCCACAGAAACAACGCTCTGTGCCTGCACTCGATGCATATTTTTTCACAACGTCTTGACCAGAGGTCAGTTTAAAATCCGCCTTAGCAATCGGTGCATTGGTTGCATATGCCGTTCCATTGGCCTTGCGACATTTTTGACAATGGCATTGAATAATATCGCCAATCGGCCCATCAATTTGATAAGTCACTGCACCGCATAGGCAGCTGCCCACATACTGCTGAAGATCCGACATCATGATGCTCCTTGAATTTTTTATTCAAATTAGCACAGCTGATTTTCAGTTGCATCGCTTATGGCGAATTTTTTGCCACATTCAAATACTGCATCACACCCTCACCCGCAGCACGTCCGGTTGCAAAACATGCAGTGAGTAAGTAGCCCCCTGTGGGTGCATCCCAGTCCAACATTTCCCCACATAAAAAAACGGTGGGATTGGATTTTAATTGTAGCTGCGAGCTTAGGCCTTCACGGTGCACACCGCCAGCACAACTAATCGCTTCTTCAATCGGACGAAAACCAGTTAAAGGAATCTGTAATTGCTTCACCTGCTGCGCCAATTGTTCAGGGTGATTCCAGTGATCTTTTACAACCAACTCTCGCACTAAACTGGCCTTGGCTGCATCTAAACCTGCTTTACGCCAAATATTACTTAAAGACTGTTTTTTTGTCGGTTTCAGGCGTACAGCCAATTCTTGGACAGTGACATCTGGCAGTAAATCAAGCGTTAACACTAAAGGCTGGAGCTTTTTTTGCTGCGCACGCAGCGCTCGACCTTGCTTATAGACCAAACCACTTTCTAGTCCATAATGGGTGATGACGATATCGCCCATACTTTTTTCCGCATCGCCCACCCATGCCGCGATACGTTTCAGTGGCTGCCCAAAGACAGGTTGCATATAAGTAGACCATTCATGTTCTACCCCAGCATTGCTGGCTTGAAAAGGCTCAATTTCATCGGCCTCCAACCAGTTTTGCCATGCGCCATCACTACCGAGCTGAGACCATGACACTGCTCCGCAAGCCAAGACAATCGCATCATAGCTCTGGCTATGCGCTTGATCACTAAGCAAAGACTTGATTTCAAGTGTATGTTCTTTGAGGCTGAGGCATTGATGACGATAGTAAAACTTGACGCCTGACTCAACCAAGCGTTTCAACCATGCACGTAATAAAGGCGCAGCTTTCATTTCAATCGGGAAAATACGACCAGACGTTCCGACATAGGACTCAATGCCTAAACCTTTCATCCATGCTTGAATCCATGTGGCATCCCACTCACGAATCCAAGGTGCCAACCATTCTGCTTGATCATAACGACCAATAAACTGCTCCACAGGTTCAGCATGAGAGATATTTAGTCCTGTTTTACCCGCCATCAGGAACTTACGTGCAGCAGATGATTTTTGCTCAAATACATCGATTTGAACATCATATTGGCTCAACACTTCTGCCGCCATCAAACCAGCTGGGCCCGCCCCAATAATTGCAATACGCTTTGCCATGATTTATTCGGCTTGATCCGAAGATTGAACCTGTGGGTTCTGACCTTGCAAAGCCTGAAACGCGTCAAAGCGCGTGCGATAACCTTCAGGTTTCGTGATGATCAACTGTTGGCAGAGCTCGCCTCGTTCTAAGTATTTAATTTCAAAATGTGTGCGCGCTGAGCTATCCGCAATACGCTCTTTCACAAACGGTAACTTCCACACCTCAATCAACTGTTGCTGTGCTTCTTCGATATATTCTGGAATATTACTGGCTAACGTAATTTGTCCGCCTACTTGTAAACGTGATATCAGAAACTCAAAAAACGGCATATTCAACCAGCGCTGTGCAGGATTATGCGGTTCAGGGTTGGGATAAAGAATAAAGAACTGTTCAACCTGCTGCGGTTGCAAGGCATGTACCACCCACGGTAAAGCATCGGCATGTACCAGCTGTAAATTCTGCTGACCTTCTAAGCTATGTTGTTTCTGCATCGCCACAAACTTTTCACGGGTACGTTCAACCGCAATTAGCTTTTTCTCAGGATGATTGGCCGTAAACAATAAAGCATGTTTACCCTTGCCCGCCCCAATTTCCACACACAGTGGATCAGGACTGATCTTTTGAAAATCACGAGGCGCATGCATACGTGGGGCTTGAAATTGACGAATCGGCATAATCAGATCAAACTAAGAAAAAACCGCATCAGTCTAACAACTGCCAACGTTTTTGCCTATTTCAATCCGAAAATTTTATCTGGAGTCGATCATGCCACACACTTTCCCTTGTCCCCGTTGTGGAGAAATGAGTCAATGGGAAGACAACACCTTTCGTCCTTTTTGTTCTGAACGCTGCAAACTAATCGACTTAGGTGCATGGGCCAATGATGAATATCGCCTTCCAACGCAAGATGCACAGCAGGCAGAAAACTCAGAAGAATAATATGTTTAATTTCATGATATTTTTCATATTTTAAGAGAAATTGTTCATTATTTAATATCTCAATATTCGCTTAAAAGGATAATTCGTCAACTATACTCCCCAAAAAATTGGTACATGCTCACAGCATGATCAAGTCACAAAAATAACATCCTAAAGAGGGATAAGATGAATATCCTGAGTAAGACTATTGTTTTAATTGGCGTTTTACTCGCGATCTGTCTATTCAGTTTTGGCATCTATATGCTAGATCTGTTGATCCTCTCGGTTGGACTATTAGTGGCCTTATTCTCTATCGTGTTTGCTCTAGAAACCCAACACATTTTGAATAATCCATTTCGCAAATAAAAAAGTCAGCAGCTGCTGACTTTTTTATTTTTCAATAAGACCACAAAGCGCTTAGCCTGCTTTTCCTGCCACAAAAGGATTATGTTGTTTTTCAAAACCAATGGTACTGATTGGACCATGTCCTGAAATGAACTGCGTCTCATCGGGTAAGCTAAAGCATTCACGCTGAATAGAGTCAATCAACTGCTGATGATTGCCACGCGGAAAGTCGGTACGACCAATGGAGCCTTTAAACAACACATCGCCAGTCCAAAGCAGACCATAGTTTTTATTATAAAACATCACATGACCCGGGGTATGTCCAGGGGCAAAACGTACTTCAAACGCTTCATTTCCCAGTTTAAGGACTTCACCACCTTCTAGCCATGTCGTGACATCCACCTTGTCAGGAACAGGAAAACCATAACGCTGCGAGACTTCTTGAATCATATCCAACCAAAAGGCATCTTCTTTATGCGGGCCAATCACAGGGACATCCCACAGTTTTTTTAATGCCCCGACTGCTCCAGCATGATCTAAATGCCCGTGCGTCAACCACAGCGCTTTTACTGTCAAACCCAATGCTTCGATTTCTGCTTTAAGCTTCTCAGGCTCTCCACCTGCATCAATTAAAATTGCTTCTTTACTGTCACTGTCCCAAACAATCGAACAGTTCTGCTGAAATGCCGTTACAGGCACAATTTTAACTTGCAACATAGAGTGTCAACCTCAATTCGTTTTGCTGGCTAATGTCTGCTTTAAGGCATCAAGATTAGCCTGAACCAGAGTATTGAGCAATTGCAAATGATCTCCGCGGCTGTTCAAGGCTGGAATATATTGATACCGCTCTCCACCTTGAGACAAAAACAATTCAGCATTCTGAATCGCCAGTTCCTCTAAAGTTTCTAAGCAATCCGCTGAAAACGCCGGACTCATAATTTGCACCGATTTCACCCCCTGCGCCGCCCATTCGGCCAGTAAGGTATCCGTATACGGTTTCACCCACTCTTGCTTGCCAAAGCGGGACTGGAAACTGATTGCCCATTCGTCCTCCGCTAGGCCTAACTCTGCCGCCACCAACTGCCCTGTGATGCGGCAACGGTCGGCATAGGGATCACCTTTATCGGCATAAGGCTGTGGAATACCATGAAAAGACATTAACAGCTTTTCAGTTACCCCGTGTTCAGCACGGAAATCGCGTACACTTTGCGCCAATGCCTGAATGTATAAAGGGTGCTGATAATAATCGCGAATAATGCTCAGCCCCGGCAAATTGCGCTGCTTTGGAATCCACTTCGCGAAAGCATCATATAAAGGCGCGCTGGATGTCGCAGAGTACTGCGGAAATAAAGGAAAGAGCACAATATGATCTTGTGGTTTTTGACTCAATTCAGAGAGCAAGGGCTGAATGCCTGGATTACCATAGGTCATCGCAGGGACGATATTCAGCTCAAACTCAGGGTATTGCAAAATCAACTGCTGTTGTAACGCGGCCACTTGAGTCAGCAAAATTTCTCTCATTGGAGAATCACTGCCCCACACCATCTCATAAGCATGGGCAACGCGTTTAGGGCGAAACGGCAAAATAAATAAACGGAGAATAATCTGCCAAAGCGGTTTGGGAATTTCAATCACTCGCTGGTCTGACAAAAACTGATCCAAAAAGCGACGCACTGCTGAAGCTGTCGGTGCATCAGGCGTTCCCAAATTTGCCAAAATAACAGTAACTTTTGCTTTTATTGCAGTAGACATTCAGCCCTCGTGGCTCGTTTTCGAATGTCTCTACTGTAACAGTTTTCAGTTCATTCTCTAAATGGATAACTACGAAGATTGAAATTGAAAAGGCCGATCCTTTTCCAATAAATTACTCTCCAAAAGTTTAGTCGCCTTCGGTGTCAACTGCCAAAGCATGCGCTGACGATCATCTCGACCCGACTGAACAATCCAATCATTTTGACGCATTTGCATTTTGATACTGTGCAAAGCACGAATATTAATTTGCGAGCGCGCAACAGCATGGGCACGAGGCATTTCTAGACGTGCATCATTCAAACCAGTTTCGTTTAAATACTCATTTATGCGTTTGGAGAAATACTCTTCAGGAGTGGGGTGAATAAAGGTTGTCCCCAAAACCGAGAGTAATTGCGCCCAAGTCATCTGCTTTTGAATTTTCAGCTCTTTAAAATTGCCATCTTGATAGGCATGCATCCGATAATCAAAAGCAAAAAAATCATGCATAGCCACTTTGGGTAAAGACAAAAATGGATCGACTTCACGTTTACCCGCTTCAGTTTCCAATTGCACCAATTTGGCTTTGAGTTTATCAATTTCGTCATGCAACACTTGGGTGTTCTGCGGACGTACCCAACCCGATACAGGATAGCGCTCTAGCATTTGCGTCATATTCAAGCGAACGGCCATTTCCAAGTCACGCATGGTGCGATAAGTGAAAACCTGATCGACTTCGTTTTGGAGTAGTTTTCTAAACTCTTTGAATTTTTCACGCAGCTCAGCTTTGTCGTCATGTAAACATAACTCACGGGCATCAGGATCATCATGCATAAATACAATAATCGGCTTTTGTTTGGTGACCGCATAAATGTATTCAAGGTGCATATATCCCACCCCTGACACGGACTGTTCGCCATATTTGCTGCCCAGCAACAATATGACATAGTCACAGTCATCGATCTGACGACGTGCAAAAGCTGTTGAAAGTGGTGTCCGTTGTTCTAATCCCCAAGAAAAAAATCCCATGCCCACTAAAGTTTGGGCCAAAATGATCCGCTCTGGTTGCATCTCGCTTCCAGAAGTAGTTATAAACACTTGATAACGCTTATCGAGCATCGGTTATCCTCATTATTCTTCGCAGCATCCCATCCCCCAAATTCCATTAGATAGACACTGCGACTAACTCAAGCATATTAGGTTGCAATTTTTGACTATATATCAAAATACTCGACTTATTTGTTTAAAAATTAATCAGATATGTTTGAAATAGTCCAATTTAGTTCTGGTTCAAGCAAAAGTTGTAAGATAGGTCTCAAACTTTCTGCATTATTTCCACTGACATAACATTCAATTCGAACATCACTTTCATGATTTTGTTCAAATAATAACTCATTTTTGATTAAAATACGGGCTGTTTGTCGTGCAACTGCCAGTCCAGAGTCAATTAATGTCAGTTTCTGACCAAAAATAGATTGTATCGCTATTTTCAAAAAAGGGTAATGGGTACAGCCTAAAACTAAGTAATCTGCACCCTGATCAACAACTGGTTGTAAAATATCTTTTAACGTGGCTAAACATGCCGCACTCATCTGTGCGCCGCTCTCAACAAAAGGCACTAAATCTAAGCAGGTCACTGGAATCACCGTGACTCCCGAAGGCTGTGCAAACTTATCAACGACGTCTTTAATCAGTTGCCCGCGAAAGGTCGCAGGGGTCGCTAGAACAGCCACAGTCTTGGATTTGCTTTGCAATACCGCAGGTTTTAGGGCAGGAACAAGGCCGATAATCGGGAAGTTGTCGCCATAGTGCTCGCGTAAATAATCCAAACTAAAGGCTGAAGCGGTATTACACGCCACAACTGCAACCTTACAGCCTTGGCGGTAAAGCCACTCAATCGCTTGTGCAGTCAATTCTCGGATATTTTGATCATCGCGCGGCCCATAAGGCACATGCGCTGTATCGGCAAAATAAATAAATCGTTCATGCGGTAAATGCTTGGCAATTTCTTGAGCGATAGATAAGCCGCCTATCCCCGAATCAAATATCCCGATTGGCGCATTGGCTGTCGCTTTTGGCATAGGATTGATCAGAGGAAATAAGGGCTGAATGGCACTCATGGGGACTCGTTGCAGTATAAAGTTAAAAGATCAATCAAGCTTAAACCTCAGGTGCCTAATTGCAATAGCAAATCACCACTTTGTAAGCTCAGTTTGGCTTCACCTTCCGCATCGTCGCTTAGCTCACCCATTTCCACCAAATGAAAAAAAGCAGCACGCTGAATCAGTGCATTGATGCCAAAGCGAACATGCACATAAGGACGTAGCTCCCCTTGGAAAGCACGCATAAAAATGGGATGGTCCTCATCAACGATCACCACATCATGCGTGGTCGTGGTCAGCTGTAGGTAGATTTTTCCTGTAATTTCGACTTGATCGACCTGATTGACAAATAAAGGCTCATCTTCAACCTCGATTTCAATCTGCTCGACCGGGGTTTTGAGATAAAATTTTCCGTCCTCTTTCCAAAGTACCGTTGCAAACAGCTCAATCATGGCTTGGCGTTTGATCAATTGACCTTCGTGCCACCATTCTCCATTGGCTAAAACCTTCAAATCCATTGCGCCACAATGCTTTGGGTGCCATTGATCTAAAGGGGGGATTGACCTTTTGTGACCGGACTGTCCATCTTTTATGTATTGTGCAATATCGGTTAAGTTTTTATTATCAGCAATAGCTACTTTTTTCGTCGGATTTGCTGAGTTGTGCTGCTTATCCATAAAATTCATGCCTGTCTGACGGAAAAATAATATGATTCAGCCAATTGGCTAGAACTCGGTTTAAACCTATACTAGCTCACAATATAAAAGACACGATGATAAATTTTGTGTCTGGGAACTAAGAACACTCATGGCAGCACCGTTCTTTGAGTCAAAACGGTTGCCACCTTTAACCATATGAGGAGTCCTACATGGAACACATCGAACGTGAATCGATGGAGTTTGACGTAGTCATCGTTGGCGCAGGCCCTGCTGGCCTTTCTGCTGCGATTAAAATTCGTCAACTTGCAATTGAAAACAACCTTAATGATCTGTCCGTTTGTGTCGTAGAAAAAGGCTCTGAAGTTGGTGCGCATATCCTTTCAGGTGCTGTGCTCGAACCGCGTGCGATCAATGAGTTGTTCCCTAACTGGAAAGAAGAAGGCGCGCCTTTAAATGTTCCAGTAACTGAAGATAAAACGTATTTCTTAATGTCTGCTGAAAAGTCACAAGAAGCGCCGCACTGGATGGTTCCTAAAACCATGCATAATGATGGCAACTATGTGATTTCACTTGGTAACGTGGTGCGTTGGTTAGGCCAAAAAGCTGAAGAATTAGAAGTGTCTATTTTCCCAGGTTTTGCTGCATCTGAAATTCTTTATCATGCCGATGGGACTGTTAAAGGCATCCAAACCGGTGATATGGGGATTGGTAAAGATGGTGAACCAACACATAACTTTACCCCGGGCTATGAACTACATGCCAAATACACGATTTTTGCGGAAGGCTGTCGTGGTCATTTAGGTAAACGCCTGATTGCTAAGTTCGATCTCGATAAAGATGCAGATCCTCAACACTATGGTATCGGCATCAAAGAACTATGGGAAATTGACCCTGCAAAACACAAACCAGGTTTGGTGATGCACGGTGCAGGTTGGCCTCTAGCTGAAACCGGTTCTTCTGGTGGTTGGTGGCTATATCATGCTGAAAACAATCAAGTTACTTTGGGTATGATCGTGGATTTATCTTACGAAAACCCACATATGTATCCATTTGCAGAAATGCAGCGCTGGAAAACGCATCCACTGATTAAACAGTACCTTGAAGGCGGTAAGCGTATTTCTTATGGCGCACGTGCTGTGGTCAAAGGTGGTTTAAACTCACTGCCGAAGTTTACCTTCCCAGGTGGCTCTTTAATTGGTGATGATGCAGGCTTCCTAAACTTTGCTAAAATTAAAGGCTCTCACACGGCCATGAAATCGGGCATGTTGTGTGGTGAAGCAGTATTCGAAGCGATTCAAGCAGGTGTTGAAAAAGGTGGTGATCTTGCCATTGCACGCGTGCTTGAAGGTGAAGACTTCTTTGCAAAAGATCTAACCGCTTACACAGACAAATTCAACAACAGCTGGTTAAAAGAAGAGTTATATCGTTCTCGTAACTTTGGTCCAGCAATGCATAAATTTGGCACGTTCGGTGGTGGTGCATTTAACTTCATCGATCAAAATGTGTTTAAAGTCCCGTTTACACTGCATGACTTAGTGCCTGACTTCAGTACACTAAAAACTGCGGATGCGGCAACATTTAAGCCAAACTATCCAAAACCAGATGGTAAGTTGACTTTTGACCGTTTATCTTCAGTATTTGTATCAAATACTGTGCATGAAGAAAATCAGCCAGCACACTTGAAACTGACTGATGCTTCTATTCCTGTAAATGTAAACTTACCTAAATGGGACGAGCCAGCTCAGCGCTACTGCCCTGCTGGTGTTTATGAAATCATGGAAGAGAACGATGGTTCGAAGCGTTTCCAAATTAACGCGGCTAACTGTGTGCACTGTAAAACGTGTGATATTAAAGATCCATCTCAGAACATTACTTGGGTAACTCCTGAGGGTGGTGGTGGTCCGAATTACCCGAATATGTAATTCCTTGCGACACGGCAAAGCAGTTGCTTTGCTAACCGTGTCGCATAACCGAACATGTAATGTTAAAACGGGCTTGCGCTGAGGCGCATTTCCGAGTAAGTAATCGCTTTTAGATTAAAAAATCCCTTCAGCACTGAAGGGATTTTTTTTAATTAATAGGCATCTGACTTTTTGCTAAAAACCATCACTGTTGGCCCTATCGCGGTATGTCCAACCCCATGATCTTGATAAATTTCAATCCGATAATCGGCACACTGATAGACATATTTATTTTCAGCTTGTTTCCAACCGTTTTGCGCCACCCGAAAGCGTTTTAATACTCGACTTTTAAAAACATCTAAATCGGTTTCATACGTCGCAAGTGGCCCATCTAGAAAACTTAAACTGTATGAAATAATCATTTTAGAATGCGGATCGTAACGAATATGCTGAACCCAGCTCACACCAGCTTTTTTAATTTGTGTATCTACACCTTGTGCAAATTCAAACTGATAATTATCGCCCCCTAAAATAACCGTTTTTGCGGTGGGATGATGCTGTTGAAATTCACGAATATGCTGTCCAATTTTTAAACCTGCAACATTCATCGTACCTACAGGAACTTCACAAGATTTTGCCCAAGAAATTGAACAAAATAATGCAAAAATATGAGCCCATAAGAACACATTTATTCTTTTCATTCTGATTTCCTTGGATGAACTTGATTTCTTTTTCTTTACTCAAGTACATTTTAAAAGGCTAAGACAAATGTCCTAACCCTTTTTAACTAAATAATGAAATTCTTTATTGCCGTTTTCGTCTAAGCGCTCTTCTTGCAGCAAAAGTTCATGCCCAAGATGCATACAAAATTTAGGAATATCCCATGAAGTGGAGTTGTCAGTTGCAAACACCTCGACTACATCTCCAGATTTAGACTTGCGAATGGCTTGATGCAACATCATCACAGGCTCTGGACAGCGTAAACCACGGGTGTTTAATTGGATGCTTGGGCTCACTTCCAAATCAGACATATATGAACTCAAAAATTTAAAAACTTGCCAATTTTAACACAACTGCCTATTTCGCATATCTGTTTGCATAGCTTGATTGCAGATGAACCTCGTATTTAAAAGTATTGATCTAATCATTCATGCAATCCTTGCTTAATTACAATAGACAACTGTGTTTTCTACGGTATGATAAAATTAAGTTTTTTAGATATTAAGAGTCTTTAGGAAAGATCATGCACGAGGAATCAGGCCCGTCGTGGGGAATGCGTGGCTTACGCAAATGGTTAGGTACCGCGCCAGAAACTCGCGATGAACTGTTAAAGTTAGTTCAAGATTCACGTCGTTTTTTAGAACCCGACACTGTTGCGATGTTAGAAGGTGTATTAGACCTTCCAGCAACCAAAGTCCGCGAGGTCATGACACCGCGTACATCGATGATCAGCCTACAAGAAGATGATGAGTTACTCGACATTTTGCATACCTTGGTTGAGTCGGCACATTCACGTTTCCCTGTCTTTTCATCAGATCAACCAGACAATGTCGTGGGCATTTTATTAGCCAAAGACTTATTGCCCTTCTTGACTGAACCAAACAATAAAGTGGATATACGTGCGTTGATGCGTCAACCTTTATATGTCCCTGAAAGCGCACGCTCAGACCAAGTGCTTCGCATGTTGAAAAATACCCAAACGCACATTGCGGTGGTAATTGATGAATATGGCACGACCTCAGGCTTAGTGACGTTAGAAGATATTTTGGAAGAAATTGTCGGTGAAATTGAAGATGAACACGACAAGATCGATGAAGAAGCAGAATATATTATTCCCGACAATGACCCAACGACCGCAAACACGTGGCTGGTTCAAGCACTTACACCAATCGAACACTTTAACAATCTTTTAGATGCAGACTTTTCTGATGATGAGGTTGAAACTGTGGGCGGTTTATTGCTTCAAGAAATTGGTTTAGTGAGTGATTTACAAGGTCAGGTCATTGATCTTGAAAATTGGGAATTTACCATTGTAGAAGCAGATGCACGTTCTATTCATCTGATTCGAGCCGTTCGTAAATGAGAGCTTACTTTGACAAACTGTTAACCCCCAATCCACAACAAAAACAGTTACCTTTAATTTATCCACTTTTAATTGCCTTATTTTCAGGGGCGGTCTTTAGTTTTGCACTCGCCCCTTATCATTATTGGTGGTTGGCAATCTTATCCCCTGCACTGCTCTACGCCACTTTACGCAAACGCAGTGCAAAGCAGGCCTTTGGTATTGGTTGGGCCTATGGTTTTGGCCTATGGTTCGTGGGGGCTTTTTGGCTCTACACTTCCATCCATGTCTATGGCGATACCAATAGTGCCTTAAGTGTCGGCATGATCGGCATTATGGCCTTGGTCATGGGCTTATTCACGGCTGTTCAAAGCTTTATTTACCGCCGTTTTTTCCCTGAAACGCCATTAACCTTCGCTCCGCTTTGGGTGCTTTTTGAATGGGCAAAAACCTGGGTCTTCACAGGCTTCCCATGGCTCTTTGCAGGCTATGCCTTTACCGAACGTTTACTGGATGGTTATGCACCATTATTTGGTATCTTCGGGGTATCGTTTGTAGTCTTGGTGTTGGCCTGCGCACTGGTCGAAGTTTTAAACCGCCGCATCTTTTGGGTCATCCCCTCTGCCTTATTGGTACTTGGTGCATGGGGCGCATCAAAAATTGAATTCGTCTCCGCAAAAAATACGCCACCATTATCGGTTTCTTTAATTCAGGGCAATATCCCACAAGACTTAAAATGGCTCACTGAGTATCAACTGAAAACACTTGGAATCTATGCTGATTTAACCCAAACAGAATGGGGACGAGACCTCATTGTTTGGCCTGAATCCTCTATTCCGATGTTCCAAAGTGATATCGAACCCTTTTTAGCTGCAATGACGGCACAGGCCAAGAAAACCAACACGGCGTGGGTCACCGGTATTCCATACTGGGATATTTCAGGCTCTGAAGCGGCAGGTCGACCACTATACTACAACAGTATTATAGCCAATGGTGCTGAAGCCGAAGGACTCTATAAAAAGCAACGTTTAGTGCCTTTTGGTGAATATATTCCACTATCTGGTTTACTGAAATGGGTGTTGCCTGCCATGCAGAATGATCCGTCGATGAGTGGTTTTTCACGTGGCGAACAGCAGCAACAACCGCTTTCTATTCATCAGCAGCATTTAGGCGCGGCCATTTGCTATGAGGTGGCTTATCCGAACTTGACGCGTCGTAATGCCAGCCAAAGTGATTTCTTGGTGACAGTTTCCAACGATGCATGGTTTACAGGAACCGCAGGCCCTTTACAGCATTTACAGATGGTTCAAATGCGTGCCAAAGAAAATGGACGCTGGTTTATCCGTGCCACTAATACAGGCGTGACGGCGTTTATTGACCATCAAGGGCATATCGTAAAACGTGCTCCGCAAGATGTGGCAACCGTGCTTCGTGGCGAACTGCCTGCTATGCAAGGTCAAACGCTATATACCCGTTTAAGTGACTGGCCAATTTTAGGTTTTTCAGTCTTTTTACTGATCTTGGGCTGGATCTATCGTCCACGTAAAGTCGATGTATCGTTTAAGTCTCGTCGATAATTGCTATTATTAAATCAGACTTTTCCAAAGAAAACCCCAAGCTAAGCTTGGGGTTTTCTTTTTCAGTTATAGTAGCTTGGTGTCTACTGGAACATCTGTATCAGGCACACACAGCACCAAGCCTGCGTCTGAATCATGAAAGCCAGTCACTAAGCACTCAGACTGGATGGGACCAATTTGTTTGTTTGGAAAGTTAACCACTGCCACCACCAATTTACCTAACAACAGTTCAGGTTGATAACGCTCAGTAATCTGCGCACTCGATTTCTTAATGCCAATTTCATGGCCAAAGTCGACATGTAAAATATAAGCAGGCTTACGTACCTGCTTAAAAACTTCGGCCTGAATAATTCGCCCGACTCGGAGCTCGACTTTTAAAAAATCTACCCAATCAATCTGTTCCATATTTCACTCTATATTTATATTTTCTACAGTATAGGGAGTGAACACGAGGATCATATACAACGAAACAGACAAGCGATCCTATCTTTCCGCCATTCTTCATCACACAGTAAAAAACCGAGCTTATATGCTCGGCTCTTTATCACAACGTTGCATGTCAGTATTAAATTTGACTGACCAAATAGGACACCATCCCAGCTAAAAAGAGCATCGGGGTATAACGATAAACCATAACTACTTTTTGTTCTAATGCTGTAATCTGTACTTGATCGAGTGTGAGTACGGTCGCTTTTAACGCCGACCAAAAGCTCAAAACTGCCCATGTGCTAAACAGACTGATTGCAAAGAAACCCACCATGATTTGGCTACTACCTTCAGTCGACTGCCACACACTTAAAACACCTTGAGCAACAGGAAGCATACTCAAAATCAAAAGAACAGATTTAAGCATCGACCAATGGAATTGGCTCATTTCATCCAACAAGGTTAATGCTTTCATTCTATTCTCCTCAGGCAAATTAGTTGCCATTGAGAACATTATGCAAGGATTTAAATAAATAAAAAGCCTATTTTTATCCATAATTTACATTATTTGTAATCAATAAATATGGGAATAATTCTTATTATAAATCTCAGCTGATACTTATTATATTTAATATTTTAAAATCATAATCTTAGATATTAATTTTAAATTAAGATGTATTATCATTACAGTCCACATTGACATAACCTATGCACTGTAATGATATATTCAATTAAACCCAATATATAATAATTCTCAATTAAGGTTGATACTGAATATCAGCATCGGTTTCTTCACCACCTTGTTGACCATCCGCACCAAAAGAATATAAATCAAATGGTCGTCCATCGCTCCCAGGTGCAACATATTGAATGTCATTATCCCAACTGTCTTTCGGATATCCACCTTTCACATAACCGCCGGGCAACCAATTTTTTGCAGACTCAGGCTTATTCACCAAAGCGTCGAGTCCACCCTCTTGCATCGAAGGATATTTACCATTATCCAATTTATATTGATCCAATGCCGCAGCAACACCCTTGAGGGTAATGACAGTGGTATCCACTTTAGCTTTTTCACCGCGTCCCATCACATTGGGTACAATTAAGGCTGCCAACACACCTAAAATAACAATCACCACCATGACTTCAATTAAGGTAAAGCCTGAAGCTTGGCGACTATAGATTTTTGATTGCATGTGAATTTTCTCTTCCATCTTATATTTTTAAAATTAAATCATGTTGTTCATGTTGACGATCGGCAGCATCACTGCGATCACAATCACCAAGACAATGCTTGCCATCAGAACCAACATCAGTGGCTCCAGTAAAGCCAGCAAGGTCGATATGAGCGTTGTCACCTCTCGGTCTTGCATGGTCGATGCGCGCTCCAACATCCGATCCAATTCACCCGACGTTTCACCACTTTTAATCATTTGTACCATCATCGGTGGGAAATAACCACTGCGCTCCAGCTGGGTGGCAAGGTTTCCACCTTCAGTCACTTTTTCTGCGGCATGATTGACCGCATCGCGAATCACCCAGTTATTACTCACCGCCGCGCCAATTTTTAACGCATCCACCAAGGGCACACCTGACTGGGTCAAAATCGATAAGGTACTGGCAAAGCGTGCGGCATTTATACCACGTGAAAGTTTACCGAATAATGGCAGTTTGAGCGTTAAACGATCAAAGGCATAATGCCCGGCTGTGGTTCTTAAAAATCGCAGTAATAAGCCGATGCCGAGTACACTGCCCACCAATAAAAATGGCCATGCCACTCGAATAAAATCACTGGCTTTCATTAAGGCAACAGTAATCCATGGCAAGGCATCTTTGCTTTGGTCAAAGGTTTTGACAATATCTGGCACTACATAAGTCATGAGTCCCATCACAATGGCAAAAGACATCAGCATTAAAATAATCGGGTAAATCATCGCGCCTTGTATTTTCTTTTGCATTGCAAAACGATTTTCGGTGTAGTCTGCCAGCTGATCTAAAATTAAGTCCAAATGTCCTGAACGCTCACCAGCGGCAATCGTAGCAATGTACAACTCTGGAAAACGTCCCGATTGCTGTAAGCCTTGCGCCAATGAGTGGCCTTCCAATACTTTAGAACGCACTGACATCAATAGATTTTGTACATGTGCTTTTTCTGACTGCTTTCCGACCGCACGAATGGCTTCTTCCAACGGAATAGCCGCCGCCACAAGTACCGAAAGTTGACGTGTCAACAAGGCCAAATCATAGGCGGTAATTTGTTTTTGAAACCATGTTTTACTGCTGTGCTTATCTTTTTGTTCAACAGGATCAACCGAGACTGGAATCAGCGCTTTATCACGAAGTTGTTGCCGAATTTGACGCGCTGAATCCCCTTCGAGCACGCCTTTTTGCTGCTTTCCTGCGGCATCTAGTGCGGTAAATTGATATGCTGGCATGTTTACGCTTTCTAATTGTCCATTTAGTCATTTGGCGCTGTTGCATGTCGGCACCAAAATCATTCATATTCTAAGTTATAAATTATGTCATCACTCTAACACAACTCATTCATCGCACAACGACAATTTCATCAGGACATTTTGAGCTTTTTATGCCAGAAACTACACTTTCCACAACACCAAGCTACCGTATTCGTGTGGCTGTTCCCGTTTATCTATATGACTGTTTTGACTATAGTTTAACGGCTGAACAATACCACCAAGCTGAAGTGGGTGCACGTGTGGCTGTCTCATTTGGTCGCCAAAATGTGGTCGGTGTCATTGTTGAGAAACTCACTGATGAGAAACCACTCGATTTAGGCTTTAAACTCAAAGCCATAACTGAGTTGCTCGATGACAGCGCTATTCTAGATGCTAAAGTTTTAAGTTTATTGACATGGTCAGCGCAATATTACCAATTTCCCATTGGGGAAGTGATGCATACTGCTTTACCCAGCTTTTTACGCCAAGGTAAACCCTATAATTTACTGGCGCGAATGTGGAAGCTGATTGATGATCATGCCGAAGACAAATTGAAGCGTTCTGAAAAACAACAAGATGCCTATAAAATTTTAAAGCTGCATCCCACAGGAACTTCTGAAAACATTTTAAATTTGGCTGGCATTGAAACTGCGACCTTAAAGGCCTTAGAAAAAAAGCAAATCACCCAGTGCATACTTGAAGCCCAAGACTTTAAACCACAAGCTATGACGCTGGCGCAAATGCCCCTCACCCCCAATGATGAACAAAAGCGTGCCATTCAAAACATTCTCAAAGCTCATCATAGCTACCACGCTTTCTTACTGGATGGTTTAACCGGTAGTGGGAAAACTGAAGTCTATTTGCAAGTCATGCAAGAGGTTTTAAAACAAGGCAAACAAGTCTTGGTATTAGTGCCTGAAATTGGTCTCACCCCACAAACAGTGAGCCGTTTTCAGTCACGTTTTCACTGTCATATTGCGCTACTACATTCAGGTTTAAATGATTCTAAGCGCCTTCAAGCCTGGCAAAGCGCACAAACGGGCAAAGCCTCGATTGTGATTGGCACACGTTCTGCCATCTATACCCCCCTTCCGCATTTGGGTTTGATTGTCTTAGATGAAGAGCATGACTTATCTTTCAAGCAACAAGAGGGCTTCCGTTACCATGCTCGTGATGTGGCTTTATACCGTGCACACTTAGAAAACTGTCCGATTATCCTCGGTTCTGCAACGCCAAGTATCGACAGTTATGCATTGGTTGAACAAGGTAAAATGACCCGTTTGGAGTTGGACCAACGTGCAGGTGTGGCCGTGATGCCGAAAATGCATGTGATCGATCTGAAAGTAGCACAAAAACAAAATGGCATCAGCCAACAGCTGATTCATGAAGTACAAAAGCGCTTAGACAAAAAAGAACAGGTCTTGATTTTTTTAAACCGTCGCGGCTATGCACCTGTGTTGAT
Source organism: Acinetobacter sp. 231_lipA (assembly GCF_058243005.1). NCBI lineage: Bacteria > Pseudomonadati > Pseudomonadota > Gammaproteobacteria > Moraxellales > Moraxellaceae > Acinetobacter > Acinetobacter sp. 231_lipA. The sequence goes on along the minus strand of NZ_JBZAYU010000001.1, from coordinate 1,923,541 downwards.
TTGTGAAAGTTGTGGCTGGCAGGCGAAGTGCCCACATTGCGATGCCAATTTTACCGTGCATCGACAGCCCTATCAGCATTTGCACTGTCACCACTGCGGCACCATCCACCGCATGCCTGAACACTGCCCACAATGTCAGCATAGCGAACTAAAACCAATTGGTTTAGGCACCGCAAAAGTTGAAGAAAACCTACAAGAACTGTTCCCCAACTTTGACGTAATTCGGGTTGATCGTGACTCGACCAGTCGGGTCGGCAGCTGGCAAAAAATCTATAACAAGATTCAGAAAAGTGAACCCATCATTTTGCTCGGCACCCAAATGCTGGCCAAAGGACATCACTTTCCTTATGTGACTTTGGTGGCGATTTTAGACATTGACTCAGGCTTACTCAGTGTTGACTTTCGCGCCACAGAACGTACCGCACAGCTCATCATTCAAGTCGCTGGACGTGCTGGGCGCGGTGAGAAAAAAGGCGAAGTCTATTTACAAACTCTACGTCCCGATCATCCTTTGCTGAATACCCTGCTGGAATCGGGCTATCGCAGCTTTGCCAAGCAAACGTTGAAAGAGCGTAAAGCTGCATGGATGCCACCTTATCGCTATGCGGCTTTATTGCGCTGTGAATCCAAAGACCAAGAACTGAACCAAAGCTTTTTACAAGAGCATGCACAAGTACTGCGCCAAGCCTCAGAAAACAGTATTGATATTTGGGGGCCCATTCCTGCGCCGATGGAACGTAAAGCAGGCCGCTATCAAGCGCATATGGTACTACTGTCCAAAGACCGTGCGCGGATGCATTTTTACATTCGTCAGTGGTGGCAAAATGTCTGGCATAACAAACCGCATGGTATGAAATTGAGCCTTGATATTGATCCACAAGAGTTAAGTTAAGGCTTGACATGAATAAGGTTTAGACCTGAGTCGCGTTCTCCCTTAAACTTCCAACATAAAGAAAAAAATTTAGGACAGGGCAATGTCTCTACTGCTTCAAATCACCCTCTTTTTGGCTGCGGCACTGATGATCGTTCCGTTGGCTAAACGGCTGGGGATTGCCACGGTACTCGGCTATTTATTCACGGGCATCTTACTCGGTCCCAGTGTATTCAATGTCGTCCATGACCCTGAAGACATTCATAAACTCGCTGAGTACGGCGTGATTTTCTTGATGTTCATTATTGGACTCGAACTTCGCCCACAACGTTTATGGGAAATGCGTAAATCCATTTTTGTGATGGGCAGTTTACAAGTAACGCTCTGCGGCGTGCTACTGGCGTGCATCGTCTTTTTTGCCCTGCAACAGCAAATTGCGGCCAGTATTGTGATTGGTTTTGCCCTTGCCCTCTCCTCCACCGCTTTTGTGCTACAGCTTTTAAGCGAAAAACAGCAGCTCAATACCACTTTTGGTCAGCAGTCTTTTTCTATTTTACTCTTCCAAGATATCGCTGCGATTCCGCTGATTGCGATTATCCCCCTTCTTGCGGGAACAAACTCAACCCATCATGGCATTGCCTACTTTGCAGCGATTGTTGCTACCTTTACAGGCTTGTTTTTATTTAGCCGCTACCTCATGCGCCCTTTTTTCCGCTTTGTGGCCAAAAGTGGCGCACATGAACTGATTACCGCAGTCGGTTTGTTTATTGTCTTAGGCGTGGTCGCGCTGATGGATGTCTTAGGCATCAGTACCACCTTGGGCGCATTTTTAACTGGGGTACTTCTAGCTGACTCTGAATTCCGTCATGAACTGGAAGCCAGTATTGCACCATTTAAAGGTCTACTTCTCGGTCTATTCTTCATGACCGTCGGGATGAGCACACAAGTTTCGCTCCTGTGGGAAAGCCCAAGTCTGATTATTGGCGGTGCGTTATTGCTGATGTTGGTCAAACTGCTGGCCTTAACGGCCATCGCTCGCTACTTCGAGTTTTCATGGCGCAATAGTTTGATGTTGGCCACTTGTTTGGCACAAGGTGGTGAATTTGCTTTTGTGGTGCTCAATGTTGCCATGAGTGAACACGTGATTACACAGGCCATTTTAGAGCCGATCAATTTGATCGTGACGTTGTCGATGATTCTGACGCCTATTCTATACTGGCTGATGAGTTCGTGGGTGGTGCCTCTATTCGAGAAAGAAGCTACACCTGTCTATGATGATATTCCTGAACAGCATAACCCGATGATCATTGCTGGCTTTGGCCGTGTCGGACAAATTGTGGCACGACTGGTTCACTTACAGCACCAAACCTTCACGGCGATTGACAGCAATATCGACAAGGTCGATTTCGTTCGCAACTATGGCGGCAAACTCTACTATGGTGATGCCACTCAACCCGATATCCTGCGTGCAGCCGGTATCGAACATGCCAAAGTGTTTGTATTAGCCATTGATGATATTGAAGACTCCATGAATGTGGCACGCCATATCCGACTCAATTATCCAGATTTAAACTTGCTGGTGCGGGCACGTGATCGACATCATGTGCATTTGCTGCGTGACTTGGGGGTGGAACATATTTGGCGTGAAACCTATTTATCGTCTTTAGGGATGGCCTATTTTGCCCTGCGCAATCTCGGAATTGCAGAACAAGATGCCTATAAGAGCATTGAGTTATTTCGCGATTATGATGAAAAACTGCTCGCACAGCAGCAAAGTATTTATAACGACGAACAGAAGGTCTATGAAACACATCGTAATGCTCTAGCCGAATTAGAACACTTATTTGAAAGTGATACGCAACTCCGTCAAAGTCCTGTCGGCGTTGACCTACAACGTGAGTTACAACATGACCGAATAGATGTCACACGGGATGAAGTAAAATGACTTGTGTTTTACAATATCGTCACCATTAAGACAGGATATTGGAGAAATTTATGTCTGATTTGCGTCAACGCTTTTATATTGAAGATAGTCCTGTTCGTGGTGAAGTGGTTCATCTAGAAGAAACCCTACAAACCATCTTGGCGCAGCGTGATTATGCACCTGCAGTCCAAGTGCTGTTAGGTGAAATGCTCAGTGCCACGGCATTACTTGCCAGTACTTTAAAAATTAAAGGCCGTATTAGTTTACAAATTCAGGCTTCAGGTAGTTTCAAATGGGCCATGGCTGAATGTAATCACCTTGGTGAAGTGCGTGCCTTGGCGGATTATGAAACGGATCCACGCTTTAATGCTGCTGACAGCAGCAGTACTGTATTGAGCACTCTCATCAGCCCTGTACTATTTATTAATATTGAGCCCGAATTTGGTGAGCGTTATCAAGGGATTGTGGCTTTAGACAAGCCAAATCTTGCAGGTTGTTTAATGCAGTACTATGACCTGTCTGCCCAAATTCCAACGCGTATCGTTTTGGCCAGTTCAGCCCAGCGTGCTGGCGGTTTACTCATTCAGCTGTTACCACGTAACAGTGAAGAAGAACAAGAACGTGTCGACCAAGACTTATGGCCACGTCTAACCATGTTAACTGAAACGCTCAAAATCGAAGAGTTAACCGATTTAGAGTCCAGTGAAATTCTTTACCGTTTGTACAACGAAGAAGAAGTGCGCTTACCTGAAGTTGAAATACTAAAATTTGGCTGTACCTGTTCGAAAGAACGTTGTGCTCAAGCACTTGAACAAATTGGCGCAGAAGCCGTTCGTGAAACGCTAGAACATCAAAACCCGATTACCATGGACTGCCAGTTCTGTAACACGCAATACAGCTTTAGTGCAGAAGAAGCCTTGGGTTTATTTGGTGAACACTTAAGCTAAGCGCATCATGTGCAATAAAAAAAGAGCAACTGAATTGCTCTTTTTTTATGCCTTTGTTCTCATAAAAATAAGATAATTCAAATGATTCATCACTTTTATTCATAGATATTTCACTGGTCACACCGCTTAAATTTCGTTATAAATAAACCCATAATTTTTATATGTCTTTATTTTTCTCTTCCATTGGGGTTTTATCATCATGAAATTTTCGTGCAGTCTTTTCGTACTCAGCAGTTTATGCGCCTTCTCCAGTTTTGCAGCCACCGATCCCTTGGTCGGCAAATGGAAAACTATCGATGATAAAACAGGATACTCTCTCAGTGACGTCATGATTGAAAAAGACAAAAACAATAGCTATAAAGCAGTCATCGTAAATACGCGTGAAATTCCAGGTGCAGTAAAAATAGAAAACTGTAGCAAGTGTGATGGGGTCAATAAAAATCAACCCATCGTCGGCATGACAACGCTCAGCCATTTGCAGTTAGACAATGCCAAAGATTCGACCTATAGCCATGGACAGTTCCTCGATCCTTTCACAGGGCTACGTTATGACGCATATGCACGACTCAGCAACAATGGTAAGCACTTACGAATTCGAGGAACGTCGACCGAAAATGGCGGTGGGCGCAACATCACATGGGTCAAATACTAAGTATCCCTCATCCATCAAAGCCCCTTTCATCGGGGCTTTTTTCTTGTCATGTTTTGAAACAATAAGGAACATATCTTTACTGTTGAAATCTGCTGAAAGGCTGAATAATGATTCAAACTTAATCAATTTATTTAATCTTATTTATGCCGAAGAACCATTATGAAATACTCGGTTTAACGCGAGATGCGACCGCCGAACAAATTAAAAAAGCCTATCGAAAATTGGCACGTAAGTATCATCCCGATGTCAGTAAGGAGCCTGATGCTGAAGCACGTATGCAAGAATTGAATGTCGCCTATGACACCTTAAGTGATGAAACGAAAAAAGCAGAATATGACTTTGAACTCGATCATCCGCAAGGCGCACACCAATTCAACCCCAATGCAGGCTTTGGCGGTTTTGAAGAGGCATTTAGGAATGCCCAAGGTGGACAACAGGCACATGATTTTTCAGGATTTGAAGACTTATTTGGCCGTTTTGGTTCAGGTTTTGGAGGATCAAACTATCAATATCAACGCCAAAATAGCACTCGCCATAAAGGCGAAGACCAACATGCGCGTTTAGAGGTCGATCTTGAGGTTGGATTCCACGGTACCACCCAAACCATTACCTTACAGATTCCCACTTTAAATGCCTATGGTGAAGCGGAAATTCAGCGCAAAACGCTGGAAGTTAAAATTCCCAAAGGCATGAAAGAAGGGCAACAAATTCGCTTAAGTGGTCAAGGACAGTCAGGTATTCAGGGTGGTGAAAATGGCGACCTATATATCGAAATTTATTACAAAGATACGGAGACCACACGCGTTGAAGGAGTTGATGTCTATCACCAACTGAATATCAGTCCTTGGGAAGCCGCTTTGGGGCAAAGCATCACCGCCGCGCTACCCAATGGTCGGACATTGCAAATTCAAATTCCGAAAAATGCCAAAACGGGGCAGCAACTCCGTTTAAAAGATCAGGGGATTCCAGCCAAAACGGCAGGACATTTATATTTAATTTTAAACATTGTTCAACCTCCTGCGCAGAGTGAGCAAGAACAGCAAGCCTACCAAGCCTTTGCTGAAGCCTTTCCTCACTTTAAGCCGCGTCAGTCTTAAGGAGAAAATTATGACGACTATTCAATATCGTGAAATTATTTTAGACGGATGTCGACACGCTGAAATTGTTGATGAACAACATAGCTTTGATTTAAAGCATTTTGCTGAAGCCTGCGGACAAAGTCCTGAATGGGTTTTACAGCTGTTGGAATATGACATTCTGCCTAACCGACCCGATAACCGCATTCACCAATTTTTTGGTGATGATGTCTCACGCGCACGGCGAGCCTATCGCTTACAACGTGACTTTGATGCCAGCTTTACTGCAGTCGCAATGATGCTGGATTTGATTGAGGAAGTTCAAAAACTTCGTCGTGAAGTAAAACATTTACATCTCACTGACCCAGTTCAAACGACTCAACACTAGTTCTATAAAGAAAGATGGGCGCATGCCTTTCTTTCTTTTTTTTTATTTTTGAATAAGAGGATTAGACGGCAACCATGAAACTCAAAGTTTGTAATAAAAAGACTAAGCTCATGTTTCCTGAATACCGTGACATGATTCAACAGCTTAGAGAAGACAATCCGCATTTTTCTAAAATGTTTGACGACCATGAAGCTCTCGATCAGGAAATTTGTTTACTCGAACAAGACCCTGTCAGGATTCATCGTGGAGAGATTGAGCCCCTCAAACGCAAAAAGTTGTTCATTAAAGATCAGCTTTACCGGATTTTAAAAGGAGCCCAGTTAAAAACCTCTTAAATTAAATCTCCCTGCGACGCCCACATATCCGAATAATAAATTAAACAAGGATAGCGTCAGCATATAAAGAAATACCTTAAAGCCCATTTGCTTTAATGGTCTGTGCAGAAAATCACCGAATTATTTTAATTTGGTGATTTTCTCTAAATCTTTAATGGTGCCTTTCACGGTTTGCTTGATCGGCTCATAATCGATAAACCAAAACAAATTCATATGTTGATCCGCATGCTGCTGTGCCAACATATCAATGACACTTTTTTCGCCACGCCCGACCAAATGACGTCGATAAAAATAATACAGCAGAATCAATGTCGTCATTAACATGATACCCAACATGATCCAAAACCCTGTGGGGGACTTCAGCCCCGGAATAAACTCGAAGTTCATACCATACACCCCTGTCAGTAAGGTCAGTGGTGCAAAAATCGCAGTAATAATGGCTAAAATCCGCATATTTTCATTGGTTTGATTGGCTATGGCAGAAAAATGCAAATCGATAGCTGCTTGCACAGCATTTCTCAAGCGAATGGTATGCTTTTGAATACGTTCAATATGACTGGTTAAATCATCGACACGTACCAACATGATATCTTGTTTTTCGCTACGTTTTTTCCCTTTCAAGTGCGAATAATTATCGACAATTTCATCGCGTAATTCCTGCAAAGTTTCGATTTGTTCTTCGCACAAATTTTCCACTTGTTGGAAAGCCATATTCTCTTGTAACAGTTGATGCCACTTGGTAAAACGGCGATGGCCTTGTAAAAGCTCTTGCTGCCAAAACTCCACTCGACGCGTCAGCGGAACACGTAAATCGAGATAACCATCCACCATGTTATTGAGCAGTCTCAAGGTCAAATCTAAAGGCGTTGCGGGTAATTTTCGTGGCTTATTATGCTCTTCAATCGGACGGCTCAACACCGTTTCCATACGCTGAATATAGCTTTCAACTTCTTTATTACCCTGCTCTCTAACCGTAATCAAAACTTGCGGCGTGAGCATAAAGCTAATCGGGGTCGTCGCCAGACCAAAGACCCGTTCATGTTTTTCAGTCGCTTGAGTATCAAACTTAATTTGATCATCGGGTGTGATCAGCTTACGAAAGATCAGCAAGTCGTAATCTTCCAAAGTGTCAAAGGCACAAGGGTGTTCTAAATTTAGAATGTCACGCAGATGATATTCATTCATCCACAGTCCCGTTGCCGCATAAATGTCCTGCTGCCAATGTTCTGCCCGATTGACCACATCGTCACGGCTACACTCCACCCAAATAAACTCGGCTTCCTGCTCTGCAATCGGCTGTTTCTGCACATAGGTATGCTGTGCGGTGGGATGTTGATAGAAATAATAGCTTTGCATATCTCATTTATTATTGTCTGTCTTAGCCAGCATGATGCCATAAAAAAAGCCCTGAGCAAGCCAAAGTTTACATTGGCCAAGCTCAAGGCTTTTCTAAGACAACTCAATTCACATGGCAAACACCATGTGAATTGACAAGAGATTAAACTTGTTCGATGTCTTTCATCGTCAATTTGATACGACCACGGTTATCTACATCCGCAACTTGTACCTTAATTTCTTGACCTTCTTTCAACACGTCTGCCACGTTTGCAATACGCTCGTTCGAGATTTGTGAAATGTGAAGTAAGCCATCAGTACCTGGAAGGATGTTTACAAACGCACCGAATTCAACGATACGAATGACCTTACCGACGTAAATTGTACCCGGCTCAATTTCAGCAGTCAGTGCTTGGATTTTTGCAACAGCAGCAGCAGCAGCAGCTTTGGTTTCACCAAATACACGAACAGTACCGTTGTCTTCAATATCAATTGCAGCTTTGGTTTCTTCAGTAATGGCACGGATGGTCGCACCACCTTTACCAATCACGTCACGGATCTTGTCTGGGTTGATGTTGATCACTTGGAATGTCGGTGCATGCATTGAAATTTCAGGACGAGCGCGTGAAATCACTTGGTTCATTTCATTCAAGATATGCATACGACCCGCATACGCTTGGTTCAATGCCGCTTCCATTATCTCTTCAGTGATACCTTCAATCTTGATATCCATTTGAAGTGCAGTAATACCGTTCGCAGAACCAGCTACTTTAAAGTCCATGTCACCTAAGTGATCTTCGTCACCTAAGATGTCAGAAAGAACTGCGAAACGCTCGCCTTCTTTCACTAGACCCATTGCAATACCTGCAACTGGCGCTTTCAATGGAACACCTGCATCCATAAGTGATAATGAAGCACCACATACAGAAGCCATTGAAGATGAACCGTTTGATTCAGTAATGTCCGATACGATACGAATCACGTACGGGAAGCGGTCAGCTGCAGGAAGAACCGCTTGAACACCACGACGCGCCAAACGACCATGACCGATTTCACGACGCTTAGGACCAGATTCACGACCTGTTTCACCGACAGAGTACGCTGGGAAGTTGTAGTGCAACATGAAGTTGTCAGTTTTAGTACCGGCTAGGGTATCAACCATCAATGCATCACGGGTATTACCTAAAGTAGTAGTTACCAACGCCTGAGTTTCACCACGTGTGAATAATGCAGAACCGTGTGCACGGCCTAATACGCCCACTTGAACATCAATGGCGCGAACAGTTTTCGTGTCACGACCATCAATACGTGGTTTACCAGACAAGATGTTGTCACGTACCGTACGGTATTTCAAATCTTCGAATAATTCGTCAACTTCAGCAGCAATACCAGTTTCATCATTTTCAGGAACGAACTGAGCAACAGCTTCTACGTAAAGTGCATCTAATGCTGCGTAACGGTCTTGCTTAACAGCAATTGTATACGCTTCAGAGATTTTCGCTTCAAATGCATCTTTCAATTTGCCAAGAAGCTCTTCATTTTTAACTGGCGCAACCCAAGTTGATTCAACCGCACCCGCAGCAGCAGCAAATTCTTTAATCGCTTGAATTGCGATTTGCATTTCGTCATGACCGAAAAGTACAGCGCCTAACATTTGGTCTTCAGAAAGCTCTTTCGCTTCAGATTCAACCATCAATACAGCAGCTTCAGTACCTGCAACCACAAGGTCAAGATCAGATTCTTTAAGCTGTTCTAAAGTTGGGTTAAGGATGTATTCACCGTTGATTAAACCAACACGTGCGCCTGCGATTGGGCCTGCAAATGGAACACCAGCAATAGACATCGCAGCTGAAGCACCCAACATTGCAGCGATATCGCCTTCCATGGTTTTGTCAGAAGAAATAACAGTCGCTGTTACTTGGATTTCGTTGTAGAAACCTTCTGGGAACAATGGACGGATTGGACGGTCAATAAGACGTGAAATTAAAGTTTCAGCTTCAGACTGACGACCTTCACGCTTACCGTAACCACCTGGGATACGACCTGCAGCATATTGTTTTTCTTGGTAGTTAACAGTCAACGGGAAGAAGTCTTGGCCTGCTTTTGCTTTTGGTTGAGCAACGATTGCAACAAGAACCTGTACACCACCCATGGTGATCACAACAGTGTTTGCTTGACGAGCAACACGACCAGTTTCTAAAACAACCGTGTGTTGACCATATTGGAATTCTTTACGAATAATATTAAACATAGACATGTATTTTTCTTTCCTGATTTTTATTCTAGTGGAGACCCCTAAGGTTTGGCATTCACATCGCCATTTCAGGCAACTGTATAAATGACAAAGCTTAGAAGCCGACCTCACCAGAGACTAAAAATATGATTTTAAGACACAAAGAAGGAGCGAAACATTCGCCCCTTCCCCATTACCTCACAGAAGCAAGGTAGACTTTCTTTTTCAGTAATAAAGCATTCAAAATGCGATAGTCCGAAAATAAAAGTTTAATCGAATTAACGACGTAAACCTAAAGCAGCAATCAAGTCGCTGTAACGAGTAGCGTCTTTACCTTTAAGGTAATCAAGAAGCTTACGACGTTGGTTAACCATACGGATAAGACCGCGACGGCTATGGTGGTCGTGTTTGTGCTCTTTGAAGTGACCTTGTAAATCATTGATTTGAGCAGTTAAAAGAGCTACTTGAACTTCTGGTGAACCAGTGTCGTTTTCAGCGCGAGCAAATTTAGCAATGATCTCTGCGCGATCTGCGTTTGTTAAAGCCATTCGATTTCTCCGAGATGCTTATAAGTTACATTTGATACAAATCAAATTGATTCTTCAAAACCAAGTTGACTGCCGTGCATCACTACAGCAAGGCATTATTTTAAGGGATCTAGCGCTATATTGCAAAAATGTTTTATGTTCGCAGTCAATTCGGCAACTGACGGCTTTGCACAAATCATGCACAATCATGACAATTCTGATTTTCAGTATCAGACTCAAATCCAATAAAAACGAAAAATAGAGAGAAATTTGTGAAAATTTTATCTGCCAATACCTGTTATGTCCCCCATGACCTCAACCACGTGATTCGTTCTAAGGATGAGGTCTCCGCTACCTTGGGTGGTATGAAGGACGCGCAAATTCAAAGCATTTGGGCCAGTGTAGAGTCCCTATATAAAACAGGAAACTACCCTTTCATCAGCCTCTGTTTACGTCGTCAGGGACAAATATTGTTAAATCGCAGCATTGGTTATGCGCAAGGTAACTCACCCGATGGTTTAGCGGCAGATGCGAAAATTGGCACGCCCGATACCCCAGTTTGCTTATTTTCCGCCTCTAAAATCGTTACAGCCATGCTGATTCATATGTTGGATGAACGCGGTGATCTGAATTTACTCGATCCGATTAGCCACTATATTCCCGAATATGGCGTAAACAGTAAACGTCGTGCCACCATTTTCCATTTGCTCGCTCATCGTGGTGGCATTCCGCGCATTGACAGCAAAGTCACGCCTGAACTGTTGTTTAATCAAGATCAAATTTTAGAACGTCTTTATGCTGCACAACCCGTTTCAGCTTCGGGCACACATCTGGCGTATCACGCCGTGACGTCAGGTTATATTTTAGGGGAAATTATCAAGCGGGTAACAGGTCAAACGGCCCGTGAATTTCTTGCCGAAAATATCGAAAAACCCATGGGCTTAGATTATTTTAACTATGGCCTAAAACCTGAACATCGGGCGGATGTCGCTTTAAACTATGCCACAGGTCTACATCCACGTTTAGGCACAGACCATTATCTTAATCGGGTACTGGGCGGTGGTTTACAGTTGGCGGTCGATGTGACCAATGATGCGCGCTTTATGGACACGATTTGCCCAGCGGGCAACATTTATACCAGTGCGGAACAAGCTGGTCGTTTCTTTGAAATGCTCTTGAGTGGTGGCGAATACCAAGGCAAACAAATCATGAGTGCCCAAACGGTATTTCGCTCGACCTTGGCCACGTCAGGAGTCAGTTTAGATCGGACATTATTAGTCCCGATGCGTTATGCCTTAGGCCCAATGTTAGGGAGTAATCCTATTGGGTTATTTGGACCCATGACTGGGCAAGCCTTTGGACATCTCGGGTTTTCCAATATTCTCTGCTGGGCCGATCCAGAACGTGATATTAGTGTATCGCTATTAACCACAGGAAAATCTGTCGTCGGGACCCACTTACCTGCTTTAGCGAAAATGCTTTATCAAATCTCAAAGCATTGTCCCAAAATCTTAAAGCACCAACGTCGCTCCTTATTTGCAACCGATCGAAGCGAAACAGACTTAGTCTTGTCTTGTCCTGAAATAGATTGACAGTATTCCACTTCAAACCGAGTTAAGCAATTAGCTCGGTTTTAGTTTGCTCATACATCTGATTCGGGGTGTTCATATTTAAACTTAAATGTGGTCTATAGTAATTATAAATCATGATAGATTCCGTAATTAAGTGATCTAACTCCTTCATGGTTTGACATCGTGTAGTTAAAAACTCCTGCTTTAATATTCCATTAATCCGCTCTGCTAATGCATTTTGATATGAGAAACACTGTTTCGCAAGGTATCCATCTGTCATGGAAGGACATATCCCATAATGGCGCAATGCCGATTGATATAGCTCAGAGCAATACTGAGAGCCTCTGTCTGAATGATGAATCATCCTAGTCGCTCGATCCGTCACATGCTGCATCGCCATATGTAGAGCCTGCATAACATTCTCCGCACGCATATCATTCGATAACTTATAACCTTTAATCTGACGGGTATAAGCATCTGTCACCAATGATAAATAATGTACGCCTTCAGCACTCTCAACATAAGTAATATCACTAACAAAGACTTCGTTGGCTTGCACTGCTGAATAATCCTTTAATAAATTTGGATGCTTCTTCATCCAATGCTTGCTATCCGTAGTTTTTGTATAGCGACGCTTGGGGCGAATCAATAAATTATGCTCTTTCAATATTTTAAATAACTGATCCCGTCCACACTTTAAACCACGCTGCAACAATTTGCCTTTAATAAGCCAATACAACTTACGTGTTCCGATACTTGGCATGAGACAACGATATTCCATAACCAACTCAAGTATTTGTTCAGTTGCTTGTGCAGTCATTTGAGCACGTTTTTCTGCTTGATAATAAGCTTGTCGGGTGATTCCCAACCACTGACAATAACGTGAAACGCTTAGTCCTCTTTGGCTTTGCCAATCTTTGAAACGTGCTCGGTATACTTTTTTCCAAGATCAGTCCCACATTCTTTATCAATGTGATAAATCACATCCTGAATAAATTCAGTTTTAAGCTTTTCTGCGGCTAACTGCTTTTCTAATTGGCGGATTCGTTGTTGGGGTGTTAATTGGCGTTTAGAAGAAGGCGGCATATTCGAAGTCCAGTCCTGTTGTCCGTGCTTGCGTAACCATACCAGCACAGTTGATCTTCCTTGAATACCATATTTTGCCTGAGCTTGTTTATAAGTAATTTGCCCTTTTTCTACTTCATGTACAACCATCATTTTAAAGGCAAAGCTATAATCACCTTGTGTACGTTTAACTCTTTGTTCTCGTTCATGTTCCATAAAATAAGCCTCTTAAAGGTGTAAACTTATTTCAGGACGGGACATTTGAACATAAAAAAAAGCCCAAGTAAACTTGGGCTTTTTTGCGCTGTAGTGTTCTTTTATTTTTGTTCTTGTTGTTTTGGTTATCATTATAATAATGCGCTTTTCCGCGTCTTGTATTAAACATTCCATGTTTAATCATTTACATCCTTATGTGACAGATTTTGCCACATCACACAGAAGAAAAAAGTCGTATTTCACTCATCTTCATGTAAGCGATTGCTTACACAAACTCCTCATTTTCTCCATTATTCAACCTAAACCCCTCTAAAAAATGCAGTAGTAAAAATTTAATAAATAAAAAACAGTCACTTAAACACATAAGAACTAAATTTAAAAAAGCATAAGCCATGCAATACTGAGACAGTATCTCTTTGATATTTAATCTATGACTGTATTTTATGCTTCGAGGAATGAATGGCTATTTTTTGTCATATTTTGCCAATTTATCAGATATAAAAAAGCCTTGTAGTCTCTCCCAAAACTACAAGGCTTAGCGGCTGTAAGTTTCCTCTTTCACCTACTTCACTGTAAGTTCGCTGTCTACTGACGTTATTATTATCTTTTTGCGATTATACTCAACATTCCGTGTTGAGCTCTTTATGTGAAGCCATCTTCTCAAAATCCTCAGCAAAGCTCTATGCGCAAATCTCCTGAATCCCTGTAAGCCATTTCGTACAAAGCTCCTATTTGTTTATTAAATCTTCACAATTGAATTTGTTGATTAATTTTTCTTGATAGACCACTTTCTCGGGCGGTTCGAGTCACCATAGCATGTACGAATGCATCGGCATCGACCAGTAAACTGACCACTTTTTTCGCCCGCGTAATTGCGGTATAAATCAACTCTTTACTGAGTAATTTTTCAGCCTGCCGATCTAACACCACCGCGGTATGAGTGAACTCAGAGCCTTGAGATTTGTGAATGGTCAGCGCAAAAGCCGTTTCAATATTTTTGGGTAATCGTGTCGCAGCTACCCATTTATCCAAGCTGGGGAAATACACCTCAAACTGCAACTTACCTTGTTGTATACGATGTAAACACAAGCCAATATCGCCATTCGACAAGCCCAACTGATAGTCGTTATAGGTCATCATCACAGGACGGCCCAAGTACCACTCACCCTGCTTGATTTGTTTTGATTGTTCTAATAGACGTTGCTCGATTTGCAAATTGAGCTGTTTTAAGCCGAAATGGCCGTGACGTATGGCGGCCAAAATACGGTAATCATCAAAATGTTGAATCACTTTGGGCACGAGAGACTCATTAGGATTTTGCTGATATTGCTTTAAAGCCTCGACATAGCCCTGAAAGCCGAGCATCAGCAGATCATAATAATGTTGTAACTGCTCTGCAGATAATGCTTGCTCAGGCAACAATTCGAGTTGTAGATAATCGACCTTGACCTGATCCAACTCAACCGCTTTCAACGTCGTGGCATGTACCACTTGCTGTTGAAAAGTGTGCAATACGCTCTGTTTTTCGGCAGGATGCGTCGTTAAGTCAAAACAAGATTGCTGTTGAATAAATTGTGCCAACTTTCCAATTCGTGCATCTGATTTGAAACGACGGCTATTGACTAAATTGACTCTATTTTCAGCCAAAGCTGGAACCTGTTGTAGATCGGCAAGTACAGAACCGACATCGACCGAAGCCAACTGATCAGCATCTCCCAATAAAATCAAATGGGCTTGATTCGGCATGGCAGCAAAGAGCATCTGCGCCAAATTTAAATCCAGCATGGATGCTTCATCAACGACAATCACATCATAAGGTAAAGGTTGTCTGCTATGAAAACGCGGTTGCTGCGTATTCCCAAGACCCAAAAGTCGATGTAGCGTCACAGGGTTTAAGTTTTTCAAATCTGGGGTAACTAAGTCTTGTAACTTTTCATCCTGAAAAGAGTTTTGCAGGGCTTCTTTCATGCGCTGCGCCGCCTTACCTGTCGGTGCAGCCATCGCAATACGAATATCAGGTAAACTTTGCTTGAGCACCGTAATAATACGCGCCAAGGTATAGGTTTTCCCTGTGCCCGGACCACCTGTAATGATCGCGAGCGCCTGCTCAGCCACCATAGCCAAAGCCTGTTTTTGGTGTGGATCTTCTAGTAAATGGGCATAAGCTGAAATATCCACTTGCGTTAAGTTTTGTAGTTTTAACCGCGCCACTTGCTGGGCCAAGGACTGCTCTAAAGCCCAATAACGATACAGATATAATTGCTGCTGATCGTAAACAAACGGCGCTTTTTGTTGCTGTGCCTGCTGTTCATCCATCACCAAATCATCTAAGACTGTGACGGCTTCAGCTGCAACCGAGATACAACTCTCACCGCGTAGCATGGCTTCAAGAACCTGTTGAATCATTTCACTACGTGCTTCAGTGACCCCTGTTTTACTCAGCGGTGACTGCTGAATAAACTGACTCCAACGCGTTAACCATGTGTCTACCACGGCAGCCTGATCAATACTGGCTTTATGAACATTTTCCACACGGTTATCCTCAAAGTTATCCACAACTTAATTCTTTGTTTATGAGTGACTAATTTCACTTAATTCAGAAGTTTTGCCTACATGATTTTCAGTAGAAGTATCCTCAGCAAAATAACCCAAGATGGCATCCAATCTTAAAATAAACTCAGGGCTAGCACGCCAACTTAAAACCCCTTGATCAGGCTGCCCACTCATCCCTCTCAAATAAAGATAACTCGCCTGACCAAGATGTTTTTCAATATCATAGTCCAGCAAATTCACTGTTAAATAACGATGCAAAGCTACCAAATACAAACCCGCCTGCAACCAATAACTGGCATGTGACATATTCAATTGGATTGCATCATGATTGTAGCTCTGCTGATCCGCCCCTAAGAAGTTACTTTTATAATCGGCAATGTGATAACGCTGACCATCAAAATAAACCAAGTCTATCGAACCTGTCAGATAACGAGCAGAATTGGCTTCATTTAAGTCGAGTAGATCAATCCCGTATTCTTGAAACAATGCCTGTATGCGTTTAATCGCCAGCACATGATCGGACAATGACAAATAAAAAGGAAACTCAGCCAAGTGTTCATCGGCTTTGAGTTGCTTCAACTGAAAACCTGCATGCAAAGGCGTTTCTAGCACATCTGCTAACCACTCTTGCATCCACAGCACCAATTGAGTTTCATCATCCTGTCCAAACTCATGTTGATATTTGCCCAATAACTCTTGCCACAGTAAGGGACTATCATTTTTAAAACGACGATGAATTTCCAGTCCCCAGTCACCCGAGTCCTGAAAGTCAATATGCTCGAAAATTTCGTGCAGGAAGGTTCCCGCAGTCGTCCCCATTGGAAACTGCCGTTTAATCCAAGCCAAAGGCTGACTCAGCTCCACATCCTCAAGCACAGGATGATTAATCTCGTCATCCGCACTGCCCGCTTTCTCGCTCAAAACCGCTAAGGCATCTATTGCCTCTTTACGACTCAAATGCTGTGCCAACGCACTAAAACTGGTTTTAGAACGTGGATAAAAACGCTGTTCAGGAAAAGCCAAAGCTTGTAACTGAATGATCTCTTGCTGCTCGGCTGGCTGTAAACGGATCGGCTTTTCGGCCAATAATGCTTCATCACCACTGGCAGGATGTTCAAATAGATTACCTGCTTGGCCACGCCAAAATGCCAATGCCGTATTTGATTTATATTCCTGATCTTGCAGCAAGGCATACACGCGGTGACTGGCACGGGTCAGTGCGACGTACCATAAGCGATGCTGTTCTGCTTCGGCACGCTCATTGTGTTGCTCAATCGCGGCTGGGTCTAACAGGTTGGCATCATTTACTGCCACGATGCGCTGTAACTCGCTCTGCCCTGTCGTCGGATTGATCTGTTCCAGTGTTGAAAAGTTTAAGGTTTTATTCATTTCCTTAAAGTCTTTGTCGGCACCCAGCAAGAACACCATTTTAAACTCTAAACCTTTGGACTGATGAATGGTCATCAGCTGTACGCCTGTGGCATTGGAGAGTTTGCGTTCCAACTCCCACTCACGTTCCGCAGGCAAATGTAACTGTTTGAGATACCAATGATACAGTTTCTGCGCGCCTTGGAACTGCTCACTATGTTGGCTCAACAACTCAGTCAAATGCCGTAGATTGACCACAGTCCGTTCGTTGTCTCGGCTTTGGTAAGCCACCAAGTTTTTCCACACTTTAAACAGGTTTAAAGCGTACTGCCATGCACTTAAAAAGCCTTTATTGATCCACATGTCGCGGATGTCATCAAAATCTGCCATAAACTGGCTCAAACCGTTGGCTTGCTTTTCCAATTCCAGTAACTGTTTTAAATCAATCGCCAGCAGCCGACTCAAAAGCGCACGGCGAACTTTGGCTTCATCAAAAGGATGCATCATTGCGGTCAATAGCGCACCGACATCTTTCGCGACCTGACTTTCAAACACACTGCGTTTAGACGGACGGTTGACCAAAACTCCCAAACGCTCTAGTTCAAACTGAACTTTGTCCAAGCCATCATGGTTTTTCGACAACACCGCGATATCATTTGCCCCCATAAACTGTGGCGGATCATCTGCCACATAGAGTTGCTGTTGAATGCCTTGGTTGATTAAATCACGAATTTTCCATGCCACTTGTTGAGCTTCATTTTTCTTGTCTTCAAGTAACAGCCAACGCAGCGGTACATGGTTTTCACCCTGTGCATCGACCAAAGCAGGATGTGGTCGAGTCCCTGCTTCTACAGGCTGGTAATAGACCTGCTCACCAAAGTCCTGTTGGCGTTGGAATAAAGCATCCACCACCTGTACCAACTTTTGCACAGAGCGATGATTATATTTCAAACTATACTGCCGACCTTGCTTTGCCAAAACATCTAAACGTGCCTTGTTATACGTCAGCATGTCACCACCACGAAAGCCATAAATGGCTTGTTTCGGGTCACCGACCATAATCATACAGCCTTGGTGATAACGCTGTACATCACGCCAAATTCGCGCCAGCATGTCATCTTGGTCTTGGTTGGTGTCTTGAAACTCATCCACTAAAATGAGCGGATAGCGTGCCTGTACAAACTGAGCAAAGCGCCTGCCTTGTTCACCCTGTAAGGCTTCTGACAAGGTACGGATTTGCTGGGCAAAAGTCGTTTCACTCTTTTGCTGCAAGACTTGTGGTAATCGCTTTTTCACCTCAGAACTTAAGTGATATTTTAAATACGCATCCAGCACATCCAAATTGAGCTCTAGCTCTGCCAATGCGTCTAAGAAACTGCGGACCTGTCGCCACACAGGATGCTGCTCAAACTGTTCCAGTACATCTACAGCACATTTGTTTAAGACTTTTTTCGTTGCGAGGTCAGTCAGGTGCTTTAAGGTTTTTTCAAAATGTGGCGCGAATAAAGCATAAGCTCGTTGCTCTTTCAGGGCGGTCAAAAAAGCAGGTAAGTCCTGACATAAAATACGCTCCATCAAAGCATCGGTGCGCCACTTCTTCCCCAACACCGCATGGTATTGGCCCTCAGGGGCATAATAGTCTTTCAAGCTTTCAATCTGCGCCACATCCAGCGCGGTAAATTGATCAATGGCCTGCTCAAATTGCGTCAAATCAAGCACAGGTTTTTCCACCTGTTGAAACTGTGCCGATGCAAAGTTCAAACTATTTTCAACAATCGGCACATAAGCCTGTTCAGTCTTTAATTTTTGTTTTAACAGTAAATAATTCACCACAGGCTGTGGCTGTGCCTGAATCCACTCACGTAACACATCATGAATGAGCTGCTGAGTATAACTCTGCGCATCATCGGTAATATCCGCACGCTCAATCTTGCCACTTTCAAAAGAAAACTCACGCAGTAACTTTTGGCTAAAACTGTCCAGTGTGCCGACGAACAGCTCATCTAACTGATCAATCACCAACTTCAAACGCTCTTGGGCAAAACCGACCCGTTGTGCATAGTCTGTGAGCACCTTGGTAAAAAGCGGATCTTGTTCAGCGGCAATTTTGGCCTGTATCTCTCGCTCAGTCAGACTCTGACAACCTTCAAAATAACGTAAAGTTTCGATCAAACGAGCCCGAACGCGACTTTTCAGCTCCGCAGCGGCAGCACGGGTGAAGGTGGTTGCAATGACCTGATTCGGCAAATAGGCCCCAAGAAAAATACGCACCATCAAACTGGATAAAGTAAAAGTCTTGCCTGTGCCTGCTGAAGCTTCAATCCAATGCAAGCCCTGAAAGCTCATATCGGCAATGGGTTGATAAGACATGTTCGATGTAGAGACCTGAGACTGTGCTGTCATGACTTAGTCCTCAAGGCTTTGCTGATGCAAAAATATCGGATGATATAGTTCATAAGAAAACTGCTCGCAGGCATGGGCAAGTAATGCCTTGGCATCCTGCTCTTGTAGAATAAACTGCCAGTCGCGGTGTGCTTTATTGGCTTCGTTTTCAGTCATTGAAAAACCACTAAAGCGACCATCTTCTTCCCAAACTTTATAAATGGCGTCCATGTCGGCAATCACCATCTGTCCCTGATCATTCAATTGCCATTCATGGGTTTTATCTTTTTCTGCAATTTTCAGTAACAAGGCCGCAGGTAAAACCAAAGGCTGAGTTTGTGCATACTCCCATGCTTTCAACCAAGGTTTGAGCCATTCACGCGCCTGATTTGAACTCACACCAGTACATAAAATGGTTCGGTCACTAAACACCACGATGCGTTGATATTGCTGTCCGCCCTCACCCAAATTGACATAAGCCAACCACAGTAAATACTCTAACCAAACTTTGGCACGGCGCTTTGCCCGAGCACTGGATGCTTCTACACTGACCCATTTTTCAGCACTAAATTTGGCTAGGGTGACATTGATCTGTAAATGTTCATTCACCTTCCAGACTTGTTGGGTCGTGGCTGTAGCCTCAGGCGCATAACGTTGTAAACGTGTCAGCAAGCGCTGCTGTTCAAGCACGCTCATTTGCCAGACCCCATCTTGGACTTTACCAATCGGCAGTTGATCCATCAGAAGATTGGCATCTGCCGCTGCCTCATGTTGTTGTAAAAAATGACGAATGGCATAACGTCCTAAACCATCGAGCAGTAACGGTTCTTGCGTTGCAGGAATCTCTTCTGGTTTTAAGTTTTCCACGCCTAAAGTCTTGAGATACAGCCTTGCAGGGAAAGTGATGTCCTGAATCCACTGCTGACTATCAAGAACTTGAATATCTTGCTCTAATTTTGGATAAGGCGTGTTAACCCAACTACTCCGTTGCCCCGATGCATACTGTAGTTGTTTCGCGACCTGAAACCATTGATCCTGAAAACGAATACTGTGCTCAGACTCAAAACCACGCGGATCAAAAGGCAATAAAGGATGGACATGATACAGCGATGCCAACTGTGCAGGGACAGTCACACCATGCTTATCAACCGTTGCATTGACCCTCTTGCTTTGTATGTCAGGCTGCACAATAAAGGCCATATGCTGAATCAGTTCTTGCAATACCGTAGACGGATCACGGACTTCACCATCGTTGATATCAAAGCCATTATAAAATAACCATATGTTCTCTTGTGCCAACAACAAGGCATCTAGAAAAGCCCCTTGATCATCTTCCAAACGGGAACGATCCCCCAGTTGTGGCTTCAGCAAGTCCATCAGGTCAAAAGGCAAATGCGCACTGCGGTTGGGAAACTTGCCACTGTCCAAGCCCAACATCACGATCAACTTATACGGCACAGGTCGAATCTGGCCAATTTGACTAAACGTGATCTGCCCCGTGGGTTCTGCATAGTCCAGTTGCGCTTCTAAGGTCTTTTGGATTTCTTCTAATACATAAGGCAAAGGTAAACTTAAACTGCGCAGTGCATGATGGTCGTGTTCGTCATAGAAACTCGCCAAGGTCAGCATACGTTCTTGTTTTTTGACCATCTTATACACTGCGGCCAAAGACTCGACACCTGCGGCTTCAAACTCGCGAATATCTTCCATCAAACTATTCAGCCAAGTTTCCGCAGTTGTCCGTTGTCCAGTTTCATGCGCGATCATCCACTCGGAACGGTGTTTAAAATCTTGATAAATTTCAATCAAAACACCAATCAGCTCAAAATCACTCGACTGTACTTGGGCATAGCTCAAGGTCTCATGAAACAGCACATGTTCTGGTACAGCGACGCCTAACGCCAAACGATCTAAGGCAAACTTCAGACTATAACGATAGTCATCATCACCTTCGGCCAGACTACGTTTTAAATGCTCGGCATCCAATCCACGTTTAAAGCCCGCGTTGATCAACAGCTCCGTCATTCGCTCGATCATATTCATGTCTAAGCCGTAACGTTGTTGCGTTGCATTTAAACTGAGCCAATCAGCAAAGTCCTCAATACTGAAACGCCCCCGCACCAAGACCATCCGTCCCAGCACAGCACGCCAGGCATTTAAGGCATCGAGTTGAGTCACGCCTGCCAGCTTAATCGGCAGATAAATACTGTCTTTACTGAGTTGGTGACCCTTTTGCAAAGCTTCACGCTCATGCGGAGGAGGCGCAAAAACACTGCGAATAAAAGGTTCTAGCTCAGTCAAACTGGGCGTCAACACTAAAATATCGCTTGGACGTCGCGGTGCATCAGCCGTGCCCTGAGCCAACCAATGCGTCAGTTGATCTTTGAGGACTTCAAGCTGTCTAAGGCTGGAGTGACAGACATGAATCTGTATCGAATCATCTTGTTCAGCCAAGGCATACTGATGCTGCGTAGGTTCTACCAAATACAGGACATCAGACTGAATTTTACCAAGTAAAGTTTCTGGATATTCATCGACAAAGATATCGGCCCAGACGCCGTCTTCACCTGAAGAAAGGCTGGAAAGTAAAGAGAAATGGTCGCGCGCTTGTTTACCAAATCGGGTCAGTAAAGGATGGCGAGACTCTCGGGTTTCTGCATTAAAATTGAGGGTAAACTCATCAAAAAACTGCTGAATCTCGGCATCATTGGCATTTGGATTTTTTTCAATAAAACGCTGCTTCACCCGTGCGTCATAACGCGCTTTCCAATTGGGATCGACACTGTCCGCCCAATATTCTTGCGATGGGTTATAGTGAAAAATAAAGATCTCGAGGTATTGTCCCAATCGATGTAAAAACTCCAATTGCCTTGGCGGTAAATCTAAAACCGTAAATACCACCAACTGTGCAGGCAACTTTTTAAGTGCAGCGTCTCGGGTCTCTGCTTGATCGAGTAAGCCCCAAAATGCAGTATCAATACGCTGAATTTGTTCAAAGTCAGCATGGAACACCACTTGCCAGAGCCAACGTTGCCATGCTTCCAATTCATAAGCTTGATTGAGTTGAAAAGCACTGAGTTCTTGCTGAGTTTTAAAGAACATCTGCTCCAAATCGAGCGGCTGGTTTTTGCCCCACGCTTGTAACCAATTGGTCTGGCAACGGCAACTTTGCGGTGGGCAGCCTTTGGTGCAATGCCCACGATAATCCATATAAAAACTAAACAGCCGTGAAACCTGCTCCGCGACCCAATACAGCATGCTTTGCTTTTTGAGCTGTTTATCGATGCCTTGTTGCAAACGGTCAGCGCTGGCATAGATCCGCTGAATAATCGGATACAACGGATGAGCAACCTCTAAAGGATTCAGCTCGGCTTGTATAAATTCTTTTAAGGCTTGAAAGACACGCCATTTAATAATCAATCGCGGAATATTGGCTTTACGGACTTCATCTTTTTGGTCGACCAAAACCCACTGATAAGCCGACCATTGAAAACCACGAATACGATGATGAAACTGCGTGTTGGCACTAATGCCCTGCTGTTCTGCCAACTTTTGTGTTAGCCAAGCCTCAACCGCAGGTGAAGGTACAATAAAATGCTGTGCTTGCAGCACTTGAAAGGCATTTTTGGCCGGTTTAAAGACGGTTTTTTGCATGGCTTGCAACAGAACATCAATACGCTGACTTTGTATTACGTGTATCGCCATGTTTCCTCTCAAATAACCATCTTATGAAAAATCTACAAAAGTACACAGATTATTGACTATACTTCTGGTTCTGTCTATGTCACTTTGATGACATATTTCTATTTAAAATTTGCTTTAAAATACGTACTTTAAGCAAAACTAGAATCAATGTGAATCAGGATATTTTAGGATTTAGAAAATGAAATTAGAGCATATTCCAGAAAAAATTGATCCCTCTTTAAATTTAGAACAAATCCGTGAAGAGTGTTTGGATTTAGTCAAAAAGCGCGCCTATTTTTCCGCAGGTGCAGCGGTTATTCCAGTCCCTTTCCTTGATGTGGTGATTGATGTGGGCATATTGTCGCAGTTGATTCCCGAAA
The DNA here is from genome assembly GCF_058243005.1 of Acinetobacter sp. 231_lipA. Lineage (NCBI taxonomy): Bacteria > Pseudomonadati > Pseudomonadota > Gammaproteobacteria > Moraxellales > Moraxellaceae > Acinetobacter > Acinetobacter sp. 231_lipA. Next base: position 1,900,034 of record NZ_JBZAYU010000001.1, on the reverse strand, counting down.
TTAATGCCCGCTTTGGTTTAACCCCAGAGCAAGTCAGTGTCTACGACCCAGAAACCAAGCAAATACATTGGTCAGAACTGCGTAAACGTGGCGTGGAGTTCTCTGGACTGGTGGTGGCACGTACAGCCGTGAAGAAATCCCTCAATAACATGGCAGCCAAATACATCACCAAACAAGTCACCAAATTCATTCCCTTAGGTGGACAAATGATTGCGGCCAGCTTGGGTTATGTCGTGATGAAAAAAATTGCGGAAACCCATGTGGAAGAGTCGTATAAGCTCGCCAAAGGCATTCAACTGAAACAAGCCGCTGAACAAGGAATTCCTGTTGCAGCGCCAGTGACTCAAATTCCCTTAAGTTAAAGAACTAAATCCGCCTCTAAAAAACGGTCAAATGACCATAATGCCAGTCCACTAAAAAGCCGACTGGCATGTCTTTTTAAACTCTAAATTCTCATCGATACACAACAACGTCATTCGCAACCTGCTCAGCCTTTAAAATGGACTGTTTTTGCAATAAAAGTTGTTTTATATACAAAAATTGAACAGGTTTTGCGAATGACAAATGTTTTTGGTTCTTTTGGCTAAACAAAAGAACCAAACGAACTCCAAAAATTAGACTTTAAGCGGTAAGACTCCGCAATAAAGAACTAAAAATGCAACCTGAAATCGACTCAAATATTCCACCAACTTATTGAAAAATAACTATCTTGGCAGAGTCTTATCAGGCTCTTATCCAATTTCATCACTATCCAGAGGCTCGCCCTACTTTTCTTTCGGGAAAAGTAGGCAAAACCATTTTCATCTGCAAAACCTGTTCTCTTTTTGGATTTATTAAAATAAATCGCAGACATTATTTTACTTACACCATGCAGGTTGCAAATGACATTTCCGTGTATCGTATTTTTGTCGAGCTCAGGTTAAAAGGTTAATACGAAACTACTTAACCAACTCACATTAGCTCAAATGACCGTTTTTAAGCTTTTTAATCTGTATCGCGATCCGCTTTGAGCTGTTTTAAAATTGCCCTTAAGACTTCAATTCGGGCCTGTTGTTTATCATTGGTGGAAATAATATACCAAGGCGCATAACCCGTATCGGTATGTGCAAACATATCCGCGGCTGCCTTTAAATAGTCATCCCATTTGTCGCGATTGCGCCAATCTTCTTCGGTAATTTTAAAGCGTTTATGCGGAGTACTTTCGCGGGCTTTAAAACGCGCTGCTTGTTCATCTTTATCAATCGCCAGCCAAAACTTAATCAATACGGTTTGACTGTTGCTGAGGTTTTTTTCAAAACGATTGATTTCCGCATAAGCGCGTTGCCACTCCACCTCGGTTGCGAAGCCTTCTACCCGTTCTACCAAAACGCGTCCATACCACGTTCGATCAAAAATAGTGATGTCATCCGACTGCAATTTGCTCCAAAAACGCCACTGGTAAGGACGGCGTAACTCATACTTTTCAGGTGCGGCAATGGTATGAATTTCATATTCTCGCGGGTCGAGCTTTTTCACAATGCGCTTAATCGCCCCCCCTTTCCCAGCGGCATCCATACCTTCAAAAGCGATCACCACTTTACGGTCATCACAGCGGATGGCATCGGCCACTTGTTTAGTGAGTTTTTTTAACTCTGCTTTATAGTTTGCATCCTCAGCTTGAGGGGCTTCAAACTGAGTCAGAATATCCGGTATCGCTGCTTGCTGCCACTTTAGCGCGGCCTTTTTTTCATGCTCTGGACAGTGTCGCAGCGCTGTTAAAATTGCTTGTGCAAAATTGTGATTACGCAAATCTTCATCTTCACCATCAATGATTTGCCAGTCATCGGTGAAGCGCGTACGTAGCTTTTGTAAGGTGTCATATTGTTTTTTATTGCGCCAGTCTAGCCCATGCAACTTATGCCAATGCACTTCGCTCGGGTCCATATCATCCAGACGCTTTTGCAGAGACTTCCACGACAAATCGAACCAAACTTTTAAGACATCTACGTTGTTGTTTTTTAAGTCCTGCTCAAAGGCTCGCATATTGCTGACGTATTCATCAAACAAAGTGTCGTCCAAAGGCTTTGAAGCATGCATAGCCGTAGCCAACAAATCCCCATACCAATTACCAAACCACACCATAATTTGCCCTTCGGCAGGTACAAATCGAGTATAGGGCTGCCAAAAAGGCTGTTTTAGATTAAACAAGTGCGGTGGATCGGCTTTGACATATAAAAAACGCGGATCGACCCATTCGCGCAGCTGTTTCACCGCTTCGCCTTTACCCGCAAGTTCAATTCCACTGACCAAAATCACTAAACTTTTTGCATTGCTCTGATCACGGGTATTCATCAACGCATATTGCGCTTCAATTAAGTCCAGTGAAAGCTGTTCTTCGTTCAGCACTGCACTGGCGATCGTTTCTGTATCCATTACCCCTCCTTTTTTCTATTTAATCAAATCACTAGATCCTAAAAAATGATGCTCTAGATGATTTTCACACGCGTCTTTTGACTACTTCTACATCAAACTGACCACAAATAAATAGTTTTTTTGTCACTTTGTCATAGCGAGTTCCGTCATCACGCACTAAGATTTAGCTATCTTTAAATAGAACTGAGACAGCAAATGTCCAAACTCGCCGCCCTCGATGAGCTTTTAGAACAGTATTACCAATTGCATTATCATCAAGATTCGGTGCTCTTCCAACGTTTACAAGATGTGCAAGTCTGGCAAAAACAACGGATGCAGCGCACGCATAACAAGGCTTTTGCAGAAAAACAAAACCTATTGATGGCCGAGTATTTTATCAACCGTTTATATGGTGGCCCAGATTTTGACGCTTTGGCAGGACAAATTGCACGCTTGAGCAAATATGCGCACAAAGCGGAGAAATTAATTCCCGAAAATGCCATTAAAACCGGTACCTCTGGGGTTGAACTGGCAATTTTGGCGGTGCGACTGGATGAACAAGTGGCGATGCAATTGCTGAAAGATCACCATCCCTCTGAAGCCTTAACCGATGATTTGATGCGCCAAGCCTATTTAAAACTAGAACAAGGCGAAGAACGCTTGAAACAGCTGTATTTACTCGATCAATTGGGTAAGAACCTCGATAAATACATGCGCTCTTTTATGGTCTATACCGCTTTTAAGATGTGTAAAGGGACGGCCAACAAATATAACTTCAATGTCATGTATGAATTTATGCAGGATGGCTTTTTGGCCATGAAACCGCTAAGGTCGGCGGAGAAATTTGTGAAAGACTTTACTGCGGTGGAACGTCAAATTATTGATAAAGTCCATGCGGGGCATTTGTATCCTTTTCAGTAAATTTCAACGAATGACTTGATAAAAATAAGCCAGCAGCAGCTTTGCTCTGCTGTTTTTCTGTATATTATTCAGCACAATTGCATGATGGTTACTGTACAACGTCCTAGAATCTGTCATCATGCATGCACTGCAACATTTACCCTATTGCTATGTTAGGAGTGACTCCCATGTCGAATGAAAATCAAACGCCTACCGCTACTCAAGAGTCGGCACAAAACACAGACAAAGTGAGTCCATTTTTAACTGAACCATTACCCCAAGGCACGGCGCAAGGTCAACAAAAATCATTACAACAACAGTTGACTGATACCCCTGTGACGGGTTCTGTACCCAAATACAATCTTCCTCGCGGTGCTAACACAGGTAACGTCGGCAGTACCACACACTTTGGTTACCAGACAGTGAGCAGTGAAGATAAAGCGCAAAAAGTGGCGGAAGTTTTCCACTCGGTTGCCAGTAAATACGACATTATGAATGACTTGATGTCTTTTGGTATTCACCGTCTATGGAAACGTTTTGCGATCAATATGTCAGGGGTTCGTCGTGGTCAACGCGTATTAGATATTGCTGGCGGGACAGGCGACTTGGCTAAAGTGTTTAGCCGCGAAGTTGGCCCTACAGGTCATGTAGTACTTTCAGACATTAATGAATCGATGTTGAATGTGGGTCGAGATCGTTTAATCGATGCAGGCTGCACCAATGTTGACTTCGTATTAGCCAATGCTGAAACCCTCGATCCATTTGAAGACAACAGCTTTGACCTACTCACGATCTCGTTTGGTCTACGTAATGTGACCGATAAAGATGCAGCACTTGCAGCGATGTACCGCGTGCTTAAACCAGGTGGTCGCCTACTGGTATTAGAGTTCTCTAAACCTGTGTTTGAACCATTTTCAAAACTGTACGATCTATATTCGTTCACTGCACTGCCGATCATGGGCAAAATTATTGCCAATGACTCAGAAAGCTATAAATATTTAGCCGAGTCCATTCGTATGCACCCAGACCAACGCACGCTAAAAGGCATGATGGAAAATGCAGGCTTCCAAAACTGTGACTATCACAACCTGACAGGCGGTATCGTTGCTGTACACCGTGGTTTTAAACTTTAAAATTAAACGTTTAAGGGCAAATTATGTGGTCGATTCTGGCACTCGGTGCAATTGAACGATTAATTCATCATGTGATTAATTTGGATGCGATCACTCGCATCCAGCTCAATGAACTACAAGGCAAGATGTTACGTGTGGTGATCGCGTCCCCGCAACTGTCTGTAGATGTGTTCTTTGACCAAGCCAAAGTGCGCTTAGAACCTACCGTTACAGGGCATAGTGAAACAGCGTCCATTTTCGAACAACGCCCTTTTGACCAAGCTCAATCTCACACCCCAGCAACCGCAACTTTAACGGTAGCCAATGTGGTTGAGCTGCTCAAGCTATTACTGGCAGATGATGTCGGTACTATCCCACTCCAAGGTGATTATCACCTTCTACAGGATATTCAACGGATTATGCAACACGCTGAGCCGGACTTGGCTGCGTATTTAAGCCCGTGGATTGGCCCAAGTTTGGCGCATGAATTGGCCAAAATTCAGCTGACACCAAAACACATCAAACAGGCCTTACAAAGTCATTTGTTTTTTGCTGAAGATGCCTTGAAAGAAGACAGTGGTCTATTTGCCCCGCGTTGGCAAATGGATGATCTGCATCAAGATACCCGCATTTTTAATCAAAACTTAGATCGTGCCGAAGCCAAAATTCAACAACTTCAAGCACAGATTGACACTCAAGACTCAACTCAAAACTAGGTATTTACATATATGATTCCGCACGTTTCACGTTTACTCGAACTTTGGCGCATTGCCGCGCACTATAGACTCGACACGTTGTTTCCTGCGGAAGAATTGCCTGAAAAAGCGCGCCATGCGCTGGGTGTAATTCGTATGCACCCTGCGGCATGGTCCAGTCGTGAACGAAAAAACCCACTGAAGCTCAAACAAGCTTTAGAGGAAATGGGACCACTGGCGATTAAAATGGGACAACTGCTGTCTACTCGTCGTGACCTGATTCCACCTGAAGTGCTACAACAACTGGTTCTACTCCAAGACCGTGTCAAACCCTTTGGTTCTGATGTCGCGAAAATGCGCATTCAAGACTCACTGAAAGCAGATGTAAATACGCTGTTTGCACGCTTCGACGAACAACCTTTGGCAGCAGCCTCGATTGCTCAAGTACATACAGCCGCTTTACATGATGGGCGCGAAGTGGTGGTGAAAGTCACCCGTCCCGCTATTCGTAGTCAAATTTTACAAGACTTTGAAATTTTAGAATGGTTGGGCGATTTTCTTGAAAAACGCCTAGAAGCCGCGCGTGCACTACACTTATCTGAAATTATTCAGGACTATCGTCAGGTCATCTTAAATGAACTGGATTTGACCTTAGAAGCCGACAATACCCGTCGTATGCGCCATTACTTTACAGGCTCAAGCATGATGTATGTGCCTGAAGTCTATATGGATAGCAAAGACGTGATGGTGGCTGAACGCATTACGGGCGTTCCCATTTCAGACATTGAAACCTTTGAAAAGCTGGGGATGGATCGTAAAGATCTGGCGGAAAAAGGCTTAACCATTTTCTTTACCCAAGTCTTCCGTGACAACTTTTTCCATGCCGACATGCATCCGGGCAATGTCTTCGTTGAAACACTAAACCCAAGCCAACCACGCTATATTGCACTAGACTGTGCCATTATGGGTGAGTTGTCGAAGCACGACCAAATGACCGTGGCACGTATGCTGCTTGCGGTCATGAACAGCGACTTTATGCAACTGATTCAAATCGTGCATCAAGCTGGTTGGATTCCACCGGGCACAGACCAAGATGCACTAGCACGTGAAATGCGTCGCACGGTCGGGCCAATGGTGTCCAAACCTATGCATGAATTGGACTTCGCGGGCATTTTGATTCAAGTGATGGATATTGCACGACGCTTCCATTTGGAAATTCCACCACAGCTGATGCTGCTGCTTAAAACCCTCGTGCATGTTGAGGGTTTAGGTACAGACCTTTACCCAGAGCTGGACATTTGGAGTTTGGCAAAGCCAATCCTGACCGATTGGATCAAAGCGCAAATGAATCCACAGAAGAACCTAAAAGAGCTGGGACAAAAAATTCCGGACTTACTTTTAGGGGCACAAGACTTCCCGACGCTGTTGGTCGATAGCTTAAATGGTCTCAAAAACCAATCAGTTTGGCATGCTAAACAGCTCAATGAACTGCAAAGTATGCGCCTACAAATGGAGCATCAGCAAAAACGCAGTTGGATTTTTGGTAGTCTCATGGCCATTTTGCTGTCGATTGCGATTATCTCGCCTTGGTTTATTTCAGTGATTTTAATTGTACTCACCAGCTTACTGGCGGTGTGGCGCGTGTTTAAATAGACGCTTTCTGCTGTATTAAAAGCCTGAGTCTCTCAGGCTTTTTTATGTTTAACTTTTAAGTATAAAGTGACCTCAAAGTCATTATTGGATCACTTTTGCCAATGCGCTCATTCTCTCGCCAGTTAAAATGACAATATATATTGTCTCTTTGAATGATAACGATGACTCAAATCCTGCATAAACACCCTCCAGCTTTAAGCATTCGTGCAGGTAAATTAGCACGTCAACTCATTCAAAGCGAAGGCTTACAAGCTGAGCAGGTCGATATTGTGCCTGGCGCCGCAGGTGGGCCCAAAGGTATCGGGATTCAAGGTTTAGACCAAGCCATTTTTGGTGAATTCTTTGCTCGTGCACCGCAAAGACGGACTTTGATTGGTTCGTCCATTGGCAGTTGGCGCTTTGCCAGCATCTTAGCGCACGGTGCAAAAGCAGGTACCGAACGTTTAGGTGAACTCTATACCAACCTCTATTTTGACAAAAAAATGCAGCGTCAAGAAGTCAGTGATATTTGCCGTGGCATGCTGCTTGACTTGGTGCAAGGCAAAGAAGCGGAATTGGTCAATCATCCCGATTACCACCTCGCGGTACTGTCAATTAAGGCTCAACACATCTTCCAAAGTGACCAAGTTCTCCCGCTCTTGGCCTCTGTGGCAGGTATCATCGGCACAACCGCTGTTGCGCGAAAGCATAGTCGCCACTTTATGCAACGGGTGATTAGTCAGCCCAGTAATGGTAAACAATTTAAAGTGGAAGATGATTTTCCCACTCATTACCACAGTCTCACCGCTGCAAACGTTCTGCCTTGGCTGATTGCCTCAGCTTCTATTCCAGGTGTGATGGCCGCAATTCGCGATATTCCAGATGCACCACAAGGTAGTTATCGTGATGGTGGTCTGATTGATTATCACATCGATCTGCCTTTTGAGAGTCAAGGCATTGTGCTTTATCCACACTTTACGGACAGCATTACGCCGGGGTGGTTTGATAAGCTGTTTAAACGTCACGCCAATCCTGAAAATCAAGCCCGTACGCTACTCTTGTCTCCGTCCCAAGACTATTTACAGAGCTTACCTTTAGGACGCCTGCCCGATCGTAAAGATTTCACCCTCAAAGGGCTCGACCAAAAACAGCGCATTCAAATGTGGAACCAATGTATTTCTGAAAGTCAGCGCTTAGGTGATGAGTTCTTGGAAATGGTGGAAAAACAGCATTTTGCACAGGTCATACAAGATTTATAAACAAAATTTGCGCATGAATGTAATCTTGTTTAATCTGACCAAATAAAGAAAAATCGAGATTACATTTTTTTCTATGCTAACAATAATTTTAAGTGAACAAAAAAAATATGGTCAAGTCATTGAATTACAAAATAAATCGTGGGAAAAAATGTGATTGCAAGCTCGTTAGAAGATTTCATTTAAATCAACATCGACCAATTAAAAATCGGATAATATTCGTTATGAATTCATTGTTAGACAATGGTTAAATCATTCGATCTATGATTTCTAATCACCCGCCCCACTTCGCCATTATTGGTGCAGGAACCGCAGGGTTAGCCACTGCGATTTTACTGGCTCGACAAAATATTCAAGTCAGTATTTTAGAGAAAGCCTCAGAACTTGAACCTGTCGGAGCAGGACTGTTACTACAACCTTCTGGTTTAGCTGTTTTTGAGCATTTAGGCCTTTTAGATGAGGTTTTAAGACTGGGTGCAAAAGTCACTGGGCTCAAAGGTCAGTTACCGAGTGGCAATTTACTGGTCAATAGCCATTATGAACAAGCGCATCCTGATTTTTATGGTGTAGGGATTCATCGAGCAACGTTATGCCATACTTTAGAAAATAAATGCCGTGAATATTCCGAACTGATTACCTGGCAAATGAATACCGACATTCAAACATTAGAAGAAACATCCGATCAAGTTCGAGTTTTGGGTACAAAAGATGGCGAATCATTTGATCAAGCTTTTGATGCTGTAATCGTTGCCAATGGCGCACGTAGCCTTTTAAGACCCAAAAAATGGGTAAAGGTTGATCAAGCTTATCCTTGGGGAGCGAAATGGACGATTGTTCCAGAATGCCTTGAATTAGATACAGAAATTTTACATCAGTTTCATGATCGATCTAAAATGATGATGGGCATCTTACCAACAGGCACTGTTCCACATGAACCCAAGCAAAGACTATCGAGTATTTTTTGGAGTCTTCCAAGCCATCAACTGAATAACTTCCTGCACAACTCACAAGCTCATTCCGACTGGTTAAACCAAGTAGCTAAGCGCTGGAAACCTGCTGCAGATTGGTTAGAACAAGTCATTGCCCAGCCTGAACAAAAATCACAATGGTTGACGGCAAATTATCGTGATGTGGTGCTGTCTAAGTTTGGTGAGGGTCGTATTGGTGTCATGGGTGATGCAGCACATGCGATGAGTCCACAACTTGGGCAAGGTGCAAATATGGCCCTTTTAGATGCATGGGCTTTGGGGCAAGCGGTTCAAAGCGCAAGAAAAAATGAAGCCCTTGATTATGTCCAACTCTGGCAAACTTACCATCAACACCGTCAAAGTTCGACGGCGTTCTATCAATTTTTAAGTCGTTTACTCACACCACTTTACCAATCTGACCTATGGTGGGCAGGTGGTTTACGTGATTTAAGCTTTGCTTGGATGTATCGAATTCCCTATTTCCGTAAAGAAATGGCGGTGACAATTTCAGGTTTAAAATTAGGCATGCTCAGTCAAATGAACTATCGGGATATTGCAAAACAAAACAATCATTCTGTGTAGAATACGATGACAATCATCGTCATCCGCTTTGGATGGGTGACTGATGGTTGAATTTCTAAAATATATCAATTAAGCCGCTGTGAGATAACTGTAGAAAGTTTCTCCTCTATTCTGTTTAAATCACGTAGACTATAGCGCGCTACGTTAACATCGTAACACTCTCAATATTTATTCGCTTGGTGAAATCTTATGAACAATTTGCAATGGCTCGATGAAGTAAAATTTAACGAACAAGGTTTAGTCCCTGCCATTGCACAGCATCACCAAACGGGACGTGTCTTGATGGTTGCATGGATGAACCGTGAAGCTTTGGCTTTGACGGCTGAGAAAAACCAAGCCGTATATTTCTCTCGTTCACGCAACAAGTTATGGCACAAAGGCGAAGAATCTGGGCATTTTCAAACCGTACATGAAATTCGTCTCGACTGCGATGCCGATGTAATTGTGCTGCAAATTGAACAGCACGGCGGAATTGCCTGTCACACAGGGCGTGAATCATGCTTCTACCGTAAACTCACGCCAAATGGCTGGGAAATTGTGGATGCACAGCTCAAAGACCCGAACGCGATTTATGGCGAAAAATCGAAAAATCCACATACATTGGCAATGAATGCCTCAACGGCTCAGTCTGAGCAAGTTGAAGTTTTGTCCTACCTCGGTCAAATGATGGCTGAGCGTAAAGCAGCTGATCCTGACTCGTCTTATGTTGCGAAGCTGTATCATAAAGGTCTCAACAAAATTTTAGAAAAAGTCGGTGAAGAAGCGGTTGAAACCATTATCGCGGCTAAAGATTTTAAATCTGAAGCCAATGAAGACCATAAAAATGATTTGATCTATGAAGTGGCAGATCTTTGGTTTCATACGATTGTGGTTTTAGGCTATTTCGACTTAGACCCTCAAGTGGTTCTTAATGAATTGGCACGTCGTCAAGGGCTTTCTGGTTTGCTTGAAAAAGCCAACCGCAGCCACTAAGTTTATTGCCTGTGTCGAATATCATCAAACCGAGCGCGACTTATGAGCAAGCCATTGCCATTGATAACGCGCGTCTGGGCAAATCGTTTAAAGTAATTGCTTATGCAGGCACAGGTAAAACCACTACCCTGCAAATGATTAGTGATGCCATGCCACAAAGGCGTGGCATGTATTTGGCGTTCAACAAAGCCATTGCCAGCGAAGCGCAAACGAAGTTTCATGGCAATGTCGACTGCCGAACCTTCCACTCGCTTGCCTTTCGCAGTGTTCCACGTGGAGTGACGGACAAACTTCGTCTGCCTCGTTTAAGTCCGAGTTTTATTGCCAAAGAATACCGCCTTGAACCCATCACCTTAAGACGGATGATGGGCGGACGTTATGAAAAATATGTATTGATGCCGTCACGCTTGGCCAGCCTTGTGGCGAATGCAGTGAGTCACTTCTGTTCAACCAGTTCTCAGTACCCAGCACCGCGACATTTACAAACACCGAGCTGGTTACACCCTGATGATATCGATTCACTACAAAAACACCTCTACCCTGCCATTGAACGTCGTTGGTTAGAGTCTATCGATCCAAACCATCAGGCTGGGATTGGTCACGATATTTATTTAAAACTGTGGGCGCTGTCTGAACCCAATATCCCAAGTGACTATGTGTTGTTTGATGAGGCACAAGACGCTGATCCACTGATGTTGGGCATCTTACTGAAGCAGCGTAATACACAAGTGATCTATGTCGGAGATGCACACCAACAAATTTATGCATGGCGCGGCGCAGTCAATGCTATGCAACAACTGCCTTTGCCTGAGTCCCGTCTCACCACCTCGTTCCGTTTTGGTGAAGAGATTGCATTGCATGCCAATGCCATTTTAGGCGCCTTGAATGAAACCGTGCCGCTCATGGGCAACCCTCTGCTCAACTCCAAAGTGGTCAACAAACCTCATACCAAAATGCGCGATGCGATTTTATGTCGCACCAATGCGCGCGCCATGGAACTGTTGCTCTCAGGATTGGTCCATGGCGACAAAGTCAGCTTACAAGCCGACCATGTCAAACTGAACCGCTTTGTCGATGCCGCAGCGATGCTTAAACAAGGTAAGCGCGTCACCGATGTGCCGGAACTGGCCTGGTTTAATTCTTGGCATGATGTACATGAATATTGCGAAACCAATGACGGCAGTGACATCAAGCCTTTAGTAAAATTGGTAGATGATCATGGCACCGATCCACTCAAAAAAGCCCTCGCGAAGATTACGCCGATTGAACAAGCCGATTATATTATTTCCACCGCACACAAAGCCAAAGGCTTAGAGTGGAACCGCGTTCACATCGAAGATGATTATCAGTTTAAGGTCAACGACAAAGACCATAAAATTAGTGATGAAGAGTTAAGACTGCTTTACGTGGCCTGTACACGTGCTAAAGTAAGTTTAAATATCCATCACATTTACGATCTGATGCAACAGCTGAAAAAACAAATGCCAAGCTCATTACGTAAAGTTGCTGGATAGTCGAATGTAAAAATAGTCACAACCGCTGCGGGTGTTCTATGAAAATTCAATCGATTCACCTGAAACACATCCTGCATTTTGCTGACATTAAAGTCGATTTTTCTTATCACGATAAACCCGTCACTTTAATTTTAGGCGATCAAGCCTCAGGCAAGACCTCAATCTTACGTTTTAGCTATCAGGCTCTGACTTGGTTTGCGGCCCGTTATAAAGATTTACGCTCTGCAGGTGTGGTGATGTTAGATCACGACATTATGCTGAACCGCCTACAGTCCAAAATTGATATTCAAGTTGCTGTGCCCGCTGAGTTATATGCTCTCAAACCTACGGCAGCCGATGTTGCGACCAAACCCTATACATGGCAACTCTACAAAACCTTAAACCAACAAGGCATTGGCATCAGTCGAGTTGAAACATTAGAACTCGAACAACTGGTCAATCTATATCAGCAGGCAACGTTACAAGATCCGTTGCAAGGTTTGCCGTTGATTGCATATTATCCTGCGGAACGTTTTGTCAATGAGATGAATATTCTCAGCAAGAACAATCCCCTGATTTTCCAACATGCACATGCCTATGAAATTTCAGCTATTCCCTATACCACCTTTGCGCGTTTCTTTGAGTGGTTTCGTGAAATCAGCGATATTGAAAATGCGCAAACTGCGCAGTTTTTACAAACGATATTGCATCAGCCTACAAGCATGCCACCCGATATACCCTTAAGCTATAAACTGGCTCAGGCTCAAGCACACATCCAGTCACCCAGCCTACAAGCGCTCAAGCAAGCGTTAGCAACTGTTCTGCCCGAAATAGAAGATCTTTATCTGCAATATCATCCCAAGTTACAACTGATGGTGCGCTACCATGGCAACAGCATGCTCTATCAACAGCTGTCCAATAGTATTCGCAACTGGGTGGCACTTGTTGGCGATATTGTGCGACGTTTATGCCTACTCAATCCTGAAAGTCTGTTCCCTTGTTTAGAAGGTGACGGCGTACTATTGATTGATGCAATTGATCATCAATTGGATCAAAATATGGCACAAGTCATTTTAAAACATTTAAATCAGGCTTTTCCTCGACTACAAATTATCGCCTCAGGCAACCGAAGTGAGTTGCTGGAACAAGCCAGTGAGTTTCAATGCCTCAAACTGGAAAATAAGCAATTAAGTTCTATCCAACTCGAACCACTGCAACATCAGTTCGATGTAATTTACCAAAACCTTGCCAATCATGAAGCGACGAGTGGAAGCACCGAACCGATTGCGGCTGAACCCCAAGATTTAAGTGTGGCTGAATTATTCGCACAAATACAGCAGCAACTCTCTCCCGAACAGCAACAGCATTTGATTGCTTTACTCAGTGCTGAGGATGATGCTTCATCGGCAAATCCATTAACTTAGCCTGCTGCATAAGCATATCTATTTTAACCCTCAAAAACAGGCGACCAATGGTCGCTTTTTTTACATTTCTTGCACTGAGAAAGTGCCTGTCATCCACCAAGAAACGACCATCACGCGTATAATGTTTTGCGTCAGCGCAAAAAAGATTGATGTTGTTTTAGTCATGTTATATGATCGGTTTTACTTGCAAATTTCTAACTGAAATCGGATTTTGCTATAACGCTTCATGAGTTGCGCAACACAACTTCATTATTTTTAAATTTCACATTGGCTTTCAAGATTGAGACTCTTGGGCTGCTCTTTGCAGTCCTGTAATCCTTGAAAGATGAGATTCACCAATAGGTTTTGACCTATTCACGACAATGGAAACGAGTGTGCTACCGATTATTATATTGTTACCGTTAATACTTGGCACAACCCTTGTCTCATTACTGAAGCAGAGCTCACGTAGGCTAACCGCCTTCGCAGCTGTTGGGGTCAGTATGACAAGTTTAGGCTTATTACTGACCCAAGCACGAGAGGTGTTTAATGGCGCTGTCATTACGCAGTCGTGGTCATGGTTGCCGCAGCTTGGAATTGACTTCAGCTTCCGTCTAGACGCATTAGGCCTACTCTTTGCCTTACTCATTAGTGGCATCGGGACGCTCATTTATATTTATGCCTATTTTTATTTAGGCCCAAAAAATTCTCTCAATAAACTCTATCTACTGCTCATGTTGTTCATGGCAGCCATGCTCGGGATTTCTCTCTCCAATAATTTAATTTTACTCCTCGTTTTTTGGGAGTTAACCAGTATCTCCTCTTTCCTATTGGTCGGTTATTGGAGCAATTACGACGCGGCACAACGTGGCTCACGCATGGCATTGACCATTACGGGTATGGGCGGGTTAGCCATGCTGGGTGGTTTCATCTTGCTCGGCCAAATCACAGGCACCTACGAGATTGATCAAATCTTGACAATGACAGCACAAATTCAAAGTCATGCTTTATTTGTTCCTACGTTGCTGCTGATTTTGCTCGGTGCTTTTACTAAAAGTGCGCAATTTCCATTCCATTTTTGGTTGCCCAACGCGATGGCAGCCCCGACTCCCGTGTCTGCTTATTTACACTCAGCAACCATGGTAAAAGCGGGTATTTTCTTGGTGGCACGACTGTTACCCATTTTTGCAGGTGCGGCACTGTTCCACAATTTGGTCACCTTTATTGGCCTGTTTACCCTGTGTATGGCTGCGTTTTTTGCCATCTTTAAAGAAGACCTGAAAGGTTTATTGGCCTATTCAACCATCAGCCATCTCGGCTTGATCATGTGTCTCTTGGGGATCGGATCACCATTGGCTGTGGCTGCGGCTATTTTCCATATTATTAACCATGCCACCTTTAAAGCAGCGCTGTTCATGATCGCAGGTATTATCGATCATGAGTCAGGCACACGTGATTTACGTAAGCTTAGTGGGTTATGGCAACTGTTGCCTTATACGGCCACTTTGACGATGGTCACTGCAGCGTCGATGGCCGGTGTGCCCTTGACCAACGGTTTCTTATCTAAAGAAATGTTCTTTACTGAGCTGCTTAGCAATCTGTCTGGTCCTGTGCTCATCTGCTCCGCAATTTTCGCGACACTGGCGGGGATTTTTGCAGTGGCTTACTCTGTGCGTTTGGTGCATGGGGTTTTCTTCGATGGCCCAGTGGGCAAACAAGTTCCGAACAAAGATGCACATGAGCCACCGTTTGGCATGCGTGCACCGGCCACTTTACTGGCCATTCTGTGTATTTTAGTCGGCTTATTCCCTGCTCTTTTGGTTGAAAACATCGTCAACAGTACAGCACGCGCCAGCACCCAAGTGATGGACTTTGAAGGCGCACATCTTGCACTATGGCATGGTTTTAACATGCCATTATTGATGAGCGTGATTGCATCGATTGGCGGTCTGATTTTCTATTTCAGTCTAGCGAAGGGTGGCAAAATTCGAGAAATTGATCTCGATCCATACCTAGGTCGTCTACAAGGTCGAGTTGCCTTTGACTTATTCCTTAAGTCACTCCTGCTCAACTCGCGCAAATTTAAACGATTGACTGAAAACGGTAAATTACAAAGCTATATTCTTTGGATTGTGGTCTTCAGTATTGCCATAGTCTCACTTCCATTTTTAGGACAAGGGCTGACCACAGGTACCCGTGAACTCACCCATGCCCCTGCTTTAGCGGTCGTACTATGGCTACTCTTATTCTCTTCGTGCTGGATGATGCTGTGGTTCCACCACGAACGGATTAAAGCGGTATTGATCAGTGGCGCGATTGGTTTAGTCGTGACTATGGTCTTTGTCTGCTTCTCTGCGCCTGATTTAGCCTTGACACAAATCACCGTCGATGTAGTCACCACTGTACTGTTATTGATGAGTTTATCGCTTTTACCACAACTCACTCCCTATGAGTCGAGTGTCTCACGTCGTTGGCGAGATGCCCTCATTGCGATTGGCGGCGGGCTCGGCATTGCATGGATCACATGGCTCATCTTGACCCGTGATCACAACTCTATTTCATGGTTCTTCATGCAGCAGTCGATTCCGTTAGGCGGCGGAACCAACGTGGTCAACGTGATTTTGGTCGACTTCCGTGGTTTCGATACCTTCGGTGAAATTACCGTCCTTGGTATCGCAGGCATTGGCGCACTGTGTTTAATGGATGGTATGCGTACCCACGGCACCACCATGACTCAAGGTCTCAGTTACCGTTTTAATCCCTCTCCGTTGATGCTTCGTATCACTGCGTCTTGGATATTACCGATTGCCTTGGTGGTTAGCCTGTATATCTTCTTACGTGGACATAATCTGCCTGGGGGCGGGTTTATCGCGGGTTTGATTACCGCTTTGGCCTTGATTATTCAGTACATGGCACTCGGTCAAGATCATGCAGAACAGCTGCTCAAAGCCAAGTCTGGTCGTTTGTATGAAATCTGGATTGGAACAGGTCTGGTCATTGCAGGATTAACAGGCTTAGGCGCATGGTTCTGGGGACGCCCCTTCCTCACCAGTGCACACTTTTATGTGTCGCCACCGATCTTAGGCGAAATGCACCTAGCGACAGCTGCACTGTTCGATGTCGGGGTTTATATCACGGTCGTAGGTGCAACCATGCTACTTATTTCAGTACTTGGGGACTCGCGTCACTCTAGTATGTCTGGTCCAGTACCAAAGGGGGATTAATATGATTAGTTTAGAACTGTTACTTGCCTCCGCTATTGGTCTGTTGACTGCCACAGGCATCTATCTGATTTTGCGTGCCCGTACTTTCCCTGTGGTACTTGGCTTGGCCATGATTGGTTATGCCGTCAATTTATTTTTATTTGCCATGGGGCGACTTCAACTTAATGCACCCGCGGTACTCACGGAAGCCAGCAAAGCCACTGATCCTTTGCCACAAGCCTTGGTGTTAACCGCGATTGTGATTGGCTTTGCTACCACGGCGTTTATTGTACAACTGGCTTTACGCAGTCGTTATGAAACAGGAACCGACCACGTTGACTCTAAAGAAGAAATACCACAAATTGACCCACGTGAGGATGAGCCATAATGAATGACCTCATCCAATTTTGGACCGAACACACCCCAATTTTTAGTATTTTAATTCCTGCCATTACTGCCTTTATTTTGGTATTACTGGGTAATCCAGGATCAGGTTCTTTAGCACAAGACTGGCGACAACCGTGGCGTCGAGGCATCAGTTATACCTCTGGCCTGTTGGGCTTATTTACAGCAGTCAACTATCTGATCTTTGCCAGCTCAGGGCAAATCAGTGTTTATAACCTTGGTGAATGGGCAGCACCATTTGGTATTGTTTTAGTCCTCGACCAACTGTCTGCCCTGATGTTGGTTTTAACCTACGGCTTGGCTGTGCCAGTGATGTGGTTTGCCAGCAAAGAATGGGATGAACGTGGCCGTTATTTCCATGCCATGTGCCATTTCCTACTGATGGGTTTAACCGGTGCCTTCCTGACAGGCGACTTATTTAACCTGTTTGTATTCTTTGAAATTTTATTGATGGCCTCCTATGTCCTGTTACTGCATGGCCAAGGCAAAGCGCGTTTTCAACTCGGCATTCACTATGTCACTATTAACTTGTTGGCATCAGCTCTGTTTCTGATTGGTCTGGGCATGATTTACGGCAGCATCGGCAGCCTCAATATGGCGGATGTTGCACGTTTGATGCCTCTATTAGAAGGCGATCAACATCGTATTGCTGTTGCTGGCGGGCTGTTGTTGTTTACAGTCTTTGGCATTAAAGCAGCCATGCTACCTGTCGGTTTTTGGCTACCAAAAACCTATGCGGTCGCAACCACTCCTGTAGCGGCTCTGTTCACCATCATGACCAAAGTCGGTATTTATGCCATTTTACGTGTTAATGGCACCGTATTTGACGATGCGATTAGCCGTGAAATCCTGCAATACATTCTATTACCGATTGGCTTAATTACCTCAGTCTATGGTGTGATTGGCGCGATGGGTGCGGAACGCTTACGTCGTTTCATTGGCTTTATGATTTTGTCTTCTGTCGGCACAATTTTAATCGCCATTTCCCTGTTCAATACCTTGGCATGGGCAGCGGCACTGTATTATTTGGTGCACAGTACCATTATTGCGGCAGCCTTCTACATTTTAAGTGGTTGGATTACCTCTCAACGTGGTGAGTTTAAAGACCATTTTAAAATTGCACCGCAAATGAAACAGCATAAGGTAGTGGCGTTAACCTATTTCACCATTGCCTTGATGATGGCAGGTTTACCACCCTTTAGTGGTTTCTTAGGCAAAGTATTTATTCTCCAAGCCACCGCACACTCACCGTATCAATTGCTGATTATTGTGACAATTTTAGTGGTGAGTTTATTGAGTATAATCGCGTTTACACGTGTGGGTTTCGTGATTTTTTGGCGCGCAACCAAACCTGAAGATAATCCTGATGAAGCAGCTTATGCCGCTTACCAAGCTTTGCCTGAACAAGCACCGAAGCGCAATGACAAAACCATTTATCTCTTGTTGGTCGGTTTAATGGCTTATATGGTGTTTGCAGGTCCGATTCAAAAGTACACTTACCAAACGGCTGAGCAAATCCAAAATAATGCGCTCTATGAACAGACTTTGCTCAAAACTGATGAGCATGGACAAACCATTAGCGTACAACCTTTCGACAGTGAAAATTTACCTGAAACCAAATATGGTGGCGAGCGAGTAGATCCGAATGCACATTTGATTCCATATTTAATTTCAGAAGAAACACTGGAAGGCGAACATATTTCCGAATACAAAAAACGCCAAATGCAACAGCAACAACAGGCTGAAGTGAATCCCGATGCTGAAAGCCTACAACCGATGGTGGAGCCTTAAACATGAAAAAAACGTCGTTTTTGGAACGTTGGTTACCCCACCCTTTTGTCTCTGTGATTGTTGCGCTGAGCTGGGTGATGTTGGCACATAGTGTCGATGCAGCCAGCTTAGTGATGGCATTTTTACTGGCTATTTTTATTCCGAGTCTGATCAGACCATTCATTAAGTATACTCCAAATATTGAATGGAAAGCGGCGGTGAAACTATTTTTTGTGGTGTTATACGACATCGTGGTGTCGAATATTCAAGTGGCTAAATTGGTCCTCGGCCCAATTGATCGTCTACAACCCAAATGGTTTCGCGTTCCGCTGGAAACACAACATGAGGAAGTAAACACCTTACTGGCGATGATTATTACCACCACACCAGGCACTGTTTCAGCAGGCATCGATCAAGATCGTGGGGACATTTTAGTTCACGCCCTCAGCACCGATGATGAAAATGCCGAGATTGAAAATATCAAAGCGCGTTATGAAAAACCGTTGATGCAAATTTTTGGTGTCGAAGCAGGAGACAAAGCATGACCATTTTGCCTTATGCCCTCGGGATTTGTTTAATCGCTGTCACCATTTCAATGTTGCTGTGCTTAATTCGCTTAATCATCGGCCCATCGATTGTAGATAGACTCTTAGCACTCGATACACTCTTTTTAAATGCAATCTGCCTCATTATTATTTTAGGCATTTACTGGGCCAGCACTTCATTATTTGAAGGTGCTCTTTTGGTTGCGATGCTCGGCTTTGTCTCTACAGCCGCTTTAGCACGCTACTTCACCTCAGGTCATGTGATTGACTAGGAGCAAGATCGATGCAACTTACGATGGAAATTTTAGTCTCCATTTTTCTCATGATCGGTACTTTCTTCATGCTGGTCGGAGGAATTGGAATGGTGCGTCTGCCCGATTTATTCATGCGCCTGCATGCCCCAACCAAGTCCAGCACCTTAGGCTTAGGGAGCTTCTTGATCGCCGGAATGATCTATTCTGCATTCCAAGGACGCTTTGGTTTTGCTGAGCTGTTATTAACACTGTTTGCCTTCTTAACCGCACCCGTATCAGCGAATTTGATGGCGCAAGCGGCGCTACATTTACGCTTACGTTCACTCAGTGGTGACGTTCCAGAAGCGCTAAATCGTCCACTGCCTTGGCAACGCACCCGCCGCAGAGCTTTTAGCAATAAGCATGAAGACACTGAACATCGTCTCTAAACGCTTGTATCCTTAAGGATATAAAAATAAATACATTTCTAGCGCTTCAGCACTGACATGGTGGTGTTGCGCTAATTTGCACATTGTACTGATGATAAGGTTCAAACTTATTGGATGGTGTCACCTCGATTAAATTCACTAGTGTTTCTGGACAAGTCAGTTTAATTAAGGCTCTAGCCACTCGAATATCAAAAATTAAACAATAATCCGAGTGTTCCAAAGCACGAGTTGAAAAATAGAGCAATTTAGAAATATAGCTAATATTCAAACCATTAATTAACTTCAATGTTCTATAGGCTTGTTGAATATTCTTCCTTTTTACATGCGTGAACGCCAACTCCATGAGCTCCATATTCTCTGAAGTATAATATTTATTCGTCCTAAATGTACCATAACCAATATCAGCAAAACCCCAAATCATCGTCAGTACAAAAGGTAACTCCACACTAACTTTGCAATCAAAATAATCCCTAAAACATTTAATGACCTGTTCTCTTGAAATATCATCATCACAATAGTCCTTTGTAATACTTTTCAAGTTCTGATCCAAACTCAGCCATCGAGTAGAATTATACTTAAATTTAGATTCTCTCAACGGATCCAGACTCCGGATCTCTAATAATTGAGGCTCGCTCAGATACAACATTTTTAAAATCTCCATCTATTTTTATCTATATACAATTACTCTGTACACGACAAAAATAGATAACTCATTGAAATAATGTCACAATAATTGTTTTCTAACGACGAATACTATGACACATCTCAATGAGCTATATCTTATCTTAAACAAATATCTAAAATGGAACAAGTCACATTTAAAGTGCTTTGCGCTCATCATGCTTGTGATTATTTTAAAGCAAACATGTAATCTTTCTTCTGCATCTAAAGCCTTGCCCATCAAGTGCTTACCACAATCATTTTATCGACGTATGCAGCGCTTCTTTGCAGGTCAGTATTTTGATTATCGTCAAATTTCTCAGTTGATTTTCAATATGTTTTCATTCGACAAAGTGCAACTGACTTTAGATAGAACCAATTGGAAATGGGGAAAACGAAATATTAATATCCTGATGCTTGCGATCGTTTATCGTGGAATAGCGATACCTATCGTTTGGACATTACTTAATAAACGTGGAAATTCAGATACGAAAGAGCGCATTGCTTTGATTCAACGCTTTATAGCCATTTTTGGTAAAGACCGTATTGTGAATGTGTTCGCAGACAGAGAGTTTATCGGTGAGCAGTGGTTTACATGGTTAATTGAACAAGACATCAACTTCTGCATTCGTGTTAAAAAAACTTCATTGTCACCAATCATTTAGGAAAGAATCATAAAATTAGTGATTTATTTCGCCATCTTAAAGTTGGTCAAATTGAATGTCGTAAACGACGGATTTTGGTTGGTCGGGTGAAACTATATATAAGTGCACTACAGTTAGAAAATGGAGAGCTTTTACTCGTCGTTTCTCCTCAGTTTAATGCCAATGCTATTGAGGATTATGCATTACGCTGGGAAATTGAAACCTTATTCAGTTGTCTCAAAGGACGCGGGTTTAATCTTGAAAATACGCGCTTGACAGACCCTAGACGAGTGAAAAAATTGATTGCGGTGTTAGCTATAAGCTTCTGTTGGTGTTACTTAACGGGTGAATGGCAACATGATCAAAAAAAAGCGATAAAAATAAAGAAGCATGGACGACTCTCAATGAGTTTATTTCGCTATGGTTTAGACTATGTTCAAATGGCGATTCAGCGTTTAATTGGTTTTGGGAAAAAAGAAGAGTTTAAGGAGATTTTGGCAATTTTAAGAAGGCAGAAGCCTGATAGGATAAGGGTTCTGTGAAATTTGTCGTGTACAGAGATACAATTATAAAAAAAGCCACCCGAAGGTGGCTTTTTGATTCAGTTAGACTGAATTATTCATCATCTTTGTTTGCTTCGTCAGCGGGTAAATCCTTCACTGCTTCAGCAATCAGGCCAAACATATAGTTACCATATGCATTGGTTTTATCGTAATGGAAACGCAAACGCGGTGTAATACGTGTCTTAATACGACGGCCGAGTTCGTGACGCAAGAAACCAGATGCTTTGTTCAGCACATCTAGCGTTTCTTTATTGGCTGCTTCACTTTGCTCATCGCCAAGCTCACGGCCCATCACAGTCACATATACTTCAGCATAACCTAAGTCTGGACTAACCTTCACCGCAGAGATGGTCACGAGACCACCTAAGCGTGGATCTTTCAACTCTTGGCGAATTAGTTCAGACAACTCACGTTGTACTGTATCCGCCATGCGCTTAAGACGTTGACTACCCGCCATTAAAGACTCCGTTTGATCAATTGAACATCATAGACTTCGATCTTGTCTTTTTCTTTGATGTCTTTATAACCTTTAACCGCAAGACCACATTCCATACCTGCGCGAACTTCTTCAACCACTTCTTTATAGCGACGAAGTGACTCAAGCTCACCTTGGAACACAACCACGTCATCACGAAGGACACGAATTGGTTTATTACGGTGTAACATACCTTCAAGTACCATACAGCCTGCTGCTGCACCAAACTTACTTGAGTGGAACACTTCACGTACTTCAGCCACACCCAGAATTGTTTCACGGTGTTCAGGCGCAAGCTTACCGCTCATCGCTGCTTTCACATCATCAATCAATTGATAGATGATTGAGTAGTAACGAATATCGATACCGTCAGCATCTGCTTTTTGACGAGCTGCGTTATCCGCACGTACGTTAAAGCCAAGAAGTACCGCTTCAGAAGATTCAGCTAGTGTTACGTCAGATTCAGTGATCGCACCAACACCTGAACCAATAACACGGACTTTAACTTCGTCTGTTGCAAGGTCAGCAAGAGCAACGTGTAATGCTTCCAATGTACCACGTACATCAGTTTTCAATACCACATTGACGATAGGCACATCTTTCTTGCCCATAGACGCCATGATATTTTCAAGACGCATTGCGCTTTGACGCTCAAGACGTTTTTGACGTTCACGATCCATACGCGCATCAGCAACTTCACGTGCTTTCTTCTCATCGCTTACAACAAGAACTTCATCACCCGCCATTGGCGCTTCAGGTAGACCTAAAATTTCAACTGGAATCGAAGGACCTGCAGATTGAATACGTTTACCGTTTTCATCTGTCATTGCACGAACGCGACCGTAAGATGCACCCGCAAGAACCAGGTCACCTACTTTCAATGTACCGTTTTGAACAAGGATAGACGTTACCGCACCACGGCTGTTGTCTACACGTGCTTCAATCACGACACCTTGTGCAGCACCCTCTTCAGATGCTTTCAATTCAAGCAATTCAGCTTGGATTGAAATCAAATCTAGAAGCTCATCGATACCTTGACCAGAATGTGCTGAAACCATTGCAACAGGTACATCACCGCCCCATTGTTCTGGCACGATTTCTTTTACTGTCAATTCGTTCAATACGCGATCTGGATCAGCCGATTCTTTATCCATTTTGTTGATTGCAACAATAATTGGTGTACCAGCTGCACGTGCATGATCAATTGCTTCCGCAGTTTGTGGCATAACACCATCATCTGCTGCTACAACAAGAACCACGATATCAGTCGCTTTCGCACCACGTGAACGCATTGCAGTAAATGCAGCATGTCCAGGGGTATCAAGGAAAGTGATCATACCTTTGTTAGTTGTAACGTGGTACGCACCGATATGCTGTGTGATACCGCCCGCTTCGCCTTGAGCAACTTTCGCACGACGAATACGATCAAGAAGCGATGTTTTACCATGGTCAACGTGCCCCATGATGGTCACCACTGGTGCACGTGTAGATTGAGCACCACGCGCGCCTTCAGCTGCTTCAAGTAAGTTATCTTCAGCTTGCGTATCCGATACAAGAACAGGGTTATGACCCATTTCTTCTACGATCAATGCAGCAATTTCTTGCTCAATCGCTTGGTTCTGAGTAACCAGCTCACCCATTTTCATGAGTGATTTAATTACTTCACGTACTTTAATCGCCATTTTTGCTGCAAGATCTGCAACAACAATAGTTTCGCCAATTTCAACATCATAAACTTGTTTCTTAACTGGTTTTTCAAAACCATGTTTACCAGCCTGACTTGTTTTCAGACCACGTTTAGGTTGCTTGCTGAAACTTTGCTCTTCCTGACCACGACGACCACCTTTTTTCGGTGCACGTGTACTTGGTGTATTGGTACCACGTTTGATGTCACGGTCTTCTTTCGCAAATGAATCTTCATATGCTTGGCCAACTAGACCCGCAGCAAGTGGAGAATCATCCACAACACGAATGGTCGCAGTTGCATCTTCGTTAGAATACTTAGATGCCATTTGACGCATTTGTTCAAGTGTACGTTGCTGCGCTTCTTCAGCTGCCTTACGACGTGCTGCTTCTTCGGTCGCTTTTAATTGAGCGGCTTGAGCTTCACGTGCTTTTTTCTGTTCAGGTGTTTCAACAACTTTAACTTGTGCTTTAACCACAGGCTTATTGTTTGATTTACGCTTCACAACTACCGCAGCTTTCGCAACTTCTTGCTTCGTCGTTTCTTGCTTTGCAGCAGCACGCATTGCTTCAAAGTTTGCAGCTGCTTTATTTACTGCTGGAGTTTCAGCTTTAGGTTCAACCATAGCTTGAACGTTCGCACGAGCTTGTTGCTCAGCTTGCGCTTTTGCCAAAGCTTCCGCTTTAATTTGTTCTGGATCTGGCTTGGTAAATGTATGTTTCTTGCGAACTTCTACATTAATCGTTTTTGCCTTACCTGAAGTACTCGCTACTTTAGCGGTACTGGTCGTTTTACGTTTCAACGTGATTTTTCCTGCCTGACCATCGTTTTGACCATGAATTTTCTTCAAATGGTGCACGAGGGCATCTTGTTGTTCAGTAGAGATTATATCGTCCGATTTACGCTGTGGTAAACCAGCATCACGAACCTGCTCTAGGACCTTCTCAACAGGGCGGTTCACACTGAGAGCTAACTCTTGTATCGTCTTATCCGTCATGTAGATCTCCTAGTTAAACCATGATTCGCGCGCTTTCATAATAAGTTGACCTGCTTTCTCTGTACCTAGACTTTCAATATCAGCAATATCGTCAGTCGCTTGGTCAGCCAAGTCATCAATTGTGATGACACCACGTGCTGCAAGTGCATAAGCAATCTCTTGCGTCATCCCTTCCATTGCAACGAGTTCCGCGCTTGGATCTTGGATGTTTTCTTGCTGCTGTAATGCATCAGCCAATGTAACTTCTTTGGCACGACTTTGAAGTAATTCAACAACTTCAGCATCTAGCTCGATTTCGTCAAATGTTTCAGCTGGAACATAAGCAATCTCTTCTAAAGAAGTAAAGCCCATTTCAACCAATGCCATTGCCAAATCTTCTTCAATATCTAGACGCGATACAAATAGGTCTAAGTATTGTTGTGCTTCATTTTGCTGACGAGCATGATACTCATCTTCAAGCATCATGTTGAGTTTGTAGCCTGTAAGTTCAGAGGCTAAACGTACGTTTTGACCTTGTGAACCAATCGCACGCGCTAATTGATCGCTAGTTGCGAAAATAATGTCCGCTGTACGTTCTTCTTCATCAATCACAATACCCGATACATCTGCTGGCTCTAAAGCACTTGCAATGTACTGTGCAGGATCATCAGACCATACAACAACATCAATACGCTCACCGTTCAATTCTTGCTGAACTGCTTGGATACGTGTACCACGCATACCAATACATGCACCCACTGGATCAATACGATGATCATTGGTTTTCACAGCAATTTTAGCACGAACACCAGGTTGACGCGCTGCCGCTTTAATCTCAATGATTTCTTCAGAAATTTCAGGAATTTCTTTCTTCATCAAAGCGATGAGCATTTCAGGCTTGGCACGTGACAATTGTAGTTGAGCACCACGACCTTCACGATTCACATTGAACAAAATCGCATTTACACGTTGCTTCGGACGCAAAATTTCTTTTGCAATCATTTCTTCACGTGCAAGATACGCTTCAGCATTGTCACCTAAGTCAATGATAAAGCCATCTTTGGTTTGCTTTTTCACTTCACCGTAGATCAACTCACCCACTTTAGACTCGTAGGCATCTGCAATCAGCGCACGCTCAGCTTCGCGAATTTTTTGGACAATCACTTGTTTTGCAATTTGCGCCGCAATACGACCGAAGTCAATTGAAGGCACTTCAAGCTCACGAATATCACCAATCGACCATTGTGCAGGATCAACATCTGAAATCGCATCTTGACATGCTGGCATCTCATGATCTTCATCCGCAACCACTTCCCATTGACGGAAAGTGCTGTATTCGCCCGTTTTACGATCAATCTCTACACGAAGCTGAGCTTCTTCAGAGTTTGTTCCTTCGTAAAATTTCTTTTTAGTCGCAGCAACAAGCGCTTGTTCTAAGGCTTCGAAAATCGCTTCACGAGGTACACCTTTTTCATTACTAACCGTTTCAACTACGGTAAGAATTTCACGTGCCATAAGCCACCTATTCGTTCAGATTCTTATTTATTAAATGAATTAATCTTGATAGACCAAATTGGCTTTATCAATATTATTACTATCGATTTCAAGCACCTGTTGCTTTTCCACTTCGACTTGAATCATTTCAGCTTCAAGATCTACAGCAACCAACTTAGCTTGGAATTTACGACGGTTATCGACTGCACTGATCAAACGGAAAGCGATCTGTTGACCAATATATGCAGGTAATTGTTCAAGTTGGAAAAATGGACGATCCCAACCCGGAGATGACACTTCAAGTGCATATTCACCTGAAATTGGATCATGGACATCCATCATTGCGCCGACTTGCTGGGTCACGCGTACACAGTCTTGTACGCCGATGCCACGGCCCTGCTCTTCTTCACCATCTTCATTGATGATAGGTTCTGCATTCTCGTCGACAGCTTTGTCGATATAAATGCGCAATAAAGAACGTTTTCCTTGAGGAAGGAATTCAATTCCCCAAAGATCAACACCACAGGCTTGCACTGCAGGAGCAATTAAGTCTTGGAGTGCTTGAGTTTTATTTGATAGCTTCATTTACTCTCGTCATTTTTGTGCGATTCAATGGCCGAAACAGACCACTACAAGCCAATACAAACTATAGTAGTAGTGGAACATGACACTTTGACTTTCACCGTATCCGGCTCACATCGACACTACACGATAGCCAATAAAAAAGGGCGTAATCGCCCCAATTATTGCACAGAAAATTAATATCCACTGTGCAAAAAGGCCCACCTTGTTGTGAGCCTCTTTTTAGAAACTTGGTAGCGGGAGCTGGATTTGAACCAACGACCTTCGGGTTATGAGCCCGACGAGCTACCAGACTGCTCCATCCCGCATCAACGTGCAAAAATTATATACAAATATGAACTATTTTTCAATCTAAATACTTCGTACTTGCTCTGATTTAGTTGCACCTAAATCAAATTGGTAGCGGGAGCTGGATTTGAACCAACGACCTTCGGGTTATGAGCCCGACGAGCTACCAGACTGCTCCATCCCGCAACAAAACGCAAAAATTATTCAATTTAATCACTTAAACTGCTTATTTTAGTTTGCATCTAAAATAAGATTGGTAGCGGGAGCTGGATTTGAACCAACGACCTTCGGGTTATGAGCCCGACGAGCTACCAGACTGCTCCATCCCGCAACAAAACGCAAAAATATTCTTAACTTAATCACTTAAGTTACTCACTTTAGTTTGCTTCTAAAATAAGATTGATTGGTAGCGGGAGCTGGATTTGAACCAACGACCTTCGGGTTATGAGCCCGACGAGCTACCAGACTGCTCCATCCCGCATCAACAGAATTTGCTGCATACACCAACTTAATCTTCTGGATTCATAAGTTGGTGCGGAAGGGGGGACTTGAACCCCCACGCCCGAAAGCACTACCACCTCAAGGTAGCGTGTCTACCAATTCCACCACCACCGCAGCTGTGACGCATTCTAGTAGCATCGTCACAAAAAAGAAAGGACTAATTCCAATTATTCGCTTGTTTTAGGTGCAGCTGGCGAAGTTTCAGTCGATTGTGCAGGTGCAGAACTTGTCGTTTGCACTGACTTTAAGCTATAGGCATCTGTGGTTTGCTTTTTGGCAAACACAGCCAACGACAAACTGGTGATAAAAAACAAGGCCGTCAAAACCGCAGTCAATCGGGTCAAGAAATTACCTGAACCTGATGCACCAAATACAGTTGCAGCACCGCCACCACCAAACGAAGCACCAGCATCTGCACCTTTACCATGCTGGACCAAAATCAGCACGATCATCAACACAGCTAAGATAATATGTACTACCAGCACAAAAGTTTGCATGCTGAACTCCTAATTATTTTGTATTTGCAAATGCTTCGACAATTTTATAAAACGACGTTGCATTTAAAGATGCCCCACCGACGAGTGCACCATTGATATCTGGACAGGCCGCTAACTCTACTGCATTTTCAGCTTTTACACTACCACCATATAAAATGGCCATGTTCCCGCCATGACTGGTAATTTGCGTGAGGCCTTCACGGATTTTAGCATGCATGGTTTGTGCATCTTCTGGTGAAGCGGTTTTTCCTGTACCAATGGCCCAAATCGGCTCGTAGGCAATCACAATATGAGGCCACTGCTCTGCCGTTACCACACTGGCTAACTCGCAAATTTGTTGTAAAACCACTACTTCTGCCTGACCAGACTCACGCTGCTCTAAACTTTCACCAACACAGTAAATGACGTTTAAACCCGCATTTAAGGCATTTTGAGCTTTCGCATTTAAAATTGCTGCGCTTTCAGCAAAATATTCTCGACGTTCTGAGTGACCAATCAAAACATATTCAATTTGACTATCTTTGAGCAGTTCTGCGCTTACCTCACCCGTATATGCACCCATGTTGCCAAAACGCGAAACATCTTGCGCCACAGTAAAAACTGAACGTGCAGCATTCGCCAATTCAACCTGCATTGAAGTCAAAGCCAGCGTCACAGGCGCAAGCCCAATATTACATTTTTCTTCTGCTATTTCATTCTCTTGCAAGAGCTGTTTAAATTCTTGAAGCAATTGCTTGGCATCTGCCTGCATTGGGTTCATCTTCCAATTGCCGACAACCCATGGCTTAATCGTCGAACCCGACATACAGCACCCTATTCAAAACAGTTCATTAAAACGGCCTCATTCTACACGGTATTTATTTTTCAAAGATAGTTTTCTTCTAGAATTTCTTCGGCAATCAAAATAATACGAGTGAAAATAAAGACATCTTTTTGTAAAAAAAACGTCTGCTATCACGACCAGTTCATGCTTTTAAGCGATATTAAGGTAGTGACAACACTTTCAGATATGGTATTTTTGTGCAACAAAAGTATAATTTTACGATACCAATTATAAACAATTGAGAAGTTAAGGATCTGGGGAATGTCAGTATCAAATGGTTTGCCTAAGTTCACAGGCTTCATTCGACGCTTAGTCGAAGACGGACGCATGCCTGCTGAAAATATGCAGCAGGCAATGCTCTCTGCAAAAAAAGCTCAGCAAGACATCGTTCCTTATCTGATTGAAAATTATAAACTCTCCCCACAAATGATCGCTGAGACGATTTCTTTGGAGTTTGGAGAGCCTGTTTTTGACTTAAGTGTCTATGATTCGGTACAAATTCTACGAGATCTGGTCGAAGACAAACTCATCACCAAGCATCGTGTGTTGCCGATTTACCGTCGTGGCAATATCCTCTATATCGCCACCAGCAATCCAACCAACATGGATGCGATGGACGCGATTCGTTTCAATTCTAAAATGAACATTGAAGCGATTATTGTTGAACATCCTCAGCTTGAAAAACTAATCGAACAAAATTTCGCGCAAGCCGATAGCTTTGAATTTTCTGATGAAGATATTGATTTAGACTTAGAGCAAGACCCTCAGAACTCAAATGACGAAGAAGATGACTCACCTCAAGGGGATGAAGCACCGATTGTCAAATACATCAATAAATTACTGATCGATGCGATTCGTATGGGCGCATCAGACTTACACTTTGAACCGTATGAAAAATCTTATCGTGTTCGTTATCGTGTAGATGGGGTTCTGCGTCATATTGCCAGTCCACCACTACAACTCGCGACTCGTCTTGCCTCACGTTTGAAAGTCATGTCACAAATGGACATTTCTGAAAAACGGGTTCCACAAGATGGTCGGATTAAATTAAAGCTGTCGAAAAGCAAAGCCATTGACTTCCGTGTCAACTCACTTCCAACCTTGTTTGGTGAAAAACTGGTTCTGCGTATTCTCGATCCATCCAGTGCTATGCTGGGGATTGATGCTTTAGGTTATGAACCAGATCAAAAAGACCTATTTATGCAGGCTTTAGACAAACCGCAAGGCATGTTGTTAATTACTGGCCCGACAGGTTCAGGTAAAACGGTATCGCTGTATACAGGTTTGAATATTCTAAATAAAGAAGACACCAATATTTCAACTGCGGAAGACCCTGTTGAGATTAACTTAGAAGGCATTAATCAGGTCAATGTGAACAATAAAGTCGGCCTCACCTTCTCTGCTGCGCTGAAGTCCTTCTTACGTCAAGATCCTGATATTGTGATGGTTGGTGAGATTCGCGACCTTGAAACAGCTGAAATCGCAATTAAAGCTGCACAGACAGGTCACATGGTCATGTCGACACTCCACACCAATAGTGCACCTGAAACTCTGACACGCTTACGTAATATGGGGGTTCCATCTTTTAACATTGCGACATCGGTCAATTTGGTGATTGCACAGCGTTTGGCACGCCGCTTATGCAGCCAATGCAAAGCCGCTGTCGATATTCCTGAACAAAGTTTGCTCGAAATGGGCTTTACTCCAACAGATATCAAAGATCCAGACTTCAAAGTGTATCAACCGGTGGGGTGTGCTGAGTGCCGTGAAGGCTATAAAGGACGTGTTGGTATTTACGAAGTTATGAAAGTCACGCCAGAAATTTCAAAAATTATTATGGAAGATGGCAATGCCTTACAGATTGCTGAAGCATCTGCAAAATTAGGATTTAACAATTTACGTCGTTCAGGTTTACTCAAGGTTATGCAGGGGGTCACTTCCTTACAAGAAGTGAATCGTGTAACCAGCGAATAGTTGAAATATTGAAAGAATAAGGATAAATGCATGGCTGTCAAAAAAGCACAGATGATGCCAACCTTCAATTATGAAGGGATTGATCGTAAAGGGGCAAAAATTAAAGGGGAATTGCCTGCACGTAATCTCGCCCTCGCCAAAGTTACTTTGCGCAAACAAGGGATTACCATCAAGAGTATTCGAGAAAAGAAAAAGAATATTCTTGAAGGGATAATGAAGAAAAAAGTGACGACACTGGACATCACGATTTTCACCCGACAGCTCGCAACCATGATGAAAGCGGGTGTACCACTGGTTCAAGGTTTTGAAATTGTGGCTGAAGGCCTAGAAAACCCATCTATGCGTGAAGTTGTCCTCGGCATTAAAGGTGAAGTTGAAGGCGGTAATACCTTTGCGGGAGCACTCAAAAAATATCCGCAATATTTCGACAACTTATTCTGTTCATTGGTTGAATCAGGCGAACAATCAGGTGCGCTGGAGACCATGCTGGACCGCGTAGCGGTCTATAAAGAAAAAAGTGAATTACTGAAACAAAAAATTAAAAAGGCCATGAAGTACCCAGCAACCGTGGTTGTGGTTGCTGTGATCGTAACCATTATTTTGATGGTCAAAGTTGTCCCAGTGTTCCAAGATTTATTCAGCTCCTTTGGTGCAGACTTACCTGCATTCACCCAAATGGTGGTAAATATGTCTGAATGGATGCAGAAATACTGGTTCATTTTGATTATTGTCGTTGGTGTTGTGATTACCGCTTTACTCGAAACCAAAAAGCGGAGTAAAAAGTTTCGTGACATGTTGGATAAAGCTGCACTGAAAGCCCCGATTTTTGGTGATTTAGTCTATAAAGCAATTATCGCGCGCTATAGCCGCACGCTGTCTACCACCTTTGCTGCGGGTGTACCCTTAATTGATGCCCTCGAGTCTACAGCGGGTGCAACCAATAACGTAGTCTATGAAGAAGCAGTGATGAAAATCCGTGAAGATGTCGCAACAGGACAACAACTTCAATTCGCGATGCGCGCTACCAATAAATTTCCATCGATGGCAGTACAAATGGTGGCGATTGGTGAAGAATCTGGTGCCCTCGATGCCATGCTGGATAAAGTTGCAACTCACTATGAAAACGAAGTCGATAATGCAGTGGATGGCTTAACCTCAATGATGGAGCCTCTCATCATGGCGATTTTGGGTGTACTTGTCGGTGGCCTAGTAATTGCCATGTATCTACCAATCTTCCAAATGGGTTCTGTGGTTTAATGCAAGAAATAATTTCCTATCTGATCAATACTCCAATGGCGCTTTATTTCGCCGTTGGAGTTTTTAGTTTGTGCATCGGTAGTTTTCTGAATGTGGTGATCTATCGCACTCCAAAAATGATGGAACAAGAATGGCGCACCGACTGCCAATTTCTACTTCATCCTGAACAGCCTATTATTGATGAAACAAAGCTCACGTTGAGCAAGCCTGCCTCAACCTGCCCCAAATGTAAAAGTGCCATACGCTGTTATCAAAATGTCCCTGTGATTAGTTGGTTACTGCTACGAGGAAAGTGTGGCACTTGCCATAACCCGATCAGTATTCGCTACCCTGCGATTGAACTCCTGACCGCCATGTGTGCATTGGTCGTGGTTGCAGTATTTGGCCCAACAATCCAAATGCTGTTCGGTCTCGTACTCACTTATATTTTAATCGCCTTAACTTTTATTGATTTTGACACTCAGCTTTTACCTGATCGCTATACCCTCACCCTTGCAGGTCTAGGCTTAGGGGTCAATAGTTATGCGATTTACACCACACCGACAGCGGCCATTTGGGGTTACATCATTGGCTTTTTATGCTTATGGATTGTCTACTATCTGTTTAAGCTCATCACAGGCAAGGAAGGTATGGGTTATGGTGACTTTAAGCTACTTGCTGCTTTAGGCGCATGGATGGGCCCTTTGCTGCTGCCGCTGATTGTGCTACTTTCCTCTTTCGTAGGTGCCATTATCGGCATCATTCTGCTCAAAGTGCGTAAAGAAAATCAGCCTTTTGCTTTTGGTCCATATATTGCCATCGCAGGTTGGATTGCCTTTTTGTGGGGTGAGCAAATTATGAAAATATACTTAGGCAATTAAAATAATATGTCATTTATTTTAGGTCTGACAGGTGGGATTGGCAGTGGAAAATCTGCGGCAAGCCACTGGTTTGAACAACAAGGCATTCAAGTGGTTGATGCCGATGTCGTTGCTCGAGAGATTGTTGCTGTAGGACAACCCGCACTTCAGCAAATTCAACGCAGCTTCGGCAATTGGGTCTTACTGGACAACGGCGAACTGAATCGACGTGCTTTACGTGAACACATTTTTCAAGACCCGTCTGCCCGTAAGCAATTGGAAAAGATCACGCACCCTGCAATTCGGCAGTCCATCATGCAACAATTACAAGCTGCGACCAGCCCTTATGCGATTTTGGTTTCACCGCTACTTTTTGAAACCAATCAGCATGAACTGACGCAACATACACTTCTCATCGATGCTTCAATTGATATCCAGATTCTTCGTGCTTCGCAGCGCGACCATCAAACCATTGAACAAATTCAAACCATCATTAAAGCGCAAATGTCCCGTGAACAAAAACAATCGTTAGCTGATGATATTGTGGTAAATGATGGACACTTGGAACACTTATACGCACAGCTCAGGCCTTTGCATTTAAAGTATTTAGCCCATTCAGAAGTCTAAAAAAAGCAGTCGATTATAACTGCTTTTTTTGTTGCGCGAGTTGGGCTTTCAGGCTGTCCTGCCGTATCCAACGCCATGGCTGCAAGGCCCCGACCCCCATTCCCACAAGACCACATAAAATGGCAACACTCAAAGGCTCATTGAGCAAAGGAACCGCAATAATCGCAGCAATAAAAGGCGCCAAAGTCACAATACTGCCTGTTTTAAATGCCCCCAAACGCTTAATGGCTTCCACATAAGTGAGTGTCGCCACGATGACTACGAACACACCATGAAATACCACCTGAGCAATCAATTGCACAGGTTGCACATACGCTATGGTTTTGGGTAGGAATAAAACATAAATCGGCACAAAAATAATCGCAGCCCAAATCGCAACACCTGCCATGGAGTGCCATGCCGACAGTTTCCACTGTCTCAATAAAACGGTAAATGTTCCCCACAGCACAGCACTGAGGAAAAACAAGCCATCACCTAAACTAAAAGCAACACCTGTTTCTTGATACATCAGCCCACTCATGGCCGTCAGTGCGAGCAACATAATACTGAGACTGAGCCAAGTATGCCGGTCAAACGGTTGTCGAAATAGCAGATAAGCTGCAACAGCTGTGCAAAGCGGAATGCAGCCATTGAGAAAGATCGCAGCATGTGCCGCAGGCACATAATGAAAAGCGCTATAAGCGGTGATGCAGTAACACACCCCACCAATCATCGCCAAAATAAAAGGCTCTTTCTTCCACAAAAAGGCGGTATCTTTTTTATAGATCAAGATTGGCATTAAGATGCAAAACGCCAACAGAAAACGTAAGGCGGTAATATCCCACGCACCAATACCCCAATTGGCACTGAGCCGCGCCGTTAAGGTAAATCCCCCCCAAATACACATGGTGATGGCAATAAAGACATAGCCTTGTTTTTGAGAGGTCATCATTGGGCTTACATTGAATCAGAAATTAAAAAACTTAGACATTACGTTGACGGCATGCTTCATACAAAGCCATACCCGTTGCTACACTGACATTCAAACTTTGTAGATTGCCCGCCATCGGAATATAAACCGTTTGATCGCATTGAGACTGGGTAATTGGACGCAGACCAGTATCTTCAGCACCCATCACCACACATACAGCCGTTCCAGTAAAATCGAACTGTTGTAGCGGCAAGGCTTTTTCATCCAACATGGTACCGACCACACGCACATTAAACTCATCTTTAATTTGCGCTAAAGTCCGAGCCAAATTGGTCACTTGGATAAATTTGACTTTTTCAGCACCACCTGCCGCAACTTTGCGCGCGGTCGGGGTCAAACTTGCAGAACGATCACGAGGCACAATCACGGCCTCAACGCCCATTGCAGCCGCGGTACGGATACATGCGCCGAGGTTATGCGGATCGGTGACTTGGTCTAAACCCAGCAATAAACAATTTGGCGATTGTTTCAGTAAGGCTTCTAAATCTTTTTCATTGAAAACTGGATTAGGACGGACCGCAGCCACAACCCCTTGGTGAAATGGCAAGCCCGCCATTTTTTCTAATCGATCACGACCGGTTTGTTGTACGCTAATACCAAACGGTTCAGCCAACTCAAGCACACGCTTTAAACGCTGGTCATCACGCCCTTTTAAGGTAAAAAGTGTCAGTACACGTTCAGGTTCAAGTTCCAACAATGACTCCACCGAATGAACGCCATAGAAATATTCAGGTTTAGCCATGTAGGACCTCTAAAAGATAAATGACCATCGACACGATGTGCCAAAAATAAAAATCCTGTAAAGCTGACTTTACAGGATTGCTGTGCAACAGATAGTTTAACCGATTTCGCTTGAAATTACTTGGCGAGTGTCAGTTGAAAGCTTAACCTTCTAGATGGCACACGTAGTCCAATACGTCGTCAGTTTCAATTTTAAAACGACTATTGCCAGGCACATAAAAAGACTGACCTGCGCGGAACAATTCGCTCTCTTCGCTGTCTGCAATCTGCACACGACATTCGCCTGAAATAATTTCCATACGCTCTGGCACATGTGTTTCGAACGTCAATGCTTGCTCTGTCGGTAGAATGACACCTAAAGTTTTTTTGGTACCATCTTCAAACTGTACAGTATGGCTAATGCATAACCCGCCAAAATAAACATTGGATTTTTTAATGACAGAGACATGATCGAACTGAGTTGACATGCATACACTCCAGATAATGCGCATTTATAATCATATTGATGTGCTAGTTTAAAGATGTGCGATTAACTAATCAATCCATGTTTTATTCCATTCAATCAATATTTTGTTAAAGTCCGACCATCGTACAATTGCCTCAATTTCTAGCCCATTTTGGCTTGTTTTTTGCCCGTGCGTCGGTTCCCTGAGTCGTGCTCTTTCTGTATACACCGCATACCCACAAATTTGTGCTGTGTTTGCTATAACAGTCGGATTTAAAAAATCTGCTAGGTCGACTTTCAGATTCACGTTAAAATAAGCCGACTTTGCACAAAACGAATAGCGTTGCCGTCTTGTCGGCTGAATAAAACTTCACTATCTTAAACTAAAACTTTTCGCAGCTCGGATGCGTTTATGCTGACACATTTAACTTTAATTAATTTTGCTTTAGCCGATCACTTAGCACTTGATATCGATCAAGGTTTTAATGTCCTGACTGGGGAAACAGGTGCAGGCAAATCATTATTGCTAGATGCTCTGTCCGCCTGTCTGGGAGAACGTACTGACACCAACTATGTCCGTTTCGGTTCAGACAAAGCCGATGTCACGGCTATTTTCAGCTATCAAGAGCACAGCCCTGAAGCCATATGGCTAAAGGCACATGAGTTAGATGATGAGTCAGGAGAAATTCATCTAAGACGGGTTATTTTTGCCACTGGCCGTAGCAAAGCATGGATTAATGGTCGTCCGAGTAGCTTAGCTGAATTGAAAGAAATCGGGCGTTTGCTGGTACAACTGTATAGTCAACACAGTCAACAACAGCTATTAGAGCCGCCTTATCCAAGACGCTGGTTAGACCTCTATCATAACTTCTACCCAGAAGCGCAAGCTGTGCGTGAAGCCTATAGCACATGGCAAAAAGACATTCGTCAGCACCAAGCAGCATTGGATGCTCAAGCCACGCGTAAACAGCGTATAGATACTTTGAGTTTACAATTAGAAGAACTCGAAGATGTGGTGCAAATCGACTATAAAGAGATTGAACAAGAGTTCGACCGCTTGTCGCATCATGAAAATATCATGCAGGACTGTAGTTATGCTGTTACGGCCTTAGATGATGCTGAACAAAATATTAATCAAGAAATTTCCAGCATCATTCGCCGCTTAGAATCACATGCAGGACGCAGTGAACAGTTGGCCGAGATTCATACTTCTTTGCTGAATGCACAAAGTGAGCTTGACGATGCCACGGCTAATCTCCGTCAGTTTATTGACCGTCAAAGTTATGACCCAGAACGTATGGAAGAGTTGAACACCCAGCTTGAGATGTTCCACCGTTTTGCCCGTAAGTACCGCACGCAGCCAGAACACTTAAAACAAGAGCATGAACAATGGCAATCTGAACTGGCACAACTCCATTTATTAGAAGATCCAGAAACGCTTGCCGAGCAAGTTGAAGTCTCACATCAGGACCTGTTAAATAAAGCCCAGTACCTTGACCAAATTCGTCGCGATGCAGCCGCACCATTGGCAAAACATTTAACCGAACAGGTCAAACAATTGGCTCTGCCTGAAGCGCACTTTGAGTTTAAGTTTGAACCAATGGAGCAGGTTTCTAGTGAAGGCCTAAGTTTTATCCAATTACTGTTCACCGCCAACAAAGGCATCCCACCGCAACCATTAGCCAAAGTTGCCTCAGGGGGGGAGTTGTCACGTATCGCGTTGGTGATGCAAGTGATGAATGCTGAAAAAACTGAAGCTGAAGTTTTAGTTTTCGATGAAATTGACGTCGGTATTAGCGGTGGCACAGCCGAAATTGTTGGTCGTCTCTTGGCCGACTTGGGTTCGCATGTGCAAATTCTGTGTATTACCCACCAAGCTCAAGTTGCAGCACAGTCCGACCAGCACTTGTTGGTGAAAAAACGTCAGACCGACCCTGCCAGTAGCACCATTTTAAACTTAGAAGAAGATGAGCGTATCGATGAGCTCGCACGCATGACAGGCGGCGTTGAAATCAATGACACTACACTACAACATGCCAAGCAATTACGTCAGTTGAAGTTTCAATCCGCCTAATTTATGTAGACTGGATCACAAAAAAAGATTTGGAGAAAGTGCATTAGTCTAGTAACGTGGTAGATAACAACATTTGACTAGAAGCATTTTAATTTCAAGGAGAAGCCTTTAGGTGAGCAAACAATATCTGACGCATCGCTGTCTCATTGCCCCACCCGATATGGCAGATGAAGTCTTTGCCCATACCGTGATTTATTTGGCCCGACACGATGAGGAAGGTGCTCAAGGCATCATCATCAACCGCCCTTCAGGACTTTCAGTCAAAGAACTGCTCAATGATCTTGAAATTGAAGCCGATCACGTACGACCACATGATGTTCTCCAAGGTGGGCCTTTGCGTCCAGAAGCTGGCTTTGTCTTACATACGGGTCAGCCGACATGGCACTCTTCCATTGCGGTGGGGGAAAATATCTGTATCACCACGTCTAAAGATATTTTAGATGCGATTGCGCATAATGAAGGTGTGGGTCGCTATCAAATTGCTTTGGGCTATACCAGTTGGACCAAAAACCAATTGGAAGATGAGCTGTCTCGTGGTGATTGGCTAGTCTGCGATGCTGATATGGATTTGATTTTTAATATTCCTTATGACGACCGTTGGGACGCTGCCTATAAAAAGCTCGGGCTGGACCGAACCTGGTTGTCTTCTGAGATTGGACATGCCTGATTTAAACACACCTCAAATGATTATGGCATTTGATTTTGGTACACAAAAAATGGGCATGGCAGTCGGTCAAGCACTGATTGAAAGTGCAACACCTTTGGCTTTGTTTCCCATGAAAGATGGCATCCCCAATTGGGATGAACTGCATAAAATTATTAAGCAATATCAACCCAATGTATTTTTAGTCGGATTACCACTCAATATGGATGATAGCGAGTCGGAATTATCTGCTCGAGCACGTAAGTTCGCACGTCGTTTACGTCATCAAACCAATATTGAAACATGGATGGTGGATGAACGCTTAAGTACTCGTGCAGCCCGTGATGAGCTGAGCCATTATCATGCGCAAGGCCGAGGCAAAAAACTTTCTGCTGATAGCCTTGCCGCAACCTTGTTTATTGAAAGCTGGTATCGCGATCCTGAAGGTCTTACACCTTAAGTAAGACTTTCTTAAAACAGATGACATGGGTTTTATGACTGGAGTCGGATCTCAACACATCAAATAGCGTTCAAAAAAAAGCATCCTCATCGGATGCTTTTTTTGAAATGAACAGAGGTCAATTTAGTGCTGTGACTCGGTAATATGTACTGTCACGGTTCGCCCCGCGACAAATGCCAATTCATTTTTCGGAATATCATCCAGTGCAATTTTCACAGGAACGCGCTGCGCTAAACGTACCCAACTAAAAGTTGGGTTTACATTGGCCAATAAACCTGTACTTGTAGTTCGTTCACGATCTTCAATGCCTGAAGCAATCCCCTGCACATGCCCTTTTAAGATGTTTGAGTCGCCCATCAACTGTACCGTAGCGGGCGCACCCAAATATATTTTATTTAACTTGGTTTCTTCAAAATAACCAACCACATAAAGCTGTGAGCGATCTAATAATGCCGCTACCGCCTGCCCCACTTTGACATAATTCCCTGCTTTCATCTCAAAATTAGACAGTGTGCCATCGGCTGGTGCCACCACTTCGGAACGGTTCAAGTTTAATTCAGCCAAATGTAGATTACTGGTGGCTACATCGATTAATGCCTGTTGCTGCGCAATATTGGCTTTGGCCTGCTGAATCGCCGCTTGCATTTGTTCATGTTCGGCATGTGATTGATCTCGTACGGCAAACATCTGATCTTGTTCTTGCTTTGATATAGCACCATCCATCAAATTGGCATAGCGTTCTGCATTTTTATCGGCCAAGTGATTATTGGCTTGTGATTTGGTCAAATTGGCTTTGCTTTGAAACAACTCCGCTTCGGCAGCAGCCAAACTGGCTTTGGCTTTAGCCAAGTCTGATTTGGCTTGTTCCACATCAAGCGCCTGACGCGCCACATCAATTTTAAACAGCACCTGCCCTTGTTTGACGCTTTGATTATCATGCACTAAAACTTCCGTGACTAAGCCTGATACATCGGAAGACACTTGAATCACATCGCCACGAACCCGCCCATCACGTGTCCACGGTTCAGCATTATAATAATGCCAAAGATGCACGAGCACCGCGATCGCGATACCCGCAATCAGCACTAAAGTGATGGGGCGGCTCAGTTTACGCCAATCAAAGGATGCCATTTCATTTTACCTCATTCATTTCAATCAGATGTGCGCTTAGGCAAAGCTCACGATAAAACCCCAATGGACTACGCCAAGCACAGTAATGTAGAGGCATAAATAAAAAATACTGGGTAAAAAAATCCAGCCTTTGTCGACCCAAGGATCGGTCACCCGCATGAGTAACCGTAATACGATGTAGGCCAATACCGCCTGAATGACCAAAACTGGCACATACACACCATAGATATTAAGTTCACCCATCGTTATGCTCCCAGCAAACGGACTTGAGACATTTCGTCCCATGTCGCATGACAGAGACTGCTTTGAATATTATTCAGTGAAACTTGCAAACGCCGAGCAATGCTTAGGTCTTGCAGCTGTATAAGCTCGGCCTGAATGATCTGAATTTTGTCCAAAATGTGTTGTCTGACCTGTAGGTCGCTATGGTCTAATTCTTTAGCGTGAAAATAAGCATCCATTTGGCTTTGTAGTTCTTGTAGATGCAGCGTGATAGAGGCCTGCATAGGCATTTTTTCAATCAGTTCTTGCACCCGAGTTAAATCAATCACCGCACTGGATTCAATCAGAGCCAAATTGATTTTTTGCTTCAAGCGATCGGACTGTACCAATTTGGTATTCAGTACGCCTATCCGATCCAACATACTGCGCAAATGCACTCTAAATTCCACCCCATAAGGTAAATAAAGCGCTTGTCGTATCGCTTTATAATGTAAAGACAGGATTCGCTTGGCGGTAATGTCCGGCGACATCGCACGCACCAAGTGAATCACATAGACAGAAATGATGGGGCCAAGCACCGTCCCAATCGATGCATCAAAAAACATCACTTGGTCAAGGTGATAACGGTTTTGCAGGTTTAAGCCCATGACCACACCCATTATCAAAGGTAGCGCTAAACCTGTGAGTGGTGGATGTAAAAACAGCATCAGACAGTACATACAAAAAGGGGCCAACACCACAGCCAACATCCAAAAAGCACTAATGTGCGGAAAGATGCCATAAGCATAAATAAAGACAATAATCGCCGCATATAGACTGGCACGGATAAAGATTTTTAAGGCAGGAACAGGATTGTCCATGCTGGTCAGAATACAGGCACAAATAGCGGCCATCTCTGCCATCATAAAACCCGCTTTCCAACCACTGATAATCCAAAAGCCAGTCGCCACAAGCACCACAATAAAAGCTGAAATGCCGCCACGCACGGCTACGCCATGATCTCGATGTAAGTTGGGATAGTTGGTACTCATCGGGGTCACGATTGCGGGTAAGTTGTCATCCCCCTGTTGGATACGCTGCCAAATCAACTTAATAGCACGTATATTTTGGGTGAAATGACGCACATCCATTTTTAAACTGGCCAACATGACTTGCTGCTGTGGCAAGGCACTATCAAACACGGCTTGAAAACTCGACTCAAACTGCTCAGGTAGCTGGTTTAAGTCCTGCTCTAAAATGACCTGATCACTTTGTAAAAATTTTACAATCTGTGCGTGCGCCTTTTCTAAAGCTGGACGGTAGCGTGAGTCAATGTGATCTAACTGCTGAATTCGCTCGGCCATGGCCACCAAGTTTGTCACCAACATACTGAGTTGATGCAGCATTTCTTGGAGCGGTTTGGTCATGCCCTGCAAGGTCGATTTTTCATAGCTCAAGTGCACGGCCATCACATGAATATCGGCAATATCCCGCGTGATATGACTAAGCGTAGTGCTGTAATTAATGGCCTTAACATCATCTGTCAGGATCTGATCAAAAACCGCTCGAGTGTCTTGAAAAATCTGTGAAACACGGGTTTTGACTACGGGACCAATATGCATGGGAAACAGTACCGCATTCACCACTGCACTACACAGTACTCCCACCGTGATTTCAATACAGCGACCAATCGCCATATCAAACATGGAAGTAGTTTCAATGTTATAGACAATGTTGTAGCAAATAATGACCGTGGTATAGCCCGCCAACATAAAAATATAGCTACGCGGCGTCCGATCCAACAATGAAAAATATAGACAAAACCCGACCCATGTGGCTAAAAATAACGCGAACAATTCTGGAGTGTTGATCAGGTTTGGCGTGACTGCAATCGAAACAATCGCTCCCAGCAACGTGCCCAATACCCGATAAAGACTTTTTGAGGAGGTCATACCCGCATATGGGTTTGCGATGACGAAGACCGTTCCAATCGCCCAAATGGGATAAGCCAAATCTAATGAAAATGCGACATAAAGTGAAAGCATGCCTGCCAAAAAGGTTTTCGTCGCAAAAATCCAGTCCAATTTATTTGGACGGAATGCGAGTAACTGTTTGGTGAGGAACATAAATTCATCTCTAAATGCGCTGGATGACAACATTTAAACAATTCTTCCACACAGCATTGCTCAGACAAACAGCATCACTTCGTCCTCACCTCATGCGAAGACGGATGAAAAAATAATTCAATAAATGAAGTCTTTTACAGACATGGTCAAAGACAGCGCCATGTTGAAAGGAAAGAAAATAGCTCAACAAATAACAAAAGCATTATTCATTAAAAGACATTTATAATGATAATTTTTCCAAAAATATGAATTTTTGTCAATTAAAATATCTCAATATGATAATTTACATTTTTTTAAGATCATATTTCACCCCTTTTATTGCGTTACAAATGCTGATAAAAGTCCACGAAAGCCATGCGCTCAGAACGAAAGCCATGTCGAGTCTAGGGTTTTTGTTATATAGTAACTGTCGTTCAAATGGCTTTTATTTTGACTAAGTAGGTTCTTATGGCACTTTCAAGTTTCGGTAAAATTCTCACTGTCTTAGACCTCTTTTCTGTGTCACGCCCGATTATCAATGTCGATATCATCAGTGCCGAACTGGGGCTATCACAGCCCACCAGTTACCGTTACTTAAAGGAATTGGTATCCGCAGGACTTTTACAGCGCTTAAGTGGAACCAGCGGCGACTATACTTTAGGCTCTCAAATTGCTGTGTTGGACTATATCTCTCGAACCACAGACCCACTCTTACAAATCAGCATTCCTTTTATGCAAGACATCGTTGAGCGAACGGAGTTTTGCTGTATCCTCACCCAGCTCAACGCAGAGCACTGTATTGACCTATATGGTGAAGTCTTTAAAGACCTTGAGTTATTTTCTTATGGGCGCGGTTGCCCACGTCCCGTATATTTAGGTTCATCGCCTAAAGTGGTGATTTCACAGCTCAGCAAAGCTAAAATTATTGAATATTATCAAAAGTTTTCGGCTCAGCTGGCCGAAGTCAATTTTGCTGCGAGCCAAGATGAATTTTTACAGAAAATGAAAGCCATTAAGAAACAGGGCTACTATTTTTCAAATGGCG
This sequence comes from Acinetobacter sp. 231_lipA, assembly GCF_058243005.1. NCBI lineage: Bacteria > Pseudomonadati > Pseudomonadota > Gammaproteobacteria > Moraxellales > Moraxellaceae > Acinetobacter > Acinetobacter sp. 231_lipA. The sequence continues at coordinate 1,856,326 of NZ_JBZAYU010000001.1, read as the reverse complement.
AGTTTGACCCCAACCTTGCCAGTCTGTCTGTACCAGTCAAATTTTCACCCAAAGATACACCGTTGGCACTGACCTTATTGGCTTCGAAAAACCGGTTTGAATTTGTGGATCTGAAAAAAATGGTTGAAATATTAAGACATAGTGCCTTACAGATCGAACAGAAATGCCATCTGCTGCATAATATTGAAGCTTAATTATACTTAGCGTTGAAGCGTTGGATAGAAATAGCGAAAGGTTAAATTCAGACGCGGCTCAGTGATTTTACTGGATTTCATCAAAGCATGTTTCCAGTAGCGCTGGGTCTGTCCACGCATCACGATCAATTGCCCGCTGTGCAACATCAGCTCGATTTTCTCTGGTTTAAACTTGTGCTTAAAGCAAAACTTACGGGTTGCACCAAAACTGAGTGAGGCAATCACCACATTTTCTTGCTGCGGCGAACGTAGTGAAGGCTCATCATCACTATGCCAGCCCACGGCTTGGTTGCCATTTTCATATAAATTGGCTAAGCATGAGTTAAATGGATGTCCCACCAGTTGCTCAATATGGTGTTTTAAACGAAACAAAGCGGGATGCCATAACAGTGCTTGCTTGGCACTACCTGAATAATGATATTGGTACTCGGCATCGCCATACCACACCACTTTTCGTTCCGTGACATAACGTTTGCCATACAGTACGACTTCGTCAGGTTGCCATGCCAAATGTGCTAAAAAATAATCCAAATATTTCGCACTTTGCTCCGCAGTTAAAATCAAGCCCAAGTCCTGCACCTGCCCATCAAATGGGAGCAAGTTTGCTTGTGGTTCAGGACTAAATAGATCTAAGGTCATGACTTTTCCTCCTTTGCAAACAGTTTAACTGAATTCAGAACGACACAAATCAAAACAAAGTCACAGCTTGTCGCCTAGCCTCCTTATGCATACACTCATGTGAACTTTCACAATAAAAAGAAGCATGTATGAACCTTTGGCAGTTGTTTCAAAAGCTTTGCCCCTTTGTCCGTCCCTATCGGATATTGGTGATTGCGACCTTGATCCTGACGCTGATTGGCTCCTTCACCGCGCAGGTCAATGCTCTAACTTTGCAATACGCCGTCGACAGTATCAACCGTCTGGTCGAACAAGGCCAAGGACTGACCGAAGGCCTACATATTTTGATCACCATTTCTGTGATTTTACTCAGTAAAGAAATCATCAGTGCCTTGGTGCAGTTTGGTCAAAAGTTTTATGGGGAAAAGCTCCGCATTCTGGTATCGCAAGACTTGGCGCAAAGCATTATCGAAAAATTTCTCAGCTACCGTTTGGCCTTTTTTAATGCCGATCAGAACCAAGCAGGTAAGCTACAAACGCGAATTGACCGTGGCATTGGCTCACTCACCCGTCTGGTACAAATCTTTTTTATCGATATTTTGCCACTTTTTAGCAGTGCCATTGTGGCGCTGGGGCTGATGTACTATGCCAACTTCTACGTCGGTTTGGTGGCGACCAGTATTATCCCAATTTACTTTTGGCTGACCTTCCAACAAGCTAAGAAACTGGGCGGATGGCGACGCAACCTGCGTGATGGCCGTGAAAAAAAGAGCCAAGGCATTCTCAGTATTATCCAGTCGATTAGCGTGATTAAGTCCTTTAACCGAGAGTCCATTGAGTCGACCAAACAACTGAAATTGCAAAAAGCACTGACCGATAACCAGATGCAAACGCGTCAGCTCAGTTTCTTATTTGATGGCTTAAAGACCTTTATTGAACAAATCGGGATTGTGCTGATCATCATCCTCACGGCGTACTTTGTACTCGATGGGAAAATGAGCATTGGCATGATCATGTTTCATATTTTATTGTTCAATAATGTCTCTGCGCCAATTCGTTCATTGCACCGTATTTATGATGAAGTGAATGATGCGATGATTTACGCGGAAAGTTTTTTTAAAATTTTAGAAGCCGATGAAGAAATCGAGCAGAGTGGTGCACTCAAACCCGTCATTCAGGGAAAATTCAGCCTAAAGAATGTCGATTTTTTCTATCCGAATGGTCACCATGCTTTAAAACAAATCAACATGGAAATTCGACCCAACAAAATCACGGCCTTGGTCGGTTTATCCGGTGCAGGCAAATCCACTTTAATTAGCTTATTGGATAAATTTTATCAGCCCGAAGCAGGAAAAATTGAGCTCGATGGAATTGATTTACAAGACATCGACACCGCCTATTTACGCGATCACATTGGCCTCGTCTTACAGAAAAATCACATTTTTCAAGGCAGTATTTTAGACAATATTCGCTATGGAAAAATCAATGCCAGTGATGAAGAGGTCTATGCTGCCGCAGAAAAAGCCTCTATTCATGAACAAATTTTGCAGCTACCCGCAGCTTATCAATCCGATGCACTGATGCTTTCAGGTGGGCAACAACAGCGCATTGCACTGGCACGGATGTTCCTCAAAAATCCACCTATTATTTTTCTCGATGAACCAACTGCCAGCCTCGATGCCATTGCTAGCGAGCAAATTAAACAGAGCCTCGATGAGATCAAACAAGGGCGAACGGTGATTATTATTTCGCATAGTTTGTCACAAATTATCGATGCCGATTATACCTATGTCATGAAGGAAGGCTGTATTGCAGAACATGGGGAACATGAAGCGCTGTACCGTCAGGATGGAGTCTATAAAGAAATTTTTGATGCCATGGCCAAGAGCCTCAATATTGAAAAAATTGCCAAGACTTTTGAAGATGATACTGAGGAAGAAACGCATAGCTAATGAATCTCAGGTACAAAAAAAGCTCCCTCAGGAGCTTCTCGACCTCTAAACTAAGGCTGTTTTAAGTAAGGCCAAGCCGCTTTGAGGTAAATAAACATCGACCACAAAGTCAAAATTACCGCGGTATACAACAATGCATAAGCCAACATTTCAAGCGGCTGCCAATTCAGTAAGAACACGGTAATCGCAATCATTTGAAAAGCGGTTTTATATTTCCCAACCGTAGACACGGCTACATTGGTACGCGCGCCTAACTCTGCCATCCATTCACGCAGTGCTGACACCGTAATTTCACGGGAAATAATTACAATCGCCGCAAATGCCATCGAAATTTCTGGTTTCCACTGCACCAACACGATCAGTGCTGCTGCCACCATCAATTTATCCGCAACAGGGTCTAAGAAACGCCCAAATGCAGAGGTCTGATTTAAAGTCCGCGCCAAATAACCATCGAACCAATCTGTCACCGCTGCAACGACAAAAATAGACGTCAACAAAATATGACGAGACATACTTACCGCTTGTTCAGCGATACCCATTACAGGGGGCCAATAGGCCACCAACAAAAAGACCGGAATTAAGGCAATACGCGCCAAGGTCAAGATATTAGGAATATTCAGGATGCGACCTGTAGTCATAAACACCGCCAGTTGTTTCCCTCATGTACGATGAAAATGCACACTTTTTTGAGGTTTAATCCATCGTTAATAGCGCCCACTTTATACGAATTGACCTAAGGTGTCACTAGGCAAACACGGTAACTGTTTGACGCGAAATTGCAATTAAACGATTCTGATCATCCCACAAATAGGCGGCTTCGGTGGAATATCCATCCGCAGCATATTGCGTTTCAACGCGGTACTTCATCCAATCGTGTAACTGATTTTTCAGCGGATGCACATAGGTCAAATGCCATGTTAGCGAACTGGCAGGTGCCATACTTTTAAACATCGGTAGCACCCCTGGTGGCCAAATGTCCATCGACACCATGAGGTCGGCTACGGTCATATCTCGATTTTCATGTAAGTCTGGATTAAAGCGATACCAGCCAGAAAAGTCAGGCTTTGGGCTGGCTGTACACGGATACTGCCCTGTCACCCAAACCATATCTAGCTGCTTAAAGCACTCAGGCGCAAGCGGATGATGCGGTGCTGCTGTCAGACCATCAACCGATGGAAACGCTGGTGCTACAGGTTCTTGATGCACATGGATACTCGATTCACGCTGTGTCCCAAAGCTTGCCACCAAAATACTTTGAACTGCATCATCTTGCCATAAACGTACTTCCAAGGTCGTAACCGACTTACCTTGACGTAAAATCTCGCTGGTTAAACGAACTTTGGCCTGTTGTACTGGGCCAACAAAAGTCACGCTACAACTGAGTAAATGCTTCGTGTCATCGGCAAGAGTCAACAATGCTTTTTGCATCATTAAACCTGCGACCAGTCCCCCATAGATCGTGCGTCCCTGTAACCAACCTGTAGGAATATCAATCCATTCTTGTTCTGCTAAAGCTTGATAACTGTGTTGAAGTGACATGTGGCATCCTTGTTTTAAATTCCGTCCATATCTTTACAACACAATTCAACCAATGTGAATGATCAATGACCCATGCGTCAATGAGCACTTTTGCCAACGCAGTAGATGCGGTTCTACTCATGCAAAACTTTATAAATAGTACGGGCCATCACTTCGCCCAAACCGGGGACTAGGGTTAAGTCTTTTTCGGAGGCTTTCAACACCCCTTGAATCCCACCAAAGTGCGTCAACAAATCGCGGCGGCGTTTCGGCCCCAACCCCGGAATCACTTCCAAAATCGATGAACCCCGTTTTTTATCACGTTTAGCCCTGTGTTTAGTAATCGCAAACCGATGTGCCTCATCACGTACCTGTTGTATCAAATGCAACGCTTTATGATCTTCAGGCAACTGAATTTTAGTTCCATCGGTAAAGTGTAGGGTTTCAAGGCCCGGTTTACGCCCTTCACCTTTTGACACCCCGACCATAAAGGCCTCTAAACCCAGCTCTTGCATGACTTCCATCGCCATATGCAACTGCCCTTTGCCACCATCAATCAGCAATAAATCAGGCAGCATGGCTTTTTTGTAACGACGGGTCAGCGCTTGACGCATTGCGGCATAGTCATCACCCGCGGTAATGTCTTGAATTGAAAACTGACGATAATCGCGCTTACGAATGCCGCCACTGTCGAACACCACACACGAAGCAACGGTTTCTTCGCCCATGGTATGTGAGATGTCAAAACATTCGATCCGATCAATCGGACGCCCCACCACTTGTTCAAGTTGATGGAAACGCTCATTCAGTTCAAAGTGATTGGCCAATTGCCCTTTGATCGCATGCTGCACATTCATCTGTGCCAGCTCTAACCACTCTGCACGTGTCTCACGCACGCTATGTTTAATTTGTACTTTCTTATCAAACTGTTGTTGTAACGCTTGTTCCAGTTCTTTTCGATCGGGCAATTCAACATTTACAATCAACTCACTGGGTACTTCATCTGCCACTTGGAAATAAAAGTTCGCTATGAAGTCAGCCAGCATTTGCCCCAAATCATCTCCGAGCATATCTGGGAAGTAGCTTTTACCTCCGAGCATTTTCCCGTTGCGCACATGCATGATCTGCACACAGGTCACTCCTGCCTGATAGGCAATCGCTAAAATATCTGCCTCACCTTTGAGCTTATAAATAGCTTGTTGAGACTGGACATCCCGCAGCAGCGCCATACGGTCACGGTAAAACACCGCTTTTTCAAACTCTAGGGCTTCGGCCGCTTGCTCCATTTTCGCAATCAGTTCTTGATTCAGCTCTTTGGTGTCCCCTTGTAAAAAACGAATCGAGTTATCGACATCATTTTTATACTCTTCAGGGCTAATGAGTCCCACACACGGTGCTGAACAACGTTTGATTTGATACTGCAAACAAGGACGCTTACGCTGTGAAAAATAGCTATTTTCACACTGACGAACATTAAACAGCTTTTGCAAAACCAACAAAGTATCCCGTGCATTATAAGCACTCGGATACGGTCCAAAAAACTTTCCAACTTGGTGTTTGCCTTTGCCTCGACCCGATGCAATCCGTGGATAAGGTTTATCGGCAGAGACAAAGATATACACATAGGACTTATCGTCCCTGAGCATGATGTTATACGGAGGACGGTGCAGCTTAATCAGGTTTTGTTCAAGCAGGAGCGCTTCAGTTTCGGAACGAACGACTAAGGTTTCGATGTCATAAATACGCGCCACCAAAGCTTGGGTCTTCGGGTGCTCAATGGTTTTGACAAAATAGCTCGAGACACGATTTTTTAAATTTTTCGCTTTGCCCACATACAGTAGTTCACCGTCTTTGCCGAGCATGCGATAAACGCCCGGCAGTGTGGTCATATTAGCTAGAATTTTTTCGATATGTTCTCGTGCGTTTTCGTTCACAGGGTTCCCTAATTTTCTCGGCTCGCCGTCAACTGTTTTGCGTAGGCTTAGCCTTTGATCTGTCTTTTAGATTGGGCATGTCTGACGCATTTCAAGCACATGACAAGTGCATTTCAAAGCTAGTCTGGCTAGTAAAAGACGTTGATGCTGAGGTTGAAGGCTTATTCCAGATCCATCGCTTCAAAATCGATCCGTTCAAACACACCTTGCTCATTGCGGGCAAAGTGACTTCCCGCAGGCGCATTTAAGTGAGCAATGATGTCCGTATCATAGTTGGCAATCACATTGACCTCATAAAAACCTAAATTTTCAGGGTCTTCAATATAGTCATCTCCTTCTTCACCCGATAAAAAAACCCAACCACTTTCCTCACTAGATTGTGCTTCTTCACGGTACATGTAGGCTACTTTTAGGCCTTGCACCGTAATCATATCTGAAGCGATACAACTTCCCATATGCGGTACTAAAGTTTGAATTTGTGTCGGACTCAATTGATACGACTTCATAAGAATATCCTTCAACGGCAAGTAGACGTTTTGCAAATGGAGGTTTGTAGGGGTGAACAGGACTCAAGTTTATTTTACTTTAGTCCTCACCGCATTTTTGAGCAAGGCTTTCACTCGCTTAGGCCCGTAAAACATACAACTTGCCTAAGACTGTATTTATGACAATTTTAACGCAGCTTTAAACGCTACTTTGTCTTTCGGTGACACCAAAATGGTTTTGGTTTGGCCCTGTTTCAGGTATTCAATCTTTAGACGATCTAAGGACAAGGCTGGTGAACTGATGGAATTATCTGTTTCAGAAACAGACTGTATCGCAGTCAAGGGAATGATCCATTTAAAACAGAGACTGCGAATTGTCAGTTGCTCCTGATCGACCACATAGCGAGTACTCCACAGCGGCCACCACAGCAAAACAATAGTCAAAGCATAGACCACAACGAACAAAAGATTTTGCATCAAAATGCCTTTGCCATAGGTGGTCAAAATCAATTGGGCCAACAGGCCTGACATGGCAATAATAAACCCCAAAAACCACCAGTCCATCTTCGAACGAAACTTTTGCACCTTGAAACCTCATGCTTTATCTAAGTTATAAGTTGCGATCTTAAAAATGACACAGATACGCGCTCATGTTGTTTTTAGTTTTAACTGGATAAAGCATAAAGCCATACGTGGTTCGAATCCACTGTGAGCCTTGAAATAAATAGAAAAATCAAAAGGGCAGATAGGCTTCCCCCTTTTCTGCCCAAATAAAAAACGCCCCTCAGGGCGCTTAATGTGCTTTAAAACACATAAGGTTGAACAAAGATCAAAAAGAAAATTCCGAGCATCAGGAACCACTTTAAGAAGTAGTACAGTTGACGGTTGGTTTTCTTCAAAGCTTTGGCTTTGATCCGCACTTGATAGACATAACCAAAGACTTTATTCAGCCCACCCGTTTGATCCCCAGCTTCATTTGGAGAGCTGGCAGCGGTCATCACTTTTTTACCAAACCAGTGATTGAAACGTTCCATAAAACGTGTTTTTAAAGGACGCTCGACATCGGCAAAGAAAATAATGCGGTTTTGATCGGTCTTATTTTCTGCATAGTGAATATAGGTTTCATCAAAGACTACACTTTCACCATCGCGCCATGAATAGCGCTGACCATCCACATCAATAAAGCAGCGGTCATCGTTCGGTGTGATCAGCCCCAAGTGATAACGTAATGAACCCGCATAAGGGTCACGGTGACGAACCAAACGGCTGTCTGGTGCCAGTTCGGTAAACATCGCGGCTTTAATGGTCGGCAAGGTTTTCAGCAAGGCTGTGGTTTTTGGACAAAGCTCAGCAGCTGACGGATGCGCAGAGTCATACCATTTCAGATAAAAACGCTTCCAACCCGTTTTGAAAAAGGAATTAAACCCTAAGTCATCATAACTGCTCGATGCTTTAATTCCGCCTTTTTCATATAAAGCTTTTGCTTCATCACGAATCATTTCCCAGTTTTCATCCAACACTTTTAAGTCTTGAAAATGCTGAGTGTCGATATACGGCTGATTCGGTACCTTTGAAAACATGTACATGAGGTAGTTAATCGGCGCAAGAATCGTTGAGTGATCGAAAAATTGACGATAAAACGAGTGACGAACCTTCCCACGTTGCTGAATATAAAGTGCAGAAAGAATAAAAATCGCCAGAATGATCCACTTAATCATATGAAAACCTGGAAACCAAAGAAAAACGAAATAACAGAAAAAGACCGGTATGCGGTCTAGACTGCAAATTGTAACATAGGCTGCAAAGTACGTCCTATTTCCAGCTTTTCATCACAAGTTTTCATTCTGTTTGGGTTTACCTGCAAGTGTAGCATTGACTAAATTGCCAAAATCGGCACAAAGGTTGACTTGAAACATAAGGGCGCTGTCTAATCATTTTTTGAGCACTCATCCATAAAAAATCCTAAATGAAACAAAAACTTCACTCTATTTAGGTCGCATCATTCAAAAATACATCACGCAAGCACACGAAATAATTGAATAAAAATAGATGACCCTTGCGTCACGGCTTGATACAACTTGTTATGTTCTTTTTCGATATAGTTATCGTAAGATTGGCGGAGCATAGATGTACGTAGGAATGACGTACTCGCTTCACAACATCAACTTAGAAGTCCTCCAAAATAAAGGAGATCAGGCATGATCCACGCTGGCAATGCCATTACCGTCCAAATGCTTTCGGACGGAATTGCAGAATTCCGCTTTGACTTACAAGGTGAGTCGGTCAACAAATTTAACCGTGCAACGATTGAAGATTTCAAAGCTGCAATTGACGCTGTTAAAGCAAACGGTGACATCAAAGGCTTAATCGTTACTTCGGCTAAATCTACATTTATCGTTGGCGCAGATATTACTGAATTTGGTGCAAACTTCGCTCAAGGCGAACAAGCGATTGTGGATTGGGCATTGCCTGTTCACGACATCTTCAACGCATTTGAAGATTTAGAGATTCCTAAAGTTGCAGCGATCAATGGTATGGCATTGGGCGGTGGCTTTGAAATGTGTCTAGTGTGTGACTATCGTGTGATGTCAGACGCGGCTCAAGTCGGTCTTCCTGAAATCAAACTGGGCATCTTCCCTGGTTTCGGTGGTACGGTTCGTTTAAGCCGTCTAATTGGTATCGACAATGCAGTTGAATGGATGGCGATGGCTAATCCTAAAAAACCAGCTGCTGCACTGAAAGACGGTGCGGTTGATGCGGTTGTTGCTGCAGATAAACTACAAGACGCTGCAATTGACTTGGTTAAACAAGCCCTTGCTGGCCGTGTAGACTGGAAAGCAAAACGTCAGGAAAAACTTGACCCAGTTAAATTGAACCCAATCGAACAAATGATGGCGTTCAACTCGGCGAAAGGTGCGGTACTTGCAAAAGCAAATCCTGCTCAATACCCTGCGCCTAAACTTCTTCTTGACTCATTACAAGCCGGTGCAAGCCTTCCACGTAATGAAGCACTGCAAGCTGAAGCAGCTGGTTTTGCAAAAGCAGCGATTACACCACAAGCAGGTGCATTAATTGGTCTATTCATCAATGACCAAGTAGTGAAGAAAACTTCGAAGAAATATGAAAAAGGTGCGCACCCTGTAAACCAAGCGGCTGTTCTAGGCGCGGGTATCATGGGTGGTGGTATTGCTTACCAAGCGGCAAGCAAAGGCACACCAATCATCATGAAAGACATTGGTAATCCACAACTTGCTTTGGGTATGAAAGAAGCCAATGGCTTACTGACCAAACAAGTTGAACGTAAGAAGATGAAACCTGCTCAAATGGGTGAAACTCTTGCGCGCATCCGTCCAACTTTAAGCTATGACGAGTTTAAAGAAGTGGACATCGTGATTGAAGCGGTGACTGAAAATCCAAAAGTAAAAGGCATTGTACTTGCTGAAACTGAGAAGAATGTTCGTGACAACACGATCATTGCTTCAAATACTTCAACCATTTCAATCACACGTTTAGCTGAAAACCTACAACGTCCTGAAAACTTTGTCGGTATGCACTTCTTTAACCCAGTACACATGATGCCATTGGTTGAAGTGATCCGTGGTGAGAAAACTTCTGCTGAAGCGATTGCGACCACTGTAGTTCTTGCTCAGAAAATGGGTAAAACACCAATCGTTGTGAACGACTGCCCGGGTTTCCTTGTAAACCGCGTATTGTTCCCTTACTTTGGTGCATTTGACCTTCTATTGAAAGACGGTGCTGACTTCCAACAAGTCGACAAAGTCATGGAAAAATTCGGCTGGCCTATGGGTCCTGCTTACTTGATCGACGTGGTGGGTATCGACACGGGCGTTCACGGTGCAGAAGTCATGGCTGAAGGTTTCCCTGACCGTATGAAGCCAGACTTCAAAGGTTCAATCGAAATCATGTACGAAAACAAACGTTTGGGTCAAAAGAACGACGTTGGTTTCTACAAATATGAACTTGACCGTAAAGGCAAAAAAGCCAAAGTGGTTGATCCAACTGCGTATGAGCTTGTTGCTACTGTGGCAACTGCAGAAAAACGCGAGTTTGATGCTCAAGAAATCATTGACCGTATGATGCTTGCTTTCTGTAACGAAACTGTTCGCTGCCTAGAAGACAACATCGTAGCGACTGCTTCTGAAGCAGACATGGCGATGATTATGGGTGTAGGTTTCCCTCCATTCCGTGGTGGTCCATGCCGTTACATCGACCAAACAGGTGTTGCTGAATACGTTGCACTTTGCGACAAATACGCACACTTAGGTAAGGCTTATGAAGCGCCACAAATGTTGCGTGACATGGCTGCTAACAACAAAAAATTCTACGGTTAAGGAGCAACGTGAATGGCTACTTTAAATCCACGTGACGTTGTCATCGTTGATGGCGTACGTTCAGCAATGGGTAAAACCAAAAACGGTATGTTCCGCAATGTACGTGCTGACAGCTTATCGGCTGAATTGGTTCGTGCTTTAGTTGCTCGTAACCAGTTTGACACCAATGAAGTTGAAGACCTGATCTGGGGCTGTGTAAACCAGACTCTAGAACAAGGGATGAACATTGGCCGTAACATTGGTTTATTGGCTGACCTTCCAAAAACTGTGGCAGGTCAAACGGTTAACCGTCTTTGTGGTTCATCTATGCAAGCGCTTCACACCGCTGCTGCACAGATTGCAACCAACCAAGGTGATATCTTCATCATCGGTGGTGTAGAGCACATGGGTCACGTAGGGATGATGCACGGCATCGACCTGAACCCAGAAGCGTCTAAGCACTATGCAAAAGCGTCTAACATGATGGGCTTAACGGCTGAAATGTTAGGTCGTATGAACGGCATTTCACGTGAAGAACAAGATGCGTTCGGTGTTGAGTCTCACCGCCGCGCTTGGGCTGCAACGCAAGAAGGCCGTTTCAAAAATGAAATCGTAGGTGTTGAAGGTCATGATGCGAATGGCTTCAAAATCCTGTGCGACATCGACGAAGTGATTCGTCCAGATGCAAACCTTGAAGCATTCAAAGGTTTACGTCCTGTATTTGACCCGAAAGGCGGTACAGTAACAGCTGCGACTTCTTCAGCTTTGTCTGATGGTGCATCTGCAATGTTGTTGATGTCTGCTGAACGTGCTCAAGCTTTAGGTCTTAAGCCTCGTGCTGTGATTCGCTCTATGGCGGTTGCAGGCTGTGACGCTGCAATCATGGGTTATGGTCCTGTACCTGCAACTCAAAAAGCGCTTAAACGTGCTGGTTTAAGCATGGCGGATATCCAAACCATCGAGTTAAACGAAGCGTTTGCTGCACAAGGCTTATCAGTAATGAAGGGCTTAGGTGTTTATGAGAAGCAAGACATCATTAACTTAAATGGTGGCGCGATTGCACTGGGTCACCCATTGGGCTGTTCTGGTTCACGTATTACCACGACGCTGTTGAACGTGATGGAACAGCAAGATACGCAAATTGGTCTTGCGACCATGTGTATCGGTTTGGGTCAAGGTATCGCGACCATTATCGAACGTGTTTAATACCCTAATTTGATGTATAAAAATCCTCGCTAAATGCGGGGATTTTTTATATTATCCAACTAACTGCATGATATTAAATCACTATATGGACCGTATCACAAAAACCTTACTAAATGACTTTCTTAAAACACAAGAAATAGTTAACAAGGACGAAAGTTCAAATTTTGAGAAATTTGTAAATTATTCTATTTTAAGTAATGAATATAATAAAAGTTTCGATATTGACTCTATTTCTATTGGATCAGGAAATGATACAGGTATCGATGGATTAGCTATTATTGTCAATGGACATTTAATTGAAGAACTTAACGAAATAGATGATCTTCTTGCACAAAATGGTTATTTAGATGTTAAATATATATTTATTCAATCAAAAACATCATCAACTATTGATACCAGTGAAATGCTTCAGTTTTATAATGGCGTGTATGATTTTTTCTCAGAAGAACATAAGCTCGTTAGAAATGAAGATATTAAAAAGCTATCAGAAATCTCAGATTATATTTTCACTTTGGCATCAGACTTTAAGCAAAATCCATCATGTAAAATCATCTATATTACAACAAGTACAACTGTGATTGAGGATACAAATATCCGAGCATGTATCAAAGTAAATAGGCAGCATCTTGAGCAATTAAACTTATTTGAAAATATTGATTTTATTATTCATGGAGCAAATGATTTAGGAAAATTATATAGAAAAACAAAAACTCCTTTATCCTGTACCATTCAATTCCCCAATAAAATTACATTACCAGAAACTCTAGGAATTGATGAATCTTACTATGGTTTCTTGCAATTTTCTGAATTTAAAAAATTAATTATTGACCAAAATGATAATATTCAAAATGTATTTGAAGATAACGTCAGAGATTTTCAAGGGTTAAATGCCGTTAACTTAAAAATTGAGGAAACTTTAAAATCTGATAATCCTCATTTATTTAGTGTACTTAATAATGGGGTAACTATTGTTGCTAATGAAATAAAAATTTCTGGTGACAAATGTACTTTATTTGATTTTCAAATTGTTAATGGATGCCAAACCAGTAATATTTTATATCAAAATAGAATATTAGATACTTTATCCAATATGAATATCCCAATAAAATTAATAGTAACAACTGATGATGATATAAAATCTAAAATCACTGTTTCAACAAATAGTCAAACGGCTGTAAAAAAAGAACAATTATCAGCAATGACTGATTTTCAAAAAAACTTGGAGCATTATTATAATGCTATGGAAGGTGATGGCAGATTATATTATGAGCGACGTGTTAATCAATACAATAATGATTCAAGTGTTGTCAAAAAAAGAATCATAAGTGTTTCAAATCAAATTAAATCTTTTTCTTCAATTTTCCGCCAAGATCCACATCTCGTTACAACATACTTTGGGCAAATTGCAAAAGAAATAGGAAACAAAAAATCTAAACTTTTTGAAAATGACCATCAATTCGCGTCTTATTATTTGGCAGGATTAATCTTTTATAAGTTGGATACGTTATTCGCAAGTAATGAAATTGATAAAAAATTTAAAAAAGTTAAATTTTACATAATTATGTTATTCCCTTTACTAGCTTCCAAAGAAAACTTCCCTCCTTTAAATAGTCACAATAAGGTTGAAAAATATTGCAATCCTATTATTAAAATCCTATTGGAAGAGGCTTTATGTAAGAATGTGTTTAAAAAAGCTATCAATATAATTGAACTATCAGGAGCCAAGATAGAAGATAAGGAAGCATTAAAATCGAAAAAGATGACCGAACAGATTCTAACTGCCCTTAAAGACAATACTTAATCCGTACAAAGGGAGGTAAAACTCGGCGAATTCAAACATGAGGTGCGACAGTTTGAAAAGTCTTATGATAATCAACAAGCTGAGCAAATTTCTCTAATGGTGTAAGCCAATCTAACGCTTTTCTAGGACGAGTATTCAGTGACATGGCAACTTGATTTAAATAATGCTGATCTGCCTGATTTAAATCAATCCCTTTAGGTAAATATTGCCTAATTAAACCATTCATATTTTCGCATGTGCCTTTTTGCCAGGGTGAATGTGGGTCACAGAAATATACATCTATGCCTAAATCTTCTTCAAGTATTTTATGTTCTGCCATCTCGCGTCCACGGTCATAGGTCAACGTTTTACGCAGTTCTGCAGGTAAATATTTCAGAGCTTCAGTTAAAGCCTTGCGCACTGATTCTGCCTTTGCATCAGGTAATGTTGCCAAGATACAGAGCCGTGTATTTCGTTCAATAAGTGTTGCTATCGAACTTTTATTGTCTTTACCTTTAATTAAATCAGCTTCCCAATGACCCGGTATTTTTCTTTCTTGAACTTCGGCTGGGCGCTCATGAATAGTTTTAATATCCTGTAATATAGAATCTTTTTTAGGTTCACCGTTAGCTTTTCGCTTTTTATTTTCATGACGCAGACAGGATAATAAGTCTTTTTTCAACTCACCCTTGGGTAATGCGCGTATCGTTGAATAAATCGTTGTATGGCTTACATTCATTGTTTGATCCAAATCAGGAAATGTCTTTAAACGCTTTGCTATTTGCTGAGGAGACCATAAACAACGGATCGCTTCAACAATAAATTTCCAGAGGATTGAATCGATTTTGAGTTTTCTGTGACCACGTCTACGTCTAGCAAAAGTGTTATCAGAAGCATATCGAGCTTGATAAACGTCATTGATGCTATTTCTTTTAAGCTCACGATAGATCGTACTAGGATGTCTTTTAATAAGTTCAGCAAATTTTCTGGCTGAAAAGCCTTCTTTTCTTGACTCAAGCATTAATGCAGTACGATCTTCAAAGTTAAGATGATGGTATGACAATTTTATATACTCCATAAACCCTTTAAATTAATTAGGTGGTTTATGTCGCACTTCAAGTTTTACTCTGCCCTCCCTTTTCATTTTCGAGCGCATTAAAACATTAAAAATCATCAACCCGCTGCGCCAATAACGTCGCAAAATGCTGCTTAATCCGATTACCCTGCTTATCGACCCGATGTAACTCACCTACATTTTCATTGTATTTCACAATGTTCCAGCCATCGTATAGCGCACTTAACTCGCCTGCTTTAAAAGCAAATGGAAAGTCAGCCTGCACAGGAATAGCATCGGTATCCATCGCACAGACAATCAAGTTAAATCCATTTACATTTGTGGCTTGCTGCATCTGCGCAATCAATGGTTTCACAGTTGGCGCTTCTAAAAACATCATCACCACCGTACAGCAAATAAAGTCGTATGTACCTGTAATGCTTGGGTCAGCATTGAGGTCACGCTGTTGCAGATAAATCTTTTGAATACCTTCGGCATCTATAATCTGCTGTAGTTTTTGCAAACTTTGCGGATTCACATCCCAAGCATCCACCTCAAAGCCTTGCTGGCTTAAATACAGCGAATTTCGCCCCTGCCCACAGCCGATATCCAAAGCCCGACCACCGTGTAAATACGGCGTAGCCGCCAAAATTTCTGAGTGCGTAGGTGAAAGCTGATATTTCTTATAAAAATAATCCTGCGGGGTACAGTAAAATTGCAACTGACACTCTATGTCATCGCTGGTCGAAACAATTTTGTGCCATGCTTGAGGCTGAATAAATGGTGGCTGTTGCTGAGGGGTAAATAGATGCTCAGATTGCACTTGACCTGCCTCATCTAGAAAAGCAAAACTCAGCTCACCTTGAAAAATCTTTAACTTTGCCCACGTGCCTGCTTTGGTATTGTGTTGATTTTTAAACCCTTGTGGAATGGTCTGCGCAGTCCATACAGGAAGTTCTTTATAAAAAATCAAGTCTTGCATCAGCCGATTCCCACCTTTGTTATGACGTATTCGCCAGTCCATCTTTTATTATTGAACGCTTGTATGATCATAGCCAGTTCAGACTCAAATGAACATTCATTCAGTGACTAAAAACTACAGATGTGTAAGAAATAAAATCTGTTGCTCCACAGCATTGAGCGACTCATAGAACTTTCATGACTTTAAACTTTTGAGCTTTGACGCCTTTTTGAACATTTTAATGATAGGCTTAAAGACAATAAAAATTCAGCTTAACTATATTTCAAATGATTCGGAGTCTATCGATGTTTGCATCACCTTTAAAAACTATCATTTGCTTAGGCGTCATGGGAACATTATTCACAGGCTGTGCCACCAAAACCCTGATGACCAAAGACAATAAAACCTATACCCGTACCAACAAAGCCACCTTGATCGAAGACCAAGTGGTGGCTTTTGGTAAACCTGCTCAGCCTCTGCCGAATTTACCTGCGCATAGTTTAGTGATTGCAGGGCAACAAAAAAGTTATGTATTGACCCAAGGTGGGCCTCAATTTGTCAGCTTGATTGGGAAACTGGACCCGAAAAATATTCAAGTGACCCGAGAACTAAGTTTCTATTCAGAAAAGAATGATGGTCATTTTACAGGAACACTACCACTGTCTTATGTGAAACTAAAAGAAGACATCAGTAAGAAAGATCTGGAGTTTTTTATTGAAAATGGCGCGAAGGAATGTTCAAGTTCCAGTGATGAACGCATGTTTGCACAACGTTTCTGTTTCGAGATCAAACTGGCAGGTGTGGTTTACCCTGCGGCGAACAATTTAGCCTCCTTAAAAGCCTTGAGTAAGCCTTATCAGGTGAGCATTTATACCCATCAAGAGGAAAGTTATAAAGCGAAGTCGGGTATGAATCCTTTTGAAAAATTAGTGTTACTGCCTTTTGCCGTCGCAATTGATGTGGTCAGCCTGCCGTTTCAAGCAGCTGATAAAATTTTTGATTAAGACAATAAAAGTACAGCGCCTAGAACGAATCGGGCGCTGTACTGTTTTGTGAAGGATTTAAATTAAGAGCTCGCCCATCAACCAAGCCATATACTTTTCTTTGTCCATAAAGTCAGGCGCGCTGCCCGTATCTAGACTGAAATACTGTTGGTTAAACTGAATCACGATTTGTTCGGTGTGGTGCCAGTCTTCGATCATTTTGAAATATTGGTTGAAGAAAAAACGATTCTTCCCCCAGTTGCTTAAGCGTTCTAATTTTGGATAGTTTTTATTTTCTACAAACTCACTATACACATGCTGAATATCATCAAAAACGTGTATGGTTCTCATGACTCACCTGCCTGCACTGAAAAGTCGTCATCGTTGTGATGCTTTTACTCTAGCAGCCAATTTTGAACAACAGATGACAGTACGGTTACACAACTGTCATCTTTGCACTGTGTTATAACTTCTGTTCTACCTCTTTTTGGGTCTGTTTTTCGACCTGTTGCATCTGGCTATTCAGTGTCAAAATCTCTTTATACAGCGCATTAAACTGCTGTAGTGGGGCATCTTCATAAAACATAAAGGTGTTGTTTTTCTTTTCCCATTGGTTATTTTTCAGCACCAAGAAAATTTGATCCGCTTTGGCTAAATTCTGCTGTTCAAGACTAAACAGGCGGGTGGCTTCATGGCTTTTTTCACTGGCTCGTATGCTGTCGGTCAGTTGATGGCGGAACCGCGCAGATATTGCTAAATCTTTGGCCTGAGCAATCGCCTCTTTTTGACGTTGTTCAACCTGCTGTGCATAGCTCTCAACAACGGCATGTACGTCTTTCAGCATTTGCTCCGTTTCAGCATAATTGTTCTTTTTGTCTTTGCTTAATCGGTCAATATTTAGAAACTGATCCCAATTTAAGGCTTTTAAATCTCGTAGATATTGATTACGCGCTTCGGCATTTTGCAGCATATGACTGAGCACAAACTCCGCCATAATTTGATAGTCACCTGTCAGACGTGGATCTTTTACATCGACTTGAATTGGTGTGGTCCAATCTTGAGCTTGTTTGTAAATTTGTTCGGTCTTTTCATACAGCACCGTTTCATAGCGTTGTAGCTGCTGCTGCTCTTTTTGTTGTTGAGAATACTGATAAAACATCCAACCAAAAACGGCACTGGTCGCAAGAACTAAAATCAACACGATACGTCGCATGTTCAGCTTCCTCTTCATTTCTTTTCATCATAGCAAATAAAGGCACATGATCAATATTTCAACATGTTATCGATATTTGAGGACGCTAAGCCCGCACCTTCCCCAAGTGGATGAGGAATGTACGGGCGATAAACGAATAAGGACGTGTTACTTCGTTGGAGCTATTCTCGGTTGCTGACTATTCTGTTGAATCCCTTGCATAAAATTCCGATCAATCTGCCCAATCGAAATTTGTTCACGGGCAATTTGTACATTGGTCGCATTACGGTCAATGCCAAACGGCTGCAACATGATATACAAGCCTTCAGTTGGATTAGACGACTGCAAACCAGCGGCGATGTTTAAGACATGCTCACGTAACAAAGGTGGCACAGAATTTAGATCTGCTGTGACCGCAGGTGGCAAAATATCGATGTTTTGAGTGATGGTCGGATCGACCACAAAAGACTGTGCATCATCCTGTAACTGAACGATACGGTGCTGCAAGGCTTTACGAATATTTTCATCCTGTTGATAAGGAATCACACCCGTTTCAGCACGTAGTTCTGATTCCGCCATGGTTTTAAAAGTCGGTAGACTCACGATCTCACCATTGGCTTGCAGCAAAGTCGGCATAAAAAGAAGAACACAACAAAAAACTGGAAGAGAATTTAAAAATTTCATAAAACAATCCCAAACGCTAAGAGATATAAAAAGGCATGCTCAAACTGAGCGCCTTCACCCTATTGTATATTTTTCGATCTTTATGCTGCGTAGTTGTCAGATAAACGGTCAAGCCCAGAGGGTTCAACTGATTGAATCCATAGCGAAACAGCTTTTTTTAATGGCCCTGCTTTAAATTTTATAACTCATCCCCATCATTTCCTTAGTTGCTCTTTTTACTATTTTGAGAAATCCCATGCGTGTAGATATTTGGTCAGATGTTGTTTGTCCTTTTTGTTATATTGGCAAAAAACGTTTAGAAGCGGCAGCTGAACAGGCTGGTGTAGAATTGGAAGTGCATTGGCACAGTTTTGAACTAGATCCAGATGCACCAGTACGCCAAGAAATTTCGAACTCAGAACGTCTCGCACTAAAATATGGTCGCACAGTGGCTGAAGTGGAAGAGATGCAGCGTAATATTGCCAAAATGGCTGCGGAAGAAGGCATTGAATTTAACTGGGAAAATGCCAACTCAGGCAACAGTTTCAATGCACACCGTATTATCCACCTTGCTCAAAGCCATGGTTTAGGCAATGAAGCTGAAGAAGCCTTTTTCTTTAGTTATATGACGCAAGGTTTACCGATTGGTGAACGTGAAACCATTGAAGACGTGGCCTCTCGTATTGGCTTAAACCCAGTTGAAGTAGATGATGTGCTGGATTCTGACGAATACGCAGATTTCGTGAAGTTTGACCAAGAAGTGGCGCGTGAACAACTGAAAGTAACGGGTGTACCTTTCTTTGTTTTCGATCAACGTGTGGCTTTAGCGGGTGCACAGCCGCGTGAAGTCTTTTTACAAGTCCTTGAAAAAGCACAAATGCCAGCAGAAGAAAATAATGCGGCACAGTGTTCCGATGAGTCTTGTGAAACACCCAAATAATCATAAGGATACTGGTTTCAGACCTTAACTGAGCCCTATCTATAGATGAGAAAATCCCCGGCCTGCGGGGATTTTTTTATAGGTTAAAAAAAATAGATTTATGTTTAATCGACCAAGAAACTAATTTTAAGATTGACCCGATATTCTACAATTTGGTTGTCCTTAATCACCACTTTTTGTTCATTGATCCAAGCACCTTGAACATTCTTCACCGTCTCAGTGACTTTTGCGATCCCTGTCTGAATCGCATCTTCAAAACTTTTCGCACTGCTTGAATTGACTTCTACCACTTTTGCAATGGCCATCTGTTTGTCCTCAGCTATTGTTGTTTTTGCCTGTTCATCTTAGGTTAATTTTTAATCAAAAATAGATGACTTAAACATTCCACAGCAAAAACTTACACAGTATGCACAATCAAAAGACTTCAAAATGGTGAATATTTAAACAATTAATCATGTAACTCCAAGCCTTTTTCAGGTCTCATTTTAGACAAAAAAGAGCTACTTTCAAGCGTCCTTTCAAACTTGAAAATCTAAATTTTCACTTTAAATTCAAATAGCTTAGCCCTGGAGTAAAAACTCTATACCAGACTAGAGCATTTATTCTAATTTATTGTTTTTTAACAACAAATGAACTCACCATTCATCTTTTACTGGTCTAAACCAGCGCTTAAATCGATCATTTTTTGATATTATTCATGCGAAATTTATCTTTTTAAAACTCCCAGTCTCCTTAGTGAGACCTCCTTTTTAGAGGAAATATCATGAACGCTGTTAAATATGCTTTGGCTGTCGCTGTAATGGCTCTTTCTGCAACTGTTTCTGCACAAGTTGTTTTTGTTCCAGATTTTCCTGTAAAAAAACCAGCAGACACTCAAACGGCAACGGCTGATGCTCCTGCGGCTGCACCACATCAAGAAGCGTAATTTGCGCTGACTTGGTCAAAAATAGGCAATGTTGATTGCCTATTTTTTTTGCCCAAAATTGCAAAGAACTGACAAAAAATTTCCGCTATGAACCCTCTAGGGCAAAAATATTTAATTCAATCTGTGCTGAGATCGAAATTATCTACATTTTTCACCACCCTTTTCTCGTATCAAGAGCAGAATAATTTTTGCCTATTTATTCTTTTATAATTATGATCAAACAAGAAGACTGAACTCCAAAACCAATAAATTAAATGCACTCAATAGCACATGCCTATGCAAAATTTACAAGCCCTTATCCAAGGTCGTATTACGCCCCAAGCCATTGACCTTGATCAATTGATTGCTTTCGCACAGCAGTATACGCAGCCGACTTCAGCCGAATATAAATTACTTGAACTGGCCATCAATATGGTTTTGGCAAGCTACTTGGAACAAGCACAAAAACAACTTTAGAGTTCAGCGCATGAAAGCAATCGAAAAAGCACTGCTGATCAAAGAACTACATCAATTGATTGATGGTTTGGAACATCAACCTCTGTCTTTTTTTGAAATTGCGCGCTCGAAAAAACGCATCCGTGAAATTTTTGCACTCTGTGATGAATCCATTTTTCAAAAACAACTCGAAGCCTATAAAGCGCTGACTCAGCCTCAAGCTGCGGCTGAACGCTGGATACAACAAAGTCCCTACCAGCATGTCTATATTGGACTGTTTCATTATGAATCTGCTTTAACCGATACCTTAAAACAGCAGGCAGCTTTCGCATGGGGGGTTTTATATAAATCAGGTTTGGGTTGGCAAATTGCTTTTCAAAGCACTCCGGCTACACTGTATAGCAGCCCATGGCACATAAAGTTTGAACACGCCTACCAATGGTTTTTGAGCCATGTACAAAGCGCTCAACAACTCAACAACACACATTTTCTTACGACACCAGAAATATCCGAAGAAGTTGCAGAAGTTGCAGAAGTTGCAGAAGTTGCAGAAGTTGCAGAAGTTGCAGAAGTTGCAGAAGTTGCACGAGACCAGTTTATCCTGCCCGTTACAACCACATTCGAGGAAAAAACTAGCCTAGGGCAGGTACAGGACAATGTGGTTACTGACGCTTTTGTTTTCACGGGTATTGAGCTTTTAAGCATTGCTACAGATGATACATCGGCTGAGCTGCCCCAAGATTCTGAGTCGTTGCTCTCCGAAGTCAGCCCAGATTCTGGTCTGGTTTTATCTGAGTCTGAAGCAGAGCTTCACTTCAATACGGAAATACAACCTCCATTCGACAGCACCCCAAATGCAACTCAAATTGAAGGAACCGAACTCAGGTCTTTTAAACAAAACACTGTAGAAGATGTCGTCCCAATCAATCCTATTAAACTAAGTATCAAACAAGATAAGGAACCTGAAAATCAGTCCGATATCGTACAAACAGCTTTAGAGCTTCAGTCTGAAGTATTACCAGAAAATCATTTGATTCTCAGCAATCCGCCTCTTTTAAGTGATCAGCTATCTCAGCCTCAGGAAGAATTTATCATTGAGACTGCTGCACCCATTCGATTTGACCTCAAGCCAAGTGCGTCTATTTCAACGCTTGCCATTCAGGATTTTATCCAAAGGCGATCGATCTTGGCTGAACAACCAGATACAGACATTTCATCTGAATTTCAACAGCAAGATCCACTTGAAAGCGAGGTGACAGCACCATGCCCTGTTTTGCAGGATAGCCATACAGAAAATTCAGAAGCATCAGCTACTGCTGCGCAACCCATACTGCCCACACAGATTAATCTGGGGCAATATCAAGCGAAATTGTGCACGCTGCATCAACCAAATTTAGATCCTAAGCTCTATGGCCTCGACATTTCAGGGCACACCAAGATCGGTCAAAATATCGATTTTCTGATCCACAGCGACCAACTCGATCACTGGTTGTACTATCCCATCTATTTGGCAGAACAGACCCAGCAGCACGGAGAGTTTATTAAGTATTTGGCTCTATTCGGTGCTGACAGTCCCACGGAAGCCATTCGCCTGAGCCAACAATTTGCCCAGAGTTGTCAGCATCAAGTCGCAGCCATCCGCGAAATTGTATGGGACCAGCTACAAAGTCATATGCATGATGCATTTTCGATTTTTCAGCTGTATACCCAACAGGCCAAACTGGTATGGCATATTGAAGACTATCATCCATTTATTCTGGCCGATCTACTCAATAGCCGTAAATTCATCCAGTTTGAAGAAAGCTCCGCGGACGCAAATACGCCCATTTTAGTGTTAAAAGAACGACAAAAAATTCGAGTAATTCATGGTCAGAAGCGGGTTGAACTCTCACGTACCGAGATCGCGTATCCGTGCTTGGTCTTAGACCGACAGCACGGCATCAGTTGGCAACTGATTCAAAATACGATTTCTACTTTGCCTGAACCTATCACTGTGTTTCAATTATTTGATTCTATTCAAAAACAACTGGGCAGCGAGTTGTAGAGTTTTGTATTTTCTACTTGTGTTCTTATGTGAAATTTACAACACTAAAACATCGAAGAACAATAAAGTACGAAAGCATGCTAAGAACTCAACATGTGGGATCCATCTCTTTATTTTTCTGCCTAAGTTTAGGTACATACGTCAACGTGGCTTGGGCGGAAAGCAATACCAACAGCACACAACATTTTGTGCCACCTCACGACGTGGCTGAAATTGACAAAATCGCATCGCCCCCCAAAGGTAGTGGACTTTTATATCAAATTCCACTGTGGATTGACTCACTTCCAACCGTTCTACCTGAAGAATCGGACGAGCTGATTGTGCCCACGACTGATCTCACTGAAGAACGCACATGGGTCGACCGCCAGCAAAAAGAAGTTCGAAACTGGGCAGACCGAACAGCCGCCAAAATGGACAATTGGTTTGGTGAAACTGATCCTAAAAAACCGGCCACAGCCACCTTACGGGTCTTGGTCGATAACCGTTGGAATAAACATGATGAATATGATGTAAAACCGCGTATTCGGGGTCGAGTCAAACTTCCAACCTTAGAACATAAACTCAGTGTCGTGTTTGGGGATGATTCTTTAGATAACGAACTACAAAACAATGTCGCGATTACCAATGAAAATCCACCCAGTGCGAATAACGATAAAACATTTGACCGCCGCCAAACCCGTGATGCCAATAGCTCACTGGCTTTAAGATGGTCGCAACTGTCAGATCGTCTGCCTTTTGAAACCGATTTCGACCTAGGGGTACGTTCAGGGGATGATATTTATGCGCGGATCGAGTTATCGAAAGAATGGAAACTCGACAATGATTTTCGTGCGTATGCTGAACAGATTTATCGTTATGGTATCGACAGTGAAAATTATTTACGTACCAATCTAGAGCTGACCCATGCACGCCCCAATCAAGCCTTTTTATCCAATCAGTTCAGTCTGACCTATGCAGACGATCAAGATGATGATCTGCTCTGGGATAACTATAGCTTTAGACAACACCAATTCTTTCATGGCAATCGTTTTAACTACGGCATTTACACTGGCGGTTTCTACAACAACGACGACCTGCGTTTGAACCGTTGGGGGCCTTTTGTCTCATGGCGTCAACCGTTCTTAAGGGAATGGTTTTATATCCAAGGCGATTTAAATTATTTTAACGATCACCGTGAAGACCGCAGCCACTACGTCAGTGCCTTGGTGCGTTTTGAAGCTTTATTTTAAGGCCATGGTGAATCTTTAAGCTGAACTGTGGATAAGTTCTCACTTATCCACGGATATCCATATTAAGTTCTTTTCCACCGATTTAATCGATGCGTTCAACAGATATTAAGGTGCTTGATCCAACTCATTGACATAAAAAAAGCCTATCTTAGCGATAGGCTTTTTTTAAACATTTAATAGCTTATTGAAGCAATAAGCTGTTAATCCGTTTGATATATTCGGCAGGATCATCAGGTAAGCCACCTTCAGCAATCACCGCTTGGTCAAAAATTACATTGGCCAAGTCATCAAACTGTGCCGAATTTTCTAATTTTCTTACCAATGGATGCTCTGGGTTAATTTCCAAAATTGGCTTGCTTTCAGGTACGGCCTGACCCGCTTGTTGCAGCATACGAATCAGTTGTGGAGAAAGTTCTCCCTCACCTGTCACCAAGCATGCAGGTGAATCGACCAAACGTGTGGTCACACGTACTTCTTTGGTCTTGGCTTTCAATGAATCAGACAATTTTTCAACCACAGGTTTAAACTGCTCTGCGGCTGCCTCAAGTGCTTTCTTCTCTTCGGCATCTTGTAAATCACCTAAGTCGACTGCACCTTTCGCCACGTTCTGCATTGGTGTGCCATCAAACTCATGCACAAATTCCATTGCCCATTCATCGACACGGTCTGCCATGAGTAAGACTTCAATGCCTTTTTTCTTAAACAGCTCAAGTTGTGGCGAGTTCTTCGCAGCATTGAGACTGTCTGCAGTCACATAGTAAATCGCTTTTTGCCCCTCAGGCATACGCGCTTTATAGTCCTGCAAAGAAGTGCTCACCGCATCATTGTTTGAAGTTGAGAAGCGTAAAAGTTTTAAAATACGCTCACGGTTACCCAAGTCTTCGCCCAAACCTTCTTTCAACACTGAACCAAATTCACGGTAGAAGGTTTTGAACTTCTCTTGATCTTTTTCATCTTCCGATTTGGCTAAACCATCCAACATGGTCAATACACGGCGTGCATTCCCTTCACGAATAGTTTTCACATCACGGCTTTCTTGTAACAACTCACGACTGACATTCAGTGGTAAATCAGCACTATCGACCACCCCTTGGACAAAGCGTAAATAGTTTGGAATCAAATTATCCGCATCATCCATAATGAAGACACGTTTTACATAGAGCTTAATCCCCGCTTTGGCTTCACGGGTAAAGATATTCGCCGCAGCTTTGCTCGGTACATACAACAGCTGTGTATATTCGGTACTGCCTTCGACGCGGTTATGCGCCCATGCCAGTGGTGCTTCAAAGTCATGGCTGAGATTCTTATAAAACTCGACGTACTGCTCTTCAGTCACTTCATTTTTATTACGTGTCCACAGAGCGCTGGCTGAGTTGATCGCTTCCCATTCATCTGTTTTTACATACTGACCCGGTTTTGGCTCTTCACCTTCGACCGCTTCTTCTTGCTGCCAAACCTCTTTTTGCATCTCAATCGGCAGGCTAATGTGATCTGAGTATTTATTGATAATTTGCTTCACTTTATGCGACTGTAAATAGTCCAACGCATCTTCACGCAAATGTAAAATAATATCGGTCCCGCGGCTGTCTTTGTGGATCTGCTCGACTTCGAACTCACCCGTGCCCGCACTGACCCAACGTACCGCCTGATCAGCATCCACACCTGCACGGCGTGATTCTACGGTAATTTTGTCAGCCACAATAAAGCCTGAGTAGAAACCGACACCAAACTGACCAATCAGTTGTGCATCTGATTTTTGGTCACCTGTAAGCTTAGACATAAAGTCCTTGGTTCCAGACTTAGCAATCGTACCTAAGTGGTCAATCGCTTCTTGTTCAGTTAAACCAATCCCATTATCTGAAATGGTCAGTGTTTGATTGGCTTCATCAAAGCTGACGCGCACATGTAGGTCTGGGTCATTTTCATAATATTCAGGATGATTAATGCCTTCAAAACGCAATTTATCGCAGGCATCGGACGCATTTGAGATCAATTCACGTAGGAAAATGTCAGGATTCGAATACAGTGAGTGCGTCACTAAATGTAATAGCTGAGCCACTTCAGCTTGGAAACTATGTTTATGTGCGTTTTGCTCGCTCATCAATCGCTCCTTAATGTATTAAGTCTTATAGAGAATGCTTAATGAATTGGAGTGAGCGCTACGTTTTTCAATAGCAATCGCAAGTTTTTTTGCTTTTTTTTAAAATGGGCCCTGACGGTAAATACGATCTAGATGTAGTTCTAACTGCTGCTGGCGCATTTTATACACATCCATGAGACAACTTTGTGAAGCACCACAGCGGTCACGGAGACTCAACCATTTCACTTGCTCATCTTGAATCATGCCACGCGTCCCCATCGGAACAAGGCGTTTTAAAATGCTATAAGTGGTGGTCATTTTCACATCGGCGTCATTGATTTTCAGGTGCTCACAGATCGTGTGCTCCGTCGTCGTTTTCGCTTTATCACAATTAAAACTGGCCGCTTGAGCATGCATGCTCCACGCCAAACTACAGACTAAACCGATCCCGAGCATAGATTTCATTTTTATAACTCTCTTATTCTGTTTCTATCCATTCTATAGATGATTTTCTTTAAATACTGAATCATCGTGATTTATTTCAGCATTGACCACTATTCAACTTTAGTCTTTGCATAAAAAAACCCCATCATTGATGAGGTTCTTAAAAAGCTACTTTTGATTATTAAAATTTGTAGCTATAACCGAGGGTATAAATCACTGGATCGATATCTAATTTAAAGTTTTCAACCACAGTTTCAACTTTTGGGTTTAAGTCCGCATAACGAACATCGACAAACACACCCCAGTTTTTCGCATCAGCAGGTTGGTAATTAAAACCAAGTTGTGCAGCGTAGCCGTAGTCGTCTTTGACTTTAGCTTTAGTTCCTGCAAGTACACCTGAAGTTTCTTCATCCCAAGCAATAAATGCTGTTGCACCGACACCAATATAAGGCGTGAAACCTGTTGAATTTTTAAAGTTATATTTTGCAGTTAATGTTGGCGGTAAATGTTTAATTTTTACTGCTTCTGCACCATTAATGAGTATATCGTGGCTAATTGGCGTTGCTAGCAGTAACTCTGCAGAAATATTGTCATTAAAGAAATATTCAACCGATGGCGTAAACGCAAGTTCGCTATCTGCTTCAACCGTTAATGTACCATTCGCAATTTTCGTGTCCTGCGTTGGTGCAACTGCAGATCCACCGACTTTGACTTGCCATTGACCTGCCATTGCAGCAGATGCAGAAAGACCCATTAATGTAATTAGAGCAATTTGCTTCAACATTTCAAACAACCTCTGTTTGTAAAATAATTAATATAAAAATTAACATTAACTCATCATAAACAAGAGTGTAATTAATATGCAATTATAATAATAATGTATTTTAAATGCTATTTTTAAGTAACTGTTTTAAATTAATTTAAATATTAAATATACCATTTTAGTTGGTTTAAATTAATAACGAAAAATCAAAATAAATATATTTTAATTCCAACCTTCTTAATCCGAATTAACATTATAAACCCGATTATTTTAATCTGAATAAATAATAAAAAAGGCGATTTTAAATCGCCTTTTTATAATAATTGGAGGGTAAATTACAACACCATGGCCGCAATCCAACCGAAAATCATGAGTGGAATATTAAAGTGAATAAAGGTCGGGATCACACTGTCTTTCATGTGATCATGCTGACCATCCATATTCAAACCCGAAGTCGGTCCCAAAGTGGAGTCAGAAGCTGGAGAACCCGCATCACCGAGTGCCGCAGCCGTACCAATAATCGCAATGGTTGCCGCTGGACTGAAACCAAACTGGATACACAAAGGCACATAAATAATTGCTAAAATTGGAATGGTAGAGAACGAAGAACCAATTCCTAAAGTAATCAGTAAGCCAATCAATAGCATCCAAAATGCAGCGAGTCCTTGGCTAGAACCAATCCATCGCACTGATGCTTCTACCAATGCTGGCACTTGATTGGTCGCAGAAATAACAGATGCAAAACCTTGTGCTGCAATCATAATGAAACCAACTAATGCCATCATTCGCATACCGCTAATAATCACATCATCTGCTTCTTTCCATTTAAAAATGCCTGCACAGCTCAAAATAGCAACACCAACCAAACCAGCTAAAATCATGGAGTCTGATGCAATTTGCACCCAAAGCGTAGCAACTACCGCAATGAGAGCCATAGATAACGTAAACTTTGAAATTTCGGGCTTAGACTTCTCACCCGTGATATCAAGTTCAGAAGAAATACTTTGCTGCACTGGTTCCACATGCACTTCTTCGTATACACGTTTCTTACGGTAACTAAAGAATACAGCAACCAATAAACCGACAAACATACCCGAAACAGGAATAGCCATTGCTGAAGGGATATCGGCATAATTGATTTTAAAACCGTAGGGTTGCCCAAAAGTATTAATATTTTGACCTAAGATGTCATTCAGGAAAATCGTACCAAATCCAAATGGCACCAGCATATAAGTGGCAACCAAGCCAAAGGTTAGAACGCAAGCAATTAGTCGACGATCTAACTGGAGATGGTTAAACACACTTAATAAAGGAGGAATCAGGACTGGAATAAACGCAATATGCACAGGAATGACGTTTTGTGAACAAATGGCTGCTAACGCGACGGTTATAAAAATCAGATATTTAACCCGATTTTGCGCTTTTTCATTGCTCGAACCTTTCAATGTTTTAATAAGCTTATAAGCCAACAAGTCAGGTAAACCTGAGCGTGCCAAAGCCAAAGCAAATGCACCTAAGACCCCGTAAGCCAACGCAATTTTTGCGCCGCCCCCAAGCCCATTGTTAAATGCTTCGAGGGTACCATGTAACCCTAAACCAGCCAATAAACCACCTGTGACAGCACCAATAATTAATGCAAATACTACAGGTACACGAGCTAATGAAAGTCCAAACATGACCCCAATAGCGGCAAGAATTGCGAACATAGTGAAAAGAGTGACTTGGAAGAAAGGCGCATTTTATCAGAAAATAACCAAAAAATTCTGCCCTTACAGGTCGCTAGCGCCTTTCTCTTTCACAGATCATTTCAGCTGGCTTCAACACAACGCCAGTTTTGAACAAACCTTTTGATTTCTTTAGCAATTACCTCAGGCTGGCTCAAGATTGCCCAGTGGTTGGCATTTACATTCATCCGTTGAAAATCCTCGACCCACTTCGGCATTTCATCGATTAACGCTGGACTCACAAACTGATCTTGCTCCAACACAATCGCTAGTACGGGACAAATTGCAAAGCGTTCCCGAGGTTTCGTCAGGCGTGGGATAAAGTTCGCGCGGTAGAGCGCAACCCCGTGCTTACCATCGGCAGCAATGTGATGATTCAGCGGTAAGTCTGAGCGTCCTTCTAAACGCGATAAAACTTTGCCCCAATGCTCAGGACTAAAAAACTGCCATACGGTTGGTGCTAAAAAAGGCACCTGAAAGGCCGCAATATACCAAGACTTCGTTAACTGCTTAAAAAATTGAGGCTTGTGTTGTCTGAACTGTTCTCGCATCCAAAATGCGGCATGGTCTAAACATGGGCCTGAAATGGTGGTAAATGACAGCATACGCTCTCTAAATTTTGGCTCAGTCGCGGACTCCCATGACTGAATCGACCCCCAGTCATGCGCAACCAGATGAAAGCTACGCTGTGGGATCACACTATTCACCACACTTTCCAAATCTAGCGATAGCTGAGGCAAGGCATAGGCCCATGTACGACGCGGCACACTCGACATCCCTGCACCGCGAACGTCATAGGTCACAATATAATAATCTTGCACCAGATGCCCAATCACAGGCTCCCAGACCTCTTGATTATCTGGATAGCCATGCACCAAGACCAGTGCAGGATTGTTCGCATTGCCCCATGTTTTCACATAAAGTCTTTGTTGGTCTGTGGTTTGTACCCAGTAACTTTGCTGCTCCATATTCAGCTCCTTATTGTTATTGACTGTTTTTTATACTTTGCTGGCAAAACGATCAATGCCAATTGATTTGATCTTCTCTAGTATGGATAGAAGTTCATCAGATACCATTGACCGAAATGAGCATTTTAAAAAAACTTGTGACACAGCCGATTGTCGCGAAATACTTTCTCAATCATTTTGCCCCCTTTAAAGGTGCAGGGATTCAAATTGAAAAGTTTGACCTTAAACACTACCATATTCGTGTCAAAATGCCCCTCACTCGACAAAATCGAAATATTATCGGCGTACATTTTGGCGGGAGTTTATATGCAATGGTCGACCCTTTTTATATGACCCTGCTGATGCACCACTTAGGCAATAAATATATTGTTTGGGACAAAGCCGCCTCTATCCAATTTCTCAGCCCAGGTCGCAGTACAGTCTATGCAGACTTTCATCTTGATGCCCAAGAAATCGCGACCGTGAAACAACTGGCCGACAACTATGCCCCCGTACATCGTATTTATACCTTAAATATTTATGATGAAGCTGGCATTCGAATTGCAGAAGTGGAAAAGACTTTATATATCCGTCGTAAAAAACCTAAACCGGCACAGCTATAAAAAAAGCACTTCCATGAAGTGCTTTTTTTGGAAATTTGAACTTAAGACATTATTTACGTTCTTCAATTGCTGCGCCTGCGCCACCGCCGATGGCACCACCAATGGCAGCGCCGGTATTACCACCAAACACGCTTTTACCCACTGCTGAACCAATCGCACCGCCAACACCACTGTAGGTTGCATTACGGTTTGATCCACCTTGGGCTTTACTGCCCACAGCCGCACCAGCACCACCACCAACGGCTGCACCTACACCGCCACCGAGGCTATTCCCCGCAGCACCACCTACTGCACCGCCTAAAGCCGCTGTCCCAATACGTTGCTCAGAAGCGCTCATATTTTCACAACCTGCCAACAGCATCGTCGAAAGAGATGCCACTGCAATAATGCTCATATATTTTTTCATGAGATTTGTCCTTATTGGCTATTTCTTACAGCATAAAAGATCAGTATGAACTTAAAACCCGTGAAATGTTACGGTTACAGCTGCTATTGCTGAAAATTTGTAAGCAAGAAGCCCTCCTGAGAGGGCCTCATACCGCATTCAATTCAAGCTTATTCAGGCTCTTTCACCACAACCACATCTTTGGTGGTGGTGCCATTTTCTTGGAGCACCGCACGCGTCACACTTTCTTGACTGTTCGGGTCTTTCACTTGATCCAGTTTCAGCTCCTTACGTACAGGTTCCTGCCCTTTCTTAAACTCAATCCCTTGTGCGTCAACTTGCTTACCTTCTGCAAGGACAACACCACCTTGACTCAAGGTCGATTTCACTTCAACTTTGGATGTCGGAACAATCACGCTACCTTTTTGCACAATCGGTGCAGACATTTTTTTATCTGAAAATTGGCTGGCATTTTCTTCGAGAACCACTTCACGCGCCACAATATCTTTACCGCCATTTTTCACTTCAAAAATAGTCGCTTCGGTCGTCCGCACAGGGTCTTGACCCGCGACACTGCGAATAATCTGTGTTTTGACAATCGGTACAACCGCCTTATCCTCCACGGTGATGGTATTCGGCATCGGCGCTGCCATCGTTTGGCTCACAAATGCGAAGATGCTTAAGCCCAATAGTTTTGATGTCAATTTCATGTGGAACCACCTCTATTTTTTAATCGTTAATGAAGTAAGGAGATTTGTGTACTTAT
This sequence comes from Acinetobacter sp. 231_lipA, assembly GCF_058243005.1. NCBI lineage: Bacteria > Pseudomonadati > Pseudomonadota > Gammaproteobacteria > Moraxellales > Moraxellaceae > Acinetobacter > Acinetobacter sp. 231_lipA. Next base: position 1,824,150 of record NZ_JBZAYU010000001.1, on the reverse strand, counting down.
ATTTTTAATATAGGAAAAATGTGAAATTTATAAAAGCTTAAATCCACTTCTGTAACAAAAGGACAAAAAAAGCCCCCCGAAGGTGGCTGAATCAACGAAATGGTTTTTGTGAAATTTTGACTTTAACTGCATCTTTACCTGTTATAAAGTGCTCTAATCAATGATTCATAGCCGATTTAAACGCATTTCATTTTTCTACATTGGATTTATATAAACTTTCTTTATCATTAACTCCAAAAGCTTAGATTTTAATCCGCGCAGTGATTTTACTGGCCATATCTTAATTTTTCTCTCATAAAATCATATGCCCCATAACCTGATATGAAGATTGCTAACTGACTAAATATCAATAAAAAACTAAAAAATAACTCACCGAAAATAATGCCCAGTTTATATTGATATAAATTCTGAAACAGGTAACCATTCCGACCTAATCCCACAGTCATATCGTGTTTAGAAAAATGCCATTGCATCATCGAAAAGCTAAAATAAATCAGCCCAATGAACAATATTCCTATAATTAAGCCATCCCAAAACTTAAATTGCGCAATGCGGGGAATATTTTCACGCTCTTCTTGCCAAATCATCCAGAATAAAACCACTGCCCAGATTGTACTAAATACAGAAAAATAGGCAGTAAGCGCTACGGTATAAAAGGGAAATGGCCCAGAAATGCCCGTCTTAATATTTAGTTCTTGTGTGATGAAGTGCCATACCGCATGTTGCCAGTGCATTTCAGGCTGTGGAGCCAAAAACATCATAAGCAAAGCTGGAAGGAACATAACTGTCAGTAAAACAATTGAGATCTGTCTAATTTGAAACGCCATTTCTAATATGTATAGACTTAATTATCATCAGTATATAAAAAAGCCACCCGAAGGTGGCTTTTTATTCATTTAAAGGGCTAATTACAGACCGTTAAACTCATCGCTAAATGCTTGGCTTAATGCTTGATCCACATCAGAGAAATCATTTACAAGCTCGTGCTCTGCAGCTTCAGCTTCTTGACGACGACGCTCTAAGTGATACGCAAGACCAGTACCTGCAGGAATCAAACGACCTACAACCACGTTCTCTTTCAAGCCACGTAAATCATCTTCTTTACCTGTTACAGCCGCTTCAGTTAACACACGAGTGGTTTCCTGGAACGATGCAGCAGAGATGAACGAGTCAGTAGAAAGCGACGCTTTGGTAATACCCATCAATTGACGTTCAAACTTCGCAGGGAACTTGTTTTGCGCAAGAACAGCTTGGTTCTCTTGCATCACGCGGATGTAATCCACTTGTTCGCCTTTGATGAAGCTTGTATCACCGCCATCAGTGATATCAACTTTACGCAACATTTGACGTACGATCACTTCAATGTGCTTGTCGTTGATTTTTACACCTTGCAGACGGTATACGTCTTGAACTTCGTTCACGATGTAGTTGGTCAGCGCAACTTCGCCTTTCAAGCGTAAGATGTCATGTGGGTTCTGTGGACCGTCAGAAACAGTTTCACCACGGTTCACATGTTCGCCTTCGAACACGTTCATGGTACGCCATTTTGGAATCAATTCTTCGTAAATCTCAGAACCATCATCTGGAGTAATCACTAAACGGTTCTTACCTTTAGTCTCTTTACCAAAGCTTACAACACCTGAAATTTCAGCAAGAATCGCATGCTCTTTCGGTTTACGTGCTTCGAACAAGTCAGCTACACGCGGTAGACCACCGGTAATGTCACGCGTACGTGAAGTTTCTTGTGGTACACGACCAATAACGTCACCCACACCAATTGTTTCGCCATCACGGACAGAAAGAATCGTGTTTTGTGGTAGGAAGTAGAACTGCTCACCACCATCAGTCGTATCAAGAACAACCGCAGGACGTAAATCTTTACCAGACGCAGGACGTGCAGTCACAGGTAAGATTTCAATCGTCGTCATACCCGTTGCATCATCAGTTTTAGAGGTAACAGTTACGCCATCAGCGATTTGGCTGAAACGTACTTTACCTGCAACTTCTGTTACAAGTGGGTGGGTGTGCGGATCCCAAGTCGCCACAATACCGCCAGCTTCTACAGCTTCGCCATCTTTCAACAAGATAGACGCACCGTATGGCAGTTTATAACGCTCACGCTCACGACCTAAATCATCCGCAATACCGATTTCGCCTGAACGAGAAGTCGATACCAAGTGTCCTTTGGCATGTTGTACTGTTTTCACATTGTGGAAACGTACAGTACCTTTGTTACGTACTTGTACGCTGTTTGCAGCAGACGTTCGGCTTGCAGCACCACCTACGTGGAAGGTACGCATTGTTAACTGTGTACCCGGCTCACCAATCGATTGTGCAGCCATAACACCCACAGACTCACCAGGGTTCACCTGATGACCACGTGCAAGGTCACGACCATAACATTTCGCACATACGCCGAATGTAGATTCACACGCAACCACTGAACGTACTTTAACTTCATCGACACCTTGCTCTTCTAGGAAGTTTGCAAGTTTCTCATCAATCAAAGTGTTACGTGGCAGGATAATGTCATCAGAACCTGCTTTCTTCACATCTTCAGCAACAACACGGCCCAGTACTCGAGTACCTAAGTTCTCGATCACGTCACCGCCTTGAATGAACGGAGTCATTACAAGACCGCCCAAAGTACCACAGTCAGGCTCAGTAATAACCAAGTCTTGCGCTACGTCTACAAGACGACGTGTCAAGTAACCAGAGTTCGCTGTTTTCAGTGCTGTATCGGCCAAACCTTTACGTGCACCGTGTGTTGAAATGAAGTACTGAAGTACTGTCAAACCTTCACGGAAGTTCGCTTTAATTGGAGTTTCAATGATCGAACCATCTGGTTTCGCCATCAAACCACGCATACCCGCTAACTGACGAATCTGAGCTGCCGAACCACGGGCACCTGAGTCAGACATCATATAGATCGAGTTGAATGATTTTTGCTTCTCATCTTCACCCTGTTTGTTTTTCACAGTGGTAAAAGACAAGTTGTCCATCATCGCTTTCGCGACTTGGTCGTTTGTACGTGCCCAAATATCGACAACTTTGTTATAACGTTCGCCCGCAGTTACGAAACCTTGTTCGAACTGTTGCTCAATTTCACGAACTTCAACTTCTGCTTTTTCAATAATTGAGTACTTCGCAGGTGGAATCACCATGTCTTCCATACCTACCGATACGCCTGAACGTGTCGCTTGACGGAAACCTAAGTACATCAATTGGTCAGCAAAGATCACTGTATCTTTAAGACCTAATTTACGGTAGCAAGAGTTAATCAATTTAGAGATGTTTTTCTTGGTCATCTCAACGTTGATTTGTTGGAAATCCATACCTTCTGGCACAACTTCCCAAAGTAAGCAGCGACCAGGTGTTGTATCCACAACAATTGTTTGCTGTTCACGGTTACCATTTTCATCAATCACAGTCTGGTGTACACGTGCTTTTACGCGAGCGTGTAAATTTACCTGACCTGTTGCCAATGCGCGGTTAACTTCGTGAGTATCTGCAAACACCATGCCTTCACCTTTGGCATTGATCGCATCACGAGTGATGTAATACAAGCCTAAGACAACGTCCTGAGACGGTACGATGATTGGCTCACCGTTCGCTGGAGACAAGATGTTGTTGGTCGACATCATTAACGCACGCGCTTCTAACTGCGCTTCAAGTGTTAATGGTACGTGTACCGCCATTTGGTCACCATCGAAGTCGGCGTTAAACGCAGCACAAACGAGTGGGTGAAGACGGATTGCTTTACCTTCAATCAGGATCGGTTCAAATGCTTGCAGACCCAAACGGTGAAGTGTAGGCGCACGGTTCAACATCACTGGGTGTTGACGAATCACGTGAGCAAGAACGTCCCAAACTTCTGGCGTTTCGCGCTCAACCATTTTCTTCGCAGCTTTAATGGTTGTTGCTTGGCCAGATGCTTGTAGTTTCGCGAAAATGAATGGCTTGAATAATTCAAGTGCCATTTTCTTCGGAAGACCACATTGGTGCAAACGTAAAGTAGGACCTACAGTAATTACCGAACGACCTGAATAGTCAACACGCTTACCAAGTAAGTTTTGACGGAAACGACCTTGTTTACCTTTGATCATGTCAGCCAAAGATTTAAGAGGACGCTTGTTCGAACCCGTGATTGCACGACCACGACGACCGTTGTCTAACAATGCATCTACAGACTCTTGTAACATACGTTTTTCATTACGTACGATAATGTCTGGCGCTGCAAGGTCAAGAAGACGCTTCAAACGGTTGTTACGGTTGATCACACGACGGTAAAGGTCGTTCAAATCAGAAGTCGCGAAACGACCACCTTCAAGTGGTACTAACGGACGAAGATCTGGTGGGAGTACTGGAAGTACATTCATCACCATCCATTCTGGCTTGTTGTTTGACTCTTTAAACGCTTCCATCAACTTCAAACGCTTAGACGCTTTTTTAAGCTTAGTCTCAGACGTTGTGTTTGGAATTTCTTCACGTAAACGTGAAATTTCGTTTTCAAGATCGATGTCTTTTAACAAGTCTTGAACAGCTTCTGCACCCATTTTCGCAGTGAATTCATCACCGTGTTCTTCTAAAGCGTTGAAGTATTCTTCATCGTTTAAAAGTTGGTATTTCTCAAATGGAGTCATACCTGGGTCAGTTACTACGTAAGATTCGAAATACAATACACGTTCGATATCACGTAAAGTCATGTCTAATAATAGACCGATACGGCTCGGAAGTGATTTTAAGAACCAAATATGTGCAACTGGAGAAGCCAGCTCGATGTGACCCATACGCTCACGACGAACTTTCGCAGTTGTTACTTCAACGCCACATTTTTCACAAATGACGCCTTTGTATTTCATACGCTTGTATTTACCACACAAGCATTCGTAATCTTTGACTGGACCAAAAATTTTGGCACAGAATAAACCATCACGTTCTGGTTTGAACGTACGATAGTTAATGGTTTCAGGCTTTTTAACTTCACCATGAGACCATGACTTAATCATTTCTGGTGACGCAAGACCAATACGGATGCGATCAAACTCAACTGGAGCATGACCGTCTGAATCCGTCTTTTTGCGCATGATATCGAGCAAGTCTTTCAATTTTTTTCTCCGTGTGTTGTGGAGACTTTCACTACACAACTGGGTCACAAATATTGTTTTTTAACTGAGAAATCTCCCCGTTTCCCTTTCGAGGAAGCCTCTCTTTGAACAAGAGAGGTTGGGGAGATTCAATGGAGAAACTTAGTCACCATTTTTCAGTTCAATGTTGATACCTAAAGAACGGATCTCTTTGGTCAATACGTTGAACGATTCTGGCATACCTGGGTCCATATAATGGTTACCATCTACAATGTTCTTATAGATACGGGTACGACCTTCAACGTCATCCGACTTAACAGTAAGCATTTCTTGAAGCGTGTAAGCTGCGCCATATGCTTCAAGTGCCCAGACCTCCATCTCACCGAAACGCTGACCACCGAATTGTGCTTTACCACCAAGCGGCTGTTGAGTTACTAATGAGTAAGAACCAGTAGAACGCGCGTGCATCTTGTCGTCTACCAAGTGGTTCAGTTTCAACATGTACATGTAACCTACAGTTACAGGACGGTCAAACTGTTCACCTGTACGACCATCATACAATACTGTTTGACCAGTACGTGAAATGTTCGCAAGCTCTAACAAGTCTTTAATTTGAGATTCTTCAGCACCATCGAATACCGGTGTTGCAAGTGGAACACCCGCACGTAAGTTACCCGAAAGCACCAAAATTTCATCATCAGTTAAGCTATCAAGATCTTCTTGCTCGCCACCAACTTTGTTATAAATCTTGTCTAAGAATCCACGAAGCTCAAGTACAGTACGTTGCGCTTTTAACATCTTGTCGATTTCTTCGCCAAGACCTTTCGCTGCCATACCTAAGTGAGTCTCTAGAATCTGACCCACGTTCATACGTGACGGTACACCCAGTGGGTTCAATACGATGTCGACTGGAACACCATTGGCATCGTGCGGCATGTCTTCAACAGGCAAGATGTTAGAAACAACACCCTTGTTACCGTGACGACCCGCCATCTTATCACCCGGTTGGATGCGACGTTTAACAGCCAAGTAAACCTTAACAACTTTCAATACACCTGTTGTTAATTCATCACCTGTAGAAAGTTTGCGTTTTTTCTCTGCAAACTTCTCATCAATTTCAAAGCTCTTCTCTTTCAAGAACACTTGAATTTGAGTTAAACGCTCTGCAATAGCTTCATCAGTCGGTTGGATTTCAAGTAAATCAACCAACTCTAAACCAGACAATACGTCTACAGAAAGCTTATCGCCACGCTTGGTTGTACCACCACCGTTAGACTCTTGACCTGTCAACAAACGAACAATACGTTCACGTGCTGCTTCTTCGAAGATTTTGTATTCTTCTTTCAAGTCTTTACGGTATGAATCAAGCTGAGCTTTTTCAATTGCTTGAGCACGTTCGTCTTTTTCAAGACCATCACGTGTAAACACTTGAACGTCAATCACTGTACCTTTGGTACCTGATGGAACACGTAAAGATGAGTCTTTTACGTCAGCTGCTTTTTCACCGAAGATTGCACGAAGCAATTTTTCTTCTGGTGTTAACTGCGTTTCACCTTTAGGCGTTACTTTACCTACAAGGATATCGCCAGCAGTCACTTCAGCACCGATATATACGATACCTGATTCATCAAGCTTAGACAGTGCAGCTTCACCCACATTCGGGATATCCGCTGTGATCTCTTCAGCACCTAATTTCGTATCACGTGCAACACATGATAATTCTTGAATGTGAATCGAGGTTAAACGGTCTTCTTGAAGTACGCGCTCTGAAAGTAAGATCGAGTCTTCATAGTTGTAACCATTCCACGTCATGAACGCAACGCGCATGTTTTGACCTAGCGCAAGCTCACCACCATCTGTTGATGGACCGTCAGCCAATACATCGCCACGACCCACTTTATCACCAAGTTTCACAAGAACTTTTTGGTTAATACAAGTGTTTTGGTTCGAACGTGTATATTTGATCAGGTTATAGATATCTACACCTGCCTCACCTGCAACCATTTCGTCTTCGTTGACACGAATCACGACACGTGAAGCATCGACGAACTCGATACGACCGCCACGACCCGCAATCACACACACACCAGAGTCATGCGCTACATTTGCTTCCATGCCTGTACCTACAAGCGGTTTGTCAGCAATCAATGTAGGCACAGCTTGACGCTGCATGTTTGAACCCATCAATGCACGGTTGGCGTCATCGTGTTCAAGGAATGGAATCAGTGATGCAGCAACAGAAACAACCTGCTGTGCAGAAACGTCCATATGCGTCACTTTTTCAGGCGGCATACGTACGAAATCACCTTGGTGACGCACAGAAACAAATTCTTCTGTTAAGTTACCGTCTTTATCTACGCCAGAATCGGCCTGTGCAATCACAGTCCCTACTTCTTCAATTGCAGATAAATACTCAACTTCATCGGTTACACGACCATCAACTACTTTACGGTATGGTGTTTCTAAGAAACCGAAATTGTTACATTTCGCATAAACAGAAAGCGAGTTGATCAAACCAATGTTTGGACCTTCAGGCGTTTCAATTGGACATACACGACCATAGTGAGTTTGGTGTACGTCACGTACCTCAAAGCCCGCACGCTCACGTGTCAAACCACCAGGACCAAGCGCCGATACACGACGTTTGTGCGTAATCTCAGACAATGGATTGTTTTGGTCCATGAACTGAGATAACTGGCTTGAACCAAAGAATTCTTTGATTGCAGCAGCCACTGGTTTCGCATTGATCAAATCTTGCGGAGACAAGTTATCTGTTTCAGCTTGGCTTAAACGTTCTTTAACAGCACGTTCTACACGAACTAGACCAACACGGAATTGGTTTTCAGTCATTTCGCCTACTGAACGTACGCGACGGTTACCCAAGTGGTCGATATCATCGACTTCACCTTTACCGTTACGGATTTCAACCAATGTTTTGAGTACATCAGTGATATCTTCGTTCGACAAAATACCTTCAACTTCACGAGACTTCTGATCCGTACCCACTTCGTAAGGACGACCCAAACGACGGTTGAACTTCATACGACCCACTGGAGAGAGGTCATAACGTTCTGAAGAGAAGAATAAGTTATTGAATAAGTTTTCAGCCGCTTCTTTCGTTGGTGGCTCGCCTGGACGCATTACTTTGTAGATTTCTACCAATGCTTCTTCACGACCTGTCGTGGTGTCGGCACGTAAAGTATCTGCAACGAATGAACCACGATCGATGTCATTGGTGAATAGAATGTTAAACTGTTTAACACCACCTTCAGCCAATTTCACCATAATTTCATGACTTAACAAGGTATTAGCTGCAATCACATCACCATCTTTAAGTGGAATGTCTTCTGCAGTAATACGCTCGTATAAGTACTCATCAGGCACAGAAAGCTTTTCTAGGCCAGCAGCCTCCATTTGACGCACATGACGCGCGTTGATACGCTTGCCTTGCTCAACAATGGTTTTGCCATCATTATCTACGATGTCAAATTGTGCCATTTCGCCACGCAAGCGTTCTGGAACAAGATCAATCTGGTAGCTACCCATGTCTAGGTATACAGGCACTTTTTCATAGAACAAGTCTAAGATTTGCGCATTGTTATAACCCAAAGCACGAAGAACCACAGTCGCGAGTAATTTACGACGACGGTCAATACGCACAAATACAAGGTCTTTTGCGTCAAATTCGAAGTCTAACCATGAACCACGGTAAGGAATAATACGCGCAGAATAAAGCACTTTACCACTAGAGTGGGTTTTGCCTTTATCGTGGTCAAAGAATACGCCCGGTGAACGGTGTAATTGAGATACGATTACACGCTCAGTACCATTAATAACGAATGTACCGTTATCGGTCATGAGTGGCATTTCACCCATGTACACTTCTTGCTCGCGCACGTCTTTAATTGATTTAGTTTCGCGATCTTTTAAGATCAAACGAATTTTTACGCGCATTGGTGCTGCATAAGTTGAGCCACGAAGAATACATTCGCGTACATCAAACTCAGGCTTACCAAGACTATACTCAACAAATTCTAAAGCAGCATTGCCAGAATAACTTTCTATAGGAAAAACTGAACGAAACGCGGCTTGCAGACCGATATCTTCGCGGTTTTTTGGTGATTTGCCATCTTGTAAAAATGTTCTGTACGAGTCGACTTGAATCGCGAGCAAGTACGGAGCATCCATAACACTAGGCAATTTACCAAAATTCTTACGGATCCGTTTCTTTTCGGTATATGAGTATGCCATCTGGAGTCCTCGGAAAGTAAACCGAGCCCGCCTGCAGAACGGGCTCAGAAGGAATTACGCAGGCCGATATGGCCACCACTTTTTACAAATGCTGCAATTTTCAGTGGTATTGAAACGCTTACCAATATTTTTAAATTTGAAAAATATTGGTAAGCGTTTGATTTTTATCTTTATTTTAATTTGATGGATTTTCCACCAAGCAAACAAAAATCGAGCCGATTATTGTAACGCAAAAAGGCTGATGACCCAAGAGCCATCAGCCAATTTTTGGGGTGAAATTAATATTCCCCCCCTGGTAACATTACTTAATAGTAATAGTAGCACCAGTTTCTTCAAGTTTTTTCTTAAGTTCTTCAGCTTCTTCTTTAGAAACTGCTTCTTTAAGAACTGAAGGAGCGCCTTCAACCATGTCTTTAGCTTCTTTCAAGCCAAGACCAGTGATTTCACGAACTGCTTTAATCACAGCTACTTTGTTCGCGCCGAAAGAAGTCAACTCAACGTTGAATTCTGATTGCTCTTCAGCAGCAGCAGCAGCAGGACCTGCAGCTACAGCTACAGCAGCAGCAGATACGTTGAATTTTTCTTCGAAAGCAGAAATAAGTTCAACAAGTTCAAGAACAGTTTTTTCAGCAACTGCGTTTAAGATTTCTTCGTTTGTTAAAGCCATGAGAGTAACTCCAAATGGGTATTGAATGATGTGTGTTTAAGTTTGAGCTTATGCAGCTTCTGACTCGTTTTTCTCTTGAAGCGCTGTAAGTAAGCGACCCAATTTCGAAATAGGAGCTTGAAGAACGCTTGCAAGCATAGTAAGCGCTTTCTCTTGGTTTGGAAGATTCGCGATAACGCTAACTTCTTCGCCTTGATAAAGTTTGCCTTCAAATGCAGCAGCTTTAAGTTCAAATGCTTTGTTAGTTTTCGCAAATTCTTCAAATAAGCGTGCCGCAGCACCCATATCATCTGCAGAAGTTGAGAAAGCTAAAATTGTTGGGCCAACAAGGTTGTCGTTCAAGATATTGAATGGAGTATCTTGAAGAGCGCGTTTAGCCAAAGTATTACGTACAACACGTGTAGCAACACCTAGCTTACGAGCTTCAACACGAAGAGCAGTTAATTGCTCAACAGTTAAACCTTGGTAGTCAGCAACAACAGCAGCAAACGCAGTAGAAGCAACTTCAGTTACTTCAGCAACGATCTGTTTTTTGCCTTCGATAAGAAGAGCCATTGTAAAACCTCCTAACGGTGATTTATGTACTTACGCGAAGTACACTCCCAATTCGCAAGTTCATCACTGAACTTACACGCGGAGGATGAACAAATCACACCACCGCGTCTACTCAGGCTGGGAAATTAAGAAAGTAATCGAAATTACTCTCGCCTGAGGTCTTTGACGCTGATAAATCTACATTTACCAATTCAAAGTTTGCCTAAGTTTGCAATATACGACAGAGCGTTTCTTGCGTAAAAATCAAAGCAGCGCTTTGATTTTTACTCAGGGCTTTAAAATTCTGTCTAAGTAAAACTTAGTTAGAAACGTTGCTTACATCAACAACAAGACCAGGACCCATAGTTGAGCTCAAAGTGATCTTTTTGATGTATACACCTTTAGATGTCGCAGGCTTTAACTTTTTCAAGTCTGCAATCAAAGTTTCAACGTTTTGACGAACAGCTTCAGCAGAGAAATCTACTTGACCGATCGCAGCGTGGATAATACCCGCTTTGTCTACACGGTAACGTGCTTGACCAGCTTTTGCATTTTTAACTGCACCAGCTACGTCAGGAGTTACAGTACCCACTTTAGGGTTTGGCATTAAGCCACGTGGACCAAGAATCGTACCCAACTTACCCACAACGCGCATTGCATCAGGAGCAGCAATTACTACGTCAAAGTCAAGGTTACCCGCTTGAATGCTTTCAGCAAGGTCATCAAAACCAACGATGTCTGCGCCTTCAGCTTTAGCAGCTTCAGCAGCAGCGCCTTGAGCAAACACAGCTACACGTACAGTTTTACCAGTACCTGCAGGAAGTGTAGTCGCGCCACGAACAACTTGGTCAGATTTACGAGGGTCAACACCTAGGTTTACCGCAACATCCAAAGATTCTTTGAATTTCGCAGCAGGAAGACCAGCAAGAACAGCTACTGCTTCTTCTAAAGTGTAAACTTTGTTTGCTTCAATAGCAGCAGCAATGGCTTTTTGACGTTTAGTTAACTTTGCCATGTCTTATAGCTCCACTTCCAAGCCCATAGAACGTGCAGAACCAGCGATGGTACGAACACGTGCGTCTAAATCAGCACCAGTTAAATCTGGTTCTTTAGTAGTCGCGATTTCTTCCAATTGAGCACGAGTCAACTTACCAACTTTAGTTTTGTTAGGTACAGCAGAACCCTTTTGGATACCAGCAGCTTTCTTAAGAAGAATAGATGCAGGAGGAGTTTTCATGATGAATGTGAACGACTTGTCGTTGTACACAGTGATCACGACTGGAATTGGTAAACCAACTTCAAGTTTTTGTGTCGCAGCATTGAATTCTTTACAGAATGCCATGATGTTAACACCACGTTGACCCAATGCAGGACCAATCGGTGGAGATGGATTCGCTTTACCAGCTGGAACTTGCAGCTTGATATAGCCGTCAATCTTCTTAGCCATTTCAAATTACCTCTGGGTACAAACGCCGATGAAGGCTCCCCAATTTCTAAGTAACGATACCGTTACAACAACAATGCCTGACTTATAAATAAGCCAGGCGTTTTTCAACCACTTCGAATTAAACTGATTTTTCGACTTGGCGAAATTCCAGCTCAACCTGAGTTGGTCGATTAAATACATTAATGGTCAACGTTAAACGTGACTTTTCGTATAGAACTTCTTCCACCACACCTTTAAAGTCTGTGAATGGACCGTCAATTACGAGTAATTCTTCGCCTGGTTCAAACATCGTCTTCGGACGTGGTGCTTCACCAGTATTGCGTACACGAGCAAGAATCGCATCTGCTTCACGTTGGGTAATTGGCGCCGGTTTCTCAGCCGTACCACCAATAAAACCTAAAACTTTTGGACATTCTTTAACAATGTGCCAAGTTTCATCATTCATTTCCATTTCGACCAATACATAGCCTGGAAAGAACTTACGTTCAGATTTACGTTTCTTACCATCCTTCATTTCTACCACTTCTTCGGTAGGAACAAGGACTTCACCAAAGCTATCGGCTACAGCGCTACGCTGGATTCGATCATTAAGTGAACGCATCACTTGTTTTTCATAACCTGAATAGGCATGAATAATGTACCAACGTTTCATAGCTCTCTTACCCGATAATAAACTTCATTAACCAGCCCAAAATGTAGTCAAAACACCATAATAAAATGGATGCAACAACTACAACCGCAAGCACCTGCCAAGATGTGGTCATGGTCTCTTGCTTCGTTGGCCAAGTCACTCGACGCAGCTCAATTCGTGAGTCTTTCAACAAACGAGCAAAGCCTTTGCCTTGATGGGTGGCGTATAATAAACCGAATGCCACGATGATACAAGCCAAAATTACCCCAACGCGCACCCAGATATCGTTGGCTGGTGCCCAATACGCTGGTAGGTGCTGATTCACCATGGTCGCACCAATTAATAAAATCAATGCGATAATCCATAAGACGACGTCTAGGGGAGAACCAGATTTAACTACTTCAGCAGAATTATTTCTTTGAGGGATTGCCGCGTCGCTTTGTGCGTCGCGTAATTTTTCATTCGACATTTTTGTACTCGTCGTAGGTTTCGCGACTTATTATATGACCAGTTTTGCCGACATCAAGCGTCTTTTATAAAAAAGTTGGCAGGCCAGGAGGGACTCGAACCCCCAACATTCGGTTTTGGAGACCGACGCTCTACCAATTGAACTACTGACCTGCAAAACAAATTGGAGCCGAAACCCCAATTTGTAATTTTATTTTATAATTATGCAGTTACTTTAGCAACTACACCAGCACCAACTGTACGACCACCTTCACGGATCGCAAAACGTAGACCTGGGTCCATTGCGATTGGGTGGATTAATTCTACTGACATTTCTACGTTGTCACCAGGCATAACCATTTCAACGCCATCTTGTAATTTGATCGCGCCAGTTACGTCAGTTGTACGGAAGTAGAACTGTGGACGGTAACCGTTAAGGAATGGAGTGTGACGACCACCTTCTTCTTTAGAAAGTACGTATACTTCTGCATCGAATTTAGTGTGTGGCTTGATTGCACCTGGTTTAGCAAGTACTTGACCACGTTGTACGTCTTCACGCTTAGTACCACGTAGAAGAACACCACAGTTCTCGCCCGCACGACCTTCGTCAAGCAATTTACGGAACATTTCTACGCCAGTAACTGTAGTTACTTGAGTATCACGGATACCAACGATTTCAACTGATTCGCCTACTTTCACAATACCAGTTTCTACACGGCCAGTTACTACTGTACCACGACCAGAAATAGAGAATACGTCTTCGATTGGCATTAAGAATGCTTGGTCGATTGCACGTACTGGCTCTGGAATGTAAGTGTCAAGTGCGTCAACAAGCGCAACAACTGCTTCTTCGCCATACTGACCAGCGTCACCGTTAAGTGCAAGAAGAGCTGAACCACGGATAACTGGAGTGTCATCACCTGGGAAGTCATAAGTAGAAAGAAGTTCACGAACTTCCATTTCTACTAATTCAAGAAGTTCTTCATCATCAACAAGGTCACACTTGTTAAGGAATACAAGAATGTAAGGTACACCAACCTGACGAGAAAGAAGGATGTGTTCACGAGTCTGTGGCATTGGACCATCAGTCGCAGCACATACAAGGATCGCGCCGTCCATCTGAGCAGCACCAGTAATCATGTTTTTAACATAATCGGCGTGGCCCGGGCAGTCTACGTGTGCGTAGTGACGAGTTGGAGAATCGTATTCTACGTGTGAAGTATTAATTGTAATACCACGTGCTTTTTCTTCTGGTGCAGAGTCAATTGCAGCGTAGTCTTTCGCTTCACCACCGAATTTCTTCGCACATACAGTTGCAATTGCAGCTGTTAAAGTTGTTTTACCATGGTCAACGTGACCGATTGTGCCCACGTTAACGTGTGGCTTATTACGTTCAAACTTAGCCTTAGCCATGCTCATCTTCCTCGTTTACGTCGAACACAGGTATAAACAACTCAGTATCGACACATCGCCTAAAAAATCAAACACCAAATACTTGAAAAGCAGACTAATAAGCCTGCTTCTTTAAAAATTTGTAGAAATTCTACTAAACTGTAATCTGGAGCTCTTATCGAGATTTGAACTCGAGACCTCTCCCTTACCAAGGGAGTGCTCTACCACTGAGCTATAAGAGCAAATATAAAACTTCAAATGGAGCGGGAGACGAGGGTCGAACTCGCGACATGTAGCTTGGAAGGCTACCGCTCTACCAACTGAGCTACTCCCGCACGATGTTGGTACAAAGACCACTTTCTTGAAGTCTTAAAATTGGTGGTGAGGGAAGGATTCGAACCTTCGAAACTTTCGTAGCGGAGTTACAGTCCGCCCCCTTTGACCGCTCGGGAACCTCACCATTTTACACTTACTTCAGTGTCGTTCTTTACTTAACTCACTCAACTCTCTAAGATGGTGCCGGCACACGGATTCGAACTGTGGACCTACTGATTACAAGTCAGTTGCTCTACCAACTGAGCTATGCCGGCGTTTCTTAGTGTTTCGTACGTTTCGTATCGGAACGGTGTGCAGTTTAGCAAAACTCAAAATCCTTGCAAGTGTTTTTTTCAAAAAAAACGTCAAAAACTCACAAAATCAATCCGTTTGACGATAATTCAACCGCTTTGATCACTGCGCGAGCTTTTATTTGGGTTTCATTCCACTCAGATTCAGGATTTGAGTCATAAACAAGCCCCGCTCCTGCCTGAACATAGACCTTATTTTCACGAATAACGCAGGTACGAATCGCAATCGACATGTCCATTTCACCATGCCAGCCTAAATAACCAACAGCACCACCAAAAATTCCACGTTTTACGGGCTCTACTTGGTCAATAATTTCCATCGCACGAATTTTTGGTGCACCTGAAAGTGTGCCTGCGGGAAAAGTTGCTTTAAAAACATCCAAGGCATCCACATCATCACGAACTTCGCCTTGCACATTGGAAACAATATGCATGACATGTGAATAACGTTCGATCACCATTTGATCAGTCACTTGCACTTTGCCAATTTTCGAGACGCGACCGACATCATTTCGCCCCAAGTCAATCAGCATTAAATGTTCAGCAATCTCTTTTTCATCCGACAGCAAGTCTTGTTCAAGTGCTAAATCTTCTTCTTTGGTTTTACCACGCGGTCGCGTACCTGCCAGCGGACGTACGGTTGCAATCCCATTTTCAAGGCGAGATAAAATTTCAGGGGAAGAACCGACAATATGAAAAGGCTGATTATTTTCCAAAGTTTGCCCTTGCACCAAGAACAAATAAGGCGATGGGTTCAAATGACGTAGCGCCCGATAGACTTGTAAAGGTTCACCATCAAAGTCAGAGACCATACGATGCCCTGGTACCACCTGCATCACATCGCCCGCACGAATATACTCTTTCACCGTTTCAATCGATTCTAAGAATTTTGCTTTGCCCGTGAGTGACTCAAAATGCGGTGCAGTATGCGGCGTGGCTTTTAAACTAATTGGCGTTGCGAGCAAATCTTCCAAAACATCCAGTTGCTGCTGGGCTTGGCTATACGCATCTGCGTCAACTACATCGACATGCACGATCAGGAATAGCGTATCTTTTAAGTTATCAAACACAATCACTGTTTTAGACAACATCATCCAAATATCAGGCAAACCCACTGGATCTGCTTCTGGCGCATTATTTAAACGCGGTTCAATATAACGTACCGCATCATAACCAAAGTAGCCCACCAAGCCCCCTGTAAAGCTTGGCAGAGCAGGTAAATCAGCTTGAGTAGGTACTTTATACTGCGACTGAAAATCTCGAATAAATTGGAAAGGATCTGTACAAGGTTGATTTTCTATAGTGCCATCGGCTTGTTGAATGGTCAGCTCACCCGCGTTGCATGAGAACACGGTAGATTCACCTAAACCAATAATAGAATAGCGTGCCCAGTTCTCCCCACCTTCCACAGATTCAAACAAATAGGCTTGCTTATGCTCTTTCAGGCGAGCAAAGACCGACAATGGTGTCTCAGTATCGGCTAAGCGCTGACGATAGACTGGAATCAGGTTATACCCTGCTGTTTTGAGTTGATCGAATTGAGTTTGCGTTGTCATGAGTGTTCTCTATTTTTTCAATATGGCGTGATTAGTTTTTTAAAATTAGTGGTTTGAGTTTCGCCATCGAAAAGTCATATGTTTACTCATATTCATTCCTTCGTTTGCAAAGTTACCCGATCAGTTCACACAGATTATCCACCACTTGCTGTGGCTGACAGTCTAAAATATTTTCACCATGATTATAGCCATAGCTGACCACAACACAATCAATACCCGCACGACGTGCAGCCTCAACATCATTGGATGAGTCCCCAATCATTAAGACCTGATCTTTGCTTTGCGCATATTGTTCAACACAGTGTAACAATTGACGCGGATGCGGCTTCCGCTCTTCGAAACGATCTCCACCGATGACATCGGTAAAATAATGATTCATACCTAAATGATCGACAATGGCGCGTGCAGGCGCTTCAGGTTTATTGGTCACACAAATCATGGTTTTCTTTTGTGCCAAGCCCCATTCTAAAAACTCAAGAATGCCATCGAAAGGCTGAGTTTCTACACATGGGTCGGCATTATAAATTTTTAAAAACGTATCCAACAATTGTTGTTGCTGGGCAGGATCAACTTTACCCGTTAAATGCTGCAAGGCACTTTGACAAAACAGCGCAGTTCCCTTACCCACCCAGACCCGCACCTGTGCTTCAGTAACGGTAGGCAGTTGCAATGCATTCAGGCTCATATTCATGGCACGATGTAAATCTGTTGCTGAATCCACCAAAGTTCCATCTAGATCGAAAAGTAAAACCTCTCGCTGTGCCACATTTGCAATATTCATTCACCCTCACCCTTTTTTATCATCTACTGCCCAAAAACAATCAAGGCATGCTTGAGCATGCCTTGATTGTAGTGTGCTCTGCGTTTTATTTGAACATCAGCCAAGCAATAATCGCTAAAATAATCAAAACAATAATCGAGATTAGCCCTAGCGAGGCATTTTTCTGAGTTTCAGACTCTTGGGCAACCTGTGCTTTTGTAGCCTCATTATTCTCAACCTGAGGTGCGCTGCTTGGCGCATTCAAATCCACCCCTGCAGGAATAGGAGCGGGTTTCGGAATACCAACATTTTGCGGCATACCATCACGCGTTAAACTCACATTACCATCGCGCTCTTTTAGCTCAGGCATGCCCTGATCGTTCATATGCTGTGCTGCCGTTTTCGGCTGTTCTGGCTCAACAACAAGCGTATCAGCACTCACTTCCGCTTGAGCCGTTTCTGATGCAGCTACCGCTTCAGATGGCTGGCTAATCGGTGTTTCAACCACAGTTGCGCCCACAGTTGCGCCCAAAGTTGCTGCGTCTACCGATGCCACCACATCTTCTAAAGCTTTCGCAGGCTCAAAGACCGAAAACTTTAAGCTTGCAAACTGGACGATATCACCCTGCTTCAACAAGGTTTCTGCCGCAATTTGCACATCATTCACATATGTGCCATTTGAAGAACCCAAGTCTTGTAAAAACAAAGCCTGTTCTTTCAGTAAAAAGGCCGCATGTTTACGCGAAATTTCAGATTGTTGTAATAAAATATCCGCTGCTTGATGACGACCGACCAACATATCACGGTCAATGCTAATTTCCTGACCAGTTAATTCGCCAGTAATTGCTTGTATTTTCCAAGTCATGACTTATCTCTCTATGTGCTGATTTATGATAACACAGAGAATATTCTTTACCATTTCACCTTCCCTCACAGATGAATGGCAGGACAGCTAGGCTGAACCTATCGAGACATTCTCAGTATATCGCTCAGGGATGGAATAGCTTGTCGATACCACCTGTGCCAGGTGTGCCACACGAGCACCTTGAACATTTTGCATCATCAAGTTCAAGCCAATCTGGGGCTGAACCATTGGGTATAGCTGACGCGAGGTGGTATTTTTAGGAACACTAGCAATCGGCTGTTTACGAATCGCAGGTTCAATGGCCACAGGCGTTGTTTCAACCATCGGCTGCGTTGAGGTTGGACTGCTTGGTACCTGTTGATACGATTGTGGCAAGGTCGGTTTGGTTGATGTCACAGGCAAACGCTGTTGGAAAACATCATCGACATTTTCAGGCAACTTGGCAAAGCTACCATCTTTATCCATGGCCAACTGCAAGCTATAAAGCTGACTGTAGCGCTGCTGAGAAAGGCGACGCGCAGACTCCACATCCCCCACAATCGTCGGATGAATGAAAACCAGCAAATTGCGTTTCTGATCCGACTTACCATCTGAGCGGAACAAACGTCCCAATCCCGGTATTGCACCAAGGCCTGGGATCGATTGGCGTGAATAAGACGTATTATCCGAAATCAAGCCACCTAAAACGATGGTATTGCCATGTTCCGCCAAAACCGAGGTTTTAATCGCACGTTTACTGGTGACCAAATCCTGCGCTTGACCTTTATTGGCTTTGACATCCGAGACTTCTTGTTCAATCTCTAAGCGGATGGTGCCAGCTTCACCAATATGCGGCACTACCTTAAGCGTTACACCTACATCTTTACGCTCGATGGTGGTGTAAGGATTGGCTGTACCTGAAGAGGTGGTAGAAACTGAGCCTGTTACAAAGGGCACATTTTCCCCCACGACAATATAGGCCTCTTCATTGTCCATGGTGACAATCGATGGTGTAGACAGCAAATTCGACTTGGTATTACTTTTTAACGCTTGGATCATCGCGCCATATAACTGACGCGAGCCATCACTGCCTTCTTTATAATCCCCAAGGATTAACGAACCACCCGCGCCAATTGCACTTGCAGCCCCCGCACCGCCACCCGTTAAATAGTTTGCAGCAATACTTTTGAGACTCGAACCAATATTGTCAAAATTGATAATCCCAACACCACTGCTTAAATCACCCATCGCCCATTGCACGCCCAACTGGTCGGCATCGTTACCTTCCACCTCGAGAATAGTCGCTTCGATCAGGACTTGCTGACGACGGGTATCCAACTGCTGAATAGCCGACTCGATTTCACGCATCAACTGAGGGTCTGCTTTGACCACCAGTGCATTTTGCGAACTATCGGCAATAATACTGACCCCATTACTGTTAAAGCTGGTGATGTTGTTCTGATTGCGATTGGACTGGCTATTTAAGTTAATACTTGGGGTGGAAATCTGTGAAGATGAACCTTCACTCGCGCTATTACTTTGGTTATAGCTGGAATTGCTATTGTTATTGCTGTCGTTAGACTGGCTAGAATTAACAGCCTGCCCTGAGACCAAACCTTGTAAAATTTCGGATAAGCTTTTAGCGCTGGCATATTTTAAGCGGAACACTTTCAAGCCCCCCAAACGCTCCGCAGCAGGCACATCCAGCATCTCGATCATTTGGCGAATACGTTTACGCGTCGCGGTATCTCCTTTTAGAATAATCCGATTGGTCCGGTTATCTGCAATGATTCGTATTCTGGAACCCTTTAAATCTTTGATCGAGCCTGTTCCGCTCATACTTTCTAGTAATCCAATCATTTCTTCAGCCTGACTCGATTGCAACGACACCGCTTCGATGTCATTTTGTCCCGTCCCATCCAAGTTACGAATAATCGTCTCAAGCTGATAAATGTTGCTGGCGCGATCAGATACAATCAGTGCATTGGTGCCATTCACCGCAGATAAATGCGCAAACTGCGGCATCAATGGACGTAGTGCAGGAATCAAGTCATTGGCATTGGTGTTTTCCAGCCAAATCACCCGCGTCACAACCTGATCGCCTGTGGCACGATGACGAACATCATAGGGAATGCCTGAGCTTTTGACATTACTGTCAGGCACAATTTTAATGGTCCGACCAGAAGGAATCGCGACCACACCGTTGACATTCAAGACTCCTAAGAACAAGTCGTAGACTTCTTGCTTATTCAACGCTTTGTTTGAAATCACCGTGACATTGCCGCGTACCCGTGGATCAACTGCAAAGTTTTTCCCAGTGATATCCGCAACTTCATTAATAAATGCAGTTAAGTCCGCATCACGCAGATTAATTTTCCACGTTTGTGCATAGCTGGCTGTACTCACCATGGCAAGCAAAGGCGCTGCGATTGTCAGTGCCCAAACAGGGCGGTGATTCAATAAAGCCATAAATCCAAGTCATTCCTAACTAATATTGGTGATGTTCGATCACTGAAAATTCTGTTGTACCGTAATGATACGATCACCACGTTTCACTTCTATTTTTACTTGTCCTTCACGGCGCGCACGTTCTAACAACTGCGCGTCGTTTTGCCCCTGTCCGATCGTTTGACCATTTAAAGACATAATCTGATCCCCAGCCTGCAAGCCTAAACGACTTCGCAGTGCAGCTGGTGTTTGCTCCGTGACTTGATAACCTTGCCCTGTGTTATTGGTATTTACACCCAAATCTTTTAAATATTGCTCACGATCTTGTTGTAAGTTCTGTACTGCTTGGCCTAATGCTTGCTGCTCTTGACTCACAGCAGGCGCTACAACGGGTGCTGTTGCTGGGGGCACAATTTGCTGATCTAAATTATCAATCCCTTGAAAAAACAATTCTCGGGTTTGCCCACTGTTATTTTTGAGAATCGCGCGATCCCAATACACCTCTGACAAATAATAAGCGCTGCCTTCGATGTTTTCCCCCACCCGATAGCGCTCTGCTACATTATTTGCCTTAATCACAGCAGATGAGAACTGACTGGGTTGTCCAACCACCACCCCTTGTAGCTGTAAATTGAGCTGATCATCTGCGGGATTCTTACTTTGCTCTGCAAATAACGCAAAATTGGTAATATTCGGAACTTGAGGTTGCTGCGAACCCAATTCAACGCGTGGCATTTGCATAACTTGTGGTGGCGCCACCCAAAGCCAAAATAAGCCAGCCAACTTCCAGCATAGCGCCAAGATCAAAAGCATTAAGCACAGTGGTGCTATACGTTCAAACTGTTTGAGATTCAGCTCTGGTAATTTTTGCAGATCAAAACCCATCAAAAACCCCCACTAAGTAAAGGCTGACGTGAACTCACCACATAACTATCTAGGCCTGCTTTGCCTTGATATGACGGGACATTCAACATGAGACGCTGGGTTAATTGCACATCCAACATCAGACTTGGGTCGATGGTCAGGTTCATCAGTTTTTGTTGTCGTTGATCGCGTAAATCGACTATCAGCTTATTTTGCTCCTGCGACAAACGACCCGCCAACGATGGAATCTGCATTTGTTGTGGGCGCTGCGCAAAGATATACATGAGTTCGCCGCCTGCCCATTGTATTCCCCCATTCACTTGGTCAAATCCTTGCTCTTTTTTATAGTTAAAATCAATTTCTTGTAACTGAATCGCATTACTCGGCCATTGCCAATTGGCCAACGACTTTAACGTTTCGGGTGCAATTTGTCCGTTTAAATCACGCACCATTATTTTTTTCCCAAACCCATAGGCCAAAACGCCTTCAAGCTTGGTATTGGCACTATAAATTTCGAGATTGGCACCTGCACGAAGGAGCAGTAAATCTAAAGGTCGGGTGGTCCAAAGCACAGTTCCACGCAATTTTCCAGTTTGCCAATCAGCCTGTCCATGCCAAATATTACCGCTGACGTTATGTAAAACTTGGTTGTTTTTATAAAATTTTGCAATGAGCCATGCCGCAGGAATTTGCAGCAGAACAAAAATTAAAAAGGCAATGACTGCAAACATCCACCACGTGATGTATTTAGGTTTTGTGATTCTCCCACCACGAACTTTCAATTATTCTTCCTTGCTTCATTTCTTGTCTTTCTTTGATAGACATTATGCATAATTTTACAACAACACCAAACTTTAACTATAAAAAAAACCAAGCAGATGATGCTTGGTTTTTTGAGTTTATGTCACATCTGTGACAAGGTGATGACTTAGATTAGAAAATCTTCAAGCTTCGCACCTTTTTCTAACTGAGCCACTAACCAACGTGGTTGCTTACCACGGCCAGTCCATGTCTCAGCAGCATTGCCTTTGTTACGGTAACGCGGTTCAACCGACTTACGTGTGCCTTTTTTACGCTTAGTCGCGCCAAACTCTAAAATTTGTTCAATGCTTAAACCTACATTTTCCGCAATCGCGTTAATTTGGGTATAAGCATCTTCAATTGCTTGATCTTTTTTAGATGCAATTAAAGCTTCCGCTTCGATTTGTAGACGCTTTAACTCTTCTACGGATAAATTACTAATATCTGGCATTACATTAACTCCATTAATCAACATTTTATTTACTGAGTCTATTTAATAATATTTTGATTAGACCAAAGACTCAACTCATCCATGACTTAAACAACAATACTTAGACAGTATTTATATAGTCTAGCGACTTTTAAAATAAATAAAAAGATATTTATATTTGATGACCGACCGTTAACTCAAATTCTTTGAGTTTTTGACGCACCAGTTCAGGAATTAATGTTTTCTGCATATTGGTTTTATCGACACAAACAATGACCGCTTCTGCTTCTGCAACTAATGCTTGTTGCTGTTCACTCCATAATAAATAGTGCATACGAAATGCACTATTTCTGAGTTCTTCAATACGTGCACTAATTTTTAATTGGTCTGGATAAAATACTGGTTTTAAATATTTGCACTGATTTGATGCAACAACGGTCAGTACATCCGCAGATAAAATATCTGTATGTTCAATAGACTTCCTTCATAAATCATTTTTCAATCAATTTAATTGTTTATCTTTCACCCAATCTAAATTGTATATGCCAGCAAGTAAATTAAACCGCAGGTTTAATCTTTTACGACGATTTCTATATACACAAGATAAAATCTTAAAACATTTCATCCTTCCAAATACATGCTCTACTTGAATTCGTCTACGACCAATCTCTCTATTTAACTTTTTTAATTCAGAATCTAGTTTTTCAGTTTTCTTTGCTTTAGATGGCATGAGGCATCCAAAACCCAATTTCTTTATCCCTAAATACCCCTTATCAACAATAAAAAAGGGCTTAAATTTTAATTTCCTCATGCTTTTTTTAAATATTTTAAAATCATGCATGCTTCCATGACTTCCACATACACTCAGTATTTCACCTGTTGTATAGTGCATAGATAGCTGAAATTTAAAGGTATGTCGCTTTTTTTTACCGCTATACCATTTCTTCTGTTTTTTTTGGACGTTGAACTAATATTTCAGTGGCATCAATCACAACAACTTCCCAATCCACTTCATCTCGATTAGGAAGTTGTTTTGGCAAGTTAAATTTTCCAGAACCGATTAAGGTATCTTCAATAACACGTGTGATACGAATTGCACTCGTTTCAGATACACCGTAACTCATACCAAGATGGAAAAATGTTCGATATTCTCTCCAATATTCTATACATAAGAGCAAACGATCTTCCAACGGTAATTTATGCGGTCGTCCTTTACCAATATGACGAGGTAAATGCTTATTTAGCTCGGCCAACATGAGGTTAAATGTAGCCCAACTAACACCGGTAAGCCTACGAAACTTAACGTCTGATAATTTTTGAATATCTTTGAATTTCATCCAAGGATTATCCCTTGAATTAAATAATTTTGCTGATTAATTTAAGATCAAATAAATTGTACGTTTTTTGATTTATGACGGAAGTCTAATATACGCCAAACGCGCACTTTCAACATAACGATAATACATGACATTATTAACATGACCAAAGGCATCCATATCTCCCCAAGCCACGTGTTGAGTATAAACCAATGGGTAATCTAAAACGCTCTGCATTATGCACCTATATTTTCATTTCTACAAAATTTGCATTATTTTCAAAAATTAAATTTAACTGTTTAATTAAATCTTCATCACCATTTAAAGTCGATTTGATTCTTAAATAGTTCATTAATACATTATCGGGATATAAACTTAATAACGCATCTGCCTGCTCTTGCATGCCTAAAGCAGTATAAATATGCCACTTGGCAAAACTCAAAACCGGCACACTCGTATACTTCGCTTCCCATGCTTCAATGTGTTGCTGCAAGTCCATATAATCGGGTTGCTGTTTCAAAAGTTGCTGCTGGAACCACAAATAAAATACTTCCGAATTAAACTGCTGATTGAGCAAATAAATCGACAAGTGTTCGTGCTGTTCACTCATGTCTGGCATACGTGCTAATAACTTAAGCCACAGCAGTTGAACATCATAACTGCGGCTGAAAATCTGATCAGACAAGTCCAAATAACGTTGTTTTAAATCCTCTAAATTTTCATAATTGGCTTGATCAAATTTTATCAACAAACGCTTCAGCCATGCTTTTTTCACATCTTGATCTAAATGACCATATTGGGTTGAGCGTAAATACAGCCATGGAAACTGAATCGCAAAACGCCCCCATAGCTCTTTTAAACACGCTTCATAAGCGGTTTGCACATCTTTAAGCCAAGGTGAAAGTTCATGTTGATTGAGAAACTCTAGATGGGTTAAAGCCTGTTCTGCATCTTCTTGTGCTAAAAACAGTTCAATACGCTGCAGTTCAGCCAACTCAAAAGCCATGGCATTGCTTTGGCTCAAGGCGCTTAAGGCTTCAGGGAACTGCTCCTGCATCAAATATAAACGTGCATCGATAATACTTTTGAGCAAGCCCGACTGCGCGAAGGCATTTTGAATAAAGGCTTGTTGATCTCGGCCTGCATCCAACAACCAAATCACAGCCAGTTGTTCATAAGGATGCAAACTTTTAAAATCAAAAACAGTTTCCGCTTTGCGTTTTTCTCGACTGAGATAGCGTTTTAGCCCCAACCAAACCAAATGCAAGCTAAAACTAAGCAGTGCTAGCGCAATAAATACGATCCAGAGATTGGTTTGTAACTGCCAGTCATGCCAAAACACATAGACATAACCCGCACCATGTCCATAACTCAAGACACTCAACGCGGCAATTGCAATTAAACTTACCAAGCCATAAGCAATCAGTATTTGTTTCATTCCATTACCCCAACAATGCACGCGTAGTTAAAATAGGCGTTGGGACAACCACCAATGTTTTCAGCTTATTCAGCTGTTTCAGCAGCTCTTTGGCTTTAGGGTCTGGAAGTTGTTGGATCAACAGCGTCACTTCGGTTAAGTCTTTTTGGTATTCGGTATATTGCCCTGTAGCTAAGGCTTGGCGTGCCAACAATAAGCGTAACTGGGCTTCTTTAAGCACGATTTGTCGTTGCATTAACGCTGTTGCAGGTGCTTGCGCAGGTTCGAGCCTCAACCATTGCTTCCAAAAGGATTCAGACGTATCGCGCGTGGTGTTTAACTGAGGTTGTTGTATTTCCCGACTTAAAGCCTGATCAATCTGTTGCAGCTGACGGTTAATCAGCGCTTGCTGCTCATTGCGCTCAGCCACAAATTTTTGAATGGTTTGCATATCTCGTGCTATCACCTGATGCAAACTTTGCTTCAACGCCACAGCCAAGTTATATTTTTCAAGCTGCATATCTAAAAAAGCCAGCTTATCGGTGGCCACCACATACTGCTGTTGCTTTAAGGCAAACTCAACCAAGTCCAGCTGTTGCTTGATAAACAAAATTGGATCAATGCCCTCAACCACCAATTCGGCGGGTTGGCTACTCGTCACCTTCGCTGCTGTTGGGTCTTGTTTCAAAGTTTCTTTTTGACGCTGCATAGCCACGACTTGATCGTTCAAATTGGCGCTGCGCTGTTCGATTTGGTGCATTTCATTGAGCAAAGTGGCTTGCTGCGTACTCAGCCCCCACACGTCATAACTTAGCTTCGCAATCCACGCTAATGCAGCCATCAATACAATGATAAGAATCTTCTTCATGCGTTCCCTTGCTCACTTTGTAACAACTGTACAATCGTGGCTGTCTTTAAATCTTTCAGTACACTCATTTTAAACGACACATGCATTTGCTGTTGATACTGCTTCAAGATCTGTGCCAAACGCTCACCCAACACCAAAAAGTGTCCCTTTTGCAGGAGCTGAATATTTGTGTCCAGCAGAGCTAACCAATTCAGCCAACTGGCCTCACTGCTGATCAGTGCAACATAATCATTATGTTCTGATAAACATTGAATTAATTCAGCCTGTTGCTGCATCGTTTCATTTGGACAGCGACGCTCATACAAAACAAAGTTCAGTATAAGACACCCGTGTTGCATTAAAGTGTCCATCATAAACTGACGCCCACCTTCTCCACGCCAAAACGCAATGCTCGCATCGCTGGCCAAGTTCTGCAAAACAGGCAGTTGTAACATCCCTTCAGAGGTTTCCACCTTAGGCACCACACTATCCAAACCATATTCAGCCAGGGCCTGCGCTGTTTTTTGTCCAACCGCAATCCATTGAATATGCTGTAAATCAGACACCGTTAAACCGCTTTGCAGCAAATGTGCCATACCAAACTGCACAGCACTAGGGCTGACCACCACAATCACTTGGGTGTACACTAGCTGCTGATACAAGCGCTCTAGGTCATGACTCCATGCTCTAGGCAACAACTCCAGTAACGGCAATGGATAGACCTCAACAGCCTGTTGCTCTAGTGCCATCGTGAGGCTTGCCGCGCGATCAACAGGGCGCGTATTAATAAACAGCATCGTTAAGACATATTAGTGATAAAAGGCTTTGAGTAAGTCGCCTGCACCTTGAGCCAATAACTCTTGTGCAAGGACAACACCCAAATGCTCAGCTTCAGCGGCATCACCCGCCACTTGTGCTTTGAGGAGCGTTTGCCCATCGACACTCCCCACACGCCCTTCGAGCTGAATGCGGTTGTCTGCTAAAGTAGCATAGCCTGCAATGGGTACCTGACATCCACCTTCAAGATAAGCATTGAAAGCACGTTCAGCGCGAACACAGGTATCAGTGTCTATATGTAATAAAGGATGGATTAAATCCAATACCGCTTGATCATTTGCACGACACTCTAACCCTAAAGCGCCCTGACCCACGGCAGGTAAACTCAACTCTGGTCGAATGGTATGACAGATACGTTCTGCCAACCCCAAGCGTTTTAATCCAGCACTTGCCAAAATAATAGCATCGTACTGACCCGCATCTAGCTTAGATAAACGTGTTCCCACGTTGCCTCGTAAGTCGATAATGTCTAGGTCAGGTCGTTGCTTTAAAATTTGGCATTTACGGCGTAAACTCGAAGTGCCGACCTTTGCTCCTTGTGGCAATGCATCAAAACTCACATAACTATTCGATACAAAAGCATCTAAAGGATCTTCACGCTCACAAATGACGGCCAGCGACAAACCTTCAGGCAAAGCCATCGGAACATCTTTCATCGAATGCACCGCCAAATCAGCACGACCATCCAACAAAGCTGCTTCAAGCTCTTTGACAAATAAACCTTTGCCACCAATTTTTGCCAATGGCGTATCTAAAATTTTGTCCCCTTGGGTAACAAAAGTCACCAACTCTACTGTGAGCCCCGCATGCAGTGCTTCTAAACGAGCACGAATATGTTCAGCTTGCCAAAGAGCAAGCGGGCTTTGTCGAGTAGCGATCTTTAGGGTTTTCATAAATTTTAGTATGTGCCAATAAGAATGAAACTATCTTAAACTGAATTTACCCCATTGGAAATGTATTCAGCCCAAAGCACCCCCGTCTCATCAGCAGCAGAGCCATTTAATTGGCGTGCTAAAGCTTATGTAAGCGCTCTCGCAAGCCCGGTAAATGCCGTCGACTCACTGCTAGGCGCTCATCTAACTCACGGCAACGCACTTGATACTGCCCAGAGTTGACCACTTCAAGCCCTTCTAAAAAGTGAACTGAAACCAAGGCATTACGGTGAATACGAATAAAGGCCTCCCCAAACTCATGCTCTAAGTCTTTTAAGGTTTCATCAATTAAGACACTGCCGTTTTTGTGGCGTACCGTGACATATTTTTGATCCGCCAAAAAATAGTAAATATTTTCAATGGGAACCAATTCCACACCACGATAGGTTTTCGCTGCGATTTGATGTCGCTTTATGTTAAATTCATCCATATTTTCTTTTTGTTTTATCTCGCTCATTTGAGCTTGGGTTAATTTAGTGAGGTGACCAAGCACCTGTTGCAATTCCTGTTGCATCACTGGTTTTAATAAATAACCTTCAGCATGTGACTTAAATGCATCGAGCGCATGTTCATCATAAGCTGTACAAAACACCAAAGCAGGCATCGGTTCAAGTTGGCGCAAATAATGCGCACAGGTCAAACCATCCATTTCTGGCATTTGAATATCTAAAAGTACCACATCTGGTTCATATTGTTGAGTTAATTCAATTGCTTGTTGACCATGTGAGGCTGTTGCCACCACTTGATGTCCGAGCTGACTCACCAATCTAGACAAACGTTCGATTGCTAAAGGCTCATCATCACAAATTAGGATGTCCATTTATCTCCTCCCCAACAGTCACCTTGTTTATTTTTATAGGTTCACTGCGGCTTATTTATATTGATACTGCACAACAGTGGTATACATTCCCTCCCCTGCATAGGTTTGAAAGCTCACAGTTCGCCCAAAATATGCCTCTAGACGCTGCTTCACATTTTCAATGGCAATACCATGTCCTTGTCGTTTATGAATTGTTTCCTTTGTAAATGGGTTAGTTATGACGATATTAACTTGATTTTGCAATATTTCAATCAGTACACTTATCGTACTCTTAGTTAAAAATTTTTCAACACCATGAAAAATACTATTTTCAAGTAAAGGTTGTAAAGTTAATAGTGGAATTTGTACCTGCTGACATAATTCGGCATGCTCGATTTTCCATTCAACCTGTAAACGATCCCCCAAACGAATTTGCTCAATCGCCAAATAACGCTGACACAACTCAATTTCATCACTGAGCTTGACCAGTTTTAACTCTTGGAAACTGGCTCTAAACAGACGCGATAGATTGAGCAACATCTGTTCGGCTTTATCTGGGTCAATCGCGATCAAGCTAATCACATTGTTTAAACTATTAAACAAAAAATGCGGGTGGATACGGGCTTGCATGGCCTGCACCCGTGCATTCAGCTCACTGTTTTGCTGCCTAAACCATTGCTCTCTTAGGTACAAATAACGAAAACAAAAGCTGCCTAACAGCAAGCCATAGCCCAAATGCAAAGCCACATCATTCCATAAGATGGCTGAAGTCAAACCATTGAAACTAAAATTAGCTCCAAAGAAGATCAGTATATTAAGGCTGAGCGTGGTCACCAACACAATGATCTGCAATAGAAAAAAGCCTGACAATAAAGTCATACCGAGACTCAAATCTTGCAACTTTTTTTGTCCATATTGCATCAGCGCAGCAAAAGACAACAAAACCCAATTGATGTAAAGCATATAACCGAGTACATGCTCAAACACCAAGTTTGACCAAGACTGCGCCTCGGCCAAAGCCAACAGCATGGCCAACAAATTTCCACCTACAAATAATTCCAACAAATGCGGCCATTGCACGATTTTACTAAATAAATAAGAGATATTTGGCTTAGCCATGCTGGAAGTTAAACTTTGCGCATCTTGAACTTCGGCAAGTTGTCTTGAATTTGTTATACTCATGCGAGTTCTACCGCTTTTTATCTTATTGAGCCGACATGACCACATCTTCTAATTCCTCAAATCCGTCACAAGCCCAAACTTCGGGTATGTGGGGCGGTCGTTTCTCTGAAGCTACTGATGCCTTTGTTGCTGAATTTACAGCATCTGTACAATTTGACCAACGCTTTTATAAACAAGATATTGCAGGTTCTATTGCTCATGCGACCATGCTTGCAAAAGTTGGCGTTCTGACTGAACAAGAACGCGATGACATCATCAATGGCTTAAACACCATTCAAGCTGAAATCGAAGCGGGTCAGTTCCAATGGCGTATTGACCTAGAAGATGTGCACATGAACATTGAGTCGCGTTTAACTCAACGGATTGGCATCACAGGTAAAAAGCTCCATACCGGTCGTAGCCGTAATGACCAAGTGGCAACCGATATTCGCCTCTATGTCCGCGATGAGATCGATGCCATTTTAGAATTACTAAAAAAATTACAAAAAGGTATTTTGAGTATTGCTGCGCAAAACACACATACCATTATGCCGGGCTTCACCCACTTACAAACGGCACAGCCCGTGACTTTTGGTCACCATCTGTTGGCATGGTTTGAAATGTTAGTACGTGACTCTGAGCGTCTCATTGACTGTCGTAAACGTACTAACCGTATGCCTTTAGGTTCAGCAGCACTTGCGGGTACCACTTACCCAATCGACCGCGCATTTACAGCAGAGTTACTGGGTTTTGAAGCGGTTTCTGAAAACTCACTCGATGCAGTATCTGATCGCGACTTCGGTATTGAATTCAATGCTGCGGCTTCTCTGATCATGATGCACTTATCACGTATGTCAGAAGAACTGATTCTTTGGACGTCTGCACAGTTTAAGTTTGTAAACATTCCAGACCGTTTCTGTACTGGCTCTTCAATCATGCCACAAAAGAAAAATCCAGATGTGCCTGAGTTAGTGCGTGGTAAAACAGGCCGTGTCTATGGCGACTTGATGAGTTTGTTAACACTGATGAAAGGTCAACCGTTGGCGTATAACAAAGACAACCAAGAAGACAAAGAACCGTTGTTTGATGCGATTGATACCGTGCGTGGCTCGCTCATGGCTTTTGCAGACATGATTCCTGCTTTGGTGCCAAACATCGACATCATGCGTGAAGCAGCGCTGCGTGGTTTCTCAACCGCAACTGACTTGGCTGATTACCTTGTGAAAAATGGCGTGGCTTTCCGTGATGCACATGAAATTGTGGGTAAAGCTGTTGCTTTAGGTGTTCAAGAGTCAAAAGATCTTTCTGAATTAACTTTAGAACAACTTCAACAGTTCTCTGACTTAATTCAAGCGGATGTATTTGAAAAAGCACTAACCCTTGAAGCGTCAGTCAATGCACGTAACCACATTGGTGGAACTGCACCTGCGCAAGTCGAAGCTGCCATTGAACGTGCCCATGCGCGTTTAGAAAAACTTTATGCTCAATAAGGACGTCTAGATATGACTCGACAAGTTTTTTGCCGTAAATATCAAACAGAAATGGAAGGTTTAGACTTTGCACCGTTTCCTGGTGCAAAAGGCCAAGAACTTTTTGAAAACATCTCCAAGCAAGCTTGGGGAGAATGGTTAAAGCACCAAACCACTTTAATCAATGAAAAACGCTTAAATGTGTTTGAACCTGATGCGAAAAAGTTTCTTGAAGAACAACGTGAGAAGTTCTTTAACAATGATGAAAGCTTAGAAAAAGCAGAAGGCTTAAAGCCTGAGGCGTGATAAAGCGTTGCACATTTGAAAAGCTCCGACATCGGGGCTTTTCTTTTTATTCATACAATGTTCTATCCAAGCACAGGGATGACCAAACCCCAAATAGATGACATATTAATGACTCAATCAGACTATAGAACAGCTATTTGTATCTAAATAATTAAGTGTAAACATAGCGCTACACAACCATTGCAAAACTCAACATTACACTACAAGAACCTACATGACGCAGAAAAACATCTTTCCTATAATGGCATTCAAGGATAGAGGGAAACCTCTTATCGATAACGATAAATATCCCCGATTTTAGTCTCAGATTTCCCCCAAAGTCTGAGATTTTTTTTATCCGAAAATTAAGCAACCATTAAAAAGCACAACCGAAGTTGTGCTTGAAAAATAAGTTTCGCTTTTTTTATTTTTGGATATGTTTTTCAACTTCTTCAAAACTGGTATGACGTACATCCAAACCTTTCACCATGTAAATCACTTGTTCAGAGATATTACGCGCATGATCGCCAATCCGTTCTAATGAACGCAATACCCACATCACATTAATCACACGGGCAATATGACGCGGGTCTTCAATCATATAAGTCATCAAAGTACGCGTTGCAGATTGATATTCACGGTCAATATCAGCATCGGCCATCATCACACGTAGCGCTTGTTCTGCATCTAAGCGTGCAAAAGCGTCTAGGGCATCATGAATCATGACACGGACTTGGTTACCAATATGACGCGTTTCCATATAACCGCGAGGGGATTCGCCATCTTCACATAAGCTTTGCGCAATACGAGCAATTTTCGCCGCTTCATCACCAATACGCTCTAGGTCGGTATTGGCTTTCGACATCGCAATTACCATACGCAAATCAATCGCAGCAGGATGACGACGCGCCAAAATCAAGGTCAAGGCCTCATCAATTTCACGTTCGAGCTGATTCACCGCATTGTCTTTAAACTGGACATCGACCGCTAAGTTGGCATCAGTGTCGAGTAGCGCATGAATTGCATTTGCCACTTGTTGCTCTACCAAACCACCCATGGTCATAAATTTGGTGTTCACATCCTGCAAATCTTCGTTGAATTGCGAAGAAATGTGATGGTTTAAAACAGGACTATTTGGCAAAGGACGTACTCCACAGCAACATCATGAGGGACTAAAGATTGAGCGATATTAAAGCATATCAATTATGAAGATTTGATGACAACGCCCATTTTATAAGCGTGCTTTGTCCACCAACCATGCATTCATTTCTTGAATATCTTGTTCAGTCAACTTACCCACAGATGCCTTTAAATGCAAGACATTGATCAGGTAGTCATACTTGGTATTGACATAATCTTGCTTGGCCGAAAAGGCGTTGCGCTGTGCCAGTAAAACATCGACCATAGTTTTTAAACCTTCTTGATACTGCGCTTGTGAGGCACGAGAGACGAGGCTGGATGATTCCATGGCAGCTTTACGTGCTTGCAACTTGGCTTGGTCTGTTTCTACTTGTAAATAGGACTTTTTCACCTCTGTATTGGCTTTACGGATAGCGGCATCCAATTCGGCTTCAGATTTTTTGACGTTGACGGCAGCTTTTTGAATCGACTTCTTGGTTCTCCCTCCCGTATAGACATTCCAATTCATCTCAATACCAATCTGATCAAAGTTGCCTTTGGCCGACATAATATTCTCAGGAGTCTGCTCACTATAACCATAGCTTCCCACAGCTTCAATTTGCGGATACAACGCAGCTTGTTCAACCCGTTTTTGATCTTCAGCATAGCGCTGCTGTAAACGTGCCTGCTGAATGCCTAAGTTCTGTGCGAGAGCTAAATTGGTCCATGCCGAAAGCTCTGCGGGATAAGGTTTTTGAAACTGAAAGTCTTCACGTAGCACTGCCAAGTTTTCTTGATAAGGCCCGATAATTTGCGCCAGTTGTTCCTGCGCCAAGACCAGTTGTACATGCGTCGCAATGCGGTTGGCCTGTGCGCTTTGGAATTGTGCATTGGCTTCACTCACATCACTTTTTGCCACCAAACCCTCTCTGAGTTTGGCATTCATCATATTCAGTTGCTCAAGTAGAGCCCGTTCTTCTTGTAAATTGGCTGCGGTTAAACTTTGTTGGCGCAGTACATTAAAATAGGCTTCCGTCACCGCTAAAATGTGTTGCTGTCGCTGTAGCTGTAAATTGACTTCACTTAAACTGAGGGAGGTCTTGACTTGTTTCAACCCTTCCCACGCATCCCAACGAAAAAGGGGTTGGCGCGCCGTAATCGCCACTTGTTTGGTGGTGGTCGTATCGGGCATGGAAAGAACCGAACTCACCTGCCCAATGGGTTGATTTTTTCGAGTCACATTCCCAGACAGACCAATGGTAGGTAGTAAATTGCCTTGTGCAATGCCTAAATTGAGTTGATCTGCTTCATATTGGAGTAAATTGGCTTGCCAGTTGGGATCATTGACTTTGGCGCGTTGTAAAGCGTCGACCAAATCCAAGGCATGACTCCACGGCGCGAAAAACAACACACAGCTGGCTAGGATACATTTAATCTTCATTGTTTTCAGTCAACCTTTCCGCCTCACTGGCCTCGTTCTGAGCAACGCTATACTAAAACGGGTTGTCATTTTTTTCGTATATTTTTTATTGCACTGGTTACAATAGCGCCCACTAATTTGTTCATTATGAAGTAAATATTAAACAGTGTCACAGCCCGTTCAACAAACTCATTCACAATACTACACATTAAAAATTCCATTCCCCCTATAAAATGAGGCACGGAGAAAAGGAGTTTCTCTACTGTGTTGTCGCTGAACTGAGTTTTTTGATCGAGTCGCTGTGAATCATTCCTCTTTATTTTCGCTTAAACCTTATGCACTGATTTTCATGTACGCGCTGTTGGCTGCCTGTCAGAAACCTGAACCTGTCAGCTTTCAAGAGCCCGCACAAATAGAAGCGTCTTCGACTCAAACCTTGGACTTAACCGACTTGTGCCAAAAAATTGACAAAAACATGTCGGAAATAGATGCACAACGTACGACTTTTGCTTTAGAGCAAATCAATCAAGATCTTAAGCTGTGTTTGCCTTTACTCGGTTTTCAACAACAAAAGCATTTATTGAGCTTATCCAATAAAATGTACCATGACTTTTTATCGGTTGAACGTACGCCACAACAGCAGCGCGCTTTTGAAAGCTATGCCCTAGAAATGGCGCAACATCCGACCATTCAACAAAGTCTTTTTGAGCAACTGACCATTCGCGACCAATACCTCATCAAACACCAAGGGCAGTCTTATGTCGAGCTGTTTGATGCAGGCGAAGGACAAGTGCATTACCGCCGTAGCCCTGAATATTTAGCCAAAATTTTTGCGCCTTACCTACCTGTCGCAGAGCAAGAGTTTATTGAACATCTGGCGACACAGAATCAATACCCAGCCGTGATTGGGAGTCAGGTCAAAATTGACGCCAAAGAAATTGCGGATCGTGCGCTGTATTGGGAAAACTATTTACAACAGTACCCGAAAAGTAGCTACCACCAAGATGCACGTCATCTGTTGAATCTATATAGCACCCTCTTGTTTATCGGACTGGATACTCAACGCGTTTACGACGGCTATACCGTGCAAAGCAACTATTTGGAAGAAATTGAGCGCCTAGCCGCATTAAAAAATTCGATAGTGACGGATCAAGCGCGTTTATTTTTAAAGTTCGTGCAACTCAGCCCAGAACAAAGAGCGGCTCAAATCATCTTGCCTGCTTCCGCTCACGCACAGCGCCTCGGTGCAGATCAACTCTTACAAAGACAATTGGCGCATTTTATTCAACTACGTATGGTCCAACCCGATCAAGGCAAAGACTGCTTAAGCGATGCCATTTGCTTAGAACGTTGAACACATTTCCCCTTCACACTTTGAATAAAAAGGTCGCTGTTTTTAACAACAGTGCATGTTAAGATGATGCATCGCTTGACGGAGCGCGAGTAATTGCTCGCTGAGATCAGCTAAGATTTTTCAATAAAGTTTTGAAGCTGAGTACCGTTGAACCTGATCAGGTTAAGACCTGCGTAGGAATCAAGCCATCTAAAAACTGAACGCCTTTCATTGAACTATTTCCAGTAGAAATACATCCGTTGCATTTGTACCCGCAAATCAACAACACACAGAAATAGCTTCAATTGCCATCGTTTTTGGTCGTGCTTGATTCGTTGATGTCATTCATAAGGATCATTGCAATGAACCAGTTAACGAATCTTTCCGCTGAAATTTCAGCACAACATGAACAAGATGCTAAAGATCTGACCCGTATCTTGCCTGCCTCTAAAAAAGTTTATATCCAAGGTTCACGCCCAGACATTCAAGTCCCCATGCGTGAGATTGAACTGACCGAAACCCCAACAGGCTTAGGCGGTGAGTACAATCCACCAGTGATGGTGTATGACACCTCTGGTGTGTATACCGACACCAATGTCAGTATTGATCTAAACAAAGGTCTACCGAATGTCCGTGAAAGTTGGATTGAAGAGCGCAATGATACTGAAATGTTAGACAGCCTCAGTTCAAGCTTTGGTCAAGAGCGTTTACGGGATATTCGTACCGCTGATATTCGTTTTGCTCATATTCAAAAACCACGTCGTGCCAAAGCAAGCCACAATGTCACGCAGATGCATTATGCCAAACAAGGCATCATCACTCCTGAAATGGAATACATCGCTATTCGTGAAAATCAGCGTCAACGTGAAGGAGTCGATGCACGTCAGCACGCGGGACAAAACTTTGGTGCGCATAACTTGATGGAAATCACGCCTGAATTTGTGCGCAAAGAAGTGGCTGAAGGGCGTGCGATTATTCCTGCCAATATTAACCATCCTGAAATTGAACCGATGATCATTGGCCGAAACTTCTTGGTGAAAATCAATGCCAATATTGGTAACTCGGCTCTCGGCTCTTCAATCGATGAAGAAGTCGCAAAAATGACATGGGCAACCCGTTGGGGTGCAGACACCATCATGGACCTTTCCACAGGGAAGAACATCCATGAAACCCGTGAGTGGATTATCCGTAACTCACCTGTTCCGATTGGTACTGTACCGATCTATCAAGCTTTAGAAAAAGTCGATGGGGTGGCGGAAGACTTGACATGGGAAATCTTCAAAGACACGCTGATCGAACAAGCTGAGCAAGGCGTAGACTATTTCACCATTCATGCGGGTGTCTTATTACGTTATGTTCCAATGACGGCGAATCGCCTCACCGGTATCGTGTCTCGTGGTGGTTCGATCATGGCGCAGTGGTGTTTGGCCCATCATCAAGAAAACTTCCTCTATACACATTTCGATGAAATCTGCGACATCATGAAAGCCTATGATGTGTCATTCAGCCTCGGCGATGGCCTGCGTCCGGGGTGTATCCAAGATGCCAATGACGAAGCACAGTTCTCTGAATTACGCACTTTAGGGGAGCTGACCCATCGTGCATGGAAACATGATGTACAAGTCATGATCGAAGGGCCGGGGCATGTCCCAATGCATATGATCAAAGAAAATATGGATCTACAACTTGAAGTCTGCCAAGAAGCGCCCTTCTACACTTTAGGGCCATTGACCACCGATATTGCCCCAGGTTATGACCATATTACTTCTGCGATTGGTGCGGCGATGATTGGTTGGTATGGGACTGCCATGCTGTGTTATGTCACCCCTAAAGAACACTTGGGCCTGCCGAACAAGAAAGACGTCAAAGATGGCATCATCACCTATAAAATTGCAGCACATGCAGCAGATTTGGCCAAAGGTCATCCGGGTGCGCAAGTCCGTGATAATGCCCTATCTAAAGCACGTTTTGAATTCCGCTGGGAAGATCAGTTTAATCTCAGTCTTGATCCAGACACGGCGCGTAGCATGCATGATGAAACCATGCCGAAGGAAGCGCACAAATCTGCGCACTTCTGTTCAATGTGTGGTCCCAAGTTTTGCTCGATGAAAATCACCCAAAACGTGCGTGATTATGCACAAAATCAGCAAAACGCTACACTGAATAAAATTCAGCAAGAAGAGGTTGAAAACGGTCTCGATAGCATGAAAAAACAATTCCATGCAACCGGAAAAAACTTGTACCAAAAAGTGTAAGTTGATAAAAAACCTTTTGTAATCATGTGATTCTCAGTTAGGATGAAATGATAAATTTCATCCTTATTGCGCTTTATGAACATAATTAAGCAAGCTACATATCACCGTGAAGATGTCCAAATTGTAGACAGAGCCTTTGTTTTTCAGGGTTTTGTTCAAGTAGAAAAAGTAAATTTACGTCATCGCCTGTTTAATCAAACTGAGTACACCGCTGTGATTTCACGTGAGCTCATTCAGCGCCCTGAAGCTGCAGGTGTCTTGATTTATGATGATGCACAACAAAAATTTGCCTTGATTGAACAATTTCGTATTGGTGCTATGGATGACCAAGATTCAGCTTGGCAGCTGGAGATTATTGCGGGAGTACTCGATGGTGATGAATCACCTGAAAGCTGTATTCGCCGTGAAGCATTAGAAGAATCAGGCTGTCAGATTGAACACTTACAACATCTGTTTAGCTTTTATCCTTCAGCAGGTGCTTGTGCGGAACTGTTTCATCTGTATAGTGCTGCGGCCGATTTACCCGAACAAGGTGGTGTATTTGGTATGCCCGATGAAGGTGAAAATATTTTATTACACCTGATTGATTATGCGCAGATCGATACATTACTTTCCAATGGTCGGCTCAGAAATGCGCCTGTCATAATGGCCTTGCAATGGCTACAACAACAGATTAAAACGACAAGGAATGTCTAAGGGGTCAGGCATGACTTTAAATAATGAGAAAAATTGGACCATTATCCAAATTTCAGATACGCACTTGATGGATCAAGATCATCTGGAGTTTGTACGTATGAATCCAGAACAAAGCTTTCATCATGTAATACAACACATTGTGGAACGTCATCCACAAATTGATGCCTTCGTCCATACGGGCGACTTGGCACAAGTACCTGTGCCTCGAACCTATCAACGCTATTTAGACTTTATGCAGAGTTT
This sequence comes from Acinetobacter sp. 231_lipA, assembly GCF_058243005.1. NCBI lineage: Bacteria > Pseudomonadati > Pseudomonadota > Gammaproteobacteria > Moraxellales > Moraxellaceae > Acinetobacter > Acinetobacter sp. 231_lipA. The sequence goes on along the minus strand of NZ_JBZAYU010000001.1, from coordinate 1,785,236 downwards.
AAATACGCCGTTTTATCAGGTTCCGGGCAATCATGACAATGCCGAGCACTTCCCTTTTCCTCAGCAGCAAAACAAAGTTCATGTGATTCACTTTGGCCCTTGGAGCGTGGTTTTACTCAATAGTGCCGTCAAAGGTAAAATCGATGGCTGGGTCGATGAAGCACAATTGAACCAACTGGAACAAATCCTACAAGAATTTGCACAGCAACACATTGTGATTGCCTGTCATCATCATCCTTTTGAAATGCAGTCAAAATGGATTGATCAACATAAACTCAAGAACACCCAAGACCTCACTGCGGTTCTTGCGAAATACCACAATGTCAAAATTGTGCTATCTGGACATGTCCATCAAGAATCATGGCGTGAGTGGCATGGTATTCAGTTTTACTCGACGCCGTCTACCAGTGTCCAATTTAAGCCTTTAAGCGATCATTTCGCCTTAGATGAGCAAGCACCAGGTTATCGTATTTTACAATTAAACGCAGATGGCAGCCATGAAACCCACGTAGAACGTGTCTTACACGCACAGCAAAAAATAAATGTTGAAATTTCAGGTTATTAACTTTTCATTTTTATCGTTTTCAATTACCTTAGTTGCTCTTACGAAAAAGTGATCAATTTAATCCAAACATCAAAGACTATCAAAATACTTAAAAAGTCTATATGATGACGACCCCCGAGGGTGAATCTCCTCGAGGGTGGATAAAAACACTTGCATATCACCATATTTTTTGCGTATTAAAGATACGTATATGATGAGGATTGCCCTAAATGGCGAATGACAACCAAAATACTGTCTTAGACGAACAAACTGATGTTGTAGATGAAAAATCTACAAAACGTGTGCGCAAAACTAAGCCTAAAGCGACTGACGGTGGTTCTACTGCAAGCTTATTTGGTATTGAACCTTATCAGCCGAAAAAAAATGAAGAATACATGTCTGAAGGTCAGCTTGAACACTTCCGCCAAATTTTGTTGGCATGGAAAGCAGAGTTGATGTCAGAAGTTGACCGCACACTCAACACCATGCAAGACGAAAACACCGCTTTGCCTGATGTGAATGACCGCGCGACACAAGAAGAAGAGTTTGCAATTGAACTACGTACACGTGACCGTGAACGTAAACTCATCCGCAAAATCGAACAATCAATTGAAGCGATTAAAAACGATGACTATGGTTTCTGTGAAACCTGTGGCATCGAAATTGGTCTGCGCCGTTTAGAGGCTCGTCCAACTGCGACTTTATGTATTGACTGCAAAACACTGGCAGAAATCAAAGAGAAGCAAAATAACGGTTAACTGTGACTGTTGATAACTCTCCAGCCAAGCATCGCTTGGCTCTTGCGCAGCGGCGAAACGATGTTTCGCTGACTCGCTACTCAGGTCGGTTTGCGCCATCGCCAACCGGCCCTTTGCATTTTGGTTCACTTATCACAGCCGTTGCCAGTTATTGCGAAGCTAAAGCACATCAAGGTACATGGTTGGTTCGTATCGAAGATACCGATATCCCGCGTATTTACCCCGGCAGTGAAAGCCATATCTTGCGTTGTATTGAGGCTTTCGGCTTTCAGCCCGATGCGGAGATCATTTTCCAAAAAGATCGTCTCGACCTATATGAAGACGTGATTCAAAAACTATATCAACTCAAACTGGTCTATGCCTGTCAGTGCACCCGCAAAATGCTCGGTTCTAACCACATTTATGCAGGCACCTGCCGTGACCTTGCTCTGCCTTTTGAGCAACAAGCCATTCGCGTCAAAGTGGAAGATGTCGAGATTTGTTTTGATGATGCCCTACAAGGCAGACACTGCTCACAACTGGCACACGAACTCGGTGACTTTGTACTGAAACGCCGCGATGGCATTATCAACTATCAATTAGCGGTCGTGGTGGATGACTACCTACAAGGCATCACCCATGTGGTTCGTGGTGCAGATCTATTGGATAATACCGAGCGCCAAATTTATTTAGGTCAGCTCTTAGATTACCCGAGCCTTAGCTATATGCACCTGCCTTTGGCCATGAATGATCAAGGGCAAAAGTTATCTAAACAAAATATGGCACAGGCATTGGATCTTAACCAAGCACCCACACTACTCGCTCAAGCGATACACGCTTTAAATCAGCCAGCTGTCGAGCTAGACACCCCTGAACAAATGTTGCAACAAGCCATTGCACAATGGGATGTTTCGCTGATTCCACACCGTACTACCCTGCATGGTACCTATTTATAGCAAAACCATCGCGGCAGAAATTCAACGCGAGGTATAGCGCTCAACATTTGCAATTGAGGCAAATTCAAAAAATTTAGACCATTACAGTCACATTCATCATGAAAGAATGATGGATAGATGTGCTGATAAGAAACACAATTTAGAAAGGACTCAAACGCTATCCGCATAAAACGAAAAGTGAGTTTCGTCTGCGGAAAGCGTGATGAAAGAACAACCTGCTTAGAAGCTGGATTCTTCTTTGGTTGGATTGGCACTTTGTGTTGTTGCATCTATTTTTAAAATCAAACTGATCATCACTGCACACATAATCAGGGATGAACCTCCATAACTAATGAAAGGTAGTGTCAAACCTTTGGTTGGCAGCATCCCCATATTCATACCTGCGTTTACCAAAATTTGCAGTAAGAAAATAATCGACACCCCATAAGCCAAATAACCCGCACGCAAGTACTGATTTTTCAGGGCACGATGACCCACTTTGATACAGCACAGCAACATGGTAAAGGACAGAATTAAGACCGTAGTGATGCCGAAAAAGCCAAACTCTTCACCTAAAATAGCCAACATGAAGTCGGTATGGGCTTCAGGCAAGTAGGCCATTTTCTGTACACTGTGGCCAAGTCCTACACCAAACCATTCACCACGGCCAAAAGCCATCAAGGCATTGGAAAGCTGGTAACCAGTGCCTAGCGGATCTTCCCAAGGGTTTGAGAAAGACATTAGACGTTCAAAACGGTAAGGCTCAAATACAATCAGAAAGACAAATGCCGCAAAAATTGCACCAAAAGCCATACCAAACTGAATCAACGGCGCGCCAGCAAGGAAGAAGATACCAAGCATCATCAAACTAATCACCACGGTTGCACCCAAGTCGGGCTCCGCGATAATCAAACCCACCGTTAACAGCATAATAATACCGAGACGGATCAAACCTTTGATGTTATTTCTTACTTCTTCGGCACGGCGTACCACATAGTCCGCTGTGAAAATCGCCATCATCACTTTGGCGACCTCAGAAGCCTGTAACGTAAAGCCCGCAACACGAATCCAGCGGGTTGAACCATTGACCTCCGTACCGACGACCAACACAGCGGCCAGCAGTAAAATGGTCAAAATCCACAACGGAAAGGTGTTATTGAACCAAACATTGAGCGGAACTCGGTATACCGCATAGGCCAAAACGCCAGCCACCGCAATTGAAATCCCGTGACGAAGGACATAGTGAAATGAATTCTCATGAAGGCGTTCAGCATAAGGCATCGACGCAGATGCGACCATGATCGAACCTAAACACAACAACGAAATGACGCAGAAGATCAACACATTACGTGGTGTCACTTCGCTGGGTACACGCGGCGCCCAACGGCTATAAAACTGATTCATTTTATTGATCGTTGTCTGAGCAAACTCAGCCATCTCAATTTCCTTATTATTTTTAGTGGAGTTCTTGCACACAAGCGACAAACTGATGTCCGCGCTGTGGGTAACCACTGAACATATCAAAACTTGCACATGCAGGTGACAATAACACGACATCATGGGCTTGGGTATTGGCTTGGCAAAGTGCAACCGCCTGCTCTAGCGTCTCAGCATGTAGTAAGGTCGTTGTTCCTGCCACAGCTTTTTCAATTAATACTGCATCTTCACCAATCAATACCGCCACTTTCACGTATTTGCTCAAAGCCTCACGTAAAGCGCTAAAGTCTTGCCCTTTGCCTTGACCACCTAAAATGATCGCGACCTTACCACCTTGGGCTTCAATCGCAGCACCTAAGCCATCAATTGCAGCTAGTGTTGCACCTACGTTGGTGCCCTTAGAGTCATTATAGTAACGGACACCCTCAACTTCTTTCACAAACTCACAGCGATGCTCTAAGCCTTTAAAGCTTTTCAGTGTTTCCAACATCGACTCAAGCGGAAGATTGATTGCCTCACCTAAAGCCAAACAGGCCAACGCATTGGCCACATTGTGTGTGCCTTGAATATACATCTCTGCACTGTTCAATAAACGTGTGCGACCACGGGCCAACCAAATCGTACCATCGTCATCTCTTAATACACCATATTGATTCATATCAGGTGCATTTAAACCAAAGCTTTGCATTGGCGTAGCATCAGGTACTAAAGGACGAGTCAGCGAGTCATCACGGTTATGAACGACTTTTTTCACGCCTTGGAAAATGCGATGCTTCGCGGTGTGATAGCCCATCATATCGCCATGACGGTCAAGATGGTCTTCACTCATATTCAGCACCACCGCAACCTCAGCTTGTAAATTTGAAGTGGTTTCTAACTGAAAGCTGGATAGTTCTAAAATGTATAAATCTGGCTGATCTTTGGTTAAATCCAACGCTGGGCGACCAAGGTTACCGCCTACCGCGACTTTTACACCTGCATGTTCAGCCATTAGCCCAATCAAGGTCGTCACGGTACTTTTTGCATTCGACCCAGTAATGGCCATGATCGGCTTGTCGGTTGCACGGCGTAAAATCTGAATTTCACTCACCACGGGAATACCTTTGGCAATCGCAGCTTGAATTTCAGGTAGTTTCGGATCGAGCCCAGGGCTAATAACGATTTCTTCAGCAGACAACAACAGTTCTGCGTCAAACTGACCAAAACTGGTTTGTACCTCTGCTGGAATTTGGTCATGACCGGGCGGGGTCGACCGAGAGTCCGTTACTGCAACGCGGTAGCCTTGGTTATGTAAAAAATTGACCGCTGCAACACCAGAAATGCCGAGCCCTGCAACGACCTTAAGTCCACCACGTTGTATTAACATTTTCGCCCCATGCTTGGTCTGAGATTTATCTGCGGAAATGTTAGCACTTTGCTGTTTTGAATGCTTTTTCTGTTTTGACTTTCCTGCACTTTTTTTGTGTCAGTGCGTAAAAAAGCCGCCCCTCTTGGACGGCTTTTTTATTTGTGAGCAAAAATCGTTTTTATTTCCACTTCACCGCTTGGACTTCAGGCTTTTTCGCATTGCTGTCTTCCGTTGCTGGACAAGCACAGTTTCCGCCACAACCACCAGCCATTGACGGTTTTAACCACGTTGCTAAACGCGTCCAACCTCGAGCCTCACACAGCGTGGACAAGGACATGAAAACTGAACCCGATGTCTTAGGAAATACTTTCTTAAATACCACCACGGCACTCCAGATCACCAGAGCAGCAACAATTAGAATTTCAATCATCTCAATCTCCTCGCCTATTTACGCCAATTAGCCCAAATAGTGCGTTGCAATTTGATAGGTCAGGAATGACATTAAATAAGCCAAACCAAACAAGTAAATGGTCATAAAACTCACGGTTTTCCATGAACCTGTTTCACGTTTGACCGTCGCCAAAGTCGCCAAACAGTGCGGCGCATAAATAAACCACACCAATAAAGACAGACCAGTCGCCACCGACCAGCCGAGCTCACCGCCACTACTGATCAGTGAAGCCAAACCTTGTGACATTGCATCTTCATCGACAGCGGATAAGGCATATACCGTACCTAAAGCTGCCACTACGACTTCACGAGCGGCCATGGCTGGAATCAAGGCAATACAAATCTGCCAGTTGAAGCCCAGCGGTGCAAAAATCGGTTGTAGTAAATGACCGAGCATACCGGCAAATGAATAATCAATTTCTGGTAAAGTCGCACCTTCAGGGGCTTGCGGGAAAGTACACAAGAACCACAGCAAAATAGACAACGCGAAAATGATGCCACCCACACGACGCAAGAAGATCTTGGCGCGGTCAAGTAAACCAATCCAAATATTCTTTAAGTCAGGGAAACGATAGCTTGGCAACTCCATCATCAACATATGTTGTGACTTATCTTTCTGGAAGAACTTCAGAACGAAAGATACACACAGTGCACTCGCAATCCCGGCCATATATAATGCAAACAACACCAAACCTTGCAGATTGAATAGGCCCCAAACGGTTTGTTCAGGAATAAAAGCGGCAATTAACAAGGCATATACAGGTAAACGTGCAGAACACGTCATCAGCGGTGCAACAAAAATCGTGGTCAAACGGTCACGCGGATCACCAATGGTACGCGATGCCATGATGCCCGGAATTGCGCAGGCAAAGCTTGATAACAATGGAATAAAGGCACGCCCAGAAAGACCTGCTTTAAACATCAGTTTATCCAGCAAAAACGCGGCACGCGGTAAATAACCCGACTCTTCCAACACCAAGATAAAGAAGAACAAAATTAAAATCTGCGGTAAGAACACCACCACACCACCCGCACCCGCAATAACTCCGTCCACCACCAAGCTATTAAGCAAAGGTTGGCTAATCACGCCACCAGCAGTTTCACCGAGCCAACCGAAGAAAGTTTCAATCCCATCCATAAACGGCGCAGCCCAAGCAAAAACGGCTTGGAAGACAATAAACATCATGACGGCAAGGCTAACTAAACCCAAAACTGGATGTAGGAAAATCTTATCTAGAAAATCAGTTCGCTTGTCTTCTTCATCGACGTACTGCACAGCGTCATGTAATAAATTTTCTACTTTCTCATGTGCAGTGTCGCCTTTTAAACCCGTCAGCTCGGTATAAGGCACGGCATATTTGCCCTGCTCTAAAGCGCTAAGCAGGCTTTCAATACCCGAGTTACGCACCGCAACCGTTTCAACGATCGGCACACCCAAGCGCTCAGAAAGCTTTTGGGTATTGATTTGCATGCCACGGCGACGTGCTTCATCCATCATGTTTAAAACGATTAACATTGGACGGCCCAATGCAATCAGTTCAATCACTAAACCAAGGTGAAGTTTGAGGTTGGTTGCATCAACCACACATAAGAAAGCATCTTGCTGATCTTCGTCTGCAATTTTCCCCATCACCACATCGCGGGTAATCATTTCATCAGGGCTGGTCGCATCTAAGCTATACGTCCCTGGCAAATCCAGAACGCGAACCGCTTGACCAGAAGGAAGAGTAAATTGACCAACTTTACGCTCAACCGTTACACCCGCATAGTTACCTACTTTTTGGCGTGTTCCAGTGAGATGGTTAAATAACGAAGTTTTACCGCAGTTTGGATTACCTACAAGGGCAACACGCAAGGCATCACTCATCTAGGTGCTCCTTCGACTTGAATTTCAATTTTTTCAGCTTCAACTTTTCTTAAGGCGAAACGTGTAAAACCCACTTGGATTAAAATTGGATCGCCACCAAAAACACCTTTGGTAATCACCTGTACTTTTGTACCTGCGACAAAGCCTAATGTTTCAAGACGACTAGCCACCAAATCAGTCTGAGCTTCGCCATCCAAAGTATGATTCACTTTGTTAATGATGGCAGTTTGTTTGACTTTTAAATCAGATAAACGCACCGCATCCAACCCTTTAATATTTTGAACAGTATACAAACAAATGAGAATAATTACCAAATCAGATTCGATAATGATTCGCATCTGTTATAACACATCGACAAGCGAGAATGATTACACTACATTGAATAAAACCCCTATTCCTTGTTTTTGTCTTTCCGTGATGATGTGCTTGAGAGTTTTATGTTAAATAAAAAACCGCGTGTGCCTGCGCCTGTTCAAATCCCAACTCAGCTCAGTTTTTTACATGGCTTTAAAGATTATCTCATTGCACAAACCGTCAGCCCGCACACCCGAAATGCTTATCTCTCTGACTTATTGCAGTGCAGCGAGTGTAGTCTGGTGAGCATGCCCGAATGGAGCAGTGACGATGTCGCCGATGTTCTGCTGACCCTCACAAAGCAAGGTAAAAGCCCGCGCTCCATTGCGCGCTGTCTGTCTGCTCTGCGTTCTTTTTTTAAGTTTCTACGGGAACAAAAACTGCGTTCAGACAACCCTGTCGCGCTGCATAAAACACCCAAAATTGGCCGTGCACTGCCTAAAGACTTGTCTGAGCAAGACGTGGATGCCTTAATTCAAGCCCCCGATATTGAAACCGCTCTTGGACTCCGTGATCGTGCCATGTTTGAAGTGTTATATGCCTGTGGTTTACGTGTATCTGAGCTACTGAACCTACGCCTAGACTTAATCAATTTAAAACAAGGCTATTTAAGAATTACGGGTAAGGGCAATAAAGAGAGACTGGTGCCTTTAGGGCAAATAGCCGTGGAATGGGTCGAAAAATACTTAATTGAGTCCCGTCCGCAATTATATAAATCTGCAACTGACTATCTATTTTTAACTCAACATGGCGGCATTATGAGTCGGCAAAACTTTTGGTATGCCATTAAACGCTATGCCTTACAAGCAGGGATTCAGGCTGAACTGTCTCCACACACCTTACGACATGCTTTTGCAACGCATTTACTCAATCACGGTGCGGACTTGCGTGTGGTACAAATGTTATTGGGACATAGTGATCTGTCCACGACGCAAATTTATACCCATGTCGCACAAGTGCGTATGCAACAACTGCATGCCAGCCATCACCCTAGGGCTTAAGGTCTTGATCATCCATAACTTAAGGCTGTTTTTAGCACGAAGACTACGAAGTATTACCGAGTCCTGTACTTTTTTTGCTATGCTTGGCGCTCTGTTTTTATAAAGTCAAAAGAAAAAGGGTTATCTATGTTATTTACCCGTAAACCATTGTTCATTGCCTGTGCCATTGCTTCAAGTGTTCTATTTACAGCATGTTCAAATAACACCGAAGAAAAAAAACAAGACTCTTTAACGGCAAGCGCGCCAGCCACAGGTGAAGCGTCAACTTTGACTGAACGTAATGCAAAGCAACGTTTAATTGACACTCTTCAAAAGCATTTCAAAACAGCCAATATCAATGCCAAAATCATCGATATCAAAACCACTGAAGTGCCAAACTTATTTTGGGTCAATCTTGAAGGGATGAGCTCGGTTTATACCACGGCAGATGGTAAATATATTATCCAAGGTGATGTGATTCGCTTGGGCGATAAAACCCTCCACAACGTCAGCGACAACCTGCAAGCTGAAGCCAACAAAAAACTTCTAGCTGGACTCAAAACTGAAGATCTGCTGGTTTATAAAGCCAAAGGCAAGACCAAACATGTGGTTTATGTCTTTACCGATGCCAGCTGCCCTTACTGCCATAAACTGCACGAACACATCCCTGAAATCACAGCTCAAGGCATTGAAGTGCGTTACATTGCATGGCCGCGTGGCGAACAGTTCATGCCAGCCATGGAAAGTGTGTGGTGTAGCGCAGACCGTCAAGCTGCCTTTGATCAAGCGATTTCAGGTGCTCAACTTCCACCGGCGACCTGTAAAAACCCAGTGCGAGATCAATACCAGTTGGGTCTGAACATGGGCGTAAATGGGACACCTGCGATCTACAATGAAGATGGTGAATATCTCGGTGGCTATTTGGCCCCAAGTGAATTATTAAATCGCCTTAAATAACTAATTTTTATTTGTTATTTAACTAATATTTATAGTTGAACATAAAATGATTTCTTTCCTAGAGTCTCACAGTTTTTTTAGCTATGATCTAGGCTTGGTTCAATATATATAAGTAAATTGGAGTGTGACGTGAAACCAGTTCGTCTGGCAATCCTCGGTCTTGGTACTGTGGGTGGTGGTGCCCTTAAACTACTAAAAGAAAATGCTGCTGAGATTAAACGTCGCACCGGTCGTGAAATTCAAATTACCTATGTCGGCACACGCCGCCCTCGTCCAGACTTAGATTTAGGCGATGAGGTCAAGCAAAGTGCTGACTTACTCGACATTGTGCGTCAGCCTGATGTCGATGTTGTGGTTGAAGTGATGGGTGGCATCCATCCTGCATATGAAGTGATTAAAGAAGCCATTTTGCATGGCAAACAAGTCGTCACCGCGAACAAAGCTTTACTTGCTGAACATGGTAATGAGCTGTTCAAACTGGCGGATGACAATGCCGTGCAAATCGCCTATGAAGCTGCGGTTGCAGGGGGCATTCCCATCATTAAAGTGATGCGCGAAGGTCTAGCGGCAAACAAGATTAATTGGTTAGCGGGTATCATCAATGGTACAGGCAACTTTATTCTGACTGAAATGCGTGAAAAAGGTCGTGCCTTTGCCGACGTATTAAAAGAAGCACAAGAACTGGGTTATGCCGAAGCTGATCCAACTTTTGATGTCGAAGGCATTGATGCTGCACATAAACTCACGATTTTAGCATCGTGTGCTTTTGGTATTCCGCTACAGTTTGACAAAGTCTATACCGAAGGCATCAGTAAAATCACAGCACAAGATGTGAAGTATGCTGAAGAGCTGGGTTTCCGTATTAAGCACTTGGGGATTGCGCGTCGCGCAGCGAATGGCATCGAACTTCGTGTTCACCCAACCTTGATCCCTGCGGAAGAACTGATTGCCAATGTCAACGGTGTTAAAAATGCCGTCTTGGTACAAGCTCATGCTGTCGGCCCAACCTTGTATTACGGTGCGGGTGCAGGCGCAGGTCCAACGGCGTCTGCGGTCGTTGCAGATGTCATTGATATCGTCCGTGATATATCTTATACCGAAGATGGCGCTGGAACAATTCCACAATTGGCCTTCGAAGCACTGACCAATGTGCCAATTTTAAGCCGTGAAGAAATGACCACCGGTTATTACATCCGGATTAATGCAGAAGATCAAACTGGCGTCTTGGCGGATGTGACCACGATTCTCAGTCGTGCAGGCATCAGTATCGATGCCATCATGCAACAACCACGCTTAAAAGACCTTATTCCAATCGTGATTTTGACTGATCCAGTCGTTGAATCAAAAATGGACGAGGCACTTGCTCAAATTCAAGCCTTACCCGTCATTCATGGCGAAATCGTGCGAATTCGTTTAGAATCGCTTGATAATTAATCGGGTTGAGGAAAAGAACGCTCTTCTCTTCCTCACCAAGCTCTACACACAATTGGAACATCATCATGTCGAATGCCAATCGTTATACTGGTTTAGTTGACCGTTATCGCGACCGTTTACCAGTGTCTGCAACTACTCGCGCTATTTCTTTAGGTGAAGGTAATACGCCACTGATTAAACTCGAGAACATTCCACGTTTAATTGGCAAAAATGTTGAAATTTATGTGAAGTACGAGGGCTTAAACCCGACTGGTTCATTTAAAGACCGTGGTATGACCATGGCGGTTACTAAAGCCGTTGAAGAAGGCTCAAAAGCGATTATCTGTGCCTCTACAGGTAATACCTCAGCTGCGGCTGCGGCTTATGCAGCACGCGCAGGCATCAAAGCGTTTGTGTTAATCCCAGAAGGCAAAATTGCCATGGGTAAAATGGCGCAGGCGATGATGTATGGTGCCATCACCATGCAAATCCGCGGTAACTTCGATGACGGTATGCGTCTGGTCAAAGAAATTGCCGACAAAGCCCCTGTAACCATCGTAAACTCAATCAACCCATACCGTTTGCAGGGTCAAAAAACCATTGCTTACGAAATCGTAGATGAGTTAGGCCGTGCACCAGATTACCACTGCTTACCCGTGGGTAACGCAGGGAACATTACTGCACACTGGATGGGTTATACCGAAGCCGTTGCCAACCAACCTGCAGATCAATTTGAGCAAGTGATTTACGACTCTGAAACAGATCAGTTCACAGGTCCAAAGCCTGAAGGTTTACCAACCATGGTTGGTTACCAAGCAGCAGGTGCTGCGCCATTCTTACGTGGTGCACCAGTTGAAAACCCTGAAACAGTTGCAACGGCTATCCGCATTGGTAATCCACAAAGCTGGAACCATGCTAAAGCGGTGGTTCGTGATTCTCAAGGTTGGTTCGATGAGCTAACTGATGCTGAAATTCTAGAAGCACAGCGTTTGCTTTCAATGTATGAAGGTGTCTTTGTAGAACCTGCTTCTGCAGCGTCGATCGGCGGTGCAATCCGTGACATCAAAGCAGGTAAAATTGCGGAAGGTTCTGTGATTGTCTGTACGGTGACAGGTAATGGTCTAAAAGACCCTGATACTGCGATCAAACAGTGTTCTGATGCGGTCATGCTGTCAATCGATGCAACTTTAGAACAAGTTCGCGATTCAATTCTTTCAAACATGTAATTGAGAGAAGACAAAAAAAGCCCTGCATATGCAGGGCTTTTTTATGACTCAATTTTTGTTGTTGAGTGAACAAAAACAAAGTCGGGTTAAATACGTTTTGGTAATTGGCTTGCCCAGTTCATTAGGCGCGTTGCATCATTGGTACGTGCTGCAGAGGAGTCCGCGCCCAATAACACCACTACTGCTGGACGGTTATTTAAAGTGGTATGCATCACCACACAACGACCGGCTTCATTAATGAAACCTGTTTTTGAAATATTAATATTCCAGCCACCGTTACGAACTAAGGCATTGGTATTATTTGATTTTAATACACGATAACCCAAGTTAAAATCATAGCTTGCTGTGGTTGAGAACTGACGAATCAGACCATATTGTGATGCGGCATTGACTAAAATACCCAAGTCACGTGCTGAAGCGATATTACCTGGATGTAAACCTGTAGATTCCATATAATGGGTTGAAGTCATACCCAAGGATTTTGCTTTGGCATTCATCGCCGAAACAAAGGCTGAGCGACCACCCGGATACGTCCGTGCAAGCGCTGATGCTGCTGGGTTTTCTGACTTCATTAATGCAAATAACAATGCTTCTGCACGGTTCATACTGTCCCCTGCACGCAGTGACGAGCTTGAACTTTTACAACCCGAACAGGAAAAGTCCGCTTGCTGTAAAGTAATGTTTTCAGACATATTTAAACGCGCATCTGAAATCACCACCGCCGTCATCAGCTTAGTAATCGAAGCAATTGGCAGCGCGGTATTACTGTTTTTACTGTACAGCACTTCACCTGTATTGCCATCCATCACCAATGCTGCACGAGCATTGACACTGGGTTGGTTTGAATATTTAGAGGTATCGAAAATTTGTACCGTTTTTGAGGTGCTGTTGTTCGTCACCACACCATTGGAACTGCGAATACTGGTGGTGACTTTTGTTGAACCCTGAGGAGCGTACTCTTCAGGATCTTCCATTAGATCATCATTCAGAAGCTGTTCTGCATCTGCAGCAGACCAGCTCATGCTTGCTTGGCTAGGCCCCGAGCTCGGGTTCATCACCAAGTCTGCAAAGCTATGGGTACTGACCGTCATTGCAATCGACCATCCCAATAGATGCATTAAAAATTTATTTGATTTTTTCACTTTTCTTCACTCAACTTCATAACCCATAAGATACATTTGCGTATTCACGCCAATATGCCTTACATTTGTACACAATGCGAACAGCATTGCCGTCGACAGCGTGCATATCTTTTCAAATAAGCCTAAGAATAGGATTGCTAATTTTGTCGTTTCATTGCAAGCTTATTTTGCTTTATGTAACAAAAAATATGGTTTTTATAGTGAGGAAGAGCTAGGTGATCACAGTTTTAGTGGTAGATGACCATGAGTTAGTACGTACAGGGATTTGTCGAATGCTCGAGGACCATGCCGATGTTCAAGTTATTGGCCAAGCTGAATCTGGTGAAGAAGCAATTAATCTCGTCCGTCAACATCACCCAAATGTGGTTCTGTTAGATGTCAACATGCCAGGTATTGGTGGAGTTGAAACCACACGCCGCTTACTGCAAACCGCACCCGAGACCAAAGTACTGGCAGTCAGTGGTCTAGCTGAAGAACCTTATCCTTCCCTGTTACTCAAAGCTGGCGCCAAAGGCTACATTACAAAGGGTGCACCTGTGACCGAAATGGTACGTGCCATTAATAAAGTGATGCAAGGCGGCAAATATTTCAGCGCTGATATTGCTGAACAACTGGCCAGTTCTTATCTATCGGATACACAAACCTCGCCTTTTGATGCTCTGTCTGAACGTGAAATGCAGGTGGCGATGATGGTCGTGAATTGCATTAGTGCACAGGAAATTTCTGACAAGCTTTTTGTGAGCGTAAAAACGGTCAATACTTACCGTTACCGAATTTTTGAAAAGCTCAACATCGACAGTGATGTGAAGCTGACTCACCTTGCTATTCGTTATGGCTTAATCAAACCCTGATGCAAGCTGACTAACACCCGCATGCTGCAATACTCAACCAATATTCAGTTAAATCAATACCGTCTAGGTGTTTGGTATGCGTCTTATCGACTGTTTATTGGCTGTTGTTTGTTGCTGGTTTATCTGCTGACCTATGAGCAGTTGTTTTCAAATTATCAATATCCAGTATTGTATCGTTCTGTCCTGATTGGCTTTATTTTTATCAGTGCCTTTCAGCTATTGAGCCTCAAGCATGTGCGCAAGCGCATATCACTTCAGCTCACCTTGTTGTTTATTGTCGATGTCATTAGTCTCAGTTTACTCACTTTCGCCACCGATGGTCCAAACTTACAGTTAAGCTTATTGTTTGTGATCACGATCTTTGCCGCTTGTGTATTGGTCGATAAACAAAAAGCGCTCATCATTACCTTGATTGCTGTGATTACACTGGTTTATCAACACTTTATTGGAACGCTATTTTCAATTAGTTCATTGAATACCATTGGCAACAGTGCCGTGCTCGCCTTTTTGTTCTTTGTGGTTTATGGGTCTGGACAAATTGCAGTACGACGTTTTCAAGTCCTTGAAAATTTAAACTTCTATCAGTCCCAAGAACTGGACCAACTGCAAAACATTAACCGTTATATTTTAGAGCAAACCGAGCTCGGCTATTTGGTTCTCGATGAAAACTGCCACATGGTGCTGAGTAATCCTGCAGCCTGTGCATTATTGGGTATCTCCCCGATTTATGCTCACGATAAATATCCTTTGTACAAAGCACAGCCTGATTTATTTGAACTCCTCAAATTCGACCAACTGAAGAATGGAGAAAAATTCCAATTTACATCCCAGCTGAGTCGCTTTCAAATTCAGATCGAAATTCAAAAACTACAAGTACCGAATCAGACACTCACCTTATTCGTCCTGCAAGATGCACAAAAAATTAATCAACGTGTACAACAACTCAAACTGGCTGCACTGGGTCAACTTTCTGCCAGCATTGCACATGAAATCCGCAATCCACTGGCAGCCATCACGCAAGCCAATGAATTAATGCAACTTAACGACCCACAACAAGAACTGTTGCATAACATGATTGCCAAACAAGCCTCACGGATTGATAAAATTATTGGCGATACACTGAACATGGCACGCAGTAAAGAAACCTATCCGACCTTGATTGATGTCGCCGCTTTTTTAGAACGTTTTATCGTTGAAGATTTGCCCGATGTCAAAGATCAAATTGATTACCGCATTTCCGATCAAGCTCAGATTCAGTTTGATGAACAACAACTGAGGCAAGTGCTGATCAACCTGATTCGAAACGCCATTCGGCATAATGCAGCTGAAGCTGAGCACATTCAAATTCGTGTCTATAGCTACAAAAACCTCGTCCATATTGAGGTCTGCGATTTTGGTGAAGGGGTCGCCACTCAGGATCAAACCGCCCTGTTTCAACCGTTTTTTAGTACCTCAATCAATGGAACTGGGTTAGGATTATATTTATCCCATAGTTTCTGCGAAGCCAACCAAGCTAAGCTATACTATGTAGAACAAAAAATAGGGGCATGCTTTCGGATTGAATGCCCCCGTATAAACAATGACGTGTAATTTTTGGGGTTAAACGTGGAAAAAAAACCACTTGTTTTATTGGTGGATGACGAACAAGACTTATGTACACTGATGCAAATGTCTTTAAGTCGGATGGGGATTGATACACATATTGCCTATCGCTTACAAGAGGCGGTTCAAGCCCTGAAAACGCATCAATATGATGCCTGTCTAACCGATCTGAATTTACCCGATGGTAATGGTCTGAGCTTGGTCGATTTTATTGCTCAAAATTATCCTAATTTGCCTGTTGCAGTGCTGACTGCTTACGGCAATATGGATATTGCGATTGCAGCACTTAAAGCTGGTGCTTTTGATTTTGTCAGTAAACCAATCAACCAAAAACATTTAGAGCAACTTTTACAAAAAGCCTTTAATCAGCCCATCAGTCAGCTGCATATCCAAGAAGATACGCTTGAACATCGTCTGCTGATTGGTCAGTCCCTTCCTATTCAACAGCTACGCATAACCTTAAAGAAAATTGCACGCTCGCAAGCCCCTGTCTGTATTACGGGTGAATCAGGCACTGGCAAAGAAGTGGTGGCTAATCTGGTACATCGCCTGAGCAATCGCAATGAAGGGCCATTTATTGCCATTAACTGCGGTGCCATACCGACCGAACTGATGGAAAGTGAATTGTTTGGACACCGTAAAGGCAGCTTCACAGGGGCCACTCAAGACAAACAAGGGCTGATTCTCTCTGCACATGGCGGCAGTTTATTTTTAGATGAAATTGCCGAGTTACCGCTCACTATGCAGGTGAAACTGCTGCGCGCGGTACAAGAAAAACGGGTGGTGTTTCAAAAAGTATGCTGGCATTAAACGAATCCATTATTGATATAAAAGAACACTAAATCAAAGGCTTTGAAATGATTTTCAAGCTTTTTGGAGAAGTTGCAGCTTCTCCTAAAGCCTCGCCTGATTCGATGCCGTAATCGACAATTATTGCCTTCTATACCCACAGTGAAAAATTTACCAATCAACTGTTTGCATTCTTTAAAGGTCGTAACAAAGCTATCCCAATGGTCACTTGATATACATGTATAGCTTACACCTAACTGCTTCAATTTTAATTTAAGTCGTTTTGCAGTGGCTAAATCTCGGTTACCCCATACATAAGCAACAATTTCACCTGTTTCTCGATGATAGGCATAAATTAGCCATTGTTTATTTTGCTTATGACCAACAAAAGTCCAAAACTCATCTACTTCAAGGGTTTCATAATGACTTTGCTGTGCTCGAAGTTGATATTTTGATTGGCTAAGTGTCCGTAGAACTTTACCGATACTTACTCTTTCAATTTCTGCTATATCCCTGACACCACTGCCTCGCACCATGAGGTGTAATATTTTGGTTTTGATACCTGAGTGACAGCCTTGATAACTGAGAGCATGATCACCAATAAATTGACGTCTGCATATTTTACATTGGTAATTTTGCTTACCATCTACTTTTGTGCCATTTTTCTTTATACTGTCACTTAGGCAGGCTGGACACTTGATTTCTAGAGTTATTCGCATTTCTCTATTTTATCAAAATCCAACCTGCTTTTTTTCAGCATACTTTTTGAAACACCACCGAAAAACGCATTCGCCCAATTGGGAGTGACACGGAAATTGATGTCGATTTTCGTGTGATTAGTGCCAGCCATCAAGACCTAGAAGCACTGGTACAACAAGGCAAGTTCCGTCAGGATTTGTACTTCCGCATCCATGTCATGGACATTGTGCTGCCAGCCCTACGTGAGCGTGGCAATGACATTATTCTTTTAGCACAACATTTCATTCAGAAAATCTGCCAAGAATGGGACATCCCAGTCAAAGCATTGAGTGAACGTGCACGTGAATTTTTATTGGCCCAATATTATCCAGGCAATGTGCGTGAATTACGCAATATGATGGAACGTGCCATCACTTTAAGTGATGAAAGCAGTATCGACTTACCACACTTGCAAACAGCCCCACTGCGACCAATTGCTCAGACCAACTATGCCAATGCCACGCAACAAGGTACTGTTGGCAATGATCAACTCAGTCATATGCCTTCGCGTAAATTGCCCGAAGAGGGTTTAGAGCTGTATTTAGAAAAAATTGAAAAAGAAATTTTGATGAATGCGCTCAATCTTACCCACTGGAACCGAACACTGGCGGCTAAAAAGCTCGGCATGTCTTTCCGTTCTTTACGTTATCGCTTGAAGAAATTCGGGCTAGATGGCGAAGACGATTCCGTTTAAAGACTTAACGACGGTTAATTAGAATCTCTGCCACATGTTCAACATAGCTTTCGTCTTTGAGTTCATGTGGCATTGGATATACCTGATTTGGCGCAATTCCTACTCCTTCAATCATCCGACCACTTGGGGTGTAATAATGCGATACCGTCATTTGCAAAGCTGCACCATTCGATAACGGAAATAGTTTCTGTACCACGCCCTTACCATAACTTTTTTCACCAATCACCCACGCCCGTCCATGCTCCTTCAGCGCAGCGGTAAACACCTCCGCGGCCGATGCAGAGCGATCATTAATCAGAATCCCCACTTTTAAGTTTTGAAACTCTAGGCTTGGTAAAGCTTGGAACTGTTGATCCCCTTCAGAACGGCTTTGGGTTGAAACAATCACCCCTTGATTTAAGAATAAATCAGCAGATTCAACTGCGGCAGACAACAGCCCCCCGGGATTATTTCTGAGGTCAATCAAGACCGCTTTTAAACGCGAAGACTGATGTTCTTCAATCAGTTGCTGAATTTCATTGGCCGTATCCTGTTGAAACACCCGCACCTTGAGCACCAAAACTTGGTTATTCAACAGTTGCGCCTGAATATCGGTTTCAACCTTTTTGGTTCGGACTAAATTGATCGGCGTTGAATTGGCTTTTAACTGTAGGCTGATGGTACTACCAATTGCCCCACTGAGTAATTCATTGACTTGAGCATGGTTGAGCTTGCGTAGCTCTTGATCATCCACTTTAAAAACGGAGATCCCATTTTTTAAGCCCAGTTTGCTGGAATCTGAGTCAGGTTTTAATCCACGAATCAGCCATTGTTGTAAGCGAGAATCAAACTCTAAACTGAAGTCAACTGAAGCCAAATCCCCTTCGGTATATTGCACCAGTTGTTTATATTCTTGAGGAGATAAATAGCGAGAATAACGGTCTAAGCCACTGACTAAACCTTTAATGGCCTGTTGAAACAATGCTTCATCACTACGTTCAGCCACATAATTGTCTTTGACTAAACCGTAGATTTGCACAAATTGTTGAATTGATTCAATCGGAACCTCAACATAACCTTGTTCCAATTCATCATCAAAAGCGGGTGCTGCCGCAGTTTTTGCAACAGCCCCCATCGGGTGGATCAGACTCAGACCTAAAGCAATCACTACACCTATTGAAGTCCACGATGCTTTTGCCATTTACCCACCCAAATTGATTTATACGTCTAATGTAATTAAGTTACGACCTTGCATGTCTGCTGGAACAGGAAGATGCATCAAGCTTAACAAGGTTGGCGCGACATCGGCCAATACACCACCCTCCGCAATGGTTGCTTGGGTTGGGCCGACATAGATAAAAGGCACCAATTCTGTCGTATGCTGAGTATGCACCTGACCACTGTGATAATCCTGCATTTGTTCAACATTACCATGGTCAGCCGTAATTAACATATGGCCTTTTTGTGCCATCACCGCCTCATAGACACGGCCTAAGCATAAATCAACAGCTTCCACTGCTTTCACTGCAGCATTAAACACGCCCGTATGACCCACCATATCGCCGTTGGCATAGTTCACCACCAATAGATCAAACTCACCAGAGTTAATCGCAGCCACCAATTCATCGGTCACTTCATAGGCGCTCATTTCTGGCTTGAGGTCATAAGTAGCCACATTCGGTGACGGAATCAAAATACGTTTTTCACCTGGATATTCATCTTCACGACCACCACTGAAGAAGAATGTCACATGTGCATATTTCTCAGTTTCAGCAATACGTAATTGGGTTTTACCAAGGTCTGAAAGATATTCACCAATCGAGTTTTTTAATGCTTCAGGCATATACGCCACAGGTGCATCAATACTGGCTTGGTAGCGTGTCAACATCACAAACTTAGATAGGTTTGGTACGACTTTACGCGCAAAGCCTGCAAAATCTTTTTCAACAAACGCTTTGGTAATTTCACGCGCACGATCCGCACGGAAATTCATAAAGACGATGCTGTCACCGTCTTCAACTTTCACAGTATCGCCAATGCGTGTTGCTTTGACAAATTCATCAGATTCATCTGCGGCATAAGCCAATGCTAAACCTTCAACAGCTGTAGCTGCAGTACGTGTTGCTTCAGACTCTGTAAGTAAACGATAGGCTTGTTCCACACGGTCCCAACGGTTATCTCGATCCATCGCAAAATAACGACCAATCAGACTCACAATACGACCTTGATTTGGATATTGAGCAAACAATGCATCTAATTTTTCTAAAGAAGGCTGTGCACTACGTGGCGGGGTATCACGACCATCTAAGAAGGCATGGAGATACACGGTTGCACCGCGTTTTAACGCAAGTTCAGCCATGGCAACAATGTGGTCTTCGTGTGAATGCACCCCACCTTCAGACAATAGCCCCATGATGTGCAACGCACCACCCGCTGCTTTGGCTTTCTCAACAGCATCAACCAAAACTTCATGCTCGAAAAAAGCACCCGTACGAATGTCTTTGGTGATTCGGGTAAAGTCTTGATAGAGCACACGCCCTGCGCCCAAGTTCATATGACCCACTTCAGAGTTGCCCATTTGGCCATCTGGCAGACCCACATCTTCACCAGAACCTGAAATTAAGCTATGCGGATGCTTTGCTTCAATCGCTGTTAAATTCGGTCGATTCGCTGCTAAAAATGCATTGTCTTCGATCGCTTCACGGTGTCCCACACCATCCATAATGACCAGTACGTGAGGGATTTTGCCAGCAGTTGCATCCGCCATAATAAGCACTCTTTTTTTGTCTACAAATTCATCGCTCTATCTTACCGAATTTTCGGTCAAGACTCTATGCAGGCATGATGGTTTAACACCATCATCCGCATTGTTTTCTTCAATATCGTACAGTTATCGCGCACGTTGTAATAAATAACCACCTGCGACAAACATCAGTAAAATCGGCACAAAAACAAACCATGCGGGTGAAGGTGAATAAACCAAACTTGCATAACCCAAGAAGTCTTGCAGGTAAAAGAAACCTAAGCCTGTAAACAGTGCAATGACTAAACGAAAGCCCATCGATTGTTGGCGCAGTGGGCCAAAAATAAAGGAACAAGCAATCAACACCAAAGCAATTAAGGCAAATGGAGACGCCACTTTTTGCCAAAAAGCCAACTGATAAGTTTTAGGCACTTGGCTGTATTCATGCATATAGCTCATGAAACTAACCAATTGACTTGGTGAAAGGTCTTCAGGGTCAATCGTCACCATGTGTACATATTTCGGCTGCAGTGCCAATGCCAAAGGCGTTTCAGCGGCCTTTTGTGCCGTGGCGTTACCTGTCGGTAGTAAATCAACTTGGGCCGTATTTTCTAAGATCCAATGACCATCTTGCACAAACTGACCTTGCTCAGCATTTAAAACGCCTTTTAAACGAGCATTATTGTCAAAGTCGACCACTTGCACATTTTTCAGCTGACCTTGAGAGTTGGCATAATCGACATAAATAAAACGCTGCCCTTCTCGTGTCCAGTAACCACGTACTTCACCGAGCTCAGCCGCTGTTCGATGGCTTTTCACACCTTTGGCTTGCTCATTGGTATATGGAATCACCCATTCACTTAAAGCGAATGACAGTACCACCAAAATTAAAGCCGAACGAATCACCCAACCAACAATCCGCCAGAGACTCACCCCCACCGAGCGCATCACAATCAGCTCACTGTTTGAAGCCAAAGTGCCGAGGCCCAGTACCGAGCCAATTAACGCGGCAATCGGTAGAATCTCATAGAGATATTGCGGTGCTCCCCACAGTACATAACGTAAAGCATCCCAAGCACCATAACCTTCTTTAAGGGAGCCTAGCTCACCCAAATAGGTAAACAAAATTTGTAAGACTGATAAAATAGCGGTAGCACCCAGCATCGCCATCGCGGTGGTTTTGGTCACATGTTTTGCGACTATACGACGTGCGAACATGATTAAGACCCCGCTCGTTGTAATGTTTTCTTAATTTTCGGGGCCAGCTTTTGTTTACGCGAAAACAAAGCCGCTGCTATCGCATAGATCACCAAGATCAATGGATAAGCCCAAATCCCCATTTCTTCTTTACTGACTCGGGTTTTAATGGCCATCAAAGCCACGATTAAACTGGCAAAAATAAGCAATGCAGGGAACAGCTTTAAGTAACGGCCTTGGCGTGGACTCACTTCAGATAACGCCACAGCGAGGAGCAACGCCACTACAATGGCAAACGGTACAAAAATACGCCAGCCCAACTCACTCGCCACAACAGGATCATTACGATTATCCCAAAGTTTCATGGTGGACAATGCTTCAACATCAGCACTTTCAAACTTCGCTTCTTTATCATTTTCTAAACGTAGGCGATAAGACTGAAACTCGGCTTGGCTATAACGTGGCTGTCCCGGATAAATTTCATAACGGCGACCTTGCACCAAATCCACCACATTGGCAGGATCATTTTCAATTTCAACCCGCGTGGCTTCTTTGGCCAAAATCATGACATCGGGCTTACCTTCTGCTTCAGCGCGTTGATAGAAGAAGATGTCTTTGAGGTTCTTACGGTCTTCGGATAAGTCACCCGCATAAATGGTATAAGGCCCCGATGAAATAAACTCTTTGGGTCGAACCAAATCAAAACCAGTACGCACCGCCTGACTGGTGGTGAGCTGCTCAAACTGACGAACACCCCACGGCGCCATCCAAAGCATCAGCACGGCTTGAACGGCAAGAAACACCACGGTCATAGGAATCAGCAGTCGCCCCAATTGGTTACGACTGACGCCACTACCATTGAGTACTGCCATTTCATGATCGACATACAGACGACCAAAAACCAGCATCAGCCCAATAAAAAAGCCTAGAGGAAGAATCAGCGTTAAAAATTCAGGCAAACGATAGCCAATAATGCTAAATAAAATACCTGCATCTAAGCGACCCTGCGCGGCTACGCCAAAATACTTGATCAAACGACCGCCCATCATGATCAAGGTCAATAAGGCGATCACAACCAAGGATGTCGACACCACTTGTTTGACCAGATAACGCCGAATAATCAAATTAATTCTTCCAAAAATAGGTGAATAAAAACTAGCGCTAGTTTACCCGAATAGTGAAAATATAAAACCTGTACTCTTGTTGCACTTTGCAACTCTATTCATGTTAATGTTTCAGTGGTTTAATCATTTTCAAACTTTATAAGGCTTAAATAAAACTTATGAAACTCTCTATTAATACGTCATTCACAGAGAATACGTCTAGCCAATTTTTGTTGATATTAGTAGATTCTGAAAACACGCAACACCTTGCAAATGCTTATCAAATTAATGATTTAAACAACTTAATTGAAGCGACTCAGTTTAAAGCCGCGTTCAATGAAACCTTGAGCCTCATTGGTCAAATTCCAACAAGCCCCAATGCAGCCTTGGTGGGTGTCGGGAAAGCAGCTGAATTACAAGCAGCAAAGCTGGTGAAAATTGCTCAAACCATTATCAAAGCTTCACAAAAAAAATTCAAACACATCAGCCTTGACCTTTCAGCCCTTCCAGCTGAACTCCATTATTTATTTGCCCTCAGTTTGACGCAAGCCGCATATGCTTTTGATGAATTCAAATCGAAAAAAGCAGACAACGTGCTTGAACAGATCAGCCTGATTGCTGCTGAGTCGCCGCTGAATGCTGCGCAACTTAAATTGATTGAAGCCGTGCAATCTGGTCAAAGCTTTGCTCGTGACTTAGGCAACCGTCCAGGCAATATCTGCTTCCCTGAATATTTGGCAGAGCAAGCCTTAGAACTGGCAGCCCAATATCCTGACCTACTCCGTGTTAATGTCCTTGATGAGCAGCAAATGGCTGATCTGGGCATGCATTCCTTCCTTGCGGTGAGCAAAGGTTCAGACCGCCCAGGCCGTATTATTACCCTTGAGTATCAAGCTGAACGTTCTGAAGCCCCAGTGGTCTTGGTCGGTAAAGGAATCACCTTTGATACAGGTGGCATTTCATTGAAACCGGGCGCTGGTATGGATGAAATGAAATATGACATGTGTGGTGCAGCATCGGTTCTAGGGACACTCCGTGCTCTATGTGAATCACGTTTAGCCATTCATGTCGTAGGTACGATTGCTGCAGCTGAAAATATGCCGTCAGGCAAAGCTACACGTCCGGGTGACATCGTGAGCACCATGAGCGGTCAAACCGTTGAAATTTTAAATACCGATGCAGAAGGTCGTTTGGTGCTGTGCGATACATTGACCTATGTAAAACGCTTTAACCCTGAACTGGTCATTGATATTGCAACCTTAACAGGTGCCTGTGTCGTGGCACTCGGTTCAGTCTTAACGGGTATGTTTACCCCAGATGACAAACTGGCGGCCGAACTGTCTGAAGCAGGTCAAAATAGCTTTGACCGCGTCTGGCGCATGCCTGTGATTGATGACTATCAAGAACAGTTAGACTCTCCATTTGCAGATATTGCCAACATTGGCGGGCCTAAAGCTGGTGCCGTAACTGCAGCGTGCTTCTTGCAACGTTTCACCCGTGATTACCGCTGGGCGCATTTGGACATCGCAGGTACAGCATGGAACTCGGGTGCCAATAAAGGGGCAACCGGTCGCCCAGTACCCTTATTGATGCAATTCTTAGCTCATCGTGCGCAGTCTAATGGCTAATATTAGCTTTTATCTGTTTGAACAAAGTCCTGAACGACAAGTCGAAAGTGCTTGTCGTTTATGTCGTAAAATCTTGCGTCAGCCAGAGCGAATCTGGTTGTATGCAAGCGACACTGAACTACAACAGCAACTAGATGAACGTTTGTGGAGTTTTGATGAC
This sequence comes from Acinetobacter sp. 231_lipA, assembly GCF_058243005.1. Taxonomy (NCBI): domain Bacteria; kingdom Pseudomonadati; phylum Pseudomonadota; class Gammaproteobacteria; order Moraxellales; family Moraxellaceae; genus Acinetobacter; species Acinetobacter sp. 231_lipA. The sequence goes on along the minus strand of NZ_JBZAYU010000001.1, from coordinate 1,760,362 downwards.
ACGAGCTTTATTCCGCATGGCATTGATCAAATCGATGCGCGTATTTGTATCTCAGCCCAACTGCCTGAGCAATCTGACTGGATTGTGTTCAATTTTAACGATCAAGCTCTTGAACAGTTCGAAAAATTTAGCCACATTATAGAAATTATTGAAAATAACGAATCGGCCAAACAACAAGGTCGTGAAAAATTTAAACAATATAGACGTCTCGGAGTTGAAGCTCGAACCTTCAAGCTTTAAATGATTCCCCGTCTAAATAAGGAGATGCGTAGTGGCATTGAATGTTGGTCCAGATTTTAAACAGCGCTGGTTAAATGTACCTGATGCTGTTCGTCAGGCCTTTATTGATGACCTGAGTCGCGTCTGCGATGTACTCAAACCTGAAACAGGTTTGCACAGTTGGATTGAACAAGATCAACGTGCTCAAGCTGTCTCGACCCAACGAATTGAACAAGCGTATGCTGATCTGAAAGCACAGCTGATTGAAGAAGCGCGGATTCGTAAACAACAAGCATTAGAAAAATCACTGGCAGACAAACGCGCAGCACAGGAAGCTTATGCGGAGAGCCTCAAAAAAGATGAAATCCGTCAGTTCAATGAGCAAACCCAAGCTTTAAATGTGATGCGTCAAAGTGTCGATCAGGAAATTTCGAGTTACACCGCACGCTATGAGAAAACGCCTGAACAAGCTCTGGACTATGCCAAAGGTAAATTTGGTATTGATGACTCACAAATTTTGTCTGAGTTAGAAAGTGTCCGTTTACGTTTAGAGCTTGAAGCGGAAACCTTAATTGAAGAGTCCGTCGCCAGCTACCGCAGTAAGCTGCAAGCCGCGGCTCAAGAAGAAATTGACTATATTTTGAAAAATTCAGACTTTTCTGATGAAGTGGTATCCAACTCTGCCTAACTGGCCTTGGCTTCCACTTAAACTCACTTCGGTGAGTTTTTTTATGCACCCTTGTTTTGCTCGGCTGATGTGGTCTGTGATCTCAAACCAACACATCAACCATAAACGATAAGGTATTGCCCACACCATAACCAATCGCCAACAAACTACCAATCCAAATCAGGCCACCGGTCACGTTGTACCACATAAAAGTCGCCAAGCTCATATGCCCTGCGCCCGCAGCAAAAGGCGCGAAAGAACGTACAAAAGGAATAAAACGTGCCACTAAAATGGTTTTACCACCATGCTTTAAGAAATATTGATTGGTCTTCATCATATATTCGGGTTTCAGCCAACGCGAATGCTGATGGGCAAATTTAAAGCCCAGCTTCTGACCGGTATAATAATTGACGATATAACCCAATACCGCAGCAATCATCATCAAAATACCCATGGTGTGGATATGGATTAAATCCGAGCTAGAACATAGGGCACCAATGGCAATCAGTAAACTGTCACCCGGCAAAAAGAACATAAAAACGAAACCGGTTTCTGCAAAAATAATCAGAAAAAGAATCGCATAAATCCAAAGGCCGTATTCTGCAAGCAGTACGGGCAATAATTGTTCTAGATGGAGAAAAAAATCAATCATTGTCACCGATCCGTGCAATGAACTGCGTACTATCTTTCATCATACTCAATTGCTTACCTATTCATTTCAAAAGAAAAACTCCCTCATTTTGGGCAAATAGGGAGCTCATCTTTTGTCTATTCTTGCTGCAATCTAAACGATTTTTCTATTTCAAGAAACCATTTTGTGCCAAAAAGTCTAAACTAATTTTAGATTGTGGGGGAGTTTCCGCAGCTTTGTCACCCATCATCAGACGTTCAATGTAGCGTGCTAACACATCCACTTCAAGGTTCACTTGACTGCCTGCCTTCCACGTTCCAATGTTGGTTCGTTCAGCCGTATGCGGAATTAAATTGAGGCTTAAAATACGCCCACGCAAATGATTAATGGTTAAACTGATCCCATCGACCGTGATCGAGCCTTTTTCTGCCAAGTAACGTGCAATCTCGGCTGGCGCAGTCACTTCAAAATAAAGCGAGCGTGCATCTTCACGCACAACGGTGATTTCACCCACAGCATCGACATGACCTGACACAATGTGTCCACCAAAACGTGTAGTGGGCAACATCGCCTTTTCCACATTGACACGTTGGCCAACTTTCCAGTGGGTCAGTGTGGTTCGGTTCAAACTTTCACGTGAGACATCGGCAGCATACCAGTGCTCACCCCAGTCAATCACTGTGAGGCAAATGCCATTGGTGGCAATCGAGTCACCCAAATGTACATCTGACATATCAAGATCCGTACCAATGCGCAACCGCACATCGCCACCGACATTTTGTACGCTTTCAACTGTGCCTAGACTTTCAATGATCCCTGTAAACATGTCTTATTTCTACCTCTATATTTTTACCACAGCGCCAACTGTGTCGTGACCCCAGATGTATCGACTCCACCCAATTCGGCATAATGGTACAACTGCCCCAGTAGCTGACGAATTGGCGGACCTGACTTGGCATGGGTATCGGTGATCACAATAAACTCTAACACACGCGCACGCTCAGACTGACGCTGTTTACTCACGCGATAACGCGGTACATCCTGCGTTAATAAAGTCACGCGACCTCGCTCCAAATTGGCTTTGAGCAAGTCCCCTGCTTCAATATTACCATCGGTTGAATAACTGGTCAGAATGTAACGTGCATTGATGGTAGAAAGTAATTTTTCATATGCCTCTTTGGCATACTTTGACGAGTTATAAGGACTCGGACGCTCTTTACGCCACGCACGGTCAATTCCGCTTTTAAAACCTTTGGTGTCTGGTGTCGGCAAATCCACCTGATCCCATAAGGTTAAAGCATTTAAGACATGATAATTACTACTGTAAGCATGCTGGTTATAGGGTGGATCTAGATAGGCTACATCGACCTCAAAACTACTCATTTGGTTTGCCAAATGCTGCGCATCGACACACCACATTTCAGCCATCGGGTTCTTTTGCTTATTATCACCCACTTCACTAAAGCGACTTGGGGTCAACCACAGCAAGGATTCAATCCGTTCTAACGCTGTTTGGGTTTTACCCCCCCAGCCGTGGTGGAAGCTCTTAAAGACGCCGGAAGTATTGCTGACAAAACTGGCTGAATACAGCAGCGGTGCCAATAAAGCAGACATCTCCACATCATCGATTGCCCCTTGTGCCTGCCATGTGGCAATTTGCTGACGAATCGCATCGATACGCATGCCGTTGCGACGTTTGAAGAACAAACGATCTCGGCTTGGATCATAGATCTCATCATTTCGCGGACACAAATTATGTGTCACCCAGCCCTTAACTTCAGGCAAGCGGTTTAAATAATCAATGGCTTTTTGATAACCACCCAACTCTTTAAATGCAGGCGCTTCGGTACAAGCCAAGATGGCATGGTTCAACGCATGGCTATACGGTTCCCAGTCATTGGCAATCACGCGATAACCATTTTGACGCGCCAAACGCGAGACCACGCCCGAACCTGCAAAGAAGTCAGCAAAAATAGGCGCACGACCATCTGCACGGTTTAAAGTCCCTGTACTCTCGAGTGCCTCTAAAATCAGATGCAACAGACGGCGCTTATTCCCCAAATAAGGAACAAGTTGATGAAATAGATATTCATCGGTGGTACGTGCCGCGTGACGACGTTTATGATAAACCGTAGACTCTGAACTCATAATGACTCTTGAGAAGGGATAAGCGTTAAGCGCACATCATCACCCAATTGTGTGACATCCATGAGCTTAAAGCGGAGTTGCTCTGCCATCTGAGAAAACTCAGCATTGAACATTGCACGTGCAGACTGACCCAATAAGGTCGGTGCTACATAACTAATCATTTCATCGACCAACTTCTCTTGTAAAAAAGCCGTCGATAACGTTGCACCTGCTTCAACCATGACATCGTAAATTTGATGCGATTGAACCAACTGCTTTAATAACTGATCTAAAGACTGTACAGCAAACTGTAGCACGCCTAAATCAGCCAATGCTTGACGATAAGGCCCCATCACCATCACGGTGTCAGGCTGCTGTAAAATTTGAGCCGTCAGAGGCAATCGGCCTTGACGGTCTAACACCAGACGTTTTGGTTGTACAACTGTTGTCAGATCCGTAACACGCTGAAGCTGTCTGACATTGAGCTGAGGATCATCGGCCAGTATAGTTTCAATCCCAGTGATCACGACGCCAGAAATGGCACGAAAATGCTGAACATCTAAACGTGCGTCTGAGCCTGTAATCCATTTTGACTCACCCGAAGCCATCGCCGTTCGACCATCTAAACTAGAAGCAACTTTTAAACGCACATAAGGCATACCTGTAGCCATGGCTTTTAAAAAGCCCGCATTCAACTGATGCGCTTCGGCTTGGCAAATACCAACATCGACCTCAATGCCTGCTTCTTTTAAAATTTGTACCCCTTTACCAGCCACCAAGGGGTTGGGGTCTGGACAGGCAATCACAACACGTGCCACACCTGCCTCGACCAAACCTTTGGCACACGGCGGTGTACGCCCATAATGCGCACAAGGTTCTAAAGTGACATAAGCCGTTGCGCCTTGGGTCTGTTCGCCCGCTTCGCGCATCGCAAAAACTTCTGCATGGGGCTGACCCGCTTTAGGGTGATAACCCGTCCCTAGCAACTGCCCATCTTTGACAATGACACAGCCTACATTTGGATTTGGCTTGGTGCTGTATTGACCTTGTAGTGCTAAAGCAATCGCTTGTTTCATCCAAGCTTGGTCGGCGTGTAAAGCACTAGACTGTAATTCAGACATGGATGCCAACTCGCTTAATGTTCACGTTGTTGCATTTGTTCAATTTGGTGGCGAAAGGCATCCACATCCTGAAAGTCTTGATAGACCGATGCAAAACGTACATACGCAACATGATCCAACGAAAATAAAGATTGCATAACAATTTCACCAATGGTGCGTGATTTCACATCACGCTCACCTAAACGGCGGATTTGCAGCTGAATATCGCTCAAGACAGTTTCAATTTGCTCTTGCGTCACGGGACGTTTTTGTAAAGCATGCATCAAGGAACGACGCAATTTTGCTTCATCAAAAGGTTCACTTTTTCCATCCGACTTGATCACACGAGGCATGACCACTTCATAACTTTCAAAGGTTGTGAATCGTTCACCACAACTAATACATTCACGACGACGACGAATTTGACAACCTTCAGCGGCCAAACGTGAGTCGATCACTTTACTGTCTTCAGCGTTGCAAAATGGACAATGCATAGTGGTTAAATTGAACAAATTTGAATGGTTTTAGAGTGTAGCAAAAATTCGGTGTTTTGTAGAGCTTTACGCTAGATATAGAAAAAAAACAGCCCTTTCGGGCTGTTTCACACAATATATTGATTATACTGTTTATTTATTATTCTATTGATTAGTCCACACGTTCGCCATGTTGACTCAAGTCTAGACCCATACGTTCATCATCAGATTCAACGCGAATTCCAATCACTAGATCAATCACTTTTAAGATAATGAAGGTTAATACTGCTGAGTATGCGATCGTTGCCAATACCCCTTCAACTTGAACCCAAAGTTGATGCATCACATCACTTGGCGCTTTGTCGCCCATGATGAAATCGCTGGCAAAGAATGCCGTTAAGATTGCACCGACAATACCACCCACACCATGTAAACCAAACGCATCTAAAGAGTCGTCGGCTTTTAAGGCACGTTTCAATGCACTGATACCCCAGAAGCACACCACACCACCGATTAAACCCATCGCCAGTGCACCGCCGACAGTCACAAAGCCTGCTGCTGGTGTAATCACTACCAGACCAGCAACCGCACCAGATGCAGCACCGAGTACTGAACCTTTACCACGTGCAACTTTTTCAGTAATTAACCAAGAGATTGCCGCTGCTGCTGCTGCTACTTGCGTCACGAGCAATGCATAACCTGCTGAGCCGTTTGCGCCCAATGCAGAACCACCGTTGAAACCAAACCAACCAACCCACAGTAAGCTTGCACCCACAACGGTTAATGCCAAGTTGTGTGGAGCCATTGATTCACGGCCTAAGCCCATACGTTTGCCCAGCATATATGCAGCAACCAAACCTGCCACACCTGAGTTGATGTGTACAACGGTACCGCCAGCAAAGTCGAGTGCACCATCATTTGCTAACCAGCCACCGCCCCATACCCAGTGAGTAATTGGTGCATAAACCACGACTACCCAAATCGAGATGAAAGCGATAAATGCGCCGAATTTCATCCGTTCTGCAATTGAACCACTAATAATGGCAACCGTAATGATGGCAAAGGTCATTTGGAAAATAACGAATAGAACTTCAGGAATCGTCCCTGTGAGTGCATCTGTGGTAATCCCAGTCAGCATAAACTTATCTAAGCCACCGATAAAGGCATTGCCCTCACCAAAGGCCAATGTATAACCAATGATGACCCATGCAATACTCACCACTGCCGCAGCAACAAAGCTATGTGCCATGGTGCTTAAGACATTTTTCTTACGAACCATACCGCCGTAGAATAACGCTAAACCTGGAATGGTCATTAATAAAACCAGTGCTGTGGAGACTAAAATCCACGCCGTATCACCTGTATCTAATGTTGGTTCTTCTTCTGCAGGTGCGGGTGCTTCTACTGGAGCAGCAACGGCTTCAACCGCTTGTACCGCTGGAGCAGCCACATCCGTTGTTTCAACCACTGTGACTTGTTCTGATGGAGTTGGCGCTGTTGCTGCTTCTTCAGCCCAAGCAACAGAACCACCTAAAAGTGCGCCAGATAAGCTCAGCGCGAATAGCATCTTTTTCATTCGTATCCCCCAACCTAATTTGTGCGAGTTATGTGTTACTCAGCAAACTTCATGCCAAATTAAACGGCATCGGCACCTGTTTCACCTGTACGGATACGGATGACTTGCTCTAAATTTGTGACGAAAATTTTACCGTCGCCAATTTTTCCTGTACTAGCCACACGTGTGATTGACTCAATCACCGCGTCGACCATTTCATCACTGATCGCGATTTCGATTTTTACTTTTGGTAAGAAATCAACAACATATTCAGCGCCACGATAAAGTTCAGTATGACCTTTTTGACGACCAAAGCCTTTGACTTCAGTTACCGTGATCCCTTGAACACCAATTTCAGACAGTGCTTCACGCACATCATCCAATTTAAACGGTTTTACAATTGCAGTTACGAGCTTCATGTTTGTTTTCCTTCGGCTTATTTCACCAGTAAGGTTTTATGTTCAAATTTCATGCCAAAAATTCTTAGGTTGGGGGGAAAAGAAAGTCTGACATGAGTTTTCTTTATACCCTATTCTATACATTTAAATGCGTTTTGAGCTTCAAAATTCAGGTTTTTTAGTCGAAGATTTATGATTTTTTTACAATCGATGAAATCATATTTCATCTGAAAGGCTATAGAGTCAGAAGCAGCAATGGTACACTGCTGTCACTTCTCCAACTGTTGGATATAGAAATGATTGAAACTTTATTACAAGCCATACTGGAACAAGTCGAACAACCTAAACAAGACTTAGAACATAATTTACGCGCACTGCTGAATGAAGCGGTGACCAAGATGGATTTGGTTTCCAAAGATGAAATTGAGCGTCAACGTACTGCACTGAATAATGCCAATTTGCGTTTAAATGACTTATTGAAACAAGTGGAAGCTTTAGAGTTACGCATTCAGAACAAAAAATGAGCACCTGTTTGGTGCAACAAAAGACGCATAACGAATTAAAATAATGCACTATAATGGAACAAAAGATGTCTTTTGCCAAAATTTACACTCGAGCTTTGCTCGGTTTACACGCACCTTCGGTTGAAGTTGAAGTTCATCTGAGCCAAGGACTACCCTCTTTAACCATTGTGGGGCTTCCTGAAGCAGCCGTTCGGGAAAGTAAAGATCGGGTACGCTCCGCCATTATCAATAGTGGCTTTCAGTTTCCGACTAAACGCCTCACTATCAACCTTGCGCCCGCAGATCTGCCCAAAGACAGCTCACGACTGGATTTGCCTATTGCACTGGGTATTTTAATTGCCTCTGGTCAGCTCCCTGAGCAAGGGACTGACAATTTTGAATTTATAGGTGAGTTGGCACTTGATGGGCAACTGCGACCAATTTCAGGTACTTTAAGTATTGCGATTGCCTGCCAGCAAGCTGGACATCAACTGATTTTACCTGAGGCCAATGCGCAAGAAGCCTCTCAACTGCCCAATTTTCAAGTATTTGCAGCGCAACATTTAAAACAAGTCTGTGAGCATCTGTCGCAAAACCATCTCATCCAACAGTTTCAACCCACGGCGCTAAAAGCCTCCCAACATTACAAATTTGATTTGGCCGATGTTAAAGGTCAACTACGTCCGAGACGTGCCTTAGAGATTGCGGCAGCAGGTGGTCATTCTTTGCTATTTAAAGGACCGCCAGGAACAGGGAAAACCCTATTGGCTTCACGTTTAGCCAGTATTTTACCGCCCTTGAACACGCAAGAGAATTTGGAAGTGGCGAGTATTTACTCGGTGGCCAATCATCAACATCCTTTTGGACAGCGGCCATTTCGTGCACCGCACCATACAGCTTCTGCAGTTGCCCTAGTCGGTGGCGGGTCACAACCCAAACCCGGTGAAATTACTTTGGCACATAAAGGCGTGCTGTTTTTAGATGAGCCTCAAGTTTCCCTAAATTAGAATTATCATCAAAATATAAAAAAGCTATTTTAATGAAAAACTTAATTACATATCTACACTTTTAATTGAATAAGATATGATCAAAAATAGCAATATGTAAAGATCAATTCGTTGAGGGTAAGAATGTTAAGTCTTAAATTTGATCATTACTCCTTGGAGCATGTCTTATCTGATGAGATAAAACAGATAATTGATCTTAGTTTAGGTACAACATATAAAAGAAAAACATATTACTTTTCAGACCTATTAGCTATTTTTATAGAAATTAAGTATAAAAAGCCTATTAAGGATTTTAACTTTAAGCCATTGAATAATGAAAATTTAGAAAATCACTATAAATCATTTATCTGTTTTATTTATAAAGAATTAGACACGAGTATTCGGGTTAAATACCTATATTCTTTTTTAGCCTATAAATTTTTCTCTAAACTAGCTGAATTGAAAAAACTTGAGCTTAGTAAAGTCAAAGTTAGCAATGATTCGATAAGTTCAGATGTACAAGATCTAATAAAATCCTATTTAGCATATGATCCTAACGAAAGACTCTTATTCTATTCAGGTTGGCCTATTAGAAGTAGTGACCAGGAAATCATCTATTTAAACTTAGCAAACTGCTACACACTTTATGGCGAAGAATTCACAAGAAAAATTCATAATGCCATGATTAATATAGGGTTGAGAAAAAATAAAGTCACTTTAGAAAGGGATGTAGGTAATTTAACATTATTATTAAATAGGCTAACTCTAGCATTCAAAAATTTAGAAGAATTAATGTATTACATGAATAGCCAAAATGCTTTCGAAACCATGTATAGGATATTAAATATATGTATTTTAGAAATTCAACAGAAAAGACTATCACATCAATCCTTTTTAAAAAGATGGAGTGCTGTTGTATGCTTATATAACGATCTAATTGAAGAAAAAATATTTCCTCCTACCTATTACCCAATACTAGCCCCAGTATTTAAAAAATCGAATCTTAGAGACTATACACACTTAAAAAATGAAGCAGAAGAAGTCTTTACTGACAAACTTATTACAAGAGTACCTATTTCTTATTCCACAAAAGAAGCTAAAGAAAAAATTTTCGAAGAAATTGTTAAAGATATTCAGCATGTTGTCTCTTGTTGTGAACAACATATTAAACAAATTATGGATATATATAAAAATTTTAATGAGTTTGCTGACAAAGGAAGAATTAAAAAACCAGAAGAAACAGTAGTTTTAAGAGGTAGAGGAAGTAAAAATCCTACATCAGTTGGACTAAATAATATAGAAAATGTTTGCGCTACTTATAGGGAATACCCTTTTACCTATCCTAATGTATCTCATTATCAGTCATTTTTAGGATTAATTAGAAAAACAAAATTGATAAGAAATTATATACCTGAAATTGATTTTAAAACAATTTATCCATTTTTAATTTTGTTGATTTATGAACATCCTGCAATAACAGAAGCATGGTTAACAGAATGGAAACTTTATGAAAATGGAGTCAGAACAGGATATGAAGAGATCAACGGGCAATGGTGTATTACATCTTATAAAAGCAGAAAAGGTTATAAAAATGCAAGGCAGACTATTATTTTAAATGAGAAATCAAAATATATAGTGGAATGCTTGATTAAAATAACCAAGATAGGGAGAGAGCACTTAAAACAAAACGATGATAAAAATTATGAATATATGCTTTTAACTTCTAGTAGTGTTTTTACTCCACCCTCACGAAGCAAAAAAATTCCAAATCCTACAACCAAACCCAATGGAGAGTATTATAAAGAAATATTTATCAAAAATTCTTATGACCAAGAAAATAATCTTATAAGAAATGAAATACAAGCAAAGAATATTTTAGACAATCTTTCATTGACCCGTTTTAGAGCATCGAATGCTGTAAAAATCTATATCGAAACTGCATCAATATATGCAATGAGCACTGCCTTGGGTCATGAATATTGCCAGCCTAGGCTAATAAAAAAATATCTTCCCCAACCCTTATGGAACTATTTTAGTAATAGGTGGATAAGAATTTTTCAAAATGCAATTGTATATGAAGCCATGAAAACAAGTGAGCATTTATATAAAGCGGTAGATTTTACACCAGAAGAATTAGATTTATTCCTGAAAAATCATAGCTTAGAAAGTATTCCACAATTTTTAGAAAAAGGAAAAATTCGACCATATAGTAAAAATAATATTGATAAAGAAAATACTATTGGTGTTTTTCCCCTCTCTGTTGGCTTACTCCAATGGTTAATAGCAATCATTAATTTCTTTGATAAAAAAGAAAATATAGTTGAGTTAAATACAATAATAAGTAAATGGCATCAAAGTGCACACTTCATAATTTCACAGTTAGAATTTGCTTTAAAAAACAGGAATCAAGCCTTATATATAGATGATGATGTTTTAGCCATTTATCAAGAGGCTAAGAAAAGCCCTCTGCCAGAAAGAACAGTATTTAAGGCAATAGAAGGAGTTAAGTAATGGATGCTAAAACACTTAATTTAATAGACAAAATTGAAAAAAATAAAAAAGATTTAACAAACTTAAACAATGAAGAAATTAATGTTTTAAAAAAAATCATATTGGATAAAGAGCAATATAATCACAAAGTCGAAAAAGCTATTGAAAAAGCATTATCTCCACTGATAAATGCTTATAAATTTAGCCATGAAAAGCCTTATTGGTTTTCAGAAGAGACAACCTATACTGATAATATTTGGATATTAAACCTAACAAAACAACCACAAGTAATTAATTTTGAGAAAATTATAATAAATGATGAATCAAAATTAATTGACCATAAAAATTTATTAAATTTTTTCAAAGACTGGATTATATATTGTGGTAACCCAAAATACTACAATGGCAATAATCCAAGCAAGGTAACAATCAATAGAGCCATAAGACAAGTATATATATTAATTGATAGCATAATATTAAATTCAGAAAAAATTAAGTTAAAACAAAGACAATTAAATGCATTAGATAAACCTTTTTTCATAGACATTTTAGTAAAATTAGGAAAATATGGATGTGAAGAAGGCATATATGAATACTCTAAAAGAGTACAAAACTTTCTTCTAGATAAAATTGAGCATATAGATCTAGAAGAATATAGGGATTTTTTAGAAAAGTATCCTTATTCAGAGCCAGAAAATCAAAATATACATTTAAATCTAGATGAAGATCAAATTAACAAGTGTCGATTTTGGTTATATAAAAATAATGCTTATAAAAAGCATCCTCATAGAAAGGGAATAAGTTTAAGAACAAATTACTTTGATTTTTTATATAAGAACTGTATTTCTATATATGAAATTAAATTTCCAATTATTGAAGAATTTAACCTTGTCGAAGATTGTTGTGATAGCAAGGAATATAAAGCAGTACCAGTAAGAAATGAGGAGTCTGAATCTTTAAGTTTTAAAGCTATGTCTTTTTACCTTAGCAAGATTGCACTAGCCTCACAAATAATAAATAAAAAAAATTATTTAACTAGCTGCAATATAGTATCAAATATAGGAGAAATTAATTTAAAGGATATTAACAATCAAGTTGAACTTACCCCTTTAGGAAGATTCGTAACATTGCCTTCTGATATAGTTTTTGTATCTATAAAGCATGCCTTTGAATTCCTTATTGAGTATATGGATGAAATCCTAACATCAATAGAAAGAGTTTTTATATATATTAAAAATCAAAAATTAATTCAAAAAAATGAAATTAAAAATATTAATATTGATTTATTTTTAACTACTAAATTACGAAATATTGGTGTACAGCAATGGAATATTAAGCCCGAGGCAGAAAATAGAATTAATAAAATCAGGAATAATGAAGGTCTTTTTAACTTATTTGATGTTCTAATTTCGAGCTTACAAGTTCTAATAGGAGCAACAATGGCTCGAAGACAAGCAGAAATCATTGAAATGAAAAATGAATATTGTTTACTACCTAAAAATTTAGATCCACTGGAGAATAATGACATTGATTTTGATATCTTATTTGAAAATAGAAAAAGTGGATTCTCTTTCGAAGATAGGTATAGAGAAATATTATCCAAACCAATTTTAAGATCAATAGCGGGTTTTATATACAAACTTCAAAAATTTAATAATTTTTTAATTAAAAATAATTTTTGTAGCAATGACACTTCCCTCTTAATAGGTATAAGTCCAAAAGATTTAAAAATTTCTAATTTAAATATAGCCAAATATAATAAAAATTTAGATCTTTTCTGTGATTATTTCTCTTCAAAAGTGATTGAGTATAAAAAGAACGACTTTAGAAGATTTTATATTAGACAACATCAATTAAGGCGATTTTTTGCAATGTTGTTTTTTTGGTCTAAAAGTTATGAAGGTTTAGATGCATTAAGGGACTTCTTAGGTCATACCGATACTGAACATTTATATCACTATATTACTGAAAATATTAATGGAGAAACTTTAGCTGGAATAAAAGCAAGATCAATTATAGAAGAATTTCAAAATATTGACAGGGAAAAGCATATAGAAAATATTGAAAAACTATTCCCTTTACTTTTAGAACATTATCAAGTAAGTGAGTTTTCTTTTCTATCAGAAGTAGAAACATTTGAACAATACAAACATATGGAATGTGTTTATTATTTAAAAGATGTAATTGATGCCGAGAATAAAATATCACAACTCATTGAAACTAATATAATTGACTTAAAGCCTGAGTTTTTTACAAAACTAACAGAGGATGGTAGAAAGATTAGAGATTTCAAACTAATTTTAACCATTGCTGGTGAATAACATGTTTAATTCTGAAATTTTAAAAAAATCTTTTGAAAATGAAATTTCGCTATTAAAAGATATTATCGAAAATCCAAATAAATATAATAATGGACATTATAGAAATATCCTTAGGTCAAAAATCAATTTTGCAAAATTTGAAGATCAAAATTTAAATATAGTTTCTCTATCTATTAACACCCATGTAAATAAAGCTAACAAACTAATTAATGGAGGTTATTTAGAGTTAAATAATTATAGACTTAATGCGAAGAGATCAATTGAAAATATCAAAAAAAATAATAATTCTAGAAAAAATGAGCAAACAGTTATTTATAATCTGCAAGTTAAAAACTTACAACTTTCCGAATTAGTAATAATACTAATGTCTAAACTTCATGATTATGCTTACAAAAGTGGAAATTCTGAACTAATTGAAGATTTTAAAATCAAAAATAAAGAAATTGAAATCTTACTTGGTTACACCCAAGGAGATCCGCATGAATAACTCAATACAACTGATTGATAATTTTATACTTTTTAATTATTACTCTATAATTGATGAGGAGCTTAAGTTCTTTAAAAAAGGCTCTATTCCTATGATTTACTATCCTAATGGGATACCTTGTTTTGAGGCTAATTGCTACATGCTCGAACAAGTTAAATTAAGTAAATCGCAAAAGCATCGTGGAGGATCATTAAGAACATATGCTAACAATATATATCATTTAGTTAAATTCTGCTTCTATAATAAAAAGACTATACCTTCTTTCTCTAGCCTTAATGATAATCTATTTAAAGAATTTATTAATTCTTTAATTATTGAAGTTGATCCTAAAACCAATCAAAGAAAGCGGGAAAATAATCAAGTTATAAAGATTGGGAGAGAATGTATAAAATTCCTTTTTTTTATACAAAAAATATATAAACTCCAATACTTTATAGGTACAGATAGCTTTAATGCTATATATGTTTTTGAAAAAAAATCAAATTATGCTAATTTAAGAACTAAACATAAGAACAAGACTTATGACCACCTATCTTTTCCTTATAAAAGTCCCCTAAAGAGAAGATTTCCTATCTCCGATTCAAAAATAGAAACATTAAAAGAATTTATTGGAAATCATAATGATAAAGCATTAAGAATTCGTAACTTATGTTTAATTGAAACCTTAGAACAAACTGGAGCACGCAGATCAGAAGTACTACTATTAAAAGTCAGTGACGTAAAAAATGCTTTAAAAAGCACGGATATCTCACCAAGTCTTAAAATCTTTAATTTGAAGAAGCTATTTGATAATACTTATCGTTATATTCCTGTTCCTAGAATTTTTCTATTAAATTTAAATTCATATATAAGAAAATATAGAACATCTATAATAAAAAAATTAAATATAGAAGATCATGATTATGTTTTCATTAATCATAAAAATGGCAAGCCATTATCACCTGATACATTAACAACTTATATTAATTCCTGGAAAAAAAATTCAGGAGTTACTGGAGATGCTATGGCTCATATGTTTAGACATAGATTTATTACTGAGCAGCTAAAATGCATAATAAATGATTATTCTAATAAAAATCCAGAAGTCCTTAATGAACTACTAACTAATACTGAACTTCTTACTCTAGAACTATTAGAATGGACTGGACATTCATCTATTGAATCAGTTAAACCTTATGTTCATTTAGCCCTTTCAGACTTTATTCGTAAGCATAATATTTCTGACTTATTTACCAAAAAAGCTTCTTTAAAGTTAATTATTGAAAAACTAAAAGCTTTAAGTAAAGAGTCTTCACAACCAGATATTTCGAATGAATTAAATTTAATTATTGAGTTAATTAAAATTTATGAAAATTTAAATGATTAAGCTAATTAATTTTATAGTATATTTACTCGATATTTAGTACCTCTAAGAGTTAAAAGTGATCAACTTAGCAGAAAGAAAAAAGCAGATTCAAGATCTTGTTAATAAATTTGATGGGCTTTGTTGCACAAAGATTTCATAACTATATGATTTTAAAAGTTTTGATTATTTTTTGATCTAAAATTAAATTTATTTAAATCAGATGCTTACATATTTATGCAACAAAGCCCTTATAGGTGTTGTTCAAATTTACGGAGCCATCTCTATACAATATAAAAGGAGTTGCTAACTTATAAATAAATCATTATAAAATTTGACCAAGAGAACCCTTAGCTAAATAACTACCCAAATTCTAAATATAGATAGCTATAGAAATTTAATTGCATACTTTATTAATATTAGTTTCCTCTAAAACTTTTACTAGAAAATCCATAGCCAACTCAATTTCCAAAGCAACCGAGGCATAAGATTTATCAAGAACAGTCTTCGGAAGTGCCCAATCCCACTTTTCGCTTTCAAGGTTTTTAACCTCTTTCAATAATTGAGCAGGCGTTATAATCCCGTTAGAAAGTAATTTCTTGACAGTAGCATGTAGTATAGATTTTTTTGAATTTGAAATGCAGATATGTACACCTTCATTTGAAGCATCTAGCCCTAATGATCCTAGCATCAATACTAGCGTATTATTCACCCTATCCCCTTGCCATGTAAACAGAAGAGTACTTCCACCCATTTCCCTTATAAAGGTATTCTCTAAATTAGATACTCGAAAATATTCCCTAGCTTCTGCCAGCATTTTTTGTGCTGTGGCATCCAAAAATGGAATCTCTTGACTATGTAAGAGTATTTCTTTCATCCTTTGTCGAATTCTACTATGTACCATAGCTGTACCAGTGTTTTCAAAATAAGGAATAGCTCCCCCTTTGTCCGGCATCACCATTATTATTTTGGCTTCTGAATTAATTTCTAGTACACGCCACCTACGTCCTGCAAAAATTAACCCCATATTAGGAGTCAACGGATTTTTAAGTGAAATCGAACCAAGGGACTTTCCGTTGGACTCTATTCGATATTCTTCATTGGAAATAAAAGCACTGTAAAACTCATAGTGATTTACTAACTTTTCTCCTAATTCACCATGCAACAATAGTCCAGAGCTTTCTTGAGTGATCAGCTTTTTTTGACCTAAATATCGAAGCAATATTATAAAATCATGCTTTTCTATATTTGAGAAGGGTCCAGTTTCAACCAAAATACTCCATAAATCATTAGCACTCGCACCACCCTTTTCAGCGATGACTGACAGTATTTGCTGAACTAGTGTTGAAGCGTGAAGCCCTTTAGCTTGAGGAGGCTCAAACCAATTTTCTATCAAAAGAACAATCATCGCTATAGTTTGTAATAACCCTTCATGAATACAATCAGAAAAACCAGACTTATCTGTAATTTCAGGCTCAATACAATAATTTCTTAATATAGCAGCTTCACCTTTTCTTCTACCCGAGCGACCTAGCCGCTGACGAAGACTCGCAACTGAAGGTGGAGAGCCAATTTGAGCAATGCTTTGGACTGCACCAATATCAATACCCAACTCAAGAGTGGTAGTGCAAATCGCTGTTGCTGGACGTGACTTGTCTTTTAAAGCTTTTTCGGTTTCCTCTCTTATTTCCTTTGATAAATTGCCGTGATGAGGCCAAAAAACATTCGGAGTTTTATCTAATTCACACAAATGACGAAGATAATCAGAGTATTTTTCTACTTCTTGACGTGAGTTTGGGAAAATCAAATTACTTGTATTTCTTAATGAGGCATAAAGATGTTTAGCGATAGCTTGTGTAGAACCTATTTGAAATGATGCATCTATTGAGGATTTAGAATCATCTTTTTCATTTACAGACACGGTATTGATATAACCTTTGACAAGAACTTTGAGTGTCTGACCCTGATTTCTTGATACAATAATTTTGACTCTTTCAGGGTTCTTATTCCTAAGAAATTCAGCCGCCAAACTCATGTCACCGAGAGTTGCTGACAACTCTACTCGTGACACAACTTTCTGTGAAGCTAATTCAGCTCTGTGCATTAATGCTTGAAGTTGCTTTCCCCTTTCCACACCTATGAAGGCATGCAATTCATCTACTACTATATATTTTAGATTAGTAAAAAGACCTGCAACAGAAGTTCCACGATTAACAAATAAGGCCTCTAGAGATTCAGGAGTGATCAATAATATTCCATGGGGTTTTTTCAAAAATTTTTGCTTCTTGGATTGCGCGATGTCTCCATGCCAGCCAATAACTGGTATATCCAATGTTTCACAAAGGTCTGAAAGGCGATCCCATTGATCATTAATAAGAGCTTTCAATGGACTGATATACAGTACCACTCCTTTATTATTATCTTCATTCAACAAGTGCGTTAAAATTGGAAAGAAAGCAGCCTCTGTTTTACCAGAGGCTGTAGCAGCAGCAATAATCACATCCTGATTAGCACTAATCAATGCTGGAATTGCTTGGTTTTGAGCATCTCTTAGACTTGACCAACCTTCTGACCAAATCCATTGTTGGATACGTCTATCAAGTAATTCAAATCCAGATTGTTCATAGTTGGAAGCTGGCAAATTCATCATCACCCTCTACAGCATGTTCAAAAACTCCGCCATGGTCTACCTCAATTTGTAACTCACCTATAAGCTCTTTCCAATCAATTCCGGGGTTTTGCTCAAGAACAGACAACAAGTTAATAAAGGCAGTAATGGTTGTCCGAGGAGTGCGGAAATAAGCATCTCCTAGACGAGTGGCACAATGAGCCATAAATGCAGGAATAGCTTCGTCTGGTAAACCATATTTTTGTTGATCACCCAATGCATATACATGACGAATCTTTTGCATCAGCACATATAAATCTTCAGGAGTAAGACTGGATAACCTTAAAACTGGTCCAGAATAATCAACTAAGCCTGAACGTACAAAGGAGTTTTCTGCAAGACGAGATTGCAAAGCAGCATAACTGTAAAGCCCACGACGTGTATCTAATAGGAATTCTGGGGTTCCACCTAAAATAAAGCCTAACCCCTCTACAGTACCTTGTAATGAATCATTGAGGATTCGTAAGATCTGCTCATAATTCGCATTACGTGCCTGTGTATTTGAAAGCTTGTACAAATTAACCAACTCATCAAGACAAACTAGTAAACCACTGTATCCAGCTAAGCGAACAAAACGGGAAAGTAATTTAATTTGATCATATATTGATGCATCATCAACAATTGTTCGTACGCCTAATGCTGCTCTAGCATCAGTTTTAGTGGAAAACTCTCCACGCAACCAACGTATTGCATCAGCTTTGAGTTGTTCATTTCCCTCGTCAAAACCTTTGCAATATGCTGCAATTACTTCTGCAAAATCATAACCATTAACCATTTCTGTTAATTCAACAAGATGTGCATGAATAACTTCTTCATTAGTCCTTCCGGAAGACTTAGCTTCTGATTTAGCCTGAGCAATAAACTTCTCAACAATCCCTTGCAATGCTCCACCATCAGGTTTTGTTCGTGTGGACATATTCTTAGTTAGTTCAGCATATAAAGAGCGTGCTTGACCTCCTGAAGCATAAAGCCTTCTGTCTGGATTTAAATCTGCATGCATAGTGACTAACTTTTTTTCCATGCCTATTGCTCGAATAAGATTTAGAAAAAAGGTTTTCCCTGCACCATATTCACCAATAACAACCTTAAATGTCGCTCCACCCTCAGCAATACGATCAATGTTTTGAATAAGAGCTTCAATTTCCTTCACACGACCAACTTGAATAAGATGTTGCCCTATCCGAGGTACAACTCCTGCACGTAGTGATTGGATAACAGCATCTCTATCTTTTGCTTTTATCGTACTCATATTTCTATTTTCTCTAATAAACTCTGGTTAACTTCTAAAAGATCATCCCCCTCAATAATCTGTTCACCCAGATTATCAAGTGCTGACTCATTAATATTTTCAAGGGCTCCATCTAACATCAAATCAAAATCAGCTGCTAAATTTAATAATTCATCTCGACTCCACTGAGGACGGGTGATCAATCGATGTAGGAATGCTGAATGATCAATATCTAATCCTAATAAACTATGATTATTCTGTTGTTCATCAACTTCTGACTCAATTGCTATCTCTGTCTCTGCTTGTATTGCTTCATCTACAAAAACATTTGCCAACAAATTAGAAACAAGTGCAGTTTCTTTTTGTAGACTAGCAATACGTTCAACATCCAATTTGAATTTGGTTGCATTATCAGATGTAGTAAAAACATTTCTCGTTGGCTGAAGTTGTATGTTCGTAGATGAAACATGCAAATCTTTATAAACTTGTTGTTTCTCTAATTGTAGAACCACATAGATTCGCTCCAAAAGTTTCACTTCAGCAGGTTCAACCACCCCATCCACTTGAGCCAATTGAACCAGAATTTGAGCTATAGATCTTCTATTTTCACCTGATAATAATTCTAATTTTTTCTTTAAACTCATCAAAGAACTAGGTTGTTTAATCTTAAGTTGTAAAAATGCTTTTAAACGCTCGTGTTGCTCAGGACTTAAATGCACCCAAGATTCTATTATACGCTTTAGTAATTCAAGCTCTATTTCAGAAATCTTTCCATCGGCTAAAGCCACAGCACTTGCCAAGTCCAAAGTTACATTCGCCACATGATAAGCTGGTTCAGTCCTAAAATTAACATTGGTATTTCTTATTTTAAACAATACTATCAACTCATCGGGCTTTAGTGCTTTTGACCCAATAAATATATCGGGCTCAATCCCTAATCCTATATTTTCTAGGTTACGTACCAGTTCAACAAATTGATTACGAGATAACAGCACATTACAGCCCAACTTCATCAAAAAGGTTTTCAACTCAATAGCTAATGGATTCTGCGAGGTTTTTTCCTTAAACTCTTCAATCACAGCTATTAACTTTTCAGGCCAAAGATTTATTGGTAAAAACAAAATAACATCAGATGTACTCACAGAATCTGGATTTCGCCCAAGATAACGACTATAAGGTTCTAACTGTTCTGTAGTCTGATCAACTAATGCCTGTAACTTTTTAATATGCTTTGATACTGCAGATACATCAGGAAGATCATCGATATTTTTTGATAAGTTTCTTGAAATAGCAGATGATGCGGGGAAATAGGTAAGCTTAAGCTTAGTGCGATTGGGAGAAAGTACAAAACCATTACCATAAGTAGCCTGATAGTTTTGTTTGAATAAAGCTGCAAAATAATCAGCACAACGTGTTACTGGTGTTCGTTTACTAATATTACGGTCTATTAAAACCCAAGCAAGTGCCCAATCTACCGGTAATGGATATTTATCAACTACCAGTTGTCCTAATGCTATACGATAACTTAATGGAAGTTCATATGGAGTATTCAATATTTCAGAAGGTTGTTTCAAATAGTGAACCGTACCGGGTTTGTCGGAGAGTCAATATTCTGAGAGACTATCCCGATGACAAAATTAAAATATACCCCTGAAATCAGAGAAAGAGCGATTCAATTATTGATTGAATCTGAAAAAGATTATCCTTCTACTTGGGCTGCAATCACAGCAATTGCACCTAAGATTGGCTGTACTCCTGAAACACTACGTTCCTGGCATCAGAAGTATTTGAATCAACAGAATCCAATCAAAGTACAGCAGCTTTCAGACCAAGAACGCATTAAACAACTTGAACGCGAAAATAAAGAACTGCAACGAGCCAATGAAATTCTACGCAAAGCAGCCGCTTTTTTCGCCCAGGCGGAGCTCGACCGCCCACACAAATAATGGTGGATTTTATCCATAATAATAAAGAGCTGTACGGAGTCGAGGCGATTTGTAGAATTTTACCTATCGCACCTTCAACCTATTACCGGACTTTAGATCTCGCGGACAATCCAGAACATCGAGCGAAACGAGATTTACATGACTTGCATCATGCTGAACAAATTAAACGAATTTGGAAGGAAAGTTCAGGTCGATATGGTGTACGTAAAGTTTGGCAAAAACTGAAACGTGAAGGCTATATTATTGCGCGCTGTACAGTTGCTCGATTGATGCAAAAACTAGGTATACAAGGTGTTTGGCGTGGTAAGAATAAACAAACTACCCGTAGCCGAGATGATCAAAAACGAGCAGATGACTTGGTGAAACGCAATTTTAGTGCTGATCATCCAAACCAACTATGGGTGGGTGACTTTACCTATATTCAAACTCATTCAGGCTGGGTATATACCGCATTTGTTATTGATGTGTTCTCACGAGCAATTGTTGGATGGAAAGTATCTACACGGATGAATACAGATATGGTGCTCGATGCATTGGAGCAAGCATTGCACGATCGAGGCATGCCAAAGAATGTGATTCATCATTCCGATAGAGGTGTTCAATATCTTTCTATTCGCTATACCAATCGTTTAGAAGCTGCAAATTTACGAGCATCAGTCGGTACGACTGGTGATTCATACGATAATGCTCTGGCTGAAACGGTGAATGGCTTATACAAAACAGAGGTGATTGAATATTTAAAAGCAGATTGGCAAGGTTTAGCAGATGTACAACTTGCGACACTAAACTGGGTAGATTGGTTCAATAAAAAGCGTGTACACAGTGCACTGGGTTATGTATCGCCTTTTGAGTTTGAAGCAATGTACTATGATAAGATTAACCCGTTAGGTCAGGTGGCCTAACTTAAATAAAAAAGTCTCCGACAAACCCGGTACGGTTCATAGCTTTGTGCAACAACCGTATCAAAAGACACATAATCTATAAATCTTAAAGCATAACCTTTAAATGAACCATTACTTCCATAGATGGATAATAACCTGGTTACTTCCTTAATAATATCGGGTATTTCTTGTTTAGCTTGTAAATCTGTTTGTGCATCTACTAGAGCACGTCGTTCTAACCCATAAAAAAATAGAAAAACATAACCAATATCAGCTATTGGATTAGATCGTCCACCTGCCAACCAATCCAAATATGCACGCCTTGCTTTAGGAGAGATATGAGTATAACTAGGCCAATATCCTATTAAACGTTCGGCTATATCTACTTTACGACTTGAAATTGATAATGATACATCAATAAAAGAAGGTTCAGTGTTGAAAGAAATGTATTGCCTTTTAGTTCCTAGATAAAACATTCCACCATGTATAGTGAATCCATTTATTTCGACATTCTTGTCTGAAGAAACCCATACTGGATCTATTTGCTGATATATCTCTGGTGCAGATGGTATGATTTTTTCATTTATATGATTTTCAGATTCTAATTGGAATGTCACAAAATTTTCTTCATCTCCAATCTGATTTAATTCTGGCTGGCTTACGCTAGCATTTGACTCTAAATTCTTTGAAGATTGCTCAGGCTCATGGGAAGAAAGAATCGAATGAGATACTTTGGGAATAAGTGAGATGATTGTTTCATTGAAATCATTTTTAGGTTCTAATTGGAATGTCACAAAATTTTCTTCATCTCCAATCTGACTTGAGTCTGACTGTGAGATATTTTGTTCTGATTCGAAGTTCTTTTGATATGATTCAACCTCCAAAGAAGTTTTGTGTTCCTTAAGTAAATCTTGAACTGGGGTATTAGTCTGTATTAATTGCAATCTTTGCGTTGCTTCAAATGCTCTCTGCTGTGTTAAACATAATAAAGCTAACTTCAATGTAGAGATTAAACTTTGTTTTTCTTCAAATAATTTCTGCTGTTTTAACAATAACAAATCTATTTTCAATGTAGAGATTAATCTTTGTCTTTCTTCAAATACTTTCCGTTGTTTTAATAATAAAACCGTCTTCAGTGCAGAGATTAATCTTTGTCTTTCTTCAAATGTTTCTCTTTTTTTTAACACTTCCTCTTGTTTAGAGCCCCCTTGGACAGAAGACTCCAACTGTTTTTGTTGAGTAATAAAGATATGTTCATAATCAACAACTTCAGATGTAGAAGACACAATTTTCCATTCGGATTGATTAGCTGTCTGAGCTAGAAGTACTGATGTAGACTCTGTTTCAATAGGAATATCGTTTGGAGAAGTAAGCTTTGTGAATTGTTCTTCACTTCTATTTATTGAACATAGTTCTGAAAGGCTAGATGGATAGATTACTGGTAAGTTTGGCGGTACAACCTTTCTTATAACTTTTATATTATTTTTCTCTTTAGAACTATAAATACATAATAAGATTTGAATTGTCATTCCTAAAAAAAAACCTAATAGGCTGGAACTTGAATCACCTTCTGATTGGAACATGCCTATTAATACAAGCAGTGCAAATAGATAAAGAATCCAATAACCAATAATCTGCAGTCGACCAACTGATTGTCTCTTGAGAGTAAACATGAAGGTAGCTGGTTTGATCAGATAAAAAATTATACTAAAAAAAGCTATTATGAACATCCCCATCACTAAGCTAGCAATAAATACCATCCTCAAATACTCCTTAGTAATTTAACTATCTAAAGAGGTGGTCCCACATGTTTGAACAACTAAAAGCTTATTTATAAGTGATACTCTGCTCTAGTTAAGCTACCTTATTTTGTTGTGGTAGCTGGTCATAGTAAAACTCATCTGGAGTCATTTTGTCCAGACTCGAATGAGGTCGTTTCAAATTATAAAATTCAAAATATGCGTTTAATTGCTTCTTCGCATCCAAAACATTGCTGTAGGCTTTGAGATACACCTCTTCATATTTAACGCTCCGCCATAATCGTTCAACCATCACATTATCAACCCATCGACCTTTACCATCCATGCTGATTTGGATGTCATTTGATTTCAATACATCAATAAATGCATCACTGGTAAACTGACTGCCTTGGTCTGTATTAAATATTTCAGGTCGACCATATTTTTCAATAGCTTCATTTAATGTTTCTATGCAAAATGTAACCTCCATACTAATCGATACTCTATGCGCAAGTACCTTGCGGCTATGCCAATCAATCACAGCACATAAATAAACAAAGCCTTTTGCCATAGGGATATACGTTATATCCGTAGACCACACTTGATTACTGCGCTGAATAGCCAATCCTTTGAGCAGATATGGATATTTGCGGTGAGCTTGATTAGCCTGGCTTAAATTTGGTTTGCAATATAACGCATTAATGCCCATTTTCTTCATTAAAGTACGTGTATGACGTCGTCCTATATGATGTCCTTGACGATTCAACAAATCACGCATCATACGGCTACCTGCAAAAGGGTATTGCATATGTAATTCATCAATACAGCGCATCAGCTTCAGATCTGATGCACTCACAGGTTTTGGGCGATAGTAATAACAACCACGGGAGACTTTCAGCAGCTGAGCTTGCTTAGATACTGAAATCTGAAGTGAGTCATCGATTAACTTTTGTGGTTGAAGCGGCCCAGTTTCTTCAACACACCTTCTAAAAAATCAATTTCTAATGCCTGCTCACCGATTTTTGCATGTAGTTTTTTTAGATCGATGGGTGGTTCTGTTGGAGCTTTTGATTGATCGAAAGCTTGCGAGGAAGCTGAAATCAGTTGATTTTTCCAGTCGATAATTTGGTTTTGATGAACATCAAATTCAGCACTCAATTCAGCAAGTGTTTTTTCTGCTTTAATCGCAGCAAGTGCTACCTTAGCTTTAAAATCATTTGAATGATTTCTTCTTGGTCTACGTGCCATAAAATACTCCATATATTGATGTTTATAACATCATTTGGGGAGCAAAATATCACTTATAAGTGTTGTTCAAATTTCCTGATCCACCTCTCCCCAAGCGAGTTTATCAACATCTTTATCGGCTAAATATGCACGTTTTTCATTTAAAAACCCTTGTAATAAGCCTGTGATATCACCTTTTTTATAAGTATATTTTGTAGTTAACGCTGGAAGTTCAGAAGATCTAGAACTTACATACTCTAAAGCAGTTTTAAGATTATGATGTTTATCTAATTCAAAATTGTATCTAACCTGAGGCAACCGAACCCACGATGTTCCTAAAAGAGCCGTGTAATCTACGCTTTCAGTAGCAGTTTCTAAGTTACCCATTAAGGAAACTGTTTGTCCTAATAACCAATTATCATAATCAATATACGCATGACGTATTCTTAGTTTCCCGTCTCCAGAACTCCCATCCCAAAAATCAACTTCCAACTTAGCATTCAAATTTTTATTATCAATGTGTTTTTTTAAATCAACACCTAATCTAGATGCAGTTAAATTAAATTCAGAACGATTCCCATTTGTACCATCTAAAGGTACTGAATTAAGTTTCCCAAATGTCCCTCCATTTGAAGCGTCGAAATCAATTGCACCATCTAACCGTAATTGTCCATAAAATTTCAGATCATGTCCTGAAACTTGTAATTTCGGCATATCCTGTTTTTGTTGATCTTCTTGTACTAACTGCTGTTGAGTTATAAAATTTTGCTGAACTTTACGATCATCTTCCATTTGTTGCTTTAATAACAAAATCTGATTTTCCAGTTCTACAATCTTCGTTTCAACCTGATTAGCATAGGCTGGGGATACCATAATCCCCAAAAGACAAACAACGAGTTTTTTATTCATTACATATCCCTTAATGTTTTCTATCCATTTTTATGTCTTGCATAGACAAACATAAGATCAGATAAATACCGGTCGACTGTCTAATATTGTTTAGATATCATCTAAATATTAATTTAGTATTTGTTTTTTTAATATGTCAGTATATTTTAATGGATTTAATCAAAATCTCACCTAAGAGGTAATCTAGCAACATCTAATGATTGAATGCTAATGTATTTTAAAAGATGAAATAATCCAGCTTAATAGTCCACATGCTGTGAAAAGGCAGACTCCACTATTAAGAAGAATTGAATATATTGATCGGCAGAGTGGCAATCATTTACGTTTCTGAGCAATAACTTGCTTTTAGGTTTGATGTCGTAACTCAACTGATGGCTCTAGTCCTCCTATTTTTCAAGTCAATTTCTTATCCGTGATTCGGGTTAAGTTATAGAAATTACTAGATGTTTCTTTAATTCTGTTCTTTTCTATTCATTCGACACATAAGATCACGAATTACGTAAACCCTATATAAATTTATTTTTTAAACACTCGGATGTCTTATTTCATACATTAATTTACAGCGATTTCTTGGCGCATAAGGCTATAATAAAAGTGTTTTTTATTTTTGGCAGCCTTGATACGAGTCTGTTTAATGTTGAACTAGAGAGAGGAAATCCGCATGCGTGCTCTTACCTATCATGGTGCTCGGGATGTACGAGTTGAATCCGTTCCAGATCCAGTGATTCAGGAACCAGATGACGTCATTTTAAGGGTGACAGCGACTGCCATCTGTGGCTCAGATCTGCACCTATACCGGGGTAAAATTCCGGCCACTGAAGATGGCGATATTTTCGGCCATGAATTTATGGGAATTGTAGAAGAAGTCGGCCCTGAAGTCACCGAAGTCAAAAAAGGCGACCGGGTCATTATTCCTTTCGTGATTGCATGTGGTCACTGTTTTTTCTGTGAACATGAACTCATGGCTTCCTGTGAAAATACCAATACCGGCCGTGGTGCAATTCTCAATAAAAAACAGATTCCACCAGGGGCAGCTTTATTTGGCTTTAGCCATCTATATGGTGGTATACCGGGTGGTCAAGCTGAATATGTGCGGATCCCCAAGGGCAATGTCGGACCATTTAAAGTGCCAGGCTCCCTGCCTGATGAAAAAGTATTATTCCTGACCGATATTCTACCAACCGCCTGGCAAGCAGTGAACAATGCCCAAGTTGGTCGAGGTTCCAGTGTGGCGATTTATGGTGCTGGCCCAGTTGGTCTGCTGGCTGCTGCCTGTGCGCGGATGCTCGGTGCCGAGCAGATTTTTATGGTCGATCACCATCCTTATCGTCTGAGTTTCGCACATCAAACCTATGGGGTGATTCCGGTCAATTTTGATGAAGTCGATGCCGCTGAATTTATCATTCAAAATACCACGGGTTATCGTGGAGTCGATGCCGTCATTGATGCGGTCGGTTTTGAAGCCAAAGGCAGCATGCTGGAAACCGTAATGACTAACCTGAAATTAGAAGGTTCGAGTGGTTCAGCGTTAAGACAATGTATTGCAGCGGTCCGCCGCGGCGGTGTGGTGAGTGTACCTGGAATTTATGCCGGTCCAATTCACGGCTTCCTGTTTGGTGATGCCTTTGACAAAGGTTTAACCTTTAAAATGGGACAAACTCATGTGCATAATTACTTGCCGCAGTTGCTAGAACATATTGAAAATGGAGATCTGTCTCCAGATCTGATTATTACCCATCGCATGAAACTGGAAGATGCTGCGGAAGGTTACCGTATTTTTGATAAAAAAGAAGAAGACTGTCGTAAAGTGATTCTGACGCCATAAATATGATTAAAGGAAAGCGCCATCAGGCGCTTTTTTATTTTTTATCATCATTTTATCAATCCTCTTTTTCTTGTTTTTAAGGGCTTTGTTGCACAAAGATTTGAAATGCAAAGCGCCCCTAATTGAGCCAAATTTAAGGCGTAACTTGGGTAAGTGGTCGACCTAATTCCGTAAATCTGTTAAGGACTGCTACACGTGCATGGATCTCATTCACTTGGCTATCAAAACTCCTTGCACTGAGTTTATCTCCTAATAATTTAATGCAGTGCATCTTAGTTTCAACCAAACTTCGCCGATGATAGCCTGACCATTTTTTCCATAGTGTCCTGCCTAAACGTTTAACTGTTCGAAGTAATTCATTTCGCTCTAGCGAGCTACTCTTTGTATCTTTCCATGGTTTCGCATTTTTTCTAGGTGGAATCACCGTATGCGCTTGCCGATCTGCAATGACCTGACGGCATTGCTTGGTGTCATAAGCTCCATCGGTATAAACAGAGTCAATCTGCTCATCTTGTGGAATCTGATTAAGTAAATCACCAAGCACCTGTGAATCACTGACATTATTGGTTGTAAGCTGAACTGCTCGTATTTGCAGGGTTTTGGCATCTATACCAATATGTAGTTTACGCCATTGGCGACGATATTCAGGTCCATGTTTCTTGCGTTTCCATTTGCCCTCACCTAGAAACTTCATGCCTGTAGAGTCCATGAGTAGATGCAGCCCATCGCTACTTTTTTGGTAGCTGATTACAATATCAATATGCTTTTGTCTTCTACAAAGCGTGGTGTAATCTGGAGCTATCCAATTTAATCCGCAAAGTTTAATCAGACTTTGCACAAAGCCAGTGACCATACGTAAAGACAGACGGAATAAGGATTTAATCATTAAGCAGCATTGGATGGCTGCGTCGGAGTAGGTTTGATTTCGCCCTTGTTTGCCTTTTGATGGCGCATACCATTGCGTAGCAGGATCAAACCAAATGGCAATATTTCCGCGACTCATGAGTGCTCGGTTATATGCGGGCCAATTGGTTGTGCGGTAGATTTTGTGTGTAGGCTTCTTCATTTGAAAATTATATCGCTGAAAAACCCTTTACAGATAGGTTTGTGCAACAAAGCCCTTAGTTGAAAAAAATTTTAGATTTCATGCTCACACACCACCTAAAACAAAAAAATATCTGATTGATTTTACAGGATTTTAATTTAAGTCTTTATTCTACTCACTCGCAATATCAACGTTTAGTATCACGACTCACTAACTCATTAACTAAATATGGAGCAGTACGGCTATCTTGATTTTCTGTTATTTGTTTTGGTGTTCCTGCCACAACAATATTCCCACCAGCATTTCCAGCACCTGGTCCCACATCAATCACCCAATCTGCTTGTGCAACGGCACGCATATCATGCTCAATCATAACCACGGTATTACCCGCATCGACTAATCGCTGCAATTGAACTAACAATCGATCTACATCTGATGGATGCAAACCTGTAGTTGGCTCATCAAGTATATACAGTGTATTTCCACGCTGATTGCGTTGCAGCTCGGTCGCCAATTTAATACGTTGCGCTTCTCCACCAGATAGTTCAGTCGCTGGTTGCCCTAAACGTAAATAACCAAGGCCAATTTCCTTTAATAATTGTAGTGAACGAGCAATCGAGACCTCTCCATCAAAAAAATCACGTGCTTCATTGACGGTCATTCCTAATACTTCAGCAATATTACGTCCATTCCAGCGAATTTTCAGAGTGTCATCATTATATCGAGCACCATGACATGTCGGACAAGGGGCATATACACTTGGCATAAACAATAATTCTACACTGACAAAGCCTTCACCTTCACAAGTTTCACATCGCCCTTTAGCCACATTAAACGAAAAACGTCCAGCATCATAATGAGCTTGGCGAGCTTCAGGAGTCCCAGCAAATAACTTTCTAACATGATCAAATAAACCCGTATAAGTTGCCAGATTAGAACGTGGAGTACGGCCAATTGGTTTTTGATCAACCTGTACCAGACGCTGTATAGCCTCCACATCACCAGCCAGAGAACCCTGTGTAACCTCGGTAACCAACATTCCTTCATTTAAAGGATTATTTTCATTATTGTTTTCAGTTTCAGATTCATTGCCTAAATATGAAAGTACTAACTCGGGTAAAGCTTGAGAAACGAGACTAGATTTACCTGAACCTGAAATACCTGTAACTGCTGTAAGTACACCAAGAGGTATACGAGCATCAACATTATGCAGGTTATGTCGGTAAATATTGTTAAGTTCAAGCCAACCAGAGGGTGTACGTCCATAACTTTGAGTAACTGGGATTTTATTAAATAAATAACTTGCAGTACGTGAAGCTGAAATCTCACTTAAACCCTGAGGTACTCCACTATATAAAATATTACCACCTTGCTCTCCTGCATCTGGTCCAACATCCACTAACCATTGAGCACGACGCATGAGCTCTAAATCATGCTCTACAACAAATACGGAGTTTCCAGCGTCTCTTAATTTATCGAGAGAATCATATAATGACTGACTATCTGAAGGATGTAATCCAGCAGACGGTTCATCCAGTACATAAACTACACCAAATAGCATAGAACTTAATTGTGTTGCTAAACGCAAACGTTGTAACTCTCCCGCTGAAAGAGTCGGTGTGGCTCTATCTAATGTTAGATAACCAAGACCTAACTGGCGTAATTGATTTAAACGCCCCACCACACCATTTGCTAAACGCTGGGCAGCAATTTTCTTTTCATCTGAAAGTGCTGACGTACGTCTTACATCTGGAGATACAGAATGCACAGCTCTACCTGTTGTTGCTCGTTCAGATCTATCAAGTTGGGTTACTTTATTATTAGTCTTTTCTCCAGCATCATGAGCGTCGAAATTGCCAAGAACAATGGGCTCAAGCAGGCAAGTTAACTTATCCAAAGAAAGTTGCATAAACTCACCAATATCTACTCCAGCAAAGGTAATAGATAAGGCTTCTGGTTTAAGGCGTTTACCATGACAGGAAGGGCATATTTTTCCTTCCATAAAACGTGAAACACGTTTTTTCATCAACGTACTTTGGGTATTAGCAAAAGTATGAAGGACATAGCGACGAGCACCAGTGAAAGTGCCCATATAGCTGGATTCTAGTTTACGTTTAAGTGCAGATTGAGTCTCAGCGGGGCTTAAACCAGCATAGACAGGAACTGTTGGGGTTTCTTCAGTAAATAAAATCCAGTCTCTATCCGATTGCGGTAAATCTTTCCATGGTCGATCAACATCATACCCTAGGGTTACTAGGATATCGCGTAAGTTTTGCCCGTGCCAAGCAGGTGGCCATGATGCGATAGCTCTCTCACGAATACTGAGTGTTGGGTCAGGAACCATTGTCGATTCTGTAACTTCATAAATGTGACCTAAACCATGACAGGTAGGACAAGCACCTTGAGGAGTGTTCGGTGAAAAGTCCTCGGCATATAACATTGGCTGATCGGCAGGATATGCACCCGCACGCGAATAAATCATTCGCACGAGACTTGATAAAGTTGTTACACTTCCAACAGAAGAACGGGTATTACTTGCACCACGTTGTTGTTGCAATGCTACTGCTGGTGGTAGACCATCAATAGCATCAACATCTGGTACTCCTGCCTGATCTATTAAGCGTCTTGCATAAGGTGCAACAGATTCGAAATATCTTCTTTGTGCTTCAGCAAAAATAGTCCCAAAAGCAAGTGATGATTTTCCCGAACCCGATACACCTGAGAAAACAACAAGTGCATTTCTTGGGATAGAAACATCTACATCCTTAAGGTTATGCTCACGCGCACCTCGAACTTCAATACAATTATTAGATAAAGTAATGTTATTGGGTTCACCAAAAGAATGTGTTTTCATGTTTCTACCCTCTATCGCTTAAAAAGTCGTAAGCTAATAATTATTAAAATATTTTCTATTAATTCCTAAAATTAAAGTTAGCTTAATTCTTAGGAATAGATTTACTAATATCTTCTTTTCTTACATTTGTGATAAGTCTTGAACCACGATAACCCACACTATGATTCCACAACCAACTTAAGGCAACGTTTAAACGACTTTGCACACCAATCAAAAAGTAAATATGTATAAGTTTCCAAAACCACCAAGCGAGTACTCCTTGTAGTTGAAATTTACCCATATCAACAACTGCGCGACTACGTCCAATTGTTGCTAGATTACCTTGATGATGATATTTAAATGGCTCTTTTATATCTTTGCCTTTTAATCGATTATCAATGGTTTTCGCAACATATTTTCCTTGTTGTTTGGCGGCTGGTGCTATACCTGGTACTAACTTACCATCTTCCATAGTAACTGCCGCGGTATCACCAATGACGAAAATTTCAGGATGCCCTGTCACAGTTAGATTTGAATCAACCAACACACGCCCTGCACGATCAGATTCAACATTTAACCAACGAGCTGCTGGAGATGCTTGTACGCCAGCAGCCCAAATAATTGTTTTTGCAGGTAGCTGTTTTCCATCATAAACAACACCATCTTCTGAACAACTTGTCACTGGTGTTCCAAGTACAACCTCAACACCAAGTTGTTCAAGTGCCTGACGGGTATAGCTAGACAACTTTTCAGGGAAAACTGATAATAAACGTGGACCGGCTTCAATCAATACCACTCGAGATTCACGAGGATCTATCAAACGAAAATCTCGAGATAACGTATCTTTTGCCAGTTCTGCAATAGTTCCTGATAGCTCAACTCCCGTCGGACCACCTCCAATGATCACAAATGTTTGTAAAGCCTTTCTTAAGATTGGATCTTTGGTACGTTCAGCTTCTTCAAAGGCAGCCAGAATTCGTTCTCGAATATTTGTTGCATCCCCCAAGGTTTTTAAACCTGGTGCAAATCGCTCCCATTCATCATGACCAAAATAAGCATGAGTAGCACCTGTCGCAATAACTAAAGTGTCATAATGCAACTTTTCGCCATCATCAAGAACAACTAGTCGGCTACCCACTTCAATGCCCTGCACCTCTCCCATTAAGGTACGGACTTCAGGACGGTTTCGAAAAATATATCGAATAGGCCAAGCGATTTCAGATGTTGATAAAGATGAGCCTGCGACTTGATACAATAATGGTTGAAATAGATGGTGATTTCTTCTGTCGATAATAGTTATATCGACATTGACACCAGCGAGACTATTTGCAGCCTCTATCCCTCCAAAACCAGCTCCAATAATAACAACACGATGACGTCCTGTAGACTTTACCATGAGTTTATCTCCCTATTTCCTAGCACTTAAGAGCTAAAGCATGATGCACAATATGTGCACGAATAAAGCTCGCAATGAAGTAATAACTATGGTCGTAACCTTCTCTTAGGTTTAAAACTAAAGGGTGATCCATTTCAGTACATACTTTTCGTAGTCTTTCTGGTTGAAGTTGGCTATCAAGAAATTCATCCCCTAAGCCTTGATCAACTAATAATGGAATTTTATGAATTGAATTCTTAACTAATTCAACAGTATCGTATTGTTTCCATGATTCCTGATCAGCTCCTAAATAAGCATTGAAAGCTTTTTGTCCCCAAGGAACTATGGATGGATTAACAATAGGCGAAAAAGCTGATACGCTCAGATATAATTCGGGATTACGTAAGGCAATCGTTAATGCCCCATGTCCTCCCATTGAATGACCACTAATACCGCGTTTTTGTGACGCAGGGAAATGAGCCTCAATTAGCGCTGGAAGTTCATGCACAATATAATCATACATTTGAAAATGTGCAGCCCAAGGATCTTGAGTGGCATTCAGATAAAATCCAGCACCTTGACCGAGATCATATGCAGGATCGTCAGCTACATTTTCTCCACGAGGGCTAGTATCTGGTGCAACAATAATAATTCCATGTTCAGCCGCATATTGTTGCGCTGCAGACTTCGTAATAAAATTTTGTTCTGTGCAGGTAAGACCACTGAGCCAGTACAGTACTGGTAATTTATCTTGATGCACCTGAGGAGGCAGATAAATAGCAAATTTCATCATGCATCCGAGTACTTCAGATTTATGTTGATAAACGTCTTGCCAACCACCAAACATTGCATGATGTTCAACACGATCCATATCGTTTTCCTTATTACAAAAAAGTTGTGATCTCCCTTTATTTTTAGAGAGGTCTTGTTTGTCGTTAAAATGATTATTTTTCTGGTATTACATCACTATGCTTTTGTCTAATCTTTCGCATTGTCCACCAAATAGAAAACATCACTAACGGTACTAATATCGCAATTGTGAATTCAGGCGCTGCTATATCATGAACTGAAGGTATACCTTTCACTAAATATGCAAGTAAACTAACAACATAATAAGAAATCGCAGCAACGGATAAACCTTCTACCGTTTGTTGAAGGTGTAATTGTTGTCTAGCACGATTATTCATTGATGTGAGCAAATCTCGATTTTGACGCTCTAACTCAACATCGATCCATGAACGCAAAAGAGAAATAGCACGTGTTAATTTTTCAGAAAGAGTAGCTTGGCGTTCTTTAACAGATTGACATGTCCTCATCGCTGGAGCGATACGACGCTCAAGAAAGTCGTGCCATGTGCAATATCCAGATATAGACTTTTCTGAAAGTCTATTCAAACGTTCTTCAACGAGTTCATAATAAGCACGACTGGCGCCAAATCGGTAAAGATTCGCTGCCACATTGGCTTCTAGTTCAGTTGCAAGCGTCGTAAGTTCAAATAGCAGTACATCATTATCACGTCTTAATTCTGTTCCTTTATTCATTTCATCAGTGATCGCGGCAAGCCGTAGCTCCATCTGACGTAGTTCAAAGGTCATTGTTCGAATTAATGGCAAAGCAAGTAATGCCAATGTTCGATATGTTTCAATCTCTAATAAACTTTGAGCAAGTGCGCCTGCACGAGCCTCTGTCAAACCACGATCAAGAATAAGAATCCGGGTCAGACCGTCATTATCTTGTCTGAAATCAGTCAAAATAGCTGCTGTTTCATTTTCTACTAGTGAATAGCACAAACTGACTGTATCAAAACGATTTACCAATTTTTCAGATTCAGTAGCCCATGGCAATACTTGCAAGCAGATACCTGAGATAATTTCACCTGGTGGAACAAAGCCATTTTTAAATGGATCTTCACCTTTAGGCAATCCCGTTGGTACATCTAGTTCTGCACACCAAAGATATGTGGAAAATTCTGTGTGTTTTTCACAATGCAAATTTCCTTCATCCCAAGTCAAACCATGAAGTGGTGATTCTTCTTTTTGAGTTTTTTTCAAGCCAAAGCGATCTGATAGTTCATCCAGCGCAATTTGGTCCTTGCTTGGATCTCCCTCTGTCAAGAAAGCTAACTGCAATAAGTTTCGTGGAGCTTGTATTAATAAAGGTGGACGGGCATGTACCTCTCCCACAGCCCTCACTCGATCTGCATGTGCTGGCATACCATATACAAATGCAGTCGAGGAAGTTTGTGGGGTCGTTTTGATAGCGGGTTCTTCTTTCATCACGACCTCAGTTTTTCAAGTTTAATAAAGAGAATTAAGCTTCTTTATACGTTCCTTTCTGCTTAGCTGAATGTGTAGCTAAAGCATCCATTAAGCCCGGTGACAAACAATCATAAGGTTCAAGTTTAAGTTCACGTAAACGATTGCGGATAGCATCCATATTTGATGGAGGAGTTCCACTTTCAATCACAGACGAAACAAAAGCTGCAAAACCAGGAGCAGACCATCCTTCTTGTGGAGAAAGCTCCGTATGAACAAAGTCTAAACCGTAGAATGCATGATCTTTATTTTCGATACGACCAAAAAGGTGCGCTCCACATTCACGACATGCGTGACGTTGAATTGCAGCATTCTCATCAACAATATGAAGCTTTTGTGGATTTGCTACAACGCTTACTTTGTCACGTGGTACAACTGCAATTACAGCGAACGTAGCACCTTCTGGTTTCCAGCATTTAGTACATCCACAAGCATGGTTATGCAATGTTTGAGCACCAACCTCAACTTGAACTTTATCCGTTGAGCATAGACATTCTAAGATTCCACCGTCGAAGTTTTCTTGGCTTGGACGGATCCCATGATCAAGAGAAGGGTGTATATGAATTTCGCTCATTTTACTTTCCTTAAGATGAATTGATCGACATGGTGTGAAATTCACACCATGGATTTTTAATATGAGATTAGTTAATTAGTACTTAATAACCGTACGGATTGACTTGCCTTCATGCATAAGATCAAAGGCTTTATTAATATCATCAAGGCCCATTGTATGGGTAACGAAAGGAGCAAGATCAATCTCACCTTTCATCGCATCTTCCACCATTCCTGGAAGTTGTGTACGACCTTTAACACCACCAAAAGCCGAGCCTTTCCATGTACGACCAGTCACCAACTGGAATGGACGAGTTGAAATTTCCTTGCCTGCACCAGCTACACCGATAATGATCGATTGTCCCCAACCACGATGAGCCGCTTCTAATGCTGAACGCATAACATTCACGTTACCAATACATTCGAATGTATGATCAACACCCCATCCAGTCATTTCAATTAAAACTTCATGAATTGGTTTGTCATAATCTTTTGGATTAAGACATTCAGTTGCACCAAATTGACGTGCCAAGTCAAATTTAGCAGGATTAGTATCAATTGCTATGATACGACCAGCTTTTGCCTGACGTGCACCTTGAAGAGCAGCTAGACCAATACCACCAAGACCAAAGATTGCTACCGAATCACCAGGCTGAACTTTTGCAGTATTATGAACAGCGCCAATGCCAGTAGTTACACCACATCCCAATAAACAAACATGTTCTGGGTTTGCATCTGGATTAATTTTTGCAACAGAAACCTCAGCAACCACGGTATATTCACTGAAAGTTGAACATCCCATGTAATGATAAAGAGGCTGACCATTGTATGAGAAACGTGTTGTCCCATCTGGCATTAACCCTTTACCTTGGGTAGCACGAACAGCAACACAAAGGTTAGTTTTACCAGATTTACAGAATAGGCATTCACCACATTCAGCTGTATAAAGCGGAATAACATGGTCACCTGGCTTAACGCTGGTTACACCCTCCCCAACCTCTATAACAATGCCTGCACCTTCGTGCCCAAGTACAACTGGAAATAATCCTTCTGGATCGTCACCAGATAAAGTAAAGGCATCAGTATGGCAAACACCTGTATCCGTAATTTTAATTAGAACCTCTCCCTTACGAGGCGGTTCAACGTCAATCTCAACAATTTGTAGGGGTTTCCCCGGCTCAAAAGCAACTGCTGCACGTGATTTCATGATGTCGTTTCCTTAGACCAAATGTAGTTTTTGGCACCGAACATCAAGTCGGTGCTGATTAACGAAGATACGATCTAACGATAGAAATAGTTTCGTCAATTGACTTTCTTTGAGAGTTAGTTCTAGTTTCATTATCTGGAAATTCTTCTCGCAAATAACTTTCTAGT
Source organism: Acinetobacter sp. 231_lipA (assembly GCF_058243005.1). Taxonomy (NCBI): domain Bacteria; kingdom Pseudomonadati; phylum Pseudomonadota; class Gammaproteobacteria; order Moraxellales; family Moraxellaceae; genus Acinetobacter; species Acinetobacter sp. 231_lipA. Next base: position 1,723,146 of record NZ_JBZAYU010000001.1, on the reverse strand, counting down.
ACAACCGCCATTAAACCATTTACAGCCCCACGGACTGCGGCTAGCTGATGAAGAATTACACCACACTCAGTACCTTCATCAAGTGCCTGCTCAAGAGCAGCGACTTGTCCTTTGATACGTCTAACACGAGTAAGCGCTTGTTTCTTCTCACGATCATTGTATGGCATATATTCAACCTTCTCTCATTTAGATTTAGTCATCATACTATACTCTCTTATCGTTAAACTCATAATACTATACCCCCCCATCGTATAAAAGGGGTAAATTAAAAATAATTAATATTTTTTGAAGAAAATTATCTTTTAGTTATACTATTGCTTTGCATAATTAATTTAATATTATTAAAAATAAGTAATTTAGTAAAAAAATATTAAAAATATATTTTTTAAAAAAAAGAAAATTTATATTAAATATTCTTATATTAACACTTCTGTATATCAAATTATCTTTTAGCAAAAACACGCTTAAAAAATAAATAAATTAAATCAATAATTTATGTTAAAGTAAAAAAAACCTAGTAATCAAACCGATTGTTAGAAAAGAATATTTCAATTGTTTAAATTAAAATCAATTAAAATAAAACCATGATACAAATTAATCTATCGAATTTACTTAATCATTTTCTTTTTAACTAGTATGCATTCAACTTGAATAATTCTTCATAAACAAATTAAAATCCATGACTTGCTGCTGCTCTAACACTTCTTGCTCAAGAAGAGACTTTTGTGCAACTGATTCAAAAAATTGTTTACGCTCATCCGTCAAAACCTGTTTCGAAAAGTTATTCAAATGTTGCTGGCATTGATGTAAAGCGAAGTCATTAAAACCTATATTATGTTGAAACATATATGTTAAGACCTTAGAGGATGGCGTTAAGAATGAATTCTCAATTTTAGCCTGTTGAGCATATATAGCTTCTTTATGTTTATTAATATCATTTGCATGATCGAGTAAATTAGCTAGAGGTCTAATATTAGCCAACAACTCTTGAGCCCAATCATACATAGCAATTGAACTATCTCCATTTTGGAGTTCTAAATTTGGCTTTCGCCCCTTTTCAGCCACAAGGTGAAAGTTATTATTCGCCTGATTAAGGCTATCTTGACTTAATGATGGGCTTTTATATAAAGCACAAAATAATAAAAATGCATCCAAAAAGTAAGCTTGCTCTAAATCAATTCCTAACGAAGAAAAAGGATTAATGTCCAAACAACGTATCTCGACATACTGTACCCCACGTGCATTTAATGCATGAAGCACACGCTCACCAGAATATGGAACTCGTTTTGGTCTAATATTTGAATAATATTCATTTTCTATTTGCAAAATATTAGTATTAAGTTGCACCCATTCGTTATTTTTATGGGTACCAATATTCGTATACAAGGGGTAAGGTGTTTCTAAAGCCTCTTTTATACTATGAATGTATGAATTGAGACTATCAAAACAAGGAGAGATAGTAGATTGTGCACTACTTTGATAACCAATCTTACTCATTCGAAGACTAGTCGCATAAGGCAAGTAGTAAGTGTCATTATCAAATTTTTTAAATTGATCTAAGTTTTTTTTTAAAAAATTTGAATTAACCGCTGGGGATGCTCCGAATAGATAATGTGGTTCCGTTAATTAGACCACTCAATTCAGTTTTATAAGTGATAAATCCGCTCTAAATATTTAAATTATGCTGCCATTACTTTTAGTAAATGTTGATCATAAAATTCATCCGGTGTTGCCTTATTCAAACTTGAATGAGGACGTATCATGTTATAAAAATCCAAATATTCAGCAATTGATTGTTTCGCTTGTTTAACCGTATCGTAAGCCTTCAAATAGACTTCCTCATGCTTCACGCTGCGCCATAAACGCTCAATCATTACATTATCCATCCATCGTCCTTTCCCATCCATACTGATACGGATATTTCGCAATTTTAACTCATTCAAAAATGCCTCGCTTGTGAATTGACTGCCTTGGTCTGTATTAAACACCTCAGGACAACCATATTTCACAATTGCTTCTTGCAACGCATCTATGCAAAAGTCTGTTTCCATACTGATCGATACTCGATGAGCCAGTACTTTACGACTATGCCAATCTATAATTGCACACAGATAGACAAAGCCTTTAGCCATAGGAATGTACGTTATATCTGTACACCAGACTTGATTAGAGTGATCGATGACCATGTTTTTCAACAGATATGGGAAAATACGGTGTGCAAGATTAGGCTTACTGGTATTGGGTTTTGGATACAAGGCATGTATTCCCATCAAGCGCATTAAACGTCGGACTTTACGCCGACCTATTTGATGTCCTTGACGCTGTAGCATATCTCGTATCATTCGACTGCCCATAAATGGGTAGTCGAGATGAATTTCATCGATTAGACGCATCCAACTCAAATCAGTTGATGAAATCTCTTTGGGCTTGTAATACAACGTACTGCGATTGATTTGAATCAATTGCGATTGTTGTCGTACCGAAAGTTGATGGGTCTTATCGATCATTTTTTGCCGCTCAGCTGCCCTATTTTTCTGAGCGCACCTTCTAAAAAATCAATTTGCAATGCCTGATGTCCTATCTTGGCATGTAGAGCTTTGAGGTCAATCTCTGGTTCTTGTTGTGCTGTTGGTCGTGAAAAAATATTGACTGATTGCTCAAGCAGTTGATTTTTCCAATCGATGATTTGGTTTTGATGTAAATCGAATTGAGTAGAAAGTTCAGCGAGTGTGTGGTCGCCTTTAATTGCTGCGAGAGCAACTTTAACTTTAAACTCTGCTGAATGATTACGACGTTTTCTTCGTGTCATGGTTGACTCCAAAAACAAGCATTTCCCATGCTTATTGGGGAGTAGATTATCACTTATAGGCGTGGTCTAAAATCCTAGAACCACATCACTAAAAAAACCATTTTTCTTATCTAACACAATACCTTAAAAAATATTTAAGTGTATAATTTGATGAAATGAAATCGCTACATTAGTTAAAGTCAACTGGTGGCAGTCCACATTTTAATGCTTCTAATTATGTTCGGCTTTGTATGCGGCTTCTTTACCGGTATTCATAATTCATGCAACCTATTTGACAGAAAGTAATATAGTTCCGTTACTTAGACCACTCAATTCACTTTTATAAGTGATAAATCCGCTCTAAATATTTAAATTATGCTGCCATTACTTTTAGTAAATATTGATCATAAAATTCATTTGGTGTTGCCTTATTCAAACTTGAATGAGGACGTATCATGTTATAAAAATCCAAATATTCAGCAATTGATTGTTTCGCTTGTTTAATCGTATCGTATGCTTTCAAATAGACTTCCTCATGCTTCACGCTGCACCATAAACGCTCAATCATCACATTATCTATCCACCGTCCTTTCCCATCCATACTGATACGGATTTTTCGCAATTTTAACTCATTCAAAAATGCCTCGCTTTTGAATTGACTGCCTTGGTCTGTATTAAACACCTCAGGACAACCATATTTCACAATTGCTTCTTGCAACGCATCTATGCAAAAGTCTGTTTCCATACTGATCGATACTCGATGAGCCAGTACTTTACGACTATGCCAATCTATAATTGCACACAGATAGACAAAGCCTTTAGCCATAGGAATGTACGTGATATCTGTACACCAGACTTGATTAGAGTGATCGATGACCATGTTTTTCAACAGATATGGGAAAATACGGTGTGCAAGATTAGGCTTACTGGTATTGGGTTTTGGATACAAGGCATGTATTCCCATCAAGCGCATTAAACGTCGGACTTTACGCCGACCTATTTGATGTCCTTGACGCTGTAGCATATCTCGTATCATTCGACTGCCCATAAATGGGTAGTCGAGATGAATTTCATCGATTAGACGCATCCAACTCAAATCAGTTGATGAAATCTCTTTGGGCTTGTAATACAACGTACTGCGATTGATTTGAATCAATTGCGATTGTTGTCGTACCGAAAGTTGATGGGTCTTATCGATCATTTTTTGCCGCTCAGCTGCCCTATTTTTCTGAGCGCACCTTCTAAAAAATCAATTTGCAATGCCTGATGTCCTATCTTGGCATGTAGAGCTTTGAGGTCAATCTCTGGTTCTTGTTGTGCTGTTGGTCGTGAAAAAATATTGACTGATTGCTCAAGCAGTTGATTTTTCCAATCGATGATTTGGTTTTGATGTAAATCGAATTGAGTAGAAAGTTCAGCGAGTGTGTGGTCGCCTTTAATTGCTGCGAGAGCAACTTTAACTTTAAACTCTGCTGAATGATTACGACGTTTTCTTCGTGTCATCGTTGACTCCAAAAACAAGCATTTCCCATGCTTGTTTTTGGAGTAGGTTATCACTTATAGGCGTGGTCTAAAATCCTAGACCCACATCAGGTAAACTCAAACCAACCACCCCACACCAACTACAAGATATGTTGGTACTAAAATAGTCAACCAGCTAAGGAAGGTAAAATTAAGATAGTGGTTATAGGCTGCAATAGAACAACACCTTGAAAACTCATTTTCAGAAATTGACACTGGTTGTGTCGTTTTCAGCGAAAAATGACATCTGTCATGTCGTTGAAAGGTGTCATCAAATGTCGTTAAGCTTACTAAAGTATTGATTAATCGTTTATGAAAATGACAACTGATGTGTCGTTCAACGCAAAAGTCTATTCAAAAAACTTCACAGCCATGTTATCTAATCTCTCTTTCACCACCTCCCAATCAGGCATAACTTGATTCAATAGTTGGTAGAAACGCTCACTATGATTATGTTCAACCAAATGACAAAGTTCATGCAGAATCACATAATCAATGCAAATTGTAGGCGCTTTAACTAGATGTGGATTGAGCGTAAGTACACCTGATGGGGAGCAATTTCCCCACTGTGTTCGCATGGTCATCAAACGAATATCAGGGTAATTTTCAACCCATAAAGCTTGTTCTAGAATATGTTGCAAACGTGCTTCGAATATGACTTTTGCTCGGGTTCTATACCATTCATTTAAATAAGATTTAATACTTTCAAGACTCATATCCAAGGTGTTTACTTCCAATCTTCCTCTTAAAAGTTTTACACCTTTTGGCTTGGTATCATCATGAATCACTTTTAATTGATACTGTTTACCCAAATAAAAGTGGCTTTCACCACTTTTATATTGGCGAGGTGTGATAAATCTACTTTGCTCACGGAACTCTCGTAATTGTTTATAGATCCAACGACTACGCTGCTTTACAGCCTCAATGATTATTTTATCATCTGCATTTAACGGTGCCGATACAACTACCCGACAATCAGCATAGACTTTAATCAGTATCTTTTCAGTACGGCTAGGACTTTCAAGCACATCAAAATCAATAACTTCATCACCATAAATGATGCTTAACTTTTTCTCATCTAGCATATTCATCCTAGAGCCCATTTAAACCGACCCGAGTAATTTGTACGATCATTTCCACAATTTTTTTGGCTTGATCCATACCACTACCAATGGATTTACATTCACGGAACATCTGCGGTAATAGTTTTTTACGGATATCTGCTTCAATATTTTGTGGATTAATTGAGTTTTCAGCTACAGAGCTCATGACAGAACGATCAACCTCGAAAGCGAGTTCAATCCACTTATCTTGATTCTGTTGATCTGTTATCGAGAATGCTTCAGGTAATAGTTTCTTGAATACACCATAATAAGCTTGAGCATGCTTATTACCACTGAACACATCAGGAATTTCATCTAAACGACGAGCCTCAACTTGCTCTTCAAACTCTTTAAACAGCATGTGTTGCTTCAATGGATGATCAAATTCTTTCTCTGCTTCTTCAATGACTTGACGTAACAGTTTAGAAAAAGCCTCCTGAGCATAGGGATCATCACGCAATTGCTGTTCAATCATCTTCGTTACACGAGTTTTGATGATATCCGTTTCATTACGTGTTTTCTCTTCACTCCAATCTTCAGGTTGCGCCACTTTGCCCATCTTGCCGACTTCATAGACTCCATCAGGGTCTTTTACCTCAATACCCACAACATGTTTATCAAGAAGTTTTTTGACTTGCTCAGCATACTGATCATAGTCAATAGTCTCTCCAGCATCTCGTTTCACAATCTGACGCAAGCTTGTAAATAGTTTGACTGTTTCTTTGTAGTGCTGACGATCTGCATCAGAAAAGCTTTTATCTTCAAAGAAGGTTGCTGACTGCAACGCAACTTTTAAACAACTGGCAAATTCTGTAAGTGCTTCATAAAAATCATCACGTACTTTCAAGTGAATATCAACCAACTCACCCTCACGTTCTTCAATGCGTGGGACTAAAACTTGGCGCAACTGCTCTGGATCATTTTTATTTTTTACACCATCAAAAATCGCCCATAGCGCTTTATACAAACGAGGTAAACGTTTGTATTCAGAGCTCATTTGTGTATACAAGCCTGTAAGATCATTAATATCATAGCCACCTTGGGTACGGGCAGCGAGATCTTGATAATCAAGAATTGTGGCATCCAATTCTTTTAAAATACCTCGATAATCGATCAATAAACCAAACTTTTTCATTGGATGAAGTCGGTTTACACGCGCAATTGCTTGGATCAGATTGTGCTGTTTTAAATTTTTATCAATATAAAGAACAGCATTTTTAGGTTCATCAAAACCTGTTAAGAGCTTATCCACCACTATCAGCAATTTAAGCGAATCATCTTTTTCAAAACGCTCAATCACTTGTTTGGTATAAGTTTGCTCATCCTGAGTGCCGACATTGTCTTTCCACCATTGGGTCACTTCAGGGGTAGTCGATTCATCAACATCAGTATTTCCTTCACGACTATCAGGTGGGCTCATCACCACAGCAGACTCAAACAAGCCTGCTTCATCCAAGTACTTTTTATACTTAATCGCTGAAGCCTTGCTATCGCAAGCAAGCTGTCCTTTTAAACCATCATCAATATTTTTCACAAAGTGATTGGCAATATCTAACGCAATCAGGCGAATACGATCATCCGCAGTATAAATTTCACCTTTTCTCGCAAATTTACGTTTTAAATCTGCTTTTTGCTGATCATTTAAACCTTCTGTTATCCGTTCAAACCACGTATCAATCGCTCGTTCATTGACATCTAAATCAGGAATTCGTTCTTCATAGAGCAAAGGCGTTACGGTTTTATCTTCTACCGCTCTTTGCATCGTATACGCATGAACAATAGGACCAAACTTGTTAACGGTCTTTTCATCTTTAAGCAATGGTGTACCTGTAAATGCCACGAATGCCGCATTTGGAAGTGCGAGTTTCATACGCACATGGTTTTCACCACCTTGGCTTCGATGCCCTTCATCAATCAAGACAATGAAGTCTGAACTTGTATTGACACATTCAGGAAGTTTGGTTGCTGAGTTAAATTTCTGAATCAAAGAAAACATGATTCGCTCTGTGCCTTTGCCAATTTGTTCAGCCAAGCGTTTACCTGAAGTCGCCATGGCGTTTTGCTTGTCTCTTTTCCCTGACAGTTCGCCACCAGAAACAAAGGTTTTACTGAGTTGATCTTCTAAATCAACACGGTCAGTAACAACCAAGATACGGCATTGTTTTAAAGCCTCATGCAAGATCAAAGCTTTACTAAGAAAGACCATGGTAAAAGATTTACCTGAGCCCGTTGTATGCCAAATCACACCACCTTCACGACCACCCTTGCTATTCTTAGTACTAATACGCTCAATGAGTCGTTTAATACCAAAAATTTGCTGATATCGAGCAACAATTTTTCCTGCTTTCTTATCGAAAAGCGTATAGAGGCGAACCATTTCGAGTAGTCGTTCAGGCTTTAACAGACTAATCAGCAGTTGATCTTGACCTGTAACAGCTAAGTCTCCACCTGCAATTAGGTTTTCATACCAATTTAAGTCATCGACTGGACGATAAGAAAATAGGCTCTGTTTTTGTGAAACAGTTAATTTCTTATTTTTAAGCGCATACATCTCTGCATCAGAAATATCTTCTTCTCGCCACGCTGCCCAAAACTTAGCAGGGGTATTACATGTGCCGTAACGCCCTTCATGTCCATTTATAGAAAGTAGTAGTTGGCTATATGCAAACAGATGTGGAATTTCATCAGGTCGCTGATTACGAAGCGTCTGAGAAATGCCTTCATTAATCGTTGGACCTTTTTTAGCCTGACTATCAGGGCGTTTTGCTTCAATTACCCCTAAAGGAATACCATTTACAAAGCAAATGATATCGGGTCTTCGTGTATCTACACCACCTGAGCGTGTGACAGCAAATTCTTCAGTATATGAAAAGTCGTTGTTATGAATGTTATGCCAATCAATCAATGGAATCGTAGGGCTAACTTTTTTCCCGTTTACAAATTCAGTTACAGGAATGCCGTAGAACAAATGGTCATACATTTTTTCGTTGGCGGTCAGTAGCCCTTCATTCAAAGCAGGGCTACATATTTCAGCAATTAAGTTATCAACTGATTTTGGCGATAGTGGATATTCTTTGCCTGCGAATGGAAAAGTACGCTTAGAGAGCTCTTTACGTAAAATTTGGCGTAATACCACTTGGTCTTGTTTTCCATCACGGGCAGTGAGAGCCTGTGATGGGGATAAGAATGACCACCCCAAATTCATTAACAATGTTAATGCGGGGATCTTAGCACTGTATTCTTCTTGAAACTTAATTGAGAGACCGTTCATACCTAACCAAATTTTTTAAAATAAAACTGCGAAACATGCACTAAGATTTGCTTTATAAATAAAGCAAATAGCCATAACGATTACTACAATCAAGAATACATAACAGCTCAGAGGTACTTTATCCCGAAAAAAATTAAATTTTTTTTGCTCATCAACCCATTCAATTTGATGTTGCCAAAAGAATTTATAGTGTGCACACCAATCACTGAACAACATTTGTTTACCTAAACCAACTGAACAATACCGATTCTCTAGTTGGCGATACTCTTCAATTAAAAATGTTAAATCATCACTATTACTTTTACCTTGGACTGAATAATATAATGTTCTCAACTGATTATAAATTTTTGTCAACTCATCTCCTGCTGTCTTATATTCATTTTTTTTAGCATCATACATTATGACATACAGTCCAATTACGCCAACCAATGTAAATGTTGCCGATAGGAACTTAGTTGAAAGTGCATCAAAGACCAAAGAGTAAATACCAAAAGCGATTGAAACAAAGCTTATCCAGCCAGGTAATTTCTCCACTAAATCATAAGTCGCTAGATTCTTCTTTGCCCCAAAACCTACGTTATAACCAGTTTCCGCAATACATTTAAGTAAATCATCTCGTTTCATATTTATTCCTCAATTGGTACATAAATGCGATCACGAGCTACAACTACACCGTTTTGAACGATGTAACATTCCACTATATGTTCACCATTAAAATCAGCGGTTTCAGTTTTTTGATTCTGCCCTAGATCCGCAACAATTTGCCCTCTAATACAATCTCGACTTTTTGCAGCCTCTCCACGATTCAAAACTTTCCATAAAACAGAATATTTTTGCTCTGGCAAACTGGAGGGCGTCCCATTTTTATCGATATAGAATCTAAGACTTCTTCCGCTATTTAATTTTTTACGATTTCTTTTAAAATGTCTTAAGAAATCTATGAATGCACCATGTTTAGTAATTTCACATTCTATTTTTAACGGATAACGTATATCTATTGGGTATTTATTCTCAATAAACTCTTCAGTATGTCTATAGCGTAACTCACCTAATGTCATTGATTTAACGATAGTAGTTGCTGCTTTAGGGAAAGAGTTTCCATATACTTTTCGCCAATAATCATTAGCCGAACTCTTTCCTGCATTTTCAATAGCTTTAAGCGAATTCTCATATGCTTTTTTAGCTTTTCTTTGAAATTTACTTTTAACTTTGACATCCTGATTACTACCTAAAGCTTGATAGTGATCTTGATCGGGTTGTTCGGATAAATACTTAAAAAAATCTCTACTTAAACAATCATATGAACTATAACTCTTGTCATCATAATTCGTAGTCGATTTCATAAAATTGTAGGCGAGTGTGTCTATTAATAGGCCTCCTATGCCCACTCCATGCTTATTTTTCCAAGCTCTAGCCATCTTACATAAACGACGCAAGTTTTTATTTTTTGCCTCATTCATGCTTTTCATTTCATCAATTTCGGCTTGAGGCTTAGTAATTTTCCAACTGCCACCATTCTTTGTATCTGGATACTTATACGAACCATCCTCTTGCTCAAAAACAGGCTGTACCTCGACATGAAAATTTGTGTATTGGACACATACAACTAATCGATCTACAAATACGGTAGTTCGAGGATAACGTGCAAGAATTGCATCTTTTGTATCCTTTAATAACTTTGATTGACCGCCATTTTTATAATCATCCCATTTTGAAGGTGGCATGATATACAACATGTCTAAATCTGAAATACCTTTAATCGCAGTCCATCTACCATACGAACCAACTTGTAATTGATTTGATGTTTTTGATTCGGTATCACGAAATTTTTTGTTTAATGCACCTGTTATCTCTTGATAACGCAACGTGATTTGTTCTTCATTCGCAACCTTGATATTGCTTAAAAAGTCTTGAAACATTTGGGAAATTGACATTACAGCCCTCAAATTTTAATTGTTGATAAAGTATTAAAAACATCCTTGTTTCTAATGATCCATTTAATATTTAGTGACGCCAAATAAGATTAATCAGCGTCAATTTTTACTCTAGCATTAGCTTTTATTCAGCTTAAAACTCAACTGATAACGATAAAATTTAATATTCTGAGCCACACTCAAAGCACGACGAATTCTTAAGTCATCTTCTAAAGCAATGATTACACCTTTAACCTGCTGATCAGCCTCAGCCAACTCATCTTTGACATAGCCCATATAGCGTTGAATTTGCCCGACAACACGATCACTTGCACGACCACGTTTAAGCTCAACTACAAGCAAAGTCTTTTTATCCTTACTGATCGCTAAAATATCGATTGGACCTGTATCTGAAGGATATTGCTGACCAACTAACTGACCATCTTCGGTATAGATATCATAAGTCATACCCAACTCGGTCTTAGACCAATTTTCAACTAGAAAATGCTCAAGATGTTTTTCCAAAGCAAAAGCCGCTGGGTCTTCTACAATTTCATCTGGTTCTAAACCTTCAACTGGTTCTTTGCCTTGTATTAAGACTTTAAGCTCTTCGGCATATTTAGTGATATTACTCACAGTACCAACTGATCCCGACGAGTTCTTTAACTCTTGAGACATCAATTCTCTTGGCAAAGTTTGTTCAAACCATTCGACTTTTCTTCTATGGGTTAATTCACCTGAAGGCACATAGTAATAGTCTGAAATGACCTCACCCACCAAGTAATTGCCATCTCCACGAGGTGTTAAGATGATATCTCCTCGCTTAATCCCTTTGCAGATGGTATGTAGCATGCCACACGCCAAGCCTGCTGAAATCTTACTTTTTTCAGGTAAGGCTTCAAGATAGACAGGAATAAAACGATGATTAAACTCACGCCAATCGTCAGGCAGATCAGGGGTTAAGTCTTGGTCAATGTTCCAGTTGGCGGCAATAAAGCCGCCCTCTAGAAACTCTTGAGCAAATACAGACTTCGCACCCGCCATAATGCGGTAATAGCTAGGCATCATTTGCATCATTAGGCAGCCACCTTGACACGTTTTTTACCTGTCAAAAGTTGTTGCATGAGTGCTTTTTTCTCTTGCTTTAAGCAATCAAGTTTTTTCTGTATGGTCTCAATTTCTTGATCAGCAACAAACAGAACTTCTGCAATTCTTCGTTGCTCTTCAATTATTGGTAAAGGAATCTGCAACTCTTTTAATGCAGCAATATTTAGAACCTTTTGAGCATTGCCGGTAGCTGTATTTAGTAACCATTCTTGAATCATCGATGAATTTAAGTATTGATAAATAAACCTCGTATCGATTAGCTTACAGTCTGCTCCAATTACTGCAAAAGCACGTGTTATGTTTGCACCATTCAATTCTTTAGGAATAACAAATACTTTTCCTAAAGTTCCAACGATTGATATAATTAAATCATTAGTATTTAAAATAGTACGACGAAACTCATAGTGCAGTTCATCTGTAATCCGAATAACCTTTCGAATATCTATAAATCCTCGATCATCAATGTCTTGTATTCGAATCAAAGGATGACCATCAAGAACATCTTCACCAGGTTTCAATACCCCATAACATAGTGGTCGATAAACCAAGGATTCTAAATTTTTAGTAGCCCATTCATTAGAAAATTTAACCCCATTCTCATCAAGCAAACGCTTTTTACCCGTTAGCAACTGTTGCATCAACGCTTTTTTCTGCTCTTGGCTATTTTCAAGCAGTTTTTCAGTAACCGAAATCGCTTGATCCCAAGTTGAAAGGATTTGGGCGATTTTATTCTGTTCTTTACGCGGTGCTAATGGAATTTTAAGGTCTTTAATGACTTTTAAGCTAACGGTCTTATGTGACGACCCATCTACTGTTTTTTCAACTTGTCGTCTAATCCCTTCACTTTTTAAGACATTAAAGATATATATTGGATTAGCTTGATCATTTGATTCAGCAATTACTGTATTTTGACCTAAGCAAAACTCTTGATCAGTATGAATGAATGAACTAATCCCATAACTGCCCACACGACTAAAAAGAATATCATTTCGTTTAGGTTTATACTTTTTTGTATACTCTAAAAAAACTTCTTTTGAGACACGAACCGCATTAGATAAATCTAAATTTTTACCTTTAATATCTGTAACCCGAACCATACGGTATTCTCCATCCTTCGAAAAAGATGGCGTTTGGTGCAGAGAATCAATGACTCGATATATAGAGTCTAGATTTTTTACTACCCAACCATTAGGCACCATAACCCAACTCCTCTAGATACTTCGCCATTTTCACTTCAAGCTCAGCAAGTTGAGTCTTTAACTGCTCACGCTCAGCACGTACAGCAACCAAATCAATCTCAGCTTCCTCTTCGAACGTATCCACATAACGAGGAATATTTAGGTTGTAATCGTTGTCTTTCACTTCCTGCAAAGTCGCTAAATACGCATACTTATCTACACTTTCACGAGCACGATAGGTTGCAATAATCTTGGCAATATTGTCTTCAGTTAAATTGTTTTGATTTTTACCTGACTTAAACTCACGGCTTGCATCAATAAACAAAACCGAATCATCAGACTTTTGCTTTTTGAAAATTAAAATCGCAGCAGGAATACCCGTACCGTAGAAGAGCTTTTCAGGTAAACCAATCACCGCATCTAACAAGTTTTCGTTTATCAACTTCTCACGAATCTTCCCTTCAGACGAACCACGGAATAACACACCATGTGGAACCACAACACCCATACGACCCGTAACAGGTTTTAGCGTTTCAATCATGTGTGAGATAAACGCATAATCACCTTTGGTCTTTGGTGGTAAACCACGACGGAAACGATCAAACTTATCATTTTCAGCTTGCTCATAACCCCACTTGTCTAATGAGAATGGTGGGTTTGCGGTCACGATATCAAACAGCATCAAGTCGCCATTTTTATCCAATAATTTTGGATTACGAATGGTATCTCCCCACTCAATTTTATGATTATCTTCACCATGCAAGAACATGTTCATCTTCGCCAATGACCAAGTTGAACCAATCGCTTCTTGCCCATAAAGTGCATATTCTTTGCTATCGTGATTCGCTACAACTTTACGACCACATTTCATTAATAGTGAGCCAGAACCACAGGCAGGGTCACAAATGCTGTCGCCTTTTTGTGGGTCAAGTAACTCTGCAATTAAGTCCGATACTTCAGGTGGTGTATAGAATTCACCTGCTTTTTGACCACCACTCGCGGCGAAATTTTTAATCAAAAACTCATAACCGTTGCCAATCACATCAAGTAAACCTACACGGCTTGGTTTGAGATCCAACTCAGGCACAGCAAACACTTCTAAAAGATCTTTTAGAATGGTATTTTTTTGCTTTTCTTCACCCAATTTATCGGTATTAAAAGAGATATCTTGGAAAACACTTTTACCTACATCTTTGAGCTTTGTACCATTTGCTTCTTCAAGTGCATGTAAAGCCATATCAATACGTTCACCATTGCCGGGTTCAAAGCGACGCTCATGCAAAGTATAGAAATTAGATTCACGAGGCAGTACGAAACGCTCGTTTTTCATCATTTCTTCAATCAGTTCAGGTTCATCACCATACTCATTTTTATAATTGTCGTAGTGATCTTGCCATACATCAGAGATGTACTTTAAGAACAACATGGTTAAAATATAGTCTTTGTAGGTATCTGCACTCACTGTGCCACGGAATACATCACATGCCGACCACAATGCTTTATTGACGGTATCTTGATTAATTTGAGTAACCATTATTTGTTTCCTTGGAGCAGTTGTTTAAACATGCCCATCATCATTTGTTCACGATTTTTAAGTAATTGTTGGGTCAAGATCTGCTCTTGCTCCCAAATACGGTTTAATTCGATTATGCGTTGCTGAATATCCAAGCTAGGGACCTCAACTTCGAACTGGCTAACTGTTGATACGCTCAGCATTGGCATCTTAGAACCCTGACTTTCTTTGCGTAGCTCGTATTGCACATGAGGTTGATTCAAGTACCAGCATAAGTATTCAGGTAGTACATTTTTATTTGGCATCAAAATCAAAAATTGACTACTCACAATGAGTGGTAATGCTTTTGATTGATCTTGATGGCCTAAAAAATAATGTGCTTTGAGATACTCTCCACGACAGGGCAACAAGACAGAGTCAGGCGATACGATGGCATTATCTTTACCTTGCCAATCAATTTGCGGTAAATCATCAGCAAAAAGCGTATAACCACAGGTATCCGTTGCAATGTGACGAATATCTTTGATCTGTAATACGTGCGCATTACCAGAATCAACTTCTTCAACCTTTTCACGGAATGTAAAACCTGTGCGAATCTCTGCGAGGTCACTCAGTTTTACGAATCTATTTAACTTTGACATAAATATTTACTCTGAAAGAAAGTGAGTCATCCTTGGCTCAATCCCATTAAGATGCATTACCAATATATTTCTTTAGCCAGTCCGTTGTAACCTTATCTTTATCGTCATCTAATTTTCGCCAAGCCGCTTCTGGATTCAGCCTAGTTACTAACAGACCATCATCATTGTCCATGACTTGACTCAAGTCATCCCGAATCTGTGCTGCCGTTTTTTTTGAAACAATTAGCCAGCAAGATTTTAAAGGTCTTCGCCAAGTTCCATAAGCTTTAATTTTTTTATAAAGCTCTTCATAGTTACGTTGTTTACGCAGGTCATAATTGATCTGATATACTTTCATTTGTTCTTAACTCCTAATGTTTAGTCGCGTTATTGGTTTTGAATTTGATGACAGGCGGCCACCTGTCATCACAAATTTAATACAGTAGGTAGACTATGCAACTCCTGTTACATCAGGATAATGGGGTGCTTTTTATTCAATGTCAATTGTTTTTTTTGCAGTAGCATGTCTACTAAACTAAAAACCCCCTAAACAAATACTGCCATTTTCAATGCAAAATATTGTTTCTAAACATAATTTTTATTAAAACTAAGCTAAATATATTTCTATTCAAAAAAATTAATGATTTGAATATCTAAGGCTTTTGATATTTCATAAAGCTTGAGCACAGTAATGTTAACCTCACCTCTCTCTATCCGCCCCATATAACTACGATCTAAACCACACATAAGGGCTAACTTTTCTTGAGAAAGGCCTTTTTCTTTTCTAGCCTTACGTATTTTTTGACCTAGTAAACTTGCTAATTCTGTCATTTGATTTAAATGCTCAAAAAACAGAACTATCATCATTTACGGATTAAACATCCACGGATTATAATCCTCTTTTTAACAAGTGAAAATTGATCAGTTATGGCAAGAAATACTCATTTACCACTGTATGATGATTTTTTAGACTTATTCATAAATCACGAAGTCAATAATTGGCAAGCTAAAGATTTCTGGGAGAAAATGCTGACATCTAGACCAAACATGCCAAAAACTGCTAAAAGACGTATGTACTCAGGCCTAAAAATCCTTTTAAATTTTGAATATTTGGAAGTCAGTCCCACTACATCTTCAAAAAAATGCTTTCGTTATAAAGAAACACCTAGACTGAATAATTTAAGAAATCAGTATAAAAAACAAAAGCTTCAAGATATTTTTATGTCAAAAAAAAGTGATTTATTGATAGAACTGGAGGAAAAAGAGAATAATATCGAATTCTTAAATACTTTATTATCTAATGATGCGACGCTAGAAAAATATTTCATTACCCATAAACATGAGATTGAGAAAAAAATAAATTCTAATATCAAATTAATGGAAGATATATTAAGTTAGATAAAAAATTGATCATAAAATCATCATTTCAATAAAAATAAAACATGAAGTGACATTACAATAAAGGCATAACTATTATTTACACCCTCCAGATCAGCCTAATCTCTTGTGGGTTGCTGACTTAACATATATTCAAACCAATTCTGGTTGGGTTTATGCAGCAGTGAATCACACAATTTATAACTTGTAGTTCTCCCTCTTTAAAATGATTCAAGTTGATCATTTTCAATATCATTGAAAATATTCACTATAAAACTATTCTTGTCTTCTAATTCCTTTAACTCTTTAGATATAACATTTTCATATTTGTCAAAAAAACTTTGTAGATCTGGGTTTTTAGTAATGATATTTTCAATGAAAACTTTCTCGGTTTTACGTCGTTCGAGTACATTTTCCAAACTCTTTTTTTCCTCAATTAATGCATCTTTGACCTTTTTTACTTTCTCAACATTTCGATAGGATTTTAAATAAGAGGTTTCGCTGTATCTAAAAATATTACGGTTATCCTCGTCTCTCACTGTTAAAAGAAAATTGCATTTTACTAGTATATTTAATCCTCTATAAATACTTTGCTTTTCAGAGGGTTTAACAAATTGTCTATCATTAAAAATAGCCTTTATAAAGTCATTCGCTCGCCATTCGATGATTTCATGATTCAGTAAAATGTGAAAAAAATCACTATAAAAAGGTAGAGTATATTTTGACATGGATAAGCACAATTAAAGCAAAAGAGAGTTGATGACCTTAGTGTTGAACTGTATATAGAATCATAACTGTAACAATTGGTAGAGGATCAAAAATAGGCGCTTGAGATCAATGCAGATCTGGCAAGCTTGTTCAAAAGTTACCATCGAGCAATGCAAGGTAGACTTCTTGATTTCACAATACTAAGGAATCCTTAGTAATAACTCAAGTTGAAACTAAGAAAATCTTAGTTTTAAGGTGGGTGCTTATGTTTAATGCCAACACATAATTTAAATGTTTTTGCCTTACGTCTTCGTATAGCGCGCAAAGCAAAAAAACTTTCACAAGAGCGCTTAGGGATCTTGGCTGGAATTGATGAATCTTCTGCTAGTGCACGTATGAATCAGTATGAACGTGGAAAACATGTTCCTGATTTTTTAATGGCTTCCAAGATTGCAGAAATTTTAGATTTACCAACAGCATATTTTTATGTAGAAAACGATTTATTGGCAGAAATAATACAAGTTAGTCATACTTTAAGTAATGAGCAGAGGTTAGAAGTTCTACGATTTATTAAAGACTTACAAAAGTTTTGAATCTTATATCTTTCTTCTTGGATAAGATGAGTATAGTTCATGATCTAACTTTGACTTCGGTCTGGCGGAGGCAAAATGCTAGCTCATCTTGCCTGCTTCCTACGATTTAATCTCTGTTGTACTTTATTTTTAGATTTAAGTAATCAAAAAAGCAGAATAATATTACTTTAATTTGTTAGCTAAATGGATAACTTCATATATTAAACTTCCGTCATAAATCAAAAAACGTACAATTTATTTGATCTTAAATTAATCAGCAAAATTATTTAATTCAAGAGATAATCCTTGGATGAAATTCAAAGATATTCAAAAATTATCAAACGTTAAGTTTCGTAGGCTTACCGGTGTTAGTTGGGCTACATTTAACCTCATGTTGGCCGAGCTAAATAAGCATTTACCTCGTCATATTGGTAAAGGACGACCGCATAAATTACCGTTGGAAGATCGTTTGCTCTTATGTATAGAATATTGGAGAGAATATCGAACATTTTTCCATCTTGGTATGAGTTACGGTGTATCTGAAACGAGTGCAATTCGTATCACACGTGTTATTGAAGATACCTTAATCCGTTCTGGAAAATTTAACTTGCCAAAACAACTTCCTAATCGAGATGAAGTGGATTGGGAAGTTGTTGTGATTGATGCAACTGAAATATTAGTTCAACGTCCAAAAAAAACAGAAGAAATGGTATAGCGGTAAAAAAAAGCGACATACCTTTAAATTTCAGCTATCTATGCACTATACAACAGGTGAAATACTGAGTGTATGTGGAAGTCATGGAAGCATGCATGATTTTAAAATATTTAAAAAAAGTATGAGGAAATTAAAATTTAAGCCCTTTTTTATCGTTGATAAGGGATATTTAGGGATAAAAAAATTGGGTTTTGGATGCCTCATGCCATCTAAAGCAAAGAAAACTGAAAAATTAGATTCTGAATTAAAAAAGTTAAATAGAGAGATTGGTCGTAGACGAATTTGATATACGCTGAATTATCAGGAGACTTTCCCTTGGGAGATTCTAGGCAGCCAACTTATAAAAGTCTTCGGCCATTTGATTTGGTGTCTTAAAACCCAAACCCTTTTGAATTCTTCGATGATTATAAAATAATTCAATGTATTTTATAATATCTGCTTTGGCTTCTTCTCTGGTTTGATAGTTGTAATGATGCACTAACTCATTTTTCAGTATTCCCCAAAAGCTTTCAATCGGTGCATTATCGTAACAGTCTCCGCGCTTGCTCATTGAACCTTGAAAACCATATTGCTCAAGTATATTTCGATATTCATGGCTGCAATATTGACTTCCTCTGTCTGAATGCACAATCAGTTCTTTGGTTGGTTTTTGATTGTGAATAGCCATATTTAGCGCATTACAAACAAGCTGTGCTGTCATGCGCTCATTTAAGCTATAGCCAACCACTTGCTTCGTGTAAAGGTCTTTTACCGCTGCTAAGTACAGCCATCCTTCAACAGTCCATATGTACGTAATATCACTTGACCATGCTTGATTTGGTCTAGTCATTGAGAATTGTTGCTCCAGCAGGTTTTCATAGATCGCTCGATTATGGTCACTATTCGTAGTCCTTTTAAAACGCTTGTGTCGCTTACAATACAGGTGGTTCAGCGCTTTTATCTGACGTACAGCGTACATACTCATTTTTATGCCCTGAGCTTGTAAGTATTTGGTTAATCGAATATAACCATAGCTCTGCTTTGTCTCCTCATGGGCTATTTTCACCAATATCGTCTGTTGATTTCGTTGAATCGTTCTTTTGCTCACGCCTCTCTTGAACCAATCATAAAAACATGAAACTGAAACATGAAGTAATCGAGCCATTAAGGTAATTGGAAAAGAATATCTTTTTTGTTTCATATAGGCGTACCTTACTGACTTTCTTTGGCAAAGTACGCTGCTGCCTTTTTTAAAAATTCACGTTCCATTTCAGCTATTTTGAGCTGTTGTTTGAGTTTTTTATTTTCTTCGAGTAGAGCGTTTAGATCAGGTGAATACTGTTTTGTACCTGCTAAAGTTCCAGCCTTTGCTTTGGTATTCCAATTTGAAAGAGTTTGCATTGAAATGCTAAGTTGTCTGGCTGTTTCCGAGACATTGCCTTGATTGGCTTCAATTAATTTGATGGCTTCAGCTTTAAATTCTGTGGTGTAAGTCTTGTGTTTCTTGCTCATGGTAAACTCCTGATGAGTGTGTTTAGTTTACCAAGTTAAAACCTCCTGTTTTTTCAGCACACATCAAGTTAATTGGGAGGAAATTTCAAGAAATTATATTTTATGCAGTAGCTTCACAATATTTATCTTGAAAGTTTTGGAAATTCTATGAAGTTCGAAGAGATTTCTTATGAAAACTTATTTGATCTTTTTGATTACATAATTATCAATTTAGGGAAATACCAGAGTTTGACCGCAAGGTGTTGGAGGTTTTAAGACAGCCGATTGAAGCCAAAGAGATTGTGATTTCGCGTGCTTCACGGCAGATCACCTTTCCAGCCAATTTCCAACTGATTGCCGCAATGAACCCGTGTCCCTGTGGTTATGCTTTTAATCAAGATAGCCGTTGCCAGTGCTCAGCCGAGGCGATTAAACGCTACCAAAACCGCATTTCAGGGCCTTTGCTGGATCGGATTGATTTACATATTGATGTACCACCCTTGCATGCTTCTGAATTGCAAGACACACAAGCCGTGGAAGACTCGGCAACTGTACGTGAGCGCGTGATTCAAGCTTATGAATGGCAAATGCAGCGCCAAGCTTGTCTCAATATGGCTTTATCACCCAAACAACTCGAACAATTCGCACCGCTAGATGGACAAGCGGCTTTAATCTTTGAAAAAGCACAACAGCGTTTAAATTTGTCTGCTCGGGGTTATCATCGGATTTTAAGAGTGGCCAGAACCATTGCGGATTTGGCCCAGTCAGAGCACATCCAAACAGGACATTTGACTGAAGCTCTCTCCTACCGACAGCAAAATGCCTAAAATTGCTAAATTCCACATAGAAAAACCCCTCCAGTCCTATGACTAGAGGGGTTTTGAAGATGCTAAAACTTAGAAAGTTTTAGTTAAGGTAAACACAGCACCTGTTTCTACACCACGTGCTGTCACATGATCCAGATTATCAGTATCAATATTGGTTCCTACTGCTGCCAATTCTGCTGTTGCACCAGGAATAGACTGGAATGCATAGGTCACACCTACTTTCCAATCGACATAATTGTCATCATCACCAAATGAATATTTATCTTCATCACTGACCACGGTATAACCCACATTCGCAACGCCACCAAAGCCCGTTGAACCAAATGGAATTGCATAACCAGCATTGATGTTCCAACTGTCTGTATCTGCTGCAACATAGTCATTGGTATAGTTTACATTGGTCAGTAGGCTGTCCCCTTCAGTAAAGACACTCGCAAAGGTTAATTTGCCATAAAACTCTAACCAGTTCAGATCATCTGCACTTGGATAGTTGTAGTACACCATACCCACATCAAGCACTGGCTTGCTGGCAAAGCTTTCTAATGTTGTTGCAAAACCAATCGATGGATCGAGTTCTAAACTCGGTGAACCTTCGCCAAAATCAACATTTGACCCCCAAAGACCCAAATACAAGCCTGAGTCATGTGCCAAAGTAAAGCCCGCTTGTACCGCTGGATCATTTTGGGTTTGAGTTAAACCACGGAAACGATAGTCGGTTGTTACAGCAGCACTTCCGCTAAAAGAGAAACCAAACGGTAATGCTGGCTCGTCATCTGCGAAAGTGAATGTAGAAGCTGAAGCCACCACAGCTAAAGATAATGCTTTAAGTGCAAATTTCATTGTTTGATTCCCCCACATCGTATCCGACGTTTTTTGGTTATTTCGATAAACTCATGTAGGTAGTAGCAATAGCTATGCCACATTCAATTCAAAACCAGACCCGTTTTTCAAAAAGTCATATTAAGAATTTGTTTTTATTCAATTTATATGAAATATAAAAAAATTAACTCGCACTCAACTTGATCGTAAAATATCTTCGCGGTGAATTGAAGCCAAGCTGATCAAGCAAACATAATTGTTTACAATATGCGCTATTTTGAGACTCATCTTTGGAACGTACGTTTTTAAGTGCATAAAAAAAGTGCATCTCCAACCGATCAGGATGCACTCTTCATATTTGTAACATTTAGAAGTTGTAAGTTAAACCCAGCACCAGATGGTCCTCTAAATCCTCTCCCATACGATTATGTACACCATAAATATAATCCGCAGACATCTCGATCCCTGTCTCTGCAAAGGGTCTACTCAGGCCTAAGCGAACTTCATTAACAGTAAAGTTCTTCTCTGTAGTGAGTATGGCATCATCATGCTGACGATAAATCGATGCACCAATTGAACTATTGAGTTGAAAGTTTTGTGGAAGTGCATAATGATGTGCAAGGCTTAAATAGGTATCGCCTGCATTGGCATAGCTTACATCGGCTAAAGCCACCGTGACGCCTACATCAAAGTCTTTATAGCTCAGACTATTTACAAACTCCGCTCCAGTCGTACTTCGGCGTTCTGTGCGATCTTCACTATAGACCGAGCCGCCATCATTATATAAATAAGTCACAATATGTGAGCGGTAGCTTAAATCTGGGCTGAGTGTGCCTGCATACCCCATATAAAAATCATGCTCAACACCGTGATCTTTACTGATATCCGCTGCATCATAATTCAGTGTTGAAGCCCAATAACCAGCATATAGACCAGATGCATGTTCATATTCAAGCCCTGCTTGTAGGGTCGGCTGATCATTTTCAATACCCCCACGATAAATATACTGACTGAGCACAGCAAGGCTTCCACTGAGTCCACCTTCTGAACTTTGTTGCTGTGGCTCACTTGCGTTGACCAACATACTGCCAGTGGAAAAAATTAAAAATAGTGCAATTTTATGTGAATTTTTATGCATTTAAGCTCTCAAAATCTCTTTAGACATGAATCATTTACTGATTCCATACCTATAAATTTTAAAGCTATTTTTTAACAATGGGTCCATTTTATCTAGGCAACTGCTGTGTAATTCATCATTTGCCAATCTGGGTATGGGTTATTCTGAACCGATTCCAGACGACTAGAAATGACTGAACACTTTGATTCATAAGCTAAAATGACCTAACAGTCTATATATTATATTCTGCGATACATAGCAAAAAACAGAATTAAGAAGAGAAAAATAATTCGATGTTTTATAAAGATTTATTTTAGTAAACTGAATATTTTAACTAAAATTAAAATATTTCAAACATATCGCTTACAAAAAAATGCATTACTTTAGTTGAATATGTTAAATAAAAATGACAATTTTTCAGCGATTACTTATACAATTGCTGTTCTCTTTCCATCCAATTTGTATAAGGTTCGCTCCCCAATGCAAAACACAAAAAAATTAGCATTAGCAGTTTTAGTACAAACTGCACTTATATCAACAGCTTTTGCGAGTGAGCAAAGTGAATCTAAAGGTTTCGTTGAGGACGCTGAAGGATCAGTGTTATTTCGTACTGGTTATTTAAGTCGTGACAAGAAAAATGGTGTAGCTGATACAAGTTCAGCAGCTCAAAGCGCAATAGTTAAAATTGAGTCTGGTTATACCAAAGGTATCGTTGGGTTTGGTTTAGGCGTAGTTGGTGATGGTTCGTTCAAATTAGGCGAAAATAACCATGCTGGCAACCAAATGATTCCATTGCACAACAATGGTGCAAAAGATTCAAATGGCCATGTTGATGCTTATGACCACTGGGCTCGTGGTGGCGGTATCGTCAAAGCGCGTATTTCAAATACTGAAGTGCGTTATGGTACTCAAGTACTCGATTTACCTGTTCTTGCAAGTAATACTGGACGTATGGTTCCTGAATATTTTACAGGTACTTTATTAACTAGCCACGAAATCAAGAATCTTGAAATTGTTGCTGGTAAATTTACTAAGAACCAAATGTCTGATCAAATCAAAACCGATGCTGACGTCAATGGCAATGGTCTTGATCGTGCAATTGTTTGGGGAGCTAAGTACAAATTTGATGACAATTTAAATGCATCTTATTATGGCTTAGACAGCAAAAATGCTCTTGAACGTCATTATGTAAATGTGAACTTTAAACAGCCTTTAGCGAATGACAGTTCATTAACTTACGATTTAAGTGCTTATCATACTAAGTTTGATGAAGCAGCAAATACTTATTCACAAACCACTGATAACTTATCAGATCGTAAGAATGATATTTGGGCTCTTTCTACAGCTTATAATACTGGCGCACATAACATCATGGTTGCATACCAACAAAACAGTGGTAATGTTGGTTATGACTATGGTCAAAATGCTGATGGCTTCCAAAGTATATACCTTCCAAACTCATACCTTTCTGACTTTATTGGTAACGATGAAAAATCTGCCCAAATCCAGTACAGTCTTGATTTTGGTAAATTAGGTATATTACCAGGTCTAAACTGGACAACTGCATTTGTATACGGTTGGGATATCAAAGTCAAAGATATGACGAATGATGCGCAAGAGCATGAATTCTTTAACCAAGTGAAATATACAGTTCAATCTGGTTTTGCTAAAGATGCGAGCTTACGTTTACGTCATTCGTACTACCGTGCAAGTGATGAATATCAAACAAATGCATACATTGGTGACACCAACGAATGGCGTGTTTGGTTAGACATTCCTGTGAAATTCTTCTAATTTCTATGGAAAAGCTAATCTAATAAAAAACCTGCACATTGTGCAGGTTTTTTATTGAAGCCTACAATCAAACACAGTTCAATCGAGGCTTCATAGACAGAATTATTTTGCTGCTTCGATTGCTTTAAGCACTTCTTGCTTAGCAACTTCAGAACCTTCCCAACCTGTTAATTTAACCCACTTCCCTGGCTCTAAGTCTTTATAGTGCGCGAAGAAGTGTTCAACTTGTTGAATCAGTAAAGGTGGAAGATCGGTATATTCTTTCACGTCTTTATAAATTGGCGTTAACTTGTCGTGTGGAACTGCGATTAATTTCGCATCGATACCACCGTCATCTTCCATGTTCAATTTACCCACAGGACGGCAACGAATTACTGAGCCTGGTTCAACTGGATGCGGCGTTACAACAAGTACATCTAATGGGTCACCATCTTCAGACAAGGTGTTTGGTACATAACCATAGTTCGCTGGGTAGAACATTGCTGTACCCATGAAACGATCTACAAAAAGCGCATCCGAATCTTTATCAATTTCATATTTGATTGGTGCTGCATTTGCAGGAATTTCGATGATCACGTAGATATCGTTCGGTGCATCTTTACCCGCAGGGATATTGCTGTAGCTCATAACATCACTCTTTAACAAGTTAAATCTTTTAAAAACCGCATCGATTATAACGGTTTTTGAGAAAAAAATATTTCTGCGATTATACATCCACTGGGTGAAAATATGTATGTTTCGCACTTAGCCCATTGTCAGTCGAATGACCAACAATAATAAACAAATTGGGCAAAGCAGTGACAACAGCCAAACGATCGATCGAAGCGTCGACCAGTTAGCCAAATAACAAATGCCATACACCACACGAAAGACAAGATAGGCAATACCAAACGTCATAGTGACCACTTGCGGAATCACCATATATTCAGCCATTAAGATGGCGGCAATAAATAACGGTAAACTCTCAAAACTATTTTGCTGTGCCGCATTGGCACGTGCAGCCAGACCAGTCGTTTTGGCGAGAAATTCACGCGGATGTTGATTATCTTTGGCGCGAAATCCTGCTGTTTTTTTAGCAATGATTGTAAATACGTAAGGCAGTAAACAAGCAATTAAAATGAGATAAATAATCCCGCTAATGCTTTGCATTGGTTTTTTCTCATCAAGATCATTTCGACGGCTATCATAGCATGGCATTCCGAGGATAAATTTGGTTAAATTATAGTGTTTTTATAATTTCCCGATGAGACTCCAGCATGGCTAGCCCTGATCAAAAAGAAATGTTCGACGTGCTCGAAATTCAGCGTCAACATCAACGCCACGTGGATCGTGTTTTAAAGATTGTGCTTCCCGTTACTGCATTTTTATTGGCGGTCATTTGTGCCAATATGAATATTGGTTCGACTCTTGGCACACTGGTCATGCTGATCATTGCATTTTGGATGGTCGGGATTAAACGTCAAAACCTATGGTCTTGGTTGCTTGCAGTGACCGTCTATTGTCTGATCGATAATGTCCTGAGCTTTGGTAGTTTTGCTTTCCCAGCCTTTAGTCGTCAGTGCGGTACGATGCTGACCTTTGTTGGCATCTTGGGCATTGGCCGTCCCTATATCGACCGCTGGTTAATGAAAAATTAAATGCGAACATGAAAAAAAAGCGCCTGATGGCGCTTTTTTTTATTTGAACTTAAGCTGTTTTACGTAAATCTTTACGTAGGATTTTACCTACGTTTGATTTCGGTAACTCATCCAAGAATTCAACATAACGCGGACGTTTGTAACCGGTTAAGTTCTCTTTCGCGAATGCCAATACTTCTTCTGTGGTTAAAGATGGATCTTTCTTCACCACAAACAGTTTTGGTACTTCACCTGATTTTTCATCAGGTACACCAATGGCAGCGACTTCCAATACTTTAGGATGCTTTGAAACCACTTCTTCAATTTCTGAAGGGTAAACGTTAAAGCCTGACACCAAAATCATGTCTTTCTTACGGTCTACAATTTTCACATAGCCGCGAGGGTCCATGACACCAATGTCACCTGTACGGAAGAAACCATCTTCAGTCATCACTTTAGCCGTTTCATCTGGACGGTTCCAATAGCCACGCATCACTTGGGGACCACGGATTGAAATCTCACCTTGTTCACCCAGTGCAACTTCCTTCCCATCATCATCCAAAATTGCAACTTCAGTTAATGGCAATGGAATACCAATTGTGCCGCTAAATTCTTCTGACGCTGGCGGATTTGCCGTTGCCACAGGTGAAGTTTCAGATAGGCCGTAACCTTCAATGATGTTGGTTCCAGTAATTCGCTTCCACGCTTCTGCTGTAGAAGGAAGCACAGCCATACCACCGCCCATCGCCATTTTCAATTTGCTGTGGTCGAGTTGCTTAAACTCTTCATTGTTCACTAAAGCATTGAATAGTGTATTCACTGCTGGGAAGAATGACGGTTGATATTTACGTAATTCTTTCATCACCGCAGGTAAATCACGCGGGTTTGGAATCAAAACGTTGGCTTGGCCTTTGTACATGCCGTACATCGCACACACCATGAACGCAAAAATATGATATAGCGGTAAGGCACAGAAAATGCGGTCATCAGGTTGACCATCTTGTGCACCAAATTTACTTTGGAAAATACCGTCACACTGCAACATGTTCGCCACAAGGTTGCGATGCGTCAGTTCTGCACCTTTTGATACCCCTGTAGTGCCGCCAGTGTACTGAAGCACTGCTGTGTCACTTAACGTTAAGTTCGGGCGCTTATAGTTACTCGCACTAACTTTCGACATTGCCGCATTAAAGCGAATATGGCCAGGAATATTCCATGCTGGAATTTGCTTACGCACTGAACGTAATACAAAGTTCACCAGTGTGCCTTTTAATGCACCCAACATGTCACCTACAGAGGCAATCACAACATGTTTAACTGGGGTTTTACCATTAATCGCTTGATAAACAGAGGCAAAGTTTTCGATGATCACTAAAACTTCTGAACCCGAGTCATTTAACTGATGTTCAAGTTCACGCGCGGTATACAGTGGATTGACGTTAACCAGTACTAAACCTGCACGGAATACACCCAAAGCAACGATAGGATACTGAAGAACGTTCGGCATCATCACAGCGACACGTGAGCCTTTTGCTAGACCCAAACTTTGTAAATACGTTGCAAATTTACGGCTTGCTTCTTCTAACTCACTAAAAGTGAGTACTTTATCCATAAAGATAAAAGCATCACGAGAGCCAAATTTTTGGAAATTTCGTTCAAAAACATCTACTAATGACGTGTTTTCTGGTGGCAATTCTACAGTCTCTGGAATCCCCATTTTTTGGTATTCTGCGAACCAAATTTTTTCCATATCGCCCGATTCTCCTATCAGTAATCCTTAAATTTCAACTATTGTTCTCAATATTAAGCGCTCTTTATTTAACTTCTGTTGCTTAATACTGCATCCATTTCCCGCATACATATCATATATAACGTATTTTGATCAATGGATGCTAGTTTTATCTCTGAACTAACAGTTTATTTGCTTTTTGATAACCACGTGGTAATAACTGCCCTTTTGATGCTCTTTTGCCTATGTATTTTTGCAAGTCATCACCCTTCAATTTTAGTTGCTGCTGTCCTGCAACGACTTGCAGTATTTCATCTAGCGTTAATCTTGTCATGAATACAATTTGATCTTTCTCTTCAAGTTGTATCAATTTATTACCTTTACCTTTATTCAAAATAGGTAACTCTGACAACTCTAAAATCAACAAACGACCCGTTGAGGTCAATAATGCCAAATGGGTGGCCTGATCAACACTGGTTAACGGCATGACTGTGGCTTTTTCAGGTAAAGTTAAGAAGGCTTTCCCTGCTTTTGCATTGGTATCTAACTGTTTTGCCTGTGTTTTAAACCCATATCCTTTACTACTTAGCGCTATGACTTCGGCTTCATCATCAGCAATAAAGACTTGTTTAAAACCAATACCACTGGCTGGGGACAATTTTGAACTCAACGGTTCGCCCAGACCACG
Organism: Acinetobacter sp. 231_lipA; assembly: GCF_058243005.1. Taxonomy (NCBI): domain Bacteria; kingdom Pseudomonadati; phylum Pseudomonadota; class Gammaproteobacteria; order Moraxellales; family Moraxellaceae; genus Acinetobacter; species Acinetobacter sp. 231_lipA. Next base: position 1,694,700 of record NZ_JBZAYU010000001.1, on the reverse strand, counting down.
CGCGGACGGTAGGCTATTAATGGCTAGGGCATAACTACGTCCTGACTCATCCAGCACATACACGCGCTGATTAGATTTACCTTGCGCATGACTGAGGTATTGATCGCCTGCACGGAAGTTCAAGTTTTCAGCATCAACTTCATGACCTTTGGCTGAACGAATCCATCCTGCCTCAGACAACACCACAGTCACAGGATCAGCAGGCATGAAATCTTGCTCACTCATCGCCGTCGCTTCTGCACGATGCACGATTGGTGAACGACGGTCATCGCCATATTTTTTCGCATCATCTTTGAGTTCATTGATGATTAAAGTCTTTAAAGACTCAGGATTGGCCAACTGTTCACGAATCAGTGCAGCTTTGGCCTCTAACTCTTCTTGCTCACGGCGCATTTCCATTTCTTCAAGTCGGGCCAAATGACGCAACTTGAGTTCTAAAATGGCTTCGGCCTGAATGTCATCAATATTAAAACGTGACATCAACTCCGCTTTGGGCTGTTCTTCTTCACGAATAATACGAATCACTTCATCAATATTTAAATAGGCAATAATCAAACCGCCCAAAATATGTAAACGTTTTTCAATTTTATTCAGGTGATATTGCAGACGACGGGTAACAGTTTCCTTTCGAATTTCAATCCACTCCAGCAAAATACGACGAATCGATTTCACTTGTGGACGGCCATCCGCACCAATCATGTTCATATTGACCCGATAGCTCGACTCAAGATCGGTGGTGGCAAAAAGGTGACTCATCACCGCTTCAGCATCAATCCGATTTGAGCGCAGTACGATTACCAAACGGGTTGGGTTTTGATGATCTGATTCATCTCGAATATCACTGACCAAAGGCAGTTTTTTCGCCTGCATTTGATCTGCAATTTGTGAAATGACCTTCGAGCCTGACACTTGATAAGGCAAGTCCGTGATCACAATTTCATTTTTTTCGATGCGATACACCGAACGCATACGGTAACTGCCCCGACCTGTGCTTTGTATTTTTAACAGCTCTTCAGGTGGCGTAATAATTTCTGCTTTGGTCGGCAAATCGGGTGCAGGAATATATTCTGCAACTTTTTCATCGCTTAAATTTGGATTACGAATTAAGGCAATGGTGCCTTTCACGACTTCACGCAGGTTGTGTGGCGGAATGTCCGTAGCCATACCAACTGCAATGCCTGTGGTGCCATTTAACAATATATTCGGAATACGTGCAGGTAAAGTCACGGGCTCTTTCATCGAACCATCAAAGTTATCCTGCCAGTCACAAGTCCCCTGTCCCAGTTCAGACAAAAGCACTTCACTATACTGAGATAATTTGGCTTCGGTATAACGCATCGCAGCGAATGATTTCGGATCATCGGGAGAACCCCAGTTACCTTGACCTTCAATAAACGGATAACGATAACTAAAAGGCTGCGCCATCAGCACCATCGCTTCATAGCAGGCCGAATCACCATGCGGGTGATACTTACCGAGTACATCGCCAACGGTACGCGCAGATTTTTTGGGTTTACCGCTGTGTTTCAGCCCCAATTCACTCATGGCATACACAATACGGCGTTGTACAGGTTTTAAGCCATCGCTGATATGCGGTAAGGCACGATCCATGATCACGTACATGGCGTAATTGAGATATGCTTGTTCAGTAAATTCTGCTACGGAACGGTTTTCTGTCGCTTGATGCGCAAGGTTCGTCATAACAACCTGTCATCCTAATTAATCGTTTTTTGTTTAAGTTCTTATGCTATGTCGCAGGCTCTGCCTATACAAGTGAAAGCGTACACCACTACGACAAATTGCGTCTTTAGATGTTCCTAGTGTCGTAAAATTATCCATTTTTTTTAAAATGAGCAACTAATTATTTTGAAGTTCAGTTCCTGTGTTCATCTCTGCTCATCAATGAAAATGGTTAAGCAACTTCAGTCTTCTCAACTTGATCGATACGATCGACAAAAAGTTGGGGCATCCTCGCCCAAAATACGACACAACCAATTGGATAGATTGCATCAATCAAGTCGCAGCTATTTAAATAGCCTCATCATGCACGGGGCTAACTTTTATCAAAATGCAGCTTTGAGAAGCCACATTTCAGCCGAGCAGATTGAATTTTTTATTGCTGAGTTGGATCTAGTTCTCGGCTATTTTCAGATCGATCATCTAGATTTTATGTTGAAGTGTATTGAAGACTGAGAGTCTCAGCACATCTGACTCTCAATCTTCAGCGCGGACTAAATTACAGTCCAATTTCTTCCAATGTTTTGCCTTTGGTCTCTTCACCCAAAATCAAAATTACCGCTGCCACCGCAAGCAATACCGCGGTAAACATCATGAAAATCGCACTAAATCCATTGCTCTGTACCATCATATGCGTCACCACCATCGGTGCGACAATGCCGCCCATACGACCAATGGCCGATGCCCAGCCCGAACCAAAAGCCCGGATATTGGTTGGATATTGCTCTGGGGTATAGGTATACAACACGCCCCATGCACCGAGGTTAAAGAATGACATCAAACAACCCCAGAACATGATCATGCTCACAGTATCAGCTTGACCAAAGAAATACGCGGAAACTGCACACATGCCAATAAAACCAGCCAAGGTTGCTTTACGTCCCAGCTTTTCGACCAGCCATGCTGCGGCCACATAGCCTGGCAGCTGTGCCAAAATCATCACCAAGACATATTCAAAAGACTGAACAATGCTATACCCCTGCTTCACCAGCAAACTCGGTAACCATGTAAAAATGCCATAATACGAGTAGACAATACCAAACCAAATCAACCATAACATCAAGGTTCTACGCGCAAATGCCCCCGACCAGAGCTGGGTAAAAGACACGGTCTTTTTCTCTGCCACCGGTTTAACGATGATATGTTCAACGACTTCCACACCGCATTGACGTTCAATCTGCTGCACCAAAGCATGCGCTTCCACAATGCGACCACGGTTGATGAGATAAGGAATTGACTCAGGCACCTTGAACCAAATCACAATGGCGTACAGTGCAGGAATCCCACCGATTAAGAAAGCCATATGCCAGTCAAATTTTGGAATCACAAAATACGCCACCAATGCAGCGCAAAGCCAACCTAGACCCCAAAAACTTTCTAGCAGCACGATAAAACGCCCACGCACCTGCGCAGGAATGTATTCACTGACCAAGGTCACCGCTACTGGCAACTGTCCACCTAAGCCTAAACCCACAATAAAACGAAACGCCAACAACCACGTTAAGTTCGGGGCAAAAGCACAGGCCGCCGTCGCTAAACTGTAAATCACTAGGGTCGCGGCAAAAACTGTTTTACGTCCAATGCGGTCGGCCAAGCCCCCTGAACACACTGCACCAATCGCCATTCCAACAAAGCCAATGGAGACCACCCAACCTTTTTCGGTTGGGCTCATGTGCCAGTCTTCGGCCATTTTTGCCAAAATGAAAGAAATCAGCCCCGTATCCATGGCATCGAACATCCAGCCCAAGCCAATGACCCACAATAAGGTGTAGTGAAATTTACCGATCGGTAAGCGTTGTATGCGAGAAACTAAATCCATAGCTCGGCCTCTAAAGCGGGAAAAGATAGCGGGCTGCTTTCTCAACAGGCTTTATCATTATGTGCTTTTTTTATACAAATAAGGCAGTCAAATCACTGCTATTTTAGCTGGCATCTTTCGAGGAAGCAGATTGCTCATCATCGTCTTGATAAATGAATTTCGGCATTTCTAAGCCAAAGTAAATCGCGATTAGACGTAAGCTAAAACCAAAGATCAAAGTCGAAATCACGGTCAGCTCAAGTGATAAACCGAGCTGAATGCAGCCCCAATAGAAAATCACCGCGACAAAAGAAATACTGGCATACAGTTCACGGCGGAAGACCAAAGGGACGTCATTACACAAAATATCACGTAAGATACCGCCTGATACCCCTGTCAGAACTCCAGCAACCGCAGACACCACAAAACCATGTCCCATTTCTAAGGCAATTTGACAGCCAATGATGGTAAAACCGATCAGGCCAAGAGCATCGAGCACCAAGAAAATGTTGCGTAAATGGCGCATCCACTTAGCAATCAAAATCGTCATAAAAGCGGCAAAACAGGTCAGCATCAAATATTCAGGATGCTTGACCCAAGTCAGCGGATAATGTCCCAACAACACATCGCGGACAGAACCACCACCCAGTGCTGTGACACAGGCAATAATCACCACACCAAACCAATCCATACTACGCCGACCCGCCGACAGTGCACCTGTCATTGCCTCTGCTGTGATCGCTATAATATAAATAATAGTGAGTAACATCGCCTGGATTCCATATAGGCTAATTGATGCGCGCTATTCTAAGCCAAATTTGCTTAAAATTATAAAAATTGTGCACAACATTGTTTAAATTTTTTCCCTGAACCGCAGATGCACGCTTGTTTCATGGTGATATGCATTTCAGTGGTTGGATCTAAAAAATACCATGCCTCTGCATGTTTCACAAAATGTGAAATTTCATGATATATCTGTGGCGATGTACCATCATGATAATAGGCTTTGAACTCGACCATGGCATGGTTTTTATCGAGTTTTTCATTGGCCTGCACGACGTCTAACTTCAACCATTGATTGCTTCGACTCCACTCTGCAATTGCTGCAACATCTAGAGCCTGTTGCTGCCCCAACGCTGTGGTTTGTACAATGTAATCAATTTGTTGTTTAGCAAAAGCACTATAACGTGAGCGCATAAGTTGAGCCACGCTCTGCGCATGACTTTGTCCCAAGTGCAAAGGCTGACAGCACTGCTTATATTCACCCTGTCCACACGGACACTCAACATTACTCATGATTTTTCCATAAAAATAGCTCGACAGTGCGAGCTATTTTAACCTGTTCAAACCAGATTAAGGTTTGTTTTAAGATGATTCCTTGTGCAGATCTGACTTTGGAATCACATGCACTTTTTCAATTTTGTGCCCATCCATCGTCACCACTTCAAAAATACAGCCATCTGCTTCAAGGCTAGAGCCATTTTCGGGTAAACGACCTAAATGAAAGAGGATATAGCCTGACAAGGTTGAGTACTGATCAGACTCATCGACCAAATCACGATCCAACAATAACGACACATGGCGAATATCAGTGGAACCATCGAGCATCAAACTGCCATCTTCCAAACTTTCAGCCACATTGTCTTCAGCATCTTCATCGGGGAACTCCCCTGCAATCGCTTCCAATACGTCAATCGGCGTGGCAATCCCTTCAATCGAGCCATATTCATTCAAGACCAAAGCCATTTGTAACGGCGCTTGACGCAATTGTTCCATCACCATCAGGACTTGCGCATTTTCATGCACAATCACAGGTTCACGTAAATGTTTATCAAAATCGAGTACACCGGTTTCGATATATTCATTCAAAACTTTATGGGTCAGCACCACACCAGCGATGTTGTCTAACTCGCCCCGTGCCACGATTAAACGTGAATGCGTAATACTGAGTAGTTGTGATTTGATTGAAGCTTCTTCATCCTCTAAATCAATCCACTCCAACTCTGGACGTGGGGTCATCACGGACTTCACAGGACGCTCGGACAAACCCAGCACCCCTTGCACCAAGACACTATGATAGACCCCATTTTCAGGATCAAATACTTCATCCGCATAGGCGCGAGTTGCCAGTACATCTTCAGGCTCAGAGGCATGATCACTACTTTTACCGCCCAACATTCGCAGCACCGCAGATGCAGTTTTATAGCGAAGATCTGTGGTGGTGACCATTTTTTCTTGATTACGGCGCATGGTTTGGTTGATGAATTCAACAATCACCGAGAAACCAATCGCGGCATATAAGTAACCTTTTGGAATATGGAAACCAAAGCCTTCTACAATCAATGAGAAACCGATCATCATCAAGAAGCCGAGACACAAAATCACCACGGTTGGATGTTTGTTGACGAACTCCATCAAAGCCTTGGATGCCCACAGCATAATGCCCACGGCGATAACCACCGCAATCATCATCACAGACAGGTGTTTAACCATACCGACTGCGGTAATCACCGAGTCTAAGGAAAATACAGCATCCAACACCACAATCTGAACGATCACCATCCAAAACACAGCATTGGCTGGACTTTCTTCTTTTTGAACCACTTTGGCGTCAATACGCTCATGCAGTTCCATGGTGCCTTTAAACAGTAAAAACACCCCACCAAACAGAAGAATCAAATCCCGTCCTGAGAAAGGATGGTCGAAGATATGGAACAGCGGCTCGGTCAGTGTCACCACCCAAGCAATTGAGGCCAACAGCACCAAACGCATTAAGAGTGCAAGGATCAAACCAACAACACGGGCCGTATTGCGTTGTTCTGGTGGAAGTTTCTCCGCCAAAATCGCAATAAAAACCAAGTTATCAATCCCCAGCACGATTTCCAGCACCACTAAGGTGAGTAACCCCACCCACGCAGAAGGATCAGACATCCATTCAAATATCATGTGATCTGCTCCTGTCGAGGGGAAATATACGGTGCATAACGCAACTTAAGCGGATGAAAAGGAAGATTCAGCCCCAATGGCTGTAATTTTTTTCGGAAAACTGAAGATGTCTTGAGCGACAACTACCACTACCCATGTTCGTTCTTGTGTTGTAAAACAGGAAATAAGTATAGGCAAGATCTACATGAAATTCATCTTTTTTTCAAAAGCGCACTGTTTTAAAGTATTTAACAAATTATTACCCGATTGTTAGATTAAATACAGCTTGCCGTCACATTTCTTGCTTAAACTAAGAGAGAAAAAGTAGATAAAGCAAAAGGTAAAAACATACGCCATGAATAGTGAATTAAAAATATCCTCTCTCAACACTGAAGTAAATGTTCAAACCACTCAACCTCTGATCGCACTTTACTGCGGTTCTCGTTCAGGCAATAAACCGATTTATCAAGAAAAAGCGATTGCACTGGCACAAGGTTTAGCTAAACAGGGTTTTGGTCTGGTTTATGGGGGGGCCAGCATTGGCCTCATGGGACAAGTGGCCGATGCCATGATTAGCCACGGCGGTGAAGCAGTCGGCGTCATTCCAGAATTTATGCTGGATTATGAAATTGCGCATCACCAACTGACCGAATTACATGTTGTACAAACCATGCATGAGCGCAAAGCCTTAATGGCCGAACGTGCAAGCGCCTTTGTCGCACTACCCGGTGGTTTAGGCACTTTTGAAGAAATTTTAGAGGTGGCAACCTGGGGACAACTGAACCAACACCAAAAACCGATGATGATTTATAACGTCAATGGTTTCTATGACGCACTGATTGCCCAGTTGGATCATGCAGTAGAAGAAGGTTTTCTACCGCCACAGCACCGCGCAAAAGTAATTGTATGCAACCACGCTGAACAGATTTATTCAGCCATTGCCAACCTCGGCAGTCCAGCACACTTTGCCATTTAAACCCTGTTCTTAATGCCATAAAAAAGCGAGCCTAGTGCTCGCTTTTTTAACATGTGCGGTTATTGCCCATAATGGGTGACAAAATTATAGAACCACGGCAGTGTGGTCGCCAAAATCACGGACATGGCTAAGCCAAACATCAATTTCATCGCATCTTTACTGACGTTACGCGAAGTGCGGTGTTTGTTCACTTCATCAAAAATCATCGACATTGCAAACTCACGACCTGCAAGTAAACCTAAGAATACCCATGTGGTACTCATTGGAATATTGCTCCACTCTTTGAACACCAACAAAATCAGGGCATACATAAAGTCAATAATAGTCGCTGCACGAATATCAGTAACACCTGTTTTGGTATCGACAATCTTCTGAATCGCACCACCACGTTGGTACAAAATCACCGCCAACAACACCACAAAGACCGTGATGGCAAACAGTAAAAATGAAAACGGCACTTGACGGGGTACATAGACGAAAATATTGGCCAAATCTTGAATCAGCCACTGACTCCACAGAAAAGCCGTAGAGACCCACTGTAGTCCGATCCAAATATGCGACGGTTCTTGATTACGGGTTTTCGCAAAATACTTTGCGACTTGGCGCATCACAAAACGATAGACAATAATCGCAACCACAAAGGCCACCGCATAGCCCATCATCGATTTCACCATCATCGAGCCTAAACTTGCAGGCGAGAAAATGGTTAAAACCAAGAAAGTGGTACTGACGGGAATTCCGTATTTGGTTAAAAATAACAGTAAAATCGGTGGCACAATATAGAGCCACGTGACCCCACCCTCAGGAAAAGGAATCGTTTCTAAACGGCCATATGATGCATCACCCACACCGGATGCATACCAACCATAAATCAACACCACCACCAAAATGCTGCTGATAAAGAGCCAAAGCACCCACCATGGACGATGTGCATTGGATGAAATAAACGTACCTAATGTCTGTGGCACATCATTTCCGACGATAGAATAAGCGGCTAAACAGAAGCCTATCACCATCAAAATTTCGATTGTCATAAAACCAACCTTTTGAATAATTTATTCCAAGACAATGCCCTTGGACGTTTGCCAAAGATTATGACGGTTTTATTTCATTTTCATGACATCCCTGTCATATATTTTTTGTAGCGCCATAAAAAAGAGCACCGTAGTGCTCTTTTTTCAAATTCAAAACTCAGTTTTTTAATTGAGTTTGACTTCATAAACCGCTGTACTACCACTGACTTCATTTCCGACCACCAATAGCGGGTGACCATTGGGTGAATTCTTCGCCGCGATGAAAATCAAACCTTCTGGGCCTAAGTCACCTTGCTTCGTGACTTCTGTTTCATTGGTATTGCGATGGTTCAGATACTGAACAAATTTAGCCTGATTCGGGTTGCTAATGTCATACACCATGATGCCACTGGCACGCTCAAGTCCAATAAAGGCAAAGGTCTTTGCACCAATTTTACCCAACGTCACGCCTTCAGGTTCAGGGCCTTTATTATCACTACGGTCATCAAATTTAAATGCTTCATGATTGCTATTAAATTGATGTGGAAACAACTCCGCAATTTTTCGCTCAAACTCACTCCCCGAGTCCCACACAATCTGCTTGGTTTCAGGGTCGACAATACTCACCGAACGGCCACCATAAGCATATAATTTGTCATAAGTCAGACGACCATTTTCATCTAGCTTCGGTAGACCTGTTAGTGGATCTTTTTGATAACCTTACGTCCAACTAATGGTCAAACGTCCAATTTGTGAATCTTTAATTAAATTATCCGCGCAGACTTCTATTGCGTCAGCCGTTTGACAAGGTTTAAACACCTCGGGGTTTAATTTCGCCCCTTTTACGCCCGGTGCAAGCTGACGTAAATGCGCGGCATAATCGCCTTTGGCATCAAAACCTGCTTTTTTAAACAAATGTTTAATGCGTATCTCTTCTGCATAACCAGCATTTAAGTCCCCGCCTTCAAAGTATTTGGCTTCATCCCTTAGCCATTCACGGGCATCCCCTTCATTGGCTGTGACCAAATAGGTTTTACCGTTGGCTTGGTATGATGCAATGGCATCGGGCATATACATGCCATATAGCCCTGGCCAAGAACTAATATTAATCATGCCTGCATCTTTTGCACATTCTGTAATACTACGTCCCAAAGAGTCTTGACCAATAGCACAGTCACGGTCACTTCCATCCAAGGCATTTTCAGGCAAACTATGGTCCTTGTAGCCCATCGGGAAAAGGTCAACAAATTGATTTTTTGCTAGGTCTAAAACCCCAATGGCATTGTTTTCCTGCAAACTGACCCATGCTTTTTTACCATCAGTACTGACTGCGATGTACTCAGGCTCTAGGTCTTGTGCAACGGTAGTCGTTTGAATACCTGCGGTCGCTACATTTGGGTATTGACTGATGTCTGGGCCAAAAATACGAATGCCTGCATCTAATAAGTCTTGTTTACGGTCATTCCATGCGCGGAAGCCCGCAATGATTGCTGTTGGTTTTTGAATATCTGAAATATCAATAATGCTGACGGAACCTTCGGGATCGACTTGATACCCTTCATTCGGTTCCGCTTCATTCGCTACCAGTACTTTTCGACCATCAGGCGTGAAGGTCAACATATCTGGCAAAGCTCCCACGTTGACTTGGCTGATAAAGGAAAGATCCTGTGCTTTAAAAAAAGCCACAATACCGGTTTGGGTTTTATCCTCAGCCTGAACCGCAAGCGCCACAATGCCATTATGCACCGCGACACTATTCACCTCGGAATTGGCTAAATAAGTTTTGGCATCCAAAGATTGGATATATGTCGGTTGCGCTGGTTGGGAGAAATCTAAAACATCGACCATACCTTTTTGTGCATTCACCACGAACAGACGCTTACTCGCAGCATCATAGGCAGGGATTTCAGCTGCACTTTGTCCAAATATCCCCGATTCATAACTTGCAAGATGAACCAGTTCAATACTATTCGGCGTGGCTTCCTCTACCACAGGCGGTGATGTGATAGTTTGCGCATCATCACTGTCATTACACCCCGCTAAGCCCAACCCCATGCATGCTAAAAAGACAGCACTATATGTTTTATTCATCATGATCTAAATATCGGTTCAAATTTGACCAATGTATGATGCACGCGTTGCAAACACATGACGTAGAGATGTCAATTTAATGGCATGTGATGAATGTACATTCGCAACAACAGTCCAACTTAAATTAAGCTAAACTGTTTAAAAATTTCACTTTGTTGTATCTATGAACCAAACGCCGACCCATCAAGCACTCGCTCCTGAGTACCGTCTTTTGGTACTTCTGGTTTCGATTGGCTTTTTTATGCAAGGCTTAGATACCACCATTGTGAATACCGCTCTACCGGCTATGGCAGCCAGTCTGAATGAAGACCCGCTGCAAATGCATAGCGTGGTAGTGGCCTATGTGCTTGCCGTTGCTGCCTGTATTCCCTTGAGTGGCTGGCTCGCCGACCGTTTTGGAGTGCGCAATACCTATTTCAGTGCCATTATCATTTTTACCCTTGCCTCGCTGGGCTGTGGCTTTTCTGAAAGTTTAAATGAATTATTGTTCTATCGCGTGCTACAAGGCATCGGTGGTGCATTATTGCTCCCTGTTGGCCGTTTAGCCATGCTCAAGGTCATTCCGCGGACGCAGTTCTTATCGGCCATGAGTTTGATGAGTCTCGCGGGACTGATTGGCCCACTGATCGGTCCAACACTCGGGGGCTGGTTGGTCGAAGTCAGTACATGGCATTGGATTTTCCTGATTAACCTCCCCATGGGACTGTTAGGGGTTCTGATTAGCTTTAAAGCCATGCCGAATGTCACCGAGCAGAATGTGCAGCGTTTTGACTTTTGGGGTTTTATCCTGTTGGTGATCACCATGGCAGGACTATCTTTAGGGATTGAAAATTTTGCCAGTCCGCACCTGACTTTATGGTGGAGTATTGGGCTGATTGTACTGAGCTTGGCGACTGCGCTTTGGTATGCCTATCATGCACATACACATCAAAATGCGCTATTTCGCAGTAAACTGTTTCGTAACCGCATTTATGCCGTGGGTATTTTAGGTAACTTCTTTGCTCGCCTCGGTGGCAATGCCATGCCCTTTTTAATGCCACTCATGCTCCAAGTGGCTTTCGGCTTTGAACCTTTTGTGACGGGACTCTTGATGATTCCGACCGTGTTGGGTTCACTGGCCTCCAAACCCATCATTCGTCACTTGATTCAGCGCTTTGGTTATCGCCATGTGCTTTTGGTTAACACCTTATTGGTCGGTGTATGTATCGCCAGTTTTGCCCTCAATACCGCAGACACCCCAACCTGGTTGCGCGCGCTGCATTTCTTTGTTTTTGGTATGCTGAACTCACTGCAATTTGTATCTATGAATACCCTCACGCTGAAAGATCTGCCACAACAAGATGCCAGCAGTGGCAACAGTTTCTTGTCGATGATCATGATGGTGTCGATGAGTATTGGTGTGGCTCTGGCAGGTACTTTGGTTAATGTCTTTACGGCATATTGGGGCACAGATCACATCGTCATGGCATTCCATAACACCTTAATTGTTTTGGGCTGTATTAACCTAATTACCGCAGCCATTTTCTGGTACATCCCTAAAGATACCGTGGATGAATAACAGATACAAAGTACCGCTATTCACTGACCATAATCATCATGGTCAGTTCCGCAAATTCGAGCTATGATGATGAGCTAAAAACCAATACCTGCAAAAGCATGTCCGCAAGAAAAAAAGTTTCCACGCCGTCAAAAACCTCATATCCCTATTACATACTTGCCTGTGTAGTGATGCTATGTGTCGGACTGGGGATCACCTATTTTTTCTTACAGAACAATGTCGCATCTGCCCAAGAGTATCCAGTAAAAGGCTTTGATGTGTCTCATCATCAGGGCGACATCCAATGGCAATCTATTTCTCCCCAAGAGTTTAAATTCGTTTATTTAAAAGCCACTGAAGGGGGCGATTTCAAAGACCGTAAATTTCAGGACAATTGGCTCAAAGCCCGTGAACAAGGCTTTTTGGTCGGAGCCTATCATTTTTATCGTTTATGCCGTGATGGCCAGATTCAGGCCCAGAACTTTATCGAAACTGTACCGAAGAAAACCGATAGTTTGCCGCCTGTGATTGATTTGGAATATGACAGCACCTGTATCAACACCTACACCAGAGAACAGCTACTCAAAGAAATTCAGGTCATGCACGACCAACTGTATCAACACTATGGTTTGCAACCCATTTTTTATACTTCTAAAGCATTTTATAATATTGTTTTAGTCGATGAATTTAAACAAACTCCCCTTTGGATTCGTGAATATCAAGGCCAGCCTGAGCTCAAAGGCAATCCGAAATGGATCTTTTGGCAACACACCAGCCAAGGTCAAATTAAAGGCATACCAACCTTGGTGGATCTCAATGTATTTCAGGGTTCAGAACAAGATTGGATCAGCTTTTTAGAGCGCCAAGGACTTTATCAACTGCCACAAAACTTACCAATCAAGTAAGCAGTTCCAAGCTCATCATTGAAGTTCAAATACAAAAAACACCAAGTCAAACTCTGTCGCTTATGCCACATACAGGACTACGCAATCGATCTGAATAGTGCAATACTGGTTTAGGTTTCAATATTAAAATTCAGCATGCGAAAAATCATTCACATCGACATGGATGCCTTCTATGCCTCGGTGGAGTTACTTGATCGTCCCGACTTAAAGCATTTACCTGTGGTGATTTCTTCACACCACCCTCGTGCCGTCATTGCAGCTGCATCCTACCCTGCACGTCGCTACGGACTCCGCTCTGCCATGTCGATGACTCAAGCCAAAAAACGCTGCCCTCAAGTGGTGGTGATTGAACCTAATTTCTCTAAATATCGTGCGGTCTCAGCGCAAATTCATACAATTTTTCAGCGTTATACCACACTCATTGAACCGCTTTCCTTAGATGAAGCTTATTTAGATGTGACGGAAAATTTACAACAACTGGCCAGCGCCACAGAAGTTGCTGAACGCATCCGTGCTGATATTTTTCAGAGCACAGGACTGACCGCCTCTGCGGGTGTTGCACCGAATAAGTTTTTAGCCAAAGTTGCATCGGACTGGAATAAACCGAATGGTATCTGTGTAATTAAACCCTCACAAGTTCAGCAGTTTATTCAGCACTTGCCGCTTAAAAAAATCCCTGGAGTGGGTAAAGTCATGCAAGAAAAATTACATGCACTCAAACTTGAAACTTTAGGTGATTTACAGCATGTGGATGAAAATATCCTGATTCATCATTTTGGCAAGTATGGCAAACAGCTCTATCTCTATGCACAAGGGATTGATGAGCGTCCTGTACAAGCGGAACGAGAACGTCAGCAAATTTCAAAAGAAACCACTTTTGATGATGATTTAACTATTGAACAGTGTCTCCCATTTTGGCCCAAGTTGATTGCACAAGTCTGGCAAAGCTTAGAGAAAAAGCAACTGTATGCCCGCGGTGTCACTGTCAAATTGAAACTGAAAAGCTTTCAAACCCTACAGCACAGTAAAAGCTTCAAAACACCATTAAAGCATCAAACTGAACTGCAAATGACCTTAGATATCTTACTCAAAGAAATGCAAATCACACCGGATCAACAATTTCGTCTGATCGGTGTTGGGGTCTATGCACTTTCGACTCAAGAGCCTCCACCCCAGCTCTCTTTATGGTCGAACTGAATGCTCAATCAGTCACTTTTTAATCAAAAGAACAAAAATAATGCAATTTAGCATTCACAAACTGTTTTTTTAGAGTAATCTAATGACGCGCTGCATTTATCCATGTAACCGCTGAGATGCTAAAACTTACCTTTACTTTTAGCATACGTCCTGTGATTGGCGTGACGATCAAATCCGAAGATTACAGGACATCTCTGATATTTATATGGTATTCCCGCCTCTATATTACAGAGCAGTGCTCTAGCATCAGAATAATCCAATATTTTTAAATATACTGTTATAAAGCCCGCATAAGATTTACCTATTAATCGCGTTGCTTCATTTTCTGTAATTCCCACGTCAAGATATTGAACCCATCCTCTGTTCACATGTACTTACAGCAAGAGATAGAATCCTTCACGCTGTAAAATTCTGCACCTGATTGAAAGCCAACATCATAGCCATCTGTCATACATGAGTTTGTGGTAGGCTATTGAACTACTTTTTATGTTCTATTTTTATACTCATCACACAGGATGCATACATCATGACGGTTCAACGTTTGCATGTCTCAAATCGTTTTTCTGAAGTTGCGATTGCTGGCAACCTCGTTCATTTGGCAGGTCAACTGGCGTCTGACTTTGATCTCGATATTAAAGGTCAAACCCAACAAACATTCGACATGATTGACCAATTTTTAGCTGATGCAGGCACAGATAAAAGCCATATTTTATCTGTGACGATTTATTTAAAAGACATTGAAAAAGACTATGCCGCTTTCAACGAAGTTTGGGATGCTTGGGTTGCAGACATTGATGCCTTACCCCGTACCTGTGTTGAAGCTAAACTTTATGATCCACGAGTATTGGTAGAGTTAACCGTTGTTGCAGTGAAACCTACATAAAAAATACACGCATCATAAAAAGCATAAATCTTCATGTTTTTTATGATGAACGCTGAGATTCAGTTAGCCGATCAGACGTAATTTTCGAGTTTGTGCTGCATTATAGTAATCATATTTTTTGGTCGCATGCTTATCTTTAGTCAAACGCGATGAGGCATAGAGATCGCCATAAAAATCTTCACGTAACTGATGATAGTCAGGCACTTCTTCATAACGAATCACTTTATAGCCAGCCATATCGAGGATCGCATCCTGAAACTGTGCCTTTTGTGGACGTTTCAGTGAAAGCGGATCTTCTAAAGCAACCACTGCCAAAACTTGTTGTGCACTATCCACAATGACAAAATCAGCCACCAAATTGCGGTATTTATTTCGTGTACGCGAAAATTTTGTAGTGAGTAAGGCATCATAAGATACATGTGCCAGCACAGTATGATGCGGTAAAATTTCTTTCAAACGAGTATAAGTCAGTTGTTCATGCATACTAAAAATAGCACGTTGTCTTAATGCACTATCTTGCTGCTTGGTCTTAGGGATCAACGCTTTACTCGCTAAAATCATGACCAGTATCAACAACACGCTACCAATTACCATATAAGTTGTCATATTTGTATCCTTTTCATCTTTATTATAATTTTCGGTATCACACCGATTTTTATCCGATCAGTATAACCTATTTTATCCGATCAGTATAACCTACTGACCATTTACCCAAACCACGCAATAAAAAAACTAAAGCTAAAATCAAACAAACGCTGATAAAACTAAACAATTTTTTGCAATGTCATCCGTTGTAACACGTTTTGTTTTAATCCGAATGAAATTTTGGCTCTGTAGCCTATCTACACTGTAATAGAGTGATTCATTCACGTGCAATATGATTCTTCGGATTGACCCAATTTTCCCGACGGATGGCAAAAAAGCCAATCTCTAAGCTATTTTTCTAACGCAATAAAAAAGATTGATCCTAAAAAAGGATGCCGTAGCATCCTTTTTTATATTCAATTGCCATTAAGCACGTGACTTAGACTTCGGTTTTGACTTGGAATGTCCAAATGGCTTCTTGGCGTCACCTGTTTCGCGCGGTGGTAAACCTGTATGTTGCGTTAAAATCTGACCACGTTCAGGACGCTTCTTGGTATTTGATGGACGAGATTGATTTTTCGCTTGTTGGTTACGGCTATCACCATTACGTTTTTGCGAATCACCATCCACGGTTGAGTTTTTCTTACGAGCAGACTGATACTGACCTTCTGTCCCTTGCGGTTGATAGGTTGGAATCAAATGCTGTTTCGAGTTACCAATCAAGTCTTGGCGGCCCATCTCCTTTAAAGCTTCACGTAATAATGGCCAGTTGTTTGGATCATGATAACGCAAGAAGGCTTTATGCAGACGACGACGCTTCTCACCTTTCACAATATCAACATCTTCAGTATATCGCGCCACTTTAGCTAATGGGTTTTTACCCGTGTGATACATGGTGGTCGCGGTTGCCATTGGTGATGGATAGAAAGTCTGTACCTGATCGGCACGGAAACCATTTTTCTTCAACCAAATCGCCAAATTCATCATGTCATATTCGGTCGTACCCGGATGCGCTGCGATAAAGTACGGAATTAAATATTGCTCTTTACCTGCTTCCTTACTGAAACGATCAAACATTTGCTTGAAACGATCATAGGTTCCGATGCCCGGTTTCATCATCTTAGACAATGGACCTTTTTCGGTATGTTCAGGCGCAATTTTTAAATAACCACCGACATGATGCTGAACCAATTCTTTGACATATTCAGGGTTTAACACCGCTAAATCATAGCGTAAGCCTGAACCAATCAGGATCTTTTTGATGCCTTTGAGTTCACGTGCTTTACGATATAACTGTGTTAATGGTGCATGATCTGTATGTAAGTTTTGACAAACACCTGGATAAACACAGGATGGTTTACGACAGTTCTTTTCAATCTCAGGGTCTTTACAATGCAAACGGTACATATTTGCAGTTGGTCCACCCAAGTCAGAAATGATGCCGGTAAAACCCGGTGCAGTATCACGAATCTTTTCAACTTCACGTAAAATCGATTCTTCAGAACGGTTTTGAATGATACGACCTTCATGTTCCGTAATAGAACAGAACGTACAACCGCCAAAACAGCCACGCATGATATTTACAGAGAACTTGATCATATCAAATGCAGGAAAACGCGCCTCCCCATAGACAGGATGCGGTAGACGTGCATAAGGTAAATCAAATACATAGTCCATTTCTTCCGTCGTTAACGGAATCGGTGGAGCATTTAACCAGACATCACGCTCGCCATGCTTTTGTACCAATGCACGAGCATTTCCTGGATTGGTTTCAAGGTGCAAAATACGGTTGGCATGTGCATATAAAACGGGATCATCTGCCACTGCTTCAAATGCAGGCAAACGAATCACAGCCAGTTCACGCGGCGGTAATTTATGTTTAATTGCCTTTGAAGACGGCTGTAATTGCACAATTTGTGTATCAGGATCAAGTTGATCCCCTTCACGAACAATTTGATTCGTCACAATTTCTTTTTGGAAATTTTGGTATTGGGTTAAAGAATTACCCTTATCTTTTTCAATTTCACAGCCATCTAAATCTTCAGTCATTACATAAGGATTGATAATCGGATCAACACGGCCAATGGTATCCACATCATTCGATGCGATTTCCACAAACTTGGCTTTAGATGGACGGTTTAATTTATTCACGATAAATGCCGTGCCACGAACATCTGTAATTTCGTGAATCTTTTCGCCTTTGGCTAAGCGATGCATCACTTCAGTAATTGAACGCTCACCATTACCATACATCAAAAGATCGGCTTTTGAGTCCATCAACACTGAACGACGAACTTTGTCTGACCAATAGTCATAATGTGCAATACGACGTAAAGATGCTTCAATTCCACCTAACAATACAGGTACATCTGGAAATGCTTCGCGTACACGTTGGCAATATACGGTTGCTGCACGGTCTGGACGTTTATTGGGTAAATTATCTGGTGAATAGGCATCATCAGAACGAATTTTACGATCAGCCGTATAACGGTTGATCATCGAATCCATGTTCCCAGCAGTCACACCCCAAGCGATATTTGGCTTACCCAAAACGCGGAATGCTTCAACATTAGTCCAATCAGGTTGTGCAATAATCCCGACACGGAAACCTTGTGCTTCTAACGTACGGCCAATAATGCCCGAACAAAATGATGGATGGTCGATATACGCATCACCACAGACCAAAATAAAGTCACAACTATCCCAACCGAGTTGGTCCATTTCCTCGCGCGACATCGGCAAAAATGGCGCAGGTTCAAAACATGACGCCCAATATTTGTCGTAATCAAACAACGCTTTAGGCGCGGTCTGCATAGTATAAGCAGTAGACATGGCTAGCAATTCTCGGCTGGCAGATGAAAGATCTCAAATAAAGATCAAAGATGAAAGCCGATCATTTTACCATGAATTACATTCAGCTTGCTTGGTTAAAAAAGCATCATATACAGCATGTTATCATTTATTTTTTTATGCAAACGTAATTTCGAAGTTTTTATTTAAAAAGAAACAATTCGACAGTGAAGAGACAAAAGCTGACCCTTCATTCCTTAAAGAATAAAGACTAAGGTCCAATCACTTAGGACAGTAGAGACAATGCACCGAAACCCAACAGATTCAGGTGAATTAGGCAGCAAAGAATGAAAAATTAACATCAACTATAGCTATGCCGATCTCTCAGAACATCCCTCACTTGATATAGTTTTTATTTAAGAGCTCATCCATTTTCTTATAAGATTCTAATATTTAGATTAATGAAAGATGCTGCTAAAAATAAACACCATCTCTCATGATGTAAAAACTCAAATCAGTTGAGTTCTTTCATACCAACTTTATTATTTTTGAGCGGTCGATAAATCCATAATCAACTTTGTCGCTAAATATAAACGCGGCACAATACTTTCGACCAGAATATATTCAGCATTATTCGAATGTGCACCATCACCAGATAAGCCCATGCCTTCTAAAATCGCTGCTTTCGAATTTAAGCCAGCAAATGCGGCATCTGTACCACCACCTGTTGCTTCAGCTAAGACCTTCATTGGTAAGTTAAAATCATTTTTGTAAATAAGCTGTGCTTGTTCAGCCAATTTTTTTGCCTGTGGATTTGCCATTAAAGGTGGGCGACGCATTTCAAACTTTAACTTAACTTCACTATCAGCTAACTTTTTACGTTTAATCCTTTCCTGTAATACACGTTCCACTTGCTGAAAATCTTTAACTTGCAAAGCACGAACATCTGCTTGTGCAGTCGCAAGGTCTGGAATCACGTTACGCACTTTACCTGCACTCGCTACAGTCCAGTTTAATTTCAAGCCTGTTTTAGGATTCGATAAGTCTTGTAACTGTAAGATTTGATGTGATAATTCTGTCAGTGCATTTATGCCTGCTTCAGGCTTAACCCCTGCATGTGCAGATTTCCCGTGAACCTCTAAATATGCTGCACCAATCCCACTGGTGGCTAATCGTAAACTACCATCTTTACCACCACCTTCAAATGACAAAACTACATCTTGGTCTTGTGCAGTTTCAGTAATCAGTTTGCGTGAACCTGGCGAACTGATCTCCTCATCGGAGTTAAGTAAGACTGTAATCATGCCATAATCTTGATAATTCAACTTTTTCAAAAGATCAAGCGTATGAATAATCGCAGCAACCCCCTGTTTATCATCTAAAATTCCGAGACCAAAAACTTTATCCCCTTCCATTTTAAAAGGTTGGTCTTTCAACATCCCTGTTAAATACACCGTATCCATATGAGCAATTAGCATAATTTTACTGCTGCCTTTACCCTTTAAAACAGCTTTTACCATTGGACCAGTCTGTTGGGGTGTATCATCCATACGATATATATCTTTAGCTTCTACAATACTGACCTCAGCACCTGTCGTTTTTAATTGTTCGGCGACATATTTAGCGATCTTACTCACGCCGACAAGATCTTTACTCCCCGACTCAATATTGACTAAAGCCTCTAGAGTATTTAAATAATTCTTTTTTTCTGATTCAACCAGTTGTTTGACCTGATCATTAGACACAGCATGTACTTGCCCAAAAGCCAAACAGCTTAACAACGCACATGAGATTAAAGGAAGTTTTTTCAGTTGAAATTGAATTTTATTAGACATACTCATTATTCCATTTAAAGATATTGCTAACAAACTATGAAAATTTGATCGACTATCCAATATTTTTAAAAATCTAAAAATAAAAATGTTAGATAGATTAAATGTCATGATCGATAAATAAGTTAATCAGTATGTAGAAACCAATCCTAAATCTCAATTAGACGATTGATTCCTTTATTATTTAACCTTCCTTGCATAAAAAAATCCCCCTCAGCGATTAGCGGAGGGGGATTTAGAATTAATGAGCTGGCGATGACTTACTCTCACATGGATAACTCCACACTACCATCAGCGCTAAGAGGTTTCACTTCTGAGTTCGGGAAGGGATCAGGTGGTTCACTCTTGCTATTGTCGCCAGCACAACTGTTTATGACTATTCGTTGGGTCTTATTTACACATTGTGTATGCCTAACTTTCATCAAATGAGTTATTAACAGGTATATTTGAGTTGGATATTTTATCTAGCTTTATAACTAAATCAAGTTGTTTGCAGTGATTTGAACCACAACACCAACTGTTTGGGTGTTGTATAGTCAAGCCTCACGAGCAATTAGTATTGGTCAGCTTCACATATCACTATGCTTCCACATCCAACCTATCAACGTCGTAGTCTTCAACGGCTCTTTAGAGGACATAAAGTCCTAGGGAAATCTTATCTTGAGGTAGGCTTCCCGCTTAGATGCTTTCAGCGGTTATCCCTTCCGAACATAGCTACCCGGCGATGCGACTGGCGTCACAACCGGTACACCAGAGGTTCGTCCACTCTGGTCCTCTCGTACTAGGAGCAGATCCTCTCAAATTTCCAACGCCCACGGTAGATAGGGACCGAACTGTCTCACGACGTTCTAAACCCAGCTCGCGTACCTCTTTAAATGGCGAACAGCCATACCCTTGGGACCTGCTTCAGCCCCAGGATGAGATGAGCCGACATCGAGGTGCCAAACACCGCCGTCGATATGAACTCTTGGGCGGTATCAGCCTGTTATCCCCAGAGTACCTTTTATCCGTTGAGCGATGGCCCTTCCATACAGAACCACCGGATCACTAAGACCTACTTTCGTACCTGCTCGACTTGTGGGTCTCGCAGTTAAGCGCGCTTTTGCCTTTATACTCTACGCGTGATTTCCGACCACGCTGAGCGCACCTTCGTACTCCTCCGTTACTCTTTAGGAGGAGACCGCCCCAGTCAAACTACCCACCAGACATGGTCCTCGTCCCGGATAACGGGACAGAGTTAGAACCTCAATATTACCAGGGTGGTATTTCAAGATTGGCTCCACCGAAACTAGCGTCTCGGTTTCAAAGCCTCCCACCTATCCTACACAAGTAAGATCAAAGTTCAATGTCAAGCTGCAGTAAAGGTTCACGGGGTCTTTCCGTCTAGCCGC
This sequence comes from Acinetobacter sp. 231_lipA, assembly GCF_058243005.1. NCBI lineage: Bacteria > Pseudomonadati > Pseudomonadota > Gammaproteobacteria > Moraxellales > Moraxellaceae > Acinetobacter > Acinetobacter sp. 231_lipA. Next base: position 1,673,040 of record NZ_JBZAYU010000001.1, on the reverse strand, counting down.
GGGTACACCGCATCTTCACGGCGAATTCGATTTCACTGAGTCTCTGCTGGAGACAGCGCCCCCATCATTATGCCATTCGTGCAGGTCGGAACTTACCCGACAAGGAATTTCGCTACCTTAGGACCGTTATAGTTACGGCCGCCGTTTACTGGGGCTTCGATCAAGAGCTTCGCTTACGCTAACCCCATCAATTAACCTTCCAGCACCGGGCAGGCATCACACCCTATACGTCCACTTTCGTGTTTGCAGAGTGCTATGTTTTTAATAAACAGTTGCAGGGGCCTGGTTTCTGTGGCTGCCAATAGCTCAAGGAGTAAATCCTATCACCGTCGGCAGCGTACCTTCTCCCGAAGTTACGGTACCATTTTGCCTAGTTCCTTCAGCAGAGTTCTCTCAAGCGCTTTGGTCTACTCGACCTGACCACCTGTGTCGGTTTCGGGTACGATTCCTATGTAACTGAAGCTTAGAGACTTTTCCTGGAAGCATGGTATCAGCCACTTCACTGTACAAGTACAGCTTGCTATCAGTTCTCAGCATACAGTACCCCGGATTTGCCTAAGATACATGCCTACAACCTTCCACCTGGACAACCAACGCCAGGCTGACTTAACCTTCTCCGTCCTCTCATCGCATTACATAGAAGTATTGGAATATTAACCAATTTCCCATCGACTACGCCTCTCGGCCTCGCCTTAGGGGTCGACTCACCCAGCCCCGATTAACGTTGGACTGGAACCCTTGGTCTTTCAGCGTGCGAGTTTTTCACTCGCATTGTCGTTACTCACGTCAGCATTCGCACTTCTGATACCTCCAGCATACTTCTCAATACACCTTCATCGGCTTACAGAACGCTCCCCTACCACTTGCAATAAATTGCAAATCCGCAGCTTCGGCATATAGTTTTAGCCCCGTTACATCTTCCGCGCAGGCCGACTCGACTAGTGAGCTATTACGCTTTCTTTAAAGGGTGGCTGCTTCTAAGCCAACCTCCTAGCTGTCTATGCCTTCCCACATCGTTTCCCACTTAACTATAATTTTGGGGCCTTAGCTGGCGGTCTGGATTGTTTTCCTCTTGACTACGGACGTTAGCACCCGCAGTCTGTCTCCCGGATAGTACTCATTGGTATTCGGAGTTTGCATCGGTTTGGTAAGTCGGGATGACCCCCTAGCCGAAACAGTGCTCTACCCCCAATGGTATTCGTCCGAGGCGCTACCTAAATAGCTTTCGGGGAGAACCAGCTATCACCGAGTTTGATTAGCCTTTCACCCCTATCCACAAGTCATCCCCTGGCTTTTCAACGACAGTGGGTTCGGTCCTCCAGTTAGTGTTACCCAACCTTCAACCTGCTCATGGATAGATCACCCGGTTTCGGGTCTACACCCAGCAACTAAACGCCCTATTAAGACTCGATTTCTCTACGGCTCCCCTATGCGGTTAACCTCGCTACTGAATGTAAGTCGCTGACCCATTATACAAAAGGTACGCAGTCACCGAACAAGTCGGCTCCCACTGCTTGTATGCATGCGGTTTCAGGATCTATTTCACTCCCCTCACAGGGGTTCTTTTCGCCTTTCCCTCACGGTACTGGTTCACTATCGGTCAGTCAGGAGTATTTAGCCTTGGAGGATGGTCCCCCCATATTCAGACAAGGTTTCACGTGCCCCGCCCTACTCGACATCATCATATCAGCCCTTTCGTGTACAGGACTATCACCCACTATGGTTGCACTTCCCAGAGCATTCCACTAAAACTGATATGACTTAATGGGCTTTTCCCCGTTCGCTCGCCGCTACTGAGGGAATCTCAATTGATTTCTTTTCCTAAGGGTACTGAGATGTTTCACTTCCCCTCGTTCGCCTCGTATGACTATGTATTCATCATACGATACCTGCCTTATGACAGGTGGGTTTCCCCATTCAGAAATCTCCGGATCACAGGATATTTGCCGCCTCCCCGGAGCTTATCGCAGGCTATTACGTCTTTCATCGCCTCTGACTGCCAAGGCATCCACCACATGCACTTAATTACTTGACTATACAACCCCAAACAGTCGTTAATCCCTACAAGTAGGATTAAGACAGTCTATGATGATTTCTCATCACTTCCTTACAGTTTGTTGCTCTGTGCACTTAAACACTGTACAGCTTCAATTCAATTCACATACCAAAACGCTTGATTCAGTTAATTTCGCTAGTAACTCATTTCATTCAACGTTAACAATTGCTTGTTAAGTTAACTAAAACGAGTATGAACAAATTATTTCAACTCAAATATATTCTGTTAATGATTTTTCCAGCCTTCGTCAGGTCAGGAAACTGTGATAAATCACAGAAGTTAATAAGCTTCAACTTACTAAATTCTATAATCCAACCTATCTGCGCGAAGCATAGCTTCTTGCTTAAATTTCAAGGAAAAGCCTTAAAGCAGTGCTTTAAGTTTTCTTGTCTTGAAATTTGGTGGAGACTAGGAGAGTCGAACTCCTGACCTCCTGCGTGCAAAGCAGGCGCTCTACCAACTAAGCTAAGTCCCCAGCTTATCAATAAGTCAATGTCTCTGTTTTTCTGTATTCAGCATTTAACAATGCTTGTTAGTCAGATTTGGTGGGTCTGACAAGACTTGAACTTGTGACCCCACGCTTATCAAGCGTGTGCTCTAACCAACTGAGCTACAGACCCTCAGATACATCGTCATGAAGAACAACTTGTTGTGGATTCTTACCAATCGTCAATCTTTCGTTAAGGAGGTGATCCAGCCGCAGGTTCCCCTACGGCTACCTTGTTACGACTTCACCCCAGTCATCGGCCACACCGTGGTAAGCGTCCTCCTTGCGGTTAGACTACCTACTTCTGGTGCAACAAATTCCCATGGTGTGACGGGCGGTGTGTACAAGGCCCGGGAACGTATTCACCGCGGCATTCTGATCCGCGATTACTAGCGATTCCGACTTCATGGAGTCGAGTTGCAGACTCCAATCCGGACTACGATCGGCTTTTTGAGATTAGCATCCTATCGCTAGGTAGCAACCCTTTGTACCGACCATTGTAGCACGTGTGTAGCCCTGGTCGTAAGGGCCATGATGACTTGACGTCGTCCCCGCCTTCCTCCAGTTTGTCACTGGCAGTATCCTTAAAGTTCCCGGCTTAACCCGCTGGCAAATAAGGAAAAGGGTTGCGCTCGTTGCGGGACTTAACCCAACATCTCACGACACGAGCTGACGACAGCCATGCAGCACCTGTATGTAAGTTCCCGAAGGCACCAATCCATCTCTGGAAAGTTCTTACTATGTCAAGACCAGGTAAGGTTCTTCGCGTTGCATCGAATTAAACCACATGCTCCACCGCTTGTGCGGGCCCCCGTCAATTCATTTGAGTTTTAGTCTTGCGACCGTACTCCCCAGGCGGTCTACTTATCGCGTTAGCTGCGCCACTAAAGCCTCAAAGGCCCCAACGGCTAGTAGACATCGTTTACGGCATGGACTACCAGGGTATCTAATCCTGTTTGCTCCCCATGCTTTCGTACCTCAGCGTCAGTATTAGGCCAGATGGCTGCCTTCGCCATCGGTATTCCTCCAGATCTCTACGCATTTCACCGCTACACCTGGAATTCTACCATCCTCTCCCATACTCTAGCTTCCCAGTATCGAATGCAATTCCTAAGTTAAGCTCAGGGATTTCACATCCGACTTAAAAAGCCGCCTACGCACGCTTTACGCCCAGTAAATCCGATTAACGCTCGCACCCTCTGTATTACCGCGGCTGCTGGCACAGAGTTAGCCGGTGCTTATTCTGCGAGTAACGTCCACTATCCTAGAGTATTAATCTAAGTAGCCTCCTCCTCGCTTAAAGTGCTTTACAACCAAAAGGCCTTCTTCACACACGCGGCATGGCTGGATCAGGCTTTCGCCCATTGTCCAATATTCCCCACTGCTGCCTCCCGTAGGAGTCTGGGCCGTGTCTCAGTCCCAGTGTGGCGGATCATCCTCTCAGACCCGCTACAGATCGTCGCCTTGGTAGGCCTTTACCCCACCAACTAGCTAATCTGACTTAGGCTCATCTATTAGCGCAAGGTCCGAAGATCCCCTGCTTTCCCCCGTAGGGCGTATGCGGTATTAGCATTCCTTTCGGAATGTTGTCCCCCACTAATAGGCAGATTCCTAAGCATTACTCACCCGTCCGCCGCTAGGTCAGGTAGCAAGCTACCTTTCCCCGCTCGACTTGCATGTGTTAAGCCTGCCGCCAGCGTTCAATCTGAGCCATGATCAAACTCTTCAGTTAAAAATCATTAGTAGCTTATGGCTACAAATCTTGGCTCATCAATTTTCTGACAAATATTTCTCAAATAAACTTCGAGTAATTTTTACCATCAATCAATGAAATATTTTCGATCGATCAATCAGTAAAAATCCACACAAGTTGTTCTTCATAATCTCTTAATGATCTTCTTACTAATTCGTCATCAGCAAGCTAGGTCGGCTATACTACTCTCTTTCAAGAAGAAGTCAACTGGTTTTGTTAATTATTTTTAAACTTATTCAAGACTTTTAGATTCTACCGCTTGGGCTAAATCCTTGTTTCTCAACAAGTTTTAATCAACATCACCGCCGATGGATGTGCATTCTACAGCATTTCTAATCCCTTGCAACACCTTTTCTCAATAAATATTTTCGCATGTTTATTTTTCAAACTCATAAAAACATAAGTAACTGTTATTTATGTAAAATATTTTTTAATAAATTTATCTACTTCCTAGTTAGCGCCTTAAACCGCACCATCACATTCGCATAAATTAAACTTAATATATTGTTTTTATTAACTTAAATAAAAATAAATAGAAATGATATTTAAATATTTCATTTAAATCGCTGTTTCTTTCTACTTTTTATGGTGAATATCCACTCATAATGCTGTTTTCTCCTTCAATTTATATCTTAGAACCCAAAACAGCCATTCTATTTCTAGAATGGCTGTTTCCGATCATTACAATATATTTAGAACTTCATACTGATACGCGCCCAATAATTACGTCCAATATTATTGAAATGTTCAGTTGCAGCATAACCAAAACCTGAACTTCCAAGTTTATTCAAATGCTCGGCATAGTTTTTATTCAGTATATTATCTATTCCGACTGAAAGGTCTAGATCTTTTTGGATATTATAAGTCCCATTTAAAGACAGAGTCCCAAAACCTTTACTGTCTTCTAAATCATATCCAATGATATTGCCTTCTCGATAGCTGGTACGATCTTGTGCTGCCACCACACGCCATAACAAACCAAGATTATATTTCTCTTGCACATAGCGTAGATTGAAACGTCCTTCTAATGGTGCAATTTGCGGTAACGCGGTGTGATCCGTTGTATTTTCACCCCATGCATACATGGCACTGATGTCCGTTTGAATTTGATCCGTCAACTGGTAAGCCACACCTGCTTCAGCACCTGCAATGGTTGCATCGACATTTCGACTCTGAGCTTCATATTTCGTTTTACCCATAGAAGTCACGGGTACATATTTAACTAAAATATAATCTTGAATCAAACCTGCATAAACTGAAGCCCATGATTTAAATGCACCCTGCTCATATTGATAACCTGCATCAAACTGCGCGGTTTTTTCATTCTCTAGATCAGCAAAGGTCGTACCTGCACTTTGATGATATTTGGTACTAAACAATTCCCAATAATCAGGCACACGCTCTACATAACCTAATCCTGCGTAAGTTTTAACATGTTCCGCAAGTTCACTTTCAATTCGAATAAAACCACTTGGCAAGGTTTCTTTACGCTCTGTATCTATTGCTAAGTTATCGATCTTCGCTTGATCGACGCGTGCACCTGTCACTAGTTTATGCTGATCATTGAATACATAACTCAGTTCACCGAAAGCCCCATAAGACTCAAATTCCATATCTCCGACACGAGCTTTATTTTGATAAGGAGACATTAAGCTGCCACTACGTTTAGTATGCTCATTTTTTTGACTATCAATACCTGAAATAAGTTGCAATTTCCCCCAGTCCTGCGTCATAGCAACCCGTGCATTTAAAGTCCTACGAGCAACATTTGAAGCCATCGGCATTGACATACCATCTGCGGGATTAAATTTTCGCAAACTAAAATTATCCATAACATGATCGTTATAGCTATAGTCAACTTGCGCTTCGACTTTCTTGATCACCTCACTAATGTTTTTCTTTTCAACATGTAAACCTAGACTTTCACGAGCAAACTTAGAGCCATCCATGCTACGTCCAGCATAGACTGCCTCACCATCACTCTTCCCACCTTTCAGCTCTACCCATGTGTCCTCATTCGGAGTCCAACCCAGCGCGAGATCAGTATTCCACTTTTCCCAATCGGACGGAACCGTATTGCCTGCTCCATCTTGATAGCTATCTGCAATCGAACGGTTGGCATTTAAACGTGCGTATTTCGTTTCATCACCAACAGCGGCTTCAACATTCTGATCCAAACGACCGTAAGAACCAAGCATGACAGTGGCTTGCCCGCGATAAGGTTTCGCGGAAGTGAGCTGCTCCGGCTCACGTTCAAAAATAACAGTTGCAGCTGAACCGGTATGCGCATACTGAACAGTTTGTGGCCCTTTTACGACCGTGATTTTGTCGTAGCTTTCAGGAGAAACATAAGAAGCAGGATTATCCATACGGCTTGGGCATGCACCTAAATTTTCCGTACCATCTGTGAGGATTTTAATACGTGAGCCAAACATACCGCGGAAGGTGACGTCACCATTCGCGCCGCCATTTTTGATTTGGTTAAAACCCACAATACTTTGTAGGTAGGCTGCACCATCAACCGCAGGAATTGGCTGCGTGGGTTGTTTAGGGTCGGCATGTACAATCAGACCATGGGCATCATTGCCCTGCTGAGCCGTCACCACGATAGGTGCTAAAATGTGCGCACTGTCTGCGTCAGCGGCAAATACGACACTTGAAAAACAAGCAACAGAGATCGCAGCCGCAAGAGGCTGTAAAAAGAATGTAGGCTGAGCCATTTTATTCTCACTGAATCTATAAATACAACTAGGCTAGAGTCCGTTAAGACCCGAAAAATATATGTCTAGGTTTATACAAACAGTGGCGGTGCTCGCCCTTGAGGTAGTAAAAAGAGTTGTTGCAGTGCAAACCAAACATGCGCAAAGGCTTTTTGGAATGCAATTAAACGGACTTGAATACGGTCCAGTACCGCTTTTAACTCTAAATCAGGCGGTAACACAAGATTGCCATATACCGTACAGTATTGGCATTGATGACTTGCATCATGATGATTGTGTTCGGTAGGTTGTGAACTGAGTTCATGCTGAGCCTGCATTTCATGATGATGTGTGGAATGCTTTTCAGCATGAGAACTGAGATGTTCAACTGGTTTGAGTAAAAGCGCACGCGAAATAGTTTCACAGACCGGCGCAATTTGATATTGCGTAGGGAGTAAAGGCTGTAAAAAAACAGCAATCTGTAAAAACACGGCTACACAAGACAGTAGCAACGCAGCTCTAAAAAACAATCCATTCCATCCGAATTGAGAACGCGGCCAGTATAACAAAGCCCAATTAAAATTGGGCTCACTTTAAAGATGCTTTTTAAGCAAAAAACTTAACCGCGTTTTACAGCCACTTTGTCTTTTTGGCGCTGACGGGTCAATTTTTCCACTTTCTCACGTGCACGTTGGCGCTTTAGTGGTGACAAATAGTCGACGAACAATTTGCCATTTAAGTGATCCATTTCATGTTGAATGCAAACAGCGAGAAGTTCGTCAGCTTCGATCTCAAATGCTTGACCTTCAAGGTTAATTGCTTCGATCTTTACGCGTGACGGGCGCTCAACTTTGTCGTATATTTGGGGAACTGATAGGCAGCCTTCTTCATAGGGCTGCGTTTCTTCAGTCAATGGGGTAACTTTGGGGTTAATGAATACCAAAGGTTGATCTTTATGTTCAGATAAGTCCATGACAATCAACTGAATATGGCGATCAACTTGTGTCGCGGCAAGTCCAATGCCTGGCGCTTCATACATGGTTTCAAACATATCTGCAGCCAGCTGACGAATTTCATCAGTAACTTCTTCGACGGGTTCTGCAATGGTACGAAGACGGGGATCAGGAAAACTTAAAATAGGTAATAAGGCCATACTGCGTCCTCAATTATGCCATTGATCAAAAAACCAAATGAAGGGAATGCTTGATCAAAAAAATGTGTGTAATATCGTTATTATAACGCAACTACATACATAATTTTAGGAATTATGATAATGAAAAAGGTTTTTATGGGCATGCCATCTTTTAGTGCCTTGGGGTTTAAGCAACACATGTTAGCACTTGCGGTTTGCGTAAGTGTTGGCGCAGGCGTCATTTCAACAGCTCAAGCGGCGCCTACACGAAATTACAATCCACCTGCTTTAAAAGCCAATGCACCGAATGTTTATGTGGTGAAAAAAGGCGATACCCTGTGGGATATTTCTAAACGTTTCCTAAACAATCCTGTGCGTTGGCCTGAAATTTGGGCCAGCAATAGACACGTCAAAAATCCGCATTGGATTTTCCCAGGTGACCGTTTATTGATGTGTACCTATGAAGGTCGTCCAATTATTGGTAAAGACGAAGGTGATGGCTGTGAAGGGATCATTCGTCGTTATACAGGCGGCACTAAACTTCAACCTCAAGCACGCGTTGAGTCTTTAAACAATGCCATTCCTGTCATTCCACTGGAATACATTAAAAACTGGCTTGAACACAGCACTATTCTTTCAGAGGAATCTTTGGAAGGTACACCGTATATCGTTGGTGCTGCCGATCAGCGTGTGATTGCAGGTAAAGGTCAAACCGTTTATGCACGTGGCCAAGGCATTGAAGTCGGTCAACGCTACGCGATTTACCGTGAAGGCGAACCATACATTGTGACGGATGCAGAGGGCAAAAAACAAAATCTAGGTCTAGAATTGACTCAGGTTGCTTCAGCCATTGCCATTCGTGGTGAAAATGACATGTCCACTTTAGAAATCACAGATTCGTATAATTCTGAAGTACGTCGTGGTTATCGCGTACTGCCTGAATACGACGCCATGCTTCCAACCTTGTTCTACCCAACACATGCACAAGATGTGACTGGGGGTGGACAAGTGATTCGTGTTCAAGGTTCGATTGGTCTAGCTGCGAAGCATTCAGTTGTAACCATTGACCGTGGCACAGTGGATGGCGTTCAATCGGGTTATGTGTTCTCGGTTAGTCAAAAAGGTCAAGAAATTCGTGATCCGAAAACCAATGAAAAACTTACCCTTCCAACGGAACGTATCGGCAACATCATGGTGTTTAAAACCTTTGACCGTGTCAGCTATGCTTATGTGCTCGACAGCGAACTGCCAATGAACTTGGGCGCGAAACTTTCTCCATCTGTTGTGGATGAATAATCCGTTGTCTTAAGGTGTATACATGCTGAACTCTTTATCACATGAACAGATTGCAACAATCACCCTGTGGTATTTAGTTCAGCATTCTTTATCGAGCTTTCAAAAACTACAACAACATTTTGGCACAAGCACAAAAGCCGTTGCTGCTTCCAATCTTCAGATCTGGCCAAATCTCGGCTTACACAAAAGTCATCTACAACGTGTCGTAGAAATTCAAACACCTGCTGGACAAACCAAATTACAAACTTTATTGCATGACGTCCAAGCCAGTTGTGATTTTATTTTGCTTGATACTGAAAGTCATTATCCTTCGCAACTGCTGCCCTATTCTGACCGGCCACCGATTTTATTTGGTCAGGGTAATCCACAAAGCCTATTACAACCTCAAGTTGCTATCGTTGGCAGTCGAAAACCCAGTCCACACGGCAAACAAGTGGCTTATGACTTTGCCTATTACCTCGCCGAAAAGGGCTTTTATATTTGCAGTGGTTTGGCTGAAGGCATTGATGCAGCGGCACATCAGGGCGGCTTAAAATATCAACGTACCATTGCAGTGATGGGCACGGGCTTAGATCTCACTTACCCGTCCCAACATCAAGCCCTGCGTACGCAAATATTAGAAAATAATGGCTGTATCATTACTGAATTTTTACCACATACACCGCCTTTACAGCATAATTTTCCACGGCGCAACCGCATCGTCAGTGCATTGAGTTTAGGGGTTGTGGTTGCAGAAGCCGCACTCAAAAGTGGCTCTCTTGGCACAGCCAAATCTGCTGCTGAACAAGGGAAAACCATTTTTGCGATCCCCGGTCATATTTACAGTGAACACCATCAAGGCTGTCATCAACTGATCCGAGAAGGGGCGATTTTGGTCGATCATCCTGAGCAAATCATTGAAGACTTGGCACTCCCCACTCAATGGTATAGCCAATCCCAGTCACAAGAAACCACCCCAAGCGCTAGTATTGAGATCCCATCTGATTTACTCGAACTTTATAATCAACTGGATTGGGTGGGACAAAATATGGATCAACTTAATTTCAAACTTAACACCGATATTGCCACACTCACCAGCCAGTTAATGGAACTGGAAATTTTGGGGCTTGCACAACAACAAGCTGGCAATTATCTGCGTTGCCGTTCCAGCCAATAAGGTTCACAATAACCCTTTATGAATCAATAAAAGGTACAAAGTGTAATGATTACCACCTCTGTGACTGAAGCGGCGCAATGTTTAAAACAAGGTCAAGTTTTAGCATATCCAACAGAAGCAGTATGGGGTTTAGGCTGTGATCCGTATAACGAACAGGCCTTTCTAGATATTTTACAGATTAAGCAGCGCCCGATTGAAAAAGGGGTGATTTTACTGGCTGGGCAAATTGCTCAAGTTGAACCGCTTTTAGAACATTTAGATCCTCGCATCCGTCAGCAAGTGATCGACAGCTGGAGCGATCGTAGCCCATCAGAACGCGCAACCACGTGGTTACTACCGGCAAATGAACTCATTCCGACATGGATTAAAGGCAATCATCCTAAAGTTGCTGTACGGGTAACTACGCATCCGATTTGTGTAGCGCTTTGCAATGCTTTTCAAGGCTTTATTGTCTCCACCAGTGCCAACCCCGCTGGATTGCCACCTGCCCGTTCACTACAAGATGCCAACCACTACTTTGCGCAACAGGTCAATTATCTGAATGGTGACCTAGGCTTGAGCCAAGAACCGAGTCGCATACTCGATGCCGAAACTGGCGCAGTGGTTCGTGCCTAAAAGCATGCTCTTTCTCAGGATTTTTACTGAAAAATAGACAAAAAAAAGCTCAGCCATATAGGGATGGCTGAGCATAAAAAAGGATGTGTAATCACATCCAGAGGGTCTGAAAACTGATGAGCAAACACTTAATACCCGTTTTGACATTGGCCTAAGTTTGCAGTGGGCGTATTATGTAGCAAATTGCTTTTCTAAACAAATAGATTTTTTATATTAAAAACAGCGTTAAAACGCTGATTAATGGAGATAATTAAATTATAATTCAAATTATCTACCTATTTTTAATCAGCTTTTGCATACATTAAATACATAAGCCATCTGAAATAGCATTAATAAATTAACTTATTAATGAATTATCCTATTAAAAAAACAACTCAAATGATCGTTTTTTAACCAAAATCAATCCATCGAGTTTGCTAAAGGTGCCGTTTTTAACGCTGTTTTACGCTGTGCCAGTAAAATACCACAGATAATGACCACACCACCGACTGTATGATAAACCGTCCACGCCTCTTTCAACCAGACATAGGCAATCACTGCGGTAAACACAGGCATCAAGTTCATGAAAATACTGGTTCGATTCGGCCCTAAATGGGTAATGGCCAACATCCACAGTAAAGGGGCAACTAAGGAAGGGAAAATGCTGGCATACATGACACTTGCCGCATTTTGACTATTGATTGAATCGAGACCGAAATAGGCAATAAAAGGTAAATGGTAAAGCAGTGCAAAAAAGATCTGCACATAGAGGCTCAACATTAAGGGAATTTGCAATTGCCACTTTTTCAAAAACACCCCATAAAAGGCATAGAAGAATACCGCAACCACCATCAGGACGTCACCCAAATGCCCACCCGATTGAACTAAGCCTGCAAGATTGCCCTGCCCAATGATATAAACCAAACCTGCAAAAGATAAAATACTACCAATCATCGCAAAACGATTTGGAATATCTTTTAAAATCAGCAGTGAAACAAAAATGGTGAAGATCGGAATAAAGGCATTAATCAATCCCATATTGGTCGCAGTCGTATAGTGCGCTGCGGTGTAGGCTAAGCCCTGATACAACACCAGACCAAATGCACTTAGCACTGCCAACTGACCCAAATGCACTCGAATTAATGCCCACTGCCGACATAAAGGTCGCACGACAAAAGGTGTTAACAGAATGAAGGCAAAGAACCACCGATAAAAACTAATACTGACTGGCGAAATGAAATCAGCTACATAACGCGTAACGACAATATTGATCGACCAAATGAGTACGGCAATGATAGGGAGACTCAAAGCCCAATACATACGTTGTGTTGTGGTACTCATTCTTTTTCCCGTTTAGCTTTTGTTTGCAAAATTTAAATGAATGGTAAAACATTTTTATGATTTATTCGAATATCATTTGGGTATCACACATAATTGATACATTTATCTTAAAATATAAAATTCATAAAAAACATAATATTAAGACAATGTAAAACTATACACTTCAATAAATTGATGCATTTCAGCAGCTTCACTCTACAAAAACACCATAGAACAATGTCAACGATCTCTGCATCGTATTGATGCTGTTCTAGCGAACGTATTTTTTAATTGATTGGTCATTGCTCTTATAGACTTTGGCCTACAAAAACATATTTCCCGATAGAAGGATGTCGTTATGAAAAAGTTACTTTTAACCACAGTTTGTATGGCCACACTTACTTTGGCTGCGTGCGAAAAAAAAGGAACTGAGCCAGCCGTTGAACAAACGACGTCTGCATCTGAAGCGACCTCAACCGAAGCAACCACTATCGTTGCTAATCATAGCAATAACAATATTGCCGATATTCAAGCCGATTTGTTAGCCGTACAAACGCTATCGAATGCCAAAGCTCAAGAAGCCGCCGCGTTTCAAAAAGAAGTGAGTGCAACCTTAGAGAAAAAGGATCCCGCTCAAATTAAAGCCATGGTTGAAAAAACAGAAACCTATGTGAAGCAATTTAATGATGAATTAGATGCCTTAACCTTAAAAAGTGCTGAAGTAGATGCTTTACGTGAAAAAATGCAGGACGCCAATGATCTGGGTGTCGAGCTCACCAAAGAAAGTACAAAAACAACGCCAGATAGCGCGAAAATCACCGAACTTCAAAACAAAGCCACTGAATTGCAGAAATCGATCATTGCTGACGTAACGGCTTTGGAAGCGAAAGTCAAAGCGGCTCCAGCATCTTAATGACCTCCCTACCCTTTAAAGCAAGCCTTGGCTTGCTTTTTTGTTGCGATCAATCAGCAAATGGGCGTGACTTTGTCGAACGCTTCCAACACAATAAAATGCACATCGTATAAGGACACGCAAATGAGCACTTCGATTTATAATATTCCTGTCAAAACCATTCAAGGCAATGACACCACCTTGAACTCGTATCAAGGCAAAGTTTTACTGATTGTCAATACCGCTTCAAAATGTGGCCTAACGCCTCAGTACGAAGGTTTAGAGAAACTGTATACTGAAAAAAAAGAGCAAGGTCTTGAAATTTTAGGCTTTCCTGCGAACAATTTTCTAGCGCAGGAACCTGGTTCCGATGATGAAATTCAAGCATTTTGCTCACTTAATTACCAAATCAATTTTCCGCTATTTTCTAAAATTTCCGTTGCGGGTGAAGACAAACATCCACTGTATCAATCTTTAACCCAAGCTATTCCAGTTCGTACTGGCGAAGGTCCATGGTGGAAAGATTTAGTCGATTATGGCTTAACCCCTAACGAGCCACCCGAAGTATTGTGGAATTTCGAAAAATTTTTAGTCAATAAAAATGGTGAAGTGGTTGCTCGTTTTGCACCAGATATTACTGCAGATGATGCACGAATTGTAGATGCAATTAATGCAGAGCTCCTAAAATAAAATTGCGAGGGATGTAAGTCTATAGCATTTTCTGTAACACAAAATGATAGGCTTACATTCGCTTCGTTGAAAAAACAGACCAAAATCCATGTTTCATTTCATTTTTTTGTTATGACTTTGAAATCATCTATTTTAACTCCACATTTAAGCCCCATATTCTTCATATTGCTGATACAAAGTTAGAAAATGTCATGAAAAAGTTCGTCCAAGGTGCTGTCCTTCCTTTCACCCTTTTTGCTTCTTCCTTATTGATCTTGGGCTGTGATTCCACTGCTCAAAATTCAGCGGAAAAGGACATAAATGAATCTCAAACTGTTAGTGTTTCAAATGATGATTCTGCTTCAGAACAACAAACGGCTAAACCCGAGATTGAATTAAAATCTGGGAATGTTTTCTACATTGCACGTGATGTTGCCGATGTTCAACTCAAAGCAGGTGATTACATTGCACAACTACAGCAATCTCAGGAAAATTTACAACAAGCCCTAGAAGCCAAGGATATTCAACAGCTTGAAACTACAGTTACAGCGCTGAAATCTCAATTAACAGGCTTTAACCAAGCACTTGAGCAACTCAATTTAAAAAGTAGTGAAATCGATGACATTCGTCAAAACATTCAAACTGCAAATGAACAAGCACTTAAATCACCACTAATGAATGGAGAGGTTGATTTCAGTCAGGTTAATTTGCAAAAGATTGAACAACAACTTGGTTCTGTACAAAGTGAAATGTTAAAACTTGCAGCAATGTTGATTCCAACATCAAATAGCGAATCAGACAGTAAAAGTTAATTTTATTGAGCTAAAAAGTGAGCCCCACTCAATCGATGGGGCTAACACTGCCTTTATGAATAGACACTTTATAAATAATCACTGTACGAATATAGTGATAAATAATGAGTCTAATTAAAGTCGCATATCAACCACAATACGCCCATCGATTTTGCCATGCTCCATCCGACTAAAAATATCATTAATATTTTCAATTGGTTCAACACTGATATGTGCTTTAACTTTTCCTTTCGCAGCAATATCTAGGGCTTCTTTTAAGTCTAAACGTGTCCCTACAATCGAACCGCGAACAGTAATGCCATCGAGCACCATATCAAAAATTGACAGATCAAATTTACCTGGTGGTAAACCATTCAGGACCATCGTTCCACCACGTCTAACAATCGCCACAGCTTGCTCAAATGCTTTTGGAGACACTGCTGTAACAAGCACGCCATGACAGCCTTCACCTGTAGCAGCAAGTACAGCTTCTTTTACATCCACTTTTAAGGCATTGATACCAACATCAGCACCCAAACTCTTTGCAAGTTCTAACTTAGAATCATCTACATCAATGGCAACGACATTAAAACCCATAGTTTTCGCATATTGAACTGCAACATGGCCTAAACCACCAATGCCTGAAATAGCAACCCAATTGCCTGTTTTCGCTTCAGTCATCTTCAAGCCTTTGTAAACAGTGACACCTGCACAAAGGATTGGCGCAATTGCCAATAAATCTACGCCTTCTGGAATCACACCAACGTATTCACCATCGGCTAAACAATATTCAGCAAAGCTACCATTCACAGAATAGCCTGAATTTTGTTGCAATTTACACAGTGTTTCCCAGCCTGCATAACAATGATCACAATGTCCACAAGCAGAATATAACCAAGGAATACCAACCACATCACCTACTTTTAAGTGATCAATTCCAGCACCTATTTCTACTACTTCGCCCACGCCTTCATGCCCAGGAATAAAAGGAAGTGTCGGTTTGATTGGCCAATCACCTTGCATTGCATGTAAATCAGTATGACAAATACCTGTTGCAATAATTTTGACCAATACCTTCCCCGCAGTCACTTCTGGGATAGGCATTTCTTTAATTTCTAATGGCTTATTAAATGCTGTGACAACTGCCGCTTTCATCATTTTTGGCATTAAACTAACTCCTTATAGTGTTGGCTGAGCTTTTTTAAGAATCATACTCAGTAAATTACACAATAAAAGTTATAAGGTTGGTTTTAGGTAGGTTTAAGCCAATCATAATGACAAAAAAGCTTATATTCTTAAAAATACTATTTATAAAACAATGGATTATATTAAAAATATATTTTAAATTTTATTTTTATCATCTTCCTTTGTAGTATCAGTACTACAAATTGACGATTTTCATTATTATTTTATATTCTAAATTAAGAATGAGCCTGAAGATTACATTGCTTATCATTACCTAGAACTCTTTTTATATCTTGCTTAAAACGCATCTTTGCAAATTTATAATCTTTAGGTAAATATAAGGTAAATCGTGTTTGATTATCACCTATGCTTTCTAGTGTCGCTTTATATAAATACACACCTCCTTTTGAACGAGCAAAAAGCGTTGCCATCGCTAAATTCGGTTCAAACTTGTTATCTGTGTAAACAAAATTCTTTTCACTGGTAAAAGCCATACAGCGACCATAGGCTATTCTCAAATTTTGGTGGTGTATCAAAAAGTATGCTAAAAAAAAGCAGGTTGAATTTTGATAAAATAGAGAAATGCAAATAACTCTAGAAATCAAATGTCCAACCTGCCTCAGTGACAGTATAAAGAAAAATGGCATCAAAGTAGATGGGAAACAAAACTACCAATGCAAAGACTGCAAACGTCAGTTTATTGGTGACCATGCTCTGAGCTATCTAGGATGTAATTCTGGCATTACTCGTAAAATATTACAGTTAATGGTCAGAGGCAGCGGTATACGAGATATCGCTGAAGTTGAGCGCATTAGTATCGGTAAAGTCTTACGGACTTTAACTGAATCGGCCTATCAAATTCAGCCTAAACAAAGTCATTATGAATCTCTCGAAGTAGATGAATTCTGGACTTTTGTTGGAAATAAAAATAATAAACAATGGCTTATTTACGCCTACCATCGAAAAACAGGTGAGATTGTTGCTTATGTTTGGGGTAAGAGAGATTTAGCTACAGTCCAAAGGTTGAAGACAAAGCTTAAACAATTAGGTATTCACTACACCCGAATTGCAAGTGATCATTGGGACAGTTTCATCACTGCTTTTAAAAACTGCAAGCAAAGTATTGGTAAGTTGTTTACTGTAGGAATTGAAGGTAATAATTGCAAAATAAGGCATCGAATAAGGCGTGGTTTTAGAAGAAGTTGCAATTTCTCCAAAAAGCTTGAAAACCATTTTAAAGCCTTCGACTTAACCTTCTTTTACATCAATAATGGCTTCATTTAATGTCAGCATACTTTTTAAAACACCACCAATTTTTCATCTGCCATCTACGATAAGCATTGAGCAGAATTATAGCGCATGTTTAAATGATTCATTCTTTTCAAATCGTATCACCTTTTATGCAATTGATTATTTTCACAGGTGTTCAAGCTTCTGGTAAATCTAGTTTTTATCTTTTAAATTTATACCATAGCCACTTACGTATCAATTTAGATATGCTAAAAACAAGGCATCGTGAAAATATGATTTTTGAAGCCTGTTTAGCCTCCAAAACCAAAACTGTGATTGATAATACCAACCCGACCAAAACAGACCGTGCACGTTATATTCAACGAGCTAAAGATGCTGGCTTTGAAGTGATTTCTTATTATTTTGAAACCGATTTAAACAGTGCTTTAGAACGTAATAGCCATCGCGAAGGCAAAGCCAATATTCCTGAAGTCGGTATTCGTGCGACTTATAAGAAACTTGAAGTGCCAAGTTTGGATGAAGGCTTTGATGAGATATTTAAAGTGAAAATTGTCGGGAATGGGGAGTTTCAAATTCAATCTTCAAATATTGTTTAATGTTTAAAAATATATACATTCAAGCATTTAATACGAGCTTTCTAAAAATTAAAAGCGGGAATAAAATCTTATCTCGAAATTTTAAATTTCCTAAAAAAACGCAATAATGTTTGTAAATTATGCACTTTTAAAAAATATCTAGGGTCTACTATCACTTTATAAGTAAAAAAGAAAAGATGAAAAAATAAAAAAAGGAATTTAAAAGCTTCGAGATTGTTGTTATTTAAATTTTCTGAAAATTGAAAACAACAAAATAAAATACTCATAACTAAAAATATGCATAGCAAAAATTTGCGAAAATTTGTTTTTAAAAGAACTTCATTACGAGCTTTAGTTCTTGTTTTTATTATATTGTCTTTTTCTTTAAGAAAACTAATCATCATCTGTAATTTATAAATTGAAACATTTAACTGATTAAAGCTCAAAAATTAAGTATTTTATATTTTCTTTATGTAAAAATAAAAAAACCACCCTTTCGGGTGGTTTTTCAATCTCGAACCGTGTTTTATTGAGCGCGGTTTTTGATTTTTCGGATCGTTTCTAACTGAGCAACAGTTTCTGCCAACACAGCAAGTGCTGCAGCTGTGTCCAAATCGCTTTTTTGGTTTGCAAGCAAAGCTTCAGCATTTTTACGTGCCTCAAGAATTGCAGCTTCATCCAAGTTTTCAGCACGAACTGCAGTATCTGCAAGAATCGTGATGACATGCGGTTGAACTTCTAGAACACCACCAGATACATAGATCAACTCTTCTGTACCATTTTCCAACAGAACGCGAATTGCACCCGGTTGAAGCAAAGTTACAAGTGGCGCATGACCAGGCATAATACCTAGCTCACCGCCTGCACCTTTTGCAATTAGCATCGTTACAGTGCCTGAGTACAAAGACTCGTTTACACTTACAACATCACACTGCATAGTCGCCATGAGAATCTCCTAAATTAGAGTCGCTAATTAAAGTTTCTCGGCTTTAGCAATCACTTCGTCAATACCACCCACCATGTAGAACGCTTGTTCTGGGATGTGATCGTATTCACCAGCTAAAAGACCTTTAAAGCCACGAATTGTTTCTTTAAGCGGTACAAGTTTACCAGGAGCACCAGTAAACACTTCAGCTACGTGGAACGGTTGAGAGAAGAAACGTTGGATTTTACGCGCACGGTAAACAACCAATTTATCTTCTTCAGCCAATTCGTCCATACCCAAAATTGCGATGATGTCTTTAAGCTCTTTATAACGTTGCAAGATGTTCTGTACAGAACGTGCAATTTCATAATGCTCAGCACCAACAACTAAAGGATCTAGCTGACGTGACGTTGAATCTAGTGGATCGATCGCTGGGTAAATACCAGAAGATGCGATGTCACGGCTCAATACTACAGTTGCATCTAAGTGAGCAAACGTAGTTGCAGGCGATGGATCTGTTAAGTCATCGGCAGGTACGTATACCGCTTGGATTGACGTAATAGAACCAGACTTAGTCGATGTAATACGTTCTTGAAGAACACCCATCTCTTCTGCAAGTGTCGGTTGGTAACCTACTGCAGATGGCATACGACCTAGAAGTGCTGATACTTCAGTACCTGCTAGTGTATAACGGTAGATGTTGTCTACGAACAATAGTACGTCACGGCCTTTGCCGTTTTCGTCTTTCTCGTCACGGAAGTACTCAGCCATGGTCAAACCAGTCAACGCTACGCGTAAACGGTTACCCGGTGGCTCGTTCATCTGACCGTAGACCATTGCTACTTTGTCTAGGACGTTTGAGTCTTTCATCTCGTGATAGAAGTCGTTACCTTCACGAGTACGCTCACCAACACCAGCGAACACAGATAAACCTGAGTGCGCTTTAGCGATGTTGTTGATCAACTCCATCATGTTTACAGTTTTACCAACACCAGCACCACCGAACAGACCAACTTTACCACCTTTAGCAAACGGGCATAGTAAGTCGATGACTTTAATACCAGTTTCTAAAAGGTCAGTAGAAGCTGCTTGTTCAGCATAAGAAGGTGCTTGACGGTGAATCGGCAAACGCGCTTCAGTCGCAACTGGACCAGCTTCGTCGATAGGGCGACCAAGAACGTCCATGATACGACCCAAAGTCGCTGTACCCACTGGTACAGAGATTGGTGCGTTAGTATTCGTTACGTTCAAACCACGCTTAAGGCCTTCAGTAGAACCCATTGCAATAGTACGAACTACGCCATCACCAAGTTGTTGCTGAACTTCTAATGTAGTTTCAGTGCCATCAACGTGGAGAGCGTCATAGATCTTAGGAACGCTGTTACGTTCAAACTCGACGTCGATAACCGCGCCGATGATCTGAATGATACGACCGCTACTCATTGCTGTCTCCTCAATTCAAAATAATGTTAAACGGCAGCGGCACCACCAACGATCTCAGAAATTTCCTGAGTAATCGCGGCTTGACGCAGCTTGTTATAAATAAGTTGTAGGCTCTTGATCAAATCACCTGCGTTGTCCGTTGCAGCTTTCATTGCAACCATACGAGCTGACTGCTCACACGCGATGTTTTCGATCACGCCTTGATATACCACAGACTCGATATAACGAACCAATAAGCCATTTAAAAGCTGTTCAGCTTCAGGCTCATAGATATAATCCCAACCGTATTGACGGTTAAGGGTCTTGTTTTCTTCAGCAGTTGCTAAAGGAACAAGTTGTTCGATTTTTTGATTTTGAGTCATGGCATTGACAAAGCCGTTTGACACGAGATAAATACGATCTAACTCGCCTTTATCAAATGCGTCTAACATCACCTGTACAGAACCAGATAACTGTTCAAGGCTTGGTGTATCACCGACATTTGTCGTAGCACCCAGCACTTTACCGCCGTAGTTTTTAAAAAACGAAACCGCTTTTTGACCAATTAAAGCAAATTGAACTTCAATTGACTGCTCTTGTTGCTGTTGTACGTGTTTAACCACTTTTTTGAACAAGTTAATGTTCAAACCACCAGCAAGGCCGCGATCTGAAGACACAATGATATAGCCAACGCGCTTTACAGGGCGTTCAACCATATAACGGTGTTTGTATTCAGGATTCGCTTGAACCAAGTGAGCAATTACACGGTGCATATTTTCGGCATACGGACGGCCTTGAGCCATGCGCTCTTGCGCACGACGCATCTTAGAAGCTGCTACCATCTGCATCGCGCGAGTAATTTTCTGCGTGCTTTTGATACTAGCTACTTTGGCGCGAATTTCTTTTAAATTTGCCATACGCTTAACCTAGTATTCGAAGGCCCTTTCGAGCCCTCGAAGGTTGATTCCGTGAACCAAACCAAAACTAAATCCAACTGAAGTTGAAATTAGTAAGTTTGAGTCGCTTTAAAGCTTTCAATACCTGCTTTGATTGCAGCTTCGATGTCTTTGTTGTAATCACCAGTTTCATCGATGTTTTGCATTAACGCAGCATTTTCTGAACGGAAGTAAGAGATTAACGCAGCATCAAAGTCTACGATTTTCTTCACTTCAACGTCAGCCATATAGCCTTCGTTAGATGCATAAATTGAAACAGCTTGGTCAGCAATTGAATATGGAGCATATTGTTTTTGCTTCATTAATTCAGTTACACGTTGACCATGTTCAAGTTGCTTACGAGTTGCTTCATCAAGGTCAGAAGCGAACTGAGCAAACGCTGCCAATTCACGGTATTGCGCCAAAGCAGTACGGATACCACCAGACAATTTTTTGATGATCTTAGTCTGCGCTGAACCACCAACACGAGATACAGAGATACCCGCGTTCACAGCAGGACGAATACCTGCGTTGAATAATGATGTTTCAAGGAAGATCTGACCGTCAGTGATCGAAATTACGTTCGTTGGTACGAATGCAGATACGTCACCCGCTTGAGTTTCAATGATTGGTAATGCAGTTAATGAACCAGTTTGGCCTTTAACTTCACCATTCGTGAATTTCTCAACGTAGTCAGCAGAAACGCGCGAAGCACGCTCAAGAAGACGAGAGTGAAGATAGAATACGTCACCTGGATACGCTTCACGACCTGGTGGACGACGTAATAACAATGAAATTTGACGGTAAGCAACAGCTTGCTTAGACAAATCATCATAAATGATTAGTGCATCTTCACCGCGGTCACGGAAGTATTCACCCATTGTACAGCCAGAGTATGGAGCCAAGTACAACATTGCTGCTGGATCGGCTGCAGCTGCTGCTACAACAGTGGTATACGCCATAGCGCCAGTTTCTTCTAGCTTGCGCACAACGTTAGCAATAGTCGATTGTTTTTGACCAATAGCTACGTATACACATTTAATGCCAGAGTTTTTCTGCGCGATGATCGCATCGATCGCCATAGCTGTTTTACCAGTTTGACGGTCACCAATGATCAACTCACGCTGACCACGGCCTACAGGGATCATTGTATCTACTGATTTATAACCAGTTTGTACAGGTTGATCCACTGATTGACGCCAAATTACGCCTGGTGCTACTTTTTCAACAGCATCAGTTAATTTTGCATCAATTGGGCCTTTACCATCAATTGGGTTACCCAAAGCATCTACGACACGGCCTAAAAGTTCTGGACCAACCGGAACTTCTAATACACGACCTGTGCAACGCGCTTTTTGACCTTCTTGAAGGCTTAAGTAGTTACCTAAAACAACGACGCCCACTGAATCCTGTTCTAGGTTCAGTGCCATACCGTATAAGCCGCCGTCGAATTCGATCATTTCACCGTACATTGCATCAGCAAGGCCGTGAATACGCACAATACCGTCGGAAACCATAACAATGGTCCCTTCGTTTTTAGCGGTCGCGCTGGTGTCCAGATCGCCGATACGCTGTTTAATGAGCGCACTGATCTCGGATGGATTCAGTTGTTGCATTGCGCTATACCTCAATCTTTTTAAAGTTCAGTCTTCATATGCAATTAAGCAAGAAGACGAGTCCGCATTTTTTCTAGCTTGTTAAGCGCAGAATCATCTATCACTTGGTCGCCTGCACGAATAACAACACCAGCAATAAGCTCTGGTTTAACTTCTACAGAAACATTTACTGCAGCTTCAAATTTTTTCTCTAAAGCATGTGCAAGTAATTGTTCTTGTACAGAAGTCAATGGGAATGCAGATTCAATCACTACATCCACAGTATTGTTATTCTGTGATTTGAGCTGCTCGTATTCAGCAGAAATTTCAGGAAGAAGCGCCAAACGGTTGTTTTCAGCAAGCAATGTCAAAAAGTTTGACACTGCTGCAGTTTGGTCTTCGCCTAATACTTTTGCAAAAAGACTTACCTGCTCAGCAGGAGTAAGCTCAGGGCGAGTTAAGAAAGCTGAAAATGCTTCGTCTTGCACCGCAGCACTGAGCAAGTTCAATGCAGATGACCAAGAGTCAGTTGCATTTTGCTCAGAAGCGTAAGCAAATGCTGCTTTAGCGTACGGGCGTGCCAACGTCAAGAGTTCAGCCATAATCCGCCTCTCTTAAAGTTTAGCAGCCAGCTGAGTCAGCATGGCATTGTGAGCTTCAGCATCAACTTTTTGGCTAAGAATTTTCTCAGCACCTGTTACTGCAAGATCAGCAACTTGTTGACGTAATTCTTCACGAGCAGAATTGATTTCTGTATCAACAGCTTCTTTTGCTTGTTGACGAATACGCTCACCTTCAGCTGACGCTTGAGTACGAGCTTCTTCTACCAATTGTGCACCGCGACGGTTCGCTTGTTCGATCAATTGAGCCGCTTGCGCTTTCGCTGCATCTAATTCAGCTTTCACTTGAGCTTGCGCATCCGCAAGATCAGCTTTTGCTTTTTCAGCAGCGTTTAAGCCATCAGCGATTTTACGCTGACGCTCACTAATCGCATTGATTAGTGGTGGCCATACAAATTTCATGCAGAATGCGACAAACATCGCAAATGCAATCGCTTGGCCAATCAATGTGAGGTTGATATTCATTGCTATTCCTCAATAGTTTAATTTAGGAATTAAGCTGATTAACCTACAAATGGATTAGCAAAGATGAAGAACAAGCCAATACCAACACCGATCATAGGCACAGCATCAAGAAGACCCGCGATTAAGAACATACGAGTTTGAAGTTGTGGAGCCAATTCTGGTTGACGTGCAACAGCTTCAAGGAAGCGACCGCCTAAAAGACCAAAACCAATCGCAGTACCTAAAGCACCAAAAGCGATCAAGATAGCAGATGCAATTGCAACTAGACCTAAAGTGAGTTCCATGATAATTCCTCAGAGGTTAGGTTTATACCAAATTAAATTAAAAAATTGTGCACCCAACCATCCAGTGATAGTTGGGCATTACCATTAATGCTTTTCGCTTGCCATGCTCAAGTATACGATAGTCAGCATCATAAAGATGAATGCCTGTAGCGTGATAACAAGAATGTGGAAGATCGCCCAAGGCACAGACAACGCCCATTGGATCCAGAACGGTAATAATGCGATAAGGATGAAGATTAACTCACCTGCATACATGTTACCGAAAAGTCGCAGAGCCAATGAAACTGGACGTGCAAGGAATGTTACTAATTCAAGAATTAAGTTCACTGGAATCAATAACGCTTTTGCAACTGGGTTACTTGGGTTAAATGGGTTAAGTGCTAATTCGCCAACGAAACCACCAATCCCCTTTTCGCGAATACTGTAGAACAAGATCAGTACAAATACAGATAAAGACATACCTAGGGTAATGTTTGGATCTGTAGAAGGTACAACCTTGAAGTAAACGTGATGAGGATCCATACCAAATACACTTGCACCAATCAGTTGAGCTGTATATGGAATAAAGTCAACTGGGATTAAGTCCATTGCGTTCATGAGGAAAATCCACACGAAAATGGTCAATGCAAGTGGCGCAATTAAGCGTGATTTGCCATGGAAAGTGTCGCGAACACTTGAGTCCACAAACTCAATGATCATTTCAATTGCAGACTGGAACTTGGTTGGAACACCAGAGTTTGCAGCTTTCGCTACGCACCAGAACAACAAACAGAAAATCACACCAAGAGTGATAGACCAACCCATTGAATCCAAGTGAATAGCAGTGAACCCCATCTGTTGAGCTTCTTCAGCAGTCTCAGCCAACTTCCATGAACCGTCTGGCATTTTGCCATAAGTCATATTCGTCAAGTGATGCTTGATATACTCGGTCGAAGTAAGGGCATGTTCTTCAGCAGCCATAAATCACACCTGGTCAATGTCAAATACAAATAGAGAGAACGAACATCGCGTGCTGCTTGATATCTCGTTCATCTCCTAAAAAACTTTTCAATTTTTTGTAGTGCTTATTAAACTCGTTTTTGTTGACGCGACACCCAAAATGGAGCAACCCACGTCATGGTTTGAACGAGCATAAAACCACAAAACAACGCCACCGCTGACAACGGTTTGACATTGCTTAAAATTAAAATGAAACCAACAATCACAATTGCAAACTTACCCATCATGCCTTTATACATGTTCGCAAGAACTTGTTTAGAAGCGCGAGCTCCTGCTGCTCGAAACGACTGCCATGAAAAATAGCAAGTCGCAAGCCAACACACGAGCGCACCTAATGCTGCACTCAGGGCTGCGGTTGAGTCTTTCACGACCCAGCCGATCAAGGCTGAAACAGGAATCATACATGCTTGTAAGAGGACTAAAGCTTTCGCTAATCGTCGGTCAATCAAGCGACTAGTTCGGCTCATTATTTATTCACTCACAACAATCATGCTTGACAAGTTTAGCTGATGATTATTTTTAATCGCAGGCATTATAGAGTTACACCCCTGAACATGCAATCTTTTCCCGACCTAAGTCGAGTTTTTTTCTATGTTTAAATTGCTTTTAAACTAATCAATTATTGTTTAATTTTTGCGTTACTTTCGCGCATTTAGCACACATTTATGCACATGATCGGCCAATTGCTTCCATGCGCTGACAAAATTCCCTGCCCCAGTCATGCTTTCGTCAACCGCTTGGAAAACCAATGGGTTCAACTTTTGATATTGTGCTTGACTTGCATGCACTTCGGCCAAAAGGCACATCTTTGAATAAGGGCGGCTGTCATTTAAGTATTTGATTTGCGCAACCGTAGGGGCAATATGTGGGTCATCTGTCAATGCACCTGCAAAGCGTAAGTTTAAAGGTCGCTCAATGTATTGATAGGCATCATGAAAAGACCAATACGGGCGAGCTTGGGTACTTTGACTATATATAGCTGAGGCTTGCAACATTTTCTGAGCAAAGATTTTGGCATTGTTCCAGTAGCGCTCCTTATACTCAGGCATCTGCTGTGAACGCAGGCCTGCAATAAAGAAACCGATACGTACCGCATTGTTTGGGTCAAGCCAAACATGGGTATCGATGGTATTTTTTAAGGCATCACCACGGGTATTTCGTAGTGGTAAGGCATTGATAATGCCTGAATCTAAAATAGAAACTGCTTTATCATTGGGGGTCAGGAGTTTATCCAGCGGTGCTTCATGTGCTCGTCCCAGCCAAACAACCAAGCCTGCATCCTGAATGATTTTACGATGCATTGGGGTCAAACTTACATCATGTCCAGATTGATCTGCCAACAATAAGGTTGGTTTTTCAATGCCTTTCGTCACTTCCTGTGCAATCAAGTAAATCGGCTGTGTAGAGACAACCAAGCCTTGCGTCCAAGCAACACTACTAAACAGCGCAAACGCAAAAAAAGCCAAGAAACGGGACATGGGGAGCAATCACTAGAAATACAATTAGTGTTATAATATAACAAATCAACAAAAATACCTATGCCTAATCGAAACTCTCTGCGCTTCATGTTAAGATTTAATGTCGTTTTTCTTTTATAAATTTTGCACTTGAGGTTTGTTATGAGCGCTTGTTCTCACGAACACCACCATGCTTTACATGATGTGCATGGTCATCACAACGTTGAGACGCGTTTGGCTGAAGCAGAAGTCTTGTGCGCAACAACTGGTGCGCGCCTAACCCCCTTAAGAAAAGAAGTCTTGGCATTGATCCTGAATGCGACAGGCCCGATGGGTGCGTATGATTTGTTGGCTAAAATTAAAAGCAATGCCGACCGCCCTGCTGCCCCACCGACGGTGTACCGTACTTTAGAATTTCTATTGGAAAAAGGTTTGATTCACCGACTCACCTCGATTAATGCCTATATTCCGTGTTGCCATCCCCGTGAAGGCCATCAAGCAGCCTTTCTCATTTGCACTGATTGCAAATCAGTGACAGAGGCCTCTGCACAAGGATTATTACAACAACTCGATGCGCTTTCCGCAGCCGATGGCTTTACCGCACAACATAGTATTATCGAAATTTCAGGAATTTGTCAGCAGTGTCGCCACAAGTAAGCCTCGATCCTGTTCTGGTCGAACTCTCCCAAATTAGTGTTCGTATCGATGAACGCGACATTTTAAAGCATGTCGATTTTGTCTTACATGAACGGGAAATTGTGACCCTGATTGGGCCAAATGGTGCGGGTAAATCCACGCTCATTAAAGTGCTATTGGGTATTGTGCACCCTAATATTGGTGAAATTAAAACAACAAAGCCACTCAAGTTTTCTTATGTACCCCAAAAATTTAATCCCTCACATAGCCTACCACTTAGGGTGAAAGACCTCTTAGCTTTGGAAAAATGTGATCCTGTAATTAAGCAAGAAATTATCCACGATACTGGGATCAGCAAACTTGAAAATTCTAAAGTACAGCAGCTTTCAGGTGGAGAGCGTCAACGCGTTTTACTGGCTCGTGCACTGTTACGTCAACCCGATATTTTGGTTCTCGATGAACCGATGCAGGGCTTAGACATTCAGTCTGAGGCTGAGCTGTACGACTATGTGCGCAGTTTACCCGCCAAATATGGTTGTGCTGTGCTCATGGTTTCACATGATTTGCAGTGGGTCATGCAAGGAACTCATCGTGTGGTGTGTTTGAATAAACACATTTGTTGTAGTGGCCTGCCTGAAAGTGTGCAACAACACCCTGAGTATCAAGCCATTTTTGGTACTAACCGCGTGTTCTATCAACATCATCATGATCACTGCGCACATGGTGATAGTGCAACGCCTTGTCAGCATGACGCTCGCCCACACATTCACCCTGAACCGGAAGCTTAACTCATGATGGAATGGTTACAACTGCTGTTGCCTGCATGGATTATGGGCACGCTTCTGGTCTTTTTAACTGCGCCACTGGGCTGTTTGATGCTATGGCGCCGCATGTCTTTCTTTGCCGACACCATGGCACATGGCACGTTACTGGGTGTCGCGATTGCAGGAGCAATGGCGTTGCCCCTGTGGATGGGTGTGGCTTTTATTGCGGGCTTGTTGGTGGCGATCCTTTGGGTGTTGCATGATCCACGGTTACCGAATGACGCCTTACTCGCACTCTGTTCTGCGACCTTGCTCTGCTCGGGTCTGATGTTTATTCAACATATTCCAAGTTTAAGACCTGAGTTACTCAGCTATTTATTTGGTGATTTGCTCACGATCACATGGGTAGACCTGCCCGTTTTTGCCACTGTTATTGTTGTTGGATTGGCAGTGCTTTATAAAAGTTGGCAAGCTCAAATTCAAATCGCGATCGATCCTGATATGGCCGTCAGTGAAGGTGTCAGTGCGAAATGGCAACGTTTGATTTTTATGTTGCTACTGGCTTTATTTACCATTTTGGCGCTTCGTGCAGTGGGTTCTTTACTGATGGGTGCTTTGCTTGTCATTCCAGCACTTACCGCTCGACTGCTTGCCCACTCTCCAAAACAAATGGTGATTTGGGCCTTTGTGATTGCGCAAATTGGGGTGACAGTTGGTTTATGGTCCAGCGCAGGGCTGAATACCTCTACAGGACTCAGCATTGTTTTAACCATGTCGATTCTGTTTGCGTTGATTTTTATCGCGCAGAAGTTTAAAAAACTGACATAACTAAATGATCCATCAACGTTATTTTATCAGCGCATGTCTACTCGGACAAAAAGTCCGTTATGACGGCAAAGACTGCTTAGTCTCTCAGTTAGTTGAAGCCTTGCTCGATAAAAATTATGTCAGCTTATGCCCTGAAGTCAGTGCAGGACTTCCAACCCCGCGTCCCGCAGCAGAAATTCGCCACGGGTCAGGTGCTGATGTTTTATTAGGCCACGCACAGGTTTTTTCCTCAGATGGTCAGCAGATTAGCGATGTCTTTATTCAAGGTGCCTACAAAGCTTTAACATTAGCGCAAGCCAATCACGTCACGCATGCCGTGCTCAAAGCCAATAGCCCATCCTGTGGCAGCGATGGTATTTATGATGGCTCATTTACTGGACAAAAAATTGCAGGGGAAGGAATCACTGCCGCCCTATTTCGTCAGCACGGTATACATGTGGTTACCGAACAACAGTTTTTAGCAGAACTGACGCAGACTAAACTTACTGATGAACCAAACTAAGTAATCCCGCCGCACAACTGAACAACACTGCGAAAGTACGATTGAGATATTTTTGCTGTCGCGGTGATGTTAAGAGTTTTAAAACTTTCGCTGCTAACCCCGTATATCCCGCCATCACAATCAAATCAATCGTGACCATCGTGACGGCCATCACCGCATATTGACTCCACTGTGGTTTAGACAAATCCAAAAATTGCGGTAAAACTGCCAATAAAAATACGATTGCTTTGGGATTACTCATATTGATCAAAAATCCATACATCACCAATTTAGAGCGCGATTTAGTCGGTTGTTCTTGTTGAATTTCAATCGATTGAATGGGTGCTATCCATTGTAAATAAGCCAAATACAATAAATAAGCCACACCAAACCACTTCACGGCCCAAAATGCCCAAAGCGTTGTGGCAAAAAGTACCCCTACCCCAGCGGCTACAATACCGATTTGCACCAATAAGGCGAGTTGTAGGCCCAGTGCATTCCAATAACCATGCCGAAAACCGTAGTTGAGGCCACTCGACATTGACGCAATGGCCCCTGCCCCTGGAGAAATACTAATGATCCAACATGCGAGTACAAAGCCCAGCCAAATTTGAAATGACATAAAAGACATTGAGAGAAAATGACCACTCAATTATATGATCTTTCATGCTTTTAGGGTTTATTATTCATCAATGAATTTATCACTTAAAGCTATGAAGCTGAAACTGCATAAGGCACAATAAGTGCAGCCAATAGAAATAACAATTTTTTTAGGAGCCATGAATGACCGCCCAATCTGTAATTCTACCATTACCTTCAGATCATGCCCGTTTTATTGTTTTACGTTTAAAAGATTTAAGTATTGATGAACTTAAAGAAAAATTAGAAGATTTATTTTCAACTCGTGATCGTCTTATTACCCAGCATCCACATGCGCAGATTAAAACAGCTGTTGCTTTTGGCCCTGAACTTTGGGCACAACTTCATCCTACAGCGCCTGCAGGGTTTAAACAGCTAGAGCCCATTTATGGCTCTTTCAATATGCCTGTTTCACCTGCGGATGTTTTAATTCATATTGCGGCTCAGCGTACCGATATTTGTTTTGCCCTTAGTCAATCGTTCTTTGAAGGTATCCAAGATAAAGTTGATGTTTTAGATGAACGGGTCTGTTTCCGCAATTTTGATGGTCGAGATTTGACTGGTTTTATTGATGGTACTGAAAACCCGCAGTTTCCCGATGATCGTGCTGCAACGACATTATTAAGTGAAGATGCAGGAGTATTCGCAGATGGTTCTTTTATCTTTGCACAGCGCTATTGCCATGATTTGGAAAAGTGGAAAAAGCTAAAGGTTGATGCTCAAGAGCAAGTCTTTGGACGGACAAAACTTGAAAGTATTGAACTAGATGATGACGTTAAGCCTGAAAATTCTCACGTTGCACGTGTCGTGGTTGAAGATGATGAAGGCGAGGAAATGGAAATCCTACGTCACTCTCTTCCTTATGGCGATGGTAAAGGTGAGCAAGGTTTATTTTTTATTGCCTATACGAAAGATTTAAACATTATTGATGCGATGTTACTGCGTATGTTCGGCACCAGTGGTGATGGAATCCATGACCGTATGCTTCATTTTGTGACTCCTGTGGACGGTGCTTATTATTTTGCGCCGAGTGAAGAGTTGTTGGAAGAAGTGTTGGAAGGGTGATTTTTAAAGCCTGTATCTAAAGTTGAAAATTTTTCCTCAAAAACTTAATCTTACTATTACCCACATTTTTACATAATAAGTAAGATTAAGTTTTAGCTACATTACTAAGCACAACCTTCCATTAAAGTTAAGTTGCTATTTCCAACCTTAATACCGACAACAACACCATTTTCAACATCATAACGTGTTCCTAATTTTTTAGCGCTATCATTCCAATGAATAAGCGAATAGTCTTTTTTAGGATCACCATAGGGATTTTTTCTCTTATCTAAATTCTTTCCTGTATATTTTTCCTCTGTACACGACAAATTTCACAGAACCCTTATCCTATCAGGGTTCTGCCTTCTTAAAATTGCCAAAATTTCCTTAAACTCTTCTTTTTTCCCAAAACCAATTAAACGCTGAATCGCCATTTGAACATAGTCTAAACCATAGCGAAATAAACTCATTGAGAGTCGTCCATGCTTCTTTATTTTTATCACTTTTTTTTGATCATGTTGCCATTCACCCGTTAAGTAACACCAACAGAAGCTTATAGCTAACACCGCAATCAATTTTTTCACTCGTCTAGGGTCTGTCAAGCGCGTATTTTCAAGATTAAACCCGCGTCATGAACCGTACCGGGTTTGTCGGAGACTTTTTTATTTAAGTTAGGCCACCTGACCTAACGGGTTAATCTTATCATAGTACATTGCTTCAAACTCAAAAGGCGATACATAACCCAGTGCACTGTGTACACGCTTTTTATTGAACCAATCTACCCAGTTTAGTGTCGCAAGTTGTACATCTGCTAAACCTTGCCAATATGCTTTTAAATATTCAATCACCTCTGTTTTGTATAAGCCATTCACCGTTTCAGCCAAAGCATTATCGTATGAGTCACCCGTTGTACCGACTGAAGCTCGTAAATTTGCTGCTTCTAAACGATTGGTATAGCGAATGGAAAGATACTGTACGCCTCTGTCACTATGATGAATCACGTTCTTTGGCATGCCTCGATCATGCAATGCTTGCTCCAATGCATCCAGGACCATGTCTGTATTCATGCGTGTTGATACTTTCCATCCAACAATTGCTCGTGAGAAGACATCAATAATAAAGGCGGTATAGACCCAACCTGAATTGGTTTGAATATACGGGTGAGTAGACCAAGGGAATTTCACCCTTAGCCCCTCGCAGAACCGGACATGAACCTCTCAGCTCATCCGGCTCCCATTATCCAACCGATGGTAAACATCCCATTTTCCAGTGCACAAAGGCATTTGGAAAATCACGCGCAAGTCGCCCTAAGGCATATCTAGCCCGTCTTTTATGACGGGCCAAGTTTTTATACTTACGCCTCATCCAGCGTATAAGATAAGCATTCATGTGTTGCCAGATCGCTGACATTGCTGAACCATGGAATCGACCATAGTATTGCTGCCAACCTTGAAGAATTGGATTGAATATTGCAGATAAATCACTTAATTCGCGATTACACATCAGATGTAGATGCCATTTCCGAATAGTCTGTCGCATTGCTTTAAGTGCATCACGACTGACTGCAGGAGAGAAATTTACATAAACTCTTTTATACTTGTCCACAGCCTTACGGGGCCTAAACGTGTACCCGAGAAAAGTAAATTGAACATCGGGATATGCTTTACGACGATTAATATCTTGGCAATAAACAATCTTTGTCTTGTCTGGATGCAATTCGAGACCACATTCACGAAATCGTGCATCGATCTTTTGTAAAACAAGTTTGGCTTGAGATAAACTCCGACAATGAATTACGCCATCATCTGCATAACGGCAGAACCGTACACTTTGAAGATGTTTCGTAATCCACATATCAAAAGCATAATGCATAAATAAATTCGCCAATAAAGGACTCACAACACCACCTTGTGGTGTGCCGCGATTCCTTTCTAAAAGATGGCCATTTATGTGTTGCATTGGTGCTTTTAACCAACGTTGCACATATAAAAGAATCCATGGAATTTCACAGTGTTTCTTGAGTGCACGCATGAGTAAATCATGGTCGATGTTATCAAAGAGACCTTTGATATCAAATTCCACAACCCAGTCATAATCCCAACTTCGTCTCCTCACTATCGCAATTGCATCATGGGCAGAACGCCCCGGACGATATCCATATGAGTTTGGATGAAATAATGGATCAATTTTCGGCTCTAATAAGAGCTTAACTGCTGTTTGCGCGACTCGATCTGCAACTGTTGGAATACCTAGTATACGCACGCCACCTGACTTCTTTGGAATCGGAACAGCCTTAACTGGCGGTGGAAAATAACTGCCAGAACAAAGTCGATTCCATAGTTTGTATAGGTTGTTCTTTAAATGCTTTTCGAATTGCTCAATAGATTCATGATCAACGCCTGGAGCGCCACCATTCTCTTTGACTTTTTTAAATGCCTCCCAAATTAACGCTTTAGGAATGTTAAATGGTTTGGTCATAAAGTTTTGCTCCTCCTGCTTGCACAGTTGACAAATCCGTAGACCTGGATAATGCAACCCCTTCGCTCCATTACCATTACAATAACTTCAACACTACTACGAGTTGCTCCGCCCCTTGGTGACGCATTGCTATTATCAGCCTTGCCTTTTGAGCTTGTGCCTTTCGCTTGACATCGCCACCGAAGGTTCCCGCAGTTCAACGTAAGAGCCTGAATTAGGATCGCGCTGCCTCTACGCCGGACACCGAATGGCCCGTAAGCAGGTAACGGCCAAACTAATCGCGGGGTAACTTCCATCCCCGGTTTTGATGTCATTTGAGTACTTTCGACACTTGAACGGCAGTTCACTGTTGTTCGCCTTCCTAATTCTTACCTGACATCTCTACGATGCCTTTTCCATAACGCTCACGACCGGGACTTTTGATCCAAGCCGCTTATGGTGGTTTGCTACCTGCTCCTGCAAGCCGATAGCGAGGGGCCATACCCTCATCTCTTACGCCGCTTGCTGCGGCACACTGAAGTCAGCGACCCACAGGTGGTCAGGTTGATCAGCACTAAAATTCCGTTTCACTAAATCATCTGCTCGTTTTTGATCATCTCTGCTACGGGTAGTTTGTTTATTCTTCCCACGCCAAACACCTTGTATACCTAGCTTTTGCATCAATCGAGCAACTGTACAGCGTGCAATAATATAGCCTTCACGTTTCAGTTTTTGCCAAACTTTACGTACACCATATCGACCTGAACTTTCCTTCCAAATTCGTTTAATTTGTTCAGCATGATGCAAGTCATGTAAATCTCGTTTCGCTCGATGTTCTGGATTGTCCGCGAGATCTAAAGTCCGGTAATAGGTCGAAGGGGCGATCGGTAAAATCCTACAAATCGCCTCAACACCGTATAACGCTTTATTGTTATGGATAAAATCCACCATTATTTGTGTGGGCGGTCGAGCTCCGCCTGGGCGAAAAAAGCGGCTGCTTTGCGTAGAATTTCATTGGCTCGCTGCAGTTCTTTATTTTCGCGTTCAAGTTGTTTAATGCGTTCTTGGTCTGAAAGCTGCTGTACTTTGATTGGATTCTGTTGATTCAAATGCTTCTGATGCCAGGAACGTAGTGTTTCAGGAGTACAGCCAATCTTGGGAGCAATTGCTGTGATTGCAGCCCAAGTAGAAGGATAATCTTTTTCGGATTCAATCAATAATTGAACCGATCTTTCTCTGATTTCAGGGGTATATTTTAATTTTGTCATCGGGATAGTCTCTCAGAATATTGACTCTCCGACAAACCCGGTACGGTTCATCCTTTGAGACAACTGAATAAGGTTTCAATTTCCCAGCGTAATGCATAATCCTGAATAGCATTGGCATTAAACTGAGGAGAAACGACGAGTAAAAGCTCTCCATTTTCTAACTGTAGTGCACTTATATATAGTTTCACCCGACCAACCAAAATCCGTCGTTTACGACATTCAATTTGACCAACTTTAAGATGGCGAAATAAATCACTAATTTTATGATTCTTTCCTAAATGATTGGTGACAATGAAGTTTTTTTAACACGAATGCAGAAGTTGATGTCTTGTTCAATTAACCATGTAAACCACTGCTCACCGATAAACTCTCTGTCTGCGAACACATTCACAATACGGTCTTTACCAAAAATGGCTATAAAGCGTTGAATCAAAGCAATGCGCTCTTTCGTATCTGAATTTCCACGTTTATTAAGCAATGTCCAAAGGATAGGTATCGCTATTCCACGATAAACGATTGCGAGCATCAGGATATTAATATTTCGTTTTCCCCATTTCCAATTGGTTCTATCTAAAGTCAGTTGCACTTGGTCGAATGAAAACATATTGAAAATCAACTGAGAAATTTGACGATAATCAAAATACTGACCTGCAAAGAAGCGCTGCATACGTCGATAAAATGATTGTGGTAAGCACTTGATGGGCAAGGCTTTAGATGCAGAAGAAAGATTACATGTTTGCTTTAAAATAATCACAAGCATGATGAGCGCAAAGCACTTTAAATGTGACTTGTTCCATTTTAGATATTTGTTTAAGATAAGATATAACTCATTGAGATGTGTCATAGTATTCGTCGTTAGAAAACAATTATTATGACATTATTTCAATGAGTTATCTATTTTTGTCGTGTACAGAGATATTTTTCATATATCTCTTTTTCTGGCGCACCTACCTTTATGCCATTATAGGATCTTCTATTACTGTCTATAGAGGAAATAATTGAAATCCTATTATTCATGATTTGAAATTCTATATCCTCGTTCTTATTATCCTTTGCAATAAAACAATCACCTACACGACTACCATCAACCTCTGTCAAATTTTGACCATTATCTCCAATTTTAAAATTCTCAAATCCATCTTCACTAAAACCACTTAAAGAATTTCCATTTTTATCAAAAGTATTACATGCAGATAATAAAAAACAGAAACACACTATTTTTAAAAGTCTATCTTCTTTTATATATCTCATTAAAAACATTATATATCCTCTAAATTTGGATTAAAATTATGCAGGTGAACATGGTTATTATGTCCACTCCAACTCTTGGAATGTGGTAACAATTTATTTTCTTTAATTTTAACAGGATTAGAACCAAATAGTTTATATCCAAATTTATATAATGCATTTAAGAAACCAACATTTTTATCCCAATCAAAATGTTTATGGCTTGTATAAGTTAGTTCATTCATATGTCTATTATTAATAGCAATATACCTAAAGTCTCCATTTTCACCATTTAAGTGAGAGACACTATCTCCCGGTGACCCATCTTTACAGCTAAACCCTGAACCTGTATATTCAGCATACCCAAGGCTACACATAGCACCTAATACTGCAGAAAGAGCAGCTCCAGAAAGATAATATCTTCCATCTCCACTGTCTATTCTCCATAAATAGCCTATATTCCCATTTTTGTACTGTTTATGCTTTCTTTGATCAATCAAATATACCGAGCCTACCCCTTTAACTTTTTTAGAGCTCCATCTATTAGCTACATTAAAATTTGATTTTCCTAAATTATGAATTCCACCATTCTGATCATAATAAATAAATTCAGCAAAGCCTGTTGCTGCTTTATTCTCCCTTTTGATGACTCCACTATAATAAATATGATATCGAGTAGTATCACTTGTTACTGATGATTGACTGCTTACTGCAGTTAATGGCTTTCCTCCATTTTCAGTGTACGTATCGTTTTGCTTTGCTTGATTTTTCTTATCAGGGCAGAGTAAAACTTGAAGTGCGACATAAAACCACCTAATTAATTTAAAGGGTTTATGGAGTATATAAAATTGTCATACCATCATCTTAACTTTGAAGATCGTACTGCATTAATGCTTGAGTCAAGAAAAGAAGGCTTTTCAGCCAGAAAATTTGCTGAACTCATTAAAAGACATCCTAGTACGATCTATCGTGAGCTTAAAAGAAATAGCATCAATGACGTTTATCAAGCTCAATATGCTTCTGATAACACCTTCGCTAGACGTAGACGTGGTCACATAAAACTCAAAATCGATTCAATCCTCTGGAAATTTATTGTTGAAGCGATCCGTTGTTTATGGTCTCCTCAGCAAATAGCAAAGCGTTTAAAGAGATTTCCTGATTTGGATCAAACAATGAATGTAAGCCATACAACGATTTATTCAACGATACGAGCATTACCAAAGGGTGAGCTGAAAAAAGACTTACTATCCTGTCTGCGACATGAAAATAAAAAGCGAAAAGCTAACGGTGAACCTAAAAAAGATTCTATATTACAGGATATTAAAACTATTCATGAGCGCCCAACCGAAGTTCAAGAAAGAAAAATACCGGGTCATTGGGAAGCCGATTTAATTAAAGGTAAAGACAATAAAAGTTCGATAGCAACACTTATTGAACGAAATACACGGCTCTGTATCTTGGCAACATTACCTGATGCAAAGGCAGAATCAGTGCGCAAGGCTTTAACTGAAGCTCTGAAATATTTACCCGCAGAACTGCGTAAAACATTGACCTATGACCGTGGACGTGAGATGTCAGAACATAAAATCCTCGAAGAAGATTTAGGCATAGATGTATATTTCTGTGACCCACATTCGCCATGGCAGAAAGGCACATGCGAAAATATGAATGGTTTAATTAGGCAATATTTACCTAAAGGGATTGATTTAAACCAGGCAGATCAGCATTATTTAAATCAAGTTGCCATGTCACTGAATACTCGTCCTAGAAAAGCGTTAGATTGGCTTACACCATTAGAGAAATTTGCTCAGCTTGTTGATTATCATAAGGCTTTTGAAACTGTCGCACCTCATGTTTGAATTCGCCCAGTCTCACTCTTAGCACTTTCTGCTTTTTCTTTCGCTTTCTTTTCTTGATCTTCTTTTTGTTTTTGCTGGTTTTTTAAATCTTCTACTTGCTTGAATTTTGCATCCGCAATTTCATACATTTTTGATGCTTGTATAGCATCATTATTAACTGTAAAATTTTGTATCTTAATTGATTTTTCAACCCGGCTTAAAACTAG
Organism: Acinetobacter sp. 231_lipA; assembly: GCF_058243005.1. Lineage (NCBI taxonomy): Bacteria > Pseudomonadati > Pseudomonadota > Gammaproteobacteria > Moraxellales > Moraxellaceae > Acinetobacter > Acinetobacter sp. 231_lipA. The sequence goes on along the minus strand of NZ_JBZAYU010000001.1, from coordinate 1,635,073 downwards.
ACTTTTCCCTTTGACTCCAAAACCAAAAACAAAACCTGTTAACATTCGAATATTGATAATGCCAAGGCTATTTGTTCGTTTAGGAATTTCACGCCCCCTATAAAAAATACTAAATAGTGTATTTGGAATAGCATTACCATCATGTATAACTGAAACCTTAAAAGTATGTACGGGCAATTTTACTTTAATCGTTTGATTTTTTAATGCAGCACTGACTCTAAAGTGATGTATGACCTGTTTTTTCCCACTTCCTTCGACAGAAACCTCAATATCACGTCCTTCTTCTGCAATAATCCCTTGTTTAACGCCAGTACCATCAGCTGTATGCTTTTTAATATTACCCTTATAAGTAAGATAAAAATTCATATTTGAAATTGGCTTAGCAGAGTCACCTTCGACAATTTGAATATTAAAACTAACATTTTTTTGTATCGAATTTTTATCAGTTTCATCTTTAGAGGTAGAAGACTGTGCTTGTTCATTTCTTACTTCTTGAGGTGTTTTATTAGTCTGAGGCCTTGGGTGAGGGGTATTATTTTCTTCTAGAACAGTAGGGTAACTAGCAACTTTAAAATCATTTAAAATTGCCTTTTGCTTCTCATTTGCTTTTTGAATAATGCTATTTGACTCTTTTCCGTCAGCGACAATTTTTATTGCAGTGTCAGGATTTCTAACAATAACTGGCAAGTTACCATTTTCATCACTATTAACTCTAACTCTTGTTTCCCCCGAAATATATTTACCATTATTTTGAGAGACGATGGTCACTTTTTTATTTTTCAGCTCTAAACCAGAGCTATCTTTTAAAGTAATATAGATTTTTCTTTTGCAACAATTTTCTAAGTCAAAACCTCCAAACATCGATATATATGAGGAAATATGCGTACCATTTGCATCAGATACAGCAGATTTTTGCTTAAATTGAGGTGAACCAAGAAAAGTAGCCAACCCTCCTTCTCCCATCAAGTGTGCACCAGCAATTGCTCCCGACTCTGTTACCTCAACCCCATTAATAATTTGTCCATAATATTGGTTAAAATCTAACATCCTCATACGTTTACACAAATGATTAATCCAATCATTTACTGCCATTAATTGTAATTCAGGTTTTGTAAGAAAATCATTAAGTGAATAGATTCCATTTTTACCAGACCACTCTCCTTTCCAGTCATTTTTACCAAAAGTTGATCTAATAGTATTTATTTTCCCCCGCTCTTTTTCTGGGTTTAACTTTCTAAAATCTACACCTAGATCCCCTAAGTAATATCCTGTTTCAAATAATGCAGATTCACCCATTTGAAAAAATCCACGGTGCCCCCCTGCACTTTTTTTAGCTGAAGCTATTATATTTATCTTATGATTTGGACTTAACTTTAAATCAGCACTAGACTCTTTATAACTAACAGCTTGTATAAAACCATTTCTATTCAAATTAAAATCTTGCACCGTACCATCTTTAAATCTTATTATTTTATTCATCACTTAAACCTATCATACATTTTATATTTTAAAATATTACTAATAGATGTTTCTTTAAATATATAACCATTTAGAACTGATGCAATTTTTATATCATCACCTATTTTTCCGCAAGATAAATTCACATCAACCTGATCTTCTTTTCTAAATCCATTTTTAATATTTTTTTGGTCTATCTTCCTTGAATAAGCAAATGAATTACCCTCATTATAAATCATAATAAGATCAGTTCTATCATCCTTCATATCAGCCCAGTAAATATAGTAATCTTTATTTTTATATTGGATATGATTACATATCCCTGTAGACACCCAATTTTTATCTTTGAGATTAAAACCAATTTTTCTTGCTACTTTTTTATTCTCATTACTAAAACCTTCTTCCCAGATATCGAAACATTGCACATCTGGTAGAACACGTATTTGTACAGCTGGCTCACTCCAATATTTCATACACTCGTTAACGTTTTCCGCATATAAATTCATGCTATTCAATAGAATATATGAACCTAGCACTATCTTTAACGTCTTCATTTTAACTTAATCCTTGAGCCCAAAATTTTCAAAATCTAATTTCAAATCATCATCTTCATTTAACTCTTCAGCAATCTGCCTATTGTTATGATCATGTTCATCATCACCGCCACAACAGGTTTCATCCGGAAACTTACTTTGGTCTTCTGTAATTTTCTCCTCTATAAGCTGTAATTTATCGGAGCTATTATTACTCTTACCAAGTAGAAGAATTTCAACGTTATCCGGATTATCACTAAAGATCCTTTCTGTCCTTGCAAACTGATCAAGAAAACCGATGTATTCTGTTTTCTTTGCATGATTAATAACTTTATATTTGAACCCGTCTTTCAACAGATCATTATTAATCAACTCACTGAAATCAAAGCGTCGACTAAAGATTCCACTCTCAGGCATTTTAGGTAATTCAGCATTTACTATGGCCCCCCCCACAAAACTATGCTGCCCCGCCTTACTTTCAAACTTTCCACCTGTTGTCGTAAAAATCCCATCCCCATTAATTTTGAGCTGTGAACCACCAGCAGTCAGTACAATTTCTTTCGGACTGGTTATTTCTATTTTATCTTCTGTTGAAATTAACTTAATCACCTTACGCGCAATCGCCTCTATCGCATCATCTTGTGCCTGTAATTCAACTTTTCCTTTTGCAGCAAATGCTTTTAGCCCTTTTTGTGCAGCAAATAAGCTCACTTTATCCTGTGCATGCGCAATAATATTCTTCTGAGCACTTAAGTTGATGGACCCCTGTGCACTTTCAGCGATGTCTTGAGAGGCCTGTAAAACAATATCTTCAGGTGTAGTTAAGGCAATACCATTGGGGGAAGCCAGCAGCATTAAAGCCTGACGAAAGATCTTCGCTTGAGCTTGATTCTGAGTATCCTGCGTTTGCTCTGCCTCTTGAGCATATGTCTCCATAAAGCCTTGCATGGAGCCTAATGCCTGCATGGGATTAACATCCAATTTGCTGCCTTTATTAAAGCTTCCGCAAGCACTGGTCAGGTCAAAGTCTCTCATATCAACATTCGCAATCACTTTACCAACATCTTTTAAAGCGCCGAGTGGATCCGCATTCAATTTGTCTTTAACGCCTTGCAACTGACTTTTCAAAGCATCTGTGCCATGTTCTTCGAGGTTATCGATAAAGGCTTTTAAATTGCCTATTGAAGCCTCTGCATCCCGAAAATAGTCTTTAAATTCATTGATCAAATTGTCCGTATCTTGACCAAATTTTTGAATATCCTCAAGAAAACCACCGCACGTTTTTAATGCCGAAATCGGATCCTGACTAACTGCGGTTTTAAATAAACCAACGGTTGCTTGGAGTGCTTGATTAGCGCCTTTTAACTCTACAGACTGAATCAATTTAGGCAGACGATTGACCACATTCAATGCATCAGTCTGTTGTTTAACAGCCAAAGTACTTAGCATGTGCATACTGTCATGACCTTGCTGCAAGATGGACTGGGCTTCTGATGCAGCCAAATGATCCGCAACCGCTTGATCCTGTGCATAGGTACTAATCAAGAGACCTTTGCCTGCGCGCATGGCTCCCCATTGATCCGTTCTTAACTCAAAACCCTCACCACGCCCATCACTGTTCTCAGTTTCTTTTGGATGACTGAGATTGCCAAGGTTGAGCTGACTGGCTCCATGACTGCTGTGTAGCTGCACACTAATTTGCCCTGTCGTATCATCAAAACGCAGTTGGTTAAAGCCTTGCCCTGCAACCTCTTGTGAACGAATCCCACTGAGTTTTTTTGTCGCAGGTAATGCCCCCTTCACATCAAACATGGTTTGATGGCGCTCGGCCTCATGAATACGCCCTACGACAAAGGGTCGATCAACATCTCCCTCAAAGAAGTCTATGACCACAATTTCTCCGACACGCGGATGAAAACGTGCGCCATATCCCTCACCCGCCCATGGAGTCAATACATCGACCCATGCCGAGTCCGTGTCATTATCATTTGCACCCGCGCCACCATCATGGGCATGGTCATCACTACGCGTAAACATGAAACGAACTTTAATTCGCCCCCATGCATCCACATAAATTTCTTCTCCCACAGGTCCGACGACTTTGGCCCGTAAAGGATAAGCTAGTGGACGGTGTATCCACGCTTGATATTCAGGAACAATTTTGACCTCACGGCGCACGACAAAGAGTTCATTGGCTTGTCGTTCCTCGCTCAGACCCTGCCAGCGACTTGCTTTTAGTAACAGATTGATTTGCTGTAGCAACTCTTTGGGTAAATTATTTTGGTTATAAAAGACTTTGCCTAAAATGAGAAATTCACGCTCTGTGGACACATGCTGGTCTATTTCAGGATGATCCACCATTTCAAACCAATAACCCACTTGTGCATCTCGAACGCTACTTTTTGCTGTGAAATATTTGGCCTGAAGCTCGTGATATTGGTTCAGTTGTTGGTTGAGACGATCTAGTTGACTGCTATTGGCAGACGTGACTTGACCTTGTAAATCAGCCGTCCATGCTGGACTGACACACCAGACTTGTTCCAAACCCAAACTTTCATTGTCCTGTTGATCACTGTGCTGATGCGCACTCAATACAGCCTGACTCTGATCTTGAGCTAAATGTTGCGCTTGCCAACGCTGCGTCTGTACTGTGGTGGACTGTAAGTGACGTTCAGCAATAAAACTGGTGATGCTATCAAAAGGCTCAGTAGCATGGCTGCGGTGGAAACGAATCTTTCGGCGGCCCAATGCTGTAAAAGCTTGATTATCATCAATCAAACGAAGTTGCTGTGCCTGAATCGGTTCGGACGAACTGAGCACCATTGGAGCTTGTTCATCGATCAACCAATTGATACCTTCACTCCGCCATAGTCGAGTGAGAAACTCAGCGTCGGTTTCATTAGACTGCATGACAAAGGGGCGTACATCATAATCACGACTCAAACCGTCTAAGTTTAGGCTTAAGCTGGCTGCAAATAATGTACTGTGACTTTGCCACTCGCTAAACAGAGTTTCAGTAATTTCACGAACACTTTTACTCATAAACACGCGACTGTTTCTGCGCTTATGCCACAACGCTGTTGCATCTTCAATCGTGAGTTTATAAACGGTTAGCGCACCATCACTTTGACCCTGACTGGCACTGGTAATCACTCCCGTCAGACGCGACAGCTGCCCCACATCCGTGACCTGATCAACCGCGACACGTCCACCAATGAACTGTTTTAAAGGCAGATAAGCATTGGTCGATAGACATAGAATTTCAGCTTTTAAGCCTTGATTGATTCGGTGTTCGCCCTCAATGCGCTGAATAAACACCTGTGTGTTCAAAGCCAGATTAGAAAAATGAATATGCACAGCACGTTTTTGCGAGCCAAACCCAAAGGATTCCAGCATTTTATAAATAGAATTGAACATGATCATTGTTAAGTTATTGGTTTTTATACTTGTGCGCGGAGTGTACAAAATGTCTTTTTTTTAATCTAGTAAAATAATGTTAATGAAGATGCAGCTCTCAAAAAACAAAGGGTAAGCGGATTAAATGGTTGATCTTACCTTTGCATGAGAGTGAGACAGACCGGCATCTCATCGGATTATCTGGTTGATGCTTCACCTACTGCTGGTGCATGTTTCCTTCGCTAATTCCAGCAAGAACCCCACACGCCTTAACTTCCCGGTCATCGTTGCAACGCGCTCTTAGTGAAACGAGTTGTTTCTCAAGCGCCTGTAGAGCGGTTATCTGCGAGCGCACATGAGAGATGTGATCATCGAGCAAGGCATTGACAGCGGTACAGGACTGATGAGGGTCGTCCTGATAGCGCTTTAGTTCGTGAATTTCTGCCAGTGACAGATCCAGGATGCGGCAGCGACGAATAAAGGCCAGCCGCTCAACGTGTTTCTCGGTATAGACACGGTAACCGTTCTCCTGCCGACCAGGCGGCGGCAACAAGCCCTGCCGTTCGTAGAAGCGGATCGTCTGTGTATCTACCCCTACTGACTGTGCCAACTGACCAATACGCATCGGGTTCCTCCGCAACGGATTCTCTACGCTATTGACATTATAGCTACTATATAGTTTTAAATGAAAACCCGATCACATTCAAGTGGAGTCATATCATGAGTAAAAACTGCGGAGGCCCCTGTGGCGACCATGCAAGGCCTGCGGCGGATACCGATATGCAGGCCTCCTCCGATGCGTCGGGGGAATGGGTCAGTGTTTATGCCGTGCCGAAGATGGACTGTCCATCAGAAGAGCGCATGATTCGCCTAGCCCTGAACGGCGTTGAGGGGATTCGGGCACTGTCCTTCGACTTGTCGAACCGCCGGCTGAAGGTCGTGCATGACGGTGAGGTCGAGCCCGTCACCTCGAAACTGAAGACCTTGGGGCTAGGCGCCTCGCTTCAGGAAACCGTCGCTGCAAATCCGGAGACCATCAAGGCCGCCGAGTTTTCGGCAGCTTCTGCTAAGCAAGAATCCGGGACCCTGCGCTGGTTGCTCGGCATCAATGCACTTCTGTTCGTGGTGGAAATGACTGCCGGTCTGATCGCCCGGTCCACCGGCCTGATTGGAGAATCCCTGGACAATTTTGCCGATGCGGCGGTGTACGGGCTTGCCCTTTATGCGGTTGGACATAGCGTGAAAATGCAGGTACGTGCCGCGCATCTTGCTGGTGTACTGCAACTGATCTTGGCTGTGGGCGTACTCATAGAGGTGGTGAGACGCTTTGTATTCGGTAGTGAGCCTGAATCGCTGGTGATGATGGCTATCGCATTCGTCGCATTGATTGCCAATACCAGTTGTCTGCTGCTCATATCCAAACATCGGGAGGGCGGGGCGCACATGAAGGCAAGCTGGATATTCTCGGCCAACGACGTGGTGATCAACCTGGGGGTCATCACCGCCGGCGCTCTGGTCGCGTGGACCGGGTCCAATTATCCGGATCTGATTATCGGCACCATCGCGGGGGGCATTGTACTTAACGGTGCCAGACGCATTTTGGCGTTGAAGGGTTAAATAATGCTCATTATTGGCAAAAAGCTCTCGCCGTATGCCCTATTGTCCATATCGGGCCTGCTGGCAGCGTCTGATCAGGCTGTAAAGTGGCTGGTGCAGCAATCAATGGCCTATGGCGAGTCTATTTCAGTGACCCCGTTCTTTAACTGGGTGCACCTATGGAACACCGGTGCCGCATTCAGTCTTTTTGCGAATGGTGGAGGCTGGCAGCGCTACTTTTTTATCGGAATCGCGGTAGTGGTCTCGATTTTTCTGATCAAGCTGATCCTTGAAAATCGTCATAAAGGAGAAGCCATCGCTTACAGTCTTATCCTCGGTGGCGCCATGGGCAACCTGATTGACCGGGTCTTTCGCGGCTATGTTGTGGATTCCTTTGATTTCTATTGGCGAGACTGGCATTGGCCGGCCTTCAACCTGGCTGATATTGCAATTGTCCTCGGTGCCTTACTTTTCGTTTCCAGCAGCTTGTTGGGTAAAAAAGCAAACACCAATGCCGAGTCGGATGGATCTGACTGACACCTACGCCTATACAACACCATGACCGAACTTCCCGACAACATCCTTCACCTGCCGCAATACCAAGTACTGGGCTGCAAATCAACCGACGACGAAATGCACTTCCAGGTGGACGTGCCCGATCCCATTGCCTGCGAGGAATGCGGCGTGCAGGGTGAGTTCGTACGGTTCGGCAAGCGTGACGTTCCCTATCGTGATCTGCCCATCCACGGCAAGCGGGTCACTCTCTGGGTGGTCCGCCGCCGATACACCTGCCGGGCCTGCAAGACAACATTCAGGCCCCAGCTACCGGAGATGGTGGACGGATTCCGTATGACACTGCGGCTGCATGAGTACGTGGAGAAGGAATCCTTCAACCACCCCTACACCTTTGTGGCGGCACAGACCGGCCTGGACGAGAAGACGGTGCGCGACATCTTCAACGCCCGCGCCGAGTTCCTGGGGCGCTGGCACCGCTTCGAGACGCCCCGCATCCTGGGCATTGACGAGCTATACCTGAACAAGCGCTACCGCTGCATTCTGACCAACATTGAGGAGCGAACCCTGCTCGACCTGCTGGCCACCCGCCGCCAGGACGTGGTGACCAACTACCTGATGAAGCTGAAAGACCGGCAGAAGGTCGAGATCGTCAGCATGGACATGTGGAACCCCTACCGGGCAGCGGTCAAGGCTGTGCTGCCCCAGGCCCGTATCGTGGTCGATAAGTTCCATGTGGTGCGCATGGCCAACGATGCCCTAGAGAGAGTGCGCAAGGGCCTCAGAAAGGAGCTGAAACCGTCCCAGAGCCGGACTCTCAAGGGAGACCGGAAAATCCTGCTGAAACGCGCTCACGAAGTCTCAGACCGGGAGCGCCTCATCATGGAGACCTGGACAGGCGCGTTCCCGCAACTGCTGGCCGCCTACGAGCACAAGGAGCGCTTCTACGGCATCTGGGACGCCACCACACGGCTCCAGGCAGAAGCCGCCCTGGACGAGTGGATAGCCACCATCCCGAAGGGCCAAAAGGAAGTCTGGAGCGATCTGGTCAGGGCAGTGGGAAACTGGCGCGAAGAGACCATGACCTACTTCGAGACGGACATGCCCGTCACCAACGCTTACACGGAGTCCATCAACCGACTGGCCAAGGACAAGAACCGTGAAGGGCGCGGTTACTCCTTCGAGGTGATGCGGGTACGAATGCTCTACACCACGAAGCACAAGAAGAAGGCACCGACTGCGAAGGTCTCTCCTTTCTACAAGAAAACCATCGGTTACGGACTGCCGGACTTCGCAGAGGAACTCAACTACGGAGTCGATCTATCAACCATCTGAGGGTGGTATCAGATTGATGGTAAGCGTCCGCTGAACACACCTTATGAATTCGTCCTATAAGCCTTAATTTAGTCCTGACTTAAAAACAAGTGGGAACTTAAATTTATGACTACAAATAACCAGACATCCATCGCATCTCTTACGATAAAACGAAGAACATATAGTGCTGAATTTAAACAGCAGATCGTTCAGGCGTGTAAAGCATCGGAGGTTTCAATTGCTTCGGTCGCTTTGCAACATGGATTGAATACAAATCTTGTATCCAAATGGATTCGCTTAATTGATGCTAAGCCAGGGAATGATCGCTCACTACTACCGAATAAACCTGCATTTATTACCTTATCTTGCTCCGCACCATTAGATCCTATCCCTACTGGCATGTTAACGGTTCAAATTACTTTACCCCACTCAAAAGCAGAAATTGGCTTGAAATGGCAAGTATCAGAAATATCTGCTTTAGCAGAATTACTCAAGGCACTTACAACATGATCCGTATCGATGAAATCTGGTTGTCTACTCAGCCCATGGACATGCGTGCAGGTATGGATACGGCCATGGCTCAGGTGGTGAGAGCCTTTGGCTACATCAAACCGCATTGTGCTTACCTGTTCTGTAATAAACGTGGCCATCGCATGAAAGTGCTGGTACATGATGGACTGGGCATCTGGCTGTGTGCCCGGCGGTTGGAACAGGGAAAATTCCACTGGGCTAAAGTTCACCAGGGTGAAAACGTAGCTCTCAGTCCAGAACAGTTACAGGCACTAATTCAGGGTTTGCCTTGGCAGCGCATTGGACGACAGCAAGTGGTAACAATGCTCTAAACTAGGCTGCTACATTCTGCTATTCTCCAAACGTTCTATTTCCTCTGCGTCATGACCTCAGGCATACTGCGGTCATGAAAATGCTGCCTGATTTAAGCCAACTGACCCATGAACAACTGCTGGAATTTACCCGGCAGTTGGCGATGCAGCATCAGTCTCTGGCACAATCAAATCAAGAATTAGAAAAATCAAACCAGCAATTGGATGCCAAAGTTCAACATCTTTCCATTCTCACGCAAAAATACGAGCATGAGCTCGCACTATTTAAACAGCACAAATTTGGCAGTAAAAACGAACATCTCACCGCAAAACAAATCCATCTGTGGGATGAAGCGGTCGAAGAAGATATTGCCGCTGTTGATCTGGAACTGGAACGGCTGAATGCAGATAAAACTGATGCAGCGACACACAAAGCCACAGTCAACAAACCTAAACGTCGACTGCTGCCCGATCATCTACACACCATCCGTATCGAGCATGAACCAACATCAACCCAATGTGCTTGTGGCTGCACCTTGCGTCGTATCGGCGAAGATATCAGTGAAAAACTACATTTCAGACCGGCACAGTTCTATAAGGAACAGCATGTGCGTGGCAAATGGGTCTGTGATCAGTGTGACACCCTGACTCAGCAAGCGATGCCTGCCTATGTGATTGATAAAGGCATTGTTTCACCTGAACTGCTCAGCCATGTGCTGGTATCGAAGTATGCCGATCATTTACCGCTGTACCGTCAACGTCTGATCTATCAGCGGGCGGGAATCGAGCTTTCTAGATCAACGTTATCTGACTGGATAGGTCGCTGCGGTGTGGAACTGGAACCTCTGGCCAATGCCTTAAAACAGGTGGTGCTGCAACAGCGGGTGATCCATGCCGATGAAACGCCGGTCACCATCATGCGGATGGGTGATGATGAGAAAAAACCGAAGAAAGGTTATGTCTGGGCCTATGCCACTACACAGTACAATCCAGTTCAAGCGGTGATCTATGACTTTCAGGATAGCCGTTCAGGTCAGCATGCAGAAGAGTTCCTGAATGGCTGGCAGGGCCATCTGGTCTGTGATGATTACAGTGGTTATAAAGCACGCTTTAAATCAGGCGATGTCATAGAGGTGGGCTGCATGGCGCATGCACGTCGTAAATTCCATGAGCTACATGTGACCGGGAAAAGTCAGATCGCTGAACAGGCATTACTGATGATTCAGAAACTGTATGCGATAGAAGCAGAACTCAGGAAAAAGACCGATGGTACAGCAGAACACCGCCGCGAATACCGACAACAGCACAGCCAACCGGTGATGCAACAACTGTGTGAATGGCTCAACCAACATTATCTGACGGTGCCATCGAGTTCTCCAACCGCCAAGGCCATCAATTACAGTCTGAAGCGTTGGCCAGCCTTAAGCCGCTATCTGGATGATGGCAATCTACCCATTGACAATAACTGGGCAGAGAACTCAATGCGTCCCTGGGCATTGGGCCGTAAGAACTGGTTGTTTGCAGGTTCGCTGCGCAGTGGACAGCGAGCGGCAAATATCATGACTTTAATCCAGTCAGCAAAGCTGAATGGGTTGGATCCGTATGCCTATCTCAGTGATGTGCTGAAAAGGCTGCCGACGCATAAAGCGACCCAAATAGAAGAATTACTACCACATCGCTGGAAATCCAACTCAAATTAAAAAATAGGCATGGGGTTCAGCGGACGCTTACGATTGATGGGGTGAAGGTGCCCCATCAACCATTAAATCCGTATACCCAAAACAAAAAGGAGCAGCATGCTCCTTTTTGTTCGTCTCATTTTCAGCTTTAGAAGGCGACACGTTTATAGTGACGATACTCTGGCTTCCAGAAGTTCTTCTCAATCGCGTGTTGCAATTGCTCATCACTAATAATCGGGGCTACACCTGCATCCATTGCTGCTTTGGCCACTTTAAAGGCTATCAGCTTAGAGACTTTCTGAATTTCATCAATCTCAGGCAATAAATCTGCTGTAGGGTTCACGAGCATCGGTGAGCAATCTGCCAAAGCATTACTCGATGCAATTAACATCGAATCGGTCACACGGGTTGCATTGGCCGCAATCACACCTAACCCGATGCCTGGGAAGATGTATGAGTTATTACATTGCGAAATATTATAAATTTTGCCTTGATAGTTTACAGGAGCAAAAGGACTGCCCGTCGCAATCAAAGCCTTGCCATCCGTCCAGTGAATAATATCTGCTGGCACTGCTTCAACACGCGACGTTGGATTAGACAGTGGCAGCACAATCGGACGATCACAGTTCGAAGCCAAAGTACGAATCACTTCTTCAGTGAATAAGCCAGGCTGACCCGATACCCCAATCAACACGGTAGGTTTGGCATTTTTCACGACATCAAGCAGTGAAATCACCTCTTCAGCATTGCCCCATTGCGCAATCACGTCTGGCTTTTGCGCCAATTTACGTTGGAAATCAAGTAAGTTAGGCTGATTTTCAGTGATTAAACCAAAACGATCGACCATATATACGCGTGCACGCGCTTCGGCATCAGTTAAACCCTCAACTTTCATCTGTGCAACAATTTGCTCAGCAATCCCACAGCCTGCTGAACCTGCACCTAAGAAGGCAACGGTTTGATCTTTGAGCTGTTTACCTGCCGCACGTGATGCAGCAATCAAACTGCCTACAGAAACGGCTGCGGTACCTTGAATATCATCATTAAAACAACAGATTTCATCACGGTACTTATTCAATAACGGCATGGCATTATTTTGTGCGAAGTCTTCAAATTGAATCAACGCTTTCGGCCAACGACGCTTGATCGCAGCAATCACTTCATCAACAAAAGCATAGTACTCATCACCACTGATACGCGGTTGATTCCAACCCATATAAATTGGGTCATTCAGTAACTGCTGATTATTGGTCCCGACATCGAGGGTAATTGGTAACGTATAAGCTGGGCTAATACCCCCACACGCGGTATAGAGCGACAACTTTCCAATCGGAATACCCATACCACCAATGCCTTGGTCGCCCAAGCCTAAAATACGCTCGCCGTCGGTAATCACAATAACTTTGACATTTTTCTTGTTGATGTTATGCAAGATGTCATCAATATGCGCACGGTCTGGATAGGAAATAAATGTACCACGATGGCGACGATAAATATCCGAAAAACGCTGACAGGCCTCACCCACCGTTGGAGTATAGATAATTGGCATCATCTCACTTAAATGGTTTTCAATGAGGTGATAGAACAAGGTTTCGTTGGTGTCTTGAATATTACGCAAGTAAATGTGCTTATTGATCGCATCATTAAAAGCACAGTACTGTTGATAAGAACGCTGACTTTGTTCTTCAATGCTTTCTTCAACATGCGGAATTAAACCATGCAAGTTGAAGCGAGTGCGCTCTTCTTCCGTAAATGCCGATCCTTTATTTAACAGCGGCAACTCAAGCAAGGTATTGCCCGCATAAGGGATGTATAAGGGTTGTTTTGTCTTTAAATATTCTGTCGTCATTACCTATCTCGTTATACATAGATTTAGATGAACCTATGGGGAGAATCTATGCATCTAATTCGGCTACTAGCTTAGCGCCATTTGCTCGTCTTTTGATATTTATAAGCGTGATGCAATTATCAAAGCGATTTAGTCTGAAAATAAAAATCAAACCAACTCAACGTAAAAAGGACGTTTACGACAGTCTTTCGGTCAAATAACGCATGGATAAAATTTGAACTTAAATAAAGCTCAAGCTAAGCTAACGCTTTTATTTCTTCTTTATATTAAAAATGATCATCAAAAAATTGAGGTTGTTGAGCCTCGCATGTCTTTACCTCACACAAATGACAGCATGCCAATCCATTTCTACAGCGCAGACTACAGTGAGTGATAAAATTACAGGACTATTTGGTCATAACGAAAAACTGCCTGAAATCGATCCCAAAGGCATTGTCGATATCAGTAAAGCCACCATCGAGCAATATGAGCAACTCAGTGCAAATTTACCGTTATTTAAAACCTACTTAAACCTACTTACGTGGGTTTAATGTTTAATTCCTACTTCATCATCAAGAACCAATTGCTATTGCGCTTGGGATTACCTCAATTCCATAGGCTGTCACGGTGTAACTCACCGCCATTGGTGGCTTATGTAGCCACCAATTCTTTATCTGCATGTTTTAGAATATTGATGGCAGCATTAATATCCCTGTGATGCAGGGTGTTACATGAACATCGCCACTCACGCATTGCAAGTGTCAGGTTTTGGTTTAATTCACCACAATTCGAACACATCTTGCTGCTTGGAAAGAATCGTCCAACAGAAAGTATTGATTTGCCATGCTGTTTAGCCTTGTAAATCAACTGTCGCTTGAACTCATAAAAGCCCATATCCGATATGGCTCTTGAGAGCTTACGGTTTTGTACCATACCTTTCACATTTAAATCCTCAATCGCAATCAGATCGAATCGCTTAACTAAATCAGATGTGACTTGATGAAGATTGTTTTTTCTCAAGCATGATATTTTGTAGTGCAAACGAGAGAGCTTGGTTTTCGCTTTTTCTCTGTTTTGACTACCTTTCTTTTTACGGCTAAAAGACTTAGCAAGTCGTCTTAACTTGGCAAGCTGTTTCTTTAGTGGCGCACTTGATGGAACAACCTCGCCATTAGATAAAGTGGCAAGACTGGAAACACCTAAATCAATACCAACAGATAAACCTGTTTTGGGGTGAAGTTTCTCAGGCTGATTTAATTCAACAGCAATCGAAGCAAACCACTTACCACCCTGTTTAAATATTTTCGCTGATAATATTTTTCCTTGATAACGCAAATCCTCAGTCATTTTTACCCAACCCAAGTTTGGGATACTAATTTTTCTATCTTTAATGCTGAATTGGTCATTTGATAATGAGAAGCGATCATCTACGCCTTTTTTTCTAGGCTTTGGATATTTGGATTGACCATTAAAAAAACGATCAAATGAACTACCCAATTGCTTAATCGCAAGTTGTGGCGCACATTTGGTCACTTTAAGCATGAAAGGGTATTTCTCACGCTTGAACGAGTTTAAGTGCTTTCTTATTTTAGCTTCGGATGGTTTATTTAGAAGTTTTTTATCCACCTGAACGCCATAATAGTCACACTGATCTCTATATTCCTTATCTGCTTTATATTGACGTTGCCATTCTTTTAAAGCCCAATTATACGACAAACGAGCAACACCACTCGCTTGAGCGAAATGACTTGCTTGCTTATTATTTGGCAGTAATTGGATTACATGCCCTCGTATGAATCGGCTCATAGTGCGTCTTTGACTGCCTGTATTAACTTTTGGTTTTTCTTACTACGACTACCATATAATCTTGCCGAAAACACTGTAATGATTTCCAAAACATCTTGAGCAAGTTCTTCCTCAAAAGACAAATTTTCACCCTTATTAAGAATGACGATCTCCACGCTTTTAGCTTCACATAAGGCAAAAACCAACTCAGCACCAAACCGCAATAAGCGATCTTTATGCGTTAAAACCAAACGTCCGATTTCATCATTCATGATTGCTTCTAGCAGCTTATTTAAGCCTTTTTTTCTATAGTTCATACCCGAACCAAGATCGGAGATTAATTCAAACGTCCAACCTTGATTTGCACAGTACATTTCAAGAACTTGTTGCTGTCGAATTAAATCTTCTTTTTGGTCATGACTCGATACCCTTGCGTATGCAATGGTTTTCCTTTGAAGTTGACTATCGGGCTTGTGTATTTGCTCAGGCGTGATCTTACTCAGATCATATCGTCTATGATTTTTAGGGGTTCGATCTGCAACCAAAGTGCCTTCTTCATCCCAACGCCTTAATGTTTGAATGGAAACACCTAATGTTTTAGCTGCAACGCTAATGCTTACATATTTACTCATGTTGTATATAATAGTATAGAAATAAGTAGATTTCAATTAGCAGTTACAAACCCTTGAACCAATGGGTCTATTTGGAGAATGAAAAACAAGGGATTTATCAGCTACAAAACAAATCGACCGAAAGCTTTGTGCTCTCACTACGTCTGAATTGTAAAATCAGCAGTCATCCGCCTACATTTGAGCTTCAAGATGCGCAAGGCAAACGTATCTTATATGGCTATGATAAAGAAGCAGGACAGATTCAGTTTTTACTCGACAACAAAAACTACGGCAATCCCTTTGATCCATTTCAACGCCAAAGCCTGAGTCGTTTTCAACAACAACTTGCCAGTGCCAAAGTGATTAAGCTCTTTCATGCAGGCAAACTGTATCGTTTTCAAAACCAAAATGCGGAACTCCTAAGCAAACCTGTCTCATGCCGTGAAAATAGCTAAAATGCAGGTTATTTGGGTGGGTTCAAATGTGACATATCAACAAACACACCGGTCAAACGGCGCACAATCGGTAGCACAATGAGCACTACAGGATAGGCCACCACCCAAGACATCATCCATGCGGACAACCAAACCTGTAGGAAATTGTCCACCCAACCCAAATTGCGCCAAAGATTGATCATCGAGATAATGCCACTCATAAAAAATGAGATAAAAAACGGCAAAATAAACATGGCATATTTTGCTGGTAACTTGGGAATATTGCCGATGATCATCGGTCGCTGTTCAGACACGTTTTATCCTTAAAAGTATGCGTTTTGGTTCTCATCATACTGCGCTTTTCATATTTATTGCAGCGCAATCGTTAGCAGTTTTTGAACATTTTTTATTCTATAAAAATGGATTCACCTAAAGACGCGGAAATTTGCTATATTTAGCGTTTTTCTGCGACATTAAATTTTCGACTGAATATGAACACGGCAATCCAAGCAGCTCTCGAGCACGCAGTGCAAAACCTTCAAGCTGAAGGCGTCCTTCCAGCAGACTGGAATAACAGCAGTACTTTGACGCGTACCAAAGACCGAAGCCACGGGGATTTCGCGTCCAATATCGCCATGATTGCCTCTAAAGCTGCGGGGATGAAGCCACGTGATTTAGCCGAAAAAATTCTTGCTGCACTGCCTGAAGTGGCGGACATCAGCAAAGCAGAAATCGCAGGTCCTGGCTTTATTAACTTCTTTTTAAATGCTGACCAACGTTTTGCTGTACTTGATCAAATTCAAGCGCAAGGCAAGCAATTTGGTCGCACTCAAGCCAATGCTGCGAAGAAAATCCAAGTAGAATTCGTTTCTGCCAACCCAACGTCTAGCTTGCACGTTGGTCATGGTCGTGGCGCAGCCTATGGGATGACCGTTGCAACCTTGCTTGAAGCAACAGGTGCAACCGTAGACCGTGAATATTATGTGAATGATGCAGGCCGTCAAATGGACATCCTGGCAACATCTACCTATTTACGCTACCTCGAATTAACAGGCCAAGAACTGGTTTTCCCTAAAAATGCCTATCAAGGCGACTATGTTAAAGAAATCGCGCAAAGTATTATTGATGCTGATGGCGATGCTTACGTTCGCCCTGTAGCAGACGTGTATAAAGATGTTCCTGAAGATGTGCAATATGCAGAAAAACTCGATGCTGAAGGCAATAAAGTTGTCCTTTCAGGCGACAAAGAAAAGCACATCGATGGTTTAATCCATAATTCACAAAGCTTAATCGGTGAAGCTTACCGCGTATTCCACCAAGCAGCGCTGAA
This sequence comes from Acinetobacter sp. 231_lipA, assembly GCF_058243005.1. Classification (NCBI taxonomy): domain Bacteria; kingdom Pseudomonadati; phylum Pseudomonadota; class Gammaproteobacteria; order Moraxellales; family Moraxellaceae; genus Acinetobacter; species Acinetobacter sp. 231_lipA. Next base: position 1,617,775 of record NZ_JBZAYU010000001.1, on the reverse strand, counting down.
TGCGATCTTAGATGACATCAAAGATGACTTGGGCGAGTTTGGTGTAACCTTTAACCAATGGTTCAGTGAAGCTTCATTGACAGACAAAATTGATGAAGCTTTAGAAACTTTAGAACAACGTGGTTTCTTATATGAAAAAGACGGCAACATTTGGTTCAAATCGACTGAATTTGGCGATGAAAAAGACCGTGTTGTGAAACGTCGTAATGGGCAAACCACTTACTTTGCTTCTGACATTGCTTATCACCTGAACAAATTACAACGTGGCTATACCGATATCATTGATATCTGGGGCTCAGACCACCATGGCTATATTTCACGGGTCAAAGCCGCGATTGATGCCTTGGGTTATGATTCGAAAAAACTGACTGTGCTTTTAGTTCAGTTCGTCAGCCTATGGCGTGGTGGTGAGATGGTACAAATGTCATCTCGTTCTGGTCAGTTCGTGACTTTACGCGACCTGCGTAAAGAGGTGGGCAACGATGCTGCGCGTTTCTACTACGTGATGCGTAAGTCTGAGCAGCACATTGACTTTGACTTAGACCTTGCAGTTTCACAAAGCAAAGACAATGCGGTGTACTACATCCAATATGCGCATGCACGTGTTAATCGTATGGTCGATGTGAAAGCACCTGAAAAAGGCATTACTTTTGATCGTAGCAAAGCAGCTGATTACGATGCGACCTTATTAACTCTTGATGCTGAAACTGAAATTCTTGCCAAACTTGCGGCCTATCCTGAAATTGTGCTTCGTGCAGCAAATAGCTATGAACCACACCAAGTGGGTAACTATTTGAAAGAACTCGCGGCGTTATTTCATGGTTGGTATAACTTGGATAATACAAGAATTATCGACGAACAGAATATTGCCCTTTCGCAAGCCCGTTTATTACTTTCAATAAACGTACAACAAGTTTTGCGTAATGGTTTAGAGTTACTAGGTGTGTCTGCACCTGAGACGATGTAACCAGCAAAGCAAAGCTTCACACATGGCTGTAAGACCGAAAGCTATGCTTGAGGTACCGATGTAAAAAGCAACGCTTTGCACATCGTCGCAAGATGAAGGGCTTTGCCCGAAGTAGCCATATCAACCCCGATGTATTGCTCGCTTTGTGAAACTTGAATTTTGCAAAGCGATTCTTTATTTTACAATGACGCCTCTTTTAATTGCTTGAGGCCAAGTACTAAAATAAAGCAAAGAATGGGCCAGTCCCTCATATTGATTAGAAGAAAAGAGGTTTCCACGTGTTTGGAAAAACGCAGCGCGGTGTATCTGAAAGACCGAACAAACCCAAAAAGCCACTGATTCCAGCTTGGCTCGGTACACTTGTGGTCATTTTAATCGTGCTCTGTTTTGCTGTAGCACTGTTACTGTGGAAACCTTGGGCACCAGTGAAGCCGAAAGGGCAAATCACTTCGGAACATTATCAAGAAGAAACCAATAAAGACTACCGTTTCTATGACCTACTGCCACAGCAGCAAGTGACGCCGATTCCTGATCAAGCCATTCCTGAAACCAAAGACAATCCAAGCACTGTGGTGATTGTTGAAGCACCTGCTGCCGAAGAAAGCACCCCTGCTGAACCGGGTTTAACCGAAGCAGCACCGACACCGCAAGCGCCAAGTTTTATATTGCAAGTCCGCAGTTACCCTGACCCAGACAGTGCCGATGCACGTCGTGCAGAAATTATCTTAAATGGTCTCTCTGCCGATGTCGTCAAAACCGTTGAAGGTGGCCAAACATGGTATCGCGTGATTTCAGGGCCATATGACTCGCAAGAAGCCGCAGTGATTGCGCAACAAACCCTACAACATAGCGGGATTGATTCGATTGTGGTCAAACGCTAAAACAAAAAAAGGATGCCTCGGCATCCTTTTTTATACTCTGAGTTTGACGAGAAAATTTTGAATCAATTGCGCAACATGCTCTGCATGCACATAAGCCAAATCATGTTGACCCTGTGACACGATATGCAATTCAGCATGTGGTATTTGACGGTGTAAGAACTGTCCCACTGCAACAGGACTAATCGGATCTGCATCGCCCCAAATCAACAAAACTGGACACTGGATACGCTCCAGACTGTCTGTCAAATCAGACTGATGCTGAACAAACCAATCAGGAACCGTAAAGCTCTGTTGATAATCCTCTCTCCAATCCGCCACCTGAAAAGGACTTAAATCAATGCCGCCTGAGGTTGCCACGAGCACCAAGGCCTGCACCTGTTCAGGCTTTTGTAAAGCAGCTTGTACTGCAAAAATACCACCCATCGATTGTGCAACGACCACAGAAGGCTGTTGAATTTGATTCAATACATAATCTTGTAAGTCCTCAAAACTCTGCACTTTCATTTCATCAGGATAGCCACCAAAGCTCGGATAAGCGACGACCATGGTTGAATCGTCCTGTAGGCGTTGGATAACAGGTTGCCAAAATGCCGTATTGCCCGATGCACCGGGCAAAAAAATCAGGTTCAAATCATCACCACCCACTAGAACCCACTGAGCTCCTTGGCTTTTTTAAAGGCTGGGCGCTGCTGAATACGCTGTGCATAAGCAACCATTTGAGGATTATGGGCTTTTACCCGCTCTTGCATTGCCACTACAGGAAAGCTCATTTGAATATCGGCAAAGGAAAAATCACCTGCAAAATATTCATGTTGAGACAAATAATTTTCCAAATATGCACTGTGCTCTTTCAAGCGTGGATTAATAAAGCCGCCTTTCACCCCATCACAAATTTTATTGGCAAGCGGTTTAATTAGAAATGGAACATGCTTGGGTACATTACTCATCACCAAGGTCATAACCAAATATGGCATCAACGAGCCTTCGGCATAATGCATCCAGTAGTTGTATTGCATTAAGTCCTTTGAATTTTTCGGTTTAAACTTGTGTTCTGTATCGTAGGTGGCTTGCAAGTATTCTAAAATCACCGCAGATTCTGCTATGACCAAATCACCATCGGTCAAAACAGGGGCTTTGCCTAAGGGATGAATGTTTTTTAACTCAGGTGGTGCAGCATAGGTCGGTAGGCGTTTATAAAACTTCACTTCATACTCCAGCCCTAACTCTTCCAAAGCCCATAAAATGCGTAAAGACCGTGAATGTTCCAAATGGTGCAGGGTGATCATTGTTTTACCTTTTTTAATTGAAATCTAGCACCCACTTTACGCTAAAATTTGGATTTTGCATCTGTCGATACACATGAATACCCAGTCGCGCAAAATCCTTTACCGCCTATAAAAAACCATCAAGCGAGTTAAACAATTGAGGTTTCAATCTCGACGGAACGTAATAAAGTTTTAGTGACTGGTGTTTTTTGACAGATGTCTAAGATTTTTTGGTGTGCTTCTTCTGTCAATGTTTGCTCAAACGACAAACGACGGCTGATCCATTCTCGGCCTTCTTTATTGGCATTAAAATCTGCTTCGACACTAAAAGTCCCCCACTCAATACCTTTGTGCTGCGCATACATCCGTAGGGTAATCATGGTGCAGGAAATCAAACCTGTACAAATAAAGTCATAAGGTGCAGGGCCTTTATCTTGACCGCCAAAAGACGCTGGTTTATCGGTAATGAATTGATGTCGTCCACTGCTTACTTCACCAGACCATGCTTCGACGCATGTTTTGACTTCCGCATTCGCAATGATTCCCATTTTTTTATTATCCTATTTTTCATTGATATTATTTTGAATAGGTTTCAAGTATTGAAACTGTCCACCTATTCTGTTGTTGAACGACTTGTCGCAGTATTCCCTTTATTTTGAAGCGCGCATTTGGTCTGGAAATGCTGGAGCTTCTAAGCGCGGACCTTCATAGTCAGGAATCGAACCAAAACGTTCATCTTGTGCAATCCACTGATCACGTGCAATTTTCAATTCTTCTTGAGTACGACCAACAAAATTCCACCACAGTAGAATTGGACTTTCAAACGGCTCACCACCTAACAGTAACAAGCGACTGCCAGCATGAATTTCAATTTCAATCGTACTTACACCCTGCTCTAGCACCACCATATTGTCTTCAGTCAGTTCGTGTCCATTAACCGTAGCCGTTCCTTCTAAAGCCATAAACCCATACTCAAAGTTTGGATTGAGTGTTAAACGGGTTTTGGTGCTTTCTGCTGCGCTTAAGTCCACCCCTAATAACTCTGTATAAACGCTCACAGGTGAAGTGGTATTTAAAAACTCTCCGACCAAAACGGTAAATTCCACCCCATCTTTTTCCACCACTGGCAGTTCTGGATAGTGATCGAAACGTGGTTCAACAGCAATTTGTGCATCAGGCAATGCAATCCACAACTGTGCTGCATGCATTTTGGTTTCTGTATCTGGTGCGACTTCCGTATGGGAAATCCCGTGTCCTGCGGTCATTAAATTGACCTGTTTTGGACGAATCAGCTGTTTGCTGCCCAAACTGTCGGTATGCATCATGGTGCCTTCAATCATCCATGTAAAGGTTTGCAAACCGATATGTGGATGTGGGCCAACATCTAAACCGTCCCCTTGAGGGAAGGTTACAGGGCCTGCATGATCTAAGAAACACCATGCACCAATCATTCGTTTATGGCGACTTGGCAGCGCGCGTTTGATGACCGTCCCTTGGCCGATTTCAGCACTTCTCAGTGGAAACTCTTGAATGAATTGATTTACGTATTTTTCACAGTCATCCGAATGTGAAAGTTCAGTATAGTTATTATTCGTCATGTGCTTACTCATTACAGATCCATATGTCCTAGATCATAACAAGCAGATTCCCAACTGCACATCCCTAAAAATAGAATGCTGATTCTTAAACTTGGGACAATATCTTGTGTTTTCAAAACCTAAGTACAAGGCAATGAGTGGATGTAAAGATGTTGTTACATCTTTCTCTCTGTATGCCTTAGAGCCTCCCCAATATTTTCAAATGTTTATATGCGCGTAGACAACCTAAAAAAGCCTCAACTAATAAACACTTATAGAATTTGATTAAATAGCATTCAATTTTTGTAAAAGTTTAGATATTATTTACCAAGCAATAAAAACTTTATTATTCAATAAAAATAGGCTGAAAATTAAGTGAAAATCAAGAGCATTGCAAAAATTGATAATTTTGGGATTTTTCAAAACTTTGATTGGAATACTCATCTATCCTCCAATCTGGCTCAACAGAATCAAACTTATGACTTTAAAGATATCAATATTTTTTATGGTCGAAACTACTCTGGAAAAACTAGCCTTTCTAAAATCATCCGAGCGTTAGAAACTAAAACACTTTCACCTAAATACGAAAATCCAAATTTTAGCATTGAGCTTTCAGATAGTTCTATCATTTCTCAGAATAATCTATCGGCATTTGCTCACCCAATTCACGTATATAACTCTGATTTCATTAGAGAAAACCTAAAATTTATTCATGATGAAAATGCAAATATTGAATCATTCTCAGTAACTTTGGGCGGTGAAAATCAGCAAGTTTTAGATCGTATTCAACAGTTAAAAAATGAACTAGGCTCTAATGAAGAAATCTGTAAATCAGCCCTATATCTTGATATTCACAATAAAGCTAATGAAGTTCAAAATGCCAAAACCAATCATCAAAATAAAGTACGTGACTTAGACAAAAAATTATCAGATAAAGCAACTCGAAACTCTGATTCAATTAAGAATCAACATGAACGTTTTGGGAATATTCGCTATGACAAAAGAAGTTTAGAAGCAGATATTTCTGAAGTACTACACAATAACTATCAACAACTAAACCTGACGCAAATAGAATTATTTGAAAATACTGTTCGACAACGTAAGCTATCTGCTCCCCCTGAGCTCTCACCTTATACTTTAAATTTCTCATCTCTCATCACTTCTACGAATGACATACTAAAATCAGTTGTTGGCAGCTCAGATAAAATTGATGAACTAAAAAATAATCCCTCTCTAAATTCATGGGCGCAAATAGGACATCCCCTACATAATGATCGTACTACTTGTGCATTCTGTAATAATGAAATTAGCGATCAAAGACGCAAAGAATTAGCCAATCATTTTGATGAAGAAACAGATAAGCTCCGCGATAGAATTTCCAAAGGAATAAAATATTTAGATAAGTTACTAAGTAATAGTCCATTAAATATCAGCTTTGATATGACGAACTATTACCAACAGTACCATCCTGAACTTTCTCAACTACAAACCAATCTGCAAAATGCTTTTGCCAAGCAGAAATCATCTATCGAACTGCTAAAAAAATCACTTGAGGATAAAGATAAAAAACTATTTTCAGAGTTATCAATCGAACATCCTCAAGATCATTCTACAGAAATCAAAACTATCCTTGAAAGAATTTCTCAGATTCGAACTGAATGCATTCAGAAAAATGATCAACTTTATTCTTTGCAAAACGAAGCTAAAAATGCATTACGTTTAGATCATATTTATCTCTTCTTACAATCTATTAACTACACTCAGTTAACTTCAGATATAGACCTAGCTTTTGAAGCCATTGCTCCATTAGAAATTGAACTTGCAACACTACAAACTCGAAAAACCACAATTACTACTGAAATAAAAAGTGAAGAAGACAAATTAAAATCTGAGGGTGAAGCTTGTCGACGCATTAAGAATATTCTAAATCATGATTTCGGACATCAAGCCTTAAGCCTAGAACCAATCGAAGCCAATACAACAAATGGGAAAGAGATTAAATTTGAAATCCAACGTAATGGTACTAAAGCCCATAATCTCAGTGAAGGTGAGCAAAGCCTCATCTCATTTTGCTATTTCTTAGCAAAAATCCAAGATGATCTAGATCAAAATAAGAAACCGATTATTTGGATAGATGATCCTATTAGTAGTTTAGATAGTAATCATATTTTCTTTATCTTTTCTCTTATTGAAGAAAAAATTGTAATTAATCAAAAATTTGGGCAACTGTTTATTTCAACACATAATTTAGAGTTTTTAAAATACCTAAAACGACTCAATGGGAAAAAATGGGGCAATATACAATTTTTTATTGTTAAAAGGAATTTTGACTCCTCTGCTATATTCCAAATGCCAATCTATATGAAAAACTACTTTTCAGAACTTAATTTCTTATTTCATCAACTATATCTCTGTGCAAGTGAAGAAAACATTAACGACCAAAACTATAATATATTTTATAATTTCCCCAATAACGCAAGGAAATTTTTAGAACTATATTCTAATTTTCATTATCCAGATGGATTTTCCAACACCGATACCGAAAAACTTCAATTCCTTTGGGGAGAGGTGGATCAGGAAATTTGAACAACACTTATAAGTGATATTTTGCTCCCCAAATGATGTTATAAACATCAATATATGGAGTATTTTATGGCACGTAGACCAAGAAGAAATCATTCAAATGATTTTAAAGCTAAGGTAGCACTTGCTGCGATTAAAGCAGAAAAAACACTTGCTGAATTGAGTGCTGAATTTGATGTTCATCAAAACCAAATTATCGACTGGAAAAATCAACTGATTTCAGCTTCCTCGCAAGCTTTCGATCAATCAAAAGCTCCAACAGAACCACCCATCGATCTAAAAAAACTACATGCAAAAATCGGTGAGCAGGCATTAGAAATTGATTTTTTAGAAGGTGTGTTGAAGAAACTGGGCCGCTTCAACCACAAAAGTTAATCGATGACTCACTTCAGATTTCAGTATCTAAGCAAGCTAAGCTGCTGAAAGTCTCCCGTGGTTGTTATTACTATCGCCCAAAACCTGTGAGTGAATCAGATCTGAAGCTGATGCGCTGTATGGATGAGTTACATATGCAATACCCTTTTGCAGGTAGCCGTATGATGCGTGATTTGTTGAATCGTCAAGGACATCATATAGGACGACGTCATACACGTACTTTAATGAAGAAAATGGGCATTAATGCGTTATATCGTAAACCAAATCTAAGTCAGGCCAATCAAGCTCACCGTAAATATCCATATCTGCTCAAAGGATTGGCTATTCAGCGCAGTAATCAAGTGTGGTCTACGGATATAACGTATATCCCTATGGCAAAAGGCTTTGTTTATTTATGTGCTGTGATTGATTGGCATAGCCGCAAGGTACTTGCGCATAGAGTATCGATTAGTATGGAGGTTACATTTTGCATAGAAACATTAAATGAAGCTATTGAAAAATATGGTCGACCTGAAATATTTAATACAGACCAAGGCAGTCAGTTTACCAGTGATGCATTTATTGATGTATTGAAATCAAATGGCATTCAAATCAGTATGGATGGTAAAGGTCGATGGGTTGATAATGTGATGGTTGAACGATTATGGCGGAGCGTTAAATATGAAGAGGTGTATCTCAAAGCCTACAGCAATGTTTTGGATGCGAAGAAGCAATTAAACGCATATTTTGAATTTTATAATTTGAAACGACCTCATTCGAGTCTGGACAAAATGACTCCAGATGAGTTTTACTATGACCAGCTACCACAACAAAATAAGGTAGCTTAACTAGAGCAGAGTATCACTTATAAATAAGCTTTTAGTTGTTCAAACATGTGGGACCACCTCTGGGCGAACATTTAGTATTTACATTTACTGATAGAATCAATAATGAATACTCTCACTTGGCAGGAATATTTGAAAGATCCTTTACACCTTTAGAACAACCTGAAATGCATAAAGCTTCTTTTGCTATTCTAAAAAAAATTATTGAGTTAAATCCAAGACAATACGAAGGTTTCTTAAAAAGTATTGGAATAGAATCGACTACATTAGACCCTCTTTATATAAAACTAACTACATCAAAAAAGAGCGCTTAAGCGCTCTTTTTTTAAAGATAATTTTCGTCAACTGCCGCGAGCATAGCTCTTGGCGTAATTTAGGCAAGAAGCTTCGCTTCTTGAAAGCCCTAAATTACTCCCATTCAATCGTTGCTGGTGGCTTAGACGATACGTCATAAACAACACGAGAAACATCTTTAATTTCGTTCATGATACGTGTCGAGATTTTATCTACAAGATCATAAGGAAGATGTGCGAAACGTGCTGTCATGAAGTCAACGGTTTCAACTGCACGAAGCGCAATTACCCATGCATAACGACGGCCATCACCTACAACACCAACTGATTTAACCGGTTGGAATACAGCAAAGGCTTGTGCAGTTTTATCATACCAGCCACTGGCACGAAGCTCTTGCATGAAGATGTCATCTGCAAGACGTAAAATGTCTGCATATTCTTTCTTCACTTCACCCAAAATACGCACGCCCAAACCTGGACCTGGGAATGGGTGACGATATAGCATTTCAAATGGTAAACCTAAAGTTGTGCCTAAACGACGCACTTCATCTTTAAACAAATCACGGATTGGCTCAACCAATTCAAAAGCTAAGTCATCTGGTAAACCACCCACATTGTGGTGAGATTTAATCACATGAGCTTTACCATTTTTGGTTGCAGCAGATTCAATCACGTCTGGGTAAATTGTCCCTTGAGCAAGGAAGTTTACGCCATCAAGTTTACGCGCTTCTTCAGCAAAAACTTCAATGAACTCACGACCAATGATTTTACGTTTCTTCTCAGGATCAACTTCACCAGCTAGTGCAGTCAAGAAACGCTCTTCAGCATCGGCACGAATCACACGGATACCCATGTTTTTCGCAAACATGTCCATCACTTGCTCGCCTTCGTTCAAACGAAGTAGGCCATTATCAACGAATACACAAGTCAATTGATCGCCAATCGCACGGTGTAAAAGCGCAGCAACTACTGATGAATCAACACCACCCGACAGACCAAGAAGAACTTTTTGATCGCCAATTTGTTGACGTAATTGTTCAACGCGTAGGTCAATGATGTTTTCAGAGTTCCACAGGCTACGACAGCCACAAATGCTGTGTACAAAGTTCGATAATAACTCTGCACCTTTTGCAGTGTGCGTTACTTCTGGGTGGAACTGAATACCGTAGAAACGACGCGTTTCATCAGAAACCATCGCAACTGGACAGCTTGGTGTGCTTGCAGTGATTTGGAAACCTTCAGGAATCGCTGTCACTTTGTCACCATGGCTCATCCAGACTTTAAGTTGGTCTTTGGTGTCTTCAAGATCACCAATCAACTTGTCACGAACTTGGATGTTTACTTCGGCATAACCGAACTCATGTACAGTACCCGGCTCAACTTTACCGCCAAGCTGTGCAGACATGGTTTGTAAGCCATAGCAAATACCCAAAACTGGTACACCTAAGTTGAACACAACTTCTGGCGCACGTGGGCTGCCTTCTTCGTGTACGCTCTCAGGACCACCTGACAAGATGATACCGTTTGGATTAAATGCACGAATGTCTTCTTCAGACATATCAAAAGCATACATTTCAGAATATACGCCAGCTTCACGTACGCGGCGTGCAATAAGCTGGCTATATTGAGAACCGAAATCCAAAATAAGGATACGATCTTCAGTAATTTGAGTATTGGTAGTCATGACAAACAACTATGAAAGGCAAACGAATATAAGCGCCGTATTCTAGCATTTTTCCGCGCGTAACGCACATAATTCGGACAAGCTTTATACAACGCTTAAAACCCAATGGTTTTTATATCAAAAAGCACGCTTTCGCGTGCCTGATGTTTATTTCAAAACTTTTTCTATTTTAACGACTTCAATATCAGTCGGTTTATAACGATGTGTATCCACCTCACCGACCACCTGTACTTTATCGCCTGCTTTAATATTGGATGCTTTCCATAAATCGTCATCAATATCCAGCAAAATAACCCCTGTACCATCGCTGAACTCGTAGTGGTCTTCATTGAGATGTTTCAGCAGCGTGCCTTTTAAGGTGACCGCAGTTTCATCTTTCAGCTTTGCAATGCCTGACACAGAGACATGGTTCTTTGCAGCTTCTTGTAAAATGATATGATCATCTTTGGCCCATGCGCCAGCGGCAAGACTTAAACTTGTCATACATAACCCTATTTTAAAAAGATTTTTTCATCTTATTTTCCTCATGTTTTATTGATCTTGATCAAAAAAAAGAACGTCCACACCGTACTTTTTTGTAAATAAAAAAGCAGCATCCTGTATGCTGCTTTTCATTTTGAATTATTTTTCAATCAAATGATCTAGACTCATTTTTCCTGCACCATGCAGCATTAGAAAAAATAGACCACCTACCATGGCAAAATTTCTCATAAAATTAATGCTGGCTTGTGCGCCATCGTGAAAAATAAACGCGGTAATAACACTAAATAGGTCTAAGCCAAACGCAGGAAAGTGGGCTTGAAAACCAAATAACAGCGCTAAGCCACCACCAAACTCAACTAAAATGGTTAAAGGTAATAGCACTCCAAGCCCCCATAGACTCCGTATACCCTAAAGTTACGCTATAAGCTGAAATTTTTCCCTAGCCTGCAACAAGGAAAATATAAGCCATCAGTACACGGGCAATTAAAGCTAAAACTACATCGGTATTGGGTTGATTGACAATATTTTTGGCCACAACATTTCGATTAAATATTTTTACACCTTTAAATACGTTTTATTTGAACTTGTAGCTATCTTAATGTTCTCTATTTTTAGAATAAATATCCATTTTCATCACACATACTTTTAAGATAAGAACACTGATAGCTAAATTTATTTACGTTTTAATACTGACTTCTGATAACGAGACTGCTAGGATTTCCGCACTCTTTTGCTTATTTGTGCCCCATGGAACTGATTGATTTTATATTACATGTCGATGACCATCTGCTTGAGTTTATCACCAACTATGGGGTTTGGATTTATGCAATTTTGTTTCTCATCATCTTTGTGGAAACAGGTTTGGTGGTCATGCCGTTCCTGCCCGGCGACAGTTTATTGTTTGCCGCAGGTGCATTAGCTGCATCCACAGGTGCAATGAATCCATGGACTCTTGGTGTTTTACTTTTTATCGCGGCCGTACTGGGCGATACGCTGAATTATCACATTGGTCGTTATATTGGACCGCGCGTTTTTGAAATCGAGTCACGTTTCATCAATAAACAACACCTGATTAATACACAAAAATTCTTTGAAAAACATGGTGGTAAAACTATTATTTTTGCGCGTTTTATTCCTTTTGCGCGGACTTTTGCACCTTTTGTAGCAGGTGCAGGAAAAATGGACTACAAATTTTTCCTGTCTTATAACTTGATTGGCGCATTCTGCTGGATTGGATCATTCATTACTTTAGGCTATATTTTTGGTAATGTGCCTGTGGTCAAAGACAATTTCACGCATCTGATTTTCGGCATTATTATTATTAGTGTCTTGCCGGGGATCATTGGTTTTATTCGGGCCAAATTAAAGAAAAAATCAACCACTGAAGCTTAAGCAAAAAAACGTAGAATCACTGGAAACATACACACCACCAACAACATAGCCGATCCTTTATATAAGAGATCGGCTTTTATTTGTTTGGCCTCACCCGATAAAATGGCACGGCCAAAAGACATCCAGAACAGTGCCGTTGGCAATAACACCAGACTAAACACCGCAAAGACCAAAAAGAAATTGGTGGGATTATCCCAAGCTTCATAGGGAAAAATACCCGCAGCAAATAAGACCGCTTTCGGATTTTTCAAAGTAGAAAAAAATAATTGTTTAGGTCGAATCGAGGTAAAACGTTGATTATGTTTTTCTAAGTGCGAGCTTTTCCACAAATGAAAAGCCAACCAGAACACATAGACTGCGCTCAGTGCATGTAAAAGGTCTATCAGATAAGGCCAAGTCGGGGTGCTAAGATGAATCAGGAGTGCCCATAAATTGATGGCATAGAAATACCCAAACAGTTCTGCGGGTACAAGTAAGCTGGTCTTCGCCAGACCTTGCTGATGTGCAGAGCTTGCGAGTAAAGCATTGGTCGGTCCCGGAATCATCAAGACAGCAATCATTGCCAATACAAACAGCCAACTCTCAATCATAGACATCCAACAACAGGATTAAAGATGCGCAATTTAGCCGAAAAAGAGTGGCTTCCTCAAGTCAAAGCGGAAAAAACACAGAACCCATGAGGTAAAAAAGTGCGTGTTAAAACGATAATTCATTGTTTTATTGAAATTATTTTCGAAACATTTTGCTAAGATTTTAATGACTGCTGAAAGATTAAACCCTTCAGCAGGATGAATAAATGCGACATTAATTAGTCTTATTTTGCACGGTAATCGCACAACCTTTGAATTTTGCAGCTTGTACAATCGCCTCTTGCTGACCCAAAAGTCGTGAAATTTCAGTTTTTTTGGTATTCGATGATTGTCCCATATTCACTGAAACGCTTGGACCAAAGCCCCAACCGCCACCATGACTCCATCCACCACCCAGACCTAGACCTACGCCAACACCCGTGCGTTTCGCAGTAGGTACACCTTCATCTAAATGTTGCTGAATCCGATTATATTCTGCTTGTAACTGTTGGCAGTTCAAAGCTTGATACTGTGTAGGAGAGACATAAGTCGGTTTAACCGTTGTGGCACAGGCGCTCAATAACAGCGTACAGCCCATTAAAAAAGCAATTGTGATCTTTTTCATGCTGAATCTCGCAATTTATTATTCTCAATCTCATTGAACAATGATTGATAGGCCTGCGTCAATTTATGATCGTGTGCCAAATGAATTAAGGGTAAATTTTTGTGGTGCGATTCTTTCATCAGCACTGATGGAGGCAACATACTTTCTAATACAGGAAGACCTTCATCCTTCAGCTGTTGCACCACTTCACGCGGAAGTTTGGCTTGCGCTTGGAACTGATTCACCACAATGCCTTCAATTTCCAAATGATCATTATGATCGTCTTGAGTTTCGAGTACATTTTCGATCAAAGTTTGCAATGCACGTTTAGAAAAGACATCACAATCAAACGGAATCAGGACTTTATTGGCTGCAATCAGTGCCGACAAAGTAAAGAAGTTAAAGGCTGGCGGTGTATCGATATAGACACGATCATATTTTCCAGCAAGCTGTTGTAACGCATCACGCAGTTTATAAATTTTATGTTTTGACTCTAAAGCATAAGCCAATGCCCCAAGGCTTGGGCTGGCTGGAATCACATCCAAATTTTTAAAAGGGGATTGGTGTACATAACTTTCTAAACCTTTAGCTCGCCCTTTGAGGATCGAACCAATGGCACTTCCCAATAGACTTTTATTTTGAGTCGTTCCAAGCACTTCTTCAAAATAGTTTTCAATATTGGGTTCTAAAGCTGGTTTGTCTGCCGAGTACGTTGCGTCATCGCCCAATACATACTGACTCGAATTAGCTTGCGGATCGAGATCAATCAGTAAGGTTTTTAAGCCTTGATGTGCACTTATTGCTGCCAAATTCACTGCAATACTGGATTTGCCGACACCACCTTTTTGATTAAATACCACACGTGTATGCATGAAATCCCCTCCCTCTTGTTATTTTTCCGCTATAGATAGCAGCGTAGCGCAGAACAATCGCTGTGCCGATGATTATGTCTAACAATTAGCCAAAGTTTGGTTTAATCATGACTAAACCTAAAATGGAAATCATCGCAACCACCGCCAAGAATAAACCCGCTCGGCGCTGTGTAAGTAAAATGCTGTCTTCTTTTTTATAAACTTTCGACAAAGAGGACAACATCACTAAAAATAAAACCACTTTGGCATAAAACCATGTTTGTACATCAAAGTTTTTCATCACTAAAAGTGCAATCCCGGTCAGTACAATCACCAGCATGCTTAAGTGCTGAAGGGCTACAAAAGCTGTTCGACCCGCTGGATTGGGCTGATTGCCTTGGACGCCTTTAAATAGCGTCATGGCACGCGCCAAAATCACGACACATGCCAAGCTGACCGCACTCATATGCACGATCTTAATCAATAATTGTGTTTCCATGACTGAATCTCTGCTTAGCTTTTCGGGGCATGTGCACAATTTGGACTAGAAGTGTCTTGTCCTTGCCATTCTGCGGGTAAAAAGGCATGAATCGCCAAAGCATGAATTTTACCTGGACTAAGTAAATCTCCTGCTACTGAATAAATTTTTTGATGGCGCTGAACTAAACGTAATCCCGCAAAACTCTCACTCACCACGATCACTTTAAAATGTGATTCTTTACCTGGAAAATAGCCACCATGACCAGAAGATTCATTCACGACTTCTAAATGCGATGGGGAAAGCTGTTGTAAGCGTTCAATCAGTTGCTGCTCCAAGCTCATACCTGTCTCCAAAAATGATGATTCGTTCAAAGTATACCTGTTCCTTCGGGATGTTGAATACGTAAAACTCTTTTCACTAGTATGAGGCACAACGTTTCGTGAACAAAAGTTAAAAAAGCTCAAGGCATCGCCTAAAACTGGCTTTATTTTATGCAATTAAACTCAGCTTTTTCATAAAGCTATTGACCCTGAACTTACTTGCTGTATCATACAGCGCTATGCGGGAATAGCTCAGTTGGTAGAGCACAACCTTGCCAAGGTTGGGGTCGCGAGTTCGAGTCTCGTTTCCCGCTCCAAATTTTTTTCAGTGTAAGTTTTAGCAAAAACTGCTCAATACGCGGGAATAGCTCAGTTGGTAGAGCACAACCTTGCCAAGGTTGGGGTCGCGAGTTCGAGTCTCGTTTCCCGCTCCAGATTTAAAAAGCCCTGATCGAAAGATTGGGGCTTTTTATTGTTGATTTAATTGATATTTATTCATCTAATTAGAATTATTTACTAAAGCCTACTTATAAATTTTACTGCCCAGCTCTATATTCAGTGCCCAAAATGTGACCATTATGTGCCACACCGTATATAAATCACCTTAAATGACCTCAAACGCTACTCACTTACATACAATTTTAGACTGTTTAGATTTAAAATAGAGGCCTAAAAAATCGAATTTCCCCCCCAAAATTTGAACTTATTTCTTAAGTTTGTGACCAATCACTTTTCTAAAGTGACCATCGGTGACCAAAATTTTTACCTAAAAAAGCTCATTTTTAGATATTCATCTAAGTTTTAAATAAATCAATTCAAATTATCTAGATAAATTTTAACGATCGTTCAAATTTCATATCTACTTTGTGACCAATCAAGATTTCAAAGTGACCATCGGTGACCAAACTACTCTTCACTCGACTGATTATTAATATTTTTTTTAAAAATCAATAAATCTCCAACCTCTACCTCTAGTGCTGTGCAAATCTTATCAATTGTCTCAAAATCAATTCTGACAGACTCATCATTATAAAGTTTATGTAAAGTAGATTTATTAATTCCAGTGCTTCTAACCAGATCAGCAACTTTTAGCTTTCTTTCTGCCAACAAAACTGCCAAGTTTGAAATAATCATAAAATTTCCTAGTTAGATAATAAAAAGTACTTGCAAAGACATAAAAATATGATAATTTACGTTTTAGGGATAATTTTTCCTATTTAACTAGTAAAAAATCAGAGGCTTTTATTATGTCATATACCTATCTTACAGCCCAACAGCTGGCTGAAAAAATTCAGTACGACGCTCGTACTATTCGCAATCAACTTAAAGATAGCGTCTTCATTGAAGGTGTTCACTATATTCGTCCTTTTGGTGGACGCAAGATTCTCTTTGTCTGGGAGCGTATCGAAAAGGAAATGCTGAAATTTACAGGTTTAAGCATGGATGCTCTTCAATAATTGACTATAGAGGAACTATGAATATGGCTAGCATCCGCGAACGAAATGGAAGGCTCATTGCTGACTTCCGTTATATGGGTATTCGATGTAGAGAAACAACGAGCCTTGAAGATAATGCATACAACCGAAGAGTACTAAAGAAGCGTCTAGAACAACTGGAAGCGGAAATCACTTTAGGTACTTTTGAATATGAAAAATATTTTCCTAAAAGTAAAAAAATTGATGATTTCAAAGAAAAACGTAGTCAACAAATTGCAGTACAAACACAAGTGCCACTTTTCAAAGATTTTACAGCTTTGTGGTTTAAACAGAAACAAATTGAATGGAGAGGTTCTTATCAACAGAAAGTAGCGATTGTCATTAAAAATTACTTGTTACCTGCTTTTGGTAATCTTGTTTTAACAAAAATTAAGAAGTCAGACTTGCTGAACTTCCGTGCCTCTCTCGCCAAAGTGACACACGGAAAAAATCAAACAAGTCTGAAAGCATCTAGGATTAATCAAATCATGACGCCTTTACGTATGATACTCAATGATGCGGCTGAACGATACGAGTTTGAGTCGCCTTATAAAAATATTAATAATCTGAAAGAAAGTAAGATTGAAGTCACACCTTTTTCTCTGGAGGATGTACATAAAATTATCACCACGGTACGTGATGACTTCAAACCTTATTACATCATCCGCTTTTTTACGGGCATGCGTACTAGTGAAATTGATGGCCTTCAATGGAAGAATATTGACTTACCACGCCGTGAAATCCATATCAGAGAAGCGTTAGTAAATGGGAAACTTGGTGGAACCAAAACTTATGGTTCTGACCGTACCATCCAAATGAGTGATCGGGTTTATCAGGCCTTTCTGCAACAGAAAAGCTTAAATAATGGTAAATCCAGTTTTGTCTTCTGTAATCGTGATGGTGGGCCTCTCGATTATCGCTTGGTAAACAAGCGTGTCTGGCATCCCCTGCTACGCTTTTTAGGGCTAAAGCCCCGTCGTGCTTATCAAACACGTCATACCGCAGCAACTCTTTGGCTGTCGGCAGGAGAAAATCCGGAATGGATCGCACGCCAGCTGGGACATTCAACCACTGAAATGCTGTTTCGGGTCTATAGCCGCTACATTCCGAATGTTACACGTCGCGATGGTAGCGCTTTTGAAGCCATGCTAGAAAAAATCAATACAGAGGAGCTTGCACATGAATAGTAAGGCTTTCTTTGGCGGCGTAGTCGTTAGTCCAGAAGCAGATATGGTCGCGCGTGAACTCATTCACGAGTTACATATTCCCAAACTGCACAATCTGGCCTTTTTGCTGGAAATCAATAAATGTTTCGATGATCACCAAGCATTAAGACTCTGGCTACAGCGAATGCTAGATGATGGACAAGCCCATTACGATGATTTAGCCCAACAAGCCCGTATCCGGTTAATAAATCTAGCTCCCTGATCTAATAAATATACAAGGTCATCAAATTGATGACCTTAGCCCCTTATACCCATAAAAAGGTAAACCCATGCATAAAGATATTTCAATTTGGATGCCAATTTATATTGGCGACTTACAGGCAAAATTCGCACGAATGACTGTAGAACAAATCGGTGCAACACTGCTGTTAATGATGGATTTCTGGAAAAATGGTGCTATTCCTCATGACCTAGCGACTGTATGTAGTTGTGTCTGTACAATATAGTTGTAAACTAATGACTTAATAAAATCAATGATTTAAAAATTTCACACATTCCAATTTTTACATTAAAGTCTTAAACTTAGTTTAAGACTTTAATTTTCCATTTAACAATATAGTTGTAAACTAAAAATGCCTACTTGATCAGAGACCAATCTTCTTTTCCAACTTTGCTAAAAGCTTTAGTTCTTTAGGCTGTAAAGAATTCTGTTGATCAAGTAGTCTACCCCACATAACAATATCTGATTGTATACTGGCACAGATCCAAGCATTAGGGCTAGTGTCATTTTTCCGAATTACTTTAAAGCCCATATGTAGTGCTGCACAAATAAAGGCTCCATTTGACACATATGCATTATCAAAGTGGTTCAATTGACGGTGATAGTATTCAACGCTATGTTTAAATGTATAACTACCTAGATTGTAGCGAGTAGCTTTTATTTTTTTCAGATGCTGTAGATACATACAGCATCGCTGGCATTCATCAAGCGCTTTTTTTAGACTTTCTCTATTCTTTTTAAAATTTTGAAGATATTCAGCTTTAGAGTCCTGAAACGTATACCGTTTATAAAAAGATTCATGGTATGAGTCAGAGTGGCCAAAGCCGTTATAGTCTAGTAGAGGTTCTTGCTCCAGAATTCTTTCAATATCAGCCAATGTAATTAAATGATTTAAAGAGTCTGATTTTTTTTGAAGTTGCGCCATTGCTAAAGCCCATGGCTTATTCACTTCTTTGAAAGAAATTACATCAAGTGCATCAGTTTGTGTTTTTGCTTGTTCACTTTTGACAAGTTCTTTGGCACGTTTTTTTGCTCTCTGAACAGATAATCCTGATGGGAAAACTAAGTTTTGCATAAGTGCTAACCTTATAGCTCGCCATTTTCATTGTGCAGCCCACATCACCCTTATGGCATACAATAAGGATAGGAATATTCATCTCAAGACAAGAAATATACATTATCGCAAGGGGATATTCGCCAACTCAACTAAAATTGAGCGGTGGACTGACTAGCATAGTATCGATGCTTGATATCAAATTAATGTCCAAATAAGTAAATGTCAAAATATTTTTAGTACGGAATAAAAAAGAGCTCTTTTTAGATATGAAATTTTTTTTAAGTTTTTAATTTTTATTCAACTTTAGGTAGGGCGTGTATAGACTATGAAAGTAGTATCATTGCTTTTACAGCCTAGAGAATAGGTAAAAAAAGCTTGACCTATCCCAGAAGTTGAACAAGATTTCTCACATCTTCATTACGTGGAAATTCTTGAGATAAAATATTTGCAATACTTTTTGGATATTTATGAATTTTACCTTGAGATGCTACATTAATTGCATGAACCCATTGATCGTAAATGGTGCCGTTAGTAACTAGATCACTAGCATTTCCACCAGCTCTTAGCCATATAGTTTTTAATCTGTCAGCAAAAAGCTCCGCACATAGCTCTATAATTATTTCATTAATTTCATGGTGAGAGATAATCGTATTTCTTGTAGGAAAGCTTCTGGCCTCAAATAGTTTTAACTTAAGTCTTTCTGTCTTAGATAATAAGGCCTTAATATGTGGAATAGTTTCCTTAAATGTCTTGTCTCCACTCTTATAAGAAGAATAGATATCTTTTGCAATGTTTTTCCATTTGTTTTGGCTAATTATAATACCAATCATACTTGCCTGAATTTTCCAACTTCCATGGCTAAGTAGATATCTTGCAATTTCCTCATTTATAGAGCGCCATTGGATTAGTTGTATAATCGTATTTAAGGGTAAGGAGCTTTTTTGTTGAGCAAGTTGAATAATTTTTTGACTAAGTAATGATTCTGGTTGGCTAATATTTTTAACTGCTAGTAGAGTCAATATTTTTTCAGCTACAGAATGAAGTATTAAATTTTTTTGAGGGTTTTCAATATGTGACCATATTAAAGCTCTATTATCATAGTTTAAAAAAATATTAGAGATCTCGTCATCTATATGTAAAGTTTGAATTATTTTATTGAAAATTTTTTCTGGATTATTATTGCTAATAATTTTACTTAAAATATAGAGAATATAATATTCTTTTGTTTCTTTAGTTGGAAGAATTCTATTGTCGATGTCAAGACAGTTAAGCCATACTTTAAGCCAAATGTAATCCCCTAGGTCAATATTGTTTAATATTTTTTTATCTAATAAAATTCTATTTGTTACAAATTTTAAAATGCTGGTATTTTTATATTCAATGATAGCGTAAATTATCTCTGAATTAGGATAATTATCTACCAAGGTTTGTAAGCTCTGTGTGTTATTGAAAGTTAATTGATGTGTAAGAGATTCTTTAGCATCATAAAAGTATCCTGTGGCTAATGCATGTGCATGATACCAATTATTTTTCTTGCAAAAATCTAAGAAGTTTTTAGTAATATTTTCTTCTGAAAATTGAGAATTATCACACAACTTAACTTCAAAGGATTTTTTATCAGTAAGAATATTTTCTATAATTTGTGAAATGATAGGATTGGATAATAGTGATAAATATTCTGACGCTAACTCATTGGTTTTATTTATATTGTGACTAAATCCAGCTAAAACTATTTCACTCCACCATTTATAAGACTTTTCTTCACTGGCTGTTTTAAGGATAATTTCAATTTTTTCTAGATTGAAATTATTGCTTATACTTGAGATCATCCAATTGTATATATCAATGTTGTAGTTTAGGGGTAAAGGTATATTGGCAAGAGTAAACAATTGATCAATATCTAAATTATTTATATCTTTATTTATAAAATCTGTAGCTTCCTCTACTAATTTTATGATTAGTGGATTTTCATCCTTACCTGTTGATAAACTAGCTCTTAATAGTTTAATAGAGTTTGGTATGTTCGGATTTTTTTTGTACTCCTGATAATTATTTATTATTTTCTCTACAATTCTTAATTCATTTAAGTTGTTATAGTTACAAATTAGTTCTTTAAAAAATAAAAAACCTTCACTTTGTTTGTTCAGTAGAAATTCTGAAATGTTTTTTCTGTTTGGTATACTATGACTTTTAACTTTACTAAATCTATCTGTCCAAGAAAGCTCATAGTTACCTAATACACAGTATAATATTGGGTTTAACAAAGATGTTGTATCCTGCTCTTTAAATACACAATGCAGAGATAAGTTTTGACGTGCTTTTGGCCATAAAGACTTCCATAAAAAACTCATAATATTGGGCCATTGCTCAAAATTGTTCGTTAAACATACAGAGTTTGAGTCTATTAATGTATTTAAAATAGTTAAACATTCATCATGGGGTAAAGAAAAATTTAAGATATTTTTACCCATTAATTGATTGAGTACCGTATCAATTTCTTCTTGTTCCAGTAGATGAGTGATGGGCCAGATTGCGACGTTACTTTTTACTGAGCCAGATCTTGTTTGCTTTAAATCTGGTGTTGTATACCAAATAGCGAAATAGGTATCTATAGTTCCACAATTAAGGGTATATTCCCAGCTTGAAGGTTGGCTGGGGAGGATATCTGTTAGACTAACTAATTCTATAGGAAATTCAATATCAGTTTCAGATATTAGTTTATGACCTCGAGAAGTATATCCAAATACTAAATACTTAGGCCAAGCCATTTTATCCATTATTATTAACCATAAATCCAAACTATAGGTGAGGTTAAATCAGCACTTCTTTCAGGATTATCTGGAGAAATAATCCATCCCTGATTTTCAGGACCATTATCTACAAAAGTATTTTGTGATCTTTTATCTAAAGCTCTGCCTAGTGAAGATAAACCCCATATAGAGATTCTATCTTGTTCCCAATTAGAATGTAAAAATTGATTTAATAATGGTAATTCTTTTTCAAAAATTTCTTTAGGTGTAGTAGTGCTAGTTGAGTTAGATATCTGATCATAACAAGATAAGACAATTGCAAGTTTAGGTTTTGAAATTCTTTTACTTCTTTTCAAATTACAAACATGAAGTATGATTTGAAATAGTTCAATCCACCAAATGTTAGCATCAACACTATCTGTTTCCTCTTGTTTTGTCTTTCCTTTTTTTATTACATCTCGATTTGTTAATAGATCCTCAATTTTATGTTTATATTTAGTTTCATCATTCAGGCGAATAAATACCATCCAACCATTTGCATTGATTAAAGTTTCGGCCCATTTTTCATTTACTGATCTACTTTCAAAAATATGGGTCAACTGTTCACCAGCATAATCGAACCAAGTAAGATCTACTTCTTTTTCATTTTTTATGACTAAAGGTAATGATACATTCGCAAACTGAGAAGATGTTGTTCTTTGAGGATTATTACCTTCAGCTAATCTTTCTAGAGCTTCTTGAAAGATATCAAGATTTTCTGGAGTATTACGTATAGCAATTTGTTGCTCTACGCCTCGAGTTAATCTTCCATATAGTTGAGCTGAATAAACAGTTTTACCGCTATTTGGCTTTCCTAATACCATAATAGAATTAGTTTTATCCATGGCTTCCTCTAAAAGACTCAAATATAGAATTACCAATAATATGATCAGTGATTTCTGTATGTTCTACTGAAATATTTGAAATTAATTCATTAATTATAGTAAACATTTCATCTGGTTGTGTTATTGAACAAGAATGGTTAGACGTTGAGCAGAAGTTGATTGAGTTAAGATTACGAGTAATTAAATCACGAATAGTTTTCGGGATATTATTGTTTTCTTCAGCTTTAGTCCAAACTAAAGCAATATGTTTTGCATAATGATAGTCTTTTAAACGATCAAAAATACTTGAAATATCATTTCTAGTACTTCCACGGATTCTAGCATCTTTGTGTGAAAGTTTTTCTGAATCAGAAGTTATAATGAGTAAGTCAGAATGAGTTATTACCCAATTAGCACCTTGAGCTAAATTAGGATTAGCTGCCCATTGATTGAACCATTCCCCTGGAGCATCTATAAATATAACATCTCGAATGACATCGTTTTCATTTCTAAAAGATAGATGTAAAAAACCAGGTGTTCTCGCATCCCCCCGTGGTGTGCGAGGAGGAAAGTCTGGTGAGGATAAGGGAGAGGCGAATCTAGAGTTTTTTGCTAGGGCTTCCCATGATTCAAGAGTATAACTTGCCCAAAAATCCCCAAATTTTAATTTTTTACCACTTAAAATCTGTAAATACAGTGAGAGTAGGATTGTAGATTTACCAGCTTCTGCTGGACCTACGATACCAATAATTAAAGGTTTCCTAACATCAGATAATTTTTGTAGACCTTTAAAACCTAGATGTGTTCCACTCCAAAAAACTTTATAAGCAGATTTAGACGTATCCTCCACCAATTGTCCATCGGTCTCATCAGATTTAATAAAATCTTCACAATCAGTCATATGAAGATAGCCTTTTTCACAGCTGATACCATCTGCGATACCACATTCTGGATTATTACATTTATACATTTTTATTCCTAAAATCTATAAACTTGCTCTTGTCTATAAATGGCTTTGGCTAAATCTGGTAAAGAGATTTCTTCAATTTGTATAATGCATTGATTTTTTAAATTTTCTAAATCAATATCAGTTTTAAATGCTGAAATGACAAGATCTCTTATATTCAAGAAATTTTGATTCGAAGAAAGTTCAAGATTATTAAAGATATCTTTAGTCAAAAGCTCCTCTTTACTTTCTCTAATTTTTGTTAGGATATCAATTAATGGATACTTTGTATCATAATTAGCATTTCCTGTTTGATTAATTGATTCAGCTAAAATATAAGTTGAACTAACAGGAGCAGGATATCCTTTAATGAGTTGTAATAAATCGATTGCCATTACTAATGGATTAAGTAAAGGATCGATTTCTCGATAGCTTTTAAAAAAACTTTGTGAATACTTTGCTTCATACCACCAGAGTATATTTAATTGCTCATTTTGATATTCAAAAGGACTTTTTAATGCTGAGGTAACAGAATTTATCTGATCATTCAATTCTTTAAATGTATCTGTAAAATTCTTTGCAACTTTTTCAGCAGAAACTTCAACTTCACCGTCAGCTTGAAAAATTTCAGACTTAAAAGTTTTATTTTTTAATCCTTTAATATCTACACTTTCTGTATAAGTAGAATAAGAATAAATATTAAGTTTTTTGTTCCATTCATCAACTAACTCTTTACTTAGAATTAAATGAGGGTTATGAACAGATAAATATGGCCAAATATCAACTACGTTTAATGCTAACATAGATGCATAGCTATTATTCTTTTCTGCAAGTTTCACACATGCATATAGAACCATTGCTGTAAGTAATCTATGGGGCTTCTCATCAGGATAAATAAAACCAACATTTGTCCAATACTCTTCCAATGTAGAATATGCGGATTGCATTGCCAAGTTTGTCTCAAAAAAAGACTCTTTAATTAAAGAATGAAATCCATCAATTAAGAGATTTGGCTCCATATCATTTGCAAACTTTTCAGCCGCAGCATTTACTTTATCAAAGCGATCATCACTTTCAGTAATTTGTTTATCAATGCAACCAGCTTTATTTAAAGCTTCTAAAAAACTCATACTCATTAGATAATTCCTTTTAATTTATATGTTTGATAAGTGATTGATTTTTAGGAAAATCTATTAAAATGTTTTTAATTAAATTATCAATAGTAACATTTGCCCCATTAGTTGCTTTATGTATCAACTCAAACCAGAGGTCAGAAATATTTGAGATATTAGAAATATCTGAAGGTTTACCGCCTGATTTAACCCAAATACTTCTTATACTATTTACATCATAATATAAAGTTGATAACTCATTAATTAGACCTTTGTTAGATAAGGCAGAAACTTCAGGAATAAGTTCATTTATTTCTTGATTGTCTAGAATTAAATCAGAACAATTTATTAAAAGTTTGATCAAGCATTCAGCTGCGGCTCGCGATGCAAAATGTCTATACGTATCATCTTTAAAAGTATCACCGTAATCTGAAACAGCTTTGGAAATTATGATAGGAATATCTAATATTTCGCCTAAGGCTGCTAATCCACTTGCCTCCATATCTATCCCTAAGACTTTACGCATATCTCGATCAGCTAAGTAATTGAATATATTCTCATCTTCTTTCACAGTACTTCCAGTTGCCATAGGGGCAATATGGAGTGAAAAATCAGGATCATTGGGGAGACCAAAAAGATATTCTTCTTTTAATGTTGCTGCTGCCTTTAAACCTTCATCAGTTAAATTAAATCCCTGTAGTGTAATCCAGTTACGCTTTTTTAAACGTTTAATTACTTCAGAGAAGCTAGGACAATACGTCTTAAATATTTCATTATCAGTTGGTTGGATTCCTTCAAATAGCTGTAAAATAAGCCATCTTTCTTGATAGTCTAATGAGTATAGGGGTCTAAATTTTAACCATTTTTCTTCTTCAAGCTTAAAGCTTTGCATTCTCTGTAAAATTTTAGGATTAGGTCTAAATTGGAGTTGATCTCCTTGAAAACTCTCGACACCTCCAATAACGACTGATTTACCAGCATCATATGACCATAATCTATCGGCAAATATAACGTCACCAAGATGAACTTTTCCTCTTCTTCCTGCACAAATACCCGTCATACAGATGCACTTTATTCTATTTTTTTCTTGTTGTAGTAAAGAGGTGGTTGCAGCAATTGCTTGCTCTCGGCCCATAAAGTTTTGCCAAGTAGCCATTAGAGATAAAGTGCCTGATGCACTTGCTATCTTTGCTTTAGCAACAGTCCATCCATCAACGACCTCTTCTTTCCAAGAGGTTTCACCACCTAATGTTTTTAGTAAGGCATTGTATTCATCGCGTAAGGCACAAATAATAAGTACATCAGTCATATTTAATAATTGTATTGCATGAAATACTAAATCATATAACAAAATCACTTTTCTTAAAACAATATTTATAGTTTTTCTTCGGGAGAAATATGTAACTAACTTTTTGATTATTTTAATAAAAAAATTAAGAATAATATGATTGTCGGACTTCGTTAGTTGATTTGCCGTGCTCTTAAATATTCTTGTTTTTTAAGATAAAGCGGGTTCTAAAGAGATTAAATGTATGGCATAAGTTTAATTAAGAGTGAAAAATCTTTTTAAATTTCTAAAACTGTCAAGGAACCACCAAAGACAGCACCTGTATCAATGAAAAAACAGTTCTGATGCTGAACAGGTTCTTTAACTACGGTATGTCCCAAATAGATCTCGTCGATACCTGTCACAGTTTTATAGGCAGGATTATATTTACTAAATCGAACACGTCCTCGGTGCCACAGCGCAATTTGTATAGCTGACTGTTCACCTTTAATGAAGTAGTTATTTTTGAGAACCTCTCGTTTGAATTCCTCCCAGTCATTGATATGTATATCAGCATGCACAAAGCCATAAATTTTTTGGTTATGCTGGATTTCAAGAATGATTGGTAAATTACGGCATTGCTCAACAATGGTTTGTTGTTGATGAATTGGCAATTCATATAACCAAGCCCCACCATGATAAGAATGCATATCTTTCATTTCTGTATCAATGGTTGCTTCAATACACATTTGCTCATGATTGCCACGGATTGCTTTAAACCAAGGCTCATTAATAAGGTTTAGGCACTCAAGATTTTCTTGGCCACGATCTACCAAATCTCCCACGGAGACCAATAAATCGTGCTGAAAGTTAAATTTTAATTCATCTAATTTGTTCATAAGTAATGTATAACAACCATGCAGATCACCCACTACAAAAAGTCGTCCTTGAATAGGCCGATCATACAGTTCGACTAAATTATTACCTAAGTTGATTTCTTTCATATTTATAAACTGAGTGTAGGCTTCTCTGAAAAACCAAGGTATGAAATCTGAAGAATTGAATCAAAGAAAATCTTACTTATTTGGGATTGTGGTAGGTCTTTAATTCTTGAGTAAGCTGTAAGGTTCCAGTTGTTAGCGATAGCTCTTTCACCTTGACCTTCACATGATGAGATAACCATGTTCTGAGCATGATTTTTTGTAATTTTCCCTGACTGATATTGCTCTGTACTATTTGCAATAGCTCTATAAATAATATTGTAAATTTGTCCTACAGAGAAATTATTGACTAAGTTTTGGAAAACCGTAGTTGTTTTAGGACCAGGAGAAAAGTCATAACGAACACTTTTCATTTTGAACATGAGATATTGCATACTTTCATAAAATGCTATCTTCTTCCAGAACTCATAACAGAAATTTGGATTTTCTAAAAATTCATCTGAGCGAGGGTACATTAGTCGATGTAACATCATTTGGTAATCTCCATCCTTGGGTTGGATGTTGATCTGATAATTTATATAGTAAATATAATAATTTATAGTGCCATCCTCTTCCTCTATAAACTGATCAAGATCATTTATAAGATAAGGAATAATAAGCTTTTGAACCGTACCGGGTTTGTCGGAGACTTTTTTATTTAAGTTAGGCCACCTGACCTAACGGGTTAATCTTATCATAGTACATTGCTTCAAACTCAAAAGGCGATACATAACCCAGTGCACTGTGTACACGCTTTTTATTGAACCAATATACCCAGTTTAGTGTCGCAAGTTGTACATCTGCTAAACCTTGCCAATCTGCTTTTAGATATTCAATCACCTCTGTTTTGTATAAGCCATTCACCGTTTCAGCCAAAGCATTATCGTATGAATCACCAGTCGTACCGACTGATGCTCGTAAATTTGCTGCTTCTAAACGATTGGTATAGCGAATGGAAAGATATTGCACACCTCTGTCGGAATGATGAATCACATTCTTTGGCATGCCTCGATCGTGCAATGCTTGCTCAAGTGCATCGAGCACCATATCTGTATTCATCCGTGTAGATACTTTCCATCCAACAATTGCTCGTGAGAACACATCAATAATAAATGCGGTGTAGACCCAGCCAGAATTGGTTTGAATATACGTAAAGTCACTGACCCATAATTGGTCAGGTCGATCAGCACTAAAATTCCGTTTCACTAAATCACCTGCCCGTTTTTGATCATCTCGGCTGCGGGTAGTTTGTTTGTTCTTACCACGCCAAACACCTTGTATATCTAGCTTTTGCATCAATCGAGCAACTGTACAACGTGCAATAACATAACCCTCACGTTTCAATTGTTGCCAAACTTTACGTACACCATATCGACCTGAACTTTCTTTCCAAATACGTTTGATTTGCTCTGCATGATGTAAATCATGCAGAGCACGTTTCGCTCGATGTTCTGGGTTATCAACGAGATCTAAAGCCCGATAATAGGTCGAAGCTGCAATCGGTAAAATTCTACAAATCGCTTCAACACCATATCGATCTTTATTGTTATGGATAAAATCCACCATTATTTGTGTGGGCGGTCGAGCTCCGCCTGGGCGAAAAAAGCGGCTGCTTTACGTAGAATTTCATTGGCACGTTTTAATTCTTTAATTTCACGTTCCATTTGCTTCATTTTTTCTTGATCAGATATCTGTTGTACTTTAATAGGATTTTGCTGATCTAAATGCTTTTGATGCCAGGCACGAAGTGTTTCAGGAGTACAACCAATCTTAGGCGCAATTGCTGTGATTGCAGCCCAAGTAGAAGGATAATCTTTTTCAGATTCAATCAATAATTGAACCGCTCTTTCTCTGATTTCAGGGGTATATTTTAATTTTGTCATCGGGACACTACGCTTCGCTACGTCTTGCGAAGCAATGCTTCTCATCTCAGAATATTGACTCTCCGACAAACCCGGTACGGTTCAGTTTATAAACTGATTTCTATATTCCTCAGCGGACGCTTACAAACGAATTTAGGCTGAGAAGAATTTAGCTCAAATTTAACCTGACAGACAAAATAAAAAATGGGGAACTATCAGATTAGTTTTGAGCTGGTACAATTAATACGATTATTTTGTTCCAATTATTACCTCTATTGAAATCCCACATAAAATCGCTCAATCAACTGGCGTGTCTTGACCATCAAGTGAGTGAAGACATTCTCCCGTTCAAACAGCTTAACCTTATAGTTAGGCAAGTCCTTCAACTCTTCTTTACGTGGTAGGCGTTTGGTGAACTCATAATGCTCCAGAACCTGCTTCATGGCTTCTGGTTTCAGGTTTTCTTCTTTGCAGAGATGCTGATAGGCCTGTTCTTTTTCAGCATCCCAGAATGCAGCAAAAGCCGTTTGGACGCTCTGCCCATTGATCATCTTCGGCATGTTTTCTTCAATGAATTCTTGAATCAGGTCTTGCTTATCGTGCAAGCTAATATCACTACTGATTAAATCGTAAATTTGCGCTTGGTACTTCTTACGCTTGTCCTCTGAGTCTGTATCCACGACTAGTTGTAGCAGATTAATGATATAACCAACATTAATGCGATCACTGTGCAGTAAATCCAGCTGAAAATCGACATCATCCAATACCGATACTTTTTCTTTCTTGGTGGTCTTTCTAACGGCACGGCATAGGTCAGCATACTTAGAGGCGAAGTTTGCGAAGTGCTGTTTATCTAATGCGGTTTGATCCTGGTCATATTCAATAAAAGTTTGTAATTGCGCGTTGTAGCGCATCACTTCACGGAAAGCTTTAATAAATTCGAGTTGCTGTTCTTCAGTGACAAGATCATCGACTGATTGGTAATTGGGCGTTAAGGCAAACAATTTGCTCACCGCTGCTTGGTAATCCTGTTCGATTTCCGCATAGCTGGGAACAAGTACAATCTTGGTCGTTTCTTTATTGGAAAATAGCGCCAGTGCTTCATCTGTGGCGCGTTTCAGGTTGCGGAAACAGATGATATTGCCAAATGGTTTTTTATCATTGTAGACACGATTGGTACGAGAGAATGCCTGAATTAAGCCATGATATTTTAGATTTTTATCGACATACAAGGTATTTAGCGGCTTAGAGTCAAAGCCCGTGAGGAACATATTGACCACGATTAAAATATCAATCTGTCTGTTTTTTACGCGCTGTGCAATGTCGCGATAGTACGCATAAAATTGATCACCAGAATTGTAGTTAGTTTTGAACTGTCGGTTGTAATTGGCAATGTAGCGATCTAGCTTATCCCGACTGGATGAGTTGACCTGACTTGGAATATCTGCGGCTTCTTCATGAATCAAGCCATTTAAGTCATCAGTCGGTACAGCCTCATTTGCAGCGTAGGAAAAGATGGTGGCAATGGTCAAAGGCTTAAATATCCGACCTTGTGCTTCATCTTCAATTTGCTTTTCGGCCTGCACCTTTTCAAAGAGGTCGTAATATTGGGTCAGTGTTTCGACCGAACTGACACAGAACATTGCGGTGAATTCACGATTACGGGTTTTGGTATCGTGAATATTGACAATGTAGCGGGCAATCATTTCTAGGCGTTGCGGATTGTCATACAGTTCTTTGGTATCGATGCCTTCTACATCTTCCTCATAACTTTCATTCGTCGCCATGCCTTTGGCGGTGTATTTGCCACGATAATCAATCTGGAACTGCAATACGTTACGGTCACGGATGGCATCGACAATCACGTATTTATGCAAACACTCATTAAACAGGTAGTCTGTGGTGAGTTTTAAACCTGCTTTGCTTTGGCTATTCTTTTCAAAAATAGGCGTACCGGTAAAACCAAACATTTGTGGATTGCTGAAGAATTTTTTGATGTTCTGATGGGTCTCACCAAATTGACTGCGATGACATTCATCAAAAATAAAGACCACTTTTTTATTTTTAAGATAATCAATCGATTCTAAATAACGTTCAGTGCTGATGGCCCGATTGAGCTTTTGGATGGTGGTCACAATCAGTTTGTCATGACGTTGATCGAGCTGTTTTACCAAGGTCGATGTGTTATCGGTACTGTCGACGCTGTCGGCTTTAAAAGCATTAAATTCGCGTGAGGTTTGCGTATCGAGGTCGTTACGATCGACCACAAACAGAACTTTTTCCACATCAGGCATTTGCATGATGATCTGACTGGCTTTAAATGAGGTCAGGGTTTTGCCTGAACCTGTAGTGTGCCAGATATAGCCGTTCTGATCGGAGTTTTGCACATGCTCCACAATTTTCTGTACCGCATAAATCTGATAGGGACGCAGCACCATCAGGCTTTTGGTGGTTTCTAGCAGTACCATGTACTGGGTCAGCATTTGGGTTAGATGCTGCTGATTTAAAAAAGCTTCGGCAAAGTCGACAATTTCATTGATATGTTTGTTATGGACATCTGCCCAGGGAAAGGCAAACTCGATGCCTGTGGTGCCGTTGGAGTAATAACGGGTATTGGCACCATTACTAATCACAAACAGCTGAATAAAACCAAACAGCCCTTGCCCTGCCCAATAGGCTTCACGAATATAGCGTTGTGTTTGATTAAAGGCTTCGGCGATTTCCATGCCGCGTTTTTTCAGCTCGATCTGTACCAAAGGCAAACCATTGACCAAGAGCGTGACATCAAAACGGCTGGTTCTGCCATTATAGTCACGGTGGTCGATGGTGATTTGATTGGTCACCTGATAGATGTTTTTGCTTGGATCATCCGAGAGAAAAAAGATGTGCTTGCTTGTACCATCATCAAATTTGACTGGGAACAGATCACGCAGATTTTTAGCTCGCTCAAACACTGTGCCTGTGTTTAAAAAACTGATGACCTGCTTCCACTCTGTATCAGATAGTGGCGCTAGTCCATTGGCACGTTCGACTTGGTTTTTTAGGTTAGACAGTAGTTGGCTTTCGTCCTTGAGCGTCACTGAGGCATAACCCAATTGCTTGAGCTGGCCAATCAGTTCGTTTTCAAGTTGGTATTCGCTTTGTACTGTCATTTCACCCTCTAATTTCTAGATTATTATTCGCTTTATATTCAATATACTGATTTATCTTAAAGTTTTTTCAATCACATCTAACAAACTTGCTTTCTCCAAAATTAAATCTCGAATCGATTCAAAATTATTATCAGGTGCCCGCCAATAGATACATAACCAACGTTCAGTACCACCTTTATATTTTTCAATTTTCCAGTTGAGGTAGCGTGAATCATCATTGCATTTCAAAATAGAAAATGCTTGCTCCTCTAATGCTTCTGGTAAATTCAAAATGTAAGTTGTCACATCAAATACTGTTTCACCTTGATGCTCTTTAATAAATAAAGTGGTATTGGTTAAGTTATTCCACACATCATTATAAAAACGAATCCCTCCCCATGATTCATATTTGTTTCTCGAGATATAACCATCAATCGATTGATTAAGTAGTTGGCTAATATTGTCTACAACTTCTTTAATCGTATTGGTTTTAAGTTTTTGTAACTCTTGAATCTCTTGATAATGATCAAAAATAAATTGGATACGGTTCATATCTAGATTCTGTATACGATAATAACTTTCAAGATGCAGCAAAAACTCACGGGCAAACAAATTCCATTTATTCATGGGATTCGTCATCATTTGTTCTGCAAGATAAGGTCGGACAGCATTGACTAATTGTTGGTAGGAAATACCGAGCCAATTTTGGGCTTCACTTTTACCAGAGATACTGAGTATCAAGCCAAGGATAGCTTTGCCTTTTGAGCGTGTTAGAGCATATTTCACATAGTCATCAAATGGATTGTTTTGATGATGGTAAATTTTAGCTTCCAGTAAAATGAGATGCGTATCGGTATCAATCATTAGGTCGATACGATTGCTGTTATGTGTAACACATTCCCGCTCCAAGTTTTCCACTTGACCTAAACTAGAATTCTCTAGGGTGCTAATTCCCACAACCACATCACTAAAGCCTTTCCAGAACACCTCTCCCAACTCATGGGATTCTTGAGGGTTTAAGAAAAATTCGAGCAATTCAGTGGTGGGATTCTCATAATGGTTACGAATCGCAGTATCAAAAAAAGTTTTTTCTCTCGGTATCGCTTTAAACTTTTTTGCAGAATCTAAAAGTTGTGTGAAATGTTCAAAAGGTGAGGTTGCTAAATTCACTGTAGCTCCCCCCTACACAAACATCTGCTGCAACAAGCCTTTTTTCCAAGTTTTAGCCTGTTCTATTTGCTGAGCGACCACTTCAATTTTTCGATCAATCGCAGAGAGGAAATTTGCGATTTTAGTTTGTTCTTCTAGGCAAGGATATAAAATAGGCATGTCAAAAAAATCTTTATTTGTAATATTCATTCGATCATGTCTAGCGCCTGAATTTGCCACACCTTTGACGTAATCATGCCAAAAATTACTATCAAAGAAATACTCTAAATATTTTAGATTCCCTTGTATGACTGTAAAGACGCTATAAAGAGGAGACATTACACCTAAACACTTTTTATTTCGTTTGATTGGTCCGACAGGCGCATGAACAGATATTCGAGGGTTATATACAAAGTCATCTAAATTTACGATGTAATAACCGTTTAAATTTGATTCGGTAACTATTTCTCTTTCAAAGTAATCACTTTGTTTAATAATTCCCTGAGTAGCAGAGTTTGTTAAAACCTCAGAAATACTTCCATCTTTATTTTTCCCCGATCTGATCCTAGACAGTATCGTGGACAACAAATCCCTCTAAATTCTTAAAATATTTCTGTTCAAAGGCTTCTGGGCTTAACCAGCCGTTTGCGGAATGTCTTCTGACCCGATTGTAATAAATCTCAATATAGTCAAACAAGACTGTATTCGCTTCTTTTCGAGTGGCAAACACACTGCCATGGACCACATGACCTTTCAATGTATGAAAGAAGCTTTCGGTCACTGCATTATCCCAACAGTTTCCCCTGCGTGACATACTTTGAACGCAGTTATTCGTCAATAATAGCGCCCTAAAATCACGACTACAGTACTGTGAGCCTTGGTCCGAATGCACCATGACACCCATTGGATACCCCTGACGAGCCATTGCATAATGAAACGCATCACACACCAATTGACGGTCTATTCGATGGCTGGTTTGCCAACCGACAATACGACGGCTGAATAGATCCAGCATCACACACAAATACAGCCAACCTTGCTTAGTACGGATATAGGTAATATCCGTTGTCCAGATCTTATTGGGTTCATTGACCGTAAATTGACGATCCAACAAGTTAGGCGCTGTAGGCAAACGATGGTTTGAATCAGTCGTATACTTGTATTTACGTGCAATCCTGCTACGTAAACCAAGCTTTTTAAGCATTCTTCCAACGGTTCGTTCGCTCATGCTGTAACCTAAATCATGCATGTCATGTACCAATGAAGGTGCACCCAATCGTGCATGATGCTGCCAATATACGGCTTTTAAATCATTATATTTCTGCGCTGGATTGGCCTGGCGTTTTCGCCAGGCATAATAGCCTGAAGTGCTGACACCCAGGCATTGACAGGCAGAAGATACAGTGACTTCATTCACATCCAGATCTTGAATTACCGTGTACTTTTCTTGGCATGATCTGTCAGAAAGTACACATGCGCTTTTTTTAAGATGTCATTGGCTTCCCTGAGCTGTTTGACTTCTTTCTCTAATTCTAAGATCCGCTGTTGTTCTGGTGAAAGTTGACGTTTGCTTGAACCTACTGGATTGGCTTCACGAATCCATTTGTCTAAAGTTGAATAACCCACACCTAATTTCTGGGCGATTGCAGCTATAGGTTCGTGGGAGTTTGAAAGTGCATAATCAATCGCTTGCTGTTTAAATTCAGGACTAAAACGTTTAGCCATTTCTTGAATCTCCAAAGATTAAAGTTACGTTATCTTTAGAGGGACGTGCTGTCCATTATTTTGGCTAGGATCACTGAAAGTTGCTGTACTTTAATTGGGTTTTGTTTATCTAAATATTTTTGATACCAAACACGTAGAGTTTCAGGAGTACAACCCTTGCGCAGTATACTGCTCAGGGAGCAATAGCGGTGATCGCAGCCCAATTCGATGGATAATCTTTCTCGGATTCAATCAATAATTGAACCGCTCTTTCTCTGATTTCAGGGGTATATTTTACTTTTTTCATCGGGACATTCTCTCAGAAAGCTTGGTCTCCGACAAACCCGGTACGGTTCAGGCGTATGGTTTCAACTTATGCTACTTAAATATGTTTAAAAATCTCACTGCAGATTTAGATATTTCTAATCGCATAAAAGAACTTCGATACCATCCTGTGCCACTTTAGCTGCGAGTGCTTTCAAACGCTTCTTAAAGTTCTCTAAATCATAGCGTAACCAAATAGAGCGAACACCGCTACCTGAAACAAATACACCCTTCTTGCGTAATTCGTTACTAGTACGATGCTGCCCATAAGCTGGATACTGAGTTGCGAAATCAATGACTGCTAGTTCTGTAGCATCATCTACACGATTTTTTAGATTAGGTACTCGACGGGATTTATTGATCAATGCATCCATGTCACCAGACTGTACTAGCTCCTGATAGCGATGAAAAGTATCTCTAGAGACACCCATCACTTTGCATGCTCTAGAAACATTTTGAAGCTCTTCAGCTAAATTGAGTAAGCCTACTTTGTGTTTGATGATTTGATTGTTAGTATGCAACATAAGAAAGTTACCTTTGTTTGATTAAGATTTCGACACCTTTATCAAAATGGGTAACTTTCTCTTTTTCAAGAGTTATGTCCGATCAAGTCTGAACTAATACATCTGATGAGTAAAAAAATTTGCTAGAGGTGCACTATGAAAAATATTGCTTATCATTCTTTTATATGCAGTCTATACTTTTTACTACATGGATGTTCAAATTCACAACCACAACAGCCTTTGCAGCATCAATCAAATAAAACCATTGCAAAATCAACAACGATACCCACTCAAAAAAATCCTCAACAGACTTTAGCCTCTTTTGACAAAATCTCTTGTGATGACATTAAAAATCCACAATATCAGCAAGCCGTTTTAAATGCCATTAACGTGATTCGGCATCAACCGCAACAATGTGGAAAAATAGCTTACTCGGCTACCCACTCGCTAAAATGGAATAATCAATTACAAACAAGTTCAACTGCACATGCGCTGTAAGCGTCCGCTGAACACACCTTATGAATTCGTCCTATAAGCCTTAATTTAGTCCTCACTTAAAAACAAGTGGGAACTTAAATTTATGACTACAAATAACCAGACATCCATCGCATCTCTTACGATAAAACGAAGAACATATAGTGCTGAATTTAAACAGCAGATCGTTCAGGCGTGTAAAGCATCGGAGGTTTCAATTGCTTCGGTCGCTTTGCAACATGGATTGAATACAAATCTTGTATCCAAATGGATTCGCTTAATTGATGCTAAGCTAGGGAATGATCGCTCACCCCTACCGAATAAACCTGCATTTATTGCTTTATCTTGCTCCGCACCATTAGATCCTATCCCTACTGGCATGTTAACTGTTCAGATTACTTTACCCCACTCAAAAGCAGAATCAGAAATATCTGCTTTAGCAGAATTACTCAAGGCACTTACAACATGATCCGTATCGATGAAATCTGGTTGTCTACTCAGCCCATGGACATGCGTGCAGGTATGGATACGGCCATGGCTCAGGTGGTGAGAGCCTTTGGCTACATCAAACCGCATTGTGCTTACCTGTTCTGTAATAAACGTGGCCATCGCATGAAAGTGCTGGTACATGATGGACTGGGCATCTGGCTGTGTGCCCGGCGGTTGGAACAGGGAAAATTTCACTGGGCTAAAGTTCACCAGGGTGAAAGTGTAGCCCTCAGCCCAGAACAGTTACAGGCACTGATCCAGGGTTTGCCTTGGCAGCGCATTGGACGACAGCAGGTGGTGACGATGCTCTAAACTAGCTTGGTCCATTCTGCTATTCTCCAAACGTTCTATTTCCTCTGCGTCATGACCTCAGGCATACTGCGGTCATGAATACGCTGCCTGATTTAAGCCAACTGACCCATGAACAACTGCTGGAATTTACCCGGCAGTTGGCAATGCAGCATCAGTCTTTGGCACAATCAAATCAAGAATTAGAAAAATCAAACCAGCAATTGGATGCCAAAGTTCAACATCTTTCCATTCTCACGCAAAAATACGAGCATGAGCTCGCACTATTTAAACAGCACAAATTTGGCAGTAAAAACGAACATCTCACCGCAAAACAAATCCATCTGTGGGATGAAGCGGTCGAAGAAGATATTGCCGCTGTTGATCTGGAACTGGAACGGCTGAATGCAGATAAAACTGATGCAGCGACACACAAAGCCACAGTCAACAAACCTAAACGTCGACTGCTGCCCGATCATCTACACACCATCCGTATCGAGCATGAACCAACATCAACCCAATGTGCTTGTGGCTGCACCTTGCGTCGTATCGGCGAAGATATCAGTGAAAAACTACATTTCAGACCGGCACAGTTCTATAAGGAACAGCATGTGCGTGGCAAATGGGTCTGTGATCAGTGTGACACACTGACTCAGCAAGCGATGCCCGCCTATGTGATTGATAAAGGCATTGCCAGTCCTGAACTGCTTAGCCATGTGTTGGTCTCGAAATACGCAGATCATTTACCGCTGTACCGTCAACGTCTGATCTATCAGCGGGCGGGAATCGAGCTTTCTAGATCAACTTTATCTGACTGGATAGGTCGCTGCGGTGTAGAACTGGAACCTCTGGCCAATGCTTTAAAAGAGGTGGTGCTGCAACAGCGGGTGATCCATGCCGATGAAACGCCGGTCACCATCATGCGGATGAGTGATGATGAGAAAAAACCGAAGAAAGGTTATGTCTGGGCCTATGCAACAACCCAATATAATCCAATTCAAGCCGTGATTTATGACTTTCAGGATAGTCGTTCAGGCCAGCATGCTGAAGCGTTCCTGAAAGACTGGCAGGGCCATCTGGTCTGTGATGATTACAGTGGTTATAAAGCACGCTTTAAATCAGGCCAAGTCATTGAGGTGGGCTGCATGGCGCATGCTCGTCGTAAATTCCATGAACTGCATGTGACCAAGAAAAGTCAGGTCGCTGAACAGGCCTTAGTGCTGATTCAGAAACTGTATGCCATAGAAGCAGAACTCAGGAGAAAGACCGATGGTACAGCAGAACAGCGCCGCGAATACCGACAACAGCATAGTCAACCGGTGATGCAACAACTGTATGAATGGCTCAACCAGCATCAACTGACGGTGCCATCGAGTTCTCCAACCGCCAAGGCCATCAATTACACTCTGAAGCGTTGGCCAGCTTTAAGCCGCTATCTGGATGATGGCAATCTACCGATTTGCAATAATTGGGTGGAAAACCAGGTGCGGCCTTGGGCGTTGGGACGTAAGAACTGGTTATTTGCAGGTTCGCTGCGTAGTGGTCAGCGAGCGGCAAACATCATGACTTTAATCCAGTCAGCAAAGCTGAATGGGTTGGATCCGTATGCCTATTTAAGTGATGTGCTGAAAAGATTGCCGACCCATAAAGTGACCCAAATAGAAGAATTGCTACCACACCGCTGGAAATCCAACTCAAATTAAAAAATAGACATGGGGTTCAGCGGACGCTTACCATGCGCTGGATATTTCGCAACGTCAGATTTTAAGTCATGTCGGTCGAAGTGGTGAAAATCTGAGAGCTCGTATTAAAAAAACAGGATACAAAGGTGGTGGTGGGGAAAATTTAGCAACAGGTCAAAGCAACCTAAAACAAGTTTTAGAAAATTGGCTGGCGCTCAGTCCCGGACATTGCGGTAACTTAATGAAACCCCAATTTAAAGATTATGCGATTGCCTGCGTTCGAAATGATGTAACTCATCGAACGTATTGGGTGCAACATTTTGGCACTGGAAAAAACTAAAAATGAATTTAGATTTTTTATCTGCTTCAATAAAATGTAAATTTCGCGCGTTTAAAATTTACTTTATAAATCAAAAATCCCTCTTTTCAAAAGAGGGATTTTAAGAGATTTCGGTTTTTATTCGACTTAACGTTCTGTGAAGGCATTATTTTTCGCTTTAAGAATTGGTTTAAGCAGATAAGAAAGAATAGTTTTCTTCCCTGTCATAATATCCAATTGAACGGTCATGCCGGGAATCACGGATAATCCTTTACCAAACGTTGGTTTATCAGTCACTGCACGGACAATATAAAACATATTGCCTTTCTCATCGGTAAATGTGTCTGGGCTAATATGTTTTACTTTCGCATTCATTCCGCCATAGATTGAAAAATCATAGGCGGTAAATTTAATTACCGCAGGCAAGTCTGGTCGTACAAAGGCAATATCTTTCGGCGATACTTTTGCCTCAACGATCAATTGACCATCTAAAGGCACAATTTCCGCCACTTGGTCGCTTGGTTTCACAACCCCACCAATGGTATTAAAGAAAATTTTCTGCACGATACCATTGGTCGGTGAACGAATATCGGTGGTTTTCACTCGGTCTGCTACGCCTGAAATACTTTCTTTTAAACTCACTAGCTGAGCTTGCGCTTCTGCCAGTTCATTGCGCCATTGATTTTTTAAACTCACCGCAGCCTCAGAAGTGCGTGATTGCGCTTCCCCAATAGATGCCTGCGTAGCTCTTAAATTCGCTGCCGCCTGCTTACGTTCACCATCGGCATTCGATACGTCACGTTCAAGGCGCAAAATATCCATTTCCGACACCGCACCAGTCTTTAACAAAGGTCGTGTGGTATTGAGTTCACGCACTGCAAGTTGATAGGCTCTTTCAGCTTGTCCGAGTGCAGCTTGAGCACGTTGCGATTCCTGTTGACGAGTCGAAACCGTACCTTGATTGGTCATCGTTCTTTGGCTCAGTTCGCGCAAACTTTCCGCATAATACTGGCTTTCTTGCGCCATAATGTTTGCAGCTGCATCAGGTGAAACCCCCGCAGGGACACTGCCTGAGGTATAGCCCGAGCCATTTAATTGTGCACTTAAACGTCTAACTTTGGTTTGCAAGGCAAAAATCTTGGCATTAACTTCATTCAAATTTGAGGTGAACCGTGTCGGATCAATACGAATCAATAGATCGCCTTTTTTGACGTGCTCACCTTCCTGCACATACACCTTTTCAACCACGCCACCATCAACCGATTGAATCACTTGCATCTGTTGAGATGGAATCACTTTTCCTTCACCACGAGTAATTTCATCGACTTTAGCAAAACCTGCCCAAATAATTAAACAAATAAACAACACTACAATCACATAAAGGATGACTCTTGCCTGAATTGGCTTTTGTGATTGAGTTACTTCTTGTACCTGACTTTTCCAATCATTTGTATCAGCAGGTTGATATTTTTTAAATAAATTTAAACGCCCTAGCACTGGACTCAGAACTTTTTCTGATTGTTCAATACTTTTACCTACGCCCCCAAACATCTTCTCTCTTTGGGTTTTATTGTGTTCTGTGCTCATGATACAGCTCCTGCAACTTTAGCTTGTTGGGGAAACATGGCTTTCATTACACTTTCCTTATCACCATCAGCAATAATCTTTCCATCTTCTAAAATAATAATTCGATCAACCAATGTGAGTAATGTAGGTTTATGTGTGACCAAAATTAAAGTATGTTGAGCTGTCATATAATGTTTTAGATGATGAATCACATGATTCTCAAGAGGAGTATCCATCGCACTGGTCGGTTCATCAAAAACCAAAATTTTAGCATTCTGGGCAATTGCACGTGCCACGGCAACCGCCTGCCGTTGTCCCCCAGATAATTTATGACCACCCTCACCCACTTGTAATGACAAACCATCTTCATGTGCTTTTAGAATCTGGCTTAAACCAGAAACAACCAAACTTTGTTCCAAAGCAACACGGCTAGCATGTGGATTACCTAAGACAATATTTGATAATACTGTACCGTTCAGCAATTGTATGTCCTGGGGAATATAACCAATCTGGCTACGTAATTCTGCTGGATCAATCTGACTAATGTTGGTTTGATCAATAAATACTGACCCTTCAGTCGGCTTATAGAGCGACAATAGTATCTTTTCAATTGAGCTTTTACCTGAGCCTACTTTTCCTAGAATCGCCACTTTCTCTCCTGCTCGAATAGAGAAAGAGATATTATTTAAAGCAGAATGTGATTCATTTGGATAACATAAGCTGACATTTTTAAATTCGATATGTCCTATAAGATGTGGATGACTCACCCAACCTTTTAGATTCTCTCGTTCCTGTTCAGCGTCAACAGTTTGATTCAGCATATTTAAGGCACTGGATGCCTGATAATATTGGGTTAATAAACCTGCAATTTGTGCAATTGGAGCCAAGGCACGGGTTGATAATAAATAACAGGCAATCAGTGCACCTTGTGTCAACTTTCCATCTACAATAAGATAAACTCCAACCAGGATAATCACAACGCCTGCTGTTTGTTGTACCCATCCAGCAAAATTACCAACAGTGCCACCAATAAAACGTAATTTAGAAGAATACTGTACGGTAAAACGAGTGGCTTTTTCCCATAAAGTTTGCATTCGTCCAGCAGCATTAAAACTTTTAATCGTTTCCTGATTATTTAAGGTTTCTATCAATAATCCCTGACGCTGTTGAGAAGCTTCTGACATCGCATCAGATAATTTTTTTAAACTAATATGAACTGATAATGCATAGAGTAAAATAATGATTGCAGCGATGACTAAAGGAATAACGAAAACCCAGGAAATAATACAGATAACAGCTAAGAACAGAACAAAAAATGGCAAGTCAATCAGTGATACCACAGTCATAGAACTGGTAAAAGAACGAATTGCCTCATAGGACTGAATATTGGAGGCCATCATACCAACAGACATATTATTCTGTTCCATACGCCGACCTAATACTTTTTCCATAATATAGGCAGATAGCTTGTTATCAGCACGGGTTGCAGCCAAATCAACAAAATAACTACGCACCAGTTTTAAAATAAAGTCAGCCGTAATAATAATCATGATTCCAAAGGCGAGTACCCATAGGGTATCTGTAGCATGGTTGGGAACAACACGATCATAAACATTCATTACGAAAAAAGGTGCACACAAAGCAAAGATATTGACGAACAGGGCTGCTAATAAAATATCTTTGTACATGGAACGGTGCTGTCGAATTACGCTCCAGAACCAATGCTGATTTGTCTTTTCCAGCTTAACCTTGTTATCCGCCACAAATTGACGTTGTTGCAAATAAATCACTGAACCCAGATATTTTTCTTGTAACTGTGCAATTGGAACTTCTGTCACGGTATCCGACATTTCAGGAAAATATACTGTTGCAGTCTGTCTTTCTGTATCAAAACGATATAAAACACAAGCTGTATTATTATTCAATATTAAAATGGCAGGAAAAACAAAATGGTTCAGTTGATCCAGATTCTGCTGCACCATATTACTTGTCAAACTTACCCGATCAGCTGCACGTGAAAAAAACTGAGGTATTAGCTTTCCATTGGGTAAAGGCAAACCTGATAATAAACCTTCTTGTGTAATACTAATTTCATAATCTTTAGCCACTCGAATCAGGCATAAAGCTAAAGGATCAAATATTTGTGTTGTCACTTATTCACCATGAATCAAACAAGCATAAAAGGTTCATTATTCCCAAACTCAGAGTTATATCATTGAGTTAATAGAATAATTGTAAATTTACCTTACCCAAAAGAGTTGGAACATCTATAAAAACAGGGTGCAACAGCACCCTATTTTATTTTAACTGATTAACACATTATTCAACTTGTGCATTTGCCGCTGTACATACATTTGCAGCATTAATTTCACGCTGACTCACTTCTGATACAGCAGGTAAATTATCACGTTTAATACCGAGCGCAGGCAATAATTGACCCATGCTATACAGTGTTTGGAATTGTGCAACTTTCAAATCATATTGCGTAGTTACATAAGCACGATTGGCTTGGAATGCTTCATTTTCCGAGTCTAAAACATCAAGTAATGTACGACGACCAATATCAAACTGATCGTTATATGCTTTTACAACTGAAGCAGATTCATCACGATGACGTTGTAACCATTCTAACTGGCTGCTGTAGTTATTCACATTGTTATAAGCCACCGTTGATGTTTGGCGAATATCGACACATGCTTTGTTTTTCAAATCATTAGATAATGAAACACGTGCATTAGCAGCATTCATGGCTGCTCTGTCTGCAAAACCATTAAATAGATTGTAGTTGAGTCTTAATTCAACTGCGCTATCTTGCCCGTATTTATCGTTATCGGGATTGCTACGCTCATCAAAACTATTACGGTTTTGATATAAACCTGTACGCGCCACAAACGAAAGTTTCGGGTACATATTGGCTTTAAATTCTTGAGCACTCGCACGCGCATATTGCATTTCACTTAACGCAGCTTTTAAGCTGTTGTTATTGTTATACGCAGAGGTAATCAATTCTTGTGTGTTGTTTGGCAGTGCCACATTCACACTTACTGGCGCAAGATTACTACTTGGCTCCACCCCAACAATTCGTGCAAAACGTGCAGATACATCATTTAAGTTGGCCTGTTCAGTCATCAAGTTGGTTTGAGCAAGTGATAAACGACCTGTGATTTGTGACAAATCTGCTCTATTACCTACACCCTGATTGGTACGTTGTAATACTTGATTATAAACACGTTGATGATTGGCAAAATTTCCTTCTGCCA
Organism: Acinetobacter sp. 231_lipA; assembly: GCF_058243005.1. Lineage (NCBI taxonomy): Bacteria > Pseudomonadati > Pseudomonadota > Gammaproteobacteria > Moraxellales > Moraxellaceae > Acinetobacter > Acinetobacter sp. 231_lipA. The sequence continues at coordinate 1,573,979 of NZ_JBZAYU010000001.1, read as the reverse complement.
AACCAACCAGTTCGCGATAACGCTGTACATCTAAATATGCTTGAGTTGCTTCAAGTGCTTTTTGTTCAATACCTGCATTCAAATCGTAATAACGTTTTAGCGCAGCATAATCGCCTTGTTCAACTTTGCTTTTAATACGAAAACCATCGAACAACACTTGCGTTAATGCAATTTCTGCCTGACCTTGATTGAACCAACCACGATCACCATCGAATTCACGGTTACCTTTGCCGTACGCTGCATTCAAATCTAACGACGGTAAATAGCCAGCACGTGCTTGTTTTTGATTTGCTGTTGCTTCAAGGAAGCTAAACCATTGTGTTTGCACTTCTGGATTATTCTCGATCGCAGTTTTAGTCACAGATGTTAAGTCTGCTGCTGATGTACTCAATGCTACACTTGCTACCGCTACCATGCTTGCAATTTTTGTTAATGCTAATACTTTCACAGGTTTCCCCTTGTTTTAAGGTTTCTTAAATGTTTAACGATGTTGCCATCATATTAATAAATAAATTTGGGATAGAGGGCGAAGTGACTACGCCCTCTACGCTAGGTTTAAGTCTGGAAGTTGGTTTTGCTGATCATGTCTTCAAAGTCGGCAAAGCTCTGACCTGTGACCACAATATTGACACTCTTCGTATTCGCTGTATCGTGAATATTGATGGTTGTACCGCTTGCACTCACGAACTGGCTCAAGGTTGCATCATTGCCATTCCAGCCTAGAGCGGTAAGCAATGCTGTCGCATCAATCTTGTCACCCAGCAGATTAAAGTCGGTGATGGTATCGGTATCTGGTGTAGCAAACAAACCAATATCGTTTGCACCCCAGACAAAGGTATCTGAGCCAGTTCCACCCGTGAGGCTATCACTGCCTGTACCACCTTGCAGAATGTCATTGTCGGCACCGCCATTTAAGGTGTCATTACCTGCACCACCCATGAGCATGTCATTGCCGGCATCACCGTTTAAAATATCATTGTCAATACCACCAATCAGATAGTCATTGCCTGCACCACCATTCAAGGTGTCATCGCCATCACCACCATTCAAGACATCATTGCCATTATTACCATTTAAGATGTCATTGCCTGCAAGTCCATTTAAGATGTCGTTGCCTGCTGTACCATTCATCGTATCATTGCCTGATGTACCATTCACTGGTGCTGTACCTGTCACTTGCAAGTCAAACGCTGATGCAGCAGGTGTCCATGCTGCAGAGGTATGAACTTCCACACCTAACGCATTGACTTCATAGGTTTGTGCAGTCGCAGTAATCGAGATTTTGCCAGCCGTTGGTGAATGTAGAATCTGCAAGTTGTCCAGCTCGGCTTGGGTCAGACCGACAATGGTCAAGGTTGCTCCACTCAAGCTAATACGACTTGGGTCAATCATTGCACCATTGGCAAGGAATACCGTATTCAGACCATTTGGAATACCAGTCAGTTGCAAACGGGTTAATTCAGCATTTTCATCATAGGCCGCGTTATTGACACGTTCCGAATCCCACATACCAATGTTCAGGTTGAGCGTAGTCAGAGGATTCCCTGTCTGATTGAAACTGTATGTCGGTTTAAAGTCTGCGATACCATCCGCTACTGGTGTCACCACGAGGTCAAAATTGACTTCTGTTGCAGTCGCAGGACTGACTTCACCACTCATCAATACCAGTTTTAGATCCTCTAATGTACCACTCCAGTATGCAGGCGGTTTAATCGAAATATACGTTGGCAATACGCCCCCTGGGGTTGGAATCGACCAAATCCCCTCACCTGCGTTATTGGCAAGCACTGCTGTTCCTTCACTTGCACCGACATATACGGTAAAGCCACTTGGCAAGTCTTTGATAAAGGCAGAATAGATCTGCTCGTGTGGATCAACAGCATGCGGATCCAAGTCCAGGGTAATGTTGAGTTGTACACTACCTACTGCATTTGCACCTGTACCGTCATGTTCAGGTTTAGTGGCAACAATAGTAACCTCAGGCGGTGTATTGACCTGATTAATCACGATATTATCTGAACCATTAGAAACTAGCGGTGTACTGCCATTTTCCTGATTAATCACCCAGCCATTAAGCTGGAAGCTGCCATGTTGATACTCTGCTGTACCATTTTGGTCAATCGCATATTGCAGATTAAACGGTGTATTCGGTGCTACGCCTGTTACCACATAGTACGTTCCTGGTGGTAAGCCCGCAGGATCGATGACTTGGGCTAATGGATTACCTAAGCTATCTTGTAACTGACCATCAATCACTGTACCTGCAAGTTGTAGATACAAATTGCCGCCTATAATCGTCCAGTCACCATTTTCATCCGCACCACCTGTACTGGTGACATTAATGCTAATCGGTACAATAGCGCCCTCATCAGTTGCCGTTGCATCAATGTTAAGCGTTGCAGGGTCAGTCACTGGTGCAAGATCTACATTTGAAGTGACACGGTCTTCACTGGTTGCACCACCGCTATAGAACGCCACGGTAATATCCAGTGGGTACATGTGCTGACCACCCTGATTATTGGTATTGCTATTGGCATGGTTATCCGGATCGGTCATAATATTTGCCAATTCTGCATTTAATACAGATTGTGCTGTGGCATTGGTGACTTGAACCGTTTTCGTCCACAGTTTAACTGGTACACCACCTTCCGTAACGATAATGTAGTTCATACCACTAAATACCGTCGTATCGTCGGCAGGCATCCGCACAGTAATGGTCATATCGTAAGGCGCAGAACCATTATTCACACCGGTGAAGTCGATTACAGCACTAACCGCATCAGACAATGGGAAGTTGGTATCTTCGACTTCGTCTGGATGAAGCGGTGTTAATGTGATCGTCGGTAGAATAGTCGCCGGACCGCCCGGACCAAAGTCTGTGGTCAATCGCCATATTTCGCTATCTTCTTTAATCCCTGCTGTGCCATCTTGCGTAATTGCAGTAATGGTAATCGGATGGTTGGTCAAGCTATCGGCATAATGACTGACAGAGAACTGGATACTATCGGACAATGCACCGTTAAATGCGCTTGAGTTGGGGTAAATCCACTGACCATCACCTGTAAGCACACCACCGACCACAGCCACGCCGTCTGGAACATTGGTAATCAACAGATAATTCATATGTTCGCTGCTGTCATGGTCGATTGCATTACCTGCATTGGCATCAGGAAGTTTGGTCATACCCAAATTCACTGTGACACTGCCCGAAGTGGTCAAAGTCGCATGATTACCTGCCACTGTACCTGTTGATGTGATACTTGGAATGGTTAAATCCACATCATCGGTGACAGGACGGAAGTTCAGGGTATGGTTAATGGTTTGATGACCTGTTGGCGATACCCAATCCGCAGATGTTCCACCGCCTGTGTAGATGGTTTGGTTCACACCCAGCGTACCATCATTGGTTGAATCGGCAACGATATAATCAACGCTAATCGGGATATTACCGCTAAAGTTGGCAGGCCCACGTACATAGATACTTTGTACGTTGGTTACGCCTGTCACCGTATAGTAGCCACCAACTTCAACCAATGGGGTTGTACCTGCGGCATCGCTATACAGTGTCACACCTTTAGCATCCAAATCCGCTTTACTAAAGCGTACAGCGTAAATGGTTTCATTAATGGTATCGCCATTAACCGTAGTATTGGCAATCAAATCAATTCGACCCAACTCTCCATTGTGACCATACGTACCGTTATCGACATCTTCCCACACATCAGATGTCAGATGTAAGGTTGCTTCCGGTGATGGTGTAACGTAGAACTCGATATTTTGTTTGGCAAAAATGGTTGCCCGACCGTCGTTTTCTGTGACCACGGGTGCAACATCGAACTTCACTGTACCACTGTAATTGACAGGTAATTTGATTTTTGCCGTCGCAAGGTCAGCTGTGGTCAGTACCCATACTCGACTTGCACCATTACCGCCACCGAGAGTGATAATTGGTCCACCTGCGGCATCAACGAGGTCAAAATCGGCTGGCATATTCGTAATACGCAGGGTAATGGTTTCTGAGCTATCGGTTGGATACGTCGATTCACCATGCACAATACCTGTCACCGGGTTGATAAAGTTACTTAAATCAACTAGATTCGCACCGCCAGCAGATGCGGTGTTCACACCACCATCATGCTCATCAAGATTGTTTTCAATCCATCTCTGCTTATCGGTAATATTCAATATTGGTGCATCAGGTACACCAATGACTGAAATTTTGATGGTTTGGTTAGACGATATAGGAAGTGGTGCAGTATCAATCGGTGGCTGTCCATTGATATAGAGATGATCCACCGATTCCGCATACACGGTAAATGTTGTATCCACACCATTGGTATTGCTATACAACGGTGGCGTATAGATTGGCTCAATCACCCCTTGTGACAAGTTATTCAAACGCAAGGTAAATGTACCATCGCCATTATTAGTCAATGTATGACCACCGGATGCCCATGATCCAGCGTCTGCGGTGTCATAGACATGACCATTAAATTCCAGCTTACCTCCTGTTGGAATACCTCTGATTTCAACATTAAAGGTTTCACTACCATCCTGATCCGAAGTCTGGGTTCTGATATACAGTTTTTGTGAGGTAACTTCATCCATCACAATACGCTGCTTGACCTGCAAAGTCACAGCATCTGGCAGTGGTTCAACAATGACGTTTTTCAACCATGCCACACCAGAGTCTACAGGAGCGGTTGTACCACCGTTTGCATCAGTATCTATGGTGCGTGCCTGTACTTTAATCCACACTTCACCCGAGAAGCCATTGGGTGACTGGAACTCAACTTTATCCAAATTGGCAACTGGTACAGCAATACCATTCGTACCACTCGCTACGACCGTACCGCCTGCATTTTTGTACTGGAAGCTGGCGTTAGTGAGCGGCGTTAAGCCCGTAATCACACCGCCTGCATCACGAACAACAACGTATGCGTTCAAGATAGCAAAGGTTTGTTCTGCATTGCCATTTCCTGCACCCGAGCCTGTACCATCTTCGTTGAACCACGGTGTTTTAAAGTCAAAGCCATTGGTTGCCAAATCAAACCATGTATCCTCAACGGCATGGGTTGTATAGTGGAAATTGCCATTCATCTGTAAGTCGGCAGTACCTGCATAGCTGTCACCATTGGTATTGATCGCAGCAGCATCAGTATTCATGGCTGTCCAGTTGGCAGGGTTATCTGCGGCAGTCGCATAATAATCCGTAGTCGAGACTGTCACGGTGACATTGCCTGTCAATTGCAGTTGCTCTGGTGTTGCAGTCACATTAATTTGCTGTTGCAAGATTCTGGTGGCTGTATCCGAACCTGTTACGTTGGTATCGGTCGTTTGGACTGTCAATTCAATACGATTGCCACCTGTCAAATCCTGACTGCTATGGGCAGGCGGTTGCAGTTGGAACAAATCCAGCACTTCTTCACGCTGTGCTTCGGTAAGCACCGTACCCGCTCCATTATTGAAGTGAATGGTAAATACACCTGTACCTGTTACGACATCCCCAGTCATCCACCAGCCTGTACCTGTATTGCTGGTTTGATAACCACCATGAGGTGTATAGCCCGTTGGGTCAAGCAGTTTCCAGCCTGCCTGTGAAGCACCAATAGTAAAGCCGACCGAGTTAATGACTTCACCATTGCCAAAGGTACTGGTTACCAAGTTTGGTGATGTATCGCTAACGGTGACTTTCGCAAGGAACGCCACAGGTGTATCTTCTGCTGTCGTTGTAGCTGTTAATGCTGCCAAGTCACCCGCACCTGGCCTGATGTTTAGATTCAGTATCACGGTGTTGTTATTGATGGTATCTGCTGGAGTAGGTCTATCCGCTTCTACGATACCGTTTGCACCCACATTCGCCCCAGCCCAACCATCACTATCGACATCCTGTGCATTGATGGTAATGCTAATACCATGCACCGCACCACTGAAATTATTTGGTGTATAGATGCTGAATTTTTCAAAACTATCTGCATCTTGCGGATTGGCAATTGTGAAAATTCTGCTTGCACCGCCTGCAATCGTAACTGCCGTAGCACCATTATAGCTGATATAAATAGTTGCGTTGCCTGCTGGATTGCTAATCGTAATCGAACGCACTTCCGAACCATCCACATCGGCAAAGCCTGCTTGCAGAATATCCGCCAAGTTCAGGATACGATCTTCAAACATGGTCACGGTTGCCGTTGGGTTAAGAACTGCATCAGGGTCATGTGTTGGGTCTAAATTCGCATAGACAACTTGATAGTTTGCTTTGTTTGCATCACCACTATTCTCAATATTGCCTGTTCTTTGCGTAGTTGTACCACTAGTCACGCTACCATCAAAGTTAAGATGCGCATCATCAGTGTCTGCCTGTACATTTACCTGTATCGTTTCGATACGGGTTGCACCTTGACCCAGTACATCATCGCTATTGCTTGGCGAGTTGGTTGTACCAGAACCCCAAACATCAGTACGGATTTGTCCTGCCTGTGCATGACCTGCTGGATAGACCTCATAGCTGGTGTTCTGGATGGCAACAGCAAAGTTTTCATGACGGTGTGCGCCTGGAACAGCGAGAATCGCCTCATACTCTGCTACGGTTACATAGTTGATATTTGCATCGCCTGTGACAATACCTGCATGATGGTAGTTGTAATCGACATTACCCATGCCATCTACAATCACAAAGCTGTACGTCGAACCTACTTTCACCAAGGCACCACCATTACCTTTGGTCAGTACCGCACCAGTGTTGGTATTGGCGAGATTCGCTGCTGCACCTGCACCTGACAGGGTCAGGGTAATTGCCCCTAGACGTTCAGGATTGTCCACATTGGTCACAATACCTGTGATACCTGTAACATCATGGTCAGTATTGTCCTTGATGGTCGGTGCAGTCAGACCCAATGCAATAGTATGATCTTCTACAACTTCGACCGTACCACCAGCAAATACTGGTTTGTCATTGGATACAGGCAAGACATTGACGTTCACATGATAAGTCTTTGGTGTACCGTCATCGGTCGTTGTGGTATAGGTAAAGCTATCCGTACCACTAAAGTCCTCTTTTGGATAGTAAGTAATCGTACCGTTGGCATTGACTTTGGCATAACCATATTCGGTTTCGTAGGCTTTCACCCCAGCCAGAGCCTCTGCTGCACTGACGATGTCAAATGCTGCACCACCGTTTACGCTCACCTGTGTATTATTTGCGACGAGCGGACCATTGATCGCAGTATTGGCAGCCGTTGCATCGGCATTGGTATTAAAGGTATTGCTATATACCGTACCTGATGGCGGAATATACAAGTCTTCATACACAATGACATTGACAGGGATCGATGTGTCTGGTGCGTCGTCAATCACTGTCACCACAATGTTACCCACAGTGGTATCACCATCACCGTCTATAATACTTAAACTGTTAAATGGAATATTAATAGATGACAGACTGTTGTGTTCCAGTGCTTTGCTTAGGGTAAAGGTGTAACCTGCGGTATAGGCCCATGGATTGATGTTGTCCAATACAATGGTAAATACAGTTGCACCACCTGCACCATCGGTTGCGGTAATGGTATGACCATCGACTGAAAGTACAAATACCAGATTTTCATTGTTGGCTGGACCTGTACCGCCATTTGCAACAATGTTGTCCCAGTTGTTTTCCAGATTATCAATGGTTGCTTGGGTAAACTTGACATCGGCAACACTACCTGAATTTTTATCTGCACCAAAGTTCAGGTTTAATGTACCTGTTTTGGTGAGTTCTAATGGGTTCGGGTTACTACCTAGTGGTAAGTATCGCTCATCCAAAATCGCAGTAGTCGAACTGGTGAATGTTGGACCATCGTCCAAGAATTTGAAGCGATCGCCGATGTTGATACTATGCGTTGCTGTATCACCATCCTTATCGGCAATCACACCTTGAAGTCGGATTGCAGCATTCGCAATCGTTGCAGGTGTTGCCAACTCATCTGGATCGGCTGGGTTTGCATGACGAATTGAACGAGATTGCGTCAAGGTCACATCATCGCCACTTAAAGCGATACGGAATGCTTCCGCACCTGCTGAATTTGCACTACTCACATTACCAACACGACCAACCACATCATTAACCACTTTGTAGAGGTAAATAAGATTGCCTGTTTCGGTATCACGCAAACCACTTGAAACACCTGTTGTTGAAACTTGCAGTGTTTTAACAATACTACCTGCACCATCTGCACCATAATTCGTGGTAAACGCATTGGTTGCAAAACCTTGAAGCTTATTGGTTGCTGCGGCATTGAATGGTCCCATTCCATCTGGGTCAGTTGCTGGTAATGCACCTGTGGCTAGGGCTGATTCATCAACAGCAATAATACCTAATGTAGAACCTGCGGTAATGGTTGGCGCATCATCACGGAAGCCAACTTTGTCGCCTAGGTTGATGAACGCACTATGCACGTCACCATCTTTATCCGTCGCTGTTGCTGTCAAGGTCACGGTGTCTGTGGTCAGCGTGATCAGCTCATTCGGTGATGTTGCACCACCTGTTGGGTGAACCAGAGAACGAATCTGATCCAGACCCACTTCTGCGGTTGCACTATCTACACGGATTTCAAACGCTTTCAAACCTGTTGAACTTGCAGATCCGCCTACACCTACACGACCTACAACGATGCCGCCCTCAAGGTATAAATAAACACGCTGACCTGTGGCTGTATCCACTACACCACTGTCTACTCCTGTGGCTTTAACCCCCAGGCTGTACGCTGTGCTACCTGCACCATCTGCACCGTAGTTCACACTAAACGCACTGGCAAAGTTTTCGCTATCATCTGTGGTCAGGAACGTTTCATCTACTTCTAACGCTGTACCTACCGTATTGGTGGTTACCACTGGCGCATCATCACGGAAGCCAACTTTGTCGCCCAGGTTGATGAACGCACTATGCACGTCACCATCTTTATCCGTCGCTGTTGCTGTCAGGGTCACGGTGTCTGTGGTCAGCGTGATCAGCTCATTCGGTGAGGCTGTACCACCTGTTGGGTGAACCAGAGAACGAATCTGATCCAGCGTCACTTCTGCGGTCGCACTATCTACACGGATTTCAAACGCTTTCAAACCTGTTGAACTTGCAGATCCGCCTACACCTACACGACCTACAACGATGCCGCCCTCAAGGTATAAATAAACACGCTGACCTGTGGCTGTATCCACTACACCACTGTCTACTCCTGTGGCTTTAACCCCCAGGCTGTACGCTGTGCTACCTGCACCATCTGCACCGTAGTTCACACTAAACGCACTGGCAAAGTTTTCGCTATCATCTGTGGTCAGGAACGTTTCATCTACTTCTAACGCTGTACCTACCGTATTGGTGGTTACCACTGGCGCATCATCACGGAAGCCAACTTTGTCGCCCAGGTTGATGAACGCACTATGCACGTCACCATCTTTATCCGTCGCTGTTGCTGTCAGGGTCACGGTGTCTGTGGTCAGCGTGATCAGCTCATTCGGTGACGCTGTACCACCTGTTGGGTGAACCAGAGAACGAATCTGATCCAGACCCACTTCTGCGGTTGCACTATCTACACGGATTTCAAACGCTTTCAAACCTGTTGAACTTGCAGATCCGCCTACACCTACACGACCTACAACGATGCCGCCCTCAAGGTATAAATAAACACGCTGACCTGTGGCTGTATCCACTACACCACTGTCTACTCCTGTGGCTTTAACCCCCAGGCTGTACGCTGTGCTACCTGCACCATCTGCACCGTAGTTCACACTAAACGCACTGGCAAAGTTTTCGCTATCATCTGTGGTCAGGAACGTTTCATCTACTTCTAACGCTGTACCTACCGTATTGGTGGTTACCACTGGCGCATCATCACGGAAGCCAACTTTGTCGCCCAGGTTGATGAACGCACTATGCACGTCACCATCTTTATCCGTCGCTGTTGCTGTCAGGGTCACGGTGTCTGTGGTCAGCGTGATCAGCTCATTCGGTGAGGCTGTACCACCTGTTGGGTGAACCAGAGAACGAATCTGATCCAGACCCACTTCTGCGGTTGCACTATCTACACGGATTTCAAACGCTTTCGCACCTGATGCGTCCGCTGAACCTGCATTACCCACACGTCCAACCACTACACCACTTTCAAGATACAGATAGACTTTCTCGCCTGTGGCTGTATCAACTACACCACTGTCTACTCCTGTGGCTTTAACCCCCAGGCTGTACGCTGTGCTACCTGCACCATCTGCACCGTAGTTCACACTAAACGCACTGGCAAAGTTTTCGCTATCATCTGTGGTCAGGAACGTTTCATCTACTTCTAACGCTGTACCTACCGTATTGGTGGTTACCACTGGCGCATCATCACGGAAGCCAACTTTGTCGCCCAGGTTGATGAACGCACTATGCACGTCACCATCTTTATCCGTCGCTGTTGCTGTCAGGGTCACGGTGTCTGTGGTCAGCGTGATCAGCTCATTCGGTGATGTTGCACCACCTGTTGGGTGAACCAGAGAACGAATCTGATCCAGACCCACTTCTGCGGTTGCACTATCTACACGGATTTCAAACGCTTTCAAACCTGTTGAACTTGCAGATCCGCCTACACCTACACGACCTACAACGATGCCGCCCTCAAGGTATAAATAAACACGCTGACCTGTGGCTGTATCCACTACACCACTGTCTACTCCTGTGGCTTTAACCCCCAGGCTGTACGCTGTGCTACCTGCACCATCTGCACCGTAGTTCACACTAAACGCACTGGCAAAGTTTTCGCTATCATCTGTGGTCAGGAACGTTTCATCTACTTCTAACGCTGTACCTACCGTATTGGTGGTTACCACTGGCGCATCATCACGGAAGCCAACTTTGTCGCCCAGGTTGATGAACGCACTATGCACGTCACCATCTTTATCCGTCGCTGTTGCTGTCAGGGTCACGGTGTCTGTGGTCAGCGTGATCAGCTCATTCGGTGAGGCTGTACCACCTGTTGGGTGAACCAGAGAACGAATCTGATCCAGACCCACTTCTGCGGTTGCACTATCTACACGGATTTCAAACGCTTTCAAACCTGTTGAACTTGCAGATCCGCCTACACCTACACGACCTACAACGATGCCGCCCTCAAGGTATAAATAAACACGCTGACCTGTGGCTGTATCCACTACACCACTGTCTACTCCTGTGGCTTTAACCCCCAGGCTGTACGCTGTGCTACCTGCACCATCTGCACCGTAGTTCACACTAAACGCACTGGCAAAGTTTTCGCTATCATCTGTGGTCAGGAACGTTTCATCTACTTCTAACGCTGTACCTACCGTATTGGTGGTTACCACTGGCGCATCATCACGGAAGCCAACTTTGTCGCCCAGGTTGATGAACGCACTATGCACGTCACCATCTTTATCCGTCGCTGTTGCTGTCAGGGTCACGGTGTCTGTGGTCAGCGTGATCAGCTCATTCGGTGATGTTGCACCACCTGTTGGGTGAACCAGAGAACGAATCTGATCCAGACCCACTTCTGCGGTTGCACTATCTACACGGATTTCAAACGCTTTCAAACCTGTTGAACTTGCAGATCCGCCTACACCTACACGACCTACAACGATGCCGCCCTCAAGGTATAAATAAACACGCTGACCTGTGGCTGTATCCACTACACCACTGTCTACTCCTGTGGCTTTAACCCCCAGGCTGTACGCTGTGCTACCTGCACCATCTGCACCGTAGTTCACACTAAACGCACTGGCAAAGTTTTCGCTATCATCTGTGGTCAGGAACGTTTCATCTACTTCTAACGCTGTACCTACCGTATTGGTGGTTACCACTGGCGCATCATCACGGAAGCCAACTTTGTCGCCCAGGTTGATGAACGCACTATGCACGTCACCATCTTTATCCGTCGCTGTTGCTGTCAGGGTCACGGTGTCTGTGGTCAGCGTGATCAGCTCATTCGGTGAGGCTGTACCACCTGTTGGGTGAACCAGAGAACGAATCTGATCCAGACCCACTTCTGCGGTTGCACTATCTACACGGATTTCAAACGCTTTCAAACCTGTTGAACTTGCAGATCCGCCTACACCTACACGACCTACAACGATGCCGCCCTCAAGGTATAAATAAACACGCTGACCTGTGGCTGTATCCACTACACCACTGTCTACTCCTGTGGCTTTAACCCCCAGGCTGTACGCTGTGCTACCTGCACCATCTGCACCGTAGTTCACACTAAACGCACTGGCAAAGTTTTCGCTATCATCTGTGGTCAGGAACGTTTCATCTACTTCTAACGCTGTAATTACCGTATTGGTGGTTACCACTGGCGCATCATCACGGAAGCCAACTTTGTCGCCCAGGTTGATGAACGCACTATGCACGTCACCATCTTTATCCGTCGCTGTTGCTGTCAGGGTCACGGTGTCTGTGGTCAGCGTGATCAGCTCATTCGGTGACGCTGTACCACCTGTTGGGTGAACCAGAGAACGAATCTGATCCAGACCCACTTCTGCGGTCGCACTATCTACACGGATTTCAAACGCTTTCGCACCTGATGCGTCCGCTGAACCTGCATTACCCACACGTCCAACCACTACACCACTTTCAAGATACAGATAGACTTTCTCGCCTGTGGCTGTATCAACTACACCACTGTCTACTCCTGTGGCTTTAACCCCCAGGCTGTACGCTGTGCTACCTGCACCATCTGCACCGTAGTTCACACTAAACGCACTGGCAAAGTTTTCGCTATCATCTGTGGTCAGGAACGTTTCATCTACTTCTAACGCTGTACCTACCGTATTGGTGGTTACCACTGGCGCATCATCACGGAAGCCAACTTTGTCGCCCAGGTTGATGAACGCACTATGCACGTCACCATCTTTATCCGTCGCTGTTGCTGTCAGGGTCACGGTGTCTGTGGTCAGCGTGATCAGCTCATTCGGTGAGGCTGTACCACCTGTTGGGTGAACCAGAGAACGAATCTGATCCAGCGTCACTTCTGCGGTTGCACTATCTACACGGATTTCAAACGCTTTCAAACCTGTTGAACTTGCAGATCCGCCTACACCTACACGACCTACAACGATGCCGCCCTCAAGGTATAAATAAACACGCTGACCTGTGGCTGTATCCACTACACCACTGTCTACTCCTGTGGCTTTAACCCCCAGGCTGTACGCTGTGCTACCTGCACCATCTGCACCGTAGTTCACACTAAACGCACTGGCAAAGTTTTCGCTATCATCTGTGGTCAGGAACGTTTCATCTACTTCTAACGCTGTACCTACCGTATTGGTGGTTACCACTGGCGCATCATCACGGAAGCCAACTTTGTCGCCCAGGTTGATGAACGCACTATGCACGTCACCATCTTTATCCGTCGCTGTTGCTGTCAGGGTCACGGTGTCTGTGGTCAGCGTGATCAGCTCATTCGGTGAGGCTGTACCACCTGTTGGGTGAACCAGAGAACGAATCTGATCCAGCGTCACTTCTGCGGTTGCACTATCTACACGGATTTCAAACGCTTTCAAACCTGTTGAACTTGCAGATCCGCCTACACCTACACGACCTACAACGATGCCGCCCTCAAGGTATAAATAAACACGCTGACCTGTGGCTGTATCCACTACACCACTGTCTACTCCTGTGGCTTTAACCCCCAGGCTGTACGCTGTGCTACCTGCACCATCTGCACCGTAGTTCACACTAAACGCACTGGCAAAGTTTTCGCTATCATCTGTGGTCAGGAACGTTTCATCTACTTCTAACGCTGTACCTACCGTATTGGTGGTTACCACTGGCGCATCATCACGGAAGCCAACTTTGTCGCCCAGGTTGATGAACGCACTATGCACGTCACCATCTTTATCCGTCGCTGTTGCTGTCAGGGTCACGGTGTCTGTGGTCAGCGTGATCAGCTCATTCGGTGAGGCTGTACCACCTGTTGGGTGAACCAGAGAACGAATCTGATCCAGACCCACTTCTGCGGTTGCACTATCTACACGGATTTCAAACGCTTTCGCACCTGATGCGTCCGCTGAACCTGCATTACCCACACGTCCAACCACTACACCACTTTCAAGATACAGATAGACTTTCTCGCCTGTGGCTGTATCAACTACACCACTGTCTACTCCTGTGGCTTTAACCCCCAGGCTGTACACCAGGGCATTGGTTGTCGCTGCTCCATCTGCGCCATAATTAACCGTAAACGCACTGGCAAAGTTTGCGCTATCATCTGTGGTCAATACGGTTTCATCTACCTCTAACGCTGTACTTACCGTATTGGTGGTTACCACTGGCGCATCATCACGGAAGCCGACTTTGTCGCCCAGGTTGATGAACGCACTATGCACGTCACCATCTTTATCCGTCGCTGTTGCTGTCAGGGTCACGGTGTCTGTGGTCAGCGTGATCAGCTCATTCGGTGACGCTGTACCACCTGTTGGGTGAACCAAAGAACGAATCTGATCCAGACCCACTTCTGCGGTCGCACTATCTACACGGATTTCAAACGCTTTCGCACCTGATGCGTCCGCTGAACCTGCATTACCCACACGTCCAACCACTACACCACTTTCAAGATACAGATAGACTTTCTCGCCTGTGGCTGTATCAACTACACCACTGTCTACTCCTGTGGCTTTAACCCCCAGGCTGTACGCTGTGCTACCTGCACCATCTGCACCGTAGTTCACACTAAACGCACTGGCAAAGTTTTCGCTATCATCTGTGGTCAGGAACGTTTCATCTACTTCTAACGCTGTACCTACCGTATTGGTGGTTACCACTGGCGCATCATCACGGAAGCCAACTTTGTCGCCCAGGTTGATGAACGCACTATGCACGTCACCATCTTTATCCGTCGCTGTTGCTGTCAGGGTCACGGTGTCTGTGGTCAGCGTGATCAGCTCATTCGGTGAGGCTGTACCACCTGTTGGGTGAACCAGAGAACGAATCTGATCCAGACCCACTTCTGCGGTTGCACTATCTACACGGATTTCAAACGCTTTCGCACCTGATGCGTCCGCTGAACCTGCATTACCCACACGTCCAACCACTACACCACTTTCAAGATACAGATAGACTTTCTCGCCTGTGGCTGTATCAACTACACCACTGTCTACTCCTGTGGCTTTAACCCCCAGGCTGTACACCAGGGCATTGGTTGTCGCTGCTCCATCTGCGCCATAATTAACCGTAAACGCACTGGCAAAGTTTGCGCTATCATCTGTGGTCAATACGGTTTCATCTACCTCTAACGCTGTACTTACCGTATTGGTGGTTACCACTGGCGCATCATCACGGAAGCCGACTTTGTCGCCCAGGTTGATGAACCCACTATGCACGTCACCATCTTTATCCGTCGCTGTTGCTGTCAGGGTCACGGTGTCTGTGGTCAGCGTGATCAGCTCATTCGGTGACGCTGTACCACCTGTTGGGTGAACCAAAGAACGAATCTGATCCAGACCCACTTCTGCGGTCGCACTATCTACACGGATTTCAAACGCTTTCGCACCTGATGCGTCCGCTGAACCTGCATTACCCACACGTCCAACCACTACACCACTTTCAAGATACAGATAGACTTTCTCGCCTGTGGCTGTATCCACTACACCACTGTCTACTCCTGTGGCTTTAACCCCCAGGCTGTACGCTGTGCTACCTGCACCATCTGCACCGTAGTTCACACTAAACGCACTGGCAAAGTTTTCGCTATCATCTGTGGTCAGGAACGTTTCATCTACTTCTAACGCTGTAATTACCGTATTGGTGGTTACCACTGGCGCATCATCACGGAAGCCAACTTTGTCGCCCAGGTTGATGAACGCACTATGCACGTCACCATCTTTATCCGTCGCTGTTGCTGTCAGGGTCACGGTGTCTGTGGTCAGCGTGATCAGCTCATTCGGTGACGCTGTACCACCTGTTGGGTGAACCAGAGAACGAATCTGATCCAGACCCACTTCTGCGGTCGCACTATCTACACGGATTTCAAACGCTTTCGCACCTGATGCGTCCGCTGAACCTGCATTACCCACACGTCCAACCACTACACCACTTTCAAGATACAGATAGACTTTCTCGCCTGTGGCTGTATCAACTACACCACTGTCTACTCCTGTGGCTTTAACCCCCAGGCTGTACGCTGTGCTACCTGCACCATCTGCACCGTAGTTCACACTAAACGCACTGGCAAAGTTTTCGCTATCATCTGTGGTCAGGAACGTTTCATCTACTTCTAACGCTGTACCTACCGTATTGGTGGTTACCACTGGCGCATCATCACGGAAGCCAACTTTGTCGCCCAGGTTGATGAACGCACTATGCACGTCACCATCTTTATCCGTCGCTGTTGCTGTCAGGGTCACGGTGTCTGTGGTCAGCGTGATCAGCTCATTCGGTGACGCTGTACCACCTGTTGGGTGAACCAAAGAACGAATCTGATCCAGACCCACTTCTGCGGTCGCACTATCTACACGGATTTCAAACGCTTTCAAACCTGTTGAACTTGCAGATCCGCCTACACCTACACGACCTACAACGATGCCGCCCTCAAGGTATAAATAAACACGCTGACCTGTGGCTGTATCCACTACACCACTGTCTACTCCTGTGGCTTTAACCCCCAGGCTGTACGCTGTGCTACCTGCACCATCTGCACCGTAGTTCACACTAAACGCACTGGCAAAGTTTTCGCTATCATCTGTGGTCAGGAACGTTTCATCTACTTCTAACGCTGTACCTACCGTATTGGTGGTTACCACTGGCGCATCATCACGGAAGCCAACTTTGTCGCCCAGGTTGATGAACGCACTATGCACGTCACCATCTTTATCCGTCGCTGTTGCTGTCAGGGTCACGGTGTCTGTGGTCAGCGTGATCAGCTCATTCGGTGAGGCTGTACCACCTGTTGGGTGAACCAGAGAACGAATCTGATCCAGACCCACTTCTGCGGTTGCACTATCTACACGGATTTCAAACGCTTTCGCACCTGATGCGTCCGCTGAACCTGCATTACCCACACGTCCAACCACTACACCACTTTCAAGATACAGATAGACTTTCTCGCCTGTGGCTGTATCAACTACACCACTGTCTACTCCTGTGGCTTTAACCCCCAGGCTGTACGCTGTGCTACCTGCACCATCTGCACCGTAGTTCACACTAAACGCACTGGCAAAGTTTTCGCTATCATCTGTGGTCAGGAACGTTTCATCTACTTCTAACGCTGTACCTACCGTATTGGTGGTTACCACTGGCGCATCATCACGGAAGCCAACTTTGTCGCCCAGGTTGATGAACGCACTATGCACGTCACCATCTTTATCCGTCGCTGTTGCTGTCAGGGTCACGGTGTCTGTGGTCAGCGTGATCAGCTCATTCGGTGAGGCTGTACCACCTGTTGGGTGAACCAGAGAACGAATCTGATCCAGCGTCACTTCTGCGGTCGCACTATCTACACGGATTTCAAACGCTTTCGCACCTGATGCGTCCGCTGAACCTGCATTACCCACACGTCCAACCACTACACCACTTTCAAGATACAGATAGACTTTCTCGCCTGTGGCTGTATCCACTACACCACTGTCTACTCCTGTGGCTTCAACCCCCAGGCTGTACGCTGTGCTACCTGCACCATCTGCACCGTAGTTCACACTAAACGCACTGGCAAAGTTTTCGCTATCATCTGTGGTCAGGAACGTTTCATCTACTTCTAACGCTGTACCTACCGTATTGGTGGTTACCACTGGCGCATCATCACGGAAGCCAACTTTGTCGCCCAGGTTGATGAACGCACTATGCACGTCACCATCTTTATCCGTCGCTGTTGCTGTCAGGGTCACGGTGTCTGTGGTCAGCGTGATCAGCTCATTCGGTGATGTTGCACCACCTGTTGGGTGAACCAGAGAACGAATCTGATCCAGACCCACTTCTGCGGTTGCACTATCTACACGGATTTCAAACGCTTTCAAACCTGTTGAACTTGCAGATCCGCCTACACCTACACGACCTACAACGATGCCGCCCTCAAGGTATAAATAAACACGCTGACCTGTGGCTGTATCCACTACACCACTGTCTACTCCTGTGGCTTTAACCCCCAGGCTGTACACCAGGGCATTGGTTGTCGCTGCTCCATCTGCGCCATAATTAACCGTAAACGCACTGGCAAAGTTTGCGCTATCATCTGTGGTCAATACGGTTTCATCTACCTCTAACGCTGTACTTACCGTATTGGTGGTTACCACTGGCGCATCATCACGGAAGCCGACTTTGTCGCCCAGGTTGATGAACCCACTATGCACGTCACCATCTTTATCCGTCGCTGTTGCTGTCAGGGTCACGGTGTCTGTGGTCAGCGTGATCAGCTCATTCGGTGACGCTGTACCACCTGTTGGGTGAACCAGAGAACGAATCTGATCCAGACCCACTTCTGCGGTTGCACTATCTACACGGATTTCAAACGCTTTCAAACCTGTTGAACTTGCAGATCCGCCTACACCTACACGACCTACAACGATGCCGCCCTCAAGGTATAAATAAACACGCTGACCTGTGGCTGTATCCACTACACCACTGTCTACTCCTGTGGCTTTAACCCCCAGGCTGTACGCTGTGCTACCTGCACCATCTGCACCGTAGTTCACACTAAACGCACTGGCAAAGTTTTCGCTATCATCTGTGGTCAGGAACGTTTCATCTACTTCTAACGCTGTACCTACCGTATTGGTGGTTACCACTGGCGCATCATCACGGAAGCCAACTTTGTCGCCCAGGTTGATGAACGCACTATGCACGTCACCATCTTTATCCGTCGCTGTTGCTGTCAGGGTCACGGTGTCTGTGGTCAGCGTGATCAGCTCATTCGGTGAGGCTGTACCACCTGTTGGGTGAACCAGAGAACGAATCTGATCCAGACCCACTTCTGCGGTTGCACTATCTACACGGATTTCAAACGCTTTCGCACCTGATGCGTCCGCTGAACCTGCATTACCCACACGTCCAACCACTACACCACTTTCAAGATACAGATAGACTTTCTCGCCTGTGGCTGTATCAACTACACCACTGTCTACTCCTGTGGCTTTAACCCCCAGGCTGTACACCAGGGCATTGGTTGTCGCTGCTCCATCTGCGCCATAATTAACCGTAAACGCACTGGCAAAGTTTGCGCTATCATCTGTGGTCAATACGGTTTCATCTACCTCTAACGCTGTACTTACCGTATTGGTGGTTACCACTGGCGCATCATCACGGAAGCCAACTTTGTCGCCCAGGTTGATGAACGCACTATGCACGTCACCATCTTTATCCGTCGCTGTTGCTGTCAGGGTCACGGTGTCTGTGGTCAGCGTGATCAGCTCATTCGGTGACGCTGTACCACCTGTTGGGTGAACCAGAGAACGAATCTGATCCAGACCCACTTCTGCGGTCGCACTATCTACACGGATTTCAAACGCTTTCGCACCTGATGCGTCCGCTGAACCTGCATTACCCACACGTCCAACCACTACACCACTTTCAAGATACAGATAGACTTTCTCGCCTGTGGCTGTATCAACTACACCACTGTCTACTCCTGTGGCTTCAACCCCCAGGCTGTACGCTGTGCTACCTGCACCATCTGCACCGTAGTTCACACTAAACGCACTGGCAAAGTTTTCGCTATCATCTGTGGTCAGGAACGTTTCATCTACTTCTAACGCTGTAATTACCGTATTGGTGGTTACCACTGGCGCATCATCACGGAAGCCAACTTTGTCGCCCAGGTTGATGAACGCACTATGCACGTCACCATCTTTATCCGTCGCTGTTGCTGTCAGGGTCACGGTGTCTGTGGTCAGCGTGATCAGCTCATTCGGTGACGCTGTACCACCTGTTGGGTGAACCAGAGAACGAATCTGATCCAGACCCACTTCTGCGGTTGCACTATCTACACGGATTTCAAACGCTTTCAAACCTGTTGAACTTGCAGATCCGCCTACACCTACACGACCTACAACGATGCCGCCCTCAAGGTATAAATAAACACGCTGACCTGTGGCTGTATCCACTACACCACTGTCTACTCCTGTGGCTTTAACCCCCAGGCTGTACGCTGTGCTACCTGCACCATCTGCACCGTAGTTCACACTAAACGCACTGGCAAAGTTTTCGCTATCATCTGTGGTCAGGAACGTTTCATCTACTTCTAACGCTGTAATTACCGTATTGGTGGTTACCACTGGCGCATCATCACGGAAGCCAACTTTGTCGCCCAGGTTGATGAACGCACTATGCACGTCACCATCTTTATCCGTCGCTGTTGCTGTCAGGGTCACGGTGTCTGTGGTCAGCGTGATCAGCTCATTCGGTGACGCTGTACCACCTGTTGGGTGAACCAGAGAACGAATCTGATCCAGACCCACTTCTGCGGTTGCACTATCTACACGGATTTCAAACGCTTTCAAACCTGTTGAACTTGCAGATCCGCCTACACCTACACGACCTACAACGATGCCGCCCTCAAGGTATAAATAAACACGCTGACCTGTGGCTGTATCCACTACACCACTGTCTACTCCTGTGGCTTTAACCCCCAGGCTGTACGCTGTGCTACCTGCACCATCTGCACCGTAGTTCACACTAAACGCACTGGCAAAGTTTTCGCTATCATCTGTGGTCAGGAACGTTTCATCTACTTCTAACGCTGTACCTACCGTATTGGTGGTTACCACTGGCGCATCATCACGGAAGCCAACTTTGTCGCCCAGGTTGATGAACGCACTATGCACGTCACCATCTTTATCCGTCGCTGTTGCTGTCAGGGTCACGGTGTCTGTGGTCAGCGTGATCAGCTCATTCGGTGAGGCTGTACCACCTGTTGGGTGAACCAGAGAACGAATCTGATCCAGACCCACTTCTGCGGTTGCACTATCTACACGGATTTCAAACGCTTTCAAACCTGTTGAACTTGCAGATCCGCCTACACCTACACGACCTACAACGATGCCGCCCTCAAGGTATAAATAAACACGCTGACCTGTGGCTGTATCCACTACACCACTGTCTACTCCTGTGGCTTTAACCCCCAGGCTGTACGCTGTGCTACCTGCACCATCTGCACCGTAGTTCACACTAAACGCACTGGCAAAGTTTTCGCTATCATCTGTGGTCAGGAACGTTTCATCTACTTCTAACGCTGTAATTACCGTATTGGTGGTTACCACTGGCGCATCATCACGGAAGCCAACTTTGTCGCCCAGGTTGATGAACGCACTATGCACGTCACCATCTTTATCCGTCGCTGTTGCTGTCAGGGTCACGGTGTCTGTGGTCAGCGTGATCAGCTCATTCGGTGACGCTGTACCACCTGTTGGGTGAACCAGAGAACGAATCTGATCCAGACCCACTTCTGCGGTCGCACTATCTACACGGATTTCAAACGCTTTCGCACCTGATGCGTCCGCTGAACCTGCATTACCCACACGTCCAACCACTACACCACTTTCAAGATACAGATAGACTTTCTCGCCTGTGGCTGTATCAACTACACCACTGTCTACTCCTGTGGCTTTAACCCCCAGGCTGTACGCTGTGCTACCTGCACCATCTGCACCGTAGTTCACACTAAACGCACTGGCAAAGTTTTCGCTATCATCTGTGGTCAGGAACGTTTCATCTACTTCTAACGCTGTACCTACCGTATTGGTGGTTACCACTGGCGCATCATCACGGAAGCCAACTTTGTCGCCCAGGTTGATGAACGCACTATGCACGTCACCATCTTTATCCGTCGCTGTTGCTGTCAGGGTCACGGTGTCTGTGGTCAGCGTGATCAGCTCATTCGGTGAGGCTGTACCACCTGTTGGGTGAACCAGAGAACGAATCTGATCCAGACCCACTTCTGCGGTTGCACTATCTACACGGATTTCAAACGCTTTCAAACCTGTTGAACTTGCAGATCCGCCTACACCTACACGACCTACAACGATGCCGCCCTCAAGGTATAAATAAACACGCTGACCTGTGGCTGTATCCACTACACCACTGTCTACTCCTGTGGCTTTAACCCCCAGGCTGTACACCAGGGCATTGGTTGTCGCTGCTCCATCTGCGCCATAATTAACCGTAAACGCACTGGCAAAGTTTGCGCTATCATCTGTGGTCAATACGGTTTCATCTACCTCTAACGCTGTACTTACCGTATTGGTGGTTACCACTGGCGCATCATCACGGAAGCCGACTTTGTCGCCCAGGTTGATGAACGCACTATGCACGTCACCATCTTTATCCGTCGCTGTTGCTGTCAGGGTCACGGTGTCTGTGGTCAGCGTGATCAGCTCATTCGGTGACGCTGTACCACCTGTTGGGTGAACCAAAGAACGAATCTGATCCAGACCCACTTCTGCGGTCGCACTATCTACACGGATTTCAAACGCTTTCGCACCTGATGCGTCCGCTGAACCTGCATTACCCACACGTCCAACCACTACACCACTTTCAAGATACAGATAGACTTTCTCGCCTGTGGCTGTATCAACTACACCACTGTCTACTCCTGTGGCTTTAACCCCCAGGCTGTACGCTGTGCTACCTGCACCATCTGCACCGTAGTTCACACTAAACGCACTGGCAAAGTTTTCGCTATCATCTGTGGTCAGGAACGTTTCATCTACTTCTAACGCTGTAATTACCGTATTGGTGGTTACCACTGGCGCATCATCACGGAAGCCAACTTTGTCGCCCAGGTTGATGAACGCACTATGCACGTCACCATCTTTATCCGTCGCTGTTGCTGTCAGGGTCACGGTGTCTGTGGTCAGCGTGATCAGCTCATTCGGTGACGCTGTACCACCTGTTGGGTGAACCAGAGAACGAATCTGATCCAGACCCACTTCTGCGGTTGCACTATCTACACGGATTTCAAACGCTTTCAAACCTGTTGAACTTGCAGATCCGCCTACACCTACACGACCTACAACGATGCCGCCCTCAAGGTATAAATAAACACGCTGACCTGTGGCTGTATCCACTACACCACTGTCTACTCCTGTGGCTTTAACCCCCAGGCTGTACGCTGTGCTACCTGCACCATCTGCACCGTAGTTCACACTAAACGCACTGGCAAAGTTTTCGCTATCATCTGTGGTCAGGAACGTTTCATCTACTTCTAACGCTGTACCTACCGTATTGGTGGTTACCACTGGCGCATCATCACGGAAGCCAACTTTGTCGCCCAGGTTGATGAACGCACTATGCACGTCACCATCTTTATCCGTCGCTGTTGCTGTCAGGGTCACGGTGTCTGTGGTCAGCGTGATCAGCTCATTCGGTGATGTTGCACCACCTGTTGGGTGAACCAGAGAACGAATCTGATCCAGACCCACTTCTGCGGTTGCACTATCTACACGGATTTCAAACGCTTTCAAACCTGTTGAACTTGCAGATCCGCCTACACCTACACGACCTACAACGATGCCGCCCTCAAGGTATAAATAAACACGCTGACCTGTGGCTGTATCCACTACACCACTGTCTACTCCTGTGGCTTTAACCCCCAGGCTGTACGCTGTGCTACCTGCACCATCTGCACCGTAGTTCACACTAAACGCACTGGCAAAGTTTTCGCTATCATCTGTGGTCAGGAACGTTTCATCTACTTCTAACGCTGTAATTACCGTATTGGTGGTTACCACTGGCGCATCATCACGGAAGCCAACTTTGTCGCCCAGGTTGATGAACGCACTATGCACGTCACCATCTTTATCCGTCGCTGTTGCTGTCAGGGTCACGGTGTCTGTGGTCAGCGTGATCAGCTCATTCGGTGACGCTGTACCACCTGTTGGGTGAACCAGAGAACGAATCTGATCCAGACCCACTTCTGCGGTCGCACTATCTACACGGATTTCAAACGCTTTCGCACCTGATGCGTCCGCTGAACCTGCATTACCCACACGTCCAACCACTACACCACTTTCAAGATACAGATAGACTTTCTCGCCTGTGGCTGTATCAACTACACCACTGTCTACTCCTGTGGCTTTAACCCCCAGGCTGTACGCTGTGCTACCTGCACCATCTGCACCGTAGTTCACACTAAACGCACTGGCAAAGTTTTCGCTATCATCTGTGGTCAGGAACGTTTCATCTACTTCTAACGCTGTACCTACCGTATTGGTGGTTACCACTGGCGCATCATCACGGAAGCCAACTTTGTCGCCCAGGTTGATGAACGCACTATGCACGTCACCATCTTTATCCGTCGCTGTTGCTGTCAGGGTCACGGTGTCTGTGGTCAGCGTGATCAGCTCATTCGGTGACGCTGTACCACCTGTTGGGTGAACCAGAGAACGAATCTGATCCAGACCCACTTCTGCGGTCGCACTATCTACACGGATTTCAAACGCTTTCGCACCTGATGCGTCCGCTGAACCTGCATTACCCACACGTCCAACCACTACACCACTTTCAAGATACAGATAGACTTTCTCGCCTGTGGCTGTATCAACTACACCACTGTCTACTCCTGTGGCTTCAACCCCCAGGCTGTACGCTGTGCTACCTGCACCATCTGCACCGTAGTTCACACTAAACGCACTGGCAAAGTTTTCGCTATCATCTGTGGTCAGGAACGTTTCATCTACTTCTAACGCTGTAATTACCGTATTGGTGGTTACCACTGGCGCATCATCACGGAAGCCAACTTTGTCGCCCAGGTTGATGAACGCACTATGCACGTCACCATCTTTATCCGTCGCTGTTGCTGTCAGGGTCACGGTGTCTGTGGTCAGCGTGATCAGCTCATTCGGTGACGCTGTACCACCTGTTGGGTGAACCAGAGAACGAATCTGATCCAGACCCACTTCTGCGGTTGCACTATCTACACGGATTTCAAACGCTTTCAAACCTGTTGAACTTGCAGATCCGCCTACACCTACACGACCTACAACGATGCCGCCCTCAAGGTATAAATAAACACGCTGACCTGTGGCTGTATCCACTACACCACTGTCTACTCCTGTGGCTTTAACCCCCAGGCTGTACGCTGTGCTACCTGCACCATCTGCACCGTAGTTCACACTAAACGCACTGGCAAAGTTTTCGCTATCATCTGTGGTCAGGAACGTTTCATCTACTTCTAACGCTGTACCTACCGTATTGGTGGTTACCACTGGCGCATCATCACGGAAGCCAACTTTGTCGCCCAGGTTGATGAACGCACTATGCACGTCACCATCTTTATCCGTCGCTGTTGCTGTCAGGGTCACGGTGTCTGTGGTCAGCGTGATCAGCTCATTCGGTGAGGCTGTACCACCTGTTGGGTGAACCAGAGAACGAATCTGATCCAGACCCACTTCTGCGGTTGCACTATCTACACGGATTTCAAACGCTTTCAAACCTGTTGAACTTGCAGATCCGCCTACACCTACACGACCTACAACGATGCCGCCCTCAAGGTATAAATAAACACGCTGACCTGTGGCTGTATCCACTACACCACTGTCTACTCCTGTGGCTTTAACCCCCAGGCTGTACACCAGGGCATTGGTTGTCGCTGCTCCATCTGCGCCATAATTAACCGTAAACGCACTGGCAAAGTTTGCGCTATCATCTGTGGTCAATACGGTTTCATCTACCTCTAACGCTGTACTTACCGTATTGGTGGTTACCACTGGCGCATCATCACGGAAGCCGACTTTGTCGCCCAGGTTGATGAACCCACTATGCACGTCACCATCTTTATCCGTCGCTGTTGCTGTCAGGGTCACGGTGTCTGTGGTCAGCGTGATCAGCTCATTCGGTGAGGCTGTACCACCTGTTGGGTGAACCAGAGAACGAATCTGATCCAGACCCACTTCTGCGGTTGCACTATCTACACGGATTTCAAACGCTTTCAAACCTGTTGAACTTGCAGATCCGCCTACACCTACACGACCTACAACGATGCCGCCCTCAAGGTATAAATAAACACGCTGACCTGTGGCTGTATCCACTACACCACTGTCTACTCCTGTGGCTTTAACCCCCAGGCTGTACGCTGTGCTACCTGCACCATCTGCACCGTAGTTCACACTAAACGCACTGGCAAAGTTTTCGCTATCATCTGTGGTCAATACGGTTTCATCTACCTCTAACGCTGTACTTACCGTATTGGTGGTTACCACTGGCGCATCATCACGGAAGCCAACTTTGTCGCCCAGGTTGATGAACGCACTATGCACGTCACCATCTTTATCCGTCGCTGTTGCTGTCAGGGTCACGGTGTCTGTGGTCAGCGTGATCAGCTCATTCGGTGATGTTGCACCACCTGTTGGGTGAACCAGAGAACGAATCTGATCCAGACCCACTTCTGCGGTTGCACTATCTACACGGATTTCAAACGCTTTCAAACCTGTTGAACTTGCAGATCCGCCTACACCTACACGACCTACAACGATGCCGCCCTCAAGGTATAAATAAACACGCTGACCTGTGGCTGTATCCACTACACCACTGTCTACTCCTGTGGCTTTAACCCCCAGGCTGTACGCTGTGCTACCTGCACCATCTGCACCGTAGTTCACACTAAACGCACTGGCAAAGTTTTCGCTATCATCTGTGGTCAGGAACGTTTCATCTACTTCTAACGCTGTACCTACCGTATTGGTGGTTACCACTGGCGCATCATCACGGAAGCCAACTTTGTCGCCCAGGTTGATGAACGCACTATGCACGTCACCATCTTTATCCGTCGCTGTTGCTGTCAGGGTCACGGTGTCTGTGGTCAGCGTGATCAGCTCATTCGGTGAGGCTGTACCACCTGTTGGGTGAACCAGAGAACGAATCTGATCCAGACCCACTTCTGCGGTTGCACTATCTACACGGATTTCAAACGCTTTCAAACCTGTTGAACTTGCAGATCCGCCTACACCTACACGACCTACAACGATGCCGCCCTCAAGGTATAAATAAACACGCTGACCTGTGGCTGTATCCACTACACCACTGTCTACTCCTGTGGCTTTAACCCCCAGGCTGTACACCAGGGCATTGGTTGTCGCTGCTCCATCTGCGCCATAATTAACCGTAAACGCACTGGCAAAGTTTGCGCTATCATCTGTGGTCAATACGGTTTCATCTACCTCTAACGCTGTACTTACCGTATTGGTGGTTACCACTGGCGCATCATCACGGAAACCCACTTTATCACCCAAGCTAATACTTGCAGAAGCAGTATCACCATCTCTGTCGGTCACAGTAGCCGTCAATGTCACTGCATTCGTCGTTAAGTTAATGAGTTCATTCGGTGAGCCAGTACCGCCTGTTGGGTGGGTTAACGCAAGGACTTGATCTAGTGTCACTTCTCCTGTGCCTGCATTTACGCTGATACGGAATGCTTCCGCACCACCTGCGTCTGCCACACCACCACTACCAACACGTCCTACGACACTGCCTGATTCCAGGAACAGATAGACACCTTGACCAGTGGCAACATCAACTACACCACTCGGTACACCAGCACCTGATATGCCCAAGCTATACACCGTAGTTCCCGCACCATCTGCACCATAATTGATATTAAATGCAGTGGAGAAGTTTTGGGTGTGGTCAGTTGCCAAGGTTGTTTCATCAACCTCCACATTAATGACAGCACCTGTGGTCACAATCGTTGGCGCATCATCTCGGAAACCCACTTTATCACCCAAGCTAATACTTGCAGAAGCAGTATCACCATCTCTGTCGGTCACAGTAGCCGTCAATGTCACTGCATTCGTCGTTAAGTTAATGAGTTCATTCGGTGAGCCAGT
This sequence comes from Acinetobacter sp. 231_lipA, assembly GCF_058243005.1. Taxonomy (NCBI): domain Bacteria; kingdom Pseudomonadati; phylum Pseudomonadota; class Gammaproteobacteria; order Moraxellales; family Moraxellaceae; genus Acinetobacter; species Acinetobacter sp. 231_lipA. Next base: position 1,546,214 of record NZ_JBZAYU010000001.1, on the reverse strand, counting down.
ACCGCCTGTTGGGTGGGTTAACGCAAGGACTTGATCTAGTGTCACTTCTCCTGTGCCTGCATTTACGCTGATACGGAATGCTTCCGCACCCAATGGATCCGCAAAGCCTCCTGCGCCCACTAAGCCGACCACTTCACCTGTTACCAAGGCGTACAGATAAACTGCCTGACCTGTAGCAACGTCAATCACACCACTCACTGCACCAACACTTGATATGCCGAGGCTATAAACTAGCGCGTTGCTTAATGCTTGTCCATCTGCACCGTAGGTGTTGACGGTGAAGGCACTAGCAAAGTTTTCGCTGTCATTCGTGGTCAACACTGTTTCGTCAACTTCTAATACTGTGAGTACCGCGTTGGTGGTGACGCTTGGGCCGTCATCCAAGAAGCTTAAGGTGCCTTCAATATCAAGATCCGCACTGGCCGTGTCGCCATCTTTATCCGTCGCAGTCGCTGTCAACGTGATCGCGCTGCTGATCAATGCCGAGGCATCGTTGTGATCCGCAGTGTCCGCATGCACGATGGCGCGGCTTTGGTTCAAGGTCACGTCGGCATTGGTCGCATCCACACTAACGCGGAACGCTTCTGCACCCGCTGGGTCAGCAACACCTGCTGCGCCAACCAGTCCAATGATGTCGCCATTCACGTCTTGGAACAGGTAGATGTTTTCACCAGTTACGGTGTCAACCAGACCACTGTCGCTGCCGACGGTGGTGCTTAAGCTGTAGACCAAGCTATTGGTCACTGCGGCAGTGTCTGCACCAAACGCATGCGTGAACGCATCGCTGTAACTGGCTGTCGCATCAACGCCGTAAGCGGTTTCATCCACGGTCAATGTCGCAGCGGTGCTGCCAACGCTGACGCTTGGGCCGTCATCTTCAACAATAACATTCAGCGTCGACGCTGCTGTCGCACCATGGTTGTCGGTAACGCTGGTCGGAATGGTGAAGTCAAGGATGTCTTCTACGCTGTTATCCGCATGATCCACCGCACTATCTAAGGTGACGGTGTAGTCGCCTGTTGCGCTGTCTAAGACCACCGTGATGATGGTGAGTGCACCTGCTGTACCGGTGACAGTGTTGGTCGCGGTGTCCAATGTCCACACCACGGCTACGCCATTGGAGGTCAATACGTCGCTTGGAACACCTGTAAACGCATAGGTTAACACCGCGTCGCTGTCCACATCCGCACCAACTAGACTGCCATTAAAGGTTCGACTGTTGGTGAGGTCATCACCATTGCTATCGGCAAGTCCGCCGACTAAGCCTTCTTCAGAGACCCGCGCACTACCTGAGGTCAGCTCTGGTGCAGTATTTGTTATCGTAATGGTTTCAATTGCTTGACTAGTACCGCCATGACCATCGCTGATGGTGTATGGGAAGCTAACTTGACCCACAAATCCTGTATTTGGAGTAAAGGTGATGGTGCCATCAGCAGCAACAGTCACAACGCCATTGGTTACAGGAATGCTCTGTGCTGTACCTGGTGTCAGGGTGACGCCGTTAATGCTGGTAATGCTTAAGGCGTCATTTTCTGGATCGGTATCACCTTGTAGTGGATTGAGAACCACTGGGGTGTTGTGCGGCGTGGTGTAGTTATCATTCACCGCAGCAGGTGCAGTATTTGTTATCGTAATGGTTTCAATTGCTTGACTAGTACCGCCATGACCATCGCTGATGGTGTATGGGAAGCTAACTTGACCCACAAATCCTGTATTTGGAGTAAAGGTGATGGTGCCATCAGCAGCAACAGTCACAACGCCATTGGTTACAGGAATGCTCTGTGCTGTACCTGGTGTCAGGGTGACGCCGTTAATGCTGCTAATGCTTAAGGCGTCATTTTCTGGATCGGTATCACCTTGTAGTGGATTGAGAACCACTGGGGTGTTGTGCGGCGTGGTGTAGTTGTCATTCACCGCAGCAGGTGCAGTATTTGTTATCGTAATGGTTTCAATTGCTTGACTAGTACCGCCATGACCATCGCTGATGGTGTATGGGAAGCTAACTTGACCCACAAATCCTGTATTTGGAGTAAAGGTGATGGTGCCATCAGCAGCAACAGTCACAACGCCATTGGTTACAGGAATGCTCTGTGCTGTACCTGGTGTCAGGGTGACGCCGTTAATGCTGGTAATGCTTAAGGCGTCATTTTCTGGATCGGTATCACCTTGTAGTGGATTGAGAACCACTGGGGTGTTGTGCGGCGTGGTGTAGCTATCATTCACTGCAACAGGGGGGGTATTTCCTGTTAGTGTAGATACAGACAATGGCATCCAACTTCCACCGCCCAAACCATGTTCAAAAGGCTTAATAACTGATAAGGATGCTGGATATTCAATCCCTAAAGGTGGAATATTATCGACCACCCTATTCAGCATCAAAGGGTTAATGCCATCAGCTATAGAAGTTTCACCCACTCTAGCAATCTGGACAAAACGGTGGCCGCCTTGTGTTGCCTCAGGATCACCCTCAAAAGACTCTCCTGCAATTTCAACGTAATCTTTACCCTCTTTTTTGAATACGCGACCGTCGTCTAAGCGAACAACATCATTTTGTTGTTCAGATTCATTCATTTGCTGAAATGATTTTGCAAAATTTACAATTTTGTCGATATCTGAATTTGACTCGACCAGTAAGGAATTAAGACTGAAATTACCATCGTTATTGATTAAATCTTTGCCGTGTATTTCGACTACACGACCATTTGAAAGCTGCAATACGACATTGCTTTCTTCAGAAAGATGCAATACATCCTTTGCCTGAAGTTTCGCCCCTTTTTTTAGAATTAATTTTTTATTTGTATTGGAAAAGCGCCAAACATCACCGTCAACCGAGATTACTTTTACTGTTGTATTCATTTATAACTTTACCTCAATTTAAATGTTTAGCCATATCAATTATTTATGCCTATATGGCTAAATTTATTTAGCGCGGACACGAAATCATCCTAGTTTAGTTAATTAATATACAATATTAGTGTTACAGCCCATATACATTTACCTTCTTAAGTTGGCATTTTTTTAACTAAAATTGTTACAAAGGCGCATTTATTTAACTTTATTTAAACTATTGGTATTGTCATTTTGATAAATCGTTTTACCTTGGGATTAGCTACTATGTTGAGTCGTTTCTTAATTATTTGCTTGAGTAATATCTGTATTTTTTCAACTTATGCAAACGCACGAGAACCGCACAGTCTACTTAGTATTTCAACTAATGATCAGAACAATTTGGCATTGTTAAATCAACCCAGCACATGGTCTTTAGATAATCTAAATAAAGCTGAATGGTCAGACAATCTTGAAAAAGGCTATCTTCCTGTTTACGCAAAGTTACAAGTCCTGTTGAGTCGCCACTATTCATCCTCAGGGGCGATTGATGGTTCATTGGGCTTAAATACTGTTAAAGCGATTTCAGCTTTTCAAATTATGAAGGGTCTAAGTGGTGATGGAATCTTAGACGCAAATACTTGGCATCTTTTAAATGAAGATACAACCCAACCAACATTTATTGAATACACGATTACTGCACAAGACTTGAAGGGGCCTTATGCTCAATCTATTCCTGTAGATTATGCTGAACAATCAAAGATGCGAGGTTTGTATTACACCCGTGTGACTGAGATGCTGGGTGAAAAGTTTCATATGGATGAATTGTTTTTACAAAAAATAAATTCAGGTGCAACTTTTAATAAAGTTGGTGAAAAGATTATTGTGGCAAATGTGAAAAACACGTTGCCAAAAAATATAAAAATGATTATCGCGCACAAAGGCTCAAAACAATTATATTTGCTTGATCAACAAAATAAGATGATTGCTTCTTTTCCTGCAACCATTGGTAGTGAAGATAATCCCTCACCATCTGGCACTCATGTGATTGGGAGCATTGTGCCAAATCCACACTACAGCTATAACCCTAAGAATTTTATTCAAGGCAAAAATCTTAAGCCTCTTAGTTTACCGCCCGGACCGAATAATCCAGTTGGAAATATTTGGATTGGTTTATCTCGACCTTCTTTTGGAATTCATGGGACACCCAACCCCGCTTTAATTTCTAAAACAGCTTCGCATGGGTGTATTCGATTGACCAATTGGGACGCAAATAATTTATCTAAAATTGTTCGCAAAGGCATGACTGTCAGATTTTTGGAGTAGAAGCGGCTTTGTTGCACAAAGATTTGAAATGCAAAGCGCCCCTAATTGAGCCAAATTTAAGGCGTAACTTGGGTAAGTGGTCGACCTAATTCCGTAAATCTGTTAAGGACTGCTACACGTGCATGGATCTCATTCACTTGGCTATCAAAACTCCTTGCACTGAGTTTATCTCCTAATAATTTGATGCAATGCATCTTAGTTTCAACCAAACTTCGACGATGATAGCCTGACCATTTTTTCCATAGTGTCCTGCCTAAACGTTTAATTGTTCGAAGTAATTCATTTCGCTCTAGCGAGCTACTCTTTGTATCTTTCCATGGTTTCGCATATTTTCTAGGTGGAATCACCGCATGCGCTTGCCGATCTGCAATGACCTGACGGCATTGCTTGGTGTCATAAGCTCCATCGGTATAAACACAGTTAATCTGCTCATCTTGTGGAATCTGATTAAGTAAATCACCAAGCACCTGTGAATCACTGACATTATTGGTTGTAAGTTGAACTGCTCGTATTTGTAGGGTTTTAGCATCTATACCAATATGAAGTTTACGCCATTGTCGACGATATTCAGGTCCATGTTTCTTGCGTTTCCATTCGCCCTCACCTAGAAACTTCATGCCTGTAGAGTCCATGAGTAGATGCAGCCCATCGCTACTTTTTTGGTAGCTGATTACAATATCAATATGCTTTTGTCTTCTACAAAGCGTGGTGTAATCTGGAGCTATCCAATTTAATCCGCAAAGTTTAATCAGACTTTGCACAAAGCCAGTGACCATACGTAAAGACAGACGGAATAAGGATTTAATCATTAAGCAGCATTGGATGGCTGCGTCGGAGTAGGTTTGATTTCGCCCTTGTTTGCCTTTTGATGGCGCATACCATTGCGTAGCAGGATCAAACCAAATGGCAATATTTCCGCGACTCATGAGTGCTCGGTTATATGCGGGCCAATTGGTTGTGCGGTAGATTTTGTGTGTAGGCTTCTTCATTTGAAAATTATATCGCTGAAAAAGCCTTTACAGATAGGTTTGTGCAACAAAGCCCTAAAAAGATTAAAAACACTATATATAGTGAAATTTACAATTTAATAACACAATATAGGGTGCACAACCCTTGACTCTCCTATAAAAAATACGTGAATATTATAGCTTATTTTTCAGCCACTTGGCATAAATATGGGGAGACATCAGCATATGTCTATAAAAAAAAAGCTATTGAAAGTCATCGTGTATCTTCAAAAAACTTACAATTAATGTGTTATCCAAAATGTATGCATGCCTACCAAATCTGGATTGCTCTATTTTTTCAGCTTAATGAGAAACAGCAAAACTATCATTTGGATTTTACTTTTCAACAAAAAGTCGACATTCCTGTTCTGACAACAGACAAACCTGATCACTATTTTTTTAGTAGTCATTTCAGCTGGATCTATGCCTATTCTTACAACAAGAATAAAAATGAATTTAAGTTCAGAGCTTATGAAAAAAATAATTCCTACGAATTCACCATCCAGGCTTTAAGCGAAGTAAAGGCCTTACTGTGTTCCGGATTACACCACTCCATTCATGGCTTAGACATCATTGCAAATTGGCTAAATGAAGAATACTTAGCTGCACATCTTCAGGAAGTTTTAACTATCAATTATCTACGAGAATTATCAGGACTGTCTAAATCCAAAAGTCCAGTGAGTTCTATTTCAAATTATGCCGACCCACTGTCATTAGAAAAAATTCTGGCGGGAATTTAATCATGAACGAATATCGTTATTTAGAAGATACTCAAGAATTAAAGCTTGAGCTATTTCGAGACTTCTATCAAGCACTGGCGGAAGCAAAACTGGAAAATGATCAGGACTTCTTTAAGCTCAATGATTTCATCCGACCAACTGAAGTCGTTAAACTAATTAAAATTATGAATCAGCATCCTACTGATCTATCGATTAGTAAGTATCCATTAGCTCATTATCTCCTGGCGCTGATCAACACTCCATCAGCATATCAATCAAATGCACTGAAATGGGCCATTTTCAATACTCAATGCATTGAATTACTTGATAGCAAAGAACATGCAGCTACTGTAGCTAATCTTTGTAGACGTTTTCGTTTAGCCAGCAAAAAACAGGAATACCATTGGCTTTATAACTTATTACCACCTCTCCCTATTGAGTTGGAGGATCTTCTTAAGTTTTTAAATAAAGCTGAAACAGAGAATAGAGAGTTACTGAACCGTACCGGGTTTGTCGAAGACTTTTTATTTAAGTTAGGCCTTATAAATTACTGTGGTATATCTGTTTATCTTTACCACCCAACCAAACTAAGTATTCATTTTCGATCGCCTGCTTATACGCCCAGTCGGCAACCCGATGCGAACGTTGTAGATCGGTTAAAAAACCTAATTGAGAAATTTCCCGAACAATAGATTGATCATGTAGATAGTTCCGCTCCTGCCACTGTTGCAGAAATTGTTCTGACGCCAAATAATTACTTTTTTGTGAGTTGCACTTTTCATCCGCCAGGACAAAATTATGTCCGGTATCGGCAGGATATAATGACCATGGAATAAAATGATCCACGGCATATTTTGAATTTTTGAGACTTTTTCCACAGTAAAAACACTGGTATTGCTGTAAATCTATTAAGTAGTCCGCGACCCGCCCTAGTTGATTGCGACTTGGTGCAAACATGAATTCATCCAGGTCAGGTAATCCATCTAATACTACCAGGTTATGCTTATTCAACCGGACAAAATCAATCCAGCGCTTCTGGCAAAGCTCTTCAACAATTTCACTAAACTGCCTCAAACAATACATCACTTTGGGTAAAAGCTTGAGGGACTGTTTGGAGTCTTCAAGGCAATAGAGAAATTCTACCGTTTGACCATTCAGATTCTGCAAATATACTACCGGCATTTGCTTTACCGTTGTTGCCACTGTTCGCTTTAGCCTGTTCCAGTAAAGTACATCTGTTCTCAGTGCGGCCAAGGTCTTGAATTGTTGCTGTGCCTTTTGGATTTCACTGATGATTTTTGCTTGCTGTCCAGTGGATTGTTTAAGGAAAAAAGGTTCATATTGGTTAAACTGAAACGGTAGTGACTGTTTCCAGTACAGGTCAATAAATTTTTCAGCGATATCCTGATATTCCAAATGCAACGCAGCACCAGTATCTTGACCCTGTTCAATCGCTAGACGTGTGATGCTTATCAGCAAGGCAAACTTATAGGTCGAAGTAAACGTCCCTGACTGTAAAATCTGCTGAATGTGCTTTAAGAATTTTAGCTGTTCATGATGTGTTGGTATTTCAGCTGTACTAAACAACACGTCTAAGCCTGCATTTTTCTAATCAGGATATTTAACCACTCTTCTGTACTGTCTGGACGTTTATCTACAGTAATCCATTGCTGTAACAGTAAAGCCTGATCTATTTGTTTGAGTAAGTCGTAAGCTTGCTGCTCATTCAAGTCAGTAAAGCTGCGCCCTTCTTTCTCACGGTCTGAATCGCCATATTTAAAAGACATGTAACACACACCATTTGGCTTTAATGCTTTAAATAAGCGCCCCAACACTTCAGTCAGGCGATCTCTTTCACAGTGTAAAAGAGAAGCACAGGCCCAAATCCCATCATACTTAGCTACTTCATTCAGCTCATAAAAACTTTGCTGACGTACCTCGATGCCTGTCAGCTCTCTCGCCTTTTCAACCAGCTCGATAGAATAATCAATTGCCTCAACTTGATAGCCTTTTTTCTTAAATGCCAAAGTGTCCCGCCCCGAGCCACAGCCCAAATCCAGGATCAATGCCTGTTCCGGCAAATATCTTAGAAATGGTGTGTAAAGACTTTCCATCTCAACCTGATAGGTATTTTCAAAAAATGCTTGAGCATGTTGATTGTAATAATTTGATGTTTGATTCATTGTCTAAAAGCCAATATCTTATGTTAAAGAACATACTGATATTTCACTAGCTAAGTCAAATGATCAGTCCTATGAGAGGTGGATCAGGAAATTTGAACAACACTTATAAGTGATATTTTGCTCCCCAAATGATGTTATAAACATCAATATATGGAGTATTTTATGGCACGTAGACCAAGAAGAAATCATTCAAATGATTTTAAAGCTAAGGTAGCACTTGCTGCGATTAAAGCAGAAAAAACACTTGCTGAATTGAGTGCTGAATTTGATGTTCATCAAAACCAAATTATCGACTGGAAAAATCAACTGATTTCAGCTTCCTCGCAAGCTTTCGATCAATCAAAAGCTCCAACAGAACCACCCATCGATCTAAAAAAACTACATGCAAAAATCGGTGAGCAGGCATTAGAAATTGATTTTTTAGAAGGTGTGTTGAAGAAACTGGGCCGCTTCAACCACAAAAGTTAATCGATGACTCACTTCAGATTTCAGTATCTAAGCAAGCTCAGCTGCTGAAAGTCTCCCGTGGTTGTTATTACTATCGCCCAAAACCTGTGAGTGCATCAGATCTGAAGCTAATGCGGTGTATGGATGAGTTACATATGCAATACCCTTTTGCAGGTAGCCGGATGATGCGTGATTTGTTGAATCGTCAAGGACATCATATAGGACGACGTCATACACGTACTTTAATGAAGAAAATGGGCATTAATGCGTTATATTGCAAACCAAATTTAAGCCAGGCTAATCAAGCTCACCGCAAATATCCATATCTGCTCAAAGGATTGGCTATTCAGCGCAGTAATCAAGTGTGGTCTACGGATATAACGTATATCCCTATGGCAAAAGGCTTTGTTTATTTATGTGCTGTGATTGATTGGCATAGCCGCAAGGTACTTGCGCATAGAGTATCGATTAGTATGGAGGTTACATTTTGCATAGAAACATTAAATGAAGCTATTGAAAAATATGGTCGACCTGAAATATTTAATACAGACCAAGGCAGTCAGTTTACCAGTGATGCATTTATTGATGTATTGAAATCAAATGGCATTCAAATCAGTATGGATGGTAAAGGTCGATGGGTTGATAATGTGATGGTTGAACGATTATGGCGGAGCGTTAAATATGAAGAGGTGTATCTCAAAGCCTACAGCAATGTTTTGGATGCGAAGAAGCAATTAAACGCATATTTTGAATTTTATAATTTGAAACGACCTCATTCGAGTCTGGACAAAATGACTCCAGATGAGTTTTACTATGACCAGCTACCACAACAAAATAAGGTAGCTTAACTAGAGCAGAGTATCACTTATAAATAAGCTTTTAGTTGTTCAAACATGTGGGACCACCTCTTATGAATGAATCAAACTTTTATTTCACTGTATCCCGACAACTGAGATAGAAACCAAACTGGTTCTTGTAAATGGAAAAAATATGGGCTTCAGATTTCGCAAGAGTATTAAAATATTACCTGGATTAAAAATCAATCTGACGCATAAAGGCATCAGCAGTGCAAGCATTGGCAAGCCTGGTGCTTCTTTAAATATTGGTAAAAAAGGCGCCCGAACCAGCGTTGGTATTCCAGGCACAGGCCTATCCTATTCCAAGCACCAGCCCTATAAGAAGAGAGTTGGCAACCAAAAAAATCCTACTCAGGAACAGCAATCGTTCTATAGATCACATACTGAGCAACCCAAATCGAATGTCTGGATTTGGGTAATTTTTGGATTATTTTGTTTTATTGTCGGGGCTATTATTTTTTAGAATTAGTCGACCTTTGTACCCATAACATTTATTCCGCTAGGCAAAATTAAATTCACTCATTACTATGGACGAATGTTAAATACAATAAAGGCTGCCGCTGATGTCTGATCATGACAGTACTCTGGATTATGATGAAAATGATTTAATCGATTCTCCCTTGTCTCAAATTTTACAAGAGGATAATGAGCAAATTGAAATTCTAATTTATCGATTACCTGATAGTGACTGGACACTGGAAGTGGTGAGCCAAAGTGGTACTTCTACTGTATGGGATGAAACATTCCCGTCAGATCAGGAAGCTCTATCTGTCGCTTTAGATGGAATTAAAGCCGCAGGCGGTATTCAAGCCTTTTCCGAAATCAGTGACCTCGAAGCAAAGAAAAATATTTTTCCTGAATCCCTTACTCGCCATTAAAAATGAAGTTGCTGGCGTGGATCTGAATCATTATTTTCTGGATTCTTAGAACCTGTCGCGATGATAGGTTCACTTCAACCCAAACCCATCTAGGGTTGAAGGGTCAAAGTTTTCATCAAACATAAACTCATCTGCTCGCTCTTTTCTTAATGTCGCTAAGGCATAAAAGAAACATTTCTCACATAACTGCAATTCATATCTTTCCCCGTCATGCTTGGAACCATAGCCCCAATGCGCCGATAAAGTGCCAAACTCCAGTTTCGTTGATTGGTTGCATATATCACATACAACATCTGTAACGACTTCTACCTGTTTCTATTGTTTAATTTCCATATACGGCTCCCGATATCAATCATGTTAAATTTGTCTACATACTTATCAAAAATTGACTCCTGTTTGGTTTTAATTACCATTAAAAAAGATCAAATTTGAGCATTGTTATTGTAATAATCAACTATACTCATCCCTACTGTATTCATTGTAATCTGCTATGTGAACATCATAATAGAAACATGATATTTTTTGCCAACTCACAAATATAGCTAACTAATAGTGAGTATCTAATCGAGGAGGAAAATTTGAAACTTTCAATAATAAATAAACTTTAAAAACAAGGAAAAAATGATACCTCCTGCCATATTCAAAAACTCTAAATATACGTAAGTATTGCTGTATTATTTTTATTCAATAGCACACATGGATCTGACATCTGAACTACTTTTGAAGTTTCCAGCAACACAGATAAGTACTCTAAAAAATTTCAAAAAAAGAAGAATCACCATTCATCCACAAGCGTATGGTTTCAACTTATGCTACTTAAATATGTTTAAAAATCTCACTGCAGATTTAGATATTTCTAATCGCATAAAAGAACTCCATGTGTGGAAAACTTCAGAATTTGATGACTACTCCATTTTCAATAATATTAACTTATATCTTAGCTATTTAAAGCAAGATATTAATGAAGTCACTTTAATTATTCATCATCAACAATCTTTTTCAGAGGATGAGTTAGCATTTCTGATGGAGTTATGCAGTCGTGAATTTATTCAATTCATCAAATCTACAAAATTTGATATTCGTTCGTTAAATCCACGAAAAACATTGCATTTAATTAACACACATCTTTCACGTCAAACACTATTGACCCTTAACAAAGAATCATCTTTAAAGCCACATCATCAAATGAGTCTGGAACTGCTAGCACAACTACTTTCATGTTCTCGAAATCAACTGAATCAGCGTACTAAAAATATCAAACAACAGCGTACACATATTTTTAATGAATTATCACTCAACAGCAGATGTGTAAAAGAACTCGTTGATCACTCTGATAGTTGTATAAGTACAGAAAAAATTTGGAGATCATAGTGTCGAACGATCTAAACGAGCATATTGATTTGACAGTTATTTCACTGCAAAAAACACTAGAAAAACTGTTTGGTGATGAGCAATTTGAACGTACGCAACATATCAACTTTGTGCTTAAACTATTGTCTTCTCAACAGACTGACAATTTTCTGGTTGGTCTCAATCTCGATTACTTTGATATCGATATAAAGTTTGATTCGCAGCTGCCGACACCTCCGGTAATCCCTTTCACGAAAAAAGTTAAGATTAGTGATTTATCCATTACGTCATACATCAATTCAATTGCGCAATTACCTGCATCACACACGCATGCAAAAAATTGGAATATTCTAGTTTTAAAAGCGGCAATTTATTTAATTGCTCTTCCTGAGCTTAAACCAGAGCTTTTTAAACAAGCACACACAGAACACTTCAATACCGTAAAGCGCTTATTCCAGCGCTTTAGGACTGCAAATAAAAATTTAGATACTGAAAAAAAATATCAAAATACACAAGAGTATCAACGTCTCTGGAGTACCTATCTTCAAGATCCAACACAGAGCTTAGAGCAATTTATTCAACATCTGATCACATTAGATACGGATGAATTGCCTGAGTTTGATCGCAATCTACTCAATGATATTCGCATTACTTTTAACTACATTTTAAAAAACAAAGCGAAGATTGCACGTGCAAGTATCGATACGCAGCTTCAACATCAGTTTCTTGATGAAGAACAATTCATTGAAGAAAGTATCGAAATCAAAAAAGGGGCTAAATCTAAAGCACTGAATATAGAAACCTTAATCGATGAGCCGATTAATCGGCAAATTGTTGTCAATCCAACTGACGTCACACCACTCGCAGCACATTCAGAAACGAGTCAAATCTATGTTCTACCGCTTGTTGCAAAACATATTCAACGCAAAGAACATTTACTCACGTCGAGTAGTTTTTTTCCGAATCCATCTAGCGTGAACCATCTCCTGAAAAGACTTCATGTGGACTACTCTGAACATCAAAATAAAAGTGCTTTGATCCTAATGCTCGCATTTTTGACCGGTAATAGTGTGAATGAGTGGCTATATATACAAAGCAAGCGAGCTAAAAAGTTAAATAACCGCCAAAAATTGATCTATAAAAATGATCAGGTCTTCTTAAACAGTCACTTTAATGTATTTGAGAACCGCAATTTTGAGTATTCAGACAACTTGCTCAATCAGACGATCTATTTAGACATTCCAATCCCGAATCTATTCATTGAGGATCTGCGCAAAATGGATTCGGTTAGTTTCGATGATATACAGCAATATTTACGCAAATTAAGACAAGAATTATTGATTCCAAAACTGTCTGTCGTAAAGGTGAGTTCTCTACTGCATCATACGGTTCTTGCAAAAACAGGGAATAAACAACTCGCAGATTTAATCACAGGGATTGATGCCAATCAGTCATCATCTGTTTCTTATTGTCATCAGAATATTCCACGATTACATGCACAATATATTGATATTCTAAAATCACTTTGTGCAGATGTAGCAAGCACATATGAAAGTTGTGTACCTTCGCTCCCTGATTCAATAACTCATTTTGGTAGTCGTAAAGCTCCAAAACCACAGGTCATTACAGAGATTTTTGCTGTATTGAAGTTTAATATTTTTTCACAAGCTGAAGACGATCTGATTGCTATATACAACCACTACAACATATGGATGTGGCATATCCTCCTTCTTTTTACAGCAGCACGCCCCGTTGCTGAATTCCCTGGATTTCTTAAAAACTTTAATTTAAAACGCCAAATTTTGATGGTTTCTGACAAAGAAGTAGGCGGCCGCAATGGATTCGGACGTCTAATCCCACTTTGTTCATTTTTAGTTGAAGAGATAAAAAAATTCCTTAAATTTTTAGAATATTTTTCGACTCAAATCATGATGAGTCATCCAGCTTTAAATGGTGTTATACAACAAATAGAAGCAAGTAAGCTGCCCTTTTTGGGAATCATCCAAGATGATGAGTGGAAACCACTAAGTCCTTCTACAGTCAAAAATTTCCATCCTGAATTAGGACTTGATCATGCAAATTGGCATCGCCATACAGCTCGTGCATTTTTGACTCATAAAATTACCGAACCTGAGATTTTAGCTCTCTTTGGACATGAGCTCATGCAACAAGAAGCAGCACATCCTTTTTCCAGTTTATCACTATCTCAATTTTCTAAAATTGCGAATGTTTTAGAGCAAATGAAAGATCAATTTAAAATTAGCGGGATTGAAGTTCATGTCATCATTCAATAAAAAATCCCAAAAAAACGCTATGCTGAAGATAGACGTCAACTTCAACGTAATGAATTAGAAAAGAACCTACGAGCTGATGCAGAACAAGAGCTCCGACAGTACTTTGATGAGCAAAAATTCTCAAATGAAGACTTAATTCAAGCTTATCCTGCAATTTATGAGTTTATTAAACGTAAAGCACCGAATCTTGCCTGGAAAAAATATGCTCATGAATTCTTCCGAACATATATCGAAGACCTCAATAAAAGTAATAACCTAGACCTCCCACTACCTTATCTCACCTTTGAGATGAAACGCGATGAACCAATTTTCACCCTAGATTGGATCCAAGCCGGTCATGAAATTGACATCATCCTCGAAAAACTGTGGGATTACTGGATTCTTGCTCAAGATAGTTCCGCTTTTTCTGATGATGAAATTATTGGGAATATTCTGCTTTGCTCAATGTTATACGGTGGATTAAATCAAATATCTTCATTAAATGCTTTGCTCGAACATTTAAAAAACCCTGCAAAAATCCAAAAAATTTGCGATTTTAATATCATCTTTTTAGAGCCACTTTCTCCAAGCTATGGCGATCTATTTGTTGATGAAAAAACAATTCGAAAATCACGTAATTTTATCCCAGATCAGCTGACAAGACTTTGGCTCATTCATTTTAATACAAGACAAATTCGTGACATCAGTCTAGATGTGAATGTGTATCTACACCTCATTTTTCAAAAAATAAAACATCCATACACCAACAAGACTTTTGAGTTTTTAAGTGACTACGCCAATTTTAATTGGCTACAACTACAGAATGCAGATATTGATCCTGCCCTCTCACAATGTTTGTTAGAAAACACTCTCACGTGTGGTTTATCAGAACATGAGTTTGAAAACTTTGCATTCCCAAAATTTAAAACTCAATTAAGTGCTGAAATCGAACGAAATGTCTCTTCTACAGCCAAAGTCCTACCAGATCTCAATACGTCTGAAGCAGTAGAAAATGTGATATTTATTCATAAAAACTTGCTGAAAATTATGCGCACATCAACGGACCAAGGCACTGCTAAACTCATTATTGATTTTTGCCTGCTTCACCAAGAGCAGTTTAATGAGTTTTCTAAGCGCATTATCTTATGGCTCATCAGTCTCTATCAACCAAATTCAGAGCAAATAAAAGAATTATCAGCCACCTTTGATTTTGATACAACTCAGTACACGAAGGCATTTCAAGACAATCAAAAACTCGCAGATAGTTCAATCTATACATATTACACCCGGATCGCAGAACCGTTTTTAACTCATGCCTTACAATACATCGATGCCGACGATGACATTAATGATCTGCTGAACAAAATCTATCAACAAATCATTAGCAATACACGACTTGCTGATGAAGTAGATCAATCTGAGTTTAAAAAATCTAAAGACCAAACAATCCACATGTTGAAACGCTTTCATACCTTTCAACAAATTGTTTTTCAAGCAGAAGATTTCGAACTTGAATTTATTGCATCGCAAAGTCGACCACGGGCACGCATCATAGGCCACACAGCCTTCCAGGTCATATTAAAGAAGTTAAATCAGCTCTTACATGACCAATCCATCTCAGACCATCACTATAAATTATTAAAAATCATTTATATTTTGGCTTACCGTACTGGTATGCGTATTAACGAAATACTCGGGTTACGTGTAAAAGATATCGAGGGTTTAAATCAATTTTCTATCTGGGTTCAACCTTATGGTTCAAAAAAACAAGGGAATCAACATCTTCTCAAAACGGATAGTGCGGAACGGATTGTGCCTGCATACGCTTTGCTAAAAGATGATGAGTACCAATTCTTTAGCGATTTTGTTGTTGAAAAACGCTTAGAAAATAAGAAAAGTTTATATTTATTCAGCAACTTGAATGAAAATAAAAAACTGAATAAACACACTATCACCGTACCCCTAAAACTGATATTAAATCAGGTCTTTAAAGGGCATCATTACTCCTTTCACTCTTTTCGTCACACTGCAGCGAATCATTTATCGCTTTTACTGAACTGTGAATATGCACCACTTGTGCAAAAGCTAACCGACTATAGCGAAAACGAATATCAAAAAATTCGAGCTGAGCTACTTCAAAATCAACATGGACAAAACCATTGGTTTGTTATTGCACATCTCTTAGGACATATAGAGCCAGTTGAAACATTCAAAAGCTATATTCATTTAAGTTATCTCATAGCTGGTCAAAAACTACTAAAACATCATCCAGATATGCCTAATGAATTGGCTAAAAAAATTATGGGCCACAATGCAACGTTTAAAAATTTGCAAATAACAAATGATGAAAAAGACTTTAATTTTGAAAAAAACCAGGCCGTTCTAGCAACTATATTATTAAACGATCAAACAAAATGGCTTCAAAGTAATGCTACTGACATTTTAGATGAACTGTCGTTACAAATAGATCAATCCCATGATTTTTTTGCTTTCTTTGTTGGAACAGAAGATTCTAAAATTTCACTTCAACGCTTCTATGAAACGCTCAATATATTGGAGACTACTCACGATCCTAAAAGTGCAGCTCAACGTATGTGCTTACCAGAAGAACTCGTCAATTATTGGTATGAAAATGCTCTAAATTTAGCAAACATTAAATCAAAAAAAGGGAATCCCCGTTTATTTGGTATTGATAGCTCAACCCACTTAAAACCAGCAATGCTTGATAGCGCTGAAGAGCTTCATGCGGTGACTTATTTTTTTGAACATCTACAGAAAATAGCTCGTAAAAATCCAATACAAATTGCATGCGTCCTGAATATATTTTTGAATCGAGTGACTGCTTCACATACCGGTATCCATTATCGCTGGAAGGATATCGATCAACTCGAACATTTTTACTCCCAAGTTAAGGCTTTATTTCCTGCCAAATTTTGGCACTTACTTGGACAAGATTTGCAAACAAAGTTAGATGCTAAACAACAGCCTCAACTTTTCAAATTAGCAAAAGCATCAACAGATAAACATCCACCAACTCAAGAGGAGTTTCCTCGTCTACAACTCTACTCAGTAAAAGATGGTCATGCTCTTGCTGCATTTAAATTTTGCTTACATCTAGCATGTATTGGGCGCCCACTATCTATTCCGCTTAATGGGTTGGATTACATGTCACCTGATACCGTACATAAACCTATGGCTGTATTACACCAACAGGAACTTCTTAAAACTGATTAAATCACTGATCTATTTATGATTTCCATTGTGTGTTTAACACCCCCATAATTCTATTTTAATAGTAAAATATAGTCAGTTTTCGCTATTATATAACTATTAAAATAGTATAATTCCCCTTATTTTCAATGGTCAGACTATCTACATTAAACAAAATCATAAATTGCTTTTCACAATAAAAGAAACTAATATGTTTCTTACATGACCTAAAAGCAATAAATGTATCTACAATGAATAAGTCTTTACTTCAGCAAATCAAAAAAAGACGAACCCAATTGGGCTTAAAGCAAGTTGATATGCAATCCCGTACAGGCATTTCAAGACAGCAATACCAAAAGCTGGAAAGTCAGGGCAACCCTCGATTAGAGACCTTAGAAATTATCGCGGCAGGATTAAATGCTCAACTGATGCTCATCCCTGATGATAAGGTTCATTTGATTAGACAATTATTGAATGATGAAATTAAAGTCACTATTGAAGATCAGGATGACTTAATGACTAACCCATGGAAGGGTCTTCTCGGAGGAGAGGAACCATGAATACTGTTGCCGTCCTGAAATTAACATTACATCACGCTGTCGTTGGATACTTGGCAGGATTTCAGAGCGGAAAAAATATTCTGGTTTTTACGGATTCTTTCCGCTCTGATCAGCAACGCCAGACCTTGAGCTTGCTGACTTCCCCCTTGTATCCTCAAGCAGATAAGATTTTAGAAAAGACCTATGTTACACATCAGCGCTTACACCCCTTGCTATCAAACTTGCTACCAGAAGGCGCATTACGCGAACTCATTGCACAAAGCCTTAAAGTACATATAGACAATGAATTTCAGTTATTGGCAGCTTTAGGTCATGACTTACCTGGAGCACTCATTGCGACCCCATTAGATCCAGAAGAAATTCCAGATGAAATAAAATTCAAACTGCAGATCTCGAATCCAGATCAGATTTTAAAGCAAGAGATTCGAACAGATAATAAGTTTTCCTTGGCTGGCGTCCAAATGAAGTTTTCCATGAAAGCCAAAGATGGGCGTTTTACATTAGCACAGGCAATAGAATCCAGTCTATTAGGGGATTGGATTATCAAAACTCCTTCTTCCAGACATGGTTTTGTTCCACTAAATGAATATTCTATGATGAGCCTTGCCAAAACAGTCGGCATAGATGTCCCTGAGATTCGCTTGGTGGATATGGCACTCTTACAAGACCTGCCACCATTAAATTTACCCCAAGAGCAATATGCTTTCGCAATCAAAAGATTTGATAGACAGAGTACTGCTGATACTATAGAGCTTATTCACATCGAAGACTTTGCTCAGATCTTCGGCGCATATCCACATCAGAAATACAGCACCACAAATTATGAGCAGATAGGAAAGATCATTTATCAATTTTCAGATAACAAAATTCTTGATATTCAGCAATTTGCCAGCCGCTTACTCGTCAATATTTTGCTCGCCAATGGAGATGCGCACTTAAAAAACTGGAGTATGATTTATCATGATAAAAGTGCACCCAGATTATCTCCCGCATACGATATATTAATGACCAGTGTATATATTGAAAATGAGCGTCATTTCGCATTAAATCTTGCCAAAAATAAAGATTGGTATTTAGCTGAGATGAAACACTTTGAACAATGGGCTGAAAAAGTCGGTGTTCCATGGCGTGTTATTGAAAAACAACTTCACGCGATCATGGACAAAGCACGGTCAGTATGGCCAGTGCTATTACTAGACTTACCTATGATTTCTGTTCATAAAGAAAAATTAAGAGAACATTGGAAAAAATTGCATCCAGACTTTCAGATACTTACAGATGATTAGGGTAATCTGAAACCAAACTAAAATTTCTCAAACAAGTTCATCACGTCATTTTCCGTCAGTTTCGCTTCGCCCTCATGATCGGTACTTAGAATAGACTGTGCCAGTTCTGCTTTATTTTGCTGTAAGGCAAGAATTTTTTCTTCTATGCTTTTATTGGTAATCAGCTTATACACAAATACTGGCTTGTCCTGTCCAATCCGCCATGCACGATCTGAAGCTTGATCTTCAGCAGCAGGGTTCCACCATGGATCATAGTGAATGACCGTATCTGCGGCAGTTAGATTCAGACCGACCCCTCCTGCTTTCAGACTGATTAAAAATACTGGCACTTGTCCAGACTGAAATGCTGTAATGACTTCATCTCGCTTTTTGGTCTTTCCAGTCAGCTTCACATAGCCAATTTCTGCGTGATGGAGGTGTTGCTCAATCAGTTCCAACATTGAGGTAAACTGAGAGAAGATAAGAATTTTTCGCCCCTCCTCCACCATTGGAACGACCATATCCATCAACTGTTCAAGTTTGGCAGAGTTTGCCTGCCCAATTTTCACTGAATCCAGCTTTAGTAAGCTAGGATGGCAGCACACCTGACGTAGCTTCAGTAAGGCATCTAAAATTTGAATTTGACTACGTTTAAAGCCTTTTTCTGCCACAATTTTCTGAATATTTTCCTGCATCGTGGCGCGAACAGCCTCATATAACTTGGATTGCTGGTCATTCATATCAATATTGACTTCAATCGTGGTTTTTTCTGGCAATTCTTTGGCTACGTCAGTTTTCAAGCGACGTAAAATGAAGGGCTTAATCCGGTTGACCAGCTTTTGCCTTAACTCCTGATCACCGCGTTTTTCAATCGGATGACGGTACTTTTTATTAAAAATTTCTTGTGAATATAAAAATCCTGGCATCAGGAAATAAAATAGTGCCCACAGTTCACCCAAATGATTTTCCATCGGGGTACCTGTTAGACACAAACGATGTCGTGCTTTTAATTGGCGTACTACCTGTGCAGCTTTGGCACGCGGATTTTTGATATTCTGCGCCTCATCCAAAATGAGTTGATGATATTCATATTGCTTTAGTTGTTCTTCATCTCTCGCTAGAAGCGGATAGGTGGTTAACACAATATCATAGTGCGGAATCTGCTCAAAATTCTGATGGCGGTCGGGCCCCTGTAGCAGCAATACCTTGAGCTCAGGGGTAAATTTCTCCGCTTCTTTGAACCAGTTATGCATCAGCGATGTGGGTGCAACAATTAAGGCGGGACTGTCCTGCAAATATCCAGCCTGCTTTTCCATGAGTAAATGGGCTAAAGTTTGTGCTGTTTTCCCCAAGCCCATATCATCTGCCAGAATCCCGCCATGCTGGGTTTCCCTTAAAAACTGTAACCAGCCTAAGCCCTGCTGCTGGTATGGACGCAACTCCCCCTGAAAACCTTGTGGTGTCGGCAGTTGTTGCTGATAGCCTTGTTTGAATTTCTGTACAAATTGCTGCAGGCGATCACTGACCTGCCATGTCATCCCAAGATTATGCTGCAATTCTAATAATTGACTCGCATCATAGCGATCAATACTGCGCTCTTCTTGCTGTAAAATGCTCTGCAGATGCAACAATATCGGCTTAATATCCCTAGCAGATAGAGCCAAATCAGGTTGATCAACTGCAGTTTTCACTGTGAAAATTTGACTGTCATGCAGATGAATAAAAGTCCGTGGATCAAGTAAATCAGGATTTACTCGCACCAAAGCTACGAGCGCATCAAGCAAATTATAAGAATTGCCTGCACTGTCTTGAACCGTCGCCCCGATATTGAACCAGTCCTGCTGACCTTCAGATTCAGTGATAGAAATATTTAAATTTTCGACATATTGCAGGTTAAAGGGGCTGTTTTCCAGATGCTCTATCTGCCAGCCCATCAACTCAATTTGATTGATGGGCATGAGCTGTTTGATCCAGTCTCCATAGAAAGCAAAAACCATAGAATCAAGACGTTGTTTATCCAGTTTTAATTGCTGGTCATAACTAAGATCTTTCACCCACTTCAGTGATTCGACCAATAGCTGTAAACGCTGGATTGACTGTTGTTCCTGAACTAAGTCCCGAAGCTGTCGCACCATTTTGCCATGCTGTTCACCAATAAAACTGTCACCTGATGTACCTGCTTTAATTCGCCCACCTGCATAGGAGAATTCAATTTCAGCACAAACAGACTCTTCCCATTTCCAATCAAATTTATCTAAAACACCGAAGCGTAAAATTGGCTGGGGACTACCCTCAAAGACATCAATATGCTGAATAAACTCGGGTTGAGGCAGATTTTGCACGTCTGAATATTGATGAGTCAGTTTCTCAAACTCTGGCAAGAGCATAGATGGAAGATCAGGCATCTGTAAAAAATGGTACAGAAGATTTGCCGTATATTCACCATATAACTGGCCCACCGTGTTCTGTTGAATATCCACATAACACGGTGGCTGGCTCGCGAGAATCTGGATATGTGGATTTGATTTTAAATCGAGTCGAATATCGCCATTGACCAATTCAATGTTTAAATGCTCTGTCTGTTTGTTTACACCTTGTTGCCAGATCAGTTCGATGTGATAGCCTTGTTCTGACCATTGAAGTGCAGCATAGCTCTTTTTTTGCCAGTACACATCGCCACTTTGAATAAAAGATTTAAAGTGCTCCAATGAAATTCCGGAGATATCAAGATTGCTTTGATAAAAACGCTCGTCGCTGTTTATTTTGGCGTAATAATAAATCTGGTTAAATAATTGTCGTTTTTGTTCAGGTAAAGTCAGATGCTTTCTGGTGATATTTTCATATTGGGTATAATAACTTTCCCCTGCAATTGAGCCGTTTTTATTGCGTCTGGCCTTCTGAACATCAACTGTCAATTTCTTTAAGCTGACCGACTGATCTAGCAGGTAAATTAAATAATTGTTTGTTTTGACAGATTGCTCTGGTTCAGTCTGTTGTAAATACCGTTTAAAATCATTCAACCAGCGCTGCGCCTGATCATCCCCCCATCGGCGTTTTGCGATTCCCTGCGGAGATTGAGATTCAGCATAACGCTGTTGAAATTCCTGACGATATTCTTGAAAGAATAACCGCGCTAAAGCAGCAGCATGTTTACAGTTATATCCAACTGGACAAGTGCAGTCATCATCGATTAAACGGTCTTTTTTAAGATTATAGGTAATCGCGGTATCGTAATAATCTGTCCCTTCAATTTGAGCATACATCGTGACATCTTCATTTTCCTCAAAGAACTCAATTGTTTCCCTATCAATGTGTTTAGCATAGCTCAGACTGCGCTGAAGAGTTGCAGTACTAAAGCGAGATAGAAAATTGATCAATGAGGACATAATTACCAGACACCAAAATGTTTATACAATTATAACGGACAAAGCTGTCATTTCAGAACAGTATTGCTCGCCAATGTATTAAAAGGAAATAAATCCATGCTCAAAAACTTAATGTTTACTACAATGGATGGGGTGAATATTGGCTTTGGGGTACATTGGTCTCCTCAACCGCAATCACAGGTCGGCCATTAATCGCCTTTGAATACAGTGCAGAAGCGATCAGTAAAGGTTTAGAACTTTCCTGCACATCAAATGGATATCATGGGTGAGGCATTGGATATTCCTCGACAAGCTCTTGTGAAACTTGGTACTCAGGAAGCGGAACTTTGCGTCCAAGAAGTCGATGAAATTATTGGCTCGATTTGTAAGGTTGCAATCCGATTCAGCAATATCGCTCATGACCTATTACCTGGACAAATTCAAGCAGAGACTCCAACTGATCCAAAATAGGATTGAGCATAATATTCATTTATTGCACTAAATAGCTTTCACAAAGCTCCTATGAAGGGCTTATTCTAACCGTTGTTTTATCACGGCATAAGCTACACCAGTCACCACACTTCCAATCGCAATCGCCAATAAATATTTTAATGGATAATTCATCGCATTCGGAATGATCAGTACCATTACACCGCCATGAGGAGTGACTAGTTCACATTTAAATAATGCAACCAAAGCCCCAGTTACAGCACCACCTGCGATCGCGCATGGAAGCACTCGAATCGGGTCTTTAGCAGCAAACGGAATAGCCCCTTCCGAAATGAAACATAGGCCCAGAACTACAGCAGCCTTCCCTGCATCTTGCTCAGGTTTGGCAAATTTATGCTTTGCCAGAAAAGTTGCAATTGCCATACCCAACGGTGGTACCATACCCGCAGCCATGGTAATCGCCATCGGTCCGTATGTTTGTGACGTAAGTAAGCCCACCGTAAAGGCATAAGCCGCTTTATTTATTGGTCCCCCAACATCAATACACATCATACTCCCAAGGATAACCCCCATGATCATGGCATTGGTCGTCCCCATATTGGCAAGGAAGTGTGTGAGTAATTCAAACAATTGTGCAACAGGCTGTCCAACCACATAAATCATGATTAAACCAACAGCTAAACTGGCCAATAGTGGAATAATCAAAATTGGTTTTAATGCTTCTAGGCTACTTGGGAGTTTAAGCTGTTTCGATAAAAATAACGCAATATAACCTGCAATAAAACCTGCAACTAATCCACCGAGAAAGCCTGCCTCTAATTGTGTTGCAAGTAAACCGCCAATCAAACCTGGAGTTAAACCCGGACGATCCGCAATAGAATAAGCAATATAACCTGCCAGCATAGGTACCATAAGAGTAAATGCTGCAGCACCTATTTGCTTTAAGGATGCGGCAAAGCTTCCTTCAACAGGATTGAGGCCAAACATAAACGAGATGGCAATAATCAAACCGCCCGCCACCACCATCGGCAGCATGAAAGACACCCCTGTTAAAAGGTGTTTATAAATTCCAGTTTTTTCTTTGTTTTCATTTTCTGTCTTAGTGGCTGTTTGCTTACCCGTTTCAAGCACTTTAGCCTCAGCAATTGCATTTGCAAAAGTCTTATCCGTTTGCTTAAGGGCAAATCCTGTACTGCAGCGATATACACGTTTGCCTACAAAGCGATCTGTATTGACCTCAATATCCGTTGC
This sequence comes from Acinetobacter sp. 231_lipA, assembly GCF_058243005.1. Classification (NCBI taxonomy): domain Bacteria; kingdom Pseudomonadati; phylum Pseudomonadota; class Gammaproteobacteria; order Moraxellales; family Moraxellaceae; genus Acinetobacter; species Acinetobacter sp. 231_lipA. The sequence goes on along the minus strand of NZ_JBZAYU010000001.1, from coordinate 1,522,247 downwards.
TAAGATCACCACATCTGCTTTGGCAATACTTTCTGCCGATAAAATATTTTTAGCCCCAACCGATCCTTGGGTTTCAACATCAATCTGATAACCGTGCTTTACTGCACCTTGTTGTAAGGCTTCGGCCGCCATAAACGTATGCGCAACGCCAGTTGGACATGCTGTAATGGCGACAAACCGTGTAACCCCTACATTGGCTGCAATAGTTTCATCTAAAGCATCTGAATGCTCAAGAACTTGTTGCAAAAGCATGATCGCATCGTGTTGTGCGTTATTCAAACCAATGACTTTCACAACCTTGTCACGCAGTTGATCCGCATCTGCCGACTTCTGTCCAACAAAAACAACAGTATCAATAACATTTGATAAATCGAGATGCTCGACTGATGTCGCCACATGATTGGAAATACCAAGTGCTGTTGCTGCTTTAGACAGTTTTTTGGCCAAAATCACTGCATTAATCGGCTGCTCGGGACTATGTGGCACAAATAAAATATGTTTAATCTCTTGCATCGTATTAACTCAATGATTGAACTGAGATTTGCGATTTCAAATCTTCAATAACAGCAAAGTCTGGAAGGGCAAACCCAATTTGGGTCACAGCATTGCTCGCAATTGCGGTTGCTGTTTTCAATGTTTCTTCTGGGGAAGTTGAACTCAACAAGCCATGAATCATACCTGCCAGCAAGGAATCTCCCGCACCCACCGTACTTTGGACGGTGACCTTCGGTGCAGTAGCATGCAGGGTTTGCGTGCGGTGAAGCCAGTTCACCCCGTTTTCACCCATCGAGACCACAATATGTTCGATCTGACTATTTAAACTGGCAAAAAGATGCTGCTGTTCTGCAAACGTTTCTGCTGGCAAATGGTAGGTTTCTGTCAACTCATCTGTATTAGGCTTAATCAACCAAGGATGGGCAGCAATTGCTGCTTTCAAGGCAACACCACTGGTATCTACTGCGACTTTTTTACCCGCAGACTGTAACCATAGAATCAGTGTCGAAAGCTCTTCTGCAGAAAAACCTTGTGGCAAACTGCCAGCAATCACAATCACATCAACCTCTAAAATCAGTTGAGATAGACGTTCACATAGTTGTTGTTTTGCTGAGGTATCTACAAAAAAGCCCTTGCCATTGATGTCAGTCATCTGACCAGAAGCTTCTGCAACTTTAATGTTTTGTCGTGTTTCACCTGCAACAAAAATAAATTGGTTATCAAATTGCTCTTGCTGGATATGATGGTCAAAAATTTGACGGTTTTCTTGCCCCAAAAAGCCACTCACAATCAGTTCATGACCCAAATCCTTAAGGACCTGAGCCACGTTTAAGCCTTTACCTGCTGCATGGCTTTGGGCCGTTAACTGACGATTTACCTCGCCAACTTTTAGTTGATCCAATTGCACGGTGAGGTCAATTGCAGGATTCAGAGTAATGCTTAATATCTTAGCCATTCGGTAATTACTCCACCAATGCACGTACGGCAGTCGCACTGTCACAACTTAAGGCTTGCTGTGCGACCTGTTGGCAATTTATATAGTTCAAACCACGAATTTGCGCCTTCACCAATGGAATACTGGTACTCGACATACTCAACTCATCCACACCCAAGCCCATCAATACAGGCACAGCTTTTGGATCAGCAGCCAATTCACCACAAATGCCCACCCATTTACCATGCTGATGTGCTGCCCGAACCGTTTGATCAATCAATAGCAAAATACTTGGATGTAAGCCATCAGCTTCAGCAGACAATAGTGGATGACCACGGTCAATCGCCAGAGTGTATTGAGTCAAGTCATTGGTTCCAATACTAAAAAAATCAACTTCTTGAGCAAGAATTGGAGCCAACAATGCTGCCGCAGGAACCTCAATCATAATACCGACTTGTAAGTTTTCACATGGATGCTGTATGCGAACCTCATCTAATATTGCTTTTGCTGCTCGCCATTCTTCAACCCGCCCAATCATCGGAAACATAATTCTTAATGGGCGATTATCCGCTGCTTTAAGTAAAGCAACCAATTGCTGACGTAACAACTCTGGCTTACGTAAAGTCAGACGAATACCACGTAAGCCCAAGAATGGATTTTCTTCCTTTTCAATAGGCAAATACGGCAAAGGTTTGTCCCCGCCCACATCAAGTGTACGTACCACCAATGGACGACCCGCTAAAGCATCTAACACCACCCGATAATCGGCTTCCTGTGTAGCCTCATCAGGCGCACTGCTGTGTGACATAAAGACCAATTCTGTGCGTAGCAAACCAATTGCTTCTGCCCCATCGGCCACAGCCTGTATCGTAGCGCCCACTTTGCCAATATTGGCTGCGATTTCAACTTGATGTTGATCCAGTGTGATGGCAGGTTCTAAACAATGCTGTTCCGCTTGTTCTCGCAACTCACGCTGGCATTGGCGCTCTGCAATGGCATGATCAATCTGATTTTGCTCGGGTGAGACCACATACTCACCACTATCCCCATTAATTAGCACTGTGGCATGGTTCTCAATATTTAAAACAGCTACACCCGCACCTACGACTGCTGGAATAGCCAGAGCACGTGCCACAATAGCACTATGGGCACTCGCTCCACCAACCGCGGTCAAAATGCCTGCAACACGATCTTTATTCAGACGCGCTACATCACTCGGACCAACATCATGCATAATTAAGATATAAGGTTGCTCGGGTTCTGTGACATCGGCCACACCACACAAAGCAGCCAAAACACGCTCACCAATATCCCTTAAATCAGCCGCACGCTCTGCCAGTAAACGATCGCTAAGTGCAGCCTGTGCGGTAGCAGCCACTTCAATATGATCATGCCAAGCTGCAGCAGCAGACAACCCCTGTTTTAAACCGCGTTGTACACTTTGGAGGAGGTCTGGATCATCCAGCATTTCCAAATGTGCCATGAAGATCTGCTTAATGGCAGTAGATTCAGTATGTGCAATGAATTGACGTAAGCTATTTTTCACCTGATGAAGCGCAATTTCAAGCTTTTCATTCTCAGCTTTAAAACTCTGTCCGCGACGTTCATAACTAAATTCGCGTGGCTTCACCACATGAGCAGGACCAAAAGCAAGGCCAGTTGATGCCGCAATACCGCAGCTACCCGTATCGCCATGTGATTCAAAAGGCATTAATTCCAAAGTATTTACGACTGGGTCACTACTGCTATGCTGATGAGATACAAGATCAACAGGTTCAACATCTTCTCCTAAGCCCTGTTGAACTGCATCAATAATCTGTTCTAAGCCTGCTACAGCATCGGTATCAGGTTGTGCAATAAAAGTCAGAGTTTGACCACAACGGCATCCCATGGCTAATAATTTGGTTAAACTTTTTGCCGAAACGTAAGCCCCCTCATCTACAGCAACGAGAATATCCCCTGCAAATTTCTTGGTCATATTGACCAAGTATGTCGCAGGACGCGCATGTAGACCATGAGCATTAGCTAAGACAATACGACGAGATGGCCAATCAGGAATCAGTTCAGCACCAATTAACTGCGCCAACTGGTGACTATCTTGCTCTTGGTTGAGGGTAAGAACTTGTTCAGTATCAAACAAAATATCCATTAACCGTTGAAACCGTTGCATATCCAGTTGCTCATTACTGGCAATACACACCAAAGTCTTGAGCATTTCCTGCTGATGGCTTAAAACCTGTTCCGCTTTTACCAAACTTACAGCTGGGCTCAAAACATGCTGGTTAGAAGTGATCGACCAGACCGCCTCCCCTAAATGAATCATGCTGTTTAGGTTTAAACCCGACAGAAAACCACACTCCACCATTTTTTGCTTTTTCAGCAGCTGTGTTGCCTGCCAAATTAAATCTTCTACATCAAGTGCGGGAACTTGGGTGGCGATTAAATTTTCATGCAATGCCAAAGATGCGGGTTGGGCTTGTAATAATGCAATAATTTGCTCTGCGGATTGAGCCTGTTTCACTTGATCAGCGACATCATTAATTAAAGCCCGCGTCAAAATTTGTAAGACTTGCAAATGCTCATCTGATTTCGCAGCAATCACTACTGCTAAATAAATTTTATTTTCACCGTCCCAAACAACTCCTTCAGGAAAGTGTGCCAGACGAATACCAGTTTTTAAAATACATTGGCGAGACTGAGGCGTCCCATGCGGAATGGCAATTCCTTGCCCTAAATACGTTGCACTTTGTTGTTCGCGCACGGTCAACCCATGAATATAATCAGGTGTAACCAATTGGTCTTCGACCAAGATATCGACTAGACATTGCAACGCTTGTGCCTTATCAGTGGCGTGTTGTTTCATTCGAACATGTTGTATATCTAGCGCGAGCATAAAACGTCCTTGCAAAGCAGCATAGTGAGAAGCCATGCCTTTTTTACTGGAGAAAAAATAAAAGTCGAATTCTACTCAGGATTTACACAAAAATCTGTATATTTTGATTTTATCTTGATAATCATCATTACGACGCAATTAAGAAACGACGAGATTCTCCAGAGCTCAGTGTTGCGATAGTTGGGTTTAGTTCTAATTGAACCGCTCTATCTGATTTCAGGGGGTATATTTTACTTTTTTCATCGGATCACTACGCTTCGCTACGTCTTGAGAAGCAATGCGTCTCATCTCAGAAAGTTTGGGCTCCGACAAACCCGGTACGGTTCAGTCAGCATACTTTTTAAAACACCACTAAATAATTTAATGAGCATTTAAGAATATCAAGCCCATTAAAAATGGGATTGATATTCTTAAAAATTAGGTAAATTTCACTCAACTATTCATCTCTGATTTCAATAGATGCAAACTCTTGTTCAGGCGTGCCTTCCACCAGATGATGTCTGCTATACAGCAGATAATACAGAATGAATAAACCATAAATTAGCGCTGCCAAACACCATACTTTTGGATTAACCATTAAACCAGCCACCACTGCAGCACAGGCCAAAACCAATGCTATACTTGAAGTAACGATGCCGCCGGGTGTTTTATATGGTCGTGCTAAATCTGGACGGGAAAAACGCAATTTAATATGCGACATCATCATCAACACATAAGAAATGGTGGCACCAAACACCGCAATCAAAATCAGCAAATCTCCTTCACCCGTTAATGACAATACAAAGCCAATTACCCCAGGAATCACAATCGCCCATTTCGGCGCTTGTTTATTATTGGTGAGCGATAATATTTTCGGTAAATAACCCGCACGCGATAGGGCAAACACTTGACGCGAATAAGCATAAATAATCGAGAAGAAGCTTGCTACTAAACCTGCTAATCCCACAAAATTCACAAAACTGGCAATCCATGAATGCTGTCCATAGACTGCAATTAATGCATCAACCAATGGTGCTCCTGAGTTTTTCACTTGCTCTGCACCCATCGCACCAGCACTTAAAAACAAAATCAGCAGGGCAAATGCAGCCAGAATCAACATTGAACCAATTAAACCACGTGGTAAAGATTTGACTGGATCTTTGGCTTCTTCAGCAGCCAAAGGCACGCCTTCAACTGCAAGGAAAAACCAGATTGCAAACGGGACAGCAGCCCAAATGCCCATGTAACCGAGAGGCAAAAATGAACTCGCCCCCGCAGTATTTGACATTACTGCAATATTAAATAAATTGGCAGCATTAAAGTGTGGAACCATTGCCATTATAAACACCAACAGCGCCACACAAGCAATTGCGGTAATGCCAAACATTATTTTCAGAGCCTCACCTGCACCTTTTAAATGAATTGCCATGAAAAACACATAGCAAAACAGATAAATCGGCCAGCCACCTATGCCAAATAAAGCTTCACAATAATTGCCAATAAAAACAGCAATTGCGGCAGGTGCGACTGCATATTCAATCAGAATTGCAGTCCCTGTAAGATAACCACCAAATTGCCCAAACGCCACTCGCGCAAAACTATAGCCCCCGCCTGCTGTTGGCAGCATGGTCGACATTTCTGACATCGACAAGCTCATGCATAGATACATAAATGCCACTACAATCGTAGCAACAAATAATCCGCCCCAACCACCTTGCGCAATACCAAAATTCCAACCTGCGAAGTCACCCGAAATCACATAAGACACCCCTAACCCCACCAACAGCAACCAACCGACGGCACCCTTTTTCAGTTGGCGCTGGGCAAAATATTCGGTGTTATCCGCGACACTCTCCGTCATTGTCATTTCATTTTTCATGATGCTCGATCACCTTTTTACCAAATTCGACCACTTTAATATCGGTGAAATATCGGCTTTAAACTTGACAATAAATCATGAGCATAGTCGCTTGAAGTCAAGTTGCTCTTTTTTTTCTTTTATAAGATCAGCTCAAAGTCTGGGACTCCGCACCCAAGATCAGCATGAAAAGGAGTACAACATGAGCGTCCAACAAAATGAATATTTAAGCATTCAACAACTCTACGAATTGGCAAAAAAAGCCATGCAAACCTATCCAGCATGCTATCAAGGCGAGATCAAATTACTCTGCCAATCTGAAAATGCCACCTTTGTTGTGAAAACCGCTCAACAACAATATGCACTACGCATTCATCGTCCCAATTATCATTCCAAACAACAAATCGAAAGTGAACTAGCATGGTTAGATGCGTTAAATGCGCATGGCATCGCGGTGCCGATTGCCATTGCCGACTGTCATGGAGATAAAGTCCAAACATTGGCACTCAGCCCAGATATTTCAAGGCATGCAGTGCTGTTTCATTGGGTAAAAGGTGTGATGCCTACAGCAGATAATGTCGATCCATGTGATTTTAAGCAGTTGGGTGAAATCACAGCACAACTGCACCTGCACAGTAAAACATGGGAGATGCCCGCCGACTTCCAACGTATTGTTTGGGATCATGAAAGTATGGTTTTTGCCGATGGACATTGGGGTGACTGGCGTCATGCCCCACAGTTAAAATCGGTAGATCATGCCGTGATTGATGAGGCAATTTGCCGTGTTGCCACCGAGCTAAATCAATTTGGGAAGTCCAAAGATCGCTATGGGCTGATCCATGCTGATCTCAGACTGACCAATCTGTTGTTGAATGAAAAAAAGGTTGGTGTGATTGACTTTGACGACTGCGGCATGGGCTGGTTTATGCATGACTTAGCGGCAGCAATTAGTTTTAATGAACACTATACTGCTGCACCCAAGTGGGTCGAACAATGGTTGAATGGTTATGAAAAAATTGGGCATGTGAGTGGAGAAGAGTATGCGTTGATTCCCACCTTTATTATGCAACGTAGAATCCAATTGATGGCTTGGTTCGGTTCACATGCCTATACCGACATGGCCAAAAGTTTGGGAGCGCAATGGTCGGATGAAACTGTGCGACTTTGCAAAAAATATCTTAACAACCAGATTCCAGCAGGTATATAAAAAAATACCTGTAGGCAGTATCAAACCGTAAAAACATTGAATGGCATAGCTCTTGCTTAATTTAGAACAATATCGGTTCTGTATTAAAAGAGGCTATGCATGATTCAATTTAATCCTCTATCCATCAACGCTCAAGACATCAGCAATCAAGGCATTTTATCAGCTGCCGCGACAGGCCTGAGTGACTTTATTCTGCATAAAGGTGCCGATGTCGATCGCATTTTTGGGATCAGTGGTATTAATCCTGAATTATTGCTCAGCCCGACCCTCAGTTTGCAACTCACCAATTATTGCGAAGTCTTGGAACAATCCGCAAAACTATCACATTGCGATAATTTCGGACTGCATTATGGGCAGCAATTTCATCCCAAAGCCTTAGGACTGATTGGCTATATTGGTTTATGTTCAGCATCGCTGGAAGATGCATTAAAGAACATGACCTCGCATTTTAATCTGCATCAAAAAGATACTTTATGCCGTATGGTTGAAGTCAATGATGCCTACCGTTTCGACTACCAAGTCCAGCATGGTGCAATTTTATCGCGACGACAAGATGCCGAACTCACAGTGGGCATGTTTATGAATGTAATTCGTGAAGTCTTGGGCACACACTATTCACCACGCGAAATTCATTTTGAACACCCACGTCCCGAGTTTTGGCAAGAACACAGTAAACTGTTTAATGCATCAGTGTTTTTTGATCAGCCATTCAATTCAATTTTGATTGCCAAATCAGACCTTAAAACCGCAATGCCACAGTCAGACCCGTTGCTGCTCACCATGATGCTCGACACTTTAAAAATTCTGAATACGCAATCGCAGTCACAAAGTTTAACCAATCAAGTCCGTGCGCACATTCAGCAAGATTTGATTCATGGTGAACCTAATTTGGAAAAAGTTGCACTAGATTTACATATGAGTCCATGTACCTTATCACGGCGCTTAAAATCACACGACATCACCTTTACTCAACTAATTGATCAAGTTCGTTATGAACTGGCCAAACACTATATTCAACAGAAGAATTTACCGATTTCTGAAGTAGCATTTTTATTAGGCTATTCCGAAGTCAGTGCCTTTTCCCGTGCATTCAAGCGTTGGTTTGGCTGTACGCCGCGCCAATTACGACATTAAGCGGTAAGACATCAATAAAAAAGAAACCCCGCTCAATGAGCGGGGTTAAATATGTATGACATTTAAGTTTATTTTTGCAGTTTACTTAAGGCTTGATCCAACGCCCCAACCAACCAATCAATATCCTTTTCTTGGAACACCAATGGTGGACGTAACTTCAAGACATTGCCATATGGTCCCGCAACAGAGGTCAGTACACGATGCGTATTACGCAATTCTTCAATCAAATCCAATGCCAGAGCTTTATCAGGCATTTTGGTGAAACGATCTTGTACCAATTCGAAACCAATAAATAAACCAGCACCACGCACATCACCAACACAGTCATACTTTTCCATCAGCTTACGCAATTCTGTCAAAAGCAGACCACCAAGGCGCTGACTATGGGCTTGTAACTCTTCTTCTTGAATAGTTTTCAGCACGGCCTGCGCCGCTGCCATCGCCACAGGATTCCCCCCAAAGGTATTGAAATAAGGGATTTTTTGACTAAAGGCAGACAACACATGATCTTTCGCGAGTAAACCTGATACTGGAATACCATTGCCCATCGGCTTGCCTGTGGTAATGATGTCGGGCACCACACCATGACGCCCAAAACCCCAGAAAGAATCGCCTGTACGAGCAAAACCCGGCTGTACTTCATCAGCAATGAAAATACCACCATTGGCATGCACCACATCCACTGCTTTTTTCAGGAAACCAATAGGATTTGGCATTACCCCATCTGATGAAAAAATGGAATCGGCTAAGAAGCCCGCAAACTTGATGCCATTGGCATTCATATCATCAATTTGTGCTTGAATTTGCGCGGCGAACCAGTCACCTAAATCTTCACCCTCAAAACGATATTGATCAGGTGCTGACACCAAACGAGTTGTAGCAGCTAAGGTCTGTCCTGTACCAAGCGCAGGCGAACAGCCCGAAGTAAGATCACTAGTACCATGATAGGCTTCTTGAGACACAATAATGCCCGTACCACCACTGTATTCACGGGCAATACGAATAGCCAAATCATTCGCCTCAGAACCCGTACACATATACATGGCTTTGTTAATTTCAGTCGGTGTGGTCGCTAAAAGCTCGTCGGTATAATCTAAAATGCGCTCATGTAAATAACGAGTATGTGTATTCAACATTTGCATTTGTTCATTGACAGCATTGATGACCGCAGGATGGCAATGTCCTATACTAGCGACATTGTTATAAGCATCCAAGTATTGATTGCCTGCAGCATCCCAAAGGTATTGTCCTTGCCCTTTTACAAGATGCACTGGGTTTCGATAAAACAAGCGGTAAGATTCACCTAAATTTTGGCTACGTCGATCGGTCAGTTTTCGGGTTTCAGAATCTAGTGCACTCGCATGCTCGGCACGGAAGCTATTGGTATCCATAATGGTAGATCGTGTATTCATCTACTATTCCTCTCTCACAAACTGTTTTTTAGTGCATTTGAATGATTTTTATATTGCACAGTGCTCATTTTAAAGACTTGACTTTAGAGCGCGATATGTAATTTTTGAAGTCAAATCTTATAAGATAATTTCTTCACAATACGAGCGATAGGATATCTATCTGAGCACTTTTATTATGAAAAGTGAATAAATAGCCTTTAAATGAATTCGCTAAAGAAGCCTGACAAAAAATAAAGTTGAATTCCATCATCCCTAATAAATGATAAAACTACTGAAATTTATTTACAGGCTCTCTATTAGGGTCTGTTGAGAATTACAGAGAGTTAATTAAACTCGCGCAAAATTGAATCATGGCTTCAAAACTCATATCTGTTTTACAACTACACATCGCTATACGTTTAAATTCTTTTAACTTACAGAAATAGTTTTCAATGAGATGACGCCATTTATACATAGTCGTATCAAAGGCTCTCATTACTTTTCGATTAGATTTGGGTGGGATCACCACTTTCACTTTACGTTCATTGAGTTCTTTGATGAGCCAATCTGCATCAAATGCTTTATCAGCCAGTAATGCTTGAAAATCAACATCTTCAATTAAAGGTTTGGTTTCTACTAAATCGTGATATTGACCAGGCTGAACCGTACCGGGTTTGTCGGAGAGTCAATATTCTGAGAGACTATTCCGATGACAAAATTAAAATATACCCCTGAAATCAGAGAAAGAGCGGTTCAATTATTGATTGAATCTGAAAAAGATTATCCATCGAATTGGGCTGCGATCACCGCTATTGCTCCCAAGATAGGTTGTACTCCTGAAACACTACGTATTTGGTATCAAAAATATTTAGATAAACAAAATCCAGTTAAAGTACAGCAGCTTTCAGACCAAGAACGTATCAAACAACTCGAACGCGAAAATAAAGAACTGCAACGCGCCAATGAGATTCTACGTAAAGCAGCCGCTTTTTTCGCCCAGGCGGAGCTCGACCGCCCACACAAATAATGGTGGATTTCATCCATAACAATAAAGACTTATATGGTGTTGATGCGATTTGTAGAATTTTACCGATAGCACCTTCAACCTATTACCGGACTCTAGATCTCTGCGAAAATCCAGAACATCGAGCAAAGCGAGATTTACATGACTTGCATCATGCTGAGGAGATTAAACGAATTTGGAAGGAAAGTTCAGGTCGGTATGGTGTACGTAAAGTCTGGCAAAAATTGAAACGTGAAGGCTATGTTATTGCTCGCTGTACAGTTGCTCGATTGATGCAAAAACTAGGTATACAAGGTGTTTGGCGTGGTAAGAATAAACAAACTACCCGTAGCCGAGAGGATCAAAAACGAGCAGATGACTTGGTGAAACGCAATTTTAGTGCTGATCATCCTGACCCTTGCGAAGCAATGCTTCTTGTATCTTGATTGATATAGTGATTAGCTACCACTATACGCAAATTGTAGAGTTTGGAGTGCTGCTAAAATCTTAAATTTGAACCTGAGATAAAACCTACAATTTGCCCTTATCCCTCATACAACTCTGAACGGCAACTAAGCACTTTGATGCTGTATTCACAAGGTAAGATGATGGTTAATGGGATAAAAATCATAGCTTAAACTCAAGGAATATCACCATGATTATGCTAGGTATTGATGTCAGTAAAACCAAAATAGATTGTTGCATTTTCCCTCAAGGTTTGACTGGAAAAAGAAAAAATAAAATATTTACTAATACAGAAAGTGGCTTTGGCAGTCTGCTCAAATGGCTCATCACTCTTAAAATTGAACCTGATCAAGTGACAGCAATCATGGAAGCGACTTCGGTTTATCACGAGAATTTGGGATATTATCTATATGATGCAGGTGTAAAGGTTTGTGTGGCTAATCCTTCACGAGTAAGAGCCTTTGCCAAAGGCATGTCCATGCTAAATAAAACGGATAAAGCTGATAGTGAAGCTCTTTCACGTTATGGTTACACCGCAAAGTTAATCATATGGCAGCCTGAACCTGAAAATGTCAGATTATTAAAAGCTTTACTAGGTAGACGAGATGTCTATCTAGGTAGTCTATTGCAGGAAAAGAATCGACTTGAAAAGGCGCAGTCCACTCATACCTCCGTTGTTGTGATTAAATTACTTGAAGAGAATATTGAGTATTTAAATCAGCAACTTGAACATATTGATAAGTTAATAAATAATCACATAGATCAAGATCCAACATTGAAACAGGATTTGAAATTACTGCAAACTATTCCTTCAATCGGTGAACGATCAGGCTTATTACTGTTGGGGTTATTTCATTCGCACAAGTTTGAAAAAGCAAGTCAAGCTGCTGCATATGTAGGTTTGGTTCCAGTACATCAGTTGTCTGGCAGTTCAGTCAACAAGCAAAGTCACTTATCAAAAGCAGGTGACAGTAAAATACGCTCAGTATTGTATATGTCGGCATTAACAGCGATTAAATATAATCCACACATTGAAGCTTTATATCAACGATTATTAAGCCAGGGTAAAAATAAAATGTGTGCTTTAGGTGCTGCAATGCGCAAGCTTATACATCTGTGTTATGGCGTTTTAAAACATCAGACTGCCTATCAAAGAGATTATTTAGTGGTCGAATAATCTCAAAACCTGATTGACTACCAAGACGGTATCTCAGGTCAGTGACTTTACCTATATTCAAACAAATTCAGGCTGGGTCTATACCGCCTTTATTATTGATGTGTTCTCACGAGCAATTGTTGGATGGAAAGTATCTACACGGATGAATACAGATATGGTACTCGATGCACTTGAGCAAGCATTGCACGATCGAGGCATGCCAAAGAATGTGATTCATCATTCCGACAGAGGTGTGCAATATCTTTCCATTCGCTATACCAATCGTTTAGAAGCAGCAAATTTACGAGCATCAGTCGGTACGACTGGTGATTCATACGATAATGCTTTGGCTGAAACGGTGAATGGCTTATACAAAACAGAGGTGATTGAATATCTAAAAGCAGATTGGCAAGGTTTAGCAGATGTACAACTTGCGACACTAAACTGGGTAGATTGGTTCAATAAAAAGCGTGTACACAGTGCACTGGGTTATGTATCGCCTTTTGAGTTTGAAGCAATGTACTATGATAAGATTAACCCGTTAGGTCAGGTGGCCTAACTTAAATAAAAAAGTCTCCGACAAACCCGGTACGGTTCAGTAATGACTTCTACCTGTTTCAGTTCTTTGATCTCTATATGCAATTCCTTGTAAATCCAACTTAAATATTCTAAATATTTACTAAAAACATAATTCAATAGGGTTTTAATTACCGCTAAAAAGATTAAAAACACTATATATAGTGAAATTTACAATTTAATAACACAATATAGGGTGCGCGACCATTGACTCTCCTATAAAAAATACGTGAATATTATAGCTTATTTTTCAGCCACTTGGCATAAATATGGGGAGACATCAGCATATGTCTATAAAAAAAAAGCTATTAAAAGTCATCGTGTATCTTCAAAAAACTTACAATTAATGTGTTATCCAAAATGTATGCATGCCTACCAAATCTGGATTGCTCTATTTTTTCAGCTTAATGAGAAACAGCAAAACTATCACTTGAATTTAACTTTTAAACAGAATATCGAAATTCCTCTTCTGACAACAGACAAAGCTGATCACTATTTTTTTAGTAGTCATTTCAGCTGGATCTATGCTTATTTTTACAATAAGTATAAAACTGAATTTACGTTTAGAGCTTATGAAAAAAATAATTCCTACGAATTCACCATCATGGCTTTAAGCGAAGTAAAGGCATTACTATGTTCCGGATTACATCACTCAATTCATGGCTTAGATATCATCGCACATTGGCTAAATGAACAATACTTAGCCGCACATCTTCAGGAAGTTTTCGGTCAGGAAGTTCTAACTATCAATCATCTACGAGAATTATCAGGGCTGTCTAAATCCAAAAGTCCAGTAAGTCCTATTTCAAATTATGCTGGTCCACTTTCATTAGAAAAAATTCTGGCTGGAATATCATCATGAACGGATATAGTTACTTAGAAGATACTCAAGAATTAAAGCTTGAGCCGTTTCGAGAATTCTATCAAACACTAGCAGAAGCAAAGCTAGAAAGTTTTCAAAATTCAATCAAACTCAATGAGTTCATTAAACCTACTAAAATTATTGAACTTAACAATATTATAAATCAAAAACTTGTAGAACAATCAATCAGTGAATATCCTCTCGTTCATTATCTTATTGCAGTCATTAATACGCCTTCAGCATATCAAGCTAATGCCCTGAAATGGGCCATTTTTAATACTCAATGTATTGAATTGCTTGATAGCAAAGAACATGCAGCCACTGTAGCTAACCTCTGTAGACGTTTTCGTTTAGCTAGTACAAAGCAAGAATACTATTGGCTTTACAATTTCTTAGCTCCTCTTCCTATAGAATTAAAGGATCTGCTTGAATTTCTAAACCAAGAAGAAACTAAGAATAGAGAGTTACTTAACCGCTCCACACCAAATTTAGATGAAAAACAAATTGGCCAGCTGGCAAATCTACGTGTCATCTATCAATATGTCTTTACTCAGTCTGAACGTTTAAAACGAAATCGCCAAAGCAGTTCAGGTGCCAAAGAAGCTCCTCAAACTGATGTTCAAAAGATATCAAGAATATCTCTCGATGATGAACAAACGTATCAGACTCATTTTGAACAAGGTACAGCTAAACAACCACGCGAAGATAAAACTATAGAAAAAGTTGAAGATCATAATTTTGAATTTAATCCTCTTGAGCAATACTCTATTACAGCTCAGGTCAATAATCTTAAGAACAAAGTTCTGCATCAAAACAAGAATCAGTTAATGAGCAAGTCAAATCCTCGTGTCTTGGATTTGCCTACCGCACAGCATATTATGCGAATTTTGTTTGAACAGGCAAAAACCTCTCCAATTCATGCCTTACTTTTATTTTCAGTACTCAGTTTGACACATTATAAAGAGCTATTAGTATTTCGGAAAAATTTCCGTCTGAGTTCAAAAAGAAAAGAAATTACTTTTAGCCCTGAAAACTTCTATTTTCGGCAAAGTTTTGATAACTCTAAATTTAAAGATGCTTTATTAAAAAAATATATGCTGAATAAAGGAAATTCTTTTACCATCCCCTTACCCAAAGTTTATTTTGATCAGATTTTTCAACTAAAAAAGTGGGATAAAGCTGATATTACTTCAGATGTACAAGAATACTTACGTAGAATCAGTGACGGCCTTACTTTTCATTTAACAGCTCGAAACCTTCCTCGTTTAATCAGCGATATCACGTTGAATGAACTCGGATATGAATTGGAAAGTAAATTACTTAGTGGAGAAAACGTTAATAGCTACACCCCAAGCCATTACTATTCAATGAAAATTGTTGATATCCTCGATATTTATAGCCAAACACTTTATCTGGTTTGCAAGCAGCTCGACACTAGTTATATCGAAGACTTTGAATCCCCTGTTACTTTCGGTAGTCAGCAAACGCCAGACCTGCCTCTGGTTAAATCCTTTTTTAAACAGCTTGACAAGCAAGTTCGGGGAAACCCTAACCCTTTCAAAACACTGAAATATTATTCAATTTGGCTATGGTACGTTTGCATGATTATGACATCTGCCCGACCAAATGAAGCCTTTCCCCCGAATCTCGATTATCTTGATCTCGACAACTGTTTGGTGGCTGTTGCAGATAAAGAACAACGTTATTCGGGTACCATTGGACGCTACCTACCATTTAATAATTTTCTTCGTGATGAAATACAGTCTTATCTGAATTATTTAAAACAATTTCAGCACCTTATGAAGGCTTGTGCTAACCAAGTAAAAACAGCATTAATTCAAGAAATCTTTGATGGTCAATGCCCCTTTCTTGTATATCCCAAGACTGAAGGATATATCCGAAATTTAGAGCTTGCTGATATTGAAAAGAACAGTCCAAATATAGTTTTGCAGCGCAATTGGACTCGCCATTTCGCTCGCTATTTTTTTGCACAGCACTGCGATGAAGATATGCTGAATGGCATCTTTGGTCACGATGGGCCCATGCAGGAACTTTTTGACCGCTATTCGGGTTTTCAGGCAACCGATTACGATCACATTCGAGCAGCGCAAGACAAGCTGGTCGGACTCTTAAAGCTTAAAAGTATGTCTACATTTAACGGGTTCCTGATTGAATGAGTAAACACCCACACTCCCTCAAAAGAATAAAAAAGCATAGAAAAAACAAAGCATTTCTTCTGAACTTGTTTAGTGAGAAATGTATAGAGCTGACGCCTGAGAACTATTCGGAAATTTGTCGTCAAGTTGATAATCAGCTTTTAGAACACTGTAAGTCAAACATCCGTAGCTATCAGATGGCCCGTATAGAATTTGCTAAATATATCAAGCGCTTTAATCTTTCATCGAATCAGTACTATCCAGTGCCTGCCGCTCCCGTAAGGTACGAAAGGTCTCTGCCACTACAAAATATTGAAACCTTAAAACATGGTAAAAAAGTTACTCAATTTGCCCAAAATATGATTGCTTACTGGACAAAACGAAATGACTTCAGTCCCACCCAATCTCTTGGCTTTTGTTTGATCAGTTCAATATTATTTAATGGCATTTATAACCATGCCGAATTGCAATTTTTTTTAAAAATCATTTTAAAAACAAAGAAATTTCGAAGTTTTTTAAACCTAAATCATATGGTAACACTCGAAATCCCGAACCGGAATTTCGGTAATCAGCGTATAAATGACCCTGATTTTTCAGTCAGCTATACAAAAACGTTTGTGCTACACGACATTGTGAAATGCTGGATCTACAGACTTAAACATCAAAAGTTTGATTTATTTTCGGATATTGAAGATGCAGAACATCTGATTAACGCTTGTATTATTGAATGCTTCCCTGAGGAAAAGGTACGTTGTAAAGACCTGTTAAAATACGGTTTTTACTATACACAGTTCCTGAAAAACAGCGGACTGGATCAAATGTCCATTTGTATCCTAAAAAATGAAATTTACAGTTCCAGTCCTCTCGAAAAACAATTAGAAGCTTATTTTGTTCAGTTTGAACAAAAGCACACCAATAACATTAAAGTTGAGAATACTTGTGAAAACCATCAGAACCACTCTAGAGTCAATATCGCATCAGATATAGCAGAAACTCTTGTAGAAATACGTCAAGCCATTCGTGCAAAAAACTATAAAGATCAACTCATAGGGTTATATTCCAGAGAACTGTCTCCTGCCTTAGAGCGTTTGTTGCTGTGGACCATCCTACGTTCCAAATTAACAGAGACTCAATTAAACTGCTTAAATCAAATTATCCAACAACAGAAACGATTTGAGCGCAAGCTTATACGTGCAGATTTTCAACCTATTAAGCAAAGCTCTCTAAATACCATGTTTTCACAGTTTGCCATCGATTGGCTGATGGCAACGCAAGACAAAGACATTTCATCATTTTCAAATGCCGATTTTGAAGATATGTATGGAGAAATGCTTTTATTAAAGAAAGAAACAACTAGAGAGACTTTACAAAAACGTCTACAGGAGTTTCATCACAAACAGACATTATTTTTTAACGCGCCCACTGTGGATCTGGATAGTTTAATCCAAGTAAAAATCTGCAGAACCGCATTGATCTCGCCCCATATTTTTTACCACATGCTAGAGCAGCTCGAAAATACTCAAGATATTTCGATTCAGGATAAAAATATATTTAAACTGATTTTTATTCTGGGGTTCAGAGTCGGACTACGGATCAATGAAACATTGAATATCTTCGTACGTGATCTATTTATTAGTGAAGATGCTGTGATACTCACCATTCGCAACAATCGCAATAAAAATCAAAAAAGCTACTCAGCTTACCGCAAGATTCCCCTGCATCATCTACTTAAAGCCGACGAATTACATGCATTTAAAACATATAGTCAGAATAGAAAACGTCTGCTAAAAGAACAAGGAAAATCAGTTGCACAACCGCTATTTTTAAAACAGTCCTTAGAAGAAACTCATGAAAATGAAGTGAATTCCCTATTGAAACAATTGATCCAGCCAGTTTTTGGAGAACACAATTTTACTTACCATAGTCTGCGCCATTCTGCATTTAATCATCTTTACCTGATTTTAAAAAACTCAACACTTGCAGATGCATTTACTGACTATAGCCCACATGAGCAATTACGTATCCGTTATGCATTGTTGCGAAACAGAAATACTCAGCAAACCTGGTATGCACTTTCTCATTTTGCCGGGCACCTAACGCCTGAAACCACTTGTTCAAGCTATCTGCATTTAATGCATCTAGCAATTAGCTACCAGCTGAATCAAATGCACAGCCCGCTTCCTAAAGAAGCCTATTTTAATATTCTGAAACATGATGATGCTATTAAATATCCTGTTCAGCAACGGGCGATCAAACAGTTTTTATTTGATCAACTCACTAAAGACCGTTACAGGCAACATGATCATCAATATCAACCAGAACAACAGAAATCGCCTGATTCACTGATGCTAGGAGCTCATGACTCAGAGATGACTTTTGAATTATTGCATCACATTCTTGCAGTAGAAAAAGAACAAGACCTTATGTTACCTAAAGCCATTCCTTTGCAAATCGCGCAAAAATTACGTGCTAGAGCCCAGCATTTGAAAACCTCCTGTGTAAACCAAAAAAAATCATCGAGGTTATTTACCACAGATTTTTTAAGGAAAACTCCGAATGCATTGGTCACCATGTTGCCAACCAATCAGGAGGAAAAAAAGGTCATTCAACATGTTCAGGAGCGTTATGCAAATGTACAAAGTAAATACAAAAAACAGCTTCATACGATCTACTCAATTTATCTTGAAAAAGTTCAGCCCAATTCAGCCCAGTTAATTTTTGAACTGAATGAAAAACGGCAACTGAAGAAACTTCTTTCTTTTATTCATAGCTTATTTCCCAAGAAATATCTTCATCTAGAACTCTCTCAGCAGAGCAAGATAGAGCTCAAAAAGACATTACAGGATTTAACATTACGGGCAGAAAATTTTAGCCTGAATGAGGAGGAAGAGCGAATCAAGTTCTCTTTCAAGTATAAAGATGCAAAAGCACTTGGGGTATTCAAACTACTGATGTATCTAATGATCGTTTCTCATCTTTAATGCAAATTATTGGATAAGTTTACCACGCATTCTTATTCGTGGTTTACCAGTCATTCCTGTAATGATTTAATATAGACTTCCAACCATGAGTGGTAAAATTAATCATCTTAAAGAGCAATAACTGTTTGTCCCACTAGCCAAATAATGTCTGTCCAAGTTAGCACAAAATTTAATGATCATTTAAACAAGAATTTGCAGTATTGGTTTACAATTCGAAGTGAATAAAAAAGTATAAATTGCCGCAGTAGGATGAAATTGAAGAAATATTTTCAGAATATGATGAATAAATTGTGAATCGGTACTGAATTAAGGTAACAGGCAAGGCAAAGCGCTGCCCATCGACCTCATTGCTCCAGACCACTTGTGTCAGATATTCCACATTGAACTGATAGCAAATCCAGGTTTCTCGCTACATCACGCGAAACTAATTGAACTTAAAGCAAGTTGTTAGACTCGTAAATGTCTAATTAGACTTCTTTAGTCTAATTAAATCTAATCAGGCCAATTAAGCACCTTCCTTACATCAAATGGTTTATTTATATAAATCCATTATTTTGTGGTTTAATATACATATATACACATAAGACCCAATATTATGGATTTAAACTTCAAAAAACCTGAAGAGATTGTTACTTTATTATGTGAAAGGCTTCGCAAAGAACGACTTTATCTGGAAATGACTCAGGCAGACGTCGCTACACGTGCTGGTATTAGCGTGAATACAGTATCTAATCTGGAAGCTGGTCGAAATGTTTCATTTGAAAATTTAGTACGCGTTGCCATGGTATTGGGCCGATTAAAAGAATTAGAGGAACTCTTCAAACCTCATTTAAACAGTGTAAATGACATTCTCCGCTATGAGAGCAATACGGCTCGCCAACGTATCAAAAGGAAATAAGTCCATGCTCAAAAAACTTAATGTTTACTACAATGGATGGGGTGAATATTGGCTTTGGGGTACACTGGTCTCCTCAACCGCAATCACAGGTCGGCCATTAATTGCCTTTGAATACAGTGCAGAAGCGATCAGTAAAGGTTTAGAACTTTCCTCTTACCTACTTCCATTAAAAGGTGACTCATTAAGAACGAACTTTCCTACACATCAAATGGGATTGCCAGGTCCTATATATGATGCCTTGCCCGATGGTTGGGGCATGCTTCTTATGGATCGCTTATTTAAAAAAAATGGACTCAATCCAGCACGGATTGGGCCATTAGAAAGACTCACGTATATTAATACACATGCAATGGGGGCATTATCCTTTGAACCTTCAGCACCTGAGTTAGCATTAACTGAAAATATTCCACTGATTAAACTCGCTCAAGAAGTTCAGGAAGTTCTCAAAGGAGAAGGTGCAGAATTTTTACAGCACTTATTAATTATGGGTGGATCTCCACAAGGTGCAAGGCCAAAAGCGCTCGTCTATCGTGATCCTGTCACCAACGAATTCTCAACAGTTAGCTCATATCAACATGAAGCCTGGCTGATCAAATTTCCAGCTCAGCAAGAGCATCCTGAAGTTTGTGCAATTGAAGCTGTTTATGCAGAATGTTTACGTCATTGTGATATTGACACCCCTGACACTCAATATTTTACTCTTCCGAATGGATTAACCGCATTTGCATCAAAAAGATTTGACCGCCATGATGGTATGCGTGTCCCTATGCAAAGTTTAGCTGCCTTCACCGGAGCTGATTTTAAATCACCGGGGAGTTTAGACTACAGTAATTTTCTTCGCGCTGCACACTTTTGCACCAATGATGTTCGCGAAAAAGCAATTGCATTCAAGCGAGCTGTTTTCAATGTAGTCTTCAATAATCGAGATGATCATTGCAAAAACTTTTCATTTCTGATGTCCCAAAATGGGCAATGGAAACTCTCCCCTGCCTATGATGTTACTTTCTGTGAAGGGCCAGGTGGATATCATCAAATGGATATCATGGGTGAGGCACTGGATATTCCTCGACAAGCTCTTGTAAAACTTGGTACTCAGGAAGCGGAACTTTGTGTCCAAGAAGTCGATGAAATTATTGGCTCGATTTGTAAGGTTGCAATCCGATTCAGCAATATCGCTCATAATCTATTACCTGGACAAATTCAAACAGAGACTCTCCAGATGATCCAAAATAGGATTGAGCATAATATTCATTTATTGAATTGAATATAAAAAATTTTCATGAGGATCAACAATCATTATATTAAATTATATAAAGTTGTTGTTTCTCATGAAAATTCGCACCAAAATACAGGTGACTTTTATAGACTAAAATTTCCAATATGAAGTGACCAAAATACCCTTAAATGATCTAAATTGCTAAAAATTTCACCCCACTAAAAACCACACACAATCAATTAAATCATATACTTATAGTTAACATCATTTAATGGCATAAATCTCGGTGACCTTGCCAAGGTTGGGGTTTCATCGGTGCAAAGAAAACGGTGATCAAGGCAATGATCGCATTGATGCAGAAAAACCCACACCAAACTTTGGTGACTTGACGGGTCCATTCTACCCCTTCTTCGGGCAAATTAGGCTCTGCCAAACGTGCAAAACGTTCAATCATCGAAGGCGGTCGAATCAAGGTGCTGGCAAAAATAAACAGCGCCCCGAGACTCATAAAGACAGGATAGAGTTTAAGCCACGCATGATCTTTTAAAATCAAACTCAGCCCGCCACATAAAATGGCAAAACCTGTCAATGGCCACAGCAGGGCATTGCCCCTACTGAATAGACGCAAGACGCCCAGTGCAATCAATACCGCACTGACCCAGACATACTGTCCATGTGCTAAAGCATAAGCTACAAAAAAAGGATAGAGGATCAATCCGACCCCTGCTATCCCTTTTAAAATATTGTTCATGCAGCCGACATATTCTGAATCACGGCCACCACATCTTGAACGGTACGCACATTTTTAAAGTCTTCAGGATTAACTTGTTTACCTGTCAGCTCTTTAATTTTTACGACCAAATCAATGGCATCAATACTGTCGACATCGAGGTCTGAAGCTAGGTTTGATTCTAACTGCACATCTTCAGGCGCAATTTCAAACAGCTCTTCCATCCACTCACGTAATTTTTCTAACACGGTTTCTTGTGCAAGCATAGCAACCTCTTATGCTGTTTTCTGTGCTTCAACCAAAGCCACTAAGCTTTGAATTGATTTAAAATGTTCTTTGGTTTCTGCAGACTCTGCATTTAGATGAATGCCATAGCGCTTTTTCAATGCCAAACCCAGTTCTAAAGCATCAATCGAGTCCAAACCCAGACCATCACCAAACAAAGGCACGTCTGTATCAATATCTTCAATACGGATGTCTTCAAGGGCGAGGACATCAATAATCATTTGCTTTAATTCATCAGCAAGATTGCTCATTTACGGATAACTCTTGGTTAAAAAACCACTGTAATTGTTGATTTAATTGACGCACATTTTTGGGATTGACCGTTACATCATCCAATACGTCTTCCACTCGGATCGCATCCAACACTTTCACATGGATATGAAAAGGCTGTTCTGGAATGTGATACCACTTTTCATTTTTAGTCAGGGTCGATGGCGTGCAGCTAATCAGCACAGGGCGAATCGGCACACCAGCACGCAAAGCAATATTGGCTGCACCACGCTGAAAGTCATTCAATTGCTCGCCTTTTGCTGTCCGTGTCCCTTCAGGAAAGATCAACAAGGACGCCGCATGATCCTGCTGTAATTTGTGTACACAGTCCTGAATAAACTGTTCAGAACCTGCATTTAAAATATAGCCTGCGCTTTGCACAGGGCCTTTGGTAAATGGATTTGACCACAGCGCCTGCTTGACGACGCAGTTTGCTTGTTCCATTAAACCAATTAAAACCACCACGTCAATCAGTGTCGGATGATTGGCAATGACCAACTCTTGTTGACTGTTTTGTAATTTCTCTAAACCTTCAACCGTATAGGTCATAATGCCCAGTTTCACCATCATTTCGGTGAAACCTTTAAAACTGTGTTTAATCACCTTTTGAGTACGTTGCTTGCGAAGCTCAAGGTCTGCTGAGCTCAGCTTGACCAGAGGTGCAATCAAACCACCAATCGCCACACCGCCTAAGCCAAAGCTGGCAAAGCTAAATCCTGTCGCCCCAACGCGCCAAACATAGTTGGCTTGTTGCTTGATCCGATTTAATTTCAGCATTTCGTCCACGCTTCTGATTCAGTTTGCTCAGGATTAGTCCAAAACGTATTAAATGCCAAAGCCTGCTGATAGGCTGGCGTTGCATCCGTATGCTTTGGCGTCAACATCAAGTTGGCAGGCGCTAATGAAATCATCGCTGCCATCGCAAAAGCAGCAAATGGCTGATGCTCGGCATAAATGTCTGGCAAGGCTTCATCATAATACACCAGCAAAACCTGACAAGCTTCTGGCCTTGTTTTTAACCACGCATAGGCTTCAATCAGACCATCATTCCACGAACCCGCCAAACTGGTCGCAGCTGTCGCATCCTGACATAAAATGGAATATAAGCCTGAAATTGCATTATGTACCGACGTTGAAAATTGAGTCGGTGAAGGGGTTTGCTCGCGTAACACATCTTCTAAAATATTTAGGGTTTTTGCTTCATCGCCATATTGCGACACCCAAACAATATAATCGACATTCTGGGTGGCTAAAGTCTGCATTGCGCTATTCAAAGCCAGCTTTGCCAGACGCGATAAGCGCCGGCGTTGCATCGCAGGAATGTACTCTATAGCTGATAATTCTTGATCAACCAAGCTCATATTCAAGCGGGATACGTGGAGTTGCATCATCATGATCAGTGTTTAAAAGTTGACAAATTATCAGGCGCGCAATTATAGCACTGAGCCACATTTTTCACAAAAAATAACAAGCGCTGATAGGTTCAAAAAAGGAGGATGCAACAACACTGATCCCCCTCCTTAAAACAAGAGCAACTAGATATAATATTGCGTTCTTTTCTTGGCAAATTTATCCAGTTGTTTTAAAAAGCCTTCGAAATAATCCTTCTCTTTTTCCTCAGTACGATAGCCTGCATAAAGAGTACGACGCAAACCTTCAGGCGCTACGCAGTCCAAACGACGCGAAGTCACCCAACCCTTTTGTTCATATTCGTTCACCACCCAATCGGGTAATGCCCCAATACCACGCCCACTTGCCACCAGTTGAATCAACATTTGGGTGAGGTCGGTGGTGCGGATCTGTTTCGGCAGGATATTGGCCGGAATAAACAGACGCGACATAATATCTAAACGGTGCTTATCCACTGGATAGGTCACCAAGGTTTCTTCTGCAAGTTCTTGCACGGTAATGTCTTTGGCACGAACCAAAGGATGGGTATTGGATAAAACCAAACGCGATTCATACTCAAAAATCGGAAAATACTCCACCCCTTTTAACGCAATCGGGTCGGCTGTAATCAATAAATCAAACTCACCCGTCTGCAATAACTCATGCGGATTGGCCTCAAAACCTGAAGCGAAGTCCAGATCAACATCTGGATATTGTTGGCGATATTGATTTAATAACGGCATTAACCAATCGAAACAGCTATGACACTCTGAGGAAAAAGTAATACGTCCAGTTTGACCATGCACAATACGGGTGATGTCGCTTTGTGCAATTTGCACCTGCGGCAACACTTCATCAGCCAGTTTTAACAAACGCTGTCCCACATTAGAAAAGCTAACGGGACGGCTACGACGGTTCACCACTTCAACCCCAAACCACTGGTCTAACTCACGCAACTGGTGCGACAAAGCTGAAGGCGTTAAGCATAGGTCTCCCGCAGCAGCCACCAATGAGCCATGCTCTCTTAAAGCGGTTAAGGTTTTTAAATGGCGGAGTTCTAACATCTGGCGCGGCCCAATTTTTTAATCTTGATGAATACGGTATAGCTTAACCTATAAAAGCCACATTTGATTACTTTTTCTCACCTTAATTTATACTTAATTAGTTTATTTCATTTTAATATCTATGATCTGCAACAAAAACACTCGCCCCATTTACAGAGAATGAAAAAATTTAAGCATTCAAATTCACAATCTTCATGATCCGTACATGTGCGCCAATCGAGAAGTAAGGCTTTCTTTTATAACTGTGGATGACTTTTAAGCCCATCTCTTAATCATGCCTAGGTTGAAGCGTGATTCCTTCAGTTTTTTGAGAGGTACAACGACCGAATCCAGCCCACCAACTGTCCTATTTAACTCGTGGCTATGCATCGAACTCTTGTGATATCTCTACTTTGATACAACGAAATCATGTGAGAGCAAGCAGCATGCTCTTGTACCTGAGTTAAATTCAGCTCAAATATTGAGAACTGATGATTCTGATCTTTCATCGAAATTGAGGGGCTAAGCGCTGAAAAAGCATACCGTGCTGACAGCAGAACTTCTCACCACCCTAGTCTTCGGGCTTTTTTATGTTCCACGTGAAGCATTATGTAAATATCGAATCAAAGTCGCTTGTCTCTCAAACTGGTGAGAAGCCAAACAGAACATGTAAAAACAAAAAAGCTTCCAAAATAGGAAGCTTTTTTAAATCTTAGATTTAGCCATCAATCGTGAGCTTTAAAATCTCAGCTTTGGTATAACCCCGTTCTTTTAAAAGATGTTGAATGGCTTTTTTCTCATCTTGATCTTCAAGGAATTTACAGCGTTGGATCAAACGCATATCGGTCTCATACTGAAAGTTATGACGACACTCCAATTCCTTATTGGAAGGCGTAGTAAAAAAATGAAGCACAGCTAGATACTCTCTTTCTTGCTGTTGAAGTGGCCCGCCTTCAACGAATACCTATCTAACACAACTGTTAAACACCCTTTGGGTAAATGATGACGAATCTCGCTCCATTATGCAAGTTTGGGCCTCTCAAATGTTCTCTCTCTACTCATCTACAGCGCTCAATACAGGTCTTCATCATCTACCAAAGTCGATTTTAATCATGAAAATTCATCAGCTCATCCTGAGAATTCTTCATCCAATCGCCGTTGATCCGCTCGTTAGACGTTTTAAACTGTCTGGTTTAAATAGCTAAAAATCATTCAATATGTCGAAGCTCGAACGTCAGAAACTTAGCCTCCCCACAGGTCATGACAAACTGCTCTTGCATTCCTGCTGTGCGCCTTGCTCAGGTGAAGTCATGGAAACCCTGATTGAATCGGGTATCGATTTTTCTATCTTTTTCTATAACCCCAATATTCATCCTGTAAAGGAGTACTTGATTCGTAAAGAAGAAAATATTCGCTTTGCAGAAAAACATCATATTCCATTTATTGACTGTGATTACGACACAGATAACTGGTTTGCACGTGCCAAAGGTATGGAAAATGAACCAGAGAAAGGCATCCGTTGTACCATGTGTTTTGATATGCGTTTTGAACGGACGGCGTTATATGCAGCAGAACATGGCTTTAGCCTAATCAGCAGCTCTCTCGGCATTTCCCGCTGGAAGAATATGCAACAGATCAATGAGTGCGGTCACCGTTCTGCTTCACATTATGCAGGCATTCACTACTGGGACTACAACTGGCGCAAGCATGGCGGTGCGGTACGCATGCTGGACATCAGCAAACGTGAAGAGTTTTATCAACAAGAGTACTGCGGCTGTGTGTATTCACTGCGGGATAGCAACCGCTGGCGCATGAGCCAAGGCCGTGAACGGATCAAACTCGGACAAAAGTTCTATTCCAATGCCATGGATCAGGACTGCTGATTTTAGCCAGCAGCCTCCACATACCAATTTTTCCAAGAGCTGGTTCCTCGCACCGCAATCGACACGGTCGGAATCAGTTTTTCTTTTAATATCTTGGTTTGTCCAACGGCTTTGGCTAAGCGTGCTTTGATGGAGTGAATACATTCACGGTCACCAAATTCACAGCGGTCTAAGCTGGTTCCACCACAGGGCCCATTGGCCAAGCCTTTGGGGCAAGTTTCAGGGCAAATATACAAGGTCTCGCCTAAACGGCATTGACCACAACTCTCACAGCCCACCACCGCATGCTTACTCAAATGTTCTGTTTTCAGTAATGCTTGTTTGGCACGCGAGCGATCCCATACATTGAAATTAAAAATAAACCGCCCCACCCCTTTGGCCAG
This sequence comes from Acinetobacter sp. 231_lipA, assembly GCF_058243005.1. Classification (NCBI taxonomy): domain Bacteria; kingdom Pseudomonadati; phylum Pseudomonadota; class Gammaproteobacteria; order Moraxellales; family Moraxellaceae; genus Acinetobacter; species Acinetobacter sp. 231_lipA. The sequence goes on along the minus strand of NZ_JBZAYU010000001.1, from coordinate 1,495,060 downwards.
TTTAGATTCAAATAAAGCATCATGCATCAAATGCAGATGTTGGTACTTAATAATCTGACTCGATGTCGCAGGCCGTGAATAATAAGCCAGCTTTGGATGAAACTCTGTACCAGTTTGCACCTGCCAAAGCGTATTCCAAAGTTGTTCACACTCAGCAAAACTCAAGTGCCGATATTCTTCAATATAGCTTTCCAACAACAGTTGCTCTCCAGGCTGATGGCAAGCCGATAAATGCACCCCCGCAAAACCCAAATGTCGACACATTAGAATCTGTAATGCGCAGCGCACATAAACACGATCACTTAAACCTTGTTCTTTTTCCTGTTGCAACACCTGCAACATATGCGGGGTGATCACAATGCCGGCCACTTCATGTTTCAGCATAAACTTAGCCCGTGCCAAGGTCAGTGGCATGACACAGGCTAAAATTTTCTGAGCATACTGATGCCGCGCTAAAAATGCATGCGCATCCTGTAAAGCAGCCATGTCATAGCCCAATTGGGTAATCACATAATCGGCCCCTGCTTTCATTTTTTTATGCAGTTTTAAATATTGCGCCTCTTTTTCCGCTTCCGCATATTTAAATGGATTAAACGCTACACCGATATGAAAACCGCCTTGGCGTTTGGCTTCCATGACAGCATTCACCGACTCCAAATAACGTGTTCGGGGTTCTAGGTCATGGCTATAGCAGTGCTGTTTTAATTTATCACCCGTTAAGAGCAACAAGTTCTTTTGACCCTGTGTTTTTGCATCTTGCAAAAACTGCTCAAAGTCTTGTATATCGCGAGCCTTCCCCGAAAAGTGAATGACTTTTTCAATCTCTTGTGGATACTGTTTGGCGACTTGCAAAGGCGCTTCATCGTCATCCGCATGTACCCGATCGGCCAGCGTCATAGCCGCAGGAAAGCCTGCAAATTCAGTTTTGACAGACCACTGGGCTTGGTGTGCGCTTAAGTATTCAACCAATACGCAAAATTGTTGCTGTGCAAAATATTGAGCAAGTAAGGACATCACAGGAGAAATAATCCAGAGGATTAAAAAAAAGAATTATAGTACAAATCAAAAATAGATGACGAATCGTCTGATTATTCACTACGGCATATTCAATATTTTTTGACTCATCCTCCACCCGATGAGTGAACGCAAATATCCACCCCGGTCTGATTCATTAGTTGCAGTACCCTGCTAAAACTGAACCTGATGGTCAAATTCAAAAAAGAAGGTACTCCAACGCTCAACCACACGCCGCCCATAGCACAACATTTGTCTAGACCACCTATTCACTAAGCCGATTGATCTATTTTCGATAAGATTGTTCTTTTTCATGCTTTTCAATCGCTTAAAGACTAAGCACATTTCAGCTTTTTAAAATAAAGGCATCTTTTCAAGCTGGGGCTGACTGTGTATAACAATGGACGACTCAAGGAAATGATTCGCACATAGGCAAAAGCCTGAAAAAAGCTTAAACTATGTGCCAATGAAAACAAATGATATGTCGTCCATGGCGACAACGATGAAGGTGAAGGTTGATGCCGCTCAATACCGTTGAAGAGCTAGTTGCAGATATCCGTGCAGGTAAAATGGTCATCCTGATGGATGACGAAGATCGTGAAAATGAAGGTGATTTAGTTATCGCAGCGACCCATGTTCGCGCAGAAGACATCAACTTTATGATCACCCACGCACGTGGTTTGGTGTGTTTAACGCTCAGCCGTGATCGCTGTAAACAATTGAATCTTCCATTGATGGTCGATGCCAATGGCGCACAACATGGCACCAACTTCACGCTCTCCATTGAAGCGGCAGAAGGGATTTCTACAGGGATTTCACCTGCAGAACGTGCGCATACCATTCAAACGGCAGTAGCGGCACATGCCAAACCATCAGATATCGTTCAACCCGGACATATTTTCCCATTGATGGCACAGCCTGGCGGCGTTCTACACCGCGCAGGTCATACCGAAGCAGGTTGTGATTTATCTCGCCTAGCGGGTCTAGAGCCTGCATCGGTCATCTGTGAAATCATCAATGAAGATGGCACGATGGCGCGCCGTGCCGATCTTGAAATTTTTGCTGAAAAGCATGGTTTAAAAATTGGCACTATCGCGGATCTGATTCACTATCGTATGACCAATGAACAAACCGTTGAACGGATTGATCAGCAAAGCATTGATACCGAATATGGGACATTTGACTTATATCGTTACCGCGAATTAGGCAATCCAGATATTCACTTGGCTTTGGTGAAAGGCGAACCAAAAGAAGGTGTAACCACCGTTCGTGTCCATGGTTTCAACCCTGTTCGCGACCTGCTCAAGCTCAACAAAAAAGACGGTGAGCCAGCATGGAATCTCGACAAGGCCCTGCAAGAGATCGCAGGCAGCGATCGTGGTGTTTTAGTCTGGATTGGTCAGCGCCATTTACAAGACTTAGGCCCAGCCTTAGACAGCCTTACAGCACCAAAACCAACCAAATCCAATGCTGCTTTATCTCAGCAGTACCAAACCATTGGGGTGGGCGCACAAATTTTACGTGATTTAGGCGTAGAAAAGATGAAGCTTTTGAGCTCGCCTTTACGCTTTAATGCACTTTCTGGGTTTAATTTAGAAGTGGTGGAATATATCACCGCACATCAAACAACTTAAAAAATCATCGAGGTTGCTATGGCAATTCGCCGTATTGAAGGTATGTTACATCTCGCTAGCGAAGGCCGTTATGCGATTTTAGTGGGTCGTTTTAATAGTTTTGTTGTCGAACATCTATTAGAAGGTGCAATTGATACATTGAAACGTCATGGTGTATCAGAGGATAATATCACTGTTGTTCATGCACCAGGCGCGTGGGAACTTCCTGTCGTGGCTAAAAAATTAGTGGCGTCTGAACGCTTCGATGCCATCATTGCACTGGGTGCTGTGATTCGTGGTAGCACACCGCACTTCGACTTTGTTGCAGGTGAATGTGCCAAAGGTTTAGGCGTGGTTGGCCTAGAATCTGGTCTTCCAGTGATTAATGGTGTATTGACTACGGATAGTATTGAACAAGCGATTGAACGCTCGGGTACAAAAGCAGGTAATAAAGGCGGCGAAGCTGCTCTTACTGCAATTGAAATGGTTAACTTGTTAAAGGCTATTTAACGCTATGTCGCAAACATTGCAAGCAACTTATGCAGCAAAACGTAAAGCACGTCGCTTTGCTGTACAAGGAATTTACGAATGGCAAATGAGCCACAATCCAGTCCATGAGATTGAAGCACGTACGCGTGTGGAAAATGCCATGCACAAAGTGGATCTGAGCTATTATCATGAATTGTTAACCCAAGTGGTTGCCAATCATGAAGCATTGGATGCGCTCTTAATCCCTGTGCTTGATCGCGAAGTTTCTGCGCTTGACGGCGTTGAACTTGCGACCCTTCGTTTAGGCGCATATGAACTCAAGGAACACCTTGAAATTCCATATCGCGTGGTTTTAGACGAAGCGATCGAGCTTGCTAAACATTTTGGCGGTGCAGACAGCCATAAATACATCAATGGTGTATTAGATCGTTTAGCAACAACTTTACGTGCAGCAGAAAAGCAACAAGCGAACTCACAGTAGTAGATTTGTTGTATGGCTGAGTTTTCGATCATTGATACCTATTTTAATCGTAAGAGTCCTCATTCTGTCGATTTAGGCGTCGGTGACGACTCAGCCTTGCTCACCCCACCACCACAGCAACAATTGGTCATTTGTGCCGATACCTTGGTTGCTGGACGTCACTTTCCGCTTGATACCAGCCCCCATGCGATTGGCTGGAAATCTGTCGCAGTCAATTTATCTGATATCGCCGCAATGGGCGCGAAACCTCAGAGTATTTTATTAGCCTTGAGCTTACCCCAAATTGATCATGACTGGCTCAAAGGCTTTAGTCAGGGTTTATATGATTGCTGTGATCAATTTGGCGTGAGTTTAATTGGTGGAGACACCACCCAAAGCCCACATCTCACTATTTCCGTGACTGCACTGGGCTGGGTCGATATCGGCCAAGCCGTCACCCGCTCCGCCGCTCAAGTGGGTGATTTAATTTGTGTTAGTGGTACGGTTGGTGATGCCGCCTTCGCACTGCAACACTTGGGCCACCCTCTGCAACAACGTTTGGACTACCCTACCCCACGCTGTGAACTGGGCCAAGCACTCAAAGGCCTGGCACATAGTATGATTGACGTGTCCGATGGCTTAGCACAAGACTTAGGTCATATCTTAAAGGCCTCAAATGTCGGTGCAACCCTACAACTTGATCAATTGCCAATCAACACCGCTCTACAAGATTTAACACGAGAACAACAATGGCAATATGCTTTGGCAGGTGGCGATGACTATGAATTATGCTTTACAATAAGCCCGCAGAATTATGAAAAACTTTTGCAACAACAAAACCATACTAAGATCAACGTGATTGGAAAAGTTGACGCTCAAAGCGGTCTACGTTTTCAACAAAATGGCTTAGACCATTCATTGCAATTTACTGGATATCAACACTTTGCATAAGCCTCCTATCCTCTTTCGTCAGATGTCTTGGTATGACCGTTGCATCGTGTTTTGCGGTGTAGGCTTTGGCTCAGGGCTAGCACCCAAAGCACCAGGAACGTTTGGTTCAGCCTTTGCACTGCTGTTCGTCCCGATTTGGCTTGCAATTGGCTTATCCAACACCATTATTGCCATCACCCTCATGTCTCTCATTGGCATTTATATTTGCGGCCATACCGCCAAAGTCATGGGAGTACATGATGATGGACGTATCGTATGGGATGAATTTGCAGGCCAGTCCATTACGTTGTTGCCTGTACTATATTTAGGGCAAATGAATTGGCTGTGGCTGTTGCTTGGTTTTGCCTTATTCCGCTTATTTGACGTATGGAAACCATGGCCAATTCGTGTCATTGACCAAAAAGTCGATGGTGGTTTCGGCATCATGCTTGATGACATTATTGCTGGTCTTTGGGCTGCACTTTGTATTGGGCTTTATTTTTATTTCACCGTGGCTTAGGCCATTTTTAGGATTAGAACATGTCAACGACTGTTATTATTCTTGCTGCAGGTAAAGGAACACGTATGCGTTCGACATTACCCAAAGTGCTACAACCACTTGCAGGGCGTCCTTTACTCGGTCATGTGATTGAAACAGCAAAAAAAATCCACGCTGAAAACATCATTACGATCTATGGTCACGGTGGCGATCGGGTTCAAACAGCTTTTGCAGATCAAGACATTAAATGGGTTGAACAAGCAGAACAACTCGGTACTGGGCATGCGGTACAAATGACCCTATCCGTTTTACCTCAAGATGGTATTTCCCTCATTCTCTCTGGTGATGTGCCTTGCATTACCCAGAATACGCTACAAAAACTATTAGATGCATCGAGCCAAACGGGTATCGGCCTAGTCACACTTACTGTGAATGATGCAACAGGCTATGGTCGTATCGTCCGTGAGAATGGTCAGATTCAGGCGATTGTTGAACATAAAGATGCAACAGAGCAACAGCGCCAAATCAAAGAGTTCAATACAGGTATTTACTGTGTCAGCAATGCCAAATTGCACGAATGGTTACCCAAACTCAGCAATAACAATGCGCAAGGTGAATATTACCTGACTGATATTGTAGCAATGGCATTGGCTGATGGTTTGACCGTTGCCTCAGTTGAGCCCGAACAGGCATTCGAAGTTGAAGGGGTCAATGACCGTATTCAACTGGCAGCGTTAGAACGCCAATTCCAAGCGGATCTAGCCAAAAAGCTCATGCAACAAGGTGTGCATTTAATTGATCCTAGTCGCTTTGATCTTCGTGGTAACTTAGTCGTTGGACAAGATGTACGTATTGATATCAATGTCATCATTGAAGGCGAATGTGAGTTCGGTGACCATGTAGAAATTGGCGCAGGCTGCATCATTAAAAATACCAAGATCGCGGCAGGTACCAAAGTTCAACCGTATAGTATTTTTGATCAAGCTATGGTCGGTGAAGATGCACAGATTGGACCTTTTGCCCGTTTACGCCCAGGTGCCAAACTCGCGGCTGAGGTACATATTGGCAACTTTGTGGAAGTCAAAAACTCAACGGTCGGTGTCGGGTCTAAAGCCAACCACTTTACTTATTTGGGTGATGCTGAAGTGGGCAGTGGCTCTAACATTGGTGCAGGGACCATTACCTGTAACTATGATGGTGCAAACAAATTTAAAACCATCATTGGCGATCATGCCTTCATTGGTTCAAATAGTGCTTTGGTTGCTCCAGTCACCATTGGCAACGGCGCAACTGTCGGGGCTGGCTCAACCATCACCCGCGATGTCGAAGAAAATAGTTTAGCGGTAGAACGTTCTAAGCAGTTTACGAAAGAAAACTACCAACGTCCGCAAAAGATCAAGAAATAAGAGGAATTTGTTATGTGTGGTATCGTCGGTGGCGTTGCAGAACGTAATATTAGTAATATCCTCATCGAAGGTTTAAAGCGTCTAGAATATCGTGGTTACGACTCTGCGGGCTTAGCTCTCATTAACCAAGGCCATGTTCTACGTGAACGTCGCGTCGGCAAAGTAGCCAATCTGGGTGGGGCGGTTGAAGAATCACAGATTATCGGTTCATTAGGGATTGCACATACTCGCTGGGCAACCCATGGCAAACCAACTGAAAACAATGCACACCCGCATATTTCAGGCAATGTTGCTATCGTACATAATGGCATTATTGAAAACTATCAAGAACTCAAAGATGATCTAGAAGCGCGAGGCTATGTATTTACTTCACAGACTGATACCGAAGTGGTTGCACACTTGATTCATGATGCATTGAAGTCAACGCCAAGTTTACTTGAAGCAGTCAAACAAGTCGTGCCACAGCTTAAAGGGGCTTATGCTCTCGGTATCGTACATACGGATTATCCAGATGAACTGATTACCGTGCGTGAAGGTTCACCTTTGGTCATTGGTGTGGGTATTGGTGAAAACTTTATCAGCTCAGACCAATTGGCACTGCTTCCGATTACCAACCGATTTATTTATCTTGAAGAAGGTGATATTGCACGCCTCACTCGCAATAGCATTGAAATCTTTGTTGATGGTCAATTGGTTCATCGTCCAGTAAAAGAGTTAGATGCGACCGTTAGCAATGCATCAAAAGGCGAATATAAGCACTACATGCTCAAAGAAATTTATGAGCAACCTGAAGCGATTCAACAAACCATTTCACAAGCCTTAAATGGCAACGCCCTACGTGAAGATTTCCTTGCAAATGCTGTTGCAGATTTATCTCAGATTCAGCAAATCCAAATCATTGCCTGTGGTACCAGTTACCATGCGGGTATGATTGCAAAATATTGGTTTGAACAACTAATTGATTTACCTTGCCAAGTGGAAATCGCGAGTGAATTTCGCTATCGCACGCCAGTGATTGTCAACAATACCCTATACGTCTGTATTTCTCAGTCTGGTGAAACGGCAGATACCTTGGCTGCACTACGTGATACTCAAAAGCGTGCTACAGCAAAAAGCTTAGACATCATTACGATGACCATTTGCAATGTCGCAACATCGTCCATGGTACGTGAAACCAACCATAGCTTATTAACTCTGGCAGGTCCTGAAATTGGTGTTGCATCCACCAAAGCATTTACCACACAGCTTGCAGCGCTCATGTTATTGGTCCTAAAAATTGGTACGATTAAAAATCGTATCTCCACCCAACAAGTGGCTGAGATTACCGCTGGGCTTTGGCACTTACCTAAAGTCATTTTAGATACTTTGCGAAATGATGCTGAGATTCTCCGCCTCTCTGAACTGTTTGTAGAGAAACAACATTGCTTGTTCCTTGGTCGTGGAACTCACTTCCCAATCGCACTTGAGGGCGCATTGAAACTGAAAGAAATTTCTTATATTCATGCAGAAGGCTATGCCGCTGGCGAACTTAAACATGGTCCACTTGCTTTAGTTGATAATGAGATGCCTGTGGTCATTCTCGCACCGCAAGATGACATGCTCGATAAGCTCAAATCCAATATGGAAGAAGTCCAAGCGCGTGGCGGCGAGCTCTTTGTCTTTGCCGATGAAAATAGCGGCATTAAAGCCAAAGACCGCCAGCATGTGGTCTATGTGCCAAGCATCAGCCCTGTATTGGCTCCGATTGTTTATAGCGTTCCCGTACAGCTCTTGTCCTATCATGTTGCTGTACTTCGAGGAACCGATGTCGATCAGCCTCGAAACTTAGCTAAATCTGTAACTGTTGAATAATAACTTTTAAAGGGCTGACTTCTGTTGTGTTCGTATAATTAAGTTTGTATCAAATAATTAAGTTTAGATTTAATTATTTAAGTTTGGATATTAATGAAGTAAACGAACGAAACCCTACCCTGTAGACCCAGTGATTCTTCACCAAGTCTACAGGGTTTTTAATATAAAAAAATTCAAATTAGAATCACACCAGAAATATAAAATTATTACTAATATATTCAACAATATAGATATATAAAAATCTCAACCTAGATTCAAAAAGCATCCCTTTTTGACCTCATCTTGAAAACATTTCATTTTTATTTAAAGTATGCTTCACCTTTCTGAGCAAGAATTCGTATTTTAAAGTGGAAGAACCCGATACTTAATACAAACTTAATTTCATCTAAAATTAAGGATACCAAATTCTAATACAAACTTAATTTTAAAATTGAAAAATAATGAATAATATATATCAACAACTTATGATCAAAAATAAAACAAACTTAATTAAATTACCATAATTAGACGCAGTATTTGGTCATAAAGCAAAATAAGGGATAAGGAACTATGTGCAAACTCTGAATAAGTCTATTAGCTATTCCTGTTACTAGCTAGCAGCCCACCTTATTTAAAATGAGGTATTTCATTCACTGGATATATTAATGTTAATGGATTGGATGTTAATGAGATAAAGCCAAACCGCTGATAAAACTCCATAGCTTTTTGGTCCTTAGCATGTATTACAACAAAATTTACACCAATAATTTGAGCAACTTTTGAAACTTGTTTAAGAGCATGTGCTAAAAGTACTTTTCCAACTCCTTGCCCCTGTGCTGCTTGATCAACGGCAAAGCGACCCACAACCACACAAGGTAAGGGATAACGAGGTAATCGTTTAGTGAGAACAGCATCAACCCCATCAAATCCTATAGAGGTACTTGATAGACAATAAAACCCCCTCACCTGTGCATCATCATCAATAGCAACATAGGTTTTACTTGTTCCTGATTTCTGATGTTGGGATGCGTATTGTTTTATGAACTTATTTAAATCATCTTGCCCACAATTAAATGATTTTTTCTGATGATGGGCTTGTAAAACCTCAATTTTCATCCAATAAACTCATTAAATTTTTCATCTCATCATTTGCAGGGCGCGGATTTTCAAGCAAATTCATTAACATATCACGATCAGCATTATTTACTTTTAACTCGTGATTAGATTTAAGTAATTCTTTTGCTCGTTCAAATGAGGATTGGATCATAAAGGAACTCACACTAAGACCCAATAAATTCGCAGCTTGCTCAATTACAATCTTTGCATCTACGGTTGAACGAACATTGATTCGTTCTGTTGCTAAGTTAGCCATATTTTCCACCAATTTGTACATCATAATGATGTACAAATTATAGCAGATTAAGGTAGTACTTTAAGATCCAAATTTACATATTTTGTTCTAAAATATTTGGAATAGAAAATAAACATTTTACTATGAACCAGAATGAATGGTCGGGTTTGAATATGAATATGCAGTTGGTTTACATAAGAATATGCAACGATGTTTACTAAGATGTAATTTGAATACTTTTGCCTATCATTAACGTTTTTTAAACTCATTAATTGAGTACTAAAATACCAGATTAATTATTAAGTTAATGAATTAAAAGAATAATTAAATAAAAAATTATAAAATTTTGTTTGTATATAAATATATTTAAGTTTGTATGTTTTTGCCAAATACAAAATTACCCCCATTCAGATATGATTAATTATCCACCAAAATCTACAGGTCTTCTGTATGGCAAAAATTATAAAAAACTATGAAGAACTAGTAACAGAAGGGTATGAACCGTACCGGGTTTGTCGGAGACTTTTTTATTTAAGTTAGGCCACCTGACCTAACGGGTTAATCTTATCATAGTACATTGCTTCAAACTCAAAAGGCGATACATAACCCAGTGCACTGTGTACACGCTTTTTATTGAACCAATATACCCAGTTTAGTGTCGCAAGTTGTACATCTGCTAAACCTTGCCAATCTGCTTTTAAATATTCAATCACCTCTGTTTTGTATAAGCCATTCACCGTTTCAGCCAGAGCATTATCGTATGAATCACCAGTTGTACCGACTGATGCTCGTAAATTTGCTGCTTCTAAACGATTGGTATAGCGAATAGAAAGATATTGAACACCTCTATCTGAATGATGAATCACATTCTTAGGCATACCTCGATCGTGCAATGCTTGCTCCAATGCATCGAGCACCATATCTGTATTCATCCGTGTAGATACTTTCCATCCAACAATTGCTCGTGAGAACACATCAATAACAAATGCGGTATATACCCAGCCTGAATGAGTTTGAATATACGTAAAGTCACCCACCCATAGTTGGTTTGGATGATCAGCATTAAAATTACGTTTCACTAAATCATCTGCCCGTTTTTGGTCATCTCGGTTACGAGTAGTTTGTTTATTCTTACCACGCCAAACACCTTGTATACTTAGCTTTTGCATCAATCGAGCAACTGTACAACGTGCAATAACATAACCCTCACGTTTCAATTTTTGCCAAACTTTACGTACACCATATCGACCTGAACTTTCTTTCCAAATACGTTTGATTTGCTCTGCATGATGTAAATCATGCAGAGCACGTTTCGCTCGATGTTCTGGGTTATCAACGAGATCTAAAGCCCGATAATAGGTCGAAGCTGCAATCGGTAAAATTCTACAAATCGCTTCAACACCATATCGATCTTTATTGTTATGGATAAAATCCACCATTATTTGTGTGGGCGGTCGAGCTCCGCCTGGGCGAAAAAAGCGGCTGCTTTGCGTAGAATTTCATTGGCACGTTTTAATTCTTTAATTTCACGTTCCATTTGCTTCATTTTTTCTTGGTCAGATATCTGTTGTACTTTGGCAGGATTTAGTTGATCCAGATGCTTTAAATACCAAACACGCAATGTTTCAGGAGTACAACCGATTTTAGGAGCAATAGCTGTGATTGCTGCCCAAGTAGAAGGATAATCTTTTTCAGATTCAATTAGTAATTGAACCGCTCTTTCTCTAATTTCGGGGGTATAGTTTGGTTTTTTCATCGGCATAGTCTCTCAGAATATTGACTCTCCGACAAACCCGGTACGGTTCAGTATGGCCAGGGCCATGGACGCGATTATAAACCTTGTAAAACTGTTCAAAACTTCAGTTCAATTGGTCGCTCTCACAGAGTACAAGGCCGTGTGAGTCAACGTCTTCATCACTTATTTTCTGATCTAGAGCTATCTACCTTTTTACTGCTTGACTGGAATCAGAACGTTACAGATATTCGCGAACATTATCCTTTGGATATCTATGATCTCAACTCCATCTGTTCTCGTTTCCGAATGAAAAAAGTATCGGTTGACTATATACCTTTTACCCTATCTTCAGATTTTTTAGTTGATTTTGGTAAGTTTTCTATAGCCCTTGACACTCTTTACAGCAAGGATCTGAATAAAGCTCATGTTATTGAGTCATTAGAAATTAAACGTCGTTACTGGGAAGAAGAGCACAATACGCCGTTCAAACTGATTACTGAAAAAGACATTCCTGCTACGGTACTAGAGAACATTAAATGGCTGTATGTAGAAAAAAATGACCTTGAAATAACAAATCACATGATTGATCAAGCAGTTTATTTTATGGAAGAAATTAGCCAGTACCCTCAAAGCTCATTAATCCAATTTTGTAAGCATTCTGACCAAACTCAAAAAATGGGTATCGGAGCGACGCTCGCATTGTTTAGAAAATTATTTGCACTGCGAATACTTCAATTTAATCTAGAAATTTCGTACTTGGAGCTTAAACTCTCTGATATTCATGCAAGTAATTTGCTCCAGAATGAGAATACAGTCCATGCAACTAATTAATTCAGTTTACATCTTGAATTCAACACAATACCGAATACTCAAATTCTTACCGCAGTATACGGTATGGATTGCGATTGATAATAAAAATGCTTTTCCTGAACTCATTTTGTCTAAGGAACTTCAAACTCTCTCAGATGATCAAAGCCTGATACCAGCGCAAGATCCTTATGAATACTTAAAACGATTAAACTTGAGTGAAGATTCTATTCAACTCAAAAAAAGAGATGAAAACTTTTTAATTATTCAAGATTTAATTAATGATGAACAAGTTCTTATCAATACAAAAATCAGGACTGCAAAAATTAAAACTATACATCTAGAAAAAGAAGTATCAATTAATAAAATTCTACGACTCCTAAGACGCTACTGGCAGCGTGGTCAAACTATAAATGCTTTGGTACCGGACTATGAAAACTCAGGTGGAAAAGGTCAAAAAAGAGCTATAGGTGATAAAAAAATTGGCAGACCACGCATCTATGAATCGAATGGAGGTAAGAATGTCACTGAACAGGTTGAATTATATTTTAAGAAAGCCATCGAAGAGTATTTAGTTCCTGTCAAAAAACAATCCATTAACGAAACTTATCTTCGGTTTAAAAGTGTATTTTCTAAGCACTTTCATCAAGTGCAAACCTCAGATATTCCAACCTATGCTCAATTCTATTATTTTTATAATACGCGATATAGAAATAAGAACAATTCCAAGGAAATTCTGACGAATCAGAAAACTCTGAAAGATCACAAACCTCTAACTTCAACAGCAACCAAGCAAGCAAATGGCCCTGGCGCACGTTATGAGATAGATTCAACAATCGCTGACATCTACCTTGTATCATCACGGGATCCATCACAGATTATTGGCCGACCTACCGTATATATTGTTATCGATGTATTCAGCCGGATGATTACTGGGCTTTATGTCGGTATGGAAAACAGTTCATTTAATACAGCCATACAATGCCTCAGCGTTGCAATCCAAGATAAAGTGACATTCTGTCAGAGTTACGGCTTACAAATACAACCAGAGGACTGGCCGATTTATGGTTTACCTAGTGCCATACTTGCAGACCGTGGTGAACTCATTGGCTATCAAATTGAACTTCTTGAAAAAAACTTTTCTGTTCGTATTGAAAATGCGCCACCGTATCGAAGCGATGCCAAAGGTATTGTAGAGAGGGCTTTCGGAATTATTCAGTCACGTTTTAAATCCTACGATAATATTGGTGTTGTCTCTGGATTCAAGGAAAAAAAGAAAGGCGGACATGATTATCGACTAGAAGCTTGTCTAACTTTGGAAGAGTTCAGAAAAATCATATTAAGCTGCGTCTTGTTACGCAATAATTTTGATATTTTGACGAAATATGATCGTAGTGCCGATATGCCGACTGACCTGCCTTCTATCCCCCTTAAGCTCTGGCAGTGGGGTCTACAGCACCGTACTGGGATGTTAAGACAAGTGGATAACAAATCACTATATGTTGGCTTGTTACCTAGGACCGACGCCTCCTTAAGTGACAAGGGACTTAAAGTCAAAGGCTTACTCTATCAATGTTTGGAAATGCATCAACAAGGCTGGTTTATTCGTAACACGACCAAATCCCGCCCGAAAAAGTTGCGGATTGGTTTTGACCCATACTCAGTAAATACCATTTATGTTTTCTTTGATGAAAATAAGTTGGAATACTGGGAAGCGCACTTAAGTGATGCCTCACGTCAATATCAGCATCTGACCTGGTGGGAAGCTGAACAAATTCAAAAAGCAATCAAAACTGTTGAAAAACAGCATTCACAACTAAAGTCTGTAGCCATCAGTGAATTACAGGATTTTACTGACAAAATCATCCACACAGCACAGAGCCGGCAGGCTCAAGCAGGAGTTCACCAACTTTCTAAAGCACAACGTACTCGGGATATCCGTCAAAACAAACAAGAAGCAATTCAAGTAGAACGTGAGGAACATCTCCAAAATAGGTCCGTCAATTCTATCCGGACTATCCATCCCAACCAAGACAACCCTCCAACACCCCCATCTCACAGCAGCAATCTGGATTTGACCAGTCAACCAGACTTAATGAGACAATTATTTGAAGAGGACGATGAAGAATGAATAATAATGAAGTCGCGGTCAACACATCGATAGAAGATATCTATGGGGATAATCCTCTCATTACTCAATTACCGCCTATCCTTGATACGAAGTCGGTAATTAAACACCTACGAGGGAAACTGAAATTTCTTCCAAAACAGCGCTTTTATGCGCAACAAGAAAGAATCCATTTAATCGCTCAATTACCTCATGATTTTTTCCAGCCATTGACTAAACATTTATCCCTTGAGCAAAAAATTTCTATTATGATTCGGCAAGGTTATGTGAGTAGAAACATCACTAATGGGGATAGAAATCGACATTTACACGCTGCTTTTCAGCAACTAGAACCATCAAATGAAAGCTCTTATCGCTACGCACCTCCAGAGTCGACTGCAACTAGCATGTCAATTATAGGATGTTCGGGAAGCGGTAAAACAACGACAATGAACAAAATTTTGCGTTATTACCCGCAAGTGATTGAACATAGAGAGCTGGGATTAAAACAAATTGTTTACCTTAAAATTGATTGTCCGCATGACAGCTCTTTAAAAAACTTATGCTCAAACTTTTTTAGAGCAGTAGATTTAGCATTAGGAGATACAAACTTCGAGCATCGTTTCACCAGAAGTCGCTTAAATGTGAATGCTATGCTGCAGCAGATGAAAATTATCGCAAATAATTATTCTATTGGACTTTTAATCATTGATGAAATCCAGCATTTGAATACAAAAAAATCTGGCGGGGCTGAAATCATTCTTAATTTCTTTGTTACCCTTGTGAATGTGGCATCCATTCCAATTGTGATGATTGGGACACCCAAAGCCAATGAAATTCTGCAAGAAGATTTAAGATCAGCTAGACGCAGTGCAGGATTAGGCTCTTTAATCTGGGAACCTATGCGCAATGAAGCACCCACTCCCGATCTTAGCACCCCTGATCAAATGATCATTTCTGAATGGTATGCTTTCACCAACACGCTGTGGCAATATCAATGGGTTCAACAACCAGCTGAACTGACCGATGAATTAAGAAACACTTGGTATTATTATACGCAGGGCATTCCAGATTTAGTGGTTAAACTGTTCTGCTTGATGCAGATTCATGCCATCACCATTGGTCTGGAAAAAATTACATCTGAACTTTTTAAAAAAGTCTACGAAGAACAATTACAGCCAGTCCACGATATTTTGGATGCACTCCGCTCAGGCAACCCCACACGTATTGCACGATATTCTGACTTAACGATCCCTCAAGTTCAAATTGAGGAATATGTTGAACAACAACGTTTCAAAGCTGCATTAAAAACGGAAATACAGCGTAAAGATCTAGGACCGCATTATTCTACCCTCATTGGTATGCTGACAGCCTTTGATTACCCGGCTGCTACAATAGAACAGTATGTTACTTCTACATTAAAACGATATCCAAACGAAAAATTAAAGACACTCTTCCAGCATATTCTGGATGTATTAGACAGCCCTGTAGCAGAAGATAAGTTTAAACAGCATCAAACCACGACTCTGGCAAGGAAGCCACGTACATCTCGTAAAGTCATGAAGCCGGAGGAATGGAAAAGTACTGAAGCCAATGACTTAAGAAATTTTTTCAGTCAAGCACAAGAAAAGGAAGTCGATGTTTATGAGCTATTAAAATCATCTCACTATTTGTTTGATCCCACCTCTCCTGTGTTGCATTAAACAAAAATAGAGAGTAAGTGTATTATGATTTCAAATTTTCCAATACCATATCCAGATGAGTTAATTTACAGTGTGATTGCACGTTATGCTATTCACAATGGAATTTTAAGTCCCAAATACCTTACTGAAGAATTATTCAATAATAGAAATTTGACGCCAACTTACGATTTACCGTCTTACATAGACAAATTGGCCAGTTATCTACCCGATTGCTATGATGCAATCCATTTAATCAACCAGCACACCTTATTACCAATTTATCAACCGTTTCAACCTGATACAGTGATGCGTTATGCTGTACATGTATTGCAGGGTGAACAGTATCAATCATTACATACCAAGTTGGGAAAAAATGCGTCGCGAATTAAATCTGTGAATTTTTTTCGGTTCTGTCCGCATTGTTGGCAAGAACAGATGGAACAATATGGTGAAGTGTATTGGAAACGTAGCTGGCAGATTACAGGATATGAATATTGTACAAAGCATGAATCTGCCCTTTTTGTCAGCGATGTTCCTTGCAATGGGCTAGACCGAAGATTTTATAATGCTCATTTAAATGTCCTTATTGACTCCTCACAACTTTTTATTAATTCACAAGACTTTAAGCGCCATCTAGAGTTAGCAAAAATAATCAAGGATCTACTTATTCAATCGAGCCATCTTGCAGTACAAGATGTATCGATTTTATCAAATGCCTACTTCAATCTATTGAAAGACAGAGACTTACTGTCAGGTCAAAAAAATATCAACTACGAAAAAATTCGTCACCTTGTGTTAGATTACTGGGGCGAAAGCTTTCTTCAATACTATCATTTAGATGATCTGCTTTCTGAGAACTGCTGGCTCAAAAATATGTGCAGGAAACATCGTAAAGCATTTTCTTATCTTGAGCATTGCATTGTATTAAAATCGCTGGTTCCAGAGCAAAAACCAATTGAAACATATAAGCAATATGTTAGCTTAGCATCAATAGAAAAAACAAACTTAGATCGGCAGCACGAAGCTCCCCCTGTATGTGTTAATAATAAAATAGATAGGATATTATCTGAAGATCAAAAACAATGGACAAAACTAATTCAGAAAAATTCTGTTAAGCAGGCACGTCAATGTGATCCTGCACTTTACGCTCGGTTATATCGTAATCATAAGAACTGGCTATTACTGACAAATAAATCTGCTGTGATATTACCTTCAGCCATTCCCAAGCCACGTGTAGATTGGAAAAAGCGAGATCAACAATTGATTAAACAACTCATCAAAATCCGGGATCAATTATTAGAAGATCTCGACTCTCCACAATGGACAAAAAAGTTTTTTATTAAGCAACTTGGCTCGGTAAGTATGATTGAAAAAAACTGGAGTTTTTTACCACTCACCACCGCCTTTCTAGAGCGTTACGCAGAGTCTGTAGATTGTTATCAAATACGCCGCCTTACACGAACATTTATTCGTCAACACACTGAAAGCCAGTTTTACCCATCGAGTGTATTTCTTCGACTATCAGGATTAAGCTCTGAACGCTTAACGCCAGAAGCTCGTAGATTTTTTAATAATATTGAGAGAGAAATAAAATAATGAGCGATTGCCCAATCGAAGAGTTACCGAAGAATTTGATTTATTATACTTCAACAGAAATTAGTCGCCGCGGCCAAACTCGGTTCGATATTAATACTCACTTTTTTAATCCGACTATTAAACGTTCTATTCAGCTTAAATTACCAATTGAGAGTATTATTCTTTATGACTATCTCACCCCAATTGTAGGTTCTGAGCTAAAGGAATTATTTTTCCATACACTTGAAAATGTTAATTTCACAGTATTCAGAACAATCACTCTATTGGGGGATGAGCATAAAAAAAGAGATCAAGGCCGGATCTGTTTTGAGTTTGATTACTACTCAAAAGTATTAAATAAAAATCTTATTATTCAAATACCGAAACTCATTCTTGCTCGGGATCTATTCTTTTCACATCCTTATCTTTTACGTGCAGCACTCTTTGCGGAAAACTATTCAACAGATATTCTAGTGGATACGAATGATGAAAAAGCTATTCATATTACTATTGCGCAAAACAAAAAAATTCTGAGAGCAGATATCTCTGATCCTCATTTTTTGAAAAAATTGGCCTTAATTCTTTTACAACCTGATTTAAATAAAGCCTTCCTTAGTATTTATCAAAAAACAATTATTGATCAAAACAATGCTAAAAATTTTAATTTCGATATGAATATTCCTGAGATTAAAAATATTGATCTAACAGTAGATGGAATTTATGATAAAGAAACTGGTATTTACAGAATTGAACGCATCACATCTTTCAAAAATTTGGAGACTGGAATTGATAGACCTGTACAATTTCATTTCACTACAAGAAAAATGATACAACAAATCAAAAATCCTCAAGTTCAACGTTCAAATAAACCAAAACTAACAAATTCCTCTAAAGAGAAATTGAATCAAAATGCTGATGCAGATATCGATCAGCGATTGATCAAGCTAAGAAACCTTCCTGCAGAAATTTATACAATAGAAGACTTAAAAATTTCTTTAGAAACGCCGCCTACTAAAACTACAGTACGGAATAAAATACTAAAGAAAATGGATGAAAATAAAAATCAAGATGAAGGATTTGCAGGAGGAGAAGGAGATATCGAGGGCACAATACCTGGATTTACACATGAATCAGACACTCAAATAGAGCGAATTACGCATGAAGACTTAATTAAAGTATTGAACCAAATTGAAGAAGTAGGATATGACATCAAAGAAATCTACAACTCTCCATTTAAAAAACATAACCCTTTTAGAGGGCATAATTTTTCTAATGGTAAGCAACTACGATACTTTTATGTCTATAAAATTATAAACAAACAAAATCATGAAAAATTTTATCTATGTGAAATTGATACCTCTGATGGCAAAAAGAACATCTCCACATTATTACTCCGATATGAAGAAAGAACACAATTATTAATTGAGACCGATTTGGAAAAATTAAACAATTCTATACTTTCTCAATCGCTCAGTTGGCCTAAAAAGTTTCTATCTGAGATAAGAGGTATTACTGCCTTTACTACGATTAATCATCCGTCTAAACAGAAACAACTAGACGATGAAAATTATTACGCTGACTGGGCTCAACGGATCATAGTAAAGGTACAGTTGATATAAAAGTTAAACTGTAACTTGGCATATAGGAACTACTTTCCTTCTATAATCATACCTTCCTTACTTTGCAGGAATTATTTCGAGAATTTAGATGACACAACTTACTTGTTTTAAAGCCTATGATATCCGCGGCAAACTCGGTACAGAACTCAATGAAGAGATTGCTTATAAAATCGGTCGTGCCTATGGGCAAATTTATCAACCAAAAAAAATTGTGGTGGGCTGCGATATCCGCCTCAGCAGTGAAGATTTAAAACAAGCCATCATCAAAGGCTTAAATGATGCTGGTGTTGATGTTTTAGATTTAGGCATGACGGGAACAGAAGAAGTCTATTTCGGCGCTTTTCATCTTGATGTACAAGGTGGTATCGAAATCACGGCAAGCCACAACCCGATGGACTATAACGGCATGAAATTGGTGCGTGAAAATGCACGTCCCATTGGAGCAGATTCAGGTTTAAAAGAAATTCGCTTATTGGCTGAATCAGGCAACTTTAATGAAGTTACAGCCAAAGGCAAAACTGAAAAATACCATATTCTGCCTGAATATATCGATCATTTAATGTCATATATTGATCCTGCCAAAATTCGCCCACTTAAATTGGTTATGAATGCGGGCAATGGCGCGGCTGGTCATGTGGTTGATGCCATTGAAGCAAAATTTAAACAGCTCAATATGCCTGTTGAATTTGTCAAAATTCACAATGATGCCGATGGTACTTTCCCTAATGGTATTCCCAACCCAATTTTAGTTGAAAATCGTGACAGCACTCAAAATGCAGTGCTTGAACATGCTGCGGATATGGGCATTGCTTGGGATGGTGACTTTGACCGCTGTTTCCTGTTTGATGAGAAAGGCCAATTTATTGAAGGCTATTATATTGTCGGTCTATTGGCACAAGCGTTCTTACTGAAACAATCTGGTGAGAAAATTGTGCATGATCCTCGCCTGGTTTGGAATACCTTTGATGTGATTGAACAATACCAAGGTGAAGCGATTCAGTCTAAATCAGGGCATTCATACATTAAAGAAAAAATGCGTGAGCACAATGCAGTGTATGGCGGTGAAATGTCAGCACATCATTACTTCCGTGATTTCTCTTATTGTGATAGCGGTATGATTCCTTGGTTATTGGCAATTTCTGTACTCTCAGAAACCCAGCAAACATTGTCTTCACTGGTTGAAGATATGATTGAAAAGTTCCCTTGTTCGGGTGAAATCAATTTTAAAGTTACGGATACTCAAGCCACCATTCAAAAGATTTTTGATCACTTTGCCGATCAAAATCCTGCAATTGATGAAACGGATGGCATCAGCCTGAATTTTGGTGCATGGCGTCTAAATGTACGTGCTTCCAATACTGAACCTTTATTACGTCTCAACATTGAAAGCCGTAAAGACCAAAATCCACAACCAATACAAGACTATGTGGATGAATTAACGCAGTTGATTCAAGGTTAAATTGTTCTGCATGCTAATAAAAAACCATTCAACTTATCATATAGGTTGAATGGTTTTTATTTTTAGCTGAATTCCCGATGGGTTCTCTAAAAACGGACAGCTTATTAAAATAATGAGCGATCCAATGGAATTTCAATCCCTAAAGACACGCCGCTATCTCCACTATACACGTCAGAGTCACTGACCCAACCACTTAATTTCAACGGCGTATTCGGACGAAGATAATGTGTCCACGTTAAATCCAGAGCTTTGATTTCATCTTTTTGTGGAAAAGCATGATTGATTTCAAGTCCTGACTGATTCACTTTTGCCAACAAGATGCGACCATTTAAACGATTCATTTTATCGAAACGAATATCCCCACCTAAACTATACATCTGACCATCACCACCCATAGCGTGACCTAAAGGGAATCCATGTTGGTAGTAACCATCTGTATATACATAGTGATTATAAGAATAACCTAGAACATCGCCATTGGTTCGAGTATCTGCCCATTCAGTATAAAGCTGGAACGGCATATTCTTCACTTGTGAGGAATAATCGAGTCCTGCCAAATACATTTTCCGAGATGGCAGTAATCCTGATTCATCCTCACCGACAAACTGTCCATATAAACTTACAGGGACTTTAAACCATTGTTGTAGATTTAAACGGGCATCCAAGCCTGCAATTTGGTTGGACTTATCAACCTCACCTTCTTCAACGTTATCATTACCTTTAATCGCCTCCCATAAAGTATTCCAACTTTCTGAGCGTCCTTCCCCCCCCCACTGGAATGTGCGCGATGCACCCAATTCAAGATAAGGTAAAGGCTGGGCTGTCAAACGCAGACCTAATAATTTTGTATCTGGAATCGCTTTATAATCATCCAATTGTCCAGCAAAAACTTGGTATTGCCAAGGACCAATCCAAGACAGCCATTTCGTTTCAAATGCCTTTTGCTCAGCGCGTTGCATTGTAAAACCGTATACTGGACGACTTGCATCCCCTCGAATTAGACTACCATCATGCCCAGGTCCCCAATAGGTTGGAATTTGTCCTGCAATCAACCATTGATTCCACAACTTTCCAGCTAAATATGACCCTTCAACATTCACATCATGCCCATTATCAATAATAGGGTCTTTTTCAGCATTAATACGCAGTCTTGCATCCCATTGCGCCCCACCAGCATTGAACTCAACAGCCGCTTGATATTGTGATTTTTGTTCATCTGCAAAATGTTGCGGTACATTTTGGGGATCAGATTCAGCATATAAACTGGCTTTGGCCGTTGTATTTTCCGCACTTAAAGCAGCTTGCACGGAGTCCAAGACTTGCTGCTGAACTTGATTATCAATCTTTGCATTAGATAAAGCACGTTGTATTTCATCACCACTTAAAGGCCATGTAGACGTGCTAATTTGAATCACACCTTGTTGATTTAACCAATTTAAATCAGTTCGTAAGTCTTCATTATTTAAAACAATTCCTTGTGCAATTGCTGGCAAAGAAAGTGCAGATAAAACCGCAAGTGACAAAAATCTAATACTTTGATATCTCATAAATATTCTTCATCTAAGTTCATTTTTAAAAAACATCATAGCGATGTTTTTTAAAATAAGGGAATAAATACATGATTGTTTGCATAATCAATACATGACTTATTCAGACTTTAAAATGTTGTATCAGTCCGGCATGAAACCATTTGGGTTTTGCTTTTGCCAGTTCCAACTATCAACCAGCATATCTTCTAACCCAAATTTTGGCTGCCAACCTAATTCAGCAACCGCCCGAGCATTATCAGCAAACGTTGTTGCAACATCCCCTGCCCGACGTGGCGCATACTCAAAAGGAATATGCACATTATTGACTCTCTCAAAGGTATCCTTGATTTGCTGTACAGAAATCCCATTGCCAGTGCCAATATTCCAAACACGACAACCTGTATCATTCAGCCTGTTCTGAATCGCCAAGACATGCGCACAAGCCAAATCAACAACATGAATATAATCCCGCACCCCTGTACCATCTGGGGTATCGTAATCATGACCAAATATTGACAACTTCTCACGTCGCCCTACGGCAACCTGAGTCACAAATGGCATTAAATTATTTGGAATTCCATGTGGATCCTCTCCAATTTGGCCACTTTTGTGGGCGCCAACAGGATTAAAATAACGCAGCAAGGCAATGGACCAAATAGCGTTTGACTTGGCAAGCTTTTGTAACATTTGCTCAACGATCAACTTGGTATAGCCATAATTATTGCTTGGCATTCCTGTTGGCATATCTTCACTTAACGGTGATATATTTTTTTCATCATAAACTGTTGCTGATGAACTGAAGACCAATTTAAACACTTTGGCACGAATCATCGCTTGAACAAGATTAATCGAACCTGCAACATTATGATCAAAGTAAGCATGTGGAATGACCTGACTTTCGCCAACTGCTTTTAAACCAGCAAAATGGATGACCGCATCAATCGGATGCTGTGCAAAGATCTGATCTAAAATCTGCGCATCGCGAATATCACCTTGGATAAAAGTTAAACTTTTATTTGCTAAAGCTTGAACTCTCGATAATGACACTTCAGAGCTGTTTGATAAATTATCCAATACAACAACTTCATGTTGAGCATTCAATAATTCCAAACAAGTATGTGAACCAATATAACCAGCCCCACCGGTGACTAATATTTTTGCCATTTTATTTTCCAAGTAAAATATCTAATAGACCACGGGTAGAGCTATCAAAATCAACATAATCTTTTTCTGTACCAGTCAAAATTGGAAGTACTTGATTCGCAATTTGTTTACCTTTCTCAACTCCCCATTGGTCAAAAGCATTGATATTCCAAAGTACAGACTGCACAAATACTTTATGTTCATACAACGCAACCAACATACCTAGGGTATAAGGATTAAGCTCTTTGAGCAAAATGGTTGTACTAGGCTGATTACCTTCATATTTTTGATAATTCTCTAGACCCGCCACTTCTTCAGCATCAAGTGCCTGATTACCAAAGGCCAATAGTCGAGACTGAGCCAAACAGTTTGATAGCGCTAAATGATGTTGATCAATCAATGCATTGGCATTTTTTACATAGGTAAATTGGTTCGCAGCATAACGATTAACGGGTGCAATAAACTCACAGCTCACTTTATGCGCACCTTGGTGTAACAATTGATAAAAAGCATGCTGTGCATTTGGACCCACTTCACCCCAAACGATAGGACACGTCTCTAATTCAACTTTTTGACCATTACGCTGAATCGACTTACCATTTGACTCCATCTCAAGCTGTTGTAGATATGTCGAAAAATACTTTAAACGACCATCATAAGGTAAAATAGCCTGCGTCTGAATGCCTAAGAAGTTATGATTCCATATCCCTAAAATCCCCATAAGAACAGGAATATTCTGGCGTAAAGGGGCATTTTGGAAATGCTCATCAATTGCATGAGCACCTGCAAGTAAGCGCTTAAAACCATGTACACCGATATTTAATGCAATCGGCAAACCAATACACGACCATAAAGAGTAACGACCGCCGACCCAATCCCAGAGCAAAAACTGATTATGGCTTGCTATACCCCATTCTGTCATTTTCTCAGGCTTAGTCGATACCCCAATAAAATGATGCTGATCTACCGCTTCTGATTGGCCCAACTGCTTTTCAAGCCATTGACGTGCAGTTTGTGCATTATATAGTGTATCAATTGTTCCAAAAGACTTAGATGAAATAATAAATAATGTCGTTTCTGGACGTAACTGATGCAGTAAATCTGAAAGTTGGCTACCATCCATGGTAGATACGAAGTGCACTTTTAGTGGTTTGACTGTATTGACTTTAAAATCAGACAGAGCGTGACTCACCATTAATGGCCCTAGATCAGACCCACCCACACCAATATTGACTACATCTTGAATGACTTCACCCGTTGCACCACGGTACTGACCCGCATGAATTTTCTCAACCAATGCATACATTCGCTCTAATTGCTCATGTACTTTGCCTGCTAATTTAGGATGCTGTTCATCATGGTTCGGTAAACGAAGCGCCCAATGCATAGCTGCACGCTGTTCTGTATAGTTAATTTCTTCTTCTGAAAATAAACGTTTCGTCCAAGTGGGAAGATCCCGAACTTGTACAAAATCAATCAATGCACTGATTACAGACTCATCAACACGATGCTTACTAAAATCAAAAGTGATCTCATCATATTGAACAGAAAAATGCTTAAATCTTTGGTCATCTTCGGCAAAAAAAGTATTTAAGTGCTTCTGGCCAATGGTTTTACTTAAGTGTTGTAAATGTTCAAGTGTTGTTGCTAGCGTTTTTTTAGGAAAAATAGTTAAATTTATCATTATCTTCCTACTCCTATATATGCAAAACCCTGACTTTTAACATAATCAGGTTGATAAATATTACGTCCATCCAAAATCAAAGGATGGGCTAATTTAAGTTTTAATTGCGTATAATCAAGTGACCAATATTGCTTCCATGCAGTTAGAACACATAAACCGTGTGCCTGATTCACCGTGTCATACTGATCTTCACATAAAATTAAATTATCACGTTCACCATAAATTGTGTGTATTTCTTCTAAGGCCTGTGGATCATGCAAACGAACCGTCACACCTTGTGCCCACAATGCGGCAAGCATCGGATGAATAGATGAAAAACTGGTACTTGAGGTATGTTGCTTAAAAGCAGCCCCCCAAATTGCAATGGTTTTTCCAGCTAAATTTCCATGATAATAATTCCACAGCTTACGGAAAAGAAACTCCTTTTGCTGCTCATTAATATCCCAAACTTGTCCCAGAAGTTGACTTTTTGTTCCTGTATTACTGATGGTATTTGATAGAGTCAAAATATCATGTGAAAAATTTTCTCCACCAAACCCCGCTCCAGAATACAAATATGATTCCCCTATACGGCTATCCGCAGCCATCCCATCACGAACATGGGCAATATCAATACCTAATTTCTCGGCAACCGCAGCTAGATCATTGACATAACTAATGCGCGTTGCCAACATGCCTGAAATACTGAGTTTGGTAAATTCAGCATCTAAAACTGGCATAAACAAATATTGCTGAGGTCGGGGAAAAATTGGGCGTAACATTTCTTCTAAATGACTTTGTGCTTGTTGATCGGCACAGCCAATAATCACCTTAGAAGCACTCGTCACACTTTTAAAAGCCTGACCTTCTTGAATAATATCGGGAAAATAGACCCAATGATCGTCTGTTAATACGGCTTTTAATTTTTCAGTACCGTTAAGACCAAACGTAGAGGCATTAATCATCAATTTCGGATGAATAATCGTACGCATTTTTAGTTGCTTAGCAACACCAAGTGCCTCCCCCTCTTGAGCTGGATTAAAACTAAAAAAATAAGCATCTATGTCTAAAGGTAGGGCTGCAAAATCACAATAGCTTAGAAAGCCACTTTTGTGCTGTTTCTCCAAAGAACGTACTACATCTTGGTCTCTAAGGTTGAATAGCGCTGTATGATCTTGTAAATCATTACAAATAAAGACTTGGTGCCCACTTTCAGCAAGTAATGACGAAATCACACCTGCATACAATGTTGTACCAAACATTGCTATTTTCATACTTCCCCCTTGTATTTCTTATAAGTTTAACTCTTGGATCAATATTTTAAATTCATCGCCTAATTTTGGATGATCAACACCATAGTGCAAAACGGCTTTTAAATAACCAATTTTACTTCCACAGTCAAAAGTACGCCCTTTCATACGATAGGCTTCAACAGGTTCAGACTGCTGCAACATTGCAATCGCATCTGTCAGTTGAATTTCATTCCCTGCACCTTTCGGTGTTTGTTCTAGTAAAGTCATGATTTTGGCAGGCAATACATAACGCCCAACAACAGATAAATTTGACGGTGCAGTCCCAATAGCTGGTTTTTCTACAATTCCCTGCATAATGATGCTTTCGCCCTCTGCAGGAGTTTCAGCAACATCGACTATACCATATTGATCCACCATGCTATCTGGAACGGATTCAACCATAATCTGTGCCGCTTTTGAAACATTGTAGCGCTCAATCATTATGTTCAAATCATTACGCTCATCAGTCTCTTTAACCAGAACATCAGGCAAGAGCACAGCAAAGTCATCATCACCAACAATAGACTTCGCACATAAAACAGCATGACCAAGCCCTAAAGGTTGTGGTTGGCGCACACTAACAACACTGATATTTTCAGGTAAAATCTCAGTAATTTCTTTAAGTAAATCAAACTTATTCTTTTGTTCTAATACTGTTTCCAACTCAAAGTTACGATCAAAATAATTTTCGATGGAAGCCTTTGATGAATGTGTGACTAAAATAATTTGCTCAACCCCAGCGGCTACAGCTTCTTTGACTACATACTCAATTGCTGGACGGTCTACCACTGTCACCATTTCTTTTGGTATTGCCTTACTTGCAGGTAAAAAACGGGTACCTAGTCCAGCAACAGGAAGAATTGCTTTTTTAATCATTCTCTTATTCACTACCTTCATTACAATAAATTCATAAAACAGGAATTACAATTATGTATATAGTTTACCTGTAAAAAATCATGAATGGTAAGCTATCACGTGAGTTTGAAAAGAAAATGACACCTTTGTTCATTATCTGTTAACCGAAAATAACTTAGAGAAACTAGGCGCTACAAAGGTAGAATTTTTTTATAAAATTGAATAAAATTCTAAAATTAAATTCAACCTGTAACATTTCTTCCATTCAAGTGTATTAACATTAAACTATACTTGATCTGCAGATAGATATTTAACAAAAAGATGTATTTATGAATGATCATTTCCCAGAAAAAATAATTGATATTAGCAAAACAGAAAACCTAAATATTAATAAATTTCAACATCCATCTAAGAGGGCTTTTGATTTATTATTCTCTATTTTGCTATTCATCTTATTATCACCATTTTTTTTATTTTTTTATTTAATCGTAAAACTTGATGGTGGAAGTGCTTTTTATGGGCATGAACGTGTTGGAAAGAATGGTAAGACATTCAAATGCCTAAAGTTTCGTTCAATGGCGAGCAACTCTCAAGAATTATTACAAGAATTACTCGCCTCAGATGCTCAGGCTCGCGAAGAATGGAATAGTACTTATAAATTAAAAAATGACCCTAGAATTACAAAAATTGGGTACTTTTTAAGAAAGTCTAGTTTGGACGAAATGCCCCAATTGATTAATATTATGAAGGGTGAAATGAGTTTTGTTGGACCACGCCCTGTAACAGCAGCAGAATTACCTCAATATAAAGATAATGTTATTTATTATTTACACGTCACTCCGGGGCTCACAGGCTTATGGCAAGTCAGTGGTCGAAACGATGTCGACTATAATACTCGCGTTCTTTTAGACAAAAAATATGTGCAAAACTGGTCTTTTTTCCAGGACTTAAAAATTTTAGCCAAAACTGTTCTCGTTGTTCTATTTAGAAAAGGCGCTTATTAATGGCAACTGATACTCCAAACCAAACAACGACTTCAAGCATCAATGTCATTGCCTCTATTGTAATATATAACCATAGTTATCAAGAGCTTAAGCCAACATTAGACTCTTTAATCAATGCTCCATCTATTCATAAAGTCATTTTAGTAGACAATTCAGCGAGTGACTGGGCAAACACTTTCGTTCATGAAAAAGTTGTTTATTTAAAGTCAGAAGGTAATTTTGGTTTTGGCTATGGTCACAATTTAGCTATCAAACAATATGCAAAAGACAGTGACTATTTTTTAATTTGTAATCCCGATATCGCATTTGAAAATATTCAATTTGAAAAATTATTAAATTTTGCATCTGAAAATAAAGCTGGTCTATATTTACCTCGAATTTTTAAAGGGGACGGGACAGATCAGCATGGTGCGCGTTTATTACCAACACCAATGAACCTATTTGCTCGACGTTTTTCTCCAGCATTAGGTGAAAAACTTGACCAAGAGTATCTCCTTAAAAAGTTTTCTATAGAAAGACCAATATTTGCTCCAAATTTGATTGGATGTTTCATGCTATTTTCAAGTCATGCGCTACTTGAACTTGGTGGTTTTGATGAACGCTTCTTTATGTATATGGAAGATGTGGATTTATCAAGACGTTGTGCCGAGAAATATGGTGCCATTTACTACCCTCAGGCCCATGTCACTCACTTACATGAGCAAGGCTCGTATAAAAATAAGACGCTTTTGAAAGCTCACCTAAAAAGTGCTTATCAATATTTTAATAAGTGGGGCTGGTTTTTTGATAGCGGGCGACAAAAAATTAATAAAGATTGTTTAGACCAACTCCAATAATATCAGAAGAAGATTATCGACTTACACTCGGTAATCTTTACTTTGTTTTACTCCATCCTTTATTGCCTTCAAATAAAATTTAATATAATCCAGTTTTTTATCTTTCAACAAAAATAATATTACTTGGATCAGAAAATTAGTAACCATTAACTTTGCAACTAATATTTTTGGTATATAAGGCATCTTCCACATAAAGAAGAGATTCCTAATACGATAATAGCGCCTAAAACCCGAATGCACAGGAATATTAAAGTTATAAATCTTCAAAGTATCATCACCGATACTGTGCTTCATTACAGCCCGCTCAGACATATATAATTTATAGCCCATGCTTATAGCTCTAAAACACCATTCTGTATCCACAAAATCAATAAAAAACTCCTCTTTCATAAATCCTATAGATTTTAATGAATTAACCGAAACTAAAGTACCTGAGGAAATTAGAAAACTAACTTCAGTTGGAACTTTAATATCTTCAACAGAAATCTTATCTATGAGCCCATATTTATTAAATCTTAGGGCAGGGAAATAGAAACCTTTATTCTCATCTATAAACCTTGGACCAATAGCGGCAATTTTTGTATTTTCTACCGATATTTTTTCATAATCACTAATTAAATCATCTACAAAATTATTACTAATTTTGCTATCCTGATCAAAAAACAAGATGTGGGTTGCACCTAATTCAATAGCTTTTTTTATACCCATATTTTGTGCAAATGCAATACCAAAGTTATCTGATAATCTTAATACTATACATTTACTCAATTGCAATAAACTTTGGGAAAAATCTTGCTCTGAGTTATTATCTACAATAATTACTTCTTCACAACTTTTATTCAGCTGCTCGGCTAGATTAGAAATACCACTATAACTAGGGTTATAAGAAACAATGATAGAAATAACTTTCATATTTTTCCTTTAAATAAATAAGAAAAGCTTTAATTAACTAAAACTTCAATATTAAAATCACTCTTTATTTTGGTTAATATATGATTCCCATCATAAACTTTCTTACCATCACCTTGATCCACCCAAACAGAATGGCCTGATCCACCATCCGCATGTAAAAAAAGATTTACCTTTGCTTCAGGTGTAGCAGCAAGGTCATCAAAACTATAACCTTCCTGATTTATTAGATTAAACCAATAAGCTGCTATATCTCCATGATTATCATATCCACCGAAGAGTACACTATATTTATCTTCAATATGTTTAACAACATCAACGTTTAGGATACAACACCATTCATTAATTCTACATGGCCAACGATGTCCGTCCATTTCTGGTTCGATATCAGGCCAATATTTAGATGGTCTATAGCCTTGTACTATTTTTTGCGGATTGCAGTTTTTTTTGTGATAGTTACACCGCCAACACTGACCTAAATCCCCAACAATTGCTAAATTTTGGTCTGAACCGAATTTATCTAAACTACTACTTATTACATCCTGATAAAAAACAATATCATCATGAATAATCAGTAAATATTTTTTATCCGTGTTATCAATTGCCCACTGATATCTAGAGTTTTCTCTTTTTAAAGAAAAACCAGTACCACGATATTTCGCTCTTAGTGAAAAAAGTAATCTTTTCAATGGCGATAAATACGTTGGATATAACCCTTTTACTGGAGTAAACCACCACCCACCACGCTGTGAGTTCTTCTTGACATGAATATTCCAAGGAAACAATGCCTCCTTAAAACTCCCAGATTCATAAAATTTAATTGTACGATCATCATCACTATCATCTTGAATCCATACATTATCAATTAAATCTTGTGAGGTTTTCTTTAAAGTAAGCAAGGTATATAAAAGTAATTCTGGCTTTTTAAAAGACTGAATTGCTATATCAACTTTCTGAGTAATCAATTTAAGCTTCCATCTACTATACAAATCTAAAATTACCAAATCTAAATTTAGTAAAAATAGCAACCGCTATTGGGAACAAGATTTGAGTTTGCTGATACAACATATTTGAGTATGTAATCAAATATGTTGTAGCACAAAGCCCTGCTAATGAAATAAAAAAACCCCTGACAGGCATAAATATAATAAATATTATCATCACAAAACTGAAATATAAAAAATATAGGATTAATCCATATACACCATAAATAACATAGATCTCTGCATAACCTGTGACAACATTAAAAGCTTCCGAAATCAACATAGGCTTTGCATCATTTTCATCATATTCACTTACAAATCTTTTAGAAAGAAAATCTGGGAAAATTTCTAAACGAACAGCTTTACTAAAATCAGAATATCCATATTCATTTTTTGACATATATTTATAATTATATTGCAAATTTCCATAGGGTGTAACTATATAAGCATATGGCCATGATAAAAAATCAGGCATATACTTAGTATTCACATCCAAAAGCCCTGAAATTAAACTAGAGCTACCATCAACAGTCCCTTGGCTATCCGAAACAGTTCGATAATTTCCTACTGCAGAAAAAAATATTGACACTAACAAAAATATAGAAAAAAACTTAAAAATACGTGTAAAATTTATTTTTTTTGTATATGTAAAGTATAAAATTATTAATCCTATAACTTCATAAATAAAAACCTGTCTATTTATAAAACATATTGGCAAAAAAAGTGCAAAAAGCATCACAAACAAATACCTTTTACTAGAAAACTTCAAGTATCTAATAAAATATGCAAAGCAAATCATACAGGTATATATAATCAGAAAAGCATGCAATAATGGAACACCAAAATCCATATATCTGTATGTATTACCTTTTAAAACCTCAATAATAGGTATAACACCAACACTAATGCAATCCAGCAAAAATAAAGTAAATAAAATAGCAACTATGGAAATACAATTAAATACACCAACCTCTTTTAGAATATTAAAAGATCGTTGTATTTTTATTGATATGTAAAATCTTAAAATATAGCCCATAAAAAAGGATAGAATAATTGTAAAAAGCACAAATATTAATAGTGAATTATACTCAAGATAGTATAAATTAGAGATACCAAATGAGAGTAAAATTAGTATCAATGAAAAACTCAAACCATAGATAAAAAAAGGATTACATGAATATTTAAGCATAAACCACCTCTTATTCCACCATAAAAGTTTCAAGGTAATTTAAACTATACTGCTCTTTATTATACTGAAGATATACATTAAATAACCTCTCCGAAATAAAACCATATATTCTACTCTGGTACGCATTATAATTACTTATATCAAACCTTTCCTTAAGCTCAAATAATATAGAGAACAACCATTCACAATAACTATTGACCCAATCACGATGTGCTATAAACATATTATAAAAGGAAATCTTGTTGCTCTGCTCCACTTTTCTCAGTGCTGGCAAATATTCTGGA
This sequence comes from Acinetobacter sp. 231_lipA, assembly GCF_058243005.1. NCBI lineage: Bacteria > Pseudomonadati > Pseudomonadota > Gammaproteobacteria > Moraxellales > Moraxellaceae > Acinetobacter > Acinetobacter sp. 231_lipA. The sequence goes on along the minus strand of NZ_JBZAYU010000001.1, from coordinate 1,462,797 downwards.
AATTTTCTTTCAATAATATTTTCGACCTCAGCCCAATCTTTTTTATAATGATTTAATTCATACTGTTTTTTCATAGAGACACTGAATTTAATTTTATACTTCTGGTAAAAAAGCTTTTCCTTATTAGGGAGAAAAACCGTATTGGTTTTCGTTTTAAAAACTTTATCAACATAATCTATGCATAATACTTCATATTGATTATTTAAAATATTACCTCCACGAATATTTTCTTTTAAATATCTTCTATAGTGAACTAGCCCTAATATATCAGCATCGCTATTCTTCCACATCCAATAAAGTGCTGTAAGCTCACAGAAATTTGGATTTAATCCAGAAATATGATCACCAGTATTATCACCAATAATTCCTAAGTCTAAATCTGTTAATGCCTTACCAACATGAATTGGAATATACCCATCAATCTTAGGATAGTTATAAGCTTTATGAGTGGCTATATATATTTCTACTTTCATACAATTATCTACATTGTCTCAATATGATAAAAGCTTTTGATGGCTTTATGTTCGTCCAAATCACTAAGAATAGAATCACTTAAATTTAATGCTTCTTTTATAGTCACATCCATATCCATGTACCGGTAAGTACCCAAACGCCCAGCAAAAGTCACTTTCGTTTCTTTTTCTGCTAGAGCAATATATTTATCTAGCAACACCTTATCATTCACTAAACGAATCGGATAATATGGAATATCATTCTTAGTACATGCTCGACTAAACTCTTTGAAGTAAATTGTTTTTTCATGTCTTTCCCAAGGCGTAAAGTGCTTATGCTCAGAAATACGAGTGTATGGAATATTTTCATCGCCATAATTCATCACTGCTGTACCCTGAAAATCACCATTTGCAGTATGTTTTTCAAAATCAAGTGTTCGATATCCTAATCGCCCTTCTGCATAGTCAAACCATTGATCTAACTGTCCCGTCCATATAATATGATCAAATCTTTTTATTAAGGCTTTATCAAACTTAGTATTTAATTGAACATGTATATTCTCATGATTGAGAATCGACTCTACAATAGTCGTATATCCTTCCTTAGGAATACCTTGATATTTATGCGAAAAATAATTATCATCATAATTAAAGCGAACTGGTAGCCGTTTCAATATGCTCGCTGGCAATTCAGCTGGATCACATCCCCATTGTTTTTTAGTATATCCTTTAAAGAAAGCCTCATAAAAATCTTTACCCACAAATTTTAATGCTTGCTGTTCAAAGTTTTGTGGCTCATCAATAGATTGATCTGCAATATTTTGGATCCAATCTTTAGCTTGTTTAGGATTAAACGATTTTTGATAAAACTGATTGATTGTATGTAAATTGATAGGTAGAGAATATACTTGCCCCTGATAAGTTGTTTTTACTCGATTAATGTAAGGCAAAAACTCTCCATGTATATTGACATATTCCCATACATGCTCATCACTGGTATGAAAAATATGTGGACCATATACGTGTTCCATCACCTGTGATTCTTCATCTCGCTTTGTATAGCAGTTTCCTGCAATATGTGGGCGCTGATCAATAATTGTTATTTTATGACCAACTTCAGCAAGTTTACGCCCAATAACAGCACCGGTAAAACCTGCACCAACAATCAAGAAATTCATATTTAATCCTAATGTATTTTAATTGCCTTTACTGCATCTAGAAATGCTTTTTTGGTAAGCATGTCTAAATTAAAAAGCTGGTAACCCTTTGATTTAAGACAATAGTATTGATACGCAGTAATCATTATTTCACTAGCAACCAATATGATAGCAGATGTCATCCCCGCACCGTATGGTAAAACTAAAATTGTAAGTAAAATACTAAAAATAGCCACATATAATTGATTTTTAAAAAATAAGTGATCCATCCCTAAATTTACCATCAGTAAAATACCAAATACAGTACTGTAAAGTATTAGCACTAAAGTAAAACTCAGTACCCATAAAATAGGAATTGCATCTAAAAATTCTGCTCCAAAAAGTAAATAAAGTATAAAAGGCCCAACTATAATTGCTCCAAGAAATAATAACACTGCCATTAAGTTAAAAATAGGCATAAGCTTCTTTACAAAAAGAACGCCCTCTTCAACATTATCAGAAATCTTTTGTGTAACAATTGGGTAAATTAATTGTGTAATTGGCATAATTGCAAATACTTTTGCAATATCAACCAATTTACTTGCAGCAGTGTACAATCCAACATCCCGATTATTACAATACAACCCTAGCAAAAGTGTACTGGTGGAAGTATAAAGACTTATTACAACGGAAGAGAAGAACAACATTTTACCTTCTTCCAAAAACTCAAACACTTGCTGAATTTTAATTTTTACAACCTTTATCTCATATTTTCTTATACATATTAAAAACAATGATAGATTAGTTAATAAGGTAGCACCATATAAAATAACAGCATAAACCAGATAATCTTTTTGCTCTTTTATAAATAATATTATCAATAAAACACTTAAAAACTTAAGTACCACATTGATAATTGCAACCAAACTTAAATCTTGCTTATATTGGTATACCCAGTTTTTATCAAAAAAAGCCCCTATTACTGCAATATAAGAAATACAAGTTAAAAGCATATTCTGCTTAATATCTGGAACAAACAACAAAGCTAAAATTAAAAATGGTATTGTCAAAATAAGTAAAAATATTTGACTCTTAAAAACCAAACTAAAAACATGATTTAAATCATCTATTTTATTCTGTTTTCTTATAGCTGTTAATGAAAAAGAATAATTTATAAATAAAATGAGATATATTATATATGAATAAATATAACTTATTAATCCTATTTTTTCGACTCCCAAAGCTCTAGATACTAGGGGTATCGTAATAACAGGCAAGGCATAGTTCAAAGTTTGAACTATGCCTAAATAAGAAAAATTTTTAAGTATTTTATTTGCTTTCATCGATATATTAAAACAATACTGCGTATCTAATACCAGGAGCTTCTTTATCTTTATCGGTTAACTTTAATTCCAGACCACTTTCAATAGGCCATTCGATCGAAATATCGGCATCATCCCAAACAATGCTTCTTTCACATTCTTTAGAGTAATAGTTCGTCGTTTTATATAAGAACTGCGTATTATCCTCAAGAGCCACAAAACCGTGTGCAAAACCTGCTGGAATCCAGAACTGCTTATGGTTTTCACCAGTAAGCTCTACACCAACCCATTGACCAAATGTAGGAGAATCTTGGCGAATATCGACAGCCACATCCCAAGCACGGCCTTGTACTACACGTACCAATTTGCCCTGAGCATGTGGATTCAGTTGATAATGCAACCCTCTCAGTACACCTTTTTGAGAGTACGAATGATTATCCTGAACAAAATTTGGAACCTCAAGACCGCGCTCTGTTAAAGCTTGTTCAAAGTTTTTTTGGTTAAAGCTTTCCATAAACCAACCACGGTCATCTCCAAACACGCGTGGTTCAAGTATGAGTAGGCCATTAATTTTTGTTTCAATAATATTCATTCGTATCACTCAGTTTTATCTAGTCTTTTTTTTCTAGCAATGCTTATGCTTGGTGCTCTTTAAGCAATTTAAGCAAATACTGACCATAGCCAGTCTTTTTAAAGAACTCGCCACGCGCTTTGAGCTGATCGGCATTGATCCATCCATTGTTGAAAGAAATTTCTTCCAAACTCGCCACTTTCAAACCCTGACGGTGTTCAATTGTTTGTACAAACTGACTTGCTTCGAGCAATGAGTCATGCGTACCTGTATCTAGCCACGCAAAACCACGGCCAAGCACTTCAACATTCAACTCGTTTTGCTGTAAATAAACATTATTCACATCAGTAATTTCCAGCTCACCACGGTGTGACGGCTGAATATTTTTAGCAATTTCTATAACTTTGTTGTCATAGAAATATAAACCCGTTACCGCGTAGTTTGATTTTGGTTGTTCAGGCTTTTCTTCAATACTGAGAGCCTTTCCTTCTGCGTCAAAGTCAACCACACCAAAACGTTCAGGATCATTTACATAATAACCAAAGACTGTTGCACCACTAACTTGTGACGCTGCACGTTTGAGTTGCTCACTAAAGTGTTGACCATAGAAAATGTTATCGCCCAAAATCAGACAAACATTATCCTCACCAATAAACTCTTCCCCTAAAATAAAGGCTTGAGCAAGACCATCTGGTGATGGTTGGACTTTATAAGAAAGTTTAATTCCGAGCTCTTCACCTGTACCTAAAAGTTTTTCAAAATTAGGTAAATCTTCTGGTGTCGAAATAATCAAAATTTCATTAATCCCTGCCAGCATCAGAACTGACAAAGGATAATAAATCATAGGCTTATCATAAATTGGGAGTAACTGTTTTGACGTTCCCATAGTAATTGGATACAAACGTGTACCCGACCCACCCGCAAGAATAATGCCTTTGCGTTTTATTTGACTCATGGAAGAAGTTCCTCTAATACTTGTGCTACACCTTGCTGCCAATGTGGCAGGTGTAATTTAAAATTTTGTTGTAACTTATCTGTATTTAAACGTGAATTTAAAGGGCGCTTTGCTGGTGTTGGGTAAGCTTGTGTTTCTATTGGATTCACTTGTTTTAAAATCAGTGGTTGATTATGTTCACGTGCCTGTGCAAACACAAATTGCGCATAATCATACCATGTTGTTTCACCTGTAGGCGCTAAATGGTAATGACCGTGCAACAGTATTTTTTGTTCATCCGACTGTAAAGTATAATAGCGAATAGCTTGAGCCGTGACATCTGCAATCAGTGCTGCCCCAGTAGGTACACCAACTTGATCTTGGATGATATTCAGCTCTTCTTTCATTTGCGCCAATTTAAGCATGGTCTTAATGAAATTATTTCCTCGCGCCGCATAGACCCAACAGGTACGGAAATTTAGAAATGAAACTCCGCTTTGCTCTAAAGCAAGCTCACCATCTCGTTTAGTTTGACCATACAAATTAACTGGGGCTGTTTGGTCATCCTCTTTCCATGCCAAAACACCTGTGCCATCAAACACATAGTCTGTTGAATAATGAATCAACAATGCACTATGCTTTTGACATTCCTCAGCCAAGTGCTTAACCGCTAAAGCATTGATAAGATGTGTCTGTTCAGCATCAGATTCAGCCTTATCTACAGCGGTATAAGCGCTTGCATTCACAACAATATCTGGGCGAATTTGTTCAAAGGCTTTTGAGATTTCTGCAAAGTTTGCAACATCACCACACCAACCCTCAGGGTTTGTTTGACGATCTAAAGCAATCACCTCTCCAAGTGGTTGGAGTGCGCGCTGTAACTCCCACCCCACTTGGCCATTTTTTCCTAACAACAGTATTTTCATAGTATTACGCAACTTAATTTGTTTCTTCTGCAACCTGATACTGTTGATTGATCCAATTTTGATATTCACCACTTTGAATATGTTGAACCCACGCTTGGTTATTCAAATACCACTCAACGGTTTTTCTTAAACCCGTTTCAAAACTTTCTTCAGGCACCCAACCAAGGTCTTTTTGAATTTTGCTTGCATCAATTGCATAGCGTAAATCGTGACCAGGGCGATCTGTCACATAAGTAATCAAGTCTTCATAACGAGCCACACCATTTGGTTTATTTGGTGCAAGCTCTTCTAACAATGTGCAAATGGCTTTAACAACATCAATATTCTTTTGTTCGTTATGACCGCCAATATTATAAGTTTCACCAACAGCAGCCTCAGTAACCACTTTATATAAAGCACGTGCATGATCTTCTACAAATAGCCAATCACGAATTTGATTCCCATTACCATATACAGGTAATGCTTTGCCATTGAGGGCATTCAAAATAATTAATGGAATCAGCTTTTCTGGGAAATGATAAGGGCCATAGTTGTTTGAGCAATTGGTTAAAACGACAGGTAAACCATAGGTTCGGTGCCATGCACGAACCAAATGATCTGAACTAGCCTTACTTGCTGAATATGGTGAACTTGGAGCATACGGTGTTGTCTCAAGGAACAAGTCATCTGTACCTTCTAAGTCACCATAAACCTCATCCGTTGAAATGTGGTGGAAACGAAATGCTTGCTTTTTATCTTCGCTTAAACCGTTCCAATAATGACGAGCAGCCTCCAACAACTGGTATGTTCCAATAATATTGGTTTCAACAAATGCAGCAGGGCCTGTAATTGAACGGTCAACATGCGATTCAGCAGCCAAATGCATCACAGCATCTGGTTGAAAACTTTCAAATAATTGATCTAATGCAATGCGATCACAAATATCAGTTTGGGAAAATTGATAACGTTCATTATTTTCAACCAATGCCAACGATTCTAAATTACCAGCATAAGTGAGTTTATCGACATTGAGTACCTGATGGGGTGTATTTTGAATAATATGGCGAACGACTGCTGAACCAATAAAACCAGCAGCGCCTGTTACCAATAATTTCATATTTTCCTGCTCTTAATTTAAATTGATTGATAGCAAAATAATTTTAGGTTATCTATAGATAAGATGTTTCTTTATTCTAAAACTATTTCAGTATTTTATTCAAAATATGTAAATAAATTGTATAAATAGTTTAATTGAACACGTTAAGCTTTATCAAATGAACATTAATAAAATATATCAATTCTTGTGCAAATCTTTGGTTTTGTAACCCTCTACATAGGTTTGTAAGATATTTTTAATTTTTGTCTGATTATCTCCTTGTTCAGATAAATCAGATAACTGCATAAATACGCTGTTAATTTGATCAAAAAAATAAAAATGCTCATACGATTTTAAAATTCGTTCATGGTCAGTTTTGCTAACATTTTCAGATTCGATGAGTAGCTCTTCATATAGTTTTTCACCTGGACGCAATCCTGTAAACTGAAGTGCAATATCCCCTAAGCCTTTTTCATCTATAGGTTTAAACCCACTTAGACGAATCATCTGTTTAGCCAAATCAACAATTTTAACGGGTTCACCCATATCCAGCAGAAAAACATCTCCGCCTGTTCCCATTGCCCCCGCCTGAATCACTAACTGCGCAGCTTCAGGAATGGTCATAAAATAACGCGTTACTTCTGGGTGCGTTACTGCAACAGGCCCGCCTTTAGCAATCTGCTTTTTAAACAAAGGGACGACAGAACCTGACGAACCAAGTACATTGCCAAAGCGTACAATACTAATTTGAGTTTTTGGATTCGTCGACGCTAGACCCTGACAATACAATTCTGCCATACGTTTAGACGCCCCCATCACACTGGTTGGACGTACCGCTTTATCTGTTGAAATTAAAACAAAATTTTCAACATTTTGGTTTACCGCTGCATCTACACTACGCTGTGTGCCAATGGAAGTATTATAAATACCTTCAAATGGATTTGCTTCAACAAGTGGTACATGTTTATATGCTGCGGCGTGATAAACCGTTTGCACTTTGTACTCTTGAATAATACGTTCTAATTTTTGCTGATGGGTGACAGAACCTAGCACTGGAATAATTTGTATATCAGAAGCCTGCAATTCACGGTCGATTGAATACAAAGCAAATTCAGACATTTCAAACAGCACTAGCATTTTCGGCTGATGCTTCACAATCTGACGACAAAGCTCAGAACCAATTGAACCGCCCGCCCCTGTCACCATGACCACTTTATTTTTAATATTTTTTTCTAACAGTTCAGGTTTCGGCGGTACAGGATCACGCCCCAATAGGTCAATAATATCCACTTCACGGATATCTGAAACTTGGACTTGACCATCCACAAGTTGGGTTACCCCTGGCAGTTCCATAATTTTGACATCTGCCGTATCAAAAGACTCAATAATATCTTTTTTACGCGCACGTCCCACAGAAGGCATGGCAAGTAATACTTCTTCAATACCAAATTTTCCAAGTTTCGCTTGCACTTTTCTTGGTGAATAAATTTTTAAACCACTCAGCGACTGTCCATGTAAAGACCGTTTATCGTCAATAAAACAGACGGGCAAATAATCATCTGAACGGTTTAAAGCTGCTGCAATTTGCTGACCTGCCAGCCCAGCGCCATAAATCGCCACACGTTTACGGCTTTGCTTTTTGGCAAAAGTTTTAAGAGTAGCGTAGCGAATGACGGCACGGCTCCACCACATGTATGAAAACAGCATAAAGCCATACATCAGTGGAATACTCATCGGAATAAATGCAACATTGAGTTTTTTTATCGTGTATAAGGCCACGATTTGAATAAATGTCCCGATTAAAATTCGCAGCAAATAATCTTCATTAAATGAACGCACAATTGCACGGTAAATACCAAGCAAGGCAAAAATCAGAATGCCAACTACACCGACATAAATATACCAAGCATCCAGTCCTTGCATGACCTGAACATTGGGACGTGCCAAACGGATAGCATAAGCCAACCACATCATCAATGGTAAAATACAGATATCCATCAGCACCAAAACGATTTGTTTTTGGCGACGCGGTAATGATGCTATAGAACGGATAAATTCTTTCACAACGTGCTCGAATCAGGTAAAGAGGAATATTCGCGCGTATATTATACGTGCTTTTCTGGTTTAGATTTTTGCGATCACCGCTTGGATCGCATCCACGGTTTTCTGCAAGCTGTGCTCAGACAAGGTTGGGTGTACAAGGAACATTAAACTTGTTGTACCGAGCTGTTTAGCTTGCGGTAAAGACTGCGCAGGACGCCAAGGCGTACCATCAAATGCTTTTTCTAAATACACTTCTGAACACGAGCCGCTAAAACAAGGCACATTCAATGCATTGATTTCTGCCATGATTCGATCACGCGACCAATCTTCAGGCAAGGCTGAAGTATTCACTTGCACATAGCATTTATAGGCTGCATGCACATATTCAACAGACGGTTTTACTACAGTAAAATACGGACTATTTTCAAACGCCGCTTGGATACGCGCCATATTGGCATTACGTTTTGCAGTCCATTCAGGCATTTGTTTGAGTTGCAAACGACCAATCACCGCCTGCATTTCCATCATGCGCCAGTTGGTGCCAAATGAGTCATGCAGCCAGCGGAATCCCGGCGGATGTTGCTTGTTATACACGCTATCAAAGTTTTTGCCGTGATCTTTATACGACCACATTTTTTTCCACAGACTTTCATCATTGGTAGTGACCATGCCGCCTTCACCACCTGTAGTCATAATTTTGTCTTGGCAGAATGACCATGCGCCAATATGACCGATTGAACCTGCTGATTTGCCTTTGTACTTTGCACCATGCGCTTGAGCACAATCTTCAATCACGAAGATGCCTTTTTCCTCAGCCAACTGCATGATCGGATCCATATCACACATCCAACCTGCCAAATGCACACAAATAATCGCTTTGGTATTCGACGTAATCACTGCTTCAATAGTACGTCGAGAAATATTCTGTGAATCCAGCTCTACATCAGCGAAAATAGGATTAGCACCGGCAGTGACAATCGAGCTTGCTGAAGCTAAAAAAGTACGTGAAGTGACAATCACATCATCACCTGCACCAATACCTAAAGCTTTGAGTGCTAAATCGAGTGCGACTGTACCATTGGCTACAGCGACGGCATACTGCGTCTGCGCAAATGCTGCAAATTCTTTTTCAAACTCACGGCACTCTTGTCCTGTCCAATAATTGACTTTATTGGATAAAAGGACCTTTGACACCGCATCTGCTTCAGCTGAGGTGAAACTTGGCCACGGTTCAAATGCAGTGTTTAACATGAGTTTTTCCTAAATTTATCATTTACTGGTCAGTATACGGGCAGGATTTCCCACCACTGTTACGCCCGCAGGCACGCTTTTGGTCACCACAGCGCCCATACCCACCACAGCACCACGACCAATCACCAAAGGTTGCGCAGGTGTGCCTTGTTTAATCACGGCACCTGCACCAATATAAACATGGTCTTCTATATGAATATTACCGTTGCATTTTACGCCCGGTGCAAACGTGACGAAATCACCAATCACACAATCATGCTCCACATAACTATATAGATTGGCGTGGAAGCATTTGCCAATTTTAATATTGGATGTAATCGTGACAAAAGGACTCAACGCAGCACCTGCGCCAAGTTCTACCGCATCCATCAGCAGCGTATTATCTGCCTGCACTGACCACAATGGAAGACCATCTTGCTCCAGTTTCAGTGCAATTTTTTCACGTGCTTGGCTGTTAGCAATTGCAATCAGTACCGCTTTGAAAGATACAGGCTGTGCTTTAAATTGTGGGTAGTTCATGGCACGATGACCATTCACTATCGTAATTTCAGTCAAGGCATCATCAATAAACACAATTTCAGCAGGCTCTTGCTGACGTGCTAATTGTTGACGCGCTACAGGCATCAGACTACGTCCACACCCCGAAGCCCCATATACAGCATAAAGTTTAGTCATGTTTGCTGCCTGTGAATTTATGCATCGTGACGTCACCTTCGGCACTAATATCATCTTTCGCGAGCACTTTTTTTACCGTTTTCAGCATGATTTTAAAGTCGAGCCACAGGGACTGATTGTTGACATACCATGTGTCGAGTTCAAACTTCTTTTCCCATGAAATAGCATTACGTCCATTCACCTGCGCATAGCCCGTAATACCGGGGCGCACATCATGGCGTTTGGCTTGCTCGCTATTATATAAAGGTAAATATTCCATCAACAAAGGGCGTGGCCCCACGATACTCATATCGCCTTTAATCACATTCCATAACTCTGGCATTTCATCCAAACTGGTGGCGCGTAGCATTTTACCAAAAGGCGTTAAACGCTCACTATCGGGTAATGGATTGCCCTCAGCATCAAGCGCATCCTTCATGGTGCGAAACTTAATCATTTCAAAAGGCTTGCCATGCAGACCCGGACGTACCTGACGGAATAAGACAGGCGAGCCTAGATTTTTTTTCACCTTATAAGCCACCAAAGCATAAATAGGAGACAGCAGCACCAGCGCAGATGATGCAATAACAATATCCAATAACCGCTTTAACATGGTTCACTCTTAAGATTAGATGAAGATGGGGAAATGGTATCCATTTCTAGCAATCATTATACCCTGTCCAAAGCCATCAGATTTGTAAAATATTTCAACGGTCAAAGGGACTCAAGTATTCCCCATTCTAAAAGCTGTCACACCATATATCCGTTTAGAAATCTGTCCAACGACGATTGACTGCCTGACCCGGATTATTCATGCTGATCACCTTCGCATAGTTTCCCACCGCAGTTGCATTTTCAGGAATATCTTTGGTCACAACGCTTCCTGCACCTATAGTGGCATTATTGCCAATTTTGACATGCTCAATGATGCAGACATTGGGCCCAATATAAACATTATCGCCAATTTCTGCGGCTTGACGGCCGCCATTTGCACCAATGGTGGTAAATTGCGATAAATTCACATTATTGCCAATCACAGTTGTCGGATTAACGACCAACGGCCCGCCATGCCCAATAAACAAGCCGTAGCCAATTTGAGTCGTGGTATGAATATCAATGCCGTACTGCTTTTTTTTATAATAATAAATAGGATAAGCCAACTTTGCCCATACAGTTTTTGAACTGGCTAAACGCAGCCAAAATGAAAAATTAAAACCACGATTAAATAAATAAGTTTTCAAAAATGTTTTAAAACTGACATGACCGGTATAACGGTATAAATCACTTTTTATATATTTTAAGGTCATCTGGATCGCCTCTTAAATTGGGTGAATCGCCTTTAATGAATATCCATTTCAGCCATCATGTGCTTATTTACTTGAAGCACATCATATTTATTCAGCGTAATTTCTCGCGAACGCTGTCCCATATACTCAATCAGTTTTGGATCTTCAATAAAGTATTGCATGCTTTGCACCAGCTCATCGCCTGATTTCACTGCAACCAAATAACCATTCACACCGTGCGATACCGTTTCACGGCAGCCCGGTGCATCGGTGGTAATAATCGCCCGTCCCATAGCCATCGCCTCTAATACCGTACGTGGCGTGCCTTCACGATAAGATGGCAACACATACACTGAGCATTCTGCAATTGCAGGACGGACATCACTGAGTTTGCCCCAATATTTAAGGCGACCATCGGCAATCCATGTATCGAGTTCAGATTGCGAGATAGCAGATGGATTATCATCAATCCAACCGACCAAATGAAATTCCGATTCAGGATATTGTGCTTTGATGATGCGTGCCGATTCAGCATATTCACGTACGCCTTTATCACCTAAAAGGCGTGCAATCAGTAAGAATGAGGCTTTGACCTGCCCTTGTTCATTTTTGGGTAAAGGCATGACATCAAAGTCTTGCACATTTACCCCTGAACCATTCACTACTACAGTGGGTTTATCAGCATCAAGCAAGTGCATATCTTGAAATAATTTGAGGTCATCAGGATTTTGAAAAAAGACTTTGTCGCTACGTTTGAGCGCTTGCGCATATAAGCCATGCACCAGCTTTTGAAACAGACTGCGCTTACCCGCTTCTACATTTTGAAAGGCATAGCCAAGACCTGTAATTAAGGCAAAACGATGCGGTACTTTCGCAAGCCAAGCCGCCAAGGTACCGTAAATGACCGGTTTAATGGTATAGGACAGCAAGTAGTCAGGCTGAATTTGACGAATTTGCCGATAGATATGTTTTAACAGTTTTAAATCAGCCAGTGGATTGGTGCCGGTACGCTGCATGGGAATCTCATGCAGATGATAGCCAAGGGCTTGCAGTTTTTGCTGCTCTTCAGGAAATGACACAAACTCAGGCGCCATAATATGAATTTCATAGCCTTGCGCATGAATGGCTTCCAACAGTTTCCCGCGGAAATTTAAAACAGAAGGCAGAAAACTGCTGATCATTAAAAACTTCATGCCTGTTGGCTCCACACCTGCATATATTGACCACTGACAGTTTCAATACTGAAGTTCTGCTCTACCCATTCACGCGTTGCTTGTTTTAAGCTTTGTTTTTCTGCTTCTGATTTTTGTGTATAAGCTAAAATGGCATCTGCCAAAGCTTTGGCATTGCGTGGTGGAACGATGCTTCCCAAATCCTGCACAATATATTTGGCATCGCCAACATCGGTGCTGATACACGGCAGTCCCGATGCCATCGCTTCGACCAAGACATTCGGAAAACCTTCGGTAATCGAAGTCATGAGTAATGCATCAATGGATTGATAAAAGGCAGGCATGTCCGAGATTTGATCAAGCAAATGCACCTTTTGAGCATCTAACTTATACTGCTCGAATAAAGCTTTCACTTCAGCATTTTCTAGGCTTGCACCACCACCTGCAATTTTAAAAATGATGTTTTCATTTTTCAGCAAGCCCATGGTTTCAAACAAATAGGGATAGCCTTTGGCCGTGTGATAACGCCCTGCAAAACCAATCACGGTTGGTTCATGCAATTGAGGATTGGGCTGAAATTTATCTAAAAACACGCCATTGGCAATCACTTGACTATTGGCATTTTTAAAGCCAAAGGCATGATGATGCTGCATAGACGAATGCGCACAATAAATAATGGCACTGGCTTGCTGTGACAATATTTTACTTAAGGCCAAGGCAATTTTGGTACTGATCGATTCATCTTTGGGAGAAGCAAGCGAATGATGAATGCCCCACACCACATTCGGTTTTTGAGCTAAACCAATGACACTGAGACTGGTCAACACATTGGCATGGTACATCCAGCATTGCACCGTTGCAGGCTGTAGTTTTTTAAGCAATGTACGCAGTTTGCTTACCGTACCCAATGTGTTTATACCATTCCAATCCAGTGCATAATGCGCCTGACAACGATCTAAAGTACTTTGATACACCTCTGATGTTTTCATTAAAGCAATGATCACATGTTCGTATTGGTGTTCAGTGTGTTGAATCAAACGTGCCAGCATCATCTCTGCACCGCCCACGCCCGCAAAGTTGGTAATCACATGCACCATTAATGGTTTGCTCATGCTGCAGACTCCATCATACGCAAATACTGCTTAAGTACGGTTTGCTTATGAAACTGCTGAATATGCACTTCAAAATCAGCTTCTTGATATTGCACATAATCTGCAAAAATCGCCTGTTGCATAGCTTGAGTTAACCCTGCCTGATCATTGCATTCGACCAATAAACCAAACTCGGAGTTTTCTAGAATTTCCATCGGACCGCTTGGGCAGTTGGTACTGACCACTTTTACTTTTGAAGCCAACGCCTGAATGAGTACTCCAGGCAAACCTTCCCAATTGGAACTTAAAACAAACAGCGATGCATATTTAAAATAAGCGTATGGATTAGCATCAAAGCCCGGTAAATCCACCACATCGTTTAAACCCAACTCGGCTACTAGAGCCTCAAACTCAGCACGTAATTCGCCTTCACCTAAAATCAGTAATCGGGTTTCAGGATGCTGATTATGCAAGGCTTTAAAGGAACGAATCAGAAAACCAAAGTTCTTTGCTTCAGTGAGACGCCCCACTGCCAAAATCACTTTGTGATCATTATTAAAAAAGCGATGTGTGACTGGCGCTTTGAGTTTTTCAAAATAGGCATCGTCCAATACTGGGTTATAAATGGTACTCAGATTATTATTTTTATAGGCATAATATTCACGAAAATCGGCTTCACTCCCTTTAGAAACACAGACCACTTGCTGTGCCATGGGATAGGTCCAATTCACCAAAATTTTCAGCACAAATTTAGCCACACCTTGCAACTTCATATTTTTTGACGGTGTCGATACTTCACGGAAGATTAATCGCGTTTTAACACCTGCGAGTTTTTTCGCAATCCCTGCCACAATATTGGTATGGGTTTGTGTTGCCACTAAGCAATCATATTGCTCAGCTTTCATTTTTATTTTTAAAGGCGTGATGCTATTCATCACCCGACCGCAATTAAAATTGACCAATTCAATTTTAGAACTCACTTCGGATAAGAGCTTGGCTTTATCGCCATTCAGGTCACATACGCCTAAATGAATTTTAAGCCCTTGTTCAGCAAAACTGTTCGCCAGTTGAATGACCGTACGTTCTGCACCGCCACCGCCCAAGCTTGGCAAAAAGAACATGACTTTATTCAACATATGCAGACCTAAATTTTATGAAATGATAGAAAATTAAAATTGGTTTTTTGAGGCTTGAGTCGCCATGGCACGTTCCACGCGCGCACGATAATCCGTAATACCAGCTAAGTCAGTATCACTGGCACAGGTGCTTTGAATTTTGGCTTGGAAGTCATCAAAACTGCTCACCACTTTGGCAGGTACACCAATCGCCACGCTATGGTCAGGAATATCTTTGGTCACCACCGAACCTGCACCAATCACGACATTTGAGCCAATGCTCACGCCCGGCATAATAATGCTATTCACACCTATAAAGACATGCGAACCCACTTGAATCGGGGCAAAGCGTTGATAGCGTTTGCCTTGCTCATCATGAACCAAACATGTACTGCCGTCATGGGTAATAAATTTCACCCCTGAGGTCACGGTCACATGGTCACCAAGGCTGACCAAAAATGGTTCTGAGCCCCAGCTTTTAATATAAATTCGGCAATTTTCACCGACTTTTACACCTTTTTTACGTGCATAAGCCACACTGCCCTTCGCCATAAAATAAGCCAGATCAAACAGCTGTCGAAAAGCAGAAACCATAAATGCCATACGCATGACCTATGTCAGGATCAGAAAATCAAAAGAGAGGAAATTAAGCTGAATATTTTACGCTGAAAATCCACTTTACGATATGGAAACCGCAGTCACGATGCAGGATGAAAAATAAGATCAGAGCGATTTGATTTTTTTGGCAGGACTGCCGACATACACACCCGATTCATCCAAAGGTTTCGACACGAGGCTACATGCCCCAATCACCGAATCATTTGGAATTTTCACGCCATCGAGTACCGTCACCCGCGCACCAAGCCAAATATTTTCACCTAAACTCACGCCTTGTTTGGTAATCGCATCTTTCACTAACAAATCCGGCTCACCAAATTTATGATTACTGGCAATGATGATGCTTTGCGTACCAATACGGGTGTTATCGCCAATCGTGATACCACCACAGCCATTGATAAAAGACTTAGAATTAATGCTAACGTCTTGGCCAATCGACACCTTGCCACCAAAGCATTTGATATAACAGCTTTCACCAATAAAACTGTTATCTGCAATTTCTAAAAATGCACCTTGCTCAACAATTAAACTGACATGATCGCCAATATAGACATTCTTGCCGATCTTGACTTGGCCATTAATCTCTAGGGTACACGCTTTGCCGAAGTAACGAAATTGTGTACCAAATGCCATGTTGTACATCACTTTACGGCACTGTGAAGCAAACCAATTCATGTATTTTAAGAATTTAAAAAACATCAGTTTTTGTTTCTCCACACCACATATAAAATGGCAAAGTTATAAAAAATTAATGCCACAGGCACCGCAAGTAACATATACAATTTATCGGCAAAGACTGCATAGAAGCCTGCAAATAATGCGAACTTAATCATGAGTTCTACGATTTGCAACTTAAACAATACTTGGCTGTTGCGCTGAGCAATCAGAAAAGCGGAGCTTGGTGGATTACAGAAAATCGCCCAATAACCTAAAGCTAAAATTTGGAAATAGCTCGAAATACCCACCCATTCACTGCCAAAAACCCATAAATATAAAGATTCAGGCAATACAAATACTAAAGCAAATAAGGGCAGTGAAACTAAACTCAGTAGCACACTGGCTTTTAATGCATTCTTGCCTGAGTGCGCATCTTTAAATTTGCGAATAAAAAACTGACGCAAAGTTTGCGAAATCAAATTAATCGGAACACGCAAAGTCCGTTCGACAATGGCATAGAAGCCCATCGCCTGCACACCAACAAAATGCGACACCACATAGTAAGGCAAATTATGTGAAAAACTATTCAGCAAGGCATGTGATGTATTGGCATAAATAAAATCTTTGTAATGTTTAAATGCCTGCCAACTGACTTGATAGAGCTGATGTTTCAGCAGATAAAGTAATACTGCCACAATCATAATGATCGAGCTGACGTTATAACTGTTCACCAAGCTAATTTGCATAACAAACGGTAAGGACAGTTGAACCGCCACCACGATGGCACTACGGAAAATATTTAAACCTGCACAAAAATATTCTTTATGTGCAGAAAATTGATAATTATACAGACTCTGAATCAATGTATTGGCAAGCACACCTGTGGCAACTGCAGCTGCCATTTCAACATTTAAAATAAAGCTAATGACGATGCCACTAAGAATCGCAATGCCCGTTGAGAACACTGCCCCTTCAAAAATCAGACTCTTTTTATCTTGCTCGTCCGCGACCAATAAGGCTTGATCAAGACGTAAATTGGCAACCGTCGATAAAACACTAACGAGGGCTAAAGCAATCCCATACGCACCAAAGTCTGCAACAGAATACAGGCGTGTTAAAACAGGAAGTGCGATAAATGTCATTATCGCACCTGCCAGTAAACTTAAGGTAATCAGTCCAATGGACTGATATTTTGCGAAAAATTTCGCAATCATCTGTTCAATATCATTTTAAGTTGTTTACGTACCAACGCATGGCCAGTTGAATGCCTTTGGCAATTTTGAACTGCGGTGCATAACCCAAATGTTGCTGAATTTTGGCAATGCTCGCTTGTGAATGACGTACATCACCTGCACGGAACTCACGGTAAACAGGATCACGCTCAAAGTTCACATCATTTGTCGCAAGCGCTGCCTGAATAGCAAGATATAACTCATTCAGCGTCGTGCGGTCACCTAGTGCCACATTATAGACCTGATTTTTTGCTTCATCGCTTTGCGTTGTCGCAGCTAAAATATTCGCTTGCACCACATTTTGAATAAAACAGAAATCTCGACTGGTTTCACCATCACCGTTAATAAACACATCTTCACCAGCAATCATTGATGATGTCCATTTCGGGATCACTGCTGCGTAAGCACCTTTCGGATCTTGGCGTTGACCAAACACGTTAAAGTAACGTAAGCCAATTGTTTTAAACCCATAAGTTTTCTCAAATACATCTGCGTATAACTCATTGACGTACTTCGTCACTGCATAGGGTGAAAGTGGTTTACCAATATTTTCTTCGACTTTTGGCAATGCGGGATGATCACCATAAGTCGAACTGCTGGCTGCATAAGTAAAGCTAGCAACACCCGCATCACGCGCAGCAGTGAGCATATTTAAGAAACCACTGATATTGGTTTCATTGGTCGTGATTGGATCGGCAATTGAACGTGGTACTGAGCCTAAAGCGGCTTCATGCAAGACATAATCCACACCTGCACATGCTTTTTGGCAATCTGCAAACTGACGGATATCACCTTCAATAAAGCTGAATTTTGCCCATTGCTCCGCAGTCACTAAGCTTTTTACTTCGTCCAAATTATGCCGATGCCCTGTGGCGAAGTTATCTAAACCCACCACAGTTTGATTGAGCTTGAGTAAAGTTTCTAAAAGATTCGAGCCAATAAAACCTGCTACACCTGTCACCAACCAAGTTTTAGGTGCAGTTTTGAGCTTGTCACATACCTGTTGATATTGATTCATGATGGTATGCTCCTTACAAACGTAGATCAGATTCGGCTTGAGATAAGACGTATTTCAAGTCATACAGCACATGATCAGCTTTACCCAAAGCACGAATTGCATCAGCGCCCATCACCTTAAATTGCTGATGGGCAACCGCAAGAATCACAGCATCATATTTGCCATTTTCTAAGTTTGAAATTGGGCTAATACCATATTCATGCTCAGCCTCAGCAGCATCTACCCAAGGGTCATAGACATCAATTTGAGTGTGATATTCCTTGAGTTCATTGACGATATCAATGATGCGTGTATTACGAATATCTGGGCAGTTTTCTTTAAAGCTTAAGCCTAAAATCAGTACCTTGGCATCTTCAACTTGAATACGTTTTTTCAACATTGCTTTAACCAGTTGAGTCACCACATAAGCACCCATACCATCATTTAAACGGCGACCCGCTAAAATAATTTCTGGGTTGTAGCCAATCGCTTGGGCTTTATGAGTCAAGTAGTATGGGTCGACACCAATACAGTGACCACCGACTAAACCCGGACGGAATGGAAGGAAATTCCATTTAGTTCCAGCAGCCTCTAATACCGCTTCCGTATCAATGCCCATTTTATTGAAAATCAACGCCAATTCATTAATTAAAGCTATATTCACATCGCGCTGAGTGTTTTCAATCACCTTCGCAGCTTCTGCAACTTTAATACTTGCTGCTTTATGTGTGCCTGCTTCAATAACCAAATTATAGACTTGATCGACATAATCAGCGACTGCGGGTGTTGAACCCGAAGTGATTTTTAAAATATTAGTAACGCGGTGCAATTTATCACCCGGATTAATACGCTCAGGGCTATAACCTGCATAAAAATCCTGATTGAATTTTAATCCTGAATTTTTTTCTAAAACAGGAATACAAACTTCTTCAGTTGCACCTGGATAAACCGTTGATTCATAGACAACCACATCACCCTTTTTCAGTACTCTAGCAATACTTTCGGATGCTTTAACCAAGGGAGTCAGATCGGGTTGCTTAAATTCATCGATCGGGGTTGGAACTGTAACAATAAAGAAATTACAGTCTGCTAACTGCTGTA
This sequence comes from Acinetobacter sp. 231_lipA, assembly GCF_058243005.1. Classification (NCBI taxonomy): domain Bacteria; kingdom Pseudomonadati; phylum Pseudomonadota; class Gammaproteobacteria; order Moraxellales; family Moraxellaceae; genus Acinetobacter; species Acinetobacter sp. 231_lipA. The sequence goes on along the minus strand of NZ_JBZAYU010000001.1, from coordinate 1,443,164 downwards.
GGTTCGTGGTGTAGCTTAAATGCGTTGCTTGCTTTAATTCTTTTGGTGAAACTTCTAAAGTATGATCTTGTCCGCTCTGTAGCTCATCAATACGCTTCTGGTGAATATCAAAGCCCATCACGGGAACTTTTTTTCCAAACTCAACAGCTAGCGGTAAACCGACATAACCTAATCCGATGATGGCAATTTTTAATTCGGAGAGTTGTAACATACTGAAGCCTATGTCATCGATGAATCATCAATCATCGTTATGTTGTAAATAGCGTTAAATTATATCAGAAAATCAAATTTCGATTGTGTAATGATGTTCTAAACATACATAAAAAGTCATACTTCCCGATTCAAATAGATCAAATCTATTGTCCTTTTTATCTAGTATGCTATTTTGTTAAGATCAAAGTCTCAGGTACATTTTTTATATTTTATAAAAAACCTAATCGAATTACGTTTTAAAACATCAATAACTATATTAAATAGCGCGAATAGTATAGAATTTTGCAGTCTGAAACGTACAATTAGGGTTCATTGGCCCGTTCAAAAACATTCAAATTTATAAATAGGATTTATATTCGAGTGAATTACTATCGTTATAGCGTTATGCTGGTTTTGAGTTTAGGAATTACAGGATGTGCAATGACCCCTGGACTTCAGACATATGATTTACCACAACAAGGTTCCTATAAAACAGATCAAGGTGCTGAATTAAGTGTTGTACCTTTGACACAAAATAATATTCCTGCTATTTCTCAAGCGAATTCGCAAAATTTAGCTCAAATTCAAACGTTATTTCAGCATCAGCAATCCATATATAAATTAAGTGCAGGTGATGTTCTATCGATCCAACTTTGGGCTTATCCTGAAATTACACCACCAATTCAAGATGCAACTAATGTAAAAGCTGTTGGTTATCCCATTGATCCTAACGGTAATGTACAGCTTCCTTTAGTCGGGTCAGTTAAAATTGCTGGGAAAACGCTTGCTCAAGCGAATACATATTTGCGTAGTCAATTTAGTAAATATTTAAAACACCCTGATGTTGTCGTTAGAGTGTTATCTTACGAAGGCAAAAGATACTTCGTAAATGGTCAAGTACTTAAAAGTGGCCAATACACTTTAAATGATCAACCCATCAGCCTCTATACCGCACTAGGTCAAGCCGGTGGTATTGATACCAAAACTGGCGACACCACTAATATTCAACTCATTCGTAATGGCGCTACGTATAATTTAAATACCATTCAACTCGAAAAAAATGGTTTATCACTACATAATTTATTAATTCGCCCGAATGACACAATTTTTGTAAATACAAAACAAGATCAAAAACTTTATGTCATGGGTGAATCAAGTAAAAGCCAAGCGATTAACTTACGCGATCAAGGCATGTCTTTAAGTGATGTATTGGGTGAAAGTGAAGGGATTAACCCTTACTCAGCTAGTGCAGCTAGAATTTATGTCATGCGTACAGATTTAGATCAGAAGCAGTCAACTATCTATCACTTAAATTTGAGTAGTATTGGTAATCTAGCATTAGCCAATCAATTTTCCATGAAAAAGAATGACATTGTATACATTGATGCAACTGGTTTGACTCGTTGGCAGCGTGTAGTCAATCAGATCATTCCATTCTCGAGCGCACTTTATAGTTTTGATCAGCTTGGGAAATAATTATGGCGTTTAAAAATATACTCGTTGTCTGTGTCGGAAATATTTGCCGTAGCCCGATGGCAGAATATTTCCTAAAGACGAATTGCCCAAACCAACACATTGAATCTGCAGGATTGTCCGCAATGGTAGGACATCATGCAGATGAAAAAGCAATTCATTGTATGGACCAATTTAATATTGATATGCGTCCACATATTGCAAAACAGATCAATGCATCTTTAATTAAGCAAGCAGACTTAATTCTAGTAATGAGTACGAATCAGGCTCAGCATATAGAAAAACAATGGCCGTTTGCAAAAGGTAAGGTCTTTAGATTAGGCCACTGGCAAGGAAAAAATGTCCCTGACCCTTATCAACACGATCAAGACTTTTTTGATATAACCTGTCGCAATATTCAACGCTTTGTTGCTGATTGGAAATCACATTTTTAAATTATTACGATATTAAATTATGAATCAAAACTCTAGCACTAGCGAAGATACAATCGACTTAAAAGAGTTATTTTTTTCTCTGATTGCTCAGTGGAAACTCATTGCTCTTTGTATTATTTTTAGTTTAATTTGTGCATTACTTTATTTAAGAGTCACTCAACCCATTTATGCTACAGATGCGATGGTTCTCGTTGAAGACAGCAAAAGTGCTGCCTCAGCAGCACTATTAGGCGAGTTAAGCCAACTCTCAGGAGCGATGGGGCAAAAATCACCAGCCGATGCAGAAATTGAAGTTCTAAGATCTCGCATGGTTTTGGGACAAGTGATTCGAGATCTCAACCTTGATATTGAAATCAAGGCCCCAGAAGACTCCGCATTTAATCGTTTGATTTCAGAGAAAAAGTCAACAGTTGATTACACTCCAACTGAAGTGGTTTATCAAAATAAATCATCCGTAGTTCAAATTAAACAATTGAATGTCCCTGATTTCTATCTAGATGAACCCCTTCAACTAAAATTCAAAGAATCAAACACATTTCAATTACTACATAAAGATGAAGTTGTTTTTGAAGGCAAAACCAATGTCAAGAATCAAGTGCCTAGTCCGTATGGCTTGTGGCAAGTGTATATTGTAAATAATAACAATCTAGTCCCAGAACTTAAAATCACAAAATACGCTCTACCAACAGCAATGAAAAACCTAATGTTGGATTATGGTGTTGCTGAACGTGGCAAAATGACGGGCGTGATTGGTTTAAATTACCAAGGCACAGATAAAGAACATATCACTAAAGTTCTCAATCATATTTTAAGTGTCTATCACAAACAAAATATTGAGCGGAAATCTCTAGAATCAACGCAAACGCTCGCTTTCTTAGACAAGCAACTGCCTATACTCAAGCAGCAGCTCGAAGACTCTGAAATTCAATTCAATAAATTCCGTGAAAAATATAATACGGTTGATGTGACGCAAGAATCTGAACTGTTATTAAAGCAAAATATTGAACTCGAACGTTTAATGATTGAGCTAAAGCAAAAACAAGCTGAGTTTTCTGCTAAATATACCAGCGACCATCCTTTAATGGCGGAAATTAATGCCCAATTAACGGAATTAAGCAGTAAAAAAGAACAGTTAAATCAAGCTTTGAAGCAACTACCAGAAACTCAACGTTTATATTTACAACTTTATCGTGATGTCAAAGTCAATGCTGAGCAATACACTGCGCTCTTAAATAACTACCAACAACTCAAAATTGCAAATGCAGGTGAGATTGGTAATGTCCGTATTGTTGATACAGCGGTTAAACCGTTTGAGAAGATTAAGCCAAAATCACTGATTGTGCTCATCTTATCCATCTTTGTTGGTGGTTTCCTGGGTACACTCTTGGCATTATTGCGTAACATGATGCGTACAGGCATTAAAGATTCAGCTCAAATTGAAAATGAGTTAGATTTACCGGTTTATGCGACTGTTCCTCGTTCTCCAGTACAGGAAAGCCGTATCAACATTCTGAAAAAGAAAAAGAATATTCCTATTTTAGCTGTTAAAAATAGTGATGATATTGCCATTGAAAGCTTACGTAGCATGCGTACTGCCATTCATTTTGCGCTCAGCTCTGCTAGGAATAATTTGATTACCATTTCAGGTCCAGCACCCGAAGTTGGAAAATCCTTTATTTCAACCAACTTAGCCGCAATTTTGGCGCAAAGTAATAAGCGCGTATTGATTATTGATGCAGATATGCGTCGCGGTTATTTGCATAAATATTTCAACACTGAAAATACCCCTGGTCTTGCTGATTACTTAAATAACCAACAGAATCTAGATGCGATTATCAAACCATCTGAAATTTCTGGCTTAAGTGTAATTACTCGTGGCAAGAGCCCAACGAATCCATCTGAACTTTTAAGCTCTGCACAATTTAAAGCGTTATTAGATCAGTTGTCGGAGAAATTTGACCATGTGATTATTGATACCCCGCCAATCTTAGCAGTGACGGATGGCATCATTATTTCTCAATACACAGGTGTTAACTTAGTGATTGCCCGTTATGCGAAAACGCAGATGAAGGAGCTTGAATTGACCCTGAATCGCTTCGAACAAGCTGGTGTGAAAGTCAATGGATTCATTCTAAACGATATTCAGCGTTCAAGTGCAGGCTATGGCTATGGCTATAACTATGCTTATGCCTATAAAGCCAATAAAGCCAATAAAGAATCAGACTAAATACATTCTCTAACCGATAAAAAGCCAGAACTTGATTTCTGGCTTTTTATTTTGTATGACAAACGTTTATATATTCAAATCCTTATAGTTTTTTTAAGGACTTCGGCATATATTAATTTGAAAATGTACTGGTGGTACAAAACACGTCATTCATGAAGTCTGCTAAGATGCTAAAAAACTTTTTGAATGTAATAGAATTAGGAAAAATTTCACATGAGTAAAGCCTTACCCATTGCTGTAGCTGTTATTCTAGGCGGTGCGGCACTTGTTCCCGTTTATTATGCATCTCAACACCCAGCTTCAGCCGAAGCCCAAGTTTCAAAAAATGCATCTGCCGTAGAAAAAATTAGCTATGCACTGGGTTATGAGGTTGCTCATCAAACTCCACCAGAACTCGATATTAACAGTTTTGTAACCGGTGTCCGCGCAGGTCATGCCCGTAGCCAACCCGCCTATAGCGAAGAAGAATTAAAACAAGCCTATGAGCAGTTCCAACAAGAAATGCAGCAAAAACAGGCCAATGATGCGAAGCAAGCACAAACAACCAGCGACAGCTTCTTAACTGAAAATGCGAAAAAACCTGGGGTGAAAACCACAGCGTCAGGCTTACAGTTCAAAATCACGCAAGAAGGCACAGGCAAGCAACCCACTGCCAGCTCTATCGTGACCGTGCATTACAAAGGCCAACTGGTCGACGGTAAAGTCTTTGATAGCTCACTTGAACGTGGCGAGCCAATTGAGTTCCCATTAAACCAAGTAATTCCAGGTTGGACTGAAGGTCTACAACTCATGAAAGAAGGTGGGAAAGCGACACTTTACATCCCTTCTAACTTAGGCTACGGCCCACAAGGTGTACCCGGCATGATCCCAGCCAACAGCACGCTTATTTTTGATGTTGAACTGATCAAAGTAAAATAAGACAAGTCAATCAAAGGAGAGCTTTTGCTCTCCTCTTTTTATTGAGAATACGATATGAAAATTCAAACAACATTACTCTGTGGCTTGTTACTTTCTACACCTGTTTTTGCAGCACCGATTAATAATAAAAGCAGTATCAACCAACAAGTCGGTTATAGCTTTGGCTACCTCATGGGTCGTAGCAATGCTGAATCAATTCAAGATTTAGATCTCGATGCTTTTGTACAAGGGTTACGTGAAGCCTCTAAAGGCCAAGCTGCGTCATTAAGCGATGAAGAAATGGCGCGTGTACTCACCCAGTATAAACGCCAAGCCGAGGCAAAACAGTTATTAGAAGTTAAACAACTGGCAGATAAAAATGCCAAAATTGGTGCAGCCTTTTTAGCTGAAAATGCGAAAAAAGCAGATGTAAAAACTACGGCTTCAGGCTTGCAGTATATGGTTTTACAACAAGGCCAAGGCAAGTCACCTAAGGCCAACAGCAAAGTCAAAGTCCATTATGAAGGACGTTTGATTGATCAAACTGTTTTTGACAGCTCGATTGCACGTCAGCAGCCTGCGGAGTTTCAAGTCAGCCAAGTGATTCAAGGTTGGACTGAAGGCTTACAGCTAATGAAAGAAGGCGCAAAATATCGCTTCTTTATTCCCGCTAAACTGGGCTATGGCCAAATTGGTTCAGGCGATGTGATTGAACCGAATAGCACCTTGATTTTTGATGTGGAACTGATTGAAGTGTTGCCAAAATAAGGTAGCAATGCAAAGGCAATGCTATACACAAAATAAAAAGCCTGATCTTCGTGATCAGGCTTTTTATTAATTTCAATCTATTTTCAAATCAAGCACTGCTTATTTTTAAGCTACGTGCTTCGCTTGTCTTTTGAAGCATAAAACAAAGAAGTACCTTGTTTTAGGCTTCATGTTTGAGGTGACGTGGTCTAAAGCCTGTAAGGAGTAAACCAACCGCATAAGCCACAACGCCGACCACGCACAGCCCGATCACTTCGGCAACGCGAATCCACTGTGACACGTCACCATTATACCAAGTCAATGCATACCACAAAGCCGCAATCATCACGGCGTTAGCAATACCAAACTGGATAAACAGTTTTTTCCAGTGTGCACCAAAACGGAAAATATCGCGTTTGTGTAAATAGAAATACAGCATCCCCGCATTCACCAGAGCAGAACCCGAAGAGGCTAAAGCCAAAGCCATATGCTCTGCCTGCCAGTCAATCAGTTTAAAGAAGCCAATAAACACCACGTTTAAAATCGCATTTGCAGCAACGGCCATTAAACCGACACGAACTGGTGTTTTGGTGTCTTGCTGCGCATAAAATCCAGGTGCAAAGACTTTAATCAACATAAATGAAATCACCCCAGCACTCATACATTGCAGCGCTAAAGCTGTCATTTGCGTATCTTCAAGGGTGAATTGACCGCGTTGGAACAGGGCCTGAATAATGGGGGTCGATAACATAAACAGCGCGATACTGGCAGGCACCCCCACCAAAACAATCACCTTCGCAGCCCAATCCATCATGCCACGAAACTTCGACATATCTTGTTCTGCATGACGGGTCGACAATGCGGGTAAAATCACCGTACCAATCGCTACCCCAATCAAGCCCAAAGGTAATTCAGTCATACGTTCCGCACTGTACAACCATGACACTGAACCGTCTTGCATAAACGAAGCCCAAATGGTGTTCAGGAGTAAGTTGATTTGCGTGACAGAAACACCAAATAGTGCAGGCAGCATCAATTTCATGATGCGATCCACCCCTTCATGTTTAAAATCAACTTTCGGCGGAATCAGTAACTTTTTATGCCAAAGTTCAGGAATTTGGATCGCCAGTTGCAATACACCCGCAGCAATCACCGCCCAACCGAGTGCCATAATCGGTTCTGCCATATACGGCGTCAGCCACCATACCCCCGCAATCATCGCAACATTCAGCAATACTGGTGAAAAGGCGGGTGATGCAAAGGAACCATAACTATTTAAAATACTGCTGGCAAATGCCGTCAACGACATAAACAATAAATAAGGAATGGTGAGGCGGAACATTGAAACCGCGAGGTCGAACTTCTCTGGATCGGCATGGAAACCTGGTGCGTATATATATAGCACCGCTGGAGCTGCAACCATGGCAATGAAGGTTAAAGCCGTCATAACCGTCATTAAACAACCAAAGACACGGCTAATCAGAATCTGAACTTCCGCATGGGTACGCCCAGTTTTATATTCGGTCAGTACTGGAATAAACGCCTGTGAGAATGCTCCCTCAGCAAATAGCCGACGGAAGAAGTTCGGGATACGAAAGGCCACCACAAAGGTATCAAAATCTTTCCCCGCACCAAAGACATTTAGTAAGACAATGTCTCGTACCAAACCCAAGACCCGAGAAAGCATGGTCATTGCACTTACAATTACGGTTGACCGCCACAGCGCCATCGTATCCACCTAGTTTTTCATTTGCCGCTATTGTAATGAAACTTCAGCGAATATTTGATTGTTTAATGTTGTTGTCGACTCTCAATTCATTGACTTTTTAACTGCTGCAAACGATTTCGATAGTCTAACCAATCAAAAAATGTGCCTGGATCGGTCTTACGTCCTGGTGCAATATCAGAATGTCCTGCCAAATGCTGCTGAATTTGAGGATAGGCCTGTTGTAAACAGGCCGTCACGTGTACCAATGTTTCATATTGGGCATCTTCAAAAGGCAAGTCATCACTGCCCTCAAGCTCAATGCCAATCGAATAATCATTGCACTCTTTCTTGGCCAGATAGCTTGAGCGTCCTGCATGCCATGCACGGTCGTTAAAATTGACAAATTGTAAGACTTCGCCACTTCTTAAAATCAGTAAATGCGCTGAGACTTGCATGCCTTGAATGGTTTGAAAATATGGATGTACTGACCAATCCAATTGATTTTGAAAAAATTGTTCAATATAACCGCCACCAAACTGTGAGGGAGGCAAACTGATATTATGGATGACAATCAGTTGAATCTCAGTATCAGCAGGGCGTGCATTAAAATTAGGCGATGGAATTTGTCTTGCTCCCAGCAGTTGCCCTGCTTGCACTTGAAACGACGGAATGACCTGCATATTTTTATTCCTCAAACCCATTGCGCCCTTTGGGCAATCTTTTTTAATGTCTCTCATGCTAAATCTTTCCCAGTCATTTCTCAAATTGGTCAGCGTTTGATTCTGAAATTTTCACGCCTTTTTCAGGAAAAATGCTAATATATTGCGCAATTTTCATGGCTTCTATAAAGATACGGACAATCGGATGAGCATATCGCAGCAACTGCTTGAACAATCTATTCAACTGAATATTCAACAGGCATTACAAGAAGACATCGGTGATGGTGACATTACGGCACTTTTGACACCTGAAGATGAACAAGCGACTGCGACCATTATTAGCCGTGAAGACATGATTCTTGCTGGTCAACCTTGGGTTAATGCATTAATTGCAGCTTTTGATCCAAGTGTACAAATCACGTGGCTCAAAAATGATGGCGATCTGGTTCGTGCCAATGAAACCATTTTTAAACTGGCGGGTTCAGCACGCAGCTTACTTACGGTTGAACGCCCTGCACTCAACTTTGTACAAACGCTATCTGCTGTGGCCAGCAAAACTGCGGAATATGTCAAACAGCTCGATGGCTTAAACACCAAGTTGCTCGACACCCGTAAAACCCTACCGGGTCTGCGTATTGCCCAAAAATATGCTGTCGCGGTCGGTGGTGGTCAAAACCACCGTTTAGGTTTATTCGATGCTTTTTTAATTAAAGAAAATCACATCATGGCAGCAGGTGGCATTGCTCAAGCCATTGCCAAAGCGCATCAAATTGCCCCAGGCAAACCTGTCGAAGTCGAAGTTGAAACTTGGGCTGAATTAGACCAAGCATTGGAAGCCCAAGCCGATATCGTGATGTTAGATAACTTTAGCCAGCAACAAATGATTGATGCGGTCAAGCATGTTGCTGGACGTTGTAAACTGGAAGCGTCAGGGAATATCACCATTGCCAACTTGCGTGAAGTCGCAACTACAGGCGTGGATTATATTTCGATGGGTGTATTGACCAAAGATGTCAAAGCAGTCGACCTTTCTATGCGTTTTAATGCTTAGTTTCAACAACTTGTATCAAACGACACCCAATAAAAAACGCACTCTCAAGTGCGTTTTTTTATTTGGTTAAAACTTACCAACCCAGTGCTTGCTGTTGTTTTTTCACCAATTCTTGAATGCCCTTTTCTGCCATTTCTAACATGGCATTGCACTGTACACGGGTAAATGGTTTATCTTCTGCCGTGCCTTGAATTTCAATAAATTCGCCAGCTTGGGTCATGACCACGTTTAAATCAGTTTGGCAGTTTGAGTCTTCTTCATAGCACAAGTCTAAAAGCACTTCGTCTTGGAAAATACCGACTGAAATTGCAGCCACTAAGCCTTTTAATGGATCTTGCTTAATTTTCTTTTTCTCAAGCAACGTATTCATCGCATCAATGAGAGCCACCGCAGCACCAGTGATCGCAGCAGTACGTGTACCGCCATCTGCCTGAATCACATCACAGTCGATGGTAATGGTGTTTTCACCTAATTTTTTTAAATCCACCATGGCGCGTAGACTACGGCCAATCAAACGTTGAATTTCTTGAGTACGACCACTTTGCTTACCACGCGCAGCCTCACGATCACTACGGGTATGCGTCGAACGTGGCAACATGCCATATTCAGCGGTTACCCAACCCTGACCCTTGCCTTTTAAAAAGCGTGGTACTGAGTTATCAATACTTGCCGTACAAAGAACTTTGGTATGACCAAACTCAACCAATACCGAACCTTCCGCATAACGTGTGTAGTTACGAGTAATGGTGACATCACGTAATTGATCTAATGTTCGTTGGTCGATACGCATAATACGCCCTTCATCTGACTTAATAGGTTGGCGCATAGTATAGCAGAAGCAGACCCAAAGCATTTGTAATTGATCGCCTGCTTCCCTACCCATCCATATTCTTTGTTAAACTGAAGCTTAAAAGAGGCTGAGGCAATCATCTATGTCGATTCGGGAAGAACGTAAACAACAAAGCCGCCAAGCTTTGCTGAATGCTGCATTACAACTCAGCACCTCGGGACGTTCCTTTGCTCGCATTAGTCTCCGTGAAGTCACTCGCCAAGTGGGTTTAGTGCCGACCGCTTTTTATCGCCACTTTAATGATTTGGATGAGTTGGGACTTGAACTGGTCGATCAAGCAGCGCTCCACATCAAAAGCATGTTAGCCCAATTGGGACAAAGCTATGTTTATGGTCCACATGCCACGATTGAGCATAGTCTAGACTTATTTTTTCATGCTGTAGAGCAATATCCTGAACAGTGGATTTTCTTGATTGGAGAACGTTGGGGTGGTTCAGCCTTGATCCGTGCTGCCGTTGAGCGAGAAATTGCCTTTTTAATCGATGACTTCGCCCATGAATTAACCCGTATTGAAAGCATGCAACATATCCATGACAGCGAAGACCTCAAAGTTTTGGCCAATATTTTAATGGATGCCTCCTTTAACTGGGCCATGCGCTGGATTGGTTTGAGTCGAGATGTGGCTCCCGAGAAACTACGACAGCAGCAGGCTGCATTTAAACTGCAAACCATCGTGCAGATTCAACTCATGTTCCGTGGAATCTCCAATTGGCAACGACCATCTGCTCAAACCAAACAAGCCAACCCGACCTTACATTAAGCCGCTCGCAGACGCAATTTTGGTGTATTACAAAATTTTTAATGCGCTTTACTCAAACTTGGATGCTTTTTCACTATCATAGAGCCAGTTTTTTCATCTGTAGCTCCTATGCGTTTTTTTCTTTTTTTAGCGGCGAGTGTCTGTATCGCCTTGGCATGGCTATTGCCCATTCATTATCGACCTTGGGTCACCTATACAGGTGAATTGTTTGCATTTTTATCTTTATTTGCACTCTCTGCCTTATTTTTAAAAGAAAAACTCTTGCTCCCTAAAGTGAGCCTGCCGCTATTGCTGTTGAGCCTCGTGCCCTTCATTCAGTACGGTTTTGGCGAGCTGTTCTTTTTCAGCAAAGCGCTAATGTGTGGCTTATATATCTTTGCATTTTGGCTGAGTATGGTTTTAGGTTTTAACCTGAGCCAAAAACCCTTGGAACGTGAGCAATTATTTAGTGGTCTGTGTAGTGTATTTTGGTCGGTCGGTCTGGTAACAGCGCTCATCGCCACTTGCCAATGGCTCAATATTGAACAGTACATTCCCGGCATGACTGCCTTAAAAGGCGATCGTCCTTATGCCAACTTTGCTCAGCCGAACAATATGGCGAGCTTTCTGATTCTATCCTTACTCGGCACACTGTACCTATTTGAAAAGAAAAAATTCAACTCGATTCTGCTGTGCGTCAGTGCTGCATTGATGTTATTTGCGGTAGCCCTGAGTCAGTCCCGTACATCATGGGTCGCAAGCATTTGTGTACTACTCTATTTACTCTATCAACAGTACAAGGGTGTGGTTCAACTGAAGTGGTATAGTGCCCTCGCATGGTTTGCGTTGTTCATTGCATTTACTGCGTTTATTCCACAGCTCAATCACCTGTTGGCTCAGCTGTCTAATGTCGAAGTGACCCAAACCCGTGATGCGGTTGCGCGAGCAACGGGCGATATGTCGCGTCTTGCCATTTGGCAACAGATGCTCCATGCCATTGCTGAGCGACCTTGGTTTGGCTATGGTTGGCATCAAACCAGTGTGGCTTACACCCTAATCAGTGATCAGTTCCAAGGCCCCGTTTGGGTGAAAAGTGCGCACAACTTCATTCTCGACTTTATGTTATGGAATGGATTAGTGATTGCGATTCCATTTTTTGCCTATCTCAGCTATTGGGGCTATCAACTGCAAAAGCATGCGACATCGCTGGAATCTGTGATTGGACTTCTGATGGTCGGCGCTTTACTGATTCACGGTATGCTTGAATTCCCGTTGTTCTATGCTTATTTCTTACTACCACTCGGGTTGATCCTAGGGATCATTCAATCCCAGCAAAAAGTAAAAACGTGGACTTTACCGAGCTTTGCCATGCCGATCACATTTACTGTCTGTGTGGTCTTGATCGCACTGATTATTCGTGACTATGAGTTGATGGTACCAAAGCTGAATCAAGCTTCTCGTTATGAACACACCCCTGAAAAGTTCACCAATCAAGATCACATTTTACTGCTGTCGGAGTTTAACCGCCGCATTGAATGGATTCAGTTAAATCCATACAGCAAAGTCAGCCCTGAGCAAATTCGTGACTATGAGGAAATGGTGCTGAACTACCCGATTCCCTATGATTTGACCAAATTTGCAAAACTCTTGGCCTTTAATGGCTATGAAGCCGAAGCTCGTCATCAACTTTGGCGCTTAAAAACCTTAAGAAAAATTGAGCTACGTTATGAGGATTTATTGCAGCCTGCATCAGCCGCGCAATAAACGTTTTTAACCCATAAAAAAGCCTGCTGACGCAGGCTTTTTAACTTAATAAGGACTTAAAACAGATTCAGCTTATTTGGCAGCACGTTCTTTTTCAATCAAGTAATCCACGACTTGAGTCACTTTAGCATCTTCGCCTTGCACAATATATTTACCATTCACCGTCACCGCAGGAACACCACTGAGTTGATAACGCTTGGCTAAGTCTTGTGCTTGTGCAATTTTTGAAGTGATCGCAAATGATTTATAAGTGCTGTTAAATTTCGCTTCTGGAATACCAAACTGAGTATAGAACTTGGCTAAAGCAGGTTGCTCTAGAATTGGTTGATTTTGATCATGAATGGCATGGAATAACGTCAAGTGGGTCTTTTTACGTACACCCAAGGCCTCAGACACATAATAAGCTCGCGCCGCTTGTTCCCACACTGGATTCATGGCTGCTGGGGTACGCACAAAGCGCACATCTTTCGGTAGTTTTTTCAACCAAGTCTGCATATGCGGTTCAAGTTTAAAGCAGTGACCACAGCCATACCAAAAGAATTCGCGGACTTCAATTTTTCCTGGCACTTCCACCTGTACAGGTGTTGGTACAACGATATAGTCCTGACCTGCCACGAAATTTGCAGCCAATGCGCTGCCCGAAATTGCGAAAACAGCGGTTGCTAATCCACTCAAAAGGAGTTTTTTCATTGAACTTATTGTCCTCAAAATCATTATGATAAGTTTATGCAAATACTATAAATCAAATATGCCAAATTCGTTTTCATTCTGTGAACTTTTTTCAGGCTTTTATCGCTTTTTCTAGAATAAACGCTACACTAAGCCCTATTGAACATTTTAAATATCATGACTTAAATTGAGGTGCCGACGATGTCGCAACTGAATGTTGATCCACAAGAAATTGCCAAATTTGAAGCATTTGCTGCCATATGGTGGGATCAGCACTCGGAATTCCGCCCTTTACATATGATCAATCCACTGCGCTTAAACTGGATTGATGAACATGCAGGTGGACTCAATGGAAAAAAAGTCCTTGATGTCGGCTGTGGTGGCGGAATTTTAGCTGAAAGTATGGCACGTCGTGGTGCAGATGTGCTCGGCATTGATATGGGCGAAGCCCCCCTGAATGTGGCACGTTTACATGCAGAACAAGAAGGTGTTGAGCATATCGAATATCGCCAAATTCCAGTGGAGCAGCTCGCAGAAGAACAAGCGGGACAATACGATATTGTGACCTGCATGGAAATGTTGGAACACGTACCCAATCCAGCCTCAATCATTGAAGCCTGCCATAAACTGGTGAAACCAGGCGGTCATGTATTCTTCTCTACCATTAACCGTAATCCCAAAGCCTACCTGTTTGCCATTATTGGCGCTGAATATGTACTGCGCATGTTAGCCAAAGGCACCCACGATTATCAAAAATTCATTAAGCCATCAGAACTGGCACATGATATTCGCGGCGCAGGGCTCAAACTGAAAGACATGACGGGTTTACATTACAATCCATTAACCAAACGCTATTGGTTAGCGCCAAATGTGGATGTCAATTACATGGTCTATACCGTCAAAGAAGGTGCTGCATGAAAGCCGTCTTATTCGACCTTGACGGCACACTGATCGACACTACCGCCGACTTTATTCGCATTATTCAAGACATGTGCCGTGAAAAAGGCGTCGCTGTGGTCGATGCAGACCTGATCCGTAGCCAAGTCTCTGAAGGTGCACTGGCGATGGTGAAATTGGTTTATCCAGAACTGGAAGTCGAAGACCCGGTTTTTCTGGCACATCGTCAGCGTTTTTTAGATATCTACGGTGCCGATATCGCAGTAGATACTGACCTGTTTTCGGGCATGTATCCGCTACTTGAAAAACTTGAAAGCCAAGAGATTCCTTGGGGCATCGTCACCAATAAACCGCGCTGGCTCAGTGAAACATTATTAGATGCGCTGAATTTGACAGAACGCTGTGCGGTTTTGGTCTGCCCAGAAGATGTCTCGCAGACCAAGCCTGATCCTGAGCCGATGTATTTGGCTGCCAAGCACATCGCGATTGCGCCTGAAGACTGTATCTATGTCGGCGATCATCCACGTGACATCGATGCAGGTCGTAACGCGCAGATGTATACCATTTTGGCGGCTTATGGTTATTTACCATTCGCGCACAAAGATGACTTAACAGCGTGGCAAGCAGATTGTATAGTGAAGTCTGTGGCTGAATTGGACGATGTTATCCAGTCTCTTGTGAGTCAAACTACACCGTCCAACTCACTGAATTGATCACAATTAAAAAATCAAAATAACGAGGAGGTAATGATGAAATATTCAGAATATCAACCTCGCCCCGATCTGCTCAAAGATCGCATCATCTTAATTACAGGTGCGGGCGATGGTATTGGTCGTGCTGCTGCATTAAGTTATGCCCTACACGGCGCAACTGTGGTGCTGCATGGGCGTACCTTAAATAAGCTCGAAGTCATTTATGATGAAATTGAAGGCTTAGGTGCGCCGCAACCTGCAATTTTACCCTTGCAGCTATCGAGCGCCTCTCCTCGTGATTATGAATTACTGGTCGACACTTTAGAGCGCCAATTTGGGCGCCTAGATGGCATTTTGCATAATGCGGGCATCTTGGGTGAGCGCACAGAATTGGAAAATTATCCTGTCGATGTCTGGGATGATGTCATGGCCGTCAACTTGCGTGCGCCATTCGTTATGACTCAAGAGTTAATGTCGCTCCTGAAAAAATCTGAGCATGCCTCCGTGCTTTTTGCCAGCTCAGGTGTCGGACGTGAAACGCGTGAACGTTGGGGCGCATATTCGGTGTCTAAGATCGCGATTGAAGCGGTCAGCCAACTGTTTGCTAAAGAAAATACCTCACCGAATATCCGCTTTAACTGTATCAATCCGGGGGCGACCCGCACTGCAATGCGTGCCAAAGCCTATCCCGATGAAGATCCAAAAACATTGCCAACACCTGAAAATATCATGCCTGCCTATCTGTACTTGATGGGCGATGACAGCTTACATATGAATGGTCAAAGTATTGATGCACAAGACTAAAATGTGTCACTCAAAAGGAAGCTTCGGCTTCCTTTTTTTTATGTATCAAACTGAAGCTTAGTCATCTGTAACATGATCTCAAGTTCAGAAAAGGTTGTCTTTTTTGAATTTTTGCGGATACTGATGTCCAACTCCATTTTTGAAGTATATACCATGACGGACTTGAGCAACATCACTCTACAACCCACTGAAGATGGTATGGTTAGCCTGTTGATTGACCAACAGCCGATTTCAGAAAAATATGGAATGAAGTTTGAAGCCAGTATTGTGGAGGAACTTCAAGCCCTGGAAAATGGCGCCACACTGAAACTTTTCGACCAGTTTGTTTTTGCCCATACCGACTTGAACTTTGAACATAGCTATCACTACGTCACGGTCATTGCTAAGAATGATGAACAATATAAAGCAAAGAAAAGCTTTGTTTATCGCATCAAAATTGACGGTCAGCCCGACATTGAGCATGCCATCAGCAAAAATGGTGAACCGATGACTGCAGCCGATGTACGTGAATTTATCCAAGCGCATGTACAGAAATCATTGACTGATTATACCGACCTCAACTACGCCTATTGACATACTCCCACCACCAAACTAAGAGTTATGGTGGGGGAATCTGTGCGACCTATGCAATCAAATTGATTACACCTTTCGATGCCACACTTGCGCTGACAAGTATTGTGGCATAGGAACTCTTTACACAGCACGAAGCCCTAGTGCATCAGCTAAAGCGAAATTACGGATATTTATACTCGCATTCACATCACGATCTTCAACCAAATTGCAATTTGGACATTCAAACAATCTGACACTTAGCGGTAACTTTTCCATCTTATAGCCACAGCAAGAACAAGTTTTTGAACTTGGAACAAATCTTCCAATTTGTAGAATATTCTTGCCAAACCATTTTGCCTTGTATTGCAATATCGTAAGAAATTGACCCCAAGCTACATCTGAAATAGACTTCGCTAATTTTCGATTCCTTACCATGTTTTTAATTCCTAAATCTTCTACTGCATACGTGGTCGCTTGGTTTTCACAGATCAAGTGATGCGTTAGTTTATGATGTAGGTCTAAGCGTTGCAAACGCACTTTTTCATGGATGAATGCAACACTTAACTTTTGACGCTGATAATTCTTAGATTCTTTCTGTTTTCGGGCAAATATCTTTTGCTGTATAGCTAAGCGGTTTTGAGCCTGCCGTAAGTGTCTTGGATTTTCAACTTTATCACCATTAGATTGAATGAGCATGTGATTCAAACCCATATCAATTCCAATAGTTTGATCGGGTTGAACTGTTGTTGGTGCAACAAGCTCTAACTCAGACTCAACTAAGATAGAAGCATAATACTTACCTGTTGCTGTTTTGCTAATGGTGACAGTTTTAATTTTCCCATCAAATGTCCGACTAAATACAGTTTTTATCCCTTTAATTTTAGGTAGATGTAGTAAACCATGCTCAAAGCTCACCGTTGAGTGCTGAGGGCATTGATAAGACCGTTGAGGTACTTTCTTGGATTTGAACCGTGGATAGCCAACAATATGACTCAATGGGCGTTTTTCATCAAGTTTTGGCTTGTAGCCTTTAATTTTCCTGAATTCAATCTTGCCTTTCTTCAATCGCTGAAAAAAATTGTTATAAGCAGTATGCAGGTGAAGTAATCCACTAAGAAGTGATTGACTGTTTACTTCATTCAACCATTCAAATTCAGGTTGCTTCTTCATTGCAACCAATTGGTCTTGAATATCCTTTTTTGATAATAATTTTTGAGTTTCTGAATGGACTTTGGTTTGAAGAGCTAAAGCCCAATTGAAAATAAAGCGAGTGCATCCGAAGTGCTTTTCAAACTGCACTTTCTGTTGAGAATTTGGATAGATGCGATATTTATACGCTTTCAAAAAAGTTTGTTTCATGGTTATAATTTAACAAATTAATTACTTAGTGTAAATATAATGAAATCACATTATCACTGTGTTTATAAGCTCATATATCATTTAGTGTTAGTAACAAAATATCGCAAGAAATGCCTTTCAAATGAAATGCTCAATCGGCTTGAAGAAATCGTAAAAAAGAACTGTGCCGATTGGGAAATTGACTTGCTTGAGTTTAATGGTGAAGCTGACCACATTCATTTATTACTAGAAATGCACCCGAATATCATGCCAAGCAAATTCATTAACAATCTAAAAACAGTGTCAAGCCGACTGATACGCAAAGAATTTGAGGAAGAACTAAAACCGTATTATTGGAAGCCTGTACTTTGGACGAGAGCATACTGTCTACTTACAACAGGCGGGGCTACAATTGATGTAATTCGGGAATATATAAAAAATCAAGAAAGACCTGAATAACGAAAAGTCGTGCTATCCATCACAATCTAAATCACAGATTATAGATGGAGAATTTCGCATAGTTAGTTAAGCCGAATCAGCCAAGTTGAAAACTCAGCTTGGCTAGTTGGATATTTTAAATCGTATTTTTAAATTATTTTAATAAAAATATTCGGTTTTTAAGATCAATATTTCCTATTTATCATTCTGATTGATCAAGAATTGAAAATAAGGATGCAGCATGGCTGATTTGCAACGTAAACATGACACCATTCGTCATATCCATAATTTACAACTACCCGAAAGCCTGATTTGTGCTTTGGAGGATGCCAAACAAGCTGAAGCAGTGGTTCATTCAATCCGTTCATTACAACATCTAACGCAGCAGTGGAATTAAATAATGCACTATAGTTAAATCACTATAAAACTAATACAAATAAGCCTATGAATTATTTATAGTTTTTTATAATACTGTATGGACAATAAAGTAGTTTGACTATATGCGTTCTTTGACAAAGGGAGATCTGAGCCCTCAAAATGAGTCAAAAATCAGAAGATACCGACTGTTTGCTTTGGCCTTTGGCGCAATTGATGATTTAATTCAGGCTTAGAATTGGGCATAATCTTCTTAATATCTCTGCATTTGTTAATAAATACCCAATTCATCTTCACAGTTTCTCTGCATTTTTTTCGTACATTATAGGAAAGAATGAAATTACCTTAATGAGGATTCAACATGAAAAAGATTTTGACAGTATTGGCAATCTCTTTCAGTGCTTTGATGGCAAGCAGTCTCAGTACTGCTGCCCCTCAGTTTGACCACGATCATCCACGCTATGGCAATGAGCCACGCGGACGTGACTTTCGCGATTCAGGTAATGACGATCAGCAAGATCGTCGACGTATGCGCGAAGAGCGCGGTGTCAAACGTTTACAACAGCATAAATGGCAACAAGGTTATGTCATGCCACAGCATTACCGTGGTAACGGCTATAAAGTCGAATATAAAGACCATAATCTTCCAAAGCCAAACAGAAACCAGCAGTGGTACAAAATCAACAATGACTACATCTTAGTCGACGCAGACAGCAACAATATTCTGCGCATTATGGGGCTTTAATCTGCGCTTCATTTTGTACAACTCCTCGACATTATTCTTGAGACCTGAATCAACACCCTTTCACCCGCTTTAGTACGACTGCATACTCCTCTTAAGAGACCACAGTCAGGCACAGCATGGAAGGCGTTGTTTCAGGTTTTTTTATGTGCCAAAGCTTTTGTTTGCAAGCATTGCAGAAAAACAACAATCTCCTCAGTCTCTTCATACATTTCACAATTCACCTAAATAGCCCTCACGCTTTCTCTAGAGTTATTCGCTAATTTTGAATGATTGAAACAAGACTCATACTGGACGAAAGCA
Source organism: Acinetobacter sp. 231_lipA (assembly GCF_058243005.1). Lineage (NCBI taxonomy): Bacteria > Pseudomonadati > Pseudomonadota > Gammaproteobacteria > Moraxellales > Moraxellaceae > Acinetobacter > Acinetobacter sp. 231_lipA. The sequence continues at coordinate 1,423,613 of NZ_JBZAYU010000001.1, read as the reverse complement.
ATGAAAAAAATTCTGACTGCAATCACACTCTCTTTAGGCGCGCTCATGGCCACATCTGCAATGGCAGCACCACAATACTATGACCGCTCGCATGATCATGACTCGCGTTGGGATCATCGCGATGACCGCCGTTGGGACAATGACAACCGCTACCAAAACAAACGTGTTAACCCAAGCCGAGACTGGCGCTCAGGTCAAACTTTGCCACGCGGCTATGACTCATCGCGTTATCATGTTAGTGACCGCGAAGCACGTCGCCTACCCAACACTGGACGCTACCAACAGTGGTATAAGGTCAATGGTGACTATGTTTTAGTCAATGAACGCAATAACCGTATCCTACGTATTATCGGTTAATTCTGGCTGGTGTCGCAAAACCAATAGAACACCTGAACATTGCTTCAGGTGTTTTTCTATTTAAGACTTCCTCTTCTGCATTTTTTGATTAAAATCATGCTAAGCAGTTCATTTTGAGACAGGCATGCAAACGAATTCCATCGAAACACATCACAGTACAACTTTGCAGTATGTGCATTGGTTTCGACATTCTGCGCCTTATATCAATGCTCACCGTAATAAAACCTTTGTGATTATGTTCGATGGTGAAGCCGTTCAGCATGATAACTTTCAACATATTATTCACGACATTGCCCTGCTGCATTCACTCGGGATTCGCCTGATCTTGGTGCATGGCGCGCGTCCGCAAATCAACCACAACTTAAAACAAAGCCAACTACAAACGCCATTTCATCAACATCGCCGCGTGACCACGCGAGAATCACTAAGTTGCGTGATGAATGCGGTAGGCTCAATTCGTTTGCAAATTGAAGCCTTACTGTCTATGGGACTGGCCAATTCACCGATGTATGGCGCACGTATTGATGTAGTTTCAGGGAATTTTGTTACAGCCAAGCCCTATGGCATTCGCGATGGGGTCGATTTTCAGTTAACCGGCGAAGTTCGTACGGTCGATACCGATGCCATTCAACGCCATTTGGATAATCACAATATTGTGCTGCTCGGGCCAACTGGATATTCCACCACAGGCGAAGTTTTCAACCTACTGGCAGAGGAAGTGGCGACCCGCACAGCGATTCATCTTAAAGCGGATAAACTGATTTTCTTGGGCAAACAACATGGTCTGCTCAGTGAACATGGTCAGTTGCAACGCGAAATTTCGCCACACAAGCTCGATGCACAAATTGAGAAGTACCAAGATTCGAATCCAGACATTGCCGTGCTTTTACGCGGTGCTAAAAAGGCCTCCACACATGGCGTCCATCGTGTCCATCTGATTTCCTATGCTTATGATGGTGCCTTGGTTGAGGAGCTCTTCACGCGTGATGGTTCGGGCACCATGATTACCGATGCCCATTATGAAGAAGTTCGTATGGCCAACATTCAAGATGTCGGCGGACTGATTAACCTATTACGCCCACTTGAAGAAGAAGGCATTTTGGTTTATCGCTCACGTGAACGTCTCGAAAACGAAATTGGCCAATTTGCGGTGATTGAACGTGATGGCATGATCTTGGCCTGCGCCGCACTCTACCCACTGCCAGCAGCAGAGGGTGAAATCCGCAGCGCTGAAATTGCCTGTGTCGCAGTCGACCCGAGCTATCGCAAATCAAATCGCGGCAGCCAAATTTTGCATTATCTCGAAGGTAAAGCCCGCAGTATAGGCATTCAACAGTTGTTTGTACTGACCACACGTACTGCACATTGGTTCTTAGAACATGGCTTTGAAACGGCTAATGTCGATGAACTTCCCAATGCACGCCAAGCCTTATACAACTATCAGCGCAACTCGCTCGTCTTTAAAAAGCCACTTTAAGTGGCTTTTGCAGGATTATGGATATCTTTATTTCTCATATCTTTATCTAGAAAACACCGCAAAAATCGCTCAAAGCTATATTGCGTGAAACACTAAGCTTATTCCAAAAATAAAAATACCTTTTAAACAATAAATATCAATAAGTTAATCTCAATAAATTTTATATTTTATGTTTTTTATATTGCTGTTTTTTACATAAGTTTTGCACTTTTGTTTTTATCTTTTTTTTTCATGTCTAAAGCCCGATTTCTTATTTTTTCTGAAAAGAAATGCCCATTAGCGTATGTGTTCACCAACTCACTCACCTTATTTATTTGGAGTTATGAAACACATGAGCACTTCTCGAGCACAGTTCTGGATCAAAACAACCGTTCTTTCTGCAGCAGTCGTGGGTGCCATGATGTTATCTGGATGTGGGAAAAAAGAGGCTGAAACCGTCACACTCAATATTGGCTTTCAAAAATATGGCATTTTGCCCATCGTCAAAGAGCGAGGCACTTTAGAAACGGCGCTTAAAGCACAAAATGTCCAAGTCAAATGGGTCGAGTTTCCTGCAGGTCCACAACTCCTCGAAGGTTTAAATGTCGGCAGTGTGGTCTTTGGTGAAGCAGGTGAAGCGCCTCCAATTTTCGCACAAGCTGCAAATTCGAACTTGGTTTACATTGCCAACCAACCTGCTGCACCTAAAGCAGAAGCACTGATCGTACAAAAAGACTCAAAGATTCAGAGCATTCAAGATTTAAAAGGCAAGCGGATCACACTCAACAAAGGTTCAAATGTGCATTACCTGTTACTTAAAGTGTTAGAAGCGAATAACCTGAAACTTTCTGATATTGAAGCGGTGTATCTTCCGCCATCAGATGCACGTGCTGCGTTTGAACGTGGTGCAGTCGATGCTTGGGTGATTTGGGATCCCTTCTTTGCTGCCGCTGAACACCAAATCTCAGCACGTGTGATTGCTACTGGAGAAAACTTGGTGAGTAATCATCAGTTCTATTTGGCCGATCGTAAATTTGCCGAAACCCATCCAGAAGTTTTAAAAACGGTCGTTAATGAACTCAACAACACCACACAGTGGGTCAAACAGAATCAACAACAAGCAGCCAAATTGTTAGAAAAACCGACAGGCTTGTCTTTAGACATTTTACAAACCTCGATTGGTCGTATGGGCTTTGGCGTTCAACCCATTTCAGCCGAAGTCGCAAAAAAACAGCAGTACGTTGCCGATGCTTTCTATCAACAAAAACTCATTCCGAACAAGCTGAATATTGACGCTGCCATTATTAAATAAAAATATAGAGATCATCATGAAAACACTTAAAACAGTTTCTAGTATTGGCATCGTCACCTTGAGTCTTGGACTCGGGGGATGCCAAAAGCAAGACACGGCAGCAACAAATACTTCTGAAAAGCAGGCAACAGATCCGGTTAAAACCCTGTCGATTGGCTATCAAAAGTCGTCTTTAAACCTGTTGGTTGCGCGTGAGCAAAAATTATTTGAGCAACAATTTCCTCAAGCCAAAATTGAATGGAAAGAGTTCCCCGCTGGCCCACAAATGTTAGAAGCCTTGGCCGTCGGTGCAGTTGATTTTGGCTCTGTGGGCAATACCCCACCGATCTTTGCTCAAGCTGCTGACAAAGAACTCAGTTATGTCGGCTATGAACAAGTTCCAGCCAATGCTCAAGCGCTGTTGATTGCTAAAAATAGTACCATTGATTCAATTCAAGACCTAAAAGGTAAGCGGATTGCGGTACAACGCGGCTCAAGCGCACATGAGTTACTGGCGAAAGTCTTACAAAAAGCAGGACTCAGTTGGCAGGACATTCAACCGATTTGGCTGCCCCCTGCGGATGCGCGTGCCGCATTTGATAAACAATCCATCGATGCATGGGCCATTTGGGAGCCCTACCTCAGTGCAGCAGAGCAAGATGCACATGCCAAAGTCTTGATTGATGGCACAGCATTTCCGCAAACCTATTCTTTTTATATTGGTAACCCCAAGTTCATTCAGACCTACCCTGAAGCCACCGCTCAGTTCATTCATGGGCTGAATCAGGCCGATCAATGGGTGCTAAAAAACCAACCGCAAGCACTTTCTGTCTATACCCAAAGTACGGGTTTACAGCCTTCTATTGCTCAACGCGTCATCGACAAACGTCTGAAGCCTTCACCAATTCAAACCCTGACGCCTGAAGTGGTGCAAGCACAACAACAAATTGCGGATTTGTTCCAACAAGTCCAGCTCATTCCGAAACACATTCAAGTTCAAAGTACCGTTTGGGTTGCACCGAGCAAACCTTAAACGACTCTATCTAAGGATTTTTTAAAATGAAAATTTTCTGGTTTATCCCAACTCACGGTGACAGTCGCTACTTAGGTACCAGCAAAGGTGCTCGTCAAGTGGACCATGCATATATGAAACAGATTGCGGTTGCCGTGGATAATTTGGGCTATGAAGGTGTGCTGATTCCAACAGGTCGTTCATGTGAAGACCCATGGTTGACCGCAGCCAGCCTGATTGATGCCACAAAAAAATTAAAATTCCTAGTTGCACTGCGTCCAGGCGTGACCACTCCAGCACTGGCTGCACGGATGGCAGCCACCTTTGACCGTCTCTCCAATGGTCGGGTTTTATTAAACTTGGTGACAGGTGGCGATGAAAAAGAACTGCAAGGCGATGGTGTTTATGAAGACCATTCGACTCGCTATAAAACTGCCAATGAATACGTCAAAATTTGGCGTGAGATTTTAACCCGCTCCCATACAGGTGAAAGCTTTACCTTTCACGGCGAACGTCTAAAGGTAGATGATGCCAAACTGCTGTATCCACCGGTGCAACAACCCTACCCTCCACTTTGGTTTGGCGGCTCATCGGATGATGCCATCGAGTTAGCCACTGATCAGGTCGATACTTATCTGACATGGGGCGAACCCCCTGCTGCTGTTAAAGACAAAATTGACACTGTCCGTGCCAAAGCCGAAGCCAAAGGCCGTACGCTCAACTATGGCATACGTCTGCATGTGATTGTGCGTGAAACCAATGAACAAGCATGGCAAGCGGCGGAAGAGCTCATTCAATATGTCGATGATGCCACCATTGCTGCGGCACAGGCCAAATTTAAGAGCATGGACTCGGTCGGTCAACGTCGCATGGCTGAACTACATAATGGTGACCGCAGCAAACTTGAAGTGTCCCCAAACCTTTGGGTAGGCGTAGGTTTGGTTCGTGGGGGTGCAGGTACGGCATTGGTCGGTGACCCTGAAACGGTTGCAGCCCGTATTCAAGAATATGCCGACTTGGGCATCAGCACTTTTATATTCTCAGGCTATCCACATCTTGAAGAGTCGATTCGTTTTGCCGAATTGGTGTTTCCACTCCTGCCGCTTGAAACTCAAGCAAAGTTGGCTCAGCCAAATTTAACAGGCCCCTTTGGTGAGATTGTGGCAAACAACTACACACCCGATGAAAACAAAAAAGCAAAAGTGATTCAGGAGCCTGCCTAATGTCCAAAATCCTTTCAGTGCAAACCCTCCAGCAGGAAAAGGTTTCACGTGGAACTCAGTTAGGGCAGCTATTGCTGCCTTGGCTCTTTCCTATCGGCTTGATTGTGCTTTGGCAAATTTCCTCCAGCACAGGACTTTTAGAAAGTCGGATTTTACCTGCACCAACGGCGGTGGTTACTGCTTTCTGGCACCTGCTACTGAGTGGTGAACTATGGAAGCATGTGCAAGTTAGTTCAGGCCGTGCCTTACTCGGCCTATTGGTGGGTGGGGGGTTAGGGCTCTTTCTGGGTTTGTTAAATGGTTCATCGAAAACGGCGTCAACCCTACTCGACACCACCCTACAAATGATCCGAAACATTCCTGCACTGGCACTTATTCCGTTGGTGATCTTATGGTTCGGGATTGATGAAACCGCCAAGCTGTTCTTGGTTGCAGTTGGGGTCTTTTTCCCCATTTACATCAACACCTATCACGGCATACGTTCGGTAGATCCACAACTGATTGAAATGGGGAAAAGCTATGGTTTGACCCGTTGGCAATTATACAAAGAAATTATTTTACCAGGTGCGATGCCCTCTATTTTAGTCGGACTACGCTTTTCACTGGGTTTGGTATGGGTCCTGCTGATCGTTGCCGAAACCATTTCAGCCCAAGCCGGCATCGGTTATATGACCATGAATGCACGTGAATTTTTACAGACCGACATCGTCTTGGTGGGGATTTTACTGTATGCCCTACTTGGAAAATTGGCTGATGTACTGGCCGTCACATTAGAAAAATACCTGCTGCGCTGGCATGCAGGATACCAAAAATAAGGAGTTTGAGATGACTGATTTAAGCCTTGGTCGCCATGCCAATATTCCGTCGCTGCCAAATCACAATCAAGACATTAACCCTCAAGCGGTGCTTGGGGCCGAAATTATTATCGAACAACTGCATAAGTTTTATGGTTCAGTTAAAGTCCTTGAAGACTTAGATCTGCATATTCAGCCGGGTGAGTTTTTAGCCATTGTCGGACGCAGTGGTTGTGGTAAAAGTACCCTGCTGCGCCTGATTGCCAACTTAGAACAACAAAGCTACGGCGAAATTAAGTTTAAGTCCGCACGACACCTCCGCGAAGGGATTACCGCAGACGATATACGGGTCATGTTCCAAGATCCACGACTGCTGCCATGGCGCTCCATTGAACAAAACGTACAACTGGGGTTGCCGAAACAACAACATGCCACTGCCTCGGGTTTGCTTGAAAAAGTCGGACTCAAAGAAAAAGCGGGACTTTGGCCTTCACAGCTCTCTGGGGGACAGCGTCAACGGACCGCTTTGGCACGGGCTTTATCGCATAAGCCACGGATTTTATTGCTCGATGAACCTTTGGGAGCACTCGATGCCTTAACCCGCTTAGACATGCAGAATTTGATTGAAAAATTATGGACGGAACAGGGCTTTACCGCCATTTTAGTCACCCATGATGTTAGTGAGGCTGTTCAACTGGCCGATCGGATTATTTTGCTAGACCGTGGCCATATTGCCAAAGAGTTTCAAGTCGACCTGCCCCGCCCTCGTGTCAAAGATATGCAGTTCAATACCCTTGAACAGCAGGTGTTAAATGCGGTTTTAGCCACATAAGTAGACTAAAAAATCCTTAGCTTGGGGGGCTAAGGATTTTTTATGCTGAATTTCAGTAAAAAAAGCAGAAGACTGTCATATGACTTAAGCATACTTTAGTTTAAATAATGTCTCTGTACACGACAAATTTCATAGGACCCTTGTCCTATCAGGCTTTTTCTTTCTTAAAATTGCTAGCACTTTCTTAAATTCTTCTTTTTTTCCAAAACCAATCAAACGTAGAATAGCCATTTGAACATAGTCCAAACCGTAGCGAAATAAACTTACTGAAAGTCGTCCATGCTTCTTTATTTTTATCGCTTTTTTCCGATCATGTTGCCATTCACCTGTTAAATAGCACCAACAGAAACCGATAGCTAGCACTGCTATCAATTTCTTGACTCGTCTAGGGTCTGTTAAACGAGTATTTTCAAGATTGAATCCACGTCCTTTGAGACAACTAAATAACGTTTCGATTTCCCAGCGTAATGCATAATCACGAATAGCAGAAGCATTAAACATAGGAGAAACAACAAGTAAAAGTTCTCCATCTTCTAATCGTAGCGCACTAATATACAGTTTCACTCGACCAACCCAAATACGTCGTTTACGACATTCAGTTTGACCAACTTGAAGATGACGAAATAAATCACTAATTTTATGATTCTTGGCTAAGTGATTGGTCACAATAAAGTTTTTTGGTGGTGTTTTAAAAAGTATGCTGACATTAAATGAAGCCATTATTGATGTAAAAGAAGGTTAAGTCGAAGGCTTTAAAATGGTTTTCAAGCTTTTTGGAGAAATTGCAACTTCTTCTAAAACCACGCCTTATTCGATGCCTTATTTTGCAATTATTACCTTCAATTCCTACAGTAAACAACTTACCAATACTTTGCTTGCAGTTTTTAAAAGCAGTGATGAAACTGTCCCAATGATCACTTGCAATTCGGGTGTAGTGAATACCTAATTGTTTAAGCTTTGTCTTCAACCTTTGGACTGTAGCTAAATCTCTCTTACCCCAAACATAAGCAACAATCTCACCTGTTTTTCGATGGTAGGCGTAAATAAGCCATTGTTTATTATTTTTATTTCCAACAAAAGTCCAGAATTCATCTACTTCGAGAGATTCATAATGACTTTGTTTAGGCTGAATTTGATAGGCCGATTCAGTTAAAGTCCGTAAGACTTTACCGATACTAATGCGCTCAACTTCAGCGATATCTCGTATACCGCTGCCTCTGACCATTAACTGTAATATTTTACGAGTAATGCCAGAATTACATCCTAGATAGCTCAGAGCATGGTCACCAATAAACTGACGTTTGCAGTCTTTGCATTGGTAGTTTTGTTTCCCATCTACTTTGATGCCATTTTTCTTTATACTGTCACTGAGGCAGGTTGGACATTTGATTTCTAGAGTTATTTGCATTTCTCTATTTTATCAAAATTCAACCTGCTTTTTTTTAGCATACTTTTTGATACACCACCAGTTTTTTTAACACGTATACAGAAGTTAATGTCATTTTCAATTAACCATGTAAACCATTTCTCACCGATAAATTCTCTGTCTGCAAACACATTCACAATACGATCTTTACCAAAAATGGAGATAAAGCGTTGAATCAAAGCAATACGCTCTTTTGTATCTGAATTTCCACGTTTATTGAGCAATGTCCAAACAATAGGTATCGCTATTCCACGATAGACGATGGCTAACATCAAGATATTGATATCTCGTTTTCCCCATTTCCAATTAGTTCTATCCAAAGTTAATTGGACTTTATCAAATGAAAATATATTGAAAATTAACTGAGAAATTTGACGATAATCGAAATACTGACCTGCAAAGAAGCGTTGTATACGTCGATAAAATGATTGTGGTAAGCACTTGATGGGTAAGGCTTTAGATGCAGAAGAAAGATTACATGTCTGTTTTACAATTAATGCAAGCATAATCAGTGTAAAACATTTTGCATGTGACTTGTTCCACTTTAGATATTTGTTTAAGATGAGATATAACTCATTGAAATGTGTCATCATATTCGTCTTCAGAAAACAAGTATTATGCCATTATTTCAATGAGTTATCTTTTTTTGTCGTGTACAAAGAAATAATGTAATAAATTTCACGTTATTTTTATCAAAACATGCCACTTCACATTGAATCATTTCATATAGTTTAGACAAAATAGTTTTTATATAATTATATTTTATTGGACAACTTTTAGAATTTATCGCAATTTAAGAGCCAATCTACAGAATAAATGATCATTATTCAAAAAATTAAATTTCCACTTTGTGCACAAATCTGATGATTTGCCGTACAATTTGTCCTTCCCCCTTTTTATTGTTTTTTAAATTAGAGAATGGAACAGAAAAAGAGTACTCAAAAACGCCACCAGCTGCTGAATGCTGCACTAGACGTCTTCTCACTCTATGGATTTAATGGAGCAAGCTTAGATGAAATCGCACAGATTGCTGAAATGCACAAATCGAATATTTTCTATTACTATGAAAATAAAGAAGCTTTGTACGTTGAAGTTTTAACGACGGTTTTACAAAAATGGTTAGCCCCACTACAGATGTTAGAAGCTGACTTAGAGCCGGAAGAAGCGATCACCAACTACTTATTGCAAAAAATTGAGGTTTCTCGGACTCAACCGAAAGCGTCTCGCTTGTTTGCTTTAGAAGTGATCCAAGGAGCGCCGCATATTTTGGAAATCCTCAAAGGGCCTTTAAAGAAGTTGGTCAAACGTAAAGCCAAAGTCATTAGCAATTGGCAAGAGCAAGGTAAAATTTCAACTGAAATAGACCCTGAGCTGTTAATCCTCAACATTTGGGCATTAACACAAAACTATGCTGATTTTGCCACGCAAATGGAAATGGTAACAGGTAAAACCCTACGTAACCGCAGTATGCAACAACGAGTCATTCAACATACCGTGCATATGATGCTGTATGGCGTGATCCCGCGAACACCGTCTGCATTATTCAAAGCTGAGTAATTTTGGCATACGACCATAGCACTCTATGGTCGCCGAATTGAAAAAGACAGAATCAAAGCCTCAGATACTTTCAAATAATGCTAATAATTTCTGAGCTCCCAATAACAAATTGTCTTCCCAGTCCAAATGCGCGGTGTCGTTGGCACCATCTGAAATATATTTGACCGAAATCAGGCGGACACCCTGTTTTTTACAGACCTTTGCCAGCGCATATCCTTCCATATCAACCAAATGACACGGTACTTTGGGCTTACCTGTTTCAAAGCTATCCCCTGTTCCACAAATGCCGGTACGGAGCTGCTGGAAAAACGGTTCTAAGTGAATTTCCGCAGGATGCATGGTGTCAAATGGGGTAAAACCGACAGCGAAACCCAGTGGAGACACATCCATGTCGCGTTGTACAAATTGAGAGACTTCAACCAATTCGTGCTTATCAAAAAACGTACTGCCTGCTGTACCTAAATTAATCAGGGTTTTACAGCCTGTTTTTTGAATCACTTCAAATGCTTTATAAGCCGCGTTGACTTTACCAATACCGCTGTAGTGAACTTCAATCCCTGCTTGCTCAAACAATCCTTTAGACTCATTCGGCAAAGCCATGATTAGTGCAACATCCGACATAAAATACCCAAATAACAGACTTCATGCGTGCCATTAGAAAACAAATCGATCCGAAAGAAAAGCGCCTCTGGTCTCTGCTCAAACAACCTACATAAGATCAGATGGCACTTTAAACTGAAAGGATTTCTGACCTCATTTATACTGCTGTTCTAAATAGGTTTTTAAGCACGGCGAAAAGAACAAATGACCTTGATAAAAACCCTGTGCCGTTTTGGTTGCGACCAAACTCCATAACAACATCAGTATGGTTGCAAAAGCATAGCCAACAGCATACAAGAAAGCCAAGTTGAGTTGTTGGGCTAAGTTTAAGATTGCGAGTGTATACACGCCCAATGGGAAGGTCAGTCCCCACCAACCCAAATTAAACGGTAAGTCCTGTTTGGCATGGTGCAAAGTCGTGAGTACCGCAATCCCCAACCACCACAGCCCAAAACCCAGCAGAATTAAACTGGCCAAAATTCCCGCCTGCTGAAATAACTGACCCAGTTGTGCTAAGCCCAAACTCGCCATCAGCATCGGTGCCTGATGCCCCAGAACCAATAACGCCAAAGCAGCAGTGCCTATCGGTCCCAAAGCCAACCAACTGCTGACCGCCAACTCTTTTTCAGGCAATTTATGTAAAACCAAACGCAACATTAAAATCGTTAAAATTGCAAAGGCGGGTAATACTGAAACACCCCACAACACATAACTACCCAATAAAATCGCAACGGCGTGAGTATCAGCTGCCAAATGCCCCAGTAATAAACCACCACTGCTGGCTGCAACTTCACAGGCCACGATCGGCAATAACCACACCGCGGTCATCTGCTGTAAAGCATGCTCCTGATGTCGATACATGGCAAAAGGAACTGCCCACGCCACCAAGAGCGCCAAGACCACATCGACATACCAGAGCATTTGCGCAATCTGTACAGCTGTGTCGCCATAAATAGGCTGACCATACTTTAAAAAGCCATTGAGGATGGTGGCCAGCGCCATCGGAATCGTCCCTAAAAATAGGCTCATGCTTGGATGTTGAAAAATCTGTTTGGCTTCGTGCGAATAAAATGCCCAACGTAAGCCATATAACACACTAAAAAGTACGAACAATAAAATATTGAAATACCACAGCCCTGTGCCGAGTTGCCATGTGAGTGCCTTTAACATCGGAAACTCTGATACAATTAACGCCACAACACCTGTTCCCATACTGACAGTGAACCAGTTGGGGGTGAATTGACGAATGATATTGTGGCGCTGTCCAAGTTGTGTAAATGGTTTTTGCATGAGTTCGGCCTCATTTAAAATCTACATTTATACTAATCAAATCTATAAATAAGAAAAATTGATTAATTTATATTAAATAAATAAGTAAAATTGATATAAGTATACTTTGCACTAAATTTTTCGTTGTCAAAAAACAACCACAAGACGAATGCCCAAGAATATGGCAATATATAAGCCGTTCTTAATTCCAAGCACTTGATTTGCCCATGAAGCTGCTCCGTCTAAATGCTTTGCCTTCACATACCCAATTAGAAAAAACCGCTGTCACCATCGGTAATTTTGACGGGGTGCATTTGGGTCATCAAGCCATGATTCATCAGCTCAAAGCCGTTGCAAAACAACAAAATCTAAAAACTGTGGTGATGATTTTTGAGCCTCAACCACTTGAATTCTTTAAAGGTTATGATGCTCCACCGCGTATTTCATCATTGCGTGAAAAAGTCGAATATTTAACTGAGCTGGGTGTGGACTATATTGCGGTCGCGAAATTTGACAACAGCTTCCGCAGTTTAAGTGCAGAACAATTTGCCGATATTTTAAAAGAAAAACTCAATGCCCAAAGTTTAGTTTTAGGCGATGACTTTCACTTTGGTAAAAACCGCCAAGGCAACAGCGAATTTCTAGAAAACTATGGTTTTCAAGTCCACAATCTAGAAACCATCCTCTCAGAAGGTGAACGCGTCAGTTCAACTCGGATTCGCCAAACACTGGCCGCAGGGGACTTGGCGCTGGCTGCTCAGTTATTAGGGCGCCCTTATAGCATTACGGGTCGCGTACAATATGGCGACCAAATTGGCCGAACCCTTGATTTTCCAACCATTAACGTACGTTTAAACCGTCATAAACCCTGTTTAAACGGCATTTATGGTGTAGATGTGATATGTGAAACCACGTCTTTACGCGACAAAGTGAAAGCAGACCACCCTGATCGATTAGGAGTTGCAGGATATGACCATTCAGCGCTTTTTGGTGCGGGTCATGTCGGAACACGTCCAGCCATTCAACAAGCACAGCCAGAATGGCGATTAGAAGTACATTTCCCTGATGTTTCTGCTAATCTGTATGGCTTGTTAATGCGGGTCACTTTCTTAAACTATTTACATGGTGAAAAGAACTACCCTTCGCTGGAAGCACTCAAAGCGGGAATTGATGATGATGTGGTGAAACTGCTTGAGTTCCGCCAAAACACCCCCACATTTCCCTTTTAAATACCAATCAATTTTATGTAAAACGCGTCAGCCGAGCCGCTGATTAAATTGGAAGACATCTTGCATGAGCGATAAGCAAACTACTGAAAATGCAGTGGATTATAAAGCCACACTCAACCTCCCAGGTACCGAATTTGCCATGAAAGCAAACCTTGCGGTACGTGAAGCAAAATGGTTAGAAGAGTGGTATGCCGACAACATTTATCAGCAGATTCGTGCGTCGCGTATTGGCAAGAAAAAATATGTCCTGCATGACGGCCCTCCGTATGCAAATGGCCAAATTCACTTAGGTCATGCGGTCAATAAAGTTTTAAAAGATATCATTATTAAAAGTCGTATTCTCGACGGCTTCGATGCCCCTTATGTACCGGGTTGGGATTGTCACGGCCTTCCGATTGAACTGAAAGTAGAAGAGAAAGTCGGTAAAGTGGGTGTGAAGGTGGATGCTTCTACTTTCCGTAAAGCCTGCCGTGAATATGCTTACACCCAAGTTGAACTGCAAAAGAAAGACTTTGTGCGTATGGGCGTGTTTGGTGACTGGGACAATCCTTACCTGACCATGAACTTTAAGCAGGAAGCAGACATTGTGCGCTCTGTTGGCGCAATTGCGAAAGCAGGCCATATCGAACCAGGTCTTAAACCTGTGAACTGGTGTTTAGACTGTGGTTCAGCTTTGGCTGAAGCTGAAGTGGAATATGAAGATAAAAAATCTGACGCGATTGACGTTGGCTTTACGGTTGTCGACTTAAAAGACTTAAGCGCACGTTTAAATCTCAACGTAGACGCTGCAACAGATATCGTAATTTGGACCACCACGCCTTGGACTTTGCCTGCAAACCAAGCGGTTGCCGTCCATGCTGAAATTGAATATCAACTTGTTCAAGTCAGCACCGACCGTGGCGTGCAAAACTTTATTTTAGCTAAAGACTTGGTTGAATCAGCAATTGAGCGTTATAAGCTTGAAAAACCTGTGGTTCTCGCTGATTTTAACGGCTCAGTAATCGAAAACCTATTATTACAACACCCGTTACTGACCGATCGCCAAGTGCCTGTGATTTTGGGTGAACATGTCATTGCAACCAGCGGTACAGGGGCTGTACATACGGCACCTGGCCATGGTGTAGACGACTACAAAGTTGGCTTACAGTACAACTTAAAAGTTGAAAACCCAGTGGGTGGTAATGGTGTGTATTTACCAACTTCACCGATTTTTGCAGGCGAGCACATCTACAAAGCCAATCCAAAAATCATTGAAGCTTTGGGTGCCGTCGGTCGCTTATGGGCACATCAACCAATCAAACACAGCTACCCACACTGCTGGCGCCATAAAACACCGATTATCTTCCGTGCGACCCCACAGTGGTTTATCAGCATGGATGCACAAGGCTTGCGTCAAAATGCGTTAAATGCGATTGAAAACGAGATCAGTTTTGTGCCTGATTGGGGTAAAAATCGTATTCAAGCCATGATCGAAGGTCGTCCAGACTGGTGTATTTCGCGTCAACGTACTTGGGGTGTGCCAATCCCATTCTTCGTACATAAAGACACCAACGAACTCCATCCGCGCACAGCCGAGTTGATCGAAGAAGTCGCGAAATTGATCGAACAAGAAGGGATTGACGCTTGGTATAACCGTGAAGCGAAAGACTTTATTGGTGATGAAGCGGAACAGTACAACTGTGTTCGTGACACTTTAGACGTGTGGTTCGACTCAGGCACAACGCACTATGCTGTGCTACGTGAACGCGAAGAACTCACCGATCCTGCTGATTTATACCTTGAAGGTTCAGACCAACACCGTGGTTGGTTCCAGTCTTCATTGCTCACCTCGATTGCGATCAATGAACGTGCGCCATACAAAGGCTTACTGACCCATGGCTTCGTGGTGGATGAAAAAGGCCGTAAGATGTCAAAATCTTTGGGCAACATCATCACCCCACAAGACATCATTAAAGATATGGGTGCAGACGGCTTACGTTTCTGGATTGCATCGGCCGATTACCGTTATGAAATGACCGCAGGTAAAGAAATTTTTAACCGTGCATCAGATGGTTACCGTCGTATTCGTAATACTTTGCGTTTCTTGTTAGCGAACTTAAATGGTTTCAAACCATCGACGGATGCACTGCCTGTAGATCAATTGATCGCACTTGATCAATACATCTTGCAACGTGCAGCGGACGTACAGAAAACCATTCAGCAAGCCTATGAAGATATGAACTTCCATATCGTGGCAAATGCACTGACCAACTTCTGTATCAATGACTTGGGTGGTTTCTACCTCGACATCATCAAAGACCGTCAGTACACCACCAAAGCCGATTCACAAGCGCGCCATTCAGCTCAAACTGCGCTGTATCATTTGGTGCAAGCCTTTGTACGTTGGATGTCACCAATCTTAAGCTTTACCGCTCAAGAAGCATGGCCACTGATTCCAGAACAAACTGAGAAATATGTGTTCACTGCGGAATGGTATGACATTCCTGTGGCTTCAAAAGCAAACTTGTTGTCTGAAGCCGATTGGCAAACCTTGATTGCCGTGAAGTCTGCGGTGAACAAGTTCATCGAAACTGCGCGTACCGCGAAAATCGTAGGTTCAAATCTCTCTGCCAAAGTTGAACTGTGGGCAGATGCAGAACTCAAAGACGTACTGGATCGTCTAGATGATGAACTTCGCTTTGTTATGATCACTTCACAAGTCTTGGTTAATGCATTCGATGCAACTCAAGGTGAAGCCTCTGATCTGGCAGGTCTGAATGTTCAAGTCTCAGCGGCTGATGGTGAAAAATGTGTACGCTGCTGGCATGTTCTGCCAGATGTGAATACACATGTTACACATCCAGGTCTATGTGGTCGTTGTATTATCAACCTTCCTACAGGCCAAGGTGAAGAGAGAAAGTATGCCTAACCCACAACATAAAAAGGGCTTATTCCAATTCTATCCGCACAATTTAGTGTGGGTAGGTTTGGCTATTCTAGCGATTGTCTTAGATCAATGGACCAAATGGATTGCCAGTACCCATCTGAATTATGCAGATCCAGTACCAGTCCTGCCCTTTTTAAATTGGACTTTATTGCATAACTATGGCGCAGCCTTTAGTTTCTTGTCCGATGCAGGCGGCTGGCAACGTTATTTCTTTACCTCTCTTGCAGGTATTGTGTCTGTCATTTTTCTGTTTTGGCTGATGCGTATGCCTAAAACTGTGAAAGTGTTGCCCATCGCGATTGCCCTTATTTTAGGTGGTGCTATAGGGAATTTAATTGACCGTGTAACATTAGGCTACGTGGTTGATTTTATTCATGTGTACTATCAAAACAGCCACTTCCCTGCGTTTAATATTGCAGATAGTGCGATTACGCTAGGAACGATCCTTTTGTTGATCGATACCTTTTTTCTCGAAAAAAACCGTATCCAACGTGCCGAAGTAAACCATGACTGATTTTATTAATCCCAATGAAGAAACTCGCGTAAGCGAAGGTTCAAAAGTAGAGTTACATTTTTCTGTTTGCATTGAAAATGGCGTAGAAATTGATAACACACGTAGCCGCGAAGAGCCTGTGAGCTTGGTGATGGGGGATGGCAGCTTACTCCCTGGTTTTGAAAAAGCACTGTTCGGTTTACGTGCTGGCGACCGTCGTACGGTGAGCCTACCACCAGAAGATGCTTTTGGCCCTTGGAATCCTGAAAACGTACAACAGTTTGATACGGTTAAATTTGAACAGCGTCCTATTGAAGGGCACATGATTGAATTTGAGGACAAAGCCAAACAAAGTCTTTATGGTGTGGTTAAAACTGTAGGTGATAACATCACCGAAGTCGACTTTAACCATCCATTGGCAGGTAAAGATATTACCTTTGAAGTTGAAATCTTCAAAGTGACGCCTGCAGGCCAACAAGGCATTAAAATTATGTAAAGCCACAGATCGACTGTCTGTGTGTTAGCCAAAGCTCCTTCGGGGGCTTTTTTAATGCCTCAAACATTTGTCGATCAGATACACATTCAATCTATGCAAAGCCTATTTTTCATACTACCGTAGCGTAATCACATTTATTTCCCAAGGATTTTTCATGAAAATTCAGGTCATTATAGGTAGTGTTCGCGAAGGTCGGACTGCTATTAAAGTTGCGCGATGGGTGCAAAAAGGCTTTGAACAACTTGGACTCAGTACGGTCCAACTCAAATTGGTCGACTTAAAAGAGTGGGATTTGCCAATTTTTTCAGGTGCAAATCCCCCTATGACGGGGATTTATGATCAACCCAAACAACAAGCATGGGCCGACCACATTGCCCAAGGTGATGCCTTTATTTTCATTAGCCCTGAATACAATCATGGTTATAGCCCTGCACTTAAAAATGCTTTGGATTACTTAGGCAAAGAATGGCAAGGGAAACCTGCAGCCTATATCAGTTATGGTGGTACCAATGGCTCACGTTCCATCGACCAAATTCGCCAAGTCGGTACTCAACTCGGCCTGGTCGATACCAATGCGGTGATTGAAATTCGAGATATTTTTTCACGCAATAAAACCGAAGATTTTGAACCGAATCCTTTTGATGAGAAGAATCTAAAAGCAGCGATTGATAAACTTATTAAATATGTCAGCGCATAAGCATGAGATTCTTCTGTACGCTATTGCTTACAGTAACTTAAGTATTTGTCGGCTTTCCAATAAAAAGCATCGACGCTATAGTTAAATCATACAGAGACAGGATGTCTCAGATGAAAAACAAAAATAACAACATATCTAGCAGGATGCTGATCGGTAGGACAGGAGTTATACCGTTTGAAAGAATTTAAAAAAGCCCTCGACAGGATGTCGGGGGCTTTTTAATTGTATTGATTTTTAGCTCAATATTTATCTAAAAGCCCAAATCTAGATCAGATATTAACTAACCTCTTATATGCTTCAATACTTTAGAAGAAGCTCGTGAATACAAATTAAAATTGGTCTGACTGGATGTCTTTCTCAACTTAAATATTAAAAAAATAATGATATAAAACAAATACATAAAAACATAGGAAATTTAAAAAACATCACTTCCATCCATCGTACATATTTAAGCGCTAATCCATAAAATATTAAGACTGTCACCGTTTGTCAGTATGTTCTTCTGCACAACGAAATATTACATCTGCTGCTCGAACTACACTTTATACTCTCACCTACTGAACATTTGCTGCTTCAGCCAAAATACGTCAGTCCAATACAATAAATTAGAAAAACAAAAATAGAGAACATTCACATGCAACTAAACACCACACTTTTAAATGATTATTGCAAAATTTATGTCGCTGATCCCGAATATACAGATGTAGATGCTCTAACCGCTTACGTTAGAGTCCATCGCACAGAACTGATGCAAGAGTTGCATCAGTACGGCATCTTATTATTTCGCGGCTTTAAATTACAACGTCACTATGAATTTCATGAGTTGATCAAACATCATTTTCAGCTTGAACCTTGGCATACATTTACGCCTAAAAAATCAGGTTGGTTTGCCTCTTTCATTCGTAAATATAGCGAAAATCGTGCAGGTGATGATAGACCTTACCTCAACCACAATACAGTGCAATTAGGCTCTGTTGAAAACTCAATTCAAGGTCCACATGTCGAAGGTGGCCTATACTCGACTCGCTCGCGTTATATTGCCTTGTTTTGCCAAGAACCCGCGGACCACTTGCTTGAAACTGGGTTTAATAACCTCGAAAAAATTTGGGCACATTTTCCAGTCAGCTCACAACAAAAATACTTAGGCGCATGGAACCATTTTTCTTATATTTCAACACGTAAGCTTAATCTATTTGATCGATTGACCTTCAATAAAAGCTCATTTAGTTTCCAGAAAAAATCAAATAAAGAAAGCAAACTTACCTTAAAACGCTCACCGTTCGTTGTCATACACCCAAACACGCAAAAGTTGATAATCCAGCTGTGGGCTTTTGCAAACAATACCAATTCTTTTGCCCACCAAGCTGCACAAAAAAGCTTTAAGCATCGAGGAAAGCTTCTACCAGACCCTACGGCTCATTGCATGCAACTGTCATGGGAACTTTTCACCCATGAAGGTGAAAAAATTGAATGGACCGATCAGGAAAAACAGCACTTCTTTGAAGCCTTATATCACGATGCACTCTTGCTCCAGTGGCAAAAAGGGGATGTCGCCTTGATCGATAATATTAAAATTGCCCATTGGCGGATGAATGGCAAACAAGGGCAACGAAAACTGATACAGATCCAAGCGAATGTCTTCAATGCCGATCGACATGCTGCGCTTTAAGACCATCTTTCTTAGCAACGCTCTGTTTGGGTGATTAATGTGAAAGCAGCTGAATTAAATCTGCATGTTTCCCATCCTCAATCACCCAAATACTGCCATCTTTCGCTTGTTGTACACCACGGATACGTTCTTTCATATCTATCCGTTGGAGTTCTTTTACTGGCTGTACTGTGGTGTCTACAATAATTAATGCTTCAGATGAAAGCCCACCAATGATGGCTTTATTCTGCCACTTTGGAAACATCGGTCCCGTATAAAAAATCAAACTCGATGGAGAAATCACAGGGGTCCAGTCTAATTTCGGTGCTTCAAACTCAGGTCGTGTGGCATGGTCAGGGATATTCACACCACTATAATGATCACCATTCGAAACAATTGGATAACCATAGTTTTTAGACTTTTGAATTAAATTGAGCTCATCCCCACCCTTGGGGCCCATTTCAACCACCCAAAGTTGTTTTTTTAAATCCAAAGCCATTCCTAAAGGATTACGATGCCCCAAACTCCATATTTGTTTTGCGATATCCCCCTGCGTCTGAAATGGATTATCTAAGGCAAGCGAACCGTCATCATTCAAACGAATCATTTTCCCAAGGTTCGATGTCAAATCTTGTGCAGGATCAAACTTTTGCCGTTCTCCTGAACTAATCCATAATTTTCCTGCGCCATCAAATAACATCCTATGTGCATAATGTCCTTGCCCCCGCACCTTAGGTACTTGTTTCCATATCGTTTTAAGGTTATCTAATTGTGGCTGTGCCAGATCTAAATTCAAATTAGCACGAATCACAACCGAACCATAACCATCTTGCCCTGCTTCTGCATAACTGAGATAAATTTGATGGTTTTGTGCAAACTGAGGATGTAAAGCAATATCGCCTAACCCACCCTGGCCACCATAAGCCACTTTAGGTATATTCCTAACGAGAGTCTTTGTCTGATCTATAGGATTAAATAAAATCAACTGCCCAGATCTTTCTGTAATTAATAATCGCCCATCGGGCAATACCGCTAATGCCCATGGCTCATTAAATTCAGCAATACGTTTGAGGTGTATAGATGTACCTAAAGAAGTGGAACTGTCCTGTTTGTCTTGTTTATCCTGTGCTGCTGATTCCGTCTGACTTTCGGCATGACATGCCATTAAGCCCAAAAATGTACTCACTGTAATCAACAAACAAAAAGCTTTTTTGCTCAGCATCTCCTTCCCCATTAAATGCATGATCACCATTCATTGTAGAGAAATCATAAGTACAACGTTATCCACTTTAGTAACAAGATGAATCTGTGTAAGTCAAAGCTTACAAATACTGAGGAAAGCGACCACTAGCCTTAAAACAGTTTACGACATATATTAAACAAATGAGGAAACAGGACGTTTCCCAAACTTAAAACAACAATAATCAGTTTGAGCATCAGGATGTGAGATATGACAGGAGTTATATCTAAGCACTGAAATACAAAGAAACCTCGACAGGATGTCGGGGTTTCTTTTTATTGAACACATTAGAACCTGTTTTGACATATTTTGTATAATCACGAGTTAAATATAGTCATTCTTTTGTCCAATGAATATTGATGGAATAGCTATTCAAATTGCTCAAAATATATTCGCAGACTTAGTTATGATCTCTTTTAGTGAGTGATAAATAATCAAATTTAAGTGTAAACCGAAGCCTATTAAATTTTAAAAACCATTTTTTAGCCAATCCTTTATTATCTAACATTATTTAGCCTTTCATGCATAAAAAAATCCCCCTCAGCCTTAAGCGGAGGGGGATTTGAATTAATGAGCTGGCGATGACTTACTCTCACATGGATAACTCCACACTACCATCAGCGCTAAGAGGTTTCACTTCTGAGTTCGGGAAGGGATCAGGTGGTTCACTCTTGCTATTGTCGCCAGCACAACTGTTATGGACTTGTTCGGGTCTTATTTCAACTGTACTTACAGTCTATGCCTTACTTCGTTCCAAATAGAATACATTAACAGGTATATCTGAGTTTCTTGCGATAATCTAAAGCAGTGCTTTATCTTATCTCATTGCGCATTGTACTTAGCTTTATAACTAAATCAAGTTGTTTGCAGTGATTTGAACCACAACACCAACTGTTTGGGTGTTGTATAGTCAAGCCTCACGAGCAATTAGTATTGGTCAGCTTCACATATCACTATGCTTCCACATCCAACCTATCAACGTCGTAGTCTTCAACGGCTCTTTAGAGGACATAAAGTCCTAGGGAAATCTTATCTTGAGGTAGGCTTCCCGCTTAGATGCTTTCAGCGGTTATCCCTTCCGAACATAGCTACCCGGCGATGCGACTGGCGTCACAACCGGTACACCAGAGGTTCGTCCACTCTGGTCCTCTCGTACTAGGAGCAGATCCTCTCAAATTTCCAACGCCCACGGTAGATAGGGACCGAACTGTCTCACGACGTTCTAAACCCAGCTCGCGTACCTCTTTAAATGGCGAACAGCCATACCCTTGGGACCTGCTTCAGCCCCAGGATGAGATGAGCCGACATCGAGGTGCCAAACACCGCCGTCGATATGAACTCTTGGGCGGTATCAGCCTGTTATCCCCAGAGTACCTTTTATCCGTTGAGCGATGGCCCTTCCATACAGAACCACCGGATCACTAAGACCTACTTTCGTACCTGCTCGACTTGTGGGTCTCGCAGTTAAGCGCGCTTTTGCCTTTATACTCTACGCGTGATTTCCGACCACGCTGAGCGCACCTTCGTACTCCTCCGTTACTCTTTAGGAGGAGACCGCCCCAGTCAAACTACCCACCAGACATGGTCCTCGTCCCGGATAACGGGACAGAGTTAGAACCTCAATATTACCAGGGTGGTATTTCAAGATTGGCTCCACCGAAACTAGCGTCTCGGTTTCAAAGCCTCCCACCTATCCTACACAAGTAAGATCAAAGTTCAATGTCAAGCTGCAGTAAAGGTTCACGGGGTCTTTCCGTCTAGCCGCGGGTACACCGCATCTTCACGGCGAATTCGATTTCACTGAGTCTCTGCTGGAGACAGCGCCCCCATCATTATGCCATTCGTGCAGGTCGGAACTTACCCGACAAGGAATTTCGCTACCTTAGGACCGTTATAGTTACGGCCGCCGTTTACTGGGGCTTCGATCAAGAGCTTCGCTTACGCTAACCCCATCAATTAACCTTCCAGCACCGGGCAGGCATCACACCCTATACGTCCACTTTCGTGTTTGCAGAGTGCTATGTTTTTAATAAACAGTTGCAGGGGCCTGGTTTCTGTGGCTGCCAATAGCTCAAGGAGTAAATCCTATCACCGTCGGCAGCGTACCTTCTCCCGAAGTTACGGTACCATTTTGCCTAGTTCCTTCAGCAGAGTTCTCTCAAGCGCTTTGGTCTACTCGACCTGACCACCTGTGTCGGTTTCGGGTACGATTCCTGTGTAACTGAAGCTTAGAGACTTTTCCTGGAAGCATGGTATCAGCCACTTCACTGTACAAGTACAGCTTGCTATCAGTTCTCAGCATAGAGTACCCCGGATTTGCCTAAGATACATGCCTACAACCTTTCACCTGGACAACCAACGCCAGGCTGACTTAACCTTCTCCGTCCTCTCATCGCATTACATAGAAGTATTGGAATATTAACCAATTTCCCATCGACTACGCCTCTCGGCCTCGCCTTAGGGGTCGACTCACCCAGCCCCGATTAACGTTGGACTGGAACCCTTGGTCTTTCAGCGTGCGAGTTTTTCACTCGCATTGTCGTTACTCACGTCAGCATTCGCACTTCTGATACCTCCAGCATACTTCTCAATACACCTTCATCGGCTTACAGAACGCTCCCCTACCACTTGCAATAAATTGCAAATCCGCAGCTTCGGCATATAGTTTTAGCCCCGTTACATCTTCCGCGCAGGCCGACTCGACTAGTGAGCTATTACGCTTTCTTTAAAGGGTGGCTGCTTCTAAGCCAACCTCCTAGCTGTCTATGCCTTCCCACATCGTTTCCCACTTAACTATAATTTTGGGGCCTTAGCTGGCGGTCTGGATTGTTTTCCTCTTGACTACGGACGTTAGCACCCGCAGTCTGTCTCCCGGATAGTACTCATTGGTATTCGGAGTTTGCATCGGTTTGGTAAGTCGGGATGACCCCCTAGCCGAAACAGTGCTCTACCCCCAATGGTATTCGTCCGAGGCGCTACCTAAATAGCTTTCGGGGAGAACCAGCTATCACCGAGTTTGATTAGCCTTTCACCCCTATCCACAAGTCATCCCCTGGCTTTTCAACGACAGTGGGTTCGGTCCTCCAGTTAGTGTTACCCAACCTTCAACCTGCTCATGGATAGATCACCCGGTTTCGGGTCTACACCCAGCAACTAAACGCCCTATTAAGACTCGATTTCTCTACGGCTCCCCTATGCGGTTAACCTCGCTACTGAATGTAAGTCGCTGACCCATTATACAAAAGGTACGCAGTCACCGAACAAGTCGGCTCCCACTGCTTGTATGCATGCGGTTTCAGGATCTATTTCACTCCCCTCACAGGGGTTCTTTTCGCCTTTCCCTCACGGTACTGGTTCACTATCGGTCAGTCAGGAGTATTTAGCCTTGGAGGATGGTCCCCCCATATTCAGACAAGGTTTCACGTGCCCCGCCCTACTCGACATCATCATATCAGCCCTTTCGTGTACAGGACTATCACCCACTATGGTTGCACTTCCCAGAGCATTCCACTAAAACTGATATGACTTAATGGGCTTTTCCCCGTTCGCTCGCCGCTACTGAGGGAATCTCAATTGATTTCTTTTCCTAAGGGTACTGAGATGTTTCACTTCCCCTCGTTCGCCTCGTATGACTATGTATTCATCATACGATACCTGCCTTATGACAGGTGGGTTTCCCCATTCAGAAATCTCCGGATCACAGGATATTTGCCGCCTCCCCGGAGCTTATCGCAGGCTATTACGTCTTTCATCGCCTCTGACTGCCAAGGCATCCACCACATGCACTTAATTACTTGACTATACAACCCCAAACAGTCGATCGTTCCTACAAGTGAGAACGTTCAACATTACAGTTTGAAGTACTGTGCACTTAAGCACCGTACAGCTTCAATTCAATTCACATACCAAAACGCTTGATTCAGTTAATTTCGCTAGTAACTCATTTCTTCAATCTTCATCAATCAGTAATAAATCACTGTTAATGTCAATCTTAAAAACGAGTATGAACAAATTATTTCAACTCAAATATATTCTGTTAATGATTTTTCCAGCCTTCGTCAGGTCAGGAAACTGTGATAAATCACAGAAGTTAATAAGCTTCAACTTACTAAATTCTATAATCCAACCTATCTGCGCGAAGCATAGCTTCTTGCTTAAATTTCAAGGAAAAGCCTTAAAGCAGTGCTTTAAGTTTTCTTGTCTTGAAATTTGGTGGAGACTAGGAGAGTCGAACTCCTGACCTCCTGCGTGCAAAGCAGGCGCTCTACCAACTAAGCTAAGTCCCCAGCTTATCAATAAGTCAATGTCTCTGTTTTTCTGTATTCAGCATTTAATAATGCTTGTTAGTCAGATTTGGTGGGTCTGACAAGACTTGAACTTGTGACCCCACGCTTATCAAGCGTGTGCTCTAACCAACTGAGCTACAGACCCTCAGATACATCGTCATGAAGAACAACTTGTTGTGGATTCTTACCAATCGTCAATCTTTCGTTAAGGAGGTGATCCAGCCGCAGGTTCCCCTACGGCTACCTTGTTACGACTTCACCCCAGTCATCGGCCACACCGTGGTAAGCGTCCTCCTTGCGGTTAGACTACCTACTTCTGGTGCAACAAATTCCCATGGTGTGACGGGCGGTGTGTACAAGGCCCGGGAACGTATTCACCGCGGCATTCTGATCCGCGATTACTAGCGATTCCGACTTCATGGAGTCGAGTTGCAGACTCCAATCCGGACTACGATCGGCTTTTTGAGATTAGCATCCTATCGCTAGGTAGCAACCCTTTGTACCGACCATTGTAGCACGTGTGTAGCCCTGGTCGTAAGGGCCATGATGACTTGACGTCGTCCCCGCCTTCCTCCAGTTTGTCACTGGCAGTATCCTTAAAGTTCCCGGCTTAACCCGCTGGCAAATAAGGAAAAGGGTTGCGCTCGTTGCGGGACTTAACCCAACATCTCACGACACGAGCTGACGACAGCCATGCAGCACCTGTATGTAAGTTCCCGAAGGCACCAATCCATCTCTGGAAAGTTCTTACTATGTCAAGACCAGGTAAGGTTCTTCGCGTTGCATCGAATTAAACCACATGCTCCACCGCTTGTGCGGGCCCCCGTCAATTCATTTGAGTTTTAGTCTTGCGACCGTACTCCCCAGGCGGTCTACTTATCGCGTTAGCTGCGCCACTAAAGCCTCAAAGGCCCCAACGGCTAGTAGACATCGTTTACGGCATGGACTACCAGGGTATCTAATCCTGTTTGCTCCCCATGCTTTCGTACCTCAGCGTCAGTATTAGGCCAGATGGCTGCCTTCGCCATCGGTATTCCTCCAGATCTCTACGCATTTCACCGCTACACCTGGAATTCTACCATCCTCTCCCATACTCTAGCTTCCCAGTATCGAATGCAATTCCTAAGTTAAGCTCAGGGATTTCACATCCGACTTAAGAAGCCGCCTACGCACGCTTTACGCCCAGTAAATCCGATTAACGCTCGCACCCTCTGTATTACCGCGGCTGCTGGCACAGAGTTAGCCGGTGCTTATTCTGCGAGTAACGTCCACTATCCTAGAGTATTAATCTAAGTAGCCTCCTCCTCGCTTAAAGTGCTTTACAACCAAAAGGCCTTCTTCACACACGCGGCATGGCTGGATCAGGCTTTCGCCCATTGTCCAATATTCCCCACTGCTGCCTCCCGTAGGAGTCTGGGCCGTGTCTCAGTCCCAGTGTGGCGGATCATCCTCTCAGACCCGCTACAGATCGTCGCCTTGGTAGGCCTTTACCCCACCAACTAGCTAATCTGACTTAGGCTCATCTATTAGCGCAAGGTCCGAAGATCCCCTGCTTTCCCCCGTAGGGCGTATGCGGTATTAGCATTCCTTTCGGAATGTTGTCCCCCACTAATAGGCAGATTCCTAAGCATTACTCACCCGTCCGCCGCTAGGTCAGGTAGCAAGCTACCTTTCCCCGCTCGACTTGCATGTGTTAAGCCTGCCGCCAGCGTTCAATCTGAGCCATGATCAAACTCTTCAGTTAAAAATCATTAGTAGCTTATGGCTACAAATCTTGGCTCATCAATTTTCTGACAAATATTTCTCAAATAAACTTCGAGTAATTCTTACCATCAATCAATGAAATATTTTCGATCGATCAATCAGTAAAAATCCACACAAGTTGTTCTTCATAATCTCTTAATGATCTTTCTAACACCTCGTCAGTGCTAGAAGCTGGACTCAATATACTTAACAACTCAGCACTTCGTGCTTCGTTCGTTTCCGTCTATCTCGTCGGTATGGGGTGCATTCTAGACCATTACGAAATCTTTGCAACCCCCAAATTCACTTATTTGAAACGGGCGTTGGTTTTTTCTACAAAACTTAAGAAAAATCGTATTTTTCATCTATTTTTTGATCATATTTATCATTTTTTCTCTTATTTCTTTCAACAGGAGCATTTCATTTCCAATCTTTAAAAGTCTTTTAAGTTTGAAATTTAAGCCTTAGCATTTATTTTTTCTTTCAGCAGAGTCTTACCAATCTTCTAGCAATGTTGTTTTCAGACTTAAAATCACTCTGTATTCCGTCCATCTCTGTATTTTTGATAAATCATCTTTCTAAAGACGTAGTTCTTTTATATTTGATACATGCCTAAGCTGAAAAACTGCCACACCGCTATAAAGGCACCTAATTATTTAACAAGAATACAATGCTTAGTCTGTTTTTATTTCATTCGCGTAATAGCAAAGCCCTCTTCTACCCACATCTCAATCAAAATAATTCAAGACAGAGCTGAAATAACAGCCACGATAAAGCTGGATGATAAGAAGCATCTGAATATAAGTAGAAAACGCAGTGTTATATACCTGTGAAGGTGATGACCAGCTTTATTTAAGAGTCTGTTGCACCTAACTTTTATGACAACTCGTTATTTGTCTGCGAGAAATTGATTTTAAAAAACTAAATTTTTGCCAATAAAAAAGGAAGAGATCTCTCCCAAAACCTCTTCCTCGGAGTTAGATCGTTATCTGATCCATAGATGTCATTATTATAGTTATCTTAAAAAAAGTCCCTTGGGGAAGAGACTTGAAAACTGTGGAGAGTTATTCTTATTGACCCTGCTAGCGATGTTAAAAACATCGACTAGACGTTGAAATCTTATACACACTCATTTTAAATTGCAATATTTTTGGAAAAAATTAAGCATTGTTTTTATAAGGTTTTTTTTGAATTTGCTTATTTGATTTTTTTATAAAGATTAAAAAATTAAAAGCAGACCGAAGCCTGCTTTTATATCAATAACTTAAAGCATATATATGTACTGACTTAGTCCGTAAAAGTGACTTTCGCAATGGCTTTTTTACCTGACTGGATAATTAAAGTCACATTATCTTTGACAGAGAAACTCATATCGACCACGTTCCAATCGACTTTGACCGCACCACGACCCACGGCATCCTTTGCTGCTGCTGCATTTGGGTTTAAGCCCACTACGCGAAGAATCGTTGCAATAAACAACTCACCACCAAATTCAGCGCGTGAAATTGTCACTTCTGGTGTCCCTTCGGGTAGTTCACCCTCAGTAATCAGGTTGCCTGCACCTTTATGTGCATTTTCTGCAGCTTCTGCACCGTGGAAACGCTCTACCAACTCAAGGGCTAGAATTTTCTTCACTTCTTGTGGATTACGCCCTTCAGCAATTTCGTTTAGCAGGACTTTAATGTCTTCAACGGATTTAAAGCTGAGTAAATCGAAATAGCGTTCAATTAAAGCATCTGGCATCGAAAGAACTTTTTGATACATCGCCCCTGGTGCATCAAATACCCCAATATAGTTACCCAAAGACTTAGACATTTTGTTCACACCGTCTAAACCTTCAAGGATTGGCACTGTAATGCAGACTTGTGCTTCTTGATCATAACGACCTTGAAGTGTACGTCCCATCAATAAGTTAAAGGTTTGGTCTGTACCACCTAACTCAACATCTGCCTCAAGGGCAATCGAGTCATAGCCTTGAACCAATGGATATAAAAACTCATGAATTGCGATTGGCTGATGGTTGTTATAACGCTTGGTGAAGTCATCACGCTCAAGCATACGTGCAACCGTTTGCTGTGATGCCAACTGAATTAAATCAGCCGCTGTTTTGGTTGCAAACCATTCTGAGTTGAAGCGCACTTTAGTTTTATTCGGATCAAGAATTTTAAACACCTGTTCTTGATAAGTTTTTGCGTTTTCAAGCACTTGCTCACGCGACAATGGTGGACGCGTTGCACTTTTTCCAGTCGGGTCACCGATCATCGCGGTATAATCCCCAATCAGGAAGGTCACGTCATGACCCAAGTCTTGGAAAGTTTTCAGTTTATTAATTAAAACCGTATGCCCCAAGTGCAAGTCAGGCGCAGTCGGGTCAAAGCCCGCTTTAATTTTTAAAGGACGATTTTCTTTTAATTTCTTCAGAAGATCTTCTTCAGAAATAATTTCATGCGTGCCTCGTTGAATGAGAGCAAGTTGTTCTTCAGCCGGCAGGAAATTTGACATCACAAAACCCAAACACATCAGTTATTCAATTTGTGCGATATACTAACACTTTTTCAGCACATTGCAGGCTTTAGAATAATCATGACAGCGAT
Source organism: Acinetobacter sp. 231_lipA (assembly GCF_058243005.1). Classification (NCBI taxonomy): domain Bacteria; kingdom Pseudomonadati; phylum Pseudomonadota; class Gammaproteobacteria; order Moraxellales; family Moraxellaceae; genus Acinetobacter; species Acinetobacter sp. 231_lipA. Next base: position 1,394,444 of record NZ_JBZAYU010000001.1, on the reverse strand, counting down.
CTATATTGGGGTAATGACCGGCACCAGCATGGATGGTGTTGATATTGTTGCTGCTTCTTTTGATCCATTGCAGCTTCACGCCACCCTCACTCTTTCTTTCGACCCAGATTTACGCGATGAACTGATGGCACTCACTTTGCCCAGTGACAACGAAATCGACCGTATGGGCAAGGCAGATGTGGCTTTAGCAAAGATGATTGGCGAAGGCATCAATCAGCTGATTGAACAAAGTCATTTAGATCGTAGTCAAATCAAAGCGATTGGCTCACATGGACAAACTATTCGCCACCGCCCAGAGCATGGCTTTACCCTGCAAATTGGTGACCCAAACATCATCACTGAAATCACCCAAATTCCTGTGATTTCAGATTTTCGACGTCGTGATATGGCCGCAGGTGGCCAAGGTGCCCCGTTGGTTCCTGCGTTTCACCAAGATATGTTCCAACATGAGAGTATTCATCGCGTCATCTTAAACCTAGGCGGCATCGCCAATGTCAGCATGTTGCCCGCAGGCCAACCTGATGAGGTCTACGGTTTTGATACAGGCCCAGCCAACATTTTAATGGACGCTTGGTGTGAACGTTTTACTGGGCAGCCCTACGATGAAAATGGCAATTGGGCAGCTTACGGCCATCCGATTCGCAGCCTGCTCGATCGCCTACAATCACATGAGTATTTTTCCAAAGAACCACCGAAAAGTACTGGTCGTGAAGACTTCAACCTCGAATGGTTAGATGAACAAATTGCCGACTGGCGCAATGACCTTGAATATGACGAGCTTGAAGACAGTCCTGAAAATGTTCAAGCCACCTTAATGAAACTCACCACACGCGCCATTAAAAAAGCCATCTATCGCTCCGATATGGATACCGGTGAAGTCTACGTCTGTGGTGGTGGTGCATATAATTCACACCTTTTAGAACAATTACGTTGGCGCTTACGTAAGCACAATTGGTCTGTACAAACCACCTCCGCTATTGGCTTAGCCCCAACTTGGGTGGAAGCGACTGCCTTTGCTTGGTTGGCTATGCGCTTTATCCAGCAACTCAATGGCAACTTGCCGACAGTGACAGGTGCACGGGGCGACCGTATTCTCGGGACAATTACCGCGGTTTAAACATCAAAGCGCTTCTGACCTTTTAGTCGCAACCCGAGCAAATCAAAAAAAGCCAGTCTGGTGAATAACCGACTGGCTTTTTATCTATATCAGCAATTTTTTTGCTGTTAATGTTAACGCATCATCAACTTGGCATTTTCCTGCCGGAAGGCTTTTAATATTTGCTGTCCCGCTCGTCCCGTCGGGCTTAAACCTAAACGGATTTGCTCCTGTCGAATGGCTTGACGAGTTTTATCACCAATCAAACCATCTACTGCGCCAATATCATAGCCACGATTCAGTAAAAACTGCTGAATTTCACGACGTTCGGAACGCGAAGTGCCTGCATCATCGGTTGGCCAAGTTGTACTAAACCCACCTTGCCCTTGTAAGCGGTCTGACAAATGCGCAATCGCTAATGCATAACTTTCTGCTGCGTTATAACTATAGATTACATCAAAGTTTTTAAACACTAAAAACAGTGGACCATTTTCACCAGCGGGCGCCATCAACCCCGCTTGCGAGCTAGAAGATAAATTGCCTTGAATTAACGCTGAGCCATCTGCGCGTACCAAGCCATTTTGCATCCAGTAAGACAATGACTTCTTATTGCGACGACTTTCACCACTCAGAGAGATCGCTTGGGGATTTTTCACTTCAAATCCCCAAGGTTGCCCAGTTTGCCAACCGCGTTTTTTGAGGAAATTGGCTGTTGATGCCAAAGCATCTGTGGTACTCGACACCAAATCACGGCGTCCATCACCATCAAAATCAACGGCCAGCTCTTCATACGTCGATGGCATAAACTGGGTATGGCCAAATGCTCCTGCCCACGAGCCTTTCAGCTGTGATTCAGTTAAATCGCCACGCTGTAAAATACGCATAGCGGCAAAAAACTCTCCACGGAAATAGCTTTGGCGGCGACCTTCACAGCTCAATGTGCCTAAAGCTTGTAATAATGGATATTTACCTGAAATATCGCCAAAATTACTTTCAACACCCCACACAGCAACCACTGTCTCCGCAGGCACACCATACGCTGCCGCAACACGATTCAACACTTCACGATGCTGCGCCAATTTTTGCTGACCCACCGCAACACGCTCATCATCCACCAATCCTGACAAATAATCCCAAATCGGCGTGGAAAATTCAGGTTGGTAATTTAATTTTTCAATCACAGAATAATCAGGCGCTAAATTTTGTGTGTAGCGATCATAAGTGGACGCAGACACACCATTCGCCATCGCTTGGCTTTTTAAATTGGCAATACAGCTTTGAAATGAATTCTGAGGGCTATAATCGGAAGTTGCGACATTTGAACTGCCTGTAACTTTTTGACCATTAATAATAAGCTCAGCATTCGCCTGAGTCGCCGCTAAAAAAAATGAACCTAAAAGAAAAGCAAAACGGTGCATAAAATCCCTAATGATTCTTTATCTCTGAATTATGCTTTTAACCTTAACACTTTCGATTTCACTTTTCTGAATCAAAACGTAAATGAATATTCATTTTGGTTTAAATTCAAAACCATCTTTTAAATTTAAAACCACTTATCCACAACACTACAGATCTCAACTTTTGAATTCAAAAACAACCTTTAGTTCAGCAAGCACTTTAAATTCAATCATCTTGTTTTAAATTTATTTTATCCACATTTTTATTTAACCTTCATAATCAACAATATAAAGAAAATAAACCATCACAACTAAAGCTCAATATTTTTAAATTCAAAACTTTAAATTCATTCAGTAGTCTTTAAATTTATTGTTTTGAATTTAAATTCAAATAGCATCAGAACTTTGAATTTAAACACTCGATTTAAATTTAAAACTCACTTTTAAATTCAAAATTCTACTTCTATTTTTTAAATTCAAAACAAACTTAAAAAGATATCCACACACCAAAGTTGATAGAGATCTCTGCTGTTTCACTTTCTTTTAGGTGAAAACCAGTGTCACATTCAATTGTGGGCTCTGTTTTAAACGTGCTTCTCTGCACAAAACTCGCTTTATTTTGCTTTCAGTTTATTTTTCTATAGGCTGATTTTATCTAAACGGATAAAAAACACGCAATTTATTTTAATTTTGATCCGATTAACGGTCACTTTTTTCAAAGAGGCGCAATCATGCCTGAATGAATCCAAATAAAAAAGCGACCACTCTTGTGATCGCTTTTTTTAACAACAACTGAAGCTTTAGATGGTCATATCTTCGCTCAGTGCCAAGGGATTTGGTAAGATTTTAGCCAACTGGCGACATAGCATCGTGAGTTGAGCGGTATCATTCGGCATTAAAGTCAGGTGACCAATCTTACGACCTTCACGTTCTTCCTTATTATAAAGATGTAGATGTACACCTTCTAAGGCCAAGACTTGTTCAGACTGTGGATACTGACCAATAATATTGATCATGACCGTAGGGCGAACCACTTCAGTTGAACCCAAGGGTAAGCCTGCGACTGCACGAATATGGTTTTCAAACTGAGAGCATACTGCGCCTTCAATCGACCAGTGTCCTGAATTATGCACACGTGGCGCCATTTCATTGGCATACAAACCTTTGTCTGTGACAAACAGTTCTAAGGTCAACACGCCAACATAATTCAAATGATTCAATAGGCGAGTGATGTAGTCTTGTGCAACGGGTTGTAAGTCCGCACTATTCGGTGCAGGAACAATCGAATGCGACAAAATACCATGATGGTGATGGTTTTCAGCCAATGGCCACGTTTTCACATCGCCATTTTGACCACGTACCGCAATGATCGAAACCTCACGCGAGAAGGTCACAAAGCTTTCTGCAATTAAACTTCCAGCAGGGCCTAATTCAGCCCATGCTTGTTCAATTTGCTGCTCAGAGCGCAATACGAACTGACCTTTACCATCATAGCCACCTGTGGCTGTCTTCAGCACAATCGGTAAACCCAGCTCAGCAACCGCAGCGCTTAAATTTTCTAGGGAATCTACCGCTTTATAAGGCGCAACAGGAATCTCAAGCTCATCAAATAATGCTTTTTCAGACAAGCGATGCTGTGCAATAGCTAAAGCCTGACGCGGCGGATGCATATCTTTTTGCTTGGTCAACACATCAACATCAGACAAAGGCGTATTTTCAAACTCAAGGCTGAAGACATCTGCACTGGCAATAAAGTCTTGTAAACCGTTTTCAGTTTTGCTTGAAATCACCGTTCCTAAAGCCGCTGAAGGGCAGTGGGTACTGCTATCAAAAAACGTACATTGAATATTTAGTGGCAAAGCCGCTTGTGCCATCATGCGACCCAGCTGCCCACCACCAAAAATACCGATGGTTTTATTCATGAGGAATGCCCCGTATTAAGCTTGGCCTGGAATATTGCTGCTTGCGACTTTGTCGGTTTGTGCAGCACGGAAATCTGCTACATTTTTTGCAATTTCAGGACGTGTCAGACCTAAAATTTGTGCTGCCATAATCGCGGCATTGGTTGCGCCTGCTGGACCAATTGCTAAAGTACCCACTGCAATACCTGCTGGCATTTGCACAATCGATAACAGTGAATCGACACCGTTTAAAATCGAAGACTTCACTGGCACACCAAGTACAGGCAAATCAGTTTTCGCCGCACACATTCCTGGTAAATGCGCCGCACCGCCTGCACCCGCAATAATCACTTGGATACCACGGTCACGTGCTTGTTCAGCATATTCAAAAAGACGATCTGGCGTACGGTGCGCAGACACAACTTCCGCTTCAAATGGGACACCAAGTTGCTTAAGCATATTGGCAGTGTGTTCGAGAGTGGCCCAATCTGATTGAGAACCCATGATAATTCCAACGAGAGGAGTGTCTTGTGAAGCGGCCGCATTCATTGCAATGTTTCCAGAGATAGTTAAGAGAGATAAATCTCGACTAGCGCCAAGCTTTAATAAGAGCCCCGTATTATAGACTGAAAATTCATCTCAATAAAATTTAACGGTTGTCTTTAAAGAGAAAACTCCATAATATTTTTATGAAAATATTTTTATTTTTTTCAATTTTATAAAAACTTTTATTAAATCAATATTCATAAGAGCCTTTAAACATGAAACAGATCTTCATCCTGCTCGCTTTAGCCATAAGCTCACAGAGTTTTGCCCAACTAATTCAGCTCAATACTAGCCAATTTGAAAAAGACTTTAGCCTATTACAGAAACAAAAAGGCTATAACGGCCAAATTAAGAGTAATGGCTACATCCAAGAAAAATTTTTAGTGACCGGAAAATCGGTCATTGATGAACGTGAGCCGGTCATGATGACAGGCTATTACAAAGCAGATGATGGCAAAGATAAAATGTATTCTATTTCAGAATATCGTGTGTTTTGTGATGACAAAACCTATGGTTATGCACTCATCAACTTTGAAGCAGACGGTCAAATGAGTGTGCTGACCAGTGATAGTGATTATGCCTTTGACTATGAGGATCCCACTGCACGAGACCGTGAGTTTAGTAAAGTCCTAAAAAACGCCTGCAAACACGCATCTCTTAAATGATGAGACCTGTGCTGTATTAAATCAATTAAGCACTGCGAAATACGAAATAAACACAACCAAAAAGGCATAAACCTGCCCACAAATAATCCAATTTAAGGGGTTGTTTAAAAAGAAAAATCATAAATGGGACAAAGACCAATAGAGTCACGACTTCTTGTGTGATTTTCATTTGACCCAAAGACCACCCGTGTTTGGCCAACAATCGCGTTGCTGGAATCATAAAACTGTATTCGAGTAACGCAATGGCCCACCCAAATAAAATGGCTTGCCAAAGCGGCACACCCGGCAAAAATTTTAAATGTCCATACCATGCGAGTGTCATAAAACAGTTGGCAATAATCAATAAAATAAAGGGCAGGGACATGAAGCAAGATCGCCGAATTTAGAAGCATTTTATTCTACGTTTTTTGCTAGAAAATTCAGCAAATATTGCACTTTTCAGCCGACTTTTTTACAGAATAAAAGCGTTGTTCAAGCCGCAGAATAATTAAACGATTAGATACAAGAATCACTATCTTTTCGCTAAGCGCCTTGCTATGGTTGCTTTCACATCGAATTAATCACGACAACAGCACCAACAATACGTGATGTGTCTATAAAAGCAGTGGAGTGAGGCGGAATGCATCTGCATATTTTGGGTATTTGTGGCACCTTTATGGGGTCTTTAGCGCTTTTAGCACGTGATCTTGGCCACACAGTGACGGGTTCGGATCTAAACGTTTATCCTCCTATGTCCACCCAGCTCGAAAATGCAGGCATTACCTTAATGCAAGGTTATGACCGCAGTCATTTGCAACCTCATCCTGATTTGGTCATCGTCGGCAATGCGATGAAACGCGGGATTGATGCAGTTGAATACATGCTCAATGAAGGCTTGCCGTATATTTCAGGCCCACAATTTTTGGCCGATCATGTGCTCCAAGGCAAACACGTACTTGGCGTAGCAGGAACCCATGGTAAAACCACCACCACAACCATGTTGGCTTGGGTGTTGGATCAGGCGGGTTTAGAGCCGGGTTTCCTGATTGGCGGTGTACCTTTAGGTTTCTCTGAAAGTGCACGTTTAGGTGCTGGCAAGTACTTCTGTGTCGAAGCCGATGAATATGATTCTGCCTTTTTCGACAAACGTTCGAAGTTCGTGCATTACCACCCAAAAACAGCCATTTTAAATAACCTTGAATTTGACCATGCCGACATTTTTGATGATCTAGCAGCGATTCAAAAACAATTCCATCACTTGGTTCGTACCATTCCAAGTGAGGGTCGTATTATTGCTCCGATTACTGAAAGCAATATCGATGAAGTTTTAGAGCAGGGCTGTTGGACACCTGTGGTTCGTACCTCTTTAGAGGCCCACGACAAGTCGGAATTGTATGCCGAACAACTCAGTGCTGATGGTTCACACTTTAAAGTACTCCAACACGGCGTGGTGAAAGGCACGGTGCAATGGAACATGACAGGGCAGCACAGCGTAGCCAATGCATTGGCGACTATCGCTGCGGCTGAACACGTCGGCGTGAGCATTGAAACAGCGTGTGAAGCCCTATCTAACTTTGGCGGCGTGAAGCGCCGTATGGAGCTTTTAGGCACGGTGCGTGGTGTTGAAGTCTATGATGACTTTGCCCATCACCCAACCGCAATTGATACGACGCTGGAAGGCGCACGTAAGCGTTTAGGCGAACGTAAGTTGTGGGCGATTATTGAACCACGTTCAAATACCATGCGTATGGGAAGCCATAAAGATGGACTTGCGCACTCTGCACGTTTGGCCGATGAAGTGATTTGGTATCAACCAGAAGGTTTAGACTGGGACTTACAACCTGTCATTGCGGCTGCACCCAACAAGGCAGTAGTTGCACGCACTTTGGATGACATTATCCATACCATCGTCAGTGAAGCAGGCGAGGGCGATGCTGTCGTGATCATGTCCAATGGTGGCTTTGGTGGTTTACACCAAAAATTGATCAGTGCCTTAAACGCAGAATAATTTGTTCCCACTTAGATGAAAAAAACCGCATATGGCGGTTTTTTTTACAAACTTATCCAATTAAAAACCAGACATCGTACCCGTATATTCAAAGTCTTTTAGTTTTGCCCAACCTTGAACCGTGTCTCCCAAGCGTTTGCTGAAATACATGATCGAAACCCACTGTTCTTGGCCATCATCATAGGTGCTATAAGCAGTGATATGGTCATTTTTAATCATAAACAGATCTTTGATTTTACAAGCATTGCTCGGTGCTGAATGAAAATACACTCTGGTTGGAGCAATCACTTTCATGCCCCAACGTGGAATGATCTGGACTTCTTTTTGTTCTGCCTTTTCCTCAAGTTTTACACAATCTTCAGCATGCAATAAGGGGGCAACTGAACAGAATAGGGCAATAGATAAAAGCGTCTTCATATACTTTAATTTCACCATCATTCAGCGCTGCAAAACACAAAATAGAACTGTAATGGCAGCTATATCAATCTCATTTTAGCTTAACCTTTAGAATTGCGATGAATGGCGAACAATTAAGCCGCAACATCCTCAAAACTTTTCTCACGGCGAAACATCACATCGACATAAGAGCAGGTCGGGATAATCTTCAGGTTTTTCTCACGTGAAAAATCAACCAGAGTATCCAACAGCAAACGCGCCACACCTTGACCCCGCAGTGAATCATCGACCCAAGTATGGTTGGCATCAATGGTTGTCTCGTCCCGCCAAATATAACTAATTTCAGCAATGCGCTGACCTTCTACATTATTTAAAAAAAACTCACCTTTTTGATCACGATCTACATGTTGAAATTGCATAGCATACTCGTTGAATGGATTGATTTATCGTTCTCTATCTTAGTGGAATAAAACATCATGAATAGATGGATCTTTGTCGAATACCGATTTGGAAAAGGGACACAAGGGTAAAATTTTCACGCCCTTATCACGGGCAAAGTTAACCAAAACATCCAATAACTGACGCCCCACATGTTGCCCACGGAGCAACTCACTGACCCAAGTATGGTCAATGATAAATTTATCGTCCCCAGCCCAACTATAGGTCATTTCCGCTACACGCTCATGATCTTGCTCAACAAAAACTTCGCCTTTACTACCTGTTTCTTGATGTTGAATTTTCATTATTATTCCTCTTTAGTTTACTGTTTTTTTTAGCTTGCCATAAATTTAACCAAAATTTTGTCTCATTTATATTTCATCTACAATTTTCTTTAATATTTGCTCAAACCATAAAAATATGCGATGCTTAGATCACTTTTGGATCAAATCCAAAACCAAATTTATGTTGAACAAGGGGAGTAGCCTCCTCCAAACGTGAAAAATCAATGCCATGCATCACTTTCACGTGTCAGATTATCGTCATTACACTTTGCAAAAAGTCGGTATCTGAGCATTTTAGCGCACAAAATACATACGCTAAAATGTAGGCAAGACCTTGATCATGTTGTCACAGATGTTTTATTTCATCTGGCAGCAGGTCAAGGTTTTTTTGTGGCCGATTACTGGATGTGGAGGATTTCATGGAATCTATAGGCAATTTATGGCTATACATTGCTTTTTTCGGTATTGTTACCGTGATGCTACTGATCGACTTTTTAGGCTTTAAACAAAAAGAAGGTCAAGAAGTTAAAATCAAAACAGCCGCGTTATGGAGTATTGCGTGGGTTTCCGTCGCATCACTCTTTGGTGCAGGTCTTTGGCTTTATTTACAACAAACTGCAGGTGTCACTGTGGCCAATACCAAGGTCATGGAGTACTTCGCAGGTTATTTACTTGAAAAATCTTTAGCCGTCGACAACGTCTTTGTCTGGCTGATGATCTTTGCTGCTTTTGCCATTCCACCTGCACTACAACGCCAATTACTGCTTTACGGTGTCTTGGGTGCGATTATTCTACGTACCATCTTTATTTTTATTGGCGCGTGGTTCGTGCAAGAGTTCTCATGGATTCTGTATATCTTCGGTGCGTTCTTGGTGTATACGGGCTTCAAATTCTTCAAAGGGCAAAACGAAGAAGAAACCAATATCGAAGATATGGCGATCTTAAAATGGCTACGTAAACATATGCGGATTACCCCGCAAATGCATGGCAACAAGTTCTTTGTCCGTCAAAACGGGATGTTGTGGGCAACGCCGCTGTTCTTGGTGTTGATTCTAGTTGAAGCGTCGGATGTAATTTTCGCGGTGGATTCCATTCCTGCAATTTTCGCAGTGACCTCTGATCCGTTTATTGTGTTAACTGCAAACTTAATGGCGATTTTGGGTCTACGTGCGATGTTCTTCTTGTTGTCTGGTGCAGCAACCAAGATGCATTATCTCCCGTATGGTTTAGGTATTATCTTGGTATTCATCGGCTTTAAGATGCTCATGCTGGATGTGTTCCATATGCCAATTTGGATTTCACTGGGCTTTATTGTGTTGGTGCTGACTATTACTGCGATCCTATCGATTCGATACAGTAAGAAACATCATCAAACCACCCTATAATGTTTTAAAAAGCCTTCCTCTGTGAAGGCTTTTTTTATGACCAAATTTTAGTATGCACAAGACTTAATCCTATGATTTTCTGTGTAAATGCACTGTACTTTATGCAAACAGCTCCCTATGATAAGCGGGCTTAAAACCCTTGGTTTTACCAGTAAAAATAAAAGAACCTGAAGGTTGCTCATCCATGCGTACCAAAAAATTAACTCTTGTTGTAGTGCCGGTTTTACTCACGGCATGTAGCGGTTCTAAAACCCTACAACAAGATGTTTACAATAACCAATACAACTGCTACCAAGACTGGCATTTTGAACTGTGCGAACCTGCTAACGAAAATGGCGAATCGAGCTATAGTGGCTCTGCTGGGGTTTATATCGGCCCTCAATATTATAAGAACAACCGTAAAGTCCGTTACATGGGCCAAGTCTTGAAAGCTCGCGGACGTCATTCGACGGGCGCACCTAAAATCTCGACTTACGTTTTTAGCCATGCCAAATCCCAGCCCATTCGTGGAGGCTTCGGCCGTGGCGGAGGCTCGTTCGGAGGTTAATACATGAAACGAGTTCTATTCCCTGAGCGTGCAAACTGGCAACAGGCGCATCAAGAGATTGGTTTTGACTACTACAACTTGCCGTCGCGCGATGGTTCAATGTATTGGTCAGAAGGAGTGGCTTATGAGTTTAGCCTCAAGCAAATTGAACAGCTTGAAGATGCCTCAAACGAATTACACCAGATGTGCCTTGAAGTGGCAGGGGATATGATTCAACGCGGTCATTATCCCGAATATTTTCAAATTCCCCCAGCAGCGATTCCTCTGATTGAGCACTCATGGAAAAACCAAGCGCCGATGCTGTATGGTCGTTTCGATTTTGCCTATGATGGTCAAGCCATCAAAATGCTGGAATACAATGCCGATACGCCAACGGGTTTACTCGAAGCCTCTGTTGCACAGTGGCATTGGATTGAACAGGTCGAAAATATTGCAAACCGTGATCAGTTCAATAGCATTCATGAAAAGCTGATTGAGCGGTGGAAACAGCTCCATCCTGCGCGTAGCCGTGTCCATTTCGCAGCCTGCCAAGAAGCAGGACGTGAAGATTGGGGCAATTTAGAATACCTCATGGATACTGCTTTTCAGGCAGGCTTAAATGTCAGCGAACTGTCGATGGAAAACATCGGTTGGAATGGCACCGCCTTTGTCGATTTGCATCAGCAACAGATTCAGCATTTATTTAAGCTGTATCCGTGGGAATGGATTTGGGAAGAAAATTTTTCACAGTTTCTCAAACCTGAAACTGAATGGATTGAACCGTGTTGGAAAATGTTGCTCTCCAATAAAGCCCTATTGATCGAGCTATGGAAACGCTTTCCGAATCATCCATTGTTGTTAGAAACCCATGCTTATGATGCGCACGCCCACTATGCAGGGAAATGGTTGCGTAAGCCAATCTTAGCGCGCGAAGGCGCAAATATTCATATCTTACAAAACAATGTCGATTGCGGTGCAGCCTCAGGTAGTTTTTACTTCGATGACTACGACAAATATGGTTATGTCATGCAGCGCTGGGTAAAAACTCCGTTGCATGAAGGCATGCTGCCCACCTTGGGACTTTGGATGGTTGGAGATGAATGTGCGGGGATGTCACTGCGTGAAGATGTATTTGATGTGATCGGCAATGATGCGCATTTTGCTGCGCATTATTTTGTGGAATAAAGTGGCGCTCTAAATCGCCTATTTAAAATAAGTGTCCAAAGATTAATGCGGGTCTGTTCAGGCGTTTTAGTAGAAGCACTATCACTTTTAGGTTATTCACGGCGAAGTCTTATCTTTTTTAAGTTCGATACTGGGAGCTCAGTTATTCTTTTGTTTCGCCAAATGAGAAGTGAAGTTTCGTAAGAAAAGCATTTGTCCTCCGCAAAACCTGTTCACTTTCTATAATTAAAAAATTTGTGTTGCAAGAACAATCTATTCCAAACAATACGCAGATTGCGGATGACGCTTCCGTGTATCAAATAAAGTTTAAATTGAAAAAGAAAATGCCTGTCGACTCTAAAACTGACAGGCATACATTCGAAGACAATATTTTTTTTCAAGCTTAAATGGTATGCGCTTTAACCCGCTTCATATAAGACACCAAACGCGTGAAAAACAAGATTTGCAGGAAAATGGTAAACAGCGAAATAGTCCATTCATACCAATCATCAAACGCCGTGCCTTCTAGATTAAAAGCAAAATAAAGCCCCAATAACACTGCACCAAAGACAACACCAGCCACAGTGGTTTGTACCAAAATGGGAAAAGACAACGCTGTAATTCGACCTAAGAAATGCTCGCCATCATCGCCGCCATTGGCTTTGTAAGCGCTTTGAATCCCGATAAACATAATCAATAAAGTCAGAAGTCCCTCAACACCAATCACACGAACATCACCATAGGGCGAATACATGCCGTAGTAATACACCACTGAAACCAGTAAGGCGGTGACTAAGTAATAATTTTTATAATGCTTTTTATCGAGGGTGTTGCTAGATAATTCATGTGCTAATGCTTTGGTATTCCAAAAATACATGCCGGTCATTGTCTCTTATTTTATCAATGTCGACACTGTACTGACTCAGCATTTAAAGATAAAGACTTTCTCAACAAAATTTTGCGAATAGATTGAATCATTTAAGCTCAAAGCTTGTGCGTATGTATGACATAAAAAATCACGATCTTATCGATGGCACAGGTACATGTCTGGCCTTAAAACAGTTCAATTTTTAAGAAAATACTGCTCCAGTCTTTCATTTAAAATGTAGTGTTCACAACCCAAATAAAAACTTCAGTAAATAGCCGTGAAAAAAATCCAGTTTACGGTACAATCAATCGAAAAAAAGTCAAAACGCAGGTTTAAAATGTCTTCTGTAGTTGCAACGACGGCGGTTCGCGGTCGCTTCCTAGATATTCAGAATACGGTTGCCCAAGCGCGTGAAATTCACGACCAAGTGCGTTACGTAGAAGATGGTTTACTGATTAGCCAAAATGGCAAAATCCAATGGTTTGGATCTTGGCAGGAGGGGCAACAGCACCTTCCTGTTGGCGTCGAGGTTCAGCACTATCCTGAACAATTGATTGTGCCGGGCTTTATCGACACCCACATTCATTTTCCACAAACAGAAATGGTGGGGGCCTATGGTGAACAGCTACTTGAATGGCTCAATACCTATACCTTCCCAACTGAATTACAATTTTCAGATAAAGCCTATGCCGACCGGATTGCCCAATTCTTTGTGCAAGAACTGCTAAAAAATGGCACCACCACAGCCTTGGTCTTCTGTACTGTACATACCGAATCGGTAGATGCACTATTTGAAGCGGCAGGGCAGCACCAGATGCGTCTGATCGCAGGTAAAGTCATGATGGACCGTCATGCACCTGAAGATCTGTGCGACACACCTGACAGTGCTTATGCAGACTCTAAGGCACTGATTGAAAAATGGCATGGCAAAGGCCGTAACTTGTATGCGATTACGCCACGTTTTGCTCCAACCTCAACACCAGAGCAACTGGCTAAAGCAGGGCAGCTCAAAGCTGAATACCCAGATGTGTATGTGCATACGCATTTAAGTGAAAATAAAAATGAAATCGCTTGGGTGAAAGACTTATTCCCTGAGCAGCAAGGTTATCTGGATGTTTATCATCACTTTGGCTTAACCGGTTCGCATTCGGTCTTTGCCCACTGCGTGCATTTAGAAGAGGCTGAGTGGGACTGCATGCATCAGACTGACTCTGCCATTGCTTTCTGTCCGACCTCCAACCTATTTTTAGGCAGTGGTTTATTTCCATTGAATAAGACTTGGGACAAGCAGGTAAAAGTTGGGCTGGGTACAGACATTGGTGCAGGGACCTCTTTTAACCAACTACAAACCCTGAATGAAGCCTATAAAGTGCAGCAGCTTCAGGGCGATAAATTGTCTGCGTTTGAATCGCTCTACCACGCTACGCTGGGCGGTGCCAAAGCACTGAGCTTGGATGATAAACTCGGTAACTTTAATTTGGGCAAAGAAGCCGACTTTGTGGTGCTCGATCTCAAAGCAACCGCGCTGCAAGCATTACGTCAGCAACGTGCAAAAGGGATTGAAGATGCGTTATTTGCCCTAATGACCATGGGTGATGACCGTAATATTCATGCGACTTATATTTTTGGTCAGAAAGCCTATGTGCAAAACTAAGTAGCAAATAGCGAGAATTTAAGCAGCTAATCGAGTTTTGAAACAACTTTGATTTTCGCCTCTAAGCCAAGCTGCATCCCGTCTGCAATGAAATGATTACATTTTCAGCGGGCAAAAGGGGGTGCATCTCGTTTAGAGATATATTAAAATTAATGCATATATAGAGGTGTTGCAGGTCAACGCCTTTTTTATTTTTGATTTTTTTTAATTTTTAGGTATCTACCCATGACCGTTCAAATGAGCGTAATGATTTCTACTGAAGAGATTCAAGCGAAAGTAAAAGAGCTTGGTGCACAAATCGATGCGCATTATGCAAACAGTGATAAGGAACTCGTACTGATTGGTTTATTACGTGGTTCAGTCATTTTCATGGCAGACTTATGTCGTACCATTTCAAAACCCCATGAACTCGATTTCATGACGGTTTCGAGCTACGGTGGCGGTACGGTATCTTCACGTGATGTAAAAATTTTAAAAGATTTAGACGGTGAAATTCGCGGTAAAGATGTCTTGGTCATTGAAGACATCATCGACTCAGGCAACACCTTGAGCAAAGTATTAGAAATTTTAGAAACACGCTCTCCCAACTCAATTGAACTATGTACCTTAGTCAGCAAACCTTCACGCCGTGAAATTGAACTCGATGTGAAGTTTTTAGGCTTTAATGTCGAAGATCGATTCATTGTGGGTTATGGCCTAGACTACGACCAAAAGTACCGTCATTTGCCATTTATTGGTGAAATTGGTCTTTAAGATCAATCGATAAAAGAGTGGGCGAAGGCCACTTTTTTTATTTTTATCATAAGCTAAGTACATAAAACATACAGTTTTTAGCAGATTTGCTCTACTGCACAGCAGCATTATGCCCGATGATATTTTTGCACATGATGTAAAAACAAAGACATGATAAAAAAAGGAGCTGGCTCATGTGGTCACTTATCGTTGCAATCGTGATTGGTTTTATTGCAGGTCTCATCGCACGTGCTATCCATCCTGGCGATGACAAAGCAGGATTTATTGTCACCACTTTACTGGGGATTGCAGGTTCTCTCGTAGCCACTTATGGTGGTCGTTTACTTGGTCTCTATAGTGAAGGCTCTGCCGCAGGCTTTATTGCTTCAGTTATTGGGGCTATCGTTATTCTATTCATTTACAACATGGTCACCAAAAAAACCTAAACTCAGCCATTAAAAAAAGCACCGTTTCAGGTGCTTTTTTTATGCATCTTTGAACTCTTATAAGCCCAGTTCACGCCACATATTTTCAATGGTGGTTGAAGGCACAGCACCATTCACTTTAAAGCCATTTGAGAAAATAACCACAGGCGTCCCTTGTAAACCTAGACTACGACCGAGTTCAATGTTGCGCTCAATTGGATTGGCACACGGTTTTTTCGACGTTGGCTGAGTCCCTTTTGCAATCAAATTTTTCCATGCGAGGGCAGGATCTGCTTCACAAAACACTTGTTTCGACGGTGCAATCGATTGCGCCTTAATGGCATAAATAAAGGTGTAGATGGTCACATCATTTAGTTTATTCAGCTCAGCCTCTAACTGCTTACAGTAAGGACAGTTTGGGTCTGAAAAAACCGCCAATTGGCGTTTACCGTTGCCTTTAACGCTTTTAATGGCATCTTTTAGCGGCAACTTGTTCCAATCGAGCGAATTCTGTTGCACATATAAGGCAGCACTTAAATTTTTCTGATCTTTTAAGCGTACCATCGAACCAGCAATCACATGCTCAGCAGCTTCGCCTAAATACACAATTTCACCATCTAAAGATCCGCTATAAATGCCCGACATTTCTGTTTTTTGAATATTTTGAACATTAATATTTGGATAATTCTTTTTTAAGTTGGCTTGAACACTTTCTACGCTGGCCATACTCATGCTTGCAATTGCACTTGTGAGTAGTGCCAAACCCAGTTTTTTTATCATCACTTTTTGCTCTTTCAATCGGAGAACCACGGCGCTAGTGTAGAGCGTATTATTCAAGCATTGAATCATTTTTTCCACGGCTTTACCGAAACCCAACACGCCTAGCTTATGAACTGGCCAAAGTTTCACGTGGAACAGTTAGAGCCTTGCTATTAATTTCCACCGAGAGATGAACAATTTCCTCATGAATCGAGAGCATTGCCCGCACGCGATCCGCAGTTAAGTCTACCGTCGTTTCTAAAGCCAAAATGCAGGAAAACTTGCCTTTGCCTACTTTCCAAACATGTAAATCGGTCAAGGTCGTATGCGGTAGTTCTGCCAATACTTCGCGAATTTCATCCACCACATGATGATCCATTTCAGCATCTAACAAGGTTTTTCCCGTTTCTTGCATTAAGCTTAATGCCCATTTGGCTACCAATATTGATCCCACGATTCCAAGGGCAGCATCGAGAAAATCCCAGCCCAAATATTTACCAAAAATCAGTGCGATAATGGCAAAAATGGAAGTCACGGCATCTGCCACCACATGCATAAATGCAGCTTTCTGATTTAAATCATGATGATGGCTATGTACTTCTGATGCATGATCATGAGCGTGATGGTGATGGTGATGGTGATGGTCACCATCGTGCAGCAACCATGCACAGATTAAATTCACCAATAAGCCTAAAATCGCAATTGGAATCGCTTCGTTATAATGAATTTGTACAGGCGAGAATAGACGCTGAATCGAGTGAAAAGCCATAAAACCCGCCACCACCATCAGCAAAATAGCACTGCTGTAACCTGCAAGAATTTCAATTTTCCATGTGCCGAAACTAAAGCGCTGATCATGGGCATAATGCCGTGCAGCACGATAAGCAAAATAAGCCAAACCCAGTGCCAACATATGCGAACTCATATGCCAACCATCCGCCAGCAAAGCCATTGATTGGAAAATCCATCCACCAATCACTTCTAATAACATCATGACTGCCGTTAAAATGGTCGCCATTAAAATCCGTTTTTGTGCCAGTGGATTACCGTCATCAAAATGATGCGTATGCTGACGTGATGGGGTATTTTGCATTTAAAATCATTCACCAATATACTCCCCTTGAGTATATTTATTTTTGGAGCAAAGTGTTGAGCCATTTGCATGAAGATAAAAAAATTTTAAACCGTGTGAAACGCTTACAAGGGCAGGTCAACGCAGTTGAACTCTCGATCACACATCCCGATGCCAGTTGTATCGATGTTTTACAACAAGTCGCTGCTATTAAAGGCGCGGTCAATGGGCTGATGAATGAACTCGTTGAAGCACACTTACGCCATCATGTATTAGCACAAGCTGAACAGGTTAATGAAGAGGAGTTGGCTGAGTTCTTAAAACTGCTGAAACGCTATGGCTAAGTTTTATTGCGTTCTTTTTCAAGTTTTTAGTTGACCATTTTTTCCACAAACCGATACACTGTTGCTCTCTATCCTTTTTCTCTTGGGCATCAAAATATTCTTGTTTTGACCGAGAGAGCCGCATGGCATTTGCATGACAACAACCACTTCTTGGCGTCCATTTTGTATGGTCAGCCTCGCCTTAATGATGGGAACCATGGGGACTGCCTTAGCCAGTCCAATTTACCCGCTGTATCAAGCCTTATGGCATCTGGTGCCGAGTCAGATCACCTATATTTTTGTGGCTTATATGTTTGGTTGTCTCGCTACTTTACTGTTTCTTGGTCGAACCAGTAATAGCATTGGCTATTTACGCACCTTACAAGTGGGTTTGGTGTTTATTAGCATCGGGTTGGTGATTTCCGCTTATGCTTCTGATGCTCTCATTTTATCTTTGGGGCGCTTTATTATTGGTATTG
Source organism: Acinetobacter sp. 231_lipA (assembly GCF_058243005.1). NCBI lineage: Bacteria > Pseudomonadati > Pseudomonadota > Gammaproteobacteria > Moraxellales > Moraxellaceae > Acinetobacter > Acinetobacter sp. 231_lipA. The sequence continues at coordinate 1,376,347 of NZ_JBZAYU010000001.1, read as the reverse complement.
CATCTGGTTTGATGACCACTTCTGCCTTACTGGGACTGATGTATACTGTGCCCAAAAGCCATCAACAGATTGCACCACAACTCAGTTCGATTATTACAGCAGTAGGCTTTGGCTTAGGCCCGCTGATTGGTGGCCTGATAGCTCAATTTTCAGAATACCCTTTGGTCAGCCCTTATCTACCGGTCATTCTTGGTGCTGTACTGTGTTTCTTTGGTTTATTTTGGGTTGAGTCCCCCACGTTTACCTCACAGCCCTTTAGTATCGCCCCAAAGCTACTCCGACCAGAAGTGCAATATCATCAGTTGTTTTTCATTGTTGGATTTACCGCATTTAGTGCCTTTGCCGCGTTTAGCTTGTTTGCATCCTTATCTCCTTCATTTGTGCGGGATATTTTGCCGTGGCACGGCCCCCTCATTAGCGGTTCTGCCATTACCAGTATTCTAATTGTCTCTGCCGTGGTGCAGTATTTTGCCAGAAGTATTCCTGCTTATAAGTGCCTCAACTATGGCTTAATTACCTTGATTGCAAGCTTAGGCATTTTGGCGCTGTGTATGCTATTTCAACTGAGTGCATTTTTCTTTATCAGTGATTTTCTCGTTGGTGTCGGACATGGCCTGACCTTGATTGGTTCCTTTGGTCTCATTCATGCTATGACCAGCTTAGAGAATCGTGCTGCAGTGATGTCAACTTATCTTTTTATTGGTTATTTGGGCACAATTGTGCCCATTGTAGCTGTGGGTTATCTGGCGGATCACTTTGGATTAAGTTTCGGGGTCATTAGCTTTTGCATTGTCATCGCTTTATTGTGTTTTTATCTGTGGTTTGCGCATAAGGGCAGTATACGTCTGGCTTAAAGATCAAAAGCCCTGATCAGAGGGCTTTTTTATCAATAGCAGTGTTATTTTCCAATACAGAAGGATCCAAAAATTTTCCCAAGCAAATCATCCGCACTAAAATCCCCTGTAATTTCACCGAGGGCATTTTGCGCCAAACGTAGCGACTCTGCGACCAACTCACCTGCGTTATACACCACCAATTGTTCACGCGCTTCAGCAAGGTAAAGCTGAGTGCGTTTCATTGCGTCTAAATGGCGTGTACGCGCAATAAAGGTATCTTCTTCAGGCTGGAAGCCTGCATGCGCTGTAATCGCTTCTATGAGCGCTTTAACTCCAGTTTCTTGCTTTGCCGAAACCATAATATGACGGAAGCCGTTAAAGTCTTCGATATGCGATGTCGTTGCCATCAAATCACACTTATTGCCTATCAGCATCAAACGTTTCGGTTCAATATGCTCAGCAAAATATTCTTGCGCCAGTTTAAGTGGGTCTTCGCCTTGGCTTAAGTCATAAACCAAAAGTAACAGATCGGCTTGCTCAATTTCTTTAATGGCACGACGAATCCCTTCTTTTTCTACAATATCGCCGGTTTCATGTAAACCCGCGGTATCGGTTAAGGTAATGGGTAAGCCATTCAGGGTAATTTTTTCATGTAAGACATCCCGCGTCGTACCTGCAATATCCGTCACAATGGCGCGTTCAATGCCCGCTAATGCATTGAGCAGTGATGACTTACCCGCATTCGGTTTTCCTGCAATTACCACTTGTAAACCTTCACGCAGCAACTGTCCTTGACGAGCCGATTGTTGCACTTGGTTCACAGCAGCAGTAACACCATCTAAAAGATTTAAAATTTTCCCGTCCGCGAGAAAATCAATTTCTTCTTCAGGAAAATCAATCGCAGCTTCCACATGCAAACGTAGATGAATCAATTGCTCCAACACACGATTCACTTTGGTTGAAAATGCGCCTTGTAGTGAACGTACCGCAGAACGTGCAGCGGCTTGAGACGTCGCATCAATCAAATCGGCGATCGCTTCAGCCTGTACCAAATCCAGTTTGCCATTTTCAAAAGCACGCATGGAAAACTCACCGGCTTTTGCTGCAATCGCTCCGAGCTCCAACAAACGGCCCAGTAAAGCATTTTGAATGACAGGGCCACCATGACCTTGCAATTCAACCACATCTTCACCAGTGAACGAGTTTGGGTTCGGAAAACAAATCGCTAAGCCCTCATCCATCACTTCGCCAGATGCATCATAAAACTGGCGAAAACCTGCAAAACGAGCTTTAGGTAAATCTTTTTGGGTCAAGGCCTGTGCAATCTCATAAGACTTGGGACCAGATAGGCGAATGACCCCCACACCACCACGCCCAGGTGGTGTTGCAATGGCAGCAATCGTGGTTCGGTTGTACATAACATTCACCTAAAATCTTAAAAGTCACACAATGAAAAATCCGCCTAAGATTACCATCTTAAGCGGATTTATTCAGCTTTTCGCGAAAAGTTGCTTCGATTAACTCGACGCACTTTCCTTATTCAAGCGGTCTTTTTCAACAGATTTGTTGATCAAGGTCTGCTGAATAATCGTGATACTGTTGTTGACAATCCAGTACAACACGAGACCCGCAGGGAAGAACAACATAAAGACTGTGAAAACAATCGGCATGATTTTGAAAACTTTCGCTTGCATTGGATCAGCAGGTTGGGGGTTTAAAGACTGCTGAATGAACATCGTTGCGCCCATTAACAGCGGTAAAATAAACCACGGATCCATCGCTGACAAATCTTGAATCCAAAGTAACCATGGCGCATGACGAAGCTCAACTGACTCCATCAACACCCAGTACAACGCAAGGAAGATTGGCATTTGTAATAACAATGGCAAACAACCCGCAAGCGGATTGACTTGTTCACGTTTATACAGTGCCATCATTTCTTGAGAGAAGCGCATGCGGTCTTCACCGAACTCTTCTTTCATACGCTGCATTTCAGGTGCAATGACACGCATTTTCGCCATTGAGCGATAGCTCTTAGACGACAATGGCCAAAGAATCAGTTTCACCAAGACCGTTAACAAAATAATTGCCCAGCCCCAGTTGCCCACTAAACCGTGGAAGAACTCAAGACCCAAGAACAATAATTTCGCAATTGGCCATAACCAACCATAATCAACAGTTTGGTTTAAACCTGTTGCGAGCTCTTTTAACTCAGATTGAACTTTAGGACCTGAATAGAAGGTCGCGTCAATCTCAGCCACTGTACCAGCAGGCACAGTAATCGTCGGTGAAGTAAAACCAATGATATTCATATCATCCGTTGACTTACGCGACTCTAATTTTGCAACATAAGGTTGACCATTGGCTTGCGTCAATTTTAAGTCACCTGGAATCCAAGCACTCACAAAGTAGTGCTGAACCATAGCAACCCAGCCGCCTTTCGCTTCAACATTCAATTTTTCTTCATTGAAGTTAGCAAATTTAAGCTTGTTATAATGTTCTTCAGGCGAACCCCAAGCACCACCTAAGAAAGTGCCCAGCGTGAAAATACCTTGATCCGATTTGCCTGGATCATCAGAGTTGTCACGTTTGAGTTGACCAAACATTTGACCCTGCCAGTTTTGACCACTGCGGTTCACCACTTTATGGTTCACAACAACAGGATATTCACCTTGCTTGAAGGTAAAGGTTTTAATGATTTCCACACCATCAGCTGTTTTCAGTACCATCGGTACAGTTAACACTTTGATGCTTTTTCCATCTTCAGTTTGAACCGCTTTGGCATCATTCAATGTATAAGCAGATTTTTCAATCTCATACATTGGGCGACCGCTACGGTTACTGTCTGGACCATTAAGACCAATTAAACCAGACTGCGCCACATAAGTACGTTTTGCATCACTTTCAAGCATGACAAATGCTTCGTTACTGTCTTTGCTCTTGTCATGGTTTAACAATTCAATACGAACAATATCACCACCTTTAGGATTAATCCAAAGATGATAAAGGTCAGTTTGTACTGAAATAAGCTGTTGATTTACAGATGCTTTTGCTTCTGTAGCTGGTTGCTGAGTCGCGATATTTGCTTGTGGCATATCAGACGCTGCTGAAGCCGTTTGGGCATTTGGCAAATCTGCAGATACTTCATGTGAAACTGCTGCAGCCTGTTGTGGCTGTGGCTGAGTCTCAGCATGTCCATAATCTTTTTGCCAAGCCAAAATGAGCAAATAAGCGACAACAAACATGGCCCCGAGAATGGCAAACCTGGCCCATTGTTGCATATCGATTACCCCAAGTGGTTAGAGTGATTTTGGTTCAAGAAACAATCACGAAAGGGTACAGCAACCAGATGCTTTTGAGAATCTATTTGCTGAAAAGAGATAAAACGAATCCTTTTGTTTGGAACAGGGTCATACCCCGATCCACCCCAAGGATGACAACGGCAAATACGTTTAGTAGCCAACCACACACCACGCACAGCACCATGTGTATGGACTGCTTCCAATGAATATTGAGAACATGTAGGGATATAACGACAACGCGGTCCAAGTAAAGGACTAATCGCAATTTGATAAAATCGAATTAACCAATGCAGTAACCGGACCATTGGCCATCTCTACTTTTGCAGGGAGGGAGCTATTTTTTGATGCTTTTTGGCAAGACGTTGTAATTTTTGCCAAGCAAATTGTAATTGCTGGTGCAACTCTGCATTAGGCACTGTTTCTATCCCCATTTTAGGCATAACCACAATATCTAAAGTTAATTGCTGTTGATGCAAGCGAAAACTTTCGCGAGCCAAACGTTTTACTCTATTTCTTTCGTGTGCACGACGCACTTTCTTTTTAGCAACAACAATACCCAAACGACTTTGAGGTTGTTCGGTCAGTTTTGCTAGAAATAAGAAATGGGGCTGATGCACTTTAAAAAGCGCACCATCGAAGACACTCTTATAATCGGCAGCACAGCGAATACGAACCTCTGTGCTGAAGCCATAAAGTGTAGTCATAACACCCAAAATCGTTTAAGCGTTAACTATTGATTAAACAGTTAAGCTGTGACGACCTTTTGCACGACGACGAGCTAATACTTGGCGACCAGCTTTAGTAGCCATACGAGCACGGAAACCATGAACGCGCTTACGCTTTAATTCAGATGGTTGGAATGTACGTTTCATATCGAAACTCCAAAAATGATCATTCAATGAAGGTTCGCGAGTTTAGTGTTCATTGCTTGAGCTGTCAATGGAAAACCGATTTTCTTGTGAAATTAAGCCTTTTTATTTGTAACAGCAGCTTGAGCTTGCTCTTTTCTCGATAACATTTAAACAACTGCACTTTTTTCTTATACACAACCTAGATTATTGTTTATTAAAGTGATATAAGTTACCAACAAGATTACCCACATAATTATCCACAAGTCTTTAAATTCACTTGCTGTGCATGTTTTTAAATTTAAATTCATTTTGGATCTCCAGTTATCCCCAGAAAACAGGTCTCTTATAAATAAATTCAAATTTATAAATTCAAATTTATTACTATTAGGGTGGCCTTTTTCTGTGGAAATGACACTTTTTTTATTATAAAACAATAGAATATGGTGTGGATAAGATTGTTTTTATAAAATTAATAGTTTGTGGATAACTTTGTGCTATATTCTATCCACAGTTTGCGGATAAACTTATCCACACCAGTATTTGAATTTAAATTTATTTTCATAAGCAGGCTTTTTGAGCAATATCTGCAGAATTTTCCATGACAGATGTGGATAACTTGGTTAGAATGGCGACCCGCTTCGGTGGGTACATAGTGTTTTTATTAATTATCGATGGAATGAATAGGGGTTTCACATGCTTTGGACGGACTGCTTAACTCGCTTGCGACAAGAGCTCTCTGGGAATGTCTTTACAATGTGGATACGCCCTTTAGTTGCAGAAGAGTTAAATGACACACTACGTCTTTATGCTCCCAATCCCTATTGGACACGTTACATTCAAGAACATCACCTAGAGTTGATTACAATTTTAGTGGAGCAGCTCTCTGAAGGGCGTGTACGTAAAGTTGAAATTTTAGTCGATTCACGCCCGGGTGCAATTTTATCTGCGAGTGAGCAACCTGCAACGACGACTGCAGCTTTAGAGTCTGCTCCAGCACCTGTTGTGCGTCCGAAAAAAGAAAAAGAAGAAGGGAATTCTAAAAACAGCCGTAAACGCCAGTTAAATCCTTTATTTTCCTTCTCACTTTTTGTGGAAGGTCGTTCCAACCAAATGGCTGCTGAAACGTGTCGTAAGGTTTTAACCCAGTTAGGTGCGTCTCAACACAATCCCTTATTTTTATATGGCCCGACTGGTTTAGGTAAAACACACTTAATGCAAGCAGTGGGCAATGCCTTGTTGCAAGCCAAACCGAATGCACGTGTCATGTATATGACGGCAGAAAGCTTTGTTCAAGACTTTGTCAGTTCTTTACAACAAGGCAAAGTGGAAGAATTTAAGAAAAATTGCCGATCTTTAGATCTATTGTTGGTCGATGATATTCATTTGTTGGCGGGTAAAGAGGCGAGTTTAGTTGAGTTTTTCTATACTTTTAACGCACTTTTAGACGAATCTAAGCAAATTATTCTGACCTCTGATCGTTATCCAAAAGAATTAACGGAATTAGATCCACGTTTGGTTTCACGCTTTTCTTGGGGCTTGTCGGTTGGAGTTGAGCCACCAGATATTGAAACCCGTATTGAAATTTTGCTGAAAAAAGCAGAAAGCAATGATGTGGAATTACCGCGAAACTGTGCGTTATTTATTGCGCAACAAGTGGTTGCAAACGTACGTGAATTGGAAGGTGCGCTGAATAAAGTGGTGGCCATTTCACGCTTTAAGGGTACAGCTATTGATTTGGATGTTGTGCGTGAGTCATTAAAAGACGTCTTGGCCATTCGTGCACGAAACATCAGTACTGAAAATATTCAACGTGTGGTGAGTGAGTACTTTAGAATCCCACTCAAAGAGTTGGTTGGGCCTAAACGGACCCGTATTTATGCTCGTCCACGCCAATTGGCAATGGGCTTAGCACGTGAGTTAACTGGGGACAGTTTCCCTGAAATTGGTATGGCCTTTGGCGGTCGAGATCACAGTACCGTCATGCATGCTTGTGAAAAAGTTTTAAGTCTGCGCGATGAAGATCCGATCTTCAATGAGGACTATAAAAACTTGCAACGCTTGCTGCAAAGTTAAGCAAAATTGCTCAAATTCTATTCTTGCAATGCGGCATGTTCTGACGCATAGTACACTGCTAAAAACACATTTATTTATTATTTTATCTTCAGTTTTTCGAGGAATGTATCGTGCGTTTAAAAATCGCGAAAGAAAGCTTACTTAATGTTCTATCACATGTCGTAGGAGCGGTTGAACGTCGCCATACTTTAAATATTCTCTCAAATGTTAAAGTACAAGTAAGCCAAGCGTCGTTGACGATCACAGGTTCAGACTTAGAAGTCGAATTGGTTGCAAGTACCCCTCTTGCTGAAGGGGCGTGTTTACAAGCGGGTGAAACGACCGTTCCTGCACGTAAGCTGATGGATATTTGCAAATCTTTACCGACTGCAGCACTGATAGACTTACAAATTACTGAAGATCAACGTTGTATTTTAAAGTCTGGTAATAGCCGTTTTGTGTTGGGGACTTTACCGGCTGAAGATTACCCGTTATTGACCACGGAGAACACGCAAGGCACGCAAGTTGCGGTGACACAGCGTGAATTAAAGCGCCTATTTGAAAAAACTGCATTTGCTATGGCAGTGCAGGATGTGCGTTTTTATCTCACGGGAACCTTGCTCGAAATTGATAATAATCAACTGCGTGCAGTGACCACAGACGGCCATCGTTTAGCTCTGTGTGAAACTGTTGCTAGCTCAAATGCCACTCAATTGATTCAAGCGATTGTTCCACGTAAAGCAGTGGGCGAATTACAGCGTTTATTGAGCATTGAAGATGAACAATTGGCGTTGTTGATTGGTCGTGAACTATTGAATGTGACCATTTCTATTGCCAGCCGTGACAAAGAACAAGGGGATACAACGGTTCGTTTCACCACGAAACTGATTGACGGTAAATTCCCTGATTATCGCCGTGTGATTCCACGTGGTGGGGATAAAAATGTCTTAATTGCACATGATGTCTTTAAGCAATCTTTACAACGTGTTTCGATTTTAAGTAATGAAAAACTACGTGGTGTGTTCTTAAACTTTGCCGCAGACACTTTGCAGCTGCGTGCCAATAACCCAGAGCAAGACGAAGCCGTAGAGGATTTGGCGATTCAATATAATAATGCGCCAATGGAAATGTCTTTTAATGCCCAATATATCTTGGAAGTCTTAGGTGCATTGGATGGTGATGATGTGTCAATGACGATGACCGAAGCAAATCAATCGGTTCTAGTGCAAGATCCAGCTCATCAAGATCAGACCTATGTGGTCATGCCAATGCGTGTTTAAGCCCTAGGTTCAGGCATGCAAATCACGCGTTTAAACATCGAACGTGTTCGAAATCTCAGAACGGTTGCTCTCCATGGATTGCAACCGTTTAATGTTTTTTATGGACAAAATGGTTCAGGTAAAACCTCAATTTTAGAAGCCATTCATCTGTTGGCGACAGGACGTTCCTTTCGGACCCATATTCCGAAACACTATATTCAAACCGATACCCACGACGCGATTGTCTTTGCCCAATCCAGTTCTGAAAAAATTGGGATGCAAAAGCTGTTGTCTGGTGAACAGCTCATCAAGGTCAATGGCGACAACATTGCCACTCAAGGTCAGTTGGCTAAGATTCTTCCTTTACAACTGATTGATCCGCAAAGTACCGATATTATTGATCATGGTGCCAAGCCTAGACGGCAACTATTAGATTGGCTGATGTTCCACGTGGAACCTGAGTTTTATCATGCATGGCAATATTATTCACGGGCATTAAAACAGCGTAATAGTTTACTGAAAACACGACGGAATCTAAGTCTGGCAGATTTGGAGCCGTGGAACAAAATGCTTGGTGATTATGGGGAAATGCTGCATTCGCAGCGCGTCAGCATTGTGGAGCAGTGGAAGGGCTTTTTTGAGCAAGATTTAAAACACCTGCTGCCAGATATCGAGGTTCAGTTAGAATATAGCCCTGGCTTTCATACCGAGTTAGGGTTACTGAATGACCTGCAAAGTCATCATCAAAAAGACCTTGAACGGCGCTATACCGAGTATGGTCCACACAAGGCAGATTTGCGTTTAAAAACAAGCCTTGGCGATGCCGATGTCGTGCTGTCACGTGGACAAAAAAAGCTGTTAATCATAGCCTTAAAACTGTCACAGATTGCAATGCTACATGCTTGTAATAAGGAAACTGTGGTATTATTAGATGATCTGACAGCAGAATTAGATTTAACAGCACAACAACGTTTAATTGAGCGATTGAGCCAACTGGGTAGTCAAGTTTTTATTACCACTTTAGAGTATGAATCAGTCAAAAATCACTTACATGATTTATCTATTTCTTATCAATTATTCTGTGTTGAAAACGGTCAAGTTCAAGTTGTCGCACAATGATTTTAGATTTTACCCATCACGGGATAGACCTATTTTTCGCTAGGGAGAAACCATGAGTTCAGAAGATCAACAAGCTGCTTCTCAAACGGAACAAACCACAGAAAAAGCTTATGATTCCTCTAGTATCAAAGTATTACGTGGATTGGACGCAGTACGTAAACGTCCGGGTATGTATATTGGTGATACGGATGATGGTTCAGGCTTACACCATATGGTGTTTGAGGTGGTGGATAATGCGATCGATGAGGCGCTTGCAGGTCACTGTGATGAAATTTTGGTGACGATTCACGAAGATGAATCTGTAAGTGTATCGGACAATGGGCGCGGTATTCCGACCGATATTCACCCTGAAGAAGGGGTTTCTGCCGCAGAAGTGATTTTAACCATTCTGCATGCAGGTGGTAAGTTTGATGACAATAGCTACAAGGTTTCAGGTGGTCTACATGGTGTGGGCGTATCAGTTGTGAATGCCTTGTCACGTAAGTTGGAACTGACCATTCATCGTGCAGGTCATATTCATCAACAAGAATATAAACACGGTGATCCGGTTTACCCACTGACTGTTGTGGGGGATACGGATACCACAGGAACAACTGTCCGTTTTTGGCCAAGTGCTGAAACTTTTAGCCAAACCATTTTCAATGTCGATATTCTAGCGCGTCGTTTACGTGAATTGTCTTTCTTAAACGCGGGCGTGCGCATTGTTTTGCGTGACGAGCGTATTCATGCAGAACATGTGTTTGACTACGAAGGCGGTCTGTCTGAGTTTGTGAAATATATTAACCAAGGCAAAACCCATCTGAACGACATTTTCCATTTCACCGTACAGGCTGAAAATGGCATTGGTGTTGAAGTGGCGTTGCAGTGGAATGATACCTATCAAGAAAACGTACGTTGCTTTACCAACAACATTCCACAAAAAGATGGTGGAACGCATTTAGCGGGTTTCCGTGCGGCATTAACGCGTGGTCTAAACAGCTACATGGAAAATGAAAACTTACTCAAAAAAGAGAAAGTAGCCGTTTCTGGTGATGATGCCCGTGAAGGTTTAACCGCGATTGTTTCAGTGAAAGTGCCTGATCCGAAATTCTCTTCACAAACCAAAGAAAAGTTGGTTTCAAGTGAAGTGAAACCTGCAGTTGAACAGGCAATGAACAAATCATTCTCTGAATATTTGCTTGAAAACCCGCAAGCTGCAAAATCGATTGCAGGCAAAATCATTGATGCGGCTCGTGCTCGTGATGCAGCACGTAAAGCGCGTGAAATGACGCGTCGTAAAAGTGCGTTAGATATTGCAGGCTTACCAGGTAAACTCGCAGATTGCCAAGAAAAAGATCCAGCATTGTCTGAATTGTATCTAGTCGAGGGTGACTCTGCAGGCGGTTCAGCTAAACAAGGTCGTAACCGTAAGATGCAAGCGATTTTACCGTTGAAAGGTAAAATCCTAAACGTGGAACGTGCGCGTTTTGACAAGATGATTTCATCTCAAGAAGTCGGCACGCTAATCACGGCATTGGGTTGTGGTATTGGTCGTGAAGAGTACAATCCGGACAAATTGCGTTATCACAAAATCATCATCATGACCGATGCTGACGTGGATGGTTCGCACATTCGTACCCTATTGTTGACCTTCTTCTTCCGTCAAATGCCTGAGCTGGTGGAGCGTGGGTATATCTATATTGCTCAGCCACCGCTGTATAAGCTTAAAAAAGGTAAACAAGAGCAGTATCTTAAAGATAATGATGCGCTTGAAACCTATTTAATTTCAAACGCGATTGATGAGCTTGAATTGCACATCAGCGATGCTGCACCTGCAATCCGTGGTGAAGCTTTAGCGAATGTGATTGCGGACTATCAAACGTCTCAGAAGAGCTTACAGCGTTTAACTGTACGTTATCCTGCCAGTGTCTTAGATGCGTTGATTTCGGTTGAAGGCTTTAAGCTGGATCAAAACCATGACCGAGCTTATGTTGAGCAGTGGGCTGAGCAAGTGCGCAGTGCTGTGGCAGAGATTCAACCGAGCTTGCGTCCAGAGTTAAGCTTAGAAACGTTTGAAAAAGAACTGGCGGATGGTCAAAAGATCGAGACTTACTTACCTCGTATCACCATCTATGTACACAATCTGCCGCACAGCTATTTATTAGATGCAGGTTTATTGGGTTCTGGTGAATATGCACGTTTGTTGAAAAACTCCAAGAGCTGGTTTACGTTGTTGGAAGACGGTGCTTACCTACAAAAAGGCGATCGCAAGATTGCAGTTACTAACTTCCATCAGGTATGGCAGCATATTTTATCTGATTCCCGTCGTGGCATGATGATTCAACGCTATAAAGGCTTGGGTGAGATGAATGCGGACCAGCTTTGGGAAACGACTATGGATCCTGAAAACCGCAACATGTTGCAAGTTACCATTCAGGATGCGATTGAAGCCGATCGTATGTTCTCTTGTTTGATGGGTGACGATGTGGAACCACGTCGTGCATTCATTGAAGAAAATGCATTGAATGCGGATATTGATGCCTAAGCGCTTTACAAAATAAGCCAAAAAAGCACCCTACGGGGTGCTTTTTTTTACAGCATTTCTTATGATTTTGAATAAAATATAAGCAATGCACACTGTTATTAAACTGACTTATAGCGATGTCATGATGTGAGTATCAAGTCTTTTGCACAGTGCAAAATGTGAGGTCATTATGATGGATAATCAACTAGAACAAGTACGCGACATTTGGGTGAATGCATTTTTTACGGGCAATTATGAAGTTTTAGCTCAATATGAAGATGAGCATTTTAAGGTGGTCTATGAGCAAGCTGATCGTGTGGAGAGTAACTATACGCGCTATGAAAAGATCGCACATGCTGTGAAAAATGGGGTTTGGAAACCTCAAAAACCCGATGTCGAATTTGAAGAATTTGAGTTTAACCGTGACCAAACACGCTGTCAGGTCTTGATCGGTTTGGTTGAAAATCGCCAACAAATCCAAGAAACATGGGTCTTCGATCAGGGATGGAAAATACAAGAATTACGTTTTTTAAAGGCGCAAAGAGCCGTATTAAATTAAGGAAAAAGAGCGCAAAAAAGAGGATGGATTTGCCTAAAACAACTGAATAAATAAACAACATTAGCCTGTGGATAAATAAAAATAGCACTTTATATCAGTTGCTAAAATACGTATAATTTTATCCACAGCTGCTTTAAGTGTGGTTTTAAATTTAAAACCATGCGTTATTTTTTAAATTTAAATCGGATCTTTTAAATTTATTCCCTCTTTTTAAATTCAAAACTTGTTGTGTTGAAAGGTGCGTGTCTGAACATGATGGATATTCGCTGTCTGTTGTGAAGGTTGTATTTGGCTTTAAGCTGTGAAATGCATGGAAATAGGGCTGTATATAGTTGAATATTCAATTAATTAAGCTAAATTAAACAATCTAATTTTTTGCTTTTTAAGAATATCTAAACAATAAGAAACAATCAATTTATTGATTTATTTATTAAGAAATAATTTTAATTTCAATCACTTATGATTTCTTAAAATGCTCAGACTATTTGGGTGCATTTCCTATTGAGTTATATGCATAGACCGAAAAGGCACGTTTTTCGAGATCGATTGGTGTTGCAGCAAAGTAAATCAATCAAAATGGTTAAGACATAAAAATGCCCGCCATGCATAAACAGAGCGGGCAGGGTGTATGAGGAAAGATTATTCGTTTTCGAATGAGCTTTCGAGCTCTTCAAGTTCCATCATCAGCTCTAGCATTTGTTCTTCAGCTTCACTGACTTGGTTTTTAAGTTCGGTTTGCTCATTCATCAGTTTCATGAGTTCATCTTTGCGTGCAGCGTCATATAGGCCAGCATCACCGAGTAAACTTTCAATTTCGAGTAAACGTGGCTGGTGTTTTTCCAGTAGGCTTTCACATTTTTCGATATTTTTACGAATCGGACGCGTTTGTTCACGGCGCTGTGCAGCTAATTTACGCTGCGCTTCTTTATCAACCTTTGAAACGATGGTTTTTTGAGTGCTGACTTTAGACACGATCGGCGCTACGATTCCGCCTTGTTTAATCATCTCTAGGCGCGCTTGGCGTAACCAGTTGGCATAATCGTGTAGATCGCCTTCAAATTCGGTCGATTTTCCAGCATGGACTAAAATGAGGTCATCACATACGCTGGCAATCAGTTGGCGTTCGTGTGAAACCAAGACCACAGCACCTTCATAGTCTTGTAAAGCCATGGTTAAGGCATGGCGCATATCTAAGTCTAAATGGTTGGTCGGTTCATCTAGAATCAAGACATTGGGACGTAACCACACGATTAAAGCCAATGCCAAACGGGCACGTTCACCACCAGAAAAACTCTCGCAAGGGGTATCCATTCGCTCGCCACTAAAGCCGAAACTGCCTAAAAAGGCACGTAAGGTCGCTTCACTGATTTTTTTATCCGCAATGCGTGCCAATTGCAGCATTGGGCTGGCCGACTCATCCAGTGAATCCATTTGATGCTGTGCAAAATAGCCAATATTCAGCAGTTCTGAGGCTTTGCGTTGTCCTGCCAATAAAGGTAAATCACCGACCAAGGATTTGATTAAAGTTGATTTACCTGCACCATTCATCCCCAATAAGCCAATCCGGCTCGTCGGGGTGATTTGTATGTTGATATTGGTGGCAATCAGTTTGTCGCCATAACCAATATCAGCCTGTTCTAGAGTGAGCAGTGGTGAACTCATTTTGGTGGGTTCACGGAAGCTAAAGGTAAATGGGGTATCGACATGTGCAGGAGCAAGCAGCTGCATCCGTTCCAGTTGTTTAATTCGGCTTTGTGCCTGACGCGCTTTAGTGGCTTGGGCTTTAAAGCGATCAATATATTTTTGAATATGCGCCCGTGTTTCGAGCTGCTTTTCATAGGCTTGTTGTTGTTGGGCTAAACGTTCAGCACGAGTGGTTTCAAAGGTGGAATAGTTGCCGCTATAGAGGGTGAGTTCTTGATTTTCGATATGCAAAATACGGTTGGTAATGGCATCTAAGAAATCACGGTCATGCGAAATTAAAATCAGGGTGCCCGTATAGGCATTTAACCAATCTTCTAACCATAAAATAGCATCGAGATCTAAGTGGTTGGTCGGTTCATCCAGTAATAATAGATCTGAACGGCTCATCAAAGTACGCGCTAAGTTTAAACGCATTCGCCATCCACCAGAGAAACTCGAAACCAAGAGTTGGTTTTGATGTTCCATAAAACCCAGACCCGCCATAAGCTGAGCGGCTTTAGCGGGTGCGGAATAACCGTTAATTTCGTCGAATCGGCCATGTAAATCAGCCAGTTCAGTGTCAGTTAACTGTTCAGGATGGTTGAGCTGTTGTTGAATGTTCCAATATTCTTCATCACCGGTCAGGACGAAATCAATTGCAGCCATATCTAAGGCTTTCACTTCCTGTGCCATGTGCGCCACCGTCCATACGGCAGGGCGGCTTAGGGTGCCATCATCAGGACCTATCGAGCCTAAGAGCGCAGCAAACAGGGTTGATTTTCCAGCACCGTTGACACCGGTGAGACCAACTTTCCAACCCGGATGGATTTGCATGGAGGCTTTTTGAAATAACACTCGTCCACCACGGCGCAATGAAACTTGATCAAGCTGAATCATGGAACTATCAAATATCAGAAAAAGGTGCGCCTATTCTAATGGATGCGTCCGCAAAAGACTAAACATTCAAAATTTATCTGAACTGAAATCTCTCAGCGTTTCTTTATAAGGGGGAGGATGAAACCATTTGACCTTTGGTCGGAAAGCTAAAAGTTGACCTTTTTTGACCTATATTGAGGAATAGCACACAGATATATTTCCCCAGTAAAACAAAAAATATGAAGGGATAATAATGAAAAGAAAAGGATTTTTTATTTTATCGACGCTAGCACTATGCGCTTTCTCCAGTATGGTGCAAGCGAAGCAGCAGGTGTGTGTCTTCGACCTATTAGGTAAAGCAGGGGAATCTTATAAATTCTTAGAAGAATGGGCTTTGGTCAGTAAAAAATGGGGTGCACAGGTACAATTGATTTCGTTTCAGGACGAAGACTTGGCCGATAAAGCCTTCCAAAATGATAAATGCGATGCGGTGTATATGACCTCAATGCGCGCGCGTACCTATAACAAGTTCGCAGGTTCGATTGATGCCTTAGGCGGAGTGCCAAGCAATAAAATTGCACAAAAGGCGGTGGAATATGTGTTGGATCTTAGAAATACCAAGCGTATGACCACCACATTACAAGGTGAAAACTATGAAGTGGCAGGTATCGGCTTGATTGGTTCAGCCTATATTTTTGTAAAAGACCGAAGTCTAAATACCATCGAAAAAGCACAAGGTAAAAAATTTGCCATCCTGCATTATGACCGGGCCCAACGGGTGATGGTAGAGCGAGTGGGCGCTGTACCTGTGATGTCGGATATTTCCAACTTTATAAAAAAGTTTAATACAGGCGAAGTCGATGTAGTTGCTGCACCTGCATATGCGTATAAACCCTTAGAAATTGAAAAAGGTCTAGGCTCTAAAGGGGCTATGCTTAACTTTCCCGTGGTCAATGTCACTGCAGATTTAATTGTCAGACCCGAGCGTTTTCCTGCTCAATTTGGCGAGCAATCACGGCAATGGTTTTTGCAAAAAATTCCGCAATCCTTTGCTATGGTGCAGCGACTTGAAGCTGCCATTCCCAGTAAAATCAAAATGCAGCTCAGCAAAGAAGACAAAGAAAAATATCAGCGCTTGCTACGGGAAGGGCGCATTGATTTAACCAAACAAGGGGTCTATGACCCAGGCATGATGCGCGTGCTGAAAAAAGCCCGTTGTACGGTTGAACGCACTAACTTTGAATGTTCATTGGGCGGTGAATAAGGCGAAAATCTGTATTTCTTTGTAATATTAAGCATCATTCATGTAAAACGAATGATGCAGGCTTTTTATTTTAATATAATGAATTTAAAATGTTTTTATAAATCCTTTGAAAATAAAAATGAGAGAAAAGAAAAAAATTTGCCCAATTGACAGTAATTTTTGAGTAAATGCTCTATTTTTTTAATTTTAACTTGCTTAATATTTTGCATGTGTATGGACACCTGTCAAACAACAAAACGAACAAGGACACAAGAATGAAAAAATTAACCCTCGCACTCGCTGCTTTTTCTGCTTTGGGTGTAGCGTCGACAGCACAAGCGGCTAAAGTGGACATCTGTGTATTTGACTTGCTTGGCAAATCTGGTGAGTCGTATCAAATGGCGCAAGAATGGGCTTTGGCGGCAAAAGGCTGGGGGGCTGAAATTAATTTAATCCCTCGTCAAGATGAAGCCGTTGCCGACAACGACTTTAAAGCAGGCAAGTGTGATGGCGTATTTATGACCGCTATGCGTGCGCGCCAGTACAATAAATTTGTCGGTTCTATTGATGCATTGGGCGGTGCCCCAAGCAATGCCATTGCACAACGTGCGATTACTTTTGCATTAGATCAGCGTAATGCGACCAAAATGGTGACCAATCTTGGGGGTAAAAAATATGAAGTGGCAGGGATTGCACCTTTAGGTTCAGCTTTTATTTTTGTACGAGATAAAAGTATTAATTCCATTGAAAAAGCGGCGGGTAAAAAGTTTGCAGTCTTGGGCTATGACGATGCCCAAAAAATCATGGTGCAACGCGTCGGTGCGCAAGCGGTGATTTCCGATGTGTCTAACTTTGTGGCGAAGTTTAATAACGGTCAAGTCGATATGGTCGGGGCACCGGCTTATGCTTATAAACCTTTAGAGATTTATAAAGGTTTAGGCACGAACGGCGCAATGTTTAACTTCCCTGTACTACAAGTGACAGCTGACTTTGTGATTCGCCCAGATCAATTCCCTGCAGGCTTTGGACAAAAATCGCGAGATTGGTTTGTGAAAAACCTACCGAAAAGCATCGCAATGATTGGTCGTTTAGAAGCAGGCATTCCTGCAAAATACAAAATGAATCTTACAGCAGAAGACAAAACTAAATATCAAAAAATGCTGCGCGATGGTCGGATGGATATGACCAAACGAGGCATTTATGATCCAGCAATGATGTCGGTCTTGAAAAAAGCCCGTTGCTCGGTGGATAAAGCCAACTTTGAATGCTCACTGGGCGGTGAGTAATTTGCCGAGTGTGATCAAAGAAAGCTCAGTTTAATTGAGCTTTCTTTTTTGCTTTTAAGCGACAGATTTAAATGGATTTGACGCAGCTAATTTGTATAGCGCGTAGGAAATGAGTGGTTTTGAACCGAGTGAAGTGTCATTCGGGGCATTAAAAATAACAAAGAGCACAAGTGAATGGCTCATCACAATAAACAACAATAAGTCAAAAGGAAGATACATGAAACAGTGGATGAAAAGCCTCAGTGTCGGGACATTAGTCATTTCTGCAACAGCGATGGCACAGGCCAAACAAGTGGTTTGTGTATTCGACTTGGTCGGTAAAAATGGTGATGTATATAGCTTGATGAAAGATTATCAGTTGGCGGCTAAAAACTGGGGCGCGGATATTGAACTGCGGGTCGGACAAAACGAAGCCGTGATTGCTGAGGATTTTAAAGCAGGAAAATGCGATGCCATTAGTGTTACAGGCATGCGTGGGCGTCAATTTAATTCGTTTACAGGCTCACTCGACGCAATTGGTGCGATGCCCGATCTCAATTTAGCGGTTAAAGTGATGCAAGGCTTGGCCAGCCCAACTTTTGCTAAACATATGGTCAATGGCAAGTATGAATTGGCAGGGGTGATTCCTGTGGGGGACGCCTTTTTATTGGTGAATGACCGTAGCATTAATACCGTAGCGAAAGCCGCAGGCAAGAAAATTGCGGTTTTAGACTATGATCAAGCGCAAAAAGTCATGGTTCAACAAATTGGTGCGCAAGCTGTGAGTGCCGATGTCACGAACTTTGGTGCAAAGTTTAATAACGGTCAAGTCGATATTATTGGTGCGCCTGCTGCGGTTTTTAAGCCCTTAGAGTTACATAAAGGCTTGGGGACGAAAGGGGCGATTGTAAATTATCCGATTTTACAGGTCACAGGTAATATCATTATTCGTCCAGATAAATTCCCTGCAGGTTATGGACAAAAATCACGGGAATGGGTCAAAGGCCAGCTGCCGCGTGCATTCGGTATTTTGGGTAAAATGAAAGCTGAAATTCCGCAAAAATATTGGATGCAGGTGCCCGCTGCAGATCAACCGGGTTATCAAAAGATGATGCGGGAAGCACGAATTGATCTCACCAACCGCGGTATTTACGATAAGCGAATGATGAAACTGTTATGGCAATTCCGTTGTAAGCAAGCGGCGAAAAACTTTGAATGTGGACTACAGGATGAAAATTACAAACAATCTTGAGAAAATTAGTCTGATTTGACTTTAAATATTCAAATAGGGACCATATATTGAGTATGCTATACTCGAAATATGGTCTTTTTGATTTGAAAGACAGCTGAACCGAACTGAGGAATCTAAGATGAATGCCCAAGCACTTGAACTAAGCGACAATGCCGCAAATAAAGTACGTCAATTACGTGACAGTGAAGGTAATCAAGATTTAATGCTTCGTGTATATGTCACGGGCGGTGGTTGTTCAGGTTTTTCTTATGGTTTTAACTTTGCTGAAAACCAAAATGAAGACGATGCAGAATTTATCAATGGTGATGTGAAAATGTTGGTTGACTCATTGAGTTATCAATATTTGGTCGGTTCAGTGGTGGATTATATTGAAGGTTTAGAAGGTTCACGTTTCATCGTGCAAAACCCAAATGCAACAACGACCTGTGGTTGTGGTTCATCTTTCTCGATCTAAACCTGATCTGATTAAAAAAGCCCTCATCATGAGGGCTTTTTATGTGCAATCATTCACTTTCAATCGAGTTTAATTGCATCGAGTAAGTCAAAAATAATCGTGGTGACATCTTGGCTTAAGTCACGGTTATTAAAAACTTCATAGGCAGTAATGGTGACATCGGTGTCACTCGGTAACAGTTTCTGTTCTTCTTCGATCAAGTCATTGATTGGTAAAAGCGTCTGTTTCACTTCTAGGTGTAAAACATCCTTAAACTCTAAATTTTCATCTTCAAGTTCTAACAGCTGCTCATTAAAATAGGGCAATAGAATAGAATGGAGATAAGGTTGAATCTCAACAATATCAAAGATTTCGATATCACGAGTTTCTTCAATCGTACTGATGTGGTCATTTACTTCGATTAAGATATGGTAGTAACTCACATTCGTCTCCAAAGCTTCTAGTGGATATTCAATTATTTACAATAACACGAACCCGAGTCAAGATGTGCTGTGATTGTATTTTATACACATATTGAAATTAGGGAATTGTTTTTAGCAATCCATCACTTCAACGGGCATTAAACAACGCAATATCGGCACTTTGTAAACGAAAATGCTGCATGTCTTGCTCTTCTAGCATTGGGTACATCAGGGCTTTCGGATCATTATGATGTTTCATGCCGAGGGCATGGCCAAATTCATGTGCTAAAGTCATACGTAAGTCTTCTTTGGACTCAAACTCATAAATATGAATTTCACGCCCATTGAACAGTCCTTTATCAAATAATCGAGGTTGAAAGCGCTGGTTGAACTGGTCGATGGCCAGATTGTGACCTTGATCCAAACGGTTCAGCTCATCTACCTTTTGGTTGTAGGCATTCACTTGCAGATTAAAGCTGGTAATTTGTTGGTCTAAAACGTGTTGCTGTTGATGCAGCTGCGCTAAACTCTGTTGTACGGCCGCTTGCTGCGAAGCAGGAACTCCGCCGTGCTGGTTATACTGACGGATCATGGCATTATAGTTTTGGCTAAGTTCTTGTAGACTCTGTTTTTGCACATCTAAGGCCCCTGAGTGACGTGCCAGATTTTGTTGCATGGCTTTGAGTTCATTATTTTTTTGACTCAGCCCGTGTTCATTTTGTGTCAGTTTAGACAGTTGATCGCGGCGTTGTAACGACTCATCTTGACGCTGGTCATAAATGAGTCGAATACTGAGCCGAGCATTAGGGTCATAGACAAAGTAGTCTTGGCCCAAACCCTGTTTCCAAATGTCCGTGGCTTGCTGGCTAATCTGCTTTAACTCATGTTCACTAAGAGCAAAACGTGGATCGACTTCCGCAATACGATAGCGAATACGCTGATCGAAAGGATGGGTGAGCCGATCCAGCAGTGGGTTGAGACGCAGCTGGGGCTGTTGTATATTTTGATACAGAATCAACCCTAAAAAGCCCAGTAAAGCAAACAAGAGACTTTGACGCATATTTCTTCATATATCTTTATTTTTAGCTACTTTAGCGTAAAAAATACCTTTGCAACATAAAAAATGCGTCTTCTCTGGGGGCTTAAATTATCCCCAGTGCTGTTAGACTTTGTTTGACCAGTTGCTCACGCACGCTGGCTGAAATTCCTGTTTTCATCTGCATATTCAAAGCAAAATACACTTTTTCACCTGTTGCTGTTTCGACCCAGCCTGTCCACCAGCCCACTTGCGGTTCTAGGTCCATGCCCCAACCAGATTTGGCGTAGAGTTTATAATTCGGTTTTTGTTCAATCAGCAACATGTCTTGTACGGTATGTTGCACATCTGGCTCAAAAGCGAGTTGTGTATTGGCCAGCTTCTCTACAAAAAGGACTTCTTGAACAGGTGTAATTTGCAGTGGACCGACTAACCAAAAATTATCGACAACGGTGCCAATCTGTTGATTGCCATATCCAATGCGCTGTACTTCTTTTTGCATCAGGTCTAGACCAATGCGCCGTGCAAGCTCCTGATAAACGGGAACAGCAGATGCTTGCATGGCTTGCCCTAAAGTCATGTCTTTTTCCCAGGCAGGGAAACTACGCTTTTGACCATCCCATTTAAACACCTCGGTGCTGGTTGCTTTACCATGTTCTAGTCCGATTAAGGCATTCAGCATTTTAAAGGTAGAGGCCGGTACATAGGGTGTCTGAGCACGGCTCAAGTCATTGCCGTAGCTGTGTAAGCCATACTTGTCCTTAATGACAATCACCCCAGTGGTTTGGAGTTGATCGAAGGCTTGTTGGATCTGCTGCTGCGCGCTTTGCTGATGTTGGTTTTTAGCTGTTTCTACGGAGGGGCTTATTGTTGTACATGCGGAACCGAAGGTTGTAATGAGGACGATGAGTCCCAACTGTAAATTTTTCATTGAAGGCTGAGATCTAAATTTTTTATCAGCCTAATGTAAAAGTGGAATGTGAAACAACAATATTTAGGTAATAAAAAAACCGCGCCTAAGCGCGGTTTTTTTATTAAAGAGACAAATTATTTTTTGTCATCTTTTACTTCAGTGAACTCAGCATCTACAACGCCATCGTCCGCTTTTTGTTGTTGACCAGCTTCACCACCGAATGCATTCGGGTCGAACCCTTCAGCACCGCCTTGACCTTGCGCAGCTTCATAAGCGCGTTGCGTGATCGGCATGATGATGTTTTGAAGTGCTTCAGTTTTCGCTTTGATGTCTTCTACATCATTTTCTTTAGTCGAAGTTTCAAGCTCAGCAACAGCAGTTTCAACAGCAGTTTTTTCGTCAGCAGTTACTTGCTCGCCTAGATCTTTTACTGCTTTTTGAGCAGAAGATACCAATGCATCCGCTTCGTTACGTGCTTTCGCAAGTTCTTCGAACTTACGGTCTTCTTCAGCATTCGCTTCAGCATCTTTGATCATTGCTTCGATTTCAGCATCAGACAAACCTGAGTTTGCTTTAATCTGGATTGATTGCTCTTTACCAGTGCTCTTATCTTTCGCAGATACTTTCAAGATACCATCAGCGTTAATGTCGAACGATACTTCAATTTGTGGCACACCACGTGGAGCAGGTGGAATGTCGCCTAATTGGAAGTTACCTAACAATTTGTTTTGCTGTGCCATTTTACGTTCACCTTGGAACACAGAAATGTCTACAGCAGGTTGGTTGTCCGCAGCAGTTGAGAACACTTGAGATTTCTTCGCAGGAATCGTGGTGTTTTTCTCAATAATTGCTGTTAACACGCCACCCATGGTTTCGATACCAAGTGTCAACGGAGTAACGTCAAGAAGAAGTACGTCAGTTTTGTCACCAGACAATACCGCACCTTGAATTGCAGCACCCATTGCTACCGCTTCGTCAGGGTTCACGTCTTTACGTGGTTCACGGCCGAAGAACTCTTGTACTTTTTGTTGTACAAGTGGCATACGAGATTGACCACCCACCAAGATTACGTCAGAGATGTCGCTTGTTGAAAGACCAGCATCTTTAAGCGCAATGCGGCAAGGTTCGATTGTACGTTCAACTAAATCAGCCACTAAACCTTCAAGTTTTGCACGTGTTACGTTAATCACTAAATGTTTAGGACCAGTCGCATCAGCCGTGATGTACGGAAGGTTAATTTCAGTTGCATTTGACGAAGAAAGCTCGATTTTTGCTTTTTCAGCTGCTTCTTTCAAACGTTGTAATGCAAGTGGATCTTGTTTCAAGTTGAAGTTTTGTTCTTTCTTGAACTCTTCAACCAAGAACTCGATTAAAGCGTTATCGAAGTCTTCACCGCCAAGGAAGGTATCACCGTTAGTTGATAACACTTCAATTTGTTGGTCGCCATCAAGATCAGCGATTTCAATGATAGATACGTCAAAAGTACCACCACCTAAGTCATAAACTGCGATTTTACGGTCGCCTTCTTTTTTGTCCATACCGAACGCAAGTGCAGCAGCCGTTGGTTCGTTGATGATACGTTTAACTTCTAAACCTGCGATTTTACCCGCATCTTTAGTTGCTTGACGCTGTGCATCGTTAAAGTAAGCAGGAACGGTAATCACCGCTTCAGTTACTGTCTCACCTAAGTAATCTTCTGCAGTTTTCTTCATCTTTTTCAAGATTTCAGCAGAGATTTGTTGTGGTGCAAGTTTCTTGTCGTTTACTTCAACCCAAGCATCACCATTGTCAGCTTTGATGATTTTGTAAGGGACAAGACCGATGTCCTTTTGAACTGCTTGGTCTTGATACTTACGACCGATCAAACGTTTGATTGCGAATAATGTGTTTTTAGGGTTAGTCACTGCTTGACGTTTTGCAGACTGACCCACCAAGATTTCGCCATCTTTATACGCAATAATCGATGGTGTTGTACGTGCACCTTCAGCGTTGTCGATCACTTTAACTTTGTCGCCTTCAAGTACAGCGACGCAAGAGTTTGTTGTACCTAAGTCAATACCAATGATTTTAGCCATTTGGATGATTCCTCAAAAATTTTTGCAATGTTTTTGCTTGTTATTCGATATGAGAGCCGTTCAATTTTTTTCAAGTGATAATCAAGAAAAAATTTTACAAACTCTCGAATTTATAGAGTTTATGCGCCAACCATGACCATTGCTGGACGAAGCAAACGACCATTTAAGGTATAACCTTTTTGTAATACCGTTCCGATCTCGTTGGCTTTTGCATTTGGATCAATCCCGACTGCTTGATGCAAGTCCGCATTGAAACCATTTGCTGTATCAACTGCGACCACACCAAATTTTTCCAGTGCAGTCAGTAGCGATTTCAACGTTAGTTCCACACCTTCAAACATTGGTGTTTTTTCCTCACCCGATGCGCTAAGGGCACGTTCTAAATTATCCACTGAGTCAAGTAACTCTTTTGCGAATTTTTCGAGAACGGTGTCTTTATGCTTATCGGATTCACGTTGAATACGCTCTACACTTTTTTGTGCTTCGTATACAGCATTTGCAGTGCGTGCTTTTTCAAGCTTTAGGCTTTCTTCAAGATTGGTAATTTGAGCTTGTAAATCCTCAACTGAAACTTCAGCTTGCTCCGTTTCAGCTTGAGTTTGCGCTGTTTGTGAATCCGCTTGCTCTTGCCCTAGATCTTGAGCTTCTTGATTGTGCTCAGTCGCCATTGATTTACTCCGTTTAAATGGGTTCTTAAACATGTACAGTCCTTCAGGCATCAGTGTTAACTGGGTTAATCTGAACTGCCATGCGTCATTGAATTCAGGATTACTATAAAAGGTCGGGGCAACAGCCAAAAATTCAAGCGGCTTCAGTGATTAATTCATTTATTTTTGGTAAAAATTTGCTGAAATCAGGCTTTCTTGGCACTTATTCTGTCTGAAGGTCCATTTCCAATCCTGCTTTAGTTTTTTTATGTTGAAAAAGTCTAATCGTTACATTGAATTATTTTAATTAAATTTATCTGTTTTACTAATTTTTCGCTTGACCACATAATGAGTTCATCAGCGGTGATCATACTTTGTGGAGAGAGCAAAGTATGGTGACTGGGACCTATTTGCATAGCTTGGGGAAATCTTCCTAATTTAGAGATTTAGGTTTTTGAATAATACGTCTCCCAAAAGTACTTTATTCAGTGCAAAGGTATAATGCTGTCAGGATGCTTCCAGCTTTGCGCTCAAAATTCGATTTTTAAGGCTGTGGTTTCTTTATTTTTGTATGCTTTCTCGAGCTTAATCCGCTTTGGGTTAAGCTTTTTTTGCTTAAACTTTAAAAATAACATTATTTAATCGTGTATCAGCATACAAGAGTTCTGCAATACTGAAGAGTTGATGGTCTAAGCATAGAGTTCCTATTTATGCTGCTCACCGAAGAAAGAAATAATGCAGAATCAGCATATTAACTTGAGCTGCTGTGGAGATGTAGTGCTAAGGCGGTATTTGTGCGCAATTAATAAAAAATTGCACAAGTTGTACTCGAGTCTGCAAAAACTACAACTCAGCACGTGTGTAAAAGTTTTCGGATTTGACAAAGATAGGCAGGGCAAAGTTTGGCTTTGCTATTTTGTATGACGTAAAAGGAAATGAAAGAATGTTAAATAAGAAAACTGCACTATTGTCTCTAGCGCTTTTAGGTTCAGCATTTGCCATTGTGGGCTGTAGCTCAAATGAAACCAATACAGCGCCTGAGTCCGCTCAAGTGACCACTGCACCGGATGCAACAGCAACCGTTGAGGGGAGTGCTGGAGTCGAGGTTCAAGCAGATCCTGCGGCTCAGATTGAACCCATCCAATCTACACCTGCGACAACACAACAATAAAGCTTAAAAGAGAACTTCTCTTACACTCGCTTTGTTAAAGACCTTCACAGGATGCCGTGAAGGTCTTTTTTTATAGGATAAATCACTAAAGCTGTTCAGCCGTGTTATTTCATCAGTCTGATGTGCGATGACGATTTTATCGCTCTTGACGTGAGTTATCCCAACCTTTGTTTTGATCGCGGCGTTGATCATCGGTACGTTGCTTACGATCGTTATTGGATTGTTTACGTCGATCTTCAGTTCGTTGACGCTCTTGCTCACGACGTTTGCGTTCGGCATTTTGTCGTTGCTGACGCTCAGCATCATAACGTTTACGTTCTTGGTTTAATCGCTCTTGCTCACGCTTTTTCTGTTGCCAGTCTTGATGACGTTGATGAGCGATCCGTTTGCGCTCAGCTTCAATACGTTGCCGTTCTTGTTCGCGGTTTTGGCGTTCCCATTCAGTATGTCTTTGACGGTTTCGGTCTGCCTCGCGGCGTTCGCGTTCAATGCGGTTTTGTCGTTGTTGGTATTCCCAACGTTGGCGGTCTCGTTCACGTTCATAGCGATCATGCTGGTCGTAGCGTCGATCGTCATAATCATAGCGGTGGTCATAGCGTCCGTCATAATAGCCATCCTCAGGAAAAGCCACACAACCAACAAACAAGGTGCTGATGAGTGAGAGGAATATTATTTTTTTAGTCATGGCAGGTCTCCTTCATAAAAACGGAGTAGCAAAACACTCCTAAATCGGCATAAAAATTGTCAATGACAAGCTCTTAAAAGAAGATTAGCGTATAGGGCGTATTGCTATGTATCTTGATGTGAAGACTTATATAAGAGAATGGTCACATAAGTGCTGATCATGTAGAGAATATGAAGAACGATAAAAGGATATTATTGACATGGGCGTGTTGAATCAAACTTTACAACAATGGATGGAACAAGGCCAAGGCAGTGCGGCACGAGTAATTGATCGCTTACCGACAGTAGCACAAGAAGGCTTGGTTAAAGCGCTGGGTTATCCTCACCAGTTTGAACAACTGGACCCCTTTATCAAATGCTTAATGGCAGCTCAATATAAGCAAGGCAAATCAGGCTTTATTTTTGAAGACTACCACCGTTCGCGTAAATTGTTTGATCATCAAATTCAAATGTTGACCGCCAAACCCAGCACGGTAAAACAAGTGGAGGATTTACGTCTACCTTTACAAAGTGGAACTGTGTTTGCGCGGCATTATCATCCTGCACCGAATAAGAAACTTCCGATGCTGGTGTTTTATCATGGCGGCGGCTTCGTGGTCGGCAGTCTCGACAGTCATGATGAAGTCTGTCGCTTACTGGCGATCCATGCCAAAGTGCAGGTGCTCAGTATTGATTATCCTTTGGCGCCAGAAGTTGGCCCGAATTTATTAATTCAATCTTGTGAAGATGCTTTGGCTTGGGTCTATCAAAACCGTCGTCAGTTCAAAATTTTGAAAAATCGAATTGCGGTGGCTGGCGATAGTGCCGGTGGTAATATCAGTGCCGTGGTGGCGCAGCGAACTGCTGCAAAAGCTTATGCGCCAAGTGCACAACTGTTAATTTACCCCGTGGTCGATTTCAAAAGTCGCCATCCATCGTTCTTTGCTTATAAAGATGGACTGACCTTAACGGGGCAAGATGTCGATAGAGTGACGTCGTTGTATGCTGAACAACATCAGGTAGCACTGGATGATCCTATTGTTTCGCCGACTTATGGTGTATTAAAAAGTGTCGCACCCGCTTTTGTCATCACCGCAGGTCATGATTTATTGCATGATGAAGGTGAAATTTATGCCATCAAATTAAAGCAGCAGAGCAATAAGGTTTATTATCAGAATTATCTAGATCAACCCCATGGGTTTGTGAACTTCACCATCATTTCTCGTCGGGCAAAAAAAATTACCATAGAAATGGCAAAGAATTTTAGAAAATTTTGGGATAAGAATGCCAAATAAAAAAGCATGGATTTTAAAAAGAATGTTTCACGTGGAACATTCTTTTTTTATTTAGGGCGGATTTTGGCTTCTGGAAAAACGAGCTGAAAACTCGGGACATAAAAACTTTGTAGAGCCTTGGCTTGGCCAAAGTCTGGGAAGAGGGTGGTATGGTTTTGCCATTCAAATTTTTTCAGTTTTATTAGCTTTGCGCGAAACTGTGGAGAAAACTCATAGCGTTGACCTTGCCATGCTTGTTGTATTTTGAGCATGGAACGTGGAATGTGATGACTATTAATATAAAACGGACGTGCCTTTTTGCATTGGGTGAGTGTTAAACACAGGGTTTGGTCTTGAGTGCTGAGTTGACATTGTGTTGTTTCGTGCTGCGTATGCCAGTCAAACTGAGCGAACTCTTTCGGAATGCCCCAAAGTTGTTGACCATGTTCAACTGAAATCTGTGTAGACACATAAATTTTAGGAATCGAGCTTAATCGCCGTTTGCTCAGTAAAGGGTGGTCGAGCAAAAGCAGTTCATCATAAGGTCCAACAGGGGATTGATGATAACGCACCAACATGACTTGAACCACACGACCAATCGGGGACGGGGCGATACGAAACGCTTTATATTGTCGGATAAATTGCGGACTGATCCAATAATTCAAAATAAAGGCTTCACCTTGTAAATGCCAAGGTGGAAATTGACTCAATTGAGACAGGGCTAAAGCTTCATTCATCGTTATTCTCGTTTTCTTAGAAGAAGTAGTGTTTTATTTATCCATTGGAGCGTAAAACCTCGGGGTTTAGCCCGAGGATATAAGCGAGTGGCGTAAGCCATTAATGCGGTGTTTGCTGTTGTTGAATATATTGTTTAACAATTCCAATTGGCGCACCGCCACATGAAGCAGCGAAGTAACTAGGCGACCACAAAGCACTGCCCCATAGCTTGTTTTTAATTTCAGGGTGTTTGGTTCTTACAATGCGACTTGAAGCACCCTTTAAACTATTCACTAAGCTAGAAATTGCTATTTTAGGTGGATAATTCACAAGCAAATGAACATGATCGTGTTCACCATCAAACTCTACCAACTCGGCTTCAAAGTCTAAGCAGATACGCTCAAACACTTCACGCATTGTTTCAAGCATTGCTTTGGTAAAAACATCTCTACGGTATTTAGCCACAAAGACTAAATGTACATGCATATTAAAAACACAGTGGCGACCTGTTCTAATCTCTTGACTATTGCTCATAGACCAAATATATTTTAATCATGAAAACACTTAAATTACGCATAAAAGACAAACATTACAAGGTACTAGACCAACTCGCATTGGAAGTAAATTTTGTTTGGAATTATGTGAATGATTTAGGATTTAAACATCTAAAAAGAAAAGGTGAATTTCTTTCAGCTTACGATATTGCTAAATACACGAAAGGCACATCTAAAGAATGCAATCTGCATAGTCAAACTGTTCAAGCGATAACAGAAGAATTGGTTACTCGAAGAAAGCAGTTTAAAAAAGCAAAGCTAAAATGGCGGGTGAGTAATAAGAAGTCTGCAAGACGTTCTTTGGGTTGGATACCCTTCAAAAAGGTTGCAATCAAATATGCTGATGGCTACGTGCAGTATGGCAAGCATCAATTCAAGCTATGGGATAGCTATGGACTATCAAAATACAACGTCAAAACAGGCTCATTTGTAGAAGACAGTCGTGGACGTTGGTATGTTTGTTTAGTTGTTGATAAGACAAAACAAGTTAAATCAAAGGGTAATACCTCAATCGGTATAGATTTGGGCTTAAAAGACCTTGCAACCTGTTCAGATGGCGTAAAGCTCAAAGCCCCTCAAATCTATCGGCAATACGAACAAAAACTTGGCATTGCTCAACGTGCTAGAAATAAAAAGCGTGTTAAAGCGATTCATGCCAAGATTAGAAACATACGTCAAAATACGCTACATCAATTCAGTCATAAATTGGTGAATAAACATGCAGCCATCTTCGTTGGTAATGTGAATGCAAAGGCATTAGCACGGACTAAACTAGCGAAGTCTGTATTAGATGCAAGTTGGACAACACTTAGAACCATGCTCAAGTATAAATGCGAGAACGCAAGTGTATGGTATAAAGAAGTCAATGAAGCCTATACCACCCAAACTTGTTCGAGCTGTGGCTCACGCTGTAGTAGTCCGAAAGGTAGAACGGGACTTGGAATAAGAGAATGGCAGTGCATGGAATGCGGTACATTCCATGATCGTTATATAAATTCCGCACTGAATATTCTTGCGCTCGGACATGAGCGTCTAGCAGTAGGAATCCCCGTCCTTTAGGTCGCGGAGGATGTCAAACTGAACGATTAATATACCGAAATCTAATAACATCTGAATGCTGTGAGTAACGAAATGTTAAAGAAGAGTTTAGTTGCAGTGGCGGCTACATGTATGAGTATGGCGGTCATGGCAAATAACACGATTGTTGAAATGAAAACATCAATGGGCAACATCGAAATTGAACTGTTTAATGATAAAGCACCAATCTCAGCAAAAAACTTTGAAGACTATACGAAAGCTAAGTTTTATAACGGCACGATCTTTCATCGCGTCATTCCGGGTTTTATGGTGCAAGGTGGGGGCATGACTGCTGACCTGATAGAAAAACCAACACGACCAGCCATTCAAAATGAATCAAGTAATGGTCTATCGAATAAACGTGGCACTTTGGCGATGGCACGAACCAACCTACCGCATTCTGCAACCAGTCAGTTCTTTATTAATGTGGTGGATAATAACTTTCTAGATAGAAGTACCAATAACGCAGGTTATGCGGTTTTTGGTCAGGTCACTAAAGGTATGGATGTGGTGGATAAGATCACTAAAGTACCGACAGGACGTGCAGGGCCACATCAAGATGTACCGAAACAACCTGTTAAAATTCTCAGTGTGAATATTAAAGCAGCAGCAGTGCAAAAGTAATGAAAAAAGATAGCAGAAATATTAAATCTATATTTCTGCTTTAAAATTATTGGGTTAGGTGTATGGTTGTGTGTTTTTGAACCTTTTTAGTGCATAAAAATACAACATCCGATAAAACAACCAGTTAAAAGCACTTGCAAAGCTTTAGAAATCCTCTAGAATGCACCCCATACCGACGAGATAGACGGAAACGAACGAAGCACGAAGTGCTGAGTTGTTAAGTATATTGAGTCCAGCTTCTAGCACTGACGAGGTGTTAGAAAGATCATTAAGAGATTATGAAGAACAACTTGTGTGGATTTTTACTGATTGATCGATCGAAAATATTTCATTGATTGAAGGTAAAAATTACTCGAAGTTTATTTGAGAAATATTTGTCAGAAAATTGATGAGCCAAGATTTGTAGCCATAAGCTACTAATGATTTTTAACTGAAGAGTTTGATCATGGCTCAGATTGAACGCTGGCGGCAGGCTTAACACATGCAAGTCGAGCGGGGAAGGGTAGCTTGCTACCTGACCTAGCGGCGGACGGGTGAGTAATGCTTAGGAATCTGCCTATTAGTGGGGGACAACATTCCGAAAGGAATGCTAATACCGCATACGCCCTACGGGGGAAAGCAGGGGATCTTCGGACCTTGCGCTAATAGATGAGCCTAAGTCAGATTAGCTAGTTGGTGGGGTAAAGGCCTACCAAGGCGACGATCTGTAGCGGGTCTGAGAGGATGATCCGCCACACTGGGACTGAGACACGGCCCAGACTCCTACGGGAGGCAGCAGTGGGGAATATTGGACAATGGGCGAAAGCCTGATCCAGCCATGCCGCGTGTGTGAAGAAGGCCTTTTGGTTGTAAAGCACTTTAAGCGAGGAGGAGGCTACTTAGATTAATACTCTAGGATAGTGGACGTTACTCGCAGAATAAGCACCGGCTAACTCTGTGCCAGCAGCCGCGGTAATACAGAGGGTGCGAGCGTTAATCGGATTTACTGGGCGTAAAGCGTGCGTAGGCGGCTTTTTAAGTCGGATGTGAAATCCCTGAGCTTAACTTAGGAATTGCATTCGATACTGGGAAGCTAGAGTATGGGAGAGGATGGTAGAATTCCAGGTGTAGCGGTGAAATGCGTAGAGATCTGGAGGAATACCGATGGCGAAGGCAGCCATCTGGCCTAATACTGACGCTGAGGTACGAAAGCATGGGGAGCAAACAGGATTAGATACCCTGGTAGTCCATGCCGTAAACGATGTCTACTAGCCGTTGGGGCCTTTGAGGCTTTAGTGGCGCAGCTAACGCGATAAGTAGACCGCCTGGGGAGTACGGTCGCAAGACTAAAACTCAAATGAATTGACGGGGGCCCGCACAAGCGGTGGAGCATGTGGTTTAATTCGATGCAACGCGAAGAACCTTACCTGGTCTTGACATAGTAAGAACTTTCCAGAGATGGATTGGTGCCTTCGGGAACTTACATACAGGTGCTGCATGGCTGTCGTCAGCTCGTGTCGTGAGATGTTGGGTTAAGTCCCGCAACGAGCGCAACCCTTTTCCTTATTTGCCAGCGGGTTAAGCCGGGAACTTTAAGGATACTGCCAGTGACAAACTGGAGGAAGGCGGGGACGACGTCAAGTCATCATGGCCCTTACGACCAGGGCTACACACGTGCTACAATGGTCGGTACAAAGGGTTGCTACCTAGCGATAGGATGCTAATCTCAAAAAGCCGATCGTAGTCCGGATTGGAGTCTGCAACTCGACTCCATGAAGTCGGAATCGCTAGTAATCGCGGATCAGAATGCCGCGGTGAATACGTTCCCGGGCCTTGTACACACCGCCCGTCACACCATGGGAATTTGTTGCACCAGAAGTAGGTAGTCTAACCGCAAGGAGGACGCTTACCACGGTGTGGCCGATGACTGGGGTGAAGTCGTAACAAGGTAGCCGTAGGGGAACCTGCGGCTGGATCACCTCCTTAACGAAAGATTGACGATTGGTAAGAATCCACAACAAGTTGTTCTTCATGACGATGTATCTGAGGGTCTGTAGCTCAGTTGGTTAGAGCACACGCTTGATAAGCGTGGGGTCACAAGTTCAAGTCTTGTCAGACCCACCAAATCTGACTAACAAGCATTATTAAATGCTGAATACAGAAAAACAGAGACATTGACTTATTGATAAGCTGGGGACTTAGCTTAGTTGGTAGAGCGCCTGCTTTGCACGCAGGAGGTCAGGAGTTCGACTCTCCTAGTCTCCACCAAATTTCAAGACAAGAAAACTTAAAGCACTGCTTTAAGGCTTTTCCTTGAAATTTAAGCAAGAAGCTATGCTTCGCGCAGATAGGTTGGATTATAGAATTTAGTAAGTTGAAGCTTATTAACTTCTGTGATTTATCACAGTTTCCTGACCTGACGAAGGCTGGAAAAATCATTAACAGAATATATTTGAGTTGAAATAATTTGTTCATACTCGTTTTTAAGATTGACATTAACAGTGATTTATTACTGATTGATGAAGATTGAAGAAATGAGTTACTAGCGAAATTAACTGAATCAAGCGTTTTGGTATGTGAATTGAATTGAAGCTGTACGGTGCTTAAGTGCACAGTACTTCAAACTGTAATGTTGAACGTTCTCACTTGTAGGAACGATCGACTGTTTGGGGTTGTATAGTCAAGTAATTAAGTGCATGTGGTGGATGCCTTGGCAGTCAGAGGCGATGAAAGACGTAATAGCCTGCGATAAGCTCCGGGGAGGCGGCAAATATCCTGTGATCCGGAGATTTCTGAATGGGGAAACCCACCTGTCATAAGGCAGGTATCGTATGATGAATACATAGTCATACGAGGCGAACGAGGGGAAGTGAAACATCTCAGTACCCTTAGGAAAAGAAATCAATTGAGATTCCCTCAGTAGCGGCGAGCGAACGGGGAAAAGCCCATTAAGTCATATCAGTTTTAGTGGAATGCTCTGGGAAGTGCAACCATAGTGGGTGATAGTCCTGTACACGAAAGGGCTGATATGATGATGTCGAGTAGGGCGGGGCACGTGAAACCTTGTCTGAATATGGGGGGACCATCCTCCAAGGCTAAATACTCCTGACTGACCGATAGTGAACCAGTACCGTGAGGGAAAGGCGAAAAGAACCCCTGTGAGGGGAGTGAAATAGATCCTGAAACCGCATGCATACAAGCAGTGGGAGCCGACTTGTTCGGTGACTGCGTACCTTTTGTATAATGGGTCAGCGACTTACATTCAGTAGCGAGGTTAACCGCATAGGGGAGCCGTAGAGAAATCGAGTCTTAATAGGGCGTTTAGTTGCTGGGTGTAGACCCGAAACCGGGTGATCTATCCATGAGCAGGTTGAAGGTTGGGTAACACTAACTGGAGGACCGAACCCACTGTCGTTGAAAAGCCAGGGGATGACTTGTGGATAGGGGTGAAAGGCTAATCAAACTCGGTGATAGCTGGTTCTCCCCGAAAGCTATTTAGGTAGCGCCTCGGACGAATACCATTGGGGGTAGAGCACTGTTTCGGCTAGGGGGTCATCCCGACTTACCAAACCGATGCAAACTCCGAATACCAATGAGTACTATCCGGGAGACAGACTGCGGGTGCTAACGTCCGTAGTCAAGAGGAAAACAATCCAGACCGCCAGCTAAGGCCCCAAAATTATAGTTAAGTGGGAAACGATGTGGGAAGGCATAGACAGCTAGGAGGTTGGCTTAGAAGCAGCCACCCTTTAAAGAAAGCGTAATAGCTCACTAGTCGAGTCGGCCTGCGCGGAAGATGTAACGGGGCTAAAACTATATGCCGAAGCTGCGGATTTGCAATTTATTGCAAGTGGTAGGGGAGCGTTCTGTAAGCCGATGAAGGTGTATTGAGAAGTATGCTGGAGGTATCAGAAGTGCGAATGCTGACGTGAGTAACGACAATGCGAGTGAAAAACTCGCACGCTGAAAGACCAAGGGTTCCAGTCCAACGTTAATCGGGGCTGGGTGAGTCGACCCCTAAGGCGAGGCCGAGAGGCGTAGTCGATGGGAAATTGGTTAATATTCCAATACTTCTATGTAATGCGATGAGAGGACGGAGAAGGTTAAGTCAGCCTGGCGTTGGTTGTCCAGGTGAAAGGTTGTAGGCATGTATCTTAGGCAAATCCGGGGTACTCTATGCTGAGAACTGATAGCAAGCTGTACTTGTACAGTGAAGTGGCTGATACCATGCTTCCAGGAAAAGTCTCTAAGCTTCAGTTACACAGGAATCGTACCCGAAACCGACACAGGTGGTCAGGTCGAGTAGACCAAAGCGCTTGAGAGAACTCTGCTGAAGGAACTAGGCAAAATGGTACCGTAACTTCGGGAGAAGGTACGCTGCCGACGGTGATAGGATTTACTCCTTGAGCTATTGGCAGCCACAGAAACCAGGCCCCTGCAACTGTTTATTAAAAACATAGCACTCTGCAAACACGAAAGTGGACGTATAGGGTGTGATGCCTGCCCGGTGCTGGAAGGTTAATTGATGGGGTTAGCGTAAGCGAAGCTCTTGATCGAAGCCCCAGTAAACGGCGGCCGTAACTATAACGGTCCTAAGGTAGCGAAATTCCTTGTCGGGTAAGTTCCGACCTGCACGAATGGCATAATGATGGGGGCGCTGTCTCCAGCAGAGACTCAGTGAAATCGAATTCGCCGTGAAGATGCGGTGTACCCGCGGCTAGACGGAAAGACCCCGTGAACCTTTACTGCAGCTTGACATTGAACTTTGATCTTACTTGTGTAGGATAGGTGGGAGGCTTTGAAACCGAGACGCTAGTTTCGGTGGAGCCAATCTTGAAATACCACCCTGGTAATATTGAGGTTCTAACTCTGTCCCGTTATCCGGGACGAGGACCATGTCTGGTGGGTAGTTTGACTGGGGCGGTCTCCTCCTAAAGAGTAACGGAGGAGTACGAAGGTGCGCTCAGCGTGGTCGGAAATCACGCGTAGAGTATAAAGGCAAAAGCGCGCTTAACTGCGAGACCCACAAGTCGAGCAGGTACGAAAGTAGGTCTTAGTGATCCGGTGGTTCTGTATGGAAGGGCCATCGCTCAACGGATAAAAGGTACTCTGGGGATAACAGGCTGATACCGCCCAAGAGTTCATATCGACGGCGGTGTTTGGCACCTCGATGTCGGCTCATCTCATCCTGGGGCTGAAGCAGGTCCCAAGGGTATGGCTGTTCGCCATTTAAAGAGGTACGCGAGCTGGGTTTAGAACGTCGTGAGACAGTTCGGTCCCTATCTACCGTGGGCGTTGGAAATTTGAGAGGATCTGCTCCTAGTACGAGAGGACCAGAGTGGACGAACCTCTGGTGTACCGGTTGTGACGCCAGTCGCATCGCCGGGTAGCTATGTTCGGAAGGGATAACCGCTGAAAGCATCTAAGCGGGAAGCCTACCTCAAGATAAGATTTCCCTAGGACTTTATGTCCTCTAAAGAGCCGTTGAAGACTACGACGTTGATAGGTTGGATGTGGAAGCATAGTGATATGTGAAGCTGACCAATACTAATTGCTCGTGAGGCTTGACTATACAACACCCAAACAGTTGGTGTTGTGGTTCAAATCACTGCAAACAACTTGATTTAGTTATAAAGCTAGATAAAATATCCAACTCAAATATACCTGTTAATAACTCATTTGATGAAAGTTAGGCATACACAATGTGTAAATAAGACCCAACGAATAGTCATAAACAGTTGTGCTGGCGACAATAGCAAGAGTGAACCACCTGATCCCTTCCCGAACTCAGAAGTGAAACCTCTTAGCGCTGATGGTAGTGTGGAGTTATCCATGTGAGAGTAAGTCATCGCCAGCTCATTAATTCTAAATCCCCCTCCGCTTAAGGCAGAGGGGGATTTTTTTATGATGAAAATATTAAATAATAAAGAAAAAGCGAAATATTAAGTGGGAAAGAAGAGAATTAGAGCGGAGAATACACGCTAAATTATACAAAAATACATTTATATAAATTAAAATTATGTGAAACATCTATTATTTATCAAAGAATTTGATGTAGTGCAAATTATTTTTCGTCATTTTTATACAACTTTAGTCTAGTTTTTCCAAAAAAAGCTGTTTCAATTGTTTTATTTATAGACAAAAACTGAATTATGATTCATTTTATGTAAAAGTGAATTTGGATTCACTTTTTATAATAAAGCTCACAATTGGAGGTGAGGGAAAAATGACAGCGACAACAATGAATGTAAATGCTGTAATCGATCAGGCTAAGTTTAAGCCTTTTCATTTAACGGTTGTTTTGTGGTGCTTATTCGTCGTCTTGTTTGATGGTTATGATTTAGCAATTAACGGTGTTGCTTTACCGCTTTTAATGAAAGAGTGGGGTATGACGGCTGTTCAAGCGGGAATGCTAGCCAGTACTGCCCTAGCAGGCATGATGTTTGGTGCAATGCTATTTGGGATGCTGGCCGATAAAATTGGTCGTAAGAAAGTCATTATTATCTGTGTTACGTTGTTCAGTGGGTTCACTTTTGCGGGCGGCTTTGCTTCAAACCCGACTGAATTTGGTATTTTACGCTTTATCGCGGGTCTTGGAATTGGTGGTGTGTTACCGAACTTGGTCGCTTTAACTTCGGAATATGCGCCGCAGAAGTTTCGTAGCACCTTGGTGACCGCGATGTTTAGTGGCTATGCAATGGGTGGGATTATGGCAGCACTACTAGGTGTTGCGTTTACGCCAACCTTTGGCTGGAAGATCATGTTTTTCATTGCGGGTATTCCATTACTGTTTATTCCTATTTTATGGAAATTCTTACCTGAATCAGTCACTTTTTTAGTGAAAGACCAGCAAACAGAAAAGGCACGCAGCATTATTCAACGTCTGGTACCTGAAGAGACTGTAACTTCAGATACTGTTCTAGTGCTGAATGAAGCAAAAGTCCCTGATGCATCTGTCGCTGCCTTGTTTAAAAATGGCCGTGGTATGGGTACAGTTTTATTTTGGTGCTGCTTCTTCATGTGCTTATTGATGGTTTATGCCCTAGGAAGCTGGTTACCAAAACTGATGATGGCTGCGGGTTATTCGATGGGCAGCAGTTTAATGTTCCTCCTTTCCTTGAACATTGGTGCGGTGATTGGCACTGCTGGTGGTGGTGTGCTTGCGGATCGTTTCCACTTGAAACCTGTCATTATTAGCATGTTGACTGTCGGGGCATTTGCATTGGTGGGTTTAGGCTTTAATTCACCACAACCTGTAATTTATTTATTGGTTGCACTTGCAGGAGCTGCTTCAATCGGTTGTAGTATTTTACTATATAGCTATGTGGCGCAATATTATCCATTGGCTGTTCGTTCAACTGGGTTGGGTTGGGCATCAGGAATTGGCCGTGTGGGTGCAATCGTGGGTCCAATTGTCATTGGTGTATTGTTGGGCATGGAATTACCACATAAGTTGAATTTTATTGCTGTGGCAATTCCTGCGGTACTTGCTGCGATAGCAGTTTCTTTTATCCGTTTAAATAGTGCTGAAGAAGCAGTTAAAACTCAGGTGAAAGTTTCAAGTTCAATCAAAGCATCTTCTTAGTTAAATCTTAAATAAATAAAAGGCTCTCGTTGTGAGGGCCTTTATTTTTTTCAAAATAGATGTACCGTTGGATGGTATTTGATCGTGTTTGAAGGAGAGTGCTATGCTAAAGGCAGCTTTAAATAGGGCAGTACAATAACAATG
This sequence comes from Acinetobacter sp. 231_lipA, assembly GCF_058243005.1. Classification (NCBI taxonomy): domain Bacteria; kingdom Pseudomonadati; phylum Pseudomonadota; class Gammaproteobacteria; order Moraxellales; family Moraxellaceae; genus Acinetobacter; species Acinetobacter sp. 231_lipA. The sequence continues at coordinate 1,338,233 of NZ_JBZAYU010000001.1, read as the reverse complement.
ATTAAGCAGCAGAAAAAACTCGAACCTGAGCAAAGTGAACGTTTATTCAACATCCTAGAACAGCGTTTTCAGCAGTACACTGAACGTCATATGCAAATTAGTTGGGCATTTGTCCGAGAAAAACTTTTGCAGTCTCCGGAAAAATTATACGCCTTACAACAAATGGAAATGAGTAGAGGTGAGCCTGATGTCGTGGTTTTACCGAATACACAAGATGTGTATTTTTTTGATTGTTCGATTGAGTCACCGAAGGGGCGACGGAGCATGTGTTATGACCGAGAGGCACTATTGAGTCGCAAGGATCATCCGCCTGAAAATACAGTGCTCGATTGGGTACAGGCGTATGGCTTAAGCTTAGTGACGGAACAACAGTATTATCTTTTACAGCAGATCTTTAATTTTGACTTGAAAACATCCAGTTGGGTTGAGACTCTAGCTGAATTACGTCAGCAAGGCGGGGCAATTTTTTGTGATCAGCGCTATGGTCGTACGTTTACCTATCATAATGGCGCTGCTTCGTACTATGCGAGTCGAGGATTTCGGACTTATATTCAGCTTTAACTGTGGAAATATAGATAAAAAGAAACCCCGACATCCTGTCGAGGTTTCTTTGTATTTCAGTGTTTAGATACAACTTCTGTCATATCTCACATCCTGATGCTCAAACTGATTATTGTTGTTTTAAGTTTGGGAAACGTCCTGTTTCCTGATGATTTAAATATACATGGCGATGGCTGTTGTTCATACAGCATTTTAACCACGCTATTTGTAAGCCTAAGCTGACAAAAGTGAATGGCTTATAATTTTTGCTTAGTGCTTTAGATCAGCATCTTTTAAATAGTCTGATGAATGCTGGATTGATCTAGTGAAACTGATGATGTTCTACGCAATGACTGGCTTTGGTGGTTTCTCTTTTAAATATAGAGCATCACTGGTATCGCGCAGTTTTAAATACGACTGCGCGATAAATACAGAACAATATTAAAAAGTTGTATGCATGCATGTGATGTTCATCAGAAAGATGATCAATCTTTCTAGATGGAGTGAATATTTGAATAAAAATGTGAAAAGTAATGTTTTTATGCAGGAGATTGATAGCTTTAGCGTTATTTACATTGATTTTTTCAGTAGGTTGAGTATCGATACAGGATCTTCAAATTTTATGCAAGAAAATAGGCGCAATAAATCATTCCAAAAATTTTGTTAATTTATAACTAATTTTGTACAATAAATAAGCTGATTAATTGAACGGTTGAATCAGCACACATTATAAAAATGGAATATTTGAAGCAGAAATTACAGAATATTTTTATAAAAGTGAGTATTGTTGAACCATATAAAAGGGAAGTTTAATCGACACACTTTAACCAAGGTTTTGTGAAAACTCCTCTGTTTGTCATTTAGAACCTTGCACCCAAAAGGTCGAAGCTAAATCAAACACTCAAGATTAATATTAAATGGTTCTTTTTTGTTGCGAGATAACCAAATAAAAAGCAATTAAAAGGGACCTAGGTTTAGGTGTTTTATGTCAGGAACTCGTGAAAACTGGACATCACGATCTGGTTTTATTATTGCAGCTGTAGGTTCGGCTGTAGGTTTAGGTAATATTTGGCGTTTCCCTTATGTTGCTTATGAAAATGGTGGCGGCGCCTTTCTTATTCCTTATTTATTGGCTTTAATTACCGCTGGTTTACCACTGTTATTTTTAGATTATGCAACGGGACATCGTAATTCGGGGTCACCACCTAAAGCCTATCGGGCTTTGTTTAAAGGCGGTGAAACGCTGGGTTGGTGGCAAGTCTGTGTGTGTATCATCATTGGTTTGTATTATGCCAGCGTACTGACGTGGGCGGGTAGCTATGTTTACTTCTCGATTGGTCAGACTTGGGGCAGTGACCCTGAAAGTTTCTTCTTTAATACCTACTTACAAACTTCGAAAGCAACAGGTTTCGATTTACAGTTTGTAAGCCATTTATTTTGGCCAATCGTAGGAATTTGGGCGCTGACCTTAATTATTCTGTTTGGCGGGGTTAAAAAAGGTGTTGAATTATCGAATAAGATTTTCATGCCTTTATTGTTCGTTTTATTTACCATTTTAGTAGTGCAATCACTTCGTTTACCAGGTGCCGCAGAAGGCTTAAATGCATTCTTTACGCCAAACTGGTCTGCGATGATGGACTATAAAGTGTGGCTGGCGGCGTATGGTCATACCTTCTTCTCGCTTTCTGTGGGTTTCGGGATCATGGTGACTTATGCATCTTACTTAAAGCCAAAGACCAATTTGACAGGCTCAGGTTTAATCGTTGGTTTTGCCAATGCTTCAACTGAAATCTTGGCGGGTATTGGTATTTTTGCTGCATTAGGCTTTATGGCGCATGCCGCAGGCAAAGAAGTTCAAGATGTGGTGAGTGGTGGTATCGGTTTGGCATTTATTGCTTTCCCGAAAATCATTTCAAGTCTTGGTACAGGTGCTGATTTATTCGGTCTATTGTTCTTCTCATCATTATTTGTTGCCGGTATTTCTTCTATGGTTAGTATCTTGGAAGTGCCAATTGCAGCGATGCAGGATAAGTTAAAATGGAGCCGTAAAAAAGCAGTTACCATTATCGGTGGTGGTAGTGCACTGGTTTCAGTGATCTTATTCTCAAGTGTGAATGCGATTAAATTGGTAGATATCGTGGATCACTTTATCAATAACATTGGCATTGTGGGTGGCGCGCTTGTTTCTATTCTTTGTATTACTTGGTTTAAGCGTTCAGCATTGATTGAGCTGCGTGATCACGTAAACCGTATTTCTACCATTCAACTCGGTAAGGGTTGGGCATTTACCTTGACCGTGATTACTTCACTCGTGTTATTAACGACGTTGAGTATGACGTTATTTAATTTGGTGAAAAATGGTTACGATACTTATAGCATGAGTCTGCAAGGGCTATTTGGTTGGGGCAGTGTGATTTTCTGTGCCGTCGTCGCAATCGTACTCAGTAAAGTTAAAGATCGCTAGGAGAAAAAAATGAATACTTCAGCAATCGTAATGATGGTGATTTCGATGTTGTTTGTTTGGGGAGGACTTGTGTTGTCTATTCTCCACTTGATGAAAAATCCAGAAGAGCTCGATGATGTTCTTGAAGAAGTGAAAGACCAGCATACGTTGTAATACCTGATATAAAATTTAACCCTGAAAATAGGTATTTACCTATTTAAAATAACGCCCGATGAGCTTCATTGGGCGTTATTTTTTTCTATGGAGGTAAAGTGAGTTGGCAGCTTAGATAAGCTTTTTTTGATGAGTTGATTTGGAGCTTATTGTTCACGTCCATTTGGCTCGAAATAAATAAGAATTTAAACGACCAGAAAGCACAAAAAGTATGCTGTACAAATTTTATCTAATAAATATGCAATCACAATAACAACTATGATACAAAATAGTATAGAATTGTGACACAGTTTGTACTTTTGCTGGCTAATTCATATGAAAATTAACAAAAAGAAATTTTCTGCTCTGTCGTTTTTATTTTTTTTCATTAGAAGCACATGCATTTCCACAACCGGGAAGCTATATTTCTAACGTTGCATCTGGGGACTATACCGATGAGATGGGGAATGTTTTATTGGTCAATTCCAATCCCGTGGCATTGGAAGTGCAAAAAACGTACTCACTGACTTTAGTACAAAATCAAAACCAATATGGTGTGGTTGGTGGGGCGGTAAATCTGCCACATGTGTTAACCAATACAGGTAATACTGCTGATCGATATACATTGGGTCTAGTACAAAGTAGCACTGATAATTTTGATTTAAGTAATGTGAAGGTCTATGCAGACCGCGATAAAAATGGTTTACCAGATAATACCGAAGACTTATTGGTGGGATCAATTGAGCTCAATGCGGGTCAATCTTTAGCAGTTCTGCTTGTGGGCAGTATCTCGACCAATGTGTCTTTTAATCAGCTCAGTAGTTTAGACCTCATCTACTAGCGTCGAACCTTTGGGTTTCAGGTGGATATAACTTTGTGGGCTATCAAGATAAAGATCTGATTGATAGTGATACAACGATGGATGGAGCATATTTCCGTTTCCGCTTCAAATTTGACGAAAACTTATTTAACAAAAATAAGCCTTCAGTCAATAAAGCCTTGGAGCCTAAATAATGTTGAAACACCATGCTAAACATGTGTTGTGGCTTCTAGCTTTGGGTACTGTGGTGGCGCATGCTGCAGAGGTCCCTGTCAGCTCAAATTATCCAGTTTCGCAGCAGCAGGTGCATGAGCAATTGCACACTGCAATTGAGCAAGCGATGGACGTACGAGACAAGTACCAGTTAGAAAAAGCACGAACATGGCTGAGTTATGCTGACCATGAATATAGTGAAAAAGCGAAGCGTCAAAATATTGATCTGATCTATCAGCAGGTCTTAGACATTGTATATGCAGATCAGCGTGCAACGTTAAGTATAGAAACACCAATGCTACCGTTTTCCCAACTGATGCGCCGCGATTTATGGACGCGTGCCACAACCATAAAAACACAGACTGGATTTCAGTGTGCTTATAAAGAACTTGCATAGGCTGAAGTGAATTTGGTTTGGGCGGCTGCTGAGTACCGTGAATTAGGTTGGCATCATTCGCGTGAGATTTTTGCTTCTGCAGAACGGTTGATGGATCAAGCCACATATTTATCTGAAAACCGTGGCACACTTTAACTTAAAGCAGTTCACTTTTTAGAAAAATTGCAGTAACTGCAATCAGTACACACATGAAAAAAGGAGCCTTTCAGCCACTGCTGTCCCATAGTTAGATTTAAATAAAAAACCTGAGTCCAAAGTAGTTAAAATATAAGTGCGAACAAACACTTCAACTACAAGGATTCAGGTTTTGTCACATCAAAATACTGTATTTCATCAATTACTCAAACCCATTTTAAGACAAGATTTTGAACGTCTTGCAAAACAATACCATCAAGGACAAAAATTAAGATCTGCAACACGATGGGATCAATTTATTGCTATTTTGATGTCTCAATTATCATGTCGTCAAAGCTTGAGGGATATTGAGTCTAATCTCGAATCACAACAGGAAAAGCTTTATCACCTTGGTGCCAAAAGAATTGCACGAAGTACGTTGGCAAGAATCAATGAAGAACAACCAGCTAGCTTGTATCAGCAATTGTTTATCCAATTACTTCAACATTGTGAAAATTCCAAGATTGCTCATAAATTTCGATTTAAAAATCCATTATATTCACTTGATGCGAGTCATATTGATCTTTCACTGTCATTGTGTGAATGGGCAAAAGTACATGAGTCCAAAGCCAGTATAAAACTTACAGTTGGGTTAAATCATAGTAATACCATTCCTGAATTTGTTGCGCTTGGTGATGGTATTGAAAATGACATGGTACAAGGTCTACGACTCAAATTCCCACCTGGAAGTATCATTGTATTTGATAAAGGGTATGTTGATTATCAGTGTTTTGTAGAAATGACCAACCAAAAAGTCAGCTTTGTCACTAGGCTGAGACCAAAGACAGTTTATGAGGTGAAATCAAAACAAGATGTGTTAGTCAGTAAGGGGATTCTTGCGGATGAATATATTGAGTTGAGTAGCGATTATGCTAAAAAGCGTGGTGCACCGAAGCGATTAAGACGTATAGAATTTTATGATGAAAAAAAGAAAAGAACGTTTGAGTTTTTAAGTAATAACTTTCATTTAGCTGCATCAACCATTGCTGCAATTTATAAAGATCGATGGAAAGTAGAACTATTTTTTAAAGCGATCAAGCAAAACCTAAAGTTGAAATCGTTTTTAGGCCGTAGTCGCAATGCGATACAAACACAAATATGGATTGCACTAATCGCGTATTTATTGGTGAGTTTTGCGAAACATATGGCGCAGGAAGGATGGAGTGTTCAAAGATTATTAAGAATTATTCAGGTGAATTTATTTGAAAGGAAACCATTGAAGGCTTTGTTTTTACCTGACAAAAAGTGGAATAAACAAGAAGAACCTCAACTGAGGTTCTTCTTGTGATATTTATGGGACAGCAGTGGCCTTTCAGCTCCTTTTATTTTTAAATTTTTTCAATGCGACAATAATAAAAACCATCGCCACGCCCTACTTGTGGGAGTAGTTGGCGACCATGAATCTGCTCAACACCCCAATCGGCATCAATTTTAATTTCTTTCGCATCCGTATGTTCAGCAAAGAAGTCGACCATTTGCTGTTCATTTTCGGCTTTCAAAATCGAGCAGGTGATGTAAAGCAATGTGCCGCCGACTTTGAGTTGTTGCCACATATTTTCAAGAATTTGCTTTTGCAGCTGTACTGTTTTAGCAATATCGCCCGACTGACGCAGTAAACGAATATCGGGATGGCGACGGATTACTCCAATGGCAGAACAGGGTGCATCGAGAACGATACAATCCGCCAGTTCAGGCGATGTCCATTTCACTGCATCGGCAGTGATAATGTCGACATACTTTTCATTTAAAGCCAAACGCTCTAAGTTTTCAGAGACACGTTTTAAGCGCTTTTCATCTTGGTCGAGTGCAATCAGTTTTTTCGGCTGATACATCTCTAAAATATGCGCTGTCTTGCCGCCAGGTGCTGCACAGGCATCAATTACGAATTTGCCATTTAAGTCAGGTAACAATGTTGCACAGAGTTGCGCATGTTCATCTTGTACTGAAAAACCACCTACTTCAAAACCTGGTAGGCTTGGGATATGCAGACTGTCATCCAGCACAATGCCGACATTTGAAAGTTCACAGGCATGTGCTTCAATGCCTTCATCTTCTAAAATTTCCAGATATTCGTCACGGCTAACTTGCAAGGTGTTGACGCGCAAGGTTAAGGGTGCAACTTGTTTCAGCTCGTAGCTAATTTCAGCCAGTTGCTCGCCCCAGTCTTTTTTCAAACGCTTTGCTAACCAACTTGGCAAATTTGAAGCTTGTTCTAGAACATCGTAGAACTGTTCCGTTTCACGTGTTGCACGGCGCAAAATAGCATTCACCACACCACTTAAGCTTTCCATCCCCAATTGTTTAGCTGCTTCTACCGTTTCAGAAATCGCGGCATGCGCTGCAACGCGGGTACACAGCAATTGGTATAGACCCACATATAAACAGGTTTCAACGACTTGGTTTTCCAGTGGCTTAGTCAACAACGGTAAAGTCACTTGTTTAAGCGCATGCCATTGGCGTAAACAGCCAAGAACTAATTCATGGTACAAGGCACGGTCTTTGTCAGACACAATCGCCATGTGTTGCTGAAGCACCGATGCCAGTGATTGACCATTTTGGACAGCCAATAACGTTTTAACAACCTGAGCACGTAAGTTTAGGGTCTTACCTGAGGCGTGGGGAGATTGTTTCATTATAAAATTTGTCCAATATTCAGTTTTTGGGTTTGTAAAATTTGTACGGCATTTAGGGGTTTACCCCCCGGCCATTGCAGAGAGCTTAAACACACGGCTTGTTCATCGCCACAAGCCACATGAACACCGTGTTTATCAATGGCTAAAATGGTGCCTGCAGCTTGAGCTTGGGCATTTTCTTGAGACAACATCGAACCCCAAACGCGCAGATTATTGCTTTCATCCAGTGCGATAAATGCGACAGGCCATGGGTTAAATGCGCGAATATTACGGTCGATTTGCACCGCTGTTGAAGTCCAATCAATTTGCGCTTCAGCTTTAGAGAGTTTGTGTGCATAGACTGTCAAAGCTTCATCTTGCACTTCGCGGTTGTCTAAATAGTGCTGCAATGTGCTTTCAGAGGCTAAAACTTTGACCGTCGCTTCGGCCCCTTGTTGTGCCAATTTGTCATGCAAGCTTGCAGAGGTATCTGTAGCTTCAATCGGGCAGTAGGTTTTATACATCATATCGCCCGTATCCAAACCTGCGGCCATTTTCATAATGGTGACCCCAGTTTCGGTATCTCCAGTAGAAATTGCGCGTTGAATAGGCGCTGCACCTCGCCAGCGTGGCAACAGTGAACCGTGAATGTTCAAACAGCCATATTTAGGCGTATCCAAAACCACTTGCGGCAAGATCAGGCCATAAGCAGCCACCACCATCACATCTGCATTTAAGGCCTTGAGTTCAGCTTGAGCAGCCAGACCTTCTTCAGTTGAGGACTTAAAATGCAGCGGTTGATAGACGGCAATATCATGCGCTAAAGCCAACTGCTTCACGGCTGAAGCGGTAAGTTTCTGCCCACGACCTGCTTTACGGTCAGGTTGCGTATAGACGGCTACAATTTCATGTTCTGTTTTTAGGAGAGCGTCTAATGCCACAGCCGCAAATTCGGGCGTGCCTGCAAAGATGATTTTCAAGAAATACTCGGAAAAAAAGAGAAGATTAAAACAATTATAGCAAAACTCGAGCAGCTACAGATTTATCCTGCATAAAAAGCCGATAGAGCAGTTCTAACTGAATGATGTGCGAGAGTATTATTCAAAAAATAGCGTAAGGATCCTTGATAGCATATCGCTCAAAATTTGTAATTCATATAAATAAAACTCATGCAAAATTTAAAAATTATTCATAGAAGTTTTGTATTGCAAGGCGATTGAACGGGTTATAGTAGTTTCCATATGCAATTGAATGTCAGCTCATCGGTTAAAATGTAGCGCGCAAATATACTGCCGTCCGTATTTTAGGTCGAGATACCTAAAAACAAGATTTACGCAGAATGTGAATATGTTATGTTTAAATTTTTGACAGTTTGACACTCTCAGAACTCAGATTTTAGCCAGAGTGAATGTGGACATTCATCTCAAGCACAACTATGTTGGAAAAGTACAATGCCTGACTATCGTTCAAAAACATCAACACACGGAAGAAACATGGCGGGTGCGCGTGGCTTATGGCGCGCAACGGGGATGAAAGACGAAGACTTTGGTAAGCCGATTATTGCGGTAGTCAACTCATTCACTCAATTTGTACCGGGTCACGTTCATTTAAAAGACTTAGGTCAACTTGTGGCACGTCAAATTGAGAAAGCAGGTGGCGTAGCTAAAGAATTTAATACCATTGCGGTCGATGATGGGATCGCGATGGGACACGATGGCATGCTGTATTCATTGCCTTCACGTGACTTGATTGCGGACTCGGTGGAATACATGGTCAATGCACACTGTGCTGATGCGATGGTGTGTATTTCAAACTGTGACAAAATTACCCCGGGCATGTTGATGGCATCTATGCGTCTGAACATTCCTGTGGTGTTCGTCTCTGGTGGGCCGATGGAAGCGGGTAAAGTGAAAATCCGTGGCAATGAACACGCGATTGACCTTGTTGATGCCATGATCGTCGCAGCAGATGACAGCTTCACTGATGAAGAAGTGGCTGAATACGAACGTTCAGCTTGTCCAACCTGTGGTTCATGTTCAGGCATGTTCACTGCAAACTCAATGAACTGTTTAACCGAAGCGTTGGGACTATCGCTTCCGGGCAATGGTTCAACTTTAGCGACACATGCGAATCGTAAAAAACTATTCGAGCGCGCTGGTCAGTTGATTGTTGAAATTACCAAACGTCATTACGAACAAAATGATTACAGTTTGTTGCCACGCTCAATTGCCACCAAAGCAGCCTTTGAAAATGCCATGACGCTTGATATTTCAATGGGCGGTTCAACCAATACCGTTCTACACTTGTTGGCAGCGGCGCATGAAGCAGAAGTTGACTTTACCATGACCGACATTGACCGTTTGTCACGTAAAGTGCCTGTACTGTGTAAAGTTGCACCTGCAAAACAAGATGTGCACATGGAAGACGTACACCGTGCAGGTGGCATCATGTCGATCTTGGGTGAATTAGACCGTGCAGGTTTGCTGGATACTTCTGTACCGACTGTGCATGAAAAAACCTTAAAAGATGCTTTGGACAAATGGGATATCATCCGTACTGAAGATGAAGATGTTTACCAATTCTTCCGTTCAGCACCGGGTGGTGTACCGACGCAAACCGCATTTTCACAAGACCGTTACTACTCTCGTTTAGATGGTGACCGTGACAATGGCGTGATTCGTAATGCTGCGCATGCCTTCTCTCAAGATGGTGGTTTGGCTGTCCTGTACGGTAACATTGCACTTGAAGGCTGTATTGTGAAAACAGCGGGTGTAGATGATTCCATCTTAAAATTCAACGGCACGGCCCGTGTGTTTGAAAGCCAAGATGCTGCAGTAGAAGCGATTCTAGGGGGCAAAATCATTGCTGGCGATGTGGTGGTGATTCGTTACGAAGGTCCGCGTGGTGGTCCGGGTATGCAAGAAATGTTGTATCCAACCAGTTACTTAAAATCGAAAGGCCTTGGTAAAGACTGTGCTTTACTCACCGATGGTCGTTTCTCGGGCGGTTCATCAGGTCTTTCTATTGGTCACGTGTCTCCTGAAGCGGCTGAAGGCGGTGCAATTGGTTTGGTGGAAGATGGCGACCGTATCGAAATCGATATTCCAAACCGTAGTATTCACTTAGCGGTGGATGAAGCAACCATGGCTGCGCGCCGTGAAGCACAAGAAGCCAAAGGCTGGCAACCTGCTGAGCAGCGTCCACGTAAAGTGTCTAAAGCCTTAAAGGCTTATGCAATGCATACCACCAGTGCGTCTAAAGGCGCAGTACGTGAAATTTAATCGGTAGGTTTTACGGATAAGAAAGAGCACTCCTTTGGGGGTGCTTTTTTATTGATTAATGAAAATAGCACAGTCACATTTTACAGTACGGTTTGTACTGTTATTGCGTAGATGAGATTTTACTTTTGACGACACAAAAGTAATAAAATGCCTTTGCTCCCCTGATATGGCATCCCTGTCATACAGTGAAACAGCGACATCCATATTGCTTCATCATGTGATCTGATTTGGTAGAAAAAACAATAAATGGGTTCATGTAATACCCAGCGAGTCGCTTTCATGTCTAGCCTGCTTTCTATACAATAAAAACAGAAAAAATTGCCAAGACTGTAGAGCAATACGCAGCCATCGCTAAGGACAAATACAATGAGTAAAGACAATATCCGCGAACATTCAGCTCCTGTTTATGAAGGAATTGAAAATGCACCCGCACGTTCCATGATGCGTGCCACAGGCTTTAAAGATTCAGACTTTACTCGTCCCTTTGTCGGTATTGCTTCGACGTGGGCCAATGTCACGCCGTGTAATATGCATATTAATGAACTGGCACGTGAGGCCGAAAAAGGGGTCAATCAAGCAGGTGGTAAAGGTATTATTTTTAATACCATCACCATTTCAGATGGTATTTCTAACGGCACCGAAGGTATGAAGTATTCTTTGTTGAGCCGTGAAATTATTGCGGATTCGATAGAAGCGGTGGTGGGATGCCAAGCCTATGATGGGGTGATCGCGATTGGTGGCTGTGACAAAAACATGCCGGGTTGCATCATGGGCTTGGCCCGTTTAAACCGTCCGGGGTTGTTTGTCTATGGCGGTACAATTAAGCCGGGCGCAGGGCATACCGACATGATTTCTGTCTTTGAAGCTGTGGGTCAGCACGCCAAAGGTGAAATCAGTGCCATTCAGGTCAAACAGATTGAAGAAGTGGCGTTGCCGGGGCCGGGTTCATGTGGTGGCATGTACACTGCAAACTCGATGGCCTCTGCGATTGAAGCCTTGGGCATGAGTTTGCCGGGCTCCTCTGCACAAGAGGCGGTTTCGGATGACAAGCGGATCGACTGTCAAAAAGCAGGTGAAGCGGTGATGAATTTGCTGCGCTTAGACCTAAAGCCGCGCGACATTATGACCAAAGCTGCATTTGAAAACTCAATTAAAGTGCTGATTGCCTTGGGTGGTTCAACCAATGGCGTGCTGCACTTACTGGCAATGGCACATACTGCTGGGGTTGAACTGAGTTTGGATGATTTTGTCCGTATTGGGCAAGATATTCCCGTGGTGGCCGATGTGCGTCCATCTGGCAAATATTTGATGTCTGAGTTGATCGCGATTGGGGGCATTCAACCGTTGATGAAACGCATGCTGGATGCTGGCATGCTCGATGGTTCATGTTTAACCGTAACCGGAAAGACCTTGGCGGAAAATTTGGCTGAGGTTGAAGACTATCCAGAAGGTCAGCAGATTATTTTACCGTTCGACGCGCCAATTAAAAAAGACTCTCACTTGGTGGTGCTTAAAGGTAACCTGTCTCCAACAGGTGCTGTGGCTAAAATTACCGGCAAAGAAGGTTTGTATTTCGAAGGGCCTGCGCGTGTCTTTGAGGGTGAAATCGGTGCGATGCGTGGCATTTTAGATGGTGAAGTTCAAGCGGGTGAAGTGGTGGTGATTCGTGGTGAAGGACCTAAAGGTGGTCCGGGTATGCCTGAAATGCTGAAACCGACCTCAGCGATTATTGGTAAAGGTTTGGGTAAATCTGTGGCGCTGATCACTGATGGTCGTTTCTCTGGCGGCAGTCATGGTTTTGTCATTGGTCATGTGACCCCAGAAGCCTATGAAGGTGGGCCAATTGGTTTAGTGCAAAATGGCGATAAAATCTCGATTAATGCAGAAACCCGCGAAATGACTTGGCATGTTTCGGCAGAAGAGATCGCAGCGCGTCAAGCTGCGTGGGTGAAACCGCAACCGAATTATCGTTATGGGGCTTTGGCCAAGTTTGCAAAACTGACCACTGGTGCGGAAAAAGGCGCGGTAACTGATCTAAATTTAGATGTCTAATTGATCATTTTGCTGTGAATTGATATAAACCCTTGTAGTACTTTCAAGGGTTTAATTTAGAGGCTTTGCTCATGTCACTGTTGCGTCGATGGTTCGATCCGATTCGATCGCGTTGGTTTTATCAAAAACCGATTCGTCAAACGGTCGTATCTACAGAACAAGGCTTGAGTATTCATTTACGCCTCGACGATGTATATAGCTATTTAGCGGTTCAGCAGTTACCACAAATTGAAGAAATTTTAGCGGATGAACTGAAGCCATTGAAGGTGGTCATTTCCAGTCAGGCTGCTGAACCGCCGAACCAAATGTCGGCTTTGGAGTGGCAAACTTATTGTTTAAATGATGCCAAAATTCTGTCGCGTCAACATCGTTTTAGCTTTCATGAAACGCCAGAACAACCCAGTCCTGAGGCGCTGAGCCAAGCGGAAACCATCTTGCGGCATACGCCGCTGCGAGGGCAGGACTTTTTGTATTTGCTGGAAGATGTGTTTCACATGCTGTGGCAAAAACAAGAAGGTAAGCTGCGCACCTTATATGCGATGGCCAGCCGTCACCATCAAGAGCAAAACTTTCCAGAACGTATTTTTAATGATGATGCGGTACTAGCCAGTTACTTCCAACTCGGTGACCGTCAGTATCATGCGGTCGATGATCTGCTACGTTTAACGCGCCGGTTAAAACAACAAAAATTATTTACCGATAACCCAATTTTCTTGATCAATCATATTGATTGGCGTGAGCATTTGATTAGCGATGCTGAAGAGTTAAATGAAATTCAGGCGCTCGATCCAGAGTTAGATCTATACGTTGCGCTAGAAGATCCAATTTCATGGTTGTTATTGGCCTATATTAAAGAAGAACTGGCTGATTATTATAATATTCAGCTCAATGTCTACCCGCTCAGCTATCACGGTCGAGATGGGTTTGATTGGAGTTTGGCAACGCGCTTATCTAAACGGACAGAAATCAAATTCACACCATTTTGCCGTCCGACGCAAGCAGCCACTTTGGCGATGGCGCAGTTATTTTATAGCGTGCCTGAAGAGCAGCGTATTGATGCCATGTATCGGATTTTGAAAGCCGTTTGGACCCAAGGCAAAGATTTATCCTTTAAATCGCATTTTGATCAACTGATGCAAGAATTGGAAATCACAGCATTGATCACCGAAGATGTGGAAGCCAAGCTTCAAGAAAATGACATGCTCTGTGAAATGAAATCCCAGCCTGATTTCCCCGTGATTGAACTGCGCGTGGATGGGCAGAGCTATGTCTTTAATAGTCTGTATCGCGTCTGGATGATTGAAAGTATTTTCAGTAATGTGCTGGAAGATCAATATAAAACCGACCCTGTGGATGAAAGCGAAGGCTGAGTTTTGTATACCTCTTATTGATCAAAACAGTCCAATGACACATGAAACCTAAAGCCGATGGTGTTTTTAGGCTGAGTCATTGAAGTGCTTATTAATAATGTTAATGAGGTTTAACAATTAAATTCATTGTTAAATTTTATTAATAAATAGGCTTCCAAATGAAAATGATTATAATTGGCATTCTTTCTGTCTGTTGATCGATGTTATGCGTTTTCATATTTCTTCTTTGAGTTTATCCATTCTGGCCGTGATGACTACAGCAGCGTTTGCTCAGGGCGAGACACAGGAAACAGCATCATCCCAAGTTTTACCGACTTTGCAATTTGAAGCCCAAGATGCAGATGAAAAAGCGGCATATGCAGCAAAAACAGCATCAGCTGTTTTGCGTTCAGATGCACCACTGTTTGAAACTGCGCAATCGATCAGCGTGATTACTGAAAAACAACTCGAACAGAAACAAGCAAAAACACTGTCTGAAGCCTTGCAGGGTGTAGCGGGGGTCACCGCAGGACAGTATGGTCGCCGTGGTTGGGATGACTTTATTATTCGTGGTCAGGTTTCCAGCGCACAGACCTATGTCGATGGCTTGCGTATTCAAACTTCAGATAATGCCCTACGTTCAGAAGACATCAGTGGCTTGCAGTCGATTGAGGTTGTCAAAGGGCCGACATCGACCGGTTTTGGCTTTGCCTTACCGGGCGGCTTAGTTAACTTAACCACCAAACGTCCTGAAGCTGAAACTTTTTCTCGGGGCAGTGTGAGCTATGGCAGTAATGCCTTTGTAGATGGCACATTTGATATCAATTATGCGCCAAATGATAGCGAAAAAGGGGCGTTTCGTGTGGTGGGTCATGCCTCTGACCAAGATGATCCAACTGATTATGTTTATTATAAAAATTAGGCTCTAGACTAGCAGAATAATTATGTTAGTCTAGAATAATGATAGAAAACAGTAAATTAAGTCACTACAAGATTAAAAAAATTATTCAATGCTTTTGTGTTGATATTCCTGCTTCCAAAACAGCTTTATTACTCAATTTAAATCGTAATACGATTAATTATTGGTACATGCTTTTTAGAGAAACTATCTATGATCATCAAACAGATTTAAGAGCTAAGTTTGTTGGTTCAATAGAAGTAGATGAAAGCTATTTTGGAGCGAAAAGGCAACGTGGGTTTCATGGAAAGTTAAAGCGTGGTCGTGGGACTCTAAAACAGCCAGTATTTGGAATATTCGAACGTAATGGGCGCGTCTATACTGAAATCGTACCTGACTGTAAAATGAAGACTTTACAAGAGGTTATCATTGGTAAAGTTTCACTTGAGAGTGTGATTTATAGTGATGGATGGCGTGGCTATAATGGTCTTGTTGATGTGGGTTACTCAAAGCATTTTAGAGTAAATCACGGAGCAAATGAGTTTGCTAGAGGACAATGCCATATAAATGGAATAGAATCATTCTGGAGCTTTTGTAAAAGAAGGCTAGCAAAGTTTAACGGCATATCAAAAGAGTACTTTGATTATCATCTTAAAGAAACAGAATGGCGTTGGATGAGGGAACCTAATGAGTTAGCAACTGAGCTGTGGAACCTCATTAGGTAAAATTAAGTGTAAATCTGCTAGTCTAGAGCCAAAATTATTATATTGCACCGTCTTATAATTTTGACTTAGGTGAAAAAGACGAATTGTCTGTGATTGCCAGCTATCAGCATCGGGATTTTATTCGCCAGCAGGGGATTCCCTATAGCAATGGCGCTTATAAAAACTATTCACAGACCTTATTTTTTGGCGCGCCGAATCTAAGCAATACGGTCGATGTTCTGCGCTTAGGGTCGAACTATGCGCATTATTTTGATAATGGCTGGACCTTTAAGCAAAATTTTGCAGTCACCAAAACCGATGCAGATAACAATCCTGTATTGGCAGCTAGTGGCGCTTCTTTACCAACCTTCAAACGGACGGTGGAAAGACAGATTAAAGATGATGTGAATTTTGCGCTGGATCATAATTTGTCGCGTCATTTTGATTGGGGCAAAACCCAATATGATTTGATGGTTGGTTTGGACATGATGCATGAGCGCAGTGACTACGAGCGCCGTCGTCGCAATTTGTCGCAATTTGATGCGGATAATCCGATCTACACCCCGATAGAAAAAGCGACAGCAACGATTGCTCACCAAATTACAGATACCCAATATATGGGTGTGTATCTACGTAATAATTTTAAAATTGATGATCATTGGATCTTGGGCTTATCGGGTCGTCATGACTGGACGCAGGTCGAAGTCGATGACCTTTTCAATGGTACGACGCTGAGAAACTCGGACAATGCTTTCACGGGTAATGCATCTTTGATGTATCAAATCAATGATAAGTTTGCGCCCTATGTGAGTTATGCAACCTCATTCTTTCCTGTGAGCGACACTGGCGCTGGCGGAACACTATTGGACCCTGAAGAGGGAGAGCAGTTTGAGGTTGGGGTTAAGTTCCAAGGGCTGAATCAACGGCTGCAAGGCTATGTGGCTTATTATGATTTAACCCGTCAGAATGTCACAGAGCCAGATTCAACAAATACTCATCACGTACAAATTGGTGAGCAAAAGACCAAAGGTTTTGAAACGGAATTATCAGCTGCGTTGACGGATCAATGGAACTTGACCGCAACCTATAGTTATATTCCAACTGCAAAAATTACTGAAAGTGAAACCAGCAGCGATATTGGCAAGCGAATTAACCATGTGCCTAAAAATGCCGCCTCTTTATCAACCCAGTACTTCTTTGCAGATGAGCAATTGGGTTGGAATATTGGTGCCAGTGCGAATTATCAAGGTGCGCGTACAGCACAACGTGGGACTGATTATGTGCCACTATCGAGCTATACGCTGTATGACGTCAGTGCCGGTTATGAGGCGAAAAATTGGGGCGCAAAATTCAGCGTAAAAAACCTGTTTGATAAAGAGTATTTAGTCGGAACCACGCCAAATGCACAATTGGTGAGCTGGGGCGATCCACGTACTTTCCGCTTCAGCCTAAATTTCAAATACTAAGCAGAATTACAGCGCATCACATCTGGATTCAATAACAGTTGAGTCCAGACCATTCTTTCCAGTAAGCCTCAATCTTTGGTTGAGGCTTACTTCTAAAAAACAGTGATATGAGTCCAGATTTAAATTTTATAGCATGGCGCTAAGTGTTTAGAGAGAAGCGTCATGCTTGCTTTTGTTATTTTTGTTTTTGCTGTCGCAGGCATGATTAAGGGCACCATTGGTCTGGGTTTGCCCGCCGTGTCGATGGGACTTTTATCTTTGGTGATTAGTCCATTTCAAGCGGCGACTTTGCTGATTATCCCTTCCATGGTCACGAACTTCTGGCAATTGTTCGCAGAAGGGCGTGTACTGCGACTGGTACAACGCTTTTGGCCGTTGCTGGTAGGCATGATCATTGGTTCAGTCTGGAGTGTTTTTCCTACGCTCGGACATGGCGAATTTCAAAGTGAAGCGCTGTTGGGCGGGATGCTGGCCATTTATGGTCTATATGGTTTGTTTGCCAAAAACATGCCCAACTTAGCCCCGTATGAAAAATATTTATCACCGATCATGGGCTATTTGGGCGGTGCTTTGACGGTGGCGACAGGGGTGGTGGTGATTCCCGTAGTACCATATTTGCAGTCCTTACATTTGAAACGGGATGATTTGGTACAATCGCTTGGTCTTGCCTTTACTGTTTCAACCTTGTGTCTGGCCACGTATTTACATCTAAATCCTGTTGAAGACACCCCAATTGACTATCAACTGTCGTTGATCGCTCTGCTGCCTGCATTGCTCGGAATGTGGTTGGGCACTAAAATTCGCTACCGCATCCCTGAGCAGGCCTTTCGTAAGGTGTTTTTTGTGGGCCTAGTTTTATTTGGCAGTTATATGGTTTTACATCAGCTGGGCTGGCTTTAATGCGCAATGAGTTGGTCATGTTGGCTCAAGAGGAATTGACTAAAGTGTTGATAATCTACTGGGAGCTGATCAAAACACCGTGCTGCTAACAGCAACTTGCGGTTGGCCCATTTGCCTAAGAGTTCAATTTGCTGAAAATCATACTGTGCTTTTAAACGCAGGGCTGCCCGCTTGGGAATAATCGCAATGCCGACGCCATTGGCAACGACTTGGGCAATCGCGGCAAAGTTTGGTACCCGTAGACGATAGTGGATGTCACAGCCTAAGCGTTTGGCTTGAGCTTCTATTGACTGTTGTAAGGAGTGATATTGCATGAGGCCCACAAACGGATGTTGCAATAATTCACCCAGCTCCAGTTGAGCCGCAGTAGCAAGTGGATGCTGGCTTGGGCTGATCAGTACCAACGGGTCTTCAGCAAACTCTTGAGTTTCAAGCTGCCCTGCATCAAAAAAACCAGAGATCAGCCCCAACTGTGCCGTACCTGTACTGAGGGCCTGAATGATGTCATTGGTTTCGGCTTCTTTTAATTCAATATGGAGCTTCGGATTTTCCATTAAATACTGCGGCAATAAATGCGGTAAGTACTCACTCTGCGCCGATGAGTTGCACCACAATATAATGTTGCTCGTTGCACTGTGGGCAAAGGGCAGCATGGCTTGTTGTAATTGCTGCTGTTGTTGCAGTAAGTGCTGCGCATGTTCCGCGAAGGTTTGTCCAGCAAGGGTCGCTTTTACCCCAGTTGCATGGCGGGTGAATAAACTGACTTCAAAATGGTGTTCTAATTTTTTAATTCGCTCACTGGCGGCCTGTAAAGAAATGGCGGAGCGTTCTGCACCCTTGGTCAGACTGCCTGTACTCAGGATATTGATAAACAATTGCAGATCAAAAAAATCAAGGCGCATGGCACGGTCAAAGCGGAAAATGTTGCTTTATCTTAGTCTTTTTTGCGTTTTGAGACATCCTTTAGCGTAGCGGCGTGTGTAATCGGAGCCAGAATATCAGAGCAAAAAAAGCAGCCCGAAGGCTGCGATCAAAAATGAAATCTCAAAATATCAGGCAGATTAATCTTTTTGCCCTAAGCTGAAGAACCAGTTCAAGAACAACGCTGCAAACGTAGCAGTACCAATACCACCCAAGTTAAAGTTGCCAATTTGTAAGGCAAAATCACCTGTACCTAAAATGATGGTGACTGCAGCGACCATCAGGTTTTTGTTCTGTGAAAAATCGACTTTGTTTTCAATCCAGATTTTTGCACCTGCGATGGTAATCAAACCAAACACCACAATCGACGCACCAGTTAAAATCGCGGTCGGAATGGTATGGATGATGGCACCAAACTTTGGAGATAGACCTAAGAAAATGGCAAACACACCTGCGATGGCAAAAATGATGGTCGAGTAAACTCGTGTGACTGCCATGACCCCAATGTTTTCACCATAGGTGGTCATGCCTGGTGCACCGACACCCCCGGCTAATGTCGTTGCGACACCATCGGCAACAAACGCTTTACCAATGTGCGGATCAAGGTTTTCACCAGTCATCGCACTCACGGCTTTAATGTGACCGAGGTTTTCTGCCACCAAAATTAACGCGATCGGTGCAATGATCATCATGGCATTGGCATTAAATTCAGGCGCATGAAAAGTCGGTAAACCAAACCAAGCGGCTTGTTGAATCGGGGCAAAATTAATGGCTGTGCCATAGCCCATAACATTGGTCACGATGAAATAGACCAAGTAAGACAGTAGCAAACCAATTAATAATAAGAGACGCTGCAATAAACCACGGGTAAAGACTGCAATCGAGCCCATACATAATACGGTAACCAGTGCCATCCACATATTAAAGGAATTGCCCGCAACGCCTTTGACCGTCACTGGGGCAAGGTTGAGACCAATAATCATCACCACAGCACCTGTCACCACAGGCGGCATCAGTTTTTCAATCCACTTGGTGCCCGTTGCCATGACCATAAAACCAAACAAGGTATAGAGCACGCCGCAGGCAATAATACCGCCGCCCGCCATAGCTAAGTTTGGATTGAGTGCGCCTGTGCCCGATGCTGTATAGCCCGTTGCTGCAATCACGACCCCAATAAATGCAAAACTTGAACCTAAATAGCTTGGAACACGTCCACCCGTCATAATAAAGAACAAGATGGTACAAATCCCGGACATTAAAATGGCAAGGTTGGGATCGAAGCCCATTAAGAAAGGTGCAAGAACCGTTGCTCCAAACATGGCAAAGGCATGCTGCACACCTAAAATTGCACTTTGTGAAGCAGGGAGGTATTCACTTGTGCCAACAGGACGTGCATCGATATTGCCTTCGTACGGGCGCCATTTGGGAAACCAATTGGACATTTTTTGAGCACTCTAAAGATAAATTGTGCACATCATACTCTTGTTTTTTAGAAGATTTAATCAGTGATACAAAAAATTGTTCAAACTAATCTTATGACTTTTCAGAACTTTTTACCGCATGGTAAAACTTTATATTTTTAAAAATAATGATAAATCAAGGTTTAATTGGTAAATTTAGCCAATCGCACATTCATAAATATTTATGATTGGATTGATAAAAAAAATTATAAAAGGTTTGACCATGCGGTGAATAAAAAAGCACATCATGCTGATGTGCTTTAAATGGAGCGCGCTTAAAACTTTATCCTGTGTTACGAAGACCCGCTGCAATACCGGCGATACTCACCATAAGTGCATGATCTACAGGTGTATTTGTTTCCTGACGCTCTTCTAGGTAACGGCGGCGACGTTTCATTAACTCTGCTTGGAGTAAATGCAGGGGCAATAAATACGGTTTGCGCACTCTCATCGACTGATCTAAAACTTCGTTGCTGCTGAGGAGCTTAGACTCACCTTTAAGCGCTAACAGGGTTTGCACCGCATACTTTAAGCGCTGACGCAGATGTTCACCGAGCACTTTCAAGTCCTCATCATCAGTCAGGTGCGACTCATAATACAGCGCCACATGAGCATCAGACTTTGAGAGCACCATTTCCAACATATCAATCAGGGTTTGGAAATACGGCCAAGCCATCAGCATTTCATCTAAGGTGGCTTTATGTCCTTGATCAATCACTTGGTTAATTGCTGCGCCTGTACCTAACCAAGCGGGTAGCATCAAACGGATCTGGGTCCACGCAAATACCCAAGGAATGGCACGTAGAGACTCAATGCCGCCAGTGACTTTACGTTTTGCAGGGCGTGAGCCAAGCGGTAACATTTGTAGTTCAAGCTCTGGCGTGACTGTACGTAAGTACTTTACGAAGTGCGGGTTTTCTCGCACAGTCTGACGATACACTTGTACCGACAAATCGGTCATGCTGTGCATTAACTCGCGCCACTCAGGTTTTGGGACGGGCGGTGGAAGTAAAGTGGCTTCTAAAGTAGCAGCGGTATAAATCTCTAGGTTTTGTAGTGCAATGCCTTCTAGGCCAAACTTGAAGCGAATCATTTCACCTTGTTCAGTGACTCGAATTGCACCTGAAATCGAGCCAGGTGGCTGTGAAAACAGGGCTTGTTGCGTTGGCGCACCGCCACGGCTGATGGAACCGCCACGACCATGAAATAGTGTGAGTTGTACGCCATGCTTTTTCGCAATTGCGGTTAATTCTTCTTGCGCACGGTACTGTGCCCAATTGGCTGACATAAAGCCAGCATCTTTTGCCGAGTCCGAATAGCCAATCATGACTTCATGTTTGCCTTGAATATGCTGTTTATACCAATGCATATTGAATAGGGTATTCATGGTAGCTGCGGCGCCATCTAAGTCTTTCAATGTTTCAAATAATGGCACCACACGCAGCGGATGTTGGATGCCTGCTTCTTTTTGCAAAAGCAGTACCGCCAGCACATCACTTGGATATTCAGCCATCGAAATAATGTAGGCACCTAAACTTTCTTGAGGCTGCGCTGCCAAAGTACGCATGGTAGCAAACACTTCTTGCACTTCAGGTTGTTCAATTAAGCTTTGCGCAGGTTCATTTAAATGCTTGGGCAACAGCGGACGTTTGCTTTGTAGCTCTTGCAATAAGAAGTTTTGACGTGCTTGTTCGGTCCACGTTTCAAAATTCCCCAGACCCAAATATTCAGTAATGGCTGAAATCGCTTGGCGATGACGGCCTGACTCTTGGCGAATATCCAGTTTTAGCAGTTCAATCCCGAAACAGTTCACTCGATGGATAAAGTCTAGCAATTTGCCATTGGCAATTTCAGGCAGGTTGCTGGCAATTAAAGAGCGATAACACAGCAGTAAAGGCTGTAGCAGCTCCTCTTTGGCTTTAATCACCAAGCTGTCATCGGCATCGGCACCGCGCAGTTTTTCTGCGAGCCAATGGCGCGTAGCTTTCAGCCGTTCGCGGGTATCACGTAAATATTCACGGTAGGGTTCAGGATGGTCTTGACCCAAGGCTTTACGCAGTTCATCGCTACAGCTTTGAATCGACAGTTCCCAACGCAAGTCTTCAATGTCACGTAAGTAAAGATCAGCGGCTTTCCAACGCGACAGCCACAGGACTTCTTGAGTAATGTTGTGTGTCACATTCGGGTTGCCGTCACGGTCACCACCCATCCATGAAGCGAAACGTACAGGTGCCACATGTAAAGGCAGACGTTGCCCGCAGTGTTCAATCACCATGTCGTCTAGTTCACGCATGAACTTCGGCACGGCATTCCATAAGGTTTGCTCAATGGTGGTGAAACCCCATTTTGCTTCATCGACTGGGGTTGGACGGTGTTGACGAATTTCATCGGTCTGCCACGCCGAACAGATCAGTTGTTTTAAGTCTTCAAGGACTGTTTGGCGTTCGCGAGGGGTCAATTTTTGCTGATCCATTTTAAATAAGGCATCGTTAATACCATCATATTTTTGGATCAGAGTACGACGGCTGACTTCAGTGGGGTGAGCGGTCAGAACCAGTTCAATATTTAAATCACAGATTTGCTGGAACAGCGTATCGGTTGAAATGTCGTTATTTTTAAATTTAGCAAAGAGGTGGTCGAGCGGATTTGGAGAGGGTGCGGTCTCATCAAATTCACTTTGACGACGGCTACGGACTACATGGTATTGCTCTGCAATATTGGCAAAGTTCAAAAAGTGGGTAAAGGCACGTGTCAGAGGTAAAATTTCATCATCTTCAAGGCTAAAAAACAATTGTTCCAGCTGTTTTTCAGCTTCGACTTGACCATCACGAGCACCTTTAGACAATGCGCGAATTTGCTCGACCTGATTAAACAAATCTTGTCCTGCATGCTCCTTGAGAGTTTCACCCAATAGATTGCCGAGTAATCGGACATCTTCACGTAGTGGAGCATCAATTTGTTGAATCATGATTATTATTCCCTCGTTGTTCTTAATTTGACTATACCCCGATTCGATGACAATCCAAGTAGGAGCAGACAAAAGTAGGGGATTAATTGCTGAATTTAGAAGCAAATGAACCACTTAGGGCAAGCGATTGTTTTAAAATAAAGGTGGCTTTTGATGGCAAGTGCTTGAATTTAATGTCAAAAAAATGAAACTAATTAACTGAATCTTACGGTTTTTGTATGGGGTATTTTAATAAAAAAATCGCAATAGCCTCTTGAATCAGTTGCTCGCGTTGTTTGGCATTTGGCACTTCATTCATTCCCAACAACATTTCTTGGTGACGATATCCAAACAGTAAAGACATTAATAAGGTGATGACCTCGTTGACCTGTTCAAACTGAAGAACGCCTAAGGCCTGAGCTTGGTCAAAGAACTGTTCCCAAATCGCCCGCATTTTGAGGTGAGAGGCTTTATAGAAGTTCTCTAGCAATGGGTTTTGTTCAGCGGCCAGTTGTAATAACAGGTGCTCCAGCTTGATGGCCTCAGGCAGGTTAATAATATGCATCGATAACGCACAAATCTGTTCGAGCATGGGCACAAAGTCTTCGGCACGTTGCAGTTGAAATGAACGACCCAGCATCAGCTTTTCACAGGTTTCCTCAATCGCACAACTGAACAGATTGGCTTTGTCCTGAAAATGGTTATACACCGTGAGTTTGGTGACGTACGCTTCCTTGGCAATATGGTCCAAGCTGGAGCCGTGGTAGCCATGTTGTAAAAACAACTGACGTGCCACCTCCAAAATACGTTGCCGTTTTTCTAAATCCTTGGGACGTCCTGCTGAAGCTTGCACACATTTTCCTAAAAAAAGTTCAAAAAGTCATTTACATCTGAGCATATCTTTAATTAGTGTACTATGCAGTATATTAATTAAAAAATAACCAAATTAAGTCTGGATATTGTGCCTGATTAATTGGTGGTTATGGAAGAAGAGCAGACTTCATGAGCAAAATTCAGACCCTTGTGGCAAGTATGATGGTGGTGTGTAGTATCACCTTGTGGGGATGTAGCAAAGACACGACCGAACCAGAGTCAGTGCCTTTGGTAATGGTGAGCCAACCGAATACCACGCATCTAGAACAAAAAAGCTATGCAGGCGAAGTGCAAGCCCGCCAACAAACGGCACTGTCCTTTCGGGTTGGGGGACAAGTCACGGAGCGTTTGGTCGATGTGGGTGACCAAGTCAAAGTCGGACAAGTTTTAGCGCGCTTAGATGTGCAAGATGCCCAGTTGCAATTAAATGCAGCCAAAGCACAGTTAGAAAGTGCTCAAGCGGCTGAAAAAAATGCGCAGGATGAACTCAAACGCTTTAAGCAATTATTACCGAGTAATGCAGTGAGTCGTTCACAGTACGACAGCGTTGAAAATCAATATAAAGCCGCACTATCGAGCTTGAAACAAGCACAAGCCAATTATAACGTTACGCAAAACCAAACCAGTTATAACCAACTGATCGCCAATAAAAACGGCGTAATTACCGAGCGTAATATTGAAATTGGACAGGTGATTTCAGCAGGGCAACCCGCGTTTCAACTGGCCATTTCAGGTGATCGTGAAGTGGTAATTGGTGTGCCTGAACAAGCGATTGCTCAGATTAAAGTTGGACAGGATGCAATCGTCACCTTGTGGTCTAAACCCGATGAACGTTTTGCTTCCTACGTCCGTGAAATTTCACCTGCCGCAGATCAGTCACGTACTTTTAGTGTCAAAGTGGCTTTGCGTGAAGGACAAAATACGATTCAACTGGGACAGAGTGCTCGGGTGTTTTTCAGTTCAACTGAAAGCAATGTGTTGAGTGTACCGTTAGCCAGTGTTTCCGCTGCAGGTAAAAATGCTTATGTCTGGGTGGTGAATGCTGACAACAGTATTCGTAAAGTGCCTGTCAGTGTGGGGGAGTATAGTCGAAACAGCGTTACCATTCGTTCAGGTTTACAGCCAAAGGACTATGTCGTGGTGGGTGGGGTGCATTTACTGCGTGAAAAACAAAAAATTCAACCGATTAGCCGTGACAATAAAACGGTCAAGATTGCGATAGGGAGTTAAGTATGAACTATAACCTGTCGGAATGGGCCTTAAAAAATAAGGGCTTGGTCCTTTATTTGATGTTGTTACTGGGCATCGTGGGTGTGGTGTCTTATTCCAAACTAGCACAGAGCGAAGACCCACCTTTTACCTTTAAAGTGATGGTGGTACAGACCTATTGGCCGGGTGCAACGGCGCGCGAGGTGTCTGAACAAGTGACCGACCGTATTGAAAAAGAGCTGATGACCACGGGTAAGTATGAGCGCATTATGGCCTACTCCAGACCCGGCGAGTCGATGGTGACTTTTGTGGCACGAGATGCCATGCGCTCCAGTGAGATACCGGATGTGTGGTATGACGTACGCAAGAAGGTTGGAGACATCAAACATCAGCTGCCCAATGGGGTGCAAGGACCTTTCTTTAATGATGAGTTCGGCGATACTTTCGGCAACATTTATGTGCTGACGGGTAAAGATTTTGACTATGCGGTGATGAAAGAATATGCCGACCGTTTACAGTTACAACTGCAACGCGTCAAAGATGTCGCTAAGGTCAACTTGGTTGGGCTGCAAGATCAAAAGATTTGGATTGAAATTTCCAACACCAAGTCGGCACAGTTAGGCATTCCTGTGACAGCAGTGCAACAAGCCCTGCAACAGCAAAATACCATGGCCAGTGCAGGCTTTTTTGAAACAGAATCGGATCGTATTCAACTTCGAGTCACAGGGCAAATTAAGAGCGTTGAAGAACTGCAACGTATGCCTTTATTGGTCAATGGAAAAACCATCCAGCTCAGCGATGTTGCCGACGTCTATCGTGGCTTTAGTGAACCTGCTCAACCCCGTATGCGCTTTATGGGGGAAAATGGCATTGGCATTGCGGTGTCGATGCGTAAAGGTGGCGACATCTTGGCTTTGGGTAAAAACTTAGAAACTGAGTTTTCCAAGCTGCAAAAAACTTTGCCTTTAGGTATGGAGCTGAAGAAAGTTTCAGACCAGCCTGTCGCGGTGAAGCGTAGTGTCAACGAGTTCATGAAAGTTTTGGCTGAAGCGGTGATTATTGTCTTGCTGGTTAGCTTTTTCTCGCTGGGTTTCCGTACTGGACTGGTGGTGGCATTCTCCATTCCATTGGTCCTAGCCATGACCTTTGCAGGCATGAATATTTTTGATGTCGGTCTACATAAAATTTCCTTAGGTGCGTTGATTTTGGCGCTCGGGCTCTTGGTCGATGACGCTATTATTGCTGTGGAAATGATGGCGATCAAAATGGAGCAAGGCTACAGTCGACTACAAGCAGCAGGGCATGCATGGCGAACCACTGCCTTTCCGATGTTGACGGGAACTTTGATTACCGCTGCGGGCTTTTTACCAATTGCCACGGCAGCGTCCAGTACAGGTGAATACACTCGCTCTATTTTCCAAGTGGTGACCATTGCCTTAATTGTGTCATGGTTTGCAGCGGTGCTTTTTGTACCTTATTTGGGTGACAAACTCCTGCCCGATTTTAATAAAGAGCTGATTCAAAAAGCGCCGTGGTATAGCCGTCTGTGGGCACGTTTGCGCAAACAGCCAGAACCTCAGCCGATGGTGCATCATGCAGGTGAGCATCATGATCCTTATCAAACCAAGTTTTACCAAGGTTTTCGCTGTTGGGTCGATCTGTGTGTGACCTATCGCAAAACAGTCATTGCAACGACTGTAGCTATTTTTGTGCTCTCGGTGTTGATGTTTAAGTTAGTACCGCAGCAGTTTTTCCCACCCTCGAATCGTGCCGAAATTTTGGTCGACTTAAAGCTTGAAGAAGGTGCATCTTTAACGGCAACTGAAAATGCGGTGAAAAAAGTTGAACAGTTCCTGTCGAAGCAAGAAGGCATAGATAATTATGTGGCATATGTTGGCACAGGCTCGCCACGTTTTTATTTACCGCTCGATCAGCAGCTACCACAGGCCAGCTTTGCTCAGTTTGTGGTCTTGGCTTCTTCATTGGATGATCGCAATGAAATTCGTAAATCCTTAGACACCCAAATCCGTCAGTTATTGCCCGATGTGCGTACTCGCGTCTCTTTACTTGAAAACGGTCCTCCTGTCGGTTATCCACTTCAATATCGCGTGTCGGGTGAAGATTTGACCCAAGTGCGTGCTTGGGCGGATAAAGTCGCGGCGATGCTGAGTGCTAACCCCAACACCACCAATGTGCATTTGGACTGGGGTGAACCAAGCAAGATGATCAATTTAGAGATTGACCAAGACCGTGCCCGCCAAATGGGGGTATCGAGTTTAGATTTGGCCAATTTCTTGAACAGCTCTATTTCGGGTGCCACCATTAACCAGTACCGTGAGAAACGTGAGCTGATTGAAATCCGTTTACGCGGTGATCAAGCCGAGCGGGTTGAAGTGGCATCACTGGCGAGCCTTGCCGTTCCAACCTCAAATGGCGGAACAGTACCATTGGCACAAATTGCAAAAATTGATTATAGCTTTGAAGAAGGTTTGATTTGGCATCGTAACCGCCTACCGACTATTACGGTACGTGCAGATATTCGAACTAAGTTACAGCCGGCCACTGTGGTGGATGAAATGGCCGAACAGATGAATCAGCTGCGTGCGGAACTGCCGAATGGCTATTTGGTTGAAGTCGGCGGTACAGTGGAAGAGTCTGCACGTGGGGGTAAATCGGTTGCAGCGGGCATGCCTTTGTTCTTAGCCGTGGTCATGACTTTGCTGATGATTCAACTGCGCAGTATGTCTCGTGCCACGATTGTCTTGCTCACTGCACCTTTAGGTTTAATCGGCGTGGTGTTGTTTCTGCTGTTGTTCAATAAACCTTTTGGTTTTGTTGCAATGTTGGGCACCATTGCCTTGTCAGGCATGATCATGCGTAACTCGCTGATCTTGATTGATCAGATTGAGCAAGATATTCAAGCGGGGCATGAATCATGGGATGCGATCATCGATGCGACGGTGCGACGTTGTCGTCCAATTGTGCTGACGGCATTGGCAGCAGTTCTGGCGATGATCCCATTGTCTAGAAGTATTTTCTTTGGACCTATGGCCGTTGCGATCATGGGCGGACTAATTGTGGCGACGCTATTAACCCTGTTCTTTTTACCTGCCTTGTACGCGCAGTGGTTTAAAGTAAAAAAAATTAGCCATAAGCCGTAAATTTATGCCAATATCAGGTGCGAAACGTTGAAAATTTCAATATAGTAGCACCTGAAATTTATGGCATTTTTATAAAGCAGTTTTTTGCTACACATTAAAAAACCAACGATGTGGCAAATGGGGTTAAACGCATGATGCAAGACAATGTAACCAAGTATCGCCGCTCTATCGCGATTTCTTATGTCTTCATGTTTTTGGCTTTGTTTACTGTGATTAGCGGCGCATTTTCCTACTGGTATGCCCGAAAAGTCACGCAAATTGATCATGCCGAAGTGTGGTTACAAGCGCAAGCACTTTGGGTCATGCGCAATATTGTGATTTATAGCATTTTGGCGTTATTTGCAGCGTTGTGGTTTATTCCTCTTATTTTCTTCACTTGGGACAGCGCATTGTGGGTGACTGGATGCACGGTTGCAGGTGTGGTTTTTAGCTGTATTGCATTTCTCTTCCTTCTAAATGCATGGTTTAAAGGCCTGTCTAAATTTTTGAAAAATAAAGCAGTTTTCTAATTCTACTGATTTTTTTTCAAACACCCCCTTGTAAAACTTGGTTTGAACCCAATTTCAGACCACAGTTAAGTATTAAATAAATTCCGTGAGGAGCATCGCCAGACATGGCTAAACGTGATTATTATGAGGTTTTAGGTGTTGCTAAAACCGCTAGTGATGATGAAATTAAAAAAGCCTACCGTAAGTTGGCGATGAAATATCATCCGGACCGCAATCCTGACAATGCTGAAGCTGAAGAGAAGTTTAAAGAAGCGGCTGAAGCTTATGAAATTTTATCGGATAGCGAAAAGCGTAGCATGTATGACCGTATGGGGCATCAAGCCTTTGAAGGTGGTATGGGCGGCGGAGGCGGCTTCGGTGGTGGTTTCAGCGCAGAAGACATTTTTAGTCAATTCGGTGACATTTTCGGTGGCGCATTTGGTGGCGGCGGTGGTCGTGGTCAACAGCGTGCACGTCGTGGTTCTGACTTACGTTATGTGATG
This sequence comes from Acinetobacter sp. 231_lipA, assembly GCF_058243005.1. Classification (NCBI taxonomy): domain Bacteria; kingdom Pseudomonadati; phylum Pseudomonadota; class Gammaproteobacteria; order Moraxellales; family Moraxellaceae; genus Acinetobacter; species Acinetobacter sp. 231_lipA. The sequence continues at coordinate 1,308,669 of NZ_JBZAYU010000001.1, read as the reverse complement.
GAACTGACGTTGGAAGAAGCAGTAAGAGGGGTGAAAAAAACCATTACTTTTACCGCACCAGCGCCGTGTGAAACCTGTGACGGTAAAGGCTCTAAAAACCCGAATGATGTTGAAACCTGTAAAACTTGTCATGGTGCAGGTCAGGTTCGCATGCAGCAAGGTTTCTTCTCTGTACAGCAGACTTGTAGCAGCTGTCGCGGTCAGGGTAAGATCATTAAGAACCCATGTAATACCTGTCATGGTTCAGGCGTTAAAGACCGTCAACAAACCTTAGAAGTGACGATTCCTGCGGGCGTCGACAACGGTGACCGCGTTCGTTTAACGGGTAAAGGCGAAGCGATTCGTGATGGTCAGTCAGGCGACTTGTATGTAGAAGTGGTGGTGCGTGAGCACGAAATCTTCCAGCGTGATGGTGCAGACCTGTATATGGATGTCCCTGTGAGCATTGCCGATGCTGCTTTGGGTAAAGAAATTGAAATACCGACACTCGAAGGTCGTGTGAGTTTGAAAATTCCTGAAGGCACACAAACGGGTAAAATGTTCCGTTTACGTGGCAAAGGGGTTAAACCTGTACGCACCAGCATGCAAGGTGACTTACTCTGCCGTATCGTGATTGAAACGCCAGTCAACTTAACAGCACGTCAACGTGAATTGTTGAAAGAGTTACAAGAGACCTTGGATGGAGATGATCACAAATCATCACCAAAGAAGAAGTCTTTCTTTGACCGATTGTTTGATTAATTGAATACGGTACGTCTGAATTGATGTTGAAAAGAGCGGGAGTATTTTCCCGCTTTTTTTATGTTATTGCGCTTCTGCTGGCAGCTCAGGTTGATCGATCTCTTCAACCGACACCATTTCTTCAGCCATAGGTGCAGCGGCTTGTACTTGTTGTTCGGCCTGTACTTTAGGGTGTGTGCTAGTAGTGATCTTGACCTGTGACAAACTTTCTAAGGTGTCGCCCGCTTGAACAGCGGGTTCAGCCTGAACTTGTGCCCAACTGCCCCCAAACGCCATCGCTAGAAAAAGTACCTTGGCTTTCATTCTATTTTCCTCATTTTAAAGTTGTTTTTAAACGCGAACCTAGTCTGCGTAAGATTGATTGCAAATTTGTGAAAAGCTGGAGAAATCATGTTTGAAAATAAAGCGATTTTTTCGATGAAAATGGCCAACAAACTTTAGTCTGGGCAATCAGTTTTGCTATAGTAAGAGCAATTTTGAAGCTAGATTAGGAATATGTTATGTCAGCAGCTCCACGCATTGGTGTCTTAGGTGCCGGCGGCCGTATGGGTCGCATCCTTATTCAAGCGGTACACGAAGCAGGCTATCAACTGGCTGCGGCAGTGGAACGCCCTGAAAGCTCACTGGTTGGTACAGATGCAGGTGAGCTTGCAGGTATTGGCAGCCTAGGCGTGAAGGTGGTGGGTAGTCTGGAAGCGGTAGTGAAAAATTGTGATGTGATCATTGATTTCACTGCACCAGTAGCGACCGTTCAGCATTTAAAAATTTGTCGTGAAGCTGGGGTTGCCATTGTCATTGGTACCACGGGCATGAATGACGAACAAAAGGCCTATTTGGATGATTCGGCGACACAGACTCCTGTGGTCTATGCAGCCAACTATTCTGTGGGGGTCAATGTTTCGATTAAGCTATTGGAATTGGCGTCTAAAGTCTTTGGCGACACAGTGGATATTGAAGTGATTGAGGCACATCACCGTCATAAAGTCGATGCACCATCAGGCACAGCGTTGATGATGGGTGAGGCCATTGCGGGTGCTTTAGGACGTGACTTGAAAACCGATGCAGTGTATTGCCGTGAAGGTCATACAGGACCACGTGAGCGTCAAAGTATTGGTTTCCAAACCATCCGTGGCGGCGATATTGTCGGTGAACATACGGCGATGTTTATTGCCGATGGTGAGCGTGTTGAAATTACCCATAAAGCGACCAACCGGATGAACTTTGCTTCGGGTGCGGTACGTGCTGCGGCTTGGGTGGTAGGACGTGAAGCACGTAAATATGACATGAAAGATGTACTGGGTTTTAACGACATTCAAGTTTAAAAACCTGTTTCATTCGCCATAAAAACAAGATAAAAAACTAAAATAAGACGAAGAATAGAATGAAAAAAGTCATATATATGGCTTGTGTTGTTGCCGTGATGACGACAGCACAGGCCAAACCTATGGATCAAGTCAAACTCAGTATTCATAAAAATAATATTAAAGTTTGGACCTATCAAAATGCACAAAACCCAGTTTTTTTATATAAGGCTGAAACCACGTTTGATGTGCCGATTGAAAAAGCAGTGTCATTGATCTTAGATGTTGACCATGCGGTGAAATGGGTGCCGTATATGGGCAGTGTGAAAGTCTTGTCGCGCGATGATAAAAAAGGCGAGTTTCAACTGTATATGGTGCTGGATTTTCCTTTTCCTTTAAAAGACCGCGACTTGGTGGTGCAGGGAAAAATGACCAAGGACAGTCAGGGCATTATTAGCATTAAAAATAAAGCGATTGATAAAAACATCCTTAAAAATCCAGATTATGTGCGCCTAAATCATTATGAGGGCGATTGGACCTTTCAGAAACTGGGATCAAATAAAGTCAAGGTTTCGACCTCAGGTTATGCTAACCCTGAGGGGTCGATACCACTGAAGTTTGTGAATATGTTTGTCCAACAACAACCCTATCAAATGCTGCAAAAAATGAAAAATCAATTGCTGGAACAAGAAGACACTCCTGCCCATTTACCAGTTGCCTTACGTTAATTTTAAAGATGAAGAAGCCTGCAATGCAGGCTTTTTTATGTTTTAAAACTTAAGGCTGTTGATAGGCGCTCAGCATCTCTAAGGTTGAAGCCTTAGGCAGGTCTAACTGGATTAAACTGAGCATGGCATCTCCTTCACCAGCGAGCGAGATCTTGAAGTTTTCAGCACTGCTTTGGTCACATTGGAACTGTAAATTTTTCTGGTGGGGCAAGTTCATCTGCATTTCACGTTCATTGTTCAACCGATATTGATAGGTTCGTTGGGTCGATGTTTCAGTCAAGCTCGGCGCTAAACTTAAAAACTGATAATCCGTTAAATTTTGCGTTTTCAGAAAGCCTTCAATCAGTGCTTTACAAATAAAATGCTGCTGCTGTACCTGCTGCGAAATATGTGGCGGTTGGCAAGCCGATAAGCTCAATAAGCAAAAGAGAGATATGATTATTTTTTTCATAAAAGTGCCTATTTATGGTTGTGAACGAATGACAGAAGCATAATTCTGTTGGCATAATGGATACAGATACATAAAAGTTAAAAAAATAGGTACAGATGAATGGCATTTCAGTATCAAAGCTTGGCTGCACAGTTGCTTGAAAAAATTCAAAATGCTGAATTACCCGCAGGGCAAAAGCTGTTGTCGTTACGCCAGTTTGCCAACTTACAAAAGGTCAGCTTGAATACGGCCAAGAGCTGTTATGAGCTACTCGAGTCGCAGGGGTATATTCATGTGAAAAATAAGTCGGGCTATTTTGTCAGTTATCAAAAAAATACCAGCCCATCTATTCCTGTACCGCAGCATCCTGATTTTCAGTCTCAAGCCCGTGATATTTCTAATTTAGAGCTACAGCTGGAAATTCAACAGTCTTCCATTAATAGCCGTCTCATCCATTTGGGAGCGATTCAGCTTTCTCCAAAACATGTGCCTGTAGAAGCGCTCCGCCGCTCCATTCAACGCGCCTTAAAACACAGTCAACCTGAAGACTTTTTATATAGCGATAAGCAGGGCCATATTCGCTTGCGGCAGGCCTTGTCTGAGCATTGGGCTGAAGATGGCTTCTATATTTCGCAGGATGATATCTATATCAGCAATGGCTGTATGCCTGCGTTGTCGGTGATGATCCAACACCTCAGCAAGGAGGGCGATAGCGTAATTGTACCGACCCCAAATTTTAATGGTCAGTTGCAAATGCTGGCGGGGTTAAAGCGAAAAATTATTGAAATTCCAGCTGATACTCAAGGCTTTGATCTTGAACGTTTAGAGCAGGTCATGCAAAGTTCAGGCGCAAAAGCGTGTTTACTCACGGCCAATTATCAAAATCCATTGGGGTTTTGCTTAAGCAATGCTGAAAAAGAAAAAATTGCACAACTTGCGGCGCGCTATCAATGTTATGTAATTGAGGATGATATTTATGGTGAATGTAGTTTTAGCTCGAGTCGTCCGCTGCCGATTAAATATTGGGATCAGCAGGGTTATGTGATTTTCTGTGGTTCGGTTTCCAAGTCACTTTCAACTGCGTATCGGGTAGGTTGGTTTTGTATTCCGCAGCGCTTAGCGCATTTGAAGGCTACGTTACTGATGCAAAATATCACAGTGAATACACCCTTGCAGTTGGCACTGGCCGATCTCATTTATAGTCGTGCTTATCGGGAGCATTTACAGCAGTTAAAGCCGATTTTGAAACTGCAAGTTGAGCAATACCGACACATGATTCAGCTTGCCTTTAACGGAGTTGAGTTACGTATCAATCAACCCTTAGGTGGTTATGCGCTGTGGTTACAGCTACCCGAGTGTATCGATGGATTAGATATGTACTATTTTGCTCAGCAGCACGGTATTAATATTGTGCCAGGCGAAGTCTTTGGTGAAGGGCAGCGTTATAAAAACTGTATCCGCCTCAATGCAGGTCATGAACTTTCAACAGATATTCGCGCGGCAGTCACTTTGTTGGCCGATTGGGTGAAAGCGCAACTCAGCAGTTCGACATTGGTCAAACAAGCGGTATAAAAAGCGCCTGTTTTGAGGCGCTTATAGATTAAAAATCGGCTTTGAGGACGATACGATAACGAGCTTTTCCAGAATGTAACCGTTCCAGTGCTTCATTCAACTGTGACATAGGATACAGTTCAATTTGTGGCGCAATGTTTTTACGTGCAGCGAATTTGAGTAGCTGACGTAATGCCGCAGGTGAGCCAGTGGGTGAACCCGTGATAGACTTTGCTCCAGCAATCAGACTACCTGCATTTAACTTGATGGGCTCTAGAGGCAAGCCTAGCAGATGGATCGTGCCATTCGGTGCCAGTGTACTGATATAGGCAGGCCAATTGAGCGTGACATTCACCGTACTGAGCAATAGATCGAATTTGCCTCGCTGGGTTTTAAGCGCATCCACATCACGGCTATTCACCACATGATCTGCACCCATGGCCTTGAGCTCTTCCGTTTTGTCGAGGTTCGAGGTGAACGCCGTAATTTCACAGCCCCATCCCCGAAGGAGCTTAATGGCCATATGCCCTAAACCACCGATGCCAATTACCCCAACATGGTGAATGGCTTGAATTTGGTGTTTTAGAATCGGATCAAAAACGGTAATACCACCACACAATAAAGGACCCGCTGACTCAGGATCCAGCTCTTCAGGTAAAGGAATAATCCACTGCCAACCTGCGCGAACTTTGTCGGCAAAGCCACCTGCATGACCGACGATGGTTGCAGTCGGTCCACCTGTACAGAGCACTTGTTGGCCCGACACACAGGGGTCACAGTGTTGGCAGCTTTCTGCCGTCCAGCCAATACCGACGCGCTGTCCAAGTTTAAGCCCTTTGGCTTCGGAGCCTAAGCGACTGATGGTGCCAATAATTTCATGACCAGCGACAACGGGATAGACCGAAGAGTTCCATTCATTGTTAATGACCGAAACATCGGAATGGCACAATCCACAATATTCGACTTGGACTTCGACCTGATGTGGTTGCAGTTCACCCGCATCGAATTGATAGGGTTGTAGCGCTGCACCTGCTTGCATTGCCGCATAGGCACGAATGGTGTTATCCGTCATATTCTATATCCTTATTTTCCTGTTTTTTATGTACTTTTATTTAAAATGACAGCTGTTTTCATGATCATTGACCATGCCGACCGCTTGCATAAAGGCATAGCAGGTGGTGGGTCCGACAAATTTAAAGCCCTGTTTTTTTAGGGTTTTAGACATATTTTGGCTTTGAGGTGTCTGTGCAGGCGCTGTACGGTAGTCAGGGACATCATTGTTGACTGCGTGTTGTTCGACAAAGTTCCAGAGCCACTCAACGGGGTTGATGCCTTGTTGTTTTAGGGCTTGCCATGCAATCGCATTGTCACGAATGGCGGTCAGCTTCCCGATATGGCGAATTAAGCCGATATCTTGGACTTTTTCGGCTAAGTCTATATCACTCAAAGCTGCAATTTGTTCAATGGAATATTGAAAAAACTGGCGATGATAATGTTCACGCTTTTTCAGGACGGTAATCCATGACAGCCCCGCTTGTTGACCTTCGAGGCAGAGCATCGCAAATAACTGCTTTTCATCATGTAGTGGTTTACCCCACTCATGATCATGGTAGTCGATGTAAAGTGGGTCTGAGGAGCACCATCCGCAGCGTTGAGTGGTCATGAACATGCTCCTGATCTTTTTATAGGGTAAAGGGTGCCCATTGGTCGTGTTGATTGTCCCAATAAAACAATTGGGCGTGTTCGAGGTCGGAAAAGTTAATCCAAACATCTTTTCCTGTTTTTTCAGCAAATCCAGTGCTGATTAAAAGCGCATCTTCAGTAATTTCCATGATCCAACCTTGGTGGTTTTGTCCAGCCAAGATGATTTTTTGTTGATTGCCTGATTCAGCAAATTCGACCAGACGGTTGATCAACGCTTCTGACATGAAAAATTCCTAAAGTTAACGTAAATAAGGATAGGGATTTACTGCACCACGGCCTTTACCTTGTAAATAAAGTCCATAATGCAAATGTGGGGCTGTGTGCCGTGCATTGCCTGTATTGCCGACATAGCCGATCAGGTCGCCTTTTTTGACATAGTCGCCGACACTTAAGCCGCGTTTATGGTCATCAAGATGAGCGTAGTAATGCCAAGTGCCTGCTGGCCCCATAATCCAAACCACTTTACCACCCAAATTGTTATTGCGTAAGTCTACGACGAGACCTTCTGTGGCAGAAAAAACTTTTGTTCCACGTGGAGCCAGAATGTCGATGCCTTCATGCGTCCGTCCGCTACTGCGGGACGCTCCCCAAGTATCTGTGAGTCCATGACGTTTAATGCCTTGAACGGGTACAGGCAGCTGCTGAGCTAAACGCATGTTTTTCAGCTGTTGGACTTGTGAGGCAGGTAAATGGCTTCCACTCGGCGCAGGCGGCGTGGTACGGCACGCCGCGAGTAACAGAATCACAAAACTTAAACTGGCAAGCGCAGAAAGGCTGGGCAAACAATTACGCACGAACAATCCTTTATTATTTCAGTGATCTAATTTTAAAGTGTCAGGGTAAACCCAATCGATCACCCAACTATGTCACAGTTGAATTGCCGAGATCAATTTTTTCATCGCAGTTGGGATGCCCATTTCTGTGACGTTTTGTATGTCTAGCCATGTGCTGGCCAATTCTATACTTAAATGTTCGAGTTGATCGGCATCGACTTCAAAGCAAAGCGCTTCCAGTTGCCAAGTGAAATGGGTGAAACTATGCGAAATTTCAGTGCGTTGCGAGACTTGTTTCAGCCCTAGACTTTGGCACAGTTGCGAGAGTTCATCACGATTTTCAAAAATAGGTAAACACCATAAACCGCCCCACAGTCCACTATTGGGGCGCTGTTGCCACAGCCATTGATTGTGATGACGCAGCACCAAAATTTGGGCAGACTTCACAGGTACAGCTTTCTTGGGCTTTTTAAAAGGCAGTTCAGTTTCTAGCCCTTGTGCATGGGCCTTACAGTGTTGCTGCATTGGGCAGTATAAACACAGCGGTTTTTTAGGTGTACAGACGGTTGCCCCCAAATCCATGATGGCTTGGGTATAGTCGTGGTTACGTTCAGTTGGACAGAGTTCAGTGGCCAGTTGCCACATGCTGCGTTCATGCACAGGTTTGCTTAGATCATCCTCAATGGCAAAAAAACGCGCGAGCACGCGTTTTACGTTGCCATCCATAATGACGCCGTACTGACGTAAACCCAAAGACATCAGCGCCCCTGCGGTTGATGGACCAATACCTGGCAGTTCAATCCAGTCCTCTAAAGTTTGAGGAAAGTGTCCCTGACGTGCCACAGCCACTGCGGCTTTATGTAGATTACGTGCACGGGCATAGTAGCCCAGACCTGCCCAGTAAGGTGCGACCTCATCCCATGATGCTGTCCCTAAAGCTGCAACCGTTGGGAAGCGTTCGATAAAACGCTCGAAGTATTGCAGCACGGTTTTGACTTGGGTCTGTTGCAGCATAATTTCAGACACCCAGACTTTGTAGGGATCATCGGCGACTTGCCATGGCAGGTCATGTCGACCATGAACATCGAACCAAGTCAGTAACGCATCTGAAAAAGAGAAAGGAGACATCTGAGGCACAAGCAAGAAATTCGGCTTAGTATAACTGAATGTCTTTTCTGAGCCCGAGTTTTTGCGCATAAAAAATGGCGCTTACGCGCCATTTAAAACCATAAAAGCTTAGTCTTTTGCCATGCCCCAACGTGCATCGAGTTTTAGCTCTTGGTCTTTGTAGCGTGGAATAATATGGATATGTAAGTGTTCAGACACATTCCCAAATATTTCACCGTCATTAAAACCAATATGAAAGCCTGAAGGTTGATGACGTAATTGGAGTTCATTACGTGCCAGTTCCAGTAAAGACATTAAGCTTTTACGTTCTTTGTCGGTAATGTCAAAAAATGAGCTCACATGACGTAGAGGGATAATGACACAGTGACCTTTAGACAATGCATTGGGTTCGGGCAAAATCATCCCAAAGTCATTTTTATCAAGCACGTCATATTCATCAAAATTACAATATTGGCAGTGGGTCTCAGTCATTGTTATCTCCTCTAAAATCTAATTATGTATCCTGTTGGATCTGAAAAATCAAATAGTTGAATTCTCAGCTCTAGTTAAGCACTGAGATTGCGTTCTAGCAAGTCATACATTGCATCTAGCCCTTGTCTTTCTGCTTCTGGGTTATAGCCCAAGTCTACGCCATTGGCTTTGGCACGCTCATCGGCTAATGGGTTGCTAAAACCGTGCTTCGCATCTTCAAAAATGATGACTTCATGGTCCACTTTTGCCGCATGCATTTCTTCACGGAAGCTGGCAACATCATCCAAAGTGACCATGCTGTCTAACTCACCATGTAAAACTAAAATTTCACCCTGAATTTGACCTTCGACCGCAGGGGCTTTCGGTGCCAATGTGGCGTGGAAAGTCGCCACTGCTTTTAGTCGTGCGCCTGAGCGAGCTAAGTCTAAAACCACTTTACCGCCATAACAAAAACCAATCGCCGCCAGTTGAGTGGGATTCACTTCAGGCTGGGCAGCAAGCGTATCTAAACCTGCTTGCGCACGGTTGACGATGGTGTCGGCATCCGCAAAAGTTTGCATCATCCATTCATAGGCTTGTTTGGCATCTGTGGTGACATTTTTGTCGCCGTACATATCAATCGCCAGTGCGGCATAACCGTGTTTAGCCAGTTCGCGAGCACGTTGTTCAGTATATTCATTTCGGCCCCACCATTCGGGTGCAACGATGATACCTGCATGCGGTGTTTGAGAGCTTGGTGCTGCAAAATAACCAACTAAACGTTGTCCATCGGCGGCGTTATATTGAATTTCTCGAGTTTGAATACTGATTGTCATGCTCAAATCCTGATAGATGATCTGTTCTGATTAAAGCATAAAAACTTTTACAAGGATTTGAAAAATATTCCGATGTACATGAGAAATGTGAGAAATTATTTTTAAAGGCACACATAAAAAAGAAGGATCTGAATCCTTCTTTTTTGTGGTTAAGAATGGTGTGCTTTAGACTTTGCCACGGGATAAAAATCCGACAATCGCAAGAATCACAGCAATCACCAATAAAATAATCGCAAAGTCTTTAGATAAACCTGCTACGCCGCCAAAACCAAGTAAACTTGCAATCAGTGCAATCACTGCGAAGATAATCGCCCAACGAAACATAATTTTTCTCCATAGATGTTCTTATTTATTACTCTATTAGTATAGAAACAAGGTTCGGACACACTGTGTTTCTTTTGTTTAAAAAGTGTTCTTTTTGTATTTTAAGTTTATGAATATGATGTAAATCTTGAAAATTTTATGGTGCTGAAAAGTACAGTTGCTATAGGGTATAATGTGCTATTGAGTTTATCGGCAAGCGTCATGTCACAGGAATTACGACCAGAGTTTTGGAAGCATTATGCGCTCACTGAGCTACGCTCAGCAGAGTGGGAAGCGTTGTGTGATGGTTGTGGTCTATGCTGTTTGGTGAAACTTGAAGATGAAGAAAGCCAAGAAGTCGCCTATACCAAAGTGGCCTGTAAACTACTGGACTGTCAAACCGCCAGTTGTCGTGATTATCCAAACCGTAAGCAGCATGTACCCGATTGTATCCAGCTCACCCCTGAACTTTTAGACACGATTCATTGGTTACCGCCGAGCTGTGCTTACCGTCGTCTGCATGAAGGTAAAAATTTACCTAGATGGCACTATCTGAACACGGGTTCGCGTCAGAGCATTCTAAAAGCCAAAAAGTCTGCGGCAGGACGCTGTATTTCTGAAGAAGAGATCAATCAAGAAGAGATCGAAGACTATATTGTGCGTTGGGTTCGCTAGCTGAGAAAAGTGGCGTGAAATTGCATGAAAAGCTTGTGTCATTTGCCTGAATTTGCCATAACATAAGCATTCGATGAATGCATTTAAGTCTTAGTCCTATGTCCGATAGCAATATTCCTCTGCCTGAACGTTTACGCCCGCGTGATTTGTCTGAAATTATTGGGCAGGATCACTTATTGGGTGAGCAGGCACCGCTCCGCCAAATGATCGATCAAGGGCATTTGCCATCGATCATTTTTTGGGGGCCGCCAGGCGTGGGGAAAACCACCATTGCTTTACTGTTGGCGCAAGCGATTGATCGACCTTTTGTCAGTCTATCTGCACTCAATACGGGGGTTAAAGAGCTCCGTGAGATCATTGCTGATGGCGGAGATTTAATGCCACCTGTGGTGTTTATTGATGAAATTCATCGCTTTAACAAATCACAGCAAGATGCCTTACTGAATGCTGTGGAGAAAGGCAAAATTACCCTCATTGGTGCCACCACCGAAAATCCTTCTTTTGAAGTCAACAGTGCATTGTTGTCGCGTTGTCAGGTCTATACCTTAAATGCGCTCGATGCCGATGCGATTCAAACTTTATTACTGCAAGCGATTAAGAACGATCCGTTTTTAAAAGAACGTTATATTCAAATTGAAGAATTTGAAGCACTGGTGCAGTTTGCCGCAGGTGATGCCCGCAAAGCCTTGAATTTAATTGAACTCATTGCGGGCACCTTCGAACCTGGCGTTGAAAATATCGTGACCAATGCAATGGTGGTCAAAGTTGCACAGCAAAATATCGCCCGTTATGACAAATCGGGTGAGCAGCATTATGATTTGGTGTCGGCTTTTATTAAGTCAATTCGAGGGAGTGATCCTGATGCCACCTTGTATTGGATGGCACGTATGCTCAAAGGCGGTGAAGATCCTGTTTTTATTGCCCGTCGGATGTTGATTGCAGCCTCTGAGGACATTGGCAACTCAAACCCCAATGCACTGCTGCTTGCTGGAGAATGCTTCCGTTCTGTTCAAGCGGTGGGCATGCCAGAGTGTCGAATTATTCTTGGGCAGTGTGCGGTGTATTTGGCGACCAGTGCCAAAAGTAACAGTACTTATCTTGCGATCAACAAAGCGTTGGATTTGGCTGAGAAAACAGCCAATTTACCTGTGCCGCTGCATTTAAGAAATGCACCGACCAAGTTGATGAAAGAGCAGGGCTATGGCGTCGACTACTTATATCCGCACAACTATCCAGAGCATTTTGTAATGCAAGAATATTTACCCCCTGAGCTCAAAGGAACCAAACTGTATGAGTCGGCACGCAATAAGCGTGAGGTTGAAGGTGAGCGTTTACAGCAACGCCGTTGGCAACAAGAACAGCAACAGCAGCAGTAATAAAAAAGCCTGATGAAAAAATCAGGCTTTTTGCTTTTGAGGCATAGGATTTAGTCACATTTATTGAGCAGTTTTTTCTTTAAGTACTGTAGCGTTTTTATCTTCCGATGTGCGTATTCATCAATTTTAATGCTGCAGGTAACACAGCGACCAATAAGGCGATTGCCATCGTGATGTTAAAGCTCAAGGCAAAGCGCGGTTTCATTAGATATTGGCGTAAGAAAAGACCACCGACTGCCCAAACCCCGACACATGGAATGGAAACCACCATTAAAATCAGGGCCGCATAAAGAATATCACTGACATAATGGTTTAAAGCAAAATATGTGGCAATAGTGCTGATAGAGATAATCCATGCTTTGGGATTGACCCACTGAAAAAGAGCCCCTTGTAGAAAACCCATCGATGGTTTTTGTTCTAATTCGATGTTGAGTGGCCCACTGGACGCGATTTTCCATGCGAGCCACAGAATATAAGCTGTGCCGATTAAACTTAAAATAAATTGGAGCTGGGGCAGGGCCAGAAACACCTGATTTAACCCGATGCCGATGGCGAAGAGTTGCACGGCCACACCAAAGGCAATGCCTAAAACCAGAGGTAGGGTTTTACTGATGCCAAATCGTGCACCAGACAGCATGACCAGTGCATTATTAGGCCCAGGGGTGCAGGTCATTACGACACAGAACAGCAGATAAGAGACAAACAGTGAAGCGTTCATAAAGAGGATGGAGTAATCAAATAAGTATCATTTTATTCTCTGTACACGACAAATTTCACAGAACCCTTATCCTATCAGGGTTCTGCCTTCTTAAAATTGCCAAAATTTCCTTAAACTCTTCTTTTTTCCCAAAACCAATTAAACGCTGAATCGCCATTTGAACATAGTCTAAACCATAGCGAAATAAACTCATTGAGAGTCGTCCATGCTTCTTTATTTTTATCACTTTTTTTTGATCATGTTGCCATTCACCCGTTAAGTAACACCAACAGAAGCTTATAGCTAACACCGCAATCAATTTTTTCACTCGTCTAGGGTCTGTCAAGCGCGTATTTTCAAGATTAAACCCGCGTCCTTTGAGACAACTGAATAAGGTTTCAATTTCCCAGCGTAATGCATAATCCTGAATAGCATTGGCATTAAACTGAGGAGAAACGACGAGTAAAAGCTCTCCATTTTCTAACTGTAGTGCACTTATATATAGTTTCACCCGACCAACCAAAATCCGTCGTTTACGACATTCAATTTGACCAACTTTAAGATGGCGAAATAAATCACTAATTTTATGATTCTTTCCTAAATGATTGGTGACAATGAAGTTTTTTTAACACGAATGCAGAAGTTGATGTCTTGTTCAATTAACCATGTAAACCACTGCTCACCGATAAACTCTCTGTCTGCGAACACATTCACAATACGGTCTTTACCAAAAATGGCTATAAAGCGTTGAATCAAAGCAATGCGCTCTTTCGTATCTGAATTTCCACGTTTATTAAGCAATGTCCAAAGGATAGGTATCGCTATTCCACGATAAACGATTGCGAGCATCAGGATATTAATATTTCGTTTTCCCCATTTCCAATTGGTTCTATCTAAAGTCAGTTGCACTTGGTCGAATGAAAACATATTGAAAATCAACTGAGAAATTTGACGATAATCAAAATACTGACCTGCAAAGAAGCGCTGCATACGTCGATAAAATGATTGTGGTAAGCACTTGATGGGCAAGGCTTTAGATGCAGAAGAAAGATTACATGTTTGCTTTAAAATAATCACAAGCATGATGAGCGCAAAGCACTTTAAATGTGACTTGTTCCATTTTAGATATTTGTTTAAGATAAGATATAACTCATTGAGATGTGTCATAGTATTCGTCGTTAGAAAACAATTATTATGACATTATTTCAATGAGTTATCTATTTTTGTCGTGTACAGAGCATTTTATTGTTGATCTATCACAATTTGGTTGTATATTGATCGTTAATACTGAGTTTTATGCAACAAATGATTGAATTAGATCGATTAGACCGAAAAATATTGTGTGAGCTTGAGCGCGATGCACATTTAACCAATATTAAACTGGCAGAACGCGTGGGTTTGTCACCCTCGGCCTGTTTACGACGCGTGCAAGAGTTAGAAAGAATTGGTGTGATTCGAGGCTATAAAGCGGTGATTGACCGTTCGCTTTTGGGTGTTGGTTTAACGGTTTATGTGACCATTGGTCTGTCTTGTCACTCAAAAGAAAGCTTGAGTCAGTTTGAGGATGTGATCACAGCAACGGATGAAGTCACAGAGTGTCATACCATTACAGGCTCGGTCGAGTATTTACTCAGGGTTGAAGTGGCTGACATTAAGTCTTATAAAAAGTTTCATACTGATGTTTTGGGAACGATTCCTTCCATTAGCTCGATCACCAGTTTTTTGGTGATGGATACCACTAAAAATCGATATACCAATCTATAAAAGCTTAGGTGGAAAGGTAAAAAAACCGAGCGAAATGGCTCGGTTTTTATCTGAGTGCATATAGTTTCGCGGGATCAGATCAAACAAGGTGCTTTATCTTTTCAACTAAATTGAGTGTTGGATCATTGCTGCATCAAGCTCTTGAAGGCTATTCAATTATTTAAAGTTACCCTCTAAAAACTGTTTTAGGCGTTCACTTTTGGGGTGAATCAAAACTTCTTTTGGATCACCTTGTTCTTCAATTTTGCCTTGATCTAAGAAAATGACATGATTGGACACATGGCGTGCGAAGCCCATTTCATGGGTGACCACAATCATGGTTCGGCCTTCTTCAGCTAAACTTTGCATCACTTTCAATACATCACCCACCAGTTCAGGGTCTAGAGCACTGGTCGGCTCATCAAACAACATCACTTCAGGCTCCATTGCCAAGGCGCGGGCAATTGCAACACGCTGTTGCTGTCCTCCTGACAAAAAAGACGGATATTTCTTTTCGACACTTTCAGCAAGCCCAACTTTTCTTAAGTATTTTCGTGCACGCTCTTCCGCCTCACTCCGCTTTAGCCCCAAGACATGAATGGGTCCTTCAATAATATTTTCTAATACCGTCATATGCGACCATAAATTGAAATGTTGAAAGACCATCATCAGTTGGGTGCGCATTTTTTGCAGTTGTTTGGGATTTGTCGCTTTGAGATCGCCATTTTTATCTAAAGTAGTCTCTAACTGTTCACCATTGAGCTGAATGCTGCCTTGGCTCGGTTGTTCTAGAAAATTGATGCAACGAAGAAAGGTACTTTTACCTGAACCTGAGGAACCAATAATACTAATCACATCACCTGCGCGTGCCTCAAGTGAAACCCCTTTTAAGACTTCATGATCGCCAAAACTTTTACAAAGGTCTCGAATCACCAGTTTTGCTGAATTTTCCATTGTTTCTCCTAATGATTCGATGGTTTTAAAAACGCCAACCAGCGTTGTTCCAATTTACGAAAGATCCAAATGAGGATAAATGCCAGACAGGCATACAGCACAGCGGCAATGCCAAAGGCATCAAACGTGGCATAAGTGGCAGCATTGACATCTCGTGCAATTTTGAGAATATCAGGCACGGTTGCAGTGAAGGCAATGGTGGTTGCATGCAGCATCAAAATGACTTCATTACCATAAAACGGCAATGCTCGGCGTAGCATCGACGGAATAATAATACGGGTATAGCGTTTCCAAGGCGACATTCCAAAGGCTTTTGCTGCCTCAATTTCCCCATAGGGAATCGAACGTATCGCCCCTGCAAAAATTTCAGTGGTATAAGCTGCTGTATTGAGTGCAAACGCTAAAATGGTGCAATTAAGCCCTTCTCTAAAAAATTCATCGAGCCGTTCATGGGCATGCACAAATTCAAGGCTATAAATCCCTGTATAGATAATCAGTAGCTGCACATATAAGGGGGTACCACGGAAAATATAAGTAAAAAACCAAACAGGTCCACGTAAAAAAGCATGCTCAGAAACTCGAGCAATTGACAAAGGCACAGCCAGAACAAAACCAATCGCAATCGATAAGACCAGTAGCCACGCGGTCATGGCGACCCCAGTCATTTGAAAACCATCGGTCCACAGATAGGACTGCCAGTATTGTTGAATAATTTCAATCATAGTTGTCCCTTTTTCACACCAGCAGAATAACGACGTTCCAGCCACATGAGAATCAAATTCGAAAGGGTGGTGATGGCCAAATAAATGACTGCCGCAACGATACTGAAATAGAACACTTGCATGCTGCTTCGACCTGCATCTTGGGTAATTTTGACGATGTCGGTCAAACCAATTAAGGACACCAAGGCAGTGGCTTTGATGAGGACTTGCCAGTTATTGCCAATCCCCGGTAAGGCAAAACGCATCATTTGTGGAAAGAGGACACGCCTGAAGACTTGAAATGGGGTCATGCCATAGGCATATGCAGCTTCAAGTTGACCTTTGGGGACGGCTTGAAATGCGCCACGGAAGGTTTCCGTAAAATAGGCCCCATAAATAAAGGCTAAAGTAATCACCCCTGCCACAAAGGGATTGATGTCAATTTGCTCCATATGGATCGATTCGGTAATCGAGTTCAGTCCAAGTTGCAGGCTATAGAACAACAACAACATGATCACCAGATCAGGAACACTACGAATGAGCGTGGTATAGAGGGTTGCAACATGACGTAAGATTTGAATACGAGAGAGTTTGGCACTTGCCCCAAACAATCCAATAATGATCGAAAGCACCAGTGATAACAAAGCAAGCTGTATGGTCATCCAAGTGCCACTGAGTAATACGGGACCATAGCCAGACAGAAACATACTCAGTTTCTCCGAGTAAAAATATAATATTTTATAAATCAGCAGTATATAAAAAGTGTCGGTGTTGAACCGACACTCTATAAATTAATAAATGCTGAAGGAGAAGTATTTTTTCTCGAGTTTCTTATAGGTGCCGTCGGCAATAATTTCAGCTAACGCTTTATCAATATTCTTTTTAAGATCGGCATCTTCTTTACGTAAGCCGATTGCAGCGCCTACACCGAGTGTTTTGGCATCGACCACATTATTGCCTGCAAAAGCAAAGCCTTTACCTTTCGCCGATTTCAGGAACCCTGCATCGACCATAATCGCATCTTGTAATGTTGCATCTAGACGTCCCGAAACCATGTCTTGGTAAAGCACATCTTGGTTTGGATAAGGAACTACATTCACACCTTTAGGCGCCCAATAGGCTTTTGCATAACCTTCTTGAATCGTACCTTGTTGTACACCCACACGTTTTCCTTTCAAAGAAGCAGGTGTAGGGAGTAAAGGAGAGCCTTTCTTTGCAACCATGCGGGTAGGGGTGTTGTAAATTTTATTACTAAACGCGATTTGTTTTGCGCGATCCGTAGTGACCGTCATTGAAGACAGAATACCATCGAATTTTTTCGCTTTGAGTGCAGGAATCATCCCATCAAAGGATTTTTCTACCCACACGCATTTGGCTTTTAATTTGGCACAAATGGCATTACCTAAGTCGATGTCAAAACCGACCAACTTATTGTCTGGTGTTTTATATTCAAAAGGTGCATACGCAGATTCTGTGCCAAAACGAATAGTTTTCCATTCTTTTGCTTGGACAGTACTGCTCAGTGCTACGGCTACAAATGTAGTGGAAAGTAGTAATTTTTTTGCCAGTTTTTCATTTTAAATATAGCCATCCGTAAAAAATCAAATCTAAGAAATAAGACGAAGATAGAACTTACCCTACTGAGTACTTTTGAATAAAAGCAACATCTATACCAGTTTTCTGCTCTTAGGGGATCGATGGATCTTGTCGCCATGAGAGATGAGGAAATAAGGGTATTTTTTCGGCTGGAATAATTTTTATCTGAGAACGTCCTGTTCATATGTTTTTATCATATTAAAAAACAAATTCAATACATAGTTGAAATATACCGGAAGTCTTGTGCGCTATGGCGTACAGGAATATTGTTTTATTCGCAGCAATTTTATGTTCTGGCTAGCTATTATTGGCGCTGAGTCACCTATAAAAAAACCGAGCGTTTAAGCTCGGTTTTCTTGAATCTGTAACTGATTAGATATCAGAAAGGTCGATACCTAAACGTGCAGCAACTTCTTCATAAGCTTCAACCACACCACCTAAACCTTGACGGAAACGGTCTTTGTCGAGTTTTTTCTTGGTTTCTTTGTCCCATAGACGACAACCGTCTGGAGAGAACTCATCACCAAGAACAATACGGTCGTGGAATACGCCAAACTCAAGTTTGAAGTCCACAAGTAGCATGCCACCTTGGTCAAATAAGTTTTTAAGAACTTCGTTCACTTGGTAAGTGAGGACTTTCATTTGCTCAAGTTGCTCAGCAGTTGCCCAACCTAAAGCAATCGCTTGAGACTCATTGACCATTGGGTCACCAAGCGCATCATCTTTGAAGAATAATTCAAAAGTCGGCGGTGTTAATTCCTTGCCTTCTTCTACACCTAAGCGACGGCATAAAGAACCTGCTGCATAATTACGAATTACACATTCAACAGGGATCATGCTGAGTTTTTTCACTAGAACTTCTGTTGGAGAAAGAAGTTTTTCAAAGTGAGTCTCAATGCCAGCCGCAGCCAATTTATCCATGATAAAGGCGTTAAAACGGTTGTTCACCTTACCTTTACGATCTAGTTGTTCGATCTTTTCACCATTGAATGCCGAAGCATCATCACGAAAGACTAAAATCAGGTGGTCTGCACTGTCTGTTTCATAGACAGATTTCGCTTTACCAGTATAGAGCAAGGTTTGTTTTAACATGAGGGAACCTTTTTCAAAAAAAAATGCCTAGTACGACTAGGCTGGCCAATTTTGGTAAATCTGGGTTAACAATTCTGTGGCTTTTTCAGGCGCTGCAAAACTGTTATCGGCATTGAACACAGCGAGGTTGTTGCTGCTGCCGACCGCGGTTAGTCTTAACACATAGACCTGTTGATCGATTTTAATGGTTGCTTCATAACCATTTTTGCTTTGACCAACGATTTGATGGTTGAGGCTGCTGAGGGTGGCAAGCGTATATTGCCAAATTGTAGCAGAATTTCCCTCAATTTTGAGCAGTGGATTCTTATTTCCGTCAATAATCAATTGAGGGCGGCTCACAGCTGTATCAACTGTTTCCGTTGATTCTGCATTCGACATGACTTGAGCAGCTTGAGGGCGCGGCATTGCAAAACGGTTTCCGCGTTTGTTTTCAAGTACAGGTGCATGTTCAAGAGCGAGCGCTTCAACCGTTGGAGCTGGATACAACGGCGTTGCAGGTCGAACCATAGAGCCTTCAGGGTACTTAAGAGGTTCTAAGGTTGCTGTCTCTTTATAGTCCAAACTACCGTTATTGACTGCAAGGGAACTACAACCCGCTAAACTGACAACTGAAAGTGCGAGAGTAAGACCTAAACGTAATTGCATATTGATGTGCTCTTTATTTAATGACACCCGCCGTTGTGAGTGCTTCACGGAGCGGTGTGCGATATTGTTCTGCAAGTGGTGTTAATGGTAAACGAATACCCGTTTCGATTAACTCCATTTCATGAAGAGCCCATTTCACAGGAATTGGGTTCGATTCGCAAAATAGAATTTCGTGTAAATTTGCAACTTGGGTATTTAGGTTTTCAGCTTTTTCAGCTTCGCCTGCCAGTGCTGCCGCACAAACATTGCTCATTTCTTTGGGTGCAACGTTTGCAGTCACAGAAATATTGCCTTTTGCTCCCGACAGAATCAGTTGATAAGCCGTTGCATCATCGCCTGAATAGACGGTCATCGCTTTGCCAGCAAGGCCTTTGATCAGTGCTTGACCACGAGGGACATCACCTGTGGCATCTTTGATGCCCACAATTTGTGGAATATCGGCCAAACGAATGACCGTTTCATTCGCCATATCGACACCTGTACGACCAGGTACGTTATACAGAATTTGAGGAAGATCAACAGCTTCAGCAATAGCTTTATAGTGCTGATATAGGCCTTCTTGGGTCGGTTTATTATAATAAGGGGTAACCAGAAGAGCAGCATCTGCACCGAGTTCTTTGGCTTCTTTAGTCAACTCGATGGCTTCACGCGTTGAATTCGCGCCAGTACCCGCAATAATAGGGATGCGTTTGTTTGCGACACGAATGATTTCTTTAATCACTTGTGTATGCTCTTTCATGCTTAGAGTAGACGCTTCACCCGTTGTACCGACAGCAACAATGCTATTTGTGCCTTGTGCGATGTGCCACTCAACGAGCTTCTCTAGACCCTTCCAATCTACGCTGCCATCTTCAAACATAGGGGTGACGATTGCGACAATTGAGCCTTGGATGGTCTGTGCTTGCTGAGTCATTTTAAAAAAATATCCTATTTGTCCATCCAGTTAGGCCAGAAAAACATAAGATTGGATGGGTGCGTATTTTAATTTATAGCATTTTCAAAGCGCTGATGCATTGAATAATGCTTATGCAAATTATGAACGAACACAACATGAAGAACAATATGCTTTAGTCAAAGTGTATAAAAACTTTATCTTTCGCTACAAAAATACAGCTTGTTCAAATGGTAGACAAAGAAAAGCATCTTATTTTGCGTCTGAAAAGGGCGTTTTGCATAACCTATGACCATGGAGTGATGTATTTAAACAAACAGGCATCGTTACCTCAATCGAGACTTAGAACCCAATCAAATTGAATATGAGGATACAAGGTCAGGATTGAAGCACTTTTAACACTTACACGATTTCTCTAAACAGCGAGGACATCGTCCTTTTAACGTTATAGATCAATACCCAGCATCTTTTTTATAGTCTATTTTTGCTTCAATTTGCCGCAATACCCATTGCACTCAAGGTTGTAGTCATTTAGTTTTGACCCGCGAGGATGAATACTGTTTTATAAATTAAGCTAAGCTTGGCCTTCGAGCGCAGAACAAAAAGGACAGAGAAGAATGCAGAAGAATATGGCATTGATTGTGGTGGATGTACAAAATGGTTTTACGCCTGGTGGAAATTTAGCGGTAGCAGGATCAGATCAAATTATTCCTAAAATTAATCAGCTTGGCGATTATTTTGACACTATTGTACTCACTCAAGATTGGCATCCTGAAAATCACGTTTCTTTTGCAGACAACCATCCCGATCAACAGGCCTTTCAAACCATTGAATTGGACTACGGCACACAAGTGCTCTGGCCACGTCACTGTGTACAAGGCACACAGGATGCGGAATTGCATCCCGATCTCGATCTTGCCAAAGCGCAGTTGATCATTCGTAAAGGATGTCATACTCACATTGATAGTTATTCTGCTTTTTTAGAAGCCGATCATAAGACCCAGACGGGACTCGCAGGCTATTTAAGAGAGCGTGGGATTGATACTGTGTTTATTGTTGGGATTGCAACTGACTTTTGTGTGGCATGGACAGCAATGGATGCCTGTAAACTTGGTTTTCAAACCTATGTGATTGCCGATGCCACCAAAGGCATTGATTTACATGGTTCTTTACAACATGCATGGCAAGAGATGCTGGCCCATGGTGTGAAACGTCTGTATTGCAAAGATATTGTGCAACAATATGCCGTGAACTGATGCGCTGAACCAATCGGCTCACCTCAATCACTAATATCGACATTATAAAAACATGCAGTAGGGAAGGGTCATGGGCACTTTTTTAAAATTTACCGCTTGGATTCAAAAAACCTTTGCCCTGTGGGTGGTGTTATTTGCAGGCATTGCGCTCCTAAGCCCTGAAACTTTTGTCTGGATGAAGGCTTATATCACGTGGATGTTAGGGCTGATTATGTTTGGTATGGGCATGACCATGACAGTAGATGATTTTAAAGGGGTGATGCAAAGTCCTAAAGCGGTTGCAATTGGGGTAGCGGCTCAGTTTGTGGTGATGCCAAGTGTGGCTTATCTGTTGTGTTTATTGTTTCGCTTGCCGACTGAAATTGCGATCGGGGTGATTTTGGTGGGTTGCTGTCCAGGTGGCACGGCATCCAATGTGATTACTTATATGGCGAAAGGCAATACGGCTTTGTCTGTCGCATGTACCACGGTATCGACCTTATTGGCGCCTGTGTTGACTCCCGCGATTTTCTATTTGTTGGCCAGCCAATGGATTGAAATTAATGCATGGTCGATGCTGAGTTCAATTTTACAGGTGGTTCTGTTCCCAATTATTTTAGGGCTGGTGGTACGTGCCGTGCTGAAACAGAAAGTCGAAAGTTATATTTCGGTGATGCCCTTAATTTCTGTAGTGGCGATTGTGCTGATTGTGGCGGCGATTATTGGCGGCTCAAAAGCACAAATTTTAGAATCAGGCTTATTGATTTTAGCTGTGGTGGCGCTACATAACGCGATTGGTTATTTACTTGGCTTTGCAGCAGCACGGATGTTTCACTTGCCACATGCTGACTGTAAAGCGGTCTCTATTGAGGTCGGTATGCAAAACTCAGGACTAGGTGTGGCTTTGGCAGCTGTACATTTTGCCGCTTCGCCAATTACGGCTGTACCCAGTGCAATCTTTAGTTTGTGGCATAACATTTCAGGGCCAATATTAACCAGCTATTGGGCCGCGAAAGCAGACGCTACAGCCAAGGAAAAAAGTAAAAAGGAACATATGTCGGTTTGAATACTGTACGCTGTTGCAGCTTTAAGCATAAAGTCAGGATGAATTTTCTATTTGGCATGAGCTTGTAACTAAACTGTCATAAAGACTACCTAACATCCCTGCCAAACACTTCATAACAGACTGTTGCAAACAGCATTGAGAGGGTATGGATAATTTTCAGCATTCATCGGCGACGTATTTTAACCGAGAGCTATCGTTATTTGAGTTTCATCAGCGGGTTTTAGCACAAGCATTAGACCCGAGTTTGCCTGTGCTGGAGCGCTTAACTTTTTTAATTATTTTTTCACGTAATTTAGATGAGTTTTTTGAAATTCGTATTGCAGGCTTGATGAAACAACGTGATATGAATGTGATAGCACGAACCCCTGATGCTGTTCCTACTGAAGTGATATTAGAAGGCCTGTCCGAATCCATTCATTGTGCCGTCAAAAAACAGTTTGAAGTTTTAAATCATTCGATTTTGCCTGAGTTACAAGCGCAAGGCATTCAGTTCATCCAGTTCCAAGATATTTTAGAAAAACATAAAGCGTGGATTGCAGAATATTTCGCCAGAGAAATCCAACCCGTTTTGACCCCAATCAGTCTAGATCCGTCACATCCTTTTCCTCGCCTCGTGAATAAAAGCCTGAATTTCATTGTGAGTTTACAAGGTAAAGATGCTTTTGGACGAAGCATTGAGATGGCGATTGTCCCAGCGCCGCGCTCATTACCGCGTTTAATTCAGATGCCGAAAAACGTCGCAGGCAATATCGACACGCAGATTTTTTTAACCGCAATGATTCAGCAGCACATCAGCGATCTGTTTCCGGGGATGAAAGCCACGGGCTGTTATGCTTTTCGTGTGACGCGTAATGCCGATCTGATTTTGTCGGAAGATGTCGATGATTTGGCGGTTGCACTCAAAGATGAGCTGTCTTCACGCCGTTTTGGTCGCGCGGTGCGTTTAGAAATCGAAGATGACTGCCCCGAAGCAGTGATTGATTATTTGCTCAAGGAATTTGATTTAACTGAGCAGGAGCTTTATCGCATTGATGGGCCGATCAATCTTTCACGTCTCAGTACCAGTTGTGACCGACCTGAATTAAAGCATCCAGTTTTTATCCCAGTCATTCCCAAAGTTTTGCGTAAACAAAAAAGTACCTTTGATACCTTAAAAGAACAGGATGTGTTATTGCATCATCCTTTTGATTCTTTTCAGCCTGTGATTGGTTTATTAAAAGAAGCAGCGAAAGACCCAAATGTGCTGGCAATTAAACAAACCCTTTACCGCAGTGGGCCTGACTCAGAAATTGTACAGGTCTTGGCAGAGGCGGCACGAAATGGCAAGGAAGTCACGGCAGTGATTGAGTTACGGGCGCGTTTCGATGAAGAGTCGAATATTACCGTGGCCAATATTTTGCAAGAAGCGGGCGCGGTGGTGGTGTATGGCATTGTCGGTTATAAAACCCATGCCAAAATGATTTTGATCGTACGCCGTGAAAATGCTCAGTTGATCCGTTATGCCCATCTGGGCACAGGCAATTATCATGCGGGCAATGCGCGTATGTATACCGATTATGGGTTGATGACCACACAGCCTGATATTTGTGAAGATGTACACCGTATGTTCCAAGAACTGACGGGAATGGGCAAAATGGCCAAGTTGAAGGCGTTGTTACATGCGCCTTTTACGTTACACAGTGAACTGTTAAAACTGATTGAGCAAGAAATTCAGTTTGCACAAGCCGGTCAAAAGGCGCATATCATCATTAAAGTCAATGCTTTAACGGAACCTCAGTTAATTGCCGCACTGTATCGTGCGTCACAAGCAGGGGTACAGGTCGATCTGATTATCCGTTCGATCTGCTGTTTGATTCCACAGGTCCAAGGCATGTCTGAGAATATCCGGGTGCGTTCGATTGTGGGCCGTTTTCTGGAACATACCCGCGTGTATTGTTTTGAGCATGGCGGTGAGAAAAAGCTGTACTGTGCCAGCGCAGACTGGATGGGACGTAATTTATTTTCGCGTGTTGAAACCTGCTTTCCAATATTAGATCGCGTTTTGAAAAAGCAGATTTATAAAGACGGATTAATCAGTTACTTAAATGATTGTTTGAATGCTTGGGAGCTACAAGCCGATGGTCATTGGCTTAAAGTGGCCTGTACCGATCCAGAGCAAAGGTATAGTGCGCAGCAACATTTGATTGCGCAGAAGCAACTTAAAATTTAACAGTTGTCATAAAAAAGCCTGACATGCGTCAGGCTTTTTTATGGTTGGACCTAATTAAGAGGCTTTAGATTGTTTTGCTTTTAAAATTTCCGTTCTTAAGCTTTGCGCCAACTCTGCAGACTCAGCACCCATGCCATTGACCATAAAGGCATGACGGGTCAAGACATTGGTTGGATTAGGTAAATTCACCAATTGGTAACTTTCAGAAATGTCTTTCAATAATTCGTTACTTAAATGTACCGCACTTTCTTTGGCCGATAACTGTTGGACCAAACGCTCAGCAGCTTGATTTGCAGACAGCTGCATTGCATCGACTGCGGTTGAAATGCCACAACGCGTTTGTAAAACAAAGCGCTTTTCTTCGCGGTAGCGTTTATACAAAACCTCAGATAGCAGTTGGAACACACTGCTGATCATCATTAAACATGGCACTGCATTGGGTGTGTCTGTCGACATGCTGAGGGTGGCACCATGCTCATTAAAGGATTGAACTGTAGTGATGTCCGAGCTGTTGAGTTTATAGTGTTTTAAACACAGTTCTGTGCTTTTATTGAGGAAAATCTGACACAAATTAAAGTATGGAATAGACACGGTTGTATTCACCGAGTCCATCAACTGTTTCGGATCATAAAATTGAATATTGAACGCAACCGAATGATTATCCACGATCACGGGTTTCTGTTCTTTAGGCTTCGCACTGGTTTTGATTTGTTGTTGTGCTTGGGCAATCGCGACCGCCGTATGGTGTTTTTCCTGTTCAAGCGTTTGGGTTAAAACTTGAATTTCGTGTTTTAAGCGGGATTCGTTATTGATCCGTGCCAAATATTCGGTACGGCTTGGGCGCGCAATGGCGCGATAAGCCAACCACAGTAAACCATGAATCGCTAAGGACAATAAAATCGCTAACCACTGAGTACGTAAAATCTCACCCATACTTGGTTTAATGAGCGTGATTTCAATGCTACCCACTTTCTTTTCATTTTGCAGCGCATCACGGACAAATACTTCACCATCACGTGTTCGAACTTGGCCACCTGTGGCCAAGACTTGATTGTTGGCATCCAAAATGCGAATGGAAGCTACGCTTGGGTTGGTCGCATAGCGATCCACCAAAAGCGCAAGAGAAACCGTGTTGGCAGGCTCCAGCTCTGCAAGACTGTCTGTGACCAATTGAGAGGTCATCAGTTGGCCTTGGTTGGCACGGTTTTCATTCAGTTGATGAGTCGTTGCCAATACCAATAAAAAGGTATGTAAAGCAAAACTTACAATTAATAGGCTAGCAAATAGCCCTTGTCTAGGCGCATTCAACGTAAACTTCCAAAGAAAATATATTCAATTTCGATTATGATTCTAACAATAGTCGTAGCTCAGACCCGAGTCAATTCATGCGAGAAATCATTCTTATTTCATTTTTAGGACCAGACCAGCCTAATCAGTTCACTCGATTAATGCAGGTATTGTCCACTCATTCACTACAAATTTTAGATGTTGGACAAGCAGTTATTCATAACCAACTGACCTTGGGTATAGTTGTTTCTTCAGATGACCAAACCGCAACGGCTTTGGCGATGAAGGAAATTCTAATTTTAGCACATGATATTGGTTTAACTGTACGTTTTAAACCAATCACTACAACTGAATATGACCAGTGGGTGAGTGAAGGTGGGCGGACGCGTTATATCGTCACGGCTTTGGCGCCAGAGCTTGAGGCGTCTCACTTACAAGCAGTTACAAATATTGTGTCTAACCAAGGTTTCAACATCGAAACTGTGACCCGTTTGTCAGGTCGTCCCGTCTTAAATGGCGAAGTCGATGGGCCGAAACGCGCCTGTGTTCAATTCGGTTTAAGTGGTCAAATGCTGGATGCCGCAGCCATGCGTGCAGCCTGTTTACGTTTGTCGCATGAACTGAATGTCGATGTGGCGGTACAAGAAGACAATGCTTACCGTCGTAACCGCCGTTTGGTGTGTTTTGACATGGACTCGACCTTAATCGAGCAAGAAGTGATTGATGAGTTGGCGATTGAAGCAGGTGTCGGTGCACAAGTCGCTGAAATCACAGAACGTGCAATGCAGGGTGAGCTGGATTTCCAGCAAAGCTTCCGTGCACGTGTCGCACTGCTCAAAGGGATGGATGCCTCTGTCCTACCTAAAATTGCAGAACGTCTGACCGTTACAGAAGGTGCTGAACGCTTAATTTCAACTTTAAAAGCATTAGGCTACCGCACGGCTATCTTGTCGGGTGGTTTTCAGTACTTTGCAGAGTATCTACAAGCCAAACTTGGTATTGATGAAGTTCATGCCAATGTCTTAGACGTTGAAAATGGGTTGGTGACGGGCGAAGTTAAAGGACACATCGTGGATGGTGAACGTAAGGCATTATTATTACGTGAGTTAGCCGATAAGATGGGCATTTCTCTTGAGCAAGCGATTGCGGTGGGCGATGGTGCAAATGATTTACCGATGCTGTCGATTGCTGGCTTAGGTGTAGCTTTCCGTGCGAAACCGCTGGTGAGACAAAACGCCAATCAAGCCATTTCAAGTGTCGGCTTAGATGGGGTGTTGTATTTATTGGGTGTGCACGATAAAGATTTAAATCGTGCTTAAAGCATTTCGGTGTTATCAAAAACGCAGCCTTTGAGCTGCGTTTTTTTGTTGCAAATTTAAGCGAAAAACGATGAGCGGTCAGTGAAAAATGTCGATAAAAACAACGATCAACAGAATTGGAAAAAATATTTTTAAGCGCTGAAAATACGGGTTTTATTTTGTAATGACACGCCAAGACTCAGCGCGTCTTTGTTTTGGAAAAGTTCAAATCTAAAAAAATGTAATGACAATATAATATGGCGACAAGGTATGTCGCATTCTAAAAATACAAGCCTTTTTTTCTTTTCAAAACTGCTCATAATGCATGCATAGAGTTTGAAAGCTACACAATCCATTAATTTTAAACGGTATCGGGGATGAGTTCAGCACAGTGTATCAGTCGCCTGAATTTATCTTAGACGGAGGTTTTTATGGTAACAGCGAATTTAGCAACCATCGTTGGCTTAAGTTTAGTCGCCGCTGCGTTAATTGCTGTTTTCTTTTCGCCTTATCGTCGCTGGTTGAGTTTTATGGTGGCGGGTATGGTGTTTTGGGGAATCTTGGAAGTCATTCGCCTAGGTGTGCAAGCAGTGTTTGAAATGCCGATCACTTATAGCTACTTAACTGCTTTAACTTCAGCGATGCTTATTGTGACGATGTTGCTTCTACGTGAAGACCGTCGCGCAGAACGTGCACTGGCGCAGCGCCGTTGTATTGAACATACACCTGTATATGAAGATGACCAACAGCAGTGTTCTAGCCGCTAAGTCATAACCTCATACCGTAAAAGAAGATGCCTAGAGCATCTTTTTTACGTTCTTACATGATTGTTATACAAAGCCTAGCGGTAAAAATGGCAACTTGTGGTAGCATTGAAAACAGTCAATTTATCAACAATTACAATAGGCTTTCATGTCATGAAACTATCTTCAATTCCTGTGGTTAAACTTCCATTGGTTGATGTCAGCACGGATCCGCTGGATTTAATGGTTACTGGTTTGGCACTTCGTATGAAACAGCTGGCGCGTACCAGTCCAAAATTTATTGAATTAGTTCATGAACGTCAGTTCCGTATTCAAATTGGTACGGATCTGGGTATGGCGCGCCAAATTATTGTGAACAATGGTCAGATTGATACCGTTTCAGGTGATGCTGAAAAAGCCGATTTTATTTTACAGTTTGCGGACAGTGAGCAAGGTGTGAAAACTTTAATCAAAGGTGACCCAACCGCATTTATGACGGGCATGCAAAACGGTAGCATTAAAATGGAAGGTGATTTTGGTCTCTTGGTTTGGTTTAACCAAGTTGCAAAATTGGTTCCACCCAAGCTACCAAAGCCTGTGAAAGCAAAAATTAAAGCCGCTCGCGCGTTTTTGAAAGAAAAAACAGGTAAATAAAAAGATTTTTTAAACGTCTCGATTTCTGCTCCTTTATAAAAAGGAGATTAAGCGCGATGAAATCGAAAAAGCCCTCCATCGAGGCAATGCTGTTCACTTAAGAGGAGCAGCATTTCGATCTACTGGATAACGGGTTTTTGACATCTTAACCGTTCGGGGTGTTGTTGCCCTCGAACGCCTTTCCAGAAACAGGCTACCTATCCCTGATCTCAGCTCCGATAGCCGCCTGCCAGTTCTTGATAATGGGTTGGCATTCGCCATCACGATCAGCTGAACGGCTATGTACTGGCATACAGGCTTGAAACGGATATCCGAAGGTGAACGCCCAAAGGCTACCGCTGCAAATGCCGCTTCTCGCCGGATAATATTGTAGGTCAGCAATAGACCCCACAGCTCTTGATAAACCAGCTCTACTGTCTTGCTGCGAAGCGTGATGGCATTATGCTGCATCGAGCTTTTGATATCCCGAAAACCTAATTCGATTTCCCAGCGTTCTTGATAGAGTCTAGCGATATCCTTTGCAGGATACTGATCGGCCGGCAGCGAGGTCAGAACCGTCTTTATTCGTCCCTTATCCACAGCATAACTGACTTGCCTGACTTCCCAGTATTCGGGGAGCATCGGGTTGTTCTTTCTTGCTTGGGGTGATACTTTCATCCGTACCCGCACGTCATCTTCTGCATACGTCTCGATCACCTCACTTTTCAGATTTTTGCGTTCCGGAATCAACCAGTGACGACCTTGACCCTGCATCGAGAGTGAAAGCAATAAGTCCGCACTCCAAAAACCCTTGTCAAACAAGGTGATCGAATGATCGGGAATCTGGCTGAGAAACTTCGACGCCAGAGGAATCTCCCCCCGGCGATAGGGACTGATCTGCGCATCGACTAATATATGCGAGCGCACATTCATCAGTGCGACGAGCCGTAGCATCGGAAATGGCGTCTGGCGCTGCGTGGAAGTATTCCCTGAGCCAAAATGCTCACGAAGATCATTTGTATCTTGGGTTCGCAAGAGTGCACCGTCGACAGCAAAGACCTGAAGCCCCTGCCATTGATCATCTGGGTAACGCTCATGTCCCCAGTGCTGACCTGTCTGGCGAAACAGCCACTCCACAGGATCTGCACCCAAACGCTTACGTGCTTCAGTTACCCCGCTGCGTGCCAACAGGTCAAGAGAGGCCAGTCCTTGAGCGCAAATATTTAGTCTTCTTGCCACTTCATGGACAGGCTCATCACGAAAAATCGCCATTCCGAGAACCAGCCAGAGAACCTGATCTGCGGGCAAGCGTCGCCTGCGGATAGTAGCCGAACTGCTCAATTTAAGTGCAGATTCAACCCACTCAATGGGGATATTATGAGTAAATGTATTCAGATCCGAGAAGTTAAACAGACTGTTGAGGTCGAGAAGATCCTGCTGAAACACCATAAAAAATCCAATGCCAAACCCGACATCGGATTCTCTAACAAACTCCGCCACGCTTCAATTGCTTAAGTGAACAGCATTGCTCCATCGAGGGCTTTTTTATGCGTGATGTTTTTATTCGACTTCTAAATTGAAAGTTACGGGCCCATCATTGACCAAATGTACTTTCATGTCGGCAGCAAAAATACCGGTTTGCACATGTTCAAACTGGGTCTTGGTATATTCAACCAGTTGTTCGTATAAGGCCTCGGCATCATTCGGTGGCATGGCTGGTCCAAAGTCAGGACGTAAGCCTTTCTGGGTGTGCGCCATCAAGGTAAATTGAGAAACCAGAAGAATTCCACCACCAGCTTGGCTGACATTCCAGCCCATTTTGCCTTGTTCGTCGTCAAAAAAACGATACTTTAAAATTTTATCGATCAGTTTTTTGCCTTTGTCTAAAGTGTCTTCTTTCCCAAGACCTAAGAAAACCAAGATACCGTGTTGAATTTCGCCTGTGGTTTCACCATCGACCACCACTTTGGCTTCGAGAACGCGTTGTAATAAGGCCCGCATGACTGATTCTATCTACCATTTGATTGTGCAGACTGAAATTGTAGCAAACCAAGTGCCGCACAGGAGAGATATCGATTGAAAAAACAAGGCAATTACGTTGATATTCATTGCAAGGTTTAAGGAAAAGAGCATAAGCTAAGAGCGATAACAGCAAAGACAGCAACAGTTGGATTCTGAATCAAGAGAAACAAGGATCTATCGAGTAATTGGTCGAATAGCAAGACCGAATTACCAAAACATGGCTATGCAGTTTAAAAAAATGTGCTTTAATGCAATAAGTTGCTAAAAACCGAAAATGATATGTCTGCCATCATCCAATCCTTATTAGATACTGATCTGTACAAATTTACGATGCTACAGGTGGTCCTGCATAAGTTTCCCCAAGCGCATAGTGTGTACCAGTTCCGTTGTCGCAATTTGGATGACACGGTCTATCCTTTGGTCGACATTCTCGATGATTTAAATCACCAATTAGATTTGCTCTGCCAATTACGTTTTCAAGACGATGAGCTGCAATACCTGCGTGGTTTGCGCTTTATCAAAAGTGATTTTGTCGATTATTTAGAATTGTTTCAGCTCAAACGCCGTTTTATTGTGGCCAGTATTGATCACCAAGGCCGTTTAGACATTCGAATTGAAGGGCCGATGGTTCAAGCCATGATGTTTGAAATCTTTGTGCTTGCCATCGTCAATGAGTTGTATTTCCGCCGTATTCGAAGCGAAGAGGTGATGGCTGAAGGTGAACGTCGATTACAGGCCAAAGTGGCTTTATTAAAACACTATGAAACATCGCAAAC
This sequence comes from Acinetobacter sp. 231_lipA, assembly GCF_058243005.1. NCBI lineage: Bacteria > Pseudomonadati > Pseudomonadota > Gammaproteobacteria > Moraxellales > Moraxellaceae > Acinetobacter > Acinetobacter sp. 231_lipA. The sequence goes on along the minus strand of NZ_JBZAYU010000001.1, from coordinate 1,277,084 downwards.
GCCAAATGATCCCCCATTTTTAGTTTCTGACTTTGGTACGCGTCGCCGCTATAGTCTGGCTTGGCAAAAACATGTGATTGAAGAGTTTAATCAAGCTGCACCGCATATTTTCCGTGGCACCAGTAATGTCTTAATTGCGAAGCAATTGGGCCTAACCCCGATTGGCACCATGGCGCATGAATTCCTACAAGCATTCCAAGCGCTGGATGTACGTTTACGTAATTTCCAAAAATCAGCACTGGAAACGTGGGTACAAGAGTACCGCGGTGATTTAGGTATTGCCTTGACGGATGTGGTGGGGATGGACGCATTCCTACGTGATTTTGATTTGTATTTTGCCAAACTGTTCGATGGTTTGCGTCATGACAGTGGCGACCCTTATGAATGGGGCGATAAAGCCTATGCTCACTATAAAAAGCTGAAAATTGACAGTAAAACCAAAATGCTAACGTTTAGTGATGGACTGAATTTAGAGAAAGCGTGGGACCTGCACAACTATTTCAAAGACCGTTTCCAAGTCAGTTTTGGAATTGGTACCAATTTGACCAATGACATGGGACAAACACCATTAAATATTGTGCTTAAATTGGTCGAGTGTAATGGCCAGTCAGTTGCGAAAATCTCGGACAGTCCAGGTAAAACCATGACGGATAACGACACCTTTTTAGCGTATTTACGTCAGGTTTTTGAGATTGCTGAAGCAGAAGCCAATTAATCCAAAATATAGGCAATGCCAGAATCCGTTCTGGCATGGTTGTATTCAAAAACTGATGAATAGTGATATCTATAATTCTGCTAAAAGAATGCAAAAAAATCAGAATAATTGTAAAAATGAGTTGTGCTAAGATCAAAGCATGATCTGAAAAAATACGAAATAATATGACACATTCTGCCTTTGATTTTGGCTTGTTGATAGACGCAGAGCAGTTGGTTCCGCATTTAGGGAATGACAAATTACGCATCGTCGATTTAAGTCGAGCTTCAGTCTATGACCAATTGCATATTCCACATGCTTTACATTTAAAGCCAAAATTTTTGGTGCGCCAAGATGAACAAGCCACCGGTCTACTTCCTGATGTGGAAGGTTTACAAGAGCTGATTCGTTATTTGAATATTTCACCTGAGCATCATGTGGTGGTTTACGATGATGAAGGTGGCGCATGGGCAGGGCGTTTGATTTGGAATTTACACTGCTTAGGTTTTGAAAATACCAGCTTGCTGAATGGTGGAATTCATGTATGGCTTGCAGCAGGACTTCCAACCACTTCCGAAGTGGAGCAGTTTGAACCTGTCAGTGCTTTAGTACAGGTCGATCAAGCCAAAATACAGCAGTATCGAATTGAATATGCTGAGTTATTAGAGAAAGTTCAAAGCAGCCAAGTCCAACTTTGGGACTGCCGAACAGAAGATGAATATACGGGCCTGCGTCTTGCAGCGCGACGCGGCGGTCACATTCCAAATGCACTACATTTTGAATGGAGTACTGCCCTTAACCGTGAAAATCATTTAAGATTGCACCCTTTAGAACGCACGCAGCAACGCTTAGAGCAATTGGGTTTTAACTTAAATGAACCTGTGGTGGTGTATTGTCAGTCACATCACCGTTCAGGACTGGCTTATATTTTAGGTCGTTTATTGGGTTGGAATATTCAGGCGTATGACGGTGCGTGGAGTGAATGGGGCAACCGCCTCGACAGTCCTATCATTACCGGAGAGATGCCGTCTTGAGCCTCACATCACGCTTAAAAAAACAAATTTTCATTCAAGCTCAACGTGTTGTACCCCAACATCAGTTATCACGTGTCGTGGGCAGAGTCGCAGCCAGCGAAAATCCGATTGTGAAAAATGCGGTCATCACCGCGTTTAAAGCGCAGTACGGCATTGATATGTCGATTGCTGAGCAGAGCAATGCACTGAAGTTTAAGTCCTTTAATGAATTCTTTACCCGTGCATTAAAAGAGGGTGTACGTGATATTGATACCGATGCGACCAGTATTGTATCGCCTGCGGATGGTGCGATTTCACAGTTGGGTCCAATTGTGGAAGGTGATATTTTCCAAGCCAAAGGACAAAAATTCACCGTTGATAATTTAATTGCAGATCCGCAATTGGCTGAACCGTTTAAAAATGGTCAGTTTGCAACGGTGTATTTATCGCCTAAAGATTATCACCGTGTGCATATGCCATTTGCAGGCACATTGACGGAAACCTTATATGTGCCGGGTGAATTGTTCTCGGTCAATCAAACCACTGCTGAAAACATTCCAGGCCTATTTGCCCGCAATGAACGTATGGTTTGTTTATTTGATACAGAAATCGGCCGTATGGCCGTAGTTCTCGTTGGCGCTATGATTGTGGCGGGGATTGAAACGGTTGCAACAGGAAAAGTGAAACCGACTGGCCGTTTAGAATTAAATCAGCATAATTTATTCTTGGACAAAGGTGCTGAACTCGGTCGTTTCTACCTAGGCTCAACTGCTGTGGTACTGTTTGAAAAAGACAAAATGACGTGGGATGCAGCCTTTAAAGCCAACTCGACTGTGGTGATGGGTGAAGCGATGGGACATACAGTTTAATCGTTTCAGCTCTCGGTCACCGTCCTTGTTAAAGGGACGTTGAGAGACAAAAAAGCACCGATATCGGTGCTTTTTTCATGCTTTTGAAGAAAGGCTTATTCAGGATTATAGGTGCGTTCTTTGGGGAAAATCACTTTAAAAATAGAGCCTTGATTTTCTTTAGATTCAATTTCTAAATGTGCTTGGTGTTGCATTAACACATGTTTCACAATTGCTAGCCCTAAGCCTGTGCCACCTGTTTGTCGACTGCGCGCGCTGTCGACACGGTAGAAGCGTTCGGTTAAACGGGGCAGGTGCTTAGGATCAATGCCTATACCAGTATCTTCCACAGTAAAATAAGCCTGTTCACCATTGTCATGCCAACCCATGGTCACCGTTCCACCTTTCGGCGTGTATTTGATGGCATTGGTAATCAGATTACTAAAAGCGCTGGCTAACTCCATATCTGAACCGATTAAGTCGCAGTGACTGTCGATATCGAGATTGAGCGTATGCCCATAATCAATATTATAGGCATGCGCATCGTCATAAAGTTGGTTCATTAAGCTAGGCATATCAATGATTTGATTTTTAGCAATTTGCTTGTCATTTTCTAGGCGTGACAGTAATAGCAAATCATTCACCAAGGCATTCATGCGTTTGGCCTGTGCCTGCATTTGGTCAAAGGCCCGCTTCCAACGTGGGTTGAGGTCTTCTTGGTCTGTAAAGGTTTCAATATAACCACTGAGTACTGTGAGCGGTGTGCGTAGTTCATGTGAAATGTTATCGACAAAGTCTTTACGCATTTGTTCGAGATTGTGCATGCGGGTCACGTCATAGGCGACTAGTAAGCGACTTTCACCCCCAAATCGGGTCATTTTGACTTGAACATAATGTTCATCAAAACTGGATGACTTCATTTTTAAGCCATCTGGTGCCGCATCAATATTATTGTAATAATCCACAAAACTCGGTTGGCGTAATAAAGTCAAAATATTACGGCCACGGTCATTTTGTTCGATGCCTAATAACCGTTCTGCGGCAGGGTTCCACCATTCAATTTGTTGCATGTCATCGATCAGCACCACGGCTTCTTGCAAAGCGACCAATGATGACTGTGCCCGATCAATCAACCCGACCATTTCCGCTTGTACAATCCGTTCTTGGCGCTGTGCACGATAAACATTGAACAATAATGCCCCCCAAATGCCCCCCAGGTTGGGTGGAACTTCGTAGGGACGATTGGAAATCCAGTCATTGACCAAATACAAAGAGCGCATTTGCAGAATGAAAAAAACGGCAAAGGCAAAGGAAATACACGTCCAAAAATAACCAACGCCAAAACCAATCAAGCTTGCAATCAGCAAGAAAAAGGCAAGGAGACGTAAGTCCTGTTTGGCAAAGCCCCATAAACTGCTGTATCGCGTTTTTTTATGCTCGCGCGCAAGTTCAGGGACCGGGTAGGGTTCATACATAAAACAAAATTAACCTAGGGCGATATCCGCACGTGTAGAGAATCGATAGCCTGTACCCCGAACTGTTTGCACAAAACGATCTGCAGCATAAGGCTCAAGCACTTTACGTAAACGGCGAATATGCACGTCGATGGTACGGTCTTCAATATACACGTTTCCGCCCCAGACTTGGTCAAGAAGTTGTGCACGGGTGTAGGCACGCTCAGGATGGGTCATGAAGAAGGCCAATAAACGATACTCGGTTGGCCCCATATCGAGGAAATTATTGCCAAAGCTGACCCGTTGGCTGACAGGGTCTAAGATTAAACCATTGGCATCAATCGATTTTTCACCGCTGAGCGCATTAGCGCGGCGTAAAACAGCTTTAATGCGTGAAACCAATTCACGGGTCGAAAACGGTTTGGTCATGTAGTCATCTGCACCAGCATCCAGACCTTGCACTTTATGGTCTTCTTCACCACGTGCCGTGAGCATAATCACTGGAATTTCAGAGAGATTTTCATCGCGCTTGAGACGACGACATAAGTCTACACCACTGACGCCACCAGGCATCATCCAGTCGAGCAAGATCAAAGCAGGGCGCTGATCCACAATCATTTGGTGGGCTTGTTTTGCATCTTCTGCTTGTAAGCATTGAAAGCCTGCCATATCCAACGAGGTGTGAATCATTTCTCGAATGGGAAGTTCATCATCGACGATTAAAATGTAGTCATCTTTCACAACGCAATATCCTATTGTAGGTAACGGCAGGCCGTTTTAATTTTATGACAGGCTTATTACAAAGATTAATTATGACAGTATCATTGCAAAAAACAGACGATTGATGAAATTTGCAAAAAAATGTGACAAAAAATCGTCATATTGGGATTCAAAATTAATGGAAGTTTAATCTAAATTGCATTCGGAAATGCCGATTGCATCCAAGTGAAAAGTCTTAGACATCCAATTTTGCCCGTGTATTGGGATCTGAAAAGGTTTCTAGAAGTGAAATAAACACAATACGGCTCGAGGATAAAACCTCTTCAAAGGATTGTTTAAACCCACTGACCACCCAACGGATCGCAATTTGTGTGACATAGCCATTGAGGCCTGTGGCAACCAGCGAAATTTCTCGTTCGGACCGGTTAATTTGCGGCATCATCAACATCACAAAGGCTTGAATCATGCGGTCAAAACGGGTCATGGTTTCATGAATGGTGGCTTGGTTATGTAATTCTTGGACCAACATTGCATCGATATAAATAATACGCGCCATGCGGGGATTATCTTTTAAGGTGGTGAGCAGGGCACGCAGTCCAGCATCAATCATTTTGTGTGGATCTGAAGAGGCTTGCATAATGGCTTGCATGACATTGTGCTGTAACTCATCGATCAGCTTTAAAAAAATGGTTTGAAATAGTTGCTCACTTTTTTTAAACGACTCATAAAAATAACGTTCAGTAAGTTTAGCTTCATTACAAATATCTTTCACCGTCACGGCAAAAAAGCCGTGAGTGCCGTAGGCTTCAATTCCTGCTTCAATGAGTTTTTCACGACGCAGCTGTTTACGTTCAGAAAGCGATAAGCCCTTGAATTGTCTTTCTTTGGTTTTATTGTTATCGCTGTTTTGTTGTACTGGTTCAGATGCCGTCATCAGATTTCATCGCCCTATTTTAAAGCCAAGGTTTTGCATAGTTTAGCAATAAACCACGACTCTACCTATGCGTAGGCTTTAATCTCTATGTGGTTTTCATGGACTTGACACTTTTGGCTATTAAATTTATGACAATTGATATTGTCAATTATAAAAAAAGCATCTACAGTCGATGTACAAAGATAAAGGACAACCACAATTTCATGAAGAATTTTAAAAATAAAGTCGCGGCAATTACAGGTGCAGGATCGGGTATTGGACAACAATTGGCACTTTTATTGGCCAAGGCGGGCTGTCATGTATCATTGAGTGATGTCAATGAACAAGGGTTGGCGAAAACAGTTGAACTGCTACAAGGCAGCAATGTACGTGTCACCACGAAAAAATTAGACGTCTCAGACCGCTTAGCGATGCAAGCGTGGGCTGAAGAAACCATACAAAATCATGGTTCTGTGAATATGATTTTTAATAATGCTGGCGTTGCTTTGGGTTCAACCGTAGAAGGTGCATCCTATGAAGAGCTGGAATGGATCGTGGGGATTAATTTCTGGGGTGTGGTCTATGGCACCAAAGAGTTTCTGCCTTATATTAAGAAAACAGGCGATGGGCATATCATCAATATTTCCAGCTTATTTGGTCTAACGGCTCAACCGACTCAATCTGCTTACAATGCTACTAAATTTGCGGTGCGTGGCTTTACCGAGTCATTACGCCAAGAGTTAGATATGGAAAACTCTGGTGTGAGCGCGTTGTGCGTGCATCCGGGTGGGATTCGAACCAATATTGCCAATGCTGCCAAAGTGAATGACAGCTTGCGTAGCATTGGGATGAACCCTGAGAAATCTGCTCAGACCTTTAATAAATTATTACGCTGTCCACCTGAAGAAGCAGCGCGTCAAATTTTAGAGGCGGTACAAAAAGACAAGCGCCGTTTATTGATTGGCAATGATGCGAAAACGCTAGATTTGATTCAGCGCATCTTACCAACGGGCTACCAAAAAGTGACGGCTTTTGCGACTAAATTAAGCCAAAGAAAGTCTTAATGTCGTGATGTAAAAAAACCCGCCTTGGCGGGTTTTTTTATGCTTAATTTTAAAGAGTGTCATGATCAAAAACGTGTTCTATCAAATATCTGTTTAGCTTTAAATGAGCGTTTCAATGGTCTTTTTCTTCCAAACAAATTGATAATAAAGCCCCTGCATAATGCATAAGCTGACAAAGGCCAGTGCATAAGCATACCAAATCCCTTGCAGTCCCCACCATTCACTAAATAAGTAGGCACAGGGCACTTCAATCGCAATAATCGCAACGATATTGATGATCATGGGCATGGTGACTGTACCACTGGCCCGCATAATGGAGGCAAAAATGGCACTGGCACCAAAGAATAAAATAGACCACAGCACAATGAACAACAGCTGTTGCCCTAGCTCAACCACTGCATGGTCCGTGATAAACAGTGCCATGAGGTATTTGGAGAAAAGATAAGCCAAGACCACCAAAGAGCCCGTAATGATAATGTTCATGCCGAGCGCGGTACGTGTGACTTTGGCCAATAACTCGGACTTGCCTGCGCCAATGGCTTGTGCACCAAAAATCGATGCAGCAATGGCAATCGACAGGGCGGGGAATTGAATATAATTCAGAACCTGATTGACCGCACCATAGGCTGCGGTCGCATCGGCCCCATGGCGGTTGACTAGGCCCACAATCACAAGACCCGCAACCGAGGTGGTGATCATTTGAATGCCTGTTGGAACCCCTAAGCGCAGAATAATTTTACTCAGCTGGCGGTCAAAGCGAATATGACGTAGCAGTTGTGCATCGAGTCTGAGTGGGTGCTGTTTATAGTTCAAATAGAAATACAAAAAGGTCAGCACGGAAACAAAGCCTAAAATGGTCGCAATAGCAGGCGCAACAATCCCCAGTTTTGGAAAGCCGAAATAACCCGCAATCAGAACTGGCGTGACACAAAGCCCAATCAAGATGGTCATGCCAGAGGCAATCAGAGGCGTCGTACTGTCTCCGACACCGCGTAAAATTGAGGTATAAATAATATATACAAACAGTAGGGGACTACCTGCCAACATCCATTGCACATAAGGTAACGAGAGATGCATGACGTCTTCATCGATACCCAAAGCCGATAAAATTGGTCGCGCAAAAATCACCCCTAAAAATGCAATAAAGCTGCCACCAATGAGAGTCATAAAAATAGTGGAGCCGACCACCGCACGGACTTTTTCAATATTCTGTGCACCCCATGCTTGGCCAACCAAGACGGTAGAACCCGCAGATAGTCCAATTACGAAGGCCATTAAACAAAACAGGATGGGGAAGAACACTGCAACCGCTGCAATCGCCTGCACCCCCATCATCTGTCCGACAAATATGGTATTAATCGTACCCGACAGATTTTGCAGAATATTGGTGGCAATCAAAGGCATCAGGAAAATAAAAAAGGCTTTCCATAACTTTTGCTGTTGCACCAATGGGGTGTGTGCTGACATAAGTCATCCTGAGGTTATTTTTATTACATTTCTAAGGCTTACCCTAGCATAGTTCAGTGTTGAAAAGCCGATGTATTTCAGTAAGCGAAGCCTGTTCTTGTGCAAAAACAAAGCTGAAAAAAATTTATACGCTTTGCAAAATTTCAGTTGCCTGAGCTAAGGTTTGATCGGTCTTGGCAAAGCAAAAACGAATCATGCGCAAAGCCTCTGGTGCCTGCTGATAAAACACGGAAACAGGAATGCCAACAATGCCATGCTGCTCTGCCAGAAAGCGGCAAAATTCAACATCGTTTAAATCGGGACGAATGTGGCTGTAGTCGACATTTTGAAAGTAAGTGCCTTGCGAAGGCAGCCATTGAAAGCGTGAACCGGTTAAACCCTCAATAAAACGATCGCGTTTTGCTTGATAAAAGCCCGCTAAGTTTTGAATATGCTCAGGATGTTGCTGCATATAATTGGCTAACGCCAGTTGTACCGGGGTGACTCCGCAGAAGTTGGCAAACTGATAGACCTGACGGAACAGTTGCATCAGCGCAGGTGTAGCAACGCAGTAGCCCGTTTTCCAACCCGTCACATGAAAGGTTTTGCCAAAGGACCCCACCACTACACTACGCTCACGCAGTTCAGGAAAAGACAAAGCCGAATAGTGACGTTGACCATCAAATACTAGATGTTCATAGACTTCATCAGACAGGACTAAAATATTGGTGTCGCGAATCAGTTCAATCAGGGTGAGCCAACCTTGCTTGCTCCAAATGGCACCACTCGGATTGTGTGGCGTGTTGATAATGATCAGCTTAGTTTTGGCTGTGATGGCCGATTTGACCTGCTCCCAATCGACCGAAAAATGCGGTGCTTGGAGCGCAATATGAATGGCTTTACCCCCGACCAAAGCCACACTTGGCGCATAGCTGTCATAACTGGGGTCAAAAATGATGACTTCATCGCCCGCATGGACTACGGCTTGAATGGTGGCAAAAAGGCCAATGGTTGCACCTGGGGTAATGGTAATTTCAGTCATCGGGTCGAGCTGAATCTGATCGCGTTGTGCAAATTGCTGCGCCAGTTGCTCGCGTAATAACCAGACCCCATTGCCTGGAGCATACTGATTGAAACCACTTTGAGTGGCCTGTGCTAAAGCATCCAGCAGTTCAGCGGGGGCTTCGAAGTCTGGAAAACCTTGGGATAGATTTAGGGCATTTAAGCGCTGTGCCATGGCAGTCATGGTGCTGAAAATAGTGACGCCTTGTGCAGGCAGTTTAGATGAAGGCAACTGAATCATGAATGCTTAAAAGTGTCTAAATATCAGCCCAAAATAGCATATTCATCCCCTTTTACTTATGCAAATTTTGCATGTAGGGCAGGGGTAAAGTATGCATTTTTGTGGATTGCTTTTATAAGAGCAGTTCAACTGCCGCGCGAATAATCCCCAGTGCTAAGCCAATAAATGCACCGACTACCACACCATTGACCCGAATCATATGCAAGTCGCCACCGACTTCATTTTCGATCTTGTCAATCATTACACTGGAGTCCCATTCGTGAATACGTTCACTGATAAAACGAATGACTTTTTCGCTGTATTGGTCACTGAGATTGACCGCAATGCCGCTGAGGCGTTGATTAAGCAAGTCTCTGACGGCTTGATTGGAGATGATGTTTTCCCCGATTTGTTGAATGGATACACGGATGTTGTGAGCAATGCCAGAGTCTGGTTTTTGTAAGTCTTGTTTAATGGCATCACATAAAATGACCACTGCACCGCTAATAAAATTCAGCACTTGTGGGCTATCTAGCAAGGCATCTTTGGTTTGGTTTAAACGCTGGCTGGCTTTACTGTCGGTGTCTGCCAGTTCGAGCATGAGCGCGTGCCCCATCGCTTCAATTTTTTGACGCCACGGATGCTCAGGATCGGCCAACATCGACTCGACTCGTTGAATGAGTGAGTCGATGGTTCTTTGCTGCACATCGATGCCAATCCAACTGGCTCCTTTGGCCAGTTTCCAGACACCGAGTTCTTTGAACAAGGTTCGGGTCAACTCACGACTTTGTTCAGGGTGTTGGGTCATCCAGTCATGCGCCAAGTCGAGTCCGCGTTGTAATACATCTTGATGGAAATCATTTTCTAGCACTGCACGCAGCATTTCACTAGCCAAATGATTGACCTGAGTGTTGCGCACCCACTGCACGCTGTTACTTTGAATAAAGCGTCCGATTTGTTCTTGGCCCACAAACTCAAAGACTTTAGGCACCGTTTGTTGAATGACTTGGGTGACTTGCAGATTGTTTTGTGGGTTGGCAAGCCATTGGCCAACCGCCAAAGACAGATCGGTACTTTGCAGGCTTTTTTCCACCACTTGTGGAGAAAGAAAATTCTCTTGTACAAAGCGGCCCATAGACTCTGCAATACGGTCTTTGTTACGGGGAATAATTTCGGTGTGATCGCGTAAAAACTTTGGAATCGGCATTTTTCCAAAGGGATTACGGAACAGCACAGTAATGGCATACCAGTCAGCCAAGCCGCCGACCACACCTGCTTCGGCGGATAACATTAAAATATGAATGATCCAAACCTTGTCTGTGGGGACAAACTTGGCAACGACCATCAGCAGCAGCCATGTCACCACTGCTGTGATTAGGGCAATGGTGGCAAAACGTTTGCTGCGTTTCAGACTCGATGGGACGGTTTGAGGCTCATTCATAGGCAGGCTCTATGCTTTATTTGCTGGTCGACGCTGGACTGCTGGGTTCAGGCGGTGGGAGCACTTCACCAGTTGGACTCAAACCATATTTTCCACCCAGCGATTTTAAAATCAGCGTGGCATCAAAGGCATCGCTTGGTGCCGATTTTTGGTCTTTAAAGCATTGAATGCTGTATGACACTTGTACGGGGTCAATGTCGACTACACGTGGTACATCGTAGAACGGATCAGGCCAAAAGGCTGGATGGCGAGAATAATAACCATATGGATAATAAGGCATTGGGTTTGAATACACCACGGCCTGCCTTGGTGGTTGGTTTTGGTTGCTCGGATCATTCAGCACTTTAAAGAAGCGATAACCATTTTGCACCGTCGTTTGCGCGGCTTTGACCAAGGTAATTTCTTCAGCCGTGCCATAGCTCATATTTGGACGCGCTTGGAAGCTGATGCGATAAGTCGAAGTGTTTAAAGGCGTATTACTAAACCGACCTAACTGGTCGAAGGTTAAGGGCTTTGAGGGGGTAGAGGCACAGCCTACTAAACTCAGACCCGTCGCCAGTGCACAGGCGATTAAAATTTTCTTCATGAGATAGACTCCTTAGCACAGAGGGAGAAGCCGAACAGTTAAAAATGGCTGTTGGGCTGAGTCAAAAAATCCAATTCTTCTTGGCTTGAGTTGCGGCCAAGGACTTGGTTCCGATGTGGATAGCGTCCAAAACGATCGATAATCTCTTTGTGACGCTGTTCAAAATCGAGGTTAATCGGATTGCCTAAGTCTTCGAACAATTTTAAAGCATATTGATGAATAATTTTCGATTCACTATGCATAAAGGGCATATATAAAAAACTGCGTTGTATGGGTGGTACCGCTGCATCCAGTTGTAGCGTGATGGCTTCTTGCGCCAAAGCCAAGGCCAAGGCGTCTTGAGCAAAGGCCAAAGAACTGTTGCGATACAGGTTTCTCGACAGTTGGTCGAGCACAATAATTTCAGCCAAACGCCCTTCAGCACTACTGCGCCAAGACCATAGCTCAGCATGCGCCGCTTGTTGATGAATTGTCTTAAATTTTTCTTCGATGAGTGCATCGAACGCATCATTTTGGCTAAACCACCAGCTTTGGTTTTTGGGATCGAACCAAAAATCTAAAATTTCTTGATAATTCATAAAGTTTACAATTCTTTAGCATTTATTCTTCAATACAATCACACTTTTGACATGTCTAATAGCGTAACTTTGTGATAAATATTTTCCGAAAAAATAGAACAGATGGTTTACTTGAAAATAGGACTGGGTGTAATGTGCCGAATTAAAATCACGTTATACTGATATAAACTGATGATTTTATTTTATTCGTCGTTGTAATTGTTTCTTCCAAAAAGTGAGATTGTAATGGGTCAACCCGCATCTAAATCTACAGCTGTGTTACCGACTTGGGTCAATTCATCACTTTTGCAAGGGATGTTACGCGGGATTGAGCGCGAAAGTTTGCGCATGCAAAGTGATGGCTTTTTATCACAAGCCGATCATCCGCAAGCTTTGGGTTCTGCGCTGACTCATCCGCATATCACGACAGATTATTCAGAAGCTTTATTAGAATTTATTACGCCACCCCAGCCCAGCATTGCTGAGGCGTTGCATTATTTAAAAGACATTCATAGTGTGGCGCATCGTCATTTGGAACATGGTGAAAAGCTCTGGCCGCTGTCCATGCCCTGCATGTTGGATGACAATGACGATAAAATCCGTTTAGCCCAATATGGCAGCTCAAATATTGGGAAGTTCAAGACCTTGTACCGCCATGGTTTAGGGGTACGTTATGGTCGTCGTATGCAAACCATTTCAGGTTTACACTATAACTTATCTTTTCCAGATCAACTCTTTGAACAATTACAACAACATGAAACAGATGAAGCACTAAAAGCCTTATCTGCACAAGACTATCGTAGTCACCGCTATTTTGGATTGATCCGCAACTTTATTCGCCTTACGCCGTTGGTGATGTTTTTGGTCGGGGCAAGTCCATCGGTCTGCCAGTGTTTTATGACAGGACGTGAACATCATTTATTGCCATTGCTGCGCGGGACGTTATATTTACCCTATGCGACTGCTTTACGCATGGGACGTTTTGGTTATCAAAACTCAGCACAAAAGCAGCTTGGTATTCATTACAACAATATCGACGGTTATCTCGAAGGCCTACAAAAGGCAGTCAAAACCGCTTATGCGCCGTTTAGTCGCTTAGGTCTCAACGATGCGCAGGGCGAGCCGATTCAGATTAATGATCATGTCTTGCAAATTGAAAATGAGTACTACAGTTTGGTGCGTCCAAAGCAAGTACCGCAAGCAGGTGAAACGCCATCACAAGCGCTGAGCAATCGTGGTGTCGGTTATGTAGAACTGCGTGCGGTGGATGTGAACCCATATAGCCCAATTGGGATCAATGAAGATACCGCAGGTTTCTTAGAAGTGTTGGCGCTGTATTGCTTACTGCTGGATAGCCCAGATTTATTACCTGCAGAGCAAGATCAAATCGAGAAAAACCAAGCGGAAGTGGTCAATCGTGGTCGTGCACCGAATGCTGCAATTGCTGTGGGTGAGCAATCGTTTCCAATTGAAGCATGGAGTCAGTCTCATTTAGAGGCGATGCAAGAACTGGTTGTATTGTTAGATCAGTGCTATGACACCACACTGTATAGTAAAGCGATGACAGTCATGCAACAGAGAGTCGCTGAAGTTGATGATACTTTGTCGGCGCAGATGATCGAAGATACTCTGGAAGCGGGTGGGACATGGGGCTTTGGTAGCCAAATGGCCGCACAACATGCATCGAGTTATGAGCGTCATCAGTTGAGTGCAGAGACATGGGCTTATTTTGACGATTTAGCCACGCAATCACTGCAACAACAACAGCAATTAGAGCAAGACAGTCAACTGAGTTTTGAACAGTACCTTGCACAATTTAGATAAAAAATTAAGAGGATTGACCATGCAATGGAGTTATCGCTTCGTGAGTGGTGTTTTGGTTTTAGCCAGTATCATCGGGATGGCCTTTGCCTTGTATTTAGAGCACGGCCCCCTACAGTTAAACCCATGTCCACTCTGTGTGTTCCAACGTGTGGGACTGATTGGACTGGGGATTATTTCGCTGATTGCTTTTTTGCATAACCCTGCATCGAATGGTTTTAAACGCTTTTATGCATTTTTAGGCAGCCTATCGATCTTATGGTCGGCAGGTGTGGCAGCACGTCACGTGTGGTTACAGAGCTTACCGCCTGATCAAGTGCCGAGCTGTGGCCCAGGCTTGGATTATTGGTTAGACACGTTGCCGCTGCGTGCTGTGTTTGAGCAAGTTTTAACAGGTTCAGGTGAATGTGCACTGGTAGATTGGACTTTCTTGGGTCAGTCTTTACCTGTGTGGTCTTTGGTGTTTTTTGTGGCACTGGCGTTGATTAGTCTGTGGCAATTGTTGCGTAAATATCCAAGCCACGCGAAGAAAAAATAATAAAGATAAAAAAGCCAACGTCATGTTGGCTGTTTTATTGGATGTATCAGTGGTTTAGGTGAGTGCAATGCCTTCTAAGTCATCCAACCCGATCATATATTCATGCACTTGACCATATTCCGTTTCAGTTGGATTTGGATAGAACCAATTGACGATTTGTTCGGCAACACTGGCATGGGTGTGTAGCTCAAAATGGTTTAAGCCATAGAAAATGGCTTTATGTGAATCGGGAACTTTCAGTTGAAAGCGTGGATTCATATGCTCGCCTAAGGCACTTTTTACACTGACCAAATAATCCCCAATCACATTGAGCGCACGATATTTGCGATGTTCAAACTCAATAGTACCTGCCACCAAGAAGGTATTGATATGGGAGGGCAATGGAGCAGGTTTACGGTTGTCATCAACATGACCAATACGCGCTTCATTATGTTCCCAGTCATCATCCCGCACACTGCCATGACGTAAGTCTAAAATACCGTTGCTGCGAATGTTGACGATATGCCCAATAATTTTGACAAATGGGAAACGTCCCAGTTTGTCCTGCAAATGAAAGCCAAAGCGTTCTAAAGCCGCACCATGATGGGGAGAACCAATACAGACCATGTTTTCCACCACATGAATCCAGCTTTGCATATTTTGTTTGCCATAGAACAGCGCACTGCGTGAAACCAGTCCGCCCATACTGTGCCCAATCAGATCGATTGAGCTAATCCGTGGGTTGCGGTTGAGTAAGTCTTGTAGTGAGTTGGCAAAGCTACGCCCATTGGCTGAAATACGACGACCCGTGTTGTAGTTGAGATATAGCATGGTATTTTGCGCGCGTTGCGCCAGCAGTTTTTCCCCTATACCGCCATAACGCGCCGTGCTCCAGTACAAATGGTTCATGCATAGACCGTGGACCATAATCACCACGCGACCAGACAACTCGCCTTGCTGGATAGCACCGTAATGATCATAAAACACCATCGGTAGCGCCACAGGGTTGTGATATTTCAGTAAATAGTCGCCCAAAACGCCGTTGATTGCACCAACTAAATAATGCATGGTTGGGGTTAAGGGTTTGCGATGCAAATTTGGAAATTTTTCAATGATATGACGCAAACTTGGCGCCAATAAATAGCTACCGTAGTTTTGCAAGGTATTGAAGGAAAACTGGTAAATTTCTTCAATTGACCGTGTCGACAGAAACTTCTTGGAACTGGTTTCATTCATCCCAAATATACTGATTAAAATTTCTCGTTGAATGGCCTGAATTAAATCGTGGACGACATCGCCTAAGCGGGTTGTCACCAACTGAGCAATCCCTTCAAGCAGGTCGGCTTGGCTGGGAGGAGTACGATCCCATTTACAATAGGTCTCGTGCAGAGGCGTTAAACTTGGCATTTTTTCTACCCTTGTGTTTCTGTGTCCAAAGGGACTTTATTTTTTTCAACGATCACGGTATAAATTCTTAGCACTCTAGCTTATCTAATTCATCTCGAACAACTTTTACAATAGCGATGAATACACAGATGACCTTATTTTTTTGTCTGACAATTTTTATATCCATACAAAATAATACAGTCGGCTGATGCCATCTCTTTTGAGTTCAATAAAAATGATGTAGAAGAGTAAATGTACAGCATGAATATTATTTATTTACATGGCTTTCAAAGCAGTTCTTTATCGATTAAAGGTCAATTGCTGAAACGCTATTGCGAATCTCGTCCACAGTGGCACGTGCATTTGCCAGACTTGAACATGCCGCCACATTTGGCCTTAGAAAAATTGGCCGCCTTGATTCAGGAATTGGATCAGGTGGTGCTGGTGGGCAGCAGTTTAGGTGGCTTTTATGCGACACAACTGGTCGCGAAGCTGGCAGTACCGGCTGTGCTGATCAATCCAGCTATGCAACCATGGCATTTGTTCCGAGATCTATTTGGTGCGACGCAACTGCCCTATAGAGTCAATGAACATTGGACGCTCGATGATGCGCAATTAGATTATTTAGAGCAGATTGAGCTGCCATTTGTGCAAGATGCAGACAAAATTTTAGTGTTATTGCAACAAGGCGATGAAGTTTTGGATTATCGTGAAGCACAGCGCTATTATAATGGCGCAGCGCTCGTGATCTCGGAAACGCAAGGCAATCATGCGATGGAAGATTTCGCAGACAAAATACCGATGGCATTACAGTTTTTATCGGACTGCTTAAAATAAGGAAACAGTACAACGTGTCTCAATATACGGCTCAATCGCTTGAAGTATTATCTGGTTTAGATCCGGTACGTCGTCGTCCCGGCATGTATACCGATACCACACGCCCAAACCATTTGGCGCAAGAGGTTATTGATAATGCAGTCGATGAGGCACTGGCCGGTCATGCCAACAAAATTACCGTCACCGTTTATAAAGATGGTTCACTCTCAGTCGAAGACAATGGTCGTGGTATGCCTGTCGATATTCACCCTGAATACGGTCAAAGTGGGATCGAGATTATCCTGACCAAACTGCACGCTGGTGGTAAGTTCAGTACCGACAACTACCAGTTTTCAGGTGGTTTGCATGGCGTAGGCATTTCCGTGGTAAATGCCTTATCTAGCCGAGTCGAAGTAGAAGTTCAGCGTCAAGGCAACCTCTACCAAATGGCCTTTGAGCAGGGTGAACCGACTGCGCCCTTGGTGGTATTAGAAGGTAAAGCTCCGAAGCGTGCCACAGGAACCACCGTTCACTTTTGGCCTGAAGCCAAATATTTTGATTCACCGAAATTTGCTCTGAAAGCGCTGAAGCACAACCTAAAAGCCAAAGCCGTTTTGGCGGCAGGTTTGCAAATCAATTACGTCGACCAAATCAATGACGAAAAAATCGTTTGGCAGTTTGAAAATGGCCTCGTCGATTATTTGATGGATGAAATTGAAGATCGTGAGATTCTGCCTCATCCAGCCTTTGTGGCAACAGGAGATGCTGAGCGTGCCAGTGCTGAATTTGCCATTTGTTGGAATGTCGATGGCGGCGAATTGGTTCAAGAAAGTTATGTCAACTTGATTCCAACGGCACAGGGCGGGACCCATGTGAATGGTCTACGCTCAGGTGTGACCGATGCGATGCGCGAGTTTTGTGAGCTGCGTAATTTGCTGCCACGCAATATGAAGCTGTCAGCTGAAGACGTTTGGGATGGCGTGAACTATATTTTGTCGTTGAAGTTCCAAGAGCCACAGTTTTCAGGTCAAACTAAAGAGCGTTTATCCAGCCGTGAAGCGTCAGGCATTGTTCAAAACATTGCTAAAGATGCTTTTACATTGTGGTTGAACCAAAACTCCGATATTGCTATCCAGTTGGCAGAAATGGCGATCTCAAAAGCAGGTCGTCGTCTGAAAGCTGCGAAAAAAGTTGAACGTAAGAAAATTGTGGCAGGGCCAACTTTACCCGGCAAACTGTCAGACTGTGTTGGGCATACCTTAGAAGAGTCTGAACTGTTTATTGTGGAAGGGGATTCTGCCGGTGGTTCAGCCAAGCAGGCACGTGATAAGAACTTTCAAGCGATTATGCCTATTCGTGGGAAAATCTTAAATACTTGGGAAGTCTCTTCTGATGAAGTCTTGGCTTCGCAAGAAGTGCATAACATTGCCATTGCGATCGGGGTCGATCCAGGGTCGGATGATTTATCAGAATTACGTTATGGCAAGATCTGTATCTTGGCCGATGCTGACTCGGATGGTCTACACATTGCGACGCTGCTGTGTGCTTTGTTTGTGAAACATTTTCCGATCTTGGTTGAAGAGGGACATCTGTATGTGGCGATGCCACCGCTGTATCGAATTGATGATGCAAAAGATGTGCACTATGCCTTGGACGATGATGAGCTTGAAAGCATGTTAAAAAAATGCAAAACCAAGAACCCGCAAATTACTCGATTTAAAGGTTTGGGTGAAATGAACGCAAGCCAACTGCGTGAAACCACGCTGGATCCAAACACACGCCGTTTGGTGCAATTAGACTTGGATGACAGTCATTTTACTGCAGGTTTATTGGACAAATTACTGGCAAAAAAACGCTCCAGTGACCGTAAAGAATGGTTAGAGCAGAAAGGTAACTTGGCCGAATTGGTGGTTTAAGTACCGCTAAGGACAAAATAAAAAGCCCGCACATTGCGCAATGCTGTTCACTTAAGAGGAGCAGCATTTCGATCTACTGGATAACGGGTTTTTGACATCTTAACCGTTCGGGGTGTTGTTGCCCTCGAACGCCTTTCCAGAAACAGGCTACCTATCCCTGATCTCAGCTCCGATAGCCGCCTGCCAGTTCTTGATAATGGGTTGGCATTCGCCATCACGATCAGCTGAACGGCTATGTACTGGCATACAGGCTTGAAACGGATATCCGAAGGTGAACGCCCAAAGGCTACCGCTGCAAATGCCGCTTCTCGCCGGATAATATTGTAGGTCAGCAATAGACCCCACAGCTCTTGATAAACCAGCTCTACTGTCTTGCTGCGAAGCGTGATGGCATTATGCTGCATCGAGCTTTTGATATCCCGAAAACCTAATTCGATTTCCCAGCGTTCTTGATAGAGTCTAGCGATATCCTTTGCAGGATACTGATCGGCCGGCAGCGAGGTCAGAACCGTCTTTATTCGTCCCTTATCCACAGCATAACTGACTTGCCTGACTTCCCAGTATTCGGGGAGCATCGGGTTGTTCTTTCTTGCTTGGGGTGATACTTTCATCCGTACCCGCACGTCATCTTCTGCATACGTCTCGATCACCTCACTTTTCAGATTTTTGCGTTCCGGAATCAACCAGTGACGACCTTGACCCTGCATCGAGAGTGAAAGCAATAAGTCCGCACTCCAAAAACCCTTGTCAAACAAGGTGATCGAATGATCGGGAATCTGGCTGAGAAACTTCGACGCCAGAGGAATCTCCCCCCGGCGATAGGGACTGATCTGCGCATCGACTAATATATGCGAGCGCACATTCATCAGTGCGACGAGCCGTAGCATCGGAAATGGCGTCTGGCGCTGCGTGGAAGTATTCCCTGAGCCAAAATGCTCACGAAGATCATTTGTATCTTGGGTTCGCAAGAGTGCACCGTCGACAGCAAAGACCTGAAGCCCCTGCCATTGATCATCTGGGTAACGCTCATGTCCCCAGTGCTGACCTGTCTGGCGAAACAGCCACTCCACAGGATCTGCACCCAAACGCTTACGTGCTTCAGTTACCCCGCTGCGTGCCAACAGGTCAAGAGAGGCCAGTCCTTGAGCGCAAATATTTAGTCTTCTTGCCACTTCATGGACAGGCTCATCACGAAAAATCGCCATTCCGAGAACCAGCCAGAGAACCTGATCTGCGGGCAAGCGTCGCCTGCGGATAGTAGCCGAACTGCTCAATTTAAGTGCAGATTCAACCCACTCAATGGGGATATTATGAGTAAATGTATTCAGATCCGAGAAGTTAAACAGACTGTTGAGGTCGAGAAGATCCTGCTGAAACACCATAAAAAATCCAATGCCAAACCCGACATCGGATTCTCTAACAAACTCCGCCACGCTTCAATTGCTTAAGTGAACAGCATTGCGCACATTGCGGGCTTTTTGCTGCGCAGATGAGCAATATAATTGCGCCTAATCTGTGCATAATTTTCCAGATCAATCGACTGAATTAGGCGAAATGAATTGATTTGGAACACATGATGTATACAAGTTTGTATGCAGAAAAGTAGCCATTTGGGCGCAAATCCACCTAAAATGCAGTGCATTTAAAAATTAATAAATAATTGATAAATATTAAAATAATTAAAATTTTTACAATGATTTTCACATCATAAAACCCTGCTTGGCATAGAAATTGAATTGGCACTCATAGCGCGAATAACAATCATGCATTGCAAAATGCACCCTAAGTTTCAAGTTTGGAGAAAATCAAGATGTTCCAACAAAAATTACTCACTAAAACATTCCTTGCAACTGCAATGATGGGGACTATTGCTTTGACAGGTTGTTCAAAACCTGCAGAGAAAGCGGAAACAGCAACGTCTGAGCCAACAGCGGCAGTGAGCAGCGGTGACACCATCAAAGTCGGAATTTTGCACTCGCTATCAGGCACCATGGCAATTTCTGAAACCTCACTCAAAGATACGGCCTTGATGACCATCAATGAAATTAATGCCAACGGTGGGGTACTGGGCAAAAAGTTAGAACCTGTAGTGGTCGATCCAGCATCTGATTGGCCTTTATTTGCTGAAAAGGCACGTCAACTCATTACCCAAGATAAAGTCGCGGTGATTTTTGGTTCATGGACATCGGTATCGCGTAAGTCAGTGTTACCTGTGGTAGAAGAGTTGAATGGTTTATTGTTCTATCCCGTGCAGTATGAGGGGCAGGAGCAGTCGAAAAATATTTTCTATACTGGAGCCGCACCGAACCAACAAGCGATTCCTGCGGTGGAATATTTGATGAGCGAAGAGGGCGGTAAAGCAGAGCGCTTTGTTCTACTCGGTACGGACTATGTTTACCCACGCACCACCAATAAAATTTTACGTGCGTTTTTGAAGTCCAAAGGTGTGGCCGATGCGGACATCATGGAAGAGTACACACCCTTCGGTCATAGTAACTATCAAACCATTGTTGGTAATGTGAAGAAATTTGCTGCAGGTAAGAAAACCGCGGTGATTTCAACCATCAATGGTGATTCTAACGTGCCATTCTATCGTGAGCTGGGTAACCAAGGCATTAAAGCTTCAGATATTCCTGTCATGGCCTTCTCTGTGGGTGAAGAAGAACTCCGTGGTATTGATACCAAACCATTGGTTGGACATTTGGCTGCTTGGAATTATTTCATGTCGGTGAAAAACCCGACCAATACTGAATTTGTGAATAAAATGAAGCAGTATGCGGTGCAGTATAAGCTGCCGAATGCTGACAAAATCGTGACCAATGACCCGATGGAAGCCACTTATGTGGGCATCAATATGTGGAAGCAAGCGGTTGAAAAAGCAGGCAGTACCGATGTTGATAAAGTTCGTGTTGCGATGGCTGGTCAAGAGTTCAAAGCACCTTCAGGCTATACCTTAAAAATGGATGCTGAAAATCATCATCTACAAAAACCAGTGATGATTGGTGAAATCCGTGGTGATGGTCAGTTTGACGTGGTCTATAAAACACCAACTGTGATTAAGGCGGAACCTTGGAGTCCGTACATTCCTAAATAATTTTCTTAAGCGTTGAGCCTACTGCGATTGCTGTGGGCTTTTCAGTAAGCACATCCCGATGTGGGGTGTTTTAAACAAGCTTAAGGAAGTCATATTATGAATCTTAAATTTTTTTGTGCCGCACTGCTGTGCGCAATGGCACAGCTCGTGAGTAGCAGTATTTGGGCTGAAGAGGCGCAACTTTCTGCTCAGGCCCAAAGCGTATCAGCATCGAATGATACGATTCAACGTTTTGTCAAAGCTGAGTTTGCTGAGCGCCGTGCCATGCTTAACCAATGGCCGGGGACGATTGAAGAATTTGATCGACTGGTGGCACTGATCGACAGTGATGAGCTGTATCGGGACAGTGTAGGCACGACGTATATTTTAAAAAATAATGAAAAATTATTGCGTTATCCCGATGAGCAAGTGATTGAAACTTGGCCAGCGGATTTGTCTCAGGTGACTTTGGTAAACACTTTACGTAAAGCCTTAAACTTTGGACAAGCACAGGCCAAATTAAAATCTGAAGAATCTGCCCAACGTTTAGCAGCCATTGATATTTTAGAAAATAATCTGTCTGAACTGAATGTTGCGCAGATTAATCAGCTCTACCTGCATGAACAAAATAATAAAGTTAAACAGCGCTTGGCACAGCTTAAAGCGCGCCTCGACTTTGAAAGTCCAGATGTTTTAGTCCAAATTCAGGCTGCTAAAGTCCTTACCGATTCCAACCGTCCCGAGGTGCTGGCACTGGTTGAGCAAGCTTTAACTCAATCGAACTTGAACCCCGAACTCAAAGCTGTGTTGGTAGATGCCAAAAGTCAGATTAAAACACGGATTCAGGCCAGTGAATGGGCTGGACATGTGTTTTCAGGTTTCAGTACAGCCAGTATTTTACTGCTAGCAGCGCTCGGTTTAGCCATCACTTATGGCCTGCTGGGTGTGATTAATATGGCGCATGGTGAGTTGATTATGATTGGGGCCTATACCACCTATGTGGTGCAAAGCCTGTTTAAGACTTATTTAGGTAGTTATGTCGATTGGTATTTAATTGCAGCTATTCCTGCAGCCTTTTTGGTGAGCGCCTTAATTGGCATGTTGATTGAACGGACGGTGATTCGTCCACTGTACGGTCGTCAGCTTGAAACCTTGTTGGCCACTTTTGGGGTCAGTCTGATTTTGATGCAATTGGTGCGGATGATTTTTGGCGCACAAAATGTTGAAGTCTCGAATATTTCTTGGTTATCGGGCGGTATTGCGCTGAGTCCAAGTTTAATGCTGCCGTATAACCGGATTGCCATTATTGTGTTTACGGTTGCGGTGCTACTGCTGTTGGTTTACCTGCTTAATAAAACTCGCTTTGGTCTGTTTGTTCGTGCAGTGACACAAAACCGTCAAATGGCACGTGCTGTTGGTATTCGCTCTAGCCGTATCGATATGTTGGCCTTTGGGCTGGGTTCTGGGCTGGCTGGTCTAGCAGGTTGTGCCTTAGCACAAGTGGGCAATGTTGGGCCTGATTTGGGTCAGAACTACATTATCGATGCTTTCTTGGTTGTTGTGGTAGGTGGTGTCGGGCAAGTTTGGGGAGCTGTGCTGGCGGCGCTTGGTTTAGGGATCAGCGGTACAGTCCTTGAAATTGGGATGGGGGCTGTTCTTGCAAAAATTATTCTACTGGTTCTTGTGATTTTGTTTATTCAAAAACGTCCACAAGGTTTGTTTGCCATCAAAGGCCGTTTTGTGGAGTAAGCGCATGAAAATCACTTCTTTATTTTCCGATAAACCTTATAGTGCGCTTGCTATTGCGGTCTGCTTTGCGGTGATGCTGATCCTGCCTTGGTTACATTTACTACCAGTCGATTCAGCCTTTCATCTCTCTGCGTATTGGGTCACCTTGATTGGCAAAATCATGTGCTTGGCTCTGGTGGCTTTGGCGTTGGACTTGGTTTGGGGTTATGCAGGCATTTTAAGCCTAGGCCATGGCTTGTACTTTGCCCTTGGTGGTTATGCCTTCGGCATGTATCTGATGCGCCAGACGGCAGGTGACAGCCTGCCTGACTTTATGCGTTTTTTAAGCTGGACTGAACTGCCGTGGTATTGGGTGGGTAGCAATCATTTCTTATGGGCTTTGGCCTTGGTGGTGTTGGTTCCCGGTGTGGTGGCCTTCATCTTTGGTTTCTTTGCCTTTCGCTCCAAAATTAAAGGCGTGTATTTTTCGATTATTACGCAGGCGATGACATTTGCTGCGGCACTGTTATTTTTCCGCAATGAAACAGGATTTGGCGGAAACAATGGGTTTACAGGCTTTAAGACTATTTTAGGCATGGATATCACTTCTGCTCCCATGCGTGCCACCTTATGTTCCCTAACGGCTTTGGTGTTGATGTTGTGCTTTGTAGGGTTGCGTCATTTAATGAATAAACCCTACGGTCGTGTGCTGGGGGCGATTCGGGACAGTGAAAACCGCTTGCAGTATTTGGGCTACCGCACGCTGTGGTACAAACTTTCTGCATGGGTGCTGTCCGCAGTGATTGCAGGTATTGCAGGAGCCTTGTATGTGCCCCAAGCTGGCATTATTAACCCGAGTGAAATGAACCCCGTCAATTCGATTGAAATGGCGGTATGGGTGGCTGCGGGTGGGCGTGGGACTTTGATTGGCCCAATTTTGGGTGCAGGGTTAATTAATGGCGTGAAAACCTATTTCACCGTGGCTTATCCAGAAGCATGGTTATTGATCTTGGGTGCTTTATTTATTGTGGTCACTATTTTCTTACCCAAAGGTGTGATTGGTCTATTTGACCGTTTTAAAAAGGAGCGTAGCGAATGAGTGAGCTAATTCAACCTCATGGTGGCCATGCTTCAGACGGCTATGGACGTCCCAAAGAACAAGGTGCCGACTTTAGCCATGGGATTGCACTGTACTTGGAAAAAGTCAGTGTTTGGTTTGATGCCTTTCGTGCCTTAAATGATCTGTCTCTATACATTCAAGAAGGGGAGCTACGCTGCATTATTGGGCCCAATGGGGCAGGTAAAACCACACTGATGGATGTGATTACGGGTAAAACCCGACCGACTGAAGGCTCCGCTTTTTTTGGGCAAAACTATGATTTGGCCAAGATGAGTACCGAGCAAATTGCGGAAGCAGGCATTGGGCGTAAATTTCAAAAACCAACGGTATTTGAAAACTTTAGCGTGATGGAAAACTTGCTACTCGCTGCACCCAAAGATAAGCGGGTGAAGAAAAGCTTCTTCAGCAAACTAGATCCAGACGCACAGCTGGCTTTGGATGAGTCATTGGCGCAAATTCGCCTAGAAGAATGGGTACATAAACCAGCGGGACTTTTGTCACATGGACAAAAGCAATGGTTGGAAATCGGCATGTTGCTTATGCAACGCCCTAAGCTGATTCTACTTGATGAACCCGTGGCCGGTATGACTGATGCCGAAACGGAACGAACCGCTGAGCTATGTTTAGAGCTGAAGAAAAATCACACCTTGGTGGTGGTTGAACATGACATGAGCTTTATCGACACCATCAGTGAAAAAGTGACGGTACTGGCTCAAGGGGCGATCTTAGCCGAAGGTACATTGGCTGAGGTACAGGCCAATGAGGATGTGATTGAGAAATATTTAGGACGTTAAGGAGCCGACCATGTTAGAAGTCAAAGACGTCAATCAGTTTTACGGTGGCAGTCATATTTTAAGAGATGTTTCATTTCAGGCCCCTGTGGGAGAGTGCTCCGTGGTGCTGGGGCGGAATGGCGTTGGGAAAACCACCTTACTGAAATGTTTAATGGGGATTTTACCGATCAAGTCCGGACAGATTCTACTTGATGGTCAGGACATCTCGAAAATGAGTCCCGAGCAACGCGTGCGTGCAGGTTTGGCTTATGTGCCGCAAGGGCGTGATATTTTTTCAACCTTAACAGTTGAAGAAAATATCCTGATTGGTATGGCCAAGTTTAAGGGGGCGAAAACTCGAAAAGTGCCTGAGCATTTGTATGAAATATTCCCGGTATTAGAGGAAATGAAACATCGTCGCGGTGGGGATTTATCGGGTGGGCAGCAGCAGCAATTGGCGATTGCACGTGCTTTAGCGTCAGAACCACGGGTGTTAATATTGGATGAACCTACAGAAGGCATTCAACCTTCTATTATCAAAGACATTGGTCGAGTGATTCGTAAACTGGCGGATGGCGGCGACATGGCGGTGGTTTTGGTCGAGCAGTTTTATGATTTTGCCGAGGAGCTGGCCGATGCATATACCGTCATGGCCCGTGGACAAGTGATTGCGCAAGGGGCAGGCTGTGAAATGCCTGCAAAAGGTATTCGAGAATTGGTAGCGATTTAAGCTTTTTTATTCTCCCCCTCTTCCAAAGGGAGAGGGGGAAGCCTCCCTTTTAAAAGGGAGGTTTGGAGGTAATGCCAGTCAGTTAAGCAAAAAAAGTTAAAATACTGTAAAAAGAGCGTATGTAAATACGCTCTTTTTTTATGAATTTATCTCAGAATTTAGATTTAACATTAAAACAAACCCTACCTTCACTTTCACAATTCAGTGAATTGATTGATTTAAACTGGATTGAAGATTGCTTAAACCAAACAGGTAAAGCATCAATTCGAAAAAGAAAACTGCCTGCTGAACATGTTGTTTGGCTGGTGATCGGACTTGCTCTATTTCGAAATCAACCGATTTGGTATGTGGTTCAACAATTGCAACTTGTTTTCGGTACGGCAGAATACTGTGTACCGAGTGCATCCGTACAAGCAAGACAGCGCTTAGGCTTAGAGCCCATGAGTGCTTTATTTTCGACATTAAGTCAGGCATGGTTTAAAGACTCACAACAACAATATAGCAACTTTCACGGTCTATGCGTTTGTGCTGTAGATGGTGTTGTTTGGTCTATGCCTCATACAGAAGAAAACTTTAAGCACTTTGGTTCATCCAAAGGCAAAACAGCAGCTGCCCCTTACCCACAAGTCAGAGCGACTTGCCTGGTGAATACCAATACGCATGAAATGATTGATGCCCAAATTGGCAGTATGGATCAAGGTGAATTAACCTTAGCCAGTCAATTAAAAGCACCAGTTCGCAGTATTACCCTATTTGATCGTGCTTACTTCTCTGCTGATTTTTTAGTAAGTTGGCAATCTCAGGCAGAAGAGAGTCATTGGTTGATGCGAGCAAAGGACAACCTGCGTTATGAAGTGATTCATCATAATGCGGCCCATGACTTTCAGATCAAAATGCCTGTTTCAGCAAGAGCAAAAAAGATAAATCCGTCATTGGGTGACTATTGGGAAGCACGTTTAATTGAAGTTGAATATGCAGGAAAAATAAGACGTTACATTACATCATTAACAGATTCTAAAGTTTATCCATTCAAAGACCTTGCAATGCTTTATATCCAGCGTTGGGAAATAGAAATGTGTTATCGGGAAATTAAAAGTGATTTACAGGATGCAAGAATTTTAAGAAGCAAACAACCTGATTTGGTCTATAGTCAAACTACTTTATTGTCCATACAGTATTATAAAAAACTATAAATAATTCATAGGCTTATTTGTATTAGTTTTATAGTGATTTAACTATATCAAGAATTGTGGGGGGTATTTATTGCTTATAATATCTTAAGAAGACAGATGAGGTTTATCGCTGAACATGCAAAGGTGAGTCCTTTAAGGATCAGTTTCCATATTGCATCTATGAGTATTATCAATATCTTAAGGCACACACCTTTAGAATCAGCAGGAAATCTACCCAAACATTTAGCACAATTATTTGAACAATCTAAAATATTTGTATTACCTGAAAAAAGGCAAAGGCAATGTCCGCGAGTAGTGAAAATTAAAGCACAAAAATATCCAAGAAAATGCCAGTCAATTTCTTAACTGACTGGCATTAAGGTTTGGAGGGATTTATTGTTTTTAAATCTCAGTATTTTCATCCCATAAAAAATAAATACCATACTGACCAGTTCGGAACTCACCACCAATAGCTTTTCCTGAATCGGTAAGAAAATGTTTTCCATTTTCTGTAAGGTTTAAATAGCCTTTATTGACTAATTTTTCTAATAAGTCTGGGGTTTTAATTCCAACTTTTGCTGCGAGTTTTGCAGTCGTTAGTTTGGTAAAAATTATTTCTTCTTCGCTTTCTTTCATCTCTGAAACTGGAGAAGCTTCAGCTTTTACTTCATCTAGAGTAATACGTACTTCATCACTAATACGGATAATCCTTTGAGCTTCCTCATAAGCATCTTTGAAGACTTCATTATCTTCATACTTACGGACTAAGATCCCCATTTCATTGTTATTGACTTGGCTGAACTCATAAAGGTTTAGACTTGAAATAATACATTCACTTTCATTGATATAGCATTTTGCATGTAAGTTTTTGCAAAAGCTAACGCGAACATAATCCAATTTTTGCATCCATTTAATTTCGTCTGGGTGTAAATCACTTTTTCCATAGACAATACGAATGTCAATTTTGAGACGATCTTTATCTTCGAGTAATTCCTTAATTCGGTCATTTAAACGGAGATAAGGACTAATTAAAATAAGGCGTTCTTTTGCATTTTTGATGAGTTCTTCAAGAAAAAAATTAGTACCACTTGTATTTAAAAAATTTTGCCATTTATCCCTCTGATTATTTTGAATAATTAAATGAGATATTAACGCATAAATACTTGGTTAGGGATGATCTAGACGTGTAATTTGAATTTTTTCATCAAGCTGAAAAATATCACAATGATGTTCTGTCCTCTCCAATCAAAACCGAAAACTCCCTTGAGGGATTCGATTGTTTGAGTCTCAATATATACATTTGCTAGGAGGGGTAAATTATAGTCTGTGTTGGCCGGCCTTTGGGTTGGAAGTAAAGGTTGGTCGTCTTTAACTTTGTATGAAAAATTACTCATACAAATTGTTTGAGCAGTGTGCTTTTAGACGCGTTAAGCTAAGGGAAAGCAACAACAATAAGAGCAGCCATATGGACACATTATTATTAAGTATTCCGCCCAATGCTTTGGAAACGTTGATTTTAGAATCTATTTCTGTCGACGATGTGCTGAATTCGGAGCACATCGAGTCACATCTGCTTTTAGGTAAAAACTGGAAAATCTTACAGACCTTATTGGAAGGCAGTTTTAAGTCTGGCACTTCTTTACTGGCTTTGAGTTTGCAAGCCGAGCATCACTTGGCAGAGCGCCAAAAACAACTTACAGAGGTACGTTATAACACCGCGGTGCGTGTGGTTGAAGTCCAGGAAGCTTTAGCAAAATTGGATATCGAAGACTTTAAAAAGCATATGCAAACCAATTGTTTGAAACGCTTAGAACAGGAACATGGCATCCAGACCGAATCGATTGAATTGCAATTTGCCGAGTTGAGTTTAGTCTTTGCTCAGCTCAGAAACTTTTATGAACATGCGGCCAAGCATACCTATGCCGTGATCAGCGTCACCAGTGACAAGTTAGTCCCGACCTCACTGATTTAACAGCAGTTGCATCAACACCAGATCACGCCATTGCCCAAACTTTTGTCCGACTTGGGGCATATGGCCAGTTTGTACAAAGCCAAACTTTTCATGCAAAGCAATTGAAGCCAGATTGGCGTGGTCTATTCCTGCAACCATGACATGCATGTGCTGCATTTTTGCTTGTTCAATCAAATACGCTAAAAGCTGTTGACCTAAGCCCTGACGGGCATAGTTGGGTGAAATATAAATCGAGTGCTCAACGGTATAACGATAGCCTGAAAAATTACGGAAGGTGGCATAGTCTGCAAAGCCAGCAATAGCCTGCGTTTCTTGGTCTTCCACCACGCAAAATGGAAATTGGTTTTGTTGAAAGTGTAGTAGTTGTTTTTGGAAATGCGCTAAATCATAGGCATGTTCATTCCAAGTGGCCATGCCATGTAAGACTTCTGCATTATAAATGTTTTGGATCTCGGGCAGATCGTGTTCAGTGGCTGGACGAATGAGAAAAGACATGAGGGCAAGGTTGTATGCGTTGGGAGGGGTATCATGCTGCTTTTGCATAAAAAAAAGCAAGACAGAAGTCTTGCTTTTGGATATTCACAAAAGTGAATTAGAAGTGGTATTTGATTAATGCACTTACGTCATTTTGGTCTAAACCTTTGATGGCGTATTTGTTGTTCCAAACTGAGTGCTCAACACCCACATAAAGACGTGTATCTGGAGAAATGTGTTTACCTACATTCCATTTCCATTGAGTTGTCCAGTTTAACTCACTTGCATGAGTTGCATTTTCACCTGTTGACCAGTCAAGGAAGCCGTCAATAAGAAAATCTTCTGAACCAAGTTTAACTGGGATACCGTAGGCAGCAGTCATTTGGTAGTCATCAGTAGTCCCTTTTTCATTGTCTGCTTTGTAGAAGTTAAGCTGAGCATATTGGAAATAAGGAATAGCAAGATCAAAACCAATACCATAGAGGTAGTTATTGAAGTCTGCACCTGGGTAGTTAGAGCTGTTCGCTTCCCATGTTCCTGCAATTAAAATATCTTTGATTGGACCAGCTTCTAATTTAGTCCCTGTCACTGCGCTTAAGCTTAAACGAGGAGAAAGCTCGAAATATGTGCTGTTTTCAAAGTCATTGTGAGCACGGTCAGCAAAGCCGAAAAAATCACCATATTTTAACTTAGCAGTATATTCTACAGTTGCAGTCGTTTGCTGGTTGTTGTCATCCATATTTACAGGATGAGCATAGTTTTCACCATATAAACCAGTGATGCTAAAGTCTTGCCAAATTGGCGCAGCTTGAGAGATTGCCGCAGCAGAAGATAATGCTAAGAAAGCAGCAAGTTGAGTCAGTTTCATGAATATTTCCCCAAAAAATCGGATACAGGATACCGATTATTAAGCAAAAATAAAGCCAAATTTGACGAATGTCATGGAAAATAAACTTGAAAATGAGCCATTTTTTATACTTTTTTTACCAAATGGTTTAATGTTACCTTTCAGGCATGACACTTAATTTGATATGGAGCTTCTTGGAAAAAATGTTAGGTGATTGAATAATAAATTTAGCAATATCGACATGATACAGCTCGGGAAAATCCTAGAATGCAACAGGGTTTGCACTTATTTGGGGATGTTTGCAAAGAATGAATGATCGATGTTTGCAGTCATTCCTGCCGTAATTGAAGTTGTCATAATCATTAGATTTTTTTGTTTATTCTAGCCAATGAAGTCACGTGAATAGTTAGAAGATGGAATCAAATCCATCTGTTTTTAGCCATGCAAGTAAGGGCTTGTCACAATAAGTATCCTTTTCATATTTTTTTAAAAATATCACTTGCATAATTTTCAGTTAGGCCCGATATTCAAAGGAGAAGGACACAGATCTGCAGACTCAAAAGTGTTCATCATTCAATCGATGGAGGTTACATTCCAAAGCAATTGAAGATGGTCGAATACTGTTAAAACAGTAAGTTACAAGTGTGCCAAGAGATAAAAATCTTCGTACAAAAAAAGAGTCGAATAAAGAAAGAGAGAGGATGTTATTTTATGAACATAGAAATCCGTACAGATAAAAACATTCAAAATAGTGACCGTTTAATTAGTTATATACGCGAAGAGCTGAATCAAGAATTTCAACGTCACAGTGAGCGAATTACCCACTTTTCAGTGCATCTAAGTGATGCCAATAGCCATAAAGGCGGAGATGACGACATTCAATGTATGATTGAAGCGCGTCCAGCAGGTTTAAAACCCGTGGTTGTAAATCATAAAGGTCATAATGTCGATACTGCGATTCATGGCGCGATCGATCGCCTGAAACGTAGTTTAGAACATACCTTTGAAAAAAATGATAAACCACGTACTGGCCAACCTGTATATGCAGATCAGGATGATGGCCTAGTTGATGATGAGGAAGATTAAACCTCACCGAATTTGAAAAAAGCCCCTCAATCAGGGGCTTTTTTCATGCTGGGCACTCACTTTTATCCAACATTACGGATAACAAATGTCCCGTTTATTCGGCATAATAGAATAAACTGAATTGAAGAGCGTCATCTCCATGTTAACCGCGCAACAACAAGCTTTCGTGCAAGCACTTGAAGAATTAGATCTTCAACAAGTTCAACGTCTATTGACCGATGGGTTAAGTCTCAATTTTATCGATCCTGAAAAAGGACCTGTGATTTCTGTTTGGTCAGACGGCTTATTCAAATGGTGGGAAGCGATTTGCGAAGCGTATGAAGCAGGTGCGCCACTGTCAGAACAAGAAAAACAACAGACTCTAGCGGTACATTTAGATATTTTAGAACAACTGATTCATGGCAAAGCAAACTTGCATTTGTGGGATACGGAAGAAATTTATGGCCCACTTTGGGATGCGGCAAGTGCTGCATGTGCGCCAGCGGTCAAACGTTTATTGGACGAAAAAGTCGATCCAAACACCAAAGATGAAGATGGCTTAACTATTTTATCCTCCATTAGCGATTTATTCTTTGATTGTGAATTTGACGAAATTAATTGGGCCGAAGCATTGGCTGAAGAAAAGCAAACCTTAGAGTTGCTTCGTCAGCATGGCGCAAAAATGACAAAAGAATTAGCTTAAACAGCGAGATCATCATGATGCAATTAAAACATTTAGGTTTATGTGTAGCCGCTGGGTTCAGTATGAATGCGATGGCAGCAGATTTTTCTTTTGATCGTCCTGGTTCGGGCATAGGGACAGGGATTACACCTGTGGGGCAGTTGGCTTGGGAGCAGGGCTTGGCCAATGCGCACTATGCTGAATCGACCACGGCTGATGGTGAAAAAGTCAAAACCACCAGCTTAAATGCAGATATGTTATTGCGCACAGGTTTAGCTGAAAACATCGAATTGCAATTGGGTTGGGCTGGACCTTCTTGGCAACAAGTGAAAGTGGCAGGCAATAAGTCTGAAACAGACGGTTTGGGTGATGTCAGTGTCGGTGTGAAAGCGGCGATTCCCTTGGATGATGAGCGCTTGAGTATGGCAGTGCTGGCTGAAGCGATTATTGCCACAGGTAATGATGGTTTCACCAATGAAGATGATATTTATAGCCTGTCATCTGTGGTGGCATACGATTATAGCGACCTCGTGTCGACATCCATCACCATGCGTTATGAAGTGCAAAATAGTGATTGGGCCATTTCTGCGATTCCGACTTTAGAATATCAATTTACCGATAAACTCAGTGGTTTTTCTGAATTGGTTTACCGTAAAGCAGAAAGTCAAGACAATGAATATGCGCTCGGTACAGGTGTCATGTATGCGGTGAATAATCGGATGCAGTTGGACGCAAGTGTTGGTGTCGACTTAAATGGTGCAGATAAAAGTTATTATTCAGGCCTTGGCGTTTCATACTTATTTTAATTAGAAAAAAGAACATATTATGAAAAAGCATCTTCATCTGAAACAGGGGATGAGCGGCAAAACGTGGTATCTGGCGCTGTCAGTATTGATCATCAATCTGTGTATCTGGGCCAGTATCCTAAACGTTCATGCGGAAACTCCACTTCTTTCAGCTGAAGATGCTTTTCCATTTACAGTGGAATCCACGACTGAGCATAAGGCTCAACTGCACTGGAATATTCCTGAACAGTATTATCTGTATCAGCACAAATTTGAAGTGCAACAGGCGGGTCAGCCCCTTAAGCTTGAGCTACCGCCTGCGCATGATCTGTATGATGAAAACTATGGACACACCCAAGTTTATTATCAACAAGTGCAATTTGACTTAGATACACAGGCCTCGCAGACCTATAAGGTGACTTGGCAAGGCTGTGCCAAAGATCGTATTTGCTATCCGCCGCAAAGCATTGAGTTTAAAACGGATGTAAATGGTTTGGTCAGCCTACAAGACCAAGCAGGTGGATCAAAACGACTGTTAGATTTAGCCGCGCAATCGAATCCGCAATTTGAGCCGATCAACCCCACAGTCACTGCTGAACCCGCCGCAACAGCTTCTGATACGATGGCTGCGCAAGATCAAATTTGGTCTGAAGAGTTAGCCAAAAGCTCGTTGGCCTATGGTTTATTACTGTTCTTTGGCCTCGGGATATTACTGGCGTTTACGCCGTGTTCTTTACCGATGTTGCCGATTTTAACCTCTTTAATTATTCGCGATAGCAAAGGCCTCAAAGCATGGATGATTGCCTTGGTCTTTGTGTGCAGTATGGCCATGGTCTATGCCATTTTGGGCTTGGTGGCCTCATCTGCAGGTTTGAACTTTCAGCGTTGGTTACAACAGCCATCCACCCTGATTGCTTTTAGCATTCTTTTTGTTTTATTCGCGCTCAATCTATTTGGTTTGTTTGAACTTAAATTGCCGCAAGCCGTGGTGAATAAACTCGATCATATCCAGTCTATGCAAAAGGGTGGCAGCCTGATCAGTGCTGCGATTATGGGCATGATCTCTGCGCTGTTGGTTGGACCGTGTATGACGGCGCCTTTGGCAGGCGCTTTACTATTTATTTCACAGACACAAAGTCAGTGGCAAGGGGCCATTTTGTTGTTCACCTTAGGCTTTGGTATGGGTACACCGCTGTTACTGGCAAGCGTACTGGGCGCTAAGGTATTGCCTCGTGCTGGGCTGTGGATGAATCAGGTTCGGGTATTCTTTGCTTTCATCATGTTGGCTTTGGCGCTGTATTTTGTGCGTCCTTTGCTTTCTGAAACATGGATGCAAGCACTGAGTCTGCTGCTAGGGTTAAGCTTTATCATCTATGTGTTGTATCGTTTGATGTGGCATAAAACGCAATTGCGTATGCTGTACATCGTGGCTCTAGTCATTGGCGGGACGTATATTGCTTATAGCCAATATCAGCAGAGTCAGCGTTTCTTTGAAGCACCAATGGCTGCATCTGAGCGTTGGCATGTGGCAGCGACGGCAACGGAGTTTAAGCAGCTCTTGGCACAAGCACCAAAAGGTCAAAAGATTATTGTCGATGTCTATGCGGATTGGTGTGTTGCTTGTCAGCCGATTGAACACCGTATATTAAAGTCTGCAAAGGTACAGCAAGCGCTTGCGCCATATTATTTGATTAAATTGGATTTGAGTCATTACGATGCAACCCATCAAGTGCTCTTAAACCAGTGGGATATTTTAGGACCACCGACCTATCTATTCTTAGATGCCTCACAACAAGAAATTCGTGGTTTACGTTTAACCGGTGCATTTACTGAGGCTGAACTGCTAGCTCAATTACAACGTTTTTAACCTGAAGGAGAGCGGGTATGCAACGTTTATATATTGCCAATAAAAATTACTCCAGTTGGTCGATGCGAGCATGGTTGGTATTGACCGCATTTAACATTGATTTTGAAGAGGTACTGGTTCGCTTTGATGCGACAAACCCCAGTTTTAAAGAGCAACTGTCCCACATTCATGCCAATGCTAAAGTGCCCGTATTGGATGTGGGTGAATTTAAAATTTGGGATTCTTTAGCCATCTGTGAATATTTGGCCGAGCAAAATCATGATTTAGCCCTGTGGCCCAAACTGACCCATTTGAGAGCACAAGCACGTAGTATCAGTTGTGAGATGCACAGTAGTTTTATGGCACTACGCCAATTGTGCCCCATGCATATTCAAACGCAGTACAGCATAGCCGAGGGGCAAGCTTTGTGGGCGCAGCATGCTGAATTAAGAGCAGATGTCGAACGAATTGAACAAATTTGGGCACAGCGCGCAGATGAACATCCCTTTCTATTTGGTGATTTTTCTATAGCCGATGCCTTCTATGCCCCTGTAGTGATGCGTTTTAAGAGTTATGCACTGCCTGTATCTGAACGCAGCCAGCAGTATATGCAACACATTATGCAGCATCCTGCGGTCATAAAATGGGTCGACGCGGCACAGGCAGAAGCAGCTTAGTTAGGTGAAATGTGGTGTTTGTCACCACATGCAGCGCTATCTTTGATCTCACCGGGATTGATTTCTAAATAGCATTTGATTTGATTACGTCCACTGGTTTTAGCGGCATAGAGTGCTTTGTCTGCTTGACTCAAAACTTGCTGAGGTCTGAGTCCATGGTGAGATTGTGCAATACCAAAACTAGCTGTAACGCGGATAGATTGACCTTCATCATTGCTAATGACTAAAGCCTCGATGGTAGTGCGATAACGTTCCGCAATTTGATGGGCTTTAGGGAGTGAAGCATGTTTTAAAATAAGGATAAACTCCTCTCCGCCAAAGCGCCCCACTAGGTTATGTTTTTGTATCTGGTTATTTAATTCTTGGCTCACAGCGATGAGCACGTTATCTCCCATATGATGTCCAAATTGGTCATTGATGCTTTTAAAATGATCGAGATCTAAGAGGATGACGGCATAGGGATTATGCGGATCTTGCTGATGCAAATACTCCAAACTTTGGCTAATACGGCGACGGTTAAATGTATTGGTCAGTGGGTCGATCTGACTTAAATGTTGAATGAGTCGTTCACGATGTCGCCATTGGCTAAGTAAAATTTCAAATAAAATCAGACAAGTGATTAGGATGGGAATAACGAAATACAGCATCGACAGGAGCCAAAACCCATTGAGAAAGAGTTGGCCATCAATCTGAAAAATAGGAGCATAAGGAATCACATCAATAAAACTGAGATAGCCTGAGAAGGTTAAGAAGCATGTAGCAGGGACTAACATCGCATACACGATCTTTCGCTCAAATAACACCAAACCCACAGCGATCAGACAAATATAGATCACCATAGTGACAGGGCTAAACACCCCAATCATATAACCGTTATAGCAAAGTGAAATGATTAAAATTCCAATCGCAATATAAGGGAGGAATCGTTTTGCCCAAGCTTGTTTTTGTAGGGCATAGCAAGGGTAAATCAAACCCAATAACGTGATGAAAAAAATGGAATTAATAACCAATTTGTGGCGCAAAAGGTTAACATTAACGACATGCCAATATTCTGAGTTGAGAAGTACATAAGTCTCCCAAACTAACCAGATCAAATTGACACAACAGCCGAGAACAAGGATTAAAATACACTTTTTCAAGGTATCCCAGTTCATAATCACTTCCTCTTCAAGTAGATAATGAGAAAGTTTGCTGTTGCTTAGCTGTTTAGATATTGAGAACCATGAACTCATTCAATCGTTTCATCCTTGATATATCCGCTTTGTTTTTTAAAATAATGTGATTGATTTCTTATACATTGCTTTCAACATATCACAATCTTATAAATAGACGGTATCAAAGGTGACGAACTGAGTATGTAGCTCAGCAGGGAAAGACCATTCTATTTTTAGAATATAGTGTTTTGAATAGGTCTATTATTCTAAGGATAATCTTATTTTAAAATGCAGCTATTCAATAAAGATTATGTTGGAACATCCCATGAAAGTTTTACACATCGATTCAAGTATTATGGCGGATACCTCTGTATCTCGTCAGTTGAGCCAAGCCATTGTTTCGCAACTCAGCGAAAAGCATGCGCAAGTTGAGGTTGAATATTTGGACTTGGCAACGCAACCGATTCCACATTTAGACGCAGAAATTTTAATGGGTCAAAATGCAGAACAATCGGCTTTGGGCGAACGTATTATTCAACAATACTTAGATGCGGACGTTGTGGTGATTGGTGCGGCGATGTATAACTTCGGGATTACTTCGACTTTAAAAGCATGGATTGATCGCATTAGTGTTGCAGGTCGTACCTTTAAATATACGGAAAATGGCCCTGTTGGTTTGGCTGGTGACAAGAAAGCCTATATTGCCAGTAGTCGTGGTGGTGTCTATGGTGAAAATAGTCCTGTTGACTTCCAAGAAGGCTTCTTAAAAACTGTCTTTAATTTTACTGGTGTGACCGATGTTGAAATCATTCGTGCTGAAGGCGTGAATATGGGCCCAGAGCTGAAAGACAAAGCCATTGCAGCAGCTTTAGCGCAGGTGCAAGCGATCTAATAACAATAACTGTAGTTCCATGATTCCTCATTTGGTCAGCGTTCAGCTGACCTTTTTTTATGCGGGATGTGTCTAGTCTTGGTCGAGCGCTTGAGCAAACGCTGCGATATCATCCAAAGCCATTTTAGCTTCTGTAAACCATGCATTAAACATTTGAAAGTTATGCCACATGCCTGTGTATAGTTTAAATGTTACGTCTACGCCAGCCTTGGTCGCTTTATCTCTAAACCGCTGTGCATCGTCCAAGAGAATTTCTTTCGAACCGACTTGTACAAGGGTCGGTGGGAGGTCTGCTAAATCGTCAAATAAAGGTGAAACAAGTGGGTCGGCGGGGTCGATTTGCTCTGGAACATAATAGTCGATGCCTGTTTCAAGGGCTTCGATGGATAACAGTGCATCGAGCTTGCTGTTATAGCGAATAGATTCACTGGTTAAGCTTAAATCCAAAAATGGCGAAAGCAGAATCAGCCCACTGACTTGAGGACGTTGCTCATCACGAATGCGCAGCGCCAAGGCTAGAGCTAAATTTGCACCACATGAATCCCCCGATAAAATAATGTCTTTGGCTTGTATCCCTTGTTCCAATAATAACTGATAAACATCAAACAGCGCATCAATGGCCTCAGGATAGGGGTGTTCGGGTGACAAAGGATAGTCAAGGTGAATGACTTGCATTTGTGTGCTGGCTGCAAGGTCTGAGACAAACGCACGGTGGGTATTCATTGAACCTAAAAAGAAAGCTCCACCATGAATATGCAAAATGAGCTGAGTGGCTTCAGTTTCAGGTTTTAACTCTTCCGCACGCAGGCCTGCAAGACGTAGAGGACGAATCTGGATCGACTTATTGAGCGGAAATGCACGACACATTTGTTCAAGAAGAAAACGCTGACTACTGGGTGGGAGACTAAAGCGACTTGGGGTTCGAATCGTGGTTTTTAAAAACTGCTCTGTAATGATTTGTTTCCATGGATCGGCAATCTTCATAGTTATTCCATTTTGTTATTTGTTTTACCTTGAGTTTGTGTATTTACCAACATAATTTACAAGGTTACACTAATTGGTCACATTGAAAAATTGAAAAATTGTTGTGACTTTTTAATAATGATAGTCGTCTATACTAGACTAGGGAAATGACAAAAATGAAAAAAATTGCACTTGCGTTA
Source organism: Acinetobacter sp. 231_lipA (assembly GCF_058243005.1). Lineage (NCBI taxonomy): Bacteria > Pseudomonadati > Pseudomonadota > Gammaproteobacteria > Moraxellales > Moraxellaceae > Acinetobacter > Acinetobacter sp. 231_lipA. The sequence continues at coordinate 1,238,457 of NZ_JBZAYU010000001.1, read as the reverse complement.
AGCGTACTAGGATTAACCGCTCTAGCTCATGCAGCAGATCCGCTGAATGGCACTGTTTGGAAAACGATTGATGACAAAACTAAACAAGCGAAAGCCTTGGTTAAATTCACTGAGCAAAAAAATGGAACTTTAACTGCGAGTATTCAAGGTATTTTGACGCCAGGTGAAGAAAATGCATGTACCAAGTGTGAAGGCCCGTATAAAAATAAATCTTTGAAAGGTTTAACGATTGTACATGGTCTGAAAAATGTGGGTGGTACAAGCTATGACGGTGGATCAATTTTAGATCCGCAAACCGGTAAAACCTATAAATTAAAAGGCAACATTGCTACTGGTGGTAAAAAACTAGAGCTTCGTGGTTATATTGGCGTGGCTGCACTTGGCCGTAACCAAACTTGGATTCGCGCGAACTAATCCCATCCAACAAAAAAAGCCGAGCAATTGCTCGGCTTTTTTTGTTTTGTTATGCCTTTAGGGCACGAATTGCATCTTCATTGAAACCCACAATAAAACCCTTCGGGGTTGCAATCACGGGGCGCTTGATGAGGCTGTGATGGGTTGTGAGGGCATCAATCAGTCCTTGCTCTGAAGCTAAAGCAGTGTCTTGTTCTGCTTCAGTCAGCTTACGCCAAGTGGTACCTTTCTTATTCAGGACCACATCTGCCCCAATCTGATCGAGCCATGTTTTGACAGTCGTAGCATCAATGCCTTGTTTTTTATAATCATGAAACTCGTACGCTAAACCTAACTCATTCAGTAGGTCGAATGCTTTTTTCATTGAATTACAATTTTTAATGCCATACACGTTTAACATGGAAAACCCTTCTGAATTTTAAGCTGGGTTTAGAGTAACGGAAAAAGCAGAGCAGCTCTAGTGTCGCGATTTAAGCCAATAGCGTCATCGTCTTGTCATAAAAGCGTTTTAGAATTAAATCAAAGAAAAATAGAATAAAAAAATAAAAAATATTAAAAAGTAGAGACTAAAAAAGAGAAAACCCGCATTTAATCATCCTGATCATGCGGGTCTCATTACAACGTCCATTGTCACATCCTTGAAAACCAACTATATCCATAGTTCGTTTTAATTTCATCCTACGGCGTCCTGTCCTTGTGCTGTCATCCTGACATCGTCCCTTTGCCGTGGAAACATAATGCACTGATTGATTGATCAGAAAAAGACTCAAAAAACGGCAGATAATGTAGGTTAAAAACTCATATTCAGTAAACAAGTGTTTACTGAATATGAGCTAAATACTTAAATTTTTCTAGATTTTGTAGTCAATAATGACAGGTGCATGGTCGCTAAACCATGTTTCTTTATAGACCCAAGCATTGACTGTACGGGCTTTCCAGTCAGGTGAGCACGCTTGATAGTCAATGCGCCAGCCCACGTTCTTCGCTCGGGCCTGTCCTCGGTTTGACCACCACGAATAAAGCTCAGCCTCTGGACGCACTTCACGGAAAGTATCGACATAGCCAAGTTCATCATAAATATGATCGAGCCAAGCGCGTTCGTGCAGTAAGCAACCTGAGGCTTTTTGGTTGCCTGACCAATTTTTAATGTCGATGCGTTTATGCACGATGTTGTAGTCACCACAGACAATCACGGATTTATTTTCATCACGCCATTGTTTCAAAATTTGTTTGTATTCTTCTAAGAAGTGGTCTTTACGTACTTGTGCCTCTTCACCAGAAGAACCCGATGGTAAATAGAGTGAACAAATATACACGTTTTGGTCTAAGCCTAAGTCAAACTCAGCCGAAATAAAGCGGCCTTGAGAATCGGCCAATTCAAAACCAAGTCCATCCGTGACTGAAACAAACGGTAAACGGCTATAAATAGCAGTGCCAGCATACCCTGGACGTTCAGCAGGGAACAGGTGAGTATGCCAACCTTCAGGTTTAAATTTATCGGTCCATTGTTCGTGGGTGATGCGAGATTCTTGCATGCAAATCACATCAGCATCTGATGTGGCAATCCAATCAAAAATCCCTTTTTTTTCTGCAGAACGTAGACCATTTACGTTAATTGAAACTACACGTAAAATTTTTTGATCACTTGGATAGCTACTCTTTGGTATCATGCGCAAGTCTTACCTCAATTTGAAAATACGGAGCACCGCATGACAACGCAAGCGACATTTAACCCTCAAGCTTTTATCGAACTCGCATTATCACGTGGCGTGCTTAAATTTGGTGAGTTTACTTTAAAATCGGGTCGTGTGAGTCCTTATTTTTTTAATGCAGGTCTACTTAATGACGGTGAAGCCTTGTCATTACTGGCATCTGGCTATGCAGCCAAACTGACAGAATGCAACAATGTTGAGGTGGTCTTTGGTCCTGCGTACAAAGGGATTCCTTTTGTTGCTGCAACAGCAGTGGCTTTGTCACAAAATCATGGGGTGAGTGTGCCTTGGGGTTTCAACCGTAAAGAAGCCAAAGATCATGGTGAAGGCGGGGTCTTGGTTGGTGCATCTGTTGCAGGTAAAAAAGTCTGGATTATTGATGACGTGATTACTGCGGGCACAGCAATCCGTGAAGTAGTCACCATTTTGAAAAATGCAGGTGCGCAGATTGCAGGTGTGTTGGTGGCATTAGACCGTCAAGAAAAAGGTCAAGGTGAACTGTCTGCGATTCAAGAAGTCCAAAAAGAATTGGAAATTCCTGTGCATGCACTGGTGACCATGAAAGATTTGATGAATTATTTAGAGGCTAAAGGTGAAACAGAAGCTTTAGCAAAAATGGAAGCCTACCGCGTGAAATATGGCGTCTAAACGTTGAAACAAAAAAAGGAAGCTTTGGCTTCCTTTTTTATTCGCTCTCTCACTCGGTTGGCGTTTGGCTATGCGCACCTTCCCAGCCAATCATCGCAGTTTTACGTGTAGGCCCCCACATATAGCCGCCACGTTGCCCTGAAGACTGAATGACCCGATGGCAGGGAATTAAAAAGGCAAAGGGATTGCTGCCAATGGCTGTTCCGACCGCTCGTGAGGCACGCTCTTGCCCAATCTCTTGAGCAATATGTGCATAACTGCTGAGCTGCCCCATGGGAATTTTAAGCAGACTTTGCCACACCTTGAGCTGAAAGTCGGTGCCTTTTAGATGCAGTTTAATCTCTGATAGGCTTTTTTGATCTTGCTGAAAAATTGCGAGCGCTTTGCGTTGTAATTCATCCTGATCTTCAATAAATGTCGCACGTGGGAACTGTTTTTTCAGATAGGCCAATGCATCCCGATCTACTTCGGTAAAGGCCATATGACAAATCCCTTTAGGGGTCGAGGCAATAATGACGGAGCCAAAAATGGTTTCGGCAAAACTATAGTGAATGTGGAGTGCTTCACCGCCCTGTTTATATTCTGCGGGCGTCATCCCTTCGATTTGGACAAATAAATCATGCAATCGGCTGGTACTAGAAAGGCCAGTGTCAAAGGTTGCTGCAAAAATATTATTTTCTGTGTGATTGTTCAAAACCGACTTTGCATATTCCACACTAACATATTGCAGAAATTTCTTCGGGCTAATGCCTGCCCATTCGCTAAAGATACGCTGAAAATGTGTAGGACTTAAATGTACGTGTTCAGCAATCTCAGCCAAACTGGGTTGCTGTTTGAAGTTTTGTTCAATGTATTCAATTGCCTTTGCCACACGTGCGTAATTGCTACGTTCTGTCATGATTACTCGCGGAAATCATTTAACTTAAGAAAACAGTAACAAATCCAGTCAGGCCTGAAAATCCGTTTCTTGCGCTTTATCAGAAAAGGTTAGAAGCATGCATCGATTGGCTTAGGCACCCCTTGATAAGAATAAAAAAGCGGAACAGTGACCTGTTCCGCTTGAGATGGCGTTTTAACTAAAGGGGTTTAGAACTGGTAGTTCAAACGCATGAGGAAGCTACGTGGTGTACCTGGCATAGAGTCCGAACGCCAATATTCTTTATTGGTCAAGTTACTGACAGCTAAGGTCAGGTTCCATGGATCAGCACTATAACCAATGGCTGCATCGACACGATTGAAACCATCCATCTTGGTCAAGTTATTGATGTTTGGATAGTAAGAGCCCACATAAGTCACACCGACTTCACCATAAAGTTTTTCGGTAGGTAAGTAGCGGACAAATAGGTTGCCTGTATTTTTAGAGGTGTTAGACAATTTATTACCTACATTTTGAGGGTTTTCTTTGTCTTTCTTTACTTCGGCATTAGTATAGCCATAGCCACCACGAACAAATACATTATCCAACACACGGCCAATGAAACTAAATTCTAAACCTTGGGATTGATGTTTTCCACCAACAGCCCATTTATCAAGAATATCTGGGTTTGGTCGGTAGCGAATATTATTTTTACTGATGTCATAAACAGAAAGCTGTGTATTGAGACGCTCATCTAACCAGTCGCTTTTGACCCCAATTTCATATTGTTCATTGTATTGCGGTTCTGCATCATACAAACTTGGATCAGTGTCGACATCAATTGAAATATTGCCTCGTCCACCGTAAGGGGCAAAACTCTTGTTATAAGAGGTATAGAAGCTGTGCTGTGGTGTAGGCTGCCATACAAAGCCAATATTAGGACTTACAGTTGTATCATCATAGTGCTGGGAAATATCTTTTATTTTATTAGTCGATTTAAAATCGTATTGATCATAGCGCACACCGAGCATCATTTTGAGTTCAGGTGTAAAGCTAATCAAATCTTGCACGAAGAAACCTAAACTGCTGCCTTCGTGATAATTATGCTGTCTCATTTGCAAAGGGCCACTACCGCGACTAGATTCGCGTTCACCCGTAAGTGGGTTGACGTAACCATAAATCGCAGAGCCATTTTGATTGGTATTTGCTAAACGTGGTTCGCGCTCTTCATATGCCCAATCACTACCGAATACAAGGTTGTGTTTAATCATACCTGTATCGAACTCGCCTCGAATATCAAAGGTATTGCTGGTGGTTTTGTTGTCAGTTTGCTGCCAGTAGTAAATCTGAGAGATTTCTCCAACATGGCCCTGACATGTGCCCGCATTACGAATGACGGTTGTCTCTGTGGCGCAGTATCCGCCTAAATAGAAATGATCGAAGTTTTGCTTGGCTTGACGGTAACTGGTAGCCCAATGGAAGTTCCAATTGGGTGCAAATTCATAGTTTAAGTCGGAACGAATAACTTGAAGTTCATCTTCGACATAATCGTCTTTTTGAGCAAAACCCGTTTTAATCGATGTTCCAACAGGTAAAACACTATAACTTGGTCCACGGTCTGGTACTCGACCTAATTTGTCATAGGTATATTGCGTGGTCCAAGTGAGGGTTTCATCATCATTTTTATACGTGAAACTTGGTGAGATCATTTCAATTTTACTGTCGATGCCTGAACGGAAACTATCAGCCTCACCGTATTCACCCGTCAAGCGCACAGCCCAATTGTCATTCAACACTTGGTTAATATCTGCTGTTGCGCCGTAGTTATCATAAGAACCCACATAGGTGCCGACGGAGCTTTTCGAGTCAAAGTTGGCGTATTTACTCACCATATTGACCACACCACCGCCCGCACTACGACCGTAAAGTACCGAGGCAGGGCCTTTTAAAATTTCGATGCGTTCAATGTTGGCTGTACTGCGACGCACTTGGCCACTTTCACGGATACCATCACGGTAAATATCACCCGAGTCGGCAGAGAAACCACGGAGGGTGATGCCATCACCGCGCATATCGTAGCTGGTTGAAACACCTGGTGTGCCTTGTAGCATTACACTGAGGTCGTTAGAGCCATAGATTTTATATTTCTGTACATCAATGGTGTCGATGGTTTGAGGAATGTCTTTTTTCTTTAAACCATTCCGTGTGACATTGGCCTGATCATAATCGACATAGCTTTTGATTGGATCAAGTTCACTCATTGCCTCAATTTTTAAGGTGGGCAAAACTGCTGCTGTGCCCGATTTGTTTGTCATCGCTTGCGAGGAGGGGTTCTCATTATTTTGTAGCGTCGCTTCATCCGCATAGGCTGCATGCGCATTTAAAATCATAAAGCTGAGAAGGCTATATTTGAATAGGTTAGAACCACAAAGCGGCTGTGGTGAAGATTTCATCATGATTTAAGGCTCGGAGAGAGTGAATTGCCAATAAAAATGAGAAGTATAATCATTTACTAAAAATGAACAAGACTTACGGTAATATTCATTTTTTCTACATAGTTTTACTGGGTTGAAAAGTACAGCTGTACAGGCTGTTTAATTTTTCTAAAAAATTGATAAATGAGCATTAAAATTTGAAGAAAATGTAAAAGAATTATTTTTGTGCATTTTCCATGCATTTTTTACAGCTTAAAAGAACGCCTATTTTTTCTTGACGTCCTTGCTCAGTTTGTACCCAAGGGCGGTTTTGCCATGGTGGAGTATGGCGGACATGTTGTGTGTGGCCACAGGAAAGCTCCGCCACCCAATGATGTTCTTCATCGAGATGAAAACCGACAATCGCTTGTTGCACTTAAGTATCTCGACTATTGTGTTGAGTCTGTTCTAAGCCATTCAAAAAGCGCTGACACAGTTGATGGATGGCCACCAAATCATCGGGATCTAGACCTAAAGAACACGCCAGCTCAAATGGAATGGCTATAATTTTATCTTTGGCTAAGAGTGCTTTTTCCAGCAGAACGACTTTTTTCATACGTTCATCTTCTTTGACGGCAACACGCTTTAAAAACTGTTTTTCTTCTAGTTTTTTAATAATGGGGGTCAAGGTGCCTGAGTCAAAAAAGGTTTTTTGTCCAATCTCGGTCAGCGTCACATTGTCCTGCTCGTATAACGCCAACAAAACAATAAATTGCGGATAGGTCAGATCGTAAACCTGTAAGCGTGGACGGTATTGACGAACCATGGCATTGGTTGCGGAGTACATGGCAAAACACACGCGGTTTTCTAAAAGAGGGGTGTCCGCCATATTGCATGTCCTTGGGTGTTAATGTCTGTAAAGCAGTATAAATGAAATAGGGGTAAAAGTGTATTGTGTATAATAATATTGTGCGCAAGTTAATTGTGTGCGATATTATTTTAAGAATGAGGTCGGTTCAGAACTTGAAGCGACTTTAATTAATGACATTTGATGAATGGAAGAGATGTAATGAACACAATTTATGATTTTCAGGCTGAACTGTTGGAAGGCGAGCAAAAAAATCTGGCTGATTATCAGGGCAAGGTTTTATTGGTGGTGAATACCGCCAGCCAATGTGGTCTAACCCCGCAATTTGAAGGTTTGGAGCAGTTATATCAGGACTATCAACAGCAAGGTCTGCTGGTTTTGGGCTTTCCCTGCAACCAATTTGCGCAGCAAGACCCTGCGAGTAATGAAGAGATCGGCAGCTTTTGTCAGCGTAACTATGGAGTCTCTTTCCCGATGTTTGCCAAAGTTGACGTGAATGGTCCTACAGCGCATCCGCTGTATCAGTATTTAACGTCTGAGGCGAAAGGCATTTTAGGTAGTCAAAGCATCAAGTGGAATTTCACCAAGTTTCTCATTAACCAAAAAGGGCAGGTGGTGAAACGCTATGCGCCAATTGTTAAACCTGAAAAAATTGCCAAGGATATTCAACGCCTTTTGGCTTAATGGAGACGGTTTGGAAAGGAGCTGTCGCGTGGTAATAGGCGCATACTTCCTTTGTTGAATTGAGCAGTTAGTATCTGATTTGTTACTGCAATGTGTTGTAGTTATTTGAATAAAATAGATTTTTTAATCTTTAATTATTACACAACTTGTTGCACCCAAACCTGAAAACTTCGCTATACTTTTTGCCAAGTTTAAAAAATATGAGCGTGAGAATTATGCGTGTACTGGTAGTGATGGACCCGATTGAAACGGTGAATCTGAAAAAAGATTCCACCATGGCCATGTTATGGGCAGCAAGCCGTCGTGGACATGAGCTGGGTTATGCATTACAACACGATTTATATATCGATCAAGGCAAAGCCTTTGGTCTGATTTCTCCCTTAAAAGTGTTTGAAGACTACGATCATTATTTTGAGTTGGGCGAACAGCAAAAAGAGTCCTTGGCCGATTACGATGTGATCTTGATGCGTAAAGATCCACCGTTTGACATGAACTTTGTCTACACCACCTATATTTTGGAACAAGCAGAACGTGAAGGCGCGTGGATTATCAATAAACCACAGTCCTTACGTGACTGTAATGAAAAACTGTTTGCCACGCAGTTCCCAGAACTCCAAGTCCCTACATTGGTGACTTCACAACAAAGCCTGATCCGTGAATTTATTAAAGAACATGGTGATGTGATTGTGAAGCCCCTTGATGGTATGGGTGGCATGGGAATTTTCCGTTTATATCAAGATGGTGTGAACATTGGCTCAACTTTGGAAATGTTGACGGAAATGGGCACACGTCCGATTATGGCGCAGCGTTATATTCCTGAAATTGTGGAAGGGGATAAACGTATTTTGCTGGTCAATGGTGAACCGATTCCGTACTGCTTGGCGCGTATTCCACAAAACGGCGAAGTCCGTGGGAATTTGGCCGCAGGTGGGTTGGGTCAAGCACGTCCTTTGACTGAAAACGACAAGGCGATTGCCGCAAAAGTGGGACCCTTCTTACGTGAAAAAGGTTTGGTTTTTGTCGGACTTGATGTGATTGGCAACTATGTGACCGAGATTAATGTCACCAGTCCAACCTGTATTCGTGAGATTGATGCACAATTTGGCACCTCGATTGCCGATGATTTATTTGATGTCTTGGAAGCAGGGAAAGCCAGCTAAAACGACAGAAAAGGAACCTGAAATGGCACTGCTGTCCCACAATTTTTCACAAGAGGAAGCTCATTTGAGCTTCCTCTTGTTTTATGGGTATTTTATCGGGTGAAAATAAAGCTTTTAAAGTTCTTCTTTCAAACAAATTCACTTGAATTATTCTGAGTAAACGTTGAACTGTCCAACCTGTTTTCCCTAAATGTTGAGCGAAACTCACCAATAAATAGGCGATCATCGCAATCCAGATTTGTGTCTGAATTGCGTTCCTGCTGCGGCCTAGAAACGCTTTTAATTTGAGATTCTGCTTAATCGCCTTAAAGAACAGCTCAACTTTCCAACGATCTTTATAAATCGCCGCAATGGTGGAGGCGGCTAAATGAAAGTTATTGCTGAGAAAGCTAAAGTGCTTGCCACTTTGCTGATCTCTATATTCAATTCTTCTTAACACTGGGGCTTTTCTTTTTAGGGCATGTGCGCTATTCAGCTGAATGGTTTCATCTTTTAGAATACCTTTGGATTCAAGCACTGGATGTTGCTGGATCACCTGATACACAGATTTAGGCCTAAAACGTGTAACAAATCCAATGTTTTGAGCGGTCAGATTTGCATACCATTGGTAATCGACATAGCCTTTATCAAAAACTACAATGCTGCCAGCAGGAAACTGGAATTTGCGGCCTTGTACCATGTCATTTTCTTTGCCATTTTCAACTGCAACAAACTCAGGAATATCATTGCTGTGATTCAATCCTATGCTGAGTTTCATGCTGGCTTTTGAGTCATGAACTTTGGCCCATTCACATAAGGAAAGCGACAGGTCAATATGACTGGCATCCAAGGAATATAATGGATTCTTAAAGCGAAATTTATGGGCTACTTTTGAGTGTTCATAGTATTTAAGCAACTTGTGAAAGAGCTGTTGGTACAAGGCAGCGGGCTGCTGCTCATTGATTCGTGCCAGTGTACTTCGGGGAATAGACTTTGCTCCGAAATGACTCAGTTTTTCCTGTTGGCACTCCAGATTGGATTGAATATCTCTCAGACTTTGCCTGCAGGAAAGTTGAGACATCAAGATGGCAATAAACTGATCCCATCTTGAAGCCGCTCTAAATTTCTGTCCAACATGGTGTACTTTAGCAAGTTGCTCAAAATCCTGTCGCACGACGGGTTTAATAAGCTGATGAAATACGGTATTCTGATGTGACAAAACCTGAATCCTGGTCGTTAAAGTGTTTGTTTGCACTCATATTTTAACGATTTGGACTCAGGTTTTTTATTTAAATCAAACTATGGGACAGCAGTGCCTGAAATGGTTCCTTTTTTACTTCATGGAGGTGGTCGGTTTTGACATAGAAGTGTACTTTGCTGCAAAGTGTATAAATTTGGTTGAAAATAAAGCGGATTATGTTGCTAGACACTACAAATTTTCATCCTACTCAAATGTATGCACTCAGATTGTATTTCTAGCCGCTAAAATGAAGTGAATTACACTTTAGAATGATGTTAAATATTTGATTCAAATCAGCTTCATTGTTTTATTTTTAAATATCTCCAATTGCACTGTTGAGCCTGATTGTGTGCTGTAGTTTGAGTAAAAATGCACATCTGATAACAAATCTAGTTTAAACTTGAAAATCAGTAGAAAAAAACAATCAAATGCCTGTTGAAAAAAAGTAAATAATCTTTCGCGGCTATGCGTTTGTGATTACAATTGATCGCTTAAAATTGAATTTTGTTTCCATATTTTTAGAATTGAAGAATTAGACTGTGACCGAAGCAACACCAACAAAGCCGAAACATGTAATGATGATGGCTGCCGGAACGGGCGGGCATGTTTTTCCAGCACTTGCTGTGGCTAAGGAATTACAGCAACAAGGCTGTCAAGTCTCGTGGCTTGCTACGCCTACAGGTATGGAAAATCGCCTGCTTAAAAATCACGATATCCCAATTTATAAAATTGATATTCAAGGTGTGCGCGGCAATGGCTTAGTCCGCAAAGTATTGGCACCCTTTAAAATTTTAAAAGCCACTTTAAGTGCAATGCGTTACATGAAGCAGCTCAAAGTCGATGCCGTCGCGGGCTTTGGGGGTTATGTCGCTGGGCCAGGTGGATTGGCTGCGCGCGCACTGGGTATTCCTGTGATTATTCATGAGCAGAATGCGATTGCGGGTTTTACCAATACGCAGTTATCACGTATTGCCAAAACAGTGTGTCAGGCTTTTCCAAACACCTTTGCTGCACAAGATAAAATTGTGACCACGGGCAATCCCGTCCGCAAAGAAATTACGGAAATTTTAAATCCGTCTTGGCGTTATCAAGAACGTGAAAAAGCAGGGGCCATGCTTCGAGTTTTAATTGTGGGTGGCTCGTTGGGTGCACAAGCGTTAAATGAGCGTGTTCCTGAAGCATTGAAGCAATTGAATGTGCCGTTAAGCGTTTATCATCAGTGTGGTCAAAACCATGCAGAGGCGACCCAGGCGCGTTATGCCGATGCCCCTGAACAGCTTCAGGTTGAAGTTCACCCTTTTATTGAAGATATGGCCCAAGCCTATAGCGATGCCGATTTAATTATTTGCCGTGCTGGGGCGTTAACCGTGACCGAGATTGCGACTGCGGGTGTGGCTGCGGTGTTTGTTCCACTGCCAAGTGCAGTGGATGATCACCAAACGGTCAATGCAAAGTTTTTAGCCAATATTGGTGCAGCCAAAATTTGCCCGCAAGCAAGCATGACGCCCGAGAGTTTAAAAGCATTATTATTACCCTTGATGAACCGTCAGTTATTGTCTGAAATGGCAGTGAAAGCACGTCAGCAAGCACAACCCGATGCAACCCAACATGTGGTTCGTTTAATTCAAGCATTGTAAACCGAGTATTTTATGTCGCCATCTACGCCTGCTGATCAAGCAAAAAAGTTAATTAAAGTGCCAGAAATGCGCCGTATTAAGCACATCCATTTTATTGGGATTGGTGGTGCGGGTATGTGTGGTATTGCTGAAGTGCTCAAGAACCAAGGCTACAAAGTCTCAGGTTCAGATATCAAAGCATCAAAAACCACGGCTCAGCTTGAAGAAAATGGCATCAAAGTCTATATCGGGCATACGGCTGAAAATATTCAAGGGGCAAACGTGATTGTGGTGTCGACTGCAATTGATGCAGAAAACCCAGAAATTAAAGCAGCCATTGAAACGCGTACACCTGTGGTGCGCCGTGCAGAAATGCTGGGTGAGCTGATGCGCTACCGTCATGGGATTGCTGTTGCGGGAACGCATGGTAAAACCACGACCACTAGCCTAGTGACGTGTATGTTGGCAGAAGAAAATCTCGACCCAACTTATGTGATTGGCGGTTTGCTGAATCGTACTGGTGTGAATGCAGCACTGGGCGCGAGTCGTTTTATCGTGGCAGAGGCAGATGAATCAGATGCTTCATTCTTGCATTTGCAACCAATGGCCACCATCGTGACCAATATTGATGCAGACCACATGGACACCTACGGTGGTAGCTTTGATGTCCTAAAAGATACCTTTGTACAGTTCTTACAAAAACTACCGTTTTACGGCTTGGCTGTGGTGTGTGGCGATGATGCCAACATTCGTGAAATCATGCCGCGTATTGGTCGTCCATTGATCACGTATGGTTTTAACGAAGACAATGACATTCGTGCAGTGGATATTGAACAAGAAGGCATGCAGTCGCACTTTACCGTATTGCGTAAAGATCGTGAGCCTTTACGTTTAACCATCAATTTGCCGGGTTTACATAATATTTTAAATGCGCTTGCAGCAATCGGTATTGCAACCGATGAAGGGGTATCTGATGCTGCGATTGCACGTGCGTTAGAAAGTTTCAGCGGCGTAGGCCGTCGTTTCCAAGTACAGGGCGAATTTGACATCGACGGCGGTAATGTGAAATTGGTGGATGACTATGGTCACCATCCAAAAGAAGTCGAAGCGACCATTAAAGCTGCACGAGCAAGCCATCCAGACCGTCGTTTAGTGATGATGTTCCAGCCGCACCGTTTTAGCCGTACCCGTGACTGTTTCGATGACTTTGTGGATGTATTGTCACATGTCGATCAGCTGTTGCTGCTTGAAGTCTATCCTGCGGGTGAAAAACCGATTGTGGGGGCAGATAGTCGTTCATTGGCGCGTAGTATTCGTTTACGTGGCGATGTAGAGCCGATTTTGATCGATCCAGTCGAAGGTAATTTGCAGCATGCGTTGAAAAAAGTGTTACAAGCGGATGACTTGTTATTGACGCAAGGCGCAGGTAATGTGGGGGCTATTTCGGTTGAGCTTGCAAGCAATCATTTATATTTAAAATAATCACGTTTTGTGATTACTCAATGAATAAAACAGTCATAAAGTTTAAGGATATCAACGTGTCAAATGCTTCAAAATTCGGCAAAGTAGCGGTGTTGCTTGGTGGTAAGTCTGCTGAGCGTGAGGTTTCTCTAGATAGTGGTGCAGCTGTACTTGAAGCATTGGTTCGTTCGGGTGTAAATGCAGAAGCTTTTGATCCGCAAGAGCGTAGTGTGACCGAATTGGTCGGTTATGACCGTGCGTTTATTGTGTTACATGGTCGCGGTGGAGAAGATGGTCAAATCCAAGGGGTCTTGGAGTGGCTCAATATCCCGTATACCGGAACAGGCGTACAGGGTTCTGCTATTGGCATGGATAAAGTTAAAACCAAGCAAGTTTGGCAGGGTTCAGACTTACCGACAGCACCCTATCGCATCATTAGCCAAGAGTCAGATTTAGCTGAAGTGGTGGCGAATTTGGGTCTTCCACTGATTATCAAGCCGGTACACGAAGGTTCAAGTGTCGGCATGAGTAAAGTTGAAAAAGCAGAAGATTTGGCAGCGGCAATTGCCAAAGCGACCCAACACGATGCTGTGGTGATGGCTGAAAAATGGATTACGGGACGTGAATTCACGATTTCATTTTTAAATGGTCAACCGCTACCTGTGATTCGTCTACAACCTCCTGCGGATGTGGCTTTTTATGATTATGAAGCGAAATATCAGCGTAATGATGTGGAATACGGAATTCCGTGTGGCTTAAGCACTGAAGAAGAGCAAAAGTTGCAAGCGCTTTGCCTCCGTGCATTCCAAGCGGTGGGTGCAAGTGGTTGGGGTCGTATTGATGCGATGCAAGATGAGCAAGGCAATTTCTGGTTACTAGAAGTGAATACAGTACCTGGGATGACCAGTCACTCTTTGGTGCCGAAAGCAGCAAATGCAGTGGGTTATAGCTTTGATGCGCTTTGTGTCCAAATTTTAGAGCAAACATTGACAGGTGCGGCTCACTAAATGGCGCAATTACCTGCTTCTATGCGCCGTAAACGCGCAGCGATTACTTCAATACACGATAAACCACCGACGCGTAAGGAAAAGCTTGCCAACTTTGGTGGTTGGGTGATGTTGGTCGTTGCCGTGGCGGTGCTGTTGGTTGGTATTTATGGCTTATATCAAGTCATGACAGATGCACGCGTGGCCGAACTTGATGTAGTAGGCGTACGTTCTGAGGCGGAAAAGAATCAGGTGATGGGACATGTTTCAGCGGCCATTACCCATAATTATTTCACCTCAGATTTAGAAGAAATTCGTGATCGAACTTTAGAGCTGGCTTGGGTCGATCGTGTGGTGGTTTCGCGGGCATGGCCGAATGCGATTCGCGTTCGCGTCATGCCTCGGCATGCAATTGCACGTTGGGGGACAGGGCGCCTCTTAAGTGACAGTGGTGACGTATTTAGCGAAGTGACACCGAAAAATAATCAGAATTTGCCTTTATTACACGGCCCAATCAGTCAATCTAAAATGATGATGCGCCGTTATAATGAAATTAATCAATTATTCCAGCCAGTCAATCTCCGTTTAAAAGAACTATATTTAACGGAGCGTATGACTTGGTTTATGCAGTTCGATTCAGGTTTACGTGTTATCGTAGATCAGGATCAAACCATGAGTAAGCTGCAACGTTTGAGTTATTTGGCTCAAAGTGATTTGAAGCCAGTTTGGGCCAAAGTATCTGCCATTGATTTGCGTTATCGGAATGGCTTGGCCATCCAATGGAAGAATGCTGCCGCACCAAAGATAGCAAATGGTCATTTTGTTGTAACTATTGATGACACAAGCATTGCAGGTGGAGCAGCAGCAAAGCCATAATACTTGGCTTTAAAACAGAGGCATAAAGCCATAAATTAAACAAACATGTGATGGTAGTAGTAAATAATGAATGAAGCGGTTCCCTCAGTTGTTGCGATTGACATTGGGACGCACAAAGTTTCAGTTTTGATTGGTAAGGTACATGCGCCAGACAATATCCAAGTGATAGGAATGGCAACTGCTCGTAACCGAGGCATGAATAAAGGAAAAATTGTAAGTCTTGATAAAGTCATTACAGCGATAAAAAATGCCGTGCAAGAAGCAGAAGATATGGCTGAATGCCGTGTCCATTCCGCGTGGGTGTCGATCCCAAGTGCCGAGTTAAAAAGCTTTTATGCATCTGGACGAACGCCAGTTGAAAATACTGACCATACAATTACAACAAGTGAAGTGGTTCGTGCATTAGAGTTGGCCAAAGCCAGCCACATGACCTCGGATCATTATTTGGTCAGTGCTGTTCCACTGGGCTTTGAGCTGGATGACTCCACTGAGTGGGTACAAAACCCAATACGGATGTCTGCACATAGCATGATTGGTCATTATCAGTTGATGATGTTACCAATTAGTACCATGCAAAACCTTGATCGGGCCTTAAAAGGTGCCAATATCGGGGTGGAGAAACTGGTGGTGTCTTGTCTGGCAACGGCAGAGGCGAGCCTACTCAAAGATGAAAAAGAGTATGGTGTTTGTTTAGTCGATATTGGTGCAGGTACCACCAATATTGCGGTGTATTTGGATGGTCGTTTGGCGTTGACACATACTTTGCAGCGTGGTGGCGAACATGTCACCCGTGATATTGCTGCTGTGTTACAAACCACCACTGAAGAAGCTGAGCGAATTAAATTACTCTATGGGTGTGTCGACATTAAGTCGGTTAAGCCGGACCATATGATTCAGATCCAAGGGATTGATGGTCCGCAAACGATTAGTCGTATTGAGCTGACTGAAATCGTGATTGCGCGTTATGAAGAAATCTTAGGCCAAGTTCGCCAAGAGCTAGAGCGTAATGGTGCGATTCATGGTTTGTATCATGGTGTGGTGTTAACTGGTGATGCCAGTCAAATCGAAGGTATGGTGACGCTGACTCGTCGTATGTTGGGTGTGTCTGCACATTTGGGTAATCCACCTGTGCAAGTGACAGCAGATGAGCAAAATATTGCCGCACTGCGTCGCTCTCAGTATGCCACTGCTGCAGGTTTGTTGATGTTTAGTCAGAGCGAAACACAAGAAACCATAGTGGAACCAGAAGATACAGAAAAACTGTCTCTGATTAAACGCGTTGGACGTGCTTGGTCTGGACTCTATGAAAAGCTGAAATCTGTTTTTTAAGTTGAATTTTTTTGGAATATTGTTAAGAAGTTGTACAACGCATCGCTTAAACTTGACAAGCTATGGCTTGCACAGCATGCTTAAAAGCAATTTTGTTTATTAAGATCAAGGCAGTATACGGGCTTAAGTGACTGCCAATAACGAATTAGGAAATCTATAGGTCATGGCCTCATTTGAATTTTTAGAAGATGATCAAACCGATAGCAACGGTCAAGCCCGTTTTACTGTGTTTGGTGTTGGTGGTGCAGGTGGTAACGCCGTACAACACATGCTTGAGTCAGATATTCAAGGTGTAAAATTTGTATGTGCCAATACGGACAAGCAAGCGCTAGACCGTATGAATGCACAATTCAAAATCCAGTTGGGTGAGCAAAGTACCCGTGGCTTGGGTGCGGGCGCCAATCCAAATGTAGGTCAAGCAGCGGCTGAAGAAAGTCGTGACTTGATTCGTCAGCACCTTGAAGGTACTGACATGGTGTTTGTCACTGCTGGTATGGGCGGTGGTACAGGTACAGGTGCTGCGCCAGTGGTTGCTGAAATTGCCAAAGAAATGGGCATTTTAACCGTAGGCGTAGTAACGACACCGTTTAACTTTGAAGGTAAACGTCGTCTTCAGTCTGCTGAGCAAGGCATTGAAGCATTAGAAGCGCATGTAGATTCTTTAATCATCATTCCAAACCAACGTTTGTTAAAAGTTTTCCGTGACATCTCAATGAAAGATGCTTACAAAAAAGCGGATGATGTCTTATTAAATGCGGTCCGTAGTATCTTTGATTTGGTGGTGCGCCCAGGTCATATTAACCTTGACTTTGCTGACTTGAAAACTGCGATGAGCACACGTGGTTATGCCATGATGGGTGCGGGTTTAGGTCGTGGTGAAAACCGCGCACGCCAAGCAGCTGAACAAGCGATCCGTAGTCCATTGCTGGATAACGTCACCATTATGAATGCCAAAGGGATTCTGATTAATGTGACTGGTGGTGATGACGTTACGTTTGGCGAAATCGAAGAAATTACCGACGTTGTGAATCAAATTGTCGATCTAGATGAAGGCCAAGTCTTCTACGGTACCGTATTTGATCCAGATGCGCGTGATGAAATCAGTGTCACTGTCATTGCAACAGGTTTGACTCGAAATTCAGCAGATTCTGCTGAGCCAGTGAAGCGTCCAAATGCACATGTGCAGGTAGCACAACATGGGCATGCAACGCAAGCGGTTGTTGAAGATGATGATGTGCCTGCAATCCAGCGTCAGAACCAAGACGCGGCTGCTGCAGCGAGTTCTGCATCGACAGTGAGTGCTGCACGTCCAACACCAATGAGTATTCAGGATTACCTGAAAAATCAACAACGTAAGTAGTATTTATTGATGTGGTTAAGCCACATGTGATGAAGAAAAGGTAGTCTCTGACTACCTTTTTGTTTTTTATCAATGGCTAAATATGCTAACGTATAGCGGTTTAGTGGTGAGATGGTATGAAACATGTTGAAACAAAGAACTCTACAACGTGTCGTTAAAGCAAGCGGCATTGGTTTGCATAGTGGTCAAAAAGTCTTAATTAACTTTGTGCCACATCATGCGGACGGAGGAATTGTGTTTCGTCGTATCGATCTCAATCCACCCGTCGACATTCGTGCAAATGCGATGTTGATCCAAGAAGCCTTCATGTGTTCAAACTTGGTTCAAGAAGATGCCAAAGTCGGTACGATTGAACATGTTATGAGTGCAATTGCAGGTCTGGGTATTGATAACCTGATCATTGAAGTGTCTGCCTCTGAAGTACCAATTATGGATGGCAGTGCAGGTCCGTTTATTTATTTATTGATGCAAGGCGGCCTTAAAGAACTGGATGCCCCTAAAAAATTTATAAAAATACTCAAACCTGTTGAAGCACTCATCGACGACAAGCGCACCATTTTCCGCCCACATGAGGGTTTTCAACTCAACTTTACCATTGACTTCGACCATCCCGCTTTTAAGAAAGAATATCAGTCTGCCACTATTGATTTTTCAACCGAAACCTTTGTTTATGAAGTCAGTGAAGCCCGTACTTTTGGTTTCATGAAAGATTTGGATTATCTCAAAGCCAATAATCTCGCTTTGGGGGCAAGTTTAGACAATGCCATTGGAGTCGATGAAACCGGTGTGGTGAATGAAGAAGGTTTACGCTTCTCAGATGAATTTGTTCGTCACAAAATATTAGATGCGGTGGGGGATCTTTACTTGCTCGGCCACCAAATTATTGCCAAATTTGATGGATATAAGTCTGGGCATGCTTTGAATAATCAATTATTGCGCAATGTCCAAAGTGATCCAAGCAGCTATGAAATTGTAACATTTAATGACGAAGATCAGTGTCCAATTCCTTATGTGAGTGTGACTTAAGTCATTGTCTTTATTGTGTGACGTTATATTGTAACAAGCATAAATGTGATGAATTTATCATTTTAAAAACGCAATTCTGACGCGGGTCGAGACGAGGTTACTTTTTTTTGCTTGCCAAACGGCGCATTGCTTGGCTAAGCTTAGGGTCGCTCACAAAGTCAGCAGCACCTCGAATTAAGTCTTGAGTTTCTGTGCTTAGCGATCTTGAAATAGATTGTATCTTTGCGGGTGTTTGAGAGGGGATTCTCAAACGAACTTGGAGTTTTTGTAGGTCTTTAAACTCATCAAGTTCCGACAGTTGTGCAATATATTGTTTTTGAAGGTAACCAAGTTGACTAATCATCGCTTGATTTTCGCCGGTAATCGTCAAAATACCATATTGATAACAAACAACCTGCCACTGCTCTGGTTGCGGTAGGAGAGGTTGAATCAGTTTTGTAAGTTTCTGCCATGCAGTTACTTGCTTTGAGAGAAACGTTAAGTTTCCTGTTTTTATGTGTTTTCTGGTTTGTTGAAAGAGATTCACTGGTTCGGACATACATATTTCCTTCATGTTAATGTCTTAATCTTATGCGCTTCTTTCGGTAGATATCAAGGACGAGATCACGCAAGAAACATTCGTAAGAACAGTTTTAAGAGGTTTTTTATGCATATGCGACGTATTTTGTTGGCTTTTTCTTTTGCAGCATCGGCTGCTTCAGTAGCCTTCGCTGATTTGGTAGAACTCAATACAAATAATGCATCTTCGGATCGAATTGAGCAATTGACACGCACTTTATCAGAAGGTGCTTATACTGAATCTAATGATATTGATGTTCCTGCCGAAACGAAAATGACCGTTCAGCTCCGTGAAAAAACGGTTGAACTTAACAACGCTTCACTGGCGAAAAAATACGGTTCAGAATTCTCTGCAAAAAGTTTTTCAAATAATGCATATTCGTGGTTAGTGACACACCCACTTCCAAGTGCACGTGTGAGCTCAAGTTACGGCGGCCGTACTATGAATGGTCGTGCTGAGCGCCACTCAGGTCTAGATCTTGCTGCGCCAAGCGGTACACCGATTTATGCGACAGGTCCAGGGATTGTGACCAAGTCAGGTTGGGGTACGGGCTATGGTCAATACGTTGAAATTAACCATGGCAATGGTTACATCACGCGCTATGCCCATGCATCACGTTTAATTGCTCGTGTTGGCGACCGTGTAGACGCGGGTGAACATATTGCTAATGTTGGTTGTACAGGTCGTTGTACTGGCCCACATTTACACTATGAAGTAGTTAAAGATGGTCAACGCAAAAACCCATCGACTTATCTAGCAATGTTGCCTTAATCCGATTTGATCGGATGATCCGAACTTACCATTGGTCTGATGCTTGAAAAAGGAATACAGCTCTGACGGAATCTAAGTTAGCATCAAAAAACAGCATTAAATGTATAAAAAACCGCCTAAATTGGCGGTTTTTTGTTATTTTGGGTAACGAATAGTCAATGACTATTTAGTTGCTAAATAGTAGGGCTCAGCCATATTCAGCTGTAGCGATACTCTTATAGGACGAAAGTATGATACATATTAGCGTATAAGATTAGGATATCGAAATAGGTGAATTATGGCGTTTTATGGTGATACTGACGCGCAAGAAACGCAAGAATGGCAAGATGCGTTTGACTCCGTTTTACAACACATGGGGACTGAGCGTGCAGCTTTTCTACTAGAAAAACTGTATCAACAAGCAATCGCTAAACATGTCCCTATTCAGCGTTTAAACACGCCTTATTTAAATACAATTTCAGTGGCTGAAGAACCTGCAATGCCAGGCGATCAAGACATGGAGCGTCGTATCCGTGCGTTGATTCGTTGGAACGCCTTAGCGATGGTACTCCGTGCCAATAAAACGGGTGATGACTTAGGTGGTCACTTGGCAAGTTTTGCATCTTCAGCAACATTATATGATGTGGGTTTTAACCATTTCTTCCGTGCGAATAGTGATAGCTTTGGCGGTGACATGATCTATTATCAAGGTCACTGTGCGCCAGGAATCTATGCGCGTTCATTTCTTGAAGGTCGTTTGACTGAAGAGCATCTAAACAATTTCCGTCGCGAAGTGGACGGTGTTGGCTTACCTTCTTATCCGCATCCATACTTAATGCCTGATTATTGGCAGTTCCCAACCGTATCGATGGGTCTTGGCCCAATCATGTCGATTTACCAAGCACATATTCAAAAATATTTGATGAATCGTGGTTTGATTAAAGAAGAAAATCGCAAAGTTTGGGCATACCTTGGTGATGGCGAGATGGATGAGCCAGAAAGCACAGGTGCAATTTCACTTGCGGGTCGTGAAAAATTAGACAATCTCATTTGGGTTGTAAACTGTAACTTACAGCGTCTAGACGGTCCAGTACGTGGTAACGGTAAAATTATTCAAGAATTAGAATCTTTATTCCGTGGTGCGGGCTGGCGTGTCATTAAAGTGGTTTGGGGCCGTCATTGGGACCCACTACTGGCTAAAGACAAAACTGGCGCTTTAAAGTCGGTTATGGAAGAAACACTGGATGGTGAATACCAACGCTTACAAGTGAAGGGTGGTGCATATGCACGCGAAAAATTCTTTGGTAAATACCCAGAAGCGGCTGAGTTGATTAAAGACTTAAGCGATGAAGATATTGATAATCTAAATCGTGGTGGTCATGATCCGTACAAAGTTTTTGCAGCCTATGCAGAAGCATGTACAGCCAAAGGTCAACCAACTGTAATCTTAGCGAAAACTGTTAAAGGTTATGGCTTGTCTGATGAAATTGAAGCAGTAAACAAAACGCATCAAATCAAAAAGATGCAAATCGAATCTTTAAAATATGTACGTGATCGCTTCAATTTGCCATTTAACGATGAGCAATTAGAAGAAGTGCCTTTCTATCGTCCAAGCGAAAACTCGCCTGAATTGAAATATATGAAAGCACGTCGTGAAGCACTAGGTGGTTACTTACCTGCACGTCGTAAAGAAAGTGAACAGTTGGCTATTCCAGAACTTTCTGTCTTTGATGCAGTATTAAAAGGCTCACAAGGCAAAGAACAATCAACCACCATGGTAATGGTTCGTTTAATCGCTGCATTGTTAAAAGAAAAAGCCATTAAAGACCGTGTTGTGCCAATTGTTCCAGATGAAGCACGTACTTTTGGTCTAGAAGGTATGTTCCGTCAGTTAGGTATTTATGCAGCCAATGGTCAGCATTACACGCCTGAAGACCAAGAACAGTTGATGCATTACCGTGAAGCAAAAGATGGTCATATGCTTCAAGAAGGCATTAACGAAGCAGGTGCAATGAGCGCTTGGGCAGCATTGGCAACCAGTTATTCAACCAATAACTTACCCATGATTCCAATGTACATGTACTACTCTATGTTTGGTTTTCAGCGTATTGGCGACATTGCATGGGCTGCAGGTGATGCACAAGCACAAGGTTTCTTATTGGGTGCAACAGCAGGTCGTACCACGCTAAACGGTGAAGGTTTACAACACCAAGATGGTCACTCGCATATTTTAGCCAATACGATTCCGAACTGTGTGTCGTATGACCCATGTTTTGGTTATGAATTAGCTGTTATTGTGCATGATGGTTTACAGCGTATGTACGTGAACCAAGAGCGTATTTTCTATTACTTAACGGTAATGAACGAAAACTACGAGCATCCTGAAATGCCACAAGGTGTTGAAGAAGGCATTAAACGTGGTATGTACTTACTTCAAAAAGATGAAAAAGCCACTGTTCAGTTGATGGGTTCAGGTGTGATTCTGCGTGAAGTCATTAAAGCTGCTCAAATCTTACGTGATGAATACCAAATCCATTCAAATGTATTTAGCGTAACAAGTTTCAATGAACTTGCACGTGATGGTATGGCATGTGAAGAATATAACCGCTTGCATCCAATGAGCGAGAATGTGAAAGAGGCTTGGGTGACTGAGCAACTGCGCGGTACAGAAGGTATCGTGGTTTCTGCAACAGATCATATGCGTGCTTATAGCGAACAAATTCGTGCATATCTTCCAGACAACCGTCCATTCGTAGCATTGGGTACAGATGGTTATGGTCGTTCAGATTCACGTGCTAAATTACGTAGCTACTTTGGTGTAGATGCAGCGCACATTGTTGTTGCTACACTGAAAAAATTGGCTGATGAAGGTGAAGTGGATGCACGCTTAGTGAAAGATGCCATCTCTACATTTGAATTAGATACGGACCGTCCAGTAGCTTGGGCTCCTCAAGCAACGCCATCTGTACACGCTGTAGCTGACTACAAAGAGGAGAAATAAGTATGCAAATTACAACTCCTGATATTGGTGTAGATAAAGCCGTTGTTGCTGAAATTTTGGTCAAAGTTGGCGACACCATTGCGGTTGATGACAGTGTCGTTCTATTAGAATCAGACAAAGCATCTGTTGAAGTGCCAAGCACTTCAGCAGGCGTTGTTAAAAGCATTTTAGTAAACTTAGGTGACTCGGTTGCTGAAGGTGCAGCGCTGATTGAGCTGGAAGCCGAGGGGCAAACTGAAGCGTCAGCGGCACAAGTACAGGCTGAAGCTGTTCAAGTTGAAGAAAAGCCTGCACCCGCTGCTGTTGCTGAAACGACTTCATCAGCTGCGACTACAGCATCACAAGTGATTGATGTGCAAGTACCAGACATTGGTGTGGAAAAAGCAACCGTTGGTGAAATTTTGGTGTCGGTTGGCGATCAAATTGACATTGATCAAAGCATCCTTGTGGTTGAGTCAGACAAAGCGACAGTGGAAGTCCCGAGTACGATTTCAGGCACAGTGGAATCAATTAGCGTTCACGTCGGTGACAGTGTTAAAGAAGGTGTGGTGATTCTGACTGTAAAAACAGCAGCGTCAGTTGCACCAGTGACTGCTGAGCCTACGCCAGTTGCAGCACCTCAAACCTCTGAAGCTCAGTCTGCTGAAGCAGCGCCACAAGCTGCTGCTGCGCCTGCAGGTGCGGTTGAAATTGCAGTGCCTGACTTGGGTGTAGACAAAGCGGCTGTTGCTGAAATTTTGGTGTCAGTAGGTGATACGGTTGAAAAAGACCAAAGTATCATCGTGGTTGAATCAGACAAAGCAACGGTTGAAGTACCAAGTACAACAGCAGGTGTGATTAAAGCCATTCATGTTGCATTGGGACAAAATGTATCGGAAGGTGTGGCTTTGGTGACCATTGAAGGTGAATCTTCATCAGCACCTGCGGCGGCTTCTGCTCCAGCGCCTAAAGCTGAAGTTAAAGCGCAGCCTGCGCCAGCAGCACAGTCAGTTGCGGCTCCTGTGTCAGAACAGGGTGCAGACAAGCTGACCAAAGAGCAAAATGCAGCCAATGCTAAAGTTTACGCAGGTCCTGCGGTACGTAAACTGGCGCGTGAATTGGGCGTGGTGCTGGCAGAAGTCAAAGCTTCTGGGCCGCATGCACGTTTAATGAAAGATGACCTTTTTGCTTATGTGAAAGGTCGTTTAACAGCACCACAAACTGCACCTGCTGTGACGGCTGTTGCTGCTGCGGGCTTACCGAAACTGCCTGACTTTAGTGCATTTGGTGGTGTAGAAGAGAAAGTGCTGACACGTCTGCAACAAGTCTCTATTCCGCAGTTGTCTTTAAACAACTATATTCCGCAAGTAACTCAGTTTGATTTGGCAGATATTACTGAACTTGAAGCTTGGCGTAATGATCTTAAAGGTAACTTTAAGAAAGATGGTATTAGCTTGACCATTATGGCGTTCATTATTAAAGCTGTTGCGCATTTACTCAAAGAAGAACGTGATTTTGCTGGTCACTTGGCTGATGATGGCAAGTCTGTACTCTTGCGTAACGAAATCCATATGGGCATTGCTGTAGCAACACCAGATGGTTTAACCGTTCCTGTATTACGTAATCCAGACCAGAAATCAATTAAAGACATTGCGGTGGAGCTCGGTGTATTGGGTCAGAAAGCACGTGATAAGAAGCTTTCGCCGAAAGATCTACAAGGTGCAAACTTCACGATTTCAAGCTTAGGTGCAATTGGTGGTACGGCATTTACACCATTGGTGAACTGGCCACAAGTCGCAATTTTGGGGATTTCTCCAGCGACGATGCAACCAGTATGGAATGGTCAAGGTTTTGATCCGAAACTGATGTTACCGTTGTCACTGTCTTATGATCACCGCGTGATCAATGGGGCCGATGCTGCGCGCTTTACCAATAAGCTGACCAAGTTGCTGAAAGACATCCGTACTTTGCTGATCTGATGATCTGGTTTTTTGGCCTGTAGGTTTCTCTTCTCAAAAGAGAAAAATAGCGGCTGGAAGCACTGCAAAAATACTTCAATAAAGACTCTGCTTCGGCAGGGTCTTTTGTATTTAGAGATTGCCAAAAAACGTATTTTCGCCTAACATTGTGTGACTTCATTGGGGAGTAGCCGCTGTTCCTAAGAACAGGTGATGATCAACATATTTGCTCTAAAACGAGCATGGTCATCATAGCAAAGAACCAAATGAGCTTCTAAAGAGCTTTCTTTTGTTGGCAAGACCTTTGATTTACCACTCTGCAGATTTTTGGCTAGCAGGAGCGGTGAGTCATTGGTATTTGTTATGCTAGCCAGAGAAAGACATCATGTATGAATTCCTCCTCTCCACAGCCATCGTGGCTTTAGCTGAAATGGGCGATAAGACCCAACTGCTCGCATTGTTACTTGCTGCACGTTTCCGTAAACCCGTCCCAATTCTATTGGCTATTTTGCTGGCGACCATTATTAACCATGGCGTCTCTGCTGTTTTAGGCCAATGGATCACCACAGTTTTAAGTCCTGATGTGCTGATCTGGATCCTCTCGATTGGTTTTATTGCTATGGCAGGTTGGATGTTGATTCCTGATCAGTTGGATGATGAGTCAGGCAGCATTAAGAAATGGCAGAAACTAGGGGTATTTGGCGCAACGTTTGTGTTGTTCTTTTTGGCCGAAATTGGTGATAAAACCCAAATTGCGACAGTGGCTTTAGCGGCACGTTTTGACAGTATAGTTTGGGTGATGTTGGGTACGACTTTAGGGATGATGTTGGCCAATGCGCCAGCGGT
The DNA here is from genome assembly GCF_058243005.1 of Acinetobacter sp. 231_lipA. Lineage (NCBI taxonomy): Bacteria > Pseudomonadati > Pseudomonadota > Gammaproteobacteria > Moraxellales > Moraxellaceae > Acinetobacter > Acinetobacter sp. 231_lipA. The sequence continues at coordinate 1,212,735 of NZ_JBZAYU010000001.1, read as the reverse complement.
CTTTATTGGCGATAAGTTGGCGACCAAGTTGCCAATTGCCTTAATTCATAAAATTGGTGCGGCCATTTTCTTGGTCATTGGTGTTGCGACACTTGTACAGCATTATTTCTTCTAATTCACCTTAGAAAATAAGAATCCCGACTTAAAAAATCGGGATTTTTTATGGAAAAATGATCTTCAATTTATTGATATATCAAATGATGTTGGTCGCAAATGCATTGTAAGTTTGTGTAAATCCATATATGTTGTAGGTATTAAAAAGTCTTTTAAGAAAAACAGCATTTTGAGGGGATCGACATGGCATTTGACCGCACAACGTCACAGGTTTTATATGATGATGGCACACATAAGTGTATTAGCTTTACCAGCTTGGTCAAAGGCGAGGGTGTACAGGCAAATCAGTTTTTAATTATTGACCATGAGCGTGCTGCGGTCTTAGATCCAGGTGGTGATTTAACCTATGTGCCGCTGACCATGGAGTTGAATAAATATACCCGTTTGACCAATCTTGATTTTGTGATGGCCTCACATCAAGACCCTGACATTATTACCTCAATGCCGCGTTGGTTGGTCTATACCGAAGCGAAAGTGGTGGCTTCTAAACTTTGGGCACGCTTTTTACCTCACTTGAACTCTGCCTTTATGAGTGAGCGGATGAAAGGTAACTGGTTGGACCGATTGGTGGAATTACCTGATCACGGTCAAGTGATTACGTTGGGACAATCCTCCATTATTGCTGTGCCTGCCCATTTTCTACATTCGGTAGGCAATTTTCAGTTTTATGACCCAATTGCCAAGATTCTATTTTCAGGCGATATGGGGGCATCGATGGTGGATGATGCCTCAAAACCTTTGGAAAACTTTGCTGCGCATATTCCTAAAATGAAAGGGTTTCATCAGCGCTATATGTGCAATAACAAAGTGATTCGTTTATGGGTCAATATGGTCCGCACCATGGATGTCGAAATGATTGTGCCGCAGCATGGTACACCGTTTATTGGGCAAGAGCAGATTCATCAATTTTTAGATTGGATTGAGACTTTGGAGTGCGGTACAGACTTGATGGATGAGAGTGTTTTTACCTGTCCAACTTAAGTGACAAAATAGTCGTAAATTTTGCTTGTTTGGCAACCACAATTTTTTTAATATTTTCTTCCAAAAAAAGTTTTTGAAAATGAGAATATAAAGGATGTTGTCTCAAGTTCCAACGGAAGATGCCTGTTTAAGCTGCGGGGCATGTTGTGCCTTTTTTAGAGTCTCATTTTACTGGGCTGAAGGCATCTCCATGCCTGAACATTACACAGAGCCAGTGACGGCTGTGTATTCATGTATGGCTGGAACCAATCAAGCCAGCCCACGCTGTATCGCACTGCAAGGTACCATTGGTGAACACGTTAGTTGTGGGATGTATGAACAGCGTAGCTCTTCATGTAAAGAAGTTCAAATTGCTGATGATCAATGCAACAAAGCGCGACGTGCGCACAATATGATTCCATTTGTGCAATTGGAAGCGAGCATTGCAGTCAATGATGAAGGTTTTGATCAAGTGTGTTAATCAGTAAAAGCAGAGTCAAGGCTCTGCTTTTTTAGTTTTGAACATCAATTGAATCCATCTCAAAACAAGAAATAAAAAAATAAAGGTAAAAATGAAGGTCTCAAATAAAATATGGGTTTTATCACTTTATTTTCTAAGATAAAAAAATAAATTTTCAATTGAAATGAAATTTAAGTTCATATTTGTTTATAATAGCGCACGGAAATTACCAGTGAGACTGCCATGTTGACCATCGTTCAAGACGCGTTAACTTTTGATGATGTCCTATTACTCCCTGCCTATTCTACTGTTCTCCCAAAAGATGTCTCATTAAAGACACGATTCACGCGCGGCATTAATTTAAATATCCCCCTTGTTTCAGCAGCAATGGATACGGTGACTGAATCACGTATGGCGATTGCGATGGCGCAAAACGGTGGTATTGGTATTTTGCACAAGAACATGGATATTGCTGCACAAGCTGCAGAAGTCCGTCGTGTGAAAAAATTTGAAGCAGGAATGGTGAAAGATCCAATCACTGTGACACCTGAAACTACAGTGCGCGAATTGATCTCGATTACTCAAGCCAACAACATCAGCGGTGTACCTGTTGTGAAAGATGGCAAAGTGGTCGGTATTGTCACAGGTCGCGATACACGCTTTGAAACGAACCTTGAGCAACCTGTAAGCAACATTATGACCGGTCAAGATCGTCTCGTGACGGTTCGTGAAGGTGAGTCGAAAGAAAATATTCAAGCTTTACTGCAAAAGCACCGCATTGAAAAAGTTTTGGTTGTTGGTGAACACAACGAACTCAAAGGTTTAATTACAGTCACTGACTTCCGTAAAGCGGAAAGTTATCCAAGTAGCTGTAAAGATGACCTTGGTCGCTTACGCGTGGGTGCTGCCGTCGGTACAGGTGTAGAAACACCAAGCCGTGTAGAAGCTTTGGTTGAAGCGGGTGTAGATGCGATTGTCGTAGATACGGCGCATGGTCACTCTGCGGGTGTGATCGAGCGTGTACGTTGGGTGAAAGCGAATTACCCACAAGTCCAAGTGATTGGCGGTAATATTGCAACAGGTGATGCTGCATTGGCACTCCTTGATGCAGGCGCAGATGCGGTCAAAGTCGGTATCGGCCCAGGTTCAATTTGTACCACTCGTATTGTGGCGGGTATTGGTATGCCGCAGATTTCTGCGATTGATAGCGTTGCCAATGCACTGAAAGATCAAATTCCATTGATCGCCGATGGTGGTATTCGTTTCTCTGGTGACATGGCGAAAGCGATTGGCGCGGGTGCGAGTACGATTATGGTCGGTTCACTCCTTGCCGGGACTGAAGAAGCGCCAGGTGAAGTGGAATTCTTCCAAGGTCGTTACTATAAAGCGTATCGTGGTATGGGTTCATTGGGCGCGATGGCAGGCGCAACAGGTTCTGCGGATCGTTATTTCCAAGACTCTAAAGCAGGTGCTGAGAAACTTGTTCCTGAAGGTATCGAAGGTCGTGTGCCATACAAAGGACCAATGGGCAACATTGTGCACCAAATGATGGGCGGTTTACGTTCTTCTATGGGTTATACGGGTTCATCTGTGATTGAAGATCTTCGTCAAAATGCGAAGTTTGTGAAAATTACTTCGGCAGGTATGTCTGAGTCACATGTTCATGACGTAACGATTACCAAAGAAGCGCCGAACTATCGCGTGGGCTAATTCAGCTATACCAATTGTTCAAAGTAAAAGCCGTCATTTTTATGACGGCTTTTTCGTTTTGGTGTAAAGTGATGTCAGTAAAAAGTGATGATTTAGATCACCATTAAGAAGTGAGTAAAATATGAGTTATTTTGGTACCGATGGTATTCGCGGTAAGTTTGGCGTCCTCCCTATTACCCCTGAATTTGCCCTTAAGTTAGGCTTTGCCGCAGGGAAAGTTTTAAAACGCCACAGTAAAAAATCAAAACCATTGGTGGTACTCGGTAAAGACACACGTTTATCGGGTTATATTTTAGAGTCAGCATTACAAGCGGGTTTAAACGCAGCAGGGGTGTATGTACATTTACTAGGCCCATTGCCAACCCCAGCGATTGCTCATTTGACCCGTGCTTTACATGCAAGTTTGGGCATTGTGATTTCAGCATCACATAATCCTTATTTTGATAATGGGATCAAGTTCTTTTCCAGTGAAGGTAAGAAACTACCAGATGCTATTCAAGAAGAAATTAATCAAGAACTTGAAAAAGAATTAGTGATTGAAGACACGGCAAACTTGGGTAAAAGTGTCCGCGTAAAAGATGCCAATGGGCGTTACATCGAGTTTTGTAAATCCACATTTCCATACCATTTAGACTTGAATGATTTAACCATTGTGGTGGATTGTGCCAATGGTGCTGCATATAACGTGGGTCCATCGGTCTTTCGTGAGCTCGGCGCCAAGGTCATTGCCATTCATAATGAGCCTAACGGTGTAAATATCAATGAGCAATGTGGTTCAACACACCCTGAAAGTTTGCAACAAGCTGTAGTTGAAAGTGGTGCAGATTTGGGCATCGCTTTTGATGGGGATGCAGACCGTGTTATTTTGGTGGATAAAGATGGCAAGCTAATTGATGGCGACCATATTTTATATATCTTGGCGACACAGAGCGCTAAAAAACCTGCTGGAATAGTGGGTACCTTAATGTCAAATATGGCTTTAGAGCTGGCTTTGGAAAAAGCCGGTGTAGGGTTATTACGTGCCAAAGTGGGTGATCGCTATGTATTACAAGGTCTAGAAGAAAAAGGCTGGGTGATTGGCGGTGAGCCATCAGGGCATATCTTAACCTTGGATAAAAGTACCACTGGTGATGCCATTATTGCGGCTCTACAAGTCCTTACCGTGATGGTCGAGCAGAAGAAAGCACTGCATGAATTGGTTGCTGACTTTAAGCTTCTACCGAATGTGCTGGTGAATGTACGTTTAGAGGCGATGTTTGACCCTTATGCGGTGCCTGCTTTGGTGGCTGAATTTGATAAAGCCGAGCAACAACTCAAAGGTCGTGGTCGTTTGTTGATTCGTAAATCAGGTACTGAGCCTGTGATTCGTGTCATGGTGGAAGGGGATGACCTCGATGAAGTCAGCACTTTAGCCCATACATTAGCTGATGCTGTACGTGCGAATGCAGCTTAAAAGGGAGTGAAGAAATGAGTGATTTAATTAAAGATCTCAGTGAGCTTCGTTTAAGTTATCAAAAAGGCGAGCTGCATGAAGATCGAGTAGAAACCCATCCACATGCTCAGTTCTTGATTTGGTTTAATCATGCTTTAGAAGCACAACTGCACGAACCTTATGCTATGTCATTGGCGACAGCAAGTGTGCAGGGTCGGCCGCATGTACGAACGGTATTGCTGCGCGGTGCAACTGAAGCAGGGTATGATTTTTATACCAATTATGACAGTCAAAAAGGCAAGGATCTGGCAGAAAACCCATATGCAGAGTTATTGTTTTATTGGCAAGAGCAGGAACGTCAGATTCGCATTGGCGGTAAAGTGGTCAAAATTTCTGAAGCAGAATCGACGGACTACTATCATAAGCGTCCACGAGATAGTCAAATTGCAGCACATATCAGTACACCACAAAGTGGTGTGATTGAAAGCCGTGAGGTATTGCAACAACGTTTTGAGCAATTGCAAAGCCAAGTTGAAGGTAAATCAGAACTGAATAAACCTGTCTTTTGGGGTGGTTACCGCCTTGAGCCTGACTATTATGAGTTTTGGCAAGGGCGTCCGAACCGTTTACATGACCGTTTAAGTTATGAAAAACAGCAAGATGTCTGGATGCTGAAGCGTTTGATGCCATAAATGTCAGCCATTCAAATTAAGCAAAGACCCTTCATTACCCGTCCTGAATTATTTCAGGACATTCCTGCGTTTATTGCAGAAATTTTAGCCCGTCGTGGGGTGGCGTCAACGCAGGAGCTGGAGTTAAAGCTCAAGCATTTACTGGCCCCTAGTCTGAAAGGCTTAAATGAAGCGATTCAGTTGATGGATGCTGCAATTGATCAGCAACACAAAATCGTGATTGTGGGTGATTATGATGCAGATGGTGCAACTAGCACCGCTTTAATGATCTTGGCTTTGCGAAAAATGGGGGCGCAGGTAGAGTATCTGGTTCCAGATCGCTTTAAATATGGTTATGGCTTAACGCCTGCGATTGCGGATTTAGCATTTACCAGCTTTACACCTGATTTATTGATTACCGTTGATAATGGTATTTCCAGTCATGACGGCGTGAAACAAGCGCAAGATCATGGTATGCAGGTGATTATTACCGATCACCATTTGACCACCAAACCGACTCCCAGTGCCCAAGCGGTAGTGAATCCGAACCAGTTGGGGTGTGATTTTCCAAGTAAAGCCTTAGCTGGGGTGGGCGTGGCCTTTTATGTCTTGGCCAACTTATCGACCTATCGTAAAAAACTGCATAAGTCCTCGGCACTCATGAGTCAGTATTTGGATTTGGTGGCCTTAGGCACCTATGCCGATGTTGCGAGTCTTGACTATAACAATCGCATCTTGGTCGATGTTGGCCTGAAGCGCATTCAACAACATTTATGTCGTCCTGGCATTAGTGCTCTACTGGAGATTGCGGGGCGAGAGGCTGCAAGTTTAAAAGCGCAAGATTTGGGGTTTGTACTGGGACCACGTATTAATGCGGCAGGTCGTATGGAAACCATGGATATCGGGATTGAATGTCTATTGGCACAGGACTTTGCCTCTGCCTATCCATTGGCAGAACAACTGAATCAGTTGAATGTGGAACGTCGTCAAGTTGAAACCACGATGAAACAAGAGGCCTTAATAGCCTTGGATCAAATTCAACTGGATGATACGGTCTTACCTGCGGCTTTAATTATGTTCGAGCCGCATTGGCATCAAGGGGTGATTGGCATTGTTGCAGGGCGTTTAAAAGAACAGTTTCACAGGCCAAGTATTGTATTTGCCGCAGATGAAGATGGGATACATATCAAAGGTTCTGCCCGCTCGATTGAAGGAATCCATATTCGCGATGCCATTGAGTGTGTTGCTGAGCAAAATCCACATTTGGTCAGCCACTTTGGTGGGCATGCTGCGGCAGCGGGTTTAACCATTCAAAAAGTTCATTTTGAAGAGTTTAAGCAGGCCTTTGAAGCACTGATGGCAGCTCAGGATGAAGGTTTATTTACGGCGACTTTATGGACCGATGGTGAGTTAGCAGCAGAAAATATTCAGGTTGAAACGGTTGATCTGCTGCAGCAGATTAGTCCATGGGGGCAAAAGTTTCCAGCGCCTATTTTTGAAGGAAATTTTCAAATTTTAGATTTCCGCTGGCTGAAAGAAGTGCATTTAAAATTACGTGTTGCTTTAGACAATGGACAGGTCGTGGATGCCATTGCTTTTAATGCGGCGGACAAATACCAGTTCAATGAGATGAACCATCAAATTCGTTTGGTCTATGAGCTGGATAAAAATGAATTTCGTGGCAATGTAAGCGTACAACTTCGCATTTTGCACTTAGAACAATACTAAAAAAACCGCTCTATAGAGTAATGCCAGTCAGTTAAGCAAAAAAAGTTAAAATGCTGTAAAAAGAGCGTATGTAAATACGCTCTTTTTTTATGAATTTATCTCAGAATCTAGATTTAACATTAAAACAAACCTTACCTTCACTTTCACAATTCAGTGAATTGATTGATTTAAACTGGATTGAAGATTGCTTAGACCAAACAGGTAAAGCATCAATTCGAAAAAGAAAACTGCCTGCTGAACATGTTGTTTGGCTGGTAATCGGACTTGCTCTATTTCGAAATCAACCGATTTGGTATGTGGTTCAACAATTGCAACTTGTTTTCGGTACGGCAGAATACTGTGTACCGAGTGCATCCGTACAAGCAAGACAACGCTTAGGCTTAGAACCCATGAGTGCTTTATTTTCGACATTAAGTCAGGCATGGTTTAAAGACTCACAACAACAATATAGCAACTTTCACGGTCTATGCGTTTGTGCTGTAGATGGTGTGGTTTGGTCTATGCCTCATACAGAAGAAAACTTTAAGCACTTTGGTTCATCCAAAGGCAAAACAGCAGCTGCACCTTACCCACAAGTTAGAGCGACTTGCCTGGTGAATACCAATACCCATGAAATGATTGATGCCCAAATGGGCAGTATGGATCAAGGTGAATTAACCTTAGCCAGTCAATTAAAAGCACCAGTTCGCAGTATTACCCTATTTGATCGTGCTTACTTCTCTGCTGATTTTTTAGTGAGCTGGCAATCTCAGGCAGAAGAGAGTCATTGGTTGATGCGAGCAAAGGACAACCTGCGTTATGAAGTGATTCATCATAATGCGGCCCATGACTTTCAGATCAAAATGCCTGTTTCAGCAAGAGCAAAAAAGATAAATCCGTCATTGGGTGACTATTGGGAAGCACGTTTAATTGAAGTTGAATATGCAGGAAAAATAAGACGTTACATTACATCATTAACAGATTCTAAAGTTTATCCATTCAAAGACCTTGCAATGCTTTATATCCAGCGTTGGGAAATAGAAATGTGTTATCGGGAAATTAAAAGTGATTTACAGGATGCAAGGATTTTAAGAAGCAAACAACCTGATTTGGTCTATCAAGAATTGTGGGGGGTATTTATTGCATATAATATCTTAAGAAGACAGATGAGGTTTATCGCTGAACATGCAAAGGTGAGTCCTTTAAGGATCAGTTTCCATGTTGCATCTATGAGTATTATCAATATCTTAAGGCACACACCTTTAGAATCAGCAGGAAACCTACCCAAACATTTAGCGCAATTATTTGAACAATCTAAAATATTTGTATTACCTGAAAAAAGGCAAAGGCAATGTCCGCGAGTAGTGAAAATTAAAGCACAAAAATATCCAAGAAAATGCCAGTCAATTTCTTAACTGACTGGCATTAGCTCTATAGAGCGGTTTTTTTAGTACATTTAGTTGCAATTAGAAGCGGAATGTACCATTGATACCGTATGAATCAGCATCTTCCGTTGTTGTGTAGTTCAAGCCAACAGCAATAGCAGGCGTAAAGAATTTTTGCGCGCGAACAGCCCAAACAGTGTCAAAGTCATCGAATGTTGTATCCATAAATGAAACACCAACACTTAAGGTTGGATCGATATATAAATCGGTACCTAAGCGGTAAGCAGTTTCATCGCCAAAGTATGTTGCACCTTCAAAATTGGTAAAATAGTTACCAATTTGAGTCACATATTTAGCGCGTAAGGTCACAGCTGTATCGTCTGCTACTGCGGAGATATTTGAGAATGTATCAATGAAGCCATTTTTTGAAACATACATTGGATCAAGATTTTCTTTGGCTACACCAGCCGCAATGAGTAGCCCATCGACAGGCAGGTAACCTGCTTCTAATGCATAACCCACATTATCATCTGATGCTTTACCAAATTCACTTTCAACCGTTACTTCAGAGCGGTTGAGGCTACCAGAAACATAAAATTGAGAGTTTGGGATGAAAAATTCACCATTTAAGCCGACTGAGTCAATTTCTAAATCAGCACCGTCTTCATCAATACTTGAGTTTGTATAGCCTAGACCAATGTTGCTTGCTTTACTTAAAAAAGCGGCTTCTGCCAGTGGACCATTTTTAGTATTTACCCCATTTAAGTAGTACTTGCCACCGATGCCAAAAGTATCAAGATCTTCACTATCACCATCAAAGCTTGTATTTTCGTAGTTTGCATTGATTTCTGCTTGGTAAGCGTGAGCAGTTCCGAGGCTCGCAATAAGTGCGGTAGTAAGTGCAAGTTGTTTAAGCATGTAGAAATTCTCTCTTTGTTATAAAATATGACTGTTCTATGACAGTTGTAACGAAGTGTACAAAAAAGTGGCAGGGAGTCAATCTTTATTTATAACAATGCCTTATCAGAGTGCAAAAAGCCCATTCGAAAATGGGCTTTGAGTATTCAAGGTTTTTAATTGGTTTTAGAAACGATATTTCGCAGCTAAACCGAATTTGTTGTAGTCGTTGTTGCCATCTTTACCAAAACCAACACGGCCTTCAAGGCTGACTTGCGGGGTAAAGAATTTACGTGCATTGATACCAAATTCGTTAGTATCACCATAGTCACGGTCTTTGCTGTAGTAATCTACACCTAGGCTTAAGGTTTTATCGATGAAGTAATCTGCTGCAAGATTATATTCGTCTAAATCACCAAAACCTGCGCCTGCTTCTAAGTTAATGTCTTTACCATTGCTTAAAGAAGTGACATATTTAGCGCGAAGAGTAGGATCTACGCCATCGTCATAATCGTTGTCATAGCCTTTTAGACCCGCAGCAATTAATAAACCTGGTGCTGGTAAATAACCCACTTCAGCGCCATAAACGGTCTCATCAAAATCGCCACCGCGGTCAAATTTCCTATCATCGCGACCAACATTACCACTCACATAGAAATCTGAGTTAGGGACAAAGACTTCAGCACCGACGCCATAACGATGACGTTCATTATCACCTACTTCGTCGTATTGGTATTTTGCGTTAACGTTACTTGCACGGTCTAAGAATGCTGCTTCTGCAAGTGGCGCATTACGTGTTTGAACTGGGTTGAAATAGTATGTGCCATCTACGCCAAAAGAGCCGCTTGAACTACCGTTGTCTGGATCAATTAGGCCAGCTGAAGCACCCACCTCTGCTTGGTATGCATGTGCAGTACCTGTGATCGCTAGAGCTGAAAGTAATGCTGAAGCAATTGCTAATTTTTTCATGGTATGTACCCCTCGTAAGTGGAACTGTATTTCATTAATTTTTTGTTACAACTTCAGTCTAGGGCAAAATAAAAAAGCGTCAACCAAAGGAAAGTTAATGCTCTGTATCTAAGGTTACATCGTGTAATTTTTTAAATTTAAATGATTAGACTTCCTTCATAAATCATTTTTCAATCAATTTAATTGTTTATCTTTCACCCAATCTAAATTGTATATGCCAGCAAGTAAATTAAACCGCAGGTTTAATCTTTTACGACGATTTCTATATACACAAGATAAAATCTTAAAACATTTCATCCTTCCAAATACATGCTCTACTTGAATTCGTCTACGACCAATCTCTGTATTTAACTTTTTTAATTCAGAATCTAATTTTTCAGTTTTCTTTGCTTTAGATGGCATGAGGCATCCAAAACCCAATTTTTTTATCCCTAAATACCCCTTATCAACGATAAAAAAGGGCTTAAATTTTAATTTCCTCATACTTTTTTTAAATATTTTAAAATCATGCATGCTTCCATGACTTCCACATACACTCAGTATTTCACCTGTTGTATAGTGCATAGATAGCTGAAATTTAAAGGTATGTCGCTTTTTTTTACCGCTATACCATTTCTTCTGTTTTTTTTGGACGTTGAACTAATATTTCAGTTGCATCAATCACAACAACTTCCCAATCCACTTCATCTCGATTAGGAAGTTGTTTTGGCAAGTTAAATTTTCCAGAACGGATTAAGGTATCTTCAATAACACGTGTGATACGAATTGCACTCGTTTCAGATACACCGTAACTCATACCAAGATGGAAAAATGTTCGATATTCTCTCCAATATTCTATACATAAGAGCAAACGATCTTCCAACGGTAATTTATGCGGTCGTCCTTTACCAATATGACGAGGTAAATGCTTATTTAGCTCGGCCAACATGAGGTTAAATGTAGCCCAACTAACACCGGTAAGCCTACGAAACTTAACGTTTGATAATTTTTGAATATCTTTGAATTTCATCCAAGGATTATCTCTTGAATTAAATAATTTTGCTGATTAATTTAAGATCAAATAAATTGTACGTTTTTTGATTTATGACGGAAGTCTATTGATAATAAATTATAAATTTATAATGTTTTGTTTTATTAAAATTGTGTAGATTCTGTGGAGTTCATAATTTTTGACGCCATTTTAACCAATTTTAACTCAAAATGTTTAGTCCGTTTGTCTGTTGAGAACACTTCTCAGGTGTGTATTTTGTGGGATGGTTCGCATTTATATGCAGCTTGATTGCGGTTGAAGAGAATGCTTTTTTGGAAACTAAACGGTTTTAAGGACTAGAAAGAAGGCGTAATTTTGTCGAATTTGAGATGAATAATCCCAGCCGTCGACTGTGGTATAATCAGCGGCTATTTTTCGCTTTATATTGATTGAGAGTAATTCACGTGGAAATTAATCCGTATCTAAACCAATTAAAAGACTTAAACGACCGTGGTCTCACATTACGGGGGTATCTTTGACTACGATCTGAAAAAAGAGCGTTTAGAAGAGGTTCTCCGTGAATTAGAAGACCCAGCGATTTGGAATGATCAAAGCCGTGCACAAGCCATGGCCAAAGAAAAAGGCGAACTTGAAAACGTCTTAAATGTGTTAGATGGTTTGGCAACGCAGCTTGAAGATGCGCAAGCGATGCTTGATTTGGCAGTCGAAGCAGATGATGAAAGTCTGTTGGCTGATGTCCAAGCTGAATTGACTTCTGCAGAAGAAGAGTTAGCGAAGCTTGAATTCCGCCGTATGTTCAGTAACCCAATGGACCCAAATCCATGTTATGTGGAAATTCAAGCCGGTTCAGGTGGGACAGAAGCACAAGACTGGGCTTCAATGCTACTGCGTATGTATATGCGCTGGATTGAGCGTCATGGCTTTAAAGCTGAATTGATGGAAGAGTCGGATGGTGATGTGGCTGGGATTAAGTCAGCAACGATTCGTGTGGAAGGTGAATATGCCTATGGTTGGTTGCGTACCGAATCGGGCGTGCATCGCTTAGTACGTAAATCGCCATTTGACTCGGGTAACCGCCGTCATACCTCATTCTCTGCGGTGTTTGTCTCGCCAGAAGTCGATGACAATATTGAAATTGATATCAACCCATCTGACGTGCGTACCGATACCTACCGTGCTTCGGGGGCAGGTGGTCAGCACATTAACAAAACAGACTCTGCGGTACGTTTAACCCACGCGCCAACAGGCATTGTGGTGGCGTGTCAGAACCAACGTTCACAACATGCCAACCGTGACCATGCTTGGAAACAGTTACGTGCGAAGTTGTATGAGTTGGAAATGAGCAAACGTAACGAAGCAGCGCAAGCACTTGAAGACTCGAAGTCGGATATTGGTTGGGGCAGTCAGATTCGTTCTTATGTATTGGATGACTCGCGTATTAAAGACTTACGTACGGGTGTTGAAAACTCCAACACAGGTGCAGTACTAGATGGTGACCTTGATAAGTTTATTGAAGCAAGCTTAAAACAAGGTTTGTAATTTAAATGATGAATAAAAGCAAAGGGTTATCAGTTATTCTACAATATATCTAAAAAAATCGATATTAAAATCGAAAAAATGCGATATATTAAGTAAAACAAGCTGACAACGCTTTGTTGCCTATTAAACGTGTCTTGAGTATGGATATAGATTTAATTTTTAAAGCCTTGGCTAATCCAACGCGTCGCCAAATTTTGGAATGGTTAAAAAAACCGGAACAATTTTTATCGAGTGACGAATGTGGTGACTTTAGACGCGGCGTATGTGCAGGTCATATCGAACGGTTGGGAAATGTATCGCAATCGACGATGTCGAACCATTTGTCCGTTTTACAGCAGGCTGGTTTAATTCAAGTGGAAAAATATGGACAATGGTCTTATTTTTCTCGCAATGAAGCGTTGATTCAGCAATTTATCGAACACCTACAACAACACCTTTAACAGGTGGGAGTAACGATGGCTGAATTAAATTCTCCTTTAACGCTCGGTGCGTTAGAGCTTAAAAACCGTGTCATCATGGCGCCGCTGACCCGTAACCGCGCAACTGCTGATCGCGTTCCAACCCCAATGATGGTTGAGTACTATGCGCAACGTGCAAGTGCTGGCCTGATCATTTCTGAAGCTACAGTGATTTCTGAAGAAGCCAATGGCTATTTGAATACTCCAGGATTGTTTACCGATGCTCAGGTCGAAGGCTGGAAAAAGGTCACTCAAGCGGTTCATGAGAAGGGCGGTCTGATTGTTGCCCAGCTTTGGCATGTTGGTCGTGTATCGCATCCGGATCTGTTAAATGGTGAAACACCAGTCTCTGCAAGTGCAGTACAACAGGCGGGTCATGTCAGCTTGTTACGTCCAAAACGTCCTTATGTGTTGCCGCGTCCGCTGGAAATTTCGGAAATTCATGCCATTACCGAGCAATATAAGCAAGCCGCGATTCGTGCTAAAGAAGCCGGTTTTGATGGTGTTGAATTACATGCTGCCAATGGTTATCTGATTGACCAGTTCTTGCAAAGCAAAACCAATCAGCGTGAAGATGAATACGGCGGTTCAGTGGAAAATCGTACACGTTTCCTGCTAGAAGCAACTGATGCACTGATTGAAGTATGGGGCGCAGATCGTGTAGGGGTGCATTTTGCGCCGCGTTGTGATGACCATGACATGGGTGACAATGATCCACGTGAAACATTTGGCTATGCCATGGAGCAGCTGGGTAAGCGCAAGATTGCCTTCTTCTTTACCCGTGAATATCTGGCAGAAGACAGTATTTCTGAATATATGAAAGAGCATTCTGGTGGAGTGGCTTATATTGCCAATATGCAACTGAGTCGTGAAGATGCGATTGAGCTGTTGGCATCAGGCAAGGCTGATGCGGTGTCTTTTGGTAAGGCGTATATTGCCAATCCAGACTTGTATGAGCGTTTACTGCAAGATGCGCCATTGAATGAATTGAAACTGGAAAATATGATTGGAACAGATGTCGCGGCAGGCTATGTGGACTATCCGACTTTAGCTGAAATGGAAACTGCTGCGGTTTAAATTGCTTTTCCGTTCAATTCGCGACAAGATAACAGCGCAATTCATGGGATAATATGAGTTGCGCTGTTTTATTTTTGCATTGATTTTTGGAGCACGTATTTGGCTACTCCTTTTTGGTATAACGCAGCACTTGCGCTGATCAAACCGCTGTATAAGTCTAAAATAAAAAAACGTGCAGAGACTACAGAACAATTTCAACAAGAATGTCTCGAACGTTTCGGGCCATTTCAACCGGTTAAAAATCGCCAAGCGATTTGGTTTCATGTGGTGTCGGTGGGTGAAACCAATGCAGCGCAGCCTCTCATCGAGCATTATTTAAAAGCCGGTCATCCAGTCTTGGTGACCAATACCACCAAAACGGGACAGGCACGGGCCAAATCACTATTTTTAAAAGCACCTTATCTAGACCTGTTCCAAGCAGTATATTTACCTGCGGATCAAAAACCTTTAGTTCGTCAGTTTTTCGCATTGTATCAGCCCAAACTTTTGGCTTTGGTTGAAACGGAACTGTGGCCAAATTTAATTGCCCAAGCGGGGCAGAGTCAGGTGCCATGTATCTTGATTAATGCGCGCCTCTCTGAAAAATCAGCCAAAGGCTATGCCAAAGTATCTAGCCTGACGCAGCCGATGTTACAGGGGCTAGATCAGCTTTTGGCACAAGATCGGGCAACTGCAGAGCGCTTTATTCAGCTTGGTGCAGCGCCATCGGTAACACAGGTCGTGGGCAGTATTAAGTTTGATATTCATGCGCCAGAATCGGCTGTCAAACAGGCAGCTCAGCTCAAGCAAGAATGGTCACTCGCTGGGCGTAAGATCATCACTATTGCCAGTACTCATGCACCCGAAGAACAAAAACTGTTAAGTGCGTTTAAGCCATATTTGGATACACAGCCTGAACTGTTGTGCATTGTTGTACCGCGTCATCCAGAGCGTTTTGATGAGGTCTTTGCTGTTGCACAGAGTTTAAATTTAAACACCACTCGCAGAAGTACGGGACAAAGCATAGAGGCGGAAACCCAAGTCTATTTAGCCGATTCGATGGGAGAGATGTGGTTATGGTATGCCTTATCGAATGCTTGTTTTGTCGGGGGATCACTAAATGAACCGGGTGGCGGACATAATATTTTAGAGCCAATTGCGTTACATGTGCCGACGGTTTTGGGCAAAAACTATTTTAATTTTCAAACCATTGTCGATGAATTTGTACAGGCCGATGCAGTGAAAGTTGTTGAGGATGCTGAACAAGCTGCTGAGGTGTTGATGATACTGTTAGATGATGCCGAGCAGGCGAATACACTGAATCAAGCGGCACAAAAGATTATGCAGTTAAATACCGGCTCTTTGAAAAAGCATATTCAAGTGATTGATGCTTATTTATAAAACTTGAGTGAGTTTGTCATTACTACAAATACTGTAGATTTTATGGATGGCTTTGCGTAGGTGGCTCCTACTTTTCAAAGATGAAAAGTAACAAAAATCTTTTGCTGTGCTGAGGTACATCCTGTACCTCAGCACAGCGGGCGACATCCTTGTCGCCTTTCACGATGACATCTGCTGATGAGGCCTCCACTGTTTGGATTTTTTCTATTTATTATGAATATCGTTCTATTAGACCCGCGCCAAACTGAATCTGAACTCTGGTCCATTAGCGCCAAGCGTCAGCTTGAACATTTGCATCGTCATTTAGAGCTGAAAGTCGGTGATACGTTAAAAGTAGGGATACAAAACGGAAAGCGTTATCTTACACAAGTGGTTGATGTTTCTGAAACAGTGGTACGCTTAAAGCCCTTATATGAAGAACCTGTACCTGCCAAACTAGCATTGACTTTAATTGTCGCGATGCCACGCCCTAAAGTTCTGCGTCGTTTGATTATGGATGCGGTGACTTTAGGGGTTGAAAAAATCATTTTGCTGCACAGCTATCGGGTCGATAAAAGTTATTGGCAAACCCCGTTCTTACAACAGTTGGATCAATATGTGACTTTGGGGCTAGAGCAGGCAGGTGATACGGTTGCACCCAAAATTGAAATTTATAAACGCTTTAAGCCTTTTGTTGAAGATCACTTGCCAAGCTTAATTTCAGCCGACTGTCCTGCCTATGTGGCACATCCTTATAGCGATGCCAAAATGCCTTTTGCGATTAAGCATCCGTGTACGGTTGTGATCGGGCCGGAAGGTGGGTTTATTCCTTACGAAGTTGACCTACTTGTAAAAAACGGCTGCCAAGCGATGAGCTTAGGCAACCGTATTATTCGGACTGAAACCGTGATCCCTTATGTTTTAGGACGCTTATTTAGCGGTTGAAGTTTCTGTCGGGTAGCTGTCATTTTTTGCGACGCGAACTTCTTGGACTGGGTATGGAATAGAAATTCCTTGCTCAGCAAAGGCCTGAACCACATATTCTTGTACCGAACTGATCGAGCCAGATACCGTAGTTTCTGTGGTGTTTACCCACCATTGGACTTTGAGATTCACCGAAAAATCTGCAAGTGCAGCGACGTTCACGCTAAAACCGGGTTGACTTAAAATGGTCGTATCTCGGTCTAAAATGCCTAAAATAATATCTTTGGCTTTTTTGATGTCATCTTCATAACCAATACCGACCAAGAACTCGCAGCGACGACGTGGATAGGCGGTGTTAACAGTGACCGCACTGGTATACACAGTCGCATTCGGAATCACGATACGACGACCATCTGGCGCACGTAAGTAAGTGGCACGAATTTGAATATCTTCAACGTTGCCTTCCATACCCGAGACAATAATGTCATCGCCAATCTTAAACGGTTCACCCAGTAAAATCAGGATCCCTGAAAGAAGGTTTTGGAAGATATCTTTAAATGCAAAACCAATGGCAACCGAGCCAATCCCCAAAGCACTCATCAGCTGACCAGGGGTGAAACCCGGAATCGCAATCACCATGGCAATCAGGAAGCCAATAAAGACGATGGCCGAACTGCCGACACGGTTCAGGACAAGGACAAGGTTTTGTTTGGTATAAGAACGATCAGATAGTGCTTTACGAACAAAAAGCTTAAACAGTTTGGAGAGCAAATAAAAAATGACGAAGGTAATCAGCGCAATACAAAAATAAGGCATACGCTCCCAAAAACTATCGACAAATTTGTCGATGGTGGAATAGGCGTCATTATATTTTGCTGTATGTGCAATTACACTTTGGGTGGTTTTCGCTGTCGCGTCATGTAGCATCTCTGACGTACCTTGAGCAACCTCGCTCAAGGTATGGGTTTGTTCTGACACTGGTGCTCCAATCGCTGAAAATTTGGCATATTTTGCCTGAAAATTGTGTGTATTTAATAGAGAAAAGCGTATGAAATTATCGCATTCTGAGTGATTGATAAACGGATAAAAATCTATCTGTCTGTTTTTTAAATGCTTGATTTTTTGAATCAAGGTGCTGAGCCATGCTCCTATGTATGAAATAGCACAGCCTGAAGTGTAACAATATGCTTAAAAAGCCTAGCTGGAGCCACTTTACGGAGTTCGACGTTGTTCATGTTACGGATTAAACACAGGATCTCATTGAAAGATCACTATAAAATGTGTTTTAAATTGTAGAAATAATATACGACCAAAGCCGTGTTGATCTGTTTAAAAAACAATCGTCATACTGTGGTTATGCAGTCCAATAATAAACCAATAACTGTGGCATGAACTCTCGCGATGAGAGTCAGAATATAAGGAAGTATGATATGAAAGAAGTATATCCTGTACCTGCAGAATTTGAAAAAACTGCGCGCACCAATGAACAAGAATATTTTGAACGCTATCAAAAATCGATAGAACAACCTGACGAGTATTGGGCTGAACAAGCGTTGAAGCTAGATTGGATCAAGCCTTTTAGCCAAGTTAAAAACACCAGTTATGATAAAGACAATTTTAAAATTGAATGGTTTGCCGATGGCCAGTTAAATTTAAGTGCCAATTGCCTTGATCGCCACTTAAAAGAGCATCCGTATAAACCTGCCATTATTTGGGAAGGTGACCATCCCTCACGCCATAAAATCATTTCCTTTGCTGAACTGTATGACGAAGTGTGTCGTTTTGCCAATGTCCTGAAAAAGCATGGCGTGTTGAAGGGTGATCGTGTGGTGCTGTATATGCCAATGATTTCAGAAGCGGCCATTTCGATGTTGGCCTGTGCCCGAATCGGTGCCGTGCATTGTGTGGTGTTTGGTGGTTTCTCGCCTGATTCATTGGCGAGCCGAATTGAGGACAGTCAAGCCAAAATTGTGATTACCGCAGACTCTGGAATGCGAGGGGGGAAACCAATTCCGCTGAAAGAAAATGTAGATGCGGCATTGAATCTACCCGGTACAGACTCGGTACAAAACGTGATTGTGGTATATCGGACAGGTAATCCGATCACGCTGAAAGAAGGGCGTGACTTGTGGTATCACATGGAGATCATGACCGTCAACGAGATTTGTCCACCTGAACCGATGAATGCGGAAGATCCCTTATTTATTTTATATACCTCAGGTTCAACCGGTAAGCCGAAAGGTGTGCTGCATACCACAGGGGGCTATTTAACTTATGTGAATAGTACCTTCCGTGAAGTGTTTGACTTAAAACAAGATGATGTGTTTTGGTGTACCGCCGATGTAGGCTGGATTACGGGACACTCTTATGTGCTGTATGGCCCCTTGTCGAATGGAACCACAACAGTGATGTTTGAGGGGATTCCACAGTATCCAAGTTGGGCACGTACAGGACATATTGTCGACAAACACAATGTGACGATTTTATACACGGCACCGACAGCGATCCGCGCCATGATGCGTGAAGGGGATGCCTTTGTCCGTGAGAGTGACCGTAGCAGTTTGCGTTTAATTGGTTCCGTCGGAGAGCCGATCAACCCTGAAGCATGGAATTGGTACTACACAGTGGTGGGGGAAAGCCGTTGCCCAGTGGTGGATACTTGGTGGCAAACCGAAACTGGTGGAATTTTAATTTCTCCACTTCCGGGTGCGACACCACTTAAACCCGGGTCTGCAACGCGTCCTTTATTTGGAATTCAACCTGCTTTGGTCGATGCAGAAGGCAACGAGTTAGAAGGAGAGGCTGAAGGGAATCTGGTGATTAAGGATTCATGGCCGGGGCAAATGCGAACCATTTGGGGGGATCCTGAGCGGTTTATCGAAGCGTACTTTGCAACTTATCCTGGAACGTATTTCACGGGCGATGGTGCACGCCGTGATAAAGATGGTTATTACTGGATCACAGGACGGGTGGATGATGTACTGAATGTGTCAGGGCACCGCTTAGGCACTGCTGAAGTGGAAAGTGCTTTAGTGGCACATGAGGCGGTGGCTGAGGCTGCCGTAGTAGGAATGCCACATGAGATCAAAGGGCAGGGAATTTGTTCCTTTGTCACTTTACAAGCGGGCACTGCACAAACGGAAGAACTCCGTGCAGAGCTCATTCAGTGGGTAAGAAAGGTACTCGGTCCTGTGGCGACACCAGATGCCTTACATTGGGCACCATCTTTACCGAAAACACGTTCAGGTAAAATTATGCGCCGTATTTTAAGAAAAATTGCGGCGAACGAGTTAGATAGTTTGGGCGATACATCGACGCTGGCTGAACCGCAAGTGGTCGAAGTGTTGATTAAAGAAGTATATCCAAACGGATAAAATCAACCTAAAAAATACCGTCTTAAGCAGACGGTATTTTTATTTTGACATATTGATGGACTATATCAGGTTGCTGTATACAAATTTGTAAGTACGAGACGTTTAGAAATTAAATAGTTCTAACGCTGATGGATGCTTTCTAAGGTATCCACCATGGTCCGTGTCATCTGATCAATTTCATAATTGACGGCATCGCCGACTTGTACCGATGCCCACGTGGTTAGACGCAAGGTTTCAGGAATCAAATCAACTGAAATTTCATGGCTGTTACGATCAACACGGTTGACGGTGAGGCTACAACCATTCAGACCAATAAAACCTTTTAAGAAAAAGTATTTAATATTGCCTTCTGGAATGTGAAGATCCACATGCAAGGTCTCGCCGTGACGGCTTAGCTGCTTTACTGTAGCCGTTCCTTCGATATGTCCATACAAGTTATGCCCCCCATTTTCCATCCCGACTTTGGCTGAACGTTCGATATTGACCTCATCACCTGCCTGTAAAGTGCCTAAAGTGGTCAGGCGTCGAGTCAAATCCGAAACATCAAAATGGACTTGATTGGCGTTAAGATCGATGCGCGTTGCAGTTAAGCAGGTGCCATTGATGGCTACACTTGCACCGATGAAGACATCGTGAAAAAAGTTGTGTGTATTTGAAACCACAAGGGTGCTAAAACCGTCGCCTTGACGGACATCTAGAATTTTCTCTAAGCCTTGTACGATACCTGTATACATCAGAAGTCTTCCTAATTCGGGGTTTATGTTTAATGTAAATGATCTATCACTTGATGTGGCATTATTTTGAATGGAGATGCGCTAAAGCTGTATCTTTCATGGGATTCCGCCGCCAATAATAGGGCCGCAAAAATCGGAGCAACAGACGTAATGGCGTCATCCATACGATGCGACTATGGCGACGTTTATTTTCTAAAATACGTTGAGCCAAATAGCGATAGACCACTTCGGGAGGATCGATAATAAACAAAAAAAGCCGTTTCATTTTGTTCCAGTGCTGAACATTGCCATTTTGCCAAGAGGATACCAGTAGGTCAGTTGCTACCATTCCGGGACTGAGTGTACCGACTTGAATCTGGGTCTGTTTGGTTTCTTTAAATAAGGCTTGACTAAAGTACCCTACGGCACGTTTGGTAGTGGCATAGGCGGTCATGCCTGCACTCCATTCGCCTCGAGTACCCCAGCCTTCCATATTGAAAATTTGACCATAGCCTTGTGCTAGCATGCCGTTTAAGGCCACTTGTGAGCCGAACATACTGCCTAGAATATTGGTCTGAACCACAGTCTGTATGTCTG
Source organism: Acinetobacter sp. 231_lipA (assembly GCF_058243005.1). NCBI lineage: Bacteria > Pseudomonadati > Pseudomonadota > Gammaproteobacteria > Moraxellales > Moraxellaceae > Acinetobacter > Acinetobacter sp. 231_lipA. Next base: position 1,191,398 of record NZ_JBZAYU010000001.1, on the reverse strand, counting down.
CTGCTGCGAGATCTTTAAAGTCTAGTGTCGCTGTACAACTGCCTGCATTATTAATCCAAATCTGAACAGCACCAAAGTGTTGAATGGCTTCATCCCAAAGCGTTTGTACTTCATGGATCTGCGTGACATCACAAGTGACGGCATGAATCAGCGCAGCAGGAAAGCGATGCCGTAGCTGTTGCAGGGTGCGCTGTAAATCTGTGCTATTTCGCCCAGAAATCACGACAGCTTGTTGTTGTTCCAAGAAGGCTTGAGCTAAACCCAAGCCGATACCTTTAGAACTGCCTGTAATGATGATGCAACCTGATTTTGAATTCATATGGAGCCTTTACTTTGTGAACTAAAGGACGTCGCTTCTTGGCTGTGAAGCATGCAATAACAAATGGATAGACTGATCATTGCAAGGTTCATGACCACAGGATTAAAAGCACGAATGAGACTGTCTGGTATTAGAAAAGCGACCAGTGCGAATAAAAACACTAAGCTAAAGATACTGAGGTAATGCAGATATTTACTGGAGCTAAATAGGAACAATAAAGCAAAAACACACTCAAGCACACCTGAGCCCTGACCTGCCAGTTGGGCTTGTGTGTAGGAAAGCCCAAAAGTTTGCCAAATGGCAATCTCATCGGGATTGATAAAAAGGATTTTAGGAATTAGACCTTGATAGCCCCATAAAAAGGCCAAAGAGAGATTAATGAATTTAGAGGGTTGGCTGTTGTTCATATAAAGTGGTTATTTTTTACTTTGTGTGGATTATACACCAATAAAAAAACCCTCAAGCCGAGCCTTGAGGGAAGAATAGAGTCACCTATGATTATTATTTTTTAGTTCGTGTCTGCTGCTTACCGAGCTAAGCAGATTTGGCAGTCTCAACGGATTGCTGCTGAGCTTCCAACTCACGAACCAATGGCAACACTTTGGCACCGAAGTATTCAACCTCTTCGATAAAATGTAAAAAACCTGAAAGGATTAAATCCACCCCAACAGCTTTTAATTCCACAATACGTTCGGCAATTTGGCGTGGTGTACCAATCAAATTGGTTTTAAAGCCATCATTGTATTGAACCAAATCTTCAAAGGTCGATTTGGCCCAGTTGCCTTCACCTTCCAGTGTGGCAGCACCCGCTTCACGGGTGGCATCGCCAAAGGCATGAACCGCTTGAATATTGGCTTTATCAATAATTTCTTGCAGAACCGTTTTCGCTTCTTCGGTATCTCGGGCAATAATGAAAGCATTGACCCCAATTTTGACCTGATGACCATTCTGTTGGGCTTTTGCACGAATATCATCAATCTGTTTTTTGAGCTCCTCAGGGGTATTGCCATTGGTAAAATACCAGTCTGAAACCCGTGCAGCCATATCCCGTGCAGCGCGTGAACTGCCGCCTTGTAAAATTTCAACACGCGGCTTTTGCACAGGTTTGGGTGACAAAGTGTAGTCTTTGAACTGGTAGTATTTTCCATTGAAACTATAGTTGTCTTGGGTCCAAACGCCTTTTAATGCACGAATAAACTCTTCCGAGCGGGCATAGCGTTGGTCATGTTCAGGCCATGGTTCACCAATGGCATCAAATTCGCCGCGAAACCAACCACTAACCACATTAATCGCAATACGTCCTTGGGTTAAGTGGTCGATGGTTGCAAGCTGTTTTGCGGCAAGCACGGGTTTCCACGGGCCAGGTAAAATAGCGGCAATGACTTTGAGTTTGCTGGTTTTGGCTAAGATACCGTGACTAAAACTGACCGATTCATGTTGGTTTTCTGCGTTATAACCTGCAGTAAAACGAATCTGAGTCAGAGCATAAGCAAAGCCACTTTTTTCTGCAGCCTGCGCTAAACGGACGTTATAGTCATAACTCCAGTCTGTGCGCTGCTCAATATTACTCACCACTAAGCCACCGCTGACATTGGGAACCCAATAAGCAAACGTAATATTTTTATTCTGTTGTGACATGTGAAAACCCTCTCAATGCTTTTTGCGTTAAGCAACCTGTGGTTTAGCTTTTTTCTGATGCAAGCGAGACTCGGCCGCATCTAAATTCGGAACCGCCGCTGAAGGCAGCACATCATCTTGTTCGATTTGCGTGTTGATACCCAAGTTCTGATTGGCAAGTTGGGTCTTTTCTTTCACCACTTCTGCACGCTGACCTTTGGCAGGTGCCCATTCTAAGATGGGTAAAGCACGAGCTACGGCAAGAGTAATGCGATCTCGTAATAATTCACTGTGGATGGTATACGCTGGGGTAAAGTCTTTGTCTGTGGCATAGACCCCAATCGGTAAAGTTTGCGCTTGGAAGAAACTAAATAGTGGGCGAAGTTGGTGTTCCAGTACCAGTGCATGACGCTCACTGCCGCCTGAGGCTGCAAGTAGTACCGGTACATCGACCAGCGCCGTTTGCTCAACAAAGTCGAAAAAGTGTTTGAACAAACCAGTAAATGAAGCACGGTAAACTGGTGTTCCAACAATCAAAGCATCGGCAGCTTCGACCGCGGCTAGGTTATCTTGCACACGTTGTGGCAGTTGGTTGCGGTAAATCGCGCCACCGAGTAAATGGCCAATTTCGCTGAATTTAATGAAATGTACATTGATTGGGGTTGCATTGCCCAGTTCATTTAATATTTCTTGTACTAATGCCTCAGTTTTAGACGGGGTATTTAAACCACCTGACACAGCGACAATATTGAGTGGTTTTTGCAGTAAAGTAGACATAAGGACAGCCCTAAAGTGTTGTATCTCGGAATGGGCTTATTTATCTAATATTTGCATTTGGTCTGTAAAATAAAGAAATAGCGTTAAGTTATCTGATTTTAAGATATATCTGTTGAACTTGAAAAAGGCTGCTTAAATTTTTATTAAATGGTTGTATTTTATATATATATTTAAAATAAATAACCTTTTTCGATGTACTGATAAATTTTATATCAAAATGTGATTAGTTATTTATATTTCAAGATCGACTTGGAATTGAGGCTATTTTTCTGAATAAAGCGTGATAAAGTGAAAAAAAGTTAGACTTTGCATATCCTTATCGGCACTTGTATGGTTAGAATAGTCAAGACTAGTGCACTCGAAATCTGTCGTTGCTTATGAATATATTAATCGTTGATGACCATCCGCTGTTTCGCCATGCGTTAATCCAAGCTGTTCGTTATAGCTTACCGCAAGCTCAAATTCATGAAACAGCTGCAGTAAACGAGTTTTATGAACGCCTTGAAAAAGGTCCTGAACCTGATTTGGTGCTATTGGACTTAAACTTACCAGGTGCTTCAGGTTTTTCTGCATTGGTACACGTTCGTGCCCAGTATCCATCATTACCGATCATTGTCGTTTCAGCGCATGAAGAGACGTCGATCATTCAGCGTTCAATTGCACATGGTGCGATGGGTTATATTCCAAAGTCGGCACATCCAAGTCATATTGGCGAAGCAATTCGCGAAGTCTTAGATGGTGAAATTTGGTTGCCGCCAAATCTACCCGCTAACATGAACTTTGATCCACGTGCTGCCGATGAAACTGCACTGGCTGAGCGGATTCAATCCTTAACGCCGCAGCAGTTCCGTGTTTTGATGATGGTGGCAGAAGGTTTGCTGAATAAGCAGATTGCCTATGAACTTGATGTTTCAGAAGCGACGATTAAAGCGCACGTGACTGCGATTTTCCGTAAGCTCGGGGTACAAAACCGAACACAAGCTGTACTCGCGATCAATGCTTTAAATATTGAAGAAAAACGAATGTAACGTATTCTATTGAATTAAAAAAGCGCTGAATCATCAGCGCTTTTTTTTCAGTCTTAAGTTTAAGCCAAGCAGTTTTGTTTGCTGGTGACATCAGTACAAAATAAAGGATTTAAAGCACATTGCAGATCATCAATTTGCTCTTCAGAGACATAGCCCTGTTGTTTCAAATAAGCGGCAACACGGTCATCGCGCAGACTTAAAAAGGCCGCATCATACACGCCAAGATCGACAAATAAAGCCGCTGTTTCTAAGCTATTGAAACGGTCTAAATGGATTTCGTTGTCATACATGAGGAAAATATGGTCTTGTGTCCCTTGCGCATCAATACTTAAACGATCCGCCAAGACTTGTGGTGGTGTTTTAATAAAGAGCAGATCCGACAATTGGTCAAACTGGGTGGTGTCGAGTTGATCCTGATCGGTTTTGACTTTACCGAGCCATGCTTTAAACATCAATACTGCACCACCGCGAAGGAGCATGCTCCAAATTTGATGGCGTACATCTTCACTGAGTCCGCTAGACTCGGTTTCCAATGCCATCAAGAACGGCTCTTCTTGTTGCTGAAGTTTTTCAAAGAGGCCTAAACCTTGCGGTTGGTAAGCCGCTGGTCGAAACACATCAAAGTCGAGCTGTTCAAACACTTGTAATGCGAGGGGAATGGCGGTGTGATACAGCGTATCTAAGGCCTGAATATGAGTCTCGTTGAGTTTACTTTGTTTAAAGAGTTCAACCCAGTCGATACTGGGTAAAAAGGCATTGGCACTATACTGGCGCAGAAATTGTTGCGACTGATCTGAGCCATGTGGCATTGCTTTAGAAATGTTCATCATAAAACTCCAAGAGAAGGATGATCAGTTTCTTCAGCGAAGGAAGGGGTATATAGGTAGAAAAACTGATCTTTTCTTAGTCCTAGTTATCTGCCAATGCCTTATGGAGATGAATACGACTAAAGTCGTAGTTTGTGTTTTTATGTATTATTATTTTAAATAAAACATACACTTGAAAAATTGTAACTAAGTATACAAGTGTTCACTAATGTAACTGGTGTATTTTGCCATAGTAAAAATGGATGTGTAATTTTTAGTCAATATTATTGGGCTTCAAAGAGCTGGAAATGAGCACTTTGGTCGAAATCCTTAAAACTTTAGTCAGTTTACTGTATATACAGAGCCTAAAAAAGACAAAACCCAAGTCAGATGACTTGGGTTTGGTGAGTGAATGTAGTGAATTTATTCAGGATTTGAAATTTTTAAACCCGATAACCATGCTCGTAAAGAAGCAGGTTTTAACGGCTTTTTCAACAGCACGATATTCATATCTTTGACCCGTTGTGGCAGTTCAGGATCTGAGTCTGCGGTAATCAAAGCGACGGGGACATTTTCTTGGCGATTAGCCAAAATAAAGTCCAAACCAATTTTGTCATGATTCAAGTGCTGATCGACCAACCAGACCTGAATGTTTTCTTGCTGAATCATCTCAAAAGCTTGTTCAGGTTCGGTTGCCTTAAACACTTGATAGCCCCATTTGGTGAGTAAAGTCGACATTCCTTCTAAAATGGTTTCGTCATTGTCCAAGCATAAAATCTTATAGGCTTTGGTTTTGAGTGGAACCGCTTGTACAGGCGCTGCCACGACTTTTGGCGGGTCAATGATTGGTACTTCAATCATAAAGCATGACCCTTTGCCATACTCTGAATAGACATGCACTGGGTAGTCGAGCAGGCTGGTCATCCGTTGTACGATGGCTAAGCCCAAGCCAAGCCCTTGCTCACCCCACGGTGAGGTATGGCCACAGCGCTCAAACTCTTGGAATAGTTTGATTCGTTGTTCTTCTGCAATCCCGGGTCCTGTATCCCAAACTCCAATTCGAATATGGCGTGGTTTGTCCGTGGAGCGGAGTACCCCCACCACCACTTTGCCTTTGGCAGTGTAGCGTAGGGCATTACTGACAAAGTTCTGAATAATACGGCGAATCCATTGTGGGTCGGTATCAATCCAGAACTGTGCATCATGTACGCTAAAAAGAATACCACGCTGTGCGGCAATGGATTTAAACTGCAATTCGAGGTCACTGAGTAAATCATGCAGCGGATAAGCCTGACGGTTGGGTTGAATGGTGCCACCTTCCAGACGGGCAATATCCAGTAGGGCAGACAACATACTTTCTGCACCGTGTAAGGCACGATCAAGCTGTTGTAAGGTTTTACGGTCTTCTTCACTTTGTACGCTTTGTTCTAAAGCCGTACTGAACAGACGCGCGGCATGCATCGGTTGCAATAAGTCATGACTGGCCGCAGCAATAAAGCGGCTTTTCGACATATTGGCTTTGTCGGCTTGTTCACGTGCCAGTTGTTGCTCAGTCAATGCATCTGCTAACTGTTGAGTTCGGTCTTGGACACGCGCCTCCAGCATGGCTTCATTTTCACGGAAGGCGGTAATGTCGGCAAAGGTGGTGACAAAGCCACCGCCTTCAATCGGGTTACCGCGCATTTGAATGACACGACCATCTTTACGAATCCGTTCAAACTCGTGCGCACTACCGACTTGCATCCAGTGCATCCGTTTCCGTACATGTTCTTCAACCGAACCCGGGCCACATTCGCCGCGCTCTGCGTTATACCGAATCAAATCGGAAATCGGACAACCGACATAGACAATATCTTTCGGATAATCAAACAGTTTTAAATATTGATTATTCCACGCCACCAAACACATATTTTCATCGACCACACTCACCCCTTGGGTCATGTGGTCAATCATGGTCATGATCAGGTTTTGATTAAAACGTTGCCACTGTGAGGCTTGGTCTAGAATGTTTGCCACTTGCCCCAAAGCGAGGCCATTGTTGACCATTGCGGTGGTGAGCAGGGTACGTGCCGATGCAGCGCCAATCGTGCCTGCTAAATATTGTTCGGTAAAACGCCACCACATGCCGTTGGCATTGCTGTTTTCATTCAGCACCACATTGTTCTGGGCACAGAACTGTTGGAAAGCGCGCATAGTTGCGCCATCGCCAGTAATCCGTTTGGCTAAGGTGATTAAATCACCAACTTTTAAGCGTGCAACATCGTGATGAATGTAGTTGATGTCTGTTGACGTGCTCTGTGTTGGCAGTGGCTTAGTTTCATAATAGAAAAAGCTTTCTGCTTGAATTTGTTCGGCTACGCTGGGGCGGAAAATTCGGGAAATCCAAATGTATAAAATAATATTCAGACCCAGTGCCCACACCACCCCATGGGTAAGTGCGGCAAAGGATTCAAAACCGAGCAGGGCTTCAGGACGTAACCAGTTAATGCCCATTGGCCCGAAATTGAGAAAGCTTTCGGTAAAGTGTGAATATTCAGCAGGCAAACTGCGCAGTACAGTGGGTAACAGCAGGGTGTAGGCCCACATACCAAAACCCGCCAATAAACCTGCATAGACACCTTGTTTACTGCCGCCACGCCAGTACAGACCACCAATGAGGGCTGGTGAGAACTGAGCCACCGCACTAAAGGCCAACAAGCCAAAGACTGAGAGTTGGTCAATATCATTGAAAAAATGGAAGAACAAAAAGCCCAATAACATGACGGCTAAAATACAGACCCGACGGGTAAATTTAAGCACCAAGGGTAAGCGCTTATCGTGGCGGGACAGTAAATTGGTACGCCATAAGGCAGGCATGATCAAGTCATTACTGAGCATGATCGACAGCGCCACTGAAGACACCAACAGCATACCCGTAGAGGCAGAGAAGCCGCCTAAAAAGGCCAATAGGGTTAACCAGTCTTGGCCATAACTTAGGGGTAAAGACAAAACTGCGACATCGGGGATCGCTAAGTAATCTGGCGTTGCATGCAGCGCCCAACTGGCAATGGGAATAATGGCAATGATGGTTAAAACTAAATAAACTGCGAACCAGCGACGTGCCCCGCGAATATGCTTTTCATCACGCAATTCGACCACAGCGACGTGGAACTGACGCGGTAAGCAAATGATCGCGAGTCCAGCCAACAAGGTTTGAACCCAAAATGTATCGGGTACACCAATGAGTTGTACTTGATGGAAAGTCTCTGCAACATCCTTAGAAATTTGATGAATGTTTTCAGGTGCAGCAAACACGAAAAAGAGCGCGACACACAGCAAAGCAAACAGTTTGACAAAAGACTCGAAGGCAACCGCCAACATCAGACCGCCATGTTGTTCTGTATTGGCAATCTGTCTAGTCCCGAAAATCATGGCTAAAATGGCCAAGATACCAGTGAGGAACAGTACACCGTTGGTAGTTGAGGCGATACTGCCTGCGGTGGGCTCTAAAATCACCGCAGCACTAAGTGCAATAGCGCGTAACTGCAGGGCTAAGTAAGGAATAATCGCAATAACGGCGAGGATGGTCACCATCGAGGCCAAAGGCCCACTTTTACCATAACGTGCAGCAACAAAATCGGCAATTGATGAAATAGCATGGTGCTGACGGACGCGGCCTAAACGACGCCAAATGTCATAGCCCAGTGCGACGAAAAGTAGTGGGCCAAGGTAGATCGGCAGAAAGATAATGCCTTCACGAACCGCTGCACCTGTTGCGCCATAAAAGGTCCAAGATGAACAGTAGACCCCTAAAGTTAAACTAAACAATAGCATGCGCCCACGCGTGCTCAGGCGGCTGGCGTGTTTCTCACCAAAAAAAGCGCAGATAAAGAGTAAGACGATATAGAGGGCCAATACCCCGATAATGAGCCAGCTGTTCATTTTACCTAAAGTTTTTCCTTCATCTCGGCCATCATAGCGCATCTGGGATAGAGGCTGCTGAGCTTGTTTAAAATTTACAGACCAAAGTCTAAATTACAACCAATACAGAAGCTTGCTACTTTAGCAAATGTAATAATTCGAATTAAAAAATTGTATCTACGGTTGGATACGCACAGGAGTATGGTTATGGATGAGAGACAAGTAGAACAGATTCTACAAAATCCCAAATTCAAGGAAATGGTTAGTCGTAAAAGTAAACTGAGCTGGACACTGACAACTATTATGTTGGTTGTATACGTTGGTTTCATGTTGTTGGTCGGCTACAACAAAGAATTTTTAATGACTTCAGTCAGTGGTGGGGTGACCACGATTGGCATGCCATTGGGTCTAAGCATTATTGTATTGTCTTTTGTTTTGTGTGGTGTTTATTCGTATATCTCGAATAACAAACTCGACGCATTAAATGAAGAAGCAATGCGTGAAGTTGAAGCCATTGCGCAAGAGAAAGGACAGCACTAATGAAATGGAATTCATTGAAAGCGCTTACAGTCGCTGCTACAGCACTGTTGGCTTCGAGCCTAGCACTTGCAGGCCCAGATTTGGGTGAGGCTCAACAGCAAGCGACAAACTGGCATGCCATTATCATGTTCGGTATCTTTGTCGGATTTACTTTGCTCATCACCAAATGGGCAGCAAAACAAACCACCAATACTGCTGACTTCTACACAGCGGGTGGCGGGATCTCAGGTTTCCAAAATGGTTTAGCGATTGCGGGTGACTATATGTCCGCAGCGTCATTCCTGGGTATTTCCGCAATGGTTTTCAGTTCAGGCTTCGACGGCTTGCTGTATTCATTGGGTTTCATGGTCGGTTGGCCAATCGTCTTGTTCTTGGTGGCTGAACGTCTACGTAACTTAGGTAAGTTCAACTTATCTGACGTAGTATCATTCCGTTTAGCAGAAAAACCAGTACGTACGCTTGCAGCAGTAAGTTCATTGGTTGTCGTTGCATTCTATCTGATCGCTCAGATGGTTGGTGCAGGTCAGCTGATCAAACTGTTATTTGGTTTGAACTACAACATTGCTGTGGTGATTGTCGGTCTTCTGATGATGGCTTACGTGATCTTCGGTGGGATGTTGGCTACGACGTGGGTACAGATTATTAAAGCTGTAATGCTTTTGTCTGGCGCGACATTCATGGCTTTCATGGTGATGAAAGGCGTAGGCTTCAGTTTCTCTGAAATGTTCACGCAGTCAATTCAAGTTTTCTCTAAAGTACATGACATTTCTCTAGCCGAAGCGGGCAATATCATGGGCCCAGGTAAACTTGCAGCGAACCCAATTGATGCCATTTCTTTAGGTTTGGCATTAATGTTCGGTACAGCGGGTCTACCACACATCTTAATGCGTTTCTTTACCGTTAAAGATGCTAAAGAAGCACGTAAATCAGTGGTTGTAGCAACGGGTTTCATTGGTTACTTCTACCTTTTAACCTTCATCATTGGTTTTGGTGCGATCCTTTATGTATCGAACAACCCACAGTTCATTGATGTTGCGAAAATGGCCGTGACGGGCAAGCTAGAGCTTGTTGGTGGTAACAACATGGCAGCGGTTCACTTGTCTGATGCATTGGGCGGTGACTTGTTCATGGGCTTCATTTCAGCAGTGGCGTTCGCAACGATTCTTGCTGTTGTTGCAGGTCTGACCTTGTCAGGTGCTTCAGCAATCTCGCATGACTTGTACGCAAACGTATTCAAGAAAGGTCAAACGACTCCTGAATCTGAACTTCGTATGTCTAAAATCGCGACTTTAGGTCTTGCTATTTTTGCAATGATTTTAGGGATTCTGTTCGAGAAACAAAACGTTGCCTTCATGGTAGGTTTAGCATTCTCTGTAGCAGCATGTGCCAACTTCCCAGTGCTTGTACTGTCAATGTTCTGGAAAGGTTTAACCACACGTGGTGCGGTGATTGGTGGTGTGATTGGTCTAGCGACTGCAGTAACACTGATTATCTTATCTAAAGCCGTTTGGGTCGATACATTGGGCATTTCTGAAACCCCAGTAAACCCATTCAATGGTCCAGCAATCTTTGCAATGCCATTGGCGTTCTTCTGCTGCTGGTTGTTCTCTGTGACTGATAATTCAGCACGTGCACAAGCAGAACGTAAAGCATTTGATGCGCAGTATGTACGTTCACAAACAGGTATTGGTATCTCAGGTGCTTCAGATCACTAATCTGAACCTGAACTAAAAAAAGCCCCATTCACTGGGGCTTTTTTTATGGTGTTGACGCTCCTAACTGTGTCAGCTTTGTATATTGAAATGCATAGATCGTGACATTCAGTATTCAAGCAGTACTCAAATTGTTGGACAAAATGAATCGACTGACACGAATAAAAAGCATCGGTTTCAGTGGCTATTCATGCTAAGTTAAAAAGCGAGAACAAGAACCAATCAAACTTGGCTTTAAAAACAACAGGCTGCATATGCAAGTATTTGTCGAATTTTGGAAAGGTTTCCGTCTACTGCCTTCAGCATGGTTACTGCTGTTGCAATTTATTATGCTGATTTTGGCACTGTTGAGCGGCCATAGCTTGTCCTTACGTGTATTGGTTTGGGGCTTAGGTGTTTTGGTCCTGTTACTCATTGCCAAGGTCATTCGTCAAACTCCCGTGTTTACCATCCTCGGCTTGAGCTTTGTTGGTGGGGCATTGTTCTTTTCCTTACTGATTTTGCTGGGTGCGCGAGATCCAATGCTTTTGGTGATTAGTCATGCCTTTGAGGCGATGGCCTATTTTATTGCGGCCTATGGCTTGCTGCGCTATATGTTTGCAGACCGTTATTTGACCAAAGATGAGCTATTTGCTGCAGGGGCAGTGTTTACGCTTATTGCATGGGGTTTTGCCTTTTTATATAGCATTTGCCAGATTTTAGAACCCAATAGCTTTTTAAATCCCAATGTAGCGGGCGCACAGTCATGGCTCGATTTACTTTTTTTAAGTTTTAGTTTGCAGTCGGCGACAGGTTTGTCCGATCTAATGCCACTGACACCGCTGGCTCGTATGATTGCGATGTTACAGATGTTTTGTGGGGTGATGTATTTGGCTTTAGTCGTCTCACGCTTGATTGCCTTGCAGTATATTCAGCATCGACCGAATGATCATAAAGAGAATTAAACTGTTACAGGATTCGCACTGCCTTATTTTTAAACATAAATTATGATGGAACAGAATCGTTAAATTTTAAGCTATTCATTCTTCACTCTTTATTAGACTCGTCTAATTAACCATTTTGGTTATATCTTTGTACTAAAAATAATTTTCTGGGGGAATTATGCCTTCCATAAAGCCATCGCTGTTTGCAAACATCAAACGGAATGTATTTCTCAGCACTGTCGTGATTCTGGTGCTTTTTCTGGCCTTGATTCTTTTTGACCCAAGTGGTTTTGAGGCTTTAACCAAACATTTAAATCAATGGATTATTGACTCATTTAGCTGGTTTTACGTTTTATCTGTCGCGTTATTTCTGATCTTACTGATCTTTATTGCACTCTCCGATATGGGGAAAATCAAACTCGGCCCTGATCATAGTCTGCCTGAATATAGCAGTGGTTCTTGGTTCGCCATGCTGTTTACCGCAGGGATGGGGATTGGTTTGATGTTCTTCGGTGTCGCTGAACCCGTGATGCACTATGTCAACCCGCCCACGGGAGACGGGCAAACCGTAGATGCCGCACAACAAGCGATGCGGATCACCTTTTTCCACTGGGGATTACATGCATGGGCCATTTATGCGCTTGTGGGGTTGTCGCTCGCCTATTTCTCTTTCCGACATAATTTGCCTTTAAAGGTTCGCTCTGCTTTATATCCTTTGGTGGGCAAAAAAATCTATGGTGCAACGGGAGATGCGGTTGATACCTTTGCAACCTTAGGCACTATTTTCGGGGTTGCTACCACACTTGGTTTTGGGGTGACCCAAATTAATTCGGGACTGAATTATCTTTTTGGTATCCAGCAAAGTATTGGTATTCAGGTCGGGCTAATCATTTTTGTCACTTTTTTAGCTTCGCTCTCAGTCGGGTTTGGTTTGGACAAAGGCATTAAACGGCTGTCTGAATTGAACTTGGTGCTGGCAGTGGTTTTACTGTTATTTGTGTTTTTTGCCAGTTCTTCCATTTATATCTTACAAACCAGTATTCAAAATGCAGGGCAATATGTATCTAATCTGTTCACGATGACCTTCAACCTGTATGCCTACCAACCCAATGGTTGGATTGGTGGTTGGACCATTATGTATTGGGCCTGGTGGATTTCATGGTCGCCTTTTGTTGGAATGTTTATTGCCCGAGTGTCTAAAGGTCGAACCATTCGCGAGTTCATTGTCGGGGTGTTGTTCATTCCAACAGGTTTTACCCTGATTTGGATGGGCTTCATGGGGAATGCAGCGCTGTTCAGTATTATTCAAGATGGGCACACATCTTTAATCTCAGCGGTACAACAAGATTCATCCGTCGCACTGTTTGAATTTTTGACCCATTTACCTTTCTCTCAAATATCGAGCCTGATTGCGACCGTTCTGGTGGTGCTATTCTTTGTGACTTCAGCCGACTCAGGCTCATTGGTGATTGATTACTTAACCGCAGAAACAGAAAACTCACCCTTGTGACAACGGCTATTTTGGACCATTTTGATTGCGTTACTGTCGATTATCTTACTGATGGCAGGCGGACTTTCAGCCTTGCAATCGGCCACAATTATGAGTGCCTTGCCCTTTACTCTGATTATGTTACTGGTCTGTTGGGGCTTACTGAAAGCATTGCGTTTGGATGTCACCAAAATGCGTGCACTACAAGATGCGCGAATCACGCCACGTGCGATTCAAAATCCACGCAGTTGGCAACAGCGTCTAGGTCTGATTATGCATTATCCGCATACCCAGTCTGAGGTCGAAGAGTTCATTGGCCAGCAGGTACAACATGCATTTTCAGCGGTACAAAAGGAATTTCAGCGCCGTCAGCTAGACGTGACCATTCAACCGATTGAGCATGGCTTGCAGTTACGTGTAGATCACCATAATGAAATTAACTTCATCTATCAGGTGGTTGCCCGTGAAACCCAGCCACCCAGTTTTATGGCAGATAGACTCGAAGAACAGCAGTTTTATCAAGCTGAAGTTTTCTTAAGAGAAGGTGGACAGAATTATGATGTGATGGATTGGACTTTAGATGATCTCTTGCAAGATATTATTGACCAATATGAGCGTCATTTACATTTCTTAAATTTAGTCAGAGCCACAAACTAAAAAAAGGACGCTTAAAGCGTCCTTTTTTCTATTCAGTTTCTAAATTGAATTAGAAGCGGAATTTAGCGTTTACGCCAACAGTTTGTGTATCGAGATTCTCAGTATTGTCTTTAGCGTTAGCATTTACATAGCTTGCGCCTACAGCAACTGCTGGAGTGATGAAGTAGTTAACGTTTGCACCCCAAGCTGAATCTGGAGTACCAGCAAAGCTTGATTCAACATAAGAAGCACCAACACTTAACGCAGGAGTTAAGTAAAGGTCAGTTTTAAGTTGGTAAGCGGTGTCTTCACCGTAAACAAGACCAGCTTCTAAGCCGAGCGCCATGTTTGTACCGTCGATGTTACCTACGTATTTAGTACGTGCAGTAACCGCGTCTTGATCTTCACCGATCGTAGCAGCTTCACCAACAGCTTTAACAACACCATTGCCCATTACGTTGAACGCATCAAGAGCAAATTGGTCAGCAACGCTAGTATAACCTACAGCAACCAAGAAGTTCGGAGCAGCTAAAGCACCCACTTCAAGTGCATAACGGTCGCCATTATCATCACGAGTTACTGAATTTTTGCCATCAGTGTGAGTATGGCTGTAAGACGCGCTTGCATAAGCAGGAACGAATTTAGTTGGTACATACGCTTCAGCTTTAGCACCGTAAACATGAGATTCGATGTCAGAACGACCTTCATCTACAGGAGCATCATACTGACCATATTGGTAAGCTAAAGATACATTTGATGCTTGGTTTAAGAAAGCAGCTTCAGCTAAAGGACCTTTAGATGAATCAACGTTTTTGAAATAGTAAGTACCTTGTACAGCACCAGTGAAGTTTTTGTCGTTTTCAGTTGTATCTACATACTCTGACTGACCTTGTACTTCGAATTGGTATGCTTGAGCACCGGTCATGGCTAATAATAAAGCAGTGGCTAAACCGAGTTTTTTCATGATATTTACCAGATTGTTAACATTGGATTAAACTAAGGCTATTCTATTGTAACAATTTATTAAGTCAATGAGCTCTAATGGTATTATATTATTGAGTAATTACTCTAGATGTGTTATAGGTTAAAAAGTGCTCAATTGAGTGTATCCATGTCAACCAAAAAAAACTTACAGCAGAACAATAGGGTATACCTATTTAGAAAACAGAGAATGCAGGAAAATGAATTGTACTGAACTTGATTTTTAATTGGTAAATTAGATTGAATATATAGATATAAACGGTAAAAAAGTTAAATATGGTACCTCAAATATAGGCGTTTTTGTGTCCTAAATCTAAAAAACGCCTAAAATTAGCGCAAAAAGCTCGTTTTTTGCTTGCATAATGTACATATCCTCTGAGTATTTGTGATAATTTTCACGATAATTATAGCGTTGTGTTAATCCATAGTGCTTTAGTTGGCTTTACAAGTGAACGGATTTATTTCATAATGATTTTAGCGAATCATTTAACAATATTGTTGTTTTGTGAGAAGCTAATTCTCCTCAAACAGTTTTTGTTTATCTGCCCAACTTTCCCCAAGGTTGGGCTTTTTTTTATTTAAATTTTCGAGATCTTCTTTTTTCTAATAAAAATCTATTGGAATTTAATGCACAATAATGGTGCAAATGTGAGGCTGTATTTTTCATTAAAAACTTTTATTCGAGCAAAAAAAAACCAACTTCTAAGAGGAGTTGGTTTTTTCCGCCAAAATTTGTGGGAAAATTAGAATATTTGCTGAGGATATACTTTAATTCGCCCCAATACTGTGCATTATGCACTTAAATGTTGCATGTGTAAATATAGGCAGTTTAAAAAATGGGAATTAAAAATATTGAATGAAATTCACACTAAACATGAATATTATTAAGGATGGATTGACTCAGCTTTCATAGGTGAGTGAAAGTTTAGCTGTGATCATTTGGGGATGATGAAATCTTAAAACGATGCAAAACAAAGAATTAATCACTTAAATACACGATATACTGTTCGTATAATAAACAGTTAATTTAGTTTTCTTTTATTTGGGAATGGGGGCGTGGTTGAAGTATGCGAGAAATACGCTCTGAGTATTTGAGTCAAAAGCTGTATATTGCAATGAGCATTATTATTTTGTCATTGTGCAGCTTATCCATTCCGTTGATAGTTAAAAGTTATCGTGATTACAACAAAACCAACCAAGCTTTAACTGAAATACAAGCCTTACAGGCTGTTGCAGACTTGGCCAATAAGATTTCACGAGAGCGTGCGCCAGCCAACAAACTCATGTCGAGTAATCAACAAGACTTTGCCAAACACGTGCTTGAGTTAAAACTATATCGGCTCACGGTGGATGAGCAGATGAAAAAGACTTTAGAAGTTTTAAAGCACTCGAACCTCCCAAATTTAGATTTAAGTTTAGTTGACCGTTTAGATGAAGCTTTAACGCAAGGCAGACAACAGGTAGATGCCTATGCAGCTCTACCACGTGAGCAACGTAATGCCGAGAACATGGATCAAGCCATCCTAAAAATGTTTAGTGCTTGGGATCGTAGTCATGATGTTTTAAAAGACGTAATCGCTGTATCTGAAGGCAAAGACACCGCTGTTTCAAACTTCTATGTCCAAATTTTATTATTAGCGGATTTACGCGATCAGGCTGGTCGTGCTGCATCCAATGTGATGGCGCATGTAGCTTTTAAACAACCGATTCCTGAAACCAATTTAGCGCGTTCTTTACAGACTCGGAGGCAAGTGATGTATTTGTGGGAACTCATTGATACCTTACAGCCCGAGCGTGATAAAACCGAAGAATTTAAAGTGCTGCATCAAGCGGTTTATAACGAGTTTTTAGCCAAAGGGCTATTGATTGTTGAGCGCTTGATGAATGAAAGTATTTACCATCGACCGTACTATTTAACGGGGACACAGTTAACCGAAGCAATCGTTGATAAATTTTCGACCGTGGTGGAATTGCAAAATTATTTACTCAAATATAGCGTTGAAAAAGCCATTATCGAAAAGCATAAAGCACAAAATATTTTGCTCACAACGGTGGGTATTTCACTCATTTCAATTTTTGCGGCACTGTTTACCATGATCTATGCGCGTAAGAGAGTGTTTAGTCCACTCATTCAAGCGCGTGAAATTCTGTTTGATTTATCCCATTCCAGTATTCGGCCTAACCCCATGGATACCAAAGATCAACCCGCCAATATGTATTCTTTATTTACAGCGATTCAGCAGTTAAAACAGACACTTCAGCAGCGAGATGCGTTGGAGTTTCGACTCAAGAATATTGCACATTTGGATTCATTAACCGGGGTTGCAAACCGTTATGCGTTGAATGAATACATTAAACTTTTGGAAAATCAGCCGACTCAGTTTTCGGAGACTTGTTTAATGGTGATCGACATTGATCATTTTAAACAGGTCAACGATGTGTATGGGCACCTGATGGGGGATCAGGTGATTCAGTTTGTGGCTGAAAAATTAAAAGAAAATATTCGGACATCTGACTTGTTGGTACGTTACGGTGGCGATGAATTTATCGTACTGATTGAAAATGTTGGAATGGAGCGCGCTTTAAAAATTGCGGAAAAGATTCGTTCTGAGATTTATGAAGCGAAGTCAGTTGATAATGTACGCTGCCCTGATTTGAAAGTCAGTATTAGTATTGGGGTGGCAATTGGTGCGACCAGTTGGATGGCACTGTTAGAAAAAGCCGATCGTGCTTTGTTTCAAGCCAAAGAGCAGGGGAAAAATAAGGTTGTGGCTTATTCAGTCGATGAAGTGAATGAGTCATATTATATAGGACTTACGCAGTATTATTTATAGATTCTCTGTGGTAGCAGATGATTTTTATCGAGAATAAAGTCATCAATGAAGTTTTTGATCATTGGTCTAAATAACTTCTTCTGCCAACGATATACATTTTCAAAGATCCGCTCAAACTGGTTCTTTTGTATCTCAACGTAGGCCATCAAGGCTGAAAAAATATGATTCGAAATCAGTTTAGATCGTCTTACTTGAAACTTTTCAATATGACAAACCTGTTTAATCACTCGGTGATATTGTTCTATTTTCCAATGACTTGAATGTAATTCATGAAAACCCTCAAAGGACAATAAATCATCTTCATCTTGATGCACAATATAAAACCTCTGCTGTTCTTTTAACTGAGTCTTAAATAATTGTACAAAGCCAAAATCTTTGAGCCAGACCACTTGACCCTGATGGAAATTCGGCAATAAACGCAGTTGAAACCATTGTCCTTTTTCTGGGGAAACCTTACGGTTACAGTCGATACCAAACATAAATCGAATACCATATTTTCTTATGGTTTTTAGATTTGCAGTCGATGAATACCAACTATCACCTGTAATAAATTGAATCTTTGCACCCCAACTGAGTACTTCACTTAACATATCCATAAAGTAATCATTCTTGGTTTTACTTTCAGATTTGTCATAAATTCGGAAATTAATTGGAATATTTTGACCATTTTGATCTGTCGCATACAAGGTAATGAGATTAATACCCTTGACGGATCGGTGGTGTTTGCCTGACCAAAAATAGCTAACCAAGTCCATATGCTGACTATACGGTTTATCTAAAACAGTATCATCAATACTGACTATAAGTTTATTATTATCAATATGTTGAATTGCTTCTTGATATAGGTCGTGAGGTGTGTAGTCTTCACGCTCTAGAAAGCGATTTACACTATCATGCGAGATGTTATAAGTCTCGGCAAGTTGTGTGCAGCTAATAGAGTTCGGTTCTGTCATGAGAAAGCCCATATAAATGGGTAGAGTACAAGTTGCTGTAGAAGCATTTTTAATTCGTCTGATCACAGATACTTTATAAAGTATTTTAATACTTTTTTGAATCCGTCAATGCGTAAGTCCTATTATATTTAAAAGAACTAGATCAAAATAAATAAGTAAATTAAATAACAGTACAAAAGAATAGATGAGGGGCAAATGGGAACAGACTGTATTTTTTGTCAGATGACACGAAATGAAATACCTTGCCATATTATTGATAGTAATGATGAATTTATGGCATTTCTCACGATATTCCCCAATACTTTGGGTGCAGCTGTTGTAATCCCCAAAAAACATTACACAAGTTATGCTTTTGATTTGGATGATGAAGAGAGGTGGTCCCACTTGTTTGAACAACTAAAAGCTTATTTATAAGTGATATTCTGCTCTAGTTAAGCTACCTTATTTTGTTGTGGTAGCTGGTCATAGTAAAACTCATCTGGAGTCATTTTGTCCAGACTCGAATGAGGTCGTTTCAAATTATAAAATTCAAAATATGCGTTTAATTGCTTTTTCGCATCGGTGACACTGCTATAAGCTTTGAGATACACCTCTTCATATTTAACGCTTCTCCATAACCGTTCAACCATCACATTATCAATCCATCGACCTTTACCATCCATACTGATTTGAATGCCATTTGATTTCAATACATCAATAAATGCATCACTGGTGAACTGACTGCCCTGGTCTGTATTAAATATTTCAGGTGATCCATATTTTTCAATCGCTTCATTTAAAGCCGAAATACAAAAATCCACCTCCATACTAATCGATACCCTATGCGCAAGTACCTTGCGGCTATGCCAATCAATCACAGCACATAAATAAACAAAGCCTTTTGCCATAGGGATATACGTTATATCCGTAGACCACACTTGATTACTGCGCTGAATAGCCAATCCTTTGAGCAGATATGGATATTTACGGTGAGCTTGATTGGCCTGACTTAGATTTGGTTTACGATATAACGCATTAATGCCCATTTTCTTCATTAAAGTACGTGTATGACGTCGTCCTATATGATGTCCTTGACGATTCAATAAATCACGCATCATCCGGCTACCTGCAAAAGGGTATTGCATATGTAACTCATCCATACAGCGCATCAGCTTCAGATCTGATTCACTCACAGGTTTTGGGCGATAGTAATAACAACCACGGGAGACTTTCAGCAGCTTAGCTTGCTTAGATACTGAAATCTGAAGTGAGTCATCGATTAACTTTTGTGGTTGAAGCGGCCCAGTTTCTTCAACACACCTTCTAAAAAATCAATTTCTAATGCCTGCTCACCGATTTTTGCATGTAACTTTTTAAGATCAATGGGGGGTTCTGATGGAGCTTTTGATTGATCGAAAGCTTGCGAGGAAGCTGAGATCAATTGATTTTTCCAGTCAATAATTTGGTTTTGATGAACATCAAATTCAGCACTCAATTCAGCAAGTGTTTTTTCTGCTTTAATCGCAGCAAGTGCTACCTTAGCTTTAAAGTCATTTGAATGATTTCTTCTTGGTCTACGTGTCATAAAATACTCCATATATTGATGTTTATAACATCATTTGGGGAGCAAAATATCACTTATAAGTGTTGTTCAAATTTCCTGATCCACCTCTAAGTTTTAACTGGATTGATGCTATATACCAAGAAAGTTGCGAAAAAGTTAGATGGATTTTTTGAAGACGTTGGGCGTACAGCAATGGTATTTGAAGGTTTTGGTGTGGATCATGTTCACGCTAAGTTATTTCCAATGCATGGTACTAAGCAAGTGCATGAAAACTGGCAAGCTGTGAACTCTAATGTTGATAAGTATTTTGAGCAGTACGAAGGCTATATTTCATCACATGATTTTCAGCGAGTGGATGATGGAGAGTTGGCTTTGCTTGCTGAGCAGATTCGAGCTTTTGAATAATAAGTTGAACGATTGGTATTAATGACTATCGTTTTAGAGCATCTTCCTACTGGATTGCTGGCGTAATTGCTATTGTGTAGCGTTATCTCATTTTTACTGGGTAAAAGTGACAAAACCCATTTGTTTGACTATGCTCAGTCCCTTGAGCATAGTCAAACAGGCGACATTCATGTCGCCTGTCGTGTGATTGGATTTCAGATAAATTCAATCATTAGTGAATAGCTTTGTGTAGGCTTTGATACAAGTTCTTTCTAGCCTCTAGAATTTTAGTTCTATATTCGGCTGTTTTCTGTATATCTACCGAGCCATTTTTAAACAAAGTATAGGAATTGAATTTTCCTAAAAGTTCTCCATAAAATCTTAATTTTTCTTGTTGTTCTGTGTATCCGTGGAGTAATAAAAGACCTTCATTCTTGCTTAAAAGATCGAAGTCATTGAAAAGTGATGTTCTTAAAGGATCAAGTCGTTCTAATATTTTAGTTTGATTTATTGGTGATTTCTTTGCTTCGAACTCAAAGATACTCCATATCTTTAATATTAAATGATTAATTTCTTCAACATCTTTAGAAATATTGGTTAGTAGATTTCGGTTGTATAAAAGATTTTCTTTGGTAACAGAAGCTGAGATGCTCGCTTTTTGATTAAAATACGCTATTACACCTGTGACCAGTGCTCCTAAGCCAATTTTAATGGATGTATCTAATATTTCTAATAAAGTCATAAATGTTAAAATTATGAATAAATCATAGTTTTAGCATAATTATTTTATGAATCAAATTCTTCTTCAACCTCCTTTGAAAAAGGAGGTTGAATTATAAAATCACTTCAACATTGGCTTTAAAAACTTCGCAGTATGTGAAACTTTATTTTTCGCCACTACCTCGGGCGTTCCTTCCGCGATAATCATCCCACCACCTGCACCACCTTCAGGGCCTAAATCAATTACCCAGTCAGCAGTTTTGATCACATCCAAATTATGCTCAATCACCACAATAGTATTGCCCTTATTACGAAGCTCATGGAGGATATCTAACAGTTTAGCAATGTCATGGAAATGTAGACCTGTAGTGGGTTCATCCAAGATATACAACGTTTTACCCGTATCACGTTTTGCCAATTCACGTGCTAATTTCACACGTTGCGCTTCACCACCTGACAGTGTCGTTGCAGACTGACCTAAACGAATATAGCCTAAACCGACTTGATTTAACGTTTCCAAACGACGGTGAATCACAGGAATCGCATCAAAGAAATGCATGGCATCTTCAACCGTCATATTCAGTACATCGGAAATATTCTTCCCTTTATACCCAACTTCTAAAGTTTCACGGTTATAGCGTTCACCATGACAGTTATCACACGGCACATACATATCAGGTAAAAAGTGCATAGCCACTTTGATCATGCCGTCACCTTCACAGGCTTCACAACGACCACCTTTCACGTTAAATGAGAAACGTCCCGCAGCATAACCACGTGCTTTGGCTTCAGGCGTTTGCGCAAACAATTCACGAATTGGGGTAAACAAACCCGTATACGTTGCAGGGTTAGAGCGAGGTGTACGACCAATCGGGCTTTGGTCAATATCAACCACTTTATCAAGGAATTGCAGACCATCAATCGAATCAAATTTCTCGGCCGTTAATGTCGTTGCACCATTAAGCTGTGTCGCTGCCAAAGGCAATAAAGTACGGTTAATCAGCGTAGATTTACCTGAACCAGACACACCAGTCACACAGGTCATCACACCCAAAGGAATAGTTAAATCCACATTTTGTAGGTTATGACCCGCAGCACCCATCAATTTAATTTGTTCTTCAGGCTTTGGCGGTTCAGTACGTTTTTTCGGTACTTCAATTTTCAGTTTGCCTGATAAATATTGACCTGTAAGTGATTCACTATTCGCAAGGATTTCATCATAAGTCCCTTCAGCAATCACATGACCACCATGAATACCAGCACCAGGACCAATATCGATAATATGATCTGCTGCACGAATCGCATCTTCATCATGCTCAACGACTAAAACGGTATTCCCCAAATCACGTAAGCGGACTAAGGTTTCCAATAGGCGATCATTATCACGTTGATGCAGACCAATCGATGGTTCATCGAGGACATACATCACACCCATCAAACCTGCGCCGATTTGCGAAGCCAAACGAATACGTTGCGCTTCACCACCAGACAATGTTTCTGCTGAACGAGAAAGGCTTAAATAATTCAGACCCACTGAAACTAAGAAATGTAAACGCTCACGGATTTCTTTAAAAATCTTATCGGCAATTTCGCCTTTTGCACCATCAAGATTTAAATCTTGATAATAACTTTCCGCATCACCAATCGACATTTTAGTAATTTGGGCAATGGTTTTGTCTTTAACCCGAACATGGCGTGAAATTTCATTCAGACGTGATCCACCGCAGGCATCACATGCCGCATTAGACAAATATTGTGCCAAATCATCACGAACATAGTTTGACTCTGTTTCACGATAGCGACGTTCTAAATGTGGCAAAATTCCTTCAAAAGGTTGCACACGATTATGTTTGCGACCCCGTTCGTCGATATAACTTAAATCAACTTTTTCTTTGCCAGTACCGTATAAAAATTTCTTTTTGGTGTCGGCATCCAATTCATTCCAAGGTGTATCCAAAGAAAAACCAAAATGTGCTGCCACTTTTTCAATCATGCTGTAGTAGTACGGACGTTGTCTGTCCCAACCACGAATCGCGCCTTGGCTAATAGAAACCTCAGGACTTGGAATGAGTTTTTCGGCACTAAAATGGCTACGGGTCCCTAAACCATCACAGGTTGGGCAGGCACCAAAGGGATTGTTAAATGAAAACAAACGCGGCTCAAGTTCTGCAACGGCACGGTCACATTCAGGACATGAGTGTTTAGCCGAAAAGACCCGATCTGGGTGTTCACCATTCATCCACGAGAGAATGGCAATATCACCGCCCAAACGTAGAGCAGTTTCAAAAGATTCTGCGATGCGGTTGCCGAGGTCATCACGGACTTTAAAACGATCCACCACCACTTCAATGGTGTGTTTTTTCTTTTTATCGAGTTCTGGAATTGGGTCTAGATCAACAATCTCACCATCGACGCGCGCCCGTACAAAACCTTGACTTTGTAGCTGTTCAAACAGGTTGGAATATTCGCCTTTACGTTCACGCACCACAGGTGCAAGCAGCATCAGCGCTGTTCCTTCATCCAATCCTTTTACGGCATCGACCATTTCCGATACGGTCTGTGCCACCATCGGCAAATCATGCTCTGGGCAAAATGGCGTGCCGACACGTGCGTAGAGTAGACGTAAATAGTCATAAATTTCGGTAATGGTACCCACCGTAGAACGAGGGTTGTGGCTGGTTGACTTCTGTTCAATCGCAATGGCAGGGCTTAAACCTTCAATTGAGTCAACTTCAGGTTTTTCCATTTGTGACAAGAACTGGCGCGCATAGGCCGAAAGCGATTCGACATAACGACGCTGGCCTTCGGCATAGAGTGTATCAAATGCAAGCGATGACTTACCTGAACCAGAAAGTCCCGTGATCACCACGAATTTGTCGCGGGGAATATCAAGGTTCACATTTTTTAAGTTATGGGTACGTGCGCCTCGAATACGGATATGACTTTGGCTCATAAAACTATCTCGAAATTGTGCAGATGAAGGAGGTATATGATAACGACTTATGCTTTATTCAAGTGTTAAACATGATTTTATAGCGACAAATCATGTCGGCCAAAAGAAAATTGATGTTGCTAGACTGTAGCTAGATTTCAGTGTTGAAACAAGTCTCAAGCTATCGATATTGGCTGAGACTGAAGACAGAAAGGTATTTATAAGTTCCCTAAAAAAGAGTGGATCACCCATTCAGCGCAGCGCAAAAGTTGCATCATGGTTGTGCTATTTTTGGTTTGCCATACGCCTTCAGGGATAGAGTGTTGTTGTGGTTGCAGCATTTAGCATGCTAGCGCATAAGGACGTTCAAAGATTGAATCGACCGTCTCAAAAGCAAAGGGACGGATAATGTCATGATGGAGAAGGGCATAGAAATTGACTTCGTGCTCAAGAGTTTGTAAGAAGGCGTCGTAGTCATTTTCAAAGTCTGGTAGGTCGAGTAAGTCTTGTTCTCGACTTAAAACGCAATGATATTTTTTAATAAACGCCAACATCAATTTTTGAATATGTGGATTGGTATAATAAATGAGATAGGTCGCGGCAGAACCGCAGTGTAAACAGCCTTTTTCAAGGTATATTTCTTCGTTATTTAGCCAGCAGCATTGTACGGTAAAAAATGCACGAATGGCTTCAGTACCTAGAGTATCAGGATGCATGAGAATGGCCCTCGAAAGTTAATTATGTAAATGATAATTATTATCATTGGTGGAGTTTAGTTTCAAATGCTTAAAATAGCAATCATGCTATTTGCAAAATACGAGATTCGGTCAATAAAAAGCCCTGAAGGGTTCAGAGCTTTTTGGATCATGTGCGCTTTTAAGCGTGGTCTAAACCGAGCCATTGCTGCTGTTTATAAGCGCTGTCCCAGAACAACCATTCCAGTTCAGCCCCTTTACGGTAGGCTTTATGCATTTTCTCAATGGTATCCGCATCGCAACGTGCAGCCACTTTATCGATGGTTGCAATCACATTACGTACCGCTTGGTTGAATTCCTCACCTGCGTAAGTATCAATCCACGCTTGGTACGGGTTGTTGGCTATAGAGTTACCCACAATGTCTTTACCGACTTCAGCATAAATCCAAAAACAAGGTAAGAGTGCTGCTAACACCACAGGGTAGCTTTCAGACCAAGCGGTTGCCGTTAGAAATGAAGTGTAATGGTGACATGCCAAAGTCAGCGGGGTTTCTTCAAACTGCTGCTTTGAAATATCAAAATTTTTCATAAAGCCATCATGCAAACTGCGTTCCACCACAATCGCTTCTTTGGCCCCTTGGCTAAACTGAATAATGTCGTCAGCCTCATACGCTTTGGCACCACACACCGCTAAAGCACGACCATAAGCCACCAAGTAGTGCGCATCTTGAATCACATAATGGCAAAACGCTTCTTTATTAAGTGTGCCTGAAGCCAATTCTTGGTTAAAAGGTAAAGCCAGTGTTTTTTGATATAAGTCGACATTACGTTGCCAAACGTCTTGAGAAAAAGCCATGATTAGATCCTGAGGGAAGCCAAAATATGGGCAAGACTATAACAACAGTTTGCGCGGAACAACAATCCATCTCCGTACATCGGTGAGATAAGTAAAAATTAACGAAGATGTTTTGGTTTCAGGCGCAAAAAGCGTCATAATTGCGGCCATAAAACTCAACCTGTTTTTTAAGTTTTCGTTCATCTCCAAATTTTTTATAGGTCGATCTGTCATGATGAAACATTTTGGTTTCTCTATCATTTTTACGATCGTGTGTCTTGCGTTGTCTGCGTACTGGGGTTTTACCCATGGACCAGAAGCGGGCTTAAAGACCATGTTTACTGCTTTGACCATTACTGCAATTTTAGCGGTGATGGAGGTCTCGTTATCTTTTGATAATGCCGTGGTCAATGCATCTGTGTTACGTGGTTGGGATCATTTCTGGAAAACCTTGTTCCTGACCGTGGGTATTTTAGTCGCTGTATTTGGTATGCGTTTAATCTTCCCTGTCGCAATTGTGGCGGTAACTGCAGATATGGGCTTTGTTGAAGTCGTACAACTGGCTTTGAATGATCCAAAAACCTACTCACAACGTCTGATGGATCATCACCCTGAAATTGCTGCATTTGGTGGTGCATTCTTGTTACTCGTGTTCTTAAACTTCTTCTTAGATGAAGAGAAAGACACGCACTGGTTCCGTTGGTTAGAACGCCGTTTGACCAATTTAGCCAATGTTCCTGCAATGTCAGTCTTCCTTGCACTGATTGCACTTTTGGTGATGGCGGCCAATGTCGATGAAGCCAAACGCCTGGTGGTAACCATGGCGGGAATCTGGGGCATTGTGGTGTATATTGGCGTACAAGTCTTAAGTCATTTGTTGGGTGGTGAACCTGAAGTTGATGAAGACGGCAATGCAGTTACGCATGATGCCAATGGCGCAACCACAGGTGTGGTCAAAGCAGGTATTGGTGGTTTCTTATACCTAGAAGTACTCGATGCATCGTTCAGTTTTGATGGCGTAATTGGCGCGTTTGCGATTACTTCCGATGTTGTGATTATTATGCTGGGTCTCGCGATTGGTGCGATCTTCGTGCGTTCGATGACCATTTACTTGGTAGAGAAAGGGACTTTGGATGCCTATGTCTTCCTTGAGCATGGTGCACACTACGCAATTGGTGCTTTAGCATTCATTATGCTGGCAAGTGGCACAGGTCTACATGTACCAGAAGTCGTCACGGGTTTAATTGGTGTGGCCTTTATTGTTTGGGCTGTTATTGCATCTATTCAATACAAAAAACATCAAGCCGCTTAAAGCAGATTGCTTTAAACCGAAGAAAAGCGCAGCTCTGGCTGCGCTTTTTGTTTTTCAGATCATGAAGGCTTTTATTAAACATAAAATTCATGCCGCTAGTCGGATTGAATAGCCTATAATCTTGATCCAAGATTAATTCAATACAGTCTGTCCTCGTTTATGATGAATGCTTTAGAACGTCGTTCAACTTTTGCCTTAAGCAGTATTTTTGCCTTACGCATGTTGGGTTTGTTCATGATCATCCCTGTATTTTCTGTGGCAGGGCAGACCTATGAATATGCAACGCCTGCGTTGCTCGGTTTGGCTGTGGGGATTTATGGCTTAACACAGGCTATTTTACAGATTCCTTTTAGTTTGATTGCTGACCGTTATAGCCGTAAGCCTTTGGTGGTTTTCGGGCTACTCCTGTTTGCTTTGGGTGGTGCAATTGCAGCGATGTCAGACACCATTTATGGGGTGATTATTGGTCGTGCCATTGCGGGTGGGGGGGCAGTGTCTGCAGTGGTGATGGCACTACTGGCGGATGTGACCCGTGAAGAAAACCGTATGAAAGCCATGGCAACCATGGGCATGAGTATCGGAGTTTCTTTTGCAGTTGCCTTTAGTTTGGGGCCGTGGCTTACCGGTTTAGTGGGTATTTCAGGACTATTCTGGGTAACGACCATCATGGGTTTGGCCGCCATTTCAATGTTGCTGTTGGTTCCAAAAGTTACCCGCCACCATCGAAATTTTGATCAAGGTTATTTGGCTCAGCTCAAACAAGTCTTAAAAATGGGTAATCTGAACCGTCTGCATGTATCAGTGTTTAGCTTACATTTATTGCTAACAGCAATGTTTATTTATGTCCCATCACAGTTGATTGATTTTGCCAAAATTCCACTAAATTCGCATGGCTGGGTGTATTTACCGCTGTTGGTTATTAGCCTATTTTTTGCCTTTCCAAGTATTGTGTTGGCTGAAAAATATCGCAAAATGCGAGGCATCTTTTTAACGGCTATTGGCGGCATTATTTTAGGCTTAGGCATCCTAATTTTTGGCTTTGAGTCGAAGTATATTTTGCTGACAGGTTTGGGCTTATTCTTTATTGCTTTTAACGTCATGGAAGCGTTGCTGCCGTCATGGTTATCGAAAGCTGCGCCGATTCAGTCTAAAGCCACCGCGATGGGCGTAAATGCCAGCAGCCAGTTTTTAGGCGCATTTTTTGGTGGTGTCACAGGTGGTCAGTTGCTGCTGTTAAACAATACAGCCTTGGGCTGGAGCATCCTGACTGGACTAGCGATTGTTTGGTTATTGATTAGTTTTGGCTTGGCACAACCACGCTATCTGTCTTCGATGGTGTTGCGTTTACCTGAGCATAAACAAACGGATGAATGGACTTCACAGCTTTTAGCGATTCGTGGTATTGAAGAGGTCGTGGTGATGTCTGATCAGCAAGTAGCGTATGTAAAAGTCGATAAGCAGCAAATAGATGATGCTACACGACAAGATTTAACGCAGTTGTTGGGGAAAGAGGTAGCCATTTAAGCATAACTCTTATAAAGTAAATAATAGAAATAGATAGGAAGTAAACATCAGATGCGCGGTGTAAATAAAGTTATTTTAGTGGGCACATTAGGCCGAGATCCAGAGACGAAAACTTTTCCAAACGGTGGTTCGTTGACACAGTTTTCAATTGCAACGAGCGACTCTTGGACAGATAAAAGTACAGGTGAGCGTAAAGAGCAAACCGAATGGCACCGTATTGTGTTACACAACCGTCTAGGTGAAATTGCGCAACAATACCTACGTAAAGGTTCGAAAGTTTATATTGAAGGTTCACTGCGTACTCGTCAGTGGACAGATCAAAATGGTCAAGAACGCTACACCACAGAAATTCGTGGTGAGCAAATGCAGATGCTCGACAACAACCGTCAGCAAGGTGAGCAAATGCAAGGCGGAAATGATGGTTATGCACAACCACGTTTCAACAATAACCAAGGTGGTGGTCATAACAATAACAACAACCAAGGCGGTTATGGCGGCAATCCAGCAGCGGGCAATAGCAACAACCAACAAAGTGGTTATGCGAACAATAACCCAAGCGGTTTTGCACCCAAGGCGGCTCCTCAGTCAGCGCCTGCGGCAGCACCAGCAGATATGGATGATGATCTTCCATTCTAAATTGTACAATACTTAATTATTGTATTTATTAAAGAGAAAGAGCTTGATTTATATCAAGTTCTTTTTTTTATGGCTAGGCAAATTTGGTATTTGAAAAACTTTATAAAATAAAAAATGTTCATCTCATGTGAGTGACACAGCATGCTTTTCTTCTCTATAAAAAAGGGACCTCTGATGAGATCCCTTTTTAAAAAGACTAAATGCTAATAAATCATGATAAAGATTGCTGAGGATGAACCATATTTTTGATTGATAGCACATCAGCTAAAAGTTGATCAGACAATAGGTTTTCAGCTTTAATTAAAGCCAATACACTTTGACCAGTTTCATTCGCTTGTTTTGCAATACGAGTCGTTGTTTCATAGCCCAAATATGGGTTGAGTGCAGTAATAATGCCGATTGAATTATCGACATTTGCCTGACAGTGTTCAGCATTGGCATGGATGTTTTCAATACATTTATGTTGGAACATTTGCATAGCTTTACCCAACAAATCGATCGATTCGAACAGTTTAAAAGCAATTAACGGCTCCATCGCATTGAGCTGTAACTGACCTGCTTCGGCCGCCAAAGTAATGGCCAAATCATTTGCAATCACTTGAAAACAAACTAAATTCATTGCTTCTGGAATAACAGGGTTCACTTTGCCAGGCATAATTGAGCTGCCTGGTTGACGCGGTTCTAAATGAATTTCATTCAGACCTGTACGAGGACCACTAGACAGCAAGCGCAGGTCATTGGCAATTTTTGAGAGCTTAGTCGCGGTACGTTTTAAGAAGCTCGATAATAAAACGAAATCGCCCATATCTGAGGTTGCTTCGATTAAATCAGGTGAACTACTGATCTGCTTTTGCGTAATTTCAGACAATGCTGCGATGGCATATTCACGATACTTAACTTCGGTATTGATGCCTGTTCCAATTGCTGTTCCGCCCAAATTTACAACACTTAAAGCAGACGGCATGATGTCATTGAGCTTGTTTAAATCATTTTGTAAGGTATTTGCAAATGCGCCAAATTCTTGACCCAAGGTCATTGGAACGGCATCTTGCAATTGGGTACGACCCATTTTTAAGATATGCGAAAACTCATCTGACTTGTTCTTAAAACTTTGAATTAAATTTTGAAACGGGCTATTCAATTGCTCTATTGCAAAAATTAAACCCACTTTAATTGCTGTTGGATAGACATCATTGGTTGATTGAGACATATTAATATCATTATTTGGATGTAAATATTGATATTCGCCTTTTAAATGCTCTAAATGTTCTAAGCCAATATTAGCCAGTACTTCATTGATATTCATATTGGTGGATGTTCCCGCACCACCTTGAATCATATCAATTGGAAATTGGTCATGATACTTATAATTAATAACTTGTTCACATGCATACTGAATAGCATTGTATTTATTTTCTTCAAGCTTATTGAGTTTAAAATTGGCTTCTGCGCATGCAGCTTTAACCATTGCAAGGGCATTAATAAAAACAGGGAATTGATTGAGTTTATTTGGGCTTAAATTAAAGTTCTCTAAAGCTCTTAAAGTTTGTACGCCATAATAGCAATGAACGGGAATCTCTTTATGCCCTAATAAATCCTTTTCAACGCGTGTGTTAATCTTAATGTTCATTTAAATAGACTCTAATCTCGAATAAATCGATATTAAAGTGCGCACGGTTTTTTTTCTAATGTAAAAATATATTACTACATGCATTTTTTGCATAATAGATTATAATTGATCAAAGGATGAGTGAAGAATGAGTTATGACTTTAGAAATTCGATGGATTGAAGATTTACTTGCATTAGAGCAAGAAAAATCGATATCTCAAGCAGCAGCTCTACGACATGTCACGCAGTCTGCCTTTACGCGCAGAATTCAGAATATTGAAAACTCATTGGGTTTCCAAATTTTGAAAAGATACAGTAAAAATATTGATTTCACAGAAGCAGGCCAGGTTTTACTGGCTTCGGCAAAAAATATACAAAATCAACTCACTACAACAATAAAATATTTAGAAAAGAATGTGAAACATGATGAGTTAACCGTCAAGTTTGCAGTGTCACACTCGCTCATTACCCAGTTTTTCCCCCGCTTTATTCATGAGTTATCGATGGATATGACGGACTTAAAATTGGAAATTGTTGCCTCAAATTTCAAACAGGGCATGCGCTTATTAAAAGATGGTTCGTGTGATTTTTTAATCAGCTATTGCGATCAAAAAACATTAGAACAATTCGATCGTTCTTTGTTCGAATTTCATAAAATTGTTGAAATGGAAATACTCCCGGTGACGGCCTTAGATCATGATGGGACGGCCAAATATTCACTCGATCAGTCTTTTCCTTTGTTGTCTTATAGTAAACAAGCATATTTAAGAAACTGTGTGGATGAAGCGATTGAAAATAAGTTGGATTATAGAACTTTATATGAGACGGATAATGCAGGTGATTTAAAAGAGTTGGTATTACAAGGTTTAGGTGTGGCATGGCTGCCTAAATTATTGGTTGAAAGAGAAATTCAAGAAAATAAATTAAAAGTACTGGACGGTAAGCAGTACTATTTATTTCAAGATGTCTATTTGGTTAAACGTGAAATGTCATTTTCAAATCGAATTAATTATATTTGGAATATTTTGATTCAGAAAAATAAATAATTGAATTTTATTAATTATTTTGGTTAATCGTTTTGAGGTATATTTAAATAATAAATAAGGTGATTTTATGAATAGTAAATAAAGAACTTTTACTTACTATTTAAAAATCACCATTTTATTCTATCTATAAATAATTCTAACTGTTATCGGCCAATTGGTTTACGGGAGGAAGATTGTTCACCATGATACCTTCTTGCTCGGTAAGCTCATCATTATTGCCTTCAGTACGTGCAATTACGGCAGTTGCAATACTATTTCCAATCACATTGGTTGCCGTACGGCCCATATCTAAAAACTGATCAATCGCTAAAATTAATAGAATACCGGCTTCAGGAAGCTTGAACATAGCCAGAGTGGAGGCAATCACCACAATGGATGCCCGTGAAACACCTGCAATCCCTTTACTCGTAATCATGAGGGTAAAGAGTATGAGTGCTTGCTGGGAAAAACTTAAATCAATGTTGTAAGCTTGTGCAATAAATAACACGGCAAATGCCATATACATCATCGAGCCGTCGAGGTTGAAAGAATAACCTAAAGGGAGCACGAAACTGGTAATACGTTTAGGCACACCGAATTTATCCAAAGCTTCCATGGTTTTTGGATAAGCCGATTCACTACTTGCGGTCGCAAATGCCAACATGGTGGGTTCACGCACAATTCGCATCAATCTAAAAATATCTTTTTTCAAGAAGATATAGCCGAAAGCAATCAGGAGAGTCCAAAGCACCAGTAGTCCCACATAGAACTGTCCAATGAAAATACTATAATCGATAATCAGTTTAGGGCCTTGGATGGTAATCGCGGAAGCAATGGCTGCAAAAACGGCGATAGGGGCAAATGCCATGACATAATCTGTAATTCGGAACATCACCTTACAGAGTTCATCAATAATTTTGCCAATGACGGTTACTTCATTTTGATGTTGAACATAGGCCAGTGCGGAGCCAAAGAAAATTGAGAAAACCAAAATCTGTAATATCTCATTATTGGCCATGGCTTCAGCAAAACTACGCGGGAAAATATGCGTAATGAAGCTTTCTAAGCTCAGACTTGTCGCACTGACACCAATATCAACCGCTGTTTGAGGAACGGTGAGATTCATTCCAGCGCCGGGCTGGAATAAATTGGCTAAGCCCATGCCCAGTAAAAGTGAAATAAATGACGCACCAATGAACCAACTCATGGCCTTTAAGGTAATTGATCCCAGCGATGAGGATTTTCCCATCGAGAGCAGACCAGAAACGATTGTTGCAAACACTAAGGGTGCAATAATCATTTTAATTAATCTTAAGAATACATCGGTCACAATTTTAAAATAGGCGGCAAGTTCTGTGGTTTGTGCAGTTGTTAAAGTGCTATGAAAAGCCCAACCAATCAGTATTCCAGAGATCATGGCAATCAGAATATATTTTAGTAATTTCTTCTGCTTCATACTTATCGTTCCTTCTTTAATCTTCTTTTCATCAGCTTTTGGCCTGATGTAGCAAGGCATTGATGACATTCC
Source organism: Acinetobacter sp. 231_lipA (assembly GCF_058243005.1). Classification (NCBI taxonomy): domain Bacteria; kingdom Pseudomonadati; phylum Pseudomonadota; class Gammaproteobacteria; order Moraxellales; family Moraxellaceae; genus Acinetobacter; species Acinetobacter sp. 231_lipA. The sequence continues at coordinate 1,158,140 of NZ_JBZAYU010000001.1, read as the reverse complement.
ATGTTGATCAATTTATATAGGCATTGCTTTAGATATTGAGTGCTAAATCGTCGATTGGGGATTTAACTGTGGCAAGTGTTACTTTTTTTTAAAAAAAACGACAATGCAATTTTTAATTCAGTTATGCAAAAAATGCATTAGATGATTCTTTAGTTTTACTTGATATAGGTGAGCTGTTCTTAATATAAAGACCGAATGTTTGTTTTTTTAATTCTGATTGGTGATAGGAAAGATACTACATTTCCTGATTCTGTGAGGAAGAGCCAAGGTCTGAAAGTGAAGCCAAAATTAATGAATGTACGAACTCAAAACCAAGCTTTTGCTCATCATTTTCCCACAGACAAAACCATTGAATTGCCTGTTTTATCTAATATTTTAATAATCAGTTCATGACTTTAAGTTGCTGATATAAATAGATAATTAAAAATAGAGAGGTAGTGTGTTGATGGCGTTGATTTAGCAATATCATGACTTTTCATTGCTCGCGCACGAGGGCTGATGTTTTCATTCTTTCCTTTCGTACATCCACAAAAAATTATCTATGCGCAATTGATTGTTAAAGCGAAAGAATTTCTAAACATGAATTTAGTTCACCTTGGTGTGAGATTAAATCATTTTTATTCATGTGATCATTCAGGTATAAATTAAACCACGCTCTTAACGATAGATCATATTCATCGTTGCTTCTTAGCCTGATGCTCAGAAAAAGCTGAGAAGGCTGGAAAGACGATTTGCTAGAAAGATCCAAAAAGAAAATTGGACCCTCTAGAAAGAGCATGAAAGAAATTCAGTTTTATCGCAGAAATATAGGGTAACAGATCGCCATGAGTACAGAGTTTGCATGTTCAATTAAACGCATTCGTTTTGATGAAAACTATCAACCAGCAGATAACACACGTCTAACGACGAACTTTGCTAACTTGGCGCGTGGTGAAAGCCGTGAGCAGAACCTACGTAATACACTTCGAATGATTAATAATCGTTTCAATGCCTTAGCACAAACAGATAACCCGAATGGTGATCGTTATTCGCTTGAAATTGATATTATTTCTGCAAATTTAGACATTGAGGGGAATGGTCAAACTTTCCCAATTATTGAAATGTTGAAAAGCACGATTAATGATCATCATACTCATCAACGTATTGAAGGCATGATTGGGAATAGCTTCTCATCTTATGTACGTGACTACGATTTTAGCGTAGTGCTGAAAGAACATAATAAAGAGAATTCGACGTCGTATGCACCTGAAGGTTTTGGTGATCTACATGGCAAACTGTATCAATACTTAGTGAACTCAGAGACTTTTAAAGCAGAGTTTAATCAACAGCCTGTGATTTGTTTGAGTGTTTCAACAGCGAAAAAGTATCACCGGACTGCCAATGAGCATCCTGTTTTAGGCGTTGAGTATAAACAAGATGAATATTCACGTACCGATGAGTATTTCCATAAAATGGGCTTACAGGTTCGCTTCTTTATGCCAAAAGGGAGCGCTGCACCTTTAGCATTCTATTTTGCGGGTGATTTACTGCGTGATTACACCGATCTTGAATTGATCAGTGCGATTAGCACCATGGAAACCTTCCAAAAGATTTATCGCCCTGAAATTTACAACGCAAATTCATCAGCGTCCCAAGTTTATCAAGCAAGCCTAGAGTACCCAGATTACTCATTAACACAAATCGTCTATGACCGTGTTGAACGTGGTCAGCTCGCGGTTAAGCAAGGTAAATGGACGGAAGAGAACTTTATTAAGCCTTATCAAGACATCCTTGAACAATGGGCTGCGAATTATACCGTAGACAGCAACGCTGCTTAATTTAACTGAAATAGAATATTGAAATAGAGATTTAAAATGGCCATTTTATTACCAACATCAACTGCGGGCAGCTTACCTAAACCTTCTTGGCTTGCTGAGCCTGAAAAACTTTGGTCACCTTGGAAACTCGAAGGTGAGGCATTACTCGAAGCGAAACAAGATGCTTTACGTTTGTCATTGCAAGAACAACTCCATGCAGGCATTGATATTGTCAGCGATGGCGAGCAAACCCGCCAACATTTTGTCACCACCTTTATTGAACATCTGGATGGCGTTGATTTTGAGAAACGTGAAACGGTTCGTATCCGTAATCGTTATGATGCGAGCGTACCCTCAGTAGTAGGTGCAGTAAGCCGTCAAAAACCAGTGTTTGTGGAAGATGCTAAGTTTTTACGCAGTCAAACAACTCAACCGATTAAATGGGCGCTGCCTGGTCCGATGACCATGATTGACACGCTGTATGATGGTCATTATAAAAGTCGTGAAAAACTGGCTTGGGAATTTGCCAAGATTCTGAATCAAGAAGCGCGTGAGTTAGAAGCTGCTGGTGTCGATATTATTCAGTTCGATGAACCTGCATTTAATGTGTTCTTTGATGAAGTGAATGATTGGGGTGTTGCAACTCTTGAACGAGCACTTGAAGGTCTGAAATGTGAAACTGCGGTTCATATTTGCTATGGCTATGGTATCAAAGCCAATACCGATTGGAAAAAGACCTTGGGTTCAGAGTGGCGTCAATATGAAGAAGCATTCCCTAAACTGCAACAATCTAAAGTTGATATCATCTCACTCGAATGTCAAAACTCGCGTGTACCAATGGATCTGATTGAACTGATTCGCGGTAAAAAAGTCATGGTCGGTGCGATTGATGTGGCAACCAACACTGTTGAAACACCTGAAGAAGTTGCGAATACACTACGTAAAGCACTTCAGTTTGTCGATGCAGATAAACTCTATCCTTCGACCAACTGTGGCATGGCCCCTTTAGCACGTGAAGTCGCACGTGGTAAGCTGAATGCGTTAAGCGCAGGTGCAGAAATTATTCGTAAAGAACTTTCGGCTTCATACGCAGCAAGCGCGTGATGTGAAAGGGCTATCTATTTGATCAGAAATGGGTAGCTTTTATCTGAGTCAAAGCATGTGTCCGTTCTACTGAGGAATAAAATGATGATTGAAGCAACAGACTTTAGAAATGCAATGTCTTTGTTAACCAGTGCAGTGAGTGTCGTAACCACGGCAGGCATGGCTGATCGTCATGGATTCACAGCATCTGCCGTATGCAGTGTGACGGATACACCACCGACATTATTGGTCTGTATGAATAAAGCATCGCGTTCACATGCACATTTTGTCGATAATAAAATCCTAACTGTGAATGTGTTAGGTGCACAACATCAGCATATTTCGAATGTCTTCGCATCTAAAATGACGTCTGAAGAGCGTTTTAAACATGGTGTGTGGACAGAGCTAGAAACGGGCGCACCTGTTTTAAAGGATGCTTTGGTCAATTTTGATTGTGAAATTGATGATATTCAAGAAGTGGGAACACATACGGTTTTTATGTGCCGTATTGTCGCGATTCAACAAAGCCAACATGAGCAAAGTTTGGTTTATTTTAATCGTGCTTATCATCAGGTGGGGCAGACCGAAACGGCTTAAATTCACTTTTTATTGAACATCAAAGCTTTGAAAGGCCCTTCCAAATCATAGATTTTCCACTGCTTGACTCTAGATTTGACTGTATTGAGCTCATTTAAAAAGTCGAAAGGTTTTCATTTAGGTCACAAGATGGTGAAAATCGGGCAACAGTGTCGGGAAATAATAAATCTAAAAATCCGATAAAAATAATAAAAACTTACTGTTTTACCAATTTTTGGTTTGTGCGTATTCTTGCTTCATCACTTAAGCACTCTCACAAATCTTTTGAGGACGAATACATGAGTTTAATCAATACTGAAGTTAAGGCGTTTAATGCAACAGCTTACCAAAATGGTGAATTCATTGAGTTGTCTGAGCAAAACTTGAAAGGTAAATGGTCTGTCGTATTTTTCTATCCTGCTGATTTCACCTTTGTGTGTCCAACAGAATTGGGCGACTTAGCCGATCACTATGCTGAATTTCAAAAACTCGGTGTGGAAATTTACGGTGTATCGACCGATACCCACTTTACCCATAAAGCATGGCACGACACGTCAGATGTGATTGGTAAAATTCAGTATCCATTGATTGGCGATCCAACTTGGACTTTGTCTAAAAACTTTGACGTGCTGATTGAAACAGAAGGTCTCGCAGACCGTGGTACTTTTGTGATTGATCCTGAAGGTAAAATCCAAATTATTGAAATTAATGCTGGCGGTATTGGTCGTGATGCATCTGAACTATTACGCAAAGTGAAAGCAGCACAATATGTGCATGCACACCCAGGCGAAGTATGTCCTGCAAAATGGAAAGAAGGTGAAGCAACGCTTGCACCGTCAATCGACTTGGTTGGTAAAATCTAAGCTGACCTCGATGGTTGCATTGTGTTGAGTCATGAGCATGATGCCTGTAAAAAATCAGCCCAAGTGGCTGATTTTTTATGCGGGATTCTTTTCGGTTCTAGAGATGATAACCCTTGCTGGTGCTGGCAAAGTCTCTTAAACCCTGAATCAAATGCTCAATCAGTTTTTCCATGACCAAACGTTGTCCTTTACGTGAAGCATAGACCAACTGTACGGTTCCAATATTGGAACACCAGTCGGGCAAAATGTGAATGAGGCGACCTGAAGCAATATCTGCCTCTACCGTTAAGTAAGGTAGGCTGGCAATGCCGAGTCCATCTAGAGCCGAATAATACACACCTGCGACATCATTACTTTTGACCCGTGGTTATAAAGGAATCACGATCTGTTCATCACTCTGGGTATGATGCAATATCCATTGATAATCGGACTTTTGTACCCCCAGTGCGAGCGTCGGAAAGTCATTCAGCTCGGTGGCAAATTGAATTTCACGGCCTTGTAGCAGATCAGGACTGGCCACCAAACAATGCGTGGTTTTGACCACATCACGGACCACAATACTCGAGTCTTCATTGGCACTAAAATTGGTCCGAATGGCAAGATCAATGTCATCATGCAAGACATCGACACGACGGCTGGTCAGCTCCATTTCCACTTGGACTTTGGGATATTGTTTTAAAAAAAGATTGAGTAAGTTTCGTACTTGATAGCGCATCATCACAGAAGGGCAGCTGATCTTGATTAAACCTTGCGGTTCACTTTTCTGTTTCAGTAAAACATTGTGTGCACTTTCGACTTGCTGAATGATTTGACGACATTCTTCAAACAGCTCTTGTCCCAAGGGGGTGACTTTAAAATGTCGTGTTGAACGCTGAATCAGGGTCACGTTGTACTTGGCTTCAAGGTCTAAAATGCGGCGACTAAGCTTAGACTTAGTGATGTTCGAGGCATCACTTGCAGCACTGAAACCGCCGTGCTTGACCACAAGATAAAAATAATAATAGTCGTCAAATGAATGCATGATGGGTTCAAGCCTGTATTGATTTTTGACCGAAGGCAGTCTGTGATGGATGATCTGATACTGTATCATCGCTAACGATTGCGCACGACAAAAAAGCGATCCGAAGATCGCTTTTGCTCAGGTTGAATTATTTCTGCGCTGTATTTTTGCTATAGCTTTGAATTAGGTTTTTATAGTCTGGAATATGCGCTGCAAAGAGTGAACCGAGGCCTTCAATATCATTACGCCAGTCGCGGTGTAATTCGCAAGCTGCACCAAACCATGACATTAGCTGTGCGCCTGCCTGAGACATGCGATCCCATGCTGCATCACGGGTGATGGGGTTAAAGGTTCCCGATGCATCGGTAATCACAAAGACATCAAACTCTTCTTCTAGTGCTGATAGTGCAGGGAAGGCCACACAGACTTCAGTTACTACACCCGCAATAATCAATTGTTTTTTACCTGTGGCTTTTACGGCTTGAACAAAGTCTTCATTTTCCCATGCATTGATTTGCCCTGGGCGTGCAATATAGGGTGCATCGGGGAACATTTCGACCAATTCAGGGACCAAAGGACCGTTTGGACCCTCTTCAAAACTGGTGGTCAGAATGGTGGGAAGATTAAAATATTTCGCGGCAGCAGCCAGTGCGAGTACGTTATTTTTAAATTTGTCAGGGTCAATGTCACGGACCAGTGAAAGGAGACCCGCTTGGTGGTCAACCAAAAGAACCGCTGCATTATCTTTATCTAAACGAATATAGGACTTACGCAGTATTATTTATAGATTCTCTGTGGTAGCAGATGATTTTTATCGAGAATAAAGTCATCAATGAAGTTTTTGATCATTGGTCTAAATAACTTCTTCTGCCAACGATATACATTTTCAAAGATCCGCTCAAACTGGTTCTTTTGTATCTCAACGTAGGCCATCAAGGCTGAAAAAATATGATTCGAAATCAGTTTAGATCGTCTTACTTGAAACTTTTCAATATGACAAACCTGTTTAATCACTCGGTGATATTGTTCTATTTTCCAATGACTTGAATGTAATTCATGAAAACCCTCAAAGGACAATAAATCATCTTCATCTTGATGCACAATATAAAACCTCTGCTGTTCTTTTAACTGAGTCTTAAATAATTGTACAAAGCCAAAATCTTTGAGCCAGACCACTTGACCCTGATGGAAATTCGGCAATAAACGCAGTTGAAACCATTGTCCTTTTTCTGGGGAAACCTTACGGTTACAGTCGATACCAAACATAAATCGAATACCATATTTTCTTATGGTTTTTAGATTTGCAGTCGATGAATACCAACTATCACCTGTAATAAATTGAATCTTTGCACCCCAACTGAGTACTTCACTTAACATATCCATAAAGTAATCATTCTTGGTTTTACTTTCAGATTTGTCATAAATTCGGAAATTAATTGGAATATTTTGACCATTTTGATCTGTCGCATACAAGGTAATGAGATTAATACCCTTGACGGATCGGTGGTGTTTGCCTGACCAAAAATAGCTAACCAAGTCCATATGCTGACTATACGGTTTATCTAAAACAGTATCATCAATACTGACTATAAGTTTATTATTATCAATATGTTGAATTGCTTCTTGATATAGGTCGTGAGGTGTGTAGTCTTCACGCTCTAGAAAGCGATTTACACTATCATGCGAGATGTTATAAGTCTCGGCAAGTTGTGTGCAGCTAATAGAGTTCGGTTCTGTCATGAGAAAGCCCATATAAATGGGTAGTGTACAAGTTGCTGTAGAAGCATTTTTAATTCGTCTGATCACAGATACTTTATAAAGTATTTTAATACTTTTTTGAATCCGTCAATGCGTAAGTCCTAGAATATAAGGTTTCGCCATTTTTCTGTCCTCGTTGTGATTATCAGTCGAGTCTCAAGGCAATCAGTAAGAAGGTTACGGCCTTGAGCTTGAACATCATCATAGGTAGGAAAATGAGACAATAAAATAAGCCAAACGAGATGCTTAATCTTAAAAATAGGAAAATTTGAGCAAAAATATGTCATAAAAATAAAGAATGGCTTTGTTTTTAAATTGGTTTTTATGTAGGTGAGATAATTTTAACGAGATTGTCCTATTCGTGTGATTGTGTGTACTAGCACAGTGCTATAAGACGGCTGAGGAAAGGGGTAGTATAGATTGCATATTCATCCTATCGATATAGGAGTTCCAAGATGAAAAAAGTAATCGGTGTTTATCGTAATCAAGACATGCATTGGGTGGGTGATGGTTTTCCTGTCAAAAACCTCTTTTTATATGACCGCTTAGGACAAGCGATTAGTCCGTTTCTACTTTTGGACTATGCTGCACCTTACAAATTTGATCCAACCACATCGCAACGTGGTGTGGGTTCACACCCGCATCGTGGCTTTGAAACAGTCACCATCGCCTATAGCGGTGAAGTGACACACAAAGACTCTAGCGGCGGCGGTGGTACCATTAATACTGGTGATGTACAGTGGATGACTGCGGGTTCTGGTGTGGTGCATGAAGAGTTTCATTCTCCAGCCTTTGCTGAGCATGGTGGCCTGTTTGAAATGGTACAACTTTGGGTGAATTTGCCAGCCAAAGACAAAATGACCACACCGCGTTATCAAGCCTTGACCGTGGCAGATATCCCGCGCATCGAAATGGATGATAATGTTGGACATATACGCGTGATTGCGGGTGAGTTTGGTGGTCATCATGGCCCTGCTCAAACGTATAGTCCCGTCAATGTTTGGGATGGTGAATTAAAAGCAGAGTATGAAACTTTTATCCATGTGCCCGTCACGCATAACACGATTGTGGTGGTGCTCAGTGGTGAAGTGCTGATTAATTGCACGCAAAAAGTGGTGGATAGTTCCATTGTGATGTTTGCTCAAGATGGCAAAGCTGCAATTCAACTACAAGCGCTGCAAGACACTAAATTCTTGGTGTTGACCGGTGAACCACTTAGTGAGCCAATTCAAGGTTATGGTCCATTTGTGATGAATAGCAAAGCGGAAATTGTGCAAGCTTTTGATGATTTTAATCGTGGCAAGTTTGGTGAAATCCCTGTTGCTGTGGTGGACTAAAATCTTGTCGCTAAAAAGAAGAAATCCCTACTCGGTCAAGGGTAGGGATTTTTTAGGCGCTGTAGTCTTCTTATTTTGCATAGTTGGTCATGAATTATTATGTGATGTAATTATCTTTTTTATGCGAGGCGCATATTAGCGCTTTTTCGCTGGTTTGTAAAACAGATGTTATAAAAATAGTTAATTTATATACTTTGTTTTTAAAGGGTTTATATTTTTTTTTAAAATAAAATGCATAAAAAACCTGTGTTTATTTAAGTGGCTTTTTAGTGTAATGAAATGTAATTTAAGCAAATATCGTTCTACCAGTGCGGCACATGAAAAAATGTGATTCTGGTATTTTTTAATAGCCCTATTTTTTCGACATTGGGTCATAATTTCAGTCAATATAAGTCAGACTGACGGATCATAATTTTGGATATTGCAGTTATTGGTAGCGGCATGGCCGGTCTTGCTACCGCAAGAATTCTAAAGGATGCTGGGCATAATATTACTATTTTCGAAGCACTGACTGGGCGAGGGATGGATAGCCACAGTACAGAGTTTGAAGGTGGTCTGATTGATGCTCCGTTACGTGTCATGAACCCACACTTATGGAAAAACACCTTAAGTCTTGCGACTTATTTAGGCATCAAAACGTATCCAGTACGCACCTACATGGCATGTAGTTGGTTGTTTGAAGACCGTACAGAAACATGGCTAACCACTACCCGTAGTCGCATTGGCAATTTCCCAATTATCAATAACCGTAAAGGCCTGCAGCAGTATGGATGGCGCTTGGTTAAAGGTATGTTGCAGCTTAAAACCGCGATTGCTAAATTCTTCAAATCTAAAGATCAAGACATTACCTTGGCTGAATTTATCAACCAGCATGACATTGAAGAAGTGTTTTGGCATGGCGCAGTGATGCCTGTGCTCTACACCATCTGTACCTGTAATCCAAAAACCATTGGCGAATGGCCAGCGAAACCGCTGTTGATCTTTTTACGTCAGTTGACGGATGGCGATGCTTTATTGCGTATACAAGGGGGAACACCTGCCTTGGTCGATAAATTGATTGAAAACATCAATATCCAAAGCGGATCGGCTATTAGCAAAGTCACTGAACAAGGTGACAAGGTTTTGGTTGAAAATAATAAGGGCGAACAGCAACTGTTTGACCGTGTGGTGGTGGCAACGCCAACCACAAAAATTGAAGAGTTTTTAGATCCTGTTCAGTTTGCAGATGATATTGCGCTGTTAAAGCAGTTCCGTTTTGAGCAAGGTCAGCTGGTGATCCATACTGATCCTTCCGTGATGCCGCCTAAGCGTAAAGACTGGTCGGTGCTGAGCTATATGATGGACCGTAAGTTTACCCGTCAACAGTTCACGGTTTGGCTCAATTCAGTCGAACCGAGTCTGGTTGGTAAAAATGCCGTGTTCCAAACGTGGCAGCCTGTGACCGAGATTGACCCGAAAAAAGTAATTTCAACTGTAACTTTGACCCGTGCGGTGGTGGACTCGCAAACGGTGGCTTTGAATAAAGAGTTACAACAACACCATAAGAGTGCAAACCGAAAAGTCTTCTTCTGTGGTTCATGGTCGTGCGATGGTCTGCCTATTTTAGAGTCTGCCGTCACTTCAGCAATGCATATTGCAGAAATTTTCGATGCACCATTGCCGTTTGTTGGATTAAAACCTAAAGTTGAGGTTGCCCCACAACTCGGCTACTAAAGCATGAAATGGCTCCAAACCTTACAGCGACATCTGTCCAAACATAAATATGCAATTGATGCAAAACAATTGGGAGATCACGCTGTATTGGCTTGGAGCAATCTTGGCTATTGGGATGATGCAAGGTTATCCTATCCTGAGGCTTGCCAAACACTGGCAACGCATCTTGCTGATCGATTACAGCTAAAATCAAATGACCGTGTTTTAGACTTGGGCTGTGGACAGGGCGCGAGTCTATTGCTGTGGCAGCAGCATTACCATGTTCAGCAACTTTGTGCGGTTGAGTTACAAGCCGAATGTGTTCAGCGTATACAACACACTTTAAATTCAAAGATACACATCATTCAAACGTCATTTTTAAATTTAAATTCAAAGCTATTTTCAGCACCTTTTGATGTGGTGTTTTGCCTCGATGCCGCTTATCACAGTGATTTAAATTCATTTCTAAGATCAACCCATTCTGTTTTAAATTCAAAAGGGCGGATTGGTTTTCACTATCTGATGTTGAGTGATGCATTTTTGAATTTAAACCGTTTTGAGAAGCTTCAACTGAAAATGCTGTTAAAAGCAGCCGATGTGAATTTGGAACATCTTCAGTTAGAAGCGAATTTGCAGCATTCGATAGAAGCACAAGGCTATCAGCAGGTTGCTATTGAAGATTTATCAGGTGCAGTTTTGGCGGGTTTTTCTCGTTATTATCATGTACATTTAGTCCAACAGGCCGCTCAAAATTTGGATCATTTCAAAATTAAAATGACCGCTAAGCTCTGCCAGAAATTATTTGAACAGGGCATCGTGCGCTATGTTCAAATTACGGCAATGAAAGACACTTAAAATGAAATAAAAAACTAAACGGCCAGAAACAACAAAGCCTCACTAAAAAGCGAGGCTAAGTATAAAATGGTGCCGGCACACGGATTCGAACTGTGGACCTACTGATTACAAGTCAGTTGCTCTACCAACTGAGCTATGCCGGCAACGTGGTGAGAATAATAGCGGATTTTCTTGAAAACGCAAGCCAAAAAGTGAGCGATTGAAATGCGCAAGATTTTTTGTGCAAACTTCACCCACCAAGGGGTGGGTGAAAGCTAAGAATAAAATTTGGGTGGCTGTGATGAAACTGTTTTTAAATAGGGTTAAGTGAAAACATGGAACTTATTTGCTCCTTAAAATTTGATCGAGGTCTTGGGCACATTCTTCCAATGTAAAAGCCATGTCGAGTTGCATTTGAGGTTTGAGTTCATTGGCCAGCGTTCTCCATTGTTCAATCAGACGAATTGCTTTTTGAATTTTATGTTTGTTGACATCCTTTGCAAGGGTTGGGGTATAACCGCCTCGTTTAGCGTTTTTAATTTGTTTGACATAATTGGTGCTGTTATTCATTCTGACTCCCGAATAGCAGTTTTATTGGTCAATTTTGTGTTTCGCTAGTTATATACCGCAAATGAATTGTGCTTCATAAACATTGCATCTAGATGATCATTGATGATTTATTTTAACCTCCCTTAGAAATTGTTTTAGCTCAAGTTTGAATCAGGTTCAAGCGTTTATTTTTGAATAAATATTTCACTTTGTGGTGCAAATTATCCTATTGGGTGAAGAGTCATTTTTATAAAGCAGACTTTGTACCAAGTCTAAATAAGAATGTTCAGTATAAAAAAAGACCTTAATCTTTCGATTAAGGTCTTTAAAATTTTGGCGGTGAGAGAGGGATTCGAACCCTCGATACGCGCAAACGTATACACACTTTCCAGGCGTGCTCCTTCAGCCACTCGGACACCTCACCATGGCGGAGGATAATATCGAAAAACATAGCCATCGACAAGGTGAAACAATTGATTTAGAGAAAAACTTTTAGCGTGATGATATGATTCGCAAAAATACTGTCTAAATTGAAGACACCCTATGCAAAGTACTGCAAAAAAAGCCGCATTGCCCGCAATCACCTTAGCCGCCCTTGGGGTCGTGTTTGGAGATATTGGAACCAGTCCACTTTATGCACTGCGCCAATGTTTTTTAACAGCCCATCTAGCGATATCAGAAGCGTCAGTTTTAGGCATTTTGTCCCTCATTTTTTGGTGCATGATGCTAACGGTGAGTTTTAAATACGTTACGATTATTATGCGAGCAGACAATAACGGTGAGGGCGGAATTATGTCCTTACTGGCACTAAATCTGCGAACCACCTTAATTAGTGATAACAAGAAAATTTATCTTATTGCTCTGGGGTTTATTGGTGCATCACTGTTTTTTGGTGATGGAATTATTACTCCTGCAATTTCGGTTCTTTCTGCAATAGAAGGTCTCAGTATTGCTACGCCTATTTTTAATCAGTGGTTAGAGCCCTTATCCATAGGAATTATCACTGGCTTATTTTTGGTACAGCGCCATGGGACAGGGACAATGGGGAAATTCTTTGGGCCATTAACCCTGCTGTGGTTCTTAGCGATCGGTGCTTTAGGGCTGTGGAGTATTTTTCAGACCCCTCATGTATTATTGATGGTTAATCCCTACTGGGCATTGAGTTTTGTCTTTAATCAACCCTATGTGGCTTTTCTGACTATGGGTGCCGTGATTTTGACTATGACGGGCGGTGAAGCACTTTACGCCGATATGGGACATTTTGGTCGTCTTCCGATTCGTTTAGCTTGGTTTATTATTGTATTACCATGTTTGTTATTGAATTATGCAGGGCAAGGAGCATTGTTATTGCGTGACGCGGATGCACTCGCGAATCCTTTTTATATGCTTATTCCAGAATGGGCACTATTTCCAATGATTGGTTTGGCGACAGCAGCAGCAGTTATCGCATCTCAGGCGGTTATTACGGGCGTATTTTCTATGGTTAATCAAGCCATTCAATTACGTTATTTACCTCGTTTGGCAGTGCGACATACTTCAGAGGTAGAGCGCGGTCAGATTTATTTGCCATTTATTAATTGGGCGCTGTATATCTCTGTACTGATCTTAATTTTATTGTTTGAGAATAGTGAGAATTTGGCTAGTGCTTATGGGGTTGCTGTCACCATGACTATGTTGTGTGGCACTATTTTAATCTCTATTTTGGCCTATGGGTTGTGGCGTTGGCCAATGTGGAAAGTTGCATTATTCGCCGTGCCATTTTTGTTACTTGATACAGTTTTTGTTGCCTCGACTTCGCTTAAAATTTTATCAGGTGGATGGGTTCCAATTTTAATTGGTGCAGTGCTGTATACTATTTTAATGACATGGAAAGATGGTCGTGCATTAGTGTTGAAGCGTCTTGAAAAGGATTCATTGCCAATAGACCTATTTATTAAAAGCATTAGTATGGGTAGTGAAACTAAGTTCGTTCCAGGTGATGCAGTCTTTTTAACTGGTACACCAAATATTGTGCCACACGCAATGCTTCACAATATTAAGCACAACAAAGTCCTGCATGAACGCAACATCATGGTAACGGTTATTACACGCGATATTCCTTTTGTTTCGTCACAAGAACGCAGTAGTGTTGAAAAACTGGATGTCCGTTTTTATCGTATTACTTTGTATTATGGTTTTAAAGATCAGCCAAATATTCCGCAAGCATTGGAAATGGCCTATGCTGAACTTGGTTTTGAATATGATCTAATGCAAATTAGTTTTTTCATCTCGCGTGAACGGATTATCAGTACTGTAGGGGATGGTATGGCGCCGTGGCGTGAAAAGCTCTTTATCTCAATGCAACGGAATACCAGTCCTGTGAGTGATTTTTATCAAATTCCAACCAATCGCGTGGTTGAGCTGGGTAGTCAGATCCAGATTTAAACTTCAATAAAAAACCAGCATATATGCTGGTTTTTTGGAGGATAAATCAGTTGAAGTCTTAGTTCATTGGATCATTTGCAGGTGCTTCAGGCATCGCTTGAGCAGGGGCATCTGGTGATGGCAGTGAATCAGGCTTAACCGCATTGACAGGTGCCTCTGCTGATGAATCTAATGGCGGTGCAGCAGCTGGGGCAGCATTCATGTCTGTATTTACCGTGGGTGCGACAGCATCATTTAATGCCGCTTCAGCTTGTTGTGCTGAGAGTTCTGCATTCGGTGCCAGTGGATGTTGCTCTGTTGGAGTCGCAGCGACTTGTTGTTGCACTGTGGTATCAGGTGCGGCCTGTTGAACAGGTGCTTCACTCTGTGGTGCGGTTGGCATCACTGCTTGGTCATTGGGTGCACCTCGGTCCGCTGGACTGATAGGTGCAGCATTTGGATCAAGTAATTTAATTTGCCCTGAGCTTACGAGTTCTTGAATAGAACCTGGTTGACCATTAACAGTAGTCGTGACTTTGGCTTGAGAGAGACTTTCTAAGGTGTCACCTGGCTGGATAGGTGGCTCGGCGAAGGCTGAAGCACTTATCACTGTGCCGATTAAACCAAGAGAAGCTAAAATCTTAGAATGCATAAGAACTCCGTAAATTGCATGTATTATTTCGTTCGATTCATTTTTACCTTGGCATATTTTTTGAAGCGACAGCAATCAAAGATACGCAATCGCATCACGTTGCCGTAGAAAAACTCTACAAAAAAGACATTTTGTTACATGCAAAATCATCTAAATATGGCGTTTTGTTTAATTGTTATGCGAATAGAACTCGAGCGATATACTTCGTATACGCTGATTGTTAAGCTCGTGAAAAACCGATCTTTATTGTAGTTGTTATGGCGAAGAAGAAAAGCAGTTCAGGTAAGTCAGTCTTTAACATGTTTAATCAAAATGGCCTGAGAGTGATTTTAGGATTGGTGGCAACGGGAAGTTTTGCGATAGCCTTTGGTCAAGAAAAAATTCAGCAATACGTGTCTTTAAGCCCAAGCTCAAATTCCGCCTGTTTAGAACAATTTTATCGGGAAATTCCGCCTTATTTACTCAAAGAAAGTTTAAGTAAACACAGCTATGCACTGTGCTTTAACGGTTTTAATGTGATGTATTCGGGCGTTTCGAAAACACCTCTCTGGGTTGCAGAGGCCCTGACTCCAAAGCGCCTGAGCCAAAAAATTCCACGTGAAGATAGTTTTCACGAAGAAAATAATGTTGCAAGCGAACATCGAGCGACATTGTCGGACTACCGTGGTTCAGGCTATGACCGTGGACATATGGCGCCGAATGCGGATATGCCCAACAAAGCCGCACAATTCGACAGTTTTTCTTTGGCCAACATGGTGCCACAGGCCCCTAAAAATAATCAGCAAGTGTGGCGTGAATTGGAAGAAGCCACACGGGCGCTTGTGACCAAGCAAAAGCTGGATGTTTTTGTGGTGACTGGGCCAGTATTTCAGGGCAAAAAACTCAAGACCATTGGTCAGGGAGTGATTGTTCCGAGTGCGGTTTACAAAGCGGTCTATATGCCAAAAACGGGTGCAATAGGCGCTTATTACGCACCGAATGATAATTCACAGCAGGTAAGAATTGTCAGTGTCTGCTATTTGGAAGAGCAGTTGGGTGTGAATTTATTTCCGCAACTGACAGAAGAGCAAAAACGTAATACCTATAAACTACCGTTGACAGCAACGGCGGTAAAAGCCAATACTGCAATTCAGTATTCACATTGGGATGCGGAAAGTCAGTGTGCAGAAGAGGTTTCATCCGAGCAGCTCAAAGCCTTACAAAAAAACTTTAAATCGGGCTCTACTCAGTCGAGTAGTGGTAGCACCGTCACAAAGGGCACGGGTATTGATGCGGCGGATCAAGATGTGATTGTGAAACAATTAGTCGACGCCTTATTGCAATATATTTTGCAGCTGTTACGTTAAAGTTCTAGGCAGTTGTATGTATAGACATTCGACTGCAGTGCCCAATGCCTGAAAAATAAATACGAGTAAAAATAAAATGTTTAAACCTTTTGTACAAGGCAACGAGTCTCATTCCATTCATGATTTGACCCTTGAAAATGACACAGACTGCGTCAGTATTTATGGCAATTTACAACTCACCAAAGACCAAGCTGGCCTAGCTGCGGCCAAAGCATTGCAGGCGTATCTGAATGCCATTGTGCAACAGCTTGAAAGTGAAGCTCAGCTTCCTGAGAAAATTGAACGTCCGCAGTCGGATGAAATTGACAATCCATTTTTATAACATAAGTCTATCTATGTTCCATGTGGAACAATAACAAACCCTACAGATTGTAGGCTTTGTTATTAATGGGGAGAAAAAAAATTAATCCTCGCCAGAGATATGTCTAAGTGCAAAAGGCACCCGTTAAAACGGTTAAACCAAAGGCAAGTGCAACGCCAAGAAAGCCGATGCGCAACTCGGGAAAAGCTGCTGCAAAAATGGCACTGCCACAGCCTCCGAAGACCAACCAAAACGTTCCGATGAATTCAGCAAGATATTTATTCATAATGCGCTTTTTGTAGTTATTGATGTTTTATTCGCATAGAACTTTATATCTAACGAGAAAATACTCGTTTTTCAATCAATTTAACAAAAAAAGCATGACATCCTGATAACGTGGATTAAACAGGTCAGATTTTAGTGAAAATGCTGAATACGCCACTGCTGAGGTGTGACTTGGGTCCAGTGTTTAAAGGCACGTTGAAAAGCACTTTGTTCAGAGTAACTTAGCAACAGTGCAATTTCCTGTAAGCTGAGGTGTGGATCTCTTAAGTATTGCTCCGCCAAGATGCGTCGGACTTCTTGCATCCGTTGTTGGTAGGTCGTGGCTTGTTGTTGTAAGTAACGTTGCAGCTGTCGGACTGAAAAATTTAGTTGCCGAGCAATATGTTCAATTTGATATTGGTTTTTTTGTAGTCCCGTTAAAATCGCATGCTGTAAGCGCTGGTCGATGTGAGTAGAGTTGGGAAGTTTTTCCAGTAAGGCTTCAGCTTGCTGTAAGAGCAATTTTTGCAGGGTTTGATCACCTTGCTGAAAGGGCATGGATAATTCGCTGAGAGGAATCATCATCATCGGGCGGCTTTGGGAAAAGCGGACTTTACAATTAAAGTACTGCTCATACAGTGCCGTATTTTTCGGTGCAGGATGAGTAAAATGAACCTCGCTGAGCTGGATGTCATCATGGGCGACAAAGTGTTTCATAAACTGAATGATCAGCGCCATTGCCACTTCATTGCTGAGTTGTGTAGTGAGTTCAATCGGCATCTCCACCCAACCAAAGCATAGATTTTCACCTTCAATTGCAACATATAGTGAACTGCCATCATAAATGAGGCGGTGAAAGTCATGATAACGGGTGAGCGCTTCGCCTAAATTTTCGCAGGACAGTGCAATATAGCCCAAAATGCCTAAATGTTTGGGCTGTACATACTTTGCAATCTCGAGTCCGAGCGCAGGGATGTGCAGATGGCTGTCAAGATCATTCAGTAACTCTAACCACAGGGCATAATCAAAACGTTCTAAGTTCTGTGCTTTTTCAAGCTGTTCAGAAATTGGGTAACCCACGGCTTGGCAATAGGCATAGAGTAAATGCCCCAGTCCACCGTAGACAGAACCTGTGTAGTCTTTGAAATGTTGCATTTATTGGCTCTATTGTTCTTGTCGTGATTTGTCAATGAATTTGAATACTAGGGTCAATATTTAGCATAGTTTCCATACTATATTCAATCTGAATATAGGAGGAATTTGCCATGTGGAAGGGTTTTGTCGCAGGACTGGTGGTTGCCAATGCGTTTGAGTGGGTTGCACATAAATATATCTTGCATGGAACACACCGTGCTGGAAAGCCACGCTATAGCCCCGTGCCTGACAGTATGAAATCGCATTGGGAGCATCACCGAGAAGTGCGGAAAACCACATTTCATGATCATGGTTATGTTGAAGGTTGGAGCAACTGGCGTACCAAAAATGAAATCGTGTCACTTGCTGTCGTGGCGGGTGTTTTTGGGACATTATTTTATCCTGTCTCCAAAGGCATGACGTTGTCTGTGTTGTACAGTGCAGGAAATTATTACTACATCCACCGCCGTGCGCACTTAGAGCCAGACTGGGCAATGCGTAAGATTCCTTGGCATTATGATCATCATATGAACTCTAATCAGGATGCCAACTGGTGTGTGACCAAGCCATGGTTTGATTATATTTTAGGAACGCGGGTCATTTCCTCGCTGGATTTGCAAGAGCAAAATCCGTTGGGTATTGCTTTACCTCAAGTGGTGTCGAAAAAGCTCACCCAGTGGGTCAATCAGGTCTTCCCTGCAAAATGGGTTAAGGCGCCTGAAGCAATTCCACTGAACTCAGCGCAGACGACTGAAACGGTTGCAGGATAACGGAATAGGTATTTTTGTCGTGATTTGTCAATAATATTGGTATGTATTGTCAATATTTCGTCATTTGAACATTCTATAGTAAAGCTGTTGATGAGGTGAAATCATCTCATGAGCACTAGTACGTCATTTTTCATTTTCCAGTTTAACAAGACAATGTTGTAGTTATTCTAGGTTTATAGGGAGTCGCAAGACTCCCTTTTTTTATCTCAAAAATTGTGAGCGTAAGTGCGATCAAGATCCAGCGAGCATTCTAAGCTTTAACATCTACTGCATAATAGAGGCACTGGCTGTGCCTGAGTACAGCATAATTGAGCCATTTAATTCGCCTGCTTTTTAAAGCCCGTTAAAATATAGCGATCCATTTCATCGGTATAGTCAGGGGAAAACTGAAAGCAAACATGCTCGTTGATGTTTAAGGTTTTGAGATCAGGGAAGCTTTGTCTGGCACGCGGACTATTGCTAAATAAAAAAGCTTGTCGATCACTCTGAAAGTAAAACACTTTTTCAGTACTGATGTTGTGCCGTCGATAATGAGTGACCTCTGACCATTGTGTAAAAATACCACAAGCCCGAATTTGATCAGGTGCAATCAGCGCTTTTTCATAATAGTGTTTAAACTGATATTTGCAGAAGCTGATATAGCTAAACAGGCATAAACCAAGCAGTAACAGTACAGCCAGCATACTGAAAGGGCGGTCAGCATATTTCTTCATCAAAAGGATGAAAACAAAACAGATCAATAGACCACAAATAAATAAGATTAGTTCTAAGTGATACATTTTTTCTCATCTTTAAAATGATAAAAAGAGTACTCGAAAGCACTCTTTTCATAGGTTTTACGGTTATGGTCTGTTTATAGACGCATTTCGATGCCTTGATCTGCAAGGTATTTCTTCGCTTCAGGAATGGTGTGTTGTCCAAAGTGGAAAATAGAAGCAGCCAGTACAGCGTCTGCGCCACCTTTTAAAATACCATCGGCCAAGTGTTGTAAGTTACCGACACCGCCCGAAGCAATGGTTGGAATTGTCACGCGGTCATTGATTTGACGCATCAGCTCAAGGTCATAACCTGCTTTAGTACCATCGGCATCCATCGAGGTAATCAGCAGTTCGCCTGCACCAAAGTCGGCCATCTTCACTGACCATTCAATTGCATCAATACCTGTTGGTTTACGGCCGCCATGGGTAAAAATTTCCCATTTGTTCTCACCTGTTTTTTTTGCATCAATGGCAACCACAATACACTGTGCGCCAAAGCGTTGCGATGCTTCTTGTACAAATTCTGGGTTAAACACCGCTGCTGAGTTAATGCTGACTTTGTCCGCGCCAGCATTGAGTAAGAGGCGAATGTCTTCAACTTTGCGAACGCCACCACCGACCGTTAAGGGAACAAAAACTGTTTCAGCCATACGTTCAACCGTACGATAAGTCGTGTCGCGACCATTCGAAGTTGCGGTAATGTCTAAGAAGGTAATTTCATCAGCACCTTGTTCGTTATATCGACGTGCTACTTCTACTGGGTCACCTGCATCACGAATATCAAGGAATTGAACACCTTTCACTACACGACCGTTGTCTACGTCGAGGCAAGGAATAATACGTTTAGCTAGCATAATTTTTTCCAAAAATAACAGCCGATTATGAAACTTCGCGACTTAGATGCTACACCTTAATAGTCGGAGCGGGTATTCTATCAAACTTATGTAAGTTTTTTTGCAGGTTTTATATGTCGGTTTATACCACTTTGACTTTACAGGAAGTTCAGGCGTTTGCAGCACCTTATGGACTTGAGGTAATCGATCTGATCCCAATTCAAGGCGGTATTCAAAATACGAACTATTTTATTGTATGTGAAAATGCTGTGCAGTATGTATTGACTGTATTTGAAGAAATGGATGAGCAGGGCGCAGGCGAGTTGGTTCCTGTACTTGAGCATTTAGGTCAGGCTGGTTTAGCGGTTCCTGTACCTTTAAGTCACTCAGGCAAAGCCATTCATAGTTTAAAAGATAAACCTGCCCAAATTGCCCCACGGATGATGGGCAAACATCCCATGCCTGCGACCCTTGAACAAGCCGAGGCGATTGCGGTTGCACAAGCGCAAATGCACGTGGCACTGCAAGACTTTCCACTGGAGCGTGCAGAATACCGTGACCATGACTACTGGCTCGCTGTAGCGTTACAGATGAAACCAACTTTAAGTGAGGCGGATCAGGCACTGCTCAGTAAGTTGTTGGGTTTATATGATGCATTATCGGCGGTTTATCCGAATCGTCCTAAGGGCTTTATCCACTCGGATTTATTCCGTGACAACACTTTGTTTGAGGGCAATCAGCTCAAAGGCATTTTAGACTTTTATGAACTGAATAAAGATGAGTTTTTGTTTGATATTGCGATTACCCTGAATGACTTCTGTACCGAATATCCAAGTGTGCATTTAAATGAAGACAAGGCCATCACATTTTTAAACGCCTATGAAAGCATTCGTCCTTTGACGACTGATGAAAAATCTTGCCTAGAGTTGTATCTGGCGATGGCTGCTGCGCGTTTTTGGATGATGCGTTTACAAGTGGCACAAAAAAATGCTGAACAAGGCCGTACGGGGGATGACATTTTGCAGAAAAATCCTGCCGAAATGCGTAATATGGTGATTGACCGCCTAAAATTTGTAACTGCTTAAATAGGAAAGAAAAATGCGTGACCAAGGACGACTCGTTGAATGGTTTGATGAAAAAGGCTATGGTTTTATTCAGCCCAACGATGACAGCAAAGATCGCGTGTTTTTACATATCAAGGACTTTGCTCGGCAAGGTCCTCGTCCTATTTTAGGCTGTGCGTTGGAATACAACGTGCTTGTGGATGCGCAAGGGCGTTATCGTGCACAGCAAGTTAGTTATTTAAAAGCATCACAAACCCAAAAGAGTCGTACCCAAAAAGCCTCCCCGAAAAAGACCGAACCACAACGCTGGAGTCCAATGCAAATTGCGTCGGTGGCATACATCGTGTTTTTGGCACTATTGGTATTGCTGGGGCGTTTGAGTGGATTGGTGCTGCTGTTGATTAGTGTGATGAATGCGGCCAGTTATTGGTTCTATGCACAAGACAAAGAAGCTGCGCAAAATGGACAGCGCCGTGTACCTGAAAATACACTACATCTCCTTTCATTTTTGGGCGGTTGGCCTGCAGCATGGTTAGCGCAGCAAAAGCTACGACATAAAACACAAAAACAACCCTTTAGAAAGATTTACTTTTGTACAATTCTATTCAATATACTTTTAATTTTATGGCTTATTTCTCCTTTCAATAGTTTGCCTATTTAAAGTTCAAGCCCACTTTATGAGGGACAATATGAATTATTCAGTCGATCAAGATCCGAATCGTAGTCTGACTTTTATTCTTTATATTTTGTATATCGTTGCGATTTTTTCCGCAGGGATTTTAGCCATCATTGCTTTAGTGATTAATTATGTGAAGCGTGGCTCTGTGCGAGGTTCCATTTTTGAGAGCCATTTTACTTGGCAGATTCGCACCTTTTGGTGGTATTTGATTTGGAACGTGATTGCCTTTGTGCCATTTATTTTCTTATTCTTTACGGGTGAAAATGCCACCGCTTTCGCAGGTGTCGCACTCGGTGCTTCAACCTTCTGCGTGTCTGTGATTGGGTTGTCGTGGGTGTGGATTGTGTATCGTGCCATTAAAGGCATTATTCGTTTAAACGACAATCAACCGATGTATCAATAAAAATAGGTTAACCCGAATTCAACATCAAAACATTCCTTTTGGTCGTGCACTGGCGCCGTTGGTAATTCCAATAGCCAAAAGCATGTATGGAATCGGAGCAATGATTAATCCGGGCAAGATGGTGTCATTCTAACCGCCTGACGATACTGCTGAATCCGTGGCCATTGATCACTCGATTCAGCCGTTTTTGCGTTTCGGAGATAGGCTAAAGCTGTTCGACGTTCTTTTTCGATTTCAACAGTTTCGGTTTCCATTCACTGATCATAATGCCAAACACCACCAAAAGCCCACCCAACAAAGCCAGTGGTGCTAAGCGTTCTCCTGCAAGGCGTCCAAATAGTGCTGCCCATACAGGCTCTCCTGCATAAATAATTGCCGCTTGAGATGGATTGACTGAGCGCTGTGCCCAATTCATTACATATTGAATCACGGCACTGGCAAGACCCAAGCCGAGTGCGATACTCAGTAAAGGCCATGAAAAGTCTGGAATGCGGTGTTCACCTGCCAATGGCATGGCTGCAAAGGCGAGCACAGAGGCAACCGCCAGTTGAATCACCGTCACTCGACCAATATCGACTGTTGGGGCAAAATAACCAATCAGGATAATTTCAATCGCTATAGCGATTGCACCGAGTAGGGTTAAGGTCTGGCCAAAATTCAGTGAAATTGAATTCAGACTATTGCCTGTGAGTAAGACTAAGCCAATAAACGCACAGAGCGCACCGATCCAAATCATAAAATGGGGCACTTTACGAAAGATCAGCCACAATAGTACGGGTACTAGGGGTACATACAATGCAGTTAAAAAGGCAGATTCACTGCTACTGACCGTTTGTAGTCCGACTGTTTGTGTGCCATAGCCAATAGTGACCATACAGCCAATGAGTGCACCTGCCCACAGGTCTTGTCGGGTAATGTGTTTTAAATGTTGATAGGAAAATAAGCCAATAATTGTCGCGGCGCAGGCGAAACGACAGCCCACAAAGAACATGGGGGAGCTGAAATTTAAGGCATATTTCACGGCCAAGAAGGTACCGCCCCAAATAAAGGTAATTAGAATCAGTGCAATGACAGGCGCTTTAGAACCGAGCTGAGTATTCAACATAAAAGAACTGGTGTGCAATATATTGCACATAGCTTGTCATGCTTTGTTTTTGTGTGCAATATATTGCTCAATGTTTTTTTTGATTGAACTTTATGAAGTCTCCTGCGGTACTACAACACGTCAGTCAAAATGTGCGTCATTATCGAAGCTTAAAAGGCTTGAGCCAGCAACAACTGGCGGATTTGGCTGGTTTAAGCCGTCGTATGGTGGCTGGAGTTGAATCAGGGCAGGACAATATTAGTTTGGCAAAACTCAGTTTGATTGCCGATGTGCTTGAGGTCGATTTTGTACAGATTATTGCCGCGCCTGAACAGCAAGGGCAAGCGGTGGTCAATGTTTTGGCTTGGCAGGGCACACAAGCCCACAGTGAAGCAAAATTAATGGCCTCGGCGGCAGCAACACAAAAAGTTGAATTGTGGACATGGGTACTTGCCCCAAATGAACACTATAGTGCAGAACCTGACCCAGAAGGTTGGCGTGAGATGCTCTATGTGATGGAGGGGGAGTTAACTTTGGATTTGGCGGGTGACATGAAAGTCTTGGGTGTAGGAGAGTCGATTGTTTTTTCCAGTGCCATCGAATACCAATATATCAACCGTGGAACTGTACCGTTAAAGTTTATTCGTAATGCGATTTATTAAATAAGATGCAGATCTTACACACTGATATTTAGCGCATAAAAAAGAGGTCAAAAGACCTCTTTTTTAACTTCTACAATTAGAGCGATTGTTCGTCTAACAGCAATTGTGCTTCACGTAGGTTTAAACTGCCTTCATAAATCGCACGACCAGTAATTGCACCTAAAATACCGGGTTGACCTTTGAGGTTACGTACGTCATCAAGGTTGGTCACACCACCTGATGCAATCACAGGTAGGCCAGAGTATTGTGCCAGTTGAACAGTTTGCTCAACGTTCACCCCTTGCATCATCCCGTCACGTGCAATGTCGGTATAGACAATGCTTGATACGCCCGCATCGGCAAAACGTTTGGCCAAATCGGTTGCTTTCACATCGGTCACATTGGCCCAACCATCGGTGGCCACCATGCCATTCATGGCATCGATGCCTACAATGATATGACCTGCAAATTTCTTACATGCTTCTTCAACAAATTCAGGATCTTGAACTGCTTTGGTGCCAATAATGACAAAAGACACACCCGCTTCTAAGTAGTGTTCAATGGTTTCTAGTGAGCGAATACCGCCGCCAATTTGAATTGGCAGTTCAGGTTGTGCTCGAGCAATGGCTTCAACCACAGGTTTATGAATTGGCGTACCAGCAAAAGCACCATTTAAATCGACCAAATGTAAGCGACGCGCGCCTTCATTTACCCAGTGCTGTGCAGTTGCAACAGGATCATCAGAAAAAACCGTATCGTCTTCCATACGACCTTGTTTTAAACGAACACATTTGCCATCTTTCAGGTCAATTGCAGGGATGATCAGCATGCTTTCGCTCCTAGCCAAATCTTAAATAAAATCAATGTCCGTCATCTTAGCAAAGTATTGGCAATTTTCTAAGCACCTGTTACAGCTTTTCATGACGAGGAGGTTTTATGATATTTTCCAGTTTTTGCAAAATATCTTTTGGGAGTCGCTCTAAACGCCGCAATTCTTCAAAAACCAACAGCGCCGCATAGGCATCCGCAGCGGCATAGTCAACTTGTTCAGGCGTGAGTATTTTCCTCGCCCAATTTGAAGTGCTGACTTTTTTGCTTTTGGGGAAGTTGAGTTGAAACAGCAGGGCGATGGCATTTTTAATGCCGACAGGGTTGGTCAAACCAAAGCTGGCAAAGCATTTTGACAGCTCAACCACACCCTTGAGTTCAAACCCCTTTTTGCGGAATAGATGGGCATCATTTTTTAAACCAAAGCCCACTTTGAGCTGGTCTGGATTCGCCAAAAATGGTGCAAGGAAGCTCCAAATGGGTGGACTCATTTGAAACAAATAAGCCTGCTCGACGCTGGCCAGTTGAATGAGATGCGGACCCGTGGAGACTTCTCCCACTTGAAAGGTCGGTTTGGACTCGCTGTCAAAACCGAAGATGGAAACCTGTTCTAGTTCAGCGCGGATTGCTTCACACTGTTCTAAGTTTTGAATGACATGAATTGCTTGTTTTGGCAAATTTTGAAAACGAGGAAATTTTTGAATTTCGACTTTGCTGGGAAGGATGTGTTGAAAAGAAGAATCCATCATGCTTTGACTATGCCACTGTTGCTTAAGCCTAAAGCTTTTGCGTTGATTTAGCAAAACAGCCGACCTAGGCAGGCTGTTTTGCACAGGTGATTTTAGGACATAAAACCAGCCGCAATACCGCCGATAATCGCTAAAACGAAAATCACGATGTAAATCCATGCCAAAACGGCTTCCCAGCCTGAGGTTGGGCGTGGTGAGCCATAGCTGTTGCTACGATCATCGCCTGGTGCGAAAATCAGGTAAAGCATTAGGATCACGTTGGCAAGAGGCACCAACATCAACAGTGATAACCATCCCGTATGGTTGCGGTCATGTAGGCGACGAATAGTAAATACAAACGTGAAGTACATCAGCGCAACATAGATCAGGATGATAAAAATCATGCCGCCACCGAAGTTGCCTGTTTCCAAGTTCACGAATGTATTAGGAAAGATGGCGAAGAAAATACCAAGAATAATTGACGCTACAATGGCAAGTAGACAGTTCCATGCTAGGTATGAAAAACGTCCGAAACGACCTGCGGCATTCAGCGCAGATTCTTGTGCATATTGAGTCATAGTGACTTACCTTATCGTTGTAAATTAAGTTTTTTATAAATAAAAATGTCTAAAAAGCAGGCAAAGCATAATCAAATTTGGTGACAATGAAAAGGTATTGTAATTATTTGGTGTGTAGTAGTGTACTGTAAAACAAAAACTTTCTATTAATATAGGACTTACGCATTGACGGATTCAAAAAAGTATTAAAATACTTTATAAAGTATCTGTGATCAGACGAATTAAACATGCTTCTACAGCAACTTGTACATTACCCATTTATATGGGCTTTCTCATGACAGAACCGAACTCTATTAGCTGCACACAACTTGCCGAGACTTATAACATCTCGCATGATAGTGTAAATCGCTTTCTAGAACGTGAAGACTACACACCTCACGACCTATATCAAGAAGCAATTCAACATATTGATAATAATAAACTTATAGTCAGTATTGATGATACTGTTTTAGATAAACCCTATAGTCAACATATGGACTTGGTTAGCTATTTTTGGTCAGGCAAACACCACCGATCCGTCAAGGGTATTAATCTCATTACCTTGTATGCGACAGATCAGAATGGTCAAAATATTCCAATTAATTTCCGAATTTATGACAAATCTGAAAGTAAAACCAAGAATGATTACTTTATGGATATGTTAAGTGAAGTACTCAGTTGGGGTGCAAAGATTCAATTTATTACAGGTGATAGTTGGTATTCATCGACTGGAAATCTAAAAACCATAAGAAAATATGGTATTCGATTTATGTTTGGTATCGACTGTAACCGTAAGGTTTCCCCAGAAAAAGGACAATGGTTTCAACTGCGTTTATTGCCAAATTTCCATCAGGGTCAAGTGGTCTGGCTCAAAGATTTTGGCTTTGTACAATTATTTAAGACTCAGTTAAAAGAACAGCAGAGGTTTTATATTGTGCATCAAGATGAAGATGATTTATTGTCCTTTGAGGGTTTTCATGAATTACATTCAAGTCATTGGAAAATAGAGCAATATCACCGGGTGATTAAACAGGTTTGTCATATTGAAAAGTTTCAAGTAAGACGATCTAAACTGATTTTGAATCATATTTTTTCAGCCTTGATGGCCTACGTCGAGATACAAAAGAACCAGTTTGAGCGGATCTTTGAAAATGTATATCGTTGGCAGAAGAAATTATTTAGACCAGTTATCAAAAACTTCATTGATGACTTTATTCTCGATAAAAATCATCTGCTACCACAGAGAATCTATAAATAATAGTGCGTAAGTCCTATAATATTAGATTAGAACATTGAATTAGTACCCGATCACTAGAATTCCTTTTAATGGAAGAATAATACGCTGTGAGGTGTAAAGCGTATCTAAAAATTGATAGACCTTTTGAAAATCATCTGATTGGCGGTAAGTATTTCGTACAGCTAAAACTAGATAGTCGATATTAACCATCATACTGGCTTGGAATATATCTTTTAAAAACTGGTTATTGACGACTGCACGTCCAGCTTCAACTTCAATAACGATTTTTTGCTCGAAGTGAATGGCATCGGCTAAGAAACTTTTAGAAGCTTGGTTGTTATAACCGAATAGGACTGGAACGGGGATTTTATCTTCGGCAGATTTACTTTTTTCAACTTTGAATCCAATTTTTTCAAGTCCATTTGCAATAGTAAGAAGAACTTCATTGCTGGAAAGTTGATGTGTTTGTGAACTTATACCAGTAATGTGCTGTTTAAAGACTTCAGTAATCTCTAAAAGTTTTGGTGCTGTTGGGTAAGAGCGAGGAAAGAATTGGAATTGGAGCATTTGTCATACATTTCTAAACTGTTATTGGTTGATAATAAGAGAAAAGCTCAACCGAAGTTGAGCTTTTTCAATCAAACAGAAGCTGGAATGAATTAAATTTTCCATTCCACAAAGTTTTTCAGCAGTTGCAAACCTGCGGTATGACTTTTTTCAGGGTGGAACTGGGTCGCAAACAAATTTTCTTGGTGAATGGCGGTACAGAACTCTAAACCATAGTCACAAGTTGCAGCCACAATGCCAGAGTTCTTCGGTTCAACATAAAAGCTGTGCACGAAGTAAAAACGTGCATCTTGCTCAATGTCTTTCCACATTGGATGACTCGGATCAGCCTGATGAACTTGGTTCCAACCCATATGTGGGACTTTCAAGCCGTCTACATCAGGAAAGCGTTTCACACTGCCTTCAAAAATACCGAGAGCATCGACTCCGCCATTTTCTTCAGAGCGTTGCATCAGCGCTTGCATACCCACACAAATCGCTAAGACAGGCTTATTAAATGCCGCATGGCGAACGACGTCATCAATCCCTGCTTCATGCATACCTTGCATACAGTCACGCATAGCACCTACGCCGGGGAATACAATTTTATCAGCTTGAGCTACTAATTTGGGGTCATTGGTTACATCGACTGTTGCACCAACATGCTCAAGCGCTTTTGCTGCTGAGTGTAGGTTACCCATACCATAGTCAAGAAGGGCAATACGGGTCATTACAAACTACCTTTGGTTGAAGCAATGGTGTTGGTTGCACGTGGGTCAATTTCACAGGCCATACGAAGTGCACGCGCAAATGCTTTGAACACACTTTCAATTTGGTGGTGGCTATTTTTACCTTTGAGGTTATCAATGTGTACCGTCATGAGCGCATGGTTCACAAAGCCTTGGAAAAACTCAGAGAAGAGATCCACATCAAAACGACCAATCATGGCGCGGGTAAATGGAATATCCATAAACAAACCCGGACGGCCTGATAAGTCCACCACAGCACGGCTTAAAGATTCATCTAACGGTGCATAAAAATGACCATAACGACGTAAACCTTTTTTGTCACCTAAAGCTTTGGCAAAAGCCTGTCCAAGCGTGATACCACAGTCTTCAACCGTGTGGTGATCATCAATTTCCAAGTCACCATCACATTCAATATCAATATCAAATAAGCCATGTCGCTTGATTTGATCAATCATATGATCTAAAAAGGGAATACCTGTGTTGAGCGTGCCTTGACCCGTACCATCGAGGTTTACACGAACTCGAATTTTGGTTTCGTTGGTATTTCTTACCACTTCACTGATACGTTCTGTCATAGACACGTTCCTCAAAGACGTCAAATAATTGATGTAAAATGTTTCGCCGTAACGAAGTCACCGCATATTAGATTGCTCAGGAGGGTTTATCAATGCCTATTACCGTACACGCTTATACTTCACTGGAAAAAGAAGAGTTGCGAAGCCAGCTAGAGCGACTGTACGACACCAGTCCTGAATTTGGCGATGGGCATGATGCCGTAGAACAACTTGAGCAAAATCTAGCTCAGTATACCTTACTTTACACCGCAGAATTTAATACTAAAGTCATTGGTGCCATTTGGTGTAGTGGGCAGGGTGAAAATAAAACCTTAGAATACATCGTAGTACATCCTGCAAACCGTGGAAGAGGGGTTGCGGAGCGGCTGGTTGAAGAAGTCTGTCGTATGGAAGAGGCCAAAGGTGTGAAAGTGTTCGAGCCAGGCTGCGGTGCGATTCACCGTTGCTTAGAGCACATTGGTAAAATTTAAGCTTTTTTCAAGCAGTTTATACACTGCTTTTTTTCATGAATAGTGATGGTGACGCGCTTTAAGTGCAAAGAATGACTCGAAAAATGTACGAAGGGTGCTGGGTTTGCTGTAAAAGTAAACACTCAAATGATTTTTTTGAAAACGGACTTGACGCTGCTTCGCTTAAACTGTTTAATACGCGACATCGGCGTGATAGCTCAGTAGGTAGAGCAACGGATTGAAAATCCGTGTGTCCCCAGTTCGATCCTGGGTCTCGCCACCATATTCAAAATCTTATTTAAAAGATTTCAATCCCTGATCCCATCAGGGATTTTTTTTGCCTGAAATTTATCCGATCAAATAAAAAAGTGATGATTTTTATTGACTATTCATCCGAGATACGGCTTAATACACGGCATCGGCGTGATAGCTCAGTAGGTAGAGCAACGGATTGAAAATCCGTGTGTCCCCAGTTCGATCCTGGGTCTCGCCACCATATTCAAAAAAGCCTCAAACAATGTTTGGGGCTTTTTTTTGTCCCATGAAAAGTGCGATTGTGTAAGATGTTGGACAACATCATGCTTTAGTTAATGGAAAATGTGCTAATTTTGAGTCAAAAATAAGACTGAGAATAGCTTATGAAAGACCGCTTTTCGTCAGGAAGTCAGCTTTATCAACTCGCACGTCCAAGTTATCCAGCAAGTTTGATTCAAGAAATACTCAAGCATGTGGCGACTCCTCAATTTGCATGGGACTGTGGCGCAGGGTCGGGGCAATTGACTCAATTGTTGGCGCCGCATTTTGATGCCGTGGTGGCGACAGATATCAGTGCTCATCAGTTACAACATGCACCTTATTTTGAAAATGTCAGTTATCAAGTTCAGTCTGCAGAGCACACCAGTTTTGCCGCGCAGAGTTTTGATTTAATCACGGTGGCTCAAGCCATTCATTGGTTTGATTTTGATGGTTTTTATGCAGAAGTGCGGCGGACTTTACGTCCTGATGGTGTTTTGGCAGTCATTGGCTATGGTTTAATTCATCCGCAGCAACCTGAGTTACAGGGTTGTATTGAGCGACTTTATTTTAAGACTTTGAAAGGCTATTGGGATGCCGAACGTCGTTATATCGACGAGGCCTATCAAACCATTCCTTTTCCCTTTGAGGAAATAGCGACGCCTGAATTGTCGATGTCGTTTCAATGGTCTGCTGCTCAATTGTTGGATTATTTAAATACATGGTCTGCACTGAAACATTATCGAGCGAAAAATTCAGATGACCCCTTATATGAGTTCAAAGCATTCTTTGCCGTTGATGATTATGCGAACCAAGTCTTTGCGCTTAAATTTCCAATTTTTTTAAGATTGGGCCGTCTAGCTGTATCGGCGCATTGAGTGTCTGAGCTTAATCGGCAATCAGACGTTTACCAAAGCACACGACTTCGATTTCCTCATAGCCTAGCTGCTCATAGAAGCTTTGCACGTCGATATTTTCTTTACGTACAAGCAGTTGTAGTTTGGGGCAACCTAACGCAATCAGGCGCTTCTCGAGCTGCTGTATGAGTGCAGTTGCGACTCCATTGCGTTGAAAGTGTGGATGTACTGCCAAATAATTAATCCAGCCGCGATGGCCATCATAACCACCCATCAATGTGGCGATGAGCTGTTCATCTTTAACGGCCAATAAAAATAAACCATCTTTTTGTGCGGTTTTTCTAAAAATATCAATTTCAGGGTTGTTCCAAGGGCGAGTGAGGTCGCATACCTCCCAAAGTGCAATGACGTCTTCTAAATCTGTTTCGAGATAGGGGCGAATAATGAACATGAGCTTGGCATTTTTATTTTTTGGATGCCTTTAGATTAATTGAGTTTTTTTATTTTGATAAGTGTTTTATTGCACTTTTCATCAGACATAAAAAAACGCCCAAGAGGGCGTTTTTTTTAAACTTTAAATTAAGCAGATTTTGCTTCTGCTTGAACAGGAAGCATGTGGCCTGTTTCTTCAAAGTTAGAATGCCAAGACAACGCTTCACGTAGAAGGTGAGGTGTATGACCACCTTTTGCACATGAACGATCGAAGTAGTCGTTTAATGCATCACGATACAGTGGGTGTGCACAGTTGTCGATAATCGCACGAGCACGTTCACGCGGTGCTAAACCACGCAGGTCAGCCAAACCTTGTTCAGTCACAAGAATGTCAACATCGTGTTCAGCATGGTCGATGTGCGACGCAAACGGTACGATTGAAGAGATGTCGCCACCTTTCGCAATTGATTTGGTCACGAAGATCGCAAGGTGTGCATTACGTGCGAAGTCACCTGAACCACCGATACCATTCATCATTTTTGTACCACAAACGTGAGTTGAGTTTACGTTACCGTAAATATCAAATTCAAGCGCAGTGTTGATGCCGATAATACCTAAACGACGAACCAATTCAGGATGATTCGAAATTTCTTGCGGACGTAAAACCAATTTATCTTTGTAGGCTTCAAGGTTATTAAATACTTTCTCGCCATATTTTGCAGAAAGGGTAATAGAAGAACCTGAAGCAAATTTCATTTTACCTGCATCAATCAATTCAAAGGTACAGTCTTGCAGGACTTCTGAGTACATGACAAGGTCTTCGAAGTTCGAGTCTTTAAGGCCTGTAAGTACAGCATTGGCAATTGAGCCAATCCCTGCTTGTAATGGGCCTAAGTTTTTCGGTAGACGCTCTTCAGCCACTTCTTTTTCAAAGAAAGCAATTAAGTGGTCTGCAATCCCTTGAGTTTCATCATCTGGTGCAGTGACCGTTGATGGAGAGTCGTGCAAGTCGTTGTTGATGACGATACCCACGATTTTTGCAGGATCGATATTGATCGCGTGCGTACCAATACGCTCATCCACTTGAGTTAATGGAATCGGTTGACGGGTCGGACGGTAAGTTGGGATGTAAATATCGTGTAAGCCTTCAAATGCAGGGCTTAAGTTGGTGTTGATTTCAACAATCACTTTTTCTGCGAAAATTGCGAAGCTTGCTGAGTTGCCTACCGACGTTGTTGGAATGATGCCGCCATCTTCAGTGATCGCAACCGCTTCAATGATCGCTACATCTGGCTTTTTCAACTGGAGGTTACGCATTTGCTCAACAGTTTCAGACAAGTGTTGGTCAATGAACATCACTTCGCCATTGTTGATGGCTTTACGTAAAGTGTTGTCCACTTGGAACGGTAAACGACGTGCCAATACACCCGCTTCAGTCAATTGCTTGTCTAGGTCATTACCTAAAGAAGCACCAGTAATTAATGTGATTTTTAAAGGATTTGTGTGTGCACGTTTAACCAATGCCAAAGGTACAGCTTTCGCTTCGCCAGCACGAGTGAAGCCACTCATACCTACAGTCATGCCATCTTCAATAAAAGCAGACGCTTCTTCTGCACTAATGACTTTATCGTGAAGTGAAGCTAAACGGATACGATCTAAAGACATGGTTTACTCTCGTTAATATTCTGGATCTGGCACCGATTGTACCGATCAAGAACGACATTGTGCATACCTGTTAGGCTAAGGTCTAATTTTTTGAAAAAATGTGGGTATAAGGGATTCTGATGATTTGTAAGTAGTTGAAATATATTTGGTAAAATTAAATTGTTGAATAGTTGAACAAAATCGTTTGATCAACTATTGTACAAAGTTTAAAAATGCTCAACCAAGGTTTGCTTTAATTTTTCGAGTGGGTTGTTGCTGGAAATTTCAACATCTTGATTGTGATGAAGAGGCAGCGAAATAATTGCTTCAAGTCCGCCTTGTTCACGATTATGAATGGCCAATTGACCTTGGTGAATATCAACAATGCGCTTCACAATGGCGAGACCTAAACCGCTGCCTTGAACTGTTCTGGCTTCATTGCCACGAACAAAAGGTTGCATGAGTTCTTCAATTTGATCGTCAGGAATGCCTTCACCATGGTCTGCTACGCTAATTAAAATATGTTCATTTTCCACTGTTGCGGAAAGTTCAATCGGCTCAGCACCGTAGCGTTTTGAATTATTAATCAAGTTACCAATCAGGCGTTTAAGAGACAGACTACGTGCCTGAATAATCGGTAATTCAGCAGGTTCAAAACGAATATCCAACGGTTTGAATTGCACCACCAATTCTTGTAACAGCATATTTAAATCGGTGTCTTGGATTTCCTCATCCGAACCATCACGCATATAGGAAATGAACTGATTTAAGATCGCGTCCATATCTTCAACGTCATAAATCAGCCCTTCTTTTAAAAAATCATCATCGGGCATCATTTCCGCACTGAGTCGAATACGGGTCAGTGGGGTGCGTAAGTCATGTGAAATCCCCGCCAACATAATCCGGCGGTCACGTTCAGTCTGATCTAGGGTGTAGATCATGTGATTAAACGCTTGGTTGACCTCACGAATTTCTTGAGGGCCGTGATTGGTCTCTAAATACGGTGCTGTGCCTGTTTTACTATAACTGTTGGCTGCATTTTGCAGACGACGCAGCGGGCGATTGAGCTGACGAACCAAGGTTAAAATAATGGCTGCTGCAATCAAGGGGACGCCGAGTAACCAGCCGAAAATTAGCTCAGGGCTGTAGTTGGCATAGGTTTTCAGTGGTTCCCGGACCCAGTTGCCGTTCATTTCAGGGGTTTGAATCCAAATGCGCGGGCTAGGTTTAAACTGGAAATATACTGTGGCATGCTCGACTTTTAATTCTTTGGCCAGCTTAGCTTCAATTTGGTTGGTAAAGAATTCGGCGATGACTTTATCTTTGACATTGGGATATTCTTTGGGATCGGTGACGTATTCAATGCCAACACGGCTTCTTAACCAGTCATCGACATCGACTTCAGTATTTTGATGATAAATCCGTAAATCGGGGTTGTTGAGAATTTCTATTTCAACAGCAAGGTAACGAGCATGTTGTTGGATTTCTGGAAGATATAGAGTTCGCCAAAAGAACCACAAGGACATAAATAAACTGAAAAATACAATGAAGAGTACCAGTACGGTGGTGCGCATGGCAGCAGAACGCGGCTTGATTTTATCTAAAAAGCGTTCCCAACGTGTGCGTTTCCGTTCTGAATACGCTTCGTAATCGGTAAATTTTTGAGGGTCGATGGGTTCGAGTTTCACGTGATTTCCTGTTTCTATGTAAGTGACATAGTTCAATGGTGACAGGTATGCGATACGCGAAAAGTCATCTGCAATTGTTCGAGGCAGGAGGTCTGGGTGTTATAAAGTTTCTGCGAGCATGATGTTGAAATGCAGAAATATGCCGAGTTTTGCAGATGACAATGGTTTTGCTTACTTTTGTCGAAACAAAAGTAAGGCGAACCGCAGGTTAATCGATAAAGTTGAGCTTAATTTTAGGACTCCGTCGTGCTGATTATTGCTACTCAGTTTAAAAAGACCGAAGCCGTAATTTTAGTTTTGAATTATTCCGCGCCATCTGGAACGAACACATAACCTACACCCCAAACCGTTTGGATATAACGTGCACGAGCAGGGTTTTCTTCCACAAGGCGACGTAGACGCGATACTTGAACATCAATCGAACGTTCCATTGCGCCCCATTCACGGCCACGCGCAAGGTTCATCAATTTGTCGCGAGTCAAAGGCTCACGTGGATGTTGTACCAAGGCTTTCAGGACCGCAAACTCACCTGTAGTTAAGGTTACAACTTGACCTTCACGCGTTAAGGTACGTGTTGATAAATCAAGTGACCATGGCCCAAAGCTGACCACTTCCATTTGTTGGCTTGGTGCGCCTGGAACTTCACGCACTTGGCGGCGCAGTACAGCGCGAATACGTGCTAACAACTCATTTGGATTAAATGGTTTCGGTAAATAGTCATCTGCACCTGCTTCTAGACCTGCAATACGGTCTGAGTCACTGCCACGTGCAGTGAGCATAATAATAGGCGTATCAATATTGGATTGGCGTAGACGACGGCAGATACTTAAACCATCTTCAACAGGGAGCATGAAGTCGAGCACAATCAGTGAAAACAGTTCGCGCTGTAAGAGACGATCCATTTGGGTTGCGTCATGCGCTGTTTTCACCACAAAGCCTTTATCTTCTAAAAAGCGTTGGAGTAGCGTACGTAAACGCACATCGTCATCTACCACTAAAATGCGTTCAACGCGATCTGCATCGCTATGTACAGCATCTGTTTTTTCAGCAGGTACAACTAAACTCATTGAAGTGCTCCTTTATTCTTTATTGTCATCGTAAACAAAAGTCGGGATAGTCTTGAGTATACGACTCATTTGTATGTCTTTACTATGCTCTAAAGCAACAAATATTGCAGGTAAAATCAAGACATAGATACCAAATGTATACATCTTAGCCCATAGAAAAAAATGGCAAAGAATACCTAAAAATAAGATTTAACACTGAAAATGAGATGGATTTATGAAATTTGCCTGAAATATGTCACATTTAAGCCATTAAATTAATAAAAACAGTTGTGGATTTTATAGTCTTGGTCTTTATAATCATGGCTTTTAGTACATATCCTTGTGGGATCACATACGATGACTGACTTAGTTCAGCAGTTGGCAAAAGAAATTGCCGTACGTCCAAATCAAATCGAGGCTGCCATCAAGTTGATTGATGAAGGTGCTAGCGTTCCATTTATTGCGCGTTACCGTAAAGAAGTCACGCAAGGCTTAGATGATGCGCAGTTACGTCAGCTCGATACACGTTTGGCTTATTTACGTGACTTATTTGAACGTCGCGACAAGGTAATCGAATCATTAAAAGAACAAGACAAATTGTCTGATGATTTATTGGCACGTGTAAATGCTGCTGAAACTAAAAATGCCTTAGAAGAAATTTACGCACCGTACCGTCCAAAACGGACCAGTAAATCATTTAAAGCCAAAGAAGCAGGTTTAGGCCCGATTGCAGAGAAAATCTTTGCAGAAGCGGTTGATCCAGCTGAAGCCTTGGCAGGCTTTAGCCATGAAGATTATCCAGATTTAGAAAGTCAGTTGGATGCGATTCAACATATTTTAATTGATGACTGGGCGCAGAACATTGCACTGACAACTGAACTTAAGGCAACGTTTGCAAAAACAGCCACTTTAAAAAGTTTAGTGGCAAGTGATGAGAAAAAAGAAGTTGGCAAAAAATTCCGCGATTACTTCGACTTTTCTGAAAATTTAAATAAAGTCCCGTCACACCGCTTATTGGCTATGTTACGTGGTCGTCAAGAAAATGTTTTAGGTTTAAAAGTGGATGGCGAAGATGATGCATCATTGGCGCGTATTGAAACTGAATACAGCCTTGAAACTGCACAGCCGCAAGCACGTCAAGACTATTTAAAACAAACGGCTAAATTGTTCTGGTTAGGCAAGGTTCGTCCAAGTATCGAACATTCGTTGCTCACCGAAAAACGTCTTGCAGCTGAATCTGAAGCAATGGATGTTTTTGCTGAAAACTTACGTCATTTGTTGTTGTCTGCACCTGCGGGCGCACGTACAACCTTAGGGGTAGACCCTGGCATCCGTACAGGAGTGAAATTGGCTGTGGTGAATGCATCAGGTGATGTACTTGCACATAGCACGATTTATCCATTTGCACCCAAAGATGATAAAGCGGGTTCAATTGCAGAACTTGCCCGTTTATGCCGCGAGTTCAATGTTGACCTGATTGCCATTGGCAATGGTACAGCAAGCCGTGAAACAGAAAGCGTTGTGGCTGAAATGATGGCTGCAAACAGCGATTTAAAACTGACACGTGTTTCTGTATCAGAAGCGGGTGCATCGGTTTATTCCGCATCTGAATTGGCATCTGCGGAGTTACCAGAGTTAGATGTCTCGATTCGTGGTGCAGTATCGATTGCACGTCGTTTACAAGACCCATTGGCTGAACTGGTGAAAATCGATCCAAAATCGATTGGTGTAGGTCAGTACCAGCATGATGTGAACCAAACGGGCTTAGCGAAAACCCTTGAAGCGGTCGTGGAAGACTGTGTGAACTCGGTAGGTGTGGATGTTAATACTGCATCATCTGCTATCTTGGGTTATATCGCAGGTTTGAATAAGTCGATTGCGCAGCAAATTGTCGATTTTCGTAAAGAAAATGGCCGTTTTGACAACCGCCAAGATTTGAAAAAAGTGCCACGTTTAGGCGAACGTACTTTTGAACAAGCGGCTGGTTTCTTACGTATTCAAGATGGTTCAGAGCCACTAGATGCTTCTGCTGTTCACCCAGAGTCTTATGCGCTGGTCGGTAAAATTGTTGAAGCGAAAGCGACGACAGTGAAAGACATCATTGGTAACTCGGAAATCATTCGCCAAGTGAATGCTGAAGAATTTGCAGATGAGAAATTTGGTTTACCAACCATTCAAGATGTACTGTCTGAACTGGAAAAACCAGGTCGTGATCCACGTCCAGAGTTCCGTACAGCAAAATTCCGTGAAGACATTACGGAAGTTGCGCAACTGACTGAAGGCATGCAGCTTGAAGGTGTCGTGACCAATGTGACGAACTTCGGTGCTTTTGTGGATGTGGGTGTACACCAAGATGGTTTAGTTCATATTTCAGAGTTGGCCAATGAATTCGTTGCAGATCCGCATAAAGTGGTGAAGCCAGGGCAAATTGTGCAAGTACGTGTACTCACAGTAGATGCTGAGCGTAATCGTGTGAATTTGTCGATGCGTCCTGAAGGTGCTGAAGCGGCTAAAGCTCCGCGTCAACCACGTCGTGAAAATACAGAGCGTAGTGAACGTAAACCACAAGGTAAACGTCCACAACAAACACGTCCTCAAGGTGAGCGCGCTCAAACAAATAAGAAGCCGCAAACGGCTAAACCTCAAGAAAATAAAATTGGTGGTTTAGGTGCATTGTTACTTCAAGCGGGCATTAAAGGTTCGAAATAATCTTTAAGATTTGAATAAAAAAAACCTCCCAAGTGGGAGGTTTTTTTATGGTTACTTTTATCCGTTGATGATGGGCACGATCCAACTGGTGATAATCAACATAATGCCAAAGTGCCCAAGCTTTCGGCAAACTTTGACAAAAGTTGGAGCGGGTTGTTCCAGTCGAGTAGCATAATCTTTGAGGCTTATGGCTTGTGTACTACGGCTATGCCACAGGAAAACAGCAAGATCGATACAGATTAGAATCGTCCCGACATTGGCCACGATATCCATCATCACATAATCTTGTAAATACAGGCTACTGCCTACTCGGTAGCAGAGATAAATCGCAAAAGCGATACACACATATTGCAGTACGAAAGTAAAAGCGCGCATAAATTCACAAAATAAAAAAAGACGGCTGTTTATAACACAAAAAGTAGAAGGGTCGCGTCGTCTTTATCTTTTGTCCACAAAAAAGGGTATGTGCCTTAACTGATTAGGCTTTGTCCAATCAGGCTGGAAAAAATGGAGATTAAACCTATTTTTGAAAAAATATTGCTATACATGCTTGGGGGTTGTGAAGTTGGTCCAGTTTCTGTTTCTAGTGAGCGTATTTCACTCGTTAGTGGGGTAGTCTGTTGTGGTGCGCGTTGGCTCTTAAAGCCAAATTCGAGCAAGATCATCAGCAAACCGCCATGAATCAGCACTTGCCAGATTGAAATATGAGAGAGGGTGAGTTCTGTATATAGATTAAAAGTGGTAATTGCAGCAAAGATGAAGCAAAAAAGCTTGAATAAATAAAGTGCCTGCATTTCTTTTCCCCTTTTATTGTTGCTCTTATGGTGGACTTTTTTTCTTAAGCGAATATTAAGGGCTATAAAAGAGTGGTGAAAAATTGAGTTACCCAACCTTTAATCAAAGGTTGGGTAAATTGTAAGAAAACTTACCAGTGTTCACCTGGGAACAAACGTGCATACGCTTTTTGTACCCAGTTGAGTTTTTGCTGTTCGCCCACAGACGCGGTAGAACTTGGGAATAAGTTATAACCAATCGACATGAGCTTATTGTTGATGTCTGGTGCAATTGAATGAGTGATTGATGCCAAACGCCCTAAGTTAGTTGCCACTTTCTTCGGACGCTTCACAATCGCATAAGCAACCAGATCTGCTGCTTGTTCAGGTGAAAGAGTTGGGACGTATTTATAAATTTTCGTCGGCGCAATCATCGGGGTGCGTACCAAAGGCATATACACCGAAGTAATCGCAATTTTATGTGAATGCACTTCGGCAGAAAGACAGCGACTGAATGCATCTAATGCGGCTTTAGACGCCACATAAGCCGAGAAACGAGTGGCATTTGCTAATACGCCAATCGAGCTAATGTTAATAATATGCCCATCACGACGAATCATCATTTGTGGCAGGATGTTCATGACTAAACGTACCGCACCAAAGTAGTTAAGCTGCATGGTGCGTTCAAAGTCGTGGAAGCGTTCCGCTGACTCATGTACAGCACGGCGGATTGAACGACCTGCGTTATTAATTAAAATATCAATATGATCGACTGAAGCTAAAATCTGCTTAGAAACTTTATCAATCGAGTCTAAATCATTTAGGTCACATGGAAAAACAGAAGCTGAACCGCCTTTGGCTTCGATTTCTGCTTTAACTTCTTCTAATGTTTCTTTGGTGCGCGAAACTAAAAGGACGTGTGCTCCTGCGTCAGCCAGTTTGTGCGCAACGGTTAAACCAATACCACTTGAAGCGCCTGTAATTAAGACGGTTTTTCCATTTACACGTTCTTTAAAAAGTCTATCCATTCTTGAATTCACGTTATCATTCCTGATCTAAGTCAAATATTTGAGGGTTATGGCTATTTTTATATTCGATTATTAAGGCTGCATTTTCTGAGAAATGTAGCGGCTTTCCTTCACGGTATAATACCTAAACTGCTTAAAAATATCACGGCATAAGTTATTGAAATAATAAATAATTTTAGAGCAAAAGCTCTATTTTATTTGTTCTAATTACTTGTTTTTACCACGAATTCAATCAAAGTGAAAGGGCTATAAATATAAAAGACAAGTGTATAAAAAACCTCAATCATGTGATTGAGGTTTTAAGTTTAGCACTCTGTATTTTAGACTTGAGCCAAGGCCTGCTCTAAATCTGCAATCAAATCATCAATATGTTCAATGCCTACAGATAAACGCACCATATCAATACTCACTCCAGCAGACTTTAATTCTGCTTCATTCAGTTGGCGATGTGTGGTGGTGGCAGGGTGGCAGGCCAGGCTTTTGGCATCGCCAATATTGACCAAGCGAGTGAAGAGTTGCAGAGCATCAATAAAGCGGGTGCCACCTTCACGGCCATCTTGTACCCCAAAGGATAAAATTGCCGAAGGTTTTCCTTTGACATATTTTTGCGCCAAGCCATGCTGAGGGTGATCTTTCAGGCCAGCATAGTTGACCCATTTCACTTTGGGGTGGGCTTGTAAATATTCTGCGACTTTCTGCGCATTTTCAGTATGACGTTCCATACGCAGGTTTAGCGTTTCTAAGCCTTGTAGAATCAAGAACACGCTTAAAGGGCTAATCGCAGCGCCAGTATTACGTAGTGGTACCACGCGGGCACGCGCGATATAAGCTGCTTCGCCTAAAGCTTCGACATAGTTCACGCCGTGATAGCTTGGGTCTGGCGTATTCAGCACTTTAAAGCGCTCAGGATACTTGCCCCAAGGGAATTTACCGCTGTCGACAATCGCTCCACCAATCGAGTTACCATGCCCGCCAATATATTTGGTCAAGGAATGCACCACAATATCTGCCCCATATTCAAAAGGTTTCAGCAGCGCAGGAGTTGCGACAGTATTATCGACCACCACAGGCACGCCACATTCATGCGCGATTTTGGCAATCGCTTCTAGGTCAATGATGTTGCCGAGTGGATTGCCAATCGATTCAACAAAGACCAACTTGGTTTTTGCATCAATTAAACCGCGTAGGGCTTCTGGATCTTGATAATCAAAGAAACGGACTTCAATACCTTGTTTCGGTAGAGTGTGGGCAAACAGGTTATAAGTGCCACCGTACAAGGTCGATACTGAAGCAATGTTGTCCCCTGCTTCGGTAATGGTTTGAATGGCGTAAGTAATGGCTGCCATACCAGAAGCCAAGGCTAACGCGCCAATGCCTCCTTCGAGTGCAGCCAAACGTTGTTCTAGCACCGCAGTGGTCGGGTTCATAATTCGGGTATAAATATTGCCTTGGACTTTAAGGTCAAATAAATCCGCACCATGTTGCGTATTATCAAAGGCATAAGACGTGGTTTGATAAATTGGTACGGCCACTGCTTTGGTGGTGGCTTCGGGGCTATAACCAGCATGGATAGCCAAAGTTTCATCTTTATAGGTCATGGGACTTCATCTGCGTGAGTTAAATATTGCACAGTCTACCATCAATGAATATGAGTGAAAGTGTGAAAATAATGAATATTTATCTAAAAAATTCATAAAGATGAGCTGCGATCAGCTCCTCGTCTGCGGAAAAGTGAGATAAAGAGAGAGTTTAAAAAACAACCGTGCTGAAAGTTGTAACATTGCATTGAAGATCGGTTTCATGCCTTATTTTTTCAACGTATTCATCGTATAATGCCCGCAAATATTTTTTCGCTTCTTGCGATTTTTTGGTTTTTCTATTGAGGAGTCCTACGTGGCCCAATATATTTATACGATGAACCGAGTGTCTAAGATGGTTCCGCCTAAGCGCGAAATCTTAAAAGACATCTCTTTGTCATTTTTCCCAGGTGCAAAAATTGGTGTACTTGGTTTAAACGGTGCAGGTAAATCGACCTTGCTTCGTATTATGGCGGGCGTAGACAAAGATTTCTCTGGTGAAGCGCGTGCGCAACCGGGTATCAAAATTGGTTACCTAGAACAAGAACCGCCACTTGATCCAAATAAAGATGTCCGTGGAAACGTAGAAGATGGTTTACGTGAACCATTGGATGCTTTGGCGCGTTTGGACGAAGTATTTGCTGAATATGCAGCAGAAGATGCAGACTTTGATGCATTGGCAAAAGAGCAAGAAAAACTTGAAGCGATTATCCATTCATGGGATGCGCATAACCTGAGCAACCAAATGGATCAAGCTGCAGCTGCCTTGAACCTACCAGCTTGGGATGCAGATGTGACCCTACTTTCAGGTGGTGAGCGTCGTCGTGTTGCATTGTGTCGTTTGCTTTTATCTAAACCAGACATGTTACTTCTAGACGAACCGACGAACCACTTAGATGCAGAATCTGTGTCTTGGTTAGAGCGTTTCTTGAAAGACTTTGCCGGCACCATCGTGGCGATTACGCACGACCGTTATTTCTTGGATAACGTAGCGGAATGGATTCTTGAGCTTGACCGCGGTATGGGTATTCCATATCAAGGCAACTATTCTTCTTGGTTAGAGCAAAAGAATGCGCGTCTAGAGCAAGAGAACAAGCAAGAAGAATCTTTTGCTAAAGCATTGAAGAAAGAACTTGAATGGGTTCGTTCAAATGCGAAAGGTCAGCAAAAGAAAAACAAAGCGCGTATGGAGCGTTTTGAAGAGCTTAACTCACGCGAATTCCAACAGCGTAACGAAACTTCTGAAA
The DNA here is from genome assembly GCF_058243005.1 of Acinetobacter sp. 231_lipA. Classification (NCBI taxonomy): domain Bacteria; kingdom Pseudomonadati; phylum Pseudomonadota; class Gammaproteobacteria; order Moraxellales; family Moraxellaceae; genus Acinetobacter; species Acinetobacter sp. 231_lipA. Next base: position 1,115,137 of record NZ_JBZAYU010000001.1, on the reverse strand, counting down.
TCTATATTCCACCTGGCCCACGTCTAGGCAATAAAGTCGTAGAAGTGGAAGGCATCAGCAAATCATTTGATGGTCGCGTACTGTACGAAAACCTAAGCTTTACCGTACCGCCTACAGCAATTGTGGGTATCGTGGGTCCAAACGGTGCGGGTAAAACCACACTGTTCCGTATGATGACTGGTGAACAACAGCCAGATACAGGTACGGTGACTTTGGGTGAGTCGGTTAAAGTAGCGTATGTGGGTCAGATTCGTGACACCTTAGATAACAACAAAACCGTTTGGGAAGAAGTTTCTGGCGGTTTGGATATCTTAAGAATTGGCGATTATGAAATTGCATCACGTGCTTATATCGGTCGCTTTAACTTCAAAGGTCAAGACCAGCAGAAGCGTGTAGGTGAGTTGTCAGGTGGTGAGCGTAACCGTTTACAACTTGCGAAAATCCTGCAAATGGGCGCAAACGTGATCTTACTGGATGAGCCATCGAACGACTTGGATATCGAAACCTTACGTGCACTTGAGGATGCAATTCTTGTATTCCCAGGTACGGTAATGGTAGTGTCGCACGACCGTTGGTTCCTTGACCGTATTGCAACGCACATTTTGTCATTTGAAAACGAACAGCCTGAATTCTACGAAGGTAACTATGCTGAGTATGAAGCCTATCGTTTAGCGCGTTTGGGTGATGCTGCAGTTCAAAAACGGACCAAATACAAGAAAATTGGCGGTTAATTTCCCCGCATAAAAAAACCAGCCTTCGGGCTGGTTTTTTATGCTTAGCAATTGCCGCTTAAGGCGTTTTAGGGGTATTCACTTGTAAGCTGATAATGGTGTAATACTGATTTTTAGGTTTTGCTTTGGCATCGACTTTTTCGCTCACTTCAATTAGGTATTGCCCAGCTTGTGCAAAAGTGAGTGTGGCATGGCCTTGTGCATCCACAGGTGTGCTTTTTGCTTGCTGCTCAAGCTCACCTTGAGCACGAACCATGAGTTCTGCGTGTGCAAGAGCTTTGCCTGCTTGAGTAATTTGTAGTTGTACAGGCTGTTGCACCGTGATTTGGTTTGGATGGGTTTTAAAGTTGACTTGAATTGGGGCTGGCGTTATAGCAACAGGTGAGGTGCTGTCTTTGCTCACATAGCTTTGAATGCTCCATTCGCGAACCGTAGAGACCTTACTTGGCACTTTGCCTTTAAAGTCACTTGGTATGACATAGTCACGCTCGCTTAGGGCAGGGACTTTGTCTGCTGCGACATCGGCAAAGATTTTCCATTGACGATTATGTTGTACATATTCAATTGGATATGAAGTCTTGGCAAAAATGGTATAGGTGCCTTTTTCCGGTAGCTTAAGATCAAATGCAGTTGCAGATTCTAAGTGCTTCTGTGCTTGAATCGTAGTCTGTGTTTGGTTGGGTTGGAAAACGCTGAATGAAATATCTTTTAGGGCATATTCAGGATGAAAGGCTTGTTCCGCATAGGCGCTCAATACAGGGACTTGGGTATTTTCAGTGTGATACGCCAGTGGAGCGACATAGGGTTCATGCGCTTGAGCCACTGAACAGAACAAGAGTGTGCAGAGTAGAGCGTTTTTCATAGAGACTAGGCCTAAAAATATTTCGTAAGATGAGGTTTTTGATTATATCGAGAAAAACTAACAGGTGATAATAATTATTATTTATTCTTTGAGTAGATAAAAAGGGAGTGCATAGACTCCCCCTTTTGGATGCGGGTTCTAAGTTAAGGCTTAGATTTCCCACTCATGGTCGCATTCACGGCATTTCCATTTTTTCTGAGACTGCATGAAGCCTTGCATTGAAATCTTAAAATCAGGAAGGTCGCGGTAAAATAGGAAGCCTGCAATTACACACACGATGAAAACCACAACCGTTGTAATTTGTAATGTTGAACCAGCGCCATCCCCGAATAGCCACATTGCGATGCTAATGAGCACCAAAAGTAATAATACAAAAATGGCTGGAACTAAAAAAACCAGACTTTTAGGCACGACAGGGCGTGTTGCTGGAGCTCCTGCTTGAGCAACTGGCATAATTTTTGGGCTTTGACATTGAGGACAACGATATTGCATTACAACTCCAAAATTCGAATCTATGCTGTATTCTAATCGGATTGGAGCGGAAAGCCAAAAAAGTGCGGTAATGAAGTGCTGATAAATTTGAGGTAATAAAAAACCCAAGTCATAATGCTTGGGTTTTTTACCAGATGTTGCCATCTTAAATATGGCGTCCCTACGGGGATTCGAACCCCGGTTACCGCCGTGAAAGGGCGATGTCCTAGGCCTCTAGACGATAGGGACTTATTGAGGCATCACGTTGAGTGGTTAACACCGTCTCTCTGTGTGAGCGCTATATTAGGGATATAACGCCCATGCGTCAACTAAAAAATCAATTAAGCTTCATCAACTGCGTCATTTTTCGGCAATTTTAGGCTTTCATTGAGTTTTTCCCAAACTTTTGCTTCTTTTTTGCTAGGACCACCCACAATTTCAAGGGCATGACGTAAGCGCGCGAAGGTTAAGTCAGGGCCAATGGTGACCATGGTTTGCATCACTGGAGTCGAAGCGGTTGAACCGGCAATCGCAATAAAGAACGCTGGCATAAAGTCACGGAGCTTAATTTCCATTTGGCTGGCTAAGTCCATCAAGGTTTGACTTACGGTGTCATTGTTCCATGTGAACATGCTTTCCAAACGCCAAATCGCAAATTGAAGACTTTGACGAACTTGTTCTTCGCTCAGTTTCTTGCTTTCAAACTGTTCTTTGGTCAAGCTTGGGAACTGGTTAAAGTAGTGTGCAGACCAGTTCACCGCTTCTGAAAGTAAGTTGATACGAGGTTGAATCGCTGCAGCGATGTCTTCGAGCATCTTACGATCTGCTTTCCATGCCAATAAGGTATCTAACAGTTCAGCAGGGCTTAAGCCTTTGATCCATTGACCATTGAGCCAATTCAGTTTTTCCACATCAAAAATTGGACCACCGAGGGATACACGTTGAATATCAAAGTGTTCAATCATCTCGGCCAATGTGAATTTTTCGCGTTCATCTGGCATCGACCAGCCCATGCGGCCTAAGTAGTTCAACAAGGCTTCAGGCAAGACACCAATATTTTTGTAGTAATTAATAGAAGTGGGATTCTTACGTTTCGACAGTTTTGATTTGTCTGGGTTACGTAATAATGGCATATGACCCAGTACAGGCATTTCCCAACCAAAGTATTGATACAGCAACTGATGTTTAGGTGCAGAAGGCAGCCATTCTTCGCCACGGAAAACGTGGGTGATTTGCATCAAATGGTCATCGACAACATTGGCAAGGTGATAGGTCGGTAAACCATCTGTTTTAAGCAAGACTTGCATGTCCACTTGTGCCCAAGGGATTTCTACTTCCCCGCGCAGTAAGTCATTGACTGTACAAATGCCTTCTTCTGGCACTTTCATACGAATCACGTGTGGCTCACCTGCAGCAAGGCGGCTTTGGATTTCTTCAGCAGATAATTTTAAACCACGACCATCGTACTTTGGTGTTTCACCACGTGCCTGTTGTTCTGCACGCATTTGATCCAACTCTTCGCTCGTTGCAAAGCAGTAGAACGCATGACCTTTTTCAACCAAATCCAGTGCATATTGTTTATAAATATGCATGCGTTCAGACTGGCGATACGGTGCATGTGGCCCGCCAATGTCTGGACCTTCAGACCAATTCAATCCTAACCAACGCAATGAATCTAAAATCATTTTTTCAGATTCAGGAGTCGAACGAAGTTGGTCGGTATCTTCAATCCGCAGAATAAATTCACCACCATGTTGCTTGGCATAGCATAAGTTAAATAACGCAATATACGCTGTGCCCACATGCGGGAAGCCAGTTGGAGAGGGTGCAATACGAGTACGAACAGTCATAGCCAATTATGATTCAGAATGTAAATTGAGGTCTATTATAACGAAAAAGCCCGACCACTTAATGCTTAATTCAACATTCAGTGATCAGGCTTTTATGTGCAAATGTCATAACTTGAGAGAGGTTATGACGCTGTTGCTTATTTTTAATTTAGAGGAACAATGATTGCACAAAACGGCTAAAGCGCTGGTTTTGTGTAGCAAAGAAATTTTGTGTCGGCGCAACTTTGATTGAGGTCATGATTTTTAAATCAGTATCCGTCATCGTAGTTCTATCACTGCCTTTTTGTTGGCTGAGTGCTTTTTCAATCAACGATGTTTTTTCAGTGGGCATCATCGCTTTATCATTGCTTTGAATGGCTGCACTATGTCCAAGTTGGCTAAAACAAGCCAAGCCGATACTCAACGTAACGGTATGTAAAAATGTTGCTTTCATGTCCTTTTCCCCCTCTCAACATGGTATTGGAACAGATTTTTATTAAAGTCATTGGTAATCTAGTTTCAATTTAACCGATTTCACAAATAAAAAAGTAGAACTGTGTCACACAATTTACAAAATTATAAACAAATTTGGGCTAAATTGACATTTAAACATCAAATATAAATCATTTGGCTTTTTGTACCAAATAACTGTGGAGATAGCATGGAGATTTTGAGCTTGATCTGTGGAGGATGGATATGGGCTTATCCTTAAAGTGCACAAAATAGTCCTTTTAGAGATATCTTTTTATCAGATATAAAAACCTTAATTAATTGTAAATAGATGATTGTGTTGACTTTTTGTTGTTTATATAGTGAGCAAAATCAGTTCGAGTATAAAGCAATGAAAAAAATATTAGCGACATCTATTTTAGTATTACTTGGGGGCTTTGCAGCCAGTGCTTATGCAGCAAAAGATTTTTTAAATGTGTCCTATGACCCAACACGTGAGTTTTATCAATAATATAACCAAGTCTTTGGACAGTATTGGAAAAGTAAAACTGGGCAGGAGGTCAACTTTAAGCAGTCTCATGGTGGATCGGGCAAGCAAGCACGTGCCGTTGCAACGGGTCTACAAGCAGATGTGGTGACCTTGGCCTTGGCCAATGATATTGATGAAATTGTGAATACTGGACAAATTTAGGACTTACGCACTATCATTTATAGATTCTCTGTGGTAGCAGATGATTTTTATCGAGAATAAAGTCATCAATGAAGTCTTTGATGATTGGTCTAAATAATTTCTTCTGCCAACGATATACATTTTCAAAGATCCGCTCAAACTGGTTCTTTTGTATCTCGACGTAGGCCATCAAGGCTGAAAAAATATGATTCAAAATCAGTTTAGATCGTCTTACTTGAAACTTTTCAATATGACAAACCTGTTTAATCACTCGGTGATATTGTTCTATTTTCCAATGACTTGAATGTAATTCATGAAAACCCTCAAAGGACAATAAATCATCTTCATCTTGATGCACAATATAAAACCTCTGCTGTTCTTTTAACTGAGTCTTAAATAATTGTACAAAGCCAAAATCTTTGAGCCAGACCACTTGACCCTGATGGAAATTTGGCAATAAACGCAGTTGAAACCATTGTCCTTTTTCTGGGGAAACCTTACGGTTACAGTCGATACCAAACATAAATCGAATACCATATTTTCTTATGGTTTTTAGATTTCCAGTCGATGAATACCAACTATCACCTGTAATAAATTGAATCTTTGCACCCCAACTGAGTACTTCACTTAACATATCCATAAAGTAATCATTCTTGGTTTTACTTTCAGATTTGTCATAAATTCGGAAATTAATTGGAATATTTTGACCATTTTGATCTGTCGCATACAAGGTAATGAGATTAATACCCTTGACGGATCGGTGGTGTTTGCCTGACCAAAAATAGCTAACTAAGTCCATATGTTGACTATATGGTTTATCTAAAACAGTATCATCAATACTGACTATAAGTTTATTATTATCAATATGTTGAATTGCTTCTTGATATAGGTCGTGAGGTGTGTAGTCTTCACGCTCTAGAAAGCGATTTACACTATCATGCGAGATATTATAAGTCTCGGCAAGTTGTGTGCAGCTAATAGAGTTCGGTTCTGTCATGAGAAAGCCCATATAAATGGGTAGAGTACAAGTTGCTGTAGAAGCATTTTTAATTCGTCTGATCACAGATACTTTATAAAGTATTTTAATACTTTTTTGAATCCGTCAATGCGTAAGTCCTAAAATTGATAAAAACTGGCAAAAAGAGTTTCCAAATAATTCTGCACCTTATACTTCAACCATTGTTTTTTTAGTGCGTAAGGGTAATCCCAAACAAATTAAAGACTGGAATGATTTAACCAAGCCGGGGGTTGAGATCATTACCCCAAATCCAAAAACAGGCGGTGCGCCGCGTTGGATCTATTTATCGGCTTGGGGGTATGCATTAAAACAACCGGGAGGTAATGATACTAAAGCCAAAGAATTGGTGAAAAAACTTTATCAAAATGTCAAAGTCCTTGATTCTGGTGCACGAGGTTCATTGACCACGTTTGCTGAACGAGGCATAGGTGATGTGTTGTTGTCTTGGGAAAATGAAGCTTTACTGGCAACCCAAGGCCTCGGTAAAGACAAATACGATATTGTTTATCCGTCTATTTCGATTTTAGCGGAACCGTCAGTTGCGATTGTGGACAAAACCGTCGACAAAAACGGCAATCGAAATTTGGCCAAGGGCTATTTAAATTATCTGTATTCGCCAAAAGGGCAGGAGTTGGCGGCGAAGCATTTCTTCCGTCCACGAAATAAACAAGTGGCGAACAAATACCTTGCGCAATTTCCAAAGCAAAAAACCTTTAATATTAATGATGTCTTTGGAGGGTGGGCCAAAGCGCAGAAAACTCACTTTGTAAATGGTGCGATCTTTGATCAAATTTATACTGAAAAATAAACGTGCTGCGGTTTAATGAGATCACGTTCGGACATAAAAGTGGATATACGCATATAGAGGTGGTCCCACTTGTTTGAACAACTAAAAGCTTATTTATAAGTGATATTCTGCTCTAGTTAAGCTACCTTATTTTGTTGTGGTAGCTGGTCATAGTAAAACTCATCTGGAGTCATTTTGTCCAGACTCGAATGAGGTCGTTTCAAATTATAAAATTCAAAATATGCGTTTAATTGCTTTTTCGCATCGGTGACACTGCTATAAGCTTTGAGATACACCTCTTCATATTTAACGCTTCTCCATAACCGTTCAACCATCACATTATCAATCCATCGACCTTTACCATCCATACTGATTTGAATGCCATTTGATTTCAATACATCAATAAATGCATCACTGGTGAACTGACTGCCCTGGTCTGTATTAAATATTTCAGGTGATCCATATTTTTCAATCGCTTCATTTAAAGCCGAAATACAAAAATCCACCTCCATACTAATCGATACCCTATGCGCAAGTACCTTGCGGCTATGCCAATCAATCACAGCACATAAATAAACAAAGCCTTTTGCCATAGGGATATACGTTATATCCGTAGACCACACTTGATTACTGCGCTGAATAGCCAATCCTTTGAGCAGATATGGATATTTACGGTGAGCTTGATTGGCCTGACTTAGATTTGGTTTACGATATAACGCATTAATGCCCATTTTCTTCATTAAAGTACGTGTATGACGTCGTCCTATATGATGTCCTTGACGATTCAATAAATCACGCATCATCCGGCTACCTGCAAAAGGGTATTGCATATGTAACTCATCCATACAGCGCATCAGCTTCAGATCTGATTCACTCACAGGTTTTGGGCGATAGTAATAACAACCACGGGAGACTTTCAGCAGCTTAGCTTGCTTAGATACTGAAATCTGAAGTGAGTCATCGATTAACTTTTGTGGTTGAAGCGGCCCAGTTTCTTCAACACACCTTCTAAAAAATCAATTTCTAATGCCTGCTCACCGATTTTTGCATGTAACTTTTTAAGATCAATGGGGGGTTCTGATGGAGCTTTTGATTGATCGAAAGCTTGCGAGGAAGCTGAGATCAATTGATTTTTCCAGTCAATAATTTGGTTTTGATGAACATCAAATTCAGCACTCAATTCAGCAAGTGTTTTTTCTGCTTTAATCGCAGCAAGTGCTACCTTAGCTTTAAAGTCATTTGAATGATTTCTTCTTGGTCTACGTGTCATAAAATACTCCATATATTGATGTTTATAACATCATTTGGGGAGCAAAATATCACTTATAAGTGTTGTTCAAATTTCCTGATCCACCTCTCATATATTTAGCATAATTCTTGATATTTAATTTAATACGCTATGAAAACGCATTTGAAATCTCTCTGGGCTGCTGCCATAGTGGCAACAGGTCTGACATTCAGTATGACATCAGCTCAAGCAGCTGACCGTACTATGCTCAATGTCTCCTATGATGCAACACGTGAATTTTACGATGAGTTCAATAAATCCTTTGGTGCTTATTGGCAAAGTCGTACAGGACAAACGGTTGACTTTAAACAGTCACACGGGGGTTCAGGTAAACAAGCCCGTTCGGTCGTGGATGGTCTAAAAGGGGATGTGGTGACCTTGGCCTTAGCCAATGACATTGAAGAAATTGTCAAATCAGGTCAAATTCAGCCGGGTTGGCAAAAAGAGTTCCCAAATAACTCTGCACCTTATACATCGACCATTGTGTTCATGGTACGCAAAGGCAACCCGAAAAAAATTAAGGACTGGTCTGATTTAACCAAACCGGGTGTACAAATTATTACGCCTAATCCTAAAACAGGTGGTCTACCACGTTGGGTGTATCTGTCTGCTTGGGGTTACGCACTGAAACAACCTGGTGGCAATGAGGCCAAAGCCAAAGAGTTCGTAGGTAAAATGTACCATAACGTGAAAGTCATGGACTCTGCGGCACGGGCGTCTATGACCACCTTTGCAGAACGTCGCATTGGTGATGTGTTATTGACTTGGGAAAATGAAGCCTTAGTGACACAAAAAACTTTAGGTAAAAATCAGTTCGATATTGTTTATCCATCGATCTCGATTTTAACCGAGCCTTCGGTGGCAATCGTGGATAAGACCGTGGCGAAAAATGGCAACAAGTGGTTAGCACAGGGTTATATCAACTATTTATATTCACCACTGGGTCAGGAAATGGCGGCGAAACACTTCTATCGTCCACGTAATGCTGCGGTTTTAGAAAAATATAAAGCGCAATTTCCACCGTTAAAAACCTTCACCATTGATGAAGTGTTTGGTGGTTGGGCCAATGCTCAAAAGACCCACTTTGTGAATGGGGCGACTTTCGACCAAATCTATAATAGCCGTAAATAATCCAGTTAATTATTTCAGCTGCTGCTTACAAAGCCTCCCTTGGGAGGCTTTTTTGATAATGAATGCCGTTTAAAAACGGTTTTGTCTATGAAAAGTAATATTTCCCTACAAAAAGTCGTTTGGAGCTTTGTTAAAACAAGGTAATAATGTGCAGTTACATTTTTCCTTCCGATCATATTGAGTCTTTATGTCGCATATTTCTGTATTACTTCACGAAACTGTTGATGCTTTGGTAGCAGATCGCAATACAGGGATTTTCATTGACGGGACGTTTGGTCGTGGCGGACATACGCGTTTGCTGTTGTCTAAGCTAGATGAAAATGCACGTGTCTATGGTTTTGATAAAGACCCGCAAGCACTGGAAACAGCCGCGATTTTAGAACAAGAAGATCCACGTTTTAAAATTATTCATGCCAGCTTTGCTGACCTTAAACATGAGTTAGAAGTACGCGGCATTGGCTTGGTCGATGGGGTTATGGCCGATCTGGGCGTGTCTTCACCGCAGCTTGATCAGGCGGAGCGTGGTTTTAGTTTTATGAAAGATGGACCACTGGATATGCGTATGGACAATTCAAAAGGTCCAACCGCAGCGCAGTGGTTGGTTAATATTGAGGAAGAGGCGTTAGCCAATATTATTTTTCAATATGGTGAAGAGCGTTATAGCCGTCGTATTGCCAAAGCGATTAAAGCGGCCGGATTGATTGAAACCACAGCGCAGTTGGCTGAAATTGTGAAAGTAGCGCACCCGAAATGGGAAAAAAATAAACATGCCGCAACACGAACTTTCCAAGCAATTCGTATTGCCATTAATAAAGAATTAGAAGATATTGAAGTTTTCCTACCGCAAGCGGTAGACGTATTAAAACCGAATGGTCGCTTGGCTGTGATTAGCTTCCATTCCTTAGAAGATCGATTAATTAAACAATTTATTCAAAAAGAGTCGACACTTGAGGAAGATATGGGTTGGGGTATGCCACAACAACGACCAGATACGCGTCGTTTAAAGAAAGTATCACGTGTGAAAGCAAGTGATGCAGAGGTTAAAGCTAATCCACGTTCACGTAGTGCATGGCTTAGAGTTGCAGAGCGCTTAGCACTTAAAGGCGAATAATGAAAACTGAAGTCGTTGAAAAAATTCCAACAAAGTTAAAGTTTAAGAAGCTGATTGCCTATGTCATTTTATTGGTGCTGGTGTTTATCAGTGCCATGATGGTGGTGTTCCAAGTGTTTGAATACCGTCATGACTATCGCGAAATGAGCTCTTTTATGCGCGAGCGTGATGACTTAAATGCAGAGTGGGGCCGTTTGCTGATTGAACAGCAAACTTTTGGTGCAACTGCACAAATTGGAACACGCGCAGTGACGCAACTGCGGATGTATTCACCACCTGCGGCGCAAACCGTAGTGATTTCTTTACCCACGACTTCAGAAGACAAAAAATAAGGCCGCTGTAACATGGTAGAAAAGCGTAAACCCACTCGTAAAAAACAGCAAGCGGTGACTGAAAAATCGGCTCTACAGGTTGAAATGTGGCGCTTTTATCTCATGTGGGCTGTGGTTTTAGCCTGCTTTATTGCTTTGGTTGGACGTGCTTTTTACGTACAGGTTATTAATACTGAGTTTTTGCAAAATAAAGCCAATGCCAATATTTTAAGAACAGAAAAAATTAAAGCCATGCGTGGTGTGATTTATGATCGTCATGGTGTGCCTTTGGCGATCAGTACGCCGATTATGAAAGTGGTGATTGACCCGCGTGATTATTTTGATAATAAAAAACTGTTTGATGAAATTACCGCTGAATTAGCCAAAGATCCACACAATCGTAAATTGAAGCGTCAATTACCAGACAAAAACCTAAATCTGGATGAACTGGCTGATGCCGTGGGCATGGATCGTGCGGAACTGAAGCGCAAACTGAATGAACGTCCGCGTTCGCGCTACTTGGTCTTAAAAAAAGAAGTGCCACCTCAGCAAGCTGAACTGATTGCGAAACGTGAGTTCCAAGGGGTGTATACCGAAAAGAACTACAAGCGTTACTATCCGCAGCCACAACCGAATGCGCAAATTATTGGTTTGACCAACAGTGAAGGTTCGGGCATTGAAGGTTTAGAAATGCAGCTGAATCAACGCCTGTCGGGTATTGATGGTGAGCAGCAAATTGTTCGAGATAAAAAGGGCAATCGTTTTAAAGATGCTGAAGTGGTTAAAGAAGTTGAGCCGGGTGAAAATATTACGCTCAGTATTGACTCGCGCCTTCAGTACATTATGTACCGTGAACTGACCGCTGCTGGTGTAGCCAATAATGCTCGTTCTGCAACAGCGATTGCGGTCGATGTGAAAACGGGTGAAATTTTAGCGATGGCGTCGTGGCCGTCGTATAACCCGAACGATAAAAACAGTTTGTCCAATAAAGACGCCATGCGTAACCGTGGTGCGGTTGACTCTTTCGAGCCGGGTTCAACCATGAAGCCTTTGACCATTTCAATGGCCTTGGAAAGCGGCAAATATATGCCGAATACTGTGGTCAATACCACTCCGGGTTCAATGCGGGTCGGTAACCACACCATTCGAGATACGCATAACTACGGTCCACTGACTTTGGGCGGGATTATTCAAAAATCGTCTAACGTGGGTGTGGCTAAAATTGCTTTGTCTCTCCCTTATGCAACTTTACCGACTTTTTATAAACGTCTCGGTTTTGGTCAGCGTTCAGCTGTTAAATTCCCGGGTGAAAGTGGTGGTTTAATTCTTCCACCAAGTAAATGGAATGTATCGGAAGTGGCGACCATGGCGTATGGCTATGGCTTAAATGCGACTGTGCTGCAAATGGTGGATGCTTATGCCATGTTGGCTAACAAAGGTGTGAAAATGCCTTTGAGTTTGTATAAGTTAGATGCGCCTCCCCGTGGTGAACAAATGATTGATCCAAAAATTGCGGATCAAGTTTTGTTGATGATGGAAACGGCAACCTTACCGGGTGGTACCGCGACTCGTGCAACCATTCCGGGTTACCGTGTAGGTGGTAAAACAGGAACCGCGCATAAGTTACGTGCTGACCGTAAAGGCTACTCAACCAATGAATATCGTGCACTTTTTGCCGGTGTTGCACCAGTCAGCGACCCGCGTTTAGCGATGGTGGTTGTGGTCGAAAACCCGCAAGGGACCTACTATGGTGGTACGGTGTCTGCGCCTGTATTTGCCCGTGTTATGCAAGAATCCTTACGTTTAATGAACGTGCCTTTAGATAAACCTTTAGATGCTCCTGTAATCAAGAGATAGGTGATGAATGTCCATTACATTTCAACAACTCTACACCGCTAACTTAAGCGCTGAATGGATGGCACAGCCATTTCAAGGTTTTGTTCTTGATAGTCGTAAAGTACAGGCAGGGCAAATTTTTATTGCGCTGACATCACTTTCACAACCTGAGAAAACAGAGCAGTTTGCGCAAATAGCCTTGGACAAAGGGGCTTTAGCAGTGGTGAGTGAAACTGAGCTTGCACTTGCAAACAGTATTGTGGTGCCGAATGTGCGTCACTTGATGGGAGGCTGGCAAAAGCAATTTTTGTTGGCCACTAGCCAAGTACAGCCTGCTCGTATTTTAGCGGTGACAGGAACCAATGGTAAAACCACCATTTCTCGTTTAGTCGCAGAACTGTTGATGCTACAAGGCAAATCATGTGCGGTAATGGGCACGACAGGTAATGGCATTTTGCCCAATTTAGAAGCATCGTCGCATACCACCTTGGATGCGCTGCATCTACAAAATGCACTACATAGCTATGCCAAGCAAGGTGCTGAATTTGCATCGATTGAAGCCTCTTCACATGGTTTGGAACAAGGCCGTTTAGCGGGCAGTGAAATTGAAATTGCTGCATATAGCAACTTAAGTCGCGACCATTTGGACTACCATGGCACGCTTGAGGTCTATGCCGAAGCTAAATCTCGCTTATTTCAATTTCCATCATTGAAAGTTGCAGTCATCAATCTGGATGATGAGCATGCTGGAGTCATGATTCAAGCGGCACAAAATAATCCAGCCCAACCGAAAATTTTAACTTATTCAACCACGCAGCCTGCAGACTATCTGGTAAAGAATATTCAATATAGCCTGACGGATGCAAACTTTAGCTTGTGTACGGCACAGGCCGAATATCAGGTACAGAACCCATTATTGGGTCATTTTAATATTGAAAATTTGGTCGCCAGTTTAATTATGGTTGAACAAGCGGGTTTTGATTTAGCCGATGTGGTTGCTACAACAGCACAGCTCAAGGGTGCGCCAGGTCGTATGCAAGTGATTCGTGATGATGCGCGTTTGTTTGTGGTTGATTATGCGCATACGCCTGATGCTCTGGTGCAAGTCTTAAGTACGTTGAAGCGCCATGTGGAACAGCAACTCTGGGCAGTATTTGGCTGTGGTGGAGACCGCGACCGTGGCAAACGGCCACTCATGACCCAAGCAGCATTAAACGGAGCAGATGTGGTGTTGTTGACTTCAGATAACCCACGTACAGAAAATCCTGAGCAAATTTTTGCCGATATGAAAGCGGGGATTGATTTCTCAAACCGTGTGGTTCATGAAATCCATGATCGTCGTGAAGCGATTAAATTTGCCGTTCAACAGGCCCAAGCGGGTGATATTGTCGTGATTGCAGGCAAAGGTCATGAAAACTATCAAGAAATAGAGGGTGTTCGGCATTGGTTTGACGATGTCGTCGAAGTGCAATCCGCGATTGATACACAGCACCACACTACTGATTCTGCTTATCCTGCACACTAAGGAAGTCGTATGCATACCTCAACAACAAGCACAGTGCCTTTAGTGTCATGGACCGCCGCACAGTTGCTCGAAGCTACCCAAGGTTATTGGCTAAATGATCAAGCGCCAAATACTGAAATTAAACGCATTTTGACGGATTCACGTGATGCAGAAGCAGGAGATGCTTTCTTAGCACTCAAAGGCGAACGTTTTGATGCACATGCTTTTATTACGCAAGTTGCTGAACAAGGTTGCCAAGTGGCCATTGTGAGTCAGCCTATAGATGCAGAGGTTTGTCAGTTGGTGGTGCCCGATACACGTTTGGCATTGGGACAACTGGGGGCTTATCGCCGTGCACAAAACCCACAGCTAAAAGTGATTGCGCTGACGGGTAGTAGTGGTAAAACCACCACCAAAGAAATGTTAGGCAGTATTTTGTCACGTATAGCACCAACGTTGGTGACCCGTGGCAATCTGAATAATGACTTGGGTGTGCCAGTCATGTTATTGGAATTACATCCAGAGCATCAATATGCAGTGATGGAGTTGGGTGCAAGCCATCAAGGTGAAATTGACTATACTTCGAATTTGGTCCAGCCCTTGGTTGCAGGCATTATCAATATTGGTACAGCACACTTGGGTGAGTTTGGTGGACGCGATGGCATCTGCCGTGCTAAGTCTGAGATTTATGCGCATATTGCTCCAAATGGCACATCAATTGTTCCTGCAGCCGATGATTTTGCCGATAGCATTCGCCAAGCAGTGCAAACTGAACAGGTGCTCAGCTTTGGTGCGGGTGGTGAAATCTTTGCCACTGAGATTGAGTTACAGGCACAATCTGCAACGTTTAAGCTAAATACCCCGCAAGGCGTGCGTCAGGTGAATTTACCATTTGCTGGGGAGCATAATGTTCAAAATGCAACTGCTGCGGCAGCTTTTGCTTTAGCGATTGGTATTAGCTTGGATGATATTGTGCTTGGCCTTGAGCAAGCGGTCGGTGCAAAAGGGCGTTTGAACTTTATTCAACAAGGCCGTCATTTGTTGATTGATGATACCTACAATGCCAACCCAACCTCTATGCGTGCCGCTGCTGAAGTGCTTGCACAGCAAGAGGGGGTTCGAGTGATGGTGATGGGTGATATCGGTGAGCTAGGTAGCTCTGCTGCACAGCAGCACTATATGCTGGGGCGCGATTTGGTCTCAGTGAAAGGGCTGAACTTCGTGGTGGCTGTCGGTGAATTTGCACCTGCGGCACAAGAAGGTGCACGCAGCACCCAATATGGCAAAAAAATGC
The DNA here is from genome assembly GCF_058243005.1 of Acinetobacter sp. 231_lipA. Classification (NCBI taxonomy): domain Bacteria; kingdom Pseudomonadati; phylum Pseudomonadota; class Gammaproteobacteria; order Moraxellales; family Moraxellaceae; genus Acinetobacter; species Acinetobacter sp. 231_lipA. The sequence continues at coordinate 1,099,844 of NZ_JBZAYU010000001.1, read as the reverse complement.
AGGCTTTTTTAACTCAAGAGCAGGCTTTGCCGTTCTTACTCAGTTTAATTGAAACACATCAACCCCAGTCTATGAGTTTCCTGTTTAAAGGTTCTCGTTATACCCATATGGAAACGTTGATGGCTGATTTGATGGAGAAACTCTAAATGTTGTTATGGTTGTTTGAACAACTGGCGGGCTACCATAGTTCGTTTCAGGTGGTTCGTTATTTAACATTGCGTTCTTTGCTCAGTGTTTTAACCGCACTGACCATTGGTCTAGTGCTCGGTCCTGTGATGATTCGCAAGTTGCAAGCACTCAAATATGGTCAAGCCGTGAGTTCATATGCTCCTGAAAATCATGCCAAAAAAATGGGCACACCAACCATGGGTGGTGTGTTGATCTTACTCTCAATTGGTATCTCCACACTGTTGTGGGCAGATTTATCCAACCCTTATGTATGGATTGTCTTGGCAGTGATGGTGATTTTTGGTGCAGTGGGTTGGGCCGATGACTGGATCAAGATTCGCTATAAAGACAATGCAGGCTTACCTGCCCGTAAAAAGTTCTTTTGGACGTCGCTTGCATCATTGGGCGCAGGTATTGCGCTATATGTAATTGCGCAACAACAGAGCAATCCTGTGCATACCGCAAATATGCTGGATCTGCTGATTCCATTTTTTAAAGATTTAAGTATTCCTTTGTCGGTGATTCCGTTGGGTATTGGTTTTATCATTTTCACCTATTTGGTAATTAATGGTGCATCAAATGCCGTGAACCTGACCGATGGTTTGGACGGTTTAGCGATTATGCCTGTAGTGCTTGTTGCAGCGGGTTTAGGTGTATTTGCATATTTGGCTGGTGATGTCCGTTTTGCCAATTATTTACATATTCCTTATGTGCGCTTTGCTTCTGAGTTGGTGGTGATTTGTGCAGCCATGATTGGCGCGGGTCTAGCCTTCCTCTGGTTTAATGCACACCCTGCACAGGTTTTTATGGGCGATGTGGGCGCATTATCATTGGGTGCAATGCTCGGTACAATTGCGGTCATGGTTCGTCAGGAAATTGTCTTTGCCATTATGGCTGGTGTGTTTTTGGTCGAAGCGATTTCAGTCTTCTTGCAAATTGGTTCCCTCAGAATGCGCAATAAACGGGTATTCCTGATGGCACCATTACACCACCATTATGAGAAAAAAGGCTGGCGTGAAACCCAAGTGGTGATTCGTTTTTGGATTATCACAATTATGCTGGTAGTTTTAGGTCTAATGACCTTAAAATTGCGTTAAGCAAAAGTATGAAAAGAGTCGGTATTTGCCGGCTTTTTTTATGCCTGAGGTAAGGTCTTGGAGAAAATAATGAATCTGCTCATGTGTCCTGTGTGTCGTGAGGCTTTAACTTTAAACGAAAGAACATGGCGCTGTGCGAATTCACATAGTTATGATGTGGCGAAACAAGGCTACGTCAATTTGCATGTCGTTCAACACAAGCACAGCAAAAATCCGGGGGATACGCGTGAGTCGGTACAAGCCCGCCGTGCCTTCTTAAGTGCAGGTCATTACGCGCCTTTACAGCAAGCAGTGATCAATAAGGTACGTGAGTTACGTATTGAAAATTTACTCGATATTGGTTGTGGTGAAGGCTATTACACCGATGCAATGCAGTCGGAGGTACTGCAATGTGTCGGTGTAGATATTGCAAAAAATGCAGTGCAAGTGGCTGCGAAAATCAATAAAAATATCACGTGGGTAGTGGGTACAGGAGCAACTTTACCCGTGTTGGATCAATCGATTGATTTATGTAGTAGTTTGTTTAGCCCGATTCCAATACAAGAGATTTTAAGGGTACTCAAACCGCAAGGATATTTGTTGGTGGTGACGCCTGCGCCTCAGCATTTATATGCCATGCGTGAGGCTTTGTTCGAAGAGGTGAAGCCGCATGAACCGAGCAAATTTGTAGAGCAGTTGAGTGATGCGTTTGATTTGGTGAGTGATGATGTTGTTGATGCTGATCTTAAGCTTAATCAGCAGGACTTAAAAAACCTGATTGCCATGACACCTTATGCCTATAAGGCGAAACAAGAGCGCCGTGAAGCTTTAGAGGCTCAAACAGCTTTTGAACTACAGGCACAGTATCAAATTTTACTGTTTCAGAAAAAAGCATAAGTATAAAAAAGCCCGCAGATGCGGGCTTTTATTATTGGACTTGATCAATCAAATGATCGAGCGCATCCGATTTAGGTTTTGGTTGTTCTTTGGGTGCTTGCATGGTGGGTGGGGTGCTGTTCTTTGGAACCAGCGTTTCCTCTTCACCCGGCAAATCATCAAAGTCATGCTCAGGAGCACGTGGAACTACCACCGGTGCAGGGCGATACAACGGCTGCGCCAAAGGTGGGGTTGGGCCTAAGTTACTCTGAGGTGTTTCTTTCTGATGGCGTTGAATCGGTGCTTTGGCTTTGGCATCGAGTTGAACCCACGCCGAAGGCGTGCCTTGTAAGGCTTTGCCCATGAAGTCCGTCCAAATTGGAAGCGCAGCCACACCGCCGTATTCGCGGCGTCCTAAAGTTGTTGGTTGGTCGAAACCAACCCACGCTACAGTGACCAATTTGCCATTAAAGCCGGCAAACCAAGCATCTTTTGCATCATTGGTGGTTCCTGTTTTACCGCCCAAGTCATCTCGTCCAATACGCAGCGCAGCACGGCCTGTACCATGTTGAATCACGTCTTTTAAAATATTCGCCATATCATAAGCAGAGCTAGATTTTAAAATACGTTGCGCTTGACGATAGTCACTGTTGATCTCAACAGGATTTGCCGATTTTTCAGCAGGGTTCAGCTCTTGGTTGGTGACTTCAATTACTTCATCATCAGGCGTGATGGTGTCAGCAGACTGAGGCTTTGATTCTTGTTGAGAGATACAACTGATACATGCATATTCAGGGTTGTTCTGATAAATGATCTTGCCATAGGCATCTTCAATACGATTAATGAAGTGCGGTTGAATACGATAACCGCCATTGGCAAAGGCTGAGTATCCAGTAGCCATTTGAATTGGTAAAACCTGAGGTGTTCCGAGTGCAATCGTGTAGTTGCGTGGAATCTGTTCATCAGTTAAGCCGAAGTCCATGAACAATTGGCGTGTACGTTCAATGCCCACGGTTTGCAGGAGTCGAACTGACACGGTGTTACGCGATAAATAGAGTGCACGACGCAGGGGAATCATGCCTAAATAGCGGCCATCGGCATTGCGTGGTGACCATTTCCCAATCGTGATTGGGCTGTCATTGACCATGCTATACGGTGTCATACCGCGCTCTAAAGCGAGTGCATAGACAAAGGGTTTAATAATTGAACCTGGTTGGCGCCAGCCTTGGGTGGTTCGGTTAAATTTAGATTGATAAAAATTATAACCACCAACCAGTGCTTCTACAGCGCCATTGTTTGGGTTAAGTGCAATCAGTTGGCCCTGAACTTTAGGCAGTTGCACCAAAGCCCATGAGGTTTTGTTGTCATTGGGGCGCAGACGTACGATGTCTTTCACTTTAACAATTTGAGATGCTCTTGATGGTGTACCGCCTACGGCATTCGCGTTGCGATAAGGACGTGTCCAAGACATGCCAGACCATGGCACGGTTACTGTTGAGCCATCTTGCATTAAGGCATCAAAACTATTTTGATTCACACGGGTGACTTCGGCAGGGAAGGTATTGGCAAAAGCACTAAAGCTACTTAAGGGTTTGTCATGGGCTTCCGCACCACGCCAACCATGACGACGGTCATAGGCTTCTAAACCATCTTGTACCGCTTGTTCGGCATAGGCTTGGCGTTCGCTGTTGATGGTGGTGTAAACCTTATAACCAGAGTCAATCGCGTGCTCGCCGAACTTTTCAATCAGTTCGCTACGGACCATTTCACCGATGTAGGGAAATCGGTTGCTTACCCCGCGGTCAGGCATATCGAGGTTAATTGGTTCTGCAATGCCTTTTTCATATTGGCTTTGGTTAATGTAGCCTAGCTGGAGCATACGACCCAAAATCCAGTTACGACGTTCTAAAGCACGTTCGGGGTTGACCACTGGATTGTATTTAGACGGCGCTTTAGGCAGACCTGCAATCATTGCCATTTGCGCAATGCTGAGTTCATCTAAGCTTTTGTTGTAGTAGATTTTAGCTGCCGCTGCGATACCGTAGGCATTTTTACCTAAGAAAATCTTATTGACATAGAGGGTTAAGATTTCCTCTTTCGTCAAATTTTGTTCAATTTTTCGGGCTAGAAAAACCTCAGTCAATTTACGTTTTAATGTACGCTCGGGACTGAGATAATAGTTTTTTGCCACTTGCATGGTGATGGTCGAGCCACCCGTTTGGACATTTGAGCCAGTAATACTTTCACTGACTGCACGTCCTAAACCTTTAAAACTGATACCACTATGCTCAAAAAAAGAAGAATCTTCCGCCGCTAAGAAGGCATGAATAAAACTTCGTGGGATCTGATCGTAATCTACGGGTACAGATAGCTTGCCACCGTATTCCGAAATGAGTTGGTTATCCGCACTATAAACTTGTAAAGGTTTTAGTAATGGCGCCTTTTTTAGAGTTGTCATTTGCGGCAAAGATGGGGCAATATAGAGATACATGCCATAAAAACCCATTGGAATTGAGACCAACATTATAATAATGATCAAAAAAAATGGATGAACACGGCCCGAACAAGATAGCTTTTTCATAACAAGTAAGTTTTAATAAGAGCTAATGGCAAACTAATTAGCGGTCAGTATATCCTGTACACATACGGAATGTTAGATGAGTTATTGTATCCGTATAAAATTATAGACGCGGACTAATTAGTGGGTTACTTTTTTTGGGGGATAAAAAAATAATAGGAATGATACTGTGCTCAGGTTATATCGTAAGCCAAGTAAGGGGTTAATAGGAGTAGATATTAGTTCGACTTCTGTTAAGGTATTGGAACTTTCTGTTAAAAACAATCGGTATTGGGTGGAGAGCTATGCACTAGTCCCATTACCAGAAGGAAGTGTGGTCGAAAAAAATATATTGAATCCAGAAGCAGTTGGTGATGCCCTTGAGCGTGCGGTAAATTTGGCCAATGTTCAATCGACAGACGTAGCGCTGGCAGTTCCGACTTCCATGGTGATTACTAAAATCATTGAAATGGATGCCGATATGAACGATGACGAACGTGAAATTCAGATTCGTGATGATGCTGAGCAATATATTCCATTCCCATTAGATGAGGCGAGTTTGGACTTTGAAGTCCTTCCAGACCGTTTACCAATCCAAATCGTGTCAATGTACTCCTCGTTGCAACCCGCATTGAAAATGTAGAGGCACGTGCCGAAGCATTGGAGTTGGGCGGTTTAACGCCTAAGATTGCCGATGTTGAAAGTTTCGCCATTGAAAATGCATTCAAAGTCTTTTCAGATACGCTTCCAATGGGCGTAAATACCGTTGGGATTTTAGACATTGGTCATACCATGACCACCTTGTCCGTTATGAGAAATAATAAAGTCATTTATACGCGTGAGCAGGTGTTCGGGGGGGAAACAACTGACCCAGGAAATTCAAAACCGTTATGGTTTATCTTTTGCGGAAGCAGGGCGTGCCAAAAAAAGCCGTACTTTGCCTGATGATTATGATATTGAAGTCCTTGAGCCATTTCTTGAAGCTTTAGTGGAGCAAGCTGCACGCTCTATGCAGTTCTTCTTTGCGTCCTCTCAATTTAATGAGATCGACCATATTTTATTGGCAGGGGGGAATGCTAATATTCCAGGACTGGCGAAGTTATTACAACAAAAATTAGGTTATCGGGTCACCATTGCCAACCCATTTTTACAGATGGGCTTTTCTCCACAAATCGACATTAAAAAAATTGAAAATGATGCTTCATCACTCATGGTGGCATGTGGATTGGCATTGAGGAGTTTTGATTAATGGCAAAAATAAACCTACTCCCTTGGCGTGATGCGTTAAGAGAGAAACGAAAAAAAGAATTTATTGCCTATTGTGTTGGGGCTGCATTAGTTGGGGTTTTAGCTGTTGCTTTGGCGTGGTTTTTTTACAGTCAAAAACTTGAAGATCAAGAACAAGCCAATCAGTTGGTGGTGAGTACCAATCAAAACTTAGATGTCCAATTAAAGTCATTGGAAGGTTTGCAAGAACAGCGAAATGCGATTGTTGAACGGATGAAGTTGATCCAAGGCTTGCAAGGTCAACGTCCTGTGGCTGTGCGTTTGGTCGATGAAATGGTACGTGTTACACCGAGTAATATGTACATTACTAAGTTTGTGCGTACAGGTGATAAATTTACCATTGAAGGTAAAGCGGAAAGCCCGAATACAGTTGCGGAATTCTTACGTAATCTCGAAGCATCTGCGTGGTATCGCAATGCCTTTATGAATTCATTCTTGGTTGCTGAAGAGAAAAAAGATAAAGCACCAAGTTCTATCGTGCCACGTGTTGAAGAAACCTATGGCACCTTTGTGGTCACGGCAGATTTAGATGAGATTGCACAGCCAGTAGCGCCTGATGCGACTACACCTGAAGCCGCAAGCACAGTTAATAATTCAACAGCGGGGGCAGCACAATGAGTCGCGATGAATTTGAAGAATTAACATCAGAAAACCATGCTGTAGCCAAGAAAAAAATGACGGTTGATAAATTTTTTCAACAGTTTAATACCTTAGATCCAAACAATTACGGTAGTTGGCCCTTTTCAGTCAAATTGACTTGTTGGATCTTTATCATTTTAGTGATTGGGGCATTGGGTTATTTTGTCGTGATTAAGCCGAAGCTTGATGCGATTTCAAATGCACATGCACAAGAACAAAATTTACTGAATGAGTTTCGTGAAAAAGATTCAAAATTACGTAATTTGCAGCAATATCAAGTGCAATTGCAAGAAATGGAAGCCAATTTTAATCAGCAGTTAGAACAGCTGCCGAAAGAAACTGAAATTCCTGGCTTGGTTGAAGATATCAACGTGAGCGGCGTAAATTCTGGATTAAAGTTTAAAAATATTCGTTTAGAACCAGAAATTCGCCAAGAGTTCTTTATCGAACAGCCGATTTCCATTGAAGCGACGGGTGATTATCATTCTTTTGGTTCATTTGTCAGTGGAATTGCAGCTTTACCGCGTATTGTTACCTTGCATGACTTCGATATCTCAGCATCAAGTAACAATGATAAAAAGACGGATATTCCGCAAATTTCATATAGTGTAAAAGCGAAAACCTACCGTTATGTCGGGGCAACGGCTACAACGGATGTTGATGTAAAAGATACAAAAAATGATAAGAAAGCCGATGCGGGAGGTGCCAAGTAATGAAACATCAAAACCTCTTACTTAGTCTCTGCGTAGGACTATTCCTTGTCGGTTGTGATTCACGTATTGATGCGGTCAATATGCAAATGGCTGAAATTCGCAATCAGCCACCATTGCCGATTGAGCCAGCGCCAGATTTCCCACCTGTACCGACCTTTAACTATGCTGCGCACCAATTAAAGAGCCCGTTTATGCCAAGCTCTTTAGCGGCTGAACTGAAGATTATGGCTGGAAAGCGTGTCTATCTAAACCTATCGCGCCAATTACAACCCTTGGAAAGTTATGCGATTGAATCGCTTAACATGAAAGGAAGCATGCGCGGACAAAATGGACAAATTTTGGCGTTGATTCAAACACCGGATGGTGAAATTGAACGCGTGCAGCGTGGTAGTTATTTGGGGATGAATCATGGTCGTGTGATTAATATCACCGCTACACAAATTGATTTGATTGAAATTATTCTGGATGGGCGTGAGGGCTATGTCGAGCGCCCGAGAAGCCTAGTATTAATTGGGCCGGCGCCTTAAAAAAGGAAAAGGAATAAAAATGAAAAATAGTGCTAAAGATTTTATATTTGGGGATGGCAATACGATGAACCATATGTTCCGTCAGTTTTCAATGGGTGCAATTGCAATGGCGGTGATGCAGGCTGCAAGTGCGCAAGTCAGTATTACGAATATTGTGCCGATGCAAATTCCGGGACAGGGAACAGAAATTCGTGTCATGTTCAACGGTTTGCCACCACAGCCGCAAGCCTATCAGTTGGAACAGCCATCACGTTTGGTTTTGGATTTTGATAAAGCGCAGCAGAGCTTAAAACAAGGCAGTATTGCGGTGGCAACGGCTGAAGCAAGTACAGTAGATGTAACTTCAGCTGCGCAGCGTTCACGTTTAACTGTAAATTTGGCTGATGCTGGTGCATTTACTACACGTGTTGAAGGTAATACTTTTATTCTGAAAATTAACTCAGCGAACCCAGCGCTAGCAACACCTGTTGCTGCAGCGCGTTCAGAGCAAGGTATTTCAAATATTGGATTCCAACGTGGTTCAGACGGCGAAGGCCAAGTTGTCATTGATTTAAAAGGTAGCAATACCCCTGTCGATGTGAAACAACAAGGCAGTAAAATTGTGGTGCGCGTTTTGGGGAATAAAATTCCTGCCCACTTATCGCGCCGTCTCAATGTGAATGATTTCGCAACGCCTGTATCGACCACTGATGCACAAAATGATGGCAGTAACGGCCTGATCACGATCCAATCGAATGGCAGTTTTGAATATATGGCTTATCAGGCAGAAGATAAGCTCACCATTAGTTTAAAGCGTCCTGAAGATAAAAATCCAATGAAGCCTAGGTGTTTAGTCCCGGCATTTGATGGATCGGATCAATTTTAAAAAGTTCAGGTTCATCTGTCCACTGTTTGCAGATGAATTCGTAGGGAGTCAGGCCCCTGAGTGTTTTGAGTCTGCGGCCGAAGTTGTATGCAGCAATAAAATCAGCAAGGTGAATGCATAGCTGAGTGTGATCGTCGTAATGGAACCGTTTGACAGTAGCTTCTTTAATCGTTCGGTTCATCCTCTCGACCTGTCCATTGGTCCATGGATGCTTAACCTTGGTAAGACGATGTTCAATGCCACATTCAGTACAAACCCGATCAAAGATGTGCTCAGAGGCGTAGCGATCACAGGTGCGGTTCGTGAACTGGATGCCGTTATCTGTTAGCACCGTATGGATTCTATAGGGCACAGCCTTAACCAGATTGCGCATGAACTCCGCGGCTGCCATCTTACTGGCTTTAGTATGCAATTCAGTGAACGCAAACTTGGAAGTGCGATCAATGGCAACGAAGAGATAAAGCTTACCCTGTGCTGTTTGCATCTCAGCGATGTCGATATGAAAGTAACCAATGGGGTAGCTCTTGAAGCGCTTCCTGACAGGGCGATCACCTTGTACCTCAGGCAGTCGTGAAATACCATGCCGCTGTAAGCAGCGGTGTAACGACGAGCGTGTCAGATAAGGAATACTCGGCTGCAATGCATAAAGGCAATCGTCTAGCGGCAACAAAGTGCGTTTTCGAAAAGCAACAATTGCCGCCTCATCTTCAGGCGATAACACGCTTGAGCGAGGATTCTTTGGGCCGGTTGTAAGATCATCTACTGAAGTACGTTTCTTCCATTTTGCGACGGTCTTTTGATTGATGCCGTAACGCTTGGCTAGCGTTCTTAAGCTCTCTTGACTATTTTGTATTGCTCGACGCACTGCCTGTGTCGTTGTGGCGCTGCTGTGTAGAACTTGTCCCATAGTGCTTCCTTCCATTTATCTGAGAATATTGCACCATTAAAATCTGGGACTAAACACCTAAAGCACCAAGTGCTTATACGGGCAAAAAGATTTCTTTAGATTTCCAAGATATTGAAGTACGCCGTGTATTACAGCTCTTAGCTGATTTTACAGGCATTAACATGGTGGCCTCGGATACGGTACAAGGTAATATTACCTTGCGCCTTAAAGATGTACCTTGGGATCAGGCACTTGATATCATAATGAAAACCAAGAATTTGGATAAGCGACGCAATGGTAATGTGATTTGGATTGCACCTGTAGCTGAGCTGATTAAATCTGAGGAAGAAGAGGCGAAAGCCATCGCGCAAAGTATTAAGCTTTCACCTATTCAAACCGATTATATTCAATTGAGTTATGCTAAATCGGCGGATGTACTGAAGTTATTGGAGGACTCTCGTGATAGTAAAGGAGGTGAGTCGAACCGAACAGCGGGTTCAGACTCCTTAGCTTTGGAAAGTTTATTGAGTGCTCGTGGTAGTGCGGTTTCTGATTCGCGTACCAATACTTTAATTATTAATGATAGGCAGCAAAATATTGACAAGATTCGTCGCATGATTGACTTGCTGGATGTCGCAGTTAAACAGGTGATGGTCGAAGCCCGTATTGTAACGGCGTCAACAGATTTTTCTCGCGAATTGGGGATTAAGTGGAGCGCGAAGAAGCTGGGCAATAGCCCAGTATGGGGCGGAGATTTCCAGCCAAGTTTTGATTTGGGGGTGGATTTAGCAACAAACACGGCTGGTACGTTTAACTTTGGTTTACTGAAGATCTCAGATTATATGTTAAACCTTGAGTTAAGCGCACTTCAAGCGGATGGTCATGGTGAAGTGTTATCAGCACCTAAAGTACTGACTGGTGATAAACAGAAAGCCTATATCTTGCGTGGTACAGAGATTCCTTATCAAACATGGAGTGCGACGGAAGGCTTAAAAACCGAATTCCGTGCGGCTAACTTAAAGTTAGAGGTGACTCCAAGTATCACCCCTGATGGTAAAGTTCAAATGGCGCTAAAAATTGAAAAAGATACAGTTGGTACACTAACATCAGCAGGGTATTTAATTAATACAAATGAACTTGAAACTAATGTTTTGGTTGATGATGGTGAAACAGTCGTACTTGGCGGTATTTTTGATGACATTAAGCAAAATCAATATGAGAAAGTTCCATTTTTTGGGGATTTGCCTGTAGTGGGTGCTTTATTTAAAAATAACACCAGATCTAGTGCGCAAACTGAGTTATTGATTTTTGTGACACCACGAATTGTTAATGACAGTGTTTCAAGAAATCATTAATATATTTTTAATTTGAACAAATCTAAAAGGTGACTCCTTGCCAAGCAAAGAGTTTGAAACCCTACCAAATATTTATTTGGTAGGGCCTATGGGGGCTGGAAAAACAACGGTAGGACGACATTTAGCTGAACTGTTAGGACGAGAGTTTCTTGATAGCGATCATGAGATTGAGCGTAAAACAGGGGCAACGATTCCATGGATCTTTGAAAAAGAGGGCGAGCTTGGATTTCGTAGTCGTGAAACGGTTGTAATCGATGAGTTAACCTCTCGACCCAACTTGGTCTTGGCCACAGGTGGTGGGGCGGTGACTCAGGCTCCAAATCGCGCATTTCTCAAACAACGTGGTATTGTTGTTTATCTTTATACTCCTGTAGAGATTCAACTACAGCGAACCTATCGTGATAAAAATCGTCCACTGCTTCAAGTGGAGAATCCTGAACAAAAGTTAACTGACTTGCTCAGCGTTCGAGATCCTTTATATCGTGAAGTTGCCCATTATATTATTGAGACCAATCAAGGGGCTGCACGTGATCTTGCGCAGCGTATCTTAAACTTGATTCTTTTAAAGTAGTTTTGATTCAGTTTTGAAGTGATTTGATCCATGCAAACCTTATATGTTGAACTTGGCGAACGCCGTTACCCGATCTTTATTGGTAGTGATTTAGATCCAAACGCTTTACTTGAGCCGTATATTCATGGTCGCCAAGTGATGATTGTGAGTAATGAAACGGTCGCGCCTTTGTATTTAGCGCGTTACGTGGCAGCAATTGAAGCGTTGGGAAAAACAGTTGCAACCTGTATTTTGCCTGATGGAGAAAAATATAAGAATATTGAGCACCTCAACCTGATTTTTGATGCATTGCTAGCGTCAGGCTTCAACCGTGATTGTACAGTTTTAGCTTTAGGTGGTGGTGTGATTGGAGATATGGCGGGCTTTGCTTCAGCATGCTTCCAGCGTGGGGTCTATTTTATTCAGGTGCCAACGACACTTCTTTCACAGGTTGATTCGAGTGTTGGTGGTAAAACAGGGATTAATCATCCGCTGGGTAAAAACATGATCGGGGCATTTCAACAACCGCAAGTGGTCTTGGCGGATATGTCTCAACTTAAAACGCTGCCAGCACGTGAGTTATCCGCAGGTTTGGCAGAAGTGATTAAGTACGCACTCTTGGGGGATACAGACTTTCTCACTTGGTTGGAACAACATATAGATGATTTGGTGCAGGGTGATGAAGCTGCACTGGCTGAAGCTGTGTATCGTTCTTGTGCCCATAAAGCGCGTATTGTTGCCAATGATGAAAAAGAGCAAGGTGAGCGTGCCTTATTGAATCTTGGGCATACCTTTGGACATGCGATTGAATCTTATCTAGGCTATGGTGAATGGCTCCATGGTGAAGCTGTGGCAACAGGTATGGTGATGGCAGCAGATTTATCGCAGCGTATGGGATGGATCAGTGCAGAAGATTTGGCGCGTACAAAAAATATCATTCAACGCGCGAATTTACCGATAGTATGTCCGCAGATTCCCCTCGATGACTTTTTGGCGTATATGGCTCATGATAAAAAAGTCTTGAACGGGCAACTGCGTTTGGTTTTGATGCAAGCGGTAGGACAGGCCATCATTACCAAAACATTTGATGTAGAATTGATGAAACAGGCGATTTTAGCCAACCAAGAGCAGGCATAACTTTATTATGGCAACAACCCTTCGAACCCAGTGGCAGACAAAGCAAAATTATATTTGGCTTGCATTCGGAGGGGTATGCTTGTTTGGCGCCTTAGTCTTTTGGGCCATTACAGATCAAGAGACTTTGGTTGAAGTTGAAAAAAAAGCTGAATCTGAAGTTGAGTTACAAATTCAGCCAGAAAAAGTCGCAACAACCGCACATTTAGGTTCATTCCTCGATGAAGTAAAACCTTTGGATATGACGACACGTGTTGTAGCAATCGCGCAGCATGAAGCTGAATTCCGTGGGACCAAATTTATTCAGGAAAATAAAAAGAACAGTGCAGTTGAGTTGTTTAGAGTTTCAGAAGAGGCGATTATTAAGCGCTTTTTGCAAAGACAATCTGATCGTCAAGCGTTTAGTTACTTAAGACTGACGGGTGAAAACCAAATTGAGCAATATGTGCTGATCTATGGTGTGTATAAAAATGCCAATGAGGCGCAAAAGGCATTGGCGGATTTAAAACTGACGTTGCCGAAGTCGGTGCAACCCAAAGTTGAAAAAATTGAAAGCTATGCTGAATATGTCAATGATCTCGGTTCTGATGAACTTGGACTTAGCAATAAGCTCTATGCCGTGCAGTTGAAACCAGCCGCTGTGCCTGTGATTGATGAAGCTACGCTTGCTGCGCGTCAACAAGCGGCACGTGCAGCAGTTGAACAAAATAAACAATCGACCACATCGACAACGGTTACTCGTCGTGATGCGGATGGAAATGTGGTTGATGTGCAAAAGTCACAAACGACCGTAGAGAATGCGCCACAAAATAAAACAAATGAACCTGAAGTGACCGACCCATTTAATTAAAATTGGATCATTATGGCGCATCAAAAAATGTAAATTCCATATGTGCACAGATATGGTGCAATAAATGGATTATCCTCGAACTAGTTTTTTACGTAAAAAACACAAACCTAATAAAACTAAAGCGCTTAACACACAAAATAAATAATTGGCATAAAACTTGCTTTAATGGTGCATGAATTGAGTTGATGTCACTGTTTTGGCGCAAAAAAGATTCGATTTATGAGCGAAATAGTAGCGGCCAAGTGCCTTATAAAAGTGCGTGACTGCTGCATACATTTTTTCAATTAAGACATGCATAAAGACGAAAATCAGTCTATCTTGGGTGTGAAGAAAAAATGCTGTACTTCAATCAGAATCTGAATATGAGTCAATTGAACGAATCGGCAAGAAGTAATTAGATTGTTAGACGCCCGACAGGGCCTGTAGAAAGAAGGGTACGCTATGCACATGCCATCGCCTAATACTGTAGCTCCCGCTCAAGGTTTATACCAACCGGATGAGTTTAAAGATAACTGTGGTTTTGGTTTAATCGCCCATATGCAGGGTGATGCAAGCCATGATCTTGTCAAGACTGCTATGCACAGTCTGAGCTGTATGACCCACCGCGGTGGTATTGCTGCAGATGGTAAGACAGGGGATGGTTGCGGTTTACTCTTAGCAATGCCAAAACAGTTTTTCCGTGAAGAAGCGAAAAAACTCAGTGATATTACACTCAGTGAAGTTTTTGCTGTCGGCACGGTGTTTTTAAGCCTCGATCCAGCAATTGCAGCACATGCAAAACAAATTCTAACTAAAGAAATTGAATCTGAAGGCTGTCGAGTATTGGCGTGGCGTGTGATTCCGACCAATAACGATGCTTTAGGTTCGATTGCGATGCAGTCACTTCCTGCATTTGAGCAAATTATTGTGAACTGCCCAATGGGTGTGTCTGAAGTTGAGTTTAACCGTAAACTCTTCTTGGCACGCCGCCGTGCAGAACAGCAGCTTACTAATGACCCTTCATTTTATGTAACCACATTATGTTCAACAGTGATTAGCTATAAAGGCTTGATGATGCCTGAAGCGATTGCTGACTTCTACACAGACTTGGCAGACCCACGTCTTGAGTCACATATTGTGGTGTTCCACCAACGTTTCTCGACCAATACATTGCCGCGTTGGCCTTTGGCTCAGCCATTCCGTTATCTTGCACACAATGGTGAAATTAATACCATTACTGCGAACCGTAACTGGGCGATGGCGCGTACGCCAAAGTTTGAAAACCCATTATTGCCTGGTTTAACTGAGCTCAATCCAATCGTGAACCGTACTGGCTCGGATTCTTCAAGCTTAGATAACATGCTTGAAATTCTTGTGGGCGGCGGTATGGACTTGTTCCGTGCACTGCGTATGTTGGTTCCTCCAGCATGGCAGAACGTGGAAACTTTAGATGCTGATTTACGTGCATTCTATGAGTTTAACTCGAAGCATATGGAAGCGTGGGATGGTCCTGCTGGTCTCGTGATTCAAGATGGTCGTCATGCGATTTGTATGTTGGACCGTAACGGTTTACGTCCAGCACGTTGGGTGATTACCAAAAATGGTTACATCACACTGGCGTCTGAAATTGGTGTATGGGGCTACGAGCCTGAAGATGTAATTTCTAAAGGTCGTGTCGGTCCAGGTCAAATCCTAGTGATTGATACCTTCACAGGTAAAATGCTCGACACTAAAGATGTCAGCACGCATTTGAAAAAAATGCGTCCTTACCGTGAATGGTTACGTGAAAACTCAGTTCGTGTACAAGGTAGTCCAGAGCTTGAAGAATATTTATGTGATCAAGGCTTAAAAGGCGACGACCTTAAAGCATCACAAAAAATGTTTATGGTGACCTTTGAAGAACGTGATCAATTGCTTCGTCCAATCGCTGAAAGTGGTCAGGAAGCAGTGGGTTCAATGGGTGATGATACGCCAATGGCAGTTTTGTCTCGCCAAGTACGTCATGTGTCGGATTACTTCCGTCAACAGTTTGCTCAGGTCACCAACCCACCAATCGACCCATTACGTGAATCGATTGTGATGTCATTGGAAACGTGTTTAGGTCGTGAGCAAAACGTTTTTGAACAAAGCCCTGAGCATGCGGATCGTTTGATCATTTCAAGCCCAGTGTTGTCAAATTCGAAAATGCATCAAATCCGTACGCTGGGTCGTAAGGGTTATGAGATTGCAGATATCGATTTAAATTATGCGGAAGATGAAGGTCTAGAAGCTGCAATTGCGCGTATCTGTGAAGAAGCAGCGCAAGCGATTCGTGACGGCAAAACCTTATTGGTGTTGTCTGATAAGAAAATTCGTCAAGGTTTCTTGCCTGCCAATGCATTGATGGCAACTGGTGCTGTGCACCATTATCTAATTAATGTCGGTTTACGTACCGATGCCAACATTATTGTTGAAACAGCACTGGCACGTGACCCGCACCAATTTGCGGTTATTCTCGGTTTTGGTGCGACAGCAATTTATCCTTACCTTGCTTATGATGTGATCAATGACTTGGTTGCAAAAGGCGAGCTATTAGGTGACCCAATTCAAGCACAAGTGAATTTCCGTAAAGGCATTGAAAAAGGCTTGTTAAAAGTCCTTTCAAAAATGGGGATTTCTACGGTTGCCTCTTACCGTGGTGGTCAGTTGTTTGAAGCGGTGGGTCTGTCTGAAGAAGTGGTTTCAAAATGCTTCACGGGTGTACCGAGCCGTATCAAAGGTGCAACCTTTATTGACCTTGAAAATGACCAAAAGAAATTGGCCGATACCGCATGGAAAACACGTAAACCAATCGATCAAGGTGGTTTGCTGAAATTTGTCTTTGATAAGGAATACCATGCGTTCAACCCAGACGTAATCAATGCTTTGCATAAATCAGTGCGTTCTGGTCAATATGCAGACTTTAAAGAATATGCTGAGCTGGTGAATAACCGTCCAGTGGCAACAATTCGCGACTTATTAAAGTTAAAAACAGATAACTCGATTGCTCTAGATCAAGTGGAGTCTGTAGAAGCGATTTTACCGCGCTTTGACTCTGCAGGCATGTCTTTAGGAGCATTGTCTCCTGAAGCGCATGAGGCGATTGCGATTGCGATGAACACCATTGGTGGTCGTTCAAACTCGGGTGAGGGCGGTGAAGATCCAGCGCGTTATGGCACCATTCGTAACTCGAAAATCAAACAGATTGCATCAGGTCGTTTTGGTGTAACACCTGCGTATTTAACCTCTGCTGAAGTCTTGCAGATTAAAGTGGCGCAAGGGGCTAAACCGGGTGAAGGTGGTCAATTACCAGGTGGTAAAGTGAATGGATTAATTGCACGTTTACGTTATTCTGTGCCGGGAGTGACCCTCATTTCTCCACCACCGCACCATGACATTTACTCGATTGAAGATTTATCACAATTGATCTTTGACTTAAAACAAGTCAATCCTCAAGCGATGGTTTCAGTAAAACTGGTGTCTGAGCCGGGTGTAGGTACCATTGCAGCAGGTGTGGCAAAAGCCTATGCTGACTTCATTACTATTTCAGGTTATGACGGTGGTACAGCAGCCTCTCCATTGTCTTCAATTCACCATGCAGGTTCGCCTTGGGAGTTGGGTCTTTCTGAAGCGCATCAAGCACTTCGTGTCAATGACTTACGTGGTAAAGTTCGTGTTCAAACCGACGGCGGTTTGAAAACAGGTCTAGATGTGGTGAAAGCAGCCATTTTAGGTGCAGAAAGCTTTGGCTTTGGTTCTACACCAATGATTGCTTTAGGTTGTAAATACCTGCGTATTTGTCACCTGAATAACTGTGCAACGGGTGTTGCGACTCAACAAGATCATTTACGCCAAGAACATTATATTGGCGAGCCACAAATGCTCATCAACTTCTTCACCTTCATTGCTGAAGAAACACGTGAGTGGCTGGCAGCGTTGGGTGTTTCAAGCCTCAAAGACTTGATTGGTCGTACAGATTTGCTTGAAATGCTTCCAGGTGAAACGGAGAAACATGCGCACCTTGATTTGAGCGCATTACTGGAGTCACATCCTTCTGCGCAAGGTAAGGCGCAGTACTGTGAAGTTGAAGGTAACGCACCGTTTGATAAAGGCTTGCTTGCTGAGAAAATGGTTGCTGAAATGCTACCAGCAATTGAAGCTGGGACCACAGGTGAATATCACTTCACCATTGGTAACTGTGACCGTTCAATTGGTGCACGTATTTCAGGTGAGATTGCGCGTCGTTATGGCAACCTCAGCATGGAAGCGCACCCAGTGAAGATGAACTTGGTGGGTACTGCGGGTCAATCCCTCGGTGTTTGGAATGCGGGTGGTTTGCACATTCGATTAGAAGGTGATGCGAACGACTACGTGGGTAAAGGCATGGCAGGTGGTCGTGTGTCGATCTTCCCACCAAAAGGTTCACCTTTCCAAACCCAAGAAACGGCAATCATTGGTAACACCTGTTTATATGGTGCAACGGGTGGTAAATTGTTCGCAGCAGGTACAGCAGGTGAGCGTTTTGCAGTACGTAACTCGGGTGCTTTCGCTGTAATTGAAGGTGCAGGCGATCACTGTTGTGAATATATGACAGGTGGTATCGTGACTGTACTTGGTAAAGTGGGGCACAACTTCGGTGCAGGGATGACAGGTGGTTTTGCTTACGTTCTTGACCTTGATAATGACTTCGTTGATCATTACAACCACGAACTGATTGAGCTGAATCGTATTTCGACTGAATCGATGGAAGAACATAAAGAGTTCTTAAGCCGTATCTTAGATGAACACATTGCTGAGACTGGTAGTGCTTGGGCGTACAAGATCCGTAACGAGTTTGATTTCTACAGTCGTAAATTCTGGTTGGTGAAACCGAAAGCTGCCAACTTACAGACTTTGTTGAAAACCACTCAAGCTGATCCACAATAATTCCACTACTGCTGATACATAGGCAGGTGCAGACGATAGATAAACGGGCTGCACCTACCCACGGAGAGAGACATGGCAGAGCGCCTAAACAATGACTTTCAATTTCTGGATGTAGCACGCCAAGATCCAGAGAAAAAAGAGATTCAGGTCCGCAAAGCAGAGTTTGTGGAAATTTATAAACCTTTTACAGCGGAAGTGGCAGCAAATCAGACCCACCGTTGTTTAGGGTGTGGTAACCCATATTGTGAATGGAAATGTCCAGTACATAACTATATTCCAAACTGGTTAAAGTTGATTGCTGAAGGCCGTATTTTCCAAGCAGCAGAACTGTGTCACCAAACCAACACGCTACCAGAAGTGTGTGGTCGTGTTTGTCCGCAAGACCGTTTATGTGAAGGGGCTTGTACCTTAAACGATGGTTTTGGTGCAGTGACGATTGGTAACGCTGAAAAATATATCAATGACACTGCGTTTGCACTGGGCTGGCGTCCAGATATGTCTTCAGTAAAGTGGACAGATAAAAAAGTCGCGATCATTGGTGCAGGCCCTGCTGGTCTAGGCTGTGCTGATATTTTGGTGCGTAGTGGGGTTAAACCTGTAGTATTCGACAAACGCCCTGAAATTGGTGGTCTACTGACTTTTGGTATTCCAGAATTTAAAATGGAAAAAGATGTGATGAAGCGTCGCCGTGAAATCTTCACGGGCATGGGCGTGGAATTCCGTTTAAATACTGAAATTGGTACAGATGTCACCATCGATCAATTGCTTACTGAATACGATGCGGTGTTCATGGGTATGGGTACTTATACCTACATGAAAGGTGGCTTCGCAGGTGAAGATCTAAATGGTGTCTATGATGCCTTGGATTTCTTGATTGCCAATGTCAACCGTACTCAAGGTTGGGAAAAAGACCCAAGCGAGTACATCAGTGTTGAAGGTAAAAAGGTGATTGTCCTAGGTGGTGGTGACACTGCAATGGACTGTAACCGTACTTCGATTCGTCAGGGTGCAGAAGTGGTGAGCTGTGCATACCGTCGTGATGAAGAAAATATGCCAGGTTCACGTCGTGAAGTGCAAAATGCCAAAGAAGAAGGAGTGAACTTCTTGTTTAATCGCCAACCAATTGAAATTGTAGGTGAAAATGGTAAAGTCACAGGCGTAAAAGTGGTTACGACTCAACTTGGCGAGCCTGATAGCCGTGGTCGTCGCAGCCCAGAACCAATTCCGGGTTCAGAAGAAATTTTACCTGCAGATGCAGTTTTATTGGCATTTGGTTTCCGTACCAGCCCTGCGGATTGGTTTACAAATGTGAATATTAACCTTGATGGTTCAGGTCGTGTAGTTGCGGCTGAACAGCAAACCTATAAATTCCAAACCTCAAATCCGAAAATCTTTGCGGGTGGTGATATGGTTCGTGGTTCAGACCTTGTTGTCACAGCGATTTGGGAAGGCCGTCAAGCAGCTGAAGGTATTTTGGATTATTTAGACATTTAATCTAAATCGTTCAACACAAAAACCCGCTTCGGCGGGTTTTTTATGATCACTGTTTGCTTGAGATGATATGAAAGAGGTGGATCGGGATAAATCGAAAAAGATCTGGTGGAGAGTCCGATAAAAATGGACGAATTTGCAAACGTACTAAGCACTTTTGCCATATGTGAACGGTCTCTAAATTCAGATACTGAAGATCGCTCGGTTAAATGTTAGGAAATAGACATGACTCAAGTGACGACAGAAAAACTATATCAACATCGTCCAAAAGCTCAGGGTATTACGATTCGACGTTTGCAATTCAACCCCAAAGCCATTCGCAGGCATTATTTTGCCAATTCACCGGTCATGTCACATTTGCTGACGGCATTGTCTTCGACTTTTCCCATAGGTGAGCAGTTCTTTGTGCATAGCGTGCGTAATGTACGTGACCAAGTGAAGGATGAAAATCTGCAAGTGCAGATTGCGGCATTTATTGGTCAAGAGGCGATGCATTCTCAAGCACACACGGCATTTAATGCTGCATGGCGCCGTGATGATTATAATCTCGACCGTTTTCAGGCATGGTTGGCGCGTAAAGATGATGATGTGAAAAACCTGCATCCTAAAATTCAGCTCGCAATCACCTGTGCTTTTGAGCATTTTACGGCACTGCTAGGCGGCTATATCTTAAGGCATCCTGAGGTATTGAGCACCTTGGATGATGATGCGGTTAAACTCTGGGTGTGGCATGCCATTGAAGAAATTGAGCATCGTGCGGTTGCCTTCGATGTTTATCAAGATGTGTATGGTGATGACAAGATTCGCCGTTTAATTATGCGCAGTGTAACGACAGGTTTCGCCAGTTTAACTTTTTACTCAGCCAGTCGATTATTTTTACAAGACCACAAAAAGAGTATACCGAAATTGGGTGGGAATCTCTTTGGGTTGTATTTACTGGCGAAGATGTTTGTGCAATTGCTGCCTGAATATCTGTCTTATTACAAAAGCAACTTTCATCCCTCAGATATTGATTACACCCAACTGTTGAAATACTGGAAAACCCGTTTGGCAGACAACTATCAACTCGAAGGTTTTCAGCAGGAATTGCACGCGGCTATTTAGTTTAAGTATAAAAATAAATAATCAAAACCGAGTGAATATCGCTCGGTTCTTTCATTTTTAGCTACTTTAACTAAAAGTAACAAAAGGATAATCAAATGTGTTTACAATCAGGTTATTGCAATAAATACAAAAGAAAGAGGATAGCTGAATGAATTTTATGAAAAAAACTGCTGTCGTTGTTGCCCTTGTGAGCACGTTAACGCTATCGGGCTGTGGTTATAATACCTTACAGGTCAAAGATGAGGCAGTTACAGCTGCTTGGTCGGAAGTACAAAACCAATATCAGCGCCGTGCAGATTTGGTGCCGAACTTGGTGAATGTAGTGAAGGGGTATGCTAAGCATGAAGAGCAAGTCCTAACTGAGGTCACACAGGCTCGTGCCAATGTGGCAGGTTTAAAAGTCGATAAAGAAGTATTAGAAGACCCTGCATTATTCCAAAAATATCAAGAAGCTCAGGCGCAAATGACAGGTGCATTGTCGCGTTTAATTGCGGTCTCAGAAAACTATCCAGACTTAAAAGCCAATGAGCAATTCCGTGATTTACAGGTTCAACTCGAAGGTACCGAAAACCGTATTGCGGTAGCGCGTAATCGCTACATTAGTACAGTACAAGACTTTAACTCCTATGCACGTCAGTTCCCACAAGTCATGACTGCGAAGGTGATTGGGATGGACACCAAACCGAACTTTAGTGCGGAGCAAAGTGCGCAAAAAGCACCAACGGTATCATTTAACTAGTTGAAACCTCAGTGATCTCACGCAATCGTAGCTATAGGGTGAATGAATGATAGGACGGCAGCAGTTCTTACGGTTTTCCTATAAATGGATGCTTGCATTCATTTTATCAGGACTGCTGTGTCTAAGTTCTTTAACATGGGCGGAAGTTGCTACAGCAACAGATGGTGCTGCGGAAACAATCGTTGCTGGAAAGATGATTCAAGGTCAGCAAGCAGCGAGTTCTAATAAGGTAAGCTCTACCAATACTGATGCCGTGCCACAACCACCCATTGCCAATGATATGGCAGAAGGTGAATTGATATGGGCGTTACCGACCTTAAATGAACCCGTGATCGATCAAGCACATATTTTAAGTGCTGAAGATAAGGAAGCTATTGGCCAAAAAATTCGTGCCTTGCATGACACAGGAAAAGCCCAAATAGGCGTAGTGATTGTCCCGACCACAGGTCAAGAGGATATTTTTGGTTTTGCAATGCGTATTGCAGACCAATGGCAGCTCGGTTCAGCAAAGCAGGACAACGGTTTGCTGATTGCAATTGCCGTTAATGACCGACGTATGCAAATTCTTACGGGTTATGGTTTGGAAGGCGTCATTCCTGACATTATTGCGAATCGCATTATTAATCAACAAATCACACCGTATTTTAAACAAGCTCAGTATGCTCAAGGGATCAATGCAGGGCTTACTGAAATTGAACGTATTTTAAATCTTGACCCTGAAGTTGCAGCCCAAGCAGCGCAGGAATTACAAGAACGCCAAGACCAAGCCATTCGAGAGCAGGAAGCCAAAAGTAAAACCTTTAGTACTGCTTTATTTATCTTAATTGCTGGCGCAATTGGCTCATTTGTGGTGGGGAAGCGTTTAAGTGCCTCGACGGCTGCAGTTGCAGGCATCGTGGCAGGCTTGGTCAATGGAGCTGGTTTAGTCACCAGTTTGCTAATTGGTGGTGGGATTTTCTTTTTACTCATCACGGCCTTAGCCCAAACGATATTTCAGCTCTTTCTCTCTTCTGGCGGTGGAGGTGGGCGCGGAGGTCGTGGCGGCGGCGGTTTTGGTGGAGGTGGATATAGTGGCGGGGGCGGCGGCTTCGGCGGTGGAGGAGCATCAGGGTCATGGTAACAACAACTGAAACGACGGACATCGTTACTAAACCAAAGCTAGATGAAGTTGTACAACCGAGTTTTAAGCGTTGGTTAAAGCATTTATTACATATGCCAGCTAGTAAACGCTTTTTTAATCAGCAAGATCAACATGCGATTGCGCAAGCGGTATCTGCTGCTGAACATGGGCACATTGGTGAAATCCAAGTGGTGATCGAAGGGCACATGCCTGCTCGAGAAGCCTATTATTTAGATACTCGTGGACGTGCGAAACAACTGTTTGCTGAGCTCGGTGTGTGGGATACCGAGTTGAATAGCGGGATTTTACTGTACTTAAACTTGTGTGAGCGTAAAGTCGAGATTGTCATTGACCGTGGAATACAGTTAGCTACTACACAGCAGGTGTGGGACGAGGTCTGCCAAAGTATTATTGCAAAAATGGCACAGCAACAGTATCGGCAGGCTTTAGTCGATGCCGTTACTGAAGTTGGGACTATTTTGGATCATTTCTATGCCAATAAAATAGAGGATAAAGCTGATGAATTGAGCAATTCGCCAATTATGTTGAACTAGAAAGAGGGAAACTGACAATATTTGTCAGTTTTTTACATAAAAACACAATGCTCAAAAATAAATTTTTAAATAGTGAAATAAAGTGCTGTTTTTTATTTAAAAATAAATATAATAAAAGTTGGCATAATACATGCTAATTACAAAGTAGCTTAAAAAGCTTATAAAAAATTAACAAAACATTTGTGGAGAATGTTATGAACGCTCAAAAGGGTTTCACTCTTATTGATACTCCATAAGTGTCCATATAAAATGAACAATCCATAAGTAAGTCAATATGGACATAAAAATAATAAATTTGATATGAAGAATCACTATTATCTTTTTCTACTTTTTTCAATCTCCGGTTTTACTCATGCTCAAGAACTAGACTTCATTCAATATTCAGATATTTCATCAATTCCTCAAATTGTTTTGAATCCAAAAATCCAAACAGAACTTCAAACATTGTTAAAGCATGATTATCTAAAATTTCAGGTGGTGTTTCAAAAAGTATGCTAGTTAATTCTGTCAATAGAGAAATTGAAAATAAGTAAATTAAATTCACTATATTTTTAATGCTTTATGAGATTTCAATTGTGGTTAAAATATAATCAGTATACTTTTTGAAACACCACCAAATTTCAATCTAATTTTGACAATTACTCAGCGCCATATTTACTGAAAACAGATGAGGCGCTGTATTATGAAGGTCGGTCTGGAAGCACTTTAGATGCTTCATCCGCGATTGTGTTTAAAGATGGGCGATTGTTTGCTGCAATATATTTTTCCAATACCAAGACTTTAAAATACTTTAGCAACGATGCCAGTTGCTCAGAACAGTTACATCCTGCGATTCAAGTTTTTGCTCAGCAGCGTGAAATTCAAGGTATTGAATATGCAACAGCTAGAGCCAATACCGCTTTAAAATATAATTTTGGCCCCGCTTCAAAATGTGAAACCTATTTTAAAAAATTAGGAAGATAGCTGTGTTAGCGGCAGTGTAAAAATGCCCCCCTAACGGCATTTAAAAACTGCCCCCCTTGGTTAATATAGTGGTCGATTTATTGTTCGTGTTCCATCATTGTTCATCAAAAACTTGCCTTGGAAGCAGCAGGGCGTGGTGTAAGTATGAATCATCAGGTGTTGGCAAAAATTAGCTTATGTGACTATTTCTGGTCGTCTAACAAGTAAGAATAACTGGTATGCTACGAACAGTAATAGGTGATCGTTTTATCTAGTAATTTGTATGATATTGTTAGATTTAAGGCTTGATCAGTAAAATTAGAGCTTGAGGTGATGCTATGACGTTATTGGAACAGCAGGTAGTACCAGCAGCTGTATTGGGAAAGTCAGTACTTAGGGCTGCTAAACTGCTTTCCCTTAGTCAGTCTCCGCTCGCAATAGTGCTAGATATGGATGTTGAGGCAATCACTCAATTGCAAAACCAACCTGAATTAGATCCAAATGGCTTTGTTGCACAAACCTAGCCTATAAGGTTTATTCAGTCCTATAATTTCAAAATGAATAAACCTACTCCTAAAACTTATCGTACAACCAACTGGTCTTCCTATAATCGCGCTCTCATTAATTGGGGCAACATTTCCATTTGGTTTGATCCAAACACTCAGTGGTATGCACAACCACAAAACAAGCAAGGTCGAAATCAAACTTACTCCGATACGGCTATTCAATGCTGTTTAATGATCAAATCTTTATTTAGACTCTCTTTACGCATGGTCACAGGTTTTGTTCAAAGTCTGATTAAACTTTGTGGATTAAATTGGACCGCACCAGATTACAGTACGCTTTGTCGAAGACAAAAACATATTGATATTGCGATTAGCTATCAAAAAAGTAGTGATGGGCTACATCTACTCGTCGACTCAACTGGCTTAAAGTTTCTAGGTGAAGGTGAGTGGAAACGTAAGAAACATGGACCTGAATATCGTCGCCAATGGCGTAAGCTTCATATTGGCATCGATGCTGAAACCTTGCAAATACGTGCAGTACAGCTTACTACAAATAATGTGAGCGATTCGCAAGTACTCGGTGATTTACTTGCTCAAATTCCCTTAGATGAACGAATTGATTCGGTCTATACCGATGGTGCTTATGACACGAAGCACTGCAGACAAGTCATTCTAGATCGAGATGCACATGCGCTCATTCCGCCAAGAAAAAATGCAAAACCATGGAAAGATCAGAAATTGAGATCTTTAGAGCGGAATGAGTTACTGAAAACAGTTAAACGTTTAGGAAGAACGCTTTGGAAAAAATGGTCTGGTTATCATCGTCGAAGTTTAGTTGAAACCAAGATGCATTGCATCAAACTATTAGGTGATAAATTAACAGCAAGGAGTTTTTCTAGTCAGGTGAATGAGATTCATGCACGCATAGCCGTATTGAACAAATTTACAGAATTAGGTCGTCCTCATACCCAAGTTGTCATTTGAATTCTGTTCAAATGAGCAGAGTGTTATCTTTTAAATCTTTGTGCAACAAAGCCCCTGAGAACTGTACTCAAAATTAATGATTATTTTATCTTTGGAAATAAGCATAAACAGTAAAAAACCTGCATATGCAGGTTTTTTTTAAACAGTAGAAAAGTCTTAAATTTGACTCTGTATATAATTTTCTACACCGACGGTTTCAACCAAATCGAGTTGTGTAGTTGTCCAATCTAACCACTCTTCTTCTTTTTCTAAAATCTCTTGAACAAGATCTCGAGTAACGTAGTCCAGTTGTTCTTCGGCAAGCTTAACAGCGGCTTGAATGGATTCAATGTTCTCTTTAACTTTACGGACATCACAGTTTAGAACTTCAACAGTATGTTGGCCGATATAGAGTTTACCCAAGTGTTGTAAGTTTGGTAGACCTTCTAAAAAAAGAATGCGCTCAATAATTTTGTCAGCATGCTTCATTTGACGGATTGACTCTTTATATTCAGCTGAACCGAGTTGCTCAATTCCCCAATCATTAAACATACGAGAGTGCAGGAAATTTTGGTTAATGGCAGTTAAATGATGATAAAGCACCTGATTTAACTGATTAATTACATCACGATTGCCTTTCATGAGAAAGCTCCATTCAAACTGCGGCTTAAAAATAATATCAATAACTTATGAGAAATATCTTAAACAACAAAGTGGATTTTGGCGAGTAATTTATAGAACAGCAAATGAAAATCGCAATCAAAAGCATACGAGGTGGAAATTGGATTTTTAGGCATTTAAAAAGAAAACCCGCTTAGAGTCATAAGCGGGGGAGGAGCTACTCATAAAGAGTACGTTTATAATTATGGTTATTCTAAAAACGAATAAAATATCTAGGCAGCAATAGCTAAGCGTGAGGCAATCGCAGAGACTTCTGCGCTGATGATTGAGCGTGCTTCTGGTGCACAGCGACCACAGCATGTCCCGAGATCCAGCATCTCGCGAACTTCGCGATAACTGCCCGCACCATTTTCAACAGCGTCTTTAATATCTTGATCTGTAATACCACGGCATAAGCACACGTACATTTCAGCAAGCCACATGAATGAAATAAGATAAGTGATATTATTGATAATTGTTATCGTTTGTCAATAAAAATCATTTGAAATCTCATTTGTCTTTATTGGAATTTTGGATAAAAAAAAGCCACTCAATCGGTGGCTTTTTCTTAAAAAAATATAACTTATTGATTAATAATCACAATGCCATCCATCTCAACCAATGCATTTTTAGGTAGGCTAGCCACACCGAGTGCAGCGCGTGCAGGGTAAGGTTGTGCGAAATACTCGCCCATAATTTGATTGACCAACTGGAAGTTTGAAAGATCGGTTAAGAAAATATTCAACTTCGCGATATCAGCCAGTGTTCCACCAGCAGCTTCACAGACAGCTTTTAAATTATCAAACACACGACGAATTTGTGCTTCAATGCCTTCAACCAACTCCATACTGTATGGGTCTAAACCGATCTGACCAGAAAGGTAAAGTGTATTGCCGACTAAGATTGCTTGCGAATAAGTGCCGATCGCAGCAGGGGCATTTTCAGTATGAATTACTTGGCGGGACATCGTGTTCTCCTATTATATTCACCATCAATCATAGCCTAGATTGGCATTAAAATGTGTGGATTTAAACAATTAACTCGCAATCGATGTTTCCGCAATACTAACAGGTTGAGCCAATCGACTGATACGTGGGAAGCCAAAATGCATACGTAGATCACGAATGATTTTTGCAATTTGCTTACGGTTGTGCACCACAACATTGACATAAGTCTTATCATCTTGATTACACACCATTTCGACCCCGATTTTTTCTTTACGGCATTGATAAATTAGGTCAGAAATTTGTTCGTCATCCATGGCCATGTTAATCAATAAATATGCAGTAAAACTAATTTCTTCTTCATTCTCGTTAGTCCACTGCAACGGCATGATATTTTCAGGGTGCAGATGTTGTTCATGTAGGAGGTTATGACAACGTGCACGATGCACAATAAGACCGCGGCGTGATAAATGTCCTTGAATTGGGTCACCCAACACAGGGTTACAGCAATGTGCGTATTTAACATCGACACCCTCAGTACCTTGAATGAGTCTGTCAGATTCCTGTGCACTTTGGTCATGCGCAAACAAATGATTCGCAACCAATTGCGGCAGTAAATCGCCCACGGCAATTTGTTCAAAGAGTTGGTCTTTACTTTCAATATGTCGCCATTGTAAAAGTTCTAACCAATCTGATTCGGTTAAATCTTTAATGGATACATTGAATAGCTTTAAAGCGCGATTTAAAGCTTGTTGTCCAACAAGGCGTTGTTCTTCGATGTCTTGCTCACGCAGTATATTTTGTAAGGCACGACGGGCTTTTTGCGTGTTGACAAAGCTGAGCCAATCTGGGTTTGGGGTGGCCAAGACATCAGTAATAATTTCAATCACCTGACCACTGTGCAATGGCGTAGAAAGTGGTTTAGTTTCCCCATTGATTTTCGCACCTACCGCATGGTTACCTAAAAATAAGCTAGCAGAGTAGGCAAAATCGACTACCGTTGCACCTTGTGGTAACTCGTGTAGATGACCTTGTGGGGTATACACCCAAATTTTCTCTTGGTGTAAATAATCGAGCAGTTCGCTAAAAGTGGTTTTAGCACAGGCTCCATCGATCAAGACATTCAAGTTCTGCATCGAGGCTTGAATCGCAGAGCGGCAAGCTTGCGGAGCACTATCGCCTAGGACTACACCAAAACGCGCAGCTTTGCGCATCAGTTCGGTTTGAATGGTGACTGATAAGGTTGTGTTTTCACCTTTTAAACGTAGTAGTAGCGATTGGTTACCACCTGGGAGTGGTTTACGAATATGGTCTGCAAAGTGTAAAACTTGAAAACTCTCTCGCAACACATCGGCTAAGCGGTCACAGTCAGCAATACTATTTAGAATAATTTCAAAGGCATGACTATGCGTAAGTTCATGTAGATCAATGTCATTTTTTACAAAGTGACGTAACAGTTCGATATTATTATTTTTCTTTTTAATTCGACCTGAGATTTGATGGGTTTTTAATAGCTCAGTAAGATTATTTTCCCATTTGCTTTGATATTCACAGCGTTTGGGTTTGGTTTGCAGGAGGGCTTCTTGGACATTGTTATACATGTCGAGATCAAGGTTTTGATAACACAGATGTTCGAGGTTATCGCCCATCTCATTCATACCAACAATACGTGCCATTGGGACAAAAATATCAAAGGTTTCTTGAGCAATACGCGCACGCTTATCGGGACGTAGTGCATCCAAGGTAGTCATGTTGTGATAGCGGTCAGCCAGTTTAATAATAATGACACGTGGGTCTTGTAATGTGGCTTGCAGAATTTTTCGGAAAGAAGCGGCTTTATTATATTCTTTATCGCTGGATTGACTAAGTTTGGTGACGCCATCGACCAGTTCGGAAACGGTTTTTCCAAATTTTTCTGCAATATCTTCTTTGCTAAAGTCTGTGTCTTCAATCACATCATGTAAAAGTGCCGCCATCAGGGTTTCGGGATCTAGACGCATATGCGCTAAAATGCAGCTTACCGCAATCGGGTGCAAAATATAGGGTTCGCCACTTTTACGGGTAATACCATCATGGGCAATATCCGCATAATCACAGGCCGCAAGCACTCGTTCGACGTCGCTTTCAGTTAAGTAAGCATCGATAATAGTTTTGAGCTGTTGTTTAGCTTGGCTGACCATTGGGCCTGGCATAAAACACCTTTAAGACGTAGCAATTACAAGAAAATTTTACTGATCCTCTAATGGAAAACATATTGCATGAGTTGTCAAATTTTTCATTGAGAGAAAAGCAAAAAAGATACACCTAAACCACGATGAATCCTATCTTCTAGTTATAACGTGTATTGCACAAATATAAAAGTTATCCAATAAAAAAGCCTAGTTAAAAACTAGGCTTTTAAGCGATAAATTTTTCTTATTGGAAAGAAAAACCATCTAAATTCAAATTGTTTGCAGAAAGTGCAAGATCAAGACTCGAAGTTTGGTAGTCTTGCTCACGTTGTTTCAAAATATCTTTAGAAACATGACCGATTGCGATTTCACGTAATGCAACAACAGTCGGTTTGTCATTGTCCCACTCAACAGTAGGTTCAATGCCTTGACGTGCCAATTGACGCGCGCGTTTGCTTGCCACTAGTACAAGCTCAAAGCGGTTGTCTACATGGTCTAAACAATCTTCAACGGTTACGCGTGCCATAAGAGTTCTCGTTACAAAGGCTAAAATTAAACAGACTGTGCAGTATAAAGTGCTTTGTCTGTAGACTCAAGTTTTAATCACTTTTCAACTGGGGTGATCAGCTCAGAAATCATTTTCTGATGACGACTTGCTTGCTGAGTAATGACTAAACGATTGGCAATAATCACAGACTCAAGATCGTGCAAAGCTTTATTAAAGTCATCGTTGATAATGACATAGTCGAAGTTAACATATTGTTGCATGTCTTCAACTGCACAGCCTAAACGCCGCTCAATCACTTCAACCGAGTCTGTGCCACGGTTAGACAGACGCTGACGCAGATCAAACTGGCTTGGTGGTAAAATGAAAATTTGTTTAGAGTCAGGAAAAAGCTTGCGAACTTGCTGTGCGCCTTGCCAGTCAATTTCTAATAGAACATCATGACCTTTCGCGAGTTGTTCTTTCACAGTAGCTTGAGCTGTACCATAGTAATTGCCAAAGACTTCAGCGTATTCAATAAAACCACCTTGTTCAACCAAGGCCAAAAATGAGTCTTTTTCGGTAAAATGGTAATGTACACCATCAAGTTCGCCGGGACGTTGCCCACGTGTAGTATGAGAAACAGAAACGTGAAGATTCGTTACACGATCGAGGAGGGCTTTTACGAGGGATGTTTTGCCTGTTCCTGAAGCTGCAGAAACGACAAACAAGAGACCCGACATGATATTTTTCCTGATATGATAAAATATCTTCTCTATTTTAGAGCAGACAAGGTTTAAACGAAATAGCAAGGCGTCACTTTGTTTGCATTTATTTTATTAGTTTCCGCTGATTGAAAAGTGGTATCGAGGAACATATGGAAATTGTATTGGCCAATCCACGTGGTTTTTGTGCAGGTGTTGACCGTGCGATTGCCATCGTAAATCGTGCACTTGAGTGTTTTAATCCCCCCATTTATGTAAGACATGAAGTGGTACACAATAAATTTGTCGTGGACGATTTACGTCAACGGGGTGCAATTTTTGTCGATGAGCTAGATGAAGTACCCGATGACAATATTGTAATTTTTAGTGCGCATGGGGTTTCTAAAGCGGTACAGATCGAAGCCGAGCGTCGTGGTTTAAAAGTTTTTGATGCAACCTGTCCATTGGTGACCAAGGTTCATATTGAAGTTACTAAATATGCTCGTGAGGGAGTTGAGGCTATCTTAATTGGTCATGAAGGCCACCCTGAAGTTGAAGGTACCATGGGGCAATATGACCTGAAAAATGGTGGTGCGATTTATTTGGTTGAAGATGAACAAGACGTGGCTGAGCTTCAAGTGCATCATCCTGAGCGAGTGGCTTTTGTGACTCAAACAACTTTATCGATCGATGATACTGCAAAAGTGATTGATGCTTTACGGGCGAAATTTCCTGAGATTCAAGGGCCGCGTAAAGATGACATTTGTTATGCGACTCAAAATCGTCAAGATGCGGTGCGTGATTTAGCAACCCAATGTGATGTGGTGTTGGTGGTCGGTTCACCAAACTCATCGAATTCAAATCGTTTACGAGAATTGGCCGAGCGAATGGGTAAAGCGGCTTATTTGGTCGATAATGCAGATGAACTTCAACAGGCATGGTTTGAAAATATTGCTAAAGTTGGCGTCACAGCGGGTGCATCTGCACCTGAAATTTTAATTAAGCAAGTGATTCAACGATTACAAGACTGGGGTGCAACACCACCACAAGAGCTGGCCGGAACGGAAGAAAATATTACCTTTAGTTTGCCAAAAGAGTTACGTATTGCAGTAACTCAAGCCTAAAGTGTTAATTTCATTTAATAAGTTTTTATATGTAGTTGAAAATGCCCCTTCTTTAAAAAAAGGGGGCATTTAGTTATTGATAACTGATAGAGGATGGGGTGACGGATTTAACTGTGACTGGGATAGAGTTGCCAGCAGCATCAGAATTTCCTAGTACAACATGGCTTTGTTGCATAAAGATTTAAAAGTTAAATTTACCCTGTTCTACTCAAATTCAAGTGACAACTTGGGTGAGAGGTCGACCTAACTCCGTAAATTTATTTAATACTGCCACACGTGCATGCATTTCATTGACTTGACTTTGAAAGTTTCTCGTACTGAGTTTATCCCCCAATAATTTGATGCAATGCATCTTGGTTTCGACCAAACTTCGCCGATGATAGCCTGACCATTTTTTCCATAGTGTCCTGCCGAAACGTTTAACTGTTCGAAGTAATTCATTTCGCTCTCGCGAATGAACTTTGTTATCTTTCCAAGGCTTTGTATTTTTTCTGGGTGGAATCACTGCATACGCTTGCCGATCTGCAATGACCTGACGGCATTGTTTGGTGTCATAAGCCCCGTCTGTATAGACTGAATCAATCTGCTCATCCAATGGGATTTGATCAAGTAAATCTCCAAGGACTTGCGAATCACTGACATTATTTGTTGTCAGCTGTACAGCTCGTATTTGCAAGGTTCTAGCATCTATACCAATATGTAATTTACGCCATTGCCGACGATATTCAGGCTGATGTTTCTTACGTTTCCATTCACCTTCGCCTAAAAACTTAAGGCCAGTTGAGTCTATCAATAGATGTAATCCTTCATGACTTTTTTGATAGCTGATCGCAATATCAATCTGCTTTTGTCGTCTGCAAAGTGTGGAATAATCTGGTGCTGTCCAACTTAACCCACTGAGTTGAATTAGGCTTTGCACAAAGCCTGTGACCATACGCAAAGAAAGTCGAAAGATAGATTTGATCATCAAACAGCACTGAATTGCTGTATCAGAATAAGTTTGATTTCTTCCATGCTTAGCCTGTGGCTGAGCATACCATTTAGTCTGAGGATCGAACCAAGTTGAAATATTTCCTCGCTTGATTAGAGCTTGGTTATAAGAGGACCAATTCGTTGTGCGATAAATTTTAGATGCAGGATTCTTCATTTGGAAATTATATTGCTGAAGAAGCCTTTAAGAATAGCTTTGTGCAACAAAGCCCATCGCAACTATAAAACTAGAGAAGAAGCTAAAGCAGATATTACAAAATACATAGATAGAGCTATTTTATAATCAGCAGAGAATTCAGAAAGGATTAGATTTTAAGACACCAAATTAAATGGCAGAGGACTTTTACAAGTTGGCTGCCTAGAATCTCCCAAGTGGAAGTGTCCTATTATTTCAGCACACATCACAAAGGAACAGACATTAATAGCGGTTCTGCCTGTACTCCTTCAACCACCTCCAACTGGGACGGCAGATAAAATCCAAATTCAAAATTGTGGATAAACAAATTTTGATCTTCCTTTCGCAGTAAAGATAACGTAAAATATTGCCCTCTATGAAAGGGGTTTGAAATGTTCCGGTGGTCGGGGCAGGGATAATCCGTAAAAACTATAAGGTTGTATCATGGTAGTTATTCGTCTTGCACGCGGTGGTGCTAAAAAACGTCCGTTCTATCAAGTTATTGTAACTGATAGCCGTAATGCACGTGACGGTCGTTTCATCGAACGTATTGGTTTCTTCAACCCAACAGCTCAAGGTAAAGCAGAAAAACTTCGTTTAGATGCTGATCGTTTTGCACACTGGGTTGCTCAAGGTGCTCAACCATCTGAACGTGTTGCTTCTTTAGCTGCTCAAGCTAAGAAAGCTGCAGCTACTGCATAATTTTTGCTAATTAAGTAGTAGGTAGCCCATGACACCAACACAGAATGTTCCCGAAGATCGTATTCAGATTGGACAGTTACGTTCAGCATATGGATTAAATGGGTGGCTCTGGATCTATTCCAATACAGAACCGATGAGCAACATCTTTGACTATCTGCCTTGGTACATTGAAACCAAAGCAGGTTGGCAAACAATAGATGTAAAACGTTGGAAACCGCATGGCAAAGGCTTAGTTGTTTCGCTCAAAGGCGTCATTGATCGCACTGCAGCAGATAACCTAGTTGGCGCAAATGTTTGGATTTCAAAAGCGCAACTTCCTAAAGCAGGAATGGATGAGTTTTACTGGTCAGATTTGAAAGGCTTAACAGTGTTAGGTTTGGATGATGAAGAACAAGAAGTAAATCTCGGAAAAATCCATGAAATGTTTGAGACAGGTGCCAATGATGTGATGGTGGTTCACGCAACACCAGACAGTATTGATACTGAAGAACGTATGATTCCATGGCATAAAGATGTGGTGCACCGCGTTGATCTCGAAGCTGGTCGTATCTACGTTAATTGGGGCGTAGATTACTAATTATTTTGGAAATACGGGGGTCTGCGATGTTTTTTGCAGTCATTACGCTTTTTCCTGAAATGTTTGAAGCGATTACAGCCTACGGTATTAGCGGGCGTGCAGCAAAAAGTGATTTAGTACAAGTAACTTGTATTAATCCTCGTGATTATGCTGAGGGCAACTACAAACGAGTGGATGAACGTCCATTTGGTGGTGGTCCAGGTATGGTGATGATGGCTGAGCCTCTGGCAAAAGCAATTCAACATGCCAAAGAGCTTGCCATGCAAGCAGGTGCAGTTCATGTTCCTGTGGTGTATATGTCACCGCAAGGAAAAACCTTAAATGAGCCTGCAGTACAACAATTTGTCGACTATGATGGATTGATTGTGCTGTGTGGTCGTTATGAAGGGGTCGATGAACGTTTGATCCAAAAATATGTTGATCAGGAATGGTCCATAGGGGATTACGTTTTATCGGGTGGAGAACTTCCTGCGATGGTTTTATTAGACAGTATTATTCGGAGACTTCCGGGTGCAATGTCTGATGAACAGTCTCATGTGCAAGACTCATTCGTGGATGGTCTTTTGGACTGCCCACAATATACCAAGCCAGACCATTTTGAAGGTTTGGATGTCCCTGAAGTCTTAAAGTCGGGACATCATGCCAATATTGAGAAATGGCGGTTTTTGCAGCGTTATCAACGAACACAACAACGCCGACCTGAGTTGGTGGACAATGTAGAGTTGACGAAGCAGCAAAAGAAATGGCTAACAGATTTGAATACTTAATTCAGAGTATTCTTTTAATAGGCTCTTTGTGCATTGAAGTGGTCAAGCATAAAGAGAAAGATAATCGGGTCTATGCGATTTAGCCTCTATACCCAGCGGATATCAGACCTCTTCTGACCCGCACATATTGGAGATACCCCATGAGCGGTAAGCATCCTTTAGTACAAGCTGTTGAAAATGCACAGCTTAAACAAGACATCCCAGCTTTTGCACCAGGCGATACAGTTATCGTTCAGGTTAAAGTAAAAGAGGGTGACCGTGAGCGTCTTCAGGCATTTGAAGGTGTTGTAATCGCGAAGAAAAACCGTGGCTTGAACTCTGCGTTCACAGTACGTAAAATTTCTAGCGGTGTTGGTGTTGAGCGTGTTTTCCAAACTCACTCTCCAATCGTTGCTAAAATCGAAGTGAAACGTCGTGGTGACGTTCGTCGTGCTAAACTTTACTACCTACGTGAATTGTCTGGTAAAGCTGCACGTATTCGTGAAAAGTTACCAGCTCGTAAAGTTAAAGCTTAATTTTAAGTTTTATACGAGTAAAAAATGCGCCCAATGGCGCATTTTTTATGCCTAAATTTTAGAGTCCTTGAAGCTTCAATCGGTTGGCGTGTTGTCGGTAAACATCAACAGGGTCTGGAGCAAAAATAGAACGTAATCCAAAGAACTGGTTAATCACATCTAAATGGTTCCAATTATAGTTATCGCGCACGGTCTTACCATACTTGGCACTACAACGTGAAACTAAGCCATCGTTATCATTGGGCGCTTGCATGAGTAAGCCTGTCGCCGCCAGTAATGAGTCTGGATCAAGTACGTTCGTCAACGTTGAGTTGCCAGAGAAAGAGTAAAAATAAATTCCATTTTCTTTCGCTAAACCTTCACCACAGCTTGTTTTTGGCATACCCAGTGGATATTTTTGTGCAAAAGCTTTAGCCCCAGCTTGACTTAAACTTTTACCCGCACCGAGTGCATCATGTGGAAGTGAGTTTGGGTTTTGCTGTTGTGCCCAAACAATAGCCTTGGACCCAAAGTTGATTAAGCCCACCAGTGGTTGTTCTAGCGGTGTACCTTGCGCGGAAATAATCAAATCCGCCACAGGAGAGCCTTTTAAAGGACTAGAAATGGCTGTTGCAGACGCGATTTTATTGGGCATAACATTTGAGACATAAGCAATACTATGCCCGCCGTGACTATGCCCAAGCAAATTGACTTTGGGTGCTCCTGTAATCGCTAAGATTTCACCAACTTGTTGCAGCAGTTGTTCACCACGAACTTCAGATGTGTTGAATGGAGAAACGCGTGTTGCCCATGCGTTTGCACCGTTACGGGCTAAATCTGGCAAGATTTGATACCAATATAGTCAACACGTCAAAAAACCAATACAATACTGATATGAGTTATCCAATACATTTTAGAAAAAAAATATTAGCCAAGCTTGAAGAAGGTCAATCTATCCGAGCGGTTGCTCAGCACTTCGAAATTAATAAAAATACAATTGTCGAATGGAAAAAGCGAATCGAAATAAAAAGAACTCGACCAAGAAAACCATCTAAAGTTGATGATGATGCCTTACGTGCAGATGTTGAGCAATATCCTGATGATTATCAATATGAACGCGCTGCTCGTTTTGGTTGTGCTACTTCTACAATTGGAGATGCGCTCAAGCGTCTAAATATTACAGTTAAAAAAAGACCTTACGGCACCCGAAAGCAAAAACAGAACTCAGAGAGCAGTATTTAAAAGATTTAAACCGATTAAGGTATCAACACCCGATCATCTATCTTGATGAAAGTGGATTTAAATCTCATGAACATAGACCTCATGGTTATTCAAAACAGGGAACTCCTTGTTATGGAACATATAATTGGCAATTAAAAAATCAAACCAATGCAATAGGAGCAATCCATGAGGGTAAGTTATTTGCAGTGGGTTTATTTGATAGCAAAGTAAATTCGGATGTATTTTATTTTTGGGTAGATCAGTTTTTATTACCAGAACTACCCTCGAATAGTGTAATTGTCATGGACAATGCAGCCTTCCATAAACGACCAGATATACAAGATCTATTAAGCCAACATGGGCATCAAATACTTTGGTTACCACCTTATAGTCCTGACCTTAATCCTATTGAAAAAATGTGGGCATGGGTGAAAGCAAAAAGGAAAAAATGGTTGGTTAACTCAATAGATAAGCTTTTTAGTCGTTTCTTTAACGAGTGTATGGGTAATTAAGCGGTTTGACTATAATCCACACCAAGTTCATCGGTTCCTGCTCGAATCCAGCCACCCATACAATGTGCAAAAACCAAAGGGTATTTGGTCTTTGCATAATTAGAGGCAACGTAGTTTGATTTAATTTGTGAAGCAGCTGCTTGCGTTTGTGTAACAGCAAGTGCGCAGGTCGACAGCAGTCCAGCTATCAATAATCCATATTTCATTGATCATCCTCGTTTTTTAGTTTTTATGACGACAATTTAAGTTGTCAAAAATGAGTATAAAGGTGAGGGAGGAGGAGCGTAGAGAAATCCGATTAAATTAAATACAGTTTGTAACTGGATAATTCTAGGAGGCATCCCTCCGAAACGTTAAAGATTCGAAGGGAAAAATAGAACTAGAGTCCTTGCATTTTTAAGCGATTGGCATGTTGGCGATAGACATCAACAGGGTCTGCGCTAAATAGTCCACGTAGTCCCATAACTTGGTTGACCTCATCTAAATGGTTCCAGTCATAGTTATCACGGATGACTTTACCGAAGTGTGTACTACAGCGTGCCACTAAACCATCATTGTCTAAATGTCCATAGGCCAAAGGCCCCAACAGTGAGATCGCACTATCTGCGACATCGAGAATGTTCGTGACTTGAGACGTACCAGTCCACGAATAGTAATACACGCCATTGCTGGATGTTGCACCGCTCTTGTTACAGTCCGAAGCCAGTGCTGTTGTTGGATATTTCTGATTAAAAACACTGGAACCTTGCTCACTAATTGAGGTGAGTGATGCTGTTAAATTGCTTTTTAAGGCAGGGTTACTTTGCCCATAAGCAAGCATAGGACCAATAATATAATCCACCGCTAGACTGAGTAGTTGCGTTCCACCTTGATTGGCGAGAAGTTTATCCGCGACTTTTGAACCTCTAAACGTTGCCCCCACACCTGTCAGTGAGGCCACATATTGCGGTTTAACTGCTTCTACATAGCGGATGGTTGGTCCACCATGGCTATGCCCAATCAAATTGACTTTAGGTTTATTGGTTAGGGCGATGACCTCTTCAACTTGTTGTAGTAACTGTTCACCTCGTACTTCAGTTGATTCTAAAGGGGAAATTTGTGCTGCAAAGGTGGTCGCACCATTTCGAGCCAAGTCGGGTAAAATTTGATACCAGTAATCTAGTCCAAGTTCGGCAACGCCCACTCGGCTGAACCCAAACATGCCATGAGTAAATAGCAATGGATATTTAGTTTGAGCATAATTACTTTTTACGCTTGCAGTCACCGTCTGCAATCCAGCTGTGGCTGTGGTTGCGCTGAGTCCAAGGCTGGTAACCAGACCTACGAGTGACATTGTTTGTATCATTCTTTTCGTTATAAACATTTTTTTCATCCTGAAAAAGTCAAACACGGTATAGCTTTAATCTGCGAACGGAAGTTTTCCTCCCGTGTCATGCGTGGTTTCAAAGGCTCCTAGTCGAAGTTGTTCTTGTGAATTATTAAACTGTTGATCACGTAGTTTTTGAATGGCTTGCTGCTGCGCGTCTTGACTCATGTTGCTGTTGAGAATGCTGTCGCGTTGTTCTAAGTAGGTATTGACCCGAGATTTCCAATTGTTTCGATCTTTGTCGAGTTTTTCTAAGCGTACGGTCGCTTCGGCACCGACAAGATTCTGGCGCATTTGGCGAATTTCTTCGGCAGAGCCGCCGCGCGCTTTAATATCTGAGGTCAGTTTACGCAGATCTTCGAGTTTGGAGAGTTGTTCTAGGTTTTCTTTCCAATCTTCAGGCAGTTGAGCAAACAACTCTTTCAGTTTCTGCGCTTTTTGTACTTCAGTTAAGGACTGATCTGCCATGATGCTCATGCGGTCTAAGGTATATTCATGGTAGGTATTTTCAGCGCCAAAGAGGCCTTCGATTTCATAGTCGGAAAAGAACTGGCTACGTAGGTTTTTCATCAAAGTAAAAATTTTACGATAGTACTCAGGGTCTTCTTTATTTAGGCTTGGCTCCTTCAGGCTACCCAATTGCACACGATAATCTATATAGCGAGTCCAAAGATCTAAAATCTGCTTAAGCGCAGGTTCTTGATAACCTTGCTGGATATAGGCTTTAAAATCTTGCTTGATCTGGTCAATATTTTTTTCACCATATTGGGTAATGAAATATTCAAAACAGTTACGTGTTTGTTCATTAACAACTAAGCGATTATTTTGGTCGAGCACCAGTTGGCAGTTGACTTCAGTGTCCTGTTGGCTGTTGCTGACAAAAGGCAGCCCCGATGCATGTGGCAAGTCTGACGCTGCGGGTAATAAGCCTGTCGTATTTTGAGCACTAGAGCGAATCGGCCCTTGGTTTGAGCCAACAGTTGCATTGGGTGCGAGCCAAATGAGAAAACCAAGAATGACAACGATGATCACGGCGAAAATGAGCCATAATTTCTTTTTTTGCATATCCTATGCCTAACATCCCTATTGTATTTTTTATTTGGTTCATATGAATGAACTCAGTTTATTCTGAAACAAAAGAGCAAATAAACAACAGAAAAGTTGTAAAACTAGACAAGCGGTTGATAGTATTGCGGCAGCTTTAAGACGTGTCTATGTTATGAAATCATCTGCTTCAAAAATCCAGCGCCGTGCCGTGAATGGTGTATTTTTATTGAATAAGCCATTGGGGATTAGTTCAAATGCGGCATTGCAAAAAGTACGTTGGTTATACCGTGCGCAAAAGGCGGGGCATACGGGAGCGCTTGATCCATTGGCATCGGGACTGCTGCCGATTTGTTTGGGCGAAGCGACCAAGTTTTCACACTTTTTGTTGGACTCGGTGAAGCGCTACCAAACCACCATTCAGCTGGGTCACAGTACCACCACAGGTGATGTAGAAGGTGAGCAACTGTTAAAGCAGGCTGTACCTGAGTTAACCGAAGATTTGATTGAAGCCGTTTTGGCTCAGTTTATGGGTGATATTAAGCAAGTTCCACCAATGTATTCCGCTTTGAAGAAAGATGGTCGTCCTTTATATGAGCTAGCCCGTAAAGGGATTGAAATTGAGCGTGAAGCCCGTCCGGTTACCATCTCTGCGATTGAGTTGCTTTCATTCACAGCAGACAGCGTCACCCTTGATATTACCTGCTCGAAAGGCACATATATTCGTGTTTTAGGCGAAGATATTGCGAAGGCATTGGGTACTTATGGTCATTTAACTTATTTACACCGTATTAAAACAGGTCATTTTGATCTGATTCCAAGTTATACCATTGAGTATTTGGAAAGTTTGTCTGAACAAGAGCGCGAAGCACTGTTGTTACCTGTATATGCACCTGTAGATCATTTTCCTAAAGTACAAGTTCCAGAAGGACGCAGTGAATACTTTAGTCGCGGTATGGAAAGTAATACTGAGCATACGGCCGAAGCACAGGTCTTGGTTTTCGATGGGGAAAAATGCTTAGGCTTAGCTGAAGTTACGGATAAGAAAAGATTGGTTCCAAAGCGGGTTTTAAATCTATAATCGAAATATATCACTCGGTAAAAAAGGATAAGGCGTGGACATTGACATTATTATCAGTCTGATCTTTTTTGCCTTTTGTGCAGGCGCAATTGACGCTGCCGTTGGCGGTGGTGGGCTGATCCAAATTCCCGCTTTGATGAATGCCTTTCCGTCGATGGCGCCTGCCACTTTATTTGGCACCAACAAATTAGCGGCAGTGGTGGGTACAGCCACTTCAGCCGTTTCCTTTGCCCGTAAAGTTCGCTTTGAATGGAAACTTTTGGCTGTGGTCGCAGTATGTGCCACCATCAGTTCATTTGGGGGCGCGGCTAGTGTCGCTATGATTCCAAAAGAGGTTCTCCAACCCTTTGTCTTGCTCATGTTGATTGTGATGGCGGTCTATACCCTCATGAAGAAGCAATTTGGGCAAGTGCATATGGCGCAAACTGTGACGCCTAAAATTTTGTTGTTGGCGGGTCTCGGAAGTTTAGCCATTGGCTTTTATGATGGTTTGTTTGGCCCAGGCACGGGCAGTTTCTTTATTTTCTATTTTATTCGCTATTTACGCGTTGATTTTTTGCATGCGGCGGCATTGGCTAAAATTGGCAATGTGATGACCAATCTTGCGGCGCTAAGCTTTTTCATTCCCTCGGGGCATGTGCTCTTTGCTGTAGGAGGCACGATGGCCGTCGCAAATATGATCGGGTCTATTTGTGGGGTAAAAATGGCGCTGAAATATGGCAGCGGCTTTATTCGTATTTTATTTCTTATTTTGGTAACTATTTTAATTCTCAGATTGAGCTATCAAATGTTTTTGATGTAATGGTGCGATACCTTTAAAACTTCATTACAAAAAACGCGCAGTCTGTGACCTCATTTCTCGTTTATTGCATTTAAGATCAATACAGCGCACTCAATGCTGTGCCAAGAAGCTTTTCAATAAAAAATGATGTTTTAAGTTGAACTGAACTGGAGCATAGAATGAATATATTTGAAGCCTTAAGAGAAAGTCACGTTATACAACGAAATTTGGCTGAACGACTACTCCAAACTTCAGGGGATACGCCTGAGCGCCGTGAGCTATTTGAACGCCTTAAAAATGAATTATTTGCCCATGCTGTGGCAGAAGACCGTTATTTTTATATCCCTTTAATGATGACTGATTCGGGTCTTAACATTACCCGCCATGCTTTGGCAGAACACCATAAAATGGATGAGTTATTGGAACAATTGACCGAGACGGAGTTCTCCAATCCGGGCTGGTTGGCAATTGCAAAAAAATTATCGGATACTGTACATCATCACTTACAAGAAGAGGAGCATGGTTTTTTTCAGCAAGCCGGAAAAATTTTACTCGATGCTCAAAAGACTGCGCTCGCCAAGCAGTATCAGCAGGAATACAAA
Organism: Acinetobacter sp. 231_lipA; assembly: GCF_058243005.1. NCBI lineage: Bacteria > Pseudomonadati > Pseudomonadota > Gammaproteobacteria > Moraxellales > Moraxellaceae > Acinetobacter > Acinetobacter sp. 231_lipA. The sequence goes on along the minus strand of NZ_JBZAYU010000001.1, from coordinate 1,057,620 downwards.
AAGTACAAAAAAATTGAAAAAGACAGTTTGGTTTAAGTCCATTTTAAACAAAAGATGGCGAGTGCCATCTTTTGTGATTAAATCGCGTCATCACTTTGCTGTTTGGCTCTAAAGGTAACCCCAACAGAGGCAATCATAATGCAAACCAGCGCCAACGTTTGCCACATGCTAATTTGTTCTTTCAGTAGTAACCAACCTGCCAAGGCTGCTAAAGCCGGTGACAAACTTGAAAGCGTCCCATAGCTGAGTTTACTTAAACGTTTCAACGCCATGAGGTCTAGAGCATAGGGAATGGTTGTGGCGAGTAGTGCAATCAATAAGGCTTTGGGCCAGTATTCCGTTTGCATTAGCGCTGTAGGGTTATGCGTGGCGCTAATGGGCAGTAGCACCAAGGCTGAGATCACAATAGCAATACTGAGGGCATGCATGCCGATATTTTGACGGACGACTTTTTGCCCAAAATAAATATACAGCGCCCAGCACGCACCCGCTGAAACCGCAAATGCAGCACCTAAGAAAGAGAAGTTGGTTGCATTCGCTTGATGCCACGGCACCATCAGTGCAATGCCTAAAATCGCTAATCCGACCCAGATATAATCACGACGTTGTTTAATCGAGAGTAGCGCTAAAGTTAAAGGACCTAAAAACTCTAAACCGACGGCAATACCTTGCGGCAGTTTACCCAGCGAAGCGTAGAATAAAATATTCATGAGGCATAAGGCTGCCGTGTAGCTGAGTAAATCTTTCCACTTTAAATGCGGTAGGCGTTTCATGATGCTCCATGAGCGGAACATCAGCACAATTAAAATTGCCGCAAAGCACAGTCTAAGGGTCACCACGGTTAGCGGGTCAAGGATGGCAATCAACTGCTTGGCAAAAGAAGCACTGATTTGATAGGACAGCATGGACAAGACCATGAACATCACTGCCATCAGTTGAGAATTAGGCATCATGCACACATCAGGTCATGGCGACCTGTTATTTTAAGAAGGTGGATTAGTATAACGATTCACAACCCAAGTTGGATGCTGAATAAGCTGATTTTTTGAAATGCAACGACATGAATTTAAAAGTAATCGATAGAGCCGTTGGATTTAAAAGCTAAATTCAAACTCTGGATTACATCGTTTAAACTGTAGCTTGGCGGTTTTTCTGAGCTGTATAGGTACAACCAATAGATGCCATGATAATCACGCTAAGTGCAAGCCACTGTGACCACAATAGTTGCTCGCCTAGAAAGACAAAACCAGATAGTGCTGCAATGGCAGGCTCAAGGCTCATGAGCGTTCCAAAACTTAGAGCGGTTAAATTGCGTAGCGCAATCATTTCCAAGCTAAAAGGCAAAGCGCTGGCTAAAACTGCTAAAGCCACGAAATAAATCAGGTTTGAGGGTTCAAACACATTTGTGGGTAAACCACTGAATAGGGCAAGCGGCATTAATATCAGCATGCCGACAAACATGCCCAAGCACACGGTATGGTTGCCCGAAACACCCGATGGGCGCTGCCCCGCCACGATATACAAGGCCCAACATGCACCTGCACCTAGGGCAAATGCGATCCCAAGAGGATCTAAAGGTTGAGCTGCTTGGTCGAAAGGAAAAAGTAAAACCAAGCCTAAAATAGCCAGCCCGACCCAAACAAAGTCAAAGCGTTGTTTGGCATAAAACAGCGCAACACTGAGCGGGCCAATAAACTCAAACGACACTGCAATGCCGAGTGGCAGGCGAGCAATGGATAAATAAAACAATAGGTTCATACCTGCTAAAGCAAAACCATAGCTGAGAATGGCTTTATATTTGACTTGCTTAAAATCAACCTGCCAAATTTTAAACAGCACGGCCAAGATGATTGATCCCAACAGCAAGCGCATGGCGGAAACAGTTAAAATGGGAAATTGATCAAACAAAACTTTGGCCAGTGAACCACTACTTTGCAAGCTAAGCATTGCAATCAGCAATAAAAAGGTCGCTTGGAGGTGGGGAGTACTTTTTAGATTTGGCATTATTGGAATACTAGATAGGGAAGTGAATACTTGGAAAAAGTAGCGGAGAATGTGCTTGGGTCGCACATAAAATTTTAACAAGTATTCAAAAATAAAAAAACCACAGCTTGGCAGCTGTGGTTTTTAAATAGAGTCGAATTAGAACAATACGCGAACGCGGATTGTGCCTTCAACGTCTTGTAGAGTATCTAAAGCTTCTTGAGATGCTGTTGCGTCTACATCCATCACCAAGTAACCAACATCACCTTTGGTCATGAGAGACTGACCAGAAATGTTGATGCCGTGTTCAGCAAACAAGTTGTTGATTTTTGACAACACGCCTGGCACGTTTTTGTGGATGTGAAGTAAACGGTGTTTGCCTTCGGTCAATGGTAACGCGATTTCTGGGAAGTTCACCGCAGATAAAGTCATGCCTTTATCTGAATAAGAAACGAATTTCTCAGCCACTTCTAAACCAATGTTCGCTTGAGCTTCCATAGTCGAACCACCCACGTGAGGGGTTAAGATCACGTTTGGAATATTACGTAGTGGAGAAATGAACTCTTCACCATTGGCTTTTGGTTCTTTCGGGAACACGTCAACCGCAGCACCAGCAACATGACCTGATTTCAAGGCATCTGCTAAGTCTTCAATCACGACACATGTACCACGTGCAGCATTGATGAAGATTGCACCTTCTTTCATTTGTGCAAATTTTTCTTTGGTCATGAAGTTACGTGTAGAAGGAACATCAGGTACATGCAAAGAAACGACATCAGCATTGGCTAAAAGTTCGTTTAAGCTACCGACTTGACGTGCATTACCTAATGGTAGTTTCGTTACTGTGTCGAAGTAGATCACTTTCATACCTAAGCTTTCAGCAAGGACAGAAAGTTGTGAACCGATTGAACCGTAACCGACAATCCCTAAAGTTTTACCACGAGTTTCGAACGAACCAACAGCTGACTTGTTCCAACCGCCTGCATGTGTATCTGTCGATTTTTCAGGGACACGGCGAAGAAGAAGAATAGCTTCAGCAAGTACAAGTTCAGCCACTGAACGTGTATTTGAGTATGGTGCGTTAAATACTGGAATACCACGAACCATCGCAGCATTTAAGTTCACTTGGTTGGTACCAATACAGAAACAACCAACAGCGATTAATTTATTCGCTGCTTCAAACACTTCTTCAGTGAGTTGTGTACGGGAACGAATACCAATGAAATGTGCATCTTTAATCGCTTCTTTCAACGCTTCACCTTCAAGCGCTGTTTTACGATAATCGATGTTGGTGTATCCGGCAGCATTTAGTGTGTCGATTGCGTTTTGGTGAACGCCTTCTAACAACAAGAAACGAATTTTATCTTTAGGAAGTGAAAGATGTTGGCTCATTACGGCTCCGCTACAAAGGCCAAATTTAGTGGCGATATAATAGCACGTACCGCGCCCGATATACATTTCCTTTATGCGGACTCTGCTGGGTATTTTTAGCCTCTATAGTGCGTAAAAAAGTCTTTTTGGTCTAATTAAACTAATCATTTCAAAGGTATCCTGAATAAAACAGCTTTTTCTGCGGGAAACAGAAAAAATGCCTTATAATATGACTCCGTGAAAATAAGCCAGTTGCACACTGCTGCTTAAATCCTCACGAACTGCCTGAGCCTTAGGGCATGGAAAGACTGAAATGAAGCGCTTTTCATGCAGAGAACCCTAGCGCCACAAACAACTTGTTTACTTCTTGCAAGGTCTGAAAACGATGAATGCTCCAGTCGCTTTAACCCCAGAGTTATTGACCCAATTGACAGCAATTGTAGGTGAAAACCGCATTAAAACCGATGCGGATAGCCTTGAAAATTGGGGACGCGATCATACCAAACATTTTGATCCAAACCCGTCAGTCATCGTTTTTCCATCGAGCACGGAACAAGTGCAAGCGGTTGTGAAACTTGCAAATGAGTTCAATGTTGCCATTACACCATCAGGTGGTCGTACTGGCTTATCTGCCGGTGCAGTCGCTGCCAATGGTGAAATTGTGGTAAGCATGGACAAGATGAACCAAATCTTGGAATTCTTCCCAGCAGACCGTATGGTTCGCGTCCAAGCAGGTGTGGTGACTGAACAGCTGCAAAACTATGCTGAAGAGCAAGGCATGTATTACCCAGTCGATTTTGCTTCTGCGGGCTCGAGTCAAATTGGTGGAAACATTGGCACCAATGCAGGCGGTATTAAAGTCATTAAATATGGCATGACGCGTAACTGGGTACTCGGTTTAACTGTAGTCACGGGTAAGGGTGATGTGCTGCGTTTGAACAAAGGCATGATCAAAAACGCAACCGGTTATGCACTACAACATTTATTCATTGGTGGTGAAGGGACACTAGGCTTAGTGACTGAAGCTGAAATCAAATTGGAACGCCAACCGCAAGACCTTCAAGTAATGGTATTGGGCGTGCCTGACTTTGATGCTGTAATGCCTGTACTTCATGCTTTCCAAGCAAAAATTGACCTGACTGCATTTGAGTTCTTTGGTGAACTGGCAATGCAAAAAGTGTTGGCACATGGTCATGTACAACGTCCATTCGAAACCGAATGTCCATTCTATGTATTGTTAGAATTTGAAGCGCCATTTGAGCCAATTATGGACAAGGCGATGGAAATTTTTGAGCACTGCATGGAACAAGGTTGGGTACTGGATGGCGTGTTGAGCCAAAGCCTCGATCAAGTGGAAAGCTTATGGCGTTTACGTGAAGACATTTCTGAGTCGATTGCTCCATTTACACCATACAAAAACGACATTTCAGTTTTGATTACCCACGTTCCTGCATTTATTAAAGAAATTGATGCGATTGTGGCAAGTAACTACCCAGACTTTGAAATCTGCTGGTTCGGTCATATTGGTGACGGTAATTTACACTTAAATATTTTAAAACCTGCTGACTTAAGCAAAGATGAGTTCTTTGCCAAATGTCAGGTGGTGAATAAATATGTCTTCGAAACTGTGAAAAAATACGACGGCTCAATTTCTGCGGAGCACGGTGTTGGTATGACCAAAAAGCCATACCTTGACTACACCCGTTCAGCAGAAGAAATTGAATATATGAAGGCATTGAAGCAAGTTTTCGATCCAAATGGCATTATGAACCCTGGTAAATTATTCGACCTTTAAGTTTGAATTGAGTTTTAAAAGCGCATCCATCGTGATGCGCTTTTTTTTATGGTTGAAGGGACTGAATTACATTTACTAAATAGTGTAATAGGCTTAAAAAAGGCATGATAGATTGATAAATAATAAATTTTGGGTGGGATTTATGTTGCGTCTTATTTTAGCTTCAGCCGTATGTGTGGGACTTTTGTCAGGTTGTGCGACGACCAAAGAGTTAGTGAATAAAGTCGGTTCGTCAGATACGCCGTTGGCTCAGGTACTTAAAGAGCGTCCAGATTTGCGTAATGAGTTGGCTACGGTTGAAATCCGTCAATACTTTAATACAGTGGAGTCACCGACCGCGGCAGAAGTCAAAGTGACTGAAACAGGGTTGTTAGATGATTCGGTAAAGTCGGTGCGTACCGTGTATAACTTTAAGTTGGTCGATGGCGACTGGGAAAAAACTGCGACGAAAACCTCTTACCAATGTGCGCGCGGTAAAAATACCAAGAACTTCCAAACAGCGAAGTGTTCATAATAAATCTTTGATTTATGGTTGAACTTTAGACAATTTTGCCTCATAAAAAGCGTATCGGTTGATGCGTTTTTTTGCTTTTTGGGGTTTTATAAAAATGAATATTTTGATTGTTGGGAACGGTTTTGATTTGTCGCACTATTTGCCGACGAAGTACGACCATTTTATGGTCGCAATGGAAGCAATAGAAAATTGGGATGTGTTAAAAGGTGACATGAATTTTGATGATCTGTTTGGTGCTTTATATGAGAAAGAAAGCTATTTTTTTGATAAAACAAAAGTAATCTATAAGACTGAAAAGGCTTTGTTGCATAAATATGTAAGCATCTGATTTAAATAAATTTAATTTTGGATCAAAAAATAATCAAAACTTTTAAAATCATATAGTTATGAAATCTTTGTGCAACAAAGCCCCGTGTTGGATGTTCAGCTTACAGCGGGTACGAAAACAGTTTTACCTGTATCGGAAGGTGAGACGACACTGCTGTATATCCGTAGTGGTCGTCTTCAGCTCAATAGCGGAGAAATGATAGAAGCACAGCAGATGGCAGTCATGTCTAATCATGGTGAGCATCTCGAAATACAAGCGGTACAAGACAGCGCTTTTTTATTACTCAGTGGGCAGCCTTTAAATGAACCGATTTATGGACGCGGTTATTTTGTCATGAACACCTTCAACGAAGTTTTACAGGCGTATGAGGACTTAAAACAAGGGCATTTTATTGCGCCTAATACAAAACCAAATGCGACAGATGAAACTTAAAAAAGTAACAATACAAACAGATGCAACACTGCTAAAATAGCTTAACTGAGCTTTGTCAGTGTCACCGCTCAGTCTATTTTAATAACACCTTTTCTAAAAACGCTTTGTGAATACAGCGTAAAACCAGTGTGCATTTCTCGCACCCATACATTTTTTATTCAATTTTACAGTGCTTGCCATTGGGCTTAGTCGTCTCTCCCTCTAACTGACTTTGCTCAGGCTTGTACGCATTTTATATGTAGATAACAATGCAAAACGTACAAACTTTAAAGTTAAGCCGTGCCACATTGATGTTTCCTTTGACATTGGTTTTATTCGAATTTTCGGTCTATATCGGTAACGATTTAGTCCAGCCTGCTATGCTCGCGATTACCCAAGACTTTGGAGTAAGCAGTGCGTGGGCACCATCCTCTATGTCCTTTTACTTACTGGGCGGTGCTTGTGTCGCGTGGCTGCTTGGACCACTCTCAGACCGTTTAGGCCGTAAAAAAGTGTTGCTTGCAGGTGTGGCATTTTTTGTGCTGACTTGCCTCGCGATTTTACTCACTCAAAATATTGAGTCTTTTTTGGCGCTCCGCTTTTTACAAGGCGTGGGACTATCGATGATTTCTGCTGTGGGTTATGCCGCAGTACAGGAAAGTTTTGAAGAGCGTGATGCCATTAAAGTCATGGCACTCATGGCCAATATTTCTCTGCTGGCACCGCTGCTTGGCCCTGTAGTGGGCGCGTTTATGATTGACCATGTGTCATGGCATTGGGGCTTTATTGGCATCGCCTTTTTGGCTTTTTTAAGTTGGTTTGGTTTAAAAGCCAAAATGCCTGCGACACAACAGCGTCATTCTAAAAAGCCGCTGCGCTATATTTGGGATGACTATAAAACGGTCTATAAAAATAAGACCTTTTTGGCGCTCACCTTTGGCCTACCGATGGTCGCGATGCCTTTGATGCTGTGGATTGCGCTGTCGCCTGTGATCTTGGTAGAAGAACTTGGCTTGAGCAGTATGCAATATGGCTTGGCACAGTTCCCCGTCTTGGGCGGTCTCATTCTGGGCAACATTGTATTGATTAAAGTCATCGACAAAATGGCACTCGGTAAAACTGTGTTACTCGGTTTGCCTTTAATGTTCGTCGGTACGCTGTTGGTGGTGCTCGGCACCATTTTCCAAAGCTATTTCTTGCCGTTACTGATTGTGGGGATGACTTTGGTGAGCTTTGGCGAAGGTATCAGTTTTTCGGTGTTATATCGCTTTGCGTTGATGTCATCGGAGGTGTCCAAAGGGACGGTTGCCGCAGCCGTTTCGGTACTGATGATGTTTACGTTTTTCTTCGTGATTGAACTGGTGCGTATGGCTTATGTGGCATTTGGTCTTTGGGCCTACAGTTTGGTCTGCCTCAGTTTAATTGCGTTGTGGTTTAGCTTTCCACGTGCGACCGTGAAAAAAGTGATGCAAAAACGTCTTGAGAGTGGTGTTTACTAAGATTTTATTCGCTGAATTCAGCTAAGTTCACATTATAAAAAAAGCGCGCATTCATTTGAATGGGCGCTTTTTTATTACTGCTTTAAAAAATCCTTTTTAAAGCCAGTTTTTTTAAACTTAGGCTTCAGCTTGCTCTGGTTCCAATTTTTTAATTTTGGCATCAAACACAAAAGGCCCAAAAGGTAAGATTGAAGCGATCAAACCTAAAATAAACATCTTCAAAGACCATTTTTGTTTTTCACAGACCACAAACAGCACGATGAGAAACAAGATAAATAATACGCCATGCCCCATACCCACGTATTTGACTAGGATCGGGTTATCAAAGATGTATTTCATTGGCATCGCAACGAATAACAACAGTAAAAAAGAAATCCCTTCTAAAAATCCTACAACACGTAATGTCTGAATGTTCATGGTCAAAAAATCTATGAGAATGAAGCTCGAGTGTACGCAAGAACCAGATAAAAATGAACCACAATACACCCGTACATCATGACGCTTTTAAAGATCTTCGTTGTATCGTCCGTTTTATTTAATGTCTCGGGCCAGCAGTTCAGTTTTTAACTTCAGCAATTCGGGCAGAGTTTCCAGTAGTAGACTGATTTGTTTGAGGACCAAGTGTAAATTCGGACTCATTGTTTCTTGCGCATTTAGGCTTTTAATCTCTGCCAGTTTTTGCTGGATGTCGAGTTCAGCTAATGCCTGCTGATGGAGCAGTACATGATTCAGCGTATTTTGACACCACAGCATCAGTTCCAACACTTGCGTATCCTGCACCAAATCTCGGTGACTTCCCAAAGCAGAAATATAACTGAGTTGACTGTGGCTATATACCAAGTAGCGAAAAGCATGATGTACCAGTTCTGGGTTGGGATTGGGCTCGGTACTGAGACTGGAGATCATGTTCGCCAGTTCGGTTTGGGCATTATGCGCAGTACGACGCGCACTGCGGTAAGCCAGACTATTATTTTTACCGTGTTGATATTGCTCACAGATGGCATTGAAATAGTTGAGGGTTGCATCGGATGCTTTTTTAATGGTGTTGGAAATATTGCGGAAGTCCCAATCCGGCCAAATAAAACTCACTGCGAACCAAGCAATGGCACAACCAATGAGGGTGTCTATAATTCGCGGTAAAATAATGGCATAACCTGCACCTTTTAAATTAAAAATCAGCAGCACCATGAGTGTTGCCATAAGGGTCGCCATGGCATATTTCTTGGAACTGAGATAGAAAAAGCACACGCCAAAAATAATGGTTAGTAGCAGTTGTCCTTCAATACTTGGGACGAAATACAGCAGTGGAACCCCTAAGACAACGCCCAAAATAGTGCCCAAGGTTCGCATTTTTAAGCGGCTTTTGGTGGCGAAATAACGCATTTGGCAAACAAATAAACTGGTGAGCAAAATCCAATAGCCATGTTGCGCAAAGGGTAGCAGTGAGATGCCATAACCTACAGTAAAGACAAAGGCGATACGCACCGCATGGCGAAACAGTGCGGATTGGGGGGTGAGATGTTGACTGAGTTTGAGCCACAGATCATGCCAATCATGGATATCATCATCATATAAATTGAGGTTATCAATATGCTGTTGATAACGCTGTTCTTGGCGCGATTGTAGTTCGTTGAGGTGCTGAAAACGTTCATGCACACTGTCCAAATTATTTAAAATCAGTTGTAGATTTTTGACTTCAATATTGTGTGGATGATCTCGAATCCAGTCCTGCATGGAACTGTGTAAATTCAGCAACGCCTGAGTGGTCGTTGGATCTGATACATAGGTTTGATTGTTCAAAATACACCGTGCCAAAGCCTGACAGGCAAGGGCTTGCAGTCGAATATTTTTTTGAATACGAAAAATGAGATCAGTTCGGCTAAAGTTTTGATGTAACTGCTCATAGTGCAAATAATTAGAGCTGGCTTGTTCATGAATGTCTTGAACGAGAAAATAGAGGTTGAGCCAATAAATTATATTTTGGTTGGCGCGAGATGCTTTTAGTCGCGTCAGTAGTGAGCTTTTGGTGTGGTTAAAACTTTGTACCACAGTACTGTTTTGTAAGGATAAATCATAGAGCAGCGCTTCTACATTGTCTCGATTGTCTGGGTCGAATAGACGTGCTTTTGCGTTGAGCAAATCGGCGACTTGATTAAAACAGCGGGCTAAGTTGTCCTGAACGGCCAAGGTGGGTTTAAGAATATAAAACACAATGGCGGTACAGCCATACCACAATGCTCCCAAGACAAAACAACTGGGTTGAAAGTACCAAACCGAATATTCACCTAGGCCAAACATGCTGTATAGGGAAAGTAGAATGGTGCCAAAGCTCATCGCTGCATAGCGTTGCCCCAGTGCCCCCAGTAAAATAAAACAAGCACTAGACAGTGATAAATATAAGATGAAGAAGAATTTATAAGGATGCAAAAAATCTAAGATGCTACTGACGCTAAAGAACAAGACACAGACATAGGCAAGGTTTCTGAGACGAATACTGAGCCGATCGTCGAAGTCGGTCAGGGCTGTTGCAATTGCACCTAATGTGGTCGGAACGATGAGCTGTTGCAGTCCTAAGAAATATAAACCTAAGGTTGTACCACTCAGCACAATCAAAATTTGCAAGCAATACATAAAAATTGCATTGGACTGAAAGGACTGAAACCACTGACGAAGATTGTTCACGATGTAATAGTCTAGGCTTAGTTTTATTTTAGTTTTAGCCTGAACTTTTTTCAGGGCACTGTCAATTTAATGCTGTGGTCCATCACATCAGAAATTCACCTATGACAATAAAAATGCAGCGGAACATGACTCCGCTGCATTGTGTGTATAAGTCGAAACTTATCCACAGATACGAGGTCAGAACACTACTTTATTCACAGTGCACGGGGCGATAGAGTTACTTAATCACGCCACAGGCGATACGGTCACCGCCACCGCCAAGTGGTTTAGGGGTATCTGAATAGTTATCACCACCTGCATGTACCATTACGGCTAAGCCTTCAACGTCGGCTAAACTTAAGCGAGGAGCGAGTAAATTGACTTTTGCATTACCTGCTGAGTCGACATTCAAGATTGGTAAATCACCCATATGGCCATTGAGTGGTGTGCCGTGGTTTGGCGCTTTTTCTGGGTTAAAGTGTCCCCCAGCGGCTAAAGCAGCCACAGGTTTTCCTTCTTTTTCAGCTACATCACACGAACCTTTTTCATGGATATGAAAACCGTGTGGGCCGGGTGGAAGTTGAGTCAAATTGGTTTGAATCGCCAAACCAACAGGGCTATCAATAAAACGAATGGTGCCAATTTTTTGTCCCACACCTGCAGTTGAAACGGCGTGTACATCGACATCTTTAACCATCGTATTGGTTTCAGTGGGAGTAGTGGTGCATGCCACAGTCCCTAAACCGATTAAAGTCACAAGTGCGCTTAGTTTGAAAGCAGAAGACAACATGTTGGATCCTTTTTTCCTTAAAATTCAGAACCATTCAAACAAAGGCAGGGCTTCGGTTCAATGTTGTCCGTACAGCGTTTTTGTATCTGACATAAAAAAACGCATACTTTAGAGGAAAGCATGCGCTCAAGTCATTTCACTGAACTTATTTTTTGGGCGTATCTAAAGGCTCTTCAGGTGGATCATAAGCCAATGTCGCTTTCGGCATCATTAGGGGGTCATGGACTTGTTCATGTAGCCATTCTCGCCAAATGGCTAACAGTACCGCTAGAATCACGGGGCCGACAAATAAGCCGACCATACCAAAGCTGGCTAAACCACCCAATACACCAAACATGATCAGTAAGAATGGAATTTGCGTTGCACCTGAGATCACCAATGGGCGAATCACATTGTCTGCTGTGCTGACCACACAAACCCCCCACACCATCACTCCAATCGCTTCAATAGTCTGCCCTTGAGAGAATAACCATAAAGACACGGCGCTATATGCCACAGGTGGGCCAAAAGGAATGAGTGCAAAGATAAAGGTTACAATGGTCAGTACCATTGGGTTTGGGACACCAGCAACAAAATAGCTCAGGCCTGCCAAGAGTGCTTGCGCAATTGCAGTCAGGCCAACTCCATAGACCACAGCACGCGTGGTTTCGGAAATGGTGTCTAAATAGTGGTGGATACGTGGGCCAATCACCATTTCTAGCGCTTTACTGACCTGATTTAAAATGGTTTGTCCGTCACGATAGAAGAAGAATAACGACATCACCGCAAAACAGAGTTTAAAAATATTTTTACTGATTTCACTCAGCACCAAACGACCATAATTTAAATGGCTTTGAAACCAGCCTGAGACATTTTGTACAATACTGTTCGGATCGGTGTTGATTTCTTTTAAAGTACGGGTGACTTCTTTACCAATAATGGGCAAGTCCCGAATAAATTGCGGAACATCTAAATGACCTGAGAATACTTGTCTTTGTAGTTCATAAAACAGATTACGGCCTTCATGTTGCAGCATAAAAATGGCAAAGGTCAGCGGGATACCGACAACTAACACCACCATACTGATCATGATGGTGGCGCTTAAGGTTGGACGCGGTCCACAGAGTTTCTGTACTGAGTGATATAAAGGCCAAGTGATGTAGGCAATAATCGCAGCCCAAAGCACAGGTACAATAAAGTATTTCAGGACTTGAAAGCTCAAATAGAACAGAATAAAAATCAGTCCAAATAACAATACTTTTTGTAAGGCTGGTGCGTATCGTTGCACGGTATTCACTGCTATATCTCTAAGGTCAAAGTCATATTAACTGAAAAAAATGCGCACGAGAACGTACCCTTGGTAAGTTCTCGTGAATAACCGACTATAAATAGGGAATAGCCCCGTTTTATCTATAGCAAAATATTTTAGAACCAAGCACTTGGGTCATCGACAATGGCGTTGAGCAGCGGTTGCCATTGGCTTTGAATGGAGAGGTAATTCTTTTGTGTTTTATCAAATACACTTAAACCTTGCATTGCCAATTGGCCATATGCGGTACGTTCTGAAATCCATGCTACAGGTTGCTGTTCAATTTTCGCAAAAAAATCTTGGATGTCTTTGGCACTGGCGCTGTTGGCTTTGACCCGATTGGCCAAAAGCAAAATTTGCACTTTGCCTTTACGAATACGTTTAATGTCTTGTAAATGCTTTAAAAAACGACGGGTACTGTCAATATCAAAAAACGAGGGTTGCAGTGGCGTCACAATCGCATGCGCTTCACTGACCAGCTGTTCGGCATGCTCACCAGACAGCGCACCCGGCGCATCGATAATTAAATATTCAATGTTTTTAGGCACTTCACCAATCGATTTCTCATGGCGCCAATCTAGACTTTGAATATGCGCCACTTGCTCTGGACGCTGTTTTAACCACTGACGAGCAGATTTTTGATTATCGGCATCGGCCAAAGCCACTTTATAACCTTTTTGTGCGAGTGCCGAAGCTAAATTGATTGCGGTTATCGTTTTGCCACAGCCACCTTTTTGGTTGGCGATTAATATCGTTTTCATGACCTTAAATGATTTTATTCTGCTCACCCCTAGCATATCATTCTTTTGTGTGTCGCATATGACACCAAACCAAAGTTGTAAGTTTAAATCTTGCTACCTGTAGCACAAAATTAGGAAAGAACCATGTCCATATGGATGGCAATGTTGATCGGTGCAGCAATTGGTGTGGTCTTGACCACCCTTATTTTAAGTCACAGCCGAAATGGACGCATCAAAGCAGAATATGAGCGCTACATTGCCGAATTAGAACTAGAGCATCAGCAGGCTTTGGCTCAAGCACAAAAGCGCAGTGTCAATACCAGTCGTGCAGTGCTCAAAGGTAAAATGGCGGAGCAACTGGCACCGATTATGCCCCAGTTTGAATACTTACCTAGTGATGCTAAATTTTTGGGTGATCCTGTCGACTATGTGGTCTTTGATGGTTATACCGACCTGCGTGATGGTGAGGGAAGAGCAGAAGATATTGAAATTGTTCTCATTGATATTAAAAGCGGTGGGGCGAGGTTAACCAAAGGACAAGTTGCCATTGCGCAAGCGATTCAAGCAGGGCGGGTTCGTTTTGAAACGGTCCGCATCGACTTTGATACGATTGAATAAGCTTGATAATGTCTACCCATGAAAGTATCTTGCTTGATATAGAGCAGATGCTTTCTACATGACTTTCATGACCCATCGCTTGAATGAGGCTTTTGAGCGCGTGCAAAAAACATCAGCTGTCCGAGTTTCGGAATACCTTCGGCATAAAAGTAGTGCTGTTCTATCATATTAAATCCTGCTGCTTTTAAGGCCTGTTCAATGTTTCGATTGAGATGGCAGCCATCGGCTAAACGCTTTTGCACAGGCGTGAGTAAGTGTTGTAGGCACTGAATATAAAGGTTATTTGTATTTAATACGTGCTCCACCACATGTAAGGTGCCACCCGGTTTGAGCACGCGTAATATTTCCGCCAAAGCCTGTTCTAACTCAGCAATACTACACAGTGTCCATGTACTGACCACATGCTCAAGGCTCTGGTCAGCAAAAGGCAGCTTTTCCGCACGGGCTTGTACATGATGCACTTCAAATGCTGCTGCTTGTACCCGATCTAAAGCCAAATGATAAATCTCTGGACTGGGTTCAAGGGCAAAGACAGTATCGACATTTTGATAAAAGGGTAGATTCAGTCCTGTACCAAAACCAATTTCCAATACCTCTCCCTGAATCGGCAAAAGCAGTTCGCGGCGCTTGTCCATTAAGCTTGGTACTTGCATGACCTGATTCAGGACATGCGGAAAGATGTGTTGTTGATAGTATTTATAAAGCATGTTTGTTTTTTGGGGCTCTGTTCTTCAGCTCTAGCCTAACTGAAAAGTACTGTGGCTCAAAGTAGACTGCATAATTCGTTCACAATGTTACTAAGTTCATAAGCTTCTTTTCAGGAAAGTGGACTAAGATGAAATTGGTTCATATTTTCCTAGGTCGATTGGAATGAGGTTTGCAATGAAATCTAAATTTATCCTGCTCGGTTTACTCAGCAGTTTGCTGTTGCCCATCAGTGCAAGTGCCACTGTAGATTACAACATTGCCAAAGGTTTAGCGCCGACCTCTAAAGATCAATCGATTTCGGTATTGAAACCGTTTAAAGGTGATTTTCGAATTTTAGGTTCTAAAATGTATTCGGATGATGCACAAGCGAAATTCTCCCCGATTGACTACGCCGTGAGTTGGGGCTTGTTTGCTGAACCTGAAATTGCACGCCATATTACCGTGAATCAATACGACCGTTATCTCAACTGGAAAATTGATCGTTTGCCTGTGCCTGCCGAGCAAGCCATGCAAATGGTGTCAAATATGCACATCATTCCAGCCAACCCTGAAATTGCTAAACAAATTAAACACGTGAAACGTGGTGATTTGGTTCGTTTAAAAGGTGAGTTGGTTGAAATTAAAGACAAAGATATGGTCTGGACCTCATCCTTAACCCCGACCGATACTGGGGATGGTGCGTGTGAAGTATTTCGGGTCAGCTCAATTCAATGGATCGAACGGGTAAAGGGGTAATGTGGAAGTAGCGCTTAGTTACTTCATCGTGCTGTTTTAATGTTTTCTAGGCGATTAATAGCCATATGAAGTCTTGATCCACGTGAAACCTATTTATCAAATCTGTGGATGCTTATAGGTGTATCAATGTTAATAGTGTTTATAAATATCTGATAATAAAATTAATCTTGTATTGTTCGAAAACCACGTTCAAGTTGCTTGAACGTGGTTTTTTATCTTTATTTTGCAGTTAATGCCGTACCGTCAAACTCAATACCGTCCCATCCATTCAACATAAACTGACGAATATTTTGATGATCTGTTGCATCAGGTGTCGCTAAAACAGAAGCATAGTGTTCTGCAAATAGGCTTAAAGTTTGCGCTTGATCGAGATCTTGAAGTTGTGCAAACGAAAACACTTTTGCGCTACCTTGGTTTTCAGTTGCCGCATTGTGCTGCAAACCATTTTTAAAAGCAGTTGGTGTATGTGTATAAGAAGCTTCAATGAATGCCAGTACATCTGAAAATTTTACTTCGCCCGCTGCAAGCTGAGCCAATAGTACCTGTGCCATGCGTCTATTTCCGACTAAATTTATTTCCATATCATACCCAAAAAGTGTGCTCTTGTGAGTTTTTGCCTGTGAGAAAACCTTCTGTTTTGCATGAAGAACGAGTGCTAGTGATTTTGGGAATCTATGTTGTATTGGTCATAGAGCACACTAGGGTGAAGTAAAGTAAGCGTCCGCTGAATCCCATACCTATTTTTTAATTCGATTTAGGTTTCCAGCAGTGCGGCAGCAATTCTTCAATTTGGGTCACTTTGTGTGTCGGTAACCTTTTCAGCACATCACTTAAATAGGCATACGGATCCAAGCCATTCAGCTTTGCTGACTGGATTAAAGTCATGATGTTTGCCGCTCGCTGACCACTGCGCAGCGAACCTGCAAACAGCCAGTTCTTGCGTCCCAACGCCCAGGGACGCATCTGATTGTCGGGTAGTCAGACGCAGTTACCTACGTCCAACCCCCTAAGAACCGTGCATGCGAGTTTCCCAGCACACGGCTCAAGCCTCTGCTAAGGCGCCATTCGGCACCCGGTTATACATCGTTGACATTGGCAAACTGAACACTCCTCGGACAATACAGATGGTAAATCTCAAGATTAGCAACTGCATCCGTTCCACCATGACTTAGCTTCACAATATGACGGCTGTGCCATGGTGTATCTTTGGTGACTGGTTTAAGACAGGCGCAGCAGCGACCACCTTGTTTTAGCCACACCCGATACAGCTTGGCTCGCCCCTTTGCGGAGACCAGCATTCTTTTACCCCATCGGGATTCGAAGTACTCATCCCATGCGGGGTCATGAGGGTTAGCAGCAGCCTTGATCTTGATATGTCGCACAATTGGCGTGTCCGAGGCAGACACTAATGTGTATTGTCGCTTCCGACCATCGGCGGACTGTTCATCACATGAGAACACCCATCGACGCGCTCCTTGTACTTTGAAATACCGATCTTTGACCCATCGGAGTGTCTTGCGAGGGTGGCGACGTACAGCCCATCGCCAGAGCATTTCCCACACTGCGTTGTCTACCTGGTTGAAAACCTTCTTGGCAACGACATGACTGTGATAGTTGGCCCAACCCCTTAGAATCGGGTTGAGCAAACCGATCAAAGTGGCCTGTCGTGTCGCTTTGTTTGCATTGATTAATGCTCGCAGCTTGTCAAGATGAGCGCTGATGTTTGCCTTTGACGGCTTGATCAGTAGCTTGCCGTTGTACTTACGTACGTTCCAGCCAAGAAAATCGAACCCGTTCCCTATGTGCGTGATTTTGGTCTTTTCCTGAGAGAGCACGAGACCGCGCTGCGCCAGAAATTCAACCACGGCAGGACGAACTTCATTTTCGAGCCACTCTTTAGAATACCCCGTGATGATGAAATCATCCGCATACCGTACCAGTTGCAGCTTTTTGCCTGTCCATTTGGCGTTAGAGAACCTCTTCGCCAGCATCGTTTCCAGTCCGTCCAAGGTCATGTTGGCCAGCACCGGGGAGATAATACCTCCTTGCGGTGTTCCGGAAAGACTGGGAAACAGCTTGCTTTGGTAGACGTAACCGGCTTTGAGCCATTTCCGTAGAATCACCTTGTCCATTGGAAGGTTGGCGATCATCCAGTCATGGCTGATATTGTCGAAACAGCCTTGAATGTCACCCTCTAGCACCCACTCCGCACTTACTTTTCTTGACAGCACACCAAAGCACTGTGCTGCAGCATCCGCGGTTGAGCGTTGCGGTCTGAACCCATAAGAGTTCCGATCAGCGATGGTCTCCGCGATGGGTTCCAAAGCCAGCAGATGGAGCGCCTGCATGGCCCGGCATTTCATCGTGGGTATCCCAAGAGGTCTCATCTTGCCATTTTTCTTCGGAATAAGGACTCTCCGAAGCGGAAGGGGCGTGTAACCTCGCCTCTTCAACGACATCATCGCACCGGTCTTGGCCTTGGGTGTATTCCAAGTCACCTTGTCGACCCCAGCCGTGTTTTTGCCTTTGTTTTCAGACACTCGTTTGACGGCCAATGCTTTGCCACTAAACGAGTGAGTCAGCAGCCATTGCAAAGCTTTCGCCTTGTTATGCCTGCCGTCTTGTACCGCCTTCACAATACGCGCTTGCAGCCCTCTGACATGACGCTGTACAGCAATCCAATCGATGCTGTCCCACGATGTGCTGGAAGGTGCACACGCTGATACTGCTGCATTCATTTGCTCTCCCTCCATTAAAAGGGTTCTACACACTCTCTTGTGATGAGAGACCATAAGGACGTCAGCCCGCTTTCGCGTGGGGTAATGTTTCAACCTCTATCCAACCCATTACAGACTGGCATTCGCTTTTTCCTCGTTCCTTCGCCCGCATCACCATGGGCAGTTTTTGCAAACTGCTTTCCCAATGGGAGTAATACGGGATTTCCACGTTCCGCTTACTGAAGTACATCGGCTTAGGTGCCTGCTATCGACCGGGAGGCGTATGGGTCACGAATGCGTAGTCGAAAGACGCAATTCCCACCTCCATTACCGTTTTGGTTCGAGCGTATCAGCCATTTCCGCTCGTTCAACTTAACGATCGTTACGCAGATTCACATGTGTTCACCATACCGATTATCTAGCCCTTGTCCGGCTATGGCTGCCAGAAGGGTACGCCTCTCACGATTGATACCCCGCACCTTGCGGTGCCTCGTTACATTGTTGAAGGCGCTCTTTATTCAGCCTTCTAGATTCACCCGGTGACACGGGTGGTTCCCGCAGGGGGGAACAACTTCATTAAGCGACTTCGTGTCGCACCTCTACCCAATTGTTGCATATCGGTAGATTGCCATCATCCAGATAGCGGCTTAAGGCTGGCCAACGCTTCAGAGTGTAATTGATAGCCTTGGCGGTGGGAGAACTCGATGGCACTGTCAGATGATGTTGGTTGAGCCATTCATATAGTTGTTGCATCACTGGTTGACTATGCTGTTGTCGGTATTCGCGGCGGTCTTCCGCTGTACCATCGGTCTTTTTCCTGAGTTCTGCTTCTATCGCATACAGTTTCTGAATCAGCACTAAGGCCTGTTCAGCAACCTGACTTTTCCCAGTTACATGCAGTTCATGGAATTTACGACGTGCATGGGCCATGCACCCTACCTCAATCACCTGGCCTGATTTAAAACGTGCTTTATAACCACTGTAATCATCACAGACTAGATAGCCCTGCCAGCCTTTCAAGAACTCTTCAGCATGCTGGCCTGAACGACTATCCTGAAAGTCATAGATCACCGCCTGAACTGGATTATACTGTGTGGTGGCATAGGCCCAGACATAACCTTTCTTCGGTTTTTTATTATTCTCACCCATCCGCATGATGGTGACCGGTGTTTCATCTGCATGCAGCACCCGCTGTTGCAGCACCACCTCTTTTAAGGCATTGGCCAGAGGTTCCAGTTCTACACCGCAGCGACCTATCCAGTCAGATAAAGTGGATCTGGACAGATCAATGCCAGCCCGCTGATAGATCAGGCGCTGACGGTACAGCGGCAAATGATCGGCATACTTCGATACCAGCACATGGCTGAGCAATTCAGGTGAAGCAATGCCTTTATCAATCACATAGGCGGGCATCGCTTGCTGAGTCAGAGTGTCACACTGATCACAGACCCATTTACCACGCACATGCTGTTCCTTATAGAACTGTGCCGGTCTGAAATGCAGTTTTTCACTGACATCTTCGCCGATACGACGGAGTTGGCAGCCACAAGCACATTGGGTTGATGCAGGTTCATGCTCAATACGGATGGTGTGTAGATGATCTGGCAGTGGTCGACGTTTAGGTTTATTGGTTTTGGCTTTCTGTGTCGCTGCATTGGTTTTATCTGCATTTAGCCGTTCCAGTTCTAGATCAACCGCGGCAATATCTTCTTCAACCGCTTCATCCCACAGATGGATTTGTTTTGCCGTTAAGTGTTCATTCCTTTGGGCGAATTTGTGCTTTTTAAACAGCGCCAGTTCATGCTCGTATTTTTGATTGAGAATAGAAAGATGTTGAACTTTGGCATCCAATTGTTGGTTTGATTGTGCTAGAGACTGATGCTGCAGCGCCAACTGCCTGGTGAATTCCAGCAGTTGTTCATGGGTCAGTTGGCTTAAGTCAGGCAGCGTATTCATGACCGCAGTATGCCTGAGGTCATGAGAAGAATGAAATAGAACGTTTGGAGAATAGCAGAATGGAACAGCCTGGTTTAAAGCATCGTCACCACCTGCTGTCGTCCAATGCGCTGCCAGGGCAAACCTTGGATTAATGCCTGTAACTGTTCCGGGCTGAGGGCCACGGTTTCACCTTGGTGAACTTGAGCCCAGTGAAATTTGCCCTGTTCCAGCCGCCGGGCACACAGCCAGATGCCCAATCCATCATGTACCAGCACTTTCATGCGATGGCCACGTTTATTACAGAACAGGTAAGCACAATGCGGTTTGATGTAGCCAAAGGCTCTCACCACCTGAGCCATGGCCGTATCCATACCTGCACGCATGTCCATGGGCTGAGTAGACAACCAGATTTCATCAATGCGGATCATGTTGCAAGTGCCTTGAGTAATTCTGCCAAGGCAGGTATTTCTGATGTCTGCCATTTTAGCTGAATATCATTATTCGTATGAGGCACGGTGATACACAACGTGATCCTCTCATCAATAGGTTGGCTGATTGCAGCAGTGTAAGGCAAAGCAATAAATGCTGGATTCACATGAGTAGGATCCTGCACGGCACCCTCATGATGGCTGAAGATCCTGATCCAACGACTGACAAGGTTGGCATTAATACTATGTTGCAGTGCGACCGAAGCGATCGAGGTATTAGGATTTTTGCAGGCATTGACAATACTGAGTTTGAATTCTTTGCTGTATTTTCGGCGTTTTTTAGCAACAGGAGGTGTTGCTGAATATATATCCATGTTCATGGATTAAGTCCCCACTTGTTTTTAGGTGGGAACTAAATTAAGGCTTATAGGATCGCTTGGTAAGGCTGTGTTAGCCGGATGCTTACGAAGTAAAGATATTCGGCGATGCTAGGTTTAATATCCCATGTAAAGCATGTGTGAGTTTGAATGCTAGTGTTCACTTTTGAGAGTGAGACAATAAGATATGTAGGGATCAACAACCGATGTTGAAAAACCTTGAAGTGCGAGGATTGATTCAGGTTTAATAGCATTATAGTTGATGAACTGTGGATAACTTCGGACTTATCCATACCGCATTTTGTAAAGAATAGGATAGGTCAATGAATTGGATCTTGGTGGCAATGGGGGGCGGAATAGGTGCCTGTTTACGCTACGGTGCAGGATTATGGTTGTTTAAACCGAGTATGAGTTTTCCATGGCCGACATGGTGGATCAACATCATCGGTTGTTTTGCTGCGGGTATTTTCTTTGCATTCAGCCAGAAGTTTCCAGTACTGCAACAAGAAGCACGTTTATTTTTGATGGTGGGCATACTGGGCGGTTTTACGACATTTTCTAGTTTTGGCCTCGAAACTTTTCAGTTATTTAGACAGGGGCAAACAGTCCTGGCTTTGAGTTACGTCCTGTCGAGCTTAGTAGTGGGTGTCATCGTGCTTGGGATCGGATTTTATCTGTTGGATAGTGTGCTTAAACATTAAGAAAAAAGCTGGTCAAAATAGGAACCAGAAAAGAATACATAAAAAAGAAGCCTAAGCTGGAGGAGGTCTTAGGCTTCTTGATATCTTTACTATAACGCGTATAGCTTAAAGAAAAATGAAATTATTGTGAGCGTTTGAAACGCGCGAAACGTTTATTGAAGCTTGCAACACGACCTTCATTACTGGTTTGACGTTGTTCACCGGTATAAAACGGATGTGAAGCACTTGAGATATCTAAACTGACGTAAGGATAAGTCTTGCCTTCATACTCACGAGTTTGATGACTTTGTAAGGTACTGCCGATCACGAAAAACGCGTCGGCATTGGTGTCGTGGAACAGAACTTCACGATACTCTGGATGAATATTGGCACGCATAGACTTCTCCTTAAATGTGTTATTTTGAAATGTTATAATATAACAACAAGGAAGTCAAAATAAACCCCGTGACTTTATGTAACTGGGTTTATTGAGTTGTAGCGATTTTATCGTGCCCGCAGTCTTTATTTAGGCAGGAGGTGGCACCAACTCTTCAAATAGATCATTGAGGTTGTCGTGTACTTTGAGATGAATCAGGTTCCAATAATGTCCTGAGACTGTTCGATTGACCATTAGTGTATCGGGTGAGGGTTTAAACACATCCCAGTATTTTAGCGATGGTTTGACCAGTTCAATGCCATCATGATGCGCTGAGTTTTCGGCAAAGTCATACAAAGTGGTCAGTGGACGCATGAGCACCTCTAACCATGCTTCATACAGTTCGGCAGGGAACTTGCCTTGCTCAGACATAGAGTGTAAAGCAGTCAATTGCTGTTCCATAGCCAAGATATCACTGTCGCGCGCTGCTTGAATCAGCTGCTTAAAATGCATCACGATTTCAGTCGATAGGGTTTTGACACCGCCGTAGTCATATACGATCACGCTACCATCTTCACGAAAGGCAAAGTTGCCCGGGTGGGGGTCGCAGTGAAAGCGTTTTAGAAAGAAAATCTCACGACCAATGGCACGGAATAAACGACGGCCCAGTTCATTGCGCGTTTCTTGTGACCATGTACTGGCAGTTTCAATACTTTCGCCGTGCTCTAAGCTTAAGGTCAAAATATGGCGGCTTGAATAGTCTTTGTAGACTTGAGGAATAATAATTTTAGGGTCTAAAGCTTGATGAAAGGTGCGTGCGACCTCTAAGTTTTGGGCTTCTATTTGATAGTTTAGCTCATTGTCCAAACTGTCCTGAATTTCTTTAAAGAGTTGATCTTGCAGCTTACGGTCAATTTTAAGTACACCCATTAGGCGTAGCGCTAAACGGACTTGTTTTAAGTCGCTTTCACAGGCCTCTTCTACACCCGGATATTGAACTTTAACCACAACTTGCTCACCACTCGGTAAAGTGGCTTTATGCACTTGACCAATGGAGGCTGCGGCAAAGGGTTGTTCATCAAAAGAGGTAAAAATTTGATTGAGCGGTTTGCCGAGTTCTTTTTCAACTTGAGCTTTGATCTCTTGAAAAGGCATCGCAGGCGCTTGTCGTTGTAATTTACTAATTGCACGTGCCACTTCAGGCGGAAAAATGTCTTTGTATTGAGATGCAATTTGCCCGACTTTCATCACGGCACCTTTCATTTCACCTAAGGTGTCTGCAATTTGAAGTCCAATGTCCTGAAAAAGCTGACTGCGCGCCGCATTTTTTTTATCTTCATCGGCATTGAAGTTTTTAATTGAATTGGTCACAGTCTTGGTTGCGATACTTGCCGTCATGCTGGCAAGTTTCATAAAGCGACGACCGGGCGTACGAGTCGTATTTGCCATGCGATATTCCTCGGGGCATCTCATTACATCTCAGATTTGATCATAGGCGACAAATGCAAAACTGCCTACTTTAAATTGTTAAGCTGATGTTTCTATTTAAATAATAGTGGTCAATTGAGTGAATTGCACACAGGATGTCTCTGCATTTAAAAATCGCGTTACACTGTGCGAATAATTTTGAGTATGAAATAAATGAAAGTTTATCGTTATTTTACAGGCAAGGACGATGTGCATTTTTGCGCGCGCGTCACCAAAGCACTGAATGAAGGCTATAGTCTGTATGGTTCACCCACCATGACCTTTAATGGTAGTGAGGTGATCGTTGGGCAGGTGGTGGTTAAAGACGTTGAGGATGAGAGTGAAGTACCACAAGGCCTGAAAGACGCTTTGGCATAGCAGTAGAACAGTTAGAATAGGAAGAAACGGCCTCCTTCCTATTCAATGCCATGCATAACTTATGGATAGTCATGACTGAGGCGTTTATTGTTGTTATAAAGACGGAGCAAGAGCAGGGCACACGCCACGCTTAAACCGACAATCAGTCCAATCCAAACACCTGCTGCACCTATGTTGGTGTAGCGCGCTAAATAGATACTGACTGGGAAAGCAACGATCCAATAGGCAACCATGGTAATCCACATTGGGCCTTTGGTATCTTGCATGCCGCGTAAACAGCCTGCGGCACTAATTTGCCAAGCATCCATCAGTTGGTATGCGAGTGCGAACAGCAGTAAATACATCGCAACTTCCGATACTTCATGATCCGAGGTATAAATCGCCACAATTTCAGGACGAAACAGCGCAATCAGCAGCATGGTCATCAGCGCCAAAACCGTGCCTGTAGCCAGTCCAAGCTTTTGTACCTTGCGCATAGCGATCCAGTTTTTTTCACCATAGTAAGTCCCGACACGAATGGTTAGGGCGATGGCAAGGGACATCGGAATCATAAACAACTGAGAGGTGACCGACATTGCAATCTGATGCGCTGCCACAATGGTTTCACCCAATGGACTGAGAATAATCGCAGCGGTACTAAAAATACTGACTTCGAAGAAAATCGCTAAGCCAATGGGTAAACCAAGTTTTAAAATGCGTTCGATCCAATAGCGATCCATCTTCTCCCAAGTACTAAACACTTGAGTTTTTTGATATGCCGAAGCTTTAAAAATATAAGTGGCCAAGGTGAAAAACATGATCCACTGTAAAATTGCAGTGGCAAATCCACAGCCTGCTGAACCGAGCGCTGGAATCGGGCCGAAACCATACATAAAGACAAAGTTCAGGGGAACCAAAAGGACCAAGGCGGCTAAGCTAATCACAGTGACAGGGCGAGGGTGACCAAGTGCCTCAGAATATCCACGCAGTGCTGCATACATAGTCACCGCAGGCATGCCAAAGCCAATGGCATGTAAAAATAGGCTGGCTTTAGGTAGTAAGTTTGCAGGTACACCCATGAGTGGCAGTAAGAGCGGCATGCTTTGTAAAATTAAACCCGCAATGCTTCCCAAAATAAAGGCCACCCACAGGGATTGACGAGCAATAGTGGCGATTTTTTCAGGGGTGCGTGCGCCATTGGCTTCTGCCACCAACGGCGTTGTCGCAATCATGATGCCACTGAATAGCAACATCACTGGTATCCATAAACCGACACCGACGGCAATTGAGGCTAAATCGGTAGGGGATAAATGCCCCGCCATGATGGTATCAATTAACCCGAGACCCGCTTGAGAAAACTGCGTGATCAGGATGGGCAGCATTAACACCAATAACTTTTTTAATTCGAAACGATGGGACGTGATTTTATTTGTAGTCGACACAAAAATTACTCATATTCATCATGTGCTTGGTCTAAATAAATTCAGCGTTGTAAAGTGAGAAGCACACCAATAAAAATTACGACGCCACCAAGTAAACGCTGCCAATTTACAGGCGTTTTTTCGGTACCAAGTAGACCATAGTGGTCAAAAATCACGGAGGTCAGGATTTGTCCAAAAATAACCAAACCTGAAAACGTGAGAAAGCCTAATTTAGGCGCAGTATAGATGCTTATACTGATGGCATAAACCCCTAAGCAGCCACCGAGCCATAAGTACCAAGGAATATTGGAAAAATCATGTAACTGTGGTTTGTCGACGGGTTGGACTACAACCAAAAGTGCTAAAACGCAGGTTCCAATGAAGAAGGATAACAATGCGGCTTGTAGTGGAGAGTAAAAATATTCTCTGAGCTGTGTATTCAGCGCCGTTTGAAAAGTCATAGCAATGCCAATACCAAAGGCCAGTGGTAGCATAAACAGCAAGTGGCTTGATATTTTCATCATTTTAAACCATTCATTCTACTTGTCTTTTTATCAGTCTAATCCAAATAGATTCAGATTTCATAAGTGTCTTGATGCAGTCATGTTAAAATATGCAAGATTACCGCTGTGCTTTAGAGTCTCTTCCTTGACTGATTTACATCCTGCAAATATTCCGTTGTCTTTATATATTCACATGCCGTGGTGTGTGCGTAAGTGTCCCTATTGCGATTTTAACTCGCATGCGGTGCCAGATGGCAAGTTGTCTTTAGATTTAGAGCAAGAATATTTACATGCTTTGGTCGAGGACTTTAAAACTCAGCTTGAGTTTGCTCAAGGGCGTCACATTCATAGTGTGTTCATTGGCGGCGGAACACCGTCTTTGATTTCAGCGCAAGGGTATCAATGGTTATTTGCCCAGTTAAAAGCACTACTGCCTTTTGAGGTGGATTGTGAAATTACCTTAGAAGCCAATCCTGGTACAGTCGAACATGATCCTTTTGCCGATTATTTGGCGGTTGGTATCAATCGGTTATCGATAGGGGTTCAAAGCTTTAATACTGAACATTTAACCAAGTTGGGACGAATTCACAGTAACGCCGATGCGATTTCTGCGATTGGCCTTGCGCGTGATGCAGGTTTTAAACGTATTAATGTCGACCTGATGCATGGTTTACCTGAACAGACTTTAGAGCAAGCTCTACTGGATTTGAAGCTTGCCGTGGACAATGGTGCAACCCATATTTCATGGTATCAACTCACGATTGAACCGAATACCGTATTCTTTAGAACCAAGCCTGTCTTACCTGTGGACGATGTGCTTGAAGAGATTCAAGCCCAAGGTGAAGCTTATTTAAAAGCGCAGGGTTTTATCAATTATGAAGTTTCGGCATGGCGTAAAGAGCAGCCTTCCGCGCATAATTTGAATTACTGGCAGTTTGGCGACTATTTAGCGATAGGTGCAGGTGCACATGCCAAAGTGACCCAGCCAGATGGGGTCTATCGGTTCCAGAAAACTCGTTTACCCAAAGACTATTTGGCTAAAGTCCCTGCGGAGCATGTGCAGTTTAAGCGCATTGAAGCCGACGAACTTCCATTTGAGTTTATGATGAATGCTTTGCGTTTAAATGATGGGGTAGCAGCTGAATATTATGCACAGCGGACAGGTTTGAATTTGGATCGTTTGGTTGAAACTTTGGACTCACTACGCAGTCGGAAATTAATGGTAGATGATACCACGCGCTTAGCATGTACCGAGCAAGGGCATGTGTTTTTAAACTCAGTGTTGGAAGAATTTATCTAAGTTTTATAAAGCCATGATTGTATGAGTTGCCATCATGGCTTTGAATTTGGCTTGAAAGCGATATACGATTTTGTATATCCACAATTTGAATAGATATTTTCTTTTAAGTTCACTTAAGTTCTAGTTCAAACGTTGAACAATAAAAAATTACGATTCAATCCGCCTTTTTACATAAAGACTCATTCAAAGCCCAATCTGTGATTAGTGTTTCATGTATCTATATCGTTTTGATTTAAAAAATGACTCAATGATTTAATCATCATAGATCAGATCATCTTCATGCACATTGATAAAGTCAGGTTGCGGATTTGTATCAAATTGAACCGCAGAAATGGACTCTTTGCCTAGAATTTTTGCTTTTCCCACTCTGTGCATACCATCCATTAATCGGCCTTGAACACATAAAATGATGGGATAAGATAAATCTGCCTCTAGAATGAGTTGCATATGCGCAATAATGTCTTGAGTGGTGGGGTGAGCATCTGGATACCAATAAGCTTCGTCTAATTCCTTGATGTCTGATAGCGGAACTTGTCTGACTTGAAAAGATTGAGTGATTTCGACCAAGCGATCGACATCCCAAATATAGGTATCATTTTCAACTTTTCTAAAATGATATTGCTTTCTCATCAGGATTAAACTCAGCTAAAAATACAAAAGAATTAAAACATAAAGTCTAAAAGAATACCTGCACGTGAAATTAAGAGAGTTAATAATCATCAGGCTTTAAATGGTCAGCCATTTTTGATTCAGCCGATAATGAATAGGGTTGATTCATTTGTACGAATTAGCTTACATCAATTCCCGCTTTTTTCGCCTATACGTCTGCCTGTAAGTTTTCTAATATAGAACCATAGAGAGCAGGATGCTCCAATAGAATAACAATAAAGATCAGCTCAAGGACGAAGGTACGACAGGAGTTATACCTCAGCACTTAATACGAAAAACCCCGACAGGATGTCGGGGTTTTTTATTGCTCAAATTTTATCTTGTCATACAGGTAAGCTTATATTTACATCTTAAAACAGAGCCACGTTGAAACTTTGTTATGCTGAATAAATGAGCTGTGGTACAGAACTCTAGGTTTCGTAAAACTGAAAATAACCAAGCAATAATAAAGGAGAATCAGCATGGCACAGACCAGCCGTAATCCAAGCCCTGATTTAGCTGAAGATAATGCATTTTTTCCATCGCCTTATTCACTTTCCCAATACACCGCCAGTAAAACCGACTTCGATGGAACCGACTATCCAACACCCTATATTGGGCATAAAAAAGTTTTGATGGTCGCAAGCGATGAGCGTTATTTACTGATGAAAAATGGCAAATTCTTCTCCACAGGCAATCACCCTGTAGAAACGTTACTGCCCATGTATCATTTAGACCGCGCGGGCTTTGACATTGATATTGCGACGTTATCGGGCAATCCCGTTAAACTTGAAATGTGGGCGATGCCCCATGAAGATGCTGTTGTGCCTGCAACATTCCAAAAATACTTAGCCCAATTTAAGAAACCTTTAAAACTGGCAGATGTACTGAAAAACAGTTTAGGTGATGACTCTCCCTATTTGGCTGTCCTTATTCCCGGTGGGCATGGTGCTTTAATTGGTCTACCTGACAGTGAAGACTTAAAAACCTTACTGAAGTGGGCGGTGGCAAAAGATAAATTTGTCATTTCGCTGTGTCATGGGCCAGCAGGCTTATTGGCTGCCGCATTTAATGAAGCCCCTGAAAATTATATTTTTAAAGGGTACAAAATGTGTGTTTTCCCCGATGCACTCGATCAAGGGACCAACTTAGAAATTGGCTATATGCCGGGGGAGTTACCATGGTTACTGGCAGATCGCTTAGAAAAGTTGGGTGTTGAAGTGGTCAATAAAGAGATGTCGGGACAGTGTATTCAAGACCGTAAGCTAATTACAGGAGATAGTCCTTTGGCATCGAATACCTTGGGTAAAATGGCAGCACAAGCGCTTTTGGCCGAGGTTCAGTAATTATTGTTTTCTGAAATCAAGAGCGCCGTGGCGCTCTTTTTTATGTCCAATTTACTTGTTAAAAGTTCTAGTATTTAAGATTGGAAACTGATCTTTTATGTGGAAAAAAGATTAAAATTAAGCACTCATTTGTTCCAACCAAACTGTTTAAAAATCGCACTGCCTTGAGCAGAACTTAAAAACGTAATAAAACTTTTCGCTTCAGGATTTTTTAGACTGTGTTGTGTCAGGGCGATACCTGCATCACGGTAAATCACCAGTTCAGGTTCGATCGGAATAATTTGCCCAATGTCTGGATTACTGACCCCCCCAAATATTAAACACTAACCATGCATCATAGCTGCTGTCCGCTTCCCATGCTTTTTTCGCTGCGCCTGTATTGGGTGCATACATGGCGATATTTTTACGGAATGATTTTGTGAGCTGAATATTACCCGTTCTACCCGCAATATCTTCCCACATGCCCACTTGGCCTGCGCCATGTGTGACCAAAACTTTAGTGTTTGGTTTGCTTAGGTCTTTAAATCCCTGAATGTGTTTGGGATTGCCTTTTCTGACTAAAATGGCAGCAGGGCGTAAGTAGAGTGGCTTAATTGAGTCCTTTACGATTTTGTCAGCAAATACGCTTTCTAAATCAGACATCATGGCTTCAGAACCGCTATATATGACGTCGGCATCGAGTTTGGCTTTGTCGGCCCATTGTGAAGTAGGACCAGCGGATACATGGACATCAATTCCAGTCTTATTTTTAAATTGTTTCGCTGCTTCATGCATTGCTGGTGCTGGCCCACCTGGACCATATATTGATCGCCGCAATAGCGTCCATTGATAAAAAGCCCAGCATGAGCGGAAAGATATAGTGGCTGAGCTTATGCTTTCTTAACATTGTTATTCCCTTTATTGATATTTGAATGCTGATCATATTTTTTTTCTGATGTATTTGAATCTTTATATTATTTTTTTTGTTAAATGATTTTTTAAATATGAACGCCATTTTCTTACTTAAATTTAAGTTGTAGAAAGACAGAGCCATGGCAAAATTTTTAACGCACTAACTCTAAAAAACTATCAGAGAGCGTAGAGAACTCTTTTTAACTGTGTAGGGAACGCTTTTACCAAAGTCTAAAGATGAGGCCAGAAAATTGGAGCGACAGCTAAGTTGCTGGGGGAGTTGGATTGTTGTAAGGTCGGACAAGAAACAAAAAGAGCGCCTAGGCGCTCTTTTTATCATTTTGACACTATTAATTAGTAGTCAAAGCTAAAGTGTTCAGGTGCTAAAGAAGTCATGGTTTTTGAAGGATTGACCATTGCTTCGGCATGACCTTGGGTACGTGGCAATAAACGTTCGAAATAGAAGTCAGCTACTTTAATTTTTGCTTTATAGAATTCAGCAGATTCTTTGCCATCACCAGAAGCCAATTTTTCTGAAGCCACAGCCGCTTGTTGTGCCCAGAAATACGCCATCATCACATAGCCTGAGAACATCAAGAAATCGACAGAAGCAGAAGATACCACGTCACGGTCTTTACGAGCTGCAAGCATAATGCGAACAGTTAAGGCATTCCACTGTGCACATACTTTGGTTAAGTCCCATGCAAAACGACGCATGTATTTGTTACGTGCCTGTTGGCCACAGAATTTTAAAATTTCAGTGGTGTAGTCGCGAATCACTTTACCTTTAGAGGTCAGAAGTACTTTACGACCAATTAAGTCCAGTGCTTGAACACCTGTTGTGCCTTCATATAATGTCGCAATACGTGCATCACGTGCAATTTGCTCCATGCCCCATTCTTTAATGTAGCCATGACCGCCATAGACTTGCATACCGTGGTTTGCAGCTTCCAAGCCCAATTCAGTTAAGAAGCCTTTTAAAATTGGGGTATAGAAACCTAAGTGATCATCATGTGCTTCAAATGCAGCAGTATCGCCACGTTCAAGCGCATCTGCCATTTTGTCTGCAATTTGCGCTGCATAATAAATCATTGAACGACCGCCTTCAGCAATCGCTTTTTGTGTCAGTAACATACGGCGAACGTCAGCGTGATGAATAATGGCATCCGCGACTTTTTCAGGGTCTTTCTTGCCAGAAAGTGCACGCATCGACATACGTTCTTTGGCATATGGAAGTGCACCTTGGAAAGAAAGCTCAGCATGTGCAATACCTTGAATTGCTGTACCGATACGTGCGGTGTTCATGAAGGTGAACATGGCATGTAAGCCTTTGTTTGGCTCACCAATCAAGTAACCGACAGCATTATCAAAGTTCAACACTGCGGTTGCAGAAGCACGAATCCCCATCTTATGTTCAATCGAACCACAGGTCACAGGGTTGCGTTCACCAAGGCTGCTGTCTGCATTGACCAAGAATTTAGGCACAATGAACAGAGAAATCCCTTTGGTGCCTGCAGGTGCATCTGGAAGACGAGCAAGTACGATGTGAATGATGTTTTCAGTTAAATCTTGCTCACCTGCAGAGATGAAGATTTTGGTGCCTGAGATGTTATAAGTGCCATCGGCATTTAATTCTGCTTTGGTCTTTACTTGGCCTAAGTCGGTGCCACACTGAGGTTCAGTTAAACACATGGTACCAGACCATGTACCTGCCACTAAGTTCGGCATATACAGATTTTTCTGTTCGTCTGTACCAAACTGTAAAATGGTGTTCATACAGCCGATGCTTAAACCTGGGTACATTTGGAAAGACCAGTTTGCGGTGCCCATCATTTCCGATTTAATCAGATTTAAAGATTGAGGCAGGTTCTGACCGCCAAATTCTTCAGGGAAAGACAAACCTTGCCAGCCACCTTGGACAAACTGGTCATAAGCGTCTTTGAAGCCTTTTGGTGTTTTCACTTCACCATTGTCGAAGGTACAACCTTCTTCATCGCCCGATTGGTTTAAAGGAGATAAAATATTTTCACAAAAATCTGCTGCGCCTTCTAAGATCATATCTACCGTATCAGCGTCGGCAGCTTCACCATTCGATAGGGTTTGATAATGTGCAGGATAGTCCAGCACTTCATTCATTAAGAAGCGAATATCATGTAAGGGAGCTTTATATGCAGGCATGTGTGTAATCCTAATTTAGAAATAGTATTGGATTATTTAAATCGATCATTTCATTATTCATACATCGTATCAAAATACATTGATAGATCCGACTTGAGAAAATGTCAGAAAGGCGAATTGGTAGATAAAATCATCAATCTAAAAAGACAGTTCTGTTACACTGACTCGGTGGTCTTTTGATCATGTACTTTTTTAATAAACTATAATTAACTCAGGTTTTCAGCAAGTATTATGCGCTTAAAATATATAACACTTTGTTTATTGGGTTTGAGTATCAGTGGGTGTACTCAGCATGTCATTAAATCCAATGCCTCTTCAGATCAGCAGCTCGGGCAACAAGCCACGCATGGTCTTAATGCCATGTTTGAAAATGCCAGCTATGATTTTAAAGGTCAGTTCTCTATTCAATCTGACTTTAATTTTAATGAGTCCAAGCCAAATTCCAAGTCCAATGCTCAGTCAAATGGGACGAATTTAGATCCAGAGCTGAAAAAACAATTAGATCAGTTATT
Source organism: Acinetobacter sp. 231_lipA (assembly GCF_058243005.1). Classification (NCBI taxonomy): domain Bacteria; kingdom Pseudomonadati; phylum Pseudomonadota; class Gammaproteobacteria; order Moraxellales; family Moraxellaceae; genus Acinetobacter; species Acinetobacter sp. 231_lipA. The sequence continues at coordinate 1,025,040 of NZ_JBZAYU010000001.1, read as the reverse complement.
AAAAAATCAAAAGATTTCCTTTACCGCCAAAGAAAAACAAGCGCTATATGATGCACTTGCGCGTGAACAAAATCCGTATGCATCGTTGTATGGCGGTGGTGAATCACGTTCTGCTAAGGTTCAAATCGCAGAATCTTTGGTGAATTTACTCAATGACTTACGGTTTAGTTATCAAGGCTCTGTGCATTTCCGTCAAAAATTGGCAGCATTGACTTTACAGTTAAGTTATCAAAAACCAACCCTACAAGTGCAAGCACAGTTGCCGATGGTGGTTGATTTTAATGATTATAAATTTTACACCAACTACTTTGCCTTTATGCCGTTCATGGTGAATCGTGAAAGTCAGGATCGCTTTGCCTATATCGACTTTTCTAAGCATAAAGACGCATTCGGTCATATTGATTTTAAAAAGTTTGCTGAATACTTAAAGCAGATGAATGCACTGCCATATGCTTTGGCAGAGCCAAATCAAGTGCATAGTGTTGATTTAAGCAAGTCAGAAAAAGAAGCAGGCCTAAGCAAAAAAATTCGCTATATGGGTGACTTAGAAACAGCACAAGTACAATTGGGCTTATTTGAATACGTCAATAAACTGCACTATACCCAGCAGATACAAGCTTTTGATGCTGAGCGTCTGATTGAGGATGCTGCAAAAACACCAAGCGCAGCGGAAGATGCAATGCAGGCGGCGAAAGAAGCAGAGATTGCTGCGACTAGCACAAGTGAAGATCCAGCCTATGATTCACTCGAACGTGTCAGTCATTTGGTAAACCAAAAAATGCAGAACCTGAGTGGTTATGGACAGAGCGATGAACAAGAGATTGTTGTAGATGCCGCTGCCGATGCTACGGTTGATGCAGCAGCAGATGTGGCTTATGCGCAGGCCGCGACAGAAGATGCTGATGAGACAACAACTGAAGTGTCTGCTTCTGCAGCACCAAATACGCTATCTGAAGAAGCTTGCGATGCGCTCATCAACAGCAAGAACATTCCTATTGGTAAAGTGACCGCATGCCGTGATTATCAAGATATTGATGTACTTGCACCTAAAGTAACCAATGAATCTATAGATGAAGAGACTTTTGGACAAGCAGCGACCAATGTTTTGGAAGAGTTGAAACCACTCTTTAGCGCGTATCAAACAGAGCAACTGGTAGACGCACAAAGCTTTAAACAACTTTGGCAAAAACATCAGGCTGAAATTACACCGATCATGGCACAGCTGGGTAGCGAGCGTTCACCGTTTGTGATGGATGTTGGACTCGACCAAAAAGGTCGTGCGCAAAACATGGATTACAACATTGTGATTAGCGATGAGCAAATTGGTAAGCTACAAATTAAGAGCACCAATCAGGTGTTTAATTATGGCAGTGCGACCGCCATTGACCGTCAAGCTTTAAGAAATGCCAAATCGATTGAGGAAGTATCTAAAGGTTCACTGCTGGAAAATGTAGTGAAAGGCATGCTGGGCCCGTTAGGTGCAGATTCATCAAGTGTAGAGAGCGCATCATCAAGTACAACAGAATTACCTAAGGCTATTTCAGATTATTACCAGCAGGCAGCGCAGCAAAGCTATGCACGTCATCATTCTGAAGTTAAAGCGTATCAAGCGGTATTTGCTTTGATGTTTGCCGCACAACGTCCAGAGTATATTCGTTACTATAGCTCAGCGACCATCAATGAAATTTCAGAAGTGTATGCCTATGAGTTCATGGATGTTGCAGAGCCGAAGGGTGCAGCACTTAAGCGTCTGACTCAGCTACGTCAAAAACATGCTTTACAGCACGAACAAGACTTTGATGAGCTGGGAGAAAGTATCGCCAATATCGTTAATGATGCACTGGAAGATGTACAAGAAAATCAGCAATGGAAGGATTTGGCGAAGAAATACAAAACCAAGCAAGCGGTTTTTGCTCAGGTCTATCAAGACAAATTCACCGATACCTATGAGATTGACCAAGAGCAAACTGCATATTTGACTCAGTCTGCACACGTCTTTGCTAAAGCATTTGCAGATGACTTAAAAGGTCAATTGACAGAAAAATCGTTGCAAGGTTTGAAGCTTGAACATGACGACTTCTTTAGCGACTCGACCTATTACGAGACCTATAAAGCCGTACAAAAACACATGAACTAATCTGAAAAAAAGAACCTCTGCGGAGGTTCTTTTTTATTTGTGCTTATAAAAAATCTTTCAGGTTCGGTTTTACACCATTCCAAATGGAAAAAGATTCAATCGCCTGACCCACGAGCATACCATAGCCTTCCGAGGTGGGTACGCCGCGAGCCTTGGCTTGATCTAAAAAGGTAGAGGGTTTGCCATAGGCCATTTCATAGGCATATTGAAATTGCAAAGCTTCAGGCAGAATTAAAGCATCGCCACTTAGGCTGGCAGAAGTTGCGTTAATTACCAGATCAAACTGACCTTCGAGCGCATCTAAGCCGATGGCTTGCAATTCGGCTTGCGGTACAGCTGTTTTTAAGTCACTCACCAGTTGCTCTGCACGGGCAAGGGTACGATTGGCAATCACAATTTTTTTTACCCCTGCTTGTACTAGTGGATAAATAACGCCGCGAGTTGCACCACCTGCACCGATGATTAGCACATCAGTCTGGTCTAAGTTCCAGTCCAAAGCATGAATGGCATCAACTAGCCCTTGTCCATCGGTGTTGTCACCATGTAATTGACCATCGACCATCCACAGCGTATTCACAGCTTTTGCGATTTTAGCGCGTTCAGTGAGGACTGTGCAGGCGGCAAAGGCTTGTTCTTTAAACGGGACAGTGACATTAAGACCAATGCCACCCTGTGAGAAGAATTCTTGGATGTTGGCGAGGAAGCCATCGAGTGGCGCAAGACGTTTACTATAGTTGAGGTCGAGCCCCATTTTTTGTGCAAACGCATGGTGAAGTTCAGGTGAGCGAGACTGCTCAATCGGGTTGCCAATGACAGCGAATTGTTTGTTCATCGCACCAAATCCATGTGGAAAATGCTGTTCAATATACGGCAAATTACACGCAGGCTAAAGCGTTCAGTGGTTTTTTATCAACAGAGAAAAGAAAGGCGGCTTATGGATTACAGATGCTGTGAATCGCATCAAACAATAATTTTGCTGCGGTCAGGGTTAAGCCAATACCTGCAAATACGGTGATGCTGATGGATGCATTGTCATTAAACGCACTTTCAGAAAAGATAGTGGTACTGATCGAGCTTAGCAACACAATAGCAAAGCAGAAAAGAACCATGGTGGTCGAGCTAACTCTTTTTGCGAACATGTTTGGAACCTCAGAGAACGGCAAAGGAGGATACTAAATATTGATGTCATTAAAATGAATACATTGAAAATGACTTAATTTAGCTTACGGTTTTTGCGAACTTAAAAGAACCCAATTGCTGTTTTAAACCTGTGACAATGCTTTAATAAATGCAAAGAAATGACGCTTTGTGTAGTGATCATTCTACGGGGAATTGATCGGGAAATATATAAAATTTAATGGATAAGCTGCCCTAATCTAATGAAAAGGGCATGCGTGGGGGATATAGAATTGTAAGACTGTGTTTCTATTTGAGCAGCTTGAGCCAATCTTGCGGTTTCAGGTAAAAATCGGTCAGTTTTTTCTCAGCGGAATCGGCCTCCCATTCAGGTCGATATGACCAACCAGCCAAATTCGGCAAGCTCACTAAAATCGATTCAATCCGCCCACCTGTTTGTAGACCAAAAAGCGTGCCACGGTCATAGACCAAGTTATATTCGACATAACGACCACGACGATAGATTTGAAAGTCGCGTTGCACCTCGCTATAAGGCTTGTCTTGGTTACGCTGGAAGATTGGAAGAATGGCGTTGAGATAGCCATTGCCGACCGCTTGGATATAGTGGAAACAGGTTTCAAAGTCCCATTGATTGAGATCATCAAAGAACAATCCACCGACGCCACGTTGTTCGTCGCGGTGTTTTAAATAGAAGTAGTCATCGCACCATTGTTTATGTTCGGCATAGACTTCAGCGCCAAAGGGAGCACACAAGTCATGTGCCGCCTGATGCCATGACAGTACATCTTCATCATTTGGGTAAAATGGTGTGAGGTCAAAACCACCCCCAAACCACCAAATTGGATCTTGGCCTTCTTTTTCAGCCACAAACAAGCGCACGTTGGCATGTGAAGTCGGGACATTCGGATTTTTCGGATGGATCACCAAAGAAACACCCATGGCCTGTGCCTTGGCACCTGCAATTTGCGGATGGCGTTCAGTCGCTGAAGCAGGGAGCTTAGAAATGTTGATGTGTGAGAACATCACTCCACCTTTTTCAATCACTGTGCCATTTTGCAGTACGCGTGAACGACCACCACCACCTTCAGGACGCTCCCAATCATCTATTTCAAACTGTGCAGTCCCGCCGCCAGCACGCTCTTGTTGTTCAAGTGCGGCACAAATACGAGCCTGTAAGTCGAGGAGAAATTCGCGAACGCGTTGGATATCCGCAGACGTTGGGTGCTGCATGAAAAGCCTCATGGGAAAAGATGAAAACTGCTTACATCAAAACATAAAACAGCAAAAAGATTAAGAATATTTTCCGAAGAGTCCTACTGCAGCATTCGACGTCGTGAAGCATTTTAAAAATGAAATGCTGCCATGTGAAAAATAACCTGACCAATTCGCTAGGTTGAATTTTGATCCTAAGCTCAGCAGAATAACCACAGTACAGACCCGAGTTTGGCGATGCAGAATAGGCTGCATCTTCTGAATACGGAAGAGCTGATGGTAAATATGCGCGATTCATTGATTCAAAAATACAATGTTCCTGGTCCACGTTATACCAGTTATCCAACGGTGCCGTATTGGGACGAGGCGCAGTTTTCTTTAGAGCAATGGAAACAGACGCTGAAAACATCGTTTGCTGAATCGAATTCGACTGAAGGCATAAGTTTGTATATTCATCTGCCTTTTTGCGAAAGTCTCTGTACTTTTTGTGGTTGCCACAAACGGGTGACCAAAAAACATGAGATGGAGCAGCCTTATATTCAGGCGGTTTTAAAAGAATGGTCTCTTTATTGTGACTTGCTTGAAGACAAACCGCGCATTAAAGAAATTCATTTGGGTGGCGGAACGCCCACTTTCTTTTCTCCAGTGCATTTAACTCAGTTAATTGAAGGCATCCTTGCGCAAGCAGAGATTGCCGAGCAGTATGAGTTTAGCTTTGAAGGGCATCCCAACAATACCACACGGGCGCATTTGCAAGCCTTGTATGACTTGGGCTTTCGCCGTGTCAGTTATGGGGTGCAGGATTATAATGAAACCGTACAAAAAGCCATTCATCGGATACAGCCTTTTGAACATGTCGAGCAAGTGACGCAGTGGGCACGTGAAATAGGCTATAGCTCAATTTCACATGATTTGGTCTTTGGTCTGCCTTTTCAAAACCTAGATGATGTGCTCAATACCATTGATCAAACCAATCGTTTACGCCCAGATCGTCTGGCATTTTATAGTTATGCGCATGTGCCATGGATCAAAGGCAATGGGCAACGTGGTTTTAAAGACCATGATGTGCCGAAAGATGAAGTAAAACGCCAGTGCTATGAAGAAGGGAAGAATAAATTACTGGCACAGGGTTATCATGAAATTGGTATGGATCATTTTGCTTTAGAAAATGATGCGATGTATCAATCATTTCAGGCAGGCACTTTGCATCGCAATTTTATGGGCTACACCGCATCAAAAACCCAAGTGATGATAGGTTTAGGTATTTCATCCATCAGCGACAGTTGGTATAGCTTTGCGCAAAATGAAAAAAAGCTCGAAGATTATTATGCGCGACTTGAAAACAATGAACTTCCTGTCTATCGCGGGCATATTTTGAGTGCTGAAGATCTGATGATTCGTCGTCACATTTTAAATTTAATGTGTAGCTTTCAAACGTCGTGGGCAGAATCAGAGATGCAATTTCCGGAATTGGCTGAGGTCTTGAGACAACTGGAAGAAATGCGGGACGATGGTTTATTAGAGATTAAGCCACAGAGCTTACGAGTAACTGAGCAGGGCAAAGCCTTTGTACGCAACATTTGTATGGCGTTCGATTTGCATTTAAAACGCCGTCGACCTGAGAGTCGTATTTTCTCCATGACCATCTAATCTGATTGAAGCGCTCTAAACCGGCTTTTTCAAGTAGGCTTAGAGCAAATGATTAAATTTTAAAAATCATCTTTCTTGTACAAGTGTGCCATGCGTTCATGTTTGGTTTTTAAATATTCTTCATTGAAAGGATTTAAACCGACCGTCAATGGTACACGATCCACCACATTGATCCCTTGCTCTTGCAGTGCTGCAATCTTTAACGGATTGTTAGTAATCAAACGGACTTGTTGAATATTTAAATGATCTAACATAATACTGACCATGTCATAACGACGTGCATCGGCAGGGAGGTTGAGCATTAGGTTGGCATCGACTGTGTCATGCCCTTGGTCTTGTAGCGCATAAGCACGAATTTTATTGGTCAGTCCAATGCCACGACCTTCTTGACGCAAATACAGAATCACGCCTTGCCCAGCTTCATTAATCAGTTTTTGCGTGGCTTGCAATTGTGGACCACAGTCACACTTCAGTGACGCAAAGGCATCGCCCGTGAGACATTCGGAATGAACACGGACTAAAACGGGTTCTGTGATTGGCTGATCCAAACCTTTTGAGAGTGCAACATGTTCTTCACCGGTCTTGGGATCTTGAAATACGGTGATGTTAAATTCACCAAAAGCAGTCGGTAAACGGGATGTGGCAACAAATTCAATAGGCACAGCTAAACCTGTAAATAGTTCAGAAATTGGCTAAAGTATAGCGTAATGCATCGACATTGGTAGAATTGCATCCATGAATTTATGCAGAAGATTTTCTTTTTTGTATAAAGCGAACGATAATAGTTGATAAATAGTAAGATTATTCAGGATAATCACCTGCACTAAACGAACACCCAGTGAGAGCACTGCTCAAAACTGCATCGCTAGAAATATGGCTGATTGAAGGTGATAGCATTCGACGATATGATCGAATTACCCATTTGACCTAGCTAGATTTGCCAGGCTTTAGAAGGCTTTGCCATATTATGTTGTATACAGAAATACCAGCTCATCGCCCTGTAACACCGTTGTTGGATACGATTGATCATCCTCAACAACTTCGCTCGCTTGAGCAAAGTCAATTAGCACAAGTGGCAGACGAGCTACGTCAATTTATTCTGTATGCCGCAGGACAAAGTGGGGGACACTTTGGTGCAAACCTCGGTGTAGTCGAGCTCACCGTGGCATTACATTATTGCTTTAACACGCCGAATGACCGCTTAATTTGGGATGTCGGTCATCAAGCTTATCCGCATAAAGCCTTGACGGGCCGCCGTGAACAGCTCACGACGATTCGTGCTAAAGATGGTTTGGCTGCCTTTCCTGCGCGTGATGAATCGGTGTTTGATACCTTTGGAGTCGGACATTCTTCGACTGCGATTTCAGCAGGTTTGGGTATGGCGCTGGCACGTCGTTATCAAAACAATCCATGTGAAGTGGTCGCGATCATTGGCGATGGGGCGATGACAGCAGGTATGGCCTTTGAAGCTATGAATGATGCAGTCGCGCATGATGCGGACCTGATGGTGGTGCTGAATGACAACGATATGTCGATTTCATGCAGCACAGGTGGTTTTGCTAAACATTTGGCTTCGATTTGGGAAAGTGGTCAGTCCATTAATATTTCAGCGGATGGCGAAGCTTATGTACAGCCACATCCTGAATGGACCTATAACTCACGCTTACACAGTGCAGCGACAGATGCGGCTGACAACGTCTTTAAAGCGATTGGTTTTGATTACTTTGGGCCTTTCGATGGGCACGATGTCGAACAGCTGACACAAGTCTTTACCGCATTGAAAAAACGTAAAGGTCCACGTTTAATTCATGTCTATACAAAAAAAGGCAAAGGCTTTGCACCTGCTGAAGCTGACCAAATCAAATATCACGCGATTACAAAAATAAATGCCAAGTCTGCTCCACAAACGGCGCCTAAATATTCAGATGTATTTGGTCAATGGTTATGTGATGAAGCCGCACAAGATGAGCGTTTACTGGCGATTACCCCTGCCATGTGCGAAGGCTCAGGTATGGTCGGTTTTGCCAAACAGTATCCACAGCGCTTTTTTGATGTTGCGATTGCAGAACAGCACGCTGTAACTTTAGCGGCAGGTATGGCATGTGAAGGCTTAAAACCTGTGGTGGCCATTTACTCGACTTTCTTGCAGCGCGGCTATGATCAATTGATTCATGATGTTGCCTTGCAAAATCTAGATGTTACCTTTGGTATCGACCGTGCAGGCTTAGTGGGTGAAGATGGCCCGACTCATGCTGGGGCCTATGACTATGCCTTTATGCGCACCGTACCGAATTTGGTGATTATGGCGCCTAAAGACGAAAATGAATGTCGTCAAATGTTGCATACTGCTTATTTATATAATGGTCCTGCTGCAGTGCGTTACCCGCGTGGCAATGGTTTGGGTGTTGAAATTCAACAACAGATGACCCCGATGGAAATTGGTCAGGCTGAAATTGTAGCGAGCTTTAATGATGCCCAAGACGACGTTATTAGCATTCTTGCCTTTGGTAGTCGTGTTCAGGCCGCAGTAGAGGCAGCACAGAAATTAGCTGAACAAGATTTAGCGGTTCGTGTGGTGAATATGCGCTTTGTTAAACCGCTTGATGAAAAGATGATAGCGACTTTAGCACCATCAACGGCTTTATTTGTTACGGTTGAAGAACATGCGGTAATGGCGGGTGCGGGCAGTGCAGTCAATGAATATCTGGCACAAGCTCAAATCGTGAAACCGATGTTAAATCTCGGTTTAGCGGATACATTCATGCATCAAGCCACGCATGCGCAAATGTTGCATCAGGCGGGACTAGATGTAGAAGGCATTGAAAGCTCGGTGCGCCAAGCATGGTTAAAACTTGTACATATGGTTTAAGCACCGTTTTTAAATTTTAGAAACATTTTTTCCCTAAAAGCCCCGATCTTTGATAAGATGCGCGGGCTTTTATGCATTATTCTTTATCAATATCTTCAAATTGTAGTGGGTGTTCAATGGAACCTATGGTGGTGATGGCTGCGCGTGCGGCTCAATTAGTCGGTCAAGAGCTTTTAAAAGCGCATCAAAATCGTCATAAGCTCGATCTACAAGTCGAAGAAAAAGGAATTGATGGTCCTGTAACGCGTGTAGACCGTTATTTGGAACAACTGGCTATCGATACCCTACGTAAAAGCTATAAAAATCACAGCTTCCTTGGTGAAGAGTTTGGTTTTCAAGAAGGTAAAGGTCACGACGCAGATTGGTGTTGGATCATTGACCCACTTGATGGCACTCTAAACTTCATTAACGGTGTTCCTCACTTCTGTATCTCTATTGCAGTTCAACATAAAGGCATTACTCAACACGGCGTAATTTACGACCCTGTGAAAGATGAATTGTTCTCTGCAAGTCGTGGTCGCGGTGCCATGATGAACCAACGCCGTATTCGTGTAAATGTGAAAGACAGCCTTGAAAATACATTCATGTCTGTGGGTCATGCTTACCGTGCAAAACGTAATGGTGAAGTGATTTCTTATGCAAAAAATCATTTTGATTCATTGTTAAATGTGACTGAAGCTGGCGCGCAATACCGTCGTACAGGTTCTGCAGCATTAGATTTGGCGTATGTTGCAGCAGGTCGTTTCGACGCGTACTTCGAACTCGGTTTAAAGCCTTGGGATATCGCAGCTGGCGAGTTGATCGTGAAAGAAGCGGGCGGTACAGTGGTTGATGCACGTGGTGGTAGCGAATCTATGGAAAATGGCCAAGTACTGGCATGTTCTATGAAAATGTTGAAACCTCTGATGAAAGCAGTTGTACCTGCTTGGGGTGAAGCTGCTAAGTAATAACATGCAGATCGTGTTTTAAGACATTGAAAAAGCCCTCATAAGAGGGCTTTTTCTTTGATAAGGATGAAAAAAGTAAAGACCTTTGTGGTGATTTACTTTATGGCTTTGACCTCTATAGATTGTAAAACATAGGCTGTGCCAGATTCTGATCACCTCTTAATGAAGATAGCTCTATCTCAGAAATAAAGTGGGTTAAAATTAGCCAGCGTATAGACACCTATTTAAGCTTGCTGTGTGTAATGTTCATTACAGGTCACAGATACCAGTCAAATCACGGCAACATTAGAGAGCTAGTACAATTAATTGCGTTTTATGGCTGATAGTTGAGGGATAGAACGTAGAATGCTATTCAATATTTTTCTAGATGGTCAAAAAAATTAAAGTGAAAACCTGCATTTATTCAATCTTTGAGGAAAATATTGTATCAATTTCACGAAAAGAGGTGACTTTTAAAAATATCCTGTTATACTCCGCCCACGCACTAAATTTCGTTCATTACCTGAACATTCTCTTCTATCATTGTGTATGCGCGTCCGGTCCAAAGAGAGGACATTATTTCGCGCCCCACCCAATCGCTTAAGCGATTCCTTCAGGTTGCGGCTGTAATCAAATGTGCGTTATACGCATCGTCGTTCTCGGATCGCCGCTGATTCTATATTTTCAGCGATTATTGCTGTGCCGCTTTTTGCCGATGTCCATCAGACCATATATTTAATGGAGCACCCATTTTTCGGGTGAAATACTCTATGAGCAAAACTTTTGCTGATTTTCCTTTACATGAATCGTTACAACAAGCTTTACAAAGCTTAGGTTTTACTTCTCCTACGCCTGTACAGGAACAATCGATTCCTGCAGCTTTGGAAGGTAAAGACCTTTTAGTATCTAGCCAAACAGGTTCAGGTAAAACTGCAGCGTTCTTACTTCCAACGTTAAACGCACTTGCAGCACAAGAGACTTTCGTTCCGTTCAAAGAACGTATGAAAGCAATTACACAACCGAATATCTTGGTTCTTTGCCCAACTCGTGAGTTGGCGCAGCAAGTAAGCCAAGACGCGATTGGTTTTGTCCGTCACATGAAAGGTGCACGTATTGCAGCGATCATGGGTGGTATGCCGTTTGGTAAGCAAATCCAACAGTTAAAAGGTGCACAAGTTGTTGTTGCGACTCCAGGTCGTTTACTTGACCTTGTAAACCGTCGTCAAATTAAATTAGACCAAGTTGATGCGCTTATTGTTGACGAAGCAGACCGTATGCTTGATCTAGGTTTCTCTGAAGACTTAGAAGCAATCAGCGATCTTGCTGCAAACCGTAAACAGACTTTAATGTTCTCTGCAACATTTGCTGGTCGTATCATTACACTTGCTGAACGCATGATGAATGATCCACAACGTATTGCAATCGAAACTGGTCACTCTACGAATACTGACATCACTCAGACTTTACACTGGACTGATGGCTTTGAGCACAAGAAAAAATTACTAACGCATTGGTTAAGTGCTGAAGATGTAGATCAAGCTGTTGTCTTTGCTTCTACTCAAGAAGACACCGATATGTTGGCTGAAGAGCTTGCTGAAGCAGGTTTATCAGTTGTAGCACTTCACGGTGCTATGCCACAAACTGTTCGTAACCGTCGTTTACGTAGCATCCGTGAAGGTCGTGCAAAAATTTTAGTTGCAACCGACGTTGCTGCACGTGGTCTTGATGTACCAACAATTTCACACGTAATTAACTTCGGTCTTCCAATGAAGAACGAAGACTATGTACACCGTATTGGTCGTACAGGTCGTGCGGGCCGTACTGGTAAAGCAATCACTTTAGCAACTTACCGTGAACGCGGTAAAATCCGTGCTTTAGAAGATTTCTTAGATGCGCGTTTGAATGTATCTGAAATTGAAGGTCTTGAGCCATCTCCACCTCCTGCACGCGGTAGTCGTGATGGCGGTGGTCGTGGTCGTGATGGTCGTGGTCGTGATGGCGGCGGTCGTGATGGCGGCGGTCGTGGTCGCGGTGGTTTCGGTGGTCGCGATGGCGGCGGTCGTGCTCGTTTCGAAGGTGAGTCTAACTTTAAACGTCGTGAAGGTGGTGATGACCGTCCACGTCGTAGCTACGATGACAAACCTCGTGGTGATCGTCCATCATTTGGTGGTGAAGATCGTCCACGTCGTGAGTTTAATAATGATCGTCCACGTCGTGAAGGCGGTTTCGGTGATCGTCCACAACGTTCTTTTGATGACCGTCCAAAACGTGATTTTGGTGATCGTCCAGCGCCACGTCGTGAAGGCGGTTTCGGTGATCGTCCGCAACGTTCTTTTGATGATCGTCCAAAGCGTGAATTCAACTCTGATCGTCCACGTCGCGAAGGCGGTTTCAACGATAAACCACGTTTTGACTCGAATGATGACAACCGCGGTAACCGTGTAGACTACAAACCACGTCGTGAAGGTTCTTTTGGTGACCGCCCAAAACGTGATTTTGGTGATCGTCCAGCGCCACGTCGTGAAGGTGGTTTTGGTGACCGTCCACAACGTTCTTTTGGTGATGACCGTCCAAAACGTACTTTCGGTGGTGAAGACCGTCCTAAGCGTACTTTTGGTGGCGAAGACCGTCCGAAGCGTGAATTTAATTCAGATCGTCCACGTACTGAAGGTGGTTTTGACCGCCCACGTCGTAAGTTTAACGACTAAGTCTGAATGAATAAAAAAACCAGTGGAAACACTGGTTTTTTTTTGTCTACGGCTGTAAAAAAATAAATTAAAATGTATACTGAGTCATATTTTAATTGTATTGATAATAATGATGCACAATAATGAGGTTGAATCAATCGCCACACTCTCTGACGTGAAAGAGGTCAATATGGCACATTATCTCGGACTCTTTTTGCTGATTTGCAATATTCTTTTCTTTGTCTATAGTCGTTATGGATGAAGTAATTCATCTTATTTAGTTTGTTTTCGCAGTACAAATAAATATAAATACAACCAACTGAAATCAATTCGTGCACAAAATTAGACACGGAATACGCTAACATATCGTTTTTTAATCCTTTATAGTATGCATGCTGAAAAAATGCAGGAAAACGCACAGCTATGAATAATCAAGCGCCTCTGACTGCTCAAGCCCTCATTGAGGTCAAAGACCTGAGTTTTAAGCGAGGGGAACGTGTCATTTATGATCAGGTCAATTTAAAAATTCGACAGGGTCAAATTACGGGCATTATGGGACCATCGGGTACAGGTAAAACCACTTTACTGCGTTTAATTGGCGGACAATTGACCCCTGACCAAGGTGAAGTGCTTTTTGATGGGCAAAATATTGCGAAAATGTCACGCAAAGAGTTATTCGCTGCGCGTGCGCGTATGGGCATGCTTTTTCAAAGTGGCGCATTGTTTACCGATATGTCGGTATATGAAAATGTGGCCTTTCCGATAAGAGCACATACCAAACTGCCTGAGCATTTACTGTCAGAAATTATATCTTTAAAACTAGAATCTGTCGGCTTACGTGGTGCAGAACAGATGATGCCTTCTGAGCTCTCAGGCGGGATGAACCGTCGTGTGGCTTTGGCACGTGCAATTGCGCTAGATCCTGAGCTGATCATGTACGATGAGCCATTTGCAGGACAAGATCCAATTGTGAAGGGTGTACTTACACGTCTGATTCGGTCATTGCGAGAAGCTCTTGATTTAACAACAATTATTGTTTCACATGACGTGGCTGAAACCTTATCGATCGCAGACTATATCTATGTTGTTGCTGAAGGTAAAGTGCAAGGTGAAGGCACGCCTGAACAATTGCAGGCGAATGCTTCTCCGTTTGTTAAACAGTTTTTAACAGGTGCAGTTGAAGGGCCTGTCGATTATCAATTTAGCCATAAGGCATATCTAAATACTGAGGTGCAAGCATGAATGCGATAGCACTCTTAGGTCGACGCGTGATTGAACGGGTTCGCGGCATTGGTGTTGCCAGCCTGATGTTATTACAAATTTTATTTTCGATGCCCACTGCTTTAGGTGTTCGGTTATTTGTTTACCAAATGTACCGTGTTGGGGTGTTATCACTGCTTATTATTGTGGTGTCAGGGCTATTTATTGGCGCGGTACTGGGCTTACAGATGTATAGCATCTTGGTGACCTTTGGTAGTGAAGCGATGCTGGGTACAGCAGTTGCGTTAACCTTACTTCGTGAGTTAGCACCTGTAGTTGCAGCATTGCTGTTTGCAGGTCGTGCAGGTTCTGCATTAACGGCTGAGATTGGCTTAATGAAAGCCACAGAGCAGCTGTCCAGTATGGAAATGATCGGGGTTGATCCACTTAAACGAGTAATCTCACCGCGACTTTGGGCCGGTATTTTCAGTTTACCGATGTTGTCTGTCATTTTCGCTGCGGTGGGGATTATGGGTGGTAAAATGGTAGGGGTAGACTTCTTGGGTGCAGATGAAGGTTCTTACTGGAGTGGCATTCAAAGTAGCGTAGAGTTCTATAAAGATGTCCTGAATGGCACCATCATTAAAAGTTTTGTTTTTGCTTTAATTTGTACATGGATTGCGGTGTATCAAGGCTATGCCTGTGAACCGACATCTGAAGGTATTGCGACATCAACCACACGCACTGTGGTGTATTCATCGCTCTGTGTTTTAGGTTTTGATTTTGTGTTGACTGCGGTCATGTTTGGAGGTGTTTAATGAAATCACGTGCAAGTGAGCTGGCAGTCGGCATATTTGTCATTTTATTCGGTATCGCGTTGTTTTTTATCGCGATGCGTGTGAGTGGCTTGGTGGGATCGAATCTCAGTGATCGCTATGAAATGAGTGCAACCTTCGATAACGTAAATGGTTTAAAACCACGTGCTAAAGTGACGATGAGTGGGGTAAAAATTGGTCAAGTCGATCAAATAAGCTTAGACCCTGTGACACGTTTAGCGACCGTTTCTTTTTCTTTGGATGGTAAATTAACGACCTTTAATGCAGCACAACTCAAAGAAGTTGAAAAGAATGCACTTGAAGAGCTTCGTTACAGTAGCGACTATACCGCTGCGGATGCTGCGCAACAAAAAGAAATGGAAAAGCAACTTATTGCGAACATGAAGTCCATCACCAGCATTGATGAAGATGCTTATATTATGGTGGCAACCAATGGTCTGCTAGGGGAGAAGTACTTGAAAATTGTTCCAGGGGGTGGTTTGAACTACGTGAAACGTGGTGAAAGCATTGGCAATACCCAAGGCACAATGGACCTAGAAGACTTAATTACTAAATTTATTACGGGCGGTGCAGGTAAATCGAAAGATGCTTCAGCAACAACTGAGCAACCTGAAACTGCTGAAACAGCAGATGCCAACGTGTCATTTGTTGAATGATTTGAAGAGGACCAATTGTAGTGAATACTTTATTGAAACAAACACTGACAGCTAGCATTTTAACTACAATGTTTGCGGGTACTGCTTTTGCAGCACCAAGTGAAGCACCACCTGCTTTTGTTAAAAAAGTGGCAGATGGTTTGATTGCGCGTTTAAAAGCGGATCATGCCAAACTCCAAAACAACCCAGCTGCTGTGAAAACGATTGTTCGTCAAAACTTAGACCCCTATGTGGATTCACAAGCGTTTTCTCGTATTGTGATGGGGACTTATGCAACCAATCAGTACAGTACAGCTGCACAACGCGCGAAGTTTGAAAATAATTTCCGTGAAACACTGATTGAAAACTACGGTACTGCATTTGCCAAGTTCAGCAATCAGACATATACCATCCGTCCGTATAAAGAAACCAATAGCAAAAACCCTGTGGTGACGATCGACTTTAATAACAAAGGCGAAAAAATCCCAGTGTCTTTCCAGTTGGCGGATAAAGGCAATCAATGGAAAATCCGTAATATCAATGTGTCGGGTATCGACCTTGGTTTACAGTTCCGTAATCAGTTCGCGGCAACGGTTAAACGTAATGGTGGCGACCTAGATAAAGCGATTGCAAATTTCCAACCTGATGCAGAAGCAGCGGTTGAAAAGAAAAAATAAGTAGGTGAAAGGTGATTAACTTTAGCAATCAGGAAATGCAGCTTTCAGGTCAGATTACATATGACAATGCTGAAAGTTACTATCAACAAGGTTTGAAGGTGATTCAGTCACAGTCTTATCCTGTGGTGGTGAATTTGGCCCAACTGGAGCATGGTAGTACATTAGCATTAGCAGTATTGGTGCGTTGGTTACGTCAAACACCCGATGCACATAGTTTACATTTTAAAGCTGTACCTGAAAAAATGATGAAAGTGATTCAAGCCTGTCATTTACAGGATGACTTAAAGTTAATCCCTTAAATAAAAAAAGCACCTTAAGGTGCTTTTTTTATATGTTGCGTTTCTTAAATCTATTGGGAAAGGCAGTGTTTTAACGTGTACTCAAATCCATTTCTTCCAGCGGAAGTAAATGAGCGGACCAATCAGGAAGGCCATTAAGATCAGGCTAACCACAATAAAACTGGTGCCGCCTTTGGCAAAAGGCAACACGTCGGTGTTCATGCCGTAAATACTGGCAATCAGCATTGGTGGAGCGAGCATACTGGGTAAGATAGAGAAGCGACGAATCGTGTCATTCTGCTCGGTGTTAATGAAGCCTGAGGTGGTGTCCAGTAAGAATCGCACTTTTTGGAACAAGAAGGCATCATGCTCAACCAGTGAGCGAACGTCTTCACTGAGCTCTCGAATATCCGCATCATAAATATGACTACCTAAAGCACGCGGGCGTGATAAAAAGGTCAGTACACGGCGTAAGTCAATCAAACACAGCTGTGCTTTTCCAAGCATATCTTCCAAGTGTGCCAGACGGGTAATCATGTCATCTAAGTCGAGAATCATCTCACGGTGACGGTTATTCAGCACTTCTGTGGAATACTTTTCCAAGTCCTTGTGGATATCTTCTAAGATATCCGCAAGCTCGTCCAGCTTCGCCTCGAGTAAACCGAGTAAGATCCACGTTGGATCTTTATAGTCGATTTCGTAGTCATTGCGGCGCGCACGCGCACGAAAGGCACGGAACGCCACCAGTTTTTCCCCGCGAAGGGTAAAGAGACGTTCTTTATGTAAAATGAAAGCGACAGTTTGTACCGTGGCAAGGGCACCGCTGCTTTCTTCAGGCTCACCATCGACTTGATAGTTTTTATTTTTCGTTAAAAAATACGTACTGATATGCAAAATACCGTCGTCATCACGGTAGAATCGAGCTGAAGATGAAATGTCTTCGAGTGATTTTAGCGTAGGTAAATTTTGTTCATATGCATCTAAAATCCACTGTTGTTCTTCTTGAGAGGGAGCAATGAGGTCAAGCCAGACCAAATCGGGCTGAAGATCGAAATCGCCATTAATGGTGATGTCTTCTAAGCTACCGCGCTCTGTGGCGTAAAAGGCTTCAAGCATGCCGTCTTTCTCCTTTGCGCAGTAATGGTTGAAGTGGATGGGTGTATTTTAGACAAGGATTGCAATAAAAACACTGATCGAATGGTTAAATTGCTAAAAAATATCCATTCATTTTAGTGAAGTTGCATGACAATTAAATATCAGAGTAAAAAATGACAAATTCAATTGCGATCTTTTGTGGTTCCGCATTAGGTTCAGATCAAATCTTTTCCGAAACAGCACGTCAGGTTGGACACGCCATTGCAGAACAAGGCAAAACCTTGGTCTATGGTGGTGGTCGTTCGGGCTTAATGGGTATTGTGGCAGACAGTGCTTTAGAGGCAGGCGGTCAAGTGATTGGCGTGATTCCACACGTGCTGGTGGATCGTGAGCTGGCGCATCAAGGCCTGACCGAGTTACATGTCGTTAAAGACATGCAAGAGCGTAAACTGAAAATGTCAGCCTTGTCGGATGGATTTATTGCAATGCCTGGCGGCGCAGGGACTTTAGAAGAAATTTTTGAACAATGGACGTGGGCTCAGCTCGGCATTCACCTCAAGCCGAATGCCTTTTTAAATGTAAATGGCTTTTATGATGATTTACTTAAATTCCTAAAGATGACCACCGACAAAGGCTTTACCCATGCACGCTTTACCGACAGCCTGATTGTATCGGATTCAGTGAAAGCAATTTTAAAGCAGATGGATCAGTTCCAAGCACCTGAACCGAAGTGGGGCATGGTTGATCCTGAGTTGTTGGATGTCAAAGCATGAAGGTGATTACTGTCGCTGCGGCTATTATTGTGAATGAACAGCAGCAGCTTTTGTTGGTGCGTAAGCAGAACACCGCATGTTTTATGCAAGTGGGTGGTAAGCTTGAGCCCAATGAAGCACCTGAGCAAACCATGCTGCGTGAGATTCGGGAGGAAATTGGAAGTGATGCGACGATTGAACAGTTTGTTGGTCGTTTTGAAACAGCCACCGCCAATGAACCTGATTTTAAATTGGTCAGCTATGTTTACCATGTTCAGCTTCAGCAAGCGCCACAAATTGCGGCTGAAATTGCAGAAATGAAATGGGTCAGTTTGAATGACCAGCAGACTGCACTTGCACCGCTGACCACTGAGGTGGTCATGCCATGGGTACGTGAACATTTGATGATTGACGTAGTCTAATTATTCAAGTGCATAGGCAATACACGCTGCGCTGACTTTATGACAACCCAATTGTTCAAGCTGTAAAGTCAGTGCCTGAATCGAGCTGCCTGTGGTCACGACATCATCCAAAATCAAAACACGTCGGTAGAGTTTTACGTACTGGCGTTGCTGTGAATCGATTTTAAACTGTTGATGAATTTTATCTAAGCGTTCTAGTCGACTGAGTCCTTTTTGCGAATGTTGATGCAGTCGTATCACAGGCTGCCAAATGGGAACATTGAACTGCTTGGCTAAGTCTTTGGCGAGGATCATTGATTGGTTGTAGCCACGTTCCGCTAAACGCTGAGTCGAAATCGGCATAGGAACAATTGCTTGCACTTTCGGTAAGCGAATTTGCTGAAGAATGCCTGACAGTAGAGGCTGCCAATGCAGTTGTTGTTCGTATTTGAACTGCTGAATAAGATGATCTAAAGGATATTGATAATGTCCCGCCACATGAATACTCAGCTCTTGTTTTTCAATGGTCTGTGGATGCAGTGGGAGTTGTTGCCAGCAATCCAAACAGACCGAATGTAGATCTGCGCGTACAATGCCACACAACTGACAGGGCTGTGCTCTGTGTAGCAACTGTTTGGCAGTATGTAGCAGATGACTAAACATAGGCATAGCGTGGTGCTTCAGGCAGCCAGCGTTTCAGTAAGGCTTCAGCATTTTGTGGATAGTCTTTTAAAATCTGAGCTGCGACAAAATGGGCTTGATTGAGCAAATGATCATCGCGTTCTAGTTTCGCCACACGAAAGCCCATATCACCCGTTTGTTTGGTACCGAGCAATTCACCAGGGCCACGAATTTCCAAATCTTTTTCGGCAATTAAAAAGCCATCATTGGTTTCCCGCATGATGCGTAGGCGTTCTTGTCCATTTTGAGACAGTGGGCTTTTATATAATAGGGCGCAAAAGCTAGCCTTGGCGCCTCGACCAACACGGCCACGTAATTGGTGTAATTGAGAGAGTCCTAAACGTTCTGCATTTTCAATCACCATGATCGAGGCATTCGGTACATCGACTCCCACTTCAATCACTGTGGTCGCAATCAAGAGTTGTAATTCATTCGCTTTAAACTGTTGCATCACTGCTTGTTTTTCGTCGGCTTTCATTTTGCCATGTACAAGGCCAATGTTGAGTTCGGGGAAACGTTCTTTAATTTCTAAATAGGTCGCTTCAGCAGCTTGAGCATCTAAGGTTTCAGACTCTTCAACCAAGGTGCAGACCCAGTAAGCTTGTTTGCCTTCTAGGCAGTTACTAGCAATACGCTGTAGGACTTCCTCTCGGCGGTCAAGTGGAATGGTTACAGTTTGAATCGGCGTTCGTCCGGGTGGAAGTTCATCAATCACGGACGTGTCCAAGTCTCCATAGGCAGACATAGCTAAAGTCCGTGGAATAGGGGTTGCGGTCATCACCAATTGATGTGGGGTCATATTCTGCGCGCCTTTATTGCGTAGGGCTAAGCGCTGATCGACCCCGAAGCGGTGCTGCTCATCAATAATGACTAATCCAAGTTTGGCAAAGCGGACATTGTCTTGAAACAGGGCGTGTGTACCTACCACTAGATGCGCTGTGCCATCGACAATGGCTTGTTCGGCTGCGGCACGGGCTTTACCTTTTTGTTTACCTGAAAGCCAAGACACACTAAGTCCCAAAGGCTCAAACCATTTTTTAAAGTTGAGATAATGTTGTTCCGCCAAAATTTCAGTCGGTGCCATTAATGCTACTTGCCAACCTTCTTCTAAGACATGGCAGGCTGCGACGCCTGCGACCAAGGTTTTGCCTGCGCCGACATCGCCTTGAACCAAACGTAACATCGGTTTATTGAGTTTTAAGTCTTGTACAATTTCTTTGGAGACGCGCTTTTGTGCATTGGTCATTTCAAAAGGCAGACTGCTGAGCAGTTGTTTGGCAAACTGACGACTGGCAGAAATACGTGGTGCTTCAATCTGTTGGATATAGGCACGACGGCTTAATAAACTGACCTGATGCGCAACCAATTCTTCAAAAATCAAACGTTGCTGGGCAGGATGTGAGCCTTGGCTCAATTGCAGCATATTGGCATCGACTGGAGGGTGGTGGATGTAGTCCAACGCTTGTTTAAGTGCATAGCCATTGGTAAATTTTGCGGGAAGCAGTTCAGGTAAATCATCACTGTGCTTGGCGAGAGCCTGTTTGATGTATTCACGAAACTTAGGTTGCGTCAGACCTTCTGTGCTGGGGTAAATCGCAGTCAGTTGGGTTTGTGGAAGCGGCGTATGTTCTGTAATGAGCTGAATTTCGGGATGATACATTTCCAAGCCACGTGCACCCACACGGACTTCACCAAAAATACGCAGACGATTACCGATCTTTGCACGATCCGTTAAGCCTTTATAAATATGGTAAAAGCGCAAAGTCACTTTGCCAAAGTCATCTTGCAGTCCAATCGCCATTGATTTACGTTTACCCGGCGGAAAGTCCACACCTTGAATCGTGCCTTCGAGTAAGTAGCTACGCCCCACAGTCAATTGGTTCATGGGGATGATCGTGCTACGATCTTCATAATCTCGTGGCAGATGAAACAACAGATCATCTGTAGTGAAGAGATTCAACTTTTCAAGTAGTGCAGCAGAGGCAGCTCCGACCCCCTGCAACTGATGGACTGCAGCCATGTCCCCTCAACTTTGTCTGTGATTTGGTGCTAAATGCATATTTTATTTATAGGTTATGGTAAAACATCTCAGCGTGTTGCTAAACAGTTATTTCAGCAAGGCCACCAAATTACCACAATTAGCCGGAGTCCGAAATCAGATGATTGGGCTGAGCATTTGACTCAAGATATTCATCAGTTGGATCTGTCTCAAGTCGCACCGATTGATGCGGTATATGTCTTACTCTCGCCTGAGAGCAGTACGGTGGAGGCGTATCAGCGAACTTTTGTAGACTCGATTGCACCCATGCTACATGCCTTAAAAAGTCATCCTTTAAAAAAAGTGATCGTAGTTTCTTCTACACGTGTCTATGGTGAAAGTGCAGGGGAGCGGGTTGATGATGACACTAGTCCCCAACCGAGCGATGTGCAAGGGCAGGTGCTATTGAACATGGAAACTTTGTGGCAACAGGCTTATCCATCTGAATGTGTGATTGTACGTCCAACAGGAATTTATGGGACTTCAGTTGCACGTATGATTAAACTTGCAGAAACCATAAAAACTTATCCCAAACTGCATTGGTCGAACCGAATTCATATTGATGATTTGGTTGCTTTTCTAGCACACTTGCTTCACGTGGAACATACTGAAAAGTCTTACATTTGCAGCAATAGCCAACCATTGCCCTTACATGAAATTATTCAATGGTTTCAACAGCAGTTAGGACTGCCAGTTTTGGTTCTGGAAAGTGCTGTGTCATCAGGCAAACAAATTCATGCTACGCGTATGCAACAGATGAATTTTGAATTACAGCATCCACATTGCTTTGATGATTATTTGGCGTTGTTAGCAGAGCGTGAGTCAAAATAATTTTTTATTTTTACTCATAAAAAATGTGAAGCATCGTTTGGAAAATGGCTGTGGAACGTGAAGAATCATGACAAATCCGTTCCAGTGCGCTTAACCCTAGAACGGCTTTTATTAAGATATTGATGCTTATAGGAAAATTTTAAGAATTTCGTATAAGGTGTATTATGTTAATTTTAGAGAAAGTTAAAAATATGAGAAAAGAGTTAAGAGAAATATTTATTCATGGATGTAATGAGAAAATTGAGAAAAAAGGAGATAGCGTAGGTTTATCTTTCTATGCTTTTTTCAAGAGTAAAAATGATAATCCTGAGCTTTTAATGGAGGCAGCCAATTGGTGGATCATGCAACATAAATTAGATCATTTCGAAAAAGCTGTAAAAATTAAAGCTCTTGTTTTAAGTGAGTCTTCGCCTAACTTAACATAATGGCTGTTATACGAACAGCAAGAAGCCTAGATCCAGATCGTAGTTTTAAAATTTGGATCTATTTTTTCTTCTACTCGTTGTACATACTTTTACTATCGTTATATTAGTAATCAATAAAATCCATTTAAGTACAATAAGTATATGTTTATAATAGGGATAATAAAATTAATATATTGTGATTGATATGTTGTTAGCGGCAGTGTAAAAATGACCCCCTAATGGCATTTAAAAACTGACCCCCTTGGTTAATATAGCGGTCATTTTGGACTGCTCAACATGTTAACTTTGGAGCAAGCAGTGACAATCCAAATACTTCATCAACAAGGTAAATCTATTAAAGCCATTAGTCGTGAACTGGGGGTGTCTCGAAATACCGTGCGTAAATATTTACGGCAGAAGGAAACACCTCAGTATCGGCGTACACAACCTAGAACAAGTATTCTTGATCCATATAAACCCTATTTACTCCAACGTGTAAATGCAGCACATCCTGAATGGATTCCTGCTGTCGTGCTCTACCAGGAAATTTTAAGGTTGGGATATCCAGGAAAGATCAGGATCTTGAGGGAATATCTTGCAACATTAAAACCAGTTGCTCAACCGGAACCGATCATTCGTTTTGAAACCCAACCTGGCCAACAAATGCAGGTGGATTTCACCACGATTCGACGCAACAACACGACTTTGAAAGCCTTTGTCGCAACATTAGGGTATTCCAGAGCGACTTTCGTGAAATTTTATGATCATGAACGTACCGATGCATGGATCGATGGTCTAGAAAATGCATTTCAGTTCTTTGCAGGAGTACCTCAAGAAATCCTGTTTGATAACGCTAAAACGATCATGATTGAACGGGATGCCTATCAGGAGGGGCAGCATAAATGGAATCCCAAACTGCTCGACTGCGCCAAGAAATACAGCTTTCGTCCCCGCGTATGTAAGCCCTACCGTGCACAGACCAAAGGCAAAGTTGAACGCTTTAATGGATACCTCAAATCAAGCTTTATTGTGCCATTGAAAGCAAGCCTGAAGACTTCGGATTTACTGTTGGATGTTGATGTCGCCAATGCCCACATTGGCCGGTGGCTGCATGAAACCGCCAATCAGCGGATTCATGCCACCACGCAAGAAAAACCGGCAGTTCGACTGCAACAGGAGCAGCAAAAATTTACGCCATTACCGCAATCAGATACAGGTTCTAGCACTGTACCTGTTGCAGCAGCACAGCATGTCGTGCCCTACGAGAGTTTGCAGCATCCCTTATCGGTATATGACCAGTTGCTGGGAGTTTCCTAATGAATCTGCAATACGACCGTATAGAGCAGCTTTGCCAAAAGCTCAATCTGCCTGCCATCGCATCACAATGGTCACATCATGCACAACAAACATTAGGTCAGGATGGAAGTTATGCCGACTTTGTTGAAGCGATCTTGACGCATGAATATGCTGCCAGGCAACAGCGCAGCCAGCAGGTACTGATGAAACTCTCAGGCCTGCCTCAAGTCAAAACCCTGGAAGACTATGATTTTAATTATGCCCTAGGGGCCCCTAAATCACAGGTGATTGAACTGTTCAATCTGAGCTTTATTGCTAGAGCAGAAAATGTGGTGTTTCTCGGGGCTAGCGGAGTAGGAAAAACGCACTTATCTATGGCATTAGGCTATAAGGCCATCATGAACAACATTAAGATCAAGTTCATTACCGCAGCGGATTTAATGCTGCAACTGAGTACAGCCTATCAGCAAGGTAAATTGAAAACCTATATGCAACGTGCGGTACTGGGACCAAAGTTACTGATTATCGATGAAATTGGTTATTTACCGTTTGGACGTGAAGAAGCGAATTTGTTCTTTAATGTGATTGCCAAGCGTTATGAAAAAGGCAGTACGATATTGACGAGTAACTTACCATTTAGCCAGTGGTCCAAATCCTTTGCAGATGATGTTACGTTGACCGCTGCGATGTTAGATCGGCTATTACATCACTGTCATGTGGTACAGATATCGGGTGAGAGTTATCGTTTGAAGGATAAAAAAAGAATAGGGATTCAGCCACAGGTTGAAACTTAATACGAGATCAAAGGGGTCAATTTTACTTTGCCATTTGTAAGGTAAAAGGGGGCAATTTTAGAATGCCGTTGACAATGTCATTAAGTTCAAAAAAAATAGTCGAGTTTTCTATACTTACTATATTAGGTTTTACACTTTATTTCGGGGTTACCACTTACCATAATTGGAAATACAAACAGGCGTTAAAATCTGGTAATCAAATTCGTGAGTGTGGTGAATTTATTGAAAAAACAGAAATCGTCAAAGAGCGCTTTGGACGATCGGATAGTATTGAACCGATCTATACCTTCAAGAACTCACAAGGCAATTTATTCAGTTTTAGTGGTAGTAAACAAGTCATCAAGCACTTACCTAGACTTAATACATTACAACCACAACAGTCTATTTGCTTCCAATATGCAACGATATCGAAAGATAAAAATGATTTCTTTCCTCTCACCAATCTTTACTAAAAATTAGCTTATTTAACATAAATCTCTTATTCTAAATAGATTTTAATTTTTATTCATAGACTTAAAGCATAGGCACCTACATTTTGTAGATACCTATGCTTTTAAAAAGAAATTACTTCTTCTTACGTTTCAAACGCTTCTTCGCTTGTTCAGCAGCGACTTTGTCTAGCGTGTCTTTCAGTTCTTCATCGCTGAAAGTGGTGATGTGTTGCAACATTTGTAGTGTGACATCATCCAACACCAAGTTGGCATATTGCGCAACGTTTTGGAAGTTCTCATCAAACACAATCGCGTTGTCTGAGTTGGTGCTGATATAACCCTGTTGCGTCAGCACTTTAATAAAGCTTTGGAACAGGGCTTTATCAAAGAATTCAGGCGAATTGAACTCATACAGTACTGAAAGACGCTGACCGACCAAATGACTCAGTTCTTCCACCTGACGCGCTGAAATGTTCCCAGAACCACGTTGTGTAATCAGCGCAAGTGTCATGTAGTACCGCTCAAGACTCTGCATGACTGGTGCTGCCAATACCACCAACTGGTTATGATTTTCGCTGTTTGGAGCAGGAGAAATCAAGTGACCTTCGGCATCTTCAGAAATCAGTTTGGCTTGAATTAAACCATCTACATAAGCACAGATTTGATCTTTGAGTTCAGCATCTTCCCATTTTAAGAACAATTCAGCTTTTAAAAATGGATATAGCGTGCGAATTACATTGATTAAATCACCGCGGCCAATGGTTCCATTGTGTTCAACCAAAGCGGCAACCAGTGATGGCAAGACAAAGGCATGCAAAATGTTATTACGGAAGTAGGTCAGCAGTACCGCTTGATTGTCCGCAATCGCAATAATGTCACCCAGTACGTGATTGACGCGTTTGATCAGTTTTAGCTTTAAACCATAAGAAATGATTTCTTTACCAGATAATGGCGTGACCAAGAGGCGCTCATCATAAGGAAGGGTGGTCAATAACTTACGATAGGTATCGAGCTGTTTGATACAAATTTCTTCATCTAGCGTATGCTTCTCAGTGGCCAACAGAACCAAAGACAAGAGTGAAACAGGATTCACCACAGCTGCACGGTTAATATTTTCTAAAATTGCATGTGCTGAACTGTTGACTGCATCAGAGACTTCTTGCGGAATGGGATCATCATTTTTAGCAATTTGTACATTCTCAGCGCCATGCTTTTTCAGCATGTCATCGAGGAAAACAGGCTCGCCAAAGTTGAGATGGACTTTTCCGAAAATACGTTCAATTTTGCGTAAAGTTTGCAGAATCCCAAAGACAGATTCGGCTTCTTTGGGTTTACCGTTCATCTCACCGACGTAGGTTGCGCCTTCCATTAAGCGTTCATAGCCAATATAGGTCGGAACAAAGACAATCGGTTTGGCACGACCACGCAAGTGACTGTGCACGGTCATGGCTAACATACCTGTCTTTGGTGGTAGCAGACGACCTGTACGTGAACGACCACCTTCGATGAAGTATTCCAAAGGCGTGTTACGCGACAAAATGCTGTATAGATATTCTTTAAAGACCGAAGTGTAGAGCGCATTACCGCGGAAAGTACGGCGAATAAAGAATGCACCGCCACCACGTAAAATTTGCCCAACAAATGGCATATTTAGGTTATCGCCCGCAGCAATATAAGGCACCATCAAACCACGGTTATACACCACATAAGACAGCAGTAAATAGTCGATATGGCTGCGGTGACAAGGGGTATACACAATTTCGTAGTCTTTAGCCAACTCACGAACTGTATTGAAGTTATGGACTTCAACCCCGTCATAGAGCTGGGTCCATAAACGTGCTAGTGCCATTTCCGCAAAACGGATGGTTGAATGTGAGTAGTCCGATACGATTTCATTGACATAACCAATGGCACGACGTTCTGCGTCCAACATGCTAATTTTGCCGCGAATACTTTCACGGCGAATGGCTTCTTGTACGTCATTCGATTTAATCAGTGAGTGCATCACGTTGCGACGGTCCGAAAGATCGGGACCGAGTACCGCTTCACGGTGTGCATCGAGCTGATTATTTAGAGTGTTTAGAATATAAGTCGCAGGCGATAAATTCGGATAGGTGGTTTTTGCAAAGTCAACCAAAGCACGTAAAGACTGACTTTCATGAAACTCTAAAAATGATTGACGACCATGTAAACCGATATTCATCAGCTGCTTCACCGTACTTGGCGTTGCCCAAGTGTCGGTAAATAACAATTTAAACCAAGAGTCTTCTTTGTCTGGTGAACGTCCCCATAGTACCGTCACAGGCACCAGCTCTACGTCTAAATCGGGTTGTTGTTCTAAAGCTTCAACTAGGCGTAACAGGCGCGGTGGAAAGGTGTGTGGTGAAGGGTTAAGTAAATTATTTTCATCGTTATGCTGTAAAAACACGATCGATGCTTTTTCTTGATGCGTCCCCACGACCAAGGGATCGAGTGCAGGAGCAAGCTTTAAACGACGTGTTTCGCCATCCACCAACAGCGCATTACTGCGTGAGTGATTTTGAAGCACATAACAGACAATTTTTTTGGGATGGCCTGAAGCTGCTGGGTCAGCATCTGTTGCTGTCGGTTCTGTTGGAACCTCACCCAATACATGTGGGGTTACTATGAGGTCAAGAAGCTTACTTGAAAGCTTTCTATACATTTGACCAAAGCCACTTTTGGACATATACACTCCTGCTTAAATGACCAATCCCGCAGTTTGTCTGAAGGGGTATTTATTTTGCGTAATTGTAAACATAAACCGTATGTCATTTCCTGACAAATTTGTTTTATACGGTGAATTTTATCGTTAAAAATCGTATTTTTAGTCGGAAATAACGAAAAAAACTTATGACAACTCAGTCAAGCAATCTATAGGGTTTTAGTCTGAATTTATGGCAAAATAGATTTTAATATCGATATCATACCTCATCACTTTACAGAAAAATCTGGTCTCTCACCATTAAGTAGGTTGCTTATGAATGCCTTAACCCAAGAGTTGGTTGAATTACTGAGCCTCGAAAAAATTGAGGAAAATATCTTTCGTGGACAAAGCCGTAATTTGGTTGGGAAGCGTGTTTTTGGCGGACAAGTCTTAGGTCAGGCCCTACGTGCAGCGTCATATACGACGGATCGTCCAGCTCATTCTTTACATGCATACTTTTTATTTGGTGGCGATGTGAACGCACCGATTATCTATGAAGTTGATCGAATTCGTGATGGTCGTAGTTTTGTCAGCCGCCAAGTGCGCGCTATTCAGCATGGTAAAACCATCTTTATGTGCATGGTGTCTTTTGCTGACAATGAAGAAGGCCTGAATTATCAAATCGGTGAGCCTGAGTATCCAGCACCAGAGTCTTTAAAGTCTGAGGCTGAACTGAAAAAAATGATGGTGGAATTTGTGCCTGAAAATGTGCGTGCAAGTTTCATGCGCGATCGTCATGTGGAAATTCGTCCTATCAATCCACAAAACCCGTATCAACCGCAGCCTGAAGCACCTGTGTATGCGCACTATATTCGCACCCATGACCGCATTGCAGCAGAAGTGGATGAAATTTCGTTGCATCAGGCGATTGCGGCATTCTATTCAGATTTCACTTTAATGACCACGGCACTGCGCCCGCATGGTTTAAGTTATCTTTCGCCAAGTTTGCAGTGTGCGAGTATCGATCATGCTATGTATTTCCATAAACCCTTTCGCGTGGATGACTGGATGCTGTATGACATGGATGCGACAGTCAGTGCCAGTTCACGCGGTTTGAATTTTGGACGAATGTGGCAAAACGGTGAGTTGGTGTGTAGTACTACGCAAGAAGGTTTGATTCGGCTCCGCGAAATCGAAGCCCAATAAAGTCTGAGTACAGAAAAAGCTGAGTGATATGACTCAGCTTTTTTTATGACCGACTTTATGACTGAAAGGTGGTCAGAGCTGAGCTTCAATTGTAATGGTCTCATCTTTTTGGGAGAGTTATATGGGGAAACGTGCAGTACTTGTGACAAAAAAATGCTCGATTCTAGTCCGTTCACATGGCATAGTTTCCCAAAGAAATCTTTGAAAAGCATGAAGCTATGAGCTTAAACACGCAAATTCTAATTGCCGCGATCTTCGGGGTCATCTTCGGATTTATTCTCAATCTTTTCCCTGAGACTGCTTTTTTAGAGATGAGTCTGTATGGAATCGGGGTGGTCAGCAGTATTTTTATCGGTCTATTAAAAATGCTCTTGATTCCCCTTATTTTTAGCTCAATTGTGGTGGGTGTATCTAACTTACAAGCGGGTGGCCAGCTCTCCCGTGTTTGGAAAATTACGCTGGCATGCTGTGTCACTACCACGACTTTGGCCTTGATATTGGGTTTAAGCTGCGCGCATTTATTTGAAGTCGGCAAAGGTGTCGATATCGCCATGTTCCAAGACGCCATGGCCGCTCATCAAACTCCAGATACGCTCACTCCATCTTCGTTCTTCACCAACTTTATTCAAAATACCTTGATTAACCCGTTCAAAGCTTTTGCTGAAGGCAATGTTTTAGCAGTGGTGGTTTTTGCTCTGTTCATTGGAGTGGCACTGGTTAAAGGCGGAGAAAAATTCCGCACCGTGCGTAAGCTGAGTCAACAGTTCTTTGACATCATGATGTTGATGATTGGTTGGGTGATGAAGCTAGCCCCGCTAGGAATTTTTGCCTTACTTGCTAAGTTGATTGCCACTGAAGACATTTCGGTATTGAGCCGTTTGGCTGAGTTTGCGGCTGTGGTAACAGGCACCACCATTTTTCATGGTCTGGTGGTTTTGCCGCTATTGCTGTGGATTTTTGGCAAGATGAACCCGATGACCTTTTTTAAAGGCACGCGTGTGGCGTTAATTACTGCTTTTGCCACCAGTTCAAGCTCGGCGACCATGCCTTTATCTCTCAAGTGTGCGCAAGAAAATCTTGGTGTACGTCCGCAAACAGCGGGCTTTGTGATTCCGTTGGGGACGCAGCTCAATATGGATGGTACTGCGCTGTATGAGGCGGCGGCAGCTTTGTTTATTGCCAACTTGATGGGGTTAGATTTGACTTTGAGTCAGCAGTTGGTGGTGTGTCTGACGGCGATGATTGCCTCTTTAGGTGCTCCAGGGATTCCGAGTGCAGGCATGGTCACCATGATTATGGTATTGCAGTCTGTAGGGCTTCCTGCTGAAGCGATTGCGATTTTATTACCTATTGATCGCTTACTGGATACCGTGCGTACTGTGGTGAATGTACAAGGTGACATGATGATTAGTGTGGTGGTGGATCGACATACCAAGGATCTGGATGCACCTTTGCCCAATTTATCGAATCCGTCTTAAGTTTTGCTCTAAAATAAAAAAGCAGCTTAATAGCTGCTTTTTTATTTTAGGATTTAAGCGACTTTGAGCATGGCACGTTTAGCCGCTGGGGATTGGTCTAAGTAGGCAATCGCATCTTCTGTTTTGGCTTCGTGTACAGGGTCATACCATGGTACCAAATAGCCAAATTGCTGTGAGATTAACCAGAGTGGACTTGGTAAAACTTGATGATTCCGTTTAGAAATAGACAGCCACTCACGCCAAATCCAAAGTTTAAACAGACTGGGTTGAATCGACTTAAAACGGTCATCTTGTTTCATAATATGGGCTGCACCATCGACCCATAAACCCAGCACTGCAGCAATCACCACCAGACTCAAATAATAGCGCGCAATATAGCCTCCACCTAAATGTCGGTACAAATCAAATGCGACGGTACGGTGTTCAATTTCTTCTGCGCCGTGCCATTTGATTAAGTCTAGCATCGCAGGGTCAGCGCCCATTTTTTCCCATTCGGTGTTGTCCAGTGCATATTTTCCAAGGACACAGGTCATGTGTTCCACTGTCGCAATAATGCCGAGTCGAAACAGATCCCACTGGTGCTCTAGTGCTTTGGGCACAGTGAGATCAAGTGGCTTATCGGCCAGTAATTTTCCAAATAAGAAATCCATCAACGCTAGATTACGGGAGACATCAATATTTCTTTGGCTGAGATACTTTTTATTGGCTGAGTTATGTACCTGCGCATGCATGGCTTCTTGGCGAATAAAGGCTTGTACATCTTGCTTCAGCTTTTCATCGCTAATTTGTGGTAAGACTTTGTTATAGAGGCGGCAGAACCAGAACTCACCAGCGGGCAGGATCATATTAATTTCATTGATGAAATAGCTGGCAAAAGGGTGGTTGGGAATCCAATCAATCGGACTGTCTTGCCACTCAAATTTAACTTTGCGAGGCTTAATGGTGTAGGCAATAGAGGAACGAGTTTTGTTTTTTTTCAATCGAGACCATAATTTCATATGCTGACCTATTTTTATATGTGTTGAACTTTTTCACGAGCTGAATAAAGTCAGTATAAAAAAAGTCCCCGATTGCGATTAGCAATAGGGGACACAGATACAGCAATAGATGATGCTTTTATAGGTTGGCGTTTAAAACTTAAGCCTCAGACTGTGGTTTGGTTTCCACATCGTCTTCAGCGTCAAGATCTATCGCGGCTTCAGGATCTTCATCGAACTCGTCTGCATCCAGCTCATCGGCTGTTGCATCTGGAATGCTGCTTAAGTCAAAATGTTGGGCTTGATCTAAAGTAAAATTCAATCGTCCGCCCATCACACTTGCCAGTTCTTCTAGGCCTTGTTTATTGAGAGAAGAGAACAATTGAATTGAGAAATCCAGTTTCATCTTTTTCAATTGGGCTTTCACTTCTTGCAATGCTTTAGAAGCAGGGCCACGGTTGAGTTTATCGGACTTGGTTAGCAGTACATGCACAAACAATTTACGTGAATACGCCCATTCCAACATCATCACGTCAAAGTGCTGTAGTGGATGACGAATATCCATCAACAATACTAAGCCTTGTAAGCTTTTACGCTGAATCAGGTAATTTTCTAACTCTTTTTGCCACACGATTTTCATCGCTTCAGGCACGGCTGCATAACCATAACCGGGTAAGTCGACGAGACGTTGATCAGGATTACCCAGACTGAAAAAGTTAATCATCTGCGTACGACCCGGTCTTTTCGAGGCACGAGCCAATTGCTTTTGGTTGGTTAAGGCATTGATCGCACTGGACTTGCCTGCATTTGAACGACCCGCAAAAGCAATTTCATAGCCTGTATCTTCTACACACAGGTTGAGCTTCGGGGCACTCATTAAAAACTCTGCTTTACGCAGCCAGTTGAGAGCGCGCACAGCATATTCAGTAACTGCAGAATCTACCTTTTTTTCATAGCTAATTTTTTGCTTTGGGGCAGCAGCAATTTTACTGTTTTTGGATTTTCCTCGGCTGTGGTGCATAACTCAACTTCAATTTATGATCTACAATCAGACATTATAATGGAAGTCGAGCAGGCAATCGACCTTTGCAGCGTAAAGTCCGTAATCTTGTCTATAAAAGACCTTAATCGACGAGATTGATCAGGTTAATCGGCGAGTGGGTCGTGAACTTATTCTGAGCCTCAGTACCCAGCACATCAGCTAAGGTATACTGGTCTAAACTGTGATAGAACTGATCTAGCGCTTGATCTAAGATCCCTTTCAGTCCGCAATTCGAACGGAGTACGCAAGGTGGGGTGTTACATTCCACAATGTTCTGATCTGCTTGTAAGACCCGTACAATCTCGCCCAGTCTTAAATGTAGGGTTTCTGGATTGAGTCGAATCCCACCGCCACGACCACGTGCAGTAATAATCCACTGCTGTTTCGCCATAAAGTGTACGATTTTCATCAAGTGGTTTTCAGACACTTGTAGTGCTTGCGCCAGTTCTGCAATGGTATGCGGCAGCGCTTTCGGCTGAGAAACATACATCAGAATTCGCAAAGCATAATCGGTAAATTTATTGAGCTGCATGAGGGTACTGATCGTTGATAAGCAAAAAAACAAAGGGCTAGTCTAGCATAACCTGACTAACCCTCTCTATTTTATGCCGATGGCATGGATTAGTGATGAACACCACCTGTGCCAAAAGCTTCACTGTGAATATTTTCGGCAGGAACACCACGGGCAATTAGGGCTTTTTGTTGTTCAGCCATAAATGGCATTGGGCCGCATAAGTAGTAGTCTGCTTGAACAGGTAAAATCGCGCTATCAATGGTACTCAAATCAAGGCGACCCTTCGCATCATAATCTTGACCTAAAACATCGCTTTGATGTGGGAACTCATATGCAGTAAAGGTGCTTAAGCGCGGGTATTTGGCTTTTAAGTCATGAATATGTTGTTTCATGGCATGCACTTGTTTGCTACGGCAGGCGTGCACAAAAGTCACAGGCTCTGGCATATCCAAAGTCACCAACTGATTTAGCATCGCTACCATTGGCGTGAGGCCTACACCACCACTAATAAAGACATTGCGTTTGTTTGGGTCAATCAGGTAGAAGTTACCTGTTGGTGCAGACACTTCAATTTCAGCACCTTCGGCTAAAGCATGCAGGGTATTTGACACCCAACCGCCTGCCAAATCACCTTTTTCATCTTCGCGTTTGACCGAGATACGTAAATAGTCAGCTTGAGGGCTGGTAGAAAGGGTGTATTGGCGAGGTTGTTTTAGACCAAGCTCCTCAACAAATACACGTACTGAAATGTACTGACCTGCTTCATATGTTGGTAAATCACCACCGTCCACAGGGGCAAGATAGAAAGAAGTGATTTCATCGCTTTCAACCACTTTCTTCGCGATTTTAAAGTTGCGCCAGCCTAACCAGCTCCCTTTGGTTTGTTGATGTTGCTCATAAATCGCTTTTTCAGTGCTAATGAATAAATCAGCCAATTGACCATACGCCGCAGCCCAAGCATCAATCAATGGATCCTCCATTGAAATACTTAAAACTTCACTAATCGAATGGAGGAGGTTTTCCCCAACAATATTGTAGTCAGGTGCTTGAATATTTAAGCTAACATGTTTGTGGGCAATTAGCTCAACCACAGGGAGTAATACTGAAGGATCTTCAATGTTTTCTGCATAGGCCAACACAGCACCCGCCAAAGCTTGGGCTTGAGCACCACTGCGTTGATGCCCCATATTAAAGGTTTCTTTTAAATTAGGATTGTTGCCTAACATGCGGTTATAAAAATAACCCGTGAGTGCGACACCATTTTCACGAAGGACAGGAACTGTTGCTTTTACAAGGTCAATTTGCTGCGGAGTCATGTTTGATCTCTCTTGGCTATCATTTATAAGATTTATTTAAAATATACCTTTAAAGATGTAATGTAAATACATCTTTAAATAAAAGCTTAATTTTTATATGGGATATATGAATATCCCATAAATTTTGATTTTTAGATTTAAAAAGTAGATCACTTACGCCCAAACAAAGAGCCCAGTAAACCACGGACGATTTTTTGTCCCGTACTGCCCCCGAGGCTGCGGGCGGCGCTTTTGGCAAAAGTTCCTACTGTGTCTTGAATTAGCTTCTCACGCTGTTTCGCTTCACGTTCAGCTTCTTTCTGCTGTTCTTTCGAAATCCGCGCTTGCTCACGTGCTTGTTGCTTCGCTAGTGTTTCAGCTTCTTTGGCTTGCTGTTTTGCGAGTGCCTCTTGTTCTTTGGCTTGTTGTTTCTCTTGCTCTATCTGTACTGCTTGTTGTTGGCGTTCAACCACTTTATTTTGTAGAAGTTCAAAAGCACTTTCACGGTCTAGACTTTTTTCATAAATACCTGCCACGATACTTTGTGAAATTAAGGTTTGACGTTGCTCTGGGCTAATAGGACTGAAAGACGAGTAGGGTGGCATCACCCATGCACGCTCTACAATTTGCGGTGTGCCTTGTTCATCTAAGCAACTAATCAAAGCTTCACCCACAGCTAGCTCGGTGATGGCTTGCTCAACCTTAAATTCAGGGTTGGCACGGAAGGTATCTGCAGCTGTTTTTACCGCTTTTTGATCTTTCGGAGTAAAGGCACGTAAGGCATGTTGTACACGATTTCCGAGCTGCCCTAACACGCTTTCAGGCAAATCCAGTGGGTTTTGCGTGACAAAGTAAATACCCACCCCCTTGGAACGGATTAGGCGCACCACTTGTTCAATTTTTTCTTGCAGTGCTGCACTGGCATTATCAAACAGCAAATGCGCTTCATCAAAGAAGAACACTAGCTTGGGCTTGTCCATATCGCCAACCTCAGGTAGCTGTTCAAACAGTTCAGAGAGCATCCAGAGTAGAAAAGTGGCATAGAGCTTTGGAGTATTCATGAGCTTGTCTGCGGCTAGAATATTGATATAGCCATGACCATTACTGTCGGTCTGAATAAAGTCGAGAATATTTAAGCTGGGCTCCCCGAAGAATTGATCACCACCTTGATCGGCCAGTGCCAATAAATTCCGTTGAATCGCGCCAAGGCTGGCAGGAGATAGGTTGCCATATTCGGCTTTAAACTCTGCGGCATGTTCACTGACATAACCAATCATGGCTTTTAAGTCTTTAAAGTCGATCAGTAACATGCCTTGATCATCTGCAATACGAAACACCGCAGAAAGCACCCCTTCTTGGGTATCATTTAAATTCAGCATTCGCGCCAGCAACAGCGGGCCAATTTCGGTAATCGTGGTACGAATAGGATGACCTTGTTCAGCAAATAAATCCCAAAACACCACGGGGGATGCAGCAAAGGGAATGCTGTCGATGCCTAAACTTTTAATGCGTTCATCAAATTTGGGATTGGATGCACCTGCCTGCGCTAAGCTAGAAACATCACCTTTGGCATCGGCTAAAAATACCGGCACTCCGAGTCTGGAAAAACTTTCTGCCAGTACCTTTAAAGTTACGGTTTTTCCCGTACCTGTTGCCCCTGCAATTAAGCCATGACGGTTGGCAAACTTTGAGTGTAGAACAACATCTTGTTGGGTATTCGTGGTTTTCTTAGCAATGATGATCGGGGTGCTCATACTTCTTCCTATTCAATTTTTTTGTGATGGTTATTCAGTTGTTTTAGTGCATTTTCTATATCTTGAATTAAATCGGCAGGATGTTCTAGTCCTATACAAAAGCGAACCAATAAACCTTGTTGTAAATGTGTATGCTCAAGTGCACGCATGTCTTTGAGGTCATACAGCATCACCAAACTCACAGGACCGCCCCAGCTAAAGCCGAGTTTGAAGAGTGACAGGGCATCACAAAATTGACGAATATCCTGTAGATCAAATTCAGGCTTGAAAATGACACTGACCAAACCTGCACTGTGTTGATCGACACAAATGTCTTTCCAATATGAATGACCCGCAGCATTCGGATTGGCAGGGTGTAAGACCTGCACAAATTCAGGTTGTTGTTCTAGCCATGCCAGAAGTTGTAGCGCACTTTCAGACTGTGCGGCATAACGAATGCGCATTGATGCTAGACTGCGTTGAACTTGAGCAACGTCATCCCCAGAGACGCTAATGCCTTGAATGGCATGCGTGCGAAAGAGTTGATGATGTAAAGCTCGCTCGCGTGTCACGACTGAGCCCATTAAAATATCTCCACCGCCACTTGGGTACTTGGTTAAAGCATGTACCGTCATATCTACACTTAAGTGCGCATCACTAAAATCAAAAGCATTAAAGGCAAGGCCTGCGCCCCACGTATTGTCTAAAGCACTGAGCACATGATGCGTTTTTGCTTTTTTCACCAGTCCAATCAAATCTGGAAACTCCAGTGTGACCGAGCCTGCGGCTTCTAGCCAAATCAGTTTTGCTTTTTCTGTCGGTTGGAAAGACGACACATCAATAGGGTTATAAATACGAACACCAATACCATAGCGTTTTTCTAGATTACGAAGATGCTCCATGTTTGGCCCGTAAATATTATCCGCCACCCAAACTTCATCACCATGACTTAAAAAACATGAGTTCACCAAATTAATTGCAGACAATCCACTTGGTGCGAGTAGGCAGTACTTTCCACCTTCAATTTGTGCAATGTTATCGCCCAATGTAAATGTGCTGGGGGTGCCGTGGGTGCCATAACTATAGTCATAGTCATCGGTCCAATGGCGATTAAACAGTGCATCGGTATCTTTAAAAATAATCGTCGATGCACGATACAGGGGAGGTTGGACCGTTGAGATGTACTGAGGCGCTTGTCTTGGTGCATGAACCAATGCGGTTTGCGGGTTTTTTTTCACGAATCGACTCATCATAAAGCGATAAATTGTTTTTAGCTTAAGAGAAAGTTTCTAAATAGGCGAGAAAATTGAACAAATGTGAATAAAGGTAAACAAAATAAAAAGTTGGCTTCAATTTTGCTAAATCATCGATAAGGATAGTAAAAAGAAGGCATAAGCGCATGACGTCGCATTTAAAAGTACATTATTTTCAGCATATTGCTGGTGAAGGGTTCGGCAGTTGCTATACATATTTAAAACAACAAGGTGCAGTAATCAGTGCAACCGAGTTTTTTGCTTTACCTATAGATCAAGCCTTAGAGATAGAGGCCTTACCGAGTATTGAGGATGTTGACTTACTCATCATTATGGGGGGCACCATGAGTGTGAATGATGAAGTGAATTTTCCATGGTTAAAGATTGAGAAGCGTTGGTTAAGACGTTACTTGGCCGCAGGAAAACCTGCGATTGGTTTATGCTTGGGTGGGCAATTGATTGCCAATGCACTCGGTGCTGCGGTCAGTCGCAATGAACAACAGGAGTTGGGTTGGGCGACAGTACGTAAAATCCAGCACGTCCCAACAGAATGCTTTGAGTTGCCTGAACAGTTTAATGTGATGCAATGGCATAGCGAGACCTTTGAAATTCCAAAAGGTGCTGTACATTTGGCTGAAAATACCGTGTGTCGCAATCAAATGTACCAAATTGGAAAGAATGTATTGGGTTTTCAATTTCACCCAGAGATCGTGCCAGAAACCTTGGCACTCTTTTTAGAAAATGATGAAGAGCTGAATAAGTTTTCGGGGCAATACGTGGCAACTGAAACCGAATTGAAAAAATCGCCAAAATTAAATTTTATTGAGGGAAATCAAATTCTTAATAGTGCAATTGATTATGTGTTGCGGCAAACAGTCTATTGATGATTTTTTAAGCTACTGATAATTCAAACAAATTGAATATATTGTAAAAAACCAAAAATGGATTTGCTTATGCATTAAACAATAGCTATAATGAGCGACCCTTTAATGAAAGGGGGTTAACTGCGAATAAAGTAGTTAACATCGTGACAGTCGTGGCATCGATCATGACCTTAGTGATATTTCACTGCTCTTGACACTTACCTTTTAGTGGGGTGAGATGCGTCAGGAGTGATTCTTTATATATTTGGCTTGGAGTTTACTGGTATGTCTAACCAGAGAATTCGTATCCGTTTGAAGTCTTTTGATCACCGTTTAATTGATCAATCAGCTCAAGAAATCGTAGAAACAGCAAAACGTACTGGCGCACAAGTTTGTGGTCCAATTCCAATGCCTACACGCATTGAACGTTTTAACGTTTTAACATCACCACACGTTAACAAAGATGCGCGTGACCAATACGAGATCCGCACTTATAAACGTTTGATCGACATCGTTCAACCTACAGACAAAACTGTAGATGCATTGATGAAGTTAGATCTTGCAGCTGGTGTTGATGTTCAGATCGCATTGGGTTAAGGCTTTCGGGTTAATTAACGCTCTAAGTTAATTAGGCCGCTTTTTTAGAGGTTTATGCACATGGCTATTGGTTTAGTCGGTCGCAAGTGCGGTATGACACGTATCTTTACAGATGCTGGTGTTTCTGTGCCTGTTACAGTGATTGAGGTTGATCCTAACCGCATCACTCAAATCAAAACGCTTGAAACTGATGGTTATCAAGCGATTCAAATCACTACTGGTGAACGTCGCGAATCTCGCGTAACTAACGCTCAGAAAGGTCACTTCGCAAAAGCGGGTGTTGCTGCTGGTCGTCTAGTTCAAGAATTCCGTGCAACAGAAGCTGATCTTGAAGGTCGTGAAGTTGGTGGAACTATCGGTGTAGACATGTTCACAGTTGGTCAAGTAGTTGACGTAACTGGTCAGTCGAAAGGTAAAGGTTTCCAAGGTGGTGTTAAGCGTTGGAACTTCCGTACGCAAGATGCTACTCACGGTAACTCAGTTTCTCACCGTGTTCTAGGTTCTACAGGTCAAAACCAGACTCCTGGTCGCGTGTTCAAAGGCAAAAAAATGGCTGGCCATTTAGGTGCTGAACGCGTAACTGTACAGGGTCTAGAAATTGTATCTATCGACGCAGAACGTTCAGTTTTAGTAGTGAAGGGTGCAATTCCTGGCGCTACTGGTGGTGACGTAACTGTTCGTCCTACGATCAAGGCCTGAGGGGAAATAACGTGAATTTAAATACTGTTTCCGGCTCTGCTGTTGAATTATCAGAAGTTGCGTTCGGTCGTGAATTCAATGAAGCTCTTGTACATCAGGTTGTTACAGCTTATTTAGCTGGTGGCCGTCAAGGTTCAAAAGCTCAGAAATCACGTGCAGACGTTTCTGGCGGTGGTAAAAAGCCATTCCGTCAAAAAGGTACTGGTCGCGCTCGTGCTGGTTCTATTCGTAGCCCAATCTGGGTAGGTGGTGGTAAAACTTTTGCTGCTCGCCCACAAGATTGGTCTCAAAAAGTTAACCGCAAAATGTATCGCGGTGCAATGCAATGTATCTTAGCTGAACTTGTTCGCCAAGATCGTCTTGTATTGGTTGAAGAGTTTGCTGTTGCTGCTCCAAAAACTAAAGAGTTGCTTGCAAAACTTAACGACTTGAATGCTACTCGTGCATTGATCGTTACAGAATCTGTAGATGAGAATCTATACCTTGCAGCGCGCAACATTCCACACGTTGATGTGGTTGATGCTGCTGCTATCGATCCTGTTAGCTTGATTGCGTTCGATAAAGTTGTTATGTCTGTAGCTGCTGCTAAGAAAATTGAGGTAGAACTCGGATGAACAACGAACGTATCTATCAAGTCCTACAAGGACCTGTATTCTCAGAAAAAGCACAAGTTTTAGGCGAAACTGCTGGTGTTCAAGTTTTCAAAGTTGCACTTGATGCAAACAAACTTGAAATCAAGAAAGCTGTTGAGCAATTGTTTGGTGTTCAAGTTGTTAAAGTTAACACAACGATCACTAAAGGTAAGACTAAACGCTTTGGTAAAACATTAGGACGTCGTTCTGATGTTAAAAAAGCATACGTCACCCTGAAAGCTGGCCAAGATGTTGAGATGGCTGACTTGGGCGATACCGCTGAAAGCGCAGCGGAATAAGGACGAGAATTATGCCAATTCAAAAATGTAAGCCAACGTCTCCTGGACGTCGCTTTGTAGAGAAAGTCGTTCACGACCATCTTCACAAAGGTGCGCCTTATGCTCCGTTGGTTGAAGCTAAAAAACGTACTGGTGGTCGTAATAACAACGGTCACATCACGACTCGTCACGTTGGTGGCGGTCACAAGCAGCACTACCGTCTAGTTGACTTTAAACGTAACAAAGATGGTATTCCTGCAACTGTAGAGCGTATTGAATACGATCCTAACCGTACAGCACACATTGCACTAGTATTGTATGCTGATGGTGAGCGTCGCTACATCATCGCGCCTAAAGGCCTTCGCGCTGGCGATAAAGTTCAATCTGGTAACGATGCTCCAATTCGTCCAGGTAACTGTTTACCGCTTCGCAACATGCCTATCGGTTCTACTCTTCACAACATCGAACTTAAAATCGGTAAAGGCGCGCAATTAGCTCGTTCTGCTGGTACTTCAGTTCAGTTGTTGGGTCGTGACGGTTCTTACGCTATCGTTCGTTTACGTTCTGGTGAAATGCGTAAAATTCACGTTGAGTGCCGTGCAGTTCTTGGTGAAGTTTCTAACCAAGAAAGCAACCTTCGTTCACTTGGTAAAGCAGGTGCAGCACGCTGGCGTGGCGTTCGTCCTACCGTTCGTGGTATGGCGATGAACCCAGTAGATCACCCGCACGGTGGTGGTGAAGGTCGTAGCAAAGGTATTCAACCTGTAAGCCCATGGGGTCAAAAAGCTAAAGGGTACAAGACACGTACCAATAAGCGTACGACTAAGATGATTATTCGCGACCGTCGCGTTAAGTAACAAGTAAAGGAATCTGACAATGCCTCGTTCTCTGAAAAAAGGCCCATTCGTCGATGCGCACTTGTTCGCTAAGGTTGAAGCGGCTATCGCGGCTAATAACCGTAAGCCGATCAAAACTTGGTCGCGTCGTTCGATGATCCTCCCAGATTTTGTTGGTTTAACAATTTCTGTACATAATGGCCGTAACCATGTTCCAGTAATCGTATCTGAACATATGGTTGGTCACAAACTTGGTGAATTCGCGCCAACTCGTACCTATCGTGGTCACGGTGTTGACAAGAAATCTAAACGTTAAGGTGCTATGATGGAAGTTACTGCTAAATTACGCGGTGCCGCTATCTCGGCACAAAAAACTCGTTTGGTTGCAGACCTAATCCGTGGCAAATCTGTTGCTCACGCGCTTAATATTCTCAACTTCAGCAACAAAAAAGCTGCAGTTTTGGTTAAAAAAGCATTGGAATCTGCAATTGCAAACGCTGAACACAATAACAGTTTAGATGTAGACGACCTTAAGGTTACTACGATTTACGTTGATGAAGGTACTAGCCTTAAGCGTATTATGCCACGTGCTAAAGGCCGTGCAGATCGTATTACTAAGCGTACTTGTCACATTACCGTTAAGGTAGGGGTTTGATATGGGTCAGAAGGTTCATCCAATCGGTATCCGCCTTGGTGTTGTAAAACGTCATAACGCCAACTGGTATGCGAGTCCGAAACAATACGCTGAATACTTGCTTAAAGATCTTCAAGTTCGTGAGTTTTTAACTAAAAAACTTAAGAATGCAATGATCAGCAATATTCTTATCGAACGTCCTACGGGCGCTGCTAAAGTAACTATTAGTACTGCACGTCCTGGTATCGTTATCGGTAAAAAA
Source organism: Acinetobacter sp. 231_lipA (assembly GCF_058243005.1). Classification (NCBI taxonomy): domain Bacteria; kingdom Pseudomonadati; phylum Pseudomonadota; class Gammaproteobacteria; order Moraxellales; family Moraxellaceae; genus Acinetobacter; species Acinetobacter sp. 231_lipA. The sequence continues at coordinate 983,109 of NZ_JBZAYU010000001.1, read as the reverse complement.
GGCGAAGACATTGAGAAACTACAGCGTGAACTTACTCAAATTATGGGTATTCCAGCGCAAGTAAGTATCAATGAAATCGATCGCCCAGACTTAGACGCTCGTTTAGTTGCTGAAGCTATCGCTTCTCAATTAGAAAAACGTGTAATGTTCCGTCGTGCTATGAAGCGTGCGGTTCAAAACACAATGCGTGCTGGTGCTAAAGGTATCAAAGTTGAAGTATCAGGCCGTTTAGGTGGTGCTGAGATTGCGCGTACTGAGTGGTATCGTGAAGGTCGCGTACCTTTGCATACACTTCGTGCAGACATCGATTATTCAACTATGCGTGCTGAAACGACTTACGGTACGATTGGTGTTAAAGTTTGGATCTTCCGTGGTGAGATCTTGGGTGGCATGAAACAAGTCATGAACCCAGCTCCAGCTGAAGAACGTCCAGCTAAACGCGGTCGTGGTCGTGGTGAAGGTCAAGAGCGTCGTGGTCGTCGCAATGATCGTTCTGCTGAAAAAGGAGAATAATCCATGTTACAACCTAAACGTACTAAATTCCGTAAAGTGCAGAAAGGCCGTAACACTGGTCTAGCTCACCGCGGTAGCTCGGTATCTTTTGGTACAATCGCACTTAAATCTGTTGAGCGTGGTCAAATGACTGCTCGTCAAATTGAAGCAGCGCGTCGTACAATCAGCCGTCGTATTAAACGTGGTGGTAAGATCTTTATCCGTGTTTTCCCAGACAAGCCGATTACTTCTAAGCCTCTTGAAGTGCGTATGGGTAAAGGTAAAGGTTCTGTGGAATACTGGGTTTGTCAAATCAAACCAGGTAAAGTCTTGTACGAAATTGATGGTGTTAACGAAGAATTGGCTCGCGAAGCGTTTACGCTTGCAGCTGCTAAACTTCCGTTTAAAACCACTATCGTGACTCGGACGGTAATGTAATGAAAACTAAAGATCTACGTGAAAAGTCGGTAGAAGAGTTGACAGCTTTGCTTGATGAGCAACAGCTTAACCAATTCCGTCTTCGTATGGCAAAAGCAACTGGTCAATTGGGTAAATCGCACGAAGTTGCACTTACTCGTAAGACAATTGCTCGTATTAAGACACTCCTTACCGAAAAACAGGGGAACGGACAATGAGTGAACAAACAGTTCGCACGTTAACCGGCAAAGTAGTAAGCGACAAAATGGACAAGTCTATTGTTGTACTTATCGAACGCCGCGTTCAACACCCGTTGTATGGCAAATCAATCCGCCGTTCAACTAAATTACATGCTCACGATGAGAACAACACAGCTAAAACTGGCGACGTTGTGACTATCAAAGAAAGCCGCCCAATTTCTAAAACTAAGTCTTGGACTCTAGTTGAAGTTGTTGAAGCTGCTGCTGAGTAATTAGACGTATCTGTTGCATCATCGGTTAATTTCGAGTACTCTTTGAGCCTTTCGAAATTGTGACCGGTGATGCTCGGTTTTGGAGTAGGGCAATGATTCAAACCGAAAGTATGCTAGACGTAGCAGACAATAGTGGTGCTCGCCGCGTACAATGTATTAAAGTACTTGGTGGTTCACACCGTCGTTATGCTTCTGTTGGCGACATTATTAAAGTTACTGTAAAAGAAGCTATTCCACGCGCACGTGTTAAAAAAGGTGACGTGATGAATGCTGTTGTAGTTCGTACAAAATTCGGTATCCGTCGTCCAGACGGTTCAGTGATTCGTTTCGACGATAACGCTGCTGTTATTTTGAACAACAACAAAGCGCCGATTGCAACTCGTATTTTCGGACCAGTGACTCGTGAACTTCGTACTGAACAGTTCATGAAAATTATTTCACTGGCTCCTGAAGTTCTATAAGAGGCAATCATGGCTAAGATTAAAAAAGGCGATCAAGTTATTGTGATCGCAGGTAAAGAAAAAGGCAAACAGGGTACTGTTTTGTCTGTTTCAAATGACCGTGTTATGGTTGAAGGCCTTAACTTGGTTAAGAAGCATCAAAAGCCGAACCGTGCAACAGGTGCTGAAGGCGCTGTAGTTACACAAGAAGCTTCGCTTCATATCTCTAACGTGGCAATTTTTAATGCTACAACCCAAAAGGCTGACCGTGTTGGTTACCAAGTGACTGAAGGCGTGAAAACTCGCGTTTACAAGTCAAATGGTGAATCAGTGGCGGTAGCGAAGTAATAGGTTGAAAAGGCAATGGCCAGACTTAAAACGCGTTACAACGACGAACTTAAGGCTCAATTACAAGAGACTTTAGCCGTTAAAAATGTGATGGATATTCCTCGCATTACTAAAATCACGATCAACATGGGTGTTGGCGCAGCTGCTGCTGACAAAAAACTCCTTGATGGTGCTCTTGCTGATATGCAAGCTATCGCTGGTCAAAAACCAGTTCTTACGTTAGCTCGCAAATCAATCGCTGGTTTCAAAATCCGTGATGGTTGGCCGATTGGTTGTAAAGTTACTTTACGCGGCGAACGTATGTACGAATTCTTAGACCGTCTAATCTCGATTGCGATCCCTCGTATCCGTGACTTCCGTGGTTTCTCTGCGAAATCATTTGACGGTCGCGGCAACTACTCAATGGGTCTTAAGGAACAAATCATGTTCCCTGAAATCGATTTTGATAAGATTGATCGTATTCGTGGTATGGATATTACCATCACTACGACTGCTCGCACCGATGACGAAGGCCGTGCGCTTATGCGTGCATTCGGCTTCCCGTTCAAATAAGAGGTCGATATGGCTAAGAAAAGTATGATTAATCGCGAATTGAAACGCGAAGCTACTGTTGCTAAATACGCTGCAAAACGTGCTGAATTAAAAGCTGTTATTGCAAACGTAAATGCTAGCGACGAAGAGCGTTTCGAAGCGATGATGAAATTCCAAGCATTACCACGTAATGCGTCTCCAGTACGTTTACGTAACCGTTGTGGTTTAACTGGTCGTCCTCATGGTTACTTCCGTAAGTTCGGTTTAAGCCGTAACAAATTACGCGATACAGTAATGCAAGGTGATGTACCGGGCGTTGTTAAGGCAAGCTGGTAAGGAGCGCTATAGATGAGTATGCAAGATACCGTTGCCGACATGTTAACTCGTGTTCGTAACGCGCAAATGGCAAAGAAACAAACTGTTTCTATGCCTAACTCTAAGTTGAAGGTTGCTATTGCAAACGTTCTTCAACAAGAAGGTTACATTTCAAACGTAGAAGTTGCGGATGCTGAAGGCAAAGCAACTCTTACTTTGACTTTAAAGTATTTCGAAGGCAAACCAGTTATCGAAACTGTGAAACGCGTAAGCCGTCCAGGTCTACGTCAGTATCGCGGTAAAGATGCACTTCCGAGCGTTAAGCAAGGTTTAGGTATTGCAATTGTTTCTACAAGCAAAGGCATCATGACTGATCGCGCTGCACGTGCTGCAGGTATCGGTGGTGAAGTTATTGCTTTTGTTTCTTAATAGGTGATTCCTCATGTCTCGTGTGGCTAAAGCCCCAGTAACTGTACCTAACGGTGTAACAGTTACTCAGAACGGCCGGCAGGTCGAAGTGAAAGGTAGCAAAGGTACTTTGTCTTTCACCCTGCATGCGCTGGTCGAGCTTAAACAGGAAGACGGTATTTTAGCGATTGCTCCAAAAGCTGAGTCGAAAGACGCTTGGATGCAAGCTGGTACTGCTCGCGCTGTGCTTAACAACCTTGTAAAAGGTGTGAGCGAAGGCTTCGAACGTAAGTTACAACTTATCGGTGTTGGTTATAAAGCTGCGGTTAAAGGTAACATTGTTAACCTTAACCTTGGTTTCTCTCACCCGATCGACTATACGCTTCCTGAAGGTGTAACTGCTGAAACTCCTACAGCAACTGAAATTGTTCTTAAATCTGCTGATAAAGCACGTTTAGGTCAGGTTGCTGCAGATATCCGTGGTTACCGTCCACCAGAGCCTTATAAAGGTAAAGGTGTTCGTTATTCTGACGAAGTTGTACTTCGTAAAGAAGCTAAGAAGAAATAAGGCGCGAGGTTCTTATGAACGAAAAGAAACAATCCCGTTTGCGTCGTGCGAAAAGCACACGCTTGCACATCCGTGCGTTGGGTGCGACTCGTTTGTGTGTAAACCGCACTCCGCGTCACATCTACGCTCAAGTTATTTCAGCAGATGGTGGCAAAGTTTTAGCGCAAGCTTCAACTTTAGATGCTACTTTACGTGCTGGCACAACTGGTAACGTTGAAGCAGCTACTAAAGTAGGTGCTTTAATCGCAGAACGCGCTAAAGCAGCTGGTGTTACTAAAGTTGCATTTGACCGTTCTGGTTTCAAATATCATGGTCGTATCAAAGCCTTGGCTGATGCTGCTCGTGAAAACGGCTTGGAGTTCTAATCATGGCTAAAGTTGAACAAAACGAAGGTCTTGTTGAAAAGCTGGTTGCCGTTGATCGTGTAGCCAAAGTTGTTAAGGGTGGTCGTATCTTCTCTTTCACAGCATTGACTGTGGTTGGTGATGGTAATGGTCGTGTAGGTTTTGGTCGTGGTAAAGCACGTGAAGTTCCAGCTGCTATTTCTAAAGCACTTGAAGCTGCTCGTCGCAACATGATTACTGTTGACCTTGTTAACGGTACTGTACAGCACCCTATTAACGCGCGTCACGGTGCAAGCCGTGTTTACATGCAGCCTGCTTCTGAAGGTACTGGTGTAATCGCTGGTGGTGCTATGCGTGCAGTTCTAGAAGCTGTAGGCGTACGTAACGTATTAACAAAATGTTATGGTTCTACTAACGCTGCAAACGTAGTAAACGCGACTTTTAACGGTCTGCGTGATATGACTTCTCCTGAGAAGGTTGCTGCGAAACGTGGTCTTACAGTAGAACAAATTCAAGGGTAATCAATCATGAAAACGATTAAAGTTACCCAGACTAAATCTTCTGCGCATCGCTTGAAAAATCACAAGCTTAGCCTACAAGGTTTAGGTCTGCGTCGTATTGGTCATACTGTAGAAGTGCAAGATACGCCTTCTAACCGTGGTATGATCAACCAAGTCTACTATATGGTTAGTGTAGAGGAATAAGCCATGACTCTGCGTTTAAATGAGCTTGCACCTGCTGAAGGTGCAAAACGTGAAAATCGTCGTCTAGGCCGTGGTATCGGTTCTGGCGTTGGTAAGACTGGTGGCCGTGGTGTCAAAGGTCAGAATTCACGTAAGAGCGGTGGTACTCGTCCAGGCTTTGAAGGTGGTCAAACAGCGTTATATCGTCGTTTACCTAAATTCGGTTTCACTAGCCAAATCGCTTTGAAAACTGCTGAAGTACGTTTATCTGAGCTTACTAAAGTGGAAGGCGACATCGTTAGCCTAGAAACTTTAAAAGCTGCAAACGTTGTACGTAAAGATATGTTACGTGCTCGTATCGTACTTTCTGGTGAAATTACTCGTGCATTCACTGTTCAAGGTGTTGCTGTGACTAAAGGCGCTAAAGCTGCTGTTGAAGCTGCTGGCGGTAAAGTCGAGGAGTAATCGCTAGTGTCTATGTCTCCTAGTTCTTCAGGTCATGTCAATATGATGAAAGGCCAGCCATTTCATGTGAAATACCGTGAAATTATTCGCCGCATGATGTTTCTCATCGGTGCATTATTGGTTTTTCGACTAGGAGCACATATTCCAGTACCAGGCATTAATAATGCCGCACTTGAAAATCTTTTTAATGCAAACCAAGGCACGATCCTTGGTTTGTTTAACATGTTTTCAGGTGGTGCATTAGAGCGTATGTCCATTCTTGCTCTTGGGATTATGCCGTACATTTCTGCATCGATTATCGTGCAGTTAATGTCTACTGTTATTCCTTCGCTGGAAGCTTTAAAGAAAGAAGGCGAACAAGGCAAGCGTAAGATTAATCAATATACGCGACAGGGTACATTGTTCCTTGCACTCGTGCAGGCAATTGGGATGTGTGCTGGTCTGATCAGTCAAGGGATTACCTTAACTGCAGGTCTGGCTTTCTACGTACCAGCTGTAACCTCTTTGGTTGCAGGTACAATGTTCTTGATGTGGTTAGGTGAGCAAATTACCGAGCGTGGGGTGGGTAATGGTATTTCCATGATCATCTTCGCCGGTATCGTTGCAGGTTTGCCGAATTTAATTCTGCAATCAATATCATCAGTAGATAATGGTCAAACCAGTCTAATCGGCTTGGTAATTTTTGGCGTTTTGTCGCTGGCTGTATTAGCTGCAATTGTGTTTATTGAGAAAGCGCAACGTCGTATTCCAGTAAACTATGCTCAAAAACAACAAGGACGTCGTGTATTTACTGCACAACAGTCGCATTTGCCATTAAAAATTAATATGGCGGGTGTGATCCCAGCGATTTTCGCAAGTTCATTGCTTTTGTTCCCTGCGAGCTTAGGTCAATGGGTGGGTAGTGCAGATCCGAATGCGGGTATTATCAAACGTAGTTTGCAAGATTTGGCATTGGTGCTTTCGCCTGGTCAGCCGTTGTATTTGGTGCTCTTTGGTGCGTTAATTATCTTTTTCTGTTACTTTTATACAGCGCTTGTATTTAGCCCGAAAGAAGTATCGGAAAACTTGAAACGCAGCGGGGCTTATGTACCTGGTATTCGTCCAGGTGAGCAAACTGCTCGTTACTTAGATCATATTCTTAACCGTTTGACATTTATTGGCGCGATTTATATCACCATCATTTGCTTAATGCCGATGATTTTACAAAGCTCATTTGGTATTCCATTCTCTTTAGGTGGTACCTCTTTGCTTATTGTTGTGGTGGTAGTGATGGACTTTATGGCTCAGCTGCAAGCACATCTCACCTCGCATCAATACGATAATCAAACGTTAATGAGAAAAACGACTGCTCATCCTAAGGGATAAGCGCACTTGAGGTTTCATCATGAAAGTACAAGCTTCTGTAAAGAAAATTTGTGGTAGCTGTAAAGTTATCCGTCGTAATGGGGTTATTCGCGTAATTTGTAGCGCAGAACCTCGTCATAAGCAGCGTCAAGGTTAATCTGATCAAGACCTGTTGATTTCAGTAGGCTAATTAGGTTATTATCCGCCCCTCAAGATTTTTGTGGGGCGGTTGATTGTCTTAACTGCCTTTTTGGAGAAAATTGAATGGCTCGTATTGCCGGTGTAAACATTCCGGATAACAAGCATGCTGTTATCTCTCTAACGTACATCTTTGGTGTAGGTCGCCACACTGCTAAAAATATTTTAGCTGCTGTTGGTATCGCGCCGACTACAAAGATCCGTGAATTAGATGACGCTCAGCTTGATGCGATTCGTGCAGAAGTTGCTAAGGTTCCGACCGAAGGTGATTTACGTCGCGAAATTTCCATGAACATTAAACGTTTAATGGATTTAGGCTGCTACCGCGGTCTTCGTCATCGTCGCAGCTTGCCTGTCCGTGGACAACGCACCAAAACTAACGCACGTACCCGTAAAGGTCCGCGCAAACCTATTAAGAAATAAGATTTCTGGAAGCTAAAAGATGGCTAAAGATACTCGCACACGCAAGAAGGTCACTCGTACCGTCTCTGAAGGTGTTGCACACATTCACGCTTCTTTTAATAACACCATTGTGACTATTACCGATCGTCAAGGTAATGCACTGGCTTGGGCTACCTCTGGTGGACAAGGCTTCCGTGGATCACGTAAATCAACTCCGTTTGCTGCTCAGGTAGCTGCTGAAGTTGCTGGTAAAGCTGCTTTAGACTACGGTTTGAAAAACTTGGACGTCCTTGTAAAAGGTCCTGGTCCTGGTCGTGAATCTGCGGTTCGTGCTTTAGGTGCAGTGGGTTATAAAATTAACAGCATTACCGATGTGACGCCAATCCCGCACAACGGTTGCCGTCCACCTAAAAAACGTCGCGTGTAAGGAGAAACATTCATGGCTCGTTATATTGGTCCAAAATGCAAACTCTCTCGCCGCGAAGGGACAGACCTGCAATTAAAATCTGGCGTTAAACCATTTGACGTCAAAACTAAAAAAGCTGCTAAAGCTCCTGGCCAACATGGCGGAGCGCGTGGTGGTAAACAATCTGAGTACTCACTACAATTACGTGAAAAACAAAAAGTACGTCGTATGTACGGTGTTTTAGAGCGTCAATTTAGTAATTACTATAAAGAAGCTGCTCGTGTGAAAGGCGCAACTGGTGAAAACTTGTTGAAACTGCTTGAAAGCCGTCTTGATAACGTCGTTTATCGCATGGGTTTTGGTTCTACACGTGCAGAAGCTCGTCAGCTTGTATCTCACCGCTCGATCACTTTGAATGGCCGTCGTGTTAACATCGCGTCTATCCAAGTTAAAGCTGGTGATGTAATTGCTGTGCATGAAGGTGCTAAACAACAATTGCGTATCAAAAACGCAGTTGAATTAGCTGCACAACGTGGTATTCCTTCTTGGATGGAAATTGACCATTCTAAGTTGGAAGGTACGTTTAAAGCTGCACCAGATCGTTCAGATTTACCTGCTGAAATCAACGAAAGCTTGATTGTAGAATTGTATTCTAAATAATCCTTGAGGTAGCAATATGACGCGTACTGCAAATGAGTTTCTAACTCCGCAAGCGATCAAGGTCGAAGCGGTTAGCGGGACCTCGGCAAAAGTTATTCTAGAACCCTTAGAGCGTGGCTTTGGTCATACTCTGGGCAATGCTTTACGTCGCATCCTTCTTTCTTCTTTACCTGGCGCTGCTGTGGTTGAAGTTGAGATTGAAGGTGTCGAGCACGAGTACAGTACTTTGGAAGGCTTGCAGCAGGACATCGTCGAGCTCTTGCTGAACCTAAAAGGATTGTCTATTAAGCTGTTCGATCAAAATGAAGCTTATTTGACATTAGAGAAACAAGGTCCTGGCGACGTAACTGCCGCTGACCTTCGTTTACCTCATAATGTTGAAGTGGTTAACCCTGAACATTTGATCGGTACTTTAAGTGCTTCAGGCTCATTAAAAATGCGCTTGAAAGTTTCTCAAGGTCGTGGTTATGAAACTTCTGACTCGCGTTTCCCAGAAGGCGAAACTCGCCCTGTAGGTCGCTTACAGTTAGATGCTTCTTATAGCCCAATCAAACGTGTGTCTTACACAGTGGAAAACGCTCGTGTAGAACAACGTACAGACCTTGATAAATTGGTCATTGATCTTGAGACCAACGGTACAGTTGATCCTGAAGAAGCGATCCGCAAAGCGGCAACAATCTTGCAACAACAAATTGCAATTTTTGTTGATCTTCAGAAAGATCAAGCTCCTGTTGCTCAAGAACCTCGTGAAGAAGTTGATCCGATTTTGCTTCGTCCAGTAGATGATCTAGAGCTTACTGTTCGTTCTGCTAACTGTTTGAAAGCAGAAAACATTTACTACATTGGTGATCTTGTACAGCGCACTGAGGTTGAGTTACTCAAAACTCCTAACCTTGGTAAAAAATCGCTTACTGAGATCAAAGATGTTCTGGCTTCAAAAGGCTTACAACTCGGCATGCGTTTAGAGAACTGGCCACCAGCTAGTCTCCGTATGGACGATCGTTTCGCCTATCGTAGCCGTTAATTAAGTAGGACTATCACCATGCGTCATCGTAATAGTGGTGTGAAATTAGGCCGTACAAGCAGCCATCGTAAAGCGATGTTTCAAAACATGGCTAACTCTTTGTTTGAGCACGAGTTGATCAAAACAACTGTGCCTAAAGCAAAAGAGTTACGTCGTGTAGCTGAGCCTTTAATCACTTTAGCTAAAAACGATACTGTTGCAAACCGTCGCTTAGCGTTTGCTCGTACTCGTTCAGCAGCAACTGTTGGTAAATTATTTACCGTTCTTGGCCCTCGTTACAAAGAACGTAACGGCGGTTATCTACGTGTTCTTAAAGCGGGCTTCCGTGCAGGTGATGCTGCGCCGATGGCTTACGTTGAACTAGTAGATCGCGAAGTTAAATAATTTCGTAGAACTATTCAGTTGTTCTTAGAAAAAGACCAGTGTTTCACTGGTCTTTTTTTATGGGTTTTTGTTCGACAATCTTTGTATTTTGGCCTGTAGTGACATATTTTACGAAAGATCTGCTTAAACTTGACATTATATATTGTCAGTTTTATGGTTTAATAAGAACAGAATATAAGACAGGATAAAAACAACATGGATAAGCACGTCGATCTGCTCATTGTAGGTGCTGGTATTTCAGGTATCGGCCTTGCGGTACATTTAACCAAGCATTGTCCACAACGTTCGTTTGAAATTATTGAACGTCGTGACAGCTTTGGTGGAACATGGGATTTGTTTAAATACCCAGGTATTCGTTCTGATTCAGATATGTCGACCTTTGGTTTTAATTTTAAACCGTGGCAACAAGCCAGTGTTTTGGCAGATGGTTCTTCGATTAAGGGCTATTTGGCGGAAGTCATTGATGAACAGAAATTCAAAGAAAAAATTCATTTTAAGCATCGCGTACTCAGCGCCAATTATGATTCTGCTCAGAAAAAGTGGCAGGTGGTGATTGAGAATGCAAAAGGCAAAAAAGAAAACTGGATTGCAAATTTTGTGTTTGGCTGTACAGGCTATTATAACTACGAACAAGGCTACCAACCTGATTTTCCAAATAAGGAAGTATTTAAAGGCGAGTTTGTAAATCCACAGTTTTGGCCTGAAAAATTAGATTATACAGGTAAAAAAGTCGTCATTATTGGGAGTGGAGCGACAGCGATTACACTGGTGCCTGCGATGGCCAAAGGTGGGGCGTCGCATGTCACTATGCTACAACGCTCTCCAACTTATATTGCTTCGGTGCCATCGATTGATTTTGTGTATGACAAAATGCGTAAAGTGTTGCCGGAAGATGTGGCTTATAAACTGACTCGTGCACGTAATATTGGGATGCAACGCGGGATTTATGCACTCGCGCAGAAGCAACCGAAATTGCTACGCCGACTGCTGCTCCAGTCGATTAAGATGCAGCTCAAAGGTAAAGTGGACATGAAACACTTCACCCCAGAATATAATCCTTGGGATCAACGTTTATGTGTGGTGCCAGACGGTGATTTATTTAAAATTCTTCGTTCAGGCCAAGCCAGTGTTGAGACAGATCAGATTGAGCGCTTTACTGAAACGGGTCTCCAATTAAAGTCTGGTAAGTATTTAGAGGCCGATATTGTCGTCTTAGCCACTGGTCTAGAAATTCAAATCTTGGGTGGTATTCAAGCAACCATTGATGGCAAACCGTTAGATACCTCTAAACATATGTTGTATCAGGGCGTGATGGTGAGTGATGTACCGAATATGGCGATGATTATTGGCTATATTAATGCGTCATGGACCTTGAAAGTGGATATTGCAGCTGAATATATTTGCCGCTTACTCAACTATATGGATCAAAAGCAGTGGGCTGAAGTGATCCCGCAAGGGGATGCGACAGAGCTGATGGATGATACGGTCATGGGCAGTTTAAGCTCGGGTTATATTGCACGTGCTGCCAATGTGATGCCAAAACAGGGTAAACATGCGCCATGGAAAGTTAGCAATAATTATCTTGCGGATCGGAAGACATTGAAAAGTGCTTCTTTTGAGGATGGAGTACTGAAATTTGCTAAACGTAATACAACATTGGACCAGAAGCCTAAACTGGTGTCTTAGGCTGAGTAGTTGATTTAAAAGGAGCGTAACGCTCCTTTTTTTATGGAAATGACTTTAGGGTGTTCTGTTTTTACTTTCTTAAGCTGTAGGACTGTTGGATGATTTTAAAAACTTAAAAGATAATGAATAGGGAATATTTTGAATATCTTAGAAAAAAGTTACCAAGTTCCATTTGCATCAAATATGATTCATGCCAAAAAATGGCGCACTGATGCAACAGATCATGCTTTAGCTCCGATTATTTTAATGCACGATTCATTAGGTTGTGTGGCTTTATGGCGGGATTTCCCTGCCCAGCTGGCCCAGGCGACCGCGCGCGTGGTCTATGCCTATGATCGATTGGGTTTTGGTCTATCTGATCCGAGTACGCAACCACTGGCACATAGTTTCGTCATCACTGAAGCAGAACAAACCTTTAAAGCTGTATTGGATTATTTTTCGATCCAGAACTTTATCATCCTAGGGCATAGCGTGGGTGGGGGTATGTCTGTTGCGATTGCTGCAGCTTATCCAGAGCGTTGCCAAGGATTAATTTTAATTTCAGCACAGTATGCGGTTGAAGCGCTGACACTGAAGGCGATAAGTGAAGCAAAAGTTGGCTTTCAACAAGCGGGACAAATGGAACGTTTAGAGAAATATCACCCTGAAAAGGCGCAGTGGGTGCTTGATGCATGGACTGAAACATGGCTATCGCCCATTTTCCAAGATTGGAATTTGGCCAGTGTGATTAAAGATGTGCTTTGTCCAACCATGGTTATTCATGGTGAACTGGATGAATACGGCAGTACGGCACAACCCCAGCAGATTTTTGAAGTGGTGTCAGGGCAGGCTGAACTGCATATTTTAGAAGGTCTACATCATATGCCACATAAAGAGCAACCAGAGTTGGTGGTTGCTTTGATTGCGGAGTTTCACCAAGCACATTGTTAAAACTAAAAGCCCACGAAACATGGGCTTTTTGATCTTAGAGTGAACGTGAAATGAGCTCTTTCATAATTTCATTGGTTCCTGCATAAATGCGATTGGCACGATTATCTAGATAAGCTCGTGCAATCGGATATTCCAACATATAACCATAGCCGCCATGCAGTTGTAGACATTCATCGACAACTTTAGAAAACATCTCGGAAATTTTATATTTGGCTGCTGCTGCGGCATCAATACCGAGACTCTCTTCCAGTTGCAATTGCATACAACGGTCAAGGTAAGCACGGCAAAAATCGATTTCTGTACGTAACTCCGCCAGTTTAAAGCGGGTATTTTGAAAGCTTGAAATCGTTTTTCCAAAGGCTTTACGCTCTTTGGTGTACTGAACGGTATGCGCCAGAGCTGCTTCTGCACCCGCTTGACAGATAATGGCCACCAACATGCGCTCCCAAGCCAGTTCTTTCATCAGCATCATAAAGCCCATGCCTTCCATACCCAGCAGATTTTCTTTGGGCACGCGTACATGATCAAAAAATAATTCGCAGGTGTCTTGCCCTTTCATTCCAATTTTATTGAGCGGTTTACCTTTACTGAAACCTGCACGATCAGCTTCAACGATGATTAATGAGAGATTGGCTGAACCTTTTTCGCTGTCGCCTGTCTTGCAGACCACAATCGCCATATCGCAGAGATAGCCATTGGTAATGAAGATTTTGGAGCCATTGATAATATAGTCATCCCCGTCTAAAACAGCTGTTGTTCGTACCGCCTGCAAGTCTGAGCCTGTACCAGGTTCAGTCATCGCAATGGCGGTGACGGTTTCACCTGAAGCCATTCGCGTTAACCAATAGTGTTTTTGGGCTTCATTGCCAAAGTTATTGATGTAGTTTGCAACAATATCTGAATGCAATGAAAAGCCAGTTGAAGAATCCATAGCATAGGCTTGTTCTTCAATTAAAATCATACTGTATAAACGGTCTACACCCGAACCACCATAAGCTTCTGGCATGGTGGCACACAGTAGCCCCATGGTGCCTGCTTTATTCCATAGCTCACGATCGACATGCTGTTGTTGTTCATATTTTTCAATATTCGGAACGACTTCTTTGGCATAAAACCTTCGCACAGTTTCTCGAAATGCCTCATGTTCAGCATTAAATAAATTACGTGGCAGCATATTGTTTAAAGGGCGAATCGCGCCTGATTGCATGGAAGCTCATCCTGATGTTGTTATTTTGCTAAGAGAGTAGTGAAAAGTAGATACAGCGACAATGGACTGAATGCTCAAATGTGGCTGATTTTTTGATGTGTTTTGCCAGTTGTTAAAATTGCGACATTTAACTAGTGGCGAGACAGGCATGATCGGTTAAACTAAGCCGTTTCAATTAATTTGGGGAATATAATGACTGAAGAAATGAGCTTGGAAGAGCGTAAAGTAATCTATCGTGCACGTCGTGGTTTAAAAGAAATTGATGTGTACTTTGACCCTTATGTGAAAAATTATTATCTTCAGGCGGATCCTGCGGAAAAGGCCATGTTTGCGGCATTGGTTGAACAAGAAGACCCTGATTTATTGGACTGGTTCATGGAAGTTTCTGAACCACCACACCCTGAAATGAAAACCTTGATCCAAAAGTTAAAGCATTATGTACATGGATAAGTGCAATGGATAATCGTCATTTTCAACTGAAACCCAGCCGTTTGGCTTATGTATTTCAGTTGTCAATCTATGCCATCTTAATGTTTGTACTGTATCAGCTATTGCCTTTGTGGTTATGGCTGATTGCTTTGGTTGCAGGTTTTATCTTATATCTGTTTTTTCTACGTGGACCGCAACACTTTCAATTACAGTATTTGGATGGCCGAGATTGGTCCTTGTCACTTCAGAAACATACCAATGTGCAACGCGTTCAAATCAGCCATATTGTGGATCATCGTGCGTATATCGTGATCTATTTTCAGCATTTCCGTGCCAAACCGATGTTGGTCTGGTGTGATCAACTGCCGCTGACGCAGTGGAAAGCGTTGAAAATACTCACCAAAATGCAGTAATTGTTGGACAATTTTAATTTGTGTTATTTAATCAAACTATTGAAAAATAATAAATATAAGCTGATTTCACATATCGTTGTTTGACAGTTCGGAAGAAAGTTAACTCTATTTTCAAATTGTCAGACAACATTCTTATAATTTGTTGTTCTTAAAATGTACATTCAAATCACCAACAGCAAACAAGGAAAATCGTATGATGATTCCAACTTGGATGTTTCTAGTGGTAGCAATTGTGTTAGCGATTGTTATAGGACGATTAGGAACTGTGCTGAAGGACCGATTTGTACCAAACAAAGCCGAGTAAGGCTTCTCAGTTCATAAGTAGCATGTGCCGAACCGTCGCTATGCTACTTTTTTTTGCCTGAAAAAAATATGGGTGTCATTTAAGTCAATTTTCCGCTTTTTATTTCATGGCAGAGTAGTAGTCGGATTTAGAGTAAATACTCTTTTCTTCGGAAATTGCTTCTGCTATGTTTGTTAGCACGGACGCATACAATTATATAAATAGAGGACAGGAAAATGTCGCAAGTCCAAAAAATAGGCCAAGGTATGGCTGTTGTAGTGATTACAAGTTTATTATTTTCGGGTTGTTCACAAGTGGTTAAAACAGGTGCCAATGTTGCACTTGGGTTTAGTGAAAAACATATTGTTCCGCCTATATTGGCTATGGAAGATGCAGAGATGGTCTGTAACTCAGGCAATGCTTTAGCCCCTGCCATTATGTCGACCAAAGACATGGGCGCAGACCCAACACGTATTGCGGTTTTACTCTATTCGGCTTCAGGCATTTGTGCGGAGAATCAGGCGCTAGAGTCTGAGCTTCGCTATTTACGTGCTTCTAAAGCAGGTAATGTTTCCGAAGCCCAGGATGCGCGTATAGAACAAAAACGTTGGGCTGCTATTGCTGCACAGCGTCAATATACAGGCTATCAATTGTTCCAAAACCGTTGGGAAAAAAAATATAAAAAGCCACTGGGCGAAGGTTGCCCAAAAATGAACAATGATCTGGATCAAACCGTATATATGCTGGGGATGTTGAGCGGTCTACAAGCCATGACCAATGATATTAACTCAGGTGGTGCAGTCAATGTGCCTAAAGACATTGCCGCTATTGTCGAGCGTGGCATGGTGTGCTTAGACAACGAAAAATTCTGGGGTGCGCCACAGGCAACTCGTGCGGTGGTCTGGACCTTATTGCCAGGGGCAGGTGAGGGTAAACCTGATCCTTACCAAACTTTAAAGCAGTCGATGCAAATCGGTGAGCAAAAAGGGGTACGTTTAGCCCATGCAATGTATGCTATCGCAGCGCAAGCTAGTGGTGATGATGCGAGAATTCGTGATGCTTTGAAAAGTTATGCGGCCTCTTATAGCGATGAAAAACAGAGTAATCCACAATTTAAACTGATTGATAGTATGGCCTCGAGTATGGTTCAGGGGATTTCAGATCGTTATTGGACTGAACACACGGGGACACGAACTGGGGATGGTGGTATGGCGCACTTCTGGGATGAAAAAGAAGACCGTTCTGAGCTAGATGAGTTGTTTAGTGAAAGTTAACCAATTTTAAACTGAGCGGAAGCGCAGAAAAAATAACAATAAATGAATGAGCAACACGATAAGGACATGTGATGCATGATCAATTTCTGAATCGAAAAATCATTTTGATTGCGTTTGTCGTGTCGATCTCGGCATGTTTACAGATTTTTAAAGATCAATTTATTTATTGGCGAGTTGATATTTTTCCTGAAATTTGGCGCTTGTGGACAGCGCACTGGGTGCATGTGGGATGGATTCATTTTGCACTCAATATGCTGGCTTTTATGTGTTTGCCTTTTATTTTTCCACGTACGCGCGTCTGGCATTTTGTGGCGTTATTGCTGATGTTACCGCCGCTGATTAGTCTGAGTTTTTATTATTTTCTGGCGGACATTGAAGCCTATGCTGGGCTGTCAGGTGTACTGCATGGGATGTTCACTGCCATAGCAATTGTCCATTTGCTGTACCGTAAAGAACGGATGTTTGCGAGTTTGGTGTTGTTTCTCATTTTAGGCAAACTGATTTGGGAAAATACCTTTGGCGAGAGTGCTACGGCTGAACTGATCGGGAGTCCAATTTTGGTCGAAGCACATTTGTTGGGTGTAATCTGGGGAATTGTGATTGCAGCTTTGTATTTAATCGGGGTGAATCTATTTGATGAGTAATCTATTGACCTAAATTCTAAAAAGAAAATCCAGATTGTCATATTCAAAAATATAAATTTGATGCAAAGATAAACAAAACAAAAATCTAAAGGCATAGAGAAAGGACAAGCTCGAGCCGACTAAAACGACAGGTTCTACGGTGTATTGCGCTGAATAGAACTGTAATAAAAATAGGAAACAACATGCAGAATCATGGACAGCGCAGATCAGGACTCGATCTGCTGAAGTATATATGGACCGAGTGGATTTCTACTTTTTTCATTCTGATTTTACTGTTACTTACGCTATTAATTGGTACAGGTGAAATGATCCATGGCCAGTTGCTGCGTATGGGTGAGCGCTTATATGGCGATCCAGCCACAGGTATGCAGTATTCTTTTTTAAGGGCAGAGCCAGCCAAGCCAGAGTGTAATCGTCAGCCGAATGTGGATGCTATGGTCAAAACCCAAATGCAAGCCAACGCTGCCGATGAGTTCGCTGACTTCTTTGGTACGGCTTCGGAAGCTGATGTGCGTGCATCCATTTTGGCGGGTGTGCAGCAGTGTGAAGAAAAGTATCAGTTTTATGATAAAGCCATGCAACATATGGAGGCACATCCAAGTATTCGAGCCTATCGTAATTTTGAAACCACTTTTTTCGGTATTTTTAAATTCGGAACAGAAAATCGTGCCATTCTGTTGATTTTTATGGTGGTTTTAGCTGCGATTAGTGCCACCTTAAAAATCCATCATATTGGTTTGCGTGGCCCTTCAACCAAGCTGGATTATCGGGTTTATAGCCTACTGATGACACTGGGTAATGGTTTATTAACCTACTCAAGCATTAGTCAATTTAACTCAGTCAAAGACTCGGGTGTACCGATGAATGGCGAAACCCAGTTGATTTATTGGCTGTGGATGGTTTTATTTGGCGTACTGACATTGATAAGTGTGTGGCAGCTGTTTAGCCCACCGAAAGAGGCCAAAGCTGGCGGGCGTCTAGGCTTTGCTTTTCTGAGTGTGCCTCTGTATGCCTACATGGCGGTGATTACGGGTGTGGCATTTATCTTCTTCATGGACTACCCTATGGGGCAAGGGATTTACTTGGGACAGTTGGTTGAGTTCTCGAGTATTTTCCTGAATTTAGCACTGTTTATTTGGGCGGGTATGTTGTTGAAACAAACCCGTGTCGTGGATCTGTTCTTAAATATTTTGCGTCCATGGAATTTGGCTCCTGAAACTTTAACTTGGTTGATTTTAATCGCTGCGGCTTTACCGACCGCATATACGGGTGCATCGGGGATCTTTGTGATTGCAGCAGGGGCGATTATTTATAAAGAAGTTTGGAATGCAGGTGGACGTCGTCAGTTTGCTTTGGCTGCAACGGCAATGTCGGGTTCGCTGGGTGTAGTTTTGCGTCCATGCTTATTGATTGTGGTGGTGGCATCCTTAAACAAAGAAGTCACGACGGATCTCCTTTATCAATATGGGGTTTATACTTTCCTACTGACCTCAACACTGTTTTTAGTAGTTTCGCTCTTCTTTGCAGAGAGTAAATTCCGCATCGCGGCACCGAGTTTGGCCGCACCTAAATCAGGGCGTGCTTTCCTAGCGGTAGTGCCGTATATCGTGATTTTTGTCCTCACGTGGATGTTCTATAAATACTTATTAGACACTGACTTAAATGAATTTACTGCACCCGTGATGATGCCTGTGATTTTATTGATGATCGTGTTGTTTGATAAATTACGTCATCAGCCTGCGCCTTTGCCTGCTGTGGGGCATTGGGATGAGACACTCAGCGCAAATTATAACTCGGGTGGTGAACCTGCATTGGCTGGGGCTCAAGTTGCCCATGCAGAATACCGTGAAGGGCTACATGGTAATGCCGCAGATGATGGACAAGTGGTGAATCATGGGGTGGTTCAATCTAGTTCCATGGACGTGTTACGCCAAGTCGGTTTTTGGAAGTCGATGCATATCTCGACCAGTGAAACCGTTGGACACATTGGTGCTTTGGTTATTTTAATGGCACTGTCGGTGAGCGTGGGCGGATTGCTTGAACGTACGGAGGTAATGAGTTTCTTCCCGACTGATATTAGCAGTACGTTCTTGGTCATTACCCTGATTTTGGGGTTGATGGTCTTTGTTGGGATGATTATGGATCCGTTTGGCGCCGTGATCTTGATTTCTGCGACGGTTGCACCTGTGGCCTATCAATATGGTATTCATCCTGTCCATTTTTGGATGATCACCTTGATTGGCTTTGAGTTGGGCTATGTGACACCACCTGTGGCTCTTAATCATCTTTTAGCAAGACAATCCATTGGTGATGCCGAGGTGAATGAGGCCGATGAGGAAGTGCGTCATTTATCTTTCTATTATCGTTATGAACGTTGGATTTTACCTTTGATCGTGTTGTTCCCAGCGATGCTGATCATTGCTTATGTTCCATACTTCTTTAAGTTATTTGGCTGGTATCACTAAGTTGTGAACTTGAGTTAGACCATAAAAAAGCCATCTTCGGATGCTTTTTTATGCTTTGGATTTTATTCATGATGATTTTAAGGAAAATGGTTTCTTTGTAGCGACTAAACAACTACCCACTCAAATCAAAACAAAGTACAAGGGTATTGTTAAGCGTCCCATCTTAAAAAATCAGCCCTTACTTGCTCAATGATAAGAGCTAATCGACAAATAAACTCCTTCTAAAAGATATCCTTGGCATGAGCTAGGGGTTGTGATGTATAGCGACTTTATTAGTGGAGGTGGTTCAAAAGAGATGATGAGTTGTGTAATGGCTTTGCGCTGATTGAAAAGGTGGATGAAGCAACAGGGCAAAAAAAGACGTTAGCGTATCCGTCGATAGGCTAACGTCTTTAAAATAACAACCGTATTTTACTGAGCGGCCAATTGGGCTTCTAACAGTTTAATTTGTTCTTCTTTGAGTTTTACTAGCTCATCGGCATCTTTGTGCTGTGCTTGCAAGCTCTTTTCCTGTTCCTTCAACTGGCTTTGAATATCGTCCAGTTTCGCCACTTCTTCTTTGGCAAGTGAGGCATTTTCAGGTACAGGTGCTTTTAAAATATCTTCTTCGACCAATTTAATGGTGTTGTCAGCCATGGCGGTCGAAGCTGCTTTTTCAGCTTCTGGAAGCGCCTTCACGGTCGGTTGAATCAACTCCGCTTGGTGCACTGGTGTTGTAGACTCTTGTGCAGCAAACAACCACTGATAAAGTGCGAAAATCGCAATGATTGCGACCAAACCTGCTGTAATACCCCAGAGTAATTTAGGGTTGTTGTGTTGTACGGACGACATTCGATTCAACCTTTATTCTTTGGATTGACGTGGTTTAAATTGAATGACCCCAACCTCGTCGGGGATAGCGGGGATCTGAGGCTCATCTACATGAGTTGGACGATTCTCAGAATAACCACAGTCGATACATTCAATCCATTCATCGTCATTCGAGGTAAGCATAACAACTCGATCCATCGCCTGACATTTAGGACATTTTGCACCTGCAATGAAACGACGTTTAATAGTCATTAGACTTACCTTCTGAACAATTTAGGCGCCTAGTTTACTCACTTTTTTAGCGGTTCGTCCAACCTTGATGACGAAGTAAAGCATCTATTTTTGGCTCGCGTCCACGGAAATTGATAAATGCATCAAGCGCTGTATCTTTTCCGCCAACTGCTAGAATAAACTGACGAAATTCTTTTCCAGTGGCAGTATTAAAAATCCCTTCATTTTCGAAACGATCGAAGGCATCACTGGCCAAAACTTCCGCCCATTTATAAGAATAATAACCTGCTGCATAGCCGCCTGCGAAAATATGGCTGAAGCTATGCTGGAAGCGGTTATAAGGCGTGGTCTCTAAAACAGCATATTGTGCACGGATCTGGTTTAAGGTGGCTTGGATTTGATCCGCTTTCAAAGCAGGAGCTGCTTTATGAATGCTGAGGTCGAACAGGGCAAACTCGATTTGACGTAAACTTTGCATGCCGGATTGGAAGAAACGCGCGTCCAGCAAGGCTTTCAGTAGACTTTTTGGTAAGGTTTCTTGGGTGTCAATATGTGCACTGAGCAGGTCTAAGCTTTCAGTATCCCATGCCCAAAATTCCATGAATTGACTTGGCAACTCCACCGCATCCCATGCCACGCCGTGTGTCCCCGCAACTGCAATATTGTCGACTTCTGTCAACATATGATGTAAACCATGTCCAAATTCATGGAACAAGGTGATCACTTCATCATGAGTCAGCAACGCTGCTTGATCCCCCACAGGTGGCGTAAAGTTACACACCATATAGCAAATCGGTTTTTGTAGGCCTTGCGTTGTTTTGGTGCGAGAGCGGAAACCACTCATCCATGCGCCACCACGTTTGCCCTGACGCGCATAGAGGTCAAAGTAGAATCCACCGACCACTGCACCTTGATCTTCTAGTTCAAAATAGCGTGCATCTGAGTGCCAAACAGGGGCTTCACGCTCCACAATTTGAATCCCATAAAGACGGTTCACAATGCTAAATAAGCCCTGCAAAATCTTGGGTGCAGGGAAGTAGGGCTTGAGTGCTTCTTGAGATAAATTGAACTGTTGGACTTTCAATTTTTCCGAATAATACGTGCTGTCCCACGGTTTTAAATTCTCAATGCCATCTTCAGCAGCAATAGCTTTCAGCTCCGCCACTTCTTTGAGTGCAGGGGCGCGTGAATGTTCAGCCAAATCACGTAAGAATTGATCTACCGTTGCTACATTTGGTGCCATTTTGCTGGCCAATGAAAGCTCGGCGTAGTTGTTGAAACCTAACAGTGCAGCCATTTCCTGACGCAGGCTTAAGATTTCTTCCATCGCCGCGGTGTTATCAAACTCAGCGTGTTCAGACTGATCAGATGCACGTGTGGTATAGGCACGATACAGTTCTTCGCGTAAAGGACGGTTTTCCGCGTAGGTCATAATTGCCAGATACGATGGGAAGTCTAAAGTGGCAACGGGTTGATCAAGTTCGCGCTGCTGACCATATTGTTTTAACAGCTCAATACTGCTTTGTGGTAAGCCTGCCAGTTCGTGTTCCGCTAAAGGTTTGAAATAGGCTTGGGTGGCATCCAGAACATGGTTGGAAAAGTCGGACGATAGTTGTGATAAACGTGCGGAGATTTCTGCATAACGTTTTTTGGCTTCACCTTCTAAAGCCACCCCAGACAGTTTGAAGTCGCGCAGTGCAAGTTTAATCGCACTTTGTTGGGCTTCAGGGAGGTGATCAAATTGCGCAGCATCATGAATGTGTTGATAGGTTTGATACAGCGCTGTGTGTTGACCTAACTCGGTATAGTATTCACTTAAGCTTGGTAATAGTGACTGGTACACCTCACGAGTTTCAGCATTGTTCATGACCGCATTGAGGTGGGACAGCACGCCCCATGCTTCACTCATATTATTTTCTAAATGATCGACTTGTTCTAAGACCGCAAGCTGTCCCTGAATTGATTCAGGGACTTCGCTCAGGTCTTTTAAAAAACTTTGGCCCTGTTGAATTGCCTGTTCGATCTGCTGTTGGAGTTGTACTAAGGTGATTTGATCAAACTGTGGAACAGGCAAGGTTGCTTTTTCTAATGTCATGCGTTTAAGCCAAATTAAATGTTCAGTTATCACTAGATGTAAGGGTGATGCCGTGGGAAATCAAGTTTTAATTGGTTTTGATGTTTTGCGCTGCTTGAAATTCAGCCCATGATGGGTAGTGCTGATCAATGCGTGAGGGCTGATAAAGCACTTTGGCAAAGTTACGGGTCATGCATTCAGTGGCTAAGATTTCACCGCTTTTATATTTTTCTTTGCGGTGTCGCCAAATTTCGTTTTGTCGGTAGTAGTTCGTCCCGATTTTTAGGAAGGCATGCTGTTGTTCAAATACATGGTAGACATAGCCTAAATCGGCGGAGCAACGCAGTTCACCTTCTAAACATTTCTCACTAAACCACAGCCGAATTTGAAAGCTATGTGGGGTGGGGTTGTAAAATTGATAATCAATATAGTTATAAAAAATTGCAGCGCCACTACCAAATGGAAGTACACGACCATGATCTGGAAAAGGGTCAAAGGAGTGCTGTGAACGTTGTACGACTTGTAACGGGCTATGTAAGACAAGCCAGTGAATGAGATTGGCAATTTGGCAAATCCCGCCACCAATACCACCGCGTGCTTGACCAAAGCTGAGTTCCATTCCCTCGACATAGCCTTTTTGAGTTGTTGGTTGTCCCACCAACTGACAAAAAGAAAACGTTTGTTGTGGATGGATTAAAATTCCGGAAATACACGGACTGGCAATTTTGAGATTGATGACTTTATTGTGTTGCCAGTGTTGATCGCTGTCGCCTAATTTACGAATCAGAACGGACTGATGCTTTTTGACGCGAAAAGCCAAAGGGGCGTTAGAAAATGAATGCGCATAGTCTTTCCCATCTGTTTTCCATTGCCAATAGCGCATCATACGTCGGCTACGCGTGGCCATGAAATAAAGCAAGGGATGATATTGGCTGATAGGTTTGCTTAAAAATAAACGCAAAAAGTTCATGTTGGCCCTATGAAAAAAGGTGCTAGAACATTAAGCCCTAGCACCTTTTACATCATTTACTCAGTTTTCGCTTTTGCGTTTGATTTTTTCTTTTTAGGTTTCGACTTTTTCTTCACTTTATCTTTAACCTTTGTTTCAGACTTTGATGAAGATTTTTTACCAGGCTTTTTGCTGTAGGAGCTAGGTTGGGATTTATCTTTTTTGCGTCGTATGGGCTGGTCTCCGCTGTTACTGGGAGAGGTGTTTGTCGACTCGCTAAAGACTTCTTCTTTACTTTCGCTTCGTGCTGTTTTGGCTTTGCCAACACGGGGCGCTCGACTACGTATGGGCCGACCACCATGTGAGAGTTGCTGCAATAATTCAAAATCAATTTTGCGGTCTTCTAAATTCACTGCTGCAACTTTGATTTTCACTTCATCGCCCAAGCTAAAGCTTTGACCACGTGCCTGCCCAATCAAGCTCTGACTTGGTTGGTCATAGACAAAGTAGTCATCGCCCAATTGGCTGACATGGATCATGCCGTCAACATATAAGTCTTTGAGCGTCACAAATAGACCGAATTCCGCTACGGCAGAAATGGTGCCGACAAACTCTTCACCCAAATGCTGCTGCATATAATGACATTTCAACCATGTGGTGACAGAGCGAGAAGCTTCATCTGCACGACGTTCAGTCGCCGAGAAATGTTGACCAGCATCATCCAAAGCGGCCCCTGAAAGAGGTGCAGGTTTATGTTTTAACTTGGCTTTAATGGCACGGTGTAACAACAAGTCTGGGTAGCGACGAATTGGAGAAGTGAAGTGCGTGTACGCTTCATATGCCAAACCAAAGTGACCTGCGTTATTCGCGCCGTAGTAGGCTTGCATCATCGAACGTAACAGCACGGCATGAATACTTGGTGCATCAATACGGTCTTTGGTTGCATCAATCACGGCTTGGTAGTCTTTCTGAGTCGGCTGCTCTGGGAATGGTAGACCTAACAGTTTGACAAAGTCGCGTACTTTTTGAATACGTGAAAACTCAGGTGGTTCGTGAATACGGTATAACATTGGCACATCATGTTGTAGCGCATATTCAGCCGCTGCCACGTTTGCCAACAACATACATTCTTCAATCAGTTTGTGAGCATCATTACGCGTACGCGGTAAAATTTCCTTAATACCGCCCAGCTCATCAAAGGTCATGTAAGTTTCAACGGTTTCAAATTCCATGGCATGACGTTCAGCACGTAACCCTTTGAGGACTTGATAGAGTTGGAACAGGGTGTTCAAGGATTTGCGCACATCACGGACTTCTGGGATGGCACTGCTGTCACCTTCAAAGTATTGAGCAACGTTGGTATAGGTTAAACGTGCCTTTGAATGCATGACTGATGGATAGAACTCAAACTTGGTGACCCGACCAGCACGTGACAGGTTTAAATCACAAACCATACACAGGCGGTCCACATGCGGATTGAGTGAACATAAGCCATTCGAAAGAGCTTCAGGCAACATCGGTAAAACAAAGTGCGGGAAATATACCGATGTACCACGTTCTTGGGCTTCATCATCCAGCGGTTTACCAGAACGGACATAGTGACTCACATCCGCAATGGCCACCACCACACGGTAACCGCCGCCTGGACGTTTTTCTGCATAGACTGCATCATCAAAGTCGCGTGCATCTTCACCATCAATAGTGACTAAGGCTAAATCACGTAGGTCAATACGACCTTCACGGTCCTGCACTGAAGGCTCTTTAAAGCTCTCTGCTTCTTTAATGACTTCTTCTGGGAACTCATACGGCAAACCAAACTCTAAAATGGTTTGCGGAATAATAATTTCAGTGTCGGCCTTGTCTGCCATCGATTGCACAATATGACCGGTCGCCAACTCATCTTTGGTTGGATAGTCATCAATTGCGACACGAACCGAATCGCCCACTTTGACTTGTGCATGTTCGATTAACTCTTTTTCTAAAGTAATCGGTTGGTGCGCATTCGGATTTGCTGGTTGAATAAAGTATTCACCGTCATGTATCGATACTTTACCAATGATTTGCTTCACACGGTGTTGCACCACTTCGGTAATAAAGCCCCAAGCTTTACCTTTGCGGTCCACTGAGGTTTGACGCACTTTAACACGGTCACCATTAAACACTTGGCGCAGTTCGCGTTCAGGTAAAAGTAAGTCTTCATGACCTGCAATATTCGCCGTGCCAAAGCCTTTACTATTGATGTAAACCGTTGCTTCATGTTCAGGTTGCTCTTCGGCAATTTGAAACTTAAAGCCATCTTTCATCAGTTGACCATCACGAACCATCGCAATTAAGCGATGGTTGAGCGCTTCAATGCTTTTTTGATCTGCAATTTCAAAAATTTCGACCAAGTCCGCATGCGATAAAGCCGTCTTTTTTTCTTCGATGGTTTCTAAAATGAGCGTGCGGCTCGGAATAGGGTTGTCATAACGTTCAGCTTCAGCTTTTGCTTCAGGATCGACCCAATTTTTCATAATGTCTTTGGCTGTATGTCAGTAGATAGGATTAGCATAAGTCATGCGAAGACAGACTGCACGCAAATGATTGCAATATTGTGTTTTATGTCGGCAATTTAGAATATCTGCTGTTTTATTCAACATGCAGATGTAGAGAAAAGAATAAATTCGGATGAATCCGCCCTAAATTGTTTAAAAAGTATTTAATTGAACGAAAATATGCAAAAAATTGAGTGTCTGTGCTTGCAGTGCTAGCATGAAGTTTGTATTATGGCCGCACGTTACGGTGAGATGGGTGAGTGGCTGAAACCACATCCCTGCTAAGGATGCGTACGGGTAACTGTACCGAGGGTTCGAATCCCTCTCTCACCGCCAACTTTACTTATGTCGCGCTCATAGCTCAGCTGGATAGAGCACTTGGCTACGAACTAAGGGGTCGGGAGTTCGAATCTCTCTGAGCGCACCAATAAGTAAACTGTATGTAACGTATCGCCTGAATTGGCACACAAGTAATGCGCTCATAGCTCAGCTGGATAGAGCACTTGGCTACGAACTAAGGGGTCGGGAGTTCGAATCTCTCTGAGCGCACCAACTTGAACAATCAACCGCACATGTTGCGGTTTTTTTGTGTCTGTAAAAAAATGAAGTGCTTCGCTTGAGAAAGTGATTCCTCAAGAAAGATTCGATATAAATAAAGCGCTACTCTTGCGTGATTCCCCAGCTATGTTCGTATGGAATGCTCAATCTGTTGGTTTAAGCAGCGTTTTATACCCACTATGCTTAATAACTGGGCAGTTGATCGGCTTTTATGAAAATAAGACTTAACAAAAAATAAGATTCACGTATAATTCACCCCATCAAGACGTCGCGCTCATAGCTCAGCTGGATAGAGCACTTGGCTACGAACTAAGGGGTCGGGAGTTCGAATCTCTCTGAGCGCACCAACTTGATCAATATTGAAAAAACCGCACATGTTGCGGTTTTTTTGTGCCTGCACTTTTTGTTCAGTAGAAATTCATAGCAGGGATGGATTTTTTGCCGTAGTTATTCAGTTGTTTTTTGCATCTCAGTTTTATGATGTGGTTCTGATATCGGTATGGCCTTGGCTTAAGTGGATCGCCACTAATCAACATCGATCTGCTAAAGTCCTAAAAAAATGACCGATTGTGTTGTAGTATTGAGCACAATATTTTTAGCTATTTGATATGACCCTATGTCAGAGAACAAGCCTGCATTATCGACACGTTATTTCCTCACTTTAGAAGAGTCCCAAGATGGTTTTGCCTTAGCGACCTTTGGTAAAAAGCAAATGACGCGTTTTATCACGCCGTTGATTAGTGTCGGGATTATTGTGTGGGGCTTTATGCTCGGCTTCTCAGGCGTCGGTCGCTACTATGTGGCGTTGGGTATATTTTTCTTGGTTTTACAAATTCTCATGCGCTATTGGTTTCTGCCGATGATGTTTAAGCGCCAATTTGTGAAATATCAGTTTGGTAAAAGTGAGCAAGGCATCGATTTATACCAAGATTATGCGGAAATTTATGCCAATGGTCGCAAGCAAGTGGTCCATTATAATGAAGTGCAAAAGTTTGCCAGTGGCAAGTTGACCTATATGCTTGAGCTGAAAAACCGTACTGTGGTGATTGTGCCTAAGCGTGCGTTGGCCGATAGTGCGGATCAATCAAAATTTGAAAATACTTTCAAAGAATAAGTATTTTGCTCCATAACACCATCAAAAAATCAGAGGAAGATCATGAGTACACGTCCATCTAAAATTGTCTGTGTCGGTCGTAGTTATGCAGACCATGCCAAAGAATTAGGCAATGCGATTCCTGATCGTCCGGTTTTATTTATTAAACCACCGAGCAGTTTGCTCAGTTTAGATGCGGGCATCTCTTGGAATCCTGCATGGGGCAGCTGCCATTATGAATGTGAACTGGTTTTACGCATTGACCATCGCCTAAGCAAAGCAACCGATCCAGCTCAAGCCCTGCAAGCAGTAGGGGCTGTAACTTTAGGTTTGGACTTAACCTTGCGTGACTTACAAGATGATTTGAAAACCAAAGGCCAGCCTTGGGAACGTGCCAAAGCCTTTGATGGTTCATGTGTACTGGCAGACTGGATTGCTGTTTCCGATGTGGTACAGGATTGGGATGATGTGCACTACAGTTTTCATGTTAATGATGAGCTCCGCCAAGCGGGCAACACTGCACACTTAATTTTTGATATTGGCACCTTACTGGCTGACATTAGCCAAGTCTTTACTTTGGAAGCAGGCGATGTGGTCATGACAGGCACACCTGCTGGGGTGGCTGCATTACAGGCGGGTGAGCAGTTGAAAATGACCCTAAAAGGCAAAAACCAAGACTATTCTTGGAATACCTTTGTTCAAGCTTAATTTACAGGCTTTCAAACCCCATCATTCAAAAGGTCACTTCGGTGATCTTTTTGAGCGCTGTTGATGACTATGGTACAGTTTACGAAACTGATCGGGGGTATATACCATCCAGCGTTTAAACATATTAATAAAGGCCGATGCATTGGCATAGCCCAAATCCAGCGCGATACTTTCGACCTTTTTTCCCTCTGTCAGCATGCTCATGGCTTTCATGACTTTTAAGCGCTGCCGCCATTCATTCAAGGACATGCCAAGTTCTTTTTGACTATAACGTGCCAGTGTGCGTTCAGTCATATTGTGCTGTATTGCCAGTTGTTGCAAAGAACTGTTGTCCGCAGGATGTAGATGTAAAAAATCTAAAATGCTTTTCAGGGGCGGGTGTTCAGAGTGCGGTAAATAGCTGCTAACCAATTCTACATGATGTAACTGATCAAGCAAAACATAGAGTAAGCGCATGTGTTCAGGTGCATCATCGGGCAGGCTTTGTTGTCTCAAATGCTTAAAGAGTGCCGAGACCAAAGGTGAGCTGAGCATAATACCTGCCTGTTGAGGCAGATGAGTGCATAAGCTTTCATGGATATAGAGCGTACCGTGAGAAACATCAGTGTGATTTAAGCTGCTATGGGCTACATTGGGTGGAAGCCAAATGCCATAAGGTGGCGGGGTAAGGTAGTCAATCTGGTTGATATTCACCTCCATCACGCCATTAAAGGCATATACAAATTCGCCCCATGCATGTCCATGCACGGGATAAACCGACTGCGCGGGGTCTTCGCGAAAGCTGATCCACAATAATTTATCAATATCATCATTGGTCGGTAATTGTTTGAGTGGTGCGCTCTTTTTTTGTTGTCGTTGGGGCATGGCTGAAATTGCCTGAATAAGAAGATATCTTGTCTGTTTTAAATTATATGTTCTATTTCAGACAAATCTATAGTGAGCTTTGATCTTTTTCAGTGGAGCAGGTCGTGAGTAGTCGTCAAGCGCTAGACAGTAAAGCTTCAGGGATTATGTTTGGGCTGTGTATTTTGTGGGGATTACAACAAGTGGTGTTAAAGCTTGCTGCCCCCGATATTTCTGCAGTGATGCAAATTGCACTGCGCTCAGGTCTCTCTGCGTTGATGGTTTACCCCATGATCAAGCTGGCAAAGGGCACATCTTTATGGGGGCGAGACTACTTACCCGCAGGAGTTTTAGTCGGGCTTTTATTTGCAGCTGAATTTTTTCTGGTCGCGCAAGCTTTACGTTTTACCTCCGCGGCGCATACCGTAGTTTTGCTGTATACCGCACCTATTTTTGTAGCATTGGGTCTGCACTGGAAATTACCCTCTGAACGTTTATCGCTTATCCAGTGGTTGGGCATTGCATGTGCATTTTTCGGGATTGTGATTGCATTTTTATTTCGTCCTGCAGCTTCACAAGCGGCTGCGAGTTCGGCAATTTGGGGCGATGCTTTAGCACTTTTGGCAGGGGTATTATGGGCAGCCACAACTATTGCAGTGCGGCTGACGAAACTAGCAGAAGCACCTGCCCCCCAAACTTTGTTTTATCAGCTCTTTATCGCATTTTTAGTGTTATTGCCTGTGGCTTTTTTCATGGGACAAGCGACGATTCACTGGTCTGTATTATCCCTTACAAGTTTACTTTTCCATACCGTTGTCGTGTCATTTGCCAGTTATCTGATTTGGTTTTGGCTGTTGAAAAAATATTTGGCCTCACAGTTGGGTGTCTTTTCTTTTTTGACCCCAATCTTTGGGATGTGTTTTGGTGTGGTGTTACTCAATGAACAGTTGGAACTCAACTTTTTGGTAGGTACATGCTTTGTGTTGATGGGTGTGATGGTGGTGAGTTTGCATCACAAAATTAAGCAGTATGCACAGGCATTTAAAGTGGCTTTGCAATAAATACAGAGTAAGCTTGAGCTCAGACTGCTTTGATTCAGCATATAAAAAACGTGTCTTGAACACGTTTTTTATAATGAAGTTTTAAGATTTATCATCAAAAATTGTAGACAGCGGAATGGCGAGTTTGGCCGCCAAGTAATCATCCGACTCAACTAACGCTGGGCCAATTTTCTGTATCCAGACATCATCAGGATGCACATTACCCAAATCTTTACGTTTTGGTAAAGGGTAAGGAAGTCTGCTGTAAAAACTCCAAAAATCGACTTGAGATAAATTACGTACTAGTACAAATTGGTTGTCATCGGTACGTTTGACTAAGTTTTGCTGTTCAAGCATAAACACGTAACTCGGCCAACGGCCCAATTCATCTCTTCCTAAAACATCCAAAGCTTCATCATCAGAGACACTGAGTCCTTGCTGTTGCTTTTTATAAAACAGCTCCAGCAAATCTAGTAGCATAATGACAGGGTGCCGTTTTTGCTCTTTCTGGGAAGTAAATGCGGTGAGTGCGTAGCTGATTTCAACGCCAATCAGGACAATATTCCACGACAAAAAAATCCATAATAAGAAAATAGGAATCGCAGCAAAGGCACCATAAACGACTTCATAACTGGTGAAGTTTGACATGATAAAGCCGAACAAATTTTTCAGGAGTTCAAACACTACAGCACTAAATAAGCCTGCAATAAAAGCGGATTTAATTGGGACACTTCGGTTTGGAATAGTCCAATTCAGGATAAAAAATCCTAAAACCGTTAGACAGAAAGAAATCAACCACAGGACAAATGCGCCATTGAGTTCATAGCCTGCAAAATTATTGCTCAAAACATTGAGGGAAGCCATCGTCGACGAAATAACAAAGGCACTACCGAGTAGAATAGGGCCCAAAGAAATAATGGTCCAATAGCGCATAAAGCCAATAATGCCGCCGCGGGTTTCGCGGACTCGCCAAATACGGTTAAAGACTTTTTCAATGCTGGTTAACATCATGACGGTAGTGACGAATAAAAATAAGATCCCAATAATGGTTAAATTACTGGATTTATCGGTAAACGCATTTAAGGCCTTATCAAAAGCAATCGTGGTTTTCGGTAAAAAATTACTATAGATCAATTGTTGTAATTGCTGCCGTGCAGGCTCAAGCGCTTTGATTGAGGAAATGATCACCAAAAAAACGGTCAGCATCGGAACGACGGCAAACAGGGTCGTATAGGTTAGTGAACCGGCTTGTTCACGACATCGATCGGCCTCAAAGCGGCGCAGTACAAATAAAATGAACTGAAACCAAGTTTTCTCATAGAAAGGAAGTTTTCTTAAGTACTGTTCTAACATAGGCAAAGTATCTCTCTTGTTTTCTTCATCTTTTCTACATTTTTCACCATAAGCTTAACCAAAAAGTAGGAAAAATACCGTATAGTTTTATTTTTTCTGTCACCGAACTCTATTCATGCAAACCTATGTTTTAGTTTTATATTACAGCAAATACGGCAGTACCCGTGAAATGGCGCATCTGATTGCAAATGGAATTGAAGCCAGTGGTGTTGCAGTTAAAATTCGAACGGTGCCAAATATTGCGGCTGTGGTGAAGGAAGCAGAGTCGAGTATTCCTGCAGAAGGCGATATTTATTGTAGTTTAGAGGACTTGGCAAACTGTGCTGGTTTGGCGCTAGGTTCACCAACCCGCTTTGGCAACATGGCTTCTGAAATGAAATATTTTCTTGATCAAACCACCAGTCTTTGGCTCAATGGAGCTTTGCATGGCAAGCCGGCTTGTGTGTTTACCTCGTCAGGTTCGATGCATGGTGGTCAAGAAAGTACTTTATTGACCATGCTGCCACCATTGTTTCATCATGGCATGATGATTTTAGGGTTGAACAATGCCAGTCCCGCATTGTCACATACGAAGACAGGTGGAACACCGTATGGTGCGAGCCATGTCAGCGGGCCTCGACATGATCAGAGCTTAAGCCAAGATGAAAAAGTGCTGTGCGAAGCTCAAGGTAAGCGTCTTGGGGAAGTTGTGAAGAAATTACAGGCCTAGTCATTGAGACATGAAAAAAGCCCATCCATGATGGGCTTTTTATTATTGGGCTGGCGTCAGATGCTGTTCTTTGGACTTTGTACCACACTTAAGACATTTATAGTCAAGAAATACATTTTTATCGACAATGACACCCGCTTTTTTACCAAAACGATGTCCTAAAAAACCACCTGTCACACCAATACTGACCGCACCCACAAAGGTGCCAATGGTGCCACCCATAATCACCCCAAGAGGTCCAGCCGCTGCACCGATCGCTGCGCCAATAGAGGCTCCAGATGCTGCACCACCGACAGTACCAGCGGTTGCACCTGCAGAACTGAGCAATACGCCCCCAATTTTAGTCAGTTGTTGCTCGTGATTGCGTTTTTCAACCTCACTAGAGCCACATTTTGGGCAGAGAATTGTATTTTCCATAGTTTATTGGCCTATTCGGGTGACCAGTGATTGAAGCTGGCAGCCGTTTTACGGTGTGGATGATACGTTGCGCAGAACAACCGAGTTTTGCGCTTGAATTTGACAGATCTAAACAACTGAATCTAGAGTAAATCTTAGTTGAACTTGCAGCAATAATATTTATTAAACTTGTAATTTTCTTGAGTACTTTATGCTGAGTTTTTAAATATGGTTTAGTTGGCAAAGTGAATTGGGTTTCTTATAGCTTGTTTGGCACAGTACAATGCTTTATCTGCGCGTTTAAAGACATCTTCTGCATCTGCATCATGTTTGCCGATTTCAGCAACCCCTATACTGACCGTGAAGCACAGCACTTCTTGCTCATAATGCACTTCCATCGCTTCAATCGTTGAACAGATACGTTTAAAGACCCGCATGGCTTCATCACCCAAGCAAGCGGGTAAAATAATCGCAAATTCCTCACCACCAATACGGGCTAAAAAGTCTTCGTCACGCAGTACACTGCGGATTTTTTTGGTCATCTTTTTCAGCACATGGTCACCTGCGGTATGCCCATAACAGTCATTCAGCTGTTTAAAGTGATCAATATCTAAGATGCCGATTGTAAATGGCACGCGAGCATGGCTGAAATGCTGCATGGTTTGATTGCTTTCTTGCACAAATTCACGACGGTTAAAAGTTCCCGTAAGCTCGTCTGTAGATGCTAAGACCGCCATTTCTTGCACTTGTAAATGTAATTTAATGTTTAAAGCTAACCAAGTGGCGAGACTCTGTAAAAGAATTGCTTGTTGTAGGGTGTAGTGATGTTTACGTTGATCTGCCACGTTTAAGGTACCAATACACACGCCATTGTGAATCATGGGTGCATCCATACAGGTTTCCATCCCATGCTCAGAAAGCATTCTACAATCCAGCTCATCAGACTGACTTAAATCATCACAAATGATCAGCTTTGCACAGGCAAAGACGCGTCCGACAAAAGTCTGCCCAATCGGAATTTTAAAATCCATGGGAATCGCATGATTGCCTGAGATCGAATACAGCTTGAGATATTCTTCAGTATCTTGCAGGGTAATACTGGCCCGATCCGCATCAAACACGTGAGAAATCCAGTAAGCAATGGTATCTAAAACAGCTTGCAAGGAGTCTGCTTTACTCAAGTCGTGAATGAAGTCTACAGGGAGTTGGATGGAGTGCGCGCCATCAAAGCCAGATAATTGGCTTGGGGTAAATGATCGTTCAGTTAATTGATTCTTGTTTATCATTCAATACGGTATCTCTATAAAATAGTATCCAATTTAGTCTTTGTTTGTTTTGCTCTTAGAAAGTGGACATTACCTTTTAGATTTGATCATGCTATATAAATCGCATTTCTCCAACTTCAATGTGTAATTAAATTGAAAAAAAAACGATATATTTTTACTTTAAATTAAAAATAACCTACAGCGCAAATGTGGCATTTACATGTGGATGACCCGCAGGCCATCTGAGTGACAAAAAAAAGAGCACCTGAAGTGCTCTTTTTTTGAAGTTAAACGCCGTGATTAGTCACGAACAAATTCAACAGTGCCATTTGCCAATGACTTTACGCGTGCCAAAGATTCAACGCGGTAGCCTTTTTCAAGCAAAATGTCACGGCCAGGTTGGAATGATTTTTCAATCACAATACCCACACCAACAACTTCTGCTTTCGCTTGGTGAATTAGGTCAATCAGCCCCAATGCTGCTTGACCGTTAGCCAAGAAGTCATCAATCACGAGGGCTTTGTCTGCTGAGCTGATGTGCTTATTTGAAATTGCAATCGTGCTTTCCGTTTGTTTGGTAAACGAAAAGACTTTTGAGCGGTAAAGGTCATCTTTTAAGGTTAAAGATTGGTATTTACGCGCAAAAATAACGGGCACGCCCAGTTCTAAACCTGCCATGATTGCAGGTGCGATACCTGATGCTTCAATCGTGATGATTTTAGTGATGCCTGCATCTTTAAAACGAGCAGCAAATTCTTTACCGATTAATTGCATCATAACCGGATCGATTTGGTGGTTTAAGAAAGCATCAACTTTCAGAACTTCATCAGATAGAACGATACCTTCGCTTAAGATTTTCTGTTCTAGTGCGTACACGGGAGAATCCTCTAGGGGCAGGTGCTTTTTCAAGCAAAAGCGTATTTTAGGAAGCACCTGAAAAAATGCAAGTAAAATTCGTCAAAATGACTAATTGCTTGCACCTTTATAACCCGTTAATAGCAATCCATAGGATGTTTTCTTATCCACATGGCTGACTTTGACTGGAAGGTAGTCCAATTTAGGTGCTAACCAAAAAATGGTTTCGCGGCCAGGTTTGTCATGTTGCATGACCACTTTAATGGTGTCAAAGGTGCCATAATCAGTTTTGATTGACTCAGAACCTTGTTTCACAAATTTACGTGCTTCCACTTCTTTGGCATCGGCCAAATAATAAGTCGATTTTAAACCGCCATTTTTGATGTCTTCCCGAAGCTGTAATTCAGCATTCAGTTCATCCAGTACGCCGGCTTTCCAAGCGAAAGAACGCGCTTCTTTGTCTTTCTTGGTATTGATGGTTTTTGCCGCTGGATTGAAGTTAATACTCATGGTGTTGTTATGCACCAAAATTTTACTACTACGACTAAAACTGCTGGACTGAATTTGCTTACCATTAAAACTAAAGCGACTACTTTCGGTTGCAGAGGCGATACCACCAGCTTTGGCTGCAAAGACATAGTTCCAGTTGTTGCCCGATTTCGATAACGTACGTGTCGCTGAGCCCATGTTTTTGCCATTATAGTTAAATTGATAACTGGCTTGGAATGGACTCATGGCAAAGGTTTGACTGGAGAAACCGACAAAGAGCAAGGTGCTGACACTTGTTGCCATTGCGACTGTTTTCAACATTGATTTAGCCATAAGAAAAAGTTTCCTATTCAGTTGTAGGCACAAATTTTTTGCATAGAAATATTATGCACGTTGATTATGAAGAAAAAATTCGAAACATAGGGCAAACTGTAGTTTTATGTTTCTTTTACCCACCTTAAGTCACATTTTAGTAGCAGCATCCCGAGTTATTTTTGTCGAATTGGCGAGACCGTGCTTTCGTCTAGATTAGGTTCAATCAAGTCATCGATCGAGGTTTGCGAAAACTTATTGAACAATGCCGTTAAGTTGACATTACCGATCACTACCAATTCTGCTTCACGCAACACGGCATGATTGACATGGACTTTACCTAAAGTATCGATAATGGAACGGTTTTTCCCTAACCAGCGATTCAAATCCAAATGCAGCAGATCATCTTTGACTTTAATCACATTTAGTTTTTCTAAAATCATGCCTAAGGGGTCTTGGTTCAGGACTTTTTGATAAAAGAATAGGGCACAGCGCACACCCATTTTATGAAATACCGTTGGGTATTCAGCATCCAGCACACTGGTGTCACTGATTTGCTCAAATACGATCAACTGCGTTTTTTTATTTAACTCCATTTGTGCCAGTTTCAAATCTACCGAAAGCGTGAGTTTGAGCCCGTTATAGTCGAGCGTGGCGTATAAACGTAACCAATCATCATGTAAGTCGGCATGCAAGTCTTTCAACATTCTCACGTTGTCGGTCACAAAACGTTGAAAAGTGGCATTTAAAAAGACTTGAGACATTGGAAACTCGCGCTCATCCTCAATAAATCCTTCCGCCTTTTGATAAACTTGGCGTAAACGATTTGAAATGTTGGAAATAAGCGTTTGCATAAGAGGCGTCCTAGCGAATCAACGTGTTTAAGCGATCAGATCTCTGGTCGAAGTGTTTGAAAAATACTGCTCATGAACCTTGCAGTTTAGCAAAATTCATTGCACCATTTTCATGATTTTATGAAACAGTGAATCTAAATGGCACAAGGTCTCATTCTACGCAATAAAATGAAGACTGTGTCTATTTTATACTGCGCGCCTGCGCTTTGGGGAACAAGACAAATTGTCGGTTTGGTGTGATGCTTAGAAAAATAAATGTAATGCCTTTGGCTCATGATTGGTGGAAAGACCCAATTTTTACAGCGACTGTTGTGTTGGCGGTGTTTTTGCATCTCGTGATTTTGACTTTGCAATTTGCGATGCCTCAAGAAAATGATACGGCTGTGAAAGAAATTGCGGTTACTTTGCGTCCTTCTGATCAAAAAATTGAAAATGCAGATTTTTTAGCACAAGCCGATCAACAAGGTTCAGGGACCTTTCGTGAGTCACATCGCATGTCGAGTGACATGCCCGCACCGATGCTTGAGCAAAGTACAGGTGAACAGCAGCGTGAAACTTTAGAACAAATCCAACAAAAACGTGAGCTGAACTTTGAAGAAAAACTGTTGATGACGACTTTAAGTTGGCAAAAACAAGCTGAGGATAACCAGCGCAAAAAAGCCATGGAAGAAATGAACAGTCAGTTTCAAGCCAAAGCAGCAATGGTGGCCAGCCTTGAAGCGCAATATTTGCAACGTCAACAAAACTTTAGCCGTCAGCAAAAAATTAAAACAGTCGATGGTATTCAAGCCAAGCAAGATATTTCGGCCGCCTATCTTGAAAAGTTCCGTCAGAAAGTGGAATTTTATGGCAACCGTTACTATCCAGAAGCGGCTAAACAACAACGACTGGCGGGTGAAGTACGTTTAATGGTGATTCTAAATGCATCAGGAGGTATCCGCGCCATTCGTCTGATTGATAGTTCAGGCCATGAGATGCTCGATGAGGCTGCAAAAGCCTCAGTACGTAAGGCTGCACCATTCGGTGGATTTGATGTCAAAATGAAGGATATTTCTGAGTTACGCATTGTGCGTACATGGCGTTTTGACCCAGCAGAGGCAGAGTTTGAAGTGCACTGAGCTGTGCACTTCTTTACGTAAAATTATTATAATTAATTTAAATTTAATAAAATTTTAAAAAACAATATGTTATTTATTTGTTTTGACTTTTAATTATTTTAAACTATAAAAAACAACAAATTAGGTTTACTTCTTAAAACTTGAATTGATAATAAAAATAATTATCATTTGCAGTGTATTTTTGTTAAATATTTTAAGCATTGAGACATCTTTCTTTATAGCGAAGCGATGGGGTGAGAGCGTGCATGCCTTTAAATATTCGATCCCTGTTATAAGGACATAGTTTTATGTACAACTCTCCAACATTGAATCGCTTCAAAGTTAGCCCACTGATGTTGGCTATGGCAGCAGCAACGGTATTTCTCCCGACGTTGGTATCTGCAGCATCTACAGTAGGCAATGAAAGCACCCAGCTTGAAACCATCACTGTTCAGGCTGAGGAAGAGAATCCAGCCGTAACAGAAGGAACAAAGAGTTATACGGCTAAGAGTGCCAGTACTTCGACCAAATTAAATTTGTCGCTTCGTGAAGCACCGCAGTCGGTTAAAGTTTTAACCCGCGAGTATTTAGATGATGCAAATATTAATTCTTTCCAAGATATGTTGAACAGCGTGACAGGAGTCACTACCAATCGCTGGGATGAACGTCAATATCCGACAGCACGTGGTTTTGATGTGGATTATTACTTATTTGATGGTGTACCGAGTTCGTCTGAGCTGGACATTGCAAGTGATCCTGATCTGAGTATGTATGACCGTGTGGAATTGGTGAAAGGCGCAAACGGTTTAATGACGGGCGCGGGTAATCCTTCGATTGCGATTAACATGGTGCGTAAACATGCCAATGCAAAAGAACTCACAGGTACATTAAGCTCATCTTATGGTTCGTGGAATGCATGGAACAGCATGGCAGATATTTCTGCACCCTTAAATACTGATGGTAGTGTACGTGGGCGAGTCGTGGTTAAACATGAAAGTACAGATGCTTTCGCAGATTTGTATGAAAAAGAGAATAACTTATTTTATAGCGTGATCGATGCAGATTTAACAGACAACACTTATTTGTCAGTGGGTGCAAGTTATCAGGAGCTTGATCGTTCAGGTATTAAATGGGGTGGTTTACCTGCATTTTATAATGATGGCTCGCTAACAGATTTTGATCGTGATTTAACAGTGACCAGCGATTGGACCTATTGGAATACCAATACAACTACAGCATTTGCCCAATTTAAGCAGAAGTTATTTAATGATATTACGTTGAACGTAAATTATGATTACCGCGAAATTGATGCAGAGACAGCATTATTATATCTGTGGTCCGACTCTGTAGATAAAGCAACCAATAGTAGTGGCGGGTTATATCCATACACCGATACTTCAAAGACTACGCAAAATAATGCAGATGTTTATATTTCAGCACCTTTCACTTTAGGTGGACTACAGCAAGAGGTTGTTGCTGGATTTATGTATAACCAAAGTGAGCTGACTGATCGTTATTATGGGTCACCAACTTTAGATAATGGGACGATTGATTTTGATGATTTTACGCCATCAAAAATTATTGGATCCATTAATAATAATGTCGCAAATCCATCTAATAAAACCACGCAAACAGGGGCTTATCTAGCAGGTAAGTTCACTTTGTTAGAGCCTTTAAAGTTAGTAACAGGTGTACGTGTATCTAACTGGGAGTATGAAAGTGCTGATGGTAAAGGCAATCGTAAATTTGATAATAAAGTGACACCATACGCAGGGTTGATTTACGACTTTTTGGAAGATTACTCATGGTATGCCAGCTATACAGGTATTTTTAAACCAGAAGATAAGCAGAGTGCGGATGGTCAATATCTTGACCCACGTGAAGGTAAAAGCTATGAAACGGGCTTGAAGGGAGAGTTTTTTGACAAACAACTTAATGCATCAATGTCGGTATTTTTAACCCAGCAAGATAATGTGGCTGAGAAAATTGGATCAATTAAGATTGGCGATGAATTCAAAGATGTCTATAGCAGTACAGATAGTGTAGAGAGTAAAGGGTTTGAAATAGAACTAGATGGTAAAATTACCAATAACTGGGACATGAGTTTTGGTATCGCTCATTTTAATGCCGAAGATGCGAATAGCAAAAAAGTACAAACGACTGCTGCGAGAACTTCAGCCAATCTATTTACCAAATATACACTCGATAAATGGAGTTTAGGTGGTGGCTTAAACTATAAGAGCGAGGCATATAAAGATGAGGCTGCGGGGCGCATTACGCAAGATGCCTATGTGTTGGCGAATTTAATGGCGGCTTATCAGGTTGATCAAAATATTAAACTTCAACTGAATGTGAACAATTTGTTTGATGAGAAATATT
The DNA here is from genome assembly GCF_058243005.1 of Acinetobacter sp. 231_lipA. NCBI lineage: Bacteria > Pseudomonadati > Pseudomonadota > Gammaproteobacteria > Moraxellales > Moraxellaceae > Acinetobacter > Acinetobacter sp. 231_lipA. Next base: position 943,328 of record NZ_JBZAYU010000001.1, on the reverse strand, counting down.
ACGAAGGCTTAGGTAAAAATAGTATGGTATATGGTGCACCACGTAATGCAACGCTCACTTTCCGCTATCAATTCTAAAAATCTTGAGAAATAAAAAATGGCTTATTAATAGCCGTTTTTTATTGGAAATGTGGATAAGTCTAAGCTTATTCACATGCTGTCTTGACTTGAGTAAGCATGTTCTCATTTTCAGACTTAAATGGCCGTATATTGGTTTTAAGTTGTTATGCTATTTGGGTTCGCTCAGTTTATTGGGTTGCGCGGACATAGGCTCCGTCTTGACGTCCACCGATCCAAGTCACAGTTAAATGAGACTCTTCCACATCTAGGCGGCTAGGAAAGATTTCTAAATGCTTGCTATATTTTGGCAGTGCCTTTAAACCAATGCAGTTGCCATTTTTCCACCATGTCCCCTCAGCATATTGGTCTAAAGAGCCGACAGCTAAGTACCATTTAAATTTACCGTTGGGTTCTAGTAAAAGCTCGGAACCGACCTCCATAACGCCGTTTAAATAATAATGTCCAGCCCACACCTGAGCTACGTCTTGAAATTTCACTTCCTGACAAGATGTTTGATTTTGATCATTGCTCTTGGCATAAAGTGGCGTGGTGCAGGATAGGGCGATAATGCAGAGTAGTTTTGAAATTGGTGTATGCATTTTTATTATCTCTTCATCTATTTTTTCATCTTGCATTATTTTTAGCATAAATAAACCCGACACATCGAGATGTATCGGGTGAGTTGTTTCAAATCTAATAATTACTGTTCTAAATAAGGGTTTTCAAAACTGAGTTTAGCCAAAATTTCAATTTCGATACCTTCCATTTCTTCAGCATCTGCTTCTGATGTTTCATGGTCATAGCCCATGAGGTGCAAAGTGCCATGTACCAACATATGGGTGAAATGCGTCAGTGGCGCTTTATTTTGTTCTTTCGCTTCTAACAGCACCACAGGAATGCAAATGACCAAATCGCCAATAGGAAATGAGTCAAGAATTTGTGCCATTTCATCGGGTAAGTCGCTCGGGAAAGACAACACATTGGTTGATTTATCTTTGCCGCGATATTCCAAATTCAGTTTATGACTTTCATCATGGTCGACACAAGCAATGCCAATTTCACAGTTACTCTGCGTGCCAATATGACGTAAAACAGTTTCTACAACTTTTTTGATATAGCCACGTTTCAAGACCAACTCAGGTGCTTGAAAGTCCTGTTGTAGAGAAAGACTCAGTTTCAAAATAGATCCTTAAATAATGATATCTGCGGGCATTTTAAAATGCCCGCAGACTTTAACTTAATGCTGAGCATCGGCAGCGGCATCATTTTCAGCCACTAAGGCCTCTTGACGCGCTTTGCGTTCAGCACGCGCTTCAGCCGTTAAGCGATGTTGTTCTGCATCCCATCCCTCATAAGCTTCAACAATTTTTTGTACTAATTGGTGGCGTACCACATCACGAGAGTGGAAGCGAGTAATATGAATTTCTTTGATCTTATCGATAATACGTAAAGCATGCGCCAGACCAGATTGCTGGCCACGTGGTAAGTCGACCTGTGTGATATCGCCTGTAATCACCGCACGAGAACCAAAGCCTAAACGTGTGAGGAACATTTTCATTTGTTCAGGCGTGGTGTTTTGTGCTTCGTCTAAAATCACGAAAGAGTGGTTTAAAGTTCGACCACGCATATACGCCAGTGGTGCGACTTCAATCACCTGACGTTCAATCAGTTTTGCTACCTTTTCAAAACCCAACATTTCATACAAGGCATCGTAGAGTGGGCGCAAATAGGGGTCGATTTTTTGGCTTAAATCACCCGGCAGAAAACCAAGTTTTTCACCTGCTTCAACGGCAGGGCGAACCAATAAAATCCGTTGAATTTCATTACGTTCTAGCATGTCAACTGCGGCTGCAACGGCGAGATAGGTTTTACCTGTACCCGCAGGTCCAATACCAAAAGAAATATCACTTTGTAGAATACGCTGCACATAACGCTTTTGGTTGGCACCGCGTGGATTGATACGACCTTTACGGGTTTGAAGCCACACTTCATCTAAACCAGTGTGCTCTTGCCCGTCGAGGTCTTCTTGCAATTCACGGTCAGTCTGACTGCCTTGAATCATGAGGTGTAAGGTATCGGCACTGATTTGTGCCGTATTTTCTACTTCTTCATGCAGGCGATGGAGCAGACCTTCGGCTCTCTCAACTGCATCCATTTCACCATCGACATAAAATGCATCACCTCGATGGGAAATAGTGACATCTAAACGCTGTTCGATTTGTTTCAAATGACCGTTATAAGCACCGAGCATGCTCTTTAAACGTTCTATTGAAACCCCAGGAAAAGTTACTGTACGTCGAATCGCTGCAGTCAAGAGAATTCCTTTAAGTAGTCAGAATCTATTCCCTTACATTACGCCACGTCAGGCTCAAGATTCAAGAGTTCACCATAAACAAAATTCAAAGTTTTAATCTCGGTCACTTCGATTTCGGCGAAACGTCCGATCCATGCTGCATCACCAATAAAACTCACATAACGAGTGTTATCCGCCGTACCAATCAGTAAGTTTGAATCTTTGTCTGAAACTTTCTCGACCAAAACACGTTGAATGGTGCCGAGCATGGCATCGGTCTTGTCAATACTCGAGCGTTTGATCCATTTTTGAACTTTACTGAGACGCTCTTTTTTTACCTCTTCAGAGGTAGTGTCTTCAAGGTCAGACGCAGGTGTGCCTGGACGTTTTGAATAGACAAAACTGTAGGAATGGTCGAAGTCCATATCTTTGATGAATTGATAGGTTTCTTCAAAGTGCGCATCGGTTTCACCCGGGAAGCCAATGATAAAGTCACTGGATAAATGCATATCTGGACGAACTTTGCGTAATTTGGCAATTTTGTCGATATACACATCAATGGTGTGGTTACGCTTCATGGCTTGCAATACATCGTTTGAGCCGCTTTGCACGGGCAAATGTAGATGCGACACCATTTGCGGTAGGTCACGGTAACATTCAATCAAGTCATCATTAAACTCAAGTGGATGTGAGGTGGTGTAGCGTAAACGCCCAATACCAGGAATTTCTGCAACCAGACGCAATAAGTCTGCAAAAGTACAGATATTGCCTTCAAACGTTTCACCACGGTAACCATTGACGTTTTGACCCAATAAAGAAATCTCACGGACACCTTTTTCGGCTAAAGTGGCAATTTCAGCTAAAACATCATCCAGCGGGCGAGAAACTTCTTCACCACGGGTGTAGGGCACCACACAGAATGAACAATATTTTGAACAACCTTCCATAATTGAAACAAAAGCCTTGTAACCTTCTACACGCGGTTCAGGTAAAAAGTCGAATTTTTCAATGTCTGGGAAAGAAATATCCACCAATTTGATTTTTTCTTTCTTGGGTTTTTCGATTTGATCAAAGTGCTGATCCAGCATTTGTGGCAAACGGTGCAAGGTCTGTGGGCCGAAAATCATGTCGACATAGTTGGCACGTTTTTGAATGTTGTCACCTTCTTGAGAGGCCACACAACCACCGACACCAATGATCAGGTCTGGATTTTTGTCTTTCAGCTTGCGCCAGCGACCCAATTCAGAGAACACTTTTTCTTGGGCTTTTTCACGAATCGAGCAGGTATTCATCAGTAGAATATCGGCTTCTTTCGGATCTTGGGTCAGCACATAACCGTGCGAGTCGCCAAGTAAGTCTGCCATACGGTGACTGTCATACTCATTCATCTGACACCCTTGCGTTTCGATATACAGTTTTTTAACTGATCCATCGATGGCTGGGGTGTGCTGTGGCTGGGTAACAGTGTTTTCTGAGGCAGCTTGGGCACCATTTGGAATGAAGGTTTGAACCGTCATGTAGGCTCCTAAGGGGGATAAATCTAGGTTTTTGTGTCTGATCGGTATCTGTGGCGGCGAAAGCAGAGCTTGGCTGGCGACAAAAAGGGGCGATCAAACACCATGTGAAATCTACGAAAGGCGCATATTTTAGCAGGAAATCTGAATAAACTTATAGCTTTAAATCTGAAGCTAAAAAGATTGATTTGTGAAGCGAAAATGCAGGAAAATTAATATTGTCTAATCATAAGGTTACATAAGAGAACAATAGAGCCTGTTATGAGTTATTAAACTAATGAAAATGATGAGACGAGACTAGGCAATCCAAAGATGACTGAAGGCAAACCCATGTTAAAACGATTACAGAATAAATATTATCAAGTGTTTGCGTTGGGTGTGGCTGCCTTAGGTCTATCTGCAGCGACATATGCCGCAGATGAACAGTTTAATAATGCCTTGCGTGCAGCAAATGCTGGCAATGTTGGTTTATTACAACAATATCAAAGTAGTATGCAGGGTGATGTGCTGGGCTATTATCCTGAATATTGGGTACTTAACAGTAATTTGGCGTTGCAACCTGCGGCGAACATTGTCGGATTTGCACAACGCTATCCGCAATCTGCCATGGCTGAGAAGTTAGCAGCAGATTACATTGAAGAAAAAGTCAAAATGGCCGACTTTGCTTCCGCGCAGCCAGTATTGGCCTATGTGTCCAATGCAGATCGCGCAGAAAGCTGTGCTATGGCGCAAGTCCGGGCCAAGTCAGGCGATCCTTTGGTTTTTGCCGAATATAAAGATGTTTGGCTCACGACCAATTCACAGCCTGAGTCTTGTGCAGGGCTGGGGCGCATGATGTTGTCTAGTCCACTGATGACGGAACAAGACAAACAACAACGTCTATGGTCACAGCTACGTGCAGGGCAGTCAGGTCAAGCGATTGCAACCGCACAAACCATTGGCATGAATCTGTCTTTGGCCCAGCTGAATAGCATTCAAGCCGATCCACTGAACTATCTCTGGTCCGCACCGAAAGCGTCGGCGGCAGATCAAGCGTATTTAATTTATGCCATTGGCCGTTTAGCCGACAGTGATCTAAATACTGCACTGGCGTCGGTCAAGCGTGCTGCAGAAGGAACACCTGAGTCGGTGCAAAAAGCGTTGTATCGCGCTGTGGGGTATATCGGTGGCACAACCGTTATGAAAAACAATTTTAATGTGGAAGTGTTGCAAGCCTTCGATCGGAGCTATGGTTTAGCACTGAGTGAAGAAGAAGCTGAAATCTATGCACGCCAAGCCATTCGTTTCGGCGCATGGGAGAGTGTCATTCGTGCCATTGATGGCATGAGTGTGACGCAAAAACAAGAAGACCGCTGGCAATATTGGTTAGCCCGTGCTTCAGAACAGCGTGGTGATGCAAAGTCAAAAACACTGGCGCGCGAGATCTTCAAAAAATTGTCAGTAGGTGACGATTATCATAACTTATTGGCAAAAGATCGTATTGGTCAAGGTTATCAAACGATTCCAGCCAATACCCAACCGAGCAATGCGGATGCGCAGCGTTTGAGTCAAGATATTCACTTTAGCCGCGCTTTTGCACTGCGCAACGTCAATGCGCCAGACAATTATGTCAACCGTGAATGGAATTGGGCGGTTCGACAAGCTTATTTAAAACAAGATGATGGCTTAATTTTGGCTGCTGCCAAACGTGCAACAGAAATGGGATGGTATGACCGCGCGATCTATGCAGCTGATCGAACCGTCAAGCAACATAACTACAGTTATCGTTATGCCATGCCGCATCAAAGCTATGTGGTCAGTCATAGTCGCAATGCAGGCATAGATCCTGCATGGGCGTATGGGTTAATGCGACAAGAAAGCCGATTTGTTACCCATGCTCGCTCGCATGTGGGGGCAGGTGGTTTGATGCAGATCATGCCAGATACGGCAAAACTGGTCGCTAGACAAATGGGTGAAACCTATAATCCTGCTGCACTGAGTGATATGAATACCAATGTTCGTTATGGCACATTTTACTTGTCCATGATTCAAAGCCAATTAAGCAACAGTCCTGTACTTGCCACCGCAGGTTATAACGCAGGGCCAAATCGTGCGCGTCGTTGGCAGCCTGAAAATCAGCCGATTGCGGCGGATCAATACACAGAAAGTATTCCTCTGACTGAAACTCGTGATTACGTCAAGCATGTCATGAGTAATGCGACCCATTATGGTGTGCTGCTTGGACAGGGCCCACAGTCAATCACCCAGCGCATGCAAAATATTCCTTTTAGAAGTCAATAATAAAGGCCTAGGCATTTTATGGTTTTGATGTCATCCCAATCAGTCTTAACGCAAAAGCTTCTGCTATTGATCAGCAGCGGTATTGTTATGGGATTTTTTGCGACATCAGCCCATGCAACACCGACCGTGTTTGGCTATGTGATGGAAGTTCAAATGACACCCGCCGTGTGTTTGTTCGATAATCAAGGCTCAAAGAAACGGAAATGTTTGGAAGGCTATTCGCTCAACATCACTGGATTGTATCCTGAAACCACGACACGAGAGTGTCAGACCAATTCCTCAGCAGTGCTGTCACCACTTCAGGCCAAAGTGGTGGCGAGAGTCATGCCCGATGAGCATGCACGTCGCCAGTTGTGGGCAGAAATTGGGGGATGTGTGCCGATGAGTGCCAGTCAATATTTCCGTAACGTGATTAATTATGCAGAACGTTTAAAAATTCCCGCAGATTTGACTTCATCTGAAAATAAAACTGCGCAACTGCATAGCTTACGTGGGCAGTTCCAACGTCTAAATCCTGGACTGCCTGCAAGCGGGCTACGTTTTAGCTGCCGTACTCACCGTCAAACCAATATTTTGACCGAAGTCAAAGTTTGTTATAAACCCAATGGTCAGTACAAAGGCTGTGCAGAGAATATACAAGAAAACTGCCCAAATTCTTTTGCGATCAAGGGTTCTTACTAATCTCTTTCCCTAAATTAATTTATATTTCCTATCATACTTTTGTTGGAATTCATTCTCTTTTACATGCATCTGCCAAAGTATTGGAGTACAATCTTTGCCGTTTATGATTATTAAGATTAGATAGAACAGCTATTTAATCATATAACGTTCCTCAAATGGAGATAAGTACATGAAGCAACCTGTTCGCGTTGCCGTTACTGGCGCTGCTGGTCAAATCGGTTATAGCCTATTATTCCGTATCGCTAGTGGCGAAATGTTAGGTAAAGACCAACCAGTTATTCTGCAATTGTTAGAAGTTCCTTTTGAGAAAGCTCAAGCTGCGCTTAAAGGCGTAATGATGGAATTAGACGACTGTGCTTTCCCATTATTGGCTGGCATGATCGGTACTGATGATCCAAAAGTTGCATTTAAAGATGCTGACTACGCGTTATTGGTTGGTTCACGTCCACGTGGTCCTGGTATGGAACGTGCTGACTTATTGAAAGTGAACGGTGAAATCTTCATCGGTCAAGGTCAAGCACTAAACGAAGTTGCTAGCCGTGACGTTAAAGTACTTGTTGTAGGTAACCCTGCAAATACAAATGCTTACATCGCAATGAAATCTGCTCCAGATCTTCCAGCGAAAAACTTCACAGCAATGCTACGTCTTGACCACAACCGTGCGTTGACTCAAATTGCTCAAAAAGCGGGTGTTGCTGTAGCAGACATCAAAAACATGACTGTTTGGGGTAACCACTCTCCAACGATGTATGCTGACTACCGTTTTGCAACTGCAAATGGCGAAAGCTTAAAAGACAAAATCAACGATGCTGACTGGAACGCGAATGTATTCCTTCCAACTGTTGGTAAACGTGGTGCTGCGATTATCGAAGCGCGTGGTTTGTCTTCAGCTGCTTCAGCTGCGAACGCTGCTATCGACCATATGCGCGATTGGGCGCTTGGCACAAATGGCGAATGGGTAACGATGGGTATTCCTTCTGACGGTTCTTATGGTATTCCTGAAGGCGTAATGTATGGTGTTCCTGTAACTTGCGAAAATGGCGAATACACACGTGTTGAAGGCCTAGAAATCGATGCGTTCAGCCGTGAGCGTATGGACAAAACTCTTCAAGAACTTGAAGAAGAGCGCGCAGCAATTGCTGACATGCTTAAATAATTAAAAACTGATCTGTTAAAGATCTGTTTTGAAAAAGCACTCCATTTGGGGTGCTTTTTTATATGGGGTATTTATTGAACAAAAAATAACATGCTGTGATGTAGATACAACTGAGCATAGATGGCCAAAGGTTTATTCTAAAAGGGCATGATCAGAGCTTGAGGAGAACAATGATGTTTGACCAACAACCGACTTTAGAACTTTTATTTGAACAATTGGGGCTTGATGCGAGTGCGGAAGCAATCGATCAGTTTATTGAAACACACCAACTTACTTCAGACGTTCCATTGCATAAAGCACCCTTTTGGTCAAAAGCACAGCATGACTTCATTATCAGTAATTGGAAAAAAGATGATGAATGGGCAATGGTGGTCGACCTGTTAAATGAACAATTGCATACAGAACATACGCTTTCAGGATCGTGTCATTTATAATCACAAATTGAAACAACAAACCTAGTTTTATCACTAGGTTTTTTTAGAAAATACATATAAGTTAATTCAATAATAATTGACAATTGTATTGATAAGGAGGCCGAGATGCTCAGTCAACATAAACCATCCTTAGAGCTTTTATTTTCGCAACTGGGACTCGCCAATAGTGCGGCTGCCATCGAGTTATATATTCGTACGCATCAACTTCCTGCTCATCAGTCTTTACACGATGCACCGTTTTGGAATTCCGCTCAACGTGCGCTATTAATCAGTCATTTGGTTCAAGATGATGATTGGGCGATTATGGTTGATGAACTTAATCAACAGCTACATCTCGATGCTTATAAACTTCAAACTGCCTAAATTGATTTTATGCCATTGTCATTTGAATAGTAGAATTGACCCATAAGAAAACGCCTGATTTCAGGCGTTTTTTTATTTGTACATTTTAGTGCAATTTACTTTGCATCAGCTTGATAAACCAATCTTCTTGATGAAGGTCAACAAAAGCGGCATGTTCACGTAGTAAAACGAAATCAAACTCGGTACTTTTCGCATATTTGCCAAGCCAGTGTCGTGCCAATGCCAACTCTTTTCGACTGACCGAGGCATAGGCCAAAAACAGGTAAATATCGCCCTGACCATAGCTGGTCAATGGTTTTAAAATTTGCTGTGTAATCAAAGCAAAGCGATCTTCTTTGGTGATTTCAAAGTACAGCATATAAGCCTTGGCAAGGTGCAAAGACAAATTGAGGTACAAAGACAGAGGCATTTCCTCAAACTCAATTCGACCTTGCTCAAGTAATACCACCGCTTCTTGTAAAAAGTGGACTTGCTCTTGGCGTAGTTGGCTCAGGGTGACCAACTGTAAGCGCAAATCAGCACGCTCAAGGGCTAATTCAGGGCTATTGCCTTGTAGGTAGAGTTGATCTGTTTCACCAATACGCTGAATAATTTGTTGACTGCTGGCACGCATCGGTTACATCCTCATCAATTGATGTTCAGTATATGAGGATACTTCTTACAATTTAAAGTCTTTTTGCTTGAATCACAGGATTGTACTGTCACTCCGTAACCATCCAGTAATCGATAAACGCTGATGTTTAGCTTCTAAGACCTCATGCAGTAAGTCACTTTGAAACAATGCAATACGATTCGGTTTGGGTTGTAGTACATGCCAAATGTCATTTTTATCTTGCAGATGAAGTTCACCGCCCCAATCGTCTTGCCAGTCTTCGTGTAAATAATAAACCGTAGAAATCATGCGGCCATTTTTACCTTGAGGATTATCACGGTGTAGGGCATAAAACTCGCCAGCGTTATAGCAAGCAAAATGCGCTTCGACGTCTCGAATACCGAGATAAAAAGCACGATTTAGTTCCTGACCCAAACTAAAAAGGGCTTGAACATGTTGATTGGAAATAACGAGCTCGGGATTTAGCCATAAAATGTGATCACTACGGATCTTGCTGATGACACCGTTTTGAATAGCAGCTTCACGAAAGCGGTTTAAGTTCGAAGTACATTCTTCAATGAGTTGATGTACATAGTCATTAGAGTAGGCGTCATCAATGATGGCAAAACCATGTTGATCTAAATCATCTAGGATTTGATCAACATTCCAAGACTTTGGGAGAAGAACTGCTTCCATTACATTAACCTAAAAAAGACAAAGAAAAGCCACGGTTATTCTAGTGTATGAAAGCAATCTGAACGAAACTATTTTTCATGCTAAAATACTCATTGATTTTAGGAATGATAGAAACATGAATTACCGTCACCACTTCCATGCAGGTAACTTTGCAGATGTCATGAAGCATGTCCTTTTGCTTCAGATTTTGACTCGCCTCAATCAAAAAGATAAACCGTATCGTTATATTGATACGCATGGCGGTGCTGGTAAATATGATTTATCGACTTCAGAAGCACAAAAGTCGGGTGAGTTTTTAAATGGTATTCACCGTTTAGTAAAACTTGATGACTCGATTAAGCGTAATGCGCCTGAAGGTGTTCAGCAGTATTTAAAAATTGTTGAAAAAATGCGTGAAGGTTCAGGCAAAGGTGCTTATCCAGGTTCGCCATGGTTTGCATTGGAAGGCATGCGCGAAATCGATAAAGCCACTATTTTTGAAATGCAACGTGATGTATTCCAACAGTTGTATTACAACGTTCGTGACAAACGCGCGGGCTTACATGAGCGCGATGCGTATGAAGGGCTATTTGGCGTTATTCCACCCAAAGAAAAACGCGGTTTGGTGATGATTGATCCACCTTACGAAGTGGAGCGTAAAGATTTCCCTCAATTGGTTGATCTCATAGCGACTGCATATAAAAAATGGCCAACGGGTGTGTTTGCAATTTGGTATCCAATCAAAGACCGCGCCATGATTGACCGTTTTGAAAAGAAAATGATTAAAACCGGTATTCGCCGTCAGTTGATCTGTGAAGTATGTGTTTGGCCAGATGATACCCCAGTGGGCTTAAATGGTTGTGGTCTGTTGGTGATTAACCCACCTTGGAAGTTTTCTGAAGATGCAGATGAAGCGCTACAATGGTTATTCCCGCATTTGCGTATGAGTGAAAATGGTGGTCATGCTGCTGTTCGTTGGTTAGTTGGCGAATAAAGATAGACTATAAGAGAAAAGGCTACATTAGGATCGACAGAGAATGACAAATATAAATAAACCTGAAAGCGAATCTTCACCCCGCAGTACGCCTACTTTTGATGGGATTACTTTTGAGGTAGAAGAAGAAGAGCACACACAGGAAGGTCAAAAGGTAAAACGTCGAGGTATTTATTTGTGGCCGAACCTGATTACAACTGCAGCGTTGTTGTCAGGCTTTTATTCCATCATTGCCAGTATGAATGGCAACTTCCAGCAAGCGATTTATGCCATTTTCTTGGCAGCGTTGTTGGATGGCTTGGACGGTCGCGTTGCACGAGCAATTGGTGCACAGAGCGCTTTTGGTGAGCAGTATGATTCTTTATCGGATCTATTAGCATTCGGTGTTGCACCCGCTATTTTGATGTATAGCTGGAGTTTGGATTCGCTCGGTCGTATAGGTTTGGCGTGTTGCTTTGTCTACACCGCCTGTGCTGCGTTCCGTCTAGCTCGTTTTAATGTGCAAATCGGTGTGGTCGATAAGCGTTACTTTATTGGTGTAGCTAGTCCACTTGCTGCGATTATTATTATTTCATTGGTTTGGGTCGGACTCGATTTCCCCGAAATTTTTGATATTCGTGAGCGGGGGATTCAAGCCATCAGCGCAGCAGTGATTGTGTCTGTCGGACTCCTCATGATTTCGAATATTAAATATTATTCATTTAAAACGGTAGATCGTAAGCGAGTACCATTTTTTGTCCTTCCTATTGCGGTCTTTATTTTTGCTGCAATGACTTACAATATCCCTGTGGGTATTTTAGCTATTTCTTTGATTTATGCACTATCTGGCTTTGTTACTACGTTTTTAGCACGACGTCAGCACAGCCCATCATGAGTTAATGATATGTAGAAGGAGTATGATATGTGGTTGTTTCAAGATTTTCTCGATCAGTCTAAACAACTTAATCAGGCTCCTTCACGGTCACTTCCAGCTTATCACCCACCCAATAAAAAATATAAAATTATTCATCAAGCTTTAACCATTCCCAATCTTCCAGCACCATTACATTATTTAAATTTTTTGAGCATGATTGGTCAGCCCAATACGCCCATGTTTCGGAATAACAGTGCAATCAGAACTACACCCTTAGATACCGCGACCGTATTGGCCAGTAGTAGTCCACATATGGCAGGGCAACTGAACCGCTATTCAATTTCTGCGGAATGTTCATTTCAAGAAAAAACATTTAAATTTGCCAATAAAGAACAGCTCATGGGGGCATTCCCAAAATTTCAAATTCAAAGAAAAGACACAGAATTGAGTTTTGAAATTGAAATAACAACAACACCACTGATCTCACATTTCACCAAATTGCGTTTTGGTCTTGCTGAGCATTGGTCTGTATTGTGTCGATGTCAGGGAGAAGTTAAATATAAAGAACAGCGCTATGACATTGATCAGTTGGGTGCTTTTGAATACGCGCGCAGCATCGACTTTAGTTATTTACCCTTAGCGTTTTTCACATATCAAGTCATTAATCTAGTAGATCAGCGTCAACTATTGTTAGAACAAATTCGAGATTCGTTTAATCGAATTGTGCAGTCACGTATCTATATACGTGATTTGCAAAAACAACAAACCCATATGTTTGATCGGATGGTTTGCTTTCAAGTTCATCGTGTTTATCCTGCTGTGAAAACTCCCAATGGGCAAAAAATGTATTTACCGCGAGAGTTTGAATGGCATTATCAAGATGAGCGTGGACATAACATTCATATTTATGCTCAAAGTCGTGGTGATTTTAAATTTGGTTTAGCTGCGGGTTATGTAGGTAGCTTTAAATATCAACTCAAAATGGATAATTATGAGGAACAGGGCGAAAGTGGTTATTGTGAATATGTGGATTGTCGTGCATTAAAGTGGCAAGAAAAAAAATCGCAAGAAAAAAATCGAAATGAAATTGGAGAAATTGTTCCCTTTTCACTCAAAAAATAAGAAAAAAGCGTCATTTTGCTGAATAAATAAACAAGTGGAAGTTTTTTTATAAATAATTGAATAAAGGGGGTTGTGTTGGATTAGAAATGCTGTAGAATGCACATCCATCGGCGGTGATGTTGATTAAAACTTGTTGAGAAACAAGGATTTAGCCCAAGCGGTAGAATCTGAAAGTCTTGAATAAGTTTAAAAATAATTAATAAAACCAGTTGACTTCTTCTTGAAAGAGAGTAGTATAGCCGACCTAGCTTGCTGATGACGAATCAGCAAGAAGATCATTAAGAGATTATGAAGAACAACTTGTGTGGATTTTTACTAATTGATCGATCGAAAATATTTCATTGATTGATGGTAGAAATTACTCGAAGTTTATTTGAGAAATATTTGTCAGAAAATTGATGAGCCAAGATTTGTAGCCATAAGCTACTAATGATTTTTAACTGAAGAGTTTGATCATGGCTCAGATTGAACGCTGGCGGCAGGCTTAACACATGCAAGTCGAGCGGGGAAAGGTAGCTTGCTACCTGACCTAGCGGCGGACGGGTGAGTAATGCTTAGGAATCTGCCTATTAGTGGGGGACAACATTCCGAAAGGAATGCTAATACCGCATACGCCCTACGGGGGAAAGCAGGGGATCTTCGGACCTTGCGCTAATAGATGAGCCTAAGTCAGATTAGCTAGTTGGTGGGGTAAAGGCCTACCAAGGCGACGATCTGTAGCGGGTCTGAGAGGATGATCCGCCACACTGGGACTGAGACACGGCCCAGACTCCTACGGGAGGCAGCAGTGGGGAATATTGGACAATGGGCGCAAGCCTGATCCAGCCATGCCGCGTGTGTGAAGAAGGCCTTTTGGTTGTAAAGCACTTTAAGCGAGGAGGAGGCTACTTGGATTAATACTCTAGGATAGTGGACGTTACTCGCAGAATAAGCACCGGCTAACTCTGTGCCAGCAGCCGCGGTAATACAGAGGGTGCGAGCGTTAATCGGATTTACTGGGCGTAAAGCGTGCGTAGGCGGCTTCTTAAGTCGGATGTGAAATCCCTGAGCTTAACTTAGGAATTGCATTCGATACTGGGAAGCTAGAGTATGGGAGAGGATGGTAGAATTCCAGGTGTAGCGGTGAAATGCGTAGAGATCTGGAGGAATACCGATGGCGAAGGCAGCCATCTGGCCTAATACTGACGCTGAGGTACGAAAGCATGGGGAGCAAACAGGATTAGATACCCTGGTAGTCCATGCCGTAAACGATGTCTACTAGCCGTTGGGGCCTTTGAGGCTTTAGTGGCGCAGCTAACGCGATAAGTAGACCGCCTGGGGAGTACGGTCGCAAGACTAAAACTCAAATGAATTGACGGGGGCCCGCACAAGCGGTGGAGCATGTGGTTTAATTCGATGCAACGCGAAGAACCTTACCTGGTCTTGACATAGTAAGAACTTTCCAGAGATGGATTGGTGCCTTCGGGAACTTACATACAGGTGCTGCATGGCTGTCGTCAGCTCGTGTCGTGAGATGTTGGGTTAAGTCCCGCAACGAGCGCAACCCTTTTCCTTATTTGCCAGCGGGTTAAGCCGGGAACTTTAAGGATACTGCCAGTGACAAACTGGAGGAAGGCGGGGACGACGTCAAGTCATCATGGCCCTTACGACCAGGGCTACACACGTGCTACAATGGTCGGTACAAAGGGTTGCTACCTAGCGATAGGATGCTAATCTCAAAAAGCCGATCGTAGTCCGGATTGGAGTCTGCAACTCGACTCCATGAAGTCGGAATCGCTAGTAATCGCGGATCAGAATGCCGCGGTGAATACGTTCCCGGGCCTTGTACACACCGCCCGTCACACCATGGGAATTTGTTGCACCAGAAGTAGGTAGTCTAACCGCAAGGAGGACGCTTACCACGGTGTGGCCGATGACTGGGGTGAAGTCGTAACAAGGTAGCCGTAGGGGAACCTGCGGCTGGATCACCTCCTTAACGAAAGATTGACGATTGGTAAGAATCCACAACAAGTTGTTCTTCATGACGATGTATCTGAGGGTCTGTAGCTCAGTTGGTTAGAGCACACGCTTGATAAGCGTGGGGTCACAAGTTCAAGTCTTGTCAGACCCACCAAATCTGACTAACAAGCATTGTTAAATGCTGAATACAGAAAAACAGAGACATTGACTTATTGATAAGCTGGGGACTTAGCTTAGTTGGTAGAGCGCCTGCTTTGCACGCAGGAGGTCAGGAGTTCGACTCTCCTAGTCTCCACCACTCATTGCGATGCAATGAGTTAAACATTAAGCAAACGAACTGATAGCTTATAGAGCTTAGTGATAATAAAGCGTAGAATGCGCTTCGTTGTTATTAATCTCTGTGATTTATCACAGTTTCCTGACCTGACGAAGGCTGGAAAAATCATTAACAGAATATATTTGAGTTGAAATAATTTGTTCATACTCGTTTTTAAGATCGACATTAACAGTGATTTATTACTGATTGATGAAGATTGAAGAAATGAGTTACTAGCGAAATTAACTGAATCAAGCGTTTTGGTATGTGAATTGAATTGAAGCTGTACAGTGTTTAAGTACACAGAACAACAAACTGTAAGGAAGTGATGAGAAATCATCATAGACTGTCTTAATCCTACTTGTAGGGATTAACGACTGTTTGGGGTTGTATAGTCAAGTAATTAAGTGCATGTGGTGGATGCCTTGGCAGTCAGAGGCGATGAAAGACGTAATAGCCTGCGATAAGCTCCGGGGAGGCGGCAAATATCCTGTGATCCGGAGATTTCTGAATGGGGAAACCCACCTGTCATAAGGCAGGTATCGTATGATGAATACATAGTCATACGAGGCGAACGAGGGGAAGTGAAACATCTCAGTACCCTTAGGAAAAGAAATCAATTGAGATTCCCTCAGTAGCGGCGAGCGAACGGGGAAAAGCCCATTAAGTCATATCAGTTTTAGTGGAATGCTCTGGGAAGTGCAACCATAGTGGGTGATAGTCCTGTACACGAAAGGGCTGATATGATGATGTCGAGTAGGGCGGGGCACGTGAAACCTTGTCTGAATATGGGGGGACCATCCTCCAAGGCTAAATACTCCTGACTGACCGATAGTGAACCAGTACCGTGAGGGAAAGGCGAAAAGAACCCCTGTGAGGGGAGTGAAATAGATCCTGAAACCGCATGCATACAAGCAGTGGGAGCCGACTTGTTCGGTGACTGCGTACCTTTTGTATAATGGGTCAGCGACTTACATTCAGTAGCAAGGTTAACCGCATAGGGGAGCCGTAGAGAAATCGAGTCTTAATAGGGCGTTTAGTTGCTGGGTGTAGACCCGAAACCGGGTGATCTATCCATGAGCAGGTTGAAGGTTGGGTAACACTAACTGGAGGACCGAACCCACTGTCGTTGAAAAGCCAGGGGATGACTTGTGGATAGGGGTGAAAGGCTAATCAAACTCGGTGATAGCTGGTTCTCCCCGAAAGCTATTTAGGTAGCGCCTCGGACGAATACCATTGGGGGTAGAGCACTGTTTCGGCTAGGGGGTCATCCCGACTTACCAAACCGATGCAAACTCCGAATACCAATGAGTACTATCCGGGAGACAGACTGCGGGTGCTAACGTCCGTAGTCAAGAGGAAAACAATCCAGACCGCCAGCTAAGGCCCCAAAATTATAGTTAAGTGGGAAACGATGTGGGAAGGCATAGACAGCTAGGAGGTTGGCTTAGAAGCAGCCACCCTTTAAAGAAAGCGTAATAGCTCACTAGTCGAGTCGGCCTGCGCGGAAGATGTAACGGGGCTAAAACTATATGCCGAAGCTGCGGATTTGCAATTTATTGCAAGTGGTAGGGGAGCGTTCTGTAAGCCGATGAAGGTGTATTGAGAAGTATGCTGGAGGTATCAGAAGTGCGAATGCTGACGTGAGTAACGACAATGCGAGTGAAAAACTCGCACGCTGAAAGACCAAGGGTTCCAGTCCAACGTTAATCGGGGCTGGGTGAGTCGACCCCTAAGGCGAGGCCGAGAGGCGTAGTCGATGGGAAATTGGTTAATATTCCAATACTTCTATGTAATGCGATGAGAGGACGGAGAAGGTTAAGTCAGCCTGGCGTTGGTTGTCCAGGTGGAAGGTTGTAGGCATGTATCTTAGGCAAATCCGGGGTACTCTATGCTGAGAACTGATAGCAAGCTGTACTTGTACAGTGAAGTGGCTGATACCATGCTTCCAGGAAAAGTCTCTAAGCTTCAGTTACATAGGAATCGTACCCGAAACCGACACAGGTGGTCAGGTCGAGTAGACCAAAGCGCTTGAGAGAACTCTGCTGAAGGAACTAGGCAAAATGGTACCGTAACTTCGGGAGAAGGTACGCTGCCGACGGTGATAGGATTTACTCCTTGAGCTATTGGCAGCCACAGAAACCAGGCCCCTGCAACTGTTTATTAAAAACATAGCACTCTGCAAACACGAAAGTGGACGTATAGGGTGTGATGCCTGCCCGGTGCTGGAAGGTTAATTGATGGGGTTAGCGTAAGCGAAGCTCTTGATCGAAGCCCCAGTAAACGGCGGCCGTAACTATAACGGTCCTAAGGTAGCGAAATTCCTTGTCGGGTAAGTTCCGACCTGCACGAATGGCATAATGATGGGGGCGCTGTCTCCAGCAGAGACTCAGTGAAATCGAATTCGCCGTGAAGATGCGGTGTACCCGCGGCTAGACGGAAAGACCCCGTGAACCTTTACTGCAGCTTGACATTGAACTTTGATCTTACTTGTGTAGGATAGGTGGGAGGCTTTGAAACCGAGACGCTAGTTTCGGTGGAGCCAATCTTGAAATACCACCCTGGTAATATTGAGGTTCTAACTCTGTCCCGTTATCCGGGACGAGGACCATGTCTGGTGGGTAGTTTGACTGGGGCGGTCTCCTCCTAAAGAGTAACGGAGGAGTACGAAGGTGCGCTCAGCGTGGTCGGAAATCACGCGTAGAGTATAAAGGCAAAAGCGCGCTTAACTGCGAGACCCACAAGTCGAGCAGGTACGAAAGTAGGTCTTAGTGATCCGGTGGTTCTGTATGGAAGGGCCATCGCTCAACGGATAAAAGGTACTCTGGGGATAACAGGCTGATACCGCCCAAGAGTTCATATCGACGGCGGTGTTTGGCACCTCGATGTCGGCTCATCTCATCCTGGGGCTGAAGCAGGTCCCAAGGGTATGGCTGTTCGCCATTTAAAGAGGTACGCGAGCTGGGTTTAGAACGTCGTGAGACAGTTCGGTCCCTATCTACCGTGGGCGTTGGAAATTTGAGAGGATCTGCTCCTAGTACGAGAGGACCAGAGTGGACGAACCTCTGGTGTACCGGTTGTGACGCCAGTCGCATCGCCGGGTAGCTATGTTCGGAAGGGATAACCGCTGAAAGCATCTAAGCGGGAAGCCTACCTCAAGATAAGATTTCCCTAGGACTTTATGTCCTCTAAAGAGCCGTTGAAGACTACGACGTTGATAGGTTGGATGTGGAAGCATAGTGATATGTGAAGCTGACCAATACTAATTGCTCGTGAGGCTTGACTATACAACACCCAAACAGTTGGTGTTGTGGTTCAAATCACTGCAAACAACTTGATTTAGTTATAAAGCTAGATAAAATATCCAACTCAAATATACCTGTTAATAACTCATTTGATGAAAGTTAGGCACGAAGAGCACTGCTCTGAGGTTAGACCCAACGAATAGTCATAAACAGTTGTGCTGGCGACAATAGCAAGAGTGAACCACCTGATCCCTTCCCGAACTCAGAAGTGAAACCTCTTAGCGCTGATGGTAGTGTGGAGTTATCCATGTGAGAGTAAGTCATCGCCAGCTCATTAATTCTAAATCCCCCTCCGCTTAATGCAGAGGGGGATTTTTTTATGCGCCATTTATTAAAACAAAAAACAGAAGAGCTGAGAACATGCATTTATAAGGGCCTAAGTGGTAAAAAGCCAGCATTTTCTGGTTTTTATGTCATATTTAACAAGATCACAGAGCACCTTTTAACGTTTCTTGATGTGCTTTAACTTGTTTTGTTGGCATGCTTTCTATAATCTTAATAAATTTATTCTCTAAACAAAAGCAAGAATATGGTGGAATTATTTGCCAAGTAAGCAATTATTTGAAGAGAATAGCCATTTATGAACCAAAATGGATCAGGAATGACTGACTTATGTATTACAACACATGGTTTATTACGGTTATTAATGTGTCTTAGATCAGTTAAGTTACGCACTAAAATAAGAACTTTACCGCTAATCTAATAAGGTGTGTGTCTTGTAGTTAAATCAACGTTATGCCGCGAATGATTTATAGTTCACTGCACAGTGTTGATGAAATCGTTTAATTACACACAGCAAACCTTATTAAAAGAATATGAATCATGAATTTCGCAGTTTAGGTATCGTATCTAGCTGTCGACGTGCATGTTTTAATGCCGTTCTTAAACCTTCTTCAAGGGTTGGGTGATAAAACGGTTTTTCCAAAATTTCATCGACGGTCAGTTGTTCTGCAATCATCCATGCCAGTAAATGGGCCAAATGTTCAGTAGACTCTGTGAGTAATTCAGCACCTAGTAGCTTACGGCTACTTTTCTCCACATACACTTCGATAGCTCCATGGTTTTTACCTAAAACTAATGCGCGCCCTTGTTTGACATAAGAGACTTCGCCTATGACAAAATTGATAGGTGCACTTTGTAGTTGCTTAAAGTTTTGTCCAACCATTGCCATTTCTGGGCTACTAAAAACGATGCCTAAGGGTATTAGGGTCTTACATGATTCTATAGTAGGGAAATTTAATGCATTTTTGACCGAGACTTTACCTTCGTGTGCGGCTTCATGCTGTAGTGGAGTATCAGTATGTGCATCGCCAATGATAAAAATCGGATAGTCGGCGAGTTGTTTGGTTTCAGGATCAACAGGTAAATGTTTTAAGTCTTTGAATGAGGTGTCGATATTTTCGAGTTTAAGGGTATTTAAAAGACTACTTCGTCCTGTGGCAACCAGTAAGTAATCAACGTTGAGTGTTTTAGGCTGACCATTTTCAGTAAACCTAAGTTCAACTTGATTATTTATATACTTAACCTCTGTGGGTAAAACTTCGAACTTGATCTCAAGTTCGGTGCTAATTTCTGTTTGTGCTAACTGCTGCAATTTAGGACTAGTCAGAACACTGACTTTACGACTACGTGCAAAGACAGTGGTATTGACGCCAAGTCGTTGCATGGCTTGCGCAAGTTCAATTGCGATGACGCCACTCCCAATCACTGCTAAAGATTTGGGTAAAGCATTGAGTTCAAAGATTTGATCGGAGGTGATGAGCCGATCACCGAGTTCATTCTTCCATACTGGGTCAAAGCTAGGTGTGGAGCCTACAGCTAAAATAAAGCTTTTGGCTTGGTAGTGTTGCCCATTAACTTCGACCGTTTTTGAATTGACAAAGCGAGCACGGCCCTGAATTTTATGGGACTCAGGCCAGCTCTCTACGGTTTTAAGGGTATTATGAGTAAAGCGATCACGGAGTTTTTGTACGTGTTGCATGACCTGACTGCGGTCTATTTTTGACTCTACTTGTAATCCGACACGATCCGCATGTTGAATATCATGCATGCGATTTGCTGTAGAAATTAGCACTTTTGACGGCATGCAGCCGACACGTGCACAAGTAGTGTCCCACGGCCCATCATTAATGATTAATAGATTTTGTGTGGACTTCACGGCTTGTTGGTAGGCTGCGATACCCGCAGTTCCAGCCCCAATAATAATCAGATCATACATAAGCAAACGTTTATCTAAGCGAGACAGATTCTATAGTTAACATATTCAGGGCTGTAGATGATTATATTTTGTAAAAAAACGGCACTAGATGCCGTTTTTACTTTCATTTGACTTATAAGCCAGTACCAACGCTTACCCCAACGGTAGGACGTACATTCATTGAACTACATGCTGTCATTAAGGTACAGCAGAGTAAAAGCAGCAACAGTTTATTCATGGAGTAATCCTCGTTGTTTTGCCTGATTAAACAGCAGACTAGAGCGAGCACCACTCTTACAGACCATTAAAATAGGCTTGGGCAATTCATTATAATATTTAGCAAATTCCGACCACGTCTGTTTCAGAAATTTTACTGCTGGTAACAGGTTGGTAAATTACGCTGACTTTGGACTGTTTCGCAATATTACGCAGTTGATCAACGCGAACGGTATTGCCTTGTTCTTGATCTGGTCGGTTGACAATGACCGACTTAAAACCTTGTTTTATTAACTGTTGAAACTTGTCTTGGGTCATTTCCCCTGAAACGCTGAGCTGCGGGCTGAGTGCTTGACTCAGGTTATTCATTGCCGCCCACAATGCACTGCTCGTTAAAATAAGAGCAGTGCAGATGACACTTTTAAACAACCGTTTAGTCATCTAACAGGTCCATTTGTTTGGCCAGTTGGTATAAGTTGTTCGAGCGATTGCCTGTACGGCAGAACATTAAAATAGGTTTTGGTAGCTCATTGAAATGATTGGCAAAAGTGCGCACATCCATTTCGGTTATTTGACCAGCAACCACAGGTTGGTAGACGTAATCTAGGCCTGCAACACGTGCTGCTTCTTCAATTTGAGCGCTGGTTGGTTGTTCTGCGCCACCTTCCATATCTGGGCGGTTATTGATCACAGATTTAAACCCTTTTTCAACCACTTGAACCAAATGTTCTGGGCCAATTTGACCTGCAAAGCCTACATTTTCGCTCATGCTGTCACTCCAAAATTAAACTAATCGAGATATGCTTTATGATAGCATTAAGCTGAAAGTTCAGCCTATGCTGTTGAAATATTTATAAGCGATTACAACCATAAAATAACGCAATGGAGCAGGTATGCACGCCTATACCGTTGAACCGCTATATGTCAAAAGTGGCCAAGAGGTCATTGCTGCGGATTTTTATCGTCCGAAAACCGAAGAAAAACCAGCAGTGATTGTGATGGCCCATGGCTTGGCTGGGCTGCGCCAATTCAAACTAATCCAATTTGCGCAGCGTTTTGCACAAGCGGGTTATGCAGTCGTGTTATTTGACTACCGTTATTGGGGCGGGAGTACGGGGCGCCCAAGAGAGCTGGTGTCGATTAAAAAGCAGCTCGAAGACTGGCGCACCATGATTAACCACCTCAAAGAACGTAAGTCGATCGATAGTCGACGGATCGTGCTGTGGGGGACGGCACTCAGCGGTGGATATGTACTCGATATTGCTGCAGAGTTCAAAAATGTTCAGGCGGTGATGGCGCAAGTGCCTTTTGTCGATGGTGCTGAAAGTGCCAAGCTTTACCCGTTACAGCAACTCCCGAAAGCGTTAAAACTATCGAGCCAAGATTATATGGGGGGGAAAGTGGGGATGTCCCCGACCACTTTACCTGTGGTTAATCCACGAGAGTTATGTTTTTTACCGACGCAAGATGCGTATTTGGGTTATCGTTCGATTATTAATCCTGATTATTATTGGAGTGGTGAGATACCTGCCCGATTATTTTTTAATTTAATTCGTTATCGGCCGATTCAAAATGTCAGACAAATTAATATTCCTGTACTTTTCATTGCCGCCAAGCATGATAGTTTAATTCCGATTGAATCCAGTCGTGAAGCCGCGACCAATATTGCCCCTTTTGTTCAATATCATGAATGGGAGATGCAGCATTTTGATATTTATCATGCCAGTTGGTTTGAAAAAGCCATTTCGACCCAATTAGAATTCTTACATCAACATATTGGAGTCAACTAAATGATTATCGTCTGTCCTACTTGTTTGGCCAAAAATCGTGTGCCTGAAGAGAAATTGAGTGCTAATCCGAGCTGTGGTCAATGCCACGCAGCGCTTTTACCTGCGGTACCGATTGAATTGAATGAGCAGAATTTTAGCCAGTTCATTAGCCATAGCGATTTGCCTGTATTTATTGATTTATGGGCAGAGTGGTGTGGTCCATGTAAAATGATGGCTCCGCACTTTGCTGAAGTGGCTAAGCAAAATCCGCAGGTTATTTTTGCCAAAATTAATACCGAAGAATCTCCACGATTAAGTAGTGCCTTTAATGTGCGAAGTATTCCAACCTTAGTTTTAATGAATAAAACTACTGAAATTGCTAGAATAAGCGGCGCGCTCCGTGCGCCACAATTGCAACAATGGTTAGATCAACAGTTGCAAGCCCAGTCATAATGAAAATTGGAGTCAACGTGTCAGAGATTCATGTGAAACCAGAAGGGATGCTATCTCTTCAAACGATTGCAATGCCAGCTGATACCAACTGGAGTGGAGATGTGTTTGGTGGTTGGATTGTGTCACAAATGGATTTGGCCGGCGCAATTCACGCAGAACGCTTTAGTAAAGGGCGTTGTGCAACGATTTCAATTAATCAGATGACGTTCTTGGTCCCTGTCAAAGTCGGGGACGTGATTAGTTGTTATACTAAAATTTTAAAAGTAGGCAATACGTCTATTCAGATGGAAATTGAAGTGTGGGATAGCCATGACAGTTCACGTCCACCTGTACGTGTGACTGAAGGCGTGTTTACCTTTGTTGCTGTTGATGTCAAAGGCAATAAACGTCAAATTCCAGCGGATGTTAAAGAAAAATTCCTTGCAAGCCAATCCAACTAAAGCTTGAGTTGGTCTGCAAAAAAAGCCAGTGTAATCACTGGCTTTTTTTATTGCTATTCCATGCAGTCCGATGGATTAAAACATAGTATTGCGGTTGGCGGACTCCGCGGGAATGCTTTGTACTACATCCCAATGTTCTACAATTTTGCCTTGTTCGACGCGGAAAATATCAACAACGGCCTCACCACCATCTTGTGCATTTTGAGTGGAATGTACATGGAGCACCACCAAATCACCTTCGGCTACGACACGCTTGATGGTGTTTTTTGCATCAGGATGTTCTTTAAAGTACTGGGTGAAGTAGTTTACAAAAGGTGCTTTGCCGTCTGCAACATAGGGATTATGTTGAATGTATTGTATACCAATATAGCGGTCAGAATAGGTTTGAACCTGATGCTTGCTAAAAACGCCTTCATAAAAGTCCACCACAATTTTTTTATTCTGTTCGGTCAGGGCAGAGGTAGAATGGTGACTCGGCGTTGTTGAAACCGATGAGTTGGCTAGTTGTGCTGTTGGCAGGCCACCAGCCCCAAAGAAAATAAGGCAGTCGCTAAAATTAGTCTTTTTTTCATCAAGTCAGCTCAAATATTCATGTTATGTAGCATGATTTTGAGCTGAGTCGAAGCACAGATATAGTAAGTTTTAGTCGCAGCTTTAGCGTGTTCTTGTAAATTTTATACTTACCAAACAGTAAGTTATATTTACATTTTTACTTTTTTAATGATGCTTTGTCGAGCCACGCCCATAACATTTCACATTGAACGGGTGCTTCACCCGATTCATCCATTACTGTCACAGAAACTAAAGTTTCACCTTTAGCGGTGGTTTGCATCAGCTGCTGTTGTTCTGGTGTTAAGGTGGCTGTCGCTGTCATGGCACCTTTACTCGGACGTTTAAAGTCAACGTGCATGCTTTTAATCAGAACGATGCAATGATCAGGTACATTCATCCCTGTTACAAAACCGGTTGCTGTTTCAGCAATTAAAGCCATGGCGCAGGCATGCAGTTGACCAATATGGTTTTGCATGGCACGGTGATTTTCGATTTTGACCACGACTTCGCTGTGACTGACTTGCAAATAACGAATATTGGCACTGCCGACCATGGGAACTATGCGACCAAAAGCTTGACTCCATAATCGCGTACGTAATGCTTTCGGCAAGCGTGACGTGGTTTTTACAAGTTTTGATAAGCGATTGGCCTTTGGCATAGTTACCTCAAATGATCAAACAAGAGTATTAGTCTTTAAAGTTATTGAACTGTAAAGGCAGACCAAATTGTTGTTCTTTTAAAAAGGTCATTACTTGCTGTAATGTATCGCGCTTTTTATCAGTCACACGAATTTTGTCGCCTTGAATTGAAGATTGCACTTTAATGCCGCTTTCTTTAATGGCCTTGTTAATTTTTTTTGCGGTATCTGAGTCAAGTCCGTCTTTTAATTTCACCACTTGAAGTACATTTTTACCTGAAGCAGTCATTTTTTGTGGATCAAGCGCTTGAATATCGACTTTACGCTTAAAGAAATGGTTCTCTAACATGGTATACACTTGTTCACACTGGAAATCACTTTCAGTTGAGATTTTGATTTCTTTGTTTTTTTCATTGAGTTCAATAGAAACATCCTGACCACGGAAGTCGAAACGGGTTGCGATTTCCTTTTGGGTGTTCTGAACGGCATGATTTACTTCAAAAATTTCTAATTCTGAAACAATATCAAAAGATGGCATGGATTAAACCTTTACAAATGGAAAGAATATCTGAGATGCTAGGGATGTTTTCTTCATTTGCCAAGTGTTGTTTACATCAAAGGAGTGCGCAATGATCCGTAAACAAGAAATTACAACATTTGAGTTCCCAGAGGATGCGATCATCTGGGATGTACGCGATTCAAGTGCTTATGCTGAAGCACACGTGAAAGGGGCGATTAATCAGCCAATCACAGAACTTTCAGCACAAAGCCTTACTCAAGTGTCGACGGATCAACCGATTTACATTTTATGTGGTGGCGGTAGTAAAGCGCCACGTGCTGCAGAGTTACTCGAAGGTTTTGACAGTGCGCGTGAGTATGTGATTTTAATGGGTGGTACCCGTGCTGCTCGTGATGCTGGTTTAGCCTTAGAACAAAGTAATTAAGCAGAAGCAAAAAAAGCGCCGTCAGGCGCTTTTTTAATGTCTTAGAAATTTACATTTCTCTATTTATAGCTCTATATGCTGTACTTGAGTCATAAGCAGAACTAAGACTGCGCTTTAAAATAAGGCTTTTTGGCTTTGAGCTTTTTATGGAATCGGGTCGGACTGAGCTTTTGTAGCAGTGACTCAGGAACAGGGCAGGCCTCTTTCAGTATCTGCGCCGCTAAAATTTCACTACATAAAGGGGCAAACAAAAAGCCTTTAGAACCCAAGCCAGCAAAGCTATAAATTTCAGTCTGTTCAGACATTTTTCCAAGGACTGGAAAATAGTCCAGACTTTGCGCGCGAACAGATGCACGGCCTTGCCAAGTCGTCACATCAGGAAGCGATTGTGCATAATGTGGAAAGACACTGTGGATAAGCTCGTAGTTATGCATATGGTCTTCAAGCAAAACATCGCTATCGTCTCGATTGGGATAGAAGGATGCACCTAAAATGAACTGTTGAGCATCAAGCTGCATACAGTAGCCGCCATAGCTATAGGCTTGATCGAGGGCCAAAGGTTGTGCAGTATTCTCCACCCAACTGACTTGTCCGCGAATGGGCTTCAGCACAGGGTACTGCTCAAAGAAAGCAGCCGTGTGGCGTGCACAACAGACAATCACGTGATCAAACTGACCGAGAGATTGGGTTTGCTCATTGAAAAGTTCATTGTGCTCTGGATGGATTTGAGTAATGTTGGCTTGTACGAACTGAATGAGCGGATGCGCTAAGATTTGATCTTTGATTTGATGTGGTGAGACAGCGCCAGCTTCAGTTAGATTCAGACTTGGATATTCAGTAATTAACGCAGAATCAGCAGCGGTTTCGGCTGTCATAAGACCTGCAGGATATTGTTGTTCGAGATCGAGTAAGTCTTCGGCTTTTTTCAGCGCCAGTTGATGTACTTGAATGGGGCGAAAAGCCTGAAACTTGGGATAGTGCTGTAAAGCATGTTGCCAAGCTAAAGTCATTAAATGTTCATGACTTTGTTCAATCGGACAAAGTTTTGGGTTGAGTAAGGCGAGCGGATTGCCTGAACCTCCTGCAAGTGGCTCAGATTGGTCGTAGAGCGTGACTTGGTGTCCGCGCTCAGCAAAGGCCCATGCGCTAGTTAAACCTGCAATCCCTGCGCCAATGATAGCAATTTGGCGTTGCTTAAAAGCGTGTAGTACTTGATCAGGTTGATTTTGATTCAAAATTGATTTGGTATCGACAGCGTTTGATATGTTTTCAGGCTCAGCAGCTAACCAGATGGCTTTGAGCATTTCGCGTTTATGCCTATAGCCGCGCGGACGTGAAATAGAAATACCATGCTGTGTTAAACCACGTTTGAGCACGCCTGCGACACTAAACGAAGAAAATGTCGTTCCAATACCAGATAAGCGAACGATGTGATTCAGCACTTGCTCTTCCCATATGTCTGGGTTACAGGCAGGCGCGAAACCATCGAGGAACCATGCGTTAACGCTATTGGTTTTTGCCATACTGGGGAAAACATCGTGGGCATCGCCTAACCAAAGGTCAAGGCTGAAACGTTCCTCAGGGAAGTTCAGGCGATGACAACCCGCAATTGGGTGCGGGTACTGTGCAATCAGTTGATCGGCGATCGGTTTGAGGTCAGGCCAGACATTGAGTGCACGTATCAGATCCGTTTTAGACAGCGGAAATTTTTCAACTGAAATGGCATGAAGGTGGCTGTGGTTATTTGGGCGAACCTGTTGCCAAAGTTGCCAAAGCGCCAAGATGTTGAGCCCTGTGCCAAAGCCAGTTTCACCAACACTAAAATATTCAAAGGGCTGAAGATTGGACAGACGCTCAGGTAAATCATTGCCATTTAAAAACACATGGCGAGTTTCGAGTAGACCATTGTCTTTGGAAAAATAGACATCGCCAAATTGTTTTGAGACTGGCACATCTATGCCATCAATCTGTTGCCACTCTAAATCGGCAGTTTGAATTGCACGCGACACAACCACAGCACCCTATTGTTTTCAATAGGGCTTAGCTTACCACTGACGACGACGTTTGGTATAAACGTAACTGGCAATTAAGAAACCCAGTAATACACCAACAGCGATGGTTGCCGCACCGTAGAGGAACATTTGCGCACTACGTTCGCTTTGTAAGACCTGAACTTGTACACCGAGGCTATCATTTTTGAGTTGAAGCTCTTGGTTTTGCGCCAAAGCATCGAGATTGGCTTTTTCCAATTGTGCAAGACGTGAAGCTTGGTCTTTGACCAATGCTTTGACTTTGGCATCTTGCAATGCTTTGTTCTTTGCCAGTTGTTCAGCGGTGAGTGGTTTGGCTTCTTGCGGTTGACCTGTTGGGCTAACTGTGGCCACCGCAGGAATGATTTTCGGTTGAGTCGTACTGCCTTGCACTTGAACAGGTGCGGCAGTCGTTGCTGGTACAGCAGGGGCTACACTCGGGGCAGGAGCGGTTTCAACGGCCCACGCCATAGAAGAAAGAAGAGATAAGCCCAATAAGCTTGTGACAACAACGCGCATGACCTTATCCTTGAGGGAATGCTTTATTAAATGGTTTAACATCAATCTGACGATAAACCCCTGCTTTTAAGAATGGCTCTTCCTGTAACCAGACATCGAGTGCTTCACGTGAGTCAAAGTCAACAATGATTGTACTGCCATAAAAGCCTGCTTGTGGATTGCTTGGATCTTTCGGCATCGCTCCTGCAACAATTAAACGACCTTCATCATCGAGCTTTTGTAAACGAGCAAGATGTTCTGGACGTGTGGCAAGACGTTTTTCGACTGTACCTTCTTGATCGGTACATGTGACGACGAATAGCGGCATAAGAGTTCTCGATGTATGTTCTGGCTAAATTACTCTTCAGAAGATTTAAAGTATTTACGCAATACAATAAACTGAATAATGATAAAGGAAAACATCACGATCATGTCACCAAAAGCCGTGAATTCTCCCCAATATTTTCCGTCCATAAATAAAAATGCGAAAAATACGTGTAAAAAAGACATCAGGGCAAACATAGCAGCCCACGCAAAGTTTAAATTTATCCAACCAGCGTCTGATAAATTGAAGATTGGGCCGAACAAGCGTTTGATCAGTGGTTTGCGTTCTTTGCCAAAATAAGGAGAAAGTAAGAAAGCACCTGAGAAAATAATGTTCAGCAAGGCCGCTTTGAGTTTGATGTAAAAGTCATCCGACAGCATTAAGGTGACACCGCCGAAAATAACCGTCATAAACAACACAATCCACTGTTGTTTGTCTAAACGGAACTTTTGCATGAAGAACAGTGCGCCGTAAACCACCAGCATCGAAATAATCAAACCTGTGGTGGCTACAAGAATATTATTATTATCGACACCCCCAGCAGAACCGATCAATTGGAGCAATGGGTGATCAGTATTTTTAGGATCTACAGTTTTATATAAATAAAAGAAAATGATCAGCGGCACAAAGTCTAAAAGTGCTTTCATGTTAGAGTATCTAAATCTGTTCAAATAAATAGCTAGTATAAGTGATGGAAGGCGTAGATTTACATACTCACAGCAATATTTCTGATGGTACTTTCACACCGAAGCAATTGGTTGACGCTGCTGCGGAAAAAGGCATCCACACCTTGGCTTTGACAGACCATGACACCATGGATGGTCTTGCGTTGGCAGAGTTGGCTGCAAAGTCGCATGCGATGCGTATTATTTCGGGTGTAGAAATTTCGAGCCAGTGGTCGAGACCCTCAACCCAGAAAAACTATGGCGTGCATGTGGTTGCATTGAATATGCAAGATTTAGAACCACTGCAAAAATGCCTTGAACAGCAAAAACAAATCCGTGCGCGACGTGCTAAGCAAATCTGTGATTTGTTGATTCCATTGATTGGTGAAGATATTTATCTCGATGTTGTGGCGAAAGTTGAACAGATGCCTGACCGTGTGACTCGAACCCATATTGCCAAGACCTTGGTTGAAAAAAAGTATGTGAGTCGTGCGCAACAAGCGTTTGATAAATATATTAAGGAAGGTAAGAAAGCCTACGTGAAATTTGATGGGCTGGGCTTAGAAGAAACCATTCAAGTGATTCATGCCAGTGGTGGTTTTGCCGTATTGGCGCATCCGACACGGTATGACTTATCTGCTACGAACATTCGTTATCTGATTGAAATATTTGCGCAGTTTGGTGGGGATGCGGTTGAATTGCCGCCCAATGTCGAACCGACATCTACCCGTCAAATGGTGGATCGGATGATTGCCGAGCATGGTTTAAAAGTATCGGTTGGGAGTGACTTTCATGGTGACAATATGCCGTGGATTAAGTTGGGCAATATTCCCAGAGTCAAAGACGGGCAAGTGGGGATTTGGGAAAGTTTTGTGTAAAGCGTATTAGACATTCCACCTTCTCCAAGAGCTATATAGCCTAAGAGAAGGTAAGTGTGCGCTCGATTAGAGTAAGTTATTGTCTTGTGCTTGAATGGGTGGAGGGGTCGGTTTACCTAAAGTCCCAAGCAGTTCAATTTCGATGGTACGTACCATCGAGTCCAGCGGCAAGTCATTACTTTGTGTTCCGAAAGGTTCTTCAATTTCCGAACTCAAAGCATCGAGTCCTAAGAAAGTATAGGCCAATACACCAACCAATAGCGGGGTGAAAATACCCAAGGTTGAGCCTAAGCTAAACGGTAAAATGAGACAGAAAAAATACACCGTACGATTGAGTAATACCGAGTAGGCAAAAGGTAGCGGCGTTGTCGCAATACGGTCACAACCAGTTTGTACCACACTCAAGTCAGCAACATGCTGATTCAGCTGTGCATACACAATGTCGCTAATTTCACCTTCTTTTAATGCCTGCATTAATTCCCACTGAATCAAACTGAGCGTGTACTGCGGGGCATTGGCTTGTTGATATAGCTGAGTCAGTGCGTTTTGACTTAAGCCACTAGTTTCTACCAGTTCTGTTGGATTGGCTGTTTGATGGCGTAAACGGTCGCGTAAGACATTGGCAAAGACAATGACATGTTGAATCACACGTTCACGACGACCTTGGGTCAAGATACGACAGTCACGGTCAAAGTGACGTGAGTTGGCAATTAAAATGCCCCATAACTTTCGCGCTTCCCACCAACGGTCATAGCAGGCACTATTTTTAAAGCCGAGGAAAATAGAAAGTACCACCCCAATGAGGGTGAAGCCGACCAAGGGCAGTTCAGGGAAATGAAAATAGCCGACATAGGACAAAATGCCAATAATGGCAGAGACCAACATGACCACGCCCAAAGGGGGTAAAACTTTGGGAAGAATGGTGCCACGCCATGAAAAAAGCACCTTAAAAATACTGGGCTGATCACGCACAATCATGTGATTAGAATTCTTTTAAAATTTTGCTTGATCTTCATATTTGTCGCGGTATTTGTCAATCATTTGTCTGCATATTTAAACGGATTGGATCAGGCCGTGTTCAGCAAAAGAAAAAGCACCTTCGGGCGATAAGATGAAATGATCAATCAGTTGAATATCCACGAGCTGACTGGCTTGAAGAATACGCTCTGTCAGTTCGATGTCCGCCGCGGAGGGCTGAGCTTTCCCAAGTGGATGGTTATGGGCAATCACCATGAAAGTGGCGTGTTGAGCAATACAGTAACGGAGCAATAGATTGATCGATATTTCACAAGAATTGACTGCACCAAAGAACAATTTTTTAAAGTTTATTTTTCTTAAATGTGCATCCAAGCAAAGCACTGCAAAGACCTCTTGGTTTTCGCCTGAAAACTCATACTGTAAAAAATTGAGCAGTTGAGCTGAATGATTGAGCTCCAACTTGTGTTGCTTGAGCTGCTGGCTACTGTAGCGTCGCCCCAGTTCTTTGACGGCCATTAATTGTGAATACTTGGTCGGGCCAATGCCGTGAAATTGGCTGAGCTCGGGCAGTTCAGCGTCGAAAACCGCATTCAGACTACCAAAATGTTGCAACAAAAGACGTGCCAATTCGACCGCAGAATGTTGCGTTGAACCCGAACGGATGAAAATGGCCAACAGTTCTGCATCGGAGAGGCTGGCTGGCCCTTGTTGTAATAAGCGTTCACGTGGCCGTTCTTGTTCAGGCCATTTTTTTATGGATAAGTGCATTATTTTATACTTTTTTCTTTGTACACGAAAAAAAATATAACTCATTAAAATAATGGCATAATACTTGTTTTCTGACGACGAATATGATGACACATTTCAATGAGTTACATCTCATCTTAAACAAATATCTAAAGTGGAACAAGTCACATGCAAAATGTTTTACACTGATTATGCTTGCATTAATTGTAAAACAGACATGTAATCTTTCTTCTGCATCTAAAGCCTTACCCATCAAGTGCTTACCACAATCATTTTATCGACGTATACAACGCTTCTTTGCAGATCAGTATTTCGATTATCGTCAAATTTCTCAGTTAATTTTCAATATATTTTCATTCGATAAAGTCCAATTAACTTTGGATAGAACTAATTGGAAATGGGGAAAACGAGATATCAATATCTTGATGTTAGCCATCGTCTATCGTGGAATAGCGATACCTATTGTTTGGACATTGCTCAATAAACGTGGAAATTCAAATACAAAAGAGCGTATTGCTTTGATTCAACGCTTTATCTCCATTTTTGGTAAAGATCGTATTGTGAATGTGTTTGCAGACAGAGAATTTATCGGTGAGAAATGGTTTATATGGTTAATTGAAAATGACATTAACTTCTGTATACGTGTTAAAAAAACTTTATTGTGACCAATCACTTAGCCAAGAATCATAAAATTAGTGATTTATTTCGTCATCTTCAAGTTGGTCAAACTGAATGTCGTAAACGACGTATTTGGGTTGGTCGAGTGAAACTGTATATTAGTGCGCTACGATTAGAAGATGGAGAACTTTTACTTGTTGTTTCTCCTATGTTTAATGCTTCTGCTATTCGTGATTATGCATTACGCTGGGAAATCGAAACGTTATTTAGTTGTCTCAAAGGACGTGGATTCAATCTTGAAAATACTCGTTTAACAGACCCTAGACGAGTCAAGAAATTGATAGCAGTGCTAGCTATCGGTTTCTGTTGGTGCTATTTAACAGGTGAATGGCAACATGATCGGAAAAAAGCGATAAAAATAAAGAAGCATGGACGACTTTCAGTAAGTTTATTTCGCTACGGTTTGGACTATGTTCAAATGGCTATTCTACGTTTGATTGGTTTTGGAAAAAAAGAGGAATTTAAGAAAGTGCTCGAAATTTTAAGAAAGAAAAAGCCT
This sequence comes from Acinetobacter sp. 231_lipA, assembly GCF_058243005.1. NCBI lineage: Bacteria > Pseudomonadati > Pseudomonadota > Gammaproteobacteria > Moraxellales > Moraxellaceae > Acinetobacter > Acinetobacter sp. 231_lipA. Next base: position 910,226 of record NZ_JBZAYU010000001.1, on the reverse strand, counting down.
GATAGGACAAGGGCTATATGAAATTTGTCGTGTACAGAGTACTTTTTTATTCTTAATTTGAGAAACAGGGCTCAATCGATGATTGGGTACGGGACTATTTAATGCTATTGTGAGCGCCACTGCAACAGAAAGGTAGCCTGTTCGTGAGCTTTGATCTCAGTGTAATTCCAAATAAAAATATCCTTTTAGCTGTTACGGGTGGTATTGCTGCCTATAAAAGTGCCATTTTGGTTCGCCGTTTAAAAGATGCGGGTTTTCAAGTCCGTGTGGTGATGACCGAAGGTGCACAGGCTTTTATTACGCCGCTAACTTTTCAAGCTTTGTCGGGCAACCCCGTCCATACAGAACTTCTCGACCCTGAAGCTGAAGCGGGCATGGGCCATATTGAGCTGGCACGTTGGGCAGACTTACTCTTGGTTGCGCCTGCCAGTTGCAACACCATTGCAAAGTTTGCTGTGGGTTTAGCCGATGATCTGCTTTCTACTTTATATTTAGCCACCAAAGCCCCTGTATGGGTCGCACCAGCCATGAACCAACAAATGTGGGCAGCAAAAGCAACGCAGCGTAATTTAGCGACTTTGGTGGAAGATGGCGTGCATGTGATCATGCCAGATGCGGGTGCGCAAGCTTGTGGTGATGTCGGTTTAGGTCGTATGCCTGAGCCTGAGGATTTGGCACATCAAGTGACAGAATACTTCCATAAAGCGCAGCGTGCCATGGCTGAAAAATTTGGGATGTTGGCGGGTAAAAAAGTCACCATTACTGCTGGGCCAACGCGTGAAGCGATTGATCCTGTGCGTTATATTTCCAACCACAGTACCGGAAAAATGGGTTTTGCCATTGCTGCTGCATGTTATGCGGCAGGAGCCAAAGTGACTTTAATTGCAGGTCCTGTCAGCTTAGACACACCGAACGGTGTACGCCGAATCAATGTTTCATCTGCCATGAAAATGCTGGATACCAGCATGCAAATGTTAGATGAAGGCTGTGATGTGTTTATCGCGACAGCCGCTGTTGCTGATTATCGTGTCGCAGAAGTTGCAGAGCATAAGATTAAGAAAGCAGGGGACGAGCTCAATGTTTCCTTAATCAAAAACCCTGATATTGTGGCGACCATTGCACAGCAAGATAAACGCCCATTCATGGTGGGTTTTGCAGCAGAAACACGCAATGTCGAGGAATATGCCGCAGGTAAATTGGTGGCGAAAAAGCTCGATATGATTGCCTGTAATGATGTGTCACGTCCTGATATTGGTTTTGCTTCTGATGAAAATGCGATGACGGTCTTTTTTGCAGAAAGCTATAAAATGGAAAAGCGCGATTTGGAAAAAGCGTCGAAACAAGAAATTGCTTTGCAGTTGGTTGAAGCGATTCATGATGCTTTACATCGAGACCTTGAAAGTGATGATGATTTTTAATTTACATCGGTCTTAATTTTTGCGATATTCAATGCAGCCTTAGGCTGCATTTTTTTGCAAACTCATAGGAATAAGAATGAAAACATTATTAAAGGTTGTGCTGTTGAGCAGTGGTTTATGTTTGGCAGGACTTGCACAAGCGTCGGAAGTGCTAGAAGGTGTGATGAAATCTTTGGCGAAAAACTCAAAAGCTTTTACTCAAGCCAAGACTGCCACAGAGGCGAATACCGCATTAACTGAAATGCAAAAAGCCGCGGCAACTGCCAAGCAAAACAAGCCTGACAGTTTGGTGAAACAACCCAAAGACAGTGTTAAAGTGAAACAATATGAACAAAAGTTTGATGCATTAACCCAAGAAATTGAACATGCTCAACATTTGGTACAAGCAGGGAAACTTGCGGAAGCTAAACAAAGTTCAGCCAAGTTTGAGGCCATTAAGCAGCAAGGCCATAAAGCATTTAAATAATTCAGTACATTGACATCCTCCGCGACCTAAAGGACGGGGATTCCTACTGCTAGACGCTCATGTCCGAGCGCAAGAATATTCAGTGCGGAATTTATATCCCTATCATGGAATGTACCGCATTCCATGCACTGCCATTCTCTTATTCCAAGTCCCGTTCTACCTTTCGGACTACTACAGCGTGAGCCACAGCTCGAACAAGTTTGGGTGGTATAGGCTTCATTGACTTCTTTATACCATACACTTGCGTTCTCGCATTTATACTTGAGCATGGTTCTAAGTGTTGTCCAACTTGCATCTAATACAGACTTCGCTAGTTTAGTCCGTGCTAATGCCTTTGCATTCACATTACCAACGAAGATGGCTGCATGTTTATTCACCAATTTATGACTGAATTGATGTGTAAGCGTCCGCTGAACACATCTTATGAATTCGTCCTATAAGCCTTAATTTAGTCCTCACTTAAAAACAAGTGGGAACTTAAATTTATGACTACAAATAATCAGACATCCATCGCATCTCTTACGATAATACGAAGAACATATAGTGCTGAATTTAAACAGCAGATCGTTCAGGCGTGTAAAGCATCGGAGGTTTCAATTGCTTCGGTCGCTTTGCAACATGGATTGAATACAAATCTTGTATCCAAATGGATTCGCTTAATTGATGCTAAGCCAAGGAGTGATCGCTCACCACTACCGAATAAACCTGCATTTATTGCCTTATCTTGCTCCGCACCATTAGATCCTATTTCTACTGGCATGTTAACGGTTCAAATTACTTTACCCCACTCAAAAGCAGAAATTGGCTTGAAATGGCAAGTATCAGAAATATCTGCTTTAGCAGAATTACTCAAGGCACTTACAACATGATCCGTATCGATGAAATCTGGTTGTCTACCCAGCCCATGGACATGCGTGCAGGTATGGATACGGCCATGGCTCAGGTGGTGAGAGCCTTTGGCTACATCAAACCGCATTGTGCTTACCTGTTCTGTAATAAACGTGGCCATCGCATGAAAGTGCTGGTACATGATGGACTGGGGATCTGGCTGTGTGCTCGGCGGTTGGAACAGGGCAAATTTCACTGGGCTAAAGTTCATCAGGGTGAAACCCTGGCACTCAGTCCAGAACAGTTACAGGCACTGATCCAGGGTTTGCCTTGGCAGCGCATTGGACGACAGCAAGTGGTCACAATGCTCTAAACTAGCTTGGTCCATTCTGCTATTCTCCAAACGTTCTATTTCATTCTTCTCATGACCTCAGGCATACTGCGGTCATGAATACACTGCCTGATTTAAGCCAACTGACCCATGAACAACTGCTGGAATTTACTAGACAGTTGGCAATGCAACATCAGTCTCTGGCACAATCAAACCAGCAATTAGATGCCAAAGTTCAGCATCTTGAAGTATCCAATCTGCAATTAGATGCTCAAGTTCAACATGTTTCCATTCTCACGCAAAAATACGAGCATGAGCTCGCACTATTTAAACAGCACAAATTTGGCAGTAAAAACGAACATCTCACCGCAAAACAAATCCATCTGTGGGATGAAGCGGTCGAAGAAGATATTGCCGCTGTTGATCTGGAACTGGAACGGCTGAATGCAGATAAAACTGATGCAGCGACACACAAAGCCACAGTCAACAAACCTAAACGTCGACTGCTGCCCGATCATCTACACACCATCCGTATCGAGCATGAACCAACATCAACCCAATGTGCTTGTGGCTGCACCTTGCGTCGTATCGGCGAAGATATCAGTGAAAAACTACATTTCAGACCGGCACAGTTCTATAAGGAACAGCATGTGCGTGGCAAATGGGTCTGTGATCAGTGTGACACCCTGACTCAGCAAGCGATGCCCGCCTATGTGATTGATAAAGGTATTGCCAGTCCTGAACTACTGAGCCATGTGTTGGTCTCGAAATACGCAGATCATTTACCGCTGTACCGTCAACGTCTGATCTATCAGCGGGCGGGAATCGAGCTTTCTAGATCAACTTTATCTGACTGGATAGGTCGCTGCGGTGTAGAACTGGAACCTCTGGCCAATGCTTTAAAAGAGGTGGTGCTGCAACAGCGGGTGATCCATGCTGATGAAACGCCGGTCACCATCATGCGGATGAGTGATGATGAGAAAAAACCGAAGAAAGGTTATGTCTGGGCCTATGCAACAACCCAATATAATCCAATTCAAGCCGTGATTTATGACTTTCAGGATAGTCGTTCAGGCCAGCATGCTGAAGCGTTCCTGAAAGACTGGCAGGGCCATCTGGTCTGTGATGATTACAGTGGTTATAAAGCACGCTTTAAATCAGGCCAAGTCATTGAGGTGGGCTGCATGGCGCATGCTCGTCGTAAATTCCATGAACTGCATGTGACCAAGAAAAGTCAGGTCGCTGAACAGGCCTTAGTGCTGATTCAGAAACTGTATGCCATAGAAGCAGAACTCAGGAGAAAGACCGATGGTACAGCAGAACAGCGCCGCGAATACCGACAACAGCATAGTCAACCGGTGATGCAACAACTGTATGAATGGCTCAACCAGCATCAACTGACGGTGCCATCGAGTTCTCCAACCGCCAAGGCCATCAATTACACTCTGAAGCGTTGGCCAGCTTTAAGCCGCTATCTGGATGATGGCAATCTACCGATTTGCAATAATTGGGTGGAAAACCAGGTGCGGCCTTGGGCGTTGGGACGTAAGAACTGGTTATTTGCAGGTTCGCTGCGTAGTGGTCAGCGAGCGGCAAACATCATGACTTTAATCCAGTCAGCAAAGCTGAATGGGCTGGATCCGTATGCCTATTTAAGTGATGTGCTGAAAAGATTGCCGACCCATAAAGTTACCCAAATAGAAGAATTGCTACCACACCGCTGGAAATCCAACTCAAATTAAAAAATAGACATGGGGTTCAGCGGACGCTTACATTGATGTAGCGTATTTTGACGTATGTTTCTAATATTGGCATGAATCGCTTTAACACGCTTTTTATTTCTAGCACGTTGAGCAATGCCAAGTTTTTGTTCGTATTGCCGATAGATTTGAGGGGCTTTGAGCTTTACGCCATCTGAACAGGTTGCAAGGTCTTTTAAGCCCAAATCTATACCGATTGAGGTATTACCCTTTGATTTAACTTGTTTTGTCTTATCAACAACTAAACAAACATACCAACGTCCACGACTGTCTTCTACAAATGAGCCTGTTTTGACGTTGTATTTTGATAGTCCATAGCTATCCCATAGCTTGAATTGATGCTTGCCATACTGAACGTAGCCATCAGCATATTTGATTGCAACCTTTTTGAACGGTATCCAACCCAAAGAACGTCTTGCAGACTTCTTATTACTCACCCGCCATTTTAGCTTTGCTTTTTTAAACTGCTTTCTTCGAGTAACCAATTCTTCTGTTATCGCTTGAACAGTTTGACTATGCAGATTGCATTCTTTAGATGTGCCTTTCGTGTATTTAGCAATATCGTAAGCTGAAAGAAATTCACCTTTTCTTTTTAGATGTTTAAATCCTAAATCATTCACATAATTCCAAACAAAATTTACTTCCGATGCGAGTTGGTCTAGTACCTTGTAATGTTTGTCTTTTATGCGTAATTTAAGTGTTTTCATGATTAAAATATATTTGGTCTATGAGCAATAGTCAAGAGATTAGAACAGGTCGCCACTGTGTTTTTAATATGCATGTACATTTAGTCTTTGTGGCTAAATACCGTAGAGATGTTTTTACCAAAGCAATGCTTGAAACAATGCGTGAAGTGTTTGAGCGTGTTTGTTTAGACTTTGAAGCCGAGTTGGTCGAGTTTGATGGTGAACACGATCATGTTCATTTGCTTGTGAATTATCGACCTAAAATAGCAATTTCTAGCTTAGTGAATAGTTTAAAGGGTGCTTCAAGTCGCATTGTAAGAACCAAACACCCTGAAATTAAAAACAAGCTATGGGGCAGTGCTTTGTGGTCGCCTAGTTACTTCGCTGCTTCATGTGGCGGTGCGCCAATTGGAATTGTTAAACAATATATTCAACAACAGCAAACACCGCATTAATGGCTTACGCCACTCGCTTATATCCTCGGGCTAAACCCCGAGGTTTTACGCTCCAATGGATAAAAAAGACCGCAAAAGCGGTCTTTTTTTGTTTGAAGGGCTTAAAGTTTTAAGCTTGACCTTCAACAGCTGCTGCTTGAGCACGCTGCATATTTGCTTCGAACTCAGCATCAAAGTTAATTGGTGTAAGTAACAATTGTGGGAAACTGCCTTTAGTCACCATATCATTCACCGCTTCACGAAGGAACGGGAACAAGATGTTCGGGCAATATGCACCTAAGATGTACGGAAGACGTTCTTCTTCAACACCATCTACAAGGAAAATACCTGCTTGAGTAACATCGACAATAAACGCCGTGTCACCTGCATTGTTTGCTTGTACAACCACTTTAAGTGAAACTTCGTAGTGAGTTGGATCAACTTTTTCAGCAGAAGATGACAAGTTAATGTTTAACTCTGGTTGCCATTCTTTGGTAAAAACTTGCGCCCCAGGAACTTCAAAAGAAATATCTTTTGTGTAAATACGTTCTAAAGCAAGTTGTGGTTGAGCTTCACTCATTTTCTAATCCTTAATATGCTGAGCTAATTATGCCAATAGTTGGTCGAGTTTGCCTTCACGCTCTAAAGCATAAAGCTGATCAAAACCACCAATAAATTGGTCATCAATAAAAATTTGTGGAACCGTACGGTGATTGGTGCGTTGCATCAATTCAATGCGGACTTCTGGCGCTTCTTTAGATAAATTAATTTCTTTATATTCAACGCCTTTACGCTCAAGGAGCTGCTTTGCGCGAACGCAATATGGACATACAGTCGTTGAGTAAATAGTGACTTGAGCCATGAGTTTCTCCTTGTGCGAATTATTTAGCTTTAACCAGTGGTAAGCCTTGAGCCTTCCAGTTGCTAATCCCGCCATCTAAACGATAGCTGTCAGTATGTGCAACTTGTTGTAAAGCAGTACCTGCCACTTGGCCTAAGTTACAGATGAACACGAGTGGACGATCTGCAGCTTTTAACTCTTCAGCATGTTTTGTAATTTGGCTGTAGGGAATGTTGCGACTTCCACTAATATGACCTTCACGGAAATCTTTGGCATCACGTAAGTCAATCAACATGGCATTTTTAGCTTTCACTAAAATACCTAAAGATTGTGGTGAAATTTTGCGACCATTGCGTTGTCCTTCAAGTACGAAAAACAAAACAACCAATACCGCAAGTGTTCCAAATAAGAAGGGGTGATTCCCCATAAACTCGAACCAACGTTCCACAAGTCACCTAAATTACAATTCAAAAATTGCTAGAGAGTATAGCTCATAAAATATGGTGATCAAAATCACCGCTTCAAGGGCTAAGGTTGAATAAAAATTAATTTTTTTGCTGAGCTTCAGCAATTTCATCAATCAGACGTAAATAGCTGTCTAAACGGCGCGTTAAAATTTCACCATTTGCCGCAGCTAAGCGTAAAGCGCATTGTTTTTCATGTTTATGGGTACAGTTACGGAACTGACAGTAGCCCAATAAGTTTTCAATTTCAGGAAAGCCACGTTGCACTTTGTCGGTATCTAAATGCCATAAACCAAACTCACGAATTCCCGGTGAGTCAATCAGCGAGGCGCCTTCGCCAAAACCAATCAAACGGGTAGAGGTCGTGGTGTGCTGCCCTAAGGCTGAGTTTTCAGAAATCACATTGGTTTTCTGTGCAGCGTCTGGCACGATGGCATTAATCAGTGTGCTTTTACCTACCCCAGACTGGCCAACTAAAGCCACGGTTTCATTTTTTAAACGCTGGGTCAGTGCGGTTAAATCACCATCGGCTTGGGTTTGCATCACTTCATAGCCTAAGGTTTGATATTCCGCAATCAACGCTAAAATCGGGTCATTGTCTTTGAGCAAATCGGTTTTGTTCAGTACCAAAAGTGCTGGAATGTTGGCATCGGCACAGGCCACCAAATAACGGTCAATCAGACCTGGTGCAGGCTCAGGCAGTGGCGCAAACACAATCACAATCAGGCTGATATTGGCAGCGACAGGTTTTACTTTATGGTAACGGTCTGGACGAGTCAGTAGCGACTGACGTGGCTGTATGGCATTGATGATCCCGAGCCCCGTATTTGGGTCGGCTTGCCATTTGACACGATCACCTGTGACCAGTAGTTCGAGGTTGGTGCGTGTATGACAGCGCCAAATGCTGCCGAGTTCAATTGGTTTCCAAAACGGTTCAGGTTCACCTGCTTGTACCGTCGGTTTGATGGGATGTGGATCTGGAGTCGTAAGGGCTTGCACTTCAAGCTGACGGCCGTAGTGTTGTACCACCAAGCCTTCTAAATCATTTGAAGTGTCGATATCTTCTTGACGTGTTTGCTGTTGTTTCTGAATGCGACGTTGTTGCTGTTCAGTTAAACGACGTTTACGAATTAAAGCCATTCATATCCTAAAAAACCATGAATTCAAGATGGCAAAAATAGCACGAAGCAGGGTATCAGTTACAGCATCGAAGCAATTAATTTGCTACTATCATCGTTTTTAAGCCGAATAAGATTGCACATTTATGAGCAGCACCGCTGATACGCGTTTGATTTGGATTGACCTTGAAATGACAGGTCTCGATACGGATAATGACCAAATTATTGAAGTTGCTACAATTGTGACGGATGATAACTTAAATATTTTAGCTGAAGGGCCTGTGCTTGCTGTTCATCAGCCAGACCGTGTGCTAAATGCAATGGATGAGTGGAACACCCGCCAACATGGTCAATCTGGCTTAATTGAACGTGTACGTCGTAGTAAATTGACTGCGCAAGATGCAGAGCAGCAAACTTTAGAATTTCTAAAGAAATGGGTCAATCCAAAAAGCTCACCAATGTGTGGCAATTCAATCTGCCAAGACCGCCGTTTTTTACACCGTTTAATGCCTGAAATGGAACAATATTTCCACTACCGTAATTTAGACGTGTCTTCGGTAAAAGAGTTGGCTAAACGCTGGCGTCCAGAAATTATGAGTGGCTTGAAAAAGAATGCTTCACACTTAGCGATGGATGACATTCGTGATTCGATTGCGGAACTGAAGTATTATCGTGAATACTTTTTTATTATGAATAAATAAGTAGTAAAGAAAGAGGCGCTAGCCTCTTTTTTATTGAAATCGAATAGAATAGAGCTGAGGGTGTTTGTGTGGAAAAAAGAAACACTTTTTTGCTATACAAGTTTAAAACAAGCTTTATGATAAAGTAAATTAATTAAATTATAACAAAGAGTTGAGTTATGCAAAGTAATAACCCTATTTTGAACCGCGTGGAAACACATGCGGACTATAGTCAACCAATGACTGTTCAAGGTGCTATTCAGAAGTCTGTATTACTTACAGTGATTGCAGCTGTGGTCGGTATGGCACTGTTTTTATACTGTTTCATGACCTTAAATATTTCGCTGGCCTATGCTGCAACCTTAGTCGGTGCGATTGGTGGTCTAATTTTAGGCCTGATTGCAACTTTTAAACCAAATACCGCACGTACCCTTGCCATTCCATATGCCTTGTTTGAAGGTGCTTTTTTAGGTGGGGTGTCGGTTATTTTTCAATCGAAATATCCGGGTGTACCTTTACAAGCGCTGTTGGCAACTTTTGTCACCACTTTAGTGATGTTTGGTTTGTATCGTTTTCAAATTATTCGTGCCACTGAAAAATTCAAATCGGTAGTGATGTCAGCATCGATTGCCATCGCGATTGTGTTTGTGGTGCAGATGGTTATGCGTTTGGCTTTTGGTTCAAGCATTCCATTTTTATTTGAAAACAACTTATTAGGTCTAGGTTTTGCCGCTTTTGTTGCAGTGATTGCATCACTGAACTTAATTCTAGATTTTGATTTGATTGAAAGTGCTGCGGCACAACACGCTCCGAAAGCGATGGAGTGGCTGTGTGGTATTGCGCTACTAGCAACTTTGGTGTGGATGTACTATTCATTCCTACGTCTACTCAGTATGCTGCGTGGCGACGACTAATCTCGTTAGTTTTAACAAATACGCCCCTTCATTGGGGCGTATTTGTTATTGAATGTTGATGAATTGAAAAAAGGCGCATTATGCAATTTCGGTTTCAACTTAAACTTGGCATTATGCAGATAAATTATTTTGAGTGAGAGTCACATGGCACAAGGACTATTGGCTGGAAAGCGTTTTTTAGTAGCGGGTATTGCAAGTAAATTATCAATCGCATTTGGTATTGCTCAAGCACTTCACCGTGAAGGTGCGGAACTTGCGTTTACCTATCCAAATGAAAAACTGAAAAAACGTGTAGATGAATTTGCAGCACAATTTGGTTCAACGATTGTTCTACCATGTGATGTGGCTGTCGATGCTGAAATTGAACAGACTTTTGTTGAGTTGGCAAAACACTGGGATGGTTTAGACGGTGTAGTACATTCGATTGGTTTTGCGCCTGCGCATACTTTAGATGGTGACTTTACCGATGTTACGGATCGTGATGGCTTTAAAGTAGCACATGACATCAGTGCATATAGCTTTATTGCTATGGCGCGTGCTGCGAAGCCATTACTTTTAGTTCGTCAAGGTTGCTTGTTGACCTTGACTTACCAAGGTTCTGAGCGTGTGATGCCAAACTACAATGTAATGGGTATGGCAAAGGCATCATTAGAAGCAGGCGTACGTTATTTGGCGTCAAGTTTAGGTGCAGAAGGGATTCGTGTGAATGCGATTTCAGCAGGCCCAATCCGTACTTTGGCGGCATCAGGTATTAAATCGTTCCGTAAAATGCTAGACGTCAACGAAAAAATTTCCCCACTTAAACGTAATGTGACCATTGAAGATGTCGGTAATGCTGCATTATTTCTTTGCTCACCTTGGGCAAATGGTATTACGGGTGAAATCATGTATGTTGATGCAGGTTTCAATACTGTAGGCATGAGCCCAGACTTGATGCTCGATGACTAATCGCTTAGTTAAAATGTAAAAAAACGGCACATCATGTGCCGTTTTTTATTCTACTTTTTATTGAGGGAGCTGTTGAATCGGGCTACCGCCCAGTGCTTGCATCAAGGTCACGTAAGCGTTGTATTGGCTTTGTTTGGTATTGACCAAGGTTAAGCGCGCAGTGCGCGTGGTTTCTTGTTGATCCAACAAGGTTTTTAAAGCAACAGCACCATAGCGATAGCGGACTTGGGTCAAACGTTCCACTTTCTCCGCAAGTTCTAAATTCCGCTGTTGCAATTGCACTTGTTGACTCAACTCAGTTCGTGCAGACAGGGCATTTTCTACATCGGCAAAGGCTTGGTACAAAGTCTGACGATATTGCACGATGGCTTTTTCATAGTCCAATTGACTAACCTCAAGTTCCCGTTTCATGTCGTTATATTGCAAGAACGGCAGACTTAAACTCGCACCTAAGGTTAGGGCAGGGTTTTTGAGTAATTGCGTTAGCGAGGTACTGCTTGAACCAAGATTCCCAGTCAAACTGATCGAAGGATAATAGCTCGCCGTGGTGGCATCTTTGGTGGCTAAACTCTCTCGTAAACGTAGCTCAGCCGCTTTTAAGTCTGGACGGCGCGACAAAATGTCGGCTGGTAAGCCCGCTGCGATACTTGGTAAAGCTAAGCGTGGTAAACGCTTTGGTTCATCAATATTCAACTGCTGTACAGGCATATGCAGTAACACGGCAATTGCGGTACGGGTCTCGACCAGACTTTGCTGAATTTGACTCAGACTGGCTTTTTGACTTTGTACTGACTGTTCAGCTTGAGTTAAGTCCAGTCTTGATACAGCACCAGCTTGATACTGAACTTTAACCAAGTCATAGAGTTTTTGTGAGGTTGCAAGGCTTTGCTCGGCCGTTGTACGACTTTCATTATAATAGGCCAACTGCCAATATAGCTTCGCCGTGGTGCCAATTAAGCTTTGAGCAGTCGCTTGTAAATCTTGCTCAGTTGCCAGTGCTTCCCATCGCTTTGCTTCAGTTTGACGGGCCAATTTACCAAATAAATCGACTTCATAACTTAAGCCAGCACCCAAAGACAGACCACTTGAGCTGTCATTGCCTGAGTTCAAGTCAAACTGATGACCTGTAGACACCGTAGAGTTCACTCGTGGCTTTTGCTGATTTTCAGCCAGTTCTGCTTGTAAGCGTGCTTGTTTTAAGGTCATCCCTGCAACGGCCAAATCGGCATTTTTTGCGAGCACAGCATCGACCAGTTGATTGAGTTGTGCATCGCCAAATAGCGTCCACCATTGATCTGCATACAAGGCTTGTTGACGTTGTTGCGATGTTGCTTTGTCGTATTGAAACTGAGATGGCGTCTGTACCGCTGGCGCTTGATAAGGTGTTTTAACCACAGCTGCACAGCCAACCAACGTGCTACCAAGCAGCATCGCGGTACAAAGGCGCGTTAATAAAAAAGGCATATTTTTTTCCTTATTCTCTGGCAAGTGCTGCAACAGGGTCGAGTTTGGCTGCATTTTTTGCAGGCAAGAAACCAAACACCACACCAATTAAAGTCGAGCATACAAATGCGGCGATAATAGACGTGGTTGAGTAAGCAACCCCGAAATTGCCCCCAGCAAATTTTTGAATGATTTGTCCTAAGCCAAGTGAGAGCAACACGCCTAAAACCCCACCAATCAGGCAGACTAAAATGGCTTCAATCAGGAACTGCTGCAAAATATCACTTTGACGCGCACCCACTGCCATCCGAACCCCAATTTCTTGCGTCCGTTCGGTCACTGAAACCAACATAATATTCATTACACCGATACCACCTACCACCAAAGAAATCACGGCAATTGCGGAAACCAGCAGAGTCATGGTACTGGTGGTCTTTTCAATGGTTTGGCGAATACTGTCGCTGTTCATGGTGAACACATCTTGTTGACCATGACGCAAGGTGAGTAAGTTCACAATTGCGTTTTCAGCCGCGCTGGTGGAGTACTTATCGTTGATTTGCACCACGATATTACGCACATTACTTTGACCGAGCATACGACTCATGACCGTGGTGTAGGGCATATAGACATTCAAAGTATCATCGGAACCCATAGCACTGGTTTGTGGTTCGACGACACCAATAATGCGTGCAGGAACACTGCCCAAAAGTACAACTTGCCCAATTGGACTGCTACCATCACTAAAAAACTGTTTTTGTGTATTGGTGTCAATGACCACGTCTTGGGTGCGGTCACGGACGCTCCGCTGGTCAAAGGTTTGTCCATTTTTGAAGGTCAGGCCTTTCACTGTGAAATAATCACCGCCGACACCATTAATGGTGGCATTGGCTTCACTCTGTTGATAGCGAATGGTTTTGGATGAACTCACCATTGGACTAACCGCACTCACATACGGTTGGGTGGCGAGCGCTTCAGCATCGGCAGGAACAAGAGTTTTAAAGTTGGCCATTTTGGAGTTATCACCAAAACCGCGACCTTGGAACACCGTAATCGTGTTAGTTCCTAAACTACTGATGTTACTTAAAATCTGTTGTTGTGATCCATTTCCCAAAGCTACCACCGTCACGACGGAGGCAATCCCGATAATAATGCCGAGCATGGTCAAAAAGGTTCGCATGCGGTGTGCATTCATGGACAAAAGTGCCATACGGAAGGCTTCACCTAAACGGTCGAGCAGAGAACGCCATGCAGAGACACTTTTATTTTTTTCTTGCTGGGCAGAAATCGCAGTTTCTGCATCAGGGTCGCTGTGTAGTTCAGTGTCATGCTCAGGTTGATTGACACGGTCTGCAATGATTTGCCCATCGCTGATCTCGATAATCCGCGAGGCATTTTTCGCCACTTGCATATCGTGGGTGACCAAAATAATGGTATGGCCTGCGGCATTTAACTCACGCAAAATCCGCATCACTTCCACGCCACTATGCGAGTCTAGGGCACCTGTCGGTTCGTCAGCGAGAATGACATCACCGCCGTTCATCAACGCACGTGCAATCGAGACACGTTGTTGCTGTCCCCCAGAAAGTTGACTTGGTCGGTTTTGAGTTTTATTGCCCAGCCCTAATTCTGTCAGTAAAGCAGTGGCACGTTGTTTACGTGCATACGGTGTTGCCCCTGCATAAACTGCAGGGACTTCAACATTACCTTCTGCGGTTAAGTCGCCTAAAAGGTGGTAACGCTGGAAAATAAAACCAAAATACTCACGACGTAATTCGGCCAATTGATCCGGTTCGAGTTTACCCGTTTCGCGACCATTAACCTGATAACTTCCTGAGGTTGGGCGGTCGAGACAACCCAAAATATTCATCAGGGTGGATTTACCTGAACCCGACTGGCCGACAATGGCAACCAATTCACCTTCGTAAATGGTCAGGTCAATGCCTTTGAGAATTTGGACAGTACTTTCGCCAGCTGGAAACTCTCGCACCAAATTGCTGACTTCAAGTAAGGCTTTTTTGGTCATGCTTACATTCCCATTGGTGGACTGTTACGACGGCGGTTGCTGCTATTGGCAGAAGCGGCAGTATTCTCCGAACTGTCTGCAATCACCACTTGATCGCCTTCTTTTAAGCCTGCCAGCACTTGTGCATTGACGCGGTTATTGATACCCACCAAAATTTGTTTGGGTTGAGCTGAGCCATCCGCTTGTAAGACACGGACTACGCTCAGCGTAGCTTTACCTTCTTTGACCAATTGTTGTTGCGCTGCATTTAAATTCAGACGTTCAAGTCGCGGACCTTGAGGTCGGTCTGAGTCCGATTTGCTTTGTGTCGATGACGCTGCTTGCGTATTTGAACCGCTGTTCCGCTTTGCATTTGCAGGACGAGTTGAAATTGCAGAAGAAGGGACTAATAACGCATTTTTTGCAGAATCGAGCACGATGTAGACTTGTGCAGTCATATCAATACGTAGCTTGCCATCATGGTTGGGTACATCAAATAGAGCATTGTAGTAAATTGCGGTGCTGGTTGATGTGCTGGTGGTACTTTCATCGGTAATCGAGTCTGGCGCGGGCTCAACTTGACGTAGGTTAGCATAACGCTTGCTGTCATCACCTAAAGTGGTGAAATACACCTGTTGGCCTTTTTCAACTTTCATGATGTCCGCTTCACTGACCTGCGCCTTAATGGTCATATTTTGTAATTTTGCAATTTTAACAATAGTCGGCGCACTTTGATTGGCGTTTACAGTTTGACCTTCCTCAGTCACGATCGCCACCACGGTACCATCAGTCGGTGCCACAATGCGGGTATATCCGATATTGGTTTGCGCGGTCGACTTAGTCACCTTTGCAGATTCAATCTGTGCATCAATCGCTTTAATTTGTGCTTGTGCTGTTTTATAGCTGGCCTCAGCCGATTCTAATTCTGCTTTTGATGTGGCATCTTGCGCATACATTTGCTGTTGACGCTTATATGCCAGTTGCGCCTCATTAAGACTGGCTTCCTGTTGTAGACGCTGCGCTTGCAAATTTTTAATATTGGCTTCTGCTGTTTTAAAGCTGTTTTCTTGAGTGGTTGAATCAATCTGCGCAATCAATTGACCTTGTTTAACTTCATCGCCCAGTTGCACATACATTTTCTGTACTTGACCTGAGACCTGTGCGCCGACACTCACCAGTTTGGTTGCATCTAAAGTACCTGTCGCCAATACCGTATTTTCAAGATCACCACGAGTGACGGATTCGCTAATATACTGTGGTTGTTCTTGTTTTGGTTTGAAATATGTCCACGCGACATAAGCAAGTACGGCAACACAGAGTACCGCGATAACCATTTTGACAGCTTTTATTTTTTGCATTGGAATCAGGGAGTAAACAGAATTGCAGATAGTATAAAAGCGAAATACGGATAAATCGTGAATTTTTTGAACAAATAGAAATGATTATTATTTTTAAAAGACTCGTTGCGGTAATTTAAGCGGGAAAGAGTGACTTTCCACACAGCGTTGCAATGGCTTGCATCACGACATGTTCAGCATTTTCATGCCCCAAACCTTTAATCGAAGCATCAATGCGAAGCAGGAGA
Source organism: Acinetobacter sp. 231_lipA (assembly GCF_058243005.1). NCBI lineage: Bacteria > Pseudomonadati > Pseudomonadota > Gammaproteobacteria > Moraxellales > Moraxellaceae > Acinetobacter > Acinetobacter sp. 231_lipA. Next base: position 894,308 of record NZ_JBZAYU010000001.1, on the reverse strand, counting down.
CTGGGCCACGTTAAAAAGCACTGCGGGTTCAGTCGACGTAAGGCGTGTTGATAGACGCTGACTTTATTCTTCCAAATCCCCAGTTGTAGTGCATTTTGCGGTTGCTCAAACAGTTGCATGAGTAAACGCATTTCTTTACTGATACTCCACAAAATCAGACTAAGGGGTTCACCTGAGGCAATCAGGTATTGGTAAATTTTAATCGATTGCGCCAGATTGCCTTCGAGCAGAGCATCACTCAAATCGAAAGTACTATAGCGGGACTGGTCTTGTAAGCAGGCATGTAAATGATCAATCTGAATCAGCTCAACCTCGGCAAAGGTGTCGCTGACACGCATTAAGCTATTTTTAGCTGCGAGTAAGTTGTGTTCATGGTGTTGTTCTAACCATTGCCATGCATCCTGACTCAGTTTAACCCCAAGCTTATCTGCTTCAATGCTTAAAATCTGCTGACGGTCACGCGGATAATTTGCGGTCAGGGCAACATGCACGCCATTGGCTTCAACCGTTTGGAAAAAGCCCGTTTTTAGGCTGGCGCTGTCCTGTTTTGGCATCACCACCAAAAGCAAGTTCTGTTCATTGTTTTGGATATAGCTTTTTAGCAACTTTAAAGCGTTAGCATCGGGCTTAATATTGCCATGAACTTCAATGGCAAGCTGACTTGAAAATAAGGACAAACTATAGAGTGCATTAAAGACATTTTTCCAGTCATTGACATTGCTAATGTCATGCCGTTGTCGTTCAATTTCTTGCTTTTGCCAACTTGCTCGAAACGCATCCAGTAAATTTTGCTCAAGCAATGGTTCTTGACCTTGCATAATCCACACACCGCGAGCTTCATCGACACGTTTTAAGGCTTGCAAATAGTCAAGTTTCATTGTTAATAAACCTTACTGCTGTGCAGGTGGTAGACGGTTCGATGAAATCTGACGCACAATTTGCTGCGCGACATCATCCACGATGACTTGATTCAAATAGTTTTTCTCTTGGTCATCGGTGTTAACGGTTTCAACGTTGTATTGATAACTACGCGTTGCAACTACGGTCCGTGGTTCAGTGATTGGACGGCCTTGCGCATCTTCAATACGGAAGGTGACATTGAGGCGTAATAATACTTCAATCAGTTTACCGTTCAACTCTAAACGCTGCGGTTTATAATCTAGCACGCGAAGCACATAGGCATCTGAACCACTGCTCAGCTGTACACCCGACGCACCTAAATAAATGGCCAATTTTTCATGCAATTCATCGGTGTTCTTCGGAAGCACCAAATTCATTTTTGAATAAGCAATCGGTGTTGCGCTTGGATTGATGCCTTTCAAGTGAAAGCCACACCCGACCAAGCCCGCACTTAGGCCACAAGTTAAAACAATAGCTGCCAAACGTTTGCCTAAATGCATGTGTTGTCCTCTGTTTGCTCTTTTTTATAAAAGAAAAATAATATGCCGTGATTGTATGTGCAAAGCCCGTTGACTGGCAACGGGCTTTGTTTGGGTTTTGTTTATCATTTTCAGTTCCTTCTCCCTTAGGGAGAAGGTTAGGATGAGGGGAGTTTACCTCTCCCTAGCCCTCACTTGCAGAATTGTTTAAAGCAGTGCTTAAACAATTCTTCAGGAGAGGGAACCTAAGAAGGAGTTTTAAAGCTTTTTAAACCACCAAATTCACTAATTTATTTGGCACCACAATTTCTTTCTTGGTTGGACCTGTCAAGAATTGTTGAACTTCTGGCAAGGCTTTAGCCAATGCAAGCAATTCATCTTTCGATGTATCGACAGACACTTCTAATTTGCCACGCAGTTTACCATTCACTTGAACCACAATCGTTTGCGTATTACGTGTGAGTGCAGATTCGTCTACAGTCGGGAACAACACGCTGGTTAAGTCCAGTCCGAATTCAGCCAATAAAGTCTGGCTTAAATGTGGTGCAAATGGTGCAAGTAAAGTTAAAAGCGTTGTAATCGATTCACGAGCAACCGCAACATCATTATCATTTTTCGCTTCAAATTTATTGTTCGCATTTAATAGTTCCATCATCGCTGCAATAGCCGTGTTAAAGGCATGGCGGCGTTCGATGTCATCACCCACTTTTTGAATGGTTTCATGCGTTTTACGACGTAAGTCTTGTGCTTCTGTAGACAGTTGAGCAGTATCAATTGCAAAGGCTGCATTACCTTTTTCAAGGAAGCTGGCAACCAAACGCCATACACGTTTCAAGAAACGGTTTGCGCCTTCCACACCTGCATCAGACCATTCGAGTGATTGATCTGGTGGAGCTGCAAACATCATGAACACACGTGCCGTATCTGCACCGTACTGATTAATAATAGCTTGTGGGTCGATACCGTTATTTTTCGATTTCGACATTTTCTCTTGGCCACCAACAATTACGTCCTGACCATCACCTTGGTATTTCGCAGACAGAATACGCCCTTTTTCATCACGTTCGAGGTCGATATCTGCAGGGTTAAACCAAGTTTTCTTGCCTGATTCAGCTTCACGGTAATAAGTGTCTGCCAAAACCATACCTTGAGTTAATAGATTGGTAAATGGTTCATTACCTTGTACTACACCTTCATCACGCATCAATTTGTGGAAGAAGCGTGCATAAAGTAAGTGCAGAATCGCGTGTTCAACACCACCGATGTATTGATTTACTGGAAGCCATGTTTGAGCAGCTTCAGGTTTAACTAAACCATCAGTAAAATCAGGAGATGCATAACGTGCATAGTACCAAGATGACTCTACAAAGGTATCTAAAGTATCAGTTTCACGACGCGCATCACCACCACAGCTTGGGCAAGTGGTTTGATAAAACTCAGGCATCTTGTTCAATGGGTTCCCCGAGCCATCAGGTACGACATCAGTCGGTAAGACCACTGGAAGTTGCTCTTCAGGTACAGGAACCTGACCACATTTTTCACAGTTGATCATTGGAATTGGGCAACCCCAATAACGCTGACGCGATACACCCCAGTCACGTAAACGGAACTGAACTTTGGTGCTTGCAAGAGTTGTTGGTTCTAATTTCGCAAGGAACGCATCATAAGCTGCTTGAAAGTCTAAACCGTCGAATTCAGCAGAATTGACCAATTTACCCTCTTTAGAGCCGTACCATTCTTGCCATTGTGCAGCATCAAAGTCTGCATCGTCTGCACCTTGAGCATCAATCACTTGTTTAATGGTTAAGCCATATTTATTGGCAAATTCAAAATCACGTTCGTCGTGTGCAGGTACAGCCATCACTGCGCCAGAGCCATAAGACATCAACACGTAGTTGGCAATCCAAACAGGAACTGCTTCGCCAGTGACAGGATGCTTTACAGACAGACCTGTTGCCATGCCTTTCTTTTCAGCAGTGGCAAGGTCAGCTTCAGCCACAGAACCCATACGGCATTCTTCAATAAATGCTTTAAGTTCAGCATTATTTTCCGCAGCTTTCAGCGCCATTGGATGTTCTGCTGCAACAGCAACATAAGTCACACCCATTAAGGTGTCAGCACGTGTTGTAAATACTGTTAAGCCATCTGCATATACGTCAGGATTTGCAGAAGGGAAGGTAATATCCATCCCTTGTGAACGACCAATCCAGTTGCGTTGCATGGTCAAGACTTGCTGTGGCCAACCGTCTTTTAATGTGTCTAAATCGTCTAATAATTCTTGTGCATAGTCGGTGATGCGGAAGTAGTACATTGGAATATCACGTTTTTCAACCAATGCACCTGAACGCCAGCCACGACCATTTTCAACTTGTTCATTGGCCAGTACCGTCTGATCCACAGGATCCCAGTTTACTGTTGAAAGTTTGCGGTAAATAAGGCCTTTTTTATAAAGTTGCACGAACAACCACTGTTCCCAGCGGTAGTACTCAGGGGTACACGTTGCAAATTCACGATCCCAATCGACGGATAGACCTAATTTTTTTAATTGGTCACGCATATATGCGATGTTTTCAAAGGTCCATTTCGCAGGTGCAACTTGGTGTGCAATCGCAGCGTTTTCAGCAGGTAAACCAAAAGCATCCCAACCCATAGGTTGCAGGACAGTTTCCCCTTTGAGACGGTGGAAACGGCTGATGACATCACCAATAGTGTAGTTACGCACATGACCCATATGCAGTTTGCCACTTGGATAAGGGAACATCGAGAGAATATAACGACGTGGACCTTCTACAGAGTCGGCAACTTTAAAGGCTTTACGAGCTTCCCAGTCTTGTTGGACGGTAGGTTCAATCGCGCTCGCTTGATATTCAGGGTCAATGTGAGTAGTCATATACGTATGTAGAACAATGGTTAAAAAGTTTGTTGCACAGCATAGCGCAAAATGCACCTAAAAGTGAATTTTGCGCTATGTTTTGTGCAGGAAATTAAACAAGCTGAAAATAAATCTGGAACCGTACGGAATGATTAAACCGCAGGGCGGACTTGTTGGCCTTGTTGAAGTGCTTCATTCGCTTCACGTCGTTGATTTTCTAACTCAACCGCTGGTGCTGCTGGGGCAGTATTCGGTACAGCATTGAGCGGAGCTGGTACGGTATTCGGCATATTGGCAGCTGGCGGTGCTTCCGATGACGCAGCTTGTGGTGAATTTTTCCAACCATAGGTGTCGACTTTGCCTTTTTTCTTTGCTGTTTTGGGTGGAGGTGTCGTGGTGTAATGTGTCGAGCCATGGCTATCAACCCACTTATAATACGTCTTGGCAAAGCTTTGTGTACTGCCTATTGCAAGCCCCATCCCCACCAAACATGCTGCCATTTTTGCAAACTGAATACTCATCTACCATTGTCCTTTTTATATCCGGAGTCATTGGTTTCTATCGGGTTTATCGTTGTCGTTATTTTATGCCAATTTTAGAACAATAAGCATTGTTTGATGCATTTTTTCATCTGTGTTTTTGAAATATTTTGCAGGTCAAATCCTCAGTTTAATGCGTGAAATATGCGTTATGGCACAGTATGAAAATAAGAAGGTTATGCTAAAACCTGATGAACAAATGCTGAACTATATTTAAAACTGAAAAAATCTGAGATAGATGTTGGATTTAAATTTGGGTGAATATCTTATTAAACTTATTTATGGGTTTTATTATGTTTTTTTATTAATAAATTCAGTGAAATAGAAATCTATTTGTTTTTGCACTAAAAAACCAAGAAAAAGCAGCTCAGTTTTGTTTGTCCGTGATGAATAAAAAATAAACGCTCTGTAAATAAACAAAAAAAAGCTAATTTTTAAACTTGACTTTAGTCACGAAACTCCTAAAAATGCTGTCTTTAGTTTTATATGCCTTTACTCGATCACCCTTCGATAAAGTGTCATTTCATGCAATGGACACGCTTTCTAGCCGAGACCGTGAACAAAGTAAAAAAATGTGTTTATCCCAACACGTTTTAGATCTCATATTGCTCAAACAGCATACAGATCAGAATTTTTTCCTATTGCTATGAAAACTAAGAAATATGTGTGCTATAACAGTGCAGACAATCAATGAATGAAACACTGCTGGTGCCTTCCACCATTGCAGTGATAAAGATTAGGGTGAATCACGTTGGAACTTTTATCTGGTGGTGAAATGCTCGTTCGCGCATTGGCGGACGAAGGCGTTGAACATGTATTTGGATATCCAGGCGGCGCAGTTTTACATATCTACGACGCGTTCTTTCAACAAGACAAAATCAATCATTACCTCGTGCGCCATGAACAAGCTGCCGGTCATATGGCAGATGCTTATTCACGCGTAACAGGTAAGACGGGTGTGGTCCTCGTGACTTCAGGTCCGGGTGCAACCAATACTGTGACGCCAATTGCAACGGCTTATATGGACTCAATCCCAATGGTGATTTTGTCTGGTCAGGTTGCGTCACATTTAATTGGTGAAGATGCATTCCAAGAAACAGATATGGTCGGTATTTCTCGTCCGATCGTAAAACATAGTTTCCAAGTGCGCCATGCCAGCGAAATTCCTTCGATTATTAAGAAGGCATTTTATATTGCAGCCTCTGGTCGTCCAGGTCCAGTTGTGGTCGATATTCCAAAAGATGCAACCAATCCTGCTGAGAAATTTGCTTACGAATACCCAGAAAAAGTGAAGATGCGTTCGTATCAACCGCCGCATCGTGGTCACTCAGGTCAAATTCGTAAAGCGATTGAAGAGTTGATTCACGCTAAACGTCCTGTGATTTATACTGGCGGTGGCGTGGTACAAGGTAATGCTTCTGCACAGTTAACTGAATTGGCACATATTTTGGGCTTCCCAGTCACCAATACCTTGATGGGGCTTGGTGCCTTTCCTGGCAATGATCCGCAGTTTATTGGCATGTTGGGTATGCATGGTACTTATGAAGCCAATATGACCATGCACAATGCTGATGTGATTTTGTGTATCGGCGCGCGTTTCGATGACCGTGTAACCAATAACCCAGCAAAATTCTGTCCAAATGCCAAAGTGATTCATATTGATATCGACCCTGCGACGATTTCAAAAACCATCATGGCGCATATCCCGATCGTGGGTGCGGTAGAACCTGTCCTTCAAGAAATGTTGACACAGCTCAAGCAGATGAATGTGTCTAAACCAAATCCTGAAGATATCGCTGCTTGGTGGGCGCAAATCAATGAATGGCGTAAAGTTCATGGTATGCGTTATGAGTCTGGTGCAAACGGCGTAATGAAACCACAACAAGTGGTGGAAGCGTTGGATAAAATCACCAATGGTGATGCGATCATTACTTCTGACGTAGGTCAGCATCAAATGTTTGGTGCGAACTATTACAAGTATAAACGTCCACGCCAATGGATTAACTCAGGTGGCCTAGGCACCATGGGTGTTGGTTTACCCTATGCGATGGCGGCGAAATTGGCTTTCCCTGACCAACAAGTGGTGTGTATCACGGGTGAAGCATCGATTCAGATGTGTATCCAAGAGCTTTCGACCTGTAAGCAATATGGCCTAAACGTAAAAATCCTCTGCTTGAATAACCAAGCTTTAGGGATGGTGAAGCAGTGGCAAGATATGAACTATGAAGGACGTCACTCAAGTTCTTATATCGATTCATTACCTGACTTCCCTAAATTAATGGAAGCATATGGTCATGTTGGCATTCAAATTGACCATGCGGATGAGCTAGAGTCGAAGCTTGCTGAAGCAATGGCGATCAACGATAAATGCGTATTTATTAATGTGATGGTTGACCGTACAGAGCATGTTTATCCAATGCTTATTGCAGGTCAGTCAATGCAAGATATGTGGTTAGGTAAAGGGGAGCGCACGTCATGAGACACATTATCTCTGTACTTGTAGAAAACGAAGCTGGTGCGCTTTCTCGGTTGGTGGGTTTATTTTCTCAACGTGGTTATAACATTGAGACTTTAAATGTTGCACCAACCGAAGATCCGACCTTATCTCGTTTGACATTAACGACTTATGGCGATGACCATAAAATTGAACAAATCACCAAACAGCTCAACAAATTGGTTGAAGTGGTGAAAGTGGTTGACCTGTCTGAAGGTGCCCACATTGAGCGTGAGTTAATGTTGATTAAAGTCAAATCACTTGGCTCAGCACGTGCTGAAATTAAACGTACTGCGGACATTTTCCGTGCGCAAATTGTTGATGTTACCCCAACGACCTACACCATTCAAATCGCGGGTACGACTGAAAAAATTGATGGTTTTATTGATGCGTTAGCAGAAAACACCATCCTAGAAGTTGTACGCTCAGGTGTTTCAGGCATCGCGCGTGGCGAAAAAGTTTTAACCATTTAATTCATTAACACGATTCAACCTCCTTTTGAGAAAGAGGAGGATTTCATCAAACAATAAACCCCTTGATGGAATTACAGAATACCAAGCATTTTAGCGGAGACAGCAATGCAAATTTTTTACGATAAAGACTGCGACTTATCTATCATCCAATCTAAGAAAGTAGCGATCATTGGTTACGGTTCACAAGGTCACGCACACGCGCTTAACCTTAAAGATTCTGGTGTAGACGTAACTGTAGGTCTACGCGCTGGTTCTACTTCTTGGAAAAAAGCTGAAAATTCAGGTCTTAAAGTTGCTGAAGTTCCTGCTGCAGTTGCTCAAGCTGACGTAGTCATGATCTTGACTCCAGATGAGTTCCAATCACAACTTTATCGTGACGTGATTGAGCCAAACATCAAAGAAGGTGCAACGTTAGCATTTGCTCACGGTTTCTCTGTTCTTTATAACCAAGTGGTTCCACGTGCTGATCTTGACGTAATCATGGTTGCACCAAAAGCCCCAGGTCATACAGTACGTTCTGAATACCAGCGTGGTTCGGGTGTTCCTGATTTAATCGCGATTCATCAAGATGCGTCTGGTAATGCACGTAACCTAGCACTTTCTTATGCTTCTGGTGTAGGTGGTGGTCGTACAGGTATTATCGAGACTTCATTCCGTGAAGAAACTGAAACTGACTTATTTGGTGAGCAAGCAGTTCTTTGTGGTGGTGCAGTAGAACTTGTGAAAATGGGCTTCGAAACTTTGGTAGAAGCAGGATATGCACCTGAAATGGCTTACTTCGAATGCTTACACGAACTTAAGCTAATCGTTGATTTGATGTTTGAAGGCGGTATCGCGGACATGAACTACTCAGTGTCTAACAACGCTGAATATGGCGAATATGTAACTGGCGTTGAAGTAATCAATGAACAGTCTCGTGAAGCGATGCGCAATGCACTTAAACGTATCCAATCTGGTGAATACGCGAAGATGTTCATTAACGAAGGTGCGTTGAACTACCCATCAATGACTGCTCGTCGTCGTCAAAACGCAGCGCATGGCATTGAAGTAACAGGTGGTAAGTTGCGTGCGATGATGCCTTGGATTCAAGCAAACAAGATCGTAGATAAAGAGAAGAACTAAGGTTCTGTACCTTATAAAAAAAGGAAAGCATTGCTTTCCTTTTTTTATTCCTTATATTCAGAACGTAGACAAAGATAAGAACAATGATTTTATATAACTATGTCAGTGTTGGAGCTGGTTTGAAAAATTTAGAAACTGGTGCTTTAGGCTTCATTCATTTAGATAGAGGATTATAATGATCTATTTGAGCTAATCGCATTGGGCTATATGCAAAGTGTATGTCGTATCTTTCACGATATAGATTTCCATTGAAAGCAATGGGTCGGCCTCTGTTTCGTGCTTAATTTGAAAAATTTATTAAGAAATAGATATTGGGTTGATTAAAAATGAATAGGGTGATCTATTTGAAATAAAGGGTTGTAAAGTTAGTTTCATCATTCAATCATCAAACTGTCAAAAAGTTTAACTAAACTTGGAGGAAAATAAGAAAAGTTTGGAATAGCATGATCGGTTCAATGACAACAAAATTATTCAAACAGCACAACTTCCCAGAACCTCAGCGGTTTTATCTCAAGCAACAACATCAGCATAATATTCAGCAAGAACTCTCTATCCTTCAAGAAACACTCAAGCCCAAGTTAAAAATAACCATCGTGACAGAAACATGGTCACCAGAAATCAATGGTGTTGCGAACTCTTTATTACAACTGTGTAAAGGTTTGCAGAAACTGGGGCATCGTATTCAGCTCATCCGCCCAATACAAAAAACCATATGTACCGACTTTCAGGCAGAACAGGAGTGTTTGGTCTGGGCAAAGAGCATTCCTAAATATGCCAACATGCAATTTGGTATGCCACAGTATGTGAAAGTCAGCAAAGCGATTGAACGCTTCGCGCCAGATGTGGTCCATATTGTGACGGAAGGTCCTCTAGGGCTGACCGCACTGTATGCTGCTCAAGCGCATCAGATTCCAGTATCAAGTGGATTTCATTCAACTTTTCATGACTTTAGTCGCTTCTTTGATTTGGCTTTACTGGTTAAACCGATTGAAAGTTATCTTCGCTGGTTTCATAACCATACGGTACTCACCTGTGTGCCGAGTCAAACGACGTTAAATCAACTCCAGGCCTTTGGTGTGACTTGTCCTTTGGTTGAGGTTGGACGAGGAGTCGATACAACTCGCTTCCATCCAGAGTATCGCTCAGAACAATTGCGTCAGCGTTGGCAAGCAGATGCCAATACTTCTGTGTTGCTATATGTGGGACGTTTATCTCCGGAAAAAGAAGTAGATGTGCTCATTCAAAGTTACTTGAATATCAAGAAGCAGCAATCACGCAAGTTGAAAATGGTGATTGTGGGAGATGGGCCAGATCGCAAGCGCTTAACTGAGATGGCAAATGGCTCAGATGTTATTTTTACGGGAAGCTTAACAGGGCAGTCACTCGCTCAAGTCTACGCCAGTGCAGATGCTTTTGTTTTTGCTAGTCAAATAGAGACTTTTGGTAATGTGGTACTCGAAGCCATGGCTAGTTGCTTACCTGTGGTGGCCTATAACTATGCCAGTCCGCAGCGTTATATCAAGCAAGGTATAACAGGGTGGTTGAGTCCTTTTGGACAAGTGGCACACTTTATGCAAACTATTATTCAGTTGCCAGAGCAAAAGGTGCTTAGATGTATGGGAACTCAAGCGCGTCAAGACATTGAAAGTGTGGGCTGGCAATATCCTGTAAAACAGTTTGAGCAAGCCTTATATCACGCGGCAAATATTAAGGCAGCACCTTAACCAATAGCTGTTTTAAAAGTGTCAGTGATAAAGATGAGTTGGGTAATTTCGATGGATTTTAACTTAAATCATCAAACTGTCAAAAATACCCTTTAATATGAGCTTAACGAGAAGCGATTTTGATGAATTAAATCGTCATATAACAATGATTTTCCAGCTGAACTTTCAACATTGTTGTTAAGGAGAAGTGGTATGAATCTTAAAACTGCAAAAATAAGAATATTAGATTTAGATTTAAAAGGCTGTGTTTATCTCAATCATTTTTCCCATTCGCATACTGTAGCCAATTTTTTTAAGCGGATCAGTCGATTGGGAGATGGCATCTTTTGGTATACGATGTTGGCTTTAACTTGGTTGTTGCAAGGATTGGTCTACAGTTTACAAATCGTGTATTTGGTTCTTGGTTCATTGTGCGGGACCTTAATTTATAAAGTCCTAAAAATCAAAACTATTCGTCCAAGACCCTATCAAGTACATCAGGTGATTCGAATGGGTGAGCGACCGCTTGACCATTTTAGTTTTCCTTCAGGTCATACTTTACATGCGGTGATGGTCAGTACGTTATTGGGCTTTGTACAGCCAATTTTATTGGTGCTCATGTTGCCTTTTACTATTTTGGTTGCCGCGTCACGCATGATTTTAGGGCTGCATTATCCAAGTGATGTGTTGGTGGGAGCGGCTATAGGTGCGGTGGTAGCTGTTACTTTAATTTGTAGTGCACCATTTTTAAATATCGCGTTGTAAAAAAAGCCCAGTTTTATCTCAAACAAACTAGCGCTTAAATTTCAGAGTTTGCTACAGTACAGCATCTTCTACATTGTGATGAGACTCCACCATGGGCTTACGTTGGTCAGACACTATTGATATTGCTATTGAGTTGTATGAAGCTCATCCAGATGTCGATCCGCAGTGGATTCGCTTTACAGACTTACATGCTTGGGTGTGTGCCTTACCAGACTTTAGTGATGATCCGACCAAGTCGACTGAAGGTTTGCTTGAAGCAATTCAAATGGCATGGATTGACGAAGCACGATAATCCTTGCATCGAAAAAAGCAACTTTTTACAGAGTAAAAGCAGAAAATTGTGCATTATGTCGGTATAATGCGCCAAAATTTTCATGTCTACATTGACTTAAGGAGCCAATCATGGCTATTGAACGTACTTTATCTATCGTAAAACCAGATGCAGTTGCTAAAAACCACATCGGTGACATTTTTGCTCGTTTTGAAAAAGCTGGTCTTCAAATCGTTGCAACTAAAATGAAACACTTGACTCAAACTGAAGCTGAAGGTTTCTACGCAGAGCACAAAGAACGTGGTTTCTTTGCTGACCTAGTTGCGTTCATGACTTCTGGTCCAGTTGTTGTTTCAGTTCTTGAAGGCGAAAACGCAGTTCTTGCTCACCGCGAAATCCTTGGCGCAACTAACCCTAAAGAAGCTGCTCCAGGTACTATCCGCGCTGACTTCGCTGTAAGCATCGACGAAAATGCTGCTCACGGTTCTGACTCTGTAGCATCTGCTGATCGTGAAGTTAACTACTTCTTCGCTCAAACTGAGATTGCTCCACGTACTCGTTAATTCGGAGTATTCAAACCAGATAAGTGTTATTATACTTATCTGGTTTTTTTATTCCCTGAATAAATTTCTGCTCGTTTATTGAGCTTCTCCTTTCATCGTTAGACATGGTTTAGGTAATACACATGAGTACTGAAGTGGTCGCTGTCTCTACAGTTTCGGCTGAACAGCAACAATCTCCATCCGCTCCTGCACAGCAAAATTCTGTTGCGAAAGTGAACTTACTTGGCATGTCACGTCCGCAGCTTGAAAAATTCTTCGAAGATATGGGAGAAAAAAAGTTTCGCGCAGGACAGGTGATGAAATGGATTCACCAGTTTTTTGTGACTGATTTTGCAGAGATGACCAATATCTCAGGCAAGTTACGTGAAAAACTTGAAAAACTTTGTGAAATTAAAGCGCCAGAAGTGGTGCATAAAAATTATTCTAAAGATGGTACGCGTAAGTGGGTGTTTCGTGTTGGTGAGGGCGAAGGTTCTTTGGTTGAAACCGTATTGATTCCTGCTGAACATCGCAGTGGTTTGCGCCGTACTTTATGTATTTCATCTCAAGTAGGCTGTGCACTGGATTGTTCATTTTGTTCAACCGGTAAACAAGGCTTTCAGCGTGACTTAAACCCAGATGAAATTATTGGTCAGCTATGGGTTGCAAACTATTCTTATATGGAAGATGTGCCTGTGGCTGAGCGTGAGCGCTCGGTGACCAACGTCGTAATGATGGGGATGGGCGAGCCATTACTGAACTATGATGCCGTTTTGAGCTCAATGCGTATTATGCTAGATGATTTTGCTTATGGCATGTCTAAGCGCCGTGTGACCTTATCGACTTCAGGTGTGGTGCCGAAAATTGATCAATTGGCACAAGATATTGATGTTGCATTGGCAATCTCCCTACACGCGCCAAATGACGAACTACGGAATGAATTGGTTCCAATCAATAAAAAATATCCATTGGCACAGCTGATTGCAGCATGTCAGCGTTATATCGCTAAAGACGGTAATGAAAGTGCACGTAAGCATGTCACGATTGAATATGTGATGTTGGATGGGGTGAATGATCATCCTGAGCATGCGCAGCAGATGATTAAACTGTTGAAGAACTTACCAAGTAAAATTAATTTAATTCCGTTTAATCCATTTCCACATGCGCCTTATGGTCGTTCAAGTCGCAACCGCATTATTTCTTTCCAAAAAACTTTGTCTGATGCTGGATTTGTGTGTACGATTCGTCAAACGCGTGGTGATGATATTGATGCTGCCTGCGGACAATTGGTTGGACAAGTGGCTGATCGAACACGTCGTGCTGAGCAGTGGAAAAAGAAAGTAGCAGAGAAAAACGAGATTCTACGTTCACAAGGATAATATAAAGGGATGCCAATTGAAAAAACCCGTTTCTAAACTTTACCTTGCGCTGACACTGGGTGTGTCAGTGTGGTACTTGGTGGGTTGCCAAACCGTGAATACGAAAGGTGATCCAAGTAAAGCAGTACAAGTTAGAACGCAATTGGCGGCTGAATATATTAAGTCGAATGATTACGATGCTGCGAAACGCACATTGGATCAGGCATTAGACATCGACTCTCGTGATGCATCTGCAAATATGATGATGGGCGTATTGTTACAGCGTGAAGGCAGTCCGCAAAATGTGGAAAAGGCAGAGCGTTATTTTAAGCATGCAATTGCGGCTGAGCCAAAAAATGCACAGGCTCGTAACAACTACGGTACGTATTTATATCAAATTGGGCGTTATAATGACGCGATTGATCAACTTCAAGTTGCAGGTTCAACTTTAGGGTATGATCAACGTTATCGAGCATTGGAAAATTTAGGTCGTGCGTATATACAAGTAGGTCGAGTGGCGGAAGCAGAAGCTGCTTTTAAACAAGCCCTACAGGTAAACTCAGGTGCCTATCTTGCCATGATCGAAATGGCGGAAATTTCATATTTACGTCAGCAAAATGCTGAAGCTACGCAGTACTATGAACAGTTTGTGCGAGCGGTTGGCGAGAAAAACTTAGATGCACGTGCGCTTTGGATTGGGATCCGAATTGCGCGAGCAAATCATGACACGATGGGTTCGCAAGTACTGGTCAACCAGCTACGTGCATTGTATCCAGACAGTCAAGAATACAAACGTTATTTGCAATTACAGTACACTACTGAGGCCGTATGGAAGTAAATCCTAATTCACCACAATCGAATGGTTCTAGCAATGCTTTAGGAAATATCCAACGTCCGGGTGATTATCTTCGTCAAATTCGTATTACACAAAAACGTGAATTAAGCGATGTTGCCAAAGAGTTGAATATTCCACTCAAGACTTTAACTGCGCTTGAGCAGGACGAATATACGGTGCTTCCAGAAGCGACCTTCATTAAGGGTTACTATCGTACTTATGCGAAGTTCCTAAAAGTGGATGCTACTACGATTATTCAGCGTTTTGATGACATCTATGCCAATGATACGGGGCTCTTGCCAAATCACGCATTGAATAATTCACCGATTAAAATCATGGGTAAATTACCCGGTTCTAACCGTGACCGTAACCGTAAATGGTTAAAACGTGGACTGATTGCGATTGTTGTAATTGCGATTTTAGCAGCGTTGTTCGGCATGATTCAGAATTGGTCAGGCAGTACAGATGAGACTGCGACTCCGCAGACAGAATCTGATGTACAAATCATCAATATGAATGGGGCTGCTGCAACCACAGGGGATCAGTTGAAACTTGAGTTCAATCGTCCTACGTCTGTACATATTGTCGATTCAACTGGGAAAGTACTGGCAACAGGACGTCAAGCCTCTACACTTGAGCTTGCTGGCGAGACACCTTTTCAGATTCGTATCGATGATGCTGCTGCTGTGTCACTCAGCTTAAATAATGAAAGTATTTCATTGTCACCATATACCGTCGGTGGAAAAGCAGATTTCCGCTTGTCACGTTAATGGGATCAAGGAAAAGCAATGATTGTAAATCCAATTAAACGCAAGCCTACTCGTAAGATTCGTGTAGGTTCAGTCTATGTCGGTGGCGATGCACCCATCAGCATTCAAAGTATGACCAATACTGAAACTTGTGATGTGGAAGCAACGCTAGCGCAAATTCAGCGCTGTGCAGATGTAGGTGCGGACATCATGCGTGTTTCTGTACCGACGATGGAAGCAGCAGAGGCTTTTGGTGAAATTCGTAAGCGTTCATCGGTGCCGTTGGTTGCAGATATTCATTTTGATTACAAGATTGCACTGCGTGTTGCGGACTTGGGTGCGGACTGTTTACGGATTAACCCCGGGAACATTGGCTCTGAAGCAAAAATTCGTGAAGTGGTGGCCGCAGCGCGCCATAACGATATTTCTATGCGTATTGGAGTGAATGCAGGTTCACTGGAAAAAGATATTCAAAAGAAATATGGTGAGCCAACAGGTCAGGCTTTGCTTGAGTCGGCGATGCGCCATATTGATATTCTAGATCGTTTAGATTTTCACGAATTCAAAGTTTCAGTGAAAGCATCCAATGTGTTTTTAACCATGGATGCTTATCGCCTACTTTCACAGCAAATTGATAATCCGTTACACCTGGGTGTGACGGAAGCTGGAATTTACCGTACGGGTTCAGTGAAGTCTGCGATTGCATTGGGCGGTTTGTTGTTGGATGGCATTGGTGACACCATGCGTATTTCCTTGGCAGCGGAACCTGAAGAAGAGATTAAGATTGGTTTTGATATTTTAAAATCACTCAGTCTTCGCTCAAATGGCATTAACTTCATTGCTTGTCCAAGCTGTTCACGTCAAGAGTTTAACGTGATTTCAGTGATGCAAGCCTTAGAAGAGCGTTTAGAAGATATTCGTACCCCAATGGATGTGTCGGTGATTGGGTGTAAAGTGAATGGTCCGGGTGAAGCCAAAGAAGCCGATATTGGTGTAGTTGGTGCAAGTCCACGCTCACTGGTGTATCGTAATGGTGAAAAGAGCCATTTAATTGACACAAATCAGTTGGTTGACGAAATCGAAACGATGGTTCGTCAGCGTGTTTCAGAGCTTGAAGAAGCTAAATCTAAAGAGATCATCCGTAGTTCATCATGAGTTCAATTGTCGCAATCAAAGGTTTTAATGACATTCTTCCTACACAAACACCAGCGTGGAGACGTCTTGAACAGCATCTCGCATCATTGATGGATGCGTATGGCTACCAGCAAATTCGTTTGCCTATTGTTGAACAAACCAATTTGTTCAAACGTTCAATTGGTGATGCAACGGATATCGTTGAAAAAGAAATGTACACCTTCTTGGACAAAGGTAATCCGCCTGAGTCTTTGACTTTACGTCCTGAAGGGACAGCAGGCTGTGTACGTGCCATGCTGGAGCATAACTTGCTTCGCGGTGCAACGCCTCGTGTCTGGTATATCGGGCCGATGTTCCGTTATGAAAAGCCGCAAAAGGGTCGTTACCGTCAGTTCCACCAATTTGGCGTGGAAACCTTTGGTGTGGCAACCCCAGATATGGATGCTGAGCTGATTTTGATGACGGCACGTCTGTGGAAACGCATGGGTGTAGCAGATAAAGTTCAACTTGAGTTGAATACTCTCGGTGAGTCTGATGAGCGTGCAGCTTACCGTGCGGCATTGGTGGAGTTCTTAGAATCACATAAAAATGATTTGGATGAAGATTCACAGCGTCGTTTAACCACCAACCCACTACGTATCCTTGACTCTAAAGATGCAAAAACCCAAGCCATTTTAGAAAATGCGCCGAAGTTGCATGACTTTATGGAGGAAGAGACGCTACAGCACTTTGCAACCTTGCAGCAGTATTTAACCGATGCAGGTGTGAGCTTCGTGATTAATCAAAAACTGGTGCGTGGCTTAGATTATTACAACAAAACAGTTTTTGAATGGACCACCACGCATTTGGGTTCACAAGGCACAGTCTGTGCGGGCGGTCGTTACGATGGCTTAGTGGGTCAGCTTAAAGGCAAGGCAGATCAGTCTGTACCTGCAGTTGGTTTTGCGATGGGCATGGAACGTCTATTGTTATTGCTTGAACAAGTCGAAGACGCCACACCTGTACGTGACTGCGAAATGTTTTTGTTGGCAGATCCTGTTTCTCAAGGCAAAGCTTTGGTACTTGCAGAACAGATTCGTAACCAGTTAGATGCTGCATCAAGCACGCTTCGTTTGAAAGTTGGTTCACATGGTTCAATGAAGTCGCAAATGAAAAAAGCGGATCAGTCTGGTGCATTGTTTGCCCTCATTTTGGGTGAGCGTGAGGTAGAAGCTGCGCAGTTTGCCGTAAAAGAGTTGGCAACAGCTGAACAAACTTTGGTTGCGGTGGATGACATCGTGCCATTTATGATTGAAAAATTTTCTTCAAAATAAGCCAAAATATAAGGAAAGGGTAGTCACATGAGCGCATTAAGTGATGATGAGCAACTTGATAGTTTAAAGTCTTTCACTAAGAAATATGGTTCAGCCATTATTAGTGGGATTTTAATTGCGCTGATTGCCTTTTTTGGATGGCAATACTGGCAGAAGAAAACTTTGGCCGAGAACCAAATGAACACGGCTAAAGTTCAGCAATTGATGGATGAAGCACGTGCAACGCAAGGTGATGCATTTACAGCCTTGTCTGCAACTGCGGACAAAATTGTGAAAGAAGCACCAGATTCGGCGCAAGCCATTCAAACGCAATTGTTAATGGCAAAATTGGCCTATGACAAAGCGGATTATGCCAGTGCTGAAAAAGCGTTGAAGAAAGTTGAAAACTCGAAAGTGGATGACGACGGCTTAGTGCAAATTGTGAAATTGCGTTTAGCGTATGCACAATTGGCGCAAAAGAAGTTTGATGATGCGATTAAAAACCTCGCATTGGTAAAAGATCCTGCTTTTAAAGCGACAGCCGATGAAGCTTTGGGCGATGTCTATGTGGCTAAAAATGACATCGAAAATGCGAAAAAAGCCTACCAAAGTGCATGGGATCAGTTGGTTGAACGTAAACAAGAACGCCAAATTTTACAAATTAAACTCGAAAGTGTTGGTATTTTAGTTGATGATCCTGAAATCGAACGTCCACTTATAGAAACAGCAGCGGAAGAAACTGAATGAATAGAAAATACAAAATTTCGTGCGCATTAACAGTATTAACTTTAGCACTTGCGGGTTGTGCAAGTAGCGGAAAAGTAGAAGAAGTTAAGCCGAATCCACTTCCAAAACTGACGCAGGCGAAAACTCTGACTCCTGTATTTTCTCAAAGTGTGTCTTCAACTTCGACTGCTGATCCTTTACGTTTACGCTTAGATGCAGACAACGGTGTAGTTTTTGCACTTGACCCTAAAGGTCTAGTGACGGCATATCAAGGTAAACAAAAACTATGGCAGAAAGAAGTATCTAAAGCAGGCTTGAGTTCAGGTGTTGAGGCTGCCGATGGTCATGTCATTGTAGGTAACGCCAAAGGTCAGTTGTTTGCTTTAGATCAAGCAACTGGTGAGCAAAAATGGACAGCACAATTAACGGGTGCACTTCTTGCGCCATCGTTGATTCAAGCTGGTCGTGTTATTTCTGTAAGTAATGATGGCACTGTTTTTGCGCATGATTTGGTAACAGGTCAGCAAGTGTGGACCTATAACTTACCGAATGTACAACTTAGCTTACGTGGTAATGCAGCGCCTGTTCCTGTCGATGCGCGTACAGTGCTGATTTCTTCAGCTAATGCCTATGTTTATGCTTTAGATGTGCTCACAGGTGTGCCACGTATGCAGCGCCGTGTGGCTGTGTCGGATGGTCGTTCCGATATTCAACGTTTGAATGATGTTGATGGTGATCCTGTAGTAGCAGGCCAGTACTTGATTACGACCAGCTATCAAGGTCAAGTGACCATGACAGATTTGGCTTCACAGCAGGTGGTGTGGAGTGAAGACTCAAGCAGTACGCAGCGCCCTGAAGTGGTGGGTAATGGTGTATTTGTGGCGCAAACTGACGGCAAGTTAGTGGCTTATGAAATTAGCACGGGTCAAAAGCTTTGGGAAAATGACAGCCTGCTGAACCGCCAATTGAGTAATCCTGTGATGTTGGGCCAAGACTTGATTGTCGGTGATCTAGATGGCGTATTGCACATGCTGAACCCTGCGACAGGTGAATTGATCGGTCGTGCGAAGACGTCTGGTGAAGTACGTACTTTACGTGTGATTGATGATCAACTCTATGTTGCAACACGAAAGGGTGCATTAAGCATTTGGCAGAATCGTTAATTCTGTTCGACTTATGTTAAACTAGTCGAAATTCGTATTTTTTAAAATTCCTCGGGGTGTTTGCTTAGTCAAAACCCCGAGTTTTTATTCAGGTTTTTCACCTAATTTTTCTTCCAGTTTCTGATGTTCAGACCAGTCTCACTGGCTGATCTTGAATAAAGGTTAATCTATGAAACCCGTAATTGCGCTCATTGGTCGTCCGAACGTCGGAAAATCAACGCTATTTAACCAGATCACCAAAAGCCGAGACGCGCTTGTTGCTGACTTTGCCGGTCTGACTCGTGACCGTAAATATGGTGATGCTGTATTTCAAAATAAGTCTTTCATTGTGGTTGATACTGGTGGTATTGGCGAAAATGAAGGCGGTATCGACTCTTACATGGCAGAACAGTCTAAAACTGCCATCAATGAAGCCGATATTATTGTATTTGTCGTCGATGCACGCGCAGGCCTACTCGCATCGGATGAGCAAATTGCGCGTGAGCTGCGTACACTCGGTAAGAAAGTTTACCTTGTGGCGAACAAAGTTGATGGTGTACATGCCGAAGCTGCACTTGTTGAATTCTACAAGTTGGGTATGGGCGAACCCATGCAAGTGGCTGCGAGCCATGGTCGCGGTGTACAGCAAATGCTTGAAGATGTGCTTTCAAGTGTGCCTGAAGATGAAGATGCAGATGAGCACGACAAGAACACAGGCTTACGTTTAGCGATTATTGGTCGTCCAAACGTCGGTAAATCGACGCTAGTGAACCGTTTGTTGGGTGAAGAGCGTGTAGTTGCATTTGACCAACCGGGGACAACCCGCGACTCGATCTATATCCCGTATGAACGTGATGGCCGTCATTACACCTTAATCGATACTGCAGGTGTGCGTCGTAAAGGTAAAGTCGATGAAATGATTGAGAAGTTCTCAATTGTGAAAACGCTACAGGCCATTAAAGATGCCCATGTCATTGTGGTTGTTCTTGATGCACGTGAAGGTGTGGTTGAGCAAGATCTACATTTGATTGGTTACGCGCTTGAAGCGGGCCGTGCGATGGTGATCGCGATTAACAAATGGGACAATATGTCTGAGTATGATCGCAAACAATGTAAGTTGGATGTTGATCGTCGCTTTGACTTTATTCCTTGGGCGAAAGTGCATTTGATTTCTGCATTGCATGGTACGGGTGTGGGGGATCTATATCCATCGATTCACCGTGCTTATGATTCGTCACATTTGAAAGTTTCACCTGCAAAAATCACACAAATTTTAAGTGATGCTACGGATGCGCACCAACCGCCAATGGTCGGTGGTCGCCGTATTAAAATGCGTTATGCCCATATGGGTGGACAAAATCCACCTACGATTGTGGTGCATGGTAACAAAGTTGATAAAACGCCTGCGGATTATCGTCGTTATTTAGAAAACGTATTCCGTAAAGTGTACAAACTTGAAGGTACGCCAGTACGTATTGAGTTTAAAACCTCTGAAAACCCATTTGAAGGACGTAAATCACAGGTGGATGAACGTACAGCAGCGCGTAAGCGTCGTTATGTTCAGAAATTTAAGAAAGCTGAGAAGAAATTCAAACGCTAATCAGGCATTAAGGTTTTGATGCTGAAAAGCCCAAAGTGATCTTTGGGCTTTTTTATTTTATGATGAATGAAACTATGATAGGAAGGCAAAGTGGCAAGGACAATACGTGTTGAGCTGAAAAAGATTGAGGACATTGTGCTGGTGGATCACAACCTGTCACGTGTTGAGCAAATTGCACAGCGAAAACAAGCCATTTATCAATATCGCAATCAATGCTTATCCGAACAACGGCATATGATTGTGGATGATCACTCCATTGCGTTGAGTGAGACAGGTAAACCTTATTTGCTTGATCAGCCTTCCTTTCATTTTAATCATAGTCACAGCCAAGATTACTATGCTTTAGCTACCACTGAGTGGATGCAAGATTTAGGCGTGGACGTGGAAGAATTAAGCCGAAAAGTACGCTTTGAGGCTTTGGCTAAACATGCTTTTCACGTAGAGGAACTTCGCGTGTGGCACGAGTTTGATCAGGACAAAGCATACTGGTTTAAGGTCTGGACCACCAAAGAAGCGGTGCTTAAAGCCTCGGGTTTAGGCATTCGTTTAAACTTAAATGAACTGAACACTCAAGCACATCCAACGCATAATGGCGGCATGTGTAGTCATCCGCTGATTGGGAGTTTTGCCTATCAAAATTTTGAGTTGGGAGATGTGATGTTGACCGTGGCTTGGCGGGCAGAACAGTCCTGCCGTGGCTATGCGTTGCCTCAGATTGAGCTGGTACAACACCTTCTCACCGACATAAAAAAGCCTCTCGATTGAGAGGCTTTCTTTTTCACACTATGGTGTGCATTTATGGAATTTCATTTTCTTCTTCAAACTCAGGCTTCACTTGAACAATGAAGTCTTGACGGTTTAAGCCACGCCATAAAGCAAAAGCTGTACCGATGTAGATTGAAGAGTAGGTACCCACAAAGACGCCCACAAACATTGCAACGGAGAACCATTTAAGGCCATCACCACCGAGGATCATCATCGAGATCACCACCAACAATAAAGTCATTGAGGTGTGAATGGTACGACGTAGGGTCTCAGTTAAAGCGATGTTGACGATCTCTAAAGGCGAAGCGCCACGAATCTTACGGAAGTTTTCACGAATACGATCCGAAACGACAATGTTGTCATTCAATGAGAAACCAATCAGAGCCAGAATTGCAGCCAATACAGTTAAGTCAAATGGCCACTGCATCATGGCAAAAATACCGATGGTGACCACCACGTCATGGAACAAAGACAGTACAGCACCCATCGCCAGTTTGAATTCAAAGCGAATCGTTACGTAGACCAACATCAGCAGTAACGCTAAAGCCACAGCACCCGCTGAGCGAATGTAGAGTTCATTCCCGACTTGTCCACCCACCACATCAACTTTGTTAACTGAAGCAGAGTTACCCGGTAGCTGTACAGCTTGGGTAATGGTTTTGGTTAAGTCTTCTGCGGCTGTGTCTTCTTGTACAGGCATACGCACAATCAAATCACGATCTGAACCAATGGTTTGTACCACAGGGTCATGAAAGCCAGCTTTGGTCAGTGCAGCAGAGACATCGGCCGACTTCACGGGTTTGCTATAGTTCAATTCGGCAGAAATACCACCAGTAAAGTCCAAACCTAAGTTAAGACCCTTGGTGAAAATAAAGAATAGGCTGCCAATGGTTAAGACAATAGAAAGAATGGCTGCAGGCAGCGCAATCTTCATAAAATCAATTACACGTTCATCATCTGGACGGCCGTATTTTTTTGAATCTTGTTGAGTCACATCAGTCATCATCGATCTCCTTATATGCTCAACTTTTTCAAGTTACGTTTTTTGCCATAAATGAGCTGTACAATCGCACGTGTTACTGTAATAGCAGTAAACATAGAGCAGATAATACCGATCATTAAGGTCACAGCGAAGCCTTTAATTGGGCCTGTACCGATAGCAAATAGGATAAACGCAACCAAGAATGTGGTTAAGTTTGAGTCGAAAATGGTGTTATAAGCACGGTCATAACCCGCCACAATGGCTTGTTTGGGTGATGCTCCCCACTTCATTTCTTCACGTATTCGCTCACAGATCAAGACGTTGGCATCGACCGCCATACCAATGGTAATCACGATACCCGCAATACCCGGCAGGGTGAGGGAAGCACCAATCCATGACATGACGGTTAGAATCATGGCTAAGTTGAAGACCAAGGCAAAGTTAGCAATTAAGCCAAAGAGACGGAAGAAGACTACCATCCAAATTGCGACTAGTAAGAAGCCGATTTGAGTTGATAGCACACCTTTATCAATGTTTTCTTGACCGAGGCTTGGACCCACTACACGTTCTTCAACAAAGTACATTGGCGCAGCAAGTGCACCAGCACGTAGCATTAGTGCAAGTTCAGACGCTTCTTGAGGTGAATCTAGACCCGTGATACGGAATTGAGAGCCGAGGACTGCTTGAATGGTTGCAGCGTTAATCACGACAGACTCTGCATAGGGTGTACGGACTTCAGTTTGCGCACCAGTGGTAGGATCGGTGATATAGCTAATACGTTGTTTATTTTCAATGAACAACACAGCCATACGCTTACCCACCGCATTCCGGGTTGCATCGGCCATCAGTTTGCCACCTGCTGTGTCTAATGTAATGTTTACCTCAGCACCGCCAGTGTCTTGGCTAAAGCCACTTGATGCGTTTTGAACACGTTCACCCGTTAAAATACGGTTACGGTTTAAAAGTAATTCACGTCCGCTGTCTAAAGACTGATAGGCAAAAAGTTCGGTTCCTGGTGGAAGCGGTTGACCATTGCTCTTGCCCGTATAAGGGTCAATCACTTGGTCATTTTGGTCAGAGACCAAACGGAACTCTAGGTTTGCTGTACGACCCAAGACACGTTTTGCTTCAGCAGTGTCCTGAACACCTGGGAGCTCAACCACGATGCGGTTACTACCTTGTGTTTGTACCAAGGCTTCTGCCACACCTAACTCGTTAATACGGTTACGTAAAGTGGTTAAGTTTTGGTTCACGGCATAAGATTGAATTTCTTGGCGGCGAACATCGGTATAGGTTAAGCGTAAGGTTGAACCTGTCGCAGTTGCGACCGCTTGCTGATTAAACTCATTACCATTGCTACGTAAGTAGTCTTGAGCCGCAGTACGATCATCATTGTTGGCGAACTGAACGGTAATGGTGTTGTTGTTTAATGCAAGGCTGTTAAATTTAATTTTGTTGTCACGGAACTGACGACGTAAATCTGTCGCAGAGGTTTCCATGCGCTGAGCAATCGCTTTATCCATATCCACTTCTAATAAGAAGTGAACACCACCACGTAAGTCCAGACCGAGCTTCATTGGTTTTGCACCAATTTTTTGTAGCCACTCTGGCGTGGTTGGTGCCAAGTTCAACGCGACAACATAGTCATCACCAAGGCCACGACGTAACGCTTCTTTGGCTTTTAATTGTGCTTCGCTAGAGTCAAGACGTAACAGTGCAGCATTATTGCTAAAACTGTTGTCATGGCTTGAAATGCTTTCAGATTTTAAAATCTGCTCTGCTTTTTGTACGATGCTTTGGTCAATTTGGGTACCAGCTTTGGCACCAGAAATTTGAACCGCAGGCTCATCCGGATACAAACTAGGCAGGGCATATAATGTACTGATCGTCAAAACCACGAGAATCAGTAGATATTTCCATGCTGGGTAACGCATTTGTTTTCTTCTTAAAATGAAAAAAGTCGTGCGGATGCACGACTAATTTTTTTGATTAAAGGTTATTTAATGTGCCTTCAGGAAGAACTGAAATCACACTTGCGCGTTGGATTTTTACGTCTACACCACGGCTCAGTTCAACCACTGCAAAGTCACCTTCGAGTTTAGTGATTTTACCCATGAGGCCACCAGCAAAAACAACTTCACTGCCTACACCAAGACTTTCAACCAAAGAGCGGTGCTCTTTGGCACGTTTAGCTTGAGGGCGCCAAATTAAGAAGTAGAAGATTGCAATAAAAACAGCAATCATCAATAAGTTTGCGACCATACTTGGTTGTTGTGCAGCTTCACCCGCTGCGTGAGCTGTAGAAATAAAAAGGCTCATTTCAAATTCCTAAACTAAAAAAACGGTGACCAACGAATTGATCATAAATAGACTTGTTCTGCAATTTACCTTGTCTTTTTACCAAGCGCAAATGCTCACAACAATTAATCTTGGGGGCAAGGTGGAACTTCTAAACCACGACGTGCATAAAAATCTTCAACAAAGGCATCAAAGCGATCATTATCCAATGCATCACGAATGTCTTGAGTGAAGCGTTGGTAGTAACGTAAGTTGTGAATAGTACCGAGCATTGAACCCAGCATTTCACCACATTTTTCCAAATGGAATAAATAAGCGCGAGTAAAGTTGGTACAGGTATAACAGTCGCAGTGTGGATCAAGCGGACTTTGATCATGACGGTATTTGCTGTTACGGATACGTACTAAACCATCGGTCACAAAATAATGTCCATTTCGGGCATTACGTGTAGGCATGACACAGTCAAACATGTCGACGCCACGGCGGATGCCTTCTACGATGTCCTCAGGTTTACCCACGCCCATCAGGTAGCGCGGTTTGTCTGCTGGCATTTTTTCTGGAAGATAATCCAGCACTTTAATCATTTCTTCTTTCGGTTCGCCGACGGACAGACCACCAATGGCATAACCGTCAAAACCAACTTCAAGCAAGCCTTTTAAAGACTCATCACGTAAGTCTTCATACATACCACCTTGAATAATGCCGAATAGCGCATTTTTATTTTCAAGCACATCATGATGCTGAGTCTTACAACGCTTTGCCCAACGCAATGACAATTGTAGAGACTTTTGCGCTTCTTCATGCGTTGCAGGATAAGGCGTACATTCGTCAAAAATCATCACGATGTCAGAGTTCAATGTATGTTGGATGTCCATTGAGATTTCAGGAGACAAAAATACTTTAGAACCGTCAATTGGAGAGCGGAACGTTACGCCATCTTCTTTAATTTTACGCATCGCGCCCAAACTGAAGACTTGGAAGCCGCCTGAATCGGTTAGAATGGGTTTATCCCACTTCATGAATTTATGCAGACCGCCGTGCTCTTTAATCACTTCAAGGCCAGGGCGTAGGTAAAGATGGAAGGTGTTGCCTAAAATAATTTGCGCTTTGATGTCTTCAATATCACGCGGGAGCATGCCTTTCACCGTACCATAAGTACCGACAGGCATGAACACAGGGGTTTCAACCACACCATGCTCTAAAGTTAAACGACCACGACGGGCGCGACCCGACTGACCTAATTTTTCAAACTTCATAAAATATCCTGAACAAGAGCAAAGCACTGCTCTGCTTGCAGTGCAAGAGCGAAAAAACAGTTCGCCGCTAAAAGGAGGCTATTTTCCTTGATTATGCAAATAAACACCAGTGTTGTAACACTTTTAACGCAAAGCTTTTCTGTACGAAATTGTGTGCGGTGACAACGGTTTTGATTTGAGTATGTTGGGGAGAGTGGGAGATGAATTGCCGTGGCATAGCAAGCGATAGCTGCCAGAAGTGAAGTAAATGTAGATATTAAAAAAGGCAATCAAAATGAGTGCCTTGGATGTGTTCTTTGTGTTAGCGCGATCTTTTTAGTTGAAATTGGGACGGTAATCAAAATTTTGCAGCGCAGCAGCGTCACGGAATGGACGCACAGCTTTTTTACCGACAGTCATGGTGTTTACAATGTTGTTGGGAAAGATTTGAATGTGGTTGTTAAACAGTTCGACATTGCGGTTAAAGATGCTGATCGCAGCACCGACATTTTCGTTTTGCTCATGAACTACTCGCAGCTAAAGCAACGAGTTTCTGAAAGCAACTTAAGCTGCAATCATCTCTTTTGACGTTTCATCGGCAATGCGAGAAAGAGTTTTAACACTCTTTTTCGTCTTACGACTACCTCCACGCCCACTAGAGGAAGACATTAAGCCTTTCTCCAACACCGTTCCAGTGTCTAAAATTAATTTTATTGCTCGGCTTTTTATCACTTTGGATGCGTTTTTATCCGCATTATCAGTGTGACCACAACTCACGCATTTAAACTTTTCTTGAGTTTTGCGATTGTCGGGATGAGTGTGACCGCATGAAGCACACTCCTGACTTGTGTAAGCTGCCTGAACCTTAAATACAGCTTTTCCTAAACGAATGGCTTTGTATTTAACATATGCCTCAAGCATATACCAACCAACATTTAGAATTGCTTTATTTAAACCTGCTTTTGCCTTTGCCTTGTTGGGGATAAATCGACCTAATTCATCCTTTTTAGGGTTTGGCTTTTTCGTCATTTTTTGAGTATTTAACTTCTCAAAAATGAATACTTTATTTCGCTCATTGCTTACTAGGCTATGGCTAGTCTTGTGATTGAAATCCTTTCGGATATTGGCTTTCTTAGCGTGATGGATCGCAATACGGTGCTTGGTTTTAGCTCTACGGTTTGACCCTTTTTGCTGTTTGGCTAACTTGCGCTGTAATCGTTTAATGTAGCGCTCAGCTTTGGTTAGATGGTTCTTTTGTTCCCTGGTAAAATCAAATTCTTGCGCTGGTGTACAAACAGGGATTGCCACGCCACGATCAATACCAACAACGTGCTTATTTAGTTCATTGGCATCAGTATCACTTAATAATGCTAATTGCTTTTCCAGGTACTTATCTTCATTGAATTTTTTGCCATCAAAATCCTCCATCTCAATTCCATCTTCATAGCAGAATGAAACAAAGTATTGACCACGCTCTTTACGGATATAAAGAGATTTTGGCTCATTAAAATCGGCATGTTTATTGAAGCTCAGATAGCCAATATTGTATTTACGACCACCAATTTGAAGTCGTGTTTTACCAAATTGATCTTTCTCGAAAGAGAACAGGTCACGAGTCAGGTAGATGCTACCTTTATCGGTTTTGGCTTTGCGCTTTGGTCGGCCACAAATCCCCTTGGTTGATTTTTTGAGGGTGTTGTACCAATTCACAGTCGAGTTCTTGAGAATGGTACTTGGACATTTATCAAGCCATGGGGTCAGTTCTTCTGACTTAAACTGAGCGTATTTCTGATCTTGAGTATCAAAATACTGCTTAAACGGTGTGAACTTACGAGCAAAACCTCGGAAATACTTATCCTCATCACATTTAGCATTCCAAGCAAATCTCGCACAGCCCATCCATTGGCTCAGAATTAACTTCTGTTCCTCCGTTGGGTATGCTCGAAATTTAATGCCTGAAATCATTACTAAGTGAAGTGTTCTTGCTATTTATATGCTGGAATTTTATACTATCTTTTATCTTAAGTAAATCTAGTATGTGATAAAAATGTATGAGTGGAGAACAGGTAGAAGCTGTATTTTTAAGAATTATGTTCATCTAGTATTTGTAACTAAATACCGTAGAGATGTGCTAACCCAAGAAATGTTAGATTCATTAAAAGAAATAATGAAGGAAACCTGCGAACAAATGGATTGTGAGTTGATGGAGTTTAATGGCGAGGATGACCATGTTCACATGATGGTTAATGTTCACCCTAAAATTGCTATCTCTAATCTAGCTGGAAAACTAAAAGGGAAAAGTTCTTATTTGCTACGAAAAAGCTTTTGGGACTCAATTAAAACAAAGCTATGGGGTAATCATTTTTGGTCGCCTAGTTACTGTGTAGTTTCGTGTGGTGGTGCAAGCCTTGAAACGGTTAAACAGTACATTGAAAACCAAAGACAACCACCATCTGAAATAGCAGTTAAACGCTCAAAAAACCTGAGTGCTAAAAGTGGCTTGACTCGCCCCTAAAGAAGCGAGAATGCGCCACTAAACTTGTTCAAATTTAAGGGTAATCGGTGCTTTCCATGGATGCAACCGATCCAAGATTTCTTGGGCAGTGTCCGCACTCCGAGCAATGCCCCAAAGCTTGTCGATATTATCAAACACGACCTGATTCTTTTTACGTCGAATATGAATAGAATGTTTGATCGTATCGAGAGGCATGTGAGGTTCTTATTTGGGTTGAAGTTGGTCAACTAACATGGCATCGCCATAACTAAAGAAGCGGTACTGGTTTGCAACTGCATGTTGATAAGCCATCAAAATATTATCACGATTTGATAGCGCTGAAACCAACATCAAGAGAGTCGATTCAGGCAGATGGAAGTTGGTGATAAGACGATCCACCACTTTGAACTCATAACCTGGGTAGATAAAAATTTGGGTATCTCCAGTCCAAGCTTTGAGTTCACCATCATGTGCCTGCGCTGCACTTTCAACCGCACGTGTCGCTGTCGTTCCGACAGAAATGACTTTATTACCACGCGCTTTGGTTTGACGAATAAGCTCAACTGAATGCTCAGGAACATCACACCATTCACTGTGCATAATGTGATTGGCAATGTCATCGGTACGTACAGGCAGAAAGGTACCAGCACCCACGTGTAAAGTGACAAAGGTTTTCTGAATACCTTTGGCTTCAAGTTGATCCAACAGCTTTTGGTCGAAGTGTAAGCTTGCGGTAGGTGCAGCGACACTGGCTAACTTGGTTGGATCATTAAATACTGTTTGATAACGCTCGGTATCAATGGCTTCAGCTTCACGGTTGAAGTAGGGAGGGATCGGAAGTTGTCCGTATAATTCCAGCACCGTTAAAATTGGCTGGGAAAACTCCACAATAAATAAATTTTCATGACGACCTAGTATAGTGATTTTAACGGCATCTGGGCCAATAAAGAGCTCAGCGCCTGCTTTGGGTGTGTTACTAGCTTTGATGTGGCAGTGTGCAATAAATGCATCTTGCATGCGTTCTACCAGAACCTCGACAGCTCCACCGCTGGCACGTTTGCCTTTGAGGCGTGCTTTCATCACTTTGGTGTCATTTAAGACCAGTAAATCACCTGCATTGAGCAAATCTAAAATGTCGGTGAATTGAAAGTCATGATGCTGACCTTGAGCATCGAGGTGTAACAGTCGAGAAGCACTACGCGTGTCTAAAGGGTAACGGGCAATGAGTTCATCAGGGAGGTCGAAATTAAAATCAGAAAGTTGCATGATCGGAAAGCAGCGTCAAAATAAGGGAGGTCAAAATTGCGCTTAGTATATGCGTTTTTGCAGAAAAACGCTGAAATTGCACAAATATAAAGCTAAAAAATCAAATATGACTTAAAAATAGCCAATCACTATCAACTTGCGTTGACAAGTTTTTCAAAAAGTTTAATATACGCATCAACACCTTCCCGAGGTGGTGAAATTGGTAGACGCGGCGGACTCAAAATCCGCTGTCAGAGATGACGTGTCGGTTCGAGTCCGACCCTCGGGACCAAGATATTAAAAAACCCAAGCATATTCAGTCTTGGGTTTTTTATTGCCTGAAATTTAAGATTTGAATCAAATCGCCATAAAACATTACAGATGACTTAAAGCAATTGAATGTTTGTTGCGGGTTTGCTTAATTATGTCCTCATATGATGGACTCACAATTTTGTTTTAATCCTTCTGATAAATAACGAGTTTTCTAAAAAGAGAAAGTAGTCACAATATAAAATTCTGAAATAATTAATTTTTTTTTTAAATGCCACGCTTGTATTGTTGTATTTTTATATTGTTTTAATGTTGAAAATTTGCTAATAAATACAAGTAAATAATAGGTTTGTGCCGAAAATCACAAAAGATGAGGCAGAAATGGGTATTCAATTGCTAGATATCGGGTCTGATACAGAACAGTTAAGTGCTTGTCACTTATCTTTATTGTTGGGCGTGAACAGTAATGACAATAAAATTAAGAGCTTTCTCAAATTTGCGCGAAAAATTTTAGGTGCAGATGCCGCAATTTTAACGTTTAGCAATGAACCTTATAGTTGGTATGCGGGCAAACACGCATT
Organism: Acinetobacter sp. 231_lipA; assembly: GCF_058243005.1. Taxonomy (NCBI): domain Bacteria; kingdom Pseudomonadati; phylum Pseudomonadota; class Gammaproteobacteria; order Moraxellales; family Moraxellaceae; genus Acinetobacter; species Acinetobacter sp. 231_lipA. The sequence goes on along the minus strand of NZ_JBZAYU010000001.1, from coordinate 863,442 downwards.
CAATGCTTTTCAGTTACCCGCTGCAGCCAATTTTGCTACTCATTTTGAAGGGGAGATTGCGATTGATAGCCTGCATTCCCATTATCATCATCTTTCTCAGCAGGTGAGTGCTTTAGGGTTTAAACATCAGCGGATCATCGCATTGGATTTAAAGGTATCGGATAAATCTGTAGGGCAAGTGATTTTCTTTGATGAACAGTTGGACGCTTTTACGCAAGATGCTGTAGAAAATGTCTATGAACTGGCCTCTGGGTTTCTTAATCTGCTGCATTTACGCATGGAAAATGCGGAGCTCAAAGAGTTATATGAACAACAGGTGGCTATGAATGTCAGTAAAACCAAATTTTTCCAAATTATTGCACATGACTTAAGGGCGCCTTTTCATGGCTTAATTGGTTTCTCAGAAGTGTTGGCTGAAGAGCGCGAAAGTTTGGATGAGTCTGGTGTGCAAAGCATTGCAGATTATTTGCATGATACCGCGCAATCGACTTATAGCTTGTTAGAGAGCCTACTGAATTGGGCGATGGCAGAGGGCGGACGTTTTGTTTATCACCCCATCCATTACAAATTTAAGCAGTCCTCTCAAATTGTTTTTGATGTGTTGCATGCGTTGGCTATCAATAAAAATATTCAACTGATTGACCGTGTCCCCGATGATTTAAAAATTTTTGCAGATATCAATATGGTGACTTCAGTGATCCAAAACTTGGTCTCAAATGCACTGAAATTTACCCATATGCATGGCGAAGGTGTTGTGACGATTGATGCCAAACAGCGTGATGATTTTATCGATATCTACATTCAAGATACAGGTTTAGGTATGACCTTAGGGCAAATTGAATCTTTGTTTGAACCGAAACTAACCGTTAGTTTTAAGGGGACAGCTGGGGAGAAAGGTACGGGGCTAGGTCTGGTGTTGTGTAAGCGTTTTGTTGATTTGAATAAAGGTGAAATTTCAGTCACATCGAAAGAAGGTGTAGGTTCAACTTTTATCGTCAGCCTGCCCCGTTCGAACAGCGCACATTAAGCATTGTCACTCGAGACATCCCAGCAAGAATTTAGTGAATAATCATACTAGGACTTACGCAGTATTATTTATAGATTCTCTGTGGTAGCAGATGATTTTTATCGAGAATAAAGTCATCAATGAAGTCTTTGATGATTGGTCTAAATAATTTCTTCTGCCAACGATATACATTTTCAAAGATCCGCTCAAACTGGTTCTTTTGTATCTCGACGTAGGCCATCAAGGCTGAAAAAATATGATTCAAAATCAGTTTAGATCGTCTTACTTGAAACTTTTCAATATGACAAACCTGTTTAATCACTCGGTGATATTGTTCTATTTTCCAATGACTTGAATGTAATTCATGAAAACCCTCAAAGGACAATAAATCATCTTCATCTTGATGCACAATATAAAACCTCTGCTGTTCTTTTAACTGAGTCTTAAATAATTGTACAAAGCCAAAATCTTTGAGCCAGACCACTTGACCCTGATGGAAATTCGGCAATAAACGCAGTTGAAACCATTGTCCTTTTTCTGGGGAAACCTTACGGTTACAGTCGATACCAAACATAAATCGAATACCATGTTTTCTTATGGTTTTTAGATTTGCAATCGATGAATACCAACTATCACCTGTAATGAATTGAATCTTTGCACCCCAACTGAGTACTTCACTTAACATATCCATAAAGTAATCATTCTTGGTTTTACTTTCAGATTTGTCATAAATTCGGAAATTAATTGGAATATTTTGACCATTTTGATCTGTCGCATACAAGGTAATGAGATTAATACCCTTGACGGATCGGTGGTGTTTGCCTGACCAAAAATAGCTAACTAAGTCCATATGCTGACTATACGGTTTATCTAAAACAGTATCATCAATACTGACTATAAGTTTATTATTATCAATATGTTGAATTGCTTCCTGATATAGGTCGTGAGGTGTGTAGTCTTCACGCTCTAGAAAGCGATTTACACTATCATGCGAGATATTATAAGTCTCGGCAAGTTGTGTGCAGCTAATAGAGTTCGGTTCTGTCATGAGAAAGCCCATATAAATGGGTAGAGTACAAGTTGCTGTAGAAGCATGTTTAATTCGTCTGATCACAGATACTTTATAAAGTATTTTAATACTTTTTTGAATCCGTCAATGCGTAAGTCCTACATACTTTTCTTATAAAATAATTCACCTAATCTCATGATCTGCTGTTATAAATAACCAAAACAATGCGAAAGAGTCGATCATGAATGCTGAGCAATTGCAAAAGACATTGCGCGCAAGTCAATATGCGGAACAAGTCCTATCTATACATCAGGTTTATCTTGAACAAGATTATGCAATTGATCAATTTTCTCAGCCATTGACCACCGAACAAATTTTCGATGTCGTTCAAAACACCTTAAAAGACATCAGTGATGAAATCACGTGGATGCGCACCATCCGAATTTTACGTGCGCGTTTAATGTTTCGCTGGATTTGGCAGGATGCCAATCAATTGATCGATGTGATGACGCTAACGCGTGAGTTATCTGATTTTGCCGATGCAGCCATTTGTGTGGCAAAAGCGTTTGCCTTAGCACCATTGGTGGCTAAACATGGTCAGCCTGTGGGTTATAACCATAAAATTCAAGATTTAATTGTGGTCGCGATGGGGAAGCTCGGTGCACAAGAGCTGAATCTGTCCAGTGATATTGACTTGATTTTTGCTTTTGATGAACAAGGTGAAACTGATGGTCGTAAATGCATAGATGTACAACAGTTTTGCATTTTGTGGGGTCAGAAACTCATTTACTTGTTGGACCATATCACGGCTGATGGTTTTGTCTTCCGTGTGGATATGCGCTTACGTCCTTGGGGTGATGGTTCTGCACTGGCGATTAGTCATGCGGCGCTGGAGAAGTATTTAAGCCAGCATGGTCGCGAGTGGGAGCGCTATGCGTGGATCAAGGCGCGGATTGTAACAGGGGGCAAAGAGGGGGATGAGTTGTTGGACATGACTCGTCCTTTCGTGTTCCGTAAGTATGTCGATTACACCGCTTTTGAAGCCATGCGCGAAATGAAAGCCATGATTGAGCGTGAAGTATTACGCCGCAATATCGAAGATGATATTAAGCTGGGTGCGGGCGGTATTCGTGAAGTCGAATTTATTGTGCAGGTTTTTCAGCTAATTTATGGTGGGGCAAAATTAGAATTACAAGACCGTCAATGTTTAGTGAGCTTACATCATTTGGGCGAAGTGGGTTTGCTGGATGGGCAAGCGGTCAGTGAGCTGGAAGATGCCTACTTATTTCTGCGCCGTGTAGAGCATGCCATTCAAGCTCTGAATGATCAACAAACCCAGTCTTTGCCAACGGAACCAGAACTTAGACAAAGGATGATTGACACCTTGGGTTTTGTAAGCTGGGATGCATTTATTGAACATTTAAATCAAAAGCGCGCCAAAGTCATTTACCAGTTTGAGCATTTAATTAAAGAAAAAGAGCATGACCCTTTCGTAGAAAGTTTTAGTCAGTTAGAAGCGCGGTTAAATGAAGTCTTAGATGCGAATGCAAAAAATCTCATCCATGAATTTTGGAATGGTCATGCGCTAAAAAAGCTGCCTGCAAAAGCGGTGCAGCGTTTAAAAATGTTTTGGCCGCATTTGATTGAAGCGATTTTACAGTCAGATAAGCCGCAAGCCGCGCTGCTTCGCCTCATGCCTTTGGTTGAGTCGGTGATGCGACGCACCGTATATTTGGTCATGTTGATTGAGAGTAAAGGGGCTTTACAGCGCTTAGTGAAAATGGCAACCGTAAGTCCATGGATTTGTGAAGAATTGACCCATTATCCAGTGCTCTTGGATGAATTTTTGTCCATGGACTTTGAGCTGCCGCGCCGTCAAGATTTGGAAGATTCACTGCGTCAACAGTTGCTTCGCATTGAGCTTGATGACGTTGAGGATTTGATGCGTGTGCTGCGCCTATTTAAAAAATCCAATGTTTTGGCAGTTGCGGCTAGTGATGTCTTGGCTGAAAGTCCATTGATGAAAGTATCCGATGCTTTGACCGATATTGCAGAAGTTTCGGTCAGTACGACTTTAAATTTAGCCTATCAAATGACGGCAAAGAAACATGGTTATCCGCTCGATGTAGAAGGGCAGCGTTGTTCGATTGATCATTTGGCATTTGCTGTGGTGGGCTATGGCAAGGTTGGTGGGATTGAGCTGGGTTATGGCTCGGACTTAGATCTGGTCTTTATTCATTATATGGATGAGCAAGCCGATACCGATGGGCTGAAGTCGATCAGTGGATTCGAGTTTGCAATGCGTGTTGCGCAGAAATTTATGTCATTGATGACCACGCAGACCCTCGATGGTCGGGTTTATGAAATCGATACGCGTTTACGCCCATCGGGTGAAGCGGGGGTCTTGGTCACCAGTTTAAAAGCCTTTGAGCAATATCAGTTGAAAAATGCATGGGTCTGGGAGCATCAAGCATTGGTACGTGCTCGCTCGATTGCAGGTGAGCCAAGTTTGCGTGATAAATTTGAAGCATTGCGCTGTCGGATTTTGACGCAGCCACGAGATGAGGAAAATGTACGCGCAGAAGTGCTGAAGATGCGTCAAAAAATGAAAGACCATTTGGGTTCTTCTAAAGAACAACAAAAAGATGGAATTTTTCATTTAAAACAAGACGCAGGTGGTATCGTCGATATCGAATTTATGGCACAGTATGCTGTGTTGGCATGGAGCGGATCTCATCCAGATCTTGCCCATTATTCCGACAATGTACGAATCCTTGAAGACGCCGCAAAAGCCAGTTGCTTATCCAGTGACGATGCGACTGCATTGATTCAAGCTTATCTCAGTGAACGAGCCGAGAGCCACCGTTTAGCCCTTGCGAATCAATCCATGCAAGTAAATGCTGCGGACTGGCGCGATACCCGAGTGATCGTTTGCAAATTATGGCAAAGATTAATTGATCCAAGCTCAATCGTGAGCATTGGGTAACATGACTGTGTATATAAATTTGGAGTGTGTGTCATGAATTTGGCTGATCGTGATGGTTTTATTTGGCAAGATGGACAATTGGTTGACTGGCGTGAGGCAAAAACTCACGTATTAACACATACCTTGCACTACAGCATGGGTGTGTTTGAAGGTGTCCGTGCCTATGAAACACCGAATGGCACGGCTATTTTCCGTCTAAAAGAACACACTAAGCGTTTATTGAACTCTGCAAAAATTTATCAAATGAAAGTCCCATTTGATCAAGCAACACTAGAGCAAGCTCAAATTGATGTGGTTCGTGAAAATAAATTAGCGTCTTGCTACTTGCGTCCAATTATCTTTATTGGCTCGGAAAAATTAGGTATTGCTGCAACAGACAATACGATTCATGCAGTAGTAGCGGCATGGAGCTGGGGTGCATACCTCGGTGATGAAGCAATGGCGAAAGGTATTCGTGTGAAAACCTCATCATTTACCCATCACCATCCAAACGTGACGATGTGTAAAGCGAAAGCGTCAGGTAACTATACCTTGTCGATTTTGGCTCACCAAGAAGTAGCGCACTCAGGTTATGACGAAGCAATGTTGCTCGACCCTCAAGGTTATGTATGCCAAGGTTCTGGCGAAAACGTATTCTTGGTAAAAGATGGTGTTTTACATACGCCAGATATCGCGGGCGGTGCACTTGATGGCATTACGCGCCAGACCATTATTACGATTGCAAAAGACTTGGGCTATGACGTAGTTGAGCGTCGTATTACACGTGATGAATTCTACATTGCGGATGAAGCATTCTTTACAGGTACTGCTGCTGAAGTGACGCCTATTCGTGAATATGATGACCGTGAAATTGGTTCGGGTACACGTGGTCCAATCACTGAACAAATTCAAACCACATTCTTTAATGCAGTACAGGGTAAAGACCCGAAATATGCACACTGGCTAACTTATGTAAAATAAGTGGTTCGATGAAAAAAAAGGGCTCTTTGGAGCCCTTTTTTGTTTTCATTATTTAAAAAGATATATGGATTATATTTTATAGCATTTAATTGTTTATAAAGGATAGAATATTTTGAACTTTTAGTAAAAATAATATTCTTAAAGCATACATAATATAATTTAATTTGTTATTATTTGGTAAAAATGAGATGTATTTAAAATTCTTACCCATGATTAACAGTCTTATATATAAAGCAAAAGTATTTAGAACATTGTTTGTTTCTGATGAGAGATATTTAAAAAAGAGGTTTATTAATAAATTAGGGTATATGCCAAATTTTAATCAACCTGAAAGTTTTAATGAGAAAGTTACTGCACGAATGATTTTTGAAAGGAGTGCATTACATACCAAATTAGCTGATAAATCGGCAGTAAGAGAGTTGATTATAGATCGGATTGGAGAAAAACATCTGGTCCCACTTATAGGCACATATTGTGACTTTAAGAATATTGATTTTGATCAATTTCCAAGCCAGTTTGTTTTGAAATGTACCCACGACAGTGGAAGCGCTATTGTTTGTCGCGATAAAGGTACATTTGATGTTAATAGAGCGGAAAGTAAACTAAATAACAGTTTAAAAATGAATATGTACTACCGCAAGCGAGAGTGGCACTATAAAAATATTTCGCCGCTCATTTTGGCAGAGCATTATGTTGATTTATACCGTGATGCTAACACGCATGCCACCATTACAACATGTCGTGTTCATTGTTTTGAAGGGCAGCCTAAGTATGTTGAAGTTGATGTCCAAGGGCGTGATGGTACAGAATATTCAAATATTTATGATACCTCGTGGGTGTTACAGCCTTTCACCGTCGATTGTAAAGAGAATACACCAGAAGCGGTAGTAGAACCGTGCAAGATGCATAAAATGGTTGAGCTGTCTGAGCAGTTGTGTTTGGAATATGGTTATAGCCGAATTGACTTCCTGTTGTCACAAGATGAAGTGCTGTTTAGTGAAATTACATTGACCCCAAATGCTGGACGTATGGTTATTTCTCCTGTTGAGTGGGATGTAAAACTTGGAGAATTGTGGCGCTCTTAATCATATATTGATAAATATATGAAAAAAGTAGAATAAATAAATTATTTTTATAAGTGTAGAGTCATCATAGGATTATTTATGATGGCTCGGGTTGTTTTTGATTTAGTATTTCCCTTGAGTAATTTAAGCCAATGTTTTGTATGGGCTTAATAGTTTTTTGATATGTAATTTTTTAATAAAAGCCATTTCATAAACCTCATCGAGTATATATAAAAGTTATCCTATTGCTAAGATGTTACTATTTAAAAATAAGCTTCGTTTATTTAGTTGAAAATATTCAACCGAAGGATAGGTTTTTTCTACCTCAAAGAATTTGTATAGGTATAGGAGACAGTTTTGTGTTGGATGACGGTTTAGTAAGAAAAATTTTATGGTGTAACGATCTACAATTTAATTTAAATACATCTGTATTTAAAAACCCTAATTACACAGTAATTAGGGTTTTAATTTAGATTAGTTTAATTAGCGAGTGGCTTTTATTTAAATCTGATAAAAGTCACGATACCAATCTACAAATTGTTTCACACCATCTTCAACTGAAACAGAGGGTTTATACCCTACACTTTTTTCTAAAGCGCTGCTATCAGCGAAGGTATCAGGTACATCGCCTGCTTGAAGTGGGAGTAATTCTAAAATGGCTTCTTGGCCAACGGCTTTTTCAATTGCTTGAATATATTCGATGAGTCTCACAGGATTGTTATTGCCGATGTTGAATATACGGAAAGGCGCATTGCTGGTCGCTGGATCTGGGTGATTGCTGTCCCAATTTGGGTTGGCTTTAGCAATTTGATCACTTGAGCGAATCACGCCTTCAGCAATGTCTTCAATAAAGGTGAAATCGCGGGTGTGGTTCCCATGGTTAAATACAGGAATTGATTGACCCGCAATGATGTTTTTGGTGAACTTAAACAGCGCCATATCGGGACGTCCCCAAGGTCCATAGACCGTAAAGAAACGTAAGCCTGTGGTTGGCAATTGAAATAGGTGACTATAGCTATGCGCCATCAATTCATTTGCACGTTTTGTTGCTGCATAAAACTGAATAGGATGGTCTACGCCATGCTGTTCACTAAAAGGCATGGTGGTATTTGCACCATATACACTGCTGGTGCTGGCATAAGTCAGATGTGGTGTTTTCGCATAGCGGCAAGCTTCAATAATATTGGTAAAGCCAATAATATTGCTTTCTACATAACTCATTGGATTTTCAAGTGAGTAGCGCACGCCTGCTTGTGCAGCCAAGTGAATCACACGGTCAAACTGGTGTTGTTGAAAGCATTGATCAACTGCTGTTTTATCGGCAAGATTGGCTTGAATGAAGTCAAATTGGCCAGCACTTTGCTGAGCGGTTTGATGTAATAAGTCGATACGTGCTTGCTTAGAGGTGGATCAGGAAATTTGAACAACACTTATAAGTGATATTTTGCTCCCCAAATGATGTTATAAACATCAATATATGGAGTATTTTATGGCACGTAGACCAAGAAGAAATCATTCAAATGATTTTAAAGCTAAGGTAGCACTTGCTGCGATTAAAGCAGAAAAAACACTTGCTGAATTGAGTGCTGAATTTGATGTTCATCAAAACCAAATTATCGACTGGAAAAATCAACTGATTTCAGCTTCCTCGCAAGCTTTCGATCAATCAAAAGCTCCAACAGAACCACCCATCGATCTAAAAAAACTACATGCAAAAATCGGTGAGCAGGCATTAGAAATTGATTTTTTAGAAGGTGTGTTGAAGAAACTGGGCCGCTTCAACCACAAAAGTTAATCGATGACTCACTTCAGATTTCAGTATCTAAGCAAGCTCAGCTGCTGAAAGTCTCCCGTGGTTGTTATTACTATCGCCCAAAACCTGTGAGTGCATCAGATCTGAAGCTGATGCGCTGTATTGATGAATTACATATGCAATACCCTTTTGCAGGTAGCCGTATGATGCGTGATTTGTTGAATCGTCAAGGACATCATATAGGACGACGTCATACACGTACTTTAATGAAGAAAATGGGCATTAATGCGTTATATTGCAAACCAAATTTAAGCCAGGCTAATCAAGCTCACCGCAAATATCCATATCTGCTCAAAGGATTGGCTATTCAGCGCAGTAATCAAGTGTGGTCTACGGATATAACGTATATCCCTATGGCAAAAGGCTTTGTTTATTTATGTGCTGTGATTGATTGGCATAGCCGCAAGGTACTTGCGCATAGAGTATCGATTAGTATGGAGGTTACATTTTGCATAGAAACATTAAATGAAGCTATTGAAAAATATGGTCGACCTGAAATATTTAATACAGACCAAGGCAGTCAGTTTACCAGTGATGCATTTATTGATGTATTGAAATCAAATGACATCCAAATCAGCATGGATGGTAAAGGTCGATGGGTTGATAATGTGATGGTTGAACGATTATGGCGGAGCGTTAAATATGAAGAGGTGTATCTCAAAGCCTACAGCAATGTTTTGGATGCGAAGAAGCAATTAAACGCATATTTTGAATTTTATAATTTGAAACGACCTCATTCGAGTCTGGACAAAATGACTCCAGATGAGTTTTACTATGACCAGCTACCACAACAAAATAAGGTAGCTTAACTAGAGCAGAGTATCACTTATAAATAAGCTTTTAGTTGTTCAAACATGTGGGACCACCTCTCTTTAAAGCAGGATCATAATAATCATTCATATTGTCAAAACCGACAACATTATCACCACGTTCAAGTAGTTTTTTAGAGACATGAAAGCCGATAAAGCCTGCTGCGCCTGTTACTAAAACGTTCATTCATCGCCTCCAAAAATATCCCGGGTATAGATTTTATCCTCAACATCACTTAAATCTTGCGACTTGCGATTGGCGATGATGACATCACTTTGTTGTTTAAATTGTTCTAAATCATTAATCACTTTGGATTTGAAAAATTCATCTTCATTTAAGGTTGGTTCATAAACAATCACATCAATGCCTTTTGCTTTGATGCGTTTCATGACACCTTGAATCGCGGAGGCACGGAAGTTATCGGAGCCGCTTTTCATTACTAAACGATAAATACCGACAGTATTGGGATTTTTTGCAATGATAGAGTCTGCAATAAAGTCTTTACGGGTACTGTTAGAATCTACAATAGCCTGAATCAGGTTACTTGGCACTTGATTGTAGTTGGCAAGAAGTTGTTTTGTATCCTTTGGTAGACAATAGCCACCATAGCCAAACGATGGGTTGTTATAATGATTGCCAATGCGTTGATCTAAACATACGCCTTCAATAATTTGACGAGTGTCTAGACCGAAAGACTGGGCATAAGTATCGAGTTCATTAAAGTAAGCGACACGCATCGCGAGATAGGTGTTGGCAAATAACTTGATCGCTTCGGCTTCAGTTGAGTCAGTAAACAATACAGGACTGTCTTTTTTGATTGCACCTTCGATCAGCATATCTGCAAACAATTGAGCACGTTCTGACTTTTCACCAACAATAATCCGAGAGGGATAAAGGTTGTCATGCAGAGCCTTGCCTTCACGTAAGAACTCTGGGGAGAAGATCACATTGGCAGTGTTGTACTGGCTTTTGACTTTTTGCGTAAAGCCCACTGGCACGGTTGATTTGATAATCATCGTTGCCTGAGGATTAATCTCGACGACATCTCGAATAACACTTTCCACACTCTGCGTGTTGAAATAATTAGTTTGCACATCATAGTCGGTGGGTGTTGCAATGATGACAAAATCAGCGCCTCGATAGGCTTCATATTTGTCAGTTGTGGCACGAAAATTGAGCGGTTTTTCGCTTAAAAATGTTGATATATCTGTATCTTGAATCGGGGAGATTTTTTGATTCAACATGTCAACTTTCGTGTCGATGATGTCTAGTGCAATCACTTCATGGTGTTGTGAGAAGATCATGGCATTAGAAAGGCCGACGTAACCTGTGCCTGCAACTGCTATTTTCATATCAACCTGATTATATATTCTTCATATGAGGGCTTATGTGAATCCTGTAAAGGATTTATCTAAGCGATTTCGTATCATAGCACAAACTATTTTTGAGTATTATGAGGGCTTTGAAAAAGCCATACACTAACTTATTGCAAGAAATGTTATGATACAACGCAGAATGCTGGTGGATGATAGAACATGCAGGAAAACGTAAACGACTCGTTGTCAAAACAGGCTGAAACACAAACAGAACAAAACATTGTGTTATGCATGAAATGGGGCACCAAATATGGGGCCGAGTACGTCAATCGTTTATATAACATGGTGAAGCGTCACACCACGGTTGATTTTAAAATGGTTTGTCTAACAGATCGTACGGAAGGAATTGACCCTGCAATCGAATGTTTCCCCATTCCACCTTTAGCTCTTCCAGAGGGAAGTCCTGAACGAGGTTGGAATAAATTGTCTACATTCGAGCCAGACTTGTACGGTTTACAAGGTAATGCGCTCTTTTTAGATTTGGATGTGGTGATTGTTGACAATATTGACAGTTTTTTTACCCATCCTGGGGACTTCCTAATTATTCATGATTGGAAACGTCCTTGGCGGATTACAGGCAACAGCTCGGTTTACCGTTTTAAACTGGGCGCTTTCCCTGGGCTGATGCCTTATTTTCGGGAGCATTTTGATGAAATTCGTCAAAAATTCCGCAATGAGCAAGCTTATTTGTCTTGGTATGTCGATCAAGAGAAAAAACTTTCTTACTGGCCTGATAGTTGGTGTAAGAGCTACAAATATCACTGTTTGCAAAAAATTCCGTTGGCATACTTTAAACCGCCTGTAAAACCTGAAGGGGTTAAGGTCATTATTTTCCATGGTGAAATCAATCCACCTGATGCGATTAATGGTGGTGGTGGGAAATGGTATCGTTATGTATTGCCATCACAGTGGATTAAGGATGCGTGGCAATAAATGCCTATTAGACTCAGATTTTGAAGTGATCAAGTGAATGCAAAATATTGATATCGTGATTGCCTGGGTAGATGGCAATGATCTTGAATTAAAAAAGAAACGTCATAAATATCTGACTGGTGAAGATGCATCTGACGCAGTCAGTGCGACGCGCTTTGCCAGTAATAACGAAATTTATTATAACATCGCTTCCATTTTGAAATATGTACCGTTCTGTCGACATATCTATGTGGTGGCAGATAGTCAGCGTCCTGAGTTTATCGATGAATTTGCAGCGCAAGGTTTGTGCGCTGCCGATAAAATTCGTGTGGTTGATCACCGAGAAATTTTTAGAGGTTTTGAAGAGCATTTACCGACCTTCAATACCCGTTCCATTGAAAGTATGCTTTGGAATATTGAAGGCTTATCAGATTATTTTATTTATCTGAATGATGATTTCTTTTTTAATGCGCCTGCACAACTCGAAGACTTTTTAAAAGCGGAAAACTTGGTGATCTATGGGCATTGGCAGAATAGTTTTGCACTCAAGGCAAAGCTCAAATATCGTCAGCTGATGAGTCGCCAATTTGGAAAGTCAATTCAGCCGAAACATATGATTGCGCAGATGCTTGGTGCGGATGTTTTGGGATTCAATAAATTTTTTGAAATCCATCATTATCCACATATTGTAGATCGTCATGCATTAAAAGATTATTTGCTTGAGCATCCACAGCTTTTAGAAACACAGATCAAGTTTAAATTTCGTAGTGTAGAGCAGTTGAATCCAATTTCATTAATGAACCACATTAAGATTCAAAAACAGCAGGCGGAGTTGAAACCAGACCTAGAATTGGCCTATCTTAAAAATCAGGACAGTTTGAATAGTTTTATACAAGCGCTACATAATCCTGAGATTAAGTATGGCTGCATACAGAGTTTAGATCAGCTCGATAGTGATGCTGCGAATAAAATCAGTACTGCTATGCAGGAAAAATTAGCAGGCTATTTGCCCCATTCAGTTTTAGTTTAAAGGTTCATGATGAAAGTTGTTACTTATTTGATTAATTTGGACGGCAGTCAGGAACGACTTGAAAGAGCAACTCAGCAGCTGAATCAAGTCAACTGGCCTTTTGAACGTTTTTCTGCAGTCGATGGACGTGGTAAAGAGTTAACTGAATTTGCAAACTACGATGACCAAGGGGCGAACGACGTACTTGGCCGTAAACTGATGAATTCGGAGTTGGGCTGCTATTTAAGTCATTATGGCTGTGCACAAAAATTTTTAAGTACAGATGCTGATTATTTGGTGGTGCTTGAAGACGATATGAAGATTGATCAAGACTTTAAAAACAAGCTTGATGGTGTGATTGAGTATCTCGATCAGCATAAAGAGCTGGATTGGTATTTGATTAACATTGCAACCAAAAAGAAAAAGCTAGCTAAAGATATTACGAATGTTGAGGGTATGAGCTTATGGCATGCTTTTTATTTTCCTATTCGTGGTTTAGGTTTAGTGTGGTCACGTCAAGGTGCAGAAGCATTTATGCAAGCTGGGAGAAAAATGACCATGCCTGTCGATATTTTCTTTCAAACATGGCTCAGTAAAAATGGGAAGGGTTTAGGCGTGTGGCCTGCTTTAGTGAAACCTGCTGGCTTGGATAGTGATATCTTGGGCACTGTGGCAGCACAAGGTATTTCCCGTAAAGAAAAAGAAGGGCGTAGTCTTTCTCACGGCATCAAAAAACAAAAGCGGATGTGGCGTGATAAGTTTTATGCTGTGAAGCATTTGGTTGCATCGAAATAAGTAGTATCGATATGAAAAATATAGTCATTAGCTTAAAAACAGCCACAGCGCGTCGTGAGCACATCGTACAAGAGTTCGGCAAACAGAATGTGGGGTTTGAGTTTTTCGATGCGCTGACGCCTGATTTAGCACGTCCTTTAGCAGAAAAAATGCAGCTCAATATTCAGGATGAGTTTTTAAGTCCTGGTGAGTTGGCTTGTTTTATGAGTCATGTCTTGATTTGGCAAAAAATGGTAGATGAGCATATTCCTCATTTGGCTATTTTTGAAGATGATGTGTATTTGGGACAGGATGCTGACTATTTTCTCAGTAGCGACACTTGGATTCAGTCCAATTGGCAGATCATTAAACTTGAAGCATTTGCAAAAAAAATTCTACACGAACGCCAAGGCTTAGATTTAGGAAAACAGCGTCGTTTGTTTAAGCTAAAGGGAAGACATGTTGGGGCAGCAGGCTATATTCTCAGCTTAAATGCCGCACAATATTTGATGGCATTATTAAGAAAGGCTGAAATTAAAGAGCCGCTGGATCATCTGTTATTTGATCCGCAATATCATACGCAGGATATGAGTCTGTATCAGATGAAACCTGCTTTATGTATCCAGAGCTATTTATATGACCAAGCTCAAGAGCAGCAGTTTGGTAGTATACTGGAAAATGAGCGTGTGGAGCGTCGTCTAACTGAAAGTAAAGCACGTACTTTTGGTGAGAAATTAGCACGTGAATGGAAGCGATTAAATCAGCAATTACAGACTTCACGCTACAAGAAAACGATTGAGTTTAAATAATTTTAACCGCAGTCATGTACTGCGGCTAAATCATTTTATACTTATTTATAATACAACCAATTAACTGATTCAGCTTTGGTTTTTTGAATGCAATCTTTCATTGCATTCCATTTGTCCTTTCGTGACTGGTATTTTTTGATGTTGCTCAGCGCAATTACGCCATAGAGTCGTGCTTTGACCGTAGCTTTTTTTTCTAACTGATTCAAAATTTCATTAAATAAATCAGTCGGGTAGTGTTTATATGCGAACAGAATTTTAGATTTAAACCAGCGATGATAAAACGCATAATCTTTAAGTGGTTCACTTGAACCGCCTTTATGATAAATTTCTAATTCATTGATTTTGATTAAAGGATAATTTAGTTTTTTTACACGTAGACACAGGTCTTCATCTTCACAATACATAAAAAAGTCAGGATCAAAACCCGAGACCTGATCAAAGATGGACTTTGATATCAATACAGCTGCACCACAGAACCAAGTGGTTTGATTTTCATAACCCAAGTTTTGTTCAAACTCGTATCTTTTATATTCAGATGTATCTTTTTTATCATCATTGATTTGTCGAGTGGTGATGATGCCATAATTTTCATGTTGTTTTGAGTGTTCAAGCAATTGCTCTAAATAGCTTGTGCTTAACATTCTAAGGTCAGGATTCCCTATGAGTAGCTCTTTACCTTCGGCATGTGCGGCTGCGAGGTTCATTGCACGGCCAAAGCCAATATTGCGCTCAGAACCAATAATCTTAATATTGAGTCCCTGTAGTGTTGCATTTTTTCCAATCACTTCATTTAGTTGTGTATTTTGAACATTGTTTACAATAACGATTTCAAAGGCCTGACTATTAATAGATTGTTCTTTTAAATCAACCAGTAGGCTTTCTATGAAGGTCTCAGTATTATAATTAACAATAAGAATGGATAGTTGGATCATGATTAATCTATTTGAGAGGGAAGCAGTCATCGCCTGACTAGTATACAAGGGTTATTCGAAAAATCATGGTTCGGCTTTTGAAATTTTAAATACAGACAAATCTAAGTTGCATGAACACGATGTGTGTTGCATCAAAACTACATCTTCATGCACTAAAAGACTGTGTCCAAGTAACGTAGAGGAAATCAAAAAAACATCAATTGAAAGCCTGAAAAGAAAATAATACGTGAAACCATTTTGACAAGGATAGGTCGGGATTGAACATATGTTAGAATCGCGAAAATTTAATATTGAATAAGAAATTGAGGAGGGTGTGTGAGAATTCTCGTGACTGGCGGAGCAGGATTTATTGGATCTGCTGTAATTCGTCATATAATCCAAAACACCAATCATACTGTGTTGAATGTCGATAAGTTGACATATGCGGGTAACCTTGAGTCGCTTGCACTTGTTGAAAATAATGAAAGATATCAATTCAGCCATACAGATATTTGTAATCGTGAAGCATTAGATCATTTGTTCTGTGAGTTTATTCCTGATGCTGTTATGCATCTTGCAGCTGAGTCGCATGTGGACCGCTCTATTTCAGGCCCATTGGATTTTATTGAAACCAATATCATTGGTACATATCAGCTTTTGGAAGCGACGCGTAAGTACTGGCTCAGTTTGAGTAATGATGCAAAACAAAAATTTAGATTTCATCATATTTCGACCGATGAGGTTTATGGTGATTTAGAAGGGACTACGGATTTATTTACGGAAAAGACTTCTTACTCTCCAAGCTCACCTTATTCGGCATCTAAAGCGAGTTCAGATCATTTGGTACGTGCATGGCACCGTACCTATGGTTTGCCTGTGATTGTAACGAATTGCTCCAACAACTATGGCCCTTACCATTTCCCAGAAAAACTTATTCCCCTGATGATTTTAAATGCACTACAGGCTAAAGCTTTGCCTGTGTATGGCAATGGTCAGCAAATCCGTGACTGGCTCTTTGTTGAAGATCATGCACGTGCACTTTATAAAGTCGTTACAGAGGGCGTTGTGGGGGAAACCTATAATATTGGTGGTCACAATGAAAAAGCCAATATTGATGTGGTCCATAGTATTTGTGATTTACTTGAAGAGTTGGCGCCAAATAAACCTGAAGGGATTCAGCACTATAAAGACTTGATCACCTATGTTACAGATCGACCTGGTCATGATGTTCGATACGCGATTGATGCATCTAAAATTCAAAATGAATTAGGTTGGGTGCCAGAAGAATCATTTGAAACGGGTTTGCGTAAAACCGTTGAGTGGTATTTGAATAATCAGGAATGGGTCTCACACGTACAAAGTGGAGAGTATACATCTTGGTTAGAAAAACATTATCACGGTTAACGCATGAAAATTTTATTATTGGGTAAGAATGGTCAAGTAGGCTGGGAGTTGCAACGTTCCTTAGCACCGTTGGGGGAGCTGATAGCGCTTGATCGACATGGCTTAAATGAGTGGTCTGGGGATTTAAGTCTACCAGAAGATGTTGTTCAAACAATTTTAGCAATGCGACCTGATATTGTTGTGAATGCCAGCGCATATACAGCTGTTGATTTGGCAGAGACAGATCAGGTCACTGCTGATATCGTAAACCATATTGCGGTTCAAAAAATTGCCGAGGCATGTACCCAAATTAATGCATTATTTGTTCATTACTCGACCGATTATGTTTTTCATGGTGATGGGATTAGTGCCTTTACTGAGGATGATAATACGCAACCGATCAATACTTATGGTCAAACCAAAGTACTGGGCGAGCAAGCGATTGTAAATTCAGGTTGCAGACATTTAATTTTTAGAACATCTTGGGTATATGCAGCTAAAGGAAAAAACTTCCTTAAAACGATGTTGATGCTTGCTCAAAATAGAGAAGAACTCTCGGTGATTAATGATCAGATTGGTGCGCCGACATCGGCTGAACTGATTGCAGATGTCACTGCACAGATCATACCGCAAGTTCAATCCTCGCAAGCTAAGACTGGGATTTATCATTTGGTTGCAAGTGGAGAAACAAGCTGGTTTGGTTATGCCAAGTTTATTTTCAAACAGGCACAATTGTTGGGTGAAAACTTAGTGGTCAAACAGGTTCATCCTATTCCGACATCATCTTATCCGACACCAGCCAAACGACCACATAATTCAAGATTGAATAATCAAAAAATTCAAAATACATTTAACCTATATTTGCCTGATTGGCAGTTAGGTGTAGAAAGAACATTAGTGGAGATACTCAAGAAATGAGTTTAAAACGTAAAGGTATTATTCTTGCTGGAGGCTCAGGAACTCGTCTGCACCCTATTACGAAAGGGGTATCGAAGCAACTGTTGCCTATTTATGATAAGCCGATGATTTATTATCCTTTATCAGTGCTGATGTTGGCGGGGATAAAAGAGATTTTGATTATCTCAACACCAGAGGATTTACCAAACTTTGAGAAACTTTTAGGCGATGGTTCTCAATTTGGTATTGAGCTGAGTTATAAAGTTCAACCCTCTCCAGATGGCTTGGCTCAGGCATTCCTGATTGGGGAAGAGTTTATTGGTGATGATCATGTTTGCCTGATTTTAGGAGACAATATTTATTATGGTCAAAACTTTAGTAAACAGTTAAAAGCAGCGAGTGATCTTGATCATGGGGCAACAGTATTTGGCTACCATGTGACAGACCCAGAGCGCTTTGGTGTGGTTGAATTTGACCCTTCTGGTAAAGTTTTGAGTATCGAAGAAAAACCAACGCAGCCGAAATCGCCATATGCTGTAACTGGATTATATTTTTACGATAACCGCGTGGTTGAGTTTGCGAAACAAGTCAAACCCTCACATCGTGGAGAGTTAGAAATTACTGACATTAATAATGCCTACTTAAAAGATGGCTCCTTAAATGTTGAGCTGTTGGGGCGCGGTTTTGCATGGTTAGATACCGGTACACATGAATCGTTGTTAGAGGCTGGACAGTTTGTATACACGATTGAAAAACGTCAGTCGTTGAAAGTGGCTTGTCTCGAAGAAATTGGTTTTCAGCAAGGTTGGATTTCTCGAGAAAAGCTAACTGAAAGTGCTGAAGCGTTGAAAAAAACAGAATATGGGCAATATTTGTTTAAATTGTTGGAAGAGTCGAAGTGAAAGTAGAAACCACCAAAATTGAAGGTCTTTTGATTCTACATCCAAGTGTTTTTGGGGATGATCGTGGTTGGTTTATGGAAAGCTTCAACCAACAGCGATTTGAAACTGCATTAAAAGAGTTAAATTTACCCATTCCTACTTTTGTACAGGATAATCACTCGCTTTCGCAAAAAGGAGTGTTACGTGGGTTGCATTTTCAACGTGAACCCTATGCACAAGGCAAACTTGTACGTGTGGTACAAGGCAAAGTGTGGGATGTTGCGGTTGACATTCGACCTGAGTCAAAGACTTATGGTGAATGGGTTGGTGTAGAGCTGAGTGCAGAAAATAAAACTATGTTCTGGATTCCTGAAGGTTTTGCGCATGGATTTGTCGCACTGGAAGATAATACTCAATTTTTGTATAAAACCACGAACTATTATCATAAAGAAAGTGAAGGTGCGATCCTTTGGAAGGATCCTACTTTAGCAATTGGTTGGCCTTTAGAGGGCATAGAAGAAGTTTTGGTGAGTGATAAAGATAAAGAAGCTGATTATTTATTTAATTTTTTGGATATATAAGTGGTGGTTCTAGTTCGTAGAAAAATTGGAATCAAACTAAGAGAGAGGCTCTAACCATTAGTTAGAGCTTTTTTATAATAATTGTTTATGTACTTGAAAGGCTATTTGACGTAATGAATTTTTTAGTTGTTGGTGCAGGGTTTAGTGGGGCTATTGTTGCACGAGCTTTAGCACAAAAGGATTGCTATGTAACGGTAATAGATCAGCGTTCACATATTGCAGGTAATTGTTTTACAAGGCGTGATAGTGCTACTCAGGTGATGGAGCATGTTTATGGTCCTCATATTTTTCATACAAATAATGAAAGGGGGCATATTTAAATCAGCATGGAAGTTTTAAACAATATGTTAATCGCGTAAAAACAACATATAAAAATCAAGTTTATTCTTTACCTATAAATTTACATACTATTAATCAGTTTTATAACCAATCTTTTTCCCCATTGGAGGCTGTGGAATGGATAAAGTCTATTGCTGATAAAAGCATAGATGAGCCAAAAAACTTTGAAGAGCAAGCACTAAAATTTATAGGTAAAGATTTATATGCAGCTTTTTTTAAGGGCTATACCAAAAAGCAATGGGGATGTGATCCAATTCAGCTTCCAGCAAGTATATTAAAACGATTACCTGTAAGATTTAATTACGATGATAATTATTTTTCTCATAAATATCAGGGGATCCCGGAAGATGGATATACACCAATTGTTCAATCTATTTTAGATCACGAAAATATTAAAGTTCGGTTAAACACTCATTTTAAAAAAGAGCTTGTATCCGGATTTGACCATATTATTTGGACTGGACAGTTGGATCAGTGGTTTAATTTTAGTGAAGGTCGTTTGGGTTACAGAACATTAGACTTTAAAAAGTATGAGTCTGAAGGTGATTTTCAAGGAGTAGCTGTAATGAATTATGGTGATGAAGAAATACCATATACTCGGATTTCTGAACATAAGCATTTTACACCTTGGGAATCACATCATAAAACCATATATTTTAAAGAATTTAGTAGGAATTGTGAGGAAGGGGATATTCCATATTATCCAATTCGATTAGTAAATGATAAGCAGCTTTTAAAAAAATATATAGAAAAAGCACATCAAGAACAGGGTGTAACTTTTGTTGGTCGGTTGGGAACTTATCGTTATATGGATATGGATGTTACTATTGAAGAGGCACTAAATGTTTCAGATAGTATTTTGAATGATATTATGAATAAAAAAGCCATCTCTAGTTTTTATCACGACGAAGTTTTCTAATATGAAAAAAATAGAAGTTTATGTGGCTACTCACAAGGAGTATATATTCTCTGAAAATCATATATATAAACCAATTCATGTGGGTAAAGAATTAAGTAGCATAGAGTTGAATATTCTTTCTGATAATGTGGGGGATAATATTTCTAGATTAAATAAAAGTTTTTGTGAGTTAACTGCATTGTATTGGATGTGGAAAAATAGTGATGCAGATATATTAGGTTTAGTTCATTATAGACGATATTTTTATGGAACATTTAGGTTTAACAAAGAATATATTTTTGATGCTACAGATCTGAAATTTTTTAATGGAATTAATGTTATTGTTGCGATTAAAGAAAAGTTTTATAAAAAGACAACAGGCTTTGTTGCACAAACCTAGCCTATAAGGTTTATTCAGTCCTATAATTTCAAAATGAATAAACCTACTCCTAAAACTTATCGTACAACCAACTGGTCTTCCTATAATCGCGCTCTCATTAATTGGGGCAACATTTCCATTTGGTTTGATCCAAACACTCAGTGGTATGCACAACCACAAAACAAGCAAGGTCGAAATCAAACTTACTCCGATACGGCTATTCAATGCTGTTTAATGATCAAATCTTTATTTAGACTCTCTTTACGCATGGTCACAGGTTTTGTTCAAAGTCTGATTAAACTTTGTGGATTAAATTGGACCGCACCAGATTACAGTACGCTTTGTCGAAGACAAAAACATATTGATATTGCGATTAGCTATCAAAAAAGTAGTGATGGGCTACATCTACTCGTCGACTCAACTGGCTTAAAGTTTCTAGGTGAAGGTGAGTGGAAACGTAAGAAACATGGACCTGAATATCGTCGCCAATGGCGTAAGCTTCATATTGGCATCGATGCTGAAACCTTGCAAATACGTGCAGTACAGCTTACTACAAATAATGTGAGCGATTCGCAAGTACTCGGTGATTTACTTGCTCAAATTCCCTTAGATGAACGAATTGATTCGGTCTATACCGATGGTGCTTATGACACGAAGCACTGCAGACAAGTCATTCTAGATCGAGATGCACATGCGCTCATTCCGCCAAGAAAAAATGCAAAACCATGGAAAGATCAGAAATTGAGATCTTTAGAGCGGAATGAGTTACTGAAAACAGTTAAACGTTTAGGAAGAACGCTTTGGAAAAAATGGTCTGGTTATCATCGTCGAAGTTTAGTTGAAACCAAGATGCATTGCATCAAACTATTAGGTGATAAATTAACAGCAAGGAGTTTTTCTAGTCAGGTGAATGAGATTCATGCACGCATAGCCGTATTGAACAAATTTACAGAATTAGGTCGTCCTCATACCCAAGTTGTCACTTGAATTCTGTTCAAATGAGCAGAGTGTTATCTTTTAAATCTTTGTGCAACAAAGCCTGTTGAAATTACTTCTTCATGATTATTTTTCGTAAAGGAGCATCAATACAAATTGAAAAAAATAACTTCAATAATAGTTTTATGGAGACGGCTAGTTTTAGATGAGCTGGGCATGCTTTCATAGTGCGTAATGTTGTTGGTATAATATCTTTATAGTGACGTTTTCTAATAGCTAAAGAAGAGTTTCTACTAATTTCTTTAAATAGATGTTTTTGATTATTTTTTCGGATAGAGCGATACTCTTTAATTTGAGGTAGAGTATCCCAGTAATTAGCCATTTCCAACCTAAATTCAATTACTTGATTTCGAATGCTGGTATTACCTTGATGTTTTTTTGCTTTGGCAATTACGCTTAATTCATGATATCTAAAAAAATTAAGCTCTTTGGCATAGAAGAATATATCTCCTTGAGCAGCTATTTTGCTCCAAATAGCCCAATCACCAATTAATTTAAGATTTGGATTGGCACCATTAACTGATAAATATGTCTCTTTCTTAAAAACCACTGCACTTGCATTAGGTATGGTGTTTTTCACGATTAGAAATTCATTAATATAATCTAAACCATTAATTATAAAGTCTTTCTCAAACTTTTTAGAATTGAGGTTGTCTGTATAATCTTTCCATGTGCCAGTAATATTACCCTGACTATCCATCCGATGGGATTGGCTATACGCTAAAACAAGATTTGGATTCTGTTGAAAAGGTTCAACTAAGGTTTCTAAAAAGCTAAGATCTGCAGCATCATCAGATTCAGCAATCCAAATCAGTTCACCTTGAGCCAATGCCATACCTTTATTCCATTGATGAAAGGTAGAGCCTGAGTTTTTTTCATTGATGATGCAGTGCGATACTTTGGGATGGTCTTTATATGAGAGTAGGATTTCCGCACTTTCATCTGGAGAAACGTCATCCAATAAAATAAGTTCAAAATTTTGATAGGTTTGATTTAATATGCTCTCTATGCGTTGTTTTAAATACGGAGCATGGTTATAACAGGGAACAATAACACTAACAAACATATAGATATTCAACCAAATCGTCTAAAAATAGGAAATTATTCTTTATCCGCATTTCCTTTCAAGACCATATAAATTAAGCCGACAAAAATGACAAAAGCACCCGCAAGGCTACTTACACAGAAAAAGACAATGCGGTCATAGGTTGTTAAATTAAATAATTGATTGTCTAAAATATAGCGCATGAAAAACCACTGTACGATTGCAAAAACAATTAGCACAATACCACGACGACGGACTTCAGGACGCATAGCCATTTGGTTGCTCACAACTTATCTAAAACAGTGCGCTATTATGCCACTGCTGAGAATTGATCTCAAATGAATAAAAGTATTCTATTCAGGCCGTTAGGAAATAGCATACATTATTGCTTTCAAACTGCTTGAGATCACGTGTTTGTTTGTGAAGCCTACTTAGGTGGCTGTATCCGATAAGCATTGATATTGCCATAACAATTTCTAAAACGTCTATAGGACCAAATATATTGTTCAGGTGCTTGGTTAATCATGTCTTGCATGGCAAGATTTAAACTGTCCACCGACAGCTGTAAATCTGTCGATAAAATATCTTGAGCTAATTCTGTACAGTACACATCAAAACTCGCTGCGTCAGTATTACGAATACAACTTAATCCAATCACATTGCATTGTGTTTTAGCCGCCATTTTAGAGACCAGTGTCGTGGACAAAGTATTCTGCTGGAAAAAATATGAATAAATACCCCCACTCGGTTTTGGCAAATGATCTGGTAAAACAACAGTTAACCCACCTTGCTTGAGGTGTTTAAAAATCTGACGAATCCCTGTTTCATCAGTGGGGACAAGGGTGGCATTAAACTTCTGACGCGCCTCTAAAATATAGCGGTTCACCCCTTTAGTTTTATAGGGTTTATACATAATCATTGGTTGCGTATAGACATTTAACCATGCATTTAATAGCTCCCAACAGCCAAAATGCGGAATGACCACAATCACGCCTTTTTTATTGGCTAAAGCCTCGGTTAGAACAGATTGACCATGAATATTTTTCAATAAATCTAAGTTGTATTGTGGTGGCATTCCCCAACATTTTAAAAATTCAATATAGGTCTGACACTGGCTTTGAATACTGAGATGAACGCGTTTCTGGAGTGTTATTGGGTCGAGTTCAGGGTAGGCCAACTGCAGATTAATAGTGGTGATACGCTTGATTGAAGAGTCACTATAGTAAAGCAGGTGTGCAATTCCGCGTGCGATGCATTGTAAAAAGGACAATGGAAAAAGTGAGATGACTTTAAGTAGATAATAAATAGCCATATTTTGACTCAGAAATCTTTTGAAAAGATGAGATGAGAGAAAATTTTGCAAAGAGACTTAAAAATCTAAGATAGATAGAATCAAAAAAAAGATGAGCGTCTTAAGAACAAAATAAATGAATAAATCAACAGAATGATTTAGTGCAAGAACTGCTGCAATAAAATATAGACTATCGTGACCAACTGTAAGTGTGATAGATCAAAAGTTCAAAGGAAATTTTGGAAAATTTGAAGCGAAAAATTGGATCTACGGGGGAGACCTTTTTGCCTTAAATAAAAAAACCCTGCGCATGGCAGGGTTTCTTTAATCAAAATTTAAAGATTATTTCGTTTCTTCAGCTTTTGGTTTTTCACGTAAGCGAATACCTAAATCACGTAGTTGATTTGATTCAACTGGTGCAGGTGCTTGCGTTAATGGACATTCAGCAGTTTTGGTTTTCGGGAATGCAATCACATCACGAATAGACGCACCACCCGTCATGAGCATGACTAAACGGTCTAGACCGAATGCTAAACCACCATGCGGAGGAGCACCGTAACGTAATGCATTGAGTAAGAAGCTGAATTTCTCTTCTGCTTCTTCTTCACCAATACCTAAAGCTTCAAAAATTGCTTTTTGCATTTCTAGGTTATGAATACGCAGTGAACCACCACCAATTTCAGTACCGTTTAACACCATGTCATAAGCCACAGAAAGCGCAGCACCTGGGTTATTTTTCACATCTTCAACGCTTGATTTAGGCAGTGTGAATGGGTGGTGAACAGAAGTCCATTTGCCATCATCTGTTTCTTCAAACATTGGGAAGTCAACCACCCAAAGCGGTGCCCATTCGCAAGTCGACATTTTCAAGTCATGACCGACTTTAATACGTAAAGCACCCATGGCATCGTTCACAACTTTAGCTTTGTCTGCACCAAAGAACACGATATCGCCATTTTCTGCGCCAACACGTTTCAAGAGATCAAGCACGATTGGCTCGATGAATTTCACGATTGGAGATTGTAAACCTTCGATACCTTTTTCAAGCTCGTTTACTTTAATGTACGCTAAACCTTTTGCACCGTAGATGCCGACAAATTTCGTGTATTCATCAATTTGGCTACGTGGTAAAGAACCTGCACCTGGAACACGTAATGCAACGATACGGCCCTTAGGATCTTTAGCTGGACCCGCGAATACTTTGAATTCAACTTCTTGCATCAGGTCTGCGACGTCAACCAATTTCAAAGGAATACGTAAGTCTGGTTTGTCCGATGCATAGTCACGCATAGCATCTGTATAGGTCATGCGTGGGAATTTATCGAATTGAACATCAAGAAGTTCTTTGAACATCTTAACGGTCAAGGTTTCCATTAAATCCATGATGTCATCGTCACTCATGAACGATGTTTCAACGTCGATTTGGGTGAATTCAGGTTGACGGTCTGCACGTAAGTCTTCATCACGGAAACATTTTGCGATTTGGTAGTAACGATCGATACCACCCACCATCAACAATTGTTTGAATAATTGTGGTGATTGTGGAAGTGCGTAGAAGCTACCATTTGAAACACGGCTTGGCACTAAGTAGTCACGTGCACCTTCAGGCGTTGCACGGGTTAAAATCGGGGTTTCGACGTCTAAGAAACCATTGTCTTCGAAATAGTTACGAATGAGGTTGGTTAGTTTTGAACGGAAACGTAAACGATCTAGCATTTCAGGACGACGGATGTCCAAGAAACGGTATTTCAAACGAATTTCTTCAGAAATATTGGTGTTGTCGTCATTCAATGGGAACGGCGGAGTTTCTGATGCAGCAAGAACTTCGATTTCTTTACCTAAAACTTCGATTTGACCGCTCACCATATTGGCATTTTCTGTGCCTGCATAGCGGCGACGTACACGACCTGTAATTTTTAATACGAATTCTGAACGTACTTTGTCTGCAGTTGCGAATGCTTCAGGAGTGTCTGGGTCAATAACCACTTGCACAAGACCATCACGGTCACGCATATCAAGGAAGATGACACCACCGTGGTCACGGCGACGGTGTACCCAACCGCAGAGGGTTACTGTTTCATCAATTTGAGCTTCGGTTAAAGAACCGCAGTAATGAGTTCGCATCATGGCGTTAAAAATCCAACTATATGGCTAAAGGTAGCGAATACGTAAACAGCGTACCGCCAGAAATAAAGGTAGGATTATGCCTCTTTGGGCATTGACTCTCAAGGTATAGCTTAAAAAAGGCATGAAATAGCATTTAAGCGTTGGTCTAAATTCAGCCTAAACGATAGTCTCGATCTAAAAATAAAAACAGAATGCAGCCAAAGATTAGAATTAGCAAAGCGACTTGGCTAAACTCATTAATACTTCGCCCCGTAAAATAATACAGGTCTGACTGCCACACTTGCGTGGGGATATAACGTGCATAGTCCCAAACACTGACTAAACCGCCCAAAAGGCTCAGTATGAACAGCCCCAGCGCAAAGCGTTTGATTTTTAAACTCACTGGAAAATGTTGCTGATAGGTTTGGTAATAGCGCCAACCCATCCACGCCAACAAGGGCAAAGCCAGTGCCGATGTGCCAATTTGTAAAATGCGGTGTAGCGGATAGCCGTGCCCTAACAAAGAGATCTTTTGGCTTAAAAATGCATGTCCAAACAAGGTGCGGAAGTCAGCATGGGTGAGTCCGTCCCATAACAGATGCGTTGCTGTACCCAGCAGGATCGCGAGAATAACGGCCACAGAAAATTTAAAAAAACGTAGCATACTGCTGAGCCTTAATTCATGCTGAATGCCTAAAAAACGATAAAAACAGGGCCGTAATAGCACGTACCACAAGACACAAAAACTGAGTCCAATCCAAAGATCAGGATGAATCAGTGAAGTCCAGTAGTGGGTAGTATTTGAATTGGCTTGTGTAAACAGTCGATAAAGATCAGGGGTCATACTGCCAATAGCAATGGCAGCAATCGGTAAACGGTCACCACTGAGTTTGGCTAAAGGGGGCGCGAGAACGGCATGTGAAATGGTAAAGGGCATTGATCTGTTGGCGTTGGCATCGACTTAGATGGATAGGGCAGTTTATCTTTTTTCTAGGATTGGAATGTTTTTTATTGCAATGAATTTGAAATGTTATATTATAACAATATTAAAAAATTGTACGCTTGAGTGAGTTCCATGGCTTTCCATAAAAATTTGATAACGCTCTCTATTTTGGCGGTGGTCACACCTGCCGTTTTTGCAGATGATACAACAACACAACAACTTGAAACGTTGACCAGCCAAGCACATCCACTCGTTCAGACCGCTGCTGATTTTGCAGTAGCTGATCAGGTTATCGAGCAAAAAAGCTTAAAAGAACGTGCACCGACCATCGGGGATGCTTTGGCAGATGAGTTGGGGGTGTATTCAAATCAATATGGTTCAGGTTCAAGCCGCCCCGTGATTCGTGGTCAAGATGGCCCTCGCGTGAAGGTCTTACAACATGCTTCAGAAACAGCCGATGTCTCGACTTTATCGCCAGACCATGCCGTGACGGTCGATCCGATTTTGGCCAAGCAAATTGAAATCATCCGTGGTCCTTCAACCCTTTTATACAGTGCAGGCACCGTGGGCGGTTTGGTCAATGTCACCGATCAAAAAATTCCAACCAGCATGCCTGAAAAAGGTCTAGAAGGTACGGCGGGATTACGCTACAACTCTGGCAGTGATGAAAAGTTGGCCAGTGCTGGGGCGACGGTTGCTTTGGGCAGTCAGTTTGCTCTACGGGTTTGTAACTGCTAATTGAAATCTACTTATTTCTATACTATTATATACAACATGAGTAAATATGTAAGCATTAGCGTTGCAGCTAAAACATTAGGTGTTTCCATTCAAACATTAAGGCGTTGGGATGAAGAAGGCACTTTGGTTGCAGATCGAACCCCTAAAAATCATAGACGATATGATCTGAGTAAGATCACGCCTGAGCAAATACACAAGCCCGATAGTCAACTTCAAAGGAAAACCATTGCATACGCAAGGGTATCGAGTCATGACCAAAAAGAAGATTTAATTCGACAGCAACAAGTTCTTGAAATGTACTGTGCAAATCAAGGTTGGACGTTTGAATTAATCTCCGATCTTGGTTCGGGTATGAACTATAGAAAAAAAGGCTTAAATAAGCTGCTAGAAGCAATCATGAATGATGAAATCGGACGTTTGGTTTTAACGCATAAAGATCGCTTATTGCGGTTTGGTGCTGAGTTGGTTTTTGCCTTATGTGAAGCTAAAAGCGTGGAGATCGTCATTCTTAATAAGGGTGAAAATTTGTCTTTTGAGGAAGAACTTGCTCAAGATGTTTTGGAAATCATTACAGTGTTTTCGGCAAGATTATATGGTAGTCGTAGTAAGAAAAACCAAAAGTTAATACAGGCAGTCAAAGACGCACTATGAGCCGATTCATACGAGGGCATGTAATTCAATTACTGCCAAATAATAAGCAAGCAAGTCATTTCGATCAATGAGCCGATTCATACGAGGGCATGTAATCCAATTACTGCCAAATAATAAGCAAGCAAGTCATTTCGCTCAAGCGAGTGGTGTTGCTCGTTTGTCGTATAATTGGGCTTTAAAAGAATGGCAACGTCAATATAAAGCAGATAAGGAATATAGAGATCAGTGTGACTATTATGGCGTTCAGGTGGATAAAAAACTTCTAAATAAACCATCCGAAGCTAAAATAAGAAAGCACTTAAACTCGTTCAAGCGTGAGAAATACCCTTTCATGCTTAAAGTGACCAAATGTGCGCCACAACTTGCGATTAAGCAATTGGGTAGTTCATTTGATCGTTTTTTTAATGGTCAATCCAAATATCCAAAGCCTAGAAAAAAAGGCGTAGATGATCGCTTCTCATTATCAAATGACCAATTCAGCATTAAAGATAGAAAAATTAGTATCCCAAACTTGGGTTGGGTAAAAATGACTGAGGATTTGCGTTATCAAGGAAAAATATTATCAGCGAAAATATTTAAACAGGGTGGTAAGTGGTTTGCTTCGATTGCTGTTGAATTAAATCAGCCTGAGAAACTTCACCCCAAAACAGGTTTATCTGTTGGTATTGATTTAGGTGTTTCCAGTCTTGCCACTTTATCTAATGGCG
Organism: Acinetobacter sp. 231_lipA; assembly: GCF_058243005.1. NCBI lineage: Bacteria > Pseudomonadati > Pseudomonadota > Gammaproteobacteria > Moraxellales > Moraxellaceae > Acinetobacter > Acinetobacter sp. 231_lipA. Next base: position 834,168 of record NZ_JBZAYU010000001.1, on the reverse strand, counting down.
AGGTTGTTCCATCAAGTGCGCCACTAAAGAAACAGCTTGCCAAGTTAAGACGACTTGCTAAGTCTTTTAGCCGTAAAAAGAAAGGTAGTCAAAACAGAGAAAAAGCGAAAACCAAGCTCTCTCGTTTGCACTACAAAATATCATGCTTGAGAAAAAACAATCTTCATCAAGTCACATCTGATTTAGTTAAGCGATTCGATCTGATTGCGATTGAGGATTTAAATGTGAAAGGTATGGTACAAAACCGTAAGCTCTCAAGAGCCATATCGGATATGGGCTTTTATGAGTTCAAGCGACAGTTGATTTACAAGGCTAAACAGCATGGCAAATCAATACTTTCTGTTGGACGATTCTTTCCAAGCAGCAAGATGTGTTCGAATTGTGGTGAATTAAACCAAAACCTGACACTTGCAATGCGTGAGTGGCGATGTTCATGTAACACCCTGCATCACAGGGATATTAATGCTGCCATCAATATTCTAAAACATGCAGATAAAGAATTGGTGGCTACATAAGCCACCAATGGCGGTGAGTTACACCGTGACAGCCTATGGAATTGAGGTAATCCCAAGCGCAATAGCAATTGGTTCTTGATGATGAAGTAGGAATTAAACATTAAACCCACGTAAGTAGGTTTAAGTAGGTTTTAAATAACGGTTGAAGGTTCAAAGCGTGAAGCGAATGACTATATTGCACCGAACTATTTCCATGAGCATGAAGGTGAACTCGAAAAAGAACGTCGTGTCGGAAATACCTTTGCCAAAGGCGAAACTGTCAGCGTTGGTGGTTCATGGATTGGTGAGCGTGGTTTTGCGGGTATTGCCTATACCAACCGTCAAGATCAATACGGTTTACCTGGGCACAGCCATGAATATGAGAGCTGTCATCCGCATGAGGATCATTTGCACTGTGACGGGAGCGATAATCATGGACATACGGATGAACATGATCACTCAGGACACGAACATGCGCATGACGAACATGAGACAGGGCCTTGGGTTGACTTAAAGTCGGAGCGTTATGACTTCCGTACAGAAATTTTAAATCCGATTGCAGGATTTGAGAAGTTACGTGCCCATGCCAGTTATACCGACTACCAACATGATGAAATTGAAGGTGATAGCGTTGCAACTACCTTTAAAAGTAAAGGTTATGATGCGCGTCTAGAAATGGTGCATCAGCCGATTGCGGATTGGGAAGGTGTGGTTGGCGTACAGTACAATCAACAAAAACTAGATATCACGGGTGAAGAGTCTATTTTAGAACCGACCAAGACGCAAAAGTGGAGCGTGTTTGGTTTAGAACACAAGCAGTGGAATGACTTCCATTTTGAGTTAGGGGCACGTGTCGATCAGCAGACCATTGATATTGAGTCAGATCGAAAAGACTATGATGATTATGCCGTGTCTTATTCGGGTGCTGTGAATTGGATGTTTGCACCGAACTATAAACTGTCTTTGGTCGGGTCACATCAAGAGCGTTTACCTTTGGCGCAAGAGCTTTATGCCGATGGTAAGCATCTTGCAACCAATACCTATGAGCGTGGCAATGAAAATCTCGATGTCGAAAAGTCTAATAACCTAGAGTTAGGTTTCCATTACGATACGGATAAAATTGATTATCACGTTCATATTTACCACAACTGGTATGACAACTACATTTATGCTCAAACTGCCTACCTTTACGAAAACTTCCGTCTAGTGGACTACACCCAAGACAAAGCGCGTTTTTATGGGACTGAAGCAGAAGCCTCTTATGCCATCAATGATGTTTATAAAATGAGTGTCTTTGGTGACTATGTACGTGGCAAAATTGACAATGAAAATGCTCCACGGGTGCCTGCTGGCCGTTTAGGAACAAAAGTGAATGCGAACTTTAGTGGCACGTGGTCAGGAACAGCAGAGTACTACCATGTGTTTGAGCAAGATCGAATTGCAAGCTATGAGACCGAAACCGAGGGCTATAACATGGTGAATCTGGGCTTGGCGTATAATGGTCAGTATATGCAGGGCAATGATTATCGCGTGTATTTCAAAGTCAATAACCTCTTAGATGAGACGGTTTATTCGCATACTTCTTTCTTATCGACCATTCCACAAGTGGGGCGTAACTTCACGGTCGGACTCGACTTTAGTTTCTAAGGTGCTATTTCAAGCTTCAACCCAACCTCTCCTTAAATGAGAGTTTAGGGAGAGGTTGCCAAAACATTGACAACAGAAATCCTCTTGAAAAATCAAACAATAAAACCTAGTCTGAGTATATTGGATTAGGTTTTTTGTTATGCGTATCTTTCGAAAATTACATCAAAAGCTCAACTGGACATCGACCCGTTATGTCGGTGTCGTGGTGGGTTTATTGGCTCTGACTTATTTAACGTCTGCAGTTTACCATAGCGTTAAACCACTGCCTGATGGGCTGGACTATACTGGCAAGTTACGTCATGCCGATGTCAAATTTATTGCAGATCAAACCTACATCGATGTACAAGGCAAACAGCAACAAGATCATCATATTTTCAACGCAGTGTTTAAACTGATTGAAGATGCACAAACCACGATTGTGTTGGATATGTTCTTGTTTAATGATGAAGTGGGGACATCTCAAGCATCACAACGTGCTTTGACTCGTCAGCTAACCGATGCGTTGATTGTCAAGCGAAGCTTGCATCCGAATATTGGAATCAAAGTCATTACTGACCCGATTAACTCGGTATATGGTGGGCTATTACCTGAGCATTACCGTAAGTTACGTCAGGCAGGCGTGGATGTAATTGAAACCGATTTACGTCCGCTCCGCGCATCGAATCCCATTTGGTCTGGTTTTTGGTATATCTGTTGTCAAAACGCAGGCAATAATCCCGACGGTGGGTGGTTAAGAAACCCGTTTGGGGATGAAAAAATCACTCTACGTAGTTATCTCAACTTATTTAACTTTAAAGCCAATCACCGCAAAACTTTGGTGGTCGATACCGTTGAAGGTTGGAAAACCTTGGTCACATCGGCGAATCCACATGATGGAAGTTCGCGACATTCCAATGTAGCGCTGTTGGTGACAGGCAATACCGCAATTGATGTGTTGAAAACAGAGCAAACTGTGGCTCACATGTCTCAGGGCGATGTACCGATGGTGATTTTGGGCGAAATTGCAGGAAATCCATCGCAGCCTCAGGTGCAGGTGCTGACTGAAAAAGCAATCCTAGATGCAACCCTCAATTTGTTGAATACAGCAAAAGCCAATGATCAGATTGATTTGGCGATGTTCTATTTATCTGAGCGTCAAATTATCAATGCTTTAAAAGATGCGCAGAATCGCGGTGTTAAACTTCGGATTTTACTCGACCCAAATAAAGATGCATTTGGTCGTCAAAAGAATGGAATCCCCAACCGTCAAGTTGCGTCTGAGCTTAACGATGCCGGTATTACAGTGCGGTGGTGTAATACTCAAGGAGAGCAGTGTCATAGCAAAATGATTTTAAAACGCCATGCACAAGAAGCAGAGCTCATTTTAGGTTCAGCGAATTTTACCGCACGGAATTTGAAGAATTATAACTTAGAGACCAATTTGCGTGTGATTGGCCAGTCTAATGCAGCGGTGTTTACAGATGCACAGCAATATTTTGATGGGGCATGGTCGAACTTAAATGGTCGTCAAATGAGTGTGGGCTATGAGCAATATAAAGATGAGTCAAAACTCAAATATGGGCTATACCGCTTTATGGAGTGGAGTGGTTTATCGACGTTTTAGAGATTTTTTTCCTTGTTAGAAAAGGCGTAGCACAGCTAGGTAAGAGAAAAACTAAAATAGAAAAAGCGCAATATGCGCTTTTTTTATTTGGACTTACTGTTCAGGATTCGGCGGGATGATTTGATCCAAATCTTTATCGGTCATCTTATCGAGTTCATGTAGATCGGTTTTGATTTTCCATTTTTCGGCATCATCCACTGGGCTCGGTAGACGTGCTTCTAACCAGTCACAAATGACATCGGGTGGAAAATCAGGATGGTTACACTGAATGACCCATGCCAAGAATTGCTTGGCTTCACCATTCATATACGGCGGTGGTGACACAGGTAAAAACTGCGTCGGTAGGCGCTCATTTCTAGAAATATAGTTCAGTACATGTCCCAGCTCTTGTACCGTTTGCCATGCCAAAGGATGATCTACATCAATTTGAAACTTAAACCACCATGCACTTTTTCCATCTGTGCCATAAGCATCAATCAGATTTTTTTGAATACTGGGCACTTTTGCAAAATATTCATAGAGTCGATCAAAACTTAATTCAGCCACGATTGTTCATCCAATACATTTATAAACAAAGATTAATTATAAACTGAAAACTCATGCATTTTTTGCTTTTCAAAGAAATCCTGCTTCAAACCTTATAGCGGTGATAATGGCTAGTGATCTAAAATTGATAACTTGTACATTTTTTATCCATAAAATAGGTTTAAAATAATAATATTCACCTCAGTGGAGGAAGAAGATGATGAAATATTTAAAAATAATCTATGGAATAAGTTTACTCAGCTTATTTCCTGCACTGAGTTTTGCTCAACCAGCGACGCGTTATTATGGAAAACCGCTGACTTCGCAAACGCAGCGTTTCCCAACCTATGCTGGGCCGTATCAAGGAGCAATGCCCAGACCTACATCACCGCCTCAAATTGAGCCCCCTCATCACAGACCACCTCCGCACCATCCACCACATGGCGGATATCCGATGCGACCAGGTGTGAGTATTATTTACCGAGCACCCAGCTACTCAACCTATAGTCAGGAAACCAATAGCTATGTGTATGGGGATGGCGACTCCAGTATTGAAAGCCGTGATTATGTGTTGATTACCGATTGGCGACGTTTGGGATTGCCAGACCCACCTGAAGGCATGCACTGGATCTATGAAAATGGACGTTACGCTTTAGAACCTGATTCAAAATAAATGAATCTTTGGCTGATACAAAAAACCCTCCTTTGTTTAGACGGAGGGTTTTTTAGTGGTCAATAAAGAATTAAGCGAGTTCATCATCTTGTGGGCGTGGTGTTTTCCCTTCAGGTAAAGGCTTGTCGGCATGTTTATCCCGAATTACTGAAGGATAATTCCACGATGCATAACGCACCACCAAAATTGCAATCGCCATAATTAAAATTGAACCCGTAATAATCACCAAATCCATATCCGCTTTGTGGTCATGCTGGATATCGGAAATTAAAAGTCGGGTGAGCGCAGTGATGGCGATATAAATTAAAAAGCGGACAGGCATGTGGTTGGTTTTAAAATAGATACCGACCATTGCACCCAGTTCGAGGTAGATGAATAACAATAAAATATCATCAATCGAGGCATATTGTTTAATGGTCAGGATCTCATAAACGGTATGTCCTGCCGACCAAATCACCATACAGCCAATAATAAATAAAGCCACATAGTGAAAGCTTTCTACTGCAGTATTGCCCAGTTTATCGAGGAGGGTTTCTATTTTCTCTATTTTAGGGTCACGGTTAGTCATGGCTGCCTCCTGATATGTTGATGGTGGTTTATTGCATCATAAGCAAATTTCATGCACATGACGTATAAAAGCAAAAATAAAGCTGAGTAATAAAAAAACGCCTGATGAAGCAGGCGTTTTTTTATTCAGTCATTAAGCGATTAAGCTTGGCTGGTGAAGTAGTCTTCAGAGAAGTTCATTACCACTTCTGCACCCGCTTTCACTTTGGTAATGCGTAAAGCCAATTCTGGCAAAATACGTTGTACAAAATACAGTGCCAATGACAATTTGTTTTGATAGAACTCGCCCTCTTTTTGCTTAGCGGCATTGGCAATGCGCGCAAACATATAGGCAAAGCTGAGTAGGCCGACTGCATGTAAGTAATCTACTGCTGCAGCATTCGGGAACTCTGCACTTTCAGCAGCACGTTCAAGGATATACTTGGTCACTTCTTCCACTTCAGTTGCCGCATCGAGTGTTGCATCTTTAATGAAGTTTAGGTCCGCATCTAAGCTGTTAGCAAAATCGCGGATTTCAGTAATGTAGTCTGCGATGAATGCACCACCACATTTAATGGTTTTACGACCAATTAAATCTTGAGACTGAACGCCGTTGGTGCCTTCATAGATTTGTGCAATACGTAAGTCACGTACACATTGCTCCATGCCCCATTCACGAATATAACCATGTCCACCGAAGACCATTTGTGCATCTAAAGTTGCTTGGAATGCTGTGTCGGTTAAATACGCTTTTGCAATAGGGGTTAACAATGCAACACGGTCATTGGCTGCTTTCACCGCTTCAGGGTCTGTTGAGAACTTAGTGATATCCAGTTGCTGACCCACGTAAACTGCAAATGCACGAGATGCTTCATTGTTCGCACGTGCATTCAGCAACATACGACGCACATCACCATGAACTAAAATGCTGTCCGCAGGTTTAGCTGGCGATTGAACACCCGACGCGCTACGACCTTGTAGACGGTCTGTCGCGTACTGTGCCGCATTTTGGTAAGCAAATTCAGATGCGCCTAAACCTTGAATACCCATCGACAAACGTTCGTAGTTCATCATCACGAACATAGCCGCAAGGCCTTCATTTTCTTTACCCACCAAGTAACCTTTGGCACCGTCAAAGTTCATTACACAAGTCGCAGACGCTTTGATCCCCATTTTGTGTTCAATTGAACCTGGACCTGCCGCATTACGCTCGCCTACAGAACCATCTGCATTCACTAGGAATTTAGGCACGATGAATAATGAAATACCACGAGAACCCGCAGGTGCATCAGGAGTTTTTGCCAAAACCAAGTGAATGATATTTTCAGCTAAGTCGTGGTCACCGCCAGTAATAAAGATTTTGGTCCCTGTAATGTTATAGGTGCCGTCTTCGTTACGTTCAGCTTTAGTTTTGATAATGCCTAAATCTGTACCTGCATGTGGCTCGGTTAAACACATGGTCCCAGACCATTCGCCTGAGTAAATTTTAGGCAAATAGGTTTCTTTTTGTTCTTGTGATGCATAGCTGTTTAGTGCCATACCTGCACCGACAGAAAGAAGCGGGTAGAGCATGAATGATGGGTTGGTTGCGAACAGCATTTCATCTGCAAGAACCGTCAGCATTTTTGGCATGCCTTGACCGCCCCATTCTTCATCAGCCGCTAAGCCAATCCATCCGCCTTCAGCATATTGCTTAAACGCTTCTTTAAAACCAGCAGGTGTAGTCACTGCGCCGTTGCTAAAAGTTGCGCCTTCTTCATCACCTGTACGGTTTAAAGGCAGGGTTACGTTTTGCGCAAATTTAGCCATTTCTTCGAGGATCGCTTCAGCCGTCGCACTGTCTACATGAGTTAGATTTTCATTAGACTGCCAGAACTGATCTGCATTGAAAACTTCATTGAGGATAAATTTCATATCCGCAAGTGGGGCATTATAAATTGGCATGTTCGTTCACCTGTTTATTGTTTGAATCTCTGTAGACTTAGGACAGCTTAATTAACAACGGAGAGTGTTGTTAAATGACCCAAGCGAAATAACGCTCTATTTATAAAGAAAAAGGACCGCCAAAGCTATGACTGTCCTTTTTCATTTCTGTACTCAAGAGTACAACTATTTCGAATATCGAATTAGTTATTAATTACTTAGAATGCAAAGTGCTCTGCATCTAATGCGAGTAATGGTTCTACGCCACCAGCAATCACATCAACGTGTGAGCGAATACGTGGCAAGATCTTCTTGAAGTAGAAGCGAGCAGTCGTTACTTTTGCATTGTAGAAGTCAACGTCAGTGGTGCCTTCAGCTAGTTTCTCCTGAGCAACCAATGCCATACGAGCCCATAGGTAAGCAAGCGTTACATAGCCAGAGAAATACATGTAATCAACTGCAGCTGCACCAACTTCATCAGGGTTTTGCATTGCGCGCATACCGATTTGCATCGTGATATCGCCCCACTCTTTGTTTGCAGCAGCTAAAGGTGCAACAAATTCTTGCATTGCTGCGTTGTCTTTGTTCGCTTCAACAAATTTATGGATGATCTTAGTGAAGTCTTTTAACATTGCACCTTGAGTTTGCAATACTTTACGACCTAACAAGTCAAGTGCTTGGATTTCAGTAGTACCTTCGTATAAGCAAGCAATACGTGTATCACGTACGATTTGCTCCATACCGTGCTCAGAAATAAAGCCATGGCCACCAAAGATTTGAACCCCATGATTTGCAGATTCGTAACCAGTTTCAGTTAAGAATGCTTTTGCAATAGGGGTGAGTAAAGACAAGATGTTGTCAGAGAATTTACGATCTTCTTCAGTTGCACCTTGTTCAACGATATCTGCGTGTAGACACAACAGATACACTAGTGCGCGACCACCTTCTGCAAATGCTTTCTGGGTCAACAGCATGTTACGTACCGCAGGATGCACAATGATTGGATCGGCTTCTTTTTCAGGCGCTTTAGGACCAGAAAGTGAACGCATTGCTAAACGATCTTTCGCATATGCTAAAGCACCTTGGAAAGAACCTTCAGATGCAGCAAGACCTTGAACAGCAGTACCAATACGTGCGGTGTTCATGAAAGTGAACATGCAGTTTAAGCCACGGTTTTCTGGTCCGATCAAGTAACCTTTTGCTTTATCAAAGTTGATCACACAAGTTGCGTTACCATGGATACCCATTTTGTGTTCGATCGAACCACAACGTACAGCATTGCGCTCGCCAACTGAACCGTCAGCATTTACAAGGAACTTAGGTACGATGAAGAGCGAAATACCTTTAGTGCCTTTAGGCGCCCCAGGCAAACGCGCCAATACGATATGGATAATGTTATCCGCCATGTCGTGTTCACCGGCAGAAATAAAGATTTTCTCGCCAGTGATTGCATAGCTGCCATCTGCTTGAGGTTCTGCTTTAGAACGGATAATCCCTAAGTCTGAACCTGCGTGCGATTCGGTTAAACACATGGTACCTGTCCAAACACCAGATACTAGGTTGGGTAAATAAGTTGCTTTTTGTTCATCTGAACCGTGATGTTCTAAAGTACGTACCGCACCATGAGAAAGACCAGGGTACATACCCCAAGCCCAGTTGGCAGTACCAACCATTTCAGAAATCACGTTTCCTAAAGAAACAGGTAGACCTTGACCGCCATATTGCTCTTCAGCAGAAAGAGACGGGAAGCCAAGTTCGATGTATTTTTGATACGCTTCTTTAAAACCAGTAGGAGTCGTTACAACACCGTCATTCCAAGTACAACCTTCGCGGTCGCCACTTTGGTTGATTGGAGACAATTCGTTTTCACAGAAATCTGCCGCAGCTTCTAAATATTGGTCAACCAATTCACGGCTTACGGTTTCCTGAAATGCAGGCAATTTAGAATAGTGTTCTTCTGCATTCAATAGCTCATGCAGTACGAATTGCATATCACGTAAGGGCGCTTTGTATTGTGGCATATCGGTTTCCTCAATACTGGTTTAACCAGCTTATAATCCTAATAAACATAAAAACGTGTCTTCTTTGACACGGATTGGAATAACTTAATCGTGCAACATCTTCTAATTTGGTACAAGCGGTTCGGGTGCTTTTCTTGGTGACTGTAAAGTCAAATAAATATTATTCAAAATCGCTAAGTGCACTGAGTGTAAACAGTTTTGCTGCTTTTGGCATGACATAAATAGTCAAAAAGCGTAAAAAGTTATGTCCAATAAAAAAGGCGCAATTTGCGCCTTTTTTATCTATTTATGCTTTTTAGAGTGGCTTAAGCGGCCTTATTCGGTGCTGAAACAGGGGATTTAGGCTGGAAGTGAACGATACATTTGCCATCTACTGTTTGTGTGCCGACTTTTAACTGCACGGCTTTACCATCAGTTTGACCTTGGCAGGCTTTGGTCGCAGTTTGTTGACGCGCTTGACGTTCAGCTAAACGTTGATCGTATTGCTGGGTTAACTCAGCACGTTTCGCATCGGTTAGTGGTTCGCCGCGTTGCATATGCATGCCACGGAATTCACCACGATCGGCTTGATCACCACGCATTGGGCGATGTTCACCACGTTTCATTTCATCACGGTTCGGTTTAAATGAAATCGCACATGTGCCTTCTAGTGTTTGCTCACCTGCTTTGACTTGGACTGCTGAACCAACTGCTTTGCCATCGCAGGCTTTTTTAATGTCTTGCATTACCTGTTTGCGTTCAGTACGCATTTTTTCAAACTGTTCGCGTTGTTCAGGTGTCATGTGACGGTCTTTTTGATAATGACCATGCATATGTTGCGACTGCTCCATATCTTTTGGTGCTTGGGTGGATTGACAGGCAGTCAACGCACCTACAGATAAAACGCTGGCAGTGGCTAAAGCAATTTTTGTCATCTTATTCATTCTACAATTCCCCCATACAAGAGCATGTGATTTTGGATGATTAAAGATTAAATAATAAAGATGTAGAAACAATGGAGAGTTTTTTGATGCAGTGTTCTATACAATAACAAGGCAAAAGAATGACCGAGAGATTGCTTTTGAAGATTCGCCGCGTACCGATTGCTTTACGCTTATTCCTCACTGTATTGCTGACCACTTTGGTGATTACCACGGTGAGTTTAGGTGTGCTGCATTGGACGATGCAAAAGAATTTTGCCAAATATGTGGCGGACGTGGAAATGCAAAAGCTCGATCATCTGATTGATAACTTAGCAGGCGTTTATAGCACTTATCATGACTGGGGTAATGCCATTCAAGCACAAATTTTGCAGATTGAAGGACATGCCGCGCCAGATGATTATGACCGTCTCTCTCGTTGGTGGTTACGTCGCCAGTACGACATTGCTCTGCAACAGCGTTATTTTAAAGAGAATACCAAAACCTTACTCAGTGATGTCTCTACCACTGAATTCAAACATGAAAAACAGATTTTAACCGAACAAGAACTGCAAGCTTTGGAGGAAAATTTACCTTCTGAGTTTCAACCCTTTGAAGGTTTAAAGTTCCCGCTCAGCGCCAATCAAAATGTTTTTCGTCCAGATCGTAAAAAAGAAGAGATTGAACAAGAGAGCAAACAAAACACAGGCAAAAAACAGTTTATTTCCACGCCTGACCGTTTAGGTCTTAGCTCGCGTTTGTCTTTATACGATACGCAGCGTCAGTTTGTGGTCGGTGAACCTTCGGATGATCAAGTTTCTTTCCGTCCTATTGTAGTGAATAACCAAGTGGTGGGCTACTTGGGGCTGAAACCAGTTCTCGATCAAGATGATGCGTTGAGTATCAACTTCTTTAGTAACCAAAAACGTTATTTATTGCTGGTCTATGGTTTAACCGTTTTTGCTAGTTTAATTGCTGCACTGTTACTTGCGACTTATTTTAAGACGCCAATTCAACGTTTATTGAATGGTACGCGTGAATTAACCAAGGGTAATTTTCAGCATCAAGTTAAAGTGAATCGAAACGATGAGCTGGGTGATTTATCCAATGAACTGAACCAACTGGCCGTGATTTTAGATCAACATGAAATTTCACGTCGTCAATGGGTATCGGATACTTCGCATGAGTTGAAAACCCCGCTGGCTGTGTTGCAAGCGCAAATTGAAGCGATGCAAGATGGAATTCGAAAACCAACGCCTGAACATTTTGAGGCCATGTTACGCCAAGTGACCAGTTTGAAAAAACTCACGCATGACTTGGCCGATTTGGCACAAGCGGAAGCACAGCAATTAAACTGTTACTTTGCAACCGTGAACCCGTGGGCGGTGATTGAGCAAGAAGTGGAAAACTTTAAGCCCAAATTTGAACAAGCCCTTTTAAGCATTAGTGTCGAAGGTGAGGGCGCCGAGTTACAACTTGATATTGACCGCTTTAAGCAAATCATGGTCAATTTGTTGGGTAATAGCATTCGTTATACTGAAGCCGGTGGACAGGTTCGTATTCATACTGAACAGTCCGCAACAGATTGGACGGTCTATGTCGATGACAGTCCATATGGTTTAACTGATGAGCAACTGGCACGACTCGGTGAGCGTTTCTATCGAGTCGATGACTCGCGTACGCGGAGCACAGGTGGTACAGGTTTAGGTTTGGCTTTATCGGCTAAACTGGCTCAGGCTTTGGGCGGCGAATTGAGTTTTGATCATTCGCCTTTGGGTGGTTTACGTTGCAAGTTAACGTTCCCAAAAAAATGAAACACAAAAGGAAGTATGTATGAAACATATTATGCTGGTTGAAGATGAAGTAGAACTTGCACAATTGGTCCGCGATTATCTTGAAGCAGCGGGCTTTGAAGTCAGTATGTTTCACGATGGTCAGGACGCATTTGATAGCTTTACGCAGCGTAAACCGAGTCTGATGATTTTAGACTTAATGGTGCCTCGTATGGATGGCTTGACCATTTGCCGTAAAGTCCGTGAACAGTCGGATTTGCCGATTATTATGGTCACTGCACGTACGGAAGAAATCGACCGCGTGCTTGGCTTGAACATGGGTGCAGACGACTATGTGTGTAAACCCTTTAGCCCAAAAGAATTGGTAGCGCGTGTCCAAGCCGTGTTACGTCGTTTAGAGCGTAAAGCTGAGCCTGAAGATCAGTCTTTGTTCCGTATGGATAAAGCGCAACAACGCATTTGGTATCAACAAAAGCCTTTAAACTTAACGCCGACCGAGTTTCGTTTACTGGAGTTGTTTTTAGAGCATGTGGGTCAAGTCTATTCACGTGCACAGCTACTGGATCATATCAACCCAGACAGCTTTGAAGTAGCTGACCGTGTGATTGATAGCCATATTAAGAACTTACGTCGTAAGATTTCGGATGCAGCTGAAACAGGCAACCGTCATGAATGGGTTCAGGCGGTATATGGGGTAGGCTACCGTTTTGAATATCCTGAAGATTAATTCAGTTTTCTGAACGATAAAAAAGCGGATAAGCTGAGGTTTATCCGCTTTTTTTATGGGATTCAAGCAAAGGCGGCAATCAAAATCAGCAGTTCACTTAAATCTCCAACTGGTGAAATGAAACCGAGTAATCTGCGATTTTAAAGGGCAAGACTGGTTGATCGTCTGTGCAAGCGGTACAATTCATTTTTTTATCAGATGAGCATGTGTTTTGAGCAGCGAGACGCCTAAACTTCAGCGCCGTTTAAAGAACCGCCATATTCAATTGATCGCCATGGGTGGTGCAATTGGCACAGGGTTGTTCTTAGGTTCAGCACATATTATTGAGTCTGCTGGCCCATCGATTATTTTGGGTTATATGATTGGCGGTTTGATTGCATTTTTAATTATGCGTCAGCTCGGTGAGATGATTGTGCATGAGCCAGTGACAGGTTCATTCAGCTACTTTGCCTTTAAATATTGGGGGCGGTTTTCAGGCTTTTTAACGGGCTGGAACTACTGGGTACTGTATATCTTGGTGGTGATGACTGAACTGACCGCGATTGGCAAGTATGTGAATTACTGGTGGCCACATATTCCTGCGTGGGTCTCGGTGCTGGTGTTTTTTGTGGTGATCACACTGGCCAATCTTGCCAATGTCAAACTGTATGCGGAGTCTGAGTTTTGGCTGTCGATGATTAAAGTTGTGGCGATTATCGCCATGATCATCTTCGGGGTTTATCTGTTGTTGACGGCTGATGTCGGTTCAACCGCATCTGTCACGAACTTATGGGCACATGGCGGGTTTTTCCCACATGGTTTTGAAGGCTTGTTTTATATGCTGGCCTTTATGATGTTTGCCTTTGGCGGCATTGAGCTGATCAGTATGGCGGCTGCGGAAACCGAAGATCCTGAAAAGAACATTCCAAAAGCCGTCAATCAAACGGTGATTCGGGTTTTCCTGTTCTATATTTGCTCGCTGGCGATTCTTTTGTCTTTAGTGCCTTGGAATCAATTGGATTTGGGTGGCTTAGATAAAAGTCCATTTGTGCTTATTTTTAAGCAAATTGGCATTGATTGGGCAGCGCATTTACTGAATTTTATTATTCTGACTGCATCGGTTTCTGTTTGTAATAGTGGGATGTATGCCAATAGTCGCATGCTTTTAGGTCTGGCAGAACAAGGCAATGCCCCGCAAGTTTTTAAGCAGGTTAATCGACAAGGGACACCGATTGCGGCTGTTTTATTTTCAGCATTACTGATTTTTGGTTGCGTGCTGTTGAATTACTTTTTGCCTGAAAAAGCGCTCAGTTATCTGATTTATATTGTGGTCAGCGCGGCGGTGTTGAATTGGATGATGATCAGTTTGATCCATCTTAAATTTAGACAGAGTATGAAAAAGCAGGGCATTCAAACTAAGTTTCCAGCGTTATTTGCACCGTTTAGCAATTATTTTGTTTTAGTGTTTATGCTGATGATTTTATATATCATGTGGAATCAAGGTTTTATGCTTTCCGTGTTGATGCTTCCTGTGTGGATCCTCGTGTTATTTGTTTTATTTAAAACATTGAAAGCGAAGAAGAGTTAAAGCGCAGGTGATGATGTTGAAAAGGACTCAATATGAGTCCTTTTTTTATAGGATTTTTGATATTTTAGGATTTAGCTTGATATATAAATGATAAATATTTCCAGTCAGCTTTTAGTTTGTTTTTTAACTTTTTCTTTGGTCAAAATAAACAAGTCATCATTCAAATAAGCGAAGCGCTCTGCTAACCATTCATGGGTGTCAGTTAGGGCTTGATTGTAAAAGTGAGGCCCAAATTCCTCGACAATAAAGTCAAATAAAAATTGAGCGGGGAAATTTCCAAGATCTAACTCAAGCTCTTTCATCGCGTATTTCTTTAATGCATAAATCAATTGTTCACGTGTAAATTCATCAAACTGAACGATCTGCTTATTAGTCATGGGGGGAATCTCAAAATATAATCTGAAAGAATTACATCTGTTATAAAGTATTTATTCAATCCGAGAGCGTCCTAGTATGACGTTCATCATCATTTTTAGTTAGGTTGTGTGGAGAGTGAGCGACTTGCATACTCCATCTTTTCGGATTGATATGTATAGATAATTAAATAGGCAAAATCGAGAAAGAGTGATTGTATTTCCAACAGATTGAAGTACTGAGCTATAAAGTTGCTTTTAAATCACGCAAAAAGTAATTTTTAGGAGTAAGGCTCAGTTTTAGTCATCCTGAAAACTATCCACAATTTCTGCGGATAATTTTGGGGGTAAGTCTAATTAAGCTTATTTTTCTATGTACGTTTTGGCTTACACTAATTCAAGCGGATTGCGTCTAGGTCAGCTCTGAAATATTTTATATGATGCAGTCATAGAGAACAGGAAGTTCCAAAACATAAAACAAAAATGATAAGTTCAACACTAGGATGTGAGGTACGACAGGAGTTATACCTAGCTAACCAATACGAAAAAGCCCGACAGGATGTTGGGCTTTTTTTTATCATCTATAAATGTCTCATTTCACTTTTCGTTTCGAATTTTGGGTTCCAAATGGGCAATACGTAGAAAACGTCGAAAAGCTGCTCAGCAGAGACAATATACGTTCAAATCCATGACCTGTTTGATGTGGTGATAGGGTTGAGCTTTAGGAAATGTAATAGGAATAATTAAAATTTTTTTTCATTCAATAAATATTTAGGTGATGGCTTTAAGCGCAGCGATTCGCTGTCTTTGTAGTTTATTCAGCTTGGATACCACGAGCTCATAAGAGCTGTGTACTAGATCAATGGCTAAATCAGGATCTAAGTCTTCATCCTCATAAATTGAAATCCAATGTTTTTTATTCATATGCCAACCTGCATGAATATACGGATAAATATCACGTAACATCGCGCCGTGGTCAGGCGTGACTTTTAAGTTACTTAAAGCTGTCCCACTTAAAGATGAATTGAGCAAAAACATTTTATCCATGACTTTATAGACATCACAGCCTTCACCAAAGGGCTGACTACACGTCACTTCAGGTAGGGCAAGTGCAGCTTTTGCAGCAATAAGGTGTAAGGACATGGTGATCATCACTCAGTGGGCGAAGCCCTATAGATATTGTTCAATTTATCCACAGTTTAAGCCAAATGCTTAAGAGGAACAACTCACTATCACCTCTGGAACATCGGTTGGTAAAGGTGCTAAATCCTCAGCCTTCTCTAGTGCTACATTCCGCTCAAACGGGTGGCTGAGGAGGTCAAATAAGCGTTCGACTTCTGAGTAATCATTGCGCTCAGCCAGTTCAATCGCTTTTTGTGCCATGTGATTGCGTAGGATATAAACTGGATTGGCTTGTTGCATGGCTGCATCGAGTTCTGCCGTGTCTTGATTTGCACGAATTTGTTCATACTGAGCGAGGAAAATTTCAAACTGACGACGGTCAAGGCAGTCATCTTTAATCATTTCATATTGTTGATTCTGCAAACGCGTAAAGCTTTGTGTGTAGTCGAGCTGTTCGGTTTGTAGAATCCGTAAGAAAGTCATGGCACAGTCAAAACTCTCAGTGTGAAAATGAGGTAAGCCCATTTTCTGACTTAAACCCAGTTTGTAGTGCTCCAAGAACGTGGGTTCATAGTGCTCTAAGCAATCTGCAAGGTCCTGCTTCCATTGTTCTTTGTCATAGTCTTGCGGACAAAGCGGAATCAGGTTGTTCAACCATGTCCATAAGTTCCAGTGTCCAATGCTCGGCTGCTGCTGATAGGTATAGCGGCCTTGATAGTCAGAGTGATTGTTAATCCAATTCGGGCGGAAGCGTTCCATAAAGCCATAAGGGCCAAAATCGAGGGTTAAGCCTGTAATGTTTAAATTATCGGTATTCATCACCCCATGTGCGAAGCCGACCAGTTGCCATTTGGCAATCATTACTGCTGTCCGTTGAATCACTTGGGTTGCAAATGCCAAAACAGGTTGCTCTGCCTCTAAACACTCAGGGTAATGCCATGCGATGCATTTTTGGGTAAATTCGTCGAGTAAATCAGGTTGGTACTGGTTGATCCACTCAAAATGTCCCAAGCGAATATGACAGTCTGAGGTACGTAACATCATTGCACCGAGTTCCAATTTTTCCCGCTGCACGCCTTGAGCCGACGAGGTAAAGCCCACCGCGTTGCTTGAAGCCACGCCTAAACTATTCAGCGCATGTCCAGCCAAGTACTCTCGAATGACGGAACGAAGTACCGCACGACCATCTCCCATTCGCGAGTAAGGAGTAGAGCCTGCGCCCTTTAAATGCAGGTCAATGGTTTGCCCATGTTGATCGAGAATCTGTGCGATCAATAAACCCCGACCGTCACCGAGCTGTCCTGCCCACTGACCAAATTGATGTCCTGCATAGACCATTGCCAATGGTTCAAACTCACTAAAGGTTTTTTGTCCGCTACAAATCTCTACCCAAGACTGTTTGTCGGCTTCAGACCATTGCAACTGTTCTGCTAAAGCGGCATTGAAATGACCTGCTTTTGCCCCTTTTAGTGGCAAGGGCTGTTGATGGTGATAAAGCTTTGATGGAAGAAGGGAGTAGCGTGAATTGAACTGCATAGTGAAGGATCACAAGGGATAAGCCATGACCCCATCAATATAGCAAAGTTTTAGTGTTAAGACATATATCCAACTGTTTTAGTCAACTATAAACAGCTTGGCACCCTTTGAGGTGGACGAGCGATGGGCTTCAGCTTGATCTGCAACTTGGTAACTCATGCCAGCTGTGAGGGTAAAAGTTCGACCATCATCTAGTTCGGTGTGTAGTTCGCCTTCTAAGCACAACAGAATATGCCCTTTAGAACACCAGTGGTCGGCCAAATAGTTCTCAGAATACTCGACCATACGCACGCGAATCGCGTCAAATTGCTGAGTATGCCATAGGGCATAACCCTGATCACCTGTGTGGCGGGTGGTTGGTATCTCGGCCCAGTTGGTGATACCGAAAGGAATGTTGTTAATATCCATGCTGTTATCCTTTATGAACTGCTAAAAAAAGCCCCTTGCGGAGCTTTCTTTTGAAATGGTGAATCAGAGATCAATTATTGTGAAACAGGCGCTTTTTTAATGCTACGCATCAAGGTGGTCAAGGTTTGACGGTGATGACCTAAGCGCTGTTCGACTAACTGAAACTCAATTTTGAGCTTTTCATCCATTTGATGGATTTTTTCAGCCACTGCTGTTTTCTTGGCTTGAATTTCTTGTTCTTTCAATTTTGCCCAGTCATTCAAGGTTTGGGTAAAAGCATCATATTCCTGTGCAATACGAGCTTTCGCAGAGCTGATGTCATCACTGACATTGAGACCATGAACTTCTAAGTCTTGCTCAGCATATTTAAACTTCATCGCAAGTTCAGCTTTTTTAATATTGAAGCTCGGAATACGACGTAAGTTTTTAGCTAAACCCAGTTTTGAGCATGACCAAATCAACCATTTAGTTGGGTCATATTGCCACCATTTCACACCATTACGGTAGTCGTATTGGAAAATGTGGTGGTAGTTATGATAACCCTCACCCCAAGTCGCAATAGCTAACCAGAAGTTGTCACGTGCGGTATTTTCGTCGGTATACGGACGTTTGCCCCACATGTGGCATAAAGAGTTAATGAAGAACGTGACGTGGTGGCTGAGGATTAAACGCATTAATCCGCCCAACAATAACACGCCCCATAAGTCGCCTACAGCCCAACCGATTGGTAATAAAATACCCATGTGGACGCTAATCACTAAAGGAACATAGTATTTGTGTTGGAACATCACCAATTTGTCATTGAGCAAATCGGGTGCATTTTTAAAGTCCGGTTCTGCTGATGGATAGTCTCGAAGCATCCAACCCATGTGGGCATACCAAAAACCATTGTTAATCGAGTAGGGATCTTTCTCGATATCATCGACATGGCGGTGGTGGGTACGGTGACCTGAACTCCAAAATAAAATACTGTTTTGCACGGCAAAGGTACCCATAATCATCAAAATGATTTTTAAAGGTAAGCTTGCTTCATAAGCACGGTGTGCCCATAAGCGGTGATAGCCAGCGGTAATACCTAAGCTACTAACACCCAGTAATACAAACATACTGATCCAAGCGGCTAAGCTGAAATCATGCTGAAAGGCATATAAGGGAATTGCAATCACAGCCACAATCGGAAGAAAAACCAATGCAAAAATTGCAACCCAGTTAAATGGGGCTTTGGGTAGGGGAGCATTCATCTCCAACAGCACTCCTGAAACCTTGGGAGGTATAAATGGAAGGTCAATCCATTACTTTTTGCATGGATTAAGCTACAGCATATTAGCATGAGCGAACCTTGGTTCACTAGCATTATTGTACAGATGTATTGTACTAAACAGTAACAGAATACGAATGTTTAGATATCGAAATTACCGAAGCATTTCTAGGCTTTATCGTAGCAGAGCGATCAATATGAAAAATCAATATTTTCAGTGTCACTACTCATGTAAAACTCAAGTCAGTCGTTGGCTTGTTCAATGTGCATCTGCCAAATGTTGTAGCATCATTTTAGGAAAATCGGTAATTAATCCATCAATGCCACAGTCACGTAAATGTTTGGCGCGTTCGATGTCATTCACTGTCCAAACACTAATGGCTAAATTCGCTTGTTGTGTGGCTTTTAACAAGTCATCGGTTGCCAGTTGGTTCATCCAGCCGATTTGGCAACAGTCGTATTTGAGCGCTTGTTCAATCGCAAGATGTTGAATATCGTCTTCAATCAATAAGCCACGTTTAAATGTTGAGTGTTGATCTTGGAGTGCTTGTAGGATTTTAAGATCAAAACTGGTGATGACCGCACTGTGTTCAAAGCCTCTAAGTTGCTGTGTGAGATGTTGTGTTAGTCGTTCCGCTTCAGCTTGTGTTTGCACGGCTTTGACTTCAACTTCAAGATGTTCGAAGTCCTGCATAATCTGGAGTGCTTGTCGTAGTGTTGGGGTACTTTGCTTTTCCCAGTCTAGCCAAATATGTGCTTGGTTATAGCTATCAAGTTCTGTGCTATTTAATGGGTAGAGCGCTTGGTCGATACCGGTAGTTCGGAGCATGTTGTCATCATGCATAATGATCAGCTCATGGTCTTTGAGCTGACGAACATCAAATTCAACCGCACGTATGCCCAGATCATGAATATATTGAAAACCGCCGAGTGTATTTTCTGGGGCTTCGCCACGTGCACCACGATGTCCGATGATTCTCATATTGAACCTGATCTATATACGTCTTTTGAGTGATTGTAGCGCTAAAAATATCTGATTGGGATAGATTCTAAGGCAGAGATATTAGATATGCGTAAATGCGATTCGTAATGGTTTTTGGCAGAATTGAATTTGAATGAAATGCTTCTGTGATATTCACGATCAGAGATGGCTGTGGGCGAGTTTTACGATTGGCAAATGGTTTGGGATACTTTTCCTGAAAGAAATGTAAGCTAAGAAAGCCTTCCAGTGAATTGATCACTGCAAGACTCCGAAAAAATCTATTTCGTTCTAAAAACTTAGAAACATTTAAATAGTTTCATTGATATTTTTTTGCCAAAGTACTTCTGAGCCACCTTCAGCACGCTGCAAAGCACGGGATGCAACAAAAAGCCAGTCGGATAAACGATTGAGCAACTGTAGTGCGGTGCTTTGAATATTTTGATCACGAGTGTGCACTGACATTAAGCTACGTTCAGCTCGGCGGCATACTGAACGAGCTTGGTGTGCATAGCTACATGCTAAAGAACCCGAAGGTAAGATAAATTCTTTCAGCATGGGTAAGTCTTCATTCATACAGTCAATTTCTTGTTCAAGAAACTCAATAGAAACAGGTTGGAGCAAATGATAGTTTGGAATACACACTTCACCGCCTAAGTCGAAAAGCCAATGTTGAATGAGGCTTAAGCTTTTATCCCATCTCGCTTTGTCTGTGATTTGGCTTGCGGTAATTTGAGCACGAAGCACACCAATGGTTGAATTGAGCTCATCGACATCACCAAGTGCGGTAATTCTTAGATCATCTTTAGTTACACGTGATCCATCGCCCAGACCTGTGGTGCCTGAGTCGCCAGTACGGGTATAAATTTTACTTAAACGGTGGCCCATAATATTTCCTAGGTTTAAATGAAAAAAAGGATAATGCCGGTCAAAACATTATCCATAAACTGCGCTGTTTTTAAATTTTTTTGAGTCTTTAAGTTAAATTAATAACGGAAAGTGACTCCTGCGGAAGCTAGGCGGCCACCGTTGATGTACCAATCTGTTGCAGATCGAGATACTTGGTGGTACTGATTATCCCAAAGGTTTTGAATGTTGGTAAAGACTTTTACATTTGGATTAATATTCCAAAAGGCGTTGAAATCCATCGTCGCATAGCCAGGTACTTGAATAGGATTTGCAGTATTTGATGCGTTTGATTTTGAACGAGCAATCGCTGAAATATTGATACCGTAGATAGAGTTCTCTAAACCAGTTGTTAGGGTAACAGTATTTTTTGGTCTGTAAGCTATTTCTAACCCAGTTTCTTTATTTTCAGTTTTTACATAGGCATATTGAGTTGAAATGAAGTAATCATCTTGTTGCCATTTTAGACCTAATTCACCACCTTTAAATGTGGCTTTATTAACGTTTAAGTTTTGATAAACAGGAAAAGTTGTTACCCAATCACCATCACAGGTTGCGATACATTGAGATGAAATTAAATTCTTAACTTCATTTTGATAAAGTGAAACATTTGCAAGTAAATTTTGATTCAATTGATAGTCAGCACCAACTTCATAAGAAGTACTTTCCTCTGGTTTTAAATCAATATTCCCCCCCCATTGTGAGTACATTTCATTTAGGGTTGGTGCGCGAAATGCACTCCCAATATTCGCATAAACACTTGCATTTGTTAAGAAGTGATAGCGAACAGCAGCTTGTCCAACAGTATGATTGCCAAAGCGCTCATTGTCTTCTAAACGGACACCAAATTGCGTATCAAATTGTTCATTTTTAAATTGGTGTTGTAGGTAATAGCCCATGCTATCAACACTCTGATCACCTTTTAAAATTGTATTGGTTTGATAATTTGCATCCGTATATGTTGCACCAACTAAGATATTTTGATTTGGAGTGAATTTCCATTTTAGGTTTAAATCAGATTCATTATTTTCTGTATCATAACGTGAACCATAAGAGGGTACATTTTGCTTATCTTGCGCATTTGAATAACGTGCATTTACGATTAAATCAGGCAAAATATTGTAGGCAAGCTTTGCATTAATGACACGATTCTCAAATTGGCGTTGAGCTGTATTGCTAATATAATTATTAGTGAAAATATTGGTTCCCTTATTTTCACTAATCGAAGCAGAAGCATCTATTGTATTTTCTTGATAAAAACCGACTTTGGCGTGATAGCCCTTTTGGTCATAACTAGCTTTTTCATTTTTAGGTTGGCTTTCTAGAATGCGTGTGCCATCACTTTCTAAGCGTTGACCACCGATTTTTGCATAAAAACCTTGATCGGTAACTAAATTGGCATTTGCAATTGTTTTATAAGTATTATTTTCCCCATAAATTCCAGTTAAATCTGCACCTGTTTTCTCAGGTTTTTTTGAAATTAATTGGACTACACCACCAATCGCATCACTACCATATTGTACAGATGCAGGCCCTTTTAAGATTTCAACTTGTTGAACATCAGTTGTATCTAAAAATGCAGGATAGAGTGGGGCAAGTTCATTTTGACTGTTTAAGCGGGCACCATCTTTAAGAACCAAAGTATGAACTGATTTGGCGCCGCGAAGTGAAATCTCAGAAATTTGTCCTAAGCCACCGCTTTGTTTTATATAAATCGATGGATCTCTTTGAATTACATCAGATATATTTAATAAGGGGTTTTGTTCAATGGTTTTTTCATCAATCACAGAAATACGTGCAGGAACATTTTCAATCTTTTCTTCAGAACGTGATGCAGTAACAACCAATGTTTCTAAAGAGGCATTCACAATATTCGTGTTGTCTTGTGCAGATACAGACGTAGAGAAACCCATCGCAATAGCGATTGCGCCCACTAAAGCTGTAGGCTGACATAAATTTGACATGCTGGCTCCATACATTCACCCCCCGTGAATGATTGAGTTAAATGGCGCAATAAGCAGGTCTCCGGACTTAAATATAAATATTGCGAACAATATTGGTATATCCATCTTCCCACACGAGTGCAGTGATGTAAGTGCAAATACTTATAAAGATATACGTTTCGTTTTACCGTTGCGGGGGCAGTGTTGGATTTGCACCAACTTCCCTAAAGCATAAATGCTCAGACTTATTGCATTTGGGCGCAGTATACGGTTTGTATGCGAATTAAACAATCGATGTAAAGATTTTTCAGGATGAACTTTACGCAAGGTGAAAAAATTGCATTACAATGATTCGCCCAGATATTTATAGATCAGCTATAAATAGGGCTGAGCCAGAGTCATAACCTATGCGAACCCGTGCCAAAATTTGTGGAATTACCCGTAGCCAAGATATTCAAGCTGTGGTCAATGCTGGGGCTGATGCGATTGGTTTTGTATTTTTCAGGCCTAGTCCACGCAATGTAAGTGCAGATCAAGCTAAAGAATTGATTCAACACGTGCCTGCCTATGTGCAAACTGTTGGGCTTTTTGTGAATGCCACTGCGGATGACATTGCCGATGTGTTAAAACAAGTGGCGCTGGATATCATTCAGTTTCATGGTGATGAAACACCAGAAGACTGTCAGGCGATTGCGGCACAAGTGGAACGTCGTTGGTATAAAGCCATTCAAGTGAAACCTGAACTGGATGTGGTGGCAGAAGTTCAACGCTTTCAACAGGCAGGGGCAAGTGCAGTATTGTTAGATGCATGGCATCCTGAACTGAAAGGGGGAACAGGACATAGTTTTGACTGGTCGCAATTCCCCAAACTGGATATTCCTTTAATTTTAGCTGGCGGTTTAACCCCAGATAATGTTGAAGACGCTATAAAGACGACTGGGGCTTATGCTGTAGATGTCAGCGGAGGCGTCGAATCCGCTAAAGGTATAAAAGACCAACAACTTATAGAAAACTTCATGCAAGGAGTCCATCGTGGATCAGCAAAGTAATGTGATTGACTATACCCAATACCCAGATGAACGTGGGCATTTTGGTATCCATGGCGGACGTTTTGTGTCAGAAACTCTAATGGCTGCATTAGAAGACTTAGAAAAGCTCTATTTCCGTATGAAGGATGATGAGCAGTTTCTGGCAGAATTCGACCGTGACCTCGCCTACTATGTAGGTCGTCCTAGTCCTTTATATTATGCTGAGCGATGGTCGAAAGAGTTGGGTGGTGCGCAAATTTATTTAAAGCGTGAAGACCTGAATCATACAGGTTCACATAAAGTGAACAACACCATTGGTCAGGCTTTATTGGCAAAACTGTCAGGTAAAAAACGCATTATTGCTGAAACTGGCGCAGGTCAGCACGGTGTCGCAACGGCAACCATCGCAGCGCGTTTAGGTCTTGAGTGTGTGGTGTTCATGGGTGCTGAAGACGTGAAACGTCAAGCCATGAATGTGTATCGTATGCGTTTGTTAGGTGCAACAGTTGTGCCTGTAGAAAGCGGTTCAAAGACATTGAAAGATGCTATGAACGAAGCGATGCGTGACTGGGTAACTAATGTTGACTCAACTTACTATGTGATTGGTACAGTTGCAGGCCCGCACCCATATCCACAATTGGTTCGTGACTTCCAGTCAATTATTGGTCGTGAAGCTCGTAAACAAATTCAAGAGCAAGCAGGACGTTTACCTGATGCTTTAGTGGCATGTGTGGGTGGTGGTTCAAATGCAATGGGCTTGTTCTATCCATTTTTGAATGATGCTGATGTGAAAATGTATGGTGTTGAAGCTGCGGGTTATGGTATTGAAACTGGTAAACACTCTGCACCATTGAATGCAGGTCATGTAGGAGTTTTACACGGTAACCGTACTTATTTGATGTCGGATGAACAAGGTCAAATCATTGAAACGCATTCGATTTCAGCAGGCTTGGATTATCCAGGTGTAGGCCCTGAGCATAGTTTCCTTAAAGATATGCATCGTGTTGAATATGTGCCGATCAATGACAATGAAGCTTTACAAGGTTTCCGTGATTTGACTCATATTGAAGGGATTATTCCGGCATTGGAAAGTTCTCATGCGATGGCTTATGTCACTAAACTTGCGCCAACGATGTCTAAGGATCAAATTATTATTGCGACAGTTTCTGGTCGTGGGGATAAAGATTTGATGACTGTGGCACGTATTGATGGCGTGGAAATGGTTGAGATGTAATTCACAATGACTATTGAATAAAGCTCCTTTTGGGGCTTTATTTTTGTTGATTAATTGATGGAGAGGATATGGAAATTAAGGAGGGATTTGGTTTTAAAGAAATCATTTTAGAAAATGTGGATGAATTTATTGAACTCATTAGACCAGACAAAAAAAATATCAATCAATACTTAGAAAGTGTGAATGGTAAATTTATTTATCGCGGTCAAGCAGATTCAAATTGGGAATTAGAGCCTAGTTTATTCCGACATTCACCTGCAGACCAAATTTTATCAAACACATTTGATGGACTTTGTTTTATGTATTGGGTACGTTTAAAGGAATTTATAAACGGCTGTGATTTAAATTCATCAAAAATTCCTTTCGATTCCAAAGCTTTAAGAGATAATCATTTTAACGAGTTCGATAGTGCAGTTGTCTTTAAAACTAAGGCATGGCCGCATGCTGAATTGTATGAGTTAATCGCTTTTGCCCAGCATTATGGTGTATGGACAGAGTTTTTAGATTGGACAAAAAGTCCGTTGGTTGCATGTTACTTCGCTGCTTCTCAAGCTATCAAACAACCATCATTTGATGATCTATTGTCGGTTTGGATATTTGATACCGAAAAGGAAAATTTACTGAGCAATGGTACTGAAAAAAACTTTGAAATTATTGAAGTTCCTAAAAGTGCTAATCAAAATATATCTTCTCAACTGGGTTGTTTTACTTTAGTTCGTCAAAACTTGGTTAGAGGAACAGCATTAACTTTTGAACAGAAACCTAAAAGAATTAAACAGCTTAAATTATTAAATGAGCTGGTTGCTGATAAAAAGATACAAGCATTATTAAAAATTTCTTTACCCCAAAAATATGCTGCTGAACTTTTACAATATTGTTCAGTTTATTCAATCAATGCCGCTACTATTTTTAGAGGAATTGAGGGGGCGGCAATTTATGCTAAAGAAAGCTTTGATATTGAAGCATTTAGAAGAAAAGTAACTTCATCAATTTAAAGGAAATAGAATGCCCAACCTATTTATGGTTATGCTAGGTGGTCGTCATGCACGTGCCAATACCGAAGTCCATGATGTTGTGTTTGCTGTCGCTGACAGTTTAGAAGACAGTTACCCGCAACTTAAACATGCATGGTTTGGTGAACAAAAAGGCTTACATATAGATGCTTGGGCAAGGCTAAATGGTGTTGAAAGTCGAGGGAAAAAATACCAAATACAGTTTAGTGATGCTCAGCCTCAAGTCACAGATGAAAAATTGTGGCTCATAAATTTAGGTGGCTATGACACACGTGAATTTGGGGAGTTGCATCGTTATGTACTCGTTGTTGCTCCACATGCAGCGGAAGCCAAACAACTTGGCAAACAACATTTTGATCAAAAGTGGAAAAAGCAACATACAGATCGTGTTTTAGACGTCGATGACTGTATTGCGATTGATTGCATACATGGACGTTATGTGGCTTTGGTTGAAGCTGAGTTTGATGCAAACATCTGGCAAAATACATATCTGATGTTAAATTAAGTTTGGATCATTCTTAATTTTTAAGTGGTGTCTTCAAACGAAAGAGAGTAGGTTTAGCGAACAATTTGATGAAAAAACAAACTAAATACTTTTCACCTTTAAAATTATAGGCATAATATGCTTAGGGATATTAATTAACTTTTGCTTAAGGATAAAGCATCAATGGATTTGATTCAGTCCAACGGACAACCACATTATGGTCGGTTTAGCGAACTTCCAAAAACCATTGATTTAAATAAGTATCAGTATAAAACCCCATATGGTGAAGTGCTCACTGGCTGGCGGAAAAAGCTAAAATATAAGAAATTTAAGTTTTGTAGCATTCAACATGAACACTACACCATTGGTTTAGCGATTGCTGATATTGCTTGGGCTGGACACGGTTTCGTTTATATTTACGATCATCTTAAAAATGAAGTACTTGAATGGAACGCCGTGAATTTTCTGGCGCGTAAAACCGTTTTAGATGAACAGCCTTTGTATAACCAGAGTGTGTTTGCAAATTCACCGTTTCAAATTGAAATTCAGCATGCCAATGGGGTGCGCTATGTTCAAGTCACCAAGTATGGTGAGATTAAGCTGAGTGCCCGAATTTTCTGCGCAGGCACTGATCCATTGAGTATGTGTAGTCCAACAGGGATTAATGGTTGGACTTATACCCATAAACTGACCACCTTAGCGTGTGAGGGTTTTTTTACCAATAAAGCGGGGCAGATCATTCAGTTTAATGAGCGGACCTTGGCTGCGCTAGATGACACCTGTGGCTTCCTCCGACCGGAAACAGCTTGGTTTTGGCTCTCTTGTAGTTTTTGGGATGCACAGGGTAAGCGTATTGGTCTGAACTTAGCCTCTGGTGTGAATGAAAGTTTTGGCAATGAAAACTGTCTGTGGATGAATGGAAAGCTCTATACCGTGAGTGATGTTCTATTCCAAATGGAAGAAGAAGGGCGTTGGAGCATTCGCTCGTTAGATGAACGCTTAAATTTAACTGTGACCACGGGTTGGCGCCGTTTTGAAAACCTAAATTTGCGTCTTGTGGGCAGTCAGTTTAGTCAATGGCAAGCCAAGATTAGCGGTACGATTCAGCAGGGTGATCAAGAGATTGTATTGCTAAATGAATATGGATTGCTCGAACAGCACTATGCAAAGTGGTAAAAGACCTGTGATAAAAAACCGGCATCATGCCGGTTTTTCTTTTGCCTTTATTTATTAAAACGACTAATTTGCTCCAATGCTGCTTGAACATGAGCATAGTTTGGCTCTTGATCTGACATTGGCTGATTCTTTTTATCTAAGATTTCGAACTGCCCAACAGCCCCCACTTCTAAGATGTTTTTAGGGGTAACAATGCCATATTTACTATAGCTTGAGGTTAAAATCCAATCACGTTGAATTTGTGGTCCCAACAAATCTTCACCCACTGAATAGTCGTGAATTTTTGTGGTTACACCCAAATAGTTTTTCATGAGTGTAGGAACAATATCTTGATGGCTAGTTAAAACGTGGTTATTCCATAGCGCATCAGTTTGTATCTTCGGACCAATGATTGCAAAGGGAACTTTGACTTGAGGGTCGGTAAAGTTACCATTATGTCCCCAGAAGTTTTGAAGATTATCATTCACTTCTTGCCCGTGGTCGCCAGTAATGATGACCAACGTGTTCTCTGCATCACCTGTTTCTTTGAGTTTATCTAAAACTTGTTTCACAATGCTGTCGACGTAGTGCACACTAGTTTTATAACGATTCATCATTAATGAACGATCAGAATCATTACTTAACTTGAGATAATTGACTTCATCCAGCATTGGTTTGTACTGGTGTGGATAGTCTTTAGGAAAGCTGTATCCGTGTGGAGAGTCATAAAATAAAAATGAAAAGGTTGGTTTGTTTCGATCTCTTTTTTCATACCATTTTAACCAATCTTGCGTTAATTCTTCATCAAGACCACCTGCCACTTTGCCAGAAGAACCAATACGTAAATTTGGCACTTTTGAAAACGCGGTTTCATGGAATTCAGGGTTGGTTAATTTGGCAGCAGCAAATAAACCCAGTTGATAATTCAGTGCTTGCAAACGGTCAATAAATACTGGACTTTGGCGGTTCACAATCATGCCATGCCAGTAAGTACCAGGAATACCATAGAACATCCCAAAAATACCTGTGCGTGTGGCATTTCCTGTTGAATAGTGTTGATTAAAAATCTTTCCGTTCTGCGCATAATTCCACAAGTTTGGTGAGTTGTCTGCATTAAATGTGTCTGCACGCCAAGAATCAATCACGATAAACATAATATTGGTGGGTTGCTTTGGAGCTTCTCCAACAATCGGCGTCAGCGGATAATTCAGGTCACTTTTACGTTCTAAAGACATAGCCTTTTGTTTTTCTAAGGCTTCTTCATCAATCCAGCCGTACTTTTTCATGGTTTTATTCGAGGTCATCGGATAAAACATCGGTAAATAGCGTTGTGTCATGGTTACTGGTTGATACACATGTGCTGCAGCCCAAACGTGAATACCATTACTTAAAAGTAAAGCAACAAACACTAAGCCTGTAAACTTTTTACCAATGCTCCATGAAAAAGTGGGTAATTTTTTCTCTAAGAATCGGATCAAGTAAAATTGTGCTGCAAAAATACAGGCAATCGCAGCAATGACCATCAGCCATGTTGAGATTGAGAAACTCACAACCTGACCTGACATCACCAGTTCCAGCATGACGGTATTGATATGGAAACGGTACTGTGCGTAAACAAAGGTATCTATGATCAGTGCAATGAGTGCCAAGCTAGCAATACTTGCTTGCGTAATATGACGTAGCGTATTGGGTAGAAATAAGCTCGGAATCAAGATCAAGCCAATCAATGAAGCAAGCACAGTCATGTGCGAGAATGTTCCAGTAAATAAGAAACTGAATCCCAATAAATCTGTTGGAAACTCAGATAAATACAGGAAATATCTGCAAGCAATAAGCATCGAGATCACTGCATTGACCATGATCAAATAACCAAGAACGCGGAGTTTGAATTTAAACGACATTTTTAACTTCGGATGTAATCGGACATACAAATTCAACTTCATATACCCATGTTTTAAGATGGCGTATGATACCTAAACTCATCCAAAGTGTATATTTGTTGCGCTTACTGAATTATTTCCCAGCTTGCCAAAAAGCTTCACCCGCTAAAATCGGATCATGACTTTCTGCTAGGGTGTCGATCCAAACTTTATACTGAGCAATCACAGGATGTTGATTGGGATGAAAGTCTTTCTTAAACCAATCGAGATATTGACCACGCATCCGAGACAGTATCCCTTTTTCCCCAAAGAACCATGGCAGCCCTTTACGCATCATTTGCAAGCGCTGAATACGGTTAAAGCCATCATGTTTGAGCATGACATCTGCACGATAGGTGGTGAAACCAAACATCATCACCGTGGTAAAGGCCAATGCAAATAGACGCGTCGCTTCAGGCACATGTCCGACTTGTTTCATCACATCAAACGCGACATCGCGGTGTTCCATTTCTTCAATTGCATGCCATGCAAATAAAGCACGTACATAGGGGTGGGCCTCAGCCAACGTGGCTTTATGGCTATAAAAAGTTTCGGCCATCAGTGCGGTTAAATGTTCTGCCGCAGCCGTCATGGCAATGTTGTATTGCGGCGAGCGTTTGCTTAATTCGAACTTGAAGATTTTATTTAAACGCTGAATAAACTGATCGACAGGCATGCCTTGTTCTCGCATGACCTGATTCATTTTGTCATGGGCAATGCCATGCTGTGCTTCCTGCTTAATAAAATCGCTTACACGAGCCGCTAAGCTTGGGTCTGTAATTTGGTCCCGAAACAAACGCACGCTTTGAATAAAATAGCGTTCTCCATCGGGGAAAGTGAGGCTGAGTGCATCGAACATGCGCGTAAGGAATGGGTCGCCGCCAAACCAAAAACGGGGCACTTCATCGAGCTTAAAATTAAGTTGAGTTCGCACAATCGGTTCAACAGGGGTTGTAACAATGGCATTCATTTTGTTTTACTTCATTTGCCTTGGATGATTGCAGTATGTCGGAGAAAATGCAGTTTGTTTTGACAGATATTGCCATTTTTTATACATTTTACGCCAATGTGAAAATATCGCATGTCAAATAGTGGGTGGGCTATCATGCAAGAGTTACAAATCCCCAATGGTTATTTTCAGCTCTGGAATATGTATCTCATAGAGCAAGGAATTGATTTTCATCAACTCGGTTTTTTAGCGCAATATCAGTATGAATTAGAGCATGTATTACAACTGCCAATCGATACCCAATCACCATTTTCGTTCTTTCAAACGATTTTACAACTGACGCGAGAGCAATTGGATTGTCCTCAGTTGATTATGGAGATGGCAAAATTTATTCAACCTGAGCATTTTGGTGTTTTGGGCTATATGGCCACACGCAGTAATAGCGTGGCTGAAGCACTGAGTTATGTGATGCGTTTTAGTCGTTTGGTGATTGATGGTGCAGAAGTTAGTCCCATGCAGATGCAGCAAAGGGGCAATGAAATTTGGCTGACTTGGCCTTTTCTCAATGAGAAATATGCTTCACTGAATGAAATGACCATGGCATCTATTGTGCATTTGGCCAAGAAAATTTTCCCCGATCAATTACAAATCTTAAAAATCCAAATGGCGCATCCAGCCCAGATGGCACAGTATCATTATCTAAAATTTTATGGTTGTGAAGTGAGCTTTAATCAAGCCTGCTATGCCTATGTGATGAGTGTGGACAGTTTGACTTTAAAATCGGGTTTTGCTGATCCTTCCTTAACGCAGCTTTTACTGAAACAAGCAGAGGTAGCAATTGCCCTCAAGCCTCGTTATGAGAGCGTATTACAACAGATTCATAGCGCCGTGGCTGATTATCTTAAAGCACATGCGGAAGCTCCTAAAATTGAACAGATTGCTAATGAATTACACCTGTCAACGCGGACCTTACAACGCCAGTTGCAAGACTGGGATAGTTCATTTAAGCGGGTACTTGAGTCAGAGCGCAT
Organism: Acinetobacter sp. 231_lipA; assembly: GCF_058243005.1. Taxonomy (NCBI): domain Bacteria; kingdom Pseudomonadati; phylum Pseudomonadota; class Gammaproteobacteria; order Moraxellales; family Moraxellaceae; genus Acinetobacter; species Acinetobacter sp. 231_lipA. The sequence continues at coordinate 802,432 of NZ_JBZAYU010000001.1, read as the reverse complement.
GAAACGATGTGAATATCTCTTACAACAAGGTTTGAGTTTAACTGAAATCGCCTTACAACTCGGCTATTCGGGACAGTCTGCTTTAGCGCGTGCCTATAAACAGCACAGTGGACAGACATTATTACAGTTGAAACGACAACTGAAATAACAGCTGGCATAAAAAAAGCGCCTTTGGGGAGGCGCTGAAATGTATGCAATGATCAGACTGATTTCAGTCGTGGAAAACGGAATGCAATCGCAAGGATGGCAAAAATTGCCAGTATCCAACAGTAGTAAATGCTGCCGATGAGTTCAACTGGCGAAAGCTTTGCAATTGAGCAGGCCAATAGAAGCTGTGCACCATAGGGAATAAGCCCTTGTACAACACATGAAAAGATGTCGAGCAAAGCGGCTGCACGTTTGGGGTCTACGCCATATTCTTTCGCGACTTCACGTGCCATATCTCCCGATAAAATAATCGCTACAGTATTGTTGGCCACAAAAATGTTGGAGAAAACCACCAAAAAGCTCAATCCGATTTCACCTGCGCGCTCACGATCCACTTTAAATAAACGGGTGAGGCTGTAAATGCGTTGAATAAGCCAGTCGAGACCACCTTCTTTTTGCATAATGGTCGAAAGACCGCCCAAGAACATCGACAGTAAAGCGACTTCAAACATACCGACAAAACCATCATAGATGGCTGTGTTGAGTTGAATGACCGTAAATTCTGGCTGTGTAATCAGTCCCATCACCCCAGAGAGCACTACACCGACTGTAAGTACCGCAAGCACGTGTAAACGACTGAATGCGAGGAAAAATACCACCACATAGGGTAATACTAGCCAAGGATTAAAGTCTTTCGACTGAACGGTTTCGGTTTGGTGAATACTAAAGACATAAATCGCGATTGTGATTAAAGCCGCAGGTACTGCAATCCAGACATTGACGCGAAACTTGTCTCGAAGTTGAACTTTTTGACTGGTGGTGGCTGCAATGGTGGTATCCGAAATCATCGATAGGTTATCACCAAACATCGCACCGCCCACGACCGCACCTATGGCATAGACAGCAGCAATATCGGTGGCTTGAGAGAAACCAAAGGCAATCGGTGCACAGGCCGCAATGGTGCCCATCGAGGTGCCCATTGCTGTTGCAATGAACGCTGAAATAATAAATAGCATCGGTAACACAAAGGCGGGTGGAATTGCAGACAAGCCCATTTGTACTGTGGCTTCAACACTACCAATGGCGTTGGTGGTACTGGCAAATGCACCTGCCAGCATGAACACCATAAACATTAAGATGAGGTTCGGGTGACTTGCACCGCGCAGAAAGGTTTCGATGCCTTGATTCAGCTCACCGCGGTAAATCAACACCGCCAAGATAATGGCAGGAATGGCCGCAACAGGCGCTTTCATTTGATAGAACGCAAACTCGGTTCCAATCACAGAATGGTAAATACCACTGCCTAAGAAAATGGCTAAAAAAACAATAAGCGGTAACAGCGCAAGCGCACGTGCTTGCACTAAACCTGAGTTATCGGTGGTCATAGGAGATAGGGAAATGAAAGAATGTGCGTAGTATAATGCAGGTTTTGCTATTTCATAAAACTTTAAATGTAAAAGCTAAACCGCCTATTTTTATCATTTTTTTTCAAATAAAAATAAGTTTATCTAAAACTTAGACATTTTGGTATTTCCTAAAATTAGGCATCTTTGATCATTGAGAAAAAAACCGAAATATCAGTAAATGGTGCTTTACGGTTGTTCTGAAAATATTTGACGAAAAATGAATTGGAATGCGAACGCGATGTGCTCTATTCAATGAGTAAAAAATAGCGTTACAATGCAGCGTCTTGTATTTTTACAAAGCCAACTCCTCAGTAGTTTTAATTTTAAACAAGTTAAGGAAAGCACAACCCTATGTCACGTTTAGCCACTCGTTTTGGACAGCTTAAATCTCAACAGCGTAAAGCTTTGGTTTCTTATGTTATGGCTGGTGACCCTCATCCACAGGTAACAGTTCCTTTGTTACATCAGATGGTCGAGGCGGGTGTAGATGTGATTGAACTCGGTCTTCCATTTTCAGACCCTATGGCAGATGGTCCTGTGATTGCCCTTGCAGCAGAACGCGCATTGGCAGGTGGCACCAATACCTTAGACGCTTTGAATATGGTCAAAGAGTTCCGTCAAAAGGATCAAGAGACCCCAGTCGTATTAATGGGTTATCTGAATCCTGTTGAAGTCATTGGTTATGAAAAGTTTGTATCGACTGCGCATGCATGTGGTGTCGATGGCATTCTACTGGTGGACTTACCACCAGAAGAAGCAGCAGAGCTTGATGTTGTATTGAAGCAATTTGATATGGATCAAATCTTTTTACTAGCGCCAACGTCAACGGACGAACGCATTAAACATGTGGTGAAACAGGCGAGTGGTTTCATCTATTACGTGTCTTTAAAAGGGGTCACAGGTGCAGCAACTTTAGACGTTGCTGAAGCTGCAAACCGAATTGCGAAAATTAAAGCAGAAACAGATATTCCTGTCGGTGTTGGTTTTGGGATCAGTGATGCGACATCTGCCAAAGCAATGGGCGGAGTGGCTGATGCTGTGATTGTTGGTAGTGCTTTTGTTAAGCAATTTGCAAGCTTAGCACCAGAACAAGCCGTGGTTGAAACGGTTAATAAAGTCAAGGAGCTTCGAGCAGCGCTCGATGAGTTAGTATGAGTCAAGATGTTAAATCAGGGAAAATCCTAAGCCCATCGACGCCATGGACTGAACGTGGTGTACCCGGTATTCAAGTACCTGATGAGCAAACCTCACTCAAGGCGACGTTTACAGAACCAACGATTGAATGCCCTGAGTGCCATGCACTTGTTACACGTACTGCAATGTCATTTAACGCGTATGTTTGCCCACAGTGTGATGAACATTTGCGTATGAAAGCCCGTGATCGTTTGAATTGGTTCTTTGATCAAGTGCAAACAGAATTGGGACAAGAATTTAAAGCCAAAGATCCGTTGAAATTTGTCGACTCAAAGCCATATCCAGCGCGTATGAGTGAAGCACAGACCAAAACAGGTGAAACTGAAGCCTTGGTCGTGATGCAAGGTTTACTCAAAGGTATTCCTTTGGTTGCCTGTGCCTTTGAATTTGACTTCATGGGTGGTTCAATGGGTACGGTTGTTGGTGACCGTTTTGTGCAAGCGGCTGAAAAAGCCATTGCGGACAAGCAACCTCTGATTTGCTTTGCTGCTTCAGGCGGTGCGCGTATGCAAGAAGGCATGTTGTCTTTGATGCAAATGGCGCGTACTTCAGCGGCCATCCAAAAAATGAAAGATGCTGGCTTACCTTATTTGGTGGTGTTGACCCATCCTGTTTATGGTGGTGTAACCGCATCTTTAGCAATGCTCGGTGATGTACATATTGCAGAGCCGAAAGCGATGATTGGTTTTGCGGGTAAACGTGTCATTGAACAAACTGTGCGTGAAAAGCTGGAAGAGCCGTTCCAACGTGCGGAATACTTGCTTGATCATGGTGTAATCGATCAAATTGTTCACCGTCACGCATTACGTGATACAGTTTATCGTATTGTCGCGAAACTGATGAATTTGTCTTGAACACAGCACCACTTGCAACAGACTCTTTAGAAACATGGCTCGATTATTGGGGCCATGTTCATGTTACGGGGATTGATTTAGGATTGGAACGGGTCATTCCTGTAGCTGAAAAGCTCGGTGTAACGCGTCCCGATGCCAAAGTTTTAACTGTAGCGGGAACCAATGGAAAAGGTTCGACCACCACCACACTGGCTGCCATTTTAAATGCGCAAGGCTATAAGGTGGGACTGTATCAGTCACCACATATTTACCGTTTTAATGAACGGGTTAAATTGCGTGGTGTAGAGGTCGATAACCAAAGCTTGGTCGATGCTTTTGTACAAGTGGATCAAGCGCGCCGTGATTGTAGTTTAAGCCTCTCGTTCTTTGAGGCGACCACACTCGCGGCTTTTGTCATTTTTAAAGACCAAGCATGTGATGTTTGGGTCCTTGAAGTCGGTCTGGGCGGTCGCTTAGATGTGGTCAACGTGATTGAACCCGATGTTGCGGTGATCACCAATATTGGTTTAGACCATACTGACTGGCTGGGCGATACCATTGAAAAGATTGCCTTTGAAAAGGCAGGCATTATCCGTCCCAATATTCCTGTGGTGTTTGGCGGCTTACAACAAATCCCTCAAGCGATTATCGATAAAGCGGATGCTTGTGCTGCAAAACTTTATGCAGTGAATCGTGACTATTTTTATCAACGCAGTGAGCATGGTCAGTCATGGATGTTTGCATCCAGCGGCACCACTTTAAATTTACCTCTCGGCACATTGGCGGTTGAGAATATTTCAACAGCTGTTGCTGCTGTTTTATTGAGTGGTTTAACTGTCACTCAAGCGGCTATTTCTGAAGGAATTCAAAATGCAAAATTGCAAGGTCGTTTTGAAATTCGCCAAATACAGAACAAAACGGTAATTTTTGATGCAGGGCATAACCCGCATGGTGTTGCTTTTTTATTAAATCAATTGCGAAATTTCCTAAAATACAATAAACAGTACACTGAAGTAGTCAGTGTTTTCTCGATGTTGGCAGATAAAGATGTGAAATCTGTCACAGAGTTATTGAAAGATTCCATACAAATGTGGAAAATTGCGGCATTAACTGTCCCGCGTGCAGCTCCAATTGAACAATTGGATCAAGCGCTGCAAGGGCAACATGTGCAGCACTTTGACAGTGTGAAATTGGCTTTTAAATCAGCGCTCGACGAAACAAAGAATAATCAGCTGATTTTGGTATGTGGTTCATTTCATACCTTAGAAGCGGTATGGGAGTATTTGGAAGAATGTCAATGAATAGCAAACAACGTTGGATGGGTGGCGTTGTTTTATTAGGTGGTGGTGTCCTTTTGGCGGCATTACTGCTTAAAGGCAAAGAAGAAATACATCAAAATAATATTAAAGCACCAGAGCTAGTCACACAAAATGTGCAACGCAATGCTGAAGGTGAGTTGGTTCAACTTCAGCCGTTAACGGTTGATGTTGAAACAGAAAAGCGTTTACTGGAACAACAACGTGTAGCACGTGAAAAATCGGTTGCTGAACAAGAAGCTCGTGCGGCGGAATTTTTAGCAATGCAACAGCAAGCCGAAGCAGATGCTGCACGTAAAGCAGCAGAAGAATATGCTGCGTTGAATGCGCACCGTAATGCTGCACAGCAAAGCTCGGACAACATTCCACCAGAATTGGTTGAAGATGAAAAAGCCAAGCAACTGCGAATTGCTGCGGACAAAGCGGCTGAAGTAAAGAAGTTGGAACAGCAAAAGCTGCAAGCGCGTACTGAAGCTGAAAAAGCAGCGGCTACAAAAAAACTGGCTGAGCAAAAAGCCTTAGCAGAAAAGCAAGCACTTGAAGATAAAGCTAAGCGAGAAGCTGAGGCTAAACGTAAAGCAGAAGACGAGCGTAAGGCTGAAGCGAAAAAAGAAGCCGAACGTAAAGCAGATGCTGAGAAAAAAGCGGAAGACAAACGTAAGGCAGATGAAAAGCGTAAAGCTGATGAAGCCAAGAAAAAGGCGGAAGCTGAAAAAGCACGTGATTTGCTTGAACATGGCGATAAGCAGTGGATGGTACAGGTGGCATTGGCTGCCAATGAAGCCAATGCGGATGCACTGGCGGCTAAGCTTCGTGCCAAGGGCTATAAGGTCACTAAAAGTCCAACCTCTAAAGGCGTACGGATTATGGTGGGGCCATCCAAAGACCGTGATACTGCCGATGCAGCCCGCAAGAAGATTACTTCAGATGCGAGCCTCGGCATGAAGTCCGCATGGGTGATTGACTGGGTTCCACTCGACAAACGCTAAAATTGGGTTCAACCTAATTGCCTTCACTAAGATGGATTCAACAGTTGCTGTTGAATCCATTTTATATTTGCAGGGCTGAATAATGGCTCGATATTTTGCCAAATTGGATGAAAACCATAACCGCCATGTTTCATCTCAGCCAAGGCATCAGCGGTAGACCAGTTTTGAAAAATAATGCGATACATAGCCACACTGGCGCCTGTACGGTCTGAGCCATGGTAGCAATGCAGTAAAACTTTTTGCTGGTTTTGCTCCGCATGTTGAATTTGTTGCATCACCTTTAACAAATCGTCTCGGTCAATCGCCCATGTATGAATCGGGATATGCACCAGTTTAAACCCTTGGTTGGACAGTTTTTTCAGGTCTTGATTACGTGAGCGTAAATTAATAATCACATCAATTTCTTGTGCCTTTAAACTCTGAACTAAATCTTGATCGGGTTGCTCACTACGAAAAACGGTTTCACTGATTTGATAGAAATTATGCGCAGGTTGGATAGACTGTCCCCAGTGTTGTGGACGCTCTGTCTCGGGCAGCGCAGGCGTAGTCATACAGCCAGAAACACTGATACACAGAGAAAGCATAACAAGATATTTGGTCATAGGATCAGGCTCTGATGGTGTGAAAGTTCAACCGGATCATGCGCGCAAAAGATTTCGATACGTGGTTCCGACTGTGCCAATTGTTGAATTTTATGCAGGTTGCTTAAACGTTGTGCATTATCTTCGGCAAAAAATACTTCCAAGGCATTTAAGCTGCGAAGTTTGTTTTGGGGATTGAGTTCTAGGTGGGAGTAGTAGGCATCTCCGCAGAAGAGTTTCCAACCCTGTTGGGTTTTAATGGCAATGCCACAGTGACCTTCAGTATGCCCAAACAGTGGAATCAAAAGAATCTCATTATGAAATAAGTCAAACCCTTGCACTTGAGTCAAATTAAACCATGCGTCGCCGTGAATCGGCTCAATAAAGTGCCAATGGCGATGCTGCTGAAATTGTTGTGTTTTATAACGGGCTTTATTTTTGAATGATTTCAGGTTTTGTGCCGCATTATATTCGTTAGACAGGATATGTACTGTTGCATTGGGAAAGTCGGAAATACCCCCCGCATGGTCAAAATCCAGATGTGAAACCAAAATGTGTTTGACATCCTTTGGGCTAAAGCCAAGTTTTTGGATTTGTGCAATGGCTGTTAATTCTAAGTTTTGTTCAATTTTTCCAATTCGAGCCACCAACTGCCCCAAACGCTGTTTGGTGTGTAGATAGTCCTGTATGCCTAAGCCCGTATCAATCAGCACCAGCCCTTGATCTGTTTCAACCAAAAGACAATGGCACACGACCTTAGCTTGAAAACCTTTTTGACCAAAGAGTGGGGCACACACTGGACACATGGTGCCGCAATGTAAATGGTGAATGTTATAGATCATAAAGTCATTTTTATCGTATTGTTTTGACTGTTATAGCGGAAGATTTTAGTTTTAACAGTTTGATTTTGTTAAAGAGTCATGCATGCCTGCTTTAAGCGGAAAAAAGCCTGTCGATTGACAGGCTTTCAAAAGTTCAAACCCGGCTCGTCATTGGAGTTTGAAACGATCATACAAGGTGACTCAGAGCGTATTTTTATGGGTTAGTCTCCTCTTTTGATTGCTTGAAGTTCGGGCCCCATTTTGTTTTCAATGGAGCTGCTCGGTCAAAACCTCGGGCTTCACTTGTCTGCTGCCACAGCAGAATATTTTATCTTTGCTCAGGCTGTGGAGTCAGGCGTAAATACGGGGTAACTGCTTTATAACCTTTCGGAAAGCGCTGTGCGATTTCAGCTTCATCTTTGAGTGACGGCACAATCACCACATCTTCGCCTTGTTGCCAGTTCGCAGGAGTTGCAACTTTGTGGTGATCGGTCAGTTGCAGTGAGTCAATCACGCGTAAGATTTCATGGAAATTACGACCAGTCGATGCAGGATAAGTGATAATCAAACGGACTTTTTTGTTTGGATCGATAATCACTAAAGAGCGAACTGTTAATGTTTCACTGGCATTAGGATGGATAAAACCATATAGCTCAGACACTTTACGGTCTTGGTCGGCAATGATCGGGAAATTCACCGTGGTATTTTGGGTTGCATTGATGTCTTTAATCCAACCTAGATGTGACTCAACATCATCGACCGAGAGAGCAATGGCTTTTACCCCACGTTTTTCAAATTCATCTTTGAGTTTTGCGGTAAAGCCAAGCTCGGTGGTACATACTGGCGTGTAGTCAGCAGGATGTGAAAACAGTACTCCCCAGCTATCGCCTAAAAATTGATAAAAATCGATTTTGCCTTCGCTCGAAGCCTGTTGAAAGTTGGGTGCGATGTCGCCTAAACGTAAACTCATGTTGAACCTCAAATTATCTTTATGTCTATGGGATGAACATCACTATGGCGCAATTTCTTTTGCATGAAAAATAGTGTTTTATTATTTATTTATACAAAATATTCATAATTGGTCGGATAGCTGTTATGTATTTGGGGATGCCAAAGATGACCTCATTGTTGCTCTAGAGACCGTTTATTTGCATATTTGGTAACGGTGTTTAGACGAGATTTTTTCTGCTTCTGTGAAGTGTATCGCTCTATAGAATTGATTGCGCATTCGATCGGTTTATGATTGGATATAATTCTTTTCATCATTGATTTATAGTTGTTTTTTAAAGCAATTTCACAAAGTATAAAAAACTTGAGTATTAGAACAATGAAAAAAATAGGGATAGCCCTGACTTTAGTGTTATGGGGACTGGAAGTAACCCATGCGCAGAATGGTGGGCAATTGAAACAAGCCCAAGTCAGTACTGCTCGTCAAACGCCACAACAAATTACAGATCAATATCTAGCGTCTCAAAAAAGCCTCAAACAGCGTAAAGCCACCCTTTCACAGGCTCTCGAGCGAGAGTTAGCTCAAGGTCAGAATACGAATAATATTTATCAAGTTGCTTGTGTACAGCTTGTTCCGATTCTTACCGCAATGCGAGTCAATGATGAACAACTCTTGGGTTTTCTACAGAGCATGAATCCAAGTCAGTCCAATAATGGGGTGAAAGCCTCGCTGCGGAAAAATCAAGCGCTTGAAAGCAAAACCTTGAATAACTGCAAACAATTAAAGTCGCTACTTTAAAAAGACTGTTGAATCCTGATGAGTTCGGATGAAATCTCTATGTCGGCTGTTTAAAATTTGTTACATTAGTTTGCCTTAGATTCGACGGGCTAGAAACAATGAATAGATTTTTTAAATGGTTTTGTGTAAAGCCCTTGTACTTCAAATTTCTAGCACCATAATAACGACTAAGAAAACATATTCATTTGACAAGCAAGATTTAGAGAGTCTATTCATGTTGGCAAGTCTGATCGGAGGAATCTTCGGTACCAAAAATGAGCGCGAACTCAAACGCATGCGTAAAATCGTAGACAAGATTAATGCGCTCGAGCCGACGATATCCGCTCTTGGCGATGCAGACTTATCTGCAAAAACTGAAGAATTTAAACAACGATATAACAAGGGCGAAAGCCTCGATAAATTACTCCCGGAAGCATTTGCCGTCTGCCGTGAAGCAGCTAAGCGTGTCATGGGCATGCGTCATTATGATGTACAGTTGATTGGTGGTATTACCTTACACGAAGGTAAAATTGCAGAGATGCGTACAGGTGAAGGTAAAACCCTAATGGGTACCTTGGCGTGTTATTTAAACGCGATTAGTGCTCAAGGTGTTCACGTCATTACCGTGAATGACTATTTGGCACAGCGTGATGCTGAATTAAACCGTCCGCTCTTTGAATTTTTGGGTTTAAGCATCGGGATTATCTATTCCATGCAAGATCCAACAGAGAAAGCTGAAGCCTATCGTGCCGATATTACCTACGGTACCAACAACGAATTTGGCTTTGACTATCTACGTGACAACATGGTGTTCTCGCTTGCTGAGAAAAAACAACGTGGTTTGATCTATGCCATCATAGATGAAGTCGATTCGATCTTAATTGATGAAGCACGTACGCCGTTGATTATTTCAGGTCAAAGTGATGACTCTTCACAGTTGTATGCTGCAATCAATAGCATTCCACCCAAACTGCATGCGCAGAAAGAAGAAAAAGTCGCGGATGGCGGGCATTTCTGGATTGATGAAAAACAACGTTCTGTTGAAATGACAGAAATTGGTTTTGAAACGGTTGAAAATGAACTGATTGAGATGGGCTTGTTGGCTGAAGGTGAAAGTCTATATTCATCGACCAACCTGAACTTGGTTCACCATGTGACTGCTGCCATTCGTGCGCATTACTTATATCAACGCAATGTGCACTACATCATCAATGATGGTGAAGTGATCATTGTCGATGAAAACACAGGACGTACCATGCCAGGTCGTCGCTGGTCAGAAGGTTTACACCAAGCAGTTGAAGCAAAAGAAGGCTTAGAAATCCAGCCTGAAAACCAAACGCTTGCAACCACAACCTTCCAAAACTATTTCCGTCTATACAAAAAGCTTTCGGGTATGACCGGTACTGCCGATACTGAAGCTGCGGAAATGAAAGAAATTTATGGTCTAGACGTGGTGATCATTCCGACGCATCGTCCAATGATTCGTCTCGACCAAAACGATTTAATCTATTTAAATCGTAATGGTAAATACAACGCGATTATTCAAGAAATTCAACGCGTGCATGAGTCTGGTGTAGCCCCAATTTTGATTGGTACTGCAACGATTGAAGCGTCTGAGATTCTTTCTGATAAATTGCGTGATGCAGGCATTCAGCATGAAGTGTTGAACGCAAAACAACACGAACGTGAAGCGGATATTATTGCGCAAGCGGGTGCACCGCGAGCAGTAACCATTGCAACCAACATGGCAGGTCGTGGTACAGACATTCTGCTCGGTGGTAACTGGAAAGCTTTACTGGCAAAAATTGAAAACCCAACTGCTGAAGACGAAGCGCGCTTAAAAGCCGAATGGGAACAAAACCATGAAATGGTATTGAGTTCGGGTGGCTTACACATCATTGGTTCTGAGCGTCATGAATCACGTCGTATTGATAACCAGCTTCGTGGTCGTGCAGGTCGTCAGGGTGACCCAGGTGTGTCACGTTTCTACTTGTCACTTGAAGATGACTTAATGCGTATCTTTGCGGGTGATCGTGTTGTGGGCATGATGCGTGCGATGGGCTTACAAGAAGACGAAGCCATTGAGCATAAAATGGTGTCACGTTCGATTGAAAATGCGCAGCGTAAAGTTGAAGCACGTAACTTCGATATTCGTAAGAACTTATTGAAATACGATGACGTCAACAACGAACAGCGTAAAATTATTTACTCTCAACGTGATGAGGTTTTGGCCGAAAGCACATTGCAAGATTATATCGAAGAGATGCAACGTGATGTGATGCAAGGCGTGATTTCTAACTATATTCCACCTGAGTCAATTCATGATCAATGGGATATTGACGGGCTTGAAAAAGCGTTACGTGAAGACCTCGCGATTGATTTGCCAATCAATCAATGGTTGGAAGATGACCGTCGTTTAGATGAAGAATCTTTGGTTGAACGTATTACTGATGAAGTGGTACAGCGCTACCGTAGCCGCCGTGAGCAAATGGGCGATGAAACAGCAGTTATGCTGGAGCGTCACTTCATGTTGAACTCGCTGGATCGTCACTGGAAAGATCACTTGGCAGCGATGGATTATTTACGTCAAGGCATTCACTTACGTGGTTATGCACAGAAAAATCCTGAGCAAGAATACAAAAAAGAAGCGTATAACTTATTTGTAAATATGTTGGCGATTATCAAATCGGATGTTGTAACTGACTTATCTCGCGTACATGTACCAATGGCTGAAGAGCTGGCTGAAATGGAAGCTCAAAAGCAAGCTCAAGCTGAAGCGATGCAATTGAACTTGTCGCATGCCGACTTTGATGGTTTGTTGACCGATGATCAAAGCCAATTCGCAGAAGTAGATGCACAGTACGAGCCAGTCGAAGAGTTTGCGGCACCTGCGAGTCGTAACGCGCCTTGCCCATGTGGTTCAGGTCTAAAATATAAACAGTGCCACGGTAAAATCTAAACTGTGAACGAGTGAAAAAGCAGAACTTCGGTTCTGCTTTTTATTGATATGACTAAAAAATTGACGTTAAGATCAGTCCAAATACGATTCTGATTACAGTTAAAGCGTTGCATAATGTGAATAGCATTTGCAGTGTTAGGCATTAAATGCTATTTAGTTGCTCATCATCTAAACCTCTAAAGTGGAAAGACAATGAAAAAAGTATTAAAACCAATCATGATTGCAGCTTTAGCGCTTCCAACTTTTGCATTTGCAGATACCACTACCGCAGCTAAAGTTCAACAAGCACGCGGTGCAACCACAGCACCTGCGGCACAAGCCAATGGTAATATTACGGTACAAAGTCCGCGTACAGGTATTCGCTATACCTTTGCCAATCCAAATCAACGCCCAGTGGTTCTGCAAACGGCTGCTATTGCTCCTGTAAATGCAGCAACGGTGAACCGTATTGTGGCTTCAAACCCAGCGCTTTCTCCTGTAAGTCAAGAAAATGCTAAACAAGCGCTTTTGTCTAGCTCAGCACAGCTTGCTTCAAATTAATCAAATGCTGCTGCATAAAACCAATCTTCGGATTGGTTTTTTTATCCATTGGAGCGTAAAACCTCGGGGTTTAGCCCATAGGTATCTACACAATTTCCGAGCTTTGCGTTAAATTGAAGAGCATGCTCTTCAATTTAACATCTCTGGTCTGGATCAGCGTCTTGTCAAACGTTATAACAGCCTTGTAAAACTCAATATGAATCCTCTTGCTTCACTTGCTCCCGCAATCAAAGACCTGGCCTCTACCCAAAAGTCGAGTTTCTCAACTACACAGGCTGTTTGGCGATTCCTGAATAATAATAAAATCTCTTTTAGTCAATTAAACCAGCTGATTAAGCTTCTTGCATGCGAACAGATCAAGACATCACCGCATCAGTATGCATTAATCGTTCATGACTAGTCTCAACTGCAGTATGTGAAGCACAGTCATAAGGTTCAGCGTCTTCAAAGAACAGAGGCGAATTCAGGCTATGAATTGCAAAGCAGTTTACTTGTCGATGCGTCATCAGGGCTCCCAATTGCGCCATTAGCTCAGACGCTAACAGATGCATCCGGCTGTTATTCCACATTCAGTGAACAATACAGCGAGCGCAAGTCCCATTTGGACTCACTCGCAGAACAAATCAAAACGATTGAACAGTATCCGATTGAGAAAACAAAAGTCCATATCATTGACCGTGAAGGAGACTCGATTGCCCACTTGAGGGAAATCAGCAGCCATGGTTTCAAATGGTTGATTCGGGCCAAAGAAAGCCATCGGATTGAGCATCAAACGGAAACCTACAAAGTTGCAGAAGTCGCAGAAAAAGTAGTAACTCAGCAAGTTAAGCCGATTGCTTATAAAGGAAACAGGCATATGCTGCATGTTGGAGAAACCGATATTCGGATAACGCGTGCAGCAAAGCCGAAGAGAAAAGATGATTTAGGCCAACGGGTTGCTCCCCAGCCAGGCAAGGCAGTTACAGCCAGATTAATTGTTGCTGTGGTGAAAGATGCTCAAGGTAAAACAGTCGCGAGATGGTCGCTGATCAGCAATGTTTCTTCAGAGATTGATGCGGTAGAATTAACCACCTGGTATTACTGGCGCTGGACAATTGAGTGCTATTTCAAGCTTCTGAAGCAGGCAGGCCATGACGTTGAATCATGGCTTCAGACCACACCTGCAGCGATTTTAAGACGGCTCCTCTTTCAGGCCGACAGCAGAAGAGAGGTAAGTTGGAAAGTGCACCTGCAATATTGGCAGGACTTTCGATTTTACTGAACACTCTTCAACTGCTCTCAGAATATTCAATAGATGAACTGAATGAAATCGCAACAATTGCATTAGGTACATCAAGATGTGTAGATACCTATGGGTTTAGCCCGAGGATATAAGCGAGTGGCGTAAGCCATTAATGCGGTGTTTGCTGTTGTTGAATATATTGTTTAACAATTCCAATTGGCGCACCGCCACATGAAGCAGCGAAGTAACTAGGCGACCACAAAGCACTGCCCCATAGCTTGTTTTTAATTTCAGGGTGTTTGGTTCTTACAATGCGACTTGAAGCACCCTTTAAACTATTCACTAAGCTAGAAATTGCTATTTTAGGTGGATAATTCACAAGCAAATGAACATGATCGTGTTCACCATCAAACTCTACCAACTCGGCTTCAAAGTCTAAGCAGATACGCTCAAACACTTCACGCATTGTTTCAAGCATTGCTTTGGTAAAAACATCTCTACGGTATTTAGCCACAAAGACTAAATGTACATGCATATTAAAAACACAGTGGCGACCTGTTCTAATCTCTTGACTATTGCTCATAGACCAAATATATTTTAATCATGAAAACACTTAAATTACGCATAAAAGACAAACATTACAAGGTACTAGACCAACTCGCATCGGAAGTAAATTTTGTTTGGAATTATGTGAATGATTTAGGATTTAAACATCTAAAAAGAAAAGGTGAATTTCTTTCAGCTTACGATATTGCTAAATACACGAAAGGCACATCTAAAGAATGCAATCTGCATAGTCAAACTGTTCAAGCGATAACAGAAGAATTGGTTACTCGAAGAAAGCAGTTTAAAAAAGCAAAGCTAAAATGGCGGGTGAGTAATAAGAAGTCTGCAAGACGTTCTTTGGGTTGGATACCGTTCAAAAAGGTTGCAATCAAATATGCTGATGGCTACGTGCAGTATGGCAAGCATCAATTCAAGCTATGGGATAGCTATGGACTATCAAAATACAACGTCAAAACAGGCTCATTTGTAGAAGACAGTCGTGGACGTTGGTATGTTTGTTTAGTTGTTGATAAGACAAAACAAGTTAAATCAAAGGGTAATACCTCAATCGGTATAGATTTGGGCTTAAAAGACCTTGCAACCTGTTCAGATGGCGTAAAGCTCAAAGCCCCTCAAATCTATCGGCAATACGAACAAAAACTTGGCATTGCTCAACGTGCTAGAAATAAAAAGCGTGTTAAAGCGATTCATGCCAAGATTAGAAACATACGTCAAAATACGCTACATCAATTCAGTCATAAATTGGTGAATAAACATGCAGCCATCTTCGTTGGTAATGTGAATGCAAAGGCATTAGCACGGACTAAACTAGCGAAGTCTGTATTAGATGCAAGTTGGACAACACTTAGAACCATGCTCAAGTATAAATGCGAGAACGCAAGTGTATGGTATAAAGAAGTCAATGAAGCCTATACCACCCAAACTTGTTCGAGCTGTGGCTCACGCTGTAGTAGTCCGAAAGGTAGAACGGGACTTGGAATAAGAGAATGGCAGTGCATGGAATGCGGTACATTCCATGATAGGGATATAAATTCCGCACTGAATATTCTTGCGCTCGGACATGAGCGTCTAGCAGTAGGAATCCCCGTCCTTTAGGTCGCGGAGGATGTCAAGTCAAAAATGAGTGTGCATTGAAAAGTTAAAGCAAACAAAGTCTTCTGCTCGATTTTTTCTGAAAATTCTAATAAGCTGTGTTTTTTCTAACAAATGAATTGGACGTTTAAAATGCCAGTAGGTGACGTATCAATGCCACAAATGCACGTGGTGAAAGGGGTAAGAATCGGAACGGCTGAAGCTTATGTGCGCTATCAGAACCGACGTGATCTTGTCATTTTCGAATTTGCTGAAGGAACGAATGTTGCGGGTGTTTTCACTCAAAATGCGTTCTGTGCAGCGCCCGTGCATGTGTCTAAAGCGCACTTACAAGTGGCGAATCCGCGCTACCTCATTATTAACACTGGCAATGCCAATGCAGGTACAGGCAAGACAGGCATGCTGAATGCTGAGCGTACTTGTGCAAAATTGGCTGAGCTTGCCGGTGTGCAAGCAACGGAAGTGTTACCGTTTTCAACAGGGGTGATTGGTGAACAATTGCCGTTGGAGCGTTTGTTAAATGGTTTACAGCCTGCATTAAATAGTTTGCGTGCTGATGCTTGGGGTGCTGCTGCTACTGGGATTATGACCACAGACACCACACCAAAAGGTGCATCTGAGCAATTCGAATTGGATGGCATCACGTATACCATGACGGGTATTTCTAAGGGTGCAGGCATGATTCGTCCCAATATGGCAACGATGTTGGGCTATGTAGCAACCGATGCACCTATCAGCCACGAGTTGGTTCAGCAACTGTTGAGCGAAACGGTCAATGTTTCTTTCAACCGAATTACCATTGATGGTGATACTTCAACCAATGACTCCTGTATCTTTGCAGCTACGGGTCAAGCGGGTGGTGTTGAAATTAGCTCAACCCAAGATCCACGCTATACCGTAGTGCTAGATGTACTCACGCGTATGATGAAACGTCTTGCACAACTGATTGTACGTGATGGTGAAGGTGCAACTAAGTTTATTACGGTTGCTGTTGAAGGTGGGTATGACACGCAAGAATGCTGTGATATTGCTTATAGTATTGCACATTCACCTTTGGTTAAAACTGCGATTTTTGCGTCAGATCCGAACTGGGGACGTATCTTGGCTGCGATTGGTTATGCTGGGGTTAAGAATTTAGATGTTGAAAAAATTCAAGTTTGGTTAGATGATGTGCAAATCTGTAAGGATGGTGGTGCGGCTGCCGATTACACGGAAGCGGAAGGTGCTCGTGTAATGTCACAAGCTGAAATGACCATTCGTGTAGATCTAGGACGCGGGGCAGCGAAAGACACAGTGTATACCTGTGACTTATCTTATGACTATGTGAAGATTAATGCGGATTATCGCTCTTAATCTTAACGAGTTTAAAAAAAGCCTCCTTTGGAGGCTTTTTTAGCATAAGAACTTTTGAATGATTGGTCAAAAGCCGAGAAGCCATTTGACCAATAAATTAAGTGCGGGACTTGCTTGCCGACAAGCATGAAGGGATGAATGAATGATGAACAATGCGACCAATTTAATTGCCAATGACGCAAAATCAATTGTACAGGCGCATTTGGACCGTTTGGGTGAAACCAAAGACTCCAAGCTCAGTGAAGAAGTGAAGCAAGAAAAATTTGCTTTAATTTTAGCCGAGTTGAAAAAGCGTGATGCAGTATTGGTAGCGCACTACTATTGCGATCCTGAAGTGCAGGAATTGGCCGAGTTAAGTGGTGGCTGTGTTTCTGATTCATTGGAAATGGCCCGTTTTGGTCGTGATCATCCAGCATCGACCTTGGTGGTGGCGGGCGTTAAATTTATGGGGGAAACCTCAAAAATTTTATCACCGAATAAAACCATTCTGATGCCCACTTTAGAGGCTACATGTTCTTTAGATTTGGGTTGCCCTGTTGAAGAATTTAGTCAGTTTTGTGATGCCCATCCAGACCATACAGTAGTGGTCTATGCCAACACTTCAGCAGCCGTTAAAGCCCGTGCCGATTGGGTGGTGACCTCAAGCTGTGCAGTCGAAATTATTGAGCATTTAGACAGTTTGGGTGAAAAAATTATTTGGGCACCTGATCAGCATTTAGGCCGTTATATCCAAAAGAAAACAGGCGCTGACATGTTGCTTTGGGATGGTGCATGTATTGTGCATGAAGAATTCCGTGCACGTGGCATCGCGCAAATGAAGGCGCTGTATCCTGATGCTGCGGTACTGGTACATCCTGAGTCGCCTGAGTCAGTGGTGGATGTTGCTGATGCTGTTGGAAGTACTTCACAGCTGATTAAAGCTGCACAAGCCTTACCCAATGAGCGACTGATTGTGGCAACCGATCGGGGTATTTTCTACAAAATGCAACAAGCGGTGCCCAACAAAATTTTGGTTGAAGCACCAACAGCCGGAGAGGGTGCAACCTGTCGTTCTTGTGCACACTGCCCGTGGATGGCAATGAATGAGCTGGATGGTATTTTAGAGGTATTACAGCGTGGCGATCAGGAAATATTCGTAGATCCTGCACTTGCTGAGCGTGCGAAATTACCTTTAGATCGCATGTTGGATTTTAGTGCATCGCTAAAACGTTAAAATTTGTATAAAAAATGCCTGAAACGCTTGATTAATATACATTTGACGTGATTTTTTTATTTTTTTTAAATATAGGTGTTGACGTTATCAAGCGTCACGCCTAGAATGCACACCGTACCGAACGAGATGTTCGATACAAAAGCTGAGATGAATCGGAGCATAGCACAGCCTGGTAGTGCACCTGGTTTGGGACCAGGGGGTCGTAGGTTCGAATCCTACTGCTCCGACCAATTCTTCAAGGCAAGGTTATCCATAATACCTCGTATTATTGGTCATGCGCCTGTAGCTCAGTTGGATAGAGCATCCGCCTTCTAAGCGGATGGTCACAGGTTCGAATCCTGTCAGGCGCGCCATTAGGTAGCTTGGTATTAAGAACCGACACGTTATGGTGGATGTAGCTCAGTTGGTAGAGCCCTGGATTGTGATTCCAGTTGTCGCGGGTTCGAATCCCGTCATTCACCCCAACTTTAAAAAGTTGAAATCGGAGCATAGCACAGCCTGGTAGTGCACCTGGTTTGGGACCAGGGGGTCGTAGGTTCGAATCCTACTGCTCCGACCATTTCTTGAAATGGTCAAGATAAAGATGCCGCGTTGAGCGGTTTTTTTATGCCTGAAATTTAGTAAAGTGCATAAAAAAGCCTTCGTGACGAAGGCTAAAGGTAAGCGTCCGCTGAACACACCTTATGAATTCGTCCTATAAGCCTTAATTTAGTCCTCACTTAAAAACAAGTGGGAACTTAAATTTATGACTACAAATAACCAGACATCCATCGCATCTCTTACGATAAAACGAAGAACATATAGTGCTGAATTTAAACAGCAGATCGTTCAGGCGTGTAAAGCATCGGAGGTTTCAATTGCTTCGGTCGCTTTGCAACATGGATTGAATACACATCTTGTATCCAAATGGATTCGCTTAATTGATGCTAAGCCAGGGAATGATCGCTCACTACTACCGAATAAACCTGCATTTATTGCCTTATCTTGCTCTGCACCATTAGATCCTACTCCTACTGACATGTTAACGGTTCAAATTACTTTACCCCACTCAAAAGCAGAAATTGGCTTGAAATGGCAAGTATCAGAAATATCTGCTTTAGCAGAATTACTCAAGGCACTTACAACATGATCCGTATCGATGAAATCTGGTTGTCTACTCAGCCCATGGACATGCGTGCAGGTATGGATACGGCCATGGCTCAGGTGGTGAGAGCCTTTGGCTACATCAAACCGCATTGTGCTTACCTGTTCTGTAATAAACGTGGCCATCGCATGAAAGTGCTGGTACATGATGGACTGGGCATCTGGCTGTGTGCCCGGCGGTTGGAACAGGGAAAATTTCACTGGGCTAAAGTTCACCAGGGTGAAAGTGTAGCCCTCAGCCCAGAACAGTTACAGGCACTGATCCAGGGTTTGCCTTGGCAGCGCATTGGACGACAGCAGGTGGTGACGATGCTCTAAACTAGCTTGGTCCATTCTGCTATAGTCAAACTACTTTATTATTCATACAAGATTCGAAAAAAACTCGAAATAACTCATCGACTGAGTCGATCAACCATTCTTTACGCTTACGTTTAACCCATGCCCACATGTGTTCTATAGGATTTAAATCAGGGCTGTATGCAGGAAGCCAAAGAATTTTATGCCCTTGTTGTTCCAATAACTCCTGAATATCTGCTCTTTTATGAAATGCTGCATTATCCATAACCACTACACTATTTTCTGGTAATGCCGGTATGAGGAATTGCTCAATCCAAAAATGAAAAACATCTGAATTGATTTTGCAGTCAAATAAACCGACTGAAAATAACTTACCCTCATGGATTGCTCCAATGGCATTGGTCTGATTCTTTAATTGCCAATTATATTGCCATAAACAGGGTACTCCTTTTCGTGAGTAGCCATGAGGTCTATAATCATGTGACTTAAAACCACTTTCATCCAGATAAATAATCGGATGGTTTTTTTCTAATTCATTCACTTGCAGAATAAATTTATCCCTAAGCTTTGTATCTGCTTTAGGATGGCTTAACGTCTTTTTTTAACTGTAATATTTAAGCGCTTTAATGCAGCACCAATAGATGAAACACCACAATTAAAACGTGCAGCACGTTCATATTGATAAGCATCAGGATACTTTTCAACATCTTCACGTAAAGCATCATCGTTAATTTTAGAAGGTTTACGTACACGAGTTTTTTTAATCTCTATACGTTTCTTCCATTCAACAATGGTATTTTTATTAATTTCAAATTGTGCAGCTACCGCTCGAATAGAATAACCTTCCTCAAGCTTAGCTAAAATTTTACGTCTAAAATGTTCTGAATAACTCATTGCACCATTGTATTGGTTTTATAATGATTTGACTATATTCTCCAAACGTTCTATTTCCTCTGCGTCATGACCTCAGGCATACTGCGGTCATGAATACGCTGCCTGATTTAAGCCAACTGACCCATGAACAACTGCTGGAATTTACCCGGCAGTTGGCAATGCAGCATCAGTCTTTGGCACAATCAAATCAAGAATTAGAAAAATCAAACCAGCAATTGGATGCCAAAGTTCAACATCTTTCCATTCTCACGCAAAAATACGAGCATGAGCTCGCACTATTTAAACAGCACAAATTTGGCAGTAAAAACGAACATCTCACCGCAAAACAAATCCATCTGTGGGATGAAGCGGTCGAAGAAGATATTGCCGCTGTTGATCTGGAACTGGAACGGCTGAATGCAGATAAAACTGATGCAGCGACACACAAAGCCACAGTCAACAAACCTAAACGTCGACTGCTGCCCGATCATCTACACACCATCCGTATCGAGCATGAACCAACATCAACCCAATGTGCTTGTGGCTGCACCTTGCGTCGTATCGGCGAAGATATCAGTGAAAAACTACATTTCAGACCGGCACAGTTCTATAAGGAACAGCATGTGCGTGGCAAATGGGTCTGTGATCAGTGTGACACACTGACTCAGCAAGCGATGCCCGCCTATGTGATTGATAAAGGCATTGCCAGTCCTGAACTGCTTAGCCATGTGTTGGTCTCGAAATACGCAGATCATTTACCGCTGTACCGTCAACGTCTGATCTATCAGCGGGCGGGAATCGAGCTTTCTAGATCAACTTTATCTGACTGGATAGGTCGCTGCGGTGTAGAACTGGAACCTCTGGCCAATGCTTTAAAAGAGGTGGTGCTGCAACAGCGGGTGATCCATGCCGATGAAACACCAGTCACCATCATGCGGATGAGTGATGATGAGAAAAAACCGAAGAAAGGTTATGTCTGGGCCTATGCAACAACCCAATATAATCCAATTCAAGCCGTGATTTATGACTTTCAGGATAGTCGTTCAGGCCAGCATGCTGAAGCGTTCCTGAAAGACTGGCAGGGCCATCTGGTCTGTGATGATTACAGTGGTTATAAAGCACGCTTTAAATCAGGCCAAGTCATTGAGGTGGGCTGCATGGCGCATGCTCGTCGTAAATTCCATGAACTGCATGTGACCAAGAAAAGTCAGGTCGCTGAACAGGCCTTAGTGCTGATTCAGAAACTGTATGCCATAGAAGCAGAACTCAGGAGAAAGACCGATGGTACAGCAGAACAGCGCCGCGAATACCGACAACAGCATAGTCAACCGGTGATGCAACAACTGTATGAATGGCTCAACCAGCATCAACTGACGGTGCCATCGAGTTCTCCAACCGCCAAGGCCATCAATTACACTCTGAAGCGTTGGCCAGCTTTAAGCCGCTATCTGGATGATGGCAATCTACCGATTTGCAATAATTGGGTGGAAGTGCGACACGAAGTCGCTTAATGAAGTTGTTCCCCCCTGCGGGAACCACCCGTGTCACCGGGTGAATCTAGAAGGCTGAATAAAGAGCGCCTTCAACAATGTAACGAGGCACCGCAAGGTGCGGGGTATCAATCGTGAGAGGCGTACCCTTCTGGCAGCCATAGCCGGACAAGGGCTAGATAATCGGTATGGTGAACACATGTGAATCTGCGTAACGATCGTTAAGTTGAACGAGCGGAAATGGCTGATACGCTCGAACCAAAACGGTAATGGAGGTGGGAATTGCGTCTTTCGACTACGCATTCGTGACCCATACGCCTCCCGGTCGATAGCAGGCACCTAAGCCGATGTACTTCAGTAAGCGGAACGTGGAAATCCCGTATTACTCCCATTGGGAAAGCAGTTTGCAAAAACTGCCCATGGTGATGCGGGCGAAGGAACGAGGAAAAAGCGAATGCCAGTCTGTAATGGGTTGGATAGAGGTTGAAACATTACCCCACGCGAAAGCGGGCTGACGTCCTTATGGTCTCTCATCACAAGAGAGTGTGTAGAACCCTTTTAATGGAGGGAGAGCAAATGAATGCAGCAGTATCAGCGTGTGCACCTTCCAGCACATCGTGGGACAGCATCGATTGGATTGCTGTACAGCGTCATGTCAGAGGGCTGCAAGCGCGTATTGTGAAGGCGGTACAAGACGGCAGGCATAACAAGGCGAAAGCTTTGCAATGGCTGCTGACTCACTCGTTTAGTGGCAAAGCATTGGCCGTCAAACGAGTGTCTGAAAACAAAGGCAAAAACACGGCTGGGGTCGACAAGGTGACTTGGAATACACCCAAGGCCAAGACCGGTGCGATGATGTCGTTGAAGAGGCGAGGTTACACGCCCCTTCCGCTTCGGAGAGTCCTTATTCCGAAGAAAAATGGCAAGATGAGACCTCTTGGGATACCCACGATGAAATGCCGGGCCATGCAGGCGCTCCATCTGCTGGCTTTGGAACCCATCGCGGAGACCATCGCTGATCGGAACTCTTATGGGTTCAGACCGCAACGCTCAACCGCGGATGCTGCAGCACAGTGCTTTGGTGTGCTGTCAAGAAAAGTAAGTGCGGAGTGGGTGCTAGAGGGTGACATTCAAGGCTGTTTCGACAATATCAGCCATGACTGGATGATCGCCAACCTTCCAATGGACAAGGTGATTCTACGGAAATGGCTCAAAGCCGGTTACGTCTACCAAAGCAAGCTGTTTCCCAGTCTTTCCGGAACACCGCAAGGAGGTATTATCTCCCCGGTGCTGGCCAACATGACCTTGGACGGACTGGAAACGATGCTGGCGAAGAGGTTCTCTAACGCCAAATGGACAGGCAAAAAGCTGCAACTGGTACGGTATGCGGATGATTTCATCATCACGGGGTATTCTAAAGAGTGGCTCGAAAATGAAGTTCGTCCTGCCGTGGTTGAATTTCTGGCGCAGCGCGGTCTCGTGCTCTCTCAGGAAAAGACCAAAATCACGCACATAGGGAACGGGTTCGATTTTCTTGGCTGGAACGTACGTAAGTACAACGGCAAGCTACTGATCAAGCCGTCAAAGGCAAACATCAGCGCTCATCTTGACAAGCTGCGAGCATTAATCAATGCAAACAAAGCGACACGACAGGCCACTTTGATCGGTTTGCTCAACCCGATTCTAAGGGGTTGGGCCAACTATCACAGTCATGTCGTTGCCAAGAAGGTTTTCAACCAGGTAGACAACGCAGTGTGGGAAATGCTCTGGCGATGGGCTGTACGTCGCCACCCTCGCAAGACACTCCGATGGGTCAAAGATCGGTATTTCAAAGTACAAGGAGCGCGTCGATGGGTGTTCTCATGTGATGAACAGTCCGCCGATGGTCGGAAGCGACAATACACATTAGTGTCTGCCTCGGACACGCCAATTGTGCGACATATCAAGATCAAGGCTGCTGCTAACCCTCATGACCCCGCATGGGATGAGTACTTCGAATCCCGATGGGGTAAAAGAATGCTGGTCTCCGCAAAGGGGCGAGCCAAGCTGTATCGGGTGTGGCTAAAACAAGGTGGTCGCTGCTGCGCCTGTCTTAAACCAGTCACCAAAGATACACCATGGCACAGCCGTCATATTGTGAAGCTAAGTCATGGTGGAACGGATGCAGTTGCTAATCTTGAGATTTACCATCTGTATTGTCCGAGGAGTGTTCAGTTTGCCAATGTCAACGATGTATAACCGGGTGCCGAATGGCGCCTTAGCAGAGGCTTGAGCCGTGTGCTGGGAAACTCGCATGCACGGTTCTTAGGGGGTTGGACGTAGGTAACTGCGTCTGACTACCCGACAACCAGGTGCGGCCTTGGGCGTTGGGACGTAAGAACTGGTTATTTGCAGGTTCGCTGCGTAGTGGTCAGCGAGCGGCAAACATCATGACTTTAATCCAGTCAGCAAAGCTGAATGGGTTGGATCCGTATGCCTATTTAAGTGATGTGCTGAAAAGATTGCCGACCCATAAAGTGACCCAAATAGAAGAATTGCTACCACACCGCTGGAAATCCAACTCAAATTAAAAAATAGACATGGGGTTCAGCGGACGCTTACGGCTAAAGATAAAACATAAATGCTTAAGGAATAATAATAATATTCACACGACGATTCAGCGCTCGATTTTCCTTGCTGCTATTTTCTACCAGAGGTTGTGATGCACCGCGACCCATGCTCTGAATATTTTGAGTTTTAAACCCTGTTTCGATAAAAATCTGGCTAACTGTTGATGCGCGTTTCTTCGAGAGTATTTGGTTGTAGCTTGGGTCACCAATATTGTCTGTATGTCCAACCACTTTAATTTTATTTAAATTGTATTGCTGTAGCTGTTTAGAAAGCGCTTCGAGTGCGGATTTTTGAGAGGCTTGAATATAGTCAAACCGCTTATTTACCCATACACTCGTTAAAGAAACGACTAAAAAGCTTATCTATTGAGTTAACCAACCATTTTTTCCTTTTTGCTTTCACCCATGCCCACATTTTTTCAATAGGATTAAGGTCAGGACTATAAGGTGGTAACCAAAGTATTTGATGCCCATGTTGGCTTAATAGATCTTGTATATCTTGTCATTTATGGAAGGCTGCATTGTCCATGACAATTACACTATTCGAGGGTAATTCTGGTAATAAAAACTTATCTACCCAAAAATGAAATACATCCGAATTTACTTTGCTATCAAATAAACCCACTGCAAATAATTTACCCTCATGGATTGCTCCTATTGCATTGGTTTGATTTTTTAATTGCCAATTATATGTTCCATAACAAGGAGTTCCCTGTTTTGAATAACCATGAGGTCTATGTTCATGAGATTTAAATCCACTTTCATCAAGATAGATGATCGGATGTTGACATCTTAATCGGTTTAAATCTTTTAAATACTGCTCTCTGAGTTCTGTTTTTGCTTTCGGGTGCCGTAAGGTCTTTTTTTAACTGTAATATTTAGACGCTTGAGCGCATCTCCAATTGTAGAAGTACCACAACCAAAACGAGCAGCGCGTTCATATTGATAATCATCAGGATATTGCTCAACATCTGCACGTAAGGCATCATCATCAACTTTAGATGGTTTTCTTGGTCGAGTTCTTTTTATTTCGATTCGCTTTTTCCATTCGACAATTGTATTTTTATTAAGGCTCTAGACTAACATATCTATTCTGCTAGTCTAGAGCCTTATTAATTTCGAAGTGCTGAGCAACCGCTCGGATAGATTGACCTTCTTCAAGCTTGGCTAATATTTTCTTTCTAAAATGTATTGGATAACTCATATCAGTATTGTATTGGTTTTTTGGCGTGCGGACTATATCGGATTGCTCAAATCCAAACAATAATTTTCAGGCAGTCTCAGCGTCCAGCCTTCTTCGTTCAGGGTAAAGCCTTGTTTCTTCAGCATGCGTGTTTGCTTATAGTTGAGGTACCCTAAACTCAGGCAGTCAGATAAAGCAGTGATAAGCATAAATTTGCAAACATGTTTTAACATGAGGGTTCCTGATCAGGATTTATGCAAGGTGTGATATACCACCCTTGAGCTAAGTTTTTGGCTTTATACATGGCATTGTCTGCTTCAGCAATCAAATCTTCAGGCGTTGTTGCACATTTTGAGAAAGCAACGCCAATACTGAAACTAAAATGAATCTGTTGTTGATCAAAAGACAACGGGGCTTTACTGCATTCGATTAAATGCTTGCAAATTAGTTCTAAATGATCATAGTGTTTGATATTACGAAGCAGAATTGCAAACTCATCACCACCTAATCGTGCTACCACATCGTGGCTTCTGACATTCTTTTTTAAGCGTTGAGCCATTTCTTTGAGCACGGCATCACCTGCTAAGTGCCCATAAACATCATTAATGTTTTTAAAGTTATAGGACTTACGCAGTATTATTTATAGATTCTCTGTGGTAGCAGATGATTTTTATCGAGAATAAAGTCATCAATGAAGTTTTTGATCATTGGTCTAAATAACTTCTTCTGCCAACGATATACATTTTCAAAGATCCGCTCAAACTGGTTCTTTTGTATCTCAACGTAGGCCATCAAGGCTGAAAAAATATGATTCGAAATCAGTTTAGATCGTCTTACTTGAAACTTTTCAATATGACAAACCTGTTTAATCACTCGGTGATATTGTTCTATTTTCCAATGACTTGAATGTAATTCATGAAAACCCTCAAAGGACAATAAATCATCTTCATCTTGATGCACAATATAAAACCTCTGCTGTTCTTTTAACTGAGTCTTAAATAATTGTACAAAGCCAAAATCTTTGAGCCAGACCACTTGACCCTGATGGAAATTTGGCAATAAACGCAGTTGAAACCATTGTCCTTTTTCTGGGGAAACCTTACGGTTACAGTCGATACCAAACATAAATCGAATACCATATTTTCTTATGGTTTTTAGATTTGCAGTCGATGAATACCAACTATCACCTGTAATAAATTGAATCTTTGCACCCCAACTGAGTACTTCACTTAACATATCCATAAAGTAATCATTCTTGGTTTTACTTTCAGATTTGTCATAAATTCGGAAATTAATTGGAATATTTTGACCATTTTGATCTGTCGCATACAAGGTAATGAGATTAATACCCTTGACGGATCGGTGGTGTTTGCCTGACCAAAAATAGCTAACTAAGTCCATATGTTGACTATATGGTTTATCTAAAACAGTATCATCAATACTGACTATAAGTTTATTATTATCAATATGTTGAATTGCTTCTTGATATAGGTCGTGAGGTGTGTAGTCTTCACGCTCTAGAAAGCGATTTACACTATCATGCGAGATGTTATAAGTCTCGGCAAGTTGTGTGCAGCTAATAGAGTTCGGTTCTGTCATGAGAAAGCCCATATAAATGGGTAGTGTACAAGTTGCTGTAGAAGCATGTTTAATTCGTCTGATCACAGATACTTTATAAAGTATTTTAATACTTTTTTGAATCCGTCAATGCGTAAGTCCTAAGTTATTGTTGTCGATAAAAAAGAGAGCTGTCTGGTTTTTCTCGGGGTGCTCAAATTGATTGAACAAAATATTGTAAAAATAATGACGATTCGGGAGTTTAGTTAACTGATCATGCAACGCTTGATGTGATAACTGAGAGTTTTCGCTTTGTAGTTTTTCATTGGTACGCTGCACTTTATCTAATAAATTATTAAATGCACCACTGATGACGCGAAATTCATAAATGGGAGATGATGGAAGACGTGCTTGATATTGAGTATCAAGATTAAGGCTTTCAACGGTATTGACCATGGGTTGAATCGAGTGCATCAGTTTTTGATAGGTTGAATGTACCAACCACAACATAATCAACAGGATGACAAAAATTCCAACGGAGAGACAAATCAAAAGCTGAAAGAAAAAGCTCATGAGTTGGGTAGCACTTCCGTAAATGATCAATGTCCCGTACTGGTTGTTTTGATGTTTAATGGTGCGTGTCACAGGGTGTTTAAAGAAGACCTTATCAAACAGATTTTCCATCCAGGCAAACTCAGGTGTTGGTTTGTATGCTTCGGCCAGTGGTTTCCCTTGTAGGTTGATAACTTTAATAACGCGAATTGGATATTGCTGAATATGATTGTTCAGTGTTTGCTGTAGCGTAATACGATCATTGAAAATGACAGCAGGTTGAATTTGCTCACTTAAGGTTGCGCTAAAAATATTGAGGCTTTGTTTGGCATAGGTATTGATGGTGTAGATGGAAATTACCACGAAAATTAAACTACAAATTCCAAGAGTAAGAGCAAAAATCAGCAATTGAGACTGACTAAAAATTTTTTGTAGGGAGGTATTAGAGCTTTTACGAAACACTGACTTAAGGCTCCGTAGATTTTGCTAATAAGACACGTGGATCTACACGCGCTTGGGATTGGGACAGGTTGGCCAAGTTTACCTTAAAGGAAGTTCGTGTTTTGTTTTGATATAAGCAAAATGCGCTGCCTAATTCGCATTCAGTATTGTTGGAGCTGAAAGTCAGTGGAGCATCTTTTAAGCTATTTCTCTGTACACGACAAAAATAGATAACTCATTGAAATAATGTCATAATAATTGTTTTCTAACGACGAATACTATGACACATCTCAATGAGTTATATCTTATCTTAAACAAATATCTAAAATGGAACAAGTCACATTTAAAGTGCTTTGCGCTCATCATGCTTGTGATTATTTTAAAGCAAACATGTAATCTTTCTTCTGCATCTAAAGCCTTGCCCATCAAGTGCTTACCACAATCATTTTATCGACGTATGCAGCGCTTCTTTGCAGGTCAGTATTTTGATTATCGTCAAATTTCTCAGTTGATTTTCAATATGTTTTCATTCGACCAAGTGCAACTGACTTTAGATAGAACCAATTGGAAATGGGGAAAACGAAATATTAATATCCTGATGCTCGCAATCGTTTATCGTGGAATAGCGATACCTATCCTTTGGACATTGCTTAATAAACGTGGAAATTCAGATACGAAAGAGCGCATTGCTTTGATTCAACGCTTTATAGCCATTTTTGGTAAAGACCGTATTGTGAATGTGTTCGCAGACAGAGAGTTTATCGGTGAGCAGTGGTTTACATGGTTAATTGAACAAGACATCAACTTCTGCATTCGTGTTAAAAAAACTTCATTGTCACCAATCATTTAGGAAAGAATCATAAAATTAGTGATTTATTTCGCCATCTTAAAGTTGGTCAAATTGAATGTCGTAAACGACGGATTTTGGTTGGTCGGGTGAAACTATATATAAGTGCACTACAGTTAGAAAATGGAGAGCTTTTACTCGTCGTTTCTCCTCAGTTTAATGCCAATGCTATTCAGGATTATGCATTACGCTGGGAAATTGAAACCTTATTCAGTTGTCTCAAAGGACGCGGGTTTAATCTTGAAAATACGCGCTTGACAGACCCTAGACGAGTGAAAAAATTGATTGCGGTGTTAGCTATAAGCTTCTGTTGGTGTTACTTAACGGGTGAATGGCAACATGATCAAAAAAAAGTGATAAAAATAAAGAAGCATGGACGACTCTCAATGAGTTTATTTCGCTATGGTTTAGACTATGTTCAAATGGCGATTCAGCGTTTAATTGGTTTTGGGAAAAAAGAAGAGTTTAAGGAAATTTTGGCAATTTTAAGAAGGCAGAACCCTGATAGGATAAGGGTTCTGTGAAATTTGTCGTGTACAGAGAAGCTATTTATAATATTTTGCTCTTGACGTGGCGTGTAGGTTGAGAAAAAAACAGCATTACACATAACCTTATTCAATTCAGACAAACTGACCGCTTGAATTTGATACGCACTTTCGAGTTGCTGATTCACTTGAATGAACTGATTGGATAATTGGTTGTTATTTAAAATGCATAAAGAAATGGGATTGGGGGTATTCCAACGTACATAGCTCAAAATCGTCAATGTGGTTGCAGGGAGATTTAATTGTGGTTGTGCCTGCACCTGAGAAATCATTAAGCAGGACAAGAGGGTTAAATAAATTTTGTATTTAAAAGCTGTCATTATTCATTTTGCTTGGCAGCGAAAGTGAGCTTATTTTAACGAAAAATAAACAGTGATGGTTAAAATTGCTTTAATAATCGACAAAAATCACATTTTTGACCAAAAAATATGCGCTTGAAATAAAATAATAGAAAAAGTTGTTGCAAGGGATTAGAAATGCTGTAGAATGCACATCCATCGGCGGTGATGTTGATTAAAACTTGTTAAGAAACAAGGATTTAGCCCAAGTGGTAGAATCTGAGAGTCTTGAATAAGTTTAAAAATAATTAACAAAACCAGTTGACTTCTTCTTGAAAGAGAGTAGTATAGCCGACCTAGCTTGCTGATGACGAATCAGCAAGAAGATCATTAAGAGATTATGAAGAACAACTTGTGTGGATTTTTACTAATTGATCGATCGAAAATATTTCATTGATTGATGGTAAAAATTACTCGAAGTTTATTTGAGAAATATTTGTCAGAAAATTGATGAGCCAAGATTTGTAGCCATAAGCTACTAATGATTTTTAACTGAAGAGTTTGATCATGGCTCAGATTGAACGCTGGCGGCAGGCTTAACACATGCAAGTCGAGCGGGGAAGTATAGCTTGCTATACGACCTAGCGGCGGACGGGTGAGTAATGCTTAGGAATCTGCCTATTAGTGGGGGACAACATTCCGAAAGGAATGCTAATACCGCATACGCCCTACGGGGGAAAGCAGGGGATCTTCGGACCTTGCGCTAATAGATGAGCCTAAGTCAGATTAGCTAGTTGGTGGGGTAAAGGCCTACCAAGGCGACGATCTGTAGCGGGTCTGAGAGGATGATCCGCCACACTGGGACTGAGACACGGCCCAGACTCCTACGGGAGGCAGCAGTGGGGAATATTGGACAATGGGCGAAAGCCTGATCCAGCCATGCCGCGTGTGTGAAGAAGGCCTTTTGGTTGTAAAGCACTTTAAGCGAGGAGGAGGCTACTTGGATTAATACTCTAGGATAGTGGACGTTACTCGCAGAATAAGCACCGGCTAACTCTGTGCCAGCAGCCGCGGTAATACAGAGGGTGCGAGCGTTAATCGGATTTACTGGGCGTAAAGCGTGCGTAGGCGGCTTTTTAAGTCGGATGTGAAATCCCTGAGCTTAACTTAGGAATTGCATTCGATACTGGGAAGCTAGAGTATGGGAGAGGATGGTAGAATTCCAGGTGTAGCGGTGAAATGCGTAGAGATCTGGAGGAATACCGATGGCGAAGGCAGCCATCTGGCCTAATACTGACGCTGAGGTACGAAAGCATGGGGAGCAAACAGGATTAGATACCCTGGTAGTCCATGCCGTAAACGATGTCTACTAGCCGTTGGGGCCTTTGAGGCTTTAGTGGCGCAGCTAACGCGATAAGTAGACCGCCTGGGGAGTACGGTCGCAAGACTAAAACTCAAATGAATTGACGGGGGCCCGCACAAGCGGTGGAGCATGTGGTTTAATTCGATGCAACGCGAAGAACCTTACCTGGTCTTGACATAGTAAGAACTTTCCAGAGATGGATTGGTGCCTTCGGGAACTTACATACAGGTGCTGCATGGCTGTCGTCAGCTCGTGTCGTGAGATGTTGGGTTAAGTCCCGCAACGAGCGCAACCCTTTTCCTTATTTGCCAGCGGGTTAAGCCGGGAACTTTAAGGATACTGCCAGTGACAAACTGGAGGAAGGCGGGGACGACGTCAAGTCATCATGGCCCTTACGACCAGGGCTACACACGTGCTACAATGGTCGGTACAAAGGGTTGCTACCTAGCGATAGGATGCTAATCTCAAAAAGCCGATCGTAGTCCGGATTGGAGTCTGCAACTCGACTCCATGAAGTCGGAATCGCTAGTAATCGCGGATCAGAATGCCGCGGTGAATACGTTCCCGGGCCTTGTACACACCGCCCGTCACACCATGGGAATTTGTTGCACCAGAAGTAGGTAGTCTAACCGCAAGGAGGACGCTTACCACGGTGTGGCCGATGACTGGGGTGAAGTCGTAACAAGGTAGCCGTAGGGGAACCTGCGGCTGGATCACCTCCTTAACGAAAGATTGACGATTGGTAAGAATCCACAACAAGTTGTTCTTCATGACGATGTATCTGAGGGTCTGTAGCTCAGTTGGTTAGAGCACACGCTTGATAAGCGTGGGGTCACAAGTTCAAGTCTTGTCAGACCCACCAAATCTGACTAACAAGCATTGTTAAATGCTGAATACAGAAAAACAGAGACATTGACTTATTGATAAGCTGGGGACTTAGCTTAGTTGGTAGAGCGCCTGCTTTGCACGCAGGAGGTCAGGAGTTCGACTCTCCTAGTCTCCACCATATATTGTTCATCAATATATAAGCTAAGTAGTTAGATTATAGAAATTAGTAAGAAGTAGACATTAGTTTGCATTTTATTAACTTCTGTGATTTATCACAGTTTCCTGACCTGACGAAGGCTGGAAAAATCATTAACAGAATATATTTGAGTTGAAATAATTTGTTCATACTCGTTTTTAAGATCGACATTAACAGTGATTTATTACTGATTGATGAAGATTGAAGAAATGAGTTACTAGCGAAATTAACTGAATCAAGCGTTTTGGTATGTGAATTGAATTGAAGCTGTACAGTGTTTAAGTACACAGAACAACAAACTGTAAGGAAGTGATGAGAAATCATCATAGACTGTCTTAATCCTACTTGTAGGGATTAACGACTGTTTGGGGTTGTATAGTCAAGTAATTAAGTGCATGTGGTGGATGCCTTGGCAGTCAGAGGCGATGAAAGACGTAATAGCCTGCGATAAGCTCCGGGGAGGCGGCAAATATCCTGTGATCCGGAGATTTCTGAATGGGGAAACCCACCTGTCATAAGGCAGGTATCGTATGATGAATACATAGTCATACGAGGCGAACGAGGGGAAGTGAAACATCTCAGTACCCTTAGGAAAAGAAATCAATTGAGATTCCCTCAGTAGCGGCGAGCGAACGGGGAAAAGCCCATTAAGTCATATCAGTTTTAGTGGAATGCTCTGGGAAGTGCAACCATAGTGGGTGATAGTCCTGTACACGAAAGGGCTGATATGATGATGTCGAGTAGGGCGGGGCACGTGAAACCTTGTCTGAATATGGGGGGACCATCCTCCAAGGCTAAATACTCCTGACTGACCGATAGTGAACCAGTACCGTGAGGGAAAGGCGAAAAGAACCCCTGTGAGGGGAGTGAAATAGATCCTGAAACCGCATGCATACAAGCAGTGGGAGCCGACATGTTCGGTGACTGCGTACCTTTTGTATAATGGGTCAGCGACTTACATTCAGTAGCGAGGTTAACCGCATAGGGGAGCCGTAGAGAAATCGAGTCTTAATAGGGCGTTTAGTTGCTGGGTGTAGACCCGAAACCGGGTGATCTATCCATGAGCAGGTTGAAGGTTGGGTAACACTAACTGGAGGACCGAACCCACTGTCGTTGAAAAGCCAGGGGATGACTTGTGGATAGGGGTGAAAGGCTAATCAAACTCGGTGATAGCTGGTTCTCCCCGAAAGCTATTTAGGTAGCGCCTCGGACGAATACCATTGGGGGTAGAGCACTGTTTCGGCTAGGGGGTCATCCCGACTTACCAAACCGATGCAAACTCCGAATACCAATGAGTACTATCCGGGAGACAGACTGCGGGTGCTAACGTCCGTAGTCAAGAGGAAAACAATCCAGACCGCCAGCTAAGGCCCCAAAATTATAGTTAAGTGGGAAACGATGTGGGAAGGCATAGACAGCTAGGAGGTTGGCTTAGAAGCAGCCACCCTTTAAAGAAAGCGTAATAGCTCACTAGTCGAGTCGGCCTGCGCGGAAGATGTAACGGGGCTAAAACTATATGCCGAAGCTGCGGATTTGCAATTTATTGCAAGTGGTAGGGGAGCGTTCTGTAAGCCGATGAAGGTGTATTGAGAAGTATGCTGGAGGTATCAGAAGTGCGAATGCTGACGTGAGTAACGACAATGCGAGTGAAAAACTCGCACGCTGAAAGACCAAGGGTTCCAGTCCAACGTTAATCGGGGCTGGGTGAGTCGACCCCTAAGGCGAGGCCGAGAGGCGTAGTCGATGGGAAATTGGTTAATATTCCAATACTTCTATGTAATGCGATGAGAGGACGGAGAAGGTTAAGTCAGCCTGGCGTTGGTTGTCCAGGTGGAAGGTTGTAGGCATGTATCTTAGGCAAATCCGGGGTACTGTATGCTGAGAACTGATAGCAAGCTGTACTTGTACAGTGAAGTGGCTGATACCATGCTTCCAGGAAAAGTCTCTAAGCTTCAGTTACATAGGAATCGTACCCGAAACCGACACAGGTGGTCAGGTCGAGTAGACCAAAGCGCTTGAGAGAACTCTGCTGAAGGAACTAGGCAAAATGGTACCGTAACTTCGGGAGAAGGTACGCTGCCGACGGTGATAGGATTTACTCCTTGAGCTATTGGCAGCCACAGAAACCAGGCCCCTGCAACTGTTTATTAAAAACATAGCACTCTGCAAACACGAAAGTGGACGTATAGGGTGTGATGCCTGCCCGGTGCTGGAAGGTTAATTGATGGGGTTAGCGTAAGCGAAGCTCTTGATCGAAGCCCCAGTAAACGGCGGCCGTAACTATAACGGTCCTAAGGTAGCGAAATTCCTTGTCGGGTAAGTTCCGACCTGCACGAATGGCATAATGATGGGGGCGCTGTCTCCAGCAGAGACTCAGTGAAATCGAATTCGCCGTGAAGATGCGGTGTACCCGCGGCTAGACGGAAAGACCCCGTGAACCTTTACTGCAGCTTGACATTGAACTTTGATCTTACTTGTGTAGGATAGGTGGGAGGCTTTGAAACCGAGACGCTAGTTTCGGTGGAGCCAATCTTGAAATACCACCCTGGTAATATTGAGGTTCTAACTCTGTCCCGTTATCCGGGACGAGGACCATGTCTGGTGGGTAGTTTGACTGGGGCGGTCTCCTCCTAAAGAGTAACGGAGGAGTACGAAGGTGCGCTCAGCGTGGTCGGAAATCACGCGTAGAGTATAAAGGCAAAAGCGCGCTTAACTGCGAGACCCACAAGTCGAGCAGGTACGAAAGTAGGTCTTAGTGATCCGGTGGTTCTGTATGGAAGGGCCATCGCTCAACGGATAAAAGGTACTCTGGGGATAACAGGCTGATACCGCCCAAGAGTTCATATCGACGGCGGTGTTTGGCACCTCGATGTCGGCTCATCTCATCCTGGGGCTGAAGCAGGTCCCAAGGGTATGGCTGTTCGCCATTTAAAGAGGTACGCGAGCTGGGTTTAGAACGTCGTGAGACAGTTCGGTCCCTATCTACCGTGGGCGTTGGAAATTTGAGAGGATCTGCTCCTAGTACGAGAGGACCAGAGTGGACGAACCTCTGGTGTACCGGTTGTGACGCCAGTCGCATCGCCGGGTAGCTATGTTCGGAAGGGATAACCGCTGAAAGCATCTAAGCGGGAAGCCTACCTCAAGATAAGATTTCCCTAGGACTTTATGTCCTCTAAAGAGCCGTTGAAGACTACGACGTTGATAGGTTGGATGTGGAAGCATAGTGATATGTGAAGCTGACCAATACTAATTGCTCGTGAGGCTTGACTATACAACACCCAAACAGTTGGTGTTGTGGTTCAAATCACTGCAAACAACTTGATTTAGTTATAAAGCTAGATAAAATATCCAACTCAAATATACCTGTTAATAACTCATTTGATGAAAGTTAGGCACGAAGAGCACTGCTCTGAGGTTAGACCCAACGAATAGTCATAAACAGTTGTGCTGGCGACAATAGCAAGAGTGAACCACCTGATCCCTTCCCGAACTCAGAAGTGAAACCTCTTAGCGCTGATGGTAGTGTGGAGTTATCCATGTGAGAGTAAGTCATCGCCAGCTCATTAATTCAAATCCCCCTAACTTAATAGTTAGGGGGATTTTTTTATGCAAGGAATGGTAAATAATAAAAAATAAACGAATCAATCGTCTAATTGAGATATATAGTCAAATCATTATAAAACCAATACAATGGTGCAATGAGTTATTCAGAACATTTTAGACGTAAAATTTTAGCTAAGCTTGAGGAAGGTTATTCTATTCGAGCGGTAGCTGCACAATTTGAAATTAATAAAAATACCATTGTTGAATGGAAGAAACGTATAGAGATTAAAAAAACTCGTGTACGTAAACCTTCTAAAATTAACGATGATGCTTTACGTGAAGATGTTGAAAAGTATCCTGATGCTTATCAATATGAACGTGCTGCACGTTTTAATTGTGGTGTTTCATCTATTGGTGCTGCATTAAAGCGCTTAAATATTACAGTTAAAAAAAGACGTTAAGCCATCCTAAAGCAGATACAAAGCTTAGGGATAAATTTATTCTGCAAGTGAATGAATTAGAAAAAAACCATCCGATTATTTATCTGGATGAAAGTGGTTTTAAGTCACATGATTATAGACCTCATGGCTACTCACGAAAAGGAGTACCCTGTTTATGGCAATATAATTGGCAATTAAAGAATCAGACCAATGCCATTGGAGCAATCCATGAGGGTAAGTTATTTTCAGTCGGTTTATTTGACTGCAAAATCAATTCAGATGTTTTTCATTTTTGGATTGAGCAATTCCTCATACCGGCATTACCAGAAAATAGTGTAGTGGTTATGGATAATGCAGCATTTCATAAAAGAGCAGATATTCAGGAGTTATTGGAACAACAAGGGCATAAAATTCTTTGGCTTCCTGCATACAGCCCTGATTTAAATCCTATAGAACACATGTGGGCATGGGTTAAACGTAAGCGTAAAGAATGGTTAATCGACTCAGTCGATGAGTTATTTCGATTTTTTTTCGAATCCTGTATGAATAATAAAGTAGTTTGACTATAACTTGTTGTTTAACAAGTGGGTTTAATTATATGGACGTCGTCAAAAAATTATCAATATAAATAAATGTAACAAAAAAAGATGAATAAATGTACGACTGAATCCGAGGCTTTTAGTCAGTTTTCGCTACAGATTATGTGATTAATTTTGTGTATTTTAAAAGGAGTGTGATAAAGTTCATTGTTATTTGAAAAAGTGTTTAATTTATTTACTATTGTAACGAAATGTAAATTTTACCATTTGGACAAATAAAAGCAAAAAATAAATTGATTTTTTTGATTTATAACGATGAAATATATAATTATTTTTCATTAAAAAATAAAGGGATGCGTAAAATGAGTGCATCCCTTGGGAATTAGAAAAACATTTGACTTGCTGCGCAATAAAGTCCCCATAAAATAACAATAGCCACAGCAGGCTCAATCAGTTTTGCCCATGTTGGCGTTGGATTTTGCTCTACTACCTGTGTGTGTAGCTGATCTGAGTGGTCTGTTGTGTGTTGATTAACCATTTGATTAAACTCCTTCATCGTCTCTTCTAATGATAGCTCTTCTTCAGGCTTTGGTTTAGAGCCAATCAGTTCTGTTAGCTCACTTGTTGTCCAAACCCAGTCATCAGCCAGACCTGAGAGGTGCTCAATTTGACCGACAAGCAGCTCACGAATTCCATGTTCACCAAAGTTCCCCGTGACATCAAGTTGTTTGAGTTCAGCAAGCTGAAGATCTAACATGGTGGTCAGGCTATGCTCTAAGTCTGGCTTCGCTAACAGTGATTGATTTTGCGGAGACGTGGTGAGGTGTCTTGCAAGTTCTTGAATATAGAGATGATCTTGGGTTTGAATCTCATGATAGAGCTTGGTGCCATCTTGACGCATCAAGGTGATGAGTTTTCCAAGCGAGAGAGTGTTGGCCTCAGAAATATATTGAAGTCGCTCCTCGTCTGAATATTGAATCAGAAGCTCAGGCTTTTGAATTTTAATCTGCTCTGCAAAATATTGTACTAAATCAAAAGCCATATAATTACTCCATTTTATTAATCTAATAATCTTAAACTTGGTTTTTTCTTAGCGGGTTCAGTTTTTTCTTGATTGTCTGATTTTAAAGCATTTTGCTCACTTTGGGTATGATTGTCATACTCACTTGGATCGAAGAATAAGCCCTGTCCATTTTCACGGGCATAAATGCCTATCACAGCATTAAGTGGGACATAAATATCACGAGATACGCCACCAAAACGTGCTGAGAATGTAATCGCATCGTTGCTCATATGTAGCGCATGTACGGCATGAGGGACAATGTTTAAGACAATTTGGCCATCTTGAATAAACTGTTCAGGAACGAGAGTATTGGGCTGGGTTGCATCGACCAATAAATGCGGTGTTAATTGGTTATCACAAATCCATTCATAAATGGCGCGAGCTAAATATGGACGAGTCGGCGTAAGGTTTAATTCTTGATCAGACATAATGTTCTCTACGGCTGTTTAAATTCAGATTGATAATGGTTTTTCTCCTGCAAAGTTAAAGACTTTAAAAATGCAGGACGACTAAAAATACGTTGACAATATAAATAGATTGGGCGGCATTGCTGTTTCGGTAAATGCACGCCCATGCTGTTTAAGCGTAGAAAGATAGGCGCAAGCATGCAATCTAAAATACTAAAGCTTTCCGACATGAAATAGGGGAAATGCTGGAACAATGGTGTTAAGGAAATGAGCGTATCTTTCAGTTTTTTTTGTGCTTTCAGTTTTGCTTGTTCATCGAGTGTATCTGGATGTCGCAGCATCATATCGGCAAGCTTTAACCAATCTTGTTCAAAGCGCCAAATATACTGCCGCTGTTCCGCACGAGGCATAGGTGCATCGGCATAGAGCTTGTTTTGACGATAACGATCGTCTAAATACTCAGAGATGATATTGGCATTAAATAGTTTTAAATCATTTTCAATCAACGTCGGTAGCTGATTATAAGGGTTTAAGCTAGCGAGATCTTCATCATCTGCATCACTTAAAACCAAATGGTATTTGATTTGCTTCTCTGCAAGTACATAACGAATCCAATGGGAGCGAAAATCATCTGCATGGCTATACAGCGTAATTCCTTGAAGCGGAGTAGTTTCGACAGACATATTTCAAGAAACTAGGTGAAGTGAATCGGTTAGAATACTAAAAATAGCCAATAAAATCATCTTAACTTTAATATGCTTATACAATAGAACAACTTGGAATAAATGAAAAAGAAGGATAGAACCATGCAGCTTTGGCTCAGAACCACCCAGTCGATCGCAGTTATTATACTAATGACTTCCATTTCAAGTAGTTATGCTCAAAATCAAGATGCAGCCGAACAAGTAGATGTAGCGCAGCAGAATGCTGAATATGCAGCTTGTATTGCCGATGAAGCCTGTGATGTTGCTACTTCTGTATCTGAGGATTAGATGTATGGCGGCATTCAGCAACAATATACAGTAAAAGGCTGTAAGGTCACTGTTTATAATGATGGGCCTGTGAAAATGGTCGATGAGAAAACCGACGAGCCGTGTAATGCACCACTTCCCAAAGATCATCAATTATCAAAATAAGCTGGAATATGCAACTAGAGGCATGTATAGTCAAATCATTATAAAACTAATACAAATAAGTCGATGAATTATTTCGAGTTTTTTTCGAATCCTGTATGAATAATAAAGTAGTTTGACTATAGTAAGAATAGAGCAGGAAACTTATACTTAAAACTTGAAAATGACGCATAAAAAAAGCCTTGGATAAACCAAGGCTTTTTTGTCCGATTCGGTAAACGAATTAACGTTTAGAGAATTGAGGACGTTTACGAGCTTTACGCAAACCAAGTTTCTTACGTTCAACTTCACGAGCATCACGAGTAACGAAACCAGCTTGACGAAGAGCAGGTTTAAGTGTTTCGTCAGAAGCGATCAACGCACGAGTAATACCGTGACGGATAGCGCCAGCTTGACCACCGATACCACCACCAGCAACAGTGATGTAAAGGTCATACTTTTCAGTAACTTCAAGAAGCTCTAAAGGTTGACGAACAACCATACGAGCAGTTTCACGACCGAAGTATTGCTCAAGAGTACGGTTGTTAATTACGAGCTTGCCTGTACCAGCTGACAAGAAAACACGTGCAGTTGCGGTCTTACGGCGACCTGTACCATAATTAGTAGCCATGTGCTGTATCCCTTAGATGTCCAAAACTTGTGGCTGTTGAGCAGCGTGTGGATGCTCTGTACCTGCATACACTTTCATTTTCTTGATCATTGCATAACCAAGAGGACCTTTTGGTAACATACCTTTAACAGCTTTTTCTAAAACTGCTTCAGGTTTGTGAGCGATTAACTTTTCAAAGTTAGTCTCACGGATACCACCAGGGAAGCCAGTGTGGCGATAGTATTTTTTATCAAGCGCTTTTTTACCAGTCACTTGAATTTCTTCAGCATTGATTACAACGATATAATCGCCAGTGTCAACGTGAGGAGTATAAGAAGTCTTGTGCTTACCACGTAGACGACGAGCGATTTCAGTCGCAAGGCGACCTAAAGTTTTGCCAGAAGCATCAACAACGTACCAGTCGTGTTGAACTTCAGCAGGCTTAGCGCTGAGAGTTTTCATTAAACCACTACCTATTATAGTTGGTTTGGACTATGGAATCTGTCCAAACAAAAGGAGACGCGATTCTAAACGAAGTTGCTCAGAATCACAAATGAAAATATAAAATTTCAAGAGCAGTATTTTAAGA
Organism: Acinetobacter sp. 231_lipA; assembly: GCF_058243005.1. NCBI lineage: Bacteria > Pseudomonadati > Pseudomonadota > Gammaproteobacteria > Moraxellales > Moraxellaceae > Acinetobacter > Acinetobacter sp. 231_lipA. The sequence continues at coordinate 761,968 of NZ_JBZAYU010000001.1, read as the reverse complement.
TATTTCCCAGTATAAAGGAAGAGATCAAAGTTTATTCTTTTTAAAAAAAACACAAAAGAGTTCAAATTTTAAAATGAGGAAACAGCGATATTGAACTTGATGACTTCACTGAATGAAATGCGGGATCATCAGCATAGAACCATTTTAAAATAACGGATAATACAGGAGTTACGACTCGCAATTTCTTTGCTCATGTTTTATATGTTTAAGGCTTTATTTTTTCTTTGAAAGTCGGTGGAATGTGAAAACAGGATAAGTGAGGATTTAAATATAAAAGAATAGGTTCAAGTTGAGTACGGTGAATGCGGAGATACTGGGTGAGACGTTGTATAATAGTCAAAACGCATTTTACTTGAGTTGATTATGCTGCCTTTATATGTCACCAGTGGTGAACCTGCTGGGATTGGTCCAGATATTTGTTTAAGCCTTGCTGCTCGTATAGATGAGCGTCCGATCGTGGTCCTTGGTGATATGAACTTGCTACGTACACGTGCAGCATGTTTGGGATTAGACATTGAACTGATTGAATATTCAGGGCAAGAAGCATCATCAACTCAGGGGCAACTTTATGTTGAGCATGTACCGTTAAGCGAAGCTGTTGTAATGGGTAAGCTCAATTCTCAAAATGCGCCTTATGTCTTAGAGCAGCTACGACGTTCGGCCGATTATGCCATGGCAGGTAAAAGTGTAGGTGTTGCAACTGCACCTGTACAAAAGTCAGTTATCAATGATGCTGGGATTCACTTTAGTGGACACACCGAATACTACCAAGAGTTTGCTGGAGTTGAACGTGTGGTGATGATGCTCGCAACCAAGACGTTGCGTGTCGCGCTGGCTACTACACATTTGCCATTAAGAGCTGTACCTGATGCGATTACCAAAAAACGATTGCATCAAGTGATTGATATTTTAATTCAGGACTTAAAAAGCAAATTCAAAAAAGAGCATCCCCACATTTTAGTGTGTGGCTTAAACCCACATGCAGGGGAGGATGGTTATTTGGGTATGGAAGAAATTGAGGTGATTAACCCTGTGCTGGAAAGCTACCGTACTCAAGGCATAAATATCAGCCTGAGCCTACCTGCCGACACCTTATTTACCCCAGAAAACTTAAAAGATGCCGATGCTGTTTTGGCGATGTATCACGATCAGGGCTTACCTGTGTTAAAATCGCAAGGGTTTGGTGAAGCTATTAATATTACTTTGGGCTTACCGTTTATTCGTACCTCAGTTGATCATGGCACAGCTCTGTCCCTCGCAGGCACAGGTCTTGCGAAAAGCTCAAGCTTACAGGTCGCTGTTGATTTAGCATTAGAATTAGCTCGTCATTAAATAGCACAATCATAATTTTATAGGACTTACGCATTGACGGATTCAAAAAAGTATTAAAATACTAGACTTCCGTCATAAATCAAAAAATGTACAATTTGTTTGATCTTAAATTAATCAGTAAAATTATTTAATTCAATGGATAATCCTTGGATGAAATTCAAAGATATTCAAAAATTATCAGACGTTAATTTTCGTAGGCTTACCGGTGTTAGTTGGGCTACATTTAACCTCATGTTGGCCGAGCTAAATAAGCATTTACCTGGTCATATTGGTAAAGGACGACCGCATAAATTACCGTTGGAAGATCGTTTGCTCTTATGTATAGAATATTGGAGAGAATATCGAACATTTTTCCATCTTGGTATGAGTTACGGTGTATCTGAAACGAGTGCAATTCGTATCACACGTGTTATTGAAGATACCTTAATCGGTTCTGGAAAATTTAACTTGCCAAAACAACTTCCTAATCGAGATGAAGTGGATTGGGAAGTTGTTGTGATTGATGCCACTGAAATATTAGTTCAACGTCCAAAAAAAACAGAAGAAATGGTATAGCGGTAAAAAAAAGCGACATACCTTTAAATTTCAGCTATCTATGCACTATACAACAGGTGAAATACTGAGTGTATGTGGAAGTCATGGAAGCATGCATGATTTTAAAATATTTAAAAAAAGCATGAGGAAATTAAAATTTAAGCCCTTTTTTATCGTTGATAAGGGGTATTTAGGGATAAAGAAATTGGGTTTTGGATGCCTCATGCCATCTAAAGCAAAGAAAACTGAAAAACTAGATTCTGAATTAAAAAAGTTAAATAGAGAGATTGGTCGTAGACGAATTCAAGTAGAGCATGTATTTGGAAGGATGAAATGTTTTAAGATTTTATCTTGTGTATATAGAAATCGTCGTAAAAGATTAAACCTGCGGTTTAATTTACTTGCTGGCATATACAATTTAGATTGGGTGAAAGATAAACAATTAAATTGATTGAAAAATGATTTATGAAGGAAGTCTACTTTATAAAGTATCTGTGATCAGACGAATTAAAAATGCTTCTACAGCAACTTGTACACTACCCATTTATATGGGCTTTCTCATGACAGAACCGAACTCTATTAGCTGCACACAACTTGCCGAGACTTATAACATCTCGCATGATAGTGTAAATCGCTTTCTAGAGCGTGAAGACTACACACCTCACGACCTATATCAAGAAGCAATTCAACATATTGATAATAATAAACTTATAGTCAGTATTGATGATACTGTTTTAGATAAACCATATAGTCAGCATATGGACTTAGTTAGCTATTTTTGGTCAGGCAAACACCACCGATCCGTCAAGGGTATTAATCTCATTACCTTGTATGCGACAGATCAAAATGGTCAAAATATTCCAATTAATTTCCGAATTTATGACAAATCTGAAAGTAAAACCAAGAATGATTACTTTATGGATATGTTAAGTGAAGTACTCAGTTGGGGTGCAAAGATTCAATTCATTACAGGTGATAGTTGGTATTCATCGATTGCAAATCTAAAAACCATAAGAAAACATGGTATTCGATTTATGTTTGGTATAGTCAAACTACTTTATTATCCATACAGGATTCGAAAAAAAAACTCGAAATAATTCATCGACTTATTTGTATTAGTTTTATAATGATTTGACTATATCGACTGTAACCGTAAGGTTTCCCTTGAAAAAGGACAATGGTTTCAACTGCGTTTATTGCCGAATTTCCATCAGGGTCAAGTGGTCTGGCTCAAAGATTTTGGCTTTGTACAATTATTTAAGACTCAGTTAAAAGAACAGCAGAGGTTTTATATTGTGCATCAAGATGAAGATGATTTATTGTCCTTTGAGGGTTTTCATGAATTACATTCAAGTCATTGGAAAATAGAACAATATCACCGAGTGATTAAACAGGTTTGTCATATTGAAAAGTTTCAAGTAAGACGATCTAAACTGATTTCGAATCATATTTTTTCAGCCTTGATGGCCTACGTTGAGATACAAAAGAACCAGTTTGAGCGGATCTTTGAAAATGTATATTATTGGCAGAAGAAATTATTTAGACCAATGATCAAAAACTTCATTGATGACTTTATAATGTGGTTCTAGGATTTTAGACCACGCCTATAAGTGATAATCTACTCCCCAATAAGCATGGGAAATGCTTGTTTTTGGAGTCAACCATGACACGAAGAAAACGTCGTAATCATTCAGCAGAGTTTAAAGTTAAAGTTGCTCTCGCAGCAATTAAAGGCGACCACACACTCGCTGAACTTTCTACTCAATTCGATTTACATCAAAACCAAATCATCGATTGGAAAAATCAACTGCTTGAGCAATCAGTCAATATTTTTTCACGACCAACAGCACAACAAGAACCAGAGATTGACCTCAAAGCTCTACATGCCAAGATAGGACATCAGGCATTGCAAATTGATTTTTTAGAAGGTGCGCTCAGAAAAATAGGGCAGCTGAGCGGCAAAAAATGATCGATAAGACCCATCAACTTTCGGTACGACAACAATCGCAATTGATTCAAATCAATCGCAGTACGTTGTATTACAAGCCCAAAGAGATTTCATCAACTGATTTGAGTTGGATGCGTCTAATCGATGAAATTCATCTCGACTACCCATTTATGGGCAGTCGAATGATACGAGATATGCTACAGCGTCAAGGACATCAAATAGGTCGGCGTAAAGTCCGACGTTTAATGCGCTTGATGGGAATACATGCCTTGTATCCAAAACCCAATACCAGTAAGCCTAATCTTGCACACCGTATTTTCCCATATCTGTTGAAAAACATGGTCATCGATCACTCTAATCAAGTCTGGTGTACAGATATAAGTGTGCCGCAGCAAGCGGCGTAAGAGATGAGGGTATGGCCCCTCGCTATCGGCTTGCAGGAGCAGGTAGCAAACCACCATAAGCGGCTTGGATCAAAAGTCCCGGTCTTGAGCGTTATGGAAAAGGCGTTGTAAAGGCGTCAGGTAAGAATTAGGAAGGCGAACACCAGTGAACTGCCGTTCAAGTGTCGAAAGTACTCAAATGACATCAAAACCGGGGATGGATGTTGCCCCGCGATCAGTTTGGCCGTTACCTGCTTACGGGCCATTCGGTGTCCGGCGTAGAGGCAGCGCGATCCTAATTCAGGCTTTTACGTTGAACTGCGGGAACCTTCGGTTGCGATGTCAAGCGAAAGGTACAAGCTCAAAAGGCAAGGCCGATAATAGCAATGCGTCACCAAGGGGCGGAGCAGCTCGTAGTAGTGTTGAAGTTACTGTAATGGTAATGGAGCGAAGGGGCTGCATTATCCAGGTCTGCGGTCTTGTCAACTGCACAAGCAGGAGGAACAAGGCTTTATGACCAAACCATTTAACATTCCTAAAGCGTTAATTTGGGAGGCATTCAAGAAAGTCAAAGAGAATGGCGGTGCTGCAGGCATCGATCATGAATCTATTGAGCAATTCGAACACCACTTAAAAGGCAACCTGTATAAACTATGGAATCGACTTTGTTCAGGCAGTTATTTTCCACCGCCAGTCAAAGGTGTTCCGATTCCAAAGAAATCAGGTGGGGTACGTATGTTAGGCATTCCAACAGTAGCGGATCGAGTAGCACAAACAGCTGTCAAGCTTATATTGGAGCCACAGATTGATCCTCTATTTTCATCCAAACTCTTATGGATATCGTCCAGGGCGTTCTGCCCATGATGCGATAGCTGTGGTGAGACGACGAAGTTGGGAGTATGACTGGGTTGTGGAATTTGATATCAAAGGTCTATTTGATAACATTGACCATAATCTACTCATGCGTGCACTTAAGAAACACTGCGAAATTCCATGGATTCTTCTCTATGTAGAACGCTGGTTAAAAGCACCTATGCAAAATGTAGATGGTCAAGTTTTAGAAAGGAATCACGGCACACCGCAAGGTGGAGTTATCAGTCCTCTATTGGCTAATTTATTTATGCATTATGCTTTTGACATGTGGATTACCAAGAATCTTGTGAGTGTAAGATTCTGCCGCTATGCGGATGATGGAGTAATTCATTGCCGAAGTTTATCTCAAGCCAAACTTGTTTTACAAAAGATTGGTGCACGATTTCGTGAATGTGGACTCGAATTGCATCCAGATAAGACAAAGATTGTTTATTGCCAAGATGTGAATCGTCGCCAAGCATATCCAGATGTTCAATTTACTTTTCTCGGATACACGTTTAGGCCCCGTAAGGCTGTGGACAAGTATAAAAGAGTTTATGTAAATTTCTCTCCTGCAGTCAGTCGTGATGCACTTAAAACAATGCGACAGACTATTCGGAAATGGCATCTACATCTGATGTGTAATCGCGAATTAAGTGATTTATCTGCAATATTTAATCCAATTCTTCAAGGTTGGCAGCAGTACTATGGTCGATTCCATGGTTCAGCAATGTCAGCGATCTGGCAACACATGAATGCTTATCTTATACGCTGGATGAGGCGTAAGTATAAAAACTTGGCCCGTCATAAAAGACGGGCTAGATATGCCTTAGGGCGACTTGCGCGTGATTTTCCAAATGCCTTTGTGCACTGGAAAATGGGATGTTTACCATCGGTTGGATAATGGGAGCCGGATGAGCTGAGAGGTTCACGTCCGGTTCTGCGAGGGGCTAAGGGTGAGATTCCCTTGGTCTACTCACCCGTACATTCCTATGGCTAAAGGCTTTGTCTATCTGTGTGCAATTATAGATTGGCATAGTCGTAAAGTACTGGCTCATCGTGTATCGATCAGTATGGAAACAGGCTTTTGCATAGATGCGTTGCAAGAAGCAATTGTGAAATATGGTTGTCCTGAGGTGTTTAATACAGACCAAGGCAGTCAATTCACAAGCGAGGCATTTTTGAATGAGTTAAAATTGCGAAATATCCGTATCAGTATGGATGGGAAAGGACGATGGATGGATAATGTAATGATTGAGCGTTTATGGCGCAGCGTGAAGCATGAGGAAGTCTATTTGAAGGCTTACGATACGGTTAAACAAGCGAAACAATCAATTGCTGAATATTTGGATTTTTATAACATGATACGTCCTCATTCAAGTTTGAATAAGGCAACACCGGATGAATTTTATGATCAACATTTACTAAAAGTAATGGCAGCATAATTTAAATATTTAGAGCGGATTTATCACTTATAAAACTGAATTGAGTGGTCTAATTAACGGAACCACATTATTATTCTCGATAAAAATCATCTGCTACCACAGAGAGTCTATAAATAACAGTGCGTAAGTCCTATTTTAATAAATTTTATATCAATAAGAGGTTTATCATGTCGATGCTTCTTCACAAGAAGCAGCAGATAAAAACGCCATCGGTGATGAGGAACATAAGCATTGTATCTGTTGTGTGTATGACAAGTATTTTATCGGCTTGTACGAGTATGGCTACAGACAAAAGTCTTTGTGAATTAAAAGTCTTATCACTGTTAATTCCGAGGCAGTCTGAAGAAGCTGTTCAATCGGGTTATATGGAATCAATACGTGCCTTAAAGCAGAGCCAAGAAAAATTAAATCAAACGATGGCTTTAGTACGGCGGATTCAAGCGGCAAGTGCAACAGTATAAAAACCAGCCATAACTTCACTCGGTGTATACCAACCTAGTGTTTTTCTAGGACGATGGTTGAGTGCAAATTCTATCTGCTCTATTTGTTCGTTTGACACGCCATCAAACGATGATGATTTTGGCAGATATTGACGGATTAAACCATTCGTATTTTCATTTCTAGCTCGCTGAATAGACTTGTAAGGATCAGCAAAATACGTCTCTATGCCAGCATCAGTAATTCTTTTGTGTTCGGAAAATTCTTTGCCATTATCAAATGTCACACTATAAGCATGGCTCATTTGTAAACGATCTAATGCACAAGTAATCGTTTGAGAGGATGCTCTTGTTGGCCCTAAATGAACAATATGTACATACAGGCTCTTTCGATCAACGAGAGTCAATAAAGCACCTTTATGATGTTTACCAATCACCGTGTCACCTTCGAAATCTCCTAAACGTTGTCGTTGATCAATGACCTGGTGTCGGCAGTGAATACTTGTTTTATCAATGATTTGACCCCTACGATCCGTGTTTTTGTAACCGCGTTTTCGATATTTCTTCTGATGCCTTAAATGTAGATGAAGTTTACCGCCTTTTGATTTATCTTGATAAATGTACTGGTAAATCCACTCATGTGAAGGTACATCCAGCCAACCGCGTTGTGTTAAAGCACCTGAAATTTGTTCGGGTGACCAGTCCAAACCAATCAAATAATCAATATAGTCAAACTACTTTATTATTCATACAAGATTCGAAAAAAATCGAAATAACTCATCGACTGAGTCGATTAACCATTCTTTACGCTTACGTTTAACCCATGCCCACATGTGTTCTATAGGATTTAAATCAGGGCTGTATGCAGGAAGCCAAAGAATTTTATGCCCTTGTTGTTCCAATAACTCCTGAATATCTGCTCTTTTATGAAATGCTGCATTATCCATAACCACTACACTATTTTCTGGTAATGCCGGTATGAGGAATTGCTCAATCCAAAAATGAAAAACATCTGAATTGATTTTGCAGTCAAATAAACCGACTGAAAATAACTTACCCTCATGGATTGCTCCAATGGCATTGGTCTGATTCTTTAATTGCCAATTATATTGCCATAAACAGGGTACTCCTTTTCGTGAGTAGCCATGAGGTCTATAATCATGTGACTTAAAACCACTTTCATCCAGATAAATAATCGGATGGTTTTTTTCTAATTCATTCACTTGCAGAATAAATTTATCCCTAAGCTTTGTATCTGCTTTAGGATGGCTTAACGTCTTTTTTTAACTGTAATATTTAAGCGCTTTAATGCAGCACCAATAGATGAAACACCACAATTAAAACGTGCAGCACGTTCATATTGATAAGCATCAGGATACTTTTCAACATCTTCACGTAAAGCATCATCGTTAATTTTAGAAGGTTTACGTACACGAGTTTTTTTAATCTCTATACGTTTCTTCCATTCAACAATGGTATTTTTATTAATTTCAAATTGTGCAGCTACCGCTCGAATAGAATAACCTTCCTCAAGCTTAGCTAAAATTTTACGTCTAAAATGTTCTGAATAACTCATTGCACCATTGTATTGGTTTTATAATGATTTGACTATATAAGCGAAGGCAAATGCTGTCATTGATGATGAAGGACGGTACCGTCTTTGACTTGCAAATTTAGCTGCCTGTTGAGCTCTATATCCACGTTGCCCAGTATTTCTTTTTAATTCACGGTAGATGGTTGATCGTGAACGTCCTAATTCCCGAGCAAGGGTAGCGATTGAACTTTTACTTTTCAAAGTAGCATAAATTTCGTATCTTTCATCTTGAGAAAGTTGGGTGTATTTCTTCATTGTGTGCTTTCCAATTACGAGTTGAAAAAGTCTAATGATTCTATGAATATACCTAACTTTTTCAACTAACTACAAATGTGTTGCACTTGGGATTTGAATCTGCGTACAAAAAAATGAACCGAATGATAGCGCTTTAGCTAATCTGCTTAAGGATGGTCAAATGATCAATAAGAACATTGATATTATTGCGAATAACCAACGTCATTTGAATAGTTTATATGATTACAAACTCGTTGTTTTTGAAAAGATTCCAGGTATTCAGGCTGAATATAATTTATTGACCGATATGATGGCACGCCAAAATTATCCTTCAGATCAAGTGATCATCGCAAAAAATCAAGTTTTCATAGCTGAAAGAATATTACGTTCAATCAATAGTTTATCTGAAATTAATGAGTTTTCTTCAGACAGTATGGAAGATTTTTTAGCTGATTTTGATGTATTCAATACTTATCTTCAGGCACAGCTTAATGGTAATGCTGAATTGGGTGTTAAGCGTGTCAATGATGCAAAAATGCGTGAAGGCCTGCTTTCAATTCAAGAAGATATTCAGATAATTTTAGAATCGAAAGCATTTAATTTACTGCAAAAACGTGAGCCTTTAGAGAGTACATATCAAGCAGCAAGAGAAAATGCAAAAATCTCTGATGACATGTTTATCAAATTGAATCGATTAGAAAGAACTCGACAATAGCGTGTATAGATTTGCTAAATTGATATCTAGGTTGAAAATGATTGGGGCGAAGGTCTTAGATTTTACTTCAAGTATTTTTAAAAGATTCATTTAAGGTCTAAAAAATGAAAACATACAGACGCTGTTTTGGCGATGTATCACGATCAGGGCTTACCTGTGTTAAAATCGCAAGGGTTTGGTGAAGCCATTAATATTACTTTGGGCTTACCGTTTATTCGTACCTCAGTCGATCATCGCACAGCTCTCTCCCTCGCAGGCACTGGTCTTGCGAAAAGCTCAAGCTTACAGGTCGCTGTTGATTTAGCGTTAGAATTAGCTCGTCACTAATGTTCAGTGATTAACTCACGTTGGAAAATTTTATGTATCAAATTAATGCCTTAAACCCTAAAGATGAAGGGCACCATACGCGGAAGCGTTTTGGGCAAAACTTCTTACATGACCAACGTGTGATTGCCAAGATTGTACGTTCAGTTGCACCACGTTCAGGTGATAACATTGTGGAAATTGGGCCGGGTTTGGCAGCCTTAACCTCTCCGTTGATTGGCGAGTGTGACGCACTCACGGTGGTCGAATTAGACCGTGATTTGGCGGCAGGTTTGCCAGGGCGTGTGCCACATCCTGAACGTTTAACCATTATTGAAACTGATGCACTGAAGTACGACTTCACCAATTTATTTGAAGATGGTCGTCCTTTACGGGTTGTGGGTAATTTGCCGTATAACATTTCGACGCCACTTTTGTTTCACCTCTTGGAGTTTGGTGACAAAGTTAAAGACATGCACTTTATGCTACAAAAAGAAGTGGTTGACCGTATTACGGCTTCTCCAAATAGCAAAGAATATGGTCGTTTGTCGGTGATGATTCAGTATTTCTGTAAACCTACGTTCTTGTTTGAAGTACCACCGGGTTCATTTAACCCGCCACCAAAAGTGACTTCTGCGGTGTTCCGTCTAGAGCCGTATGCTGTTAAGCCTATTGTGGCAAAAAATGAAAAAGCCTTGGCACGTTTGGTCTCGCACGTCTTTACCCAGCGTCGTAAAACTTTGCGTAATAGCTTAAAAGGCATGTTGGTTGAAGATGGTTTTGAACAAGCGGGTGTTGATCCGATGGCACGTCCAGAGACTTTAACACTGGCTCAATTTGTGGCATTAGCAGATCAAATGGTGACTTAAGGTGACAGGTGCAGAGATTCGATACAATTATGTCATTGGTGATGTGCAGGGTTGTTTTGAAGCACTAAAAGCCTTGCTAAAGACTATTCAGTTTGATCCTGACCAAGATTTTATTTGGTTTGCTGGGGATTTGGTTGCCCGTGGTGAAAACTCATTGGGTGCTTTACGCTTTATTAAAAAATTAGTAGAGCGTAATGCGGCTGCAATAGTTTTAGGCAATCATGATTTAACTTTGCTGGCGGCTGCACGTGGCATTAAAGCAATTAAAGACAAAGATAACATTCGTGATGTAATTGATGCGATTGATAGTGATGATTTGATTGATTGGCTACGGAAACAACCCCTGTGTGTGTTTCCAAATGCAACCACGGTTCTGACGCATGCGGGCATTCCAACCAATTGGACAGCGGAACAAACTGCTGCTTTAGCCGCAGAAGTTGAGGCGGTCATTGCAGCGGATGATTTTGATGTTGTGGATGCCTTTTTAAAAGAAATGTATGGTAAAGAGCCCACGTTGTGGTCGGATGAACTAACGGGACACGCACGTTTACGTTGTATCGTGAATTATTTGACCCGTATGCGTTTAACCGATAGTACAGGGCGTTTGGAGTTTAGTTTTAAAGACTCACTCAGTGACCCAATGCCAGAAGGCTTCAAACCATGGTTTGAATTTGCTTCACAAGCAGCGCAAACCCATAAAGTTGTGTTTGGTCACTGGGCAGCTTTACAAGGTAAAACCATTTCGGATTCGATTCAAAATGTAGATGGCGGTTGTGTTTGGGGGCATCAATTAATGGCTTACCGTTTAGAAGATGAGGCCTTATTTGCAGTTGATAATCCAGTTCAATAGCACATGCATTAAAAAAGCCACGAACTTCGTGGCTTTTTTATTCTTAGTCGATTCTTAACCAGGTTTGGTTACGACCTAAAGCAGAAACACCGATGTATGCACGTAGAGAAAGACGCTTTCCTGTGGCATTCAGTTTCATTTTCGCATCATAAAGTTTGCCAGACAAAGGATCAATCACACGACCTTTTTCATAATTATTGGTGCCGTCGACATGCTTTAAGCCTTTAATAATGTCCATACCTAAAATTGGTTTATTGGTATATGGCGTAGGGCAATTCACACAAGTTTCTTTTGGGGTATAACCTGGGCGTGGTGTAATTTTTACAATTTTTCCAGTATAAGTATTATTCGATTCTTTACGAATTTCGATAATGGCTTTTGGCGAGCCTGACTTATCATCAATTTGTTGCCATGTCCCTGTTAAGTCCTGTGCAAATGCTCCCCCGCAAAGCATGGACAATGTTAATCCCGCGATAAAAAACTTACTTTTCATATAAGGTTCTCTATAGTTTCACAAAAAGATATCCAAGACACAAAAAAATAAACAGTTTGCACAAGGCAAACTGTTTTGTGTTTAGATATGAGTTAGACAGTTGCCTTTAAAAATTGAAAAATCATACATGTTTAGCTGAAACTCTTTTATTCATTGAATTTGAAACAATCAGACTAAGTTTGATGCAATGTATGAGTGACTCAGGTGGTCTACAAAATCTAAAATGAATCGATCAAATGATTGCGTAGACCAAGCCTGTTCAGTAATAGAACTTAGATTATTCTCGAATCCACGTTTGACTACGACCTAGAGCCGATATGCCCACGTATCCTCGCAAGGTTAAGCGTTTGCCATTCGAACTGAGTTTTGCTTTACAGCTATAAATATTACCAGACAGTGGATCAATGATTTTTCCACCCGCGTAATTGGTATCACCGCTGTGTTTCAAACCTTTCATCACATCAATGCCTAAAATAGGCTTATTGGTATACGGCGCAGGGCAATTAATACACGTTTCTTTTGGTGTGTAACCCGGACGAGGCGTCACTTTAACGATCTTAGCGGTATAGGTCCCATTTGATTCTTGGCGAATCTCAAGGATGGCTTTTGACGCCCCAGTTTTGTCATCAATATTTTTCCAAGTGCCGCTAATATCTTCAGCGAAAGCTGTACTACCCATAACGGTTGTAGCGAATGCGATTGCAAGTGTCAATTTGCTCATGAACAAAATCCTTTTATCATTTAATCAACGACAAACTCATCTTAAGTCGATTTTTTAAACAATACAATTGTTTATGTGAGGAACGTATCACATTTTTTGCAAGTATAGAATAAACAACGGTAACCAGATTGCTGTAAATACCGCATTGACAGCCATTCCAAAGGCTGCATAACGTCCAGCAATACTTCCCCGTTGCCATGCTTGAGCTGTACCGATGGCATGAGCTGCAAGACCTAGCGCTAAGCCCGATGCTCGTTCGTCATTAATGTGTTTGAGGATCACTGGCGAAAATGCAGCACCAATCACACCGGATAAAATCACGATTAAAATTGCCAGACTCACAGGGGCTTGCAGCAGTGTTGCAATGTTAATCGCAATTGGTGTTGTGACTGCGCGCGTGGCAAATGCCATAATGGTAGGGTCAGACAAATGTAATAGATAAGCCAGTCCCATCGGCAGTCCGACCGCACTGATACTGGCAAAGACTAAGATGCCCACCACTGCTTTGAGGGGGAGGTCATCATAGCGCATAGCAGCCAATGGAATAGCTAATGCGACCGTCACATAACCGAGCAGATGGTTAAACACTGGATTTACCTGTGCCATATATTGCTCATACGGAATGTTTAAAAACAACAGCAGGGCAATCACAAAGCACATGCCAAAAACAATCACGGGAATTTGTGGCAGTTTTTTGTTGAGTGGCTTTGCCAGTAAGTAGGCAACGAGGGTTAGGAAAAAACCGAAAATAATGGGAATCATGTGCACACTCCTAAAGCCATTTCTTAGACATTTTTGCGTAAACCCACAGTGGAATTAGTGTGCTGACAAATAGCACCACCAAAAACATTGGGATTTCACTGCCTAAATGGGTCATCATCAGCAGGGAGCCTGCACTGATAGGTAGAAAAGCAAAGGCACTTTCTTTCATGATTTTATTGTTGGTATCCACCAAACGTGCTGGAATTTTATGAAATTTTCTCCAACCCAAAAGGACGATTAATAAACTAATCAGTCCAATTAAATTGCCCAGTTCAGGATGTCCAAAACGTCCAGTGATCCACACAGCCGCTTCACGAAAGATGATGATCAGGGCAACCGTGCCGATCCATGCTTTCCAATCAACAGTTTTTATCCATTCCATTTTGTTCTGTCATTAACATTTTACTTATCACGTTTTAACCGATTTAGCTTTTGATTTCAAATTCTTCGAGTTCACGATGAAATTGTTTTGCTTTCAAACCTAAAATTTCATTAATCGGTAAATGTGCTTGTTTAATCAATTGTTCAAGTTTATGTGGTGCAATATACACTTGTAGGTGTAGGTTGCCCTCATCATCATAATTTTCAGATTGAATCACATTTAGGGCGTACAGTTGATTACGCAATTTTCCATAGGCAGGTTTGAGCAGGACATCAAAATTTTGAATTTGGCCCATCAAGCACTCTTGGACCGCTTGGCGTAGTAGATCAAATCCTTCGCCTGTATGTGCTGAGACATAGACACGCTCAGGTACATTGGGTTTAGCGTAAATGATTTTGGCTTGTTCGCCACTTTGATCGATCTTGTTATACACCCGTAGGATTGGAATATCTGCGCCAATTTCTTTGAGCACTTTTTCAACAGCTTCAATTTGTTCCATATGGTCTGGACTGCTCGAATCAATCACATGCAACAGCAAACTGGCTTCTAATGTTTCCTCTAGCGTCGCTTTAAACGATTCCACTAAAGCATGCGCAAGATTACGCACAAAACCAACCGTGTCTGCTAGGACAAGCGGGCCAATACCGTCCCATTCCAAACGTCTTAAGGTTGGATCTAAGGTTGCAAATAATTGATCTGCGGCATAAACATCAGATTTGGCAAGGGTGTTAAACAGGGTCGATTTGCCCGCATTGGTATAACCAACCAAAGAAACGGTTGGAATCGCGGCTTTTTGACGTGCAGCACGCCCTTGGATACGGGTCTGACGGACTTTTTCTAATTTATCTTTAAGTTGTCCAACACGGACACGAAGTAAACGACGGTCAGTTTCGAGTTGCGTTTCACCTGGACCACGGAGTCCAATCCCGCCTTTTTGGCTATCGAGGCTAATGCCTGTACCGACCAGTCGAGAAGACAAGTGATCCAATTGAGCCAATTCGACTTGAAGTTTCCCTTCATGGGTACGGGCACGTTGTGCAAAGATATCTAGAATAAGGCGTGTACGGTCAATGACGCGGCACTTGATAATGCGACTCAGATTACGTTCCTGACTAGGGGTTAGGGCATGGTCAATAATCACCAGTGTGGCTTCAAGCTCCTCAACACGAGCAGCAATTTCTTCTGCTTTGCCTGAACCAATGAAATATTTAGCATCGGGTTTGAATCTTTGAGCGTGAACATGCTCCAGAATTTCTGCACCTGCCGACTTAGCAAGCAAGCGAAATTCTTCTGCATCAAGGTCTTCCAGAATATGGATGGCAACACTGACTAAAATGGTTTTTTCGCCACCTTGCTTCTGCTCAAAATATTCCACTAAATTCGATCTCACATTGAAAACTCTAGTGTAGATGAATTTGTTGAGATTGAGCGAAATAGTTATGCTGTTGCCTTACATTGAGCGAAATAAGTGAACCAAAAGCAGCAAGGTGCCAAAGTATAAAATACTGAGCCCTATAATAAATTTCAGTGCCTGAACAGGATTTAACGGCGGAGCTGGAGGATTCATTTGATCGTTCATGTGCGCACCATGTTTTGTTATTTCGATTGATTTATTTTAATTAATTTGTTTAAACGATTAAAATTGAAAATAATCATCTGGTCCTTCGGTTTTTATGATCAATGCAAGTTAGTTAAGATCAGTATAGAATGAGCCGAAATCAATGATTAAATGTTGAATGAAGCTGTGCCAAGTGAACCGTCTATGCAATCGAATACTGAAATAAAAACAACATCAATAAAAGGTGTCTCTAAGCTTTTTCTGTATGGTAAAAAGCTGGCTTCAGGGCTTGGCGCCGTGTCCGAAGGGTTTTATTTGGTCTATCGACATGGCTTGTATAAAGACGTTAACAATCCACAAAATACCCGTTACGTGCAGTATTTCTGTCGTCGACTGTGCAAGGTTTTTAACATTGATGTTCATGTCCACGGGGATATTCCACGTAAGCCTGCCCTTTGGGTCAGCAATCATATTTCATGGTTAGATGTCGCGGTTTTAGGCTCAGGCGCACGAGTTTTCTTTTTGGCCAAGGCTGAAATTGAAAAATGGCCTGTGTTTGGCAAATTGGCAAAAAGTGGTGGAACCTTGTTTATTCAACGTGGTTCAGGCGATTCCATCAAAATTCGAGAGCAAATTACAGCGTTTTTAAAACAAGATATTCCTGTGTTGTTTTTCCCTGAAGCGACCACGACCGATGGTTCTAAAGTGAAAAAAGTTCATGGACGTATATTAGGCGCAGCAATTGAGGCCCAGCGTGATGTGCAAATTTGTTTGATTTGCTATGTGAATCAACAAGGCGGACTTGACCAAGTCTCTCCGTTTATCGGTAACATTAGTTTTGCCGAGCATGTTAAAAAAGTACTAGAAATGCCACAAGTCACGGCACATTTAGTTGCGCTCCCGGCCATTTGTACCGCAGGACATACGGTTGAGAGTTTAACGGCATTGGTCCAACAAAAAATGGTGCAAGGTTTGGCTGATTTACATCAGAAAGTTTTGAAGTCCCAGCCCAACATGCAACAAGCTTGAAGGCTTACATAAAGCCTTCAATCGGGAGCCAAGAGACGACTTTGAGACCAGCACGTTTGAACCAATTCATTTTGGGTTCAGTGGTATAGGTTTTGGTAGAGCCATCAGCTTGTTTGATTTGCCAGTTAATGTTTTTGTTTGCATCTAGGACCAGCTTATAGGCATATTTACTGAGGTTTTGGTCCATGGTGTAGTGTACCGCTTTGGCCAGCGGTGGACTGTTCAGTAAAACCCCAATTTCTGTATTTAAGTTGGCAGAGCGGGGATCAAAATTAAATGAACCAATAAAAACCTGTTTCTCATCAATGGCCATGAGTTTGGCATGCAGACTCGAGCGGCTTAATCCTTTGATGCTGACTTTGGCTTTTTTCGAAATTTCTTCATTGTTTTCGTTTAGGGCTTCGGCCGCAGGCGTGGCTAAAAACTCATAGAGTTGAACACCGCTTTCCAGCAAGTCTTCACGATATTTTCCATAGAAAGCATGCACCAGCGGCACATCATTGGCTTTAAATGAGTTGGTCAGTACGCGAACTTGAATGTCACTCTGTGCTAGGTTGGCCAGATGTTTTTTGCCTTTACGCTCAGGTACAAAATAGGCTGAAATAATGTCGATGCTTTCTAGTGGCTTTTCTAAATGGGTTTGCAACTGGAAGTTTAAATGTTCTTCTTTTTTTGCCCGTGATTTGATTTTACTCGGTGAGTCTTTGACCACTTCGGCTTTGACCCAATCGAATTGGATACTATCATTTAACCAGTGTTCAAAGGCTTGCGAACGATTGGCTAGATCGAGATAATTTTGGACGGTCACTTCCTGATAGTGCTGCGCTAACTGGGTTTTTAAACCTTCATAACGTAAGCTGTAATGGTTGGCGTTGACAATTTGACGCACTGGAAAGGCATAATCGTCATTCCAGTATTCATCGAAAGAATGCACAATTTCATCTGAGGCAGAGCCGACCAACATTACATCAACATCGGAAAACTGATAACTGTCGCTGACGTTATAATATTGATTGCTCATGTTGCGCCCACCAATCAACGAAATTTGATTATCGGCAATGAAGCTTTTGTTGTGCATACGACGGTTGATGCGTTTTAGATTTAAGACCATATCCATCGCACGATAGTGACGGAAGCGGTAGGGGTTATACAGTTTGATGTCGATATTGGCGTGTTGATCGAGCGCCAAATAAATGCCTTCCATTTTCTTGGCATTGTTATCATCGATTAGTAAACGAACTTTCACCCCGCGATCAGCGGCTTTCAAAATAGAATAAAGCGCTAAAGAACCAATACGATCGTTGTCCCAAATATAGTATTGTAGATCTAAGGTCTTTTCTGCCTTATCAATGAGATGGATACGTGCGGCCAATGCTTCGAGTGGATTATAGAGAACATGGAAACCTGTAAGGCCTGGATTTTGTTCACGTAAAGGCAGTACGATTTTGCCTAAACTGGTTTGATCGGTTGGCAAATCAAAGGCATAGACGGGCGTCTGCGGTATCTGTTTAGGTAAGGTATTACACGCGGGAACAGTCAAAACCATACAGCTCAGCAACAACAATTTGGCATTTTGCTGAGTCGAAGATGAACGGAATGAAGTTTGTTTTGCTAAGCCGTGAGGTTTTTCCATCATCATAAAGTCTATAAATTTGGTTTGAGTATAATTCTGAGCTGTGAAAAGATAAACAGAAGATTATGTGTTCTTGATGAACAAATTGTGAGTAAAAGTCTATGATCAATACACACTCCGTCGTGTTCTATTTTTATATTGCGATGGCCTTGCTTGCAGGGTGGGCGGTGTATCAGGCATGGATCAGTCAAACCAATACGGAGACGATTCATCCGTTTAAAGCCTTTGTGCATTTATTGGCTTTTTATCTTTCGTATTTACTCATTCCTTTGTTTTTCTTTAGCATATACGCAGGTTTTCAGGGCTATTATTCATGGCATGAAGCTATTTTTGTATTTTTGGTCAGTGGTATATTGTGCTATGCACGTTTCATTGAACCACATTTTGTGCATGTCAAAACCACTCAATATCAAATTCAAAAAGATTATAAATTACTCAAACCCGTCCGTATCGCCTTAATTGCCGATTTACATATTGGTCTATTTTCAGGGCATGAGCGGCAGCTGAAAACCATTGTCAAACGAGTCAATGAGCAAAAGCCTGATTTGGTGGTGGTTGCAGGGGATTGGACTTATGAACCCGAAAATAAACTGGCAAAAGAGTTAGAGGTGTTAAAGCAAATCAATGCACCTGTCTATTCAGTGAATGGTAACCATGACGAACAATATCCTGGACCACCAATTCAAAATTTATTAAGACATGCTTTGAAGGTCAACAATGTCATTGATATTGAAGGTCAGATTGTGGAATTCGAAGAATTTCGTCTGATGGGTGTTGGGGATTTGTGGGCAGGTAAGGCAGATATGCGTTTTATGCCGCATTTACCGCGAGACAAACCTTGGGTGATTTTGTCGCATAATCCTGACACGGTCGATATGGTACCTGCTTTACCCAGTCGTCCTTTAATGCTTTCAGGTCATACGCATGGTGGTCAAGTTGAGCTGCCATGGCTTACAGATTATGTGATGAAGAAGGTGTCTATATTAGGACACAAAAAAGGTTTGTACCGACATGAACATGCGGATGTGTTTGTCACGGTTGGAACAGGCATGGTGGGTGTGCCGTTTCGTTTTCGTGTACCACCGACCATCGATATTATTGAACTGATTTAAGTTGGGCTTAGAACCAATAAAAAATAAAGCTTAAAACCAAAATGACCACAGCCAAGATAATCCAAAGGTTGTGGTTTTTTGTATGGAGCTCTTGTAGGTCTTGCATAGTATCGAGGTTATTCACTGCTGGGCTATGCGGGCTTTGTGGCTGTTGTTGTGTAAAGCTCCGTCCTTCAGACACAAGGGAGCTGTGGTGTCTTAATTCAGCGGTTGATATGCGTTGTTGTTGGTGTCGTTTATGGCGATACATGCTTTTTAGTGCAGCATCATGCCGCTTCGTGAGTTCAGTCACGATCTCTTGTGCATCATCGTATTGAAAAGCGGTATGTGTGGCGATGTATTGAATGGCTTGAATAATTTTATTTTCTTCAACTAATACGATGACATCAAGGAGTTGTTCATTGGTGA
The DNA here is from genome assembly GCF_058243005.1 of Acinetobacter sp. 231_lipA. Lineage (NCBI taxonomy): Bacteria > Pseudomonadati > Pseudomonadota > Gammaproteobacteria > Moraxellales > Moraxellaceae > Acinetobacter > Acinetobacter sp. 231_lipA. The sequence continues at coordinate 742,374 of NZ_JBZAYU010000001.1, read as the reverse complement.
GTTGTTGTATTTTTTCATCCATTTTTCGATCCTATTCATCTGTATCTCTCTCTATTTATGAAGTAAAACGACAGATTTTAAATATGGTTTTTGTAGCGTTTGTTAAAGCATTGGTATAAAAAAACCAGCATCACTGTGCTGGTTTTTAGACATCAAATTCAGGGTTAAATTTGATTATTTACATCATCATTTTTAGTTTCACGAATCATTAAGAACGCACATAAAGACAGAAGCGATGCCGCTGTGAGGTAGTAACCTACTGCGTGTAAACCATAGGTGGTTGCAAGCTTGGTGGCAATGAGAGGTGCAAATGAAGCCCCAAAGATCCCCGCAAGGTTAAAGGTTAGTGCTGAACCTGTATAACGAACGGATATTGGAAAAATTTCAGAGAGCACAGTACCAATTGGTCCATAGGTTAAACCCATGATGGATAAACCAATACACAGGAACAAGAACACAACAAGGGTATTGCCTGATTCCAACATGCTTGAGAATACTAAACCAAATAATGCCGCAGCAATACAGACTGCAATAGAGGTGGTTTTACGACCAAATTTTTCCGCAAAAACCGCCGACAAGGGGATGAATGCAGCAAAGCAGAGGGTTGCGACCAGTTGAAGTTGTAAGAACTGTTCACGGGTGTAACCGAGCTGTTTGGTACCCCATTGTAAAGCGAATACGGTTGTGAGGTAGAACACCACAAAAGTGCAGATGGCTGCAATGGTACCTAAAATCAACATGCCCCAGTGCTTGGTGATCACTTCTTTAAATGGAATGTTAACTTCTTTTTGCTTGTCTAAAACTTTCTGGAACGCGGGGGTTTCATGGAGTTGTAAACGAATCCACAGACCTACAATCACCAGTAAAGCACTTGAGATAAAGGGAATACGCCAGCCCCAAGTCATGAACGCCTCTTCAGTCATAAAATGACCCAGCGTTAAGAATGAACCAGTTGCTAAGATAAAGCCAATCGGCGCGCCCAGTTGGGGAAACATGCCATACCAAGCACGTTTACCTTCAGGTGCATTTTCCGTGGCAAGCAATACAGCACCCGACCATTCACCACCTAAGCCGAGTCCTTGACCTAAACGACACAGCGCAAGCAGTAATGGCGCGGCAATTCCAATTTGTGCATAGGTGGGTAATAAGCCGATACACACGGTTGAAAGTCCCATGGTCAGCAAAGCTGCAACCAAGGTCGCCTTTCGGCCGATACGATCACCTAAATGTCCAAACAGTGCAGCACCAATCGGGCGTGCAATAAAGGCAATCGCAAAGGTTGCTAATGACTGAATTGTAGCGGTCATCGGGTCGGTACTTGCTGGAAAGAACAAATACGGAAAAATGATGACTGCAGCAGTCGCATAAATATAAAAATCGAAGAATTCGATTGTGGTACCTACGAGACTGGCTGTAAGTACGCGAAATTTTGAGTTTACAGGCTGCTGTTTTTCAGCAACAGCAGTATTTAATGACGCCATGGTAGACCTTACACTTAAAAAATAGTCGAACTGAGTTTTAAAAGCGTCATCTTTTTAAAAAAGGCGTAATTTTTTAAAAAAATACGAATGTTCCTCGGGCAGACTGCGGAATTAGGGTTACTAAAAAATGTAGTGTGCGCGGGTTATATCACGTAAAGATAGATGGACAGGAAATGTGATCCTGCACCAATCAATACAAAAATATGCCAGATAGCGTGCGTATATCTTACCTTTTTTAGCGCATAAAACAATGCACCGATGGTATAGGAAAGTCCACCAATGATTAAAAAAGTCAAAGCAGGTTTAGATAAAAAGCGTTGCATATCATCCATTACCAGCACAGCCAGCCATCCCATGAGCAGATAAGCAATCAGTGAAATTTTTTCAAAGCGATGAATGAAAACTAACTTGAATAGTGTACCAATGATTGCAATCACCCAAAGTGCAATGAGTAGGTAATGGGCTTTTTGTGTGGGCAGTGCAATAGACAAAAATGGAGTGTAGGTGCCCGCAATCAGATAATAAATGGCAGTGTGATCTAATTTTTTATACCAGCCGCGACGCTCTGGAGATTCGGCAAAATGATACAAGCTTGATGCGGCAAATAATAAAAATAGGCTCAAAGCATAGACCCACAGCCCGATCCACTGCGCTGTTTCTAAGTAAGATCCTTTGATAATCAATAAAATACCCGCTATGAGTGCAAGACCTGCACCAATAGCATGGCTAATAAAGTTGATTTTTTCTTCAACTGGATCGTAGTTTACAACAGGGCGAGCGCTCATAAGTCATGTGCATTTTTATAAAATATACAACTGTATCGTAATTCAAATTTGCATTTAGCGTAAGACGCTTTAAAATTTAATCGCAATTCTTTTTTTGGTTTCTATTATGACCGTTTCGGTATCGTCCTTTGCACAAGAGCAGCAATTCCTTCAGGCCTTTCAGCAAGCGCTTGAATCTCAAAGTTTTGATCGGATGATTCTGAGTCAATATCAGGGTGAACTAGAGCAACTCGAGAAGATGACTTTTCGAGTCGTCATGTTGCAAGGACAGCCTGTATTGAGCTGTTTATATCGCCATAAAACCCAAGATGTCACCAAAAATTATTCATTAGACATAGCACTTGAAACGGTAGCTGCACTGTTGGCGCGGTGTAAACAAGCCAATTTGATGACGACTGAACAAGAGTGGCAACTGAAGAAGAACAAGAAGAAAGCCATGCTGACGCAAAGTAAAAATAAAACGGCAGCCAAAGCTTTTGAGCAGCAAGGTCATGACCGTGTCAAACAGCGTTTTGTCGATCAAGACAGTTATTTCTTACAGCCTCTAGGCATTACCGATGCAAAATCGCACATCATTCCCAGTATGGCGCGTAAGTGGAAGCAGATTAATAAGTTTGTCGAAATTTTCTCAGGGGCATTAAGTCATATTCAGCTGCCTGAACAACTGCGCGTGGTCGATTTTGGCTCAGGAAAGGGCTACTTAACCTTTGCTTTGTATGATTATTTGCTAAAGCAAGATCTGAATCCTTTTGTGACTGGGGTTGAGCTAAACAGCAAGATGGTAGAATTCTGTCAGGAGGTTGCGAACAAGTCGGAGTTTCAGCAACTTGATTTTTTTCAGGGCGATGTTCGGACGTACCAACCTGAACGCCTCGATGTGATGATTGCGCTGCATGCGTGCGATGTCGCGACTGACTTTGCGATCCATACGGGTATTCGTTTAAATGCTGAAATGATCATGTGCGCGCCGTGTTGTCATAAAGAATTACGCCCACAGCTGAAAGCTCCGCTCGTGTTACAACCGATGTTGCAGTTTGGCATTCATGCGGGACAGCAAGCTGAAATGCTGACGGATACTATTCGTGCCTTATTACTCAAAGCCTATGGCTATGAAACCAAAGTGTTTGAGTTTGTAGCACTTGAGCATACCAGCAAGAACAAAATGATTTTGGCAACCAAGCGTAAGGACTATCAAGCGCCCGATGTTGCTGTCTTGGCACAAATTCAAGCCTTGAAAGAGATGTATGGTATTCAAAAGCACTCACTGGAATTGCTGTTGAATGATCAATGGGATCAGCAAGATGTAGGCTGTAAATGCTGATTTGAACATCACCTTTTAGTGCAATGACTAATACAGAGATGATTTATAGGGAAATGAAAATGCCGAGCTTGAGAATTACACACGGAACATGGGAAGAGTTGCAACATGCTGCGAAAATGATTCGTGAGCAGGTCTTTATTCAAGAGCAAAACATTGCTGCTGAAGATGAATGGGATGAGCAAGATGAAATCGCAGTTCATTTTGTGGTCTATGAACAAGATCAAGCCATCGCCACCGCACGACTTTTGCAAAATCATAGTATTGGTCGTGTTGCAGTTTTGAAGTCACATCGTGGTTTGGGCGTAGGCAAAGTTCTGATGCAGGCGGTGATTGCATATGCTCAACAGCAACAGCGTCCATTTTTAGTCTTATCCTCTCAAGTACATGCGCAAGCGTTTTATCAGGCTTTGGGCTTTATGCAAGAGGGTGAGGAGTATTTGGATTGTGGTATTCCGCATATCCATATGCGTTTATCATCCATAAAAAAGCCCTGATCTTTCAGGGCTTTTTTATTAGTCACAGCATATTAGTGACCATGTTCAGACGACATTTTCGCGTGTTCATCGGCATTCATACTGTGCTCATCAGCGGTTGCATGTTCTGTGGTATCTTCAGAAGCTGCTTGAGCTCTTGCTTCACGCGCTTCTTTATCCGCTTGTGCTTTGGCCATGGCTTCTTCAGACATCGCAGGCGCATTTTTAAAGGCATGTTGCTGAGAGTTTTGCTGCGTTTGCTGACTTGGCATATAGTCAGGCTCATTGGTAATCGCAAGGTAGAAGATACCTAAGAAAATCCCACTTAAAATGAAAGCAATGATCAGTGCTTTCCAACCCCATGGTGATTTTTCAGGAGAAGTATTGTCAGTCATGTGCAACAGCCCAATTGAATAAAAATAAATCTAAAACTATGTAACTTTATAACACAAAAAACTGCGTCGGGCTTGAAAAGAATGCACTAAAATAAGTCAAAATTAGATGCTGAATCAGCAGGTTAATTTTGTTGTGTGCTGAGAGCGCAAAAAAGGGATCTGCCGATCCCTTTTTTAAGGTGGAAGTTTTAGCGAATCTGACCTGATGGCACCGATTCAACCAGACGTTGTGGTGCCTTAAAACGCTCACCGTATTTCGCTTCAAGTTCATTGGCACGTTGTACAGCTTGGTCTAAACCATATTGATTTAAAAACTGAATCGCTCCACCTGTCCACGGCGCAAAACCAATCCCAAAGATCGAACCGATATTGGCATCAATGACAGACTCAAGGACATTTTCCTCATAACAACGTAAGGTATCTAGCGATTGTACAAACAAGAAACGGTCAATCATTTCTTGTTCAGAAATATCTACATCTTTCTTCCAATGGTTCAACCCCTCCCAAAGAAGTTTTTTGCCACCTTCTGGATAATCATAGAAACCTGCACCAGCAGCTTTACCTTTACGGTCAAAAGTATGAATCATGGTTTGAATCACATCATCTGCACCTGAACGTGGTAAATCTTTACCCTCAGCCTGCAATGCTTTACGTGTTTCATTGGCAACATGCTCAGAAAGTGTTAATGCAACTTCATCTTGAATGGCTAATGGGCCAACGGGCATGCCTGCTTTGAGTGCAGCCATTTCAATACGAGCTGGGTGTACACCTTCATGCAGTAAACGTAAACCTTCTTGAACAAAAGTACCAAATACACGACTGGTGAAGAAACCACGGCTATCATTCACAACAATCGGAATTTTGCCAATTTGCTGTACATAGTCATATGCTTTTGCCAAAGTTTCAGCAGAAGTGTTTTTACCTTTAATAATTTCAACCAATTGCATTTTATCGACTGGACTAAAGAAATGCAGACCAATGAAGTTTGCTTGATCCTTCGATGCATTTGCCAAACCAGTAATTGGTAATGTCGAGGTATTTGAAGCCATCACACCACCTTCTACAAGGAATGCTTCGGCTTCTTGGGTAACTTTCGCTTTGAGTTCTTGATTTTCAAATACCGCTTCGATTATTAAATCACAGCCTTTTAAATCTTCCGCAGATGCTGTTGCAGTAATTAAGCTTAAAATCTGATCACACTTTTCAGCAGTCATACGACCTTGCGATACTTTTTTATCGAGTAATTTTTGGCTATAGGCTTTACCTTTTTCTGCATTTTCTACAGAAACATCTTTCAGTACAACGGGAACCCCTTTGATTGCTGTAGAGTAAGCAATACCTGCTCCCATCATACCTGCACCAAGTACACCGACTTTGCTTGCTTGCCATTTTGCAATGTCTTTAGGACGACTCGCACCTGCCTTAATTGCATTCATTCCATGCCAAAAAGTACCGATCATGTTTTTTGAAACTTGACCTGTTGCAAGATAAGTAAAATAACGTGATTCAATAGTCAGCGCTGTATCTACATCCACTTGCGCACCTTCAACGGCAGCCGCCATGATTGCTTCAGGTGCAGGATAGCAACCTTTAGTTTTATCACGGAGCATCGCTGGAGCAATTGCCAGCATTTGCGCAACCGCAGGTATTTTTGGATCACCACCCGGAATTTTATAACCTTTTACATCAAACGGTTGTTGCGACTTTGGATGTTCTTTTACCCAAGCGATGGCTTTATCCATCAACTCTTCAGGTGTTTCCGCAATGTCTTGAATTAAACCTAGAGATTTTGCTTTATCCACACCAAACTGCTTACCTTCCATTAAGAATGGAAAAGCATTTTGTAAGCCTAAAAGGCGTACCATACGCACGATACCACCACCACCCGGCAGTAGACCTAAAGTCACTTCAGGCAAACCAAACTTCGTTTTAGGATCATTCAATGCAATACGTGCATGACAACCTAAAGCGATTTCCCAACCACCACCTAAAGCTGTACCATTCAATGCTGCAACGACAGGAACACCTAGAGTTTCGATATAGCGAAACTCTGCTTTCATTTTCTGAATCATTTCAAAAAATGGAGTGGCATCTTCCAAACGAGCTTGAATCAACTCATCTAAATCGCCGCCTGCAAAGAAAGTTTTTTTCGCTGAACGAAAAATAATACCTGTAATAGAAGTTTCAGATTTCAGTTTAGAAACAATATTTTCCAAAGCTACACGAAAATCTGCATTCATAGTGTTTGCTGATTGATTCGGAGAATCTAAAGTTAGAATAATAATGCCATCGTCATTTTTTAAATATTGAATTGCGCTCATAAAGTTTTTATCCAAATGATTTTTTGAACTTGAAATGTATACTTCTGCATAGTTGTATGAATATTCAGCATCGCAGAGTCATTCCAAATTTATTTTAATTTCGGGTTTAACCTTCGGTTCGACCTACTTTTGTTTCGGCAAAAGTAGGCAAAACCATTGTCATACGCAAAACCTGTTTTAATGACTATTCCTATCGAAAGGATTGCAAAAACATTAGATTCAAAAAATGGGTAGGTTGCGTATGACTGATTTGTGTATCAAATGCTCAATAAAATTTAGGTGGTTATACCAACTCAATAATGGTCGCAATCCCCATGCCACCACCTACACATAATGTTGCCAAACCACGCTTTTTGCCTTGGCGTTCTAACTCATCCAGTAAAGTTCCGAGAATCATTGCACCCGTCGCACCCAATGGATGTCCCATCGCAATTGCACCACCATTCACATTGACTTTTTCAGCAGGAACTTTTAATTCCGTCATAAAACGCATCACCACAGATGCAAAAGCCTCATTGACTTCAAATAGATCAATATCATCAATGGTTAAACCAGCTTTTGCCAACGCTTTACGCGCAGCAGGCGCAGGCCCTGTTAGCATAATGGTTGGATCAGAACCCACCAATGCGGTCGCCAATACTTTGGCACGTGGTTTTAAACCTTGTTCTTTGACTGCTTTTTCAGAAGCCAGCAATACAAGTGCTGCACCATCCACAATACCCGATGAGTTTCCTGCGTGATGTACATGGTTAATTTTTTGCGCTTCTGGATATTGTTGTAATGCAATCGCATCAAAACCCATTGCGCCCATCATTTCAAAACTTGGATTGAGTTTTGCCAAACCTTCAGCTGTTGTTGACGGTTTGATAAATTCATCTTGATCTAAAATGGTCACGCCTGCTTTGTCTTTAATAGCAATCACTGATTGATTGAAATAACCCGCAGCTTGTGCTGCTGCCGCTTTACGCTGTGAATTAGCTGCAAATGCGTCGACATCTGAACGTGTATAACCATCCAATGTTGCAATTAAATCTGCGCCAATCCCTTGCGGAACAAAGTGTGATTTTAAATTGGTTTCAGGGTCTAATGCCCACGGGCCACCATCTGAACCCATTGCAATACGTGACATTGACTCAACACCACCCGCAACAACCACATCTTCCCAACCTGAACGTACTTTTTGCGCAGCCATGTTTACGGCTTCTAAACCTGATGCACAAAAACGGTTAATTTGCACACCTGCAACATCATTGTCCCAACCCGCTGCGATTGCCGCAGTTTTTGCAATATCACCACCTTGGTCTGCAATTGGAGTAACACACCCTAAGACAATATCGTCTACTTTAGAGGTATCTAAATGATGGCGATCTTTGAGCTCATTCAATAATGTTGTCAGTAAAGTAATTGGCTTCACTTCATGCAATGAACCATCTTTCTTTCCTTTTCCGCGTGGTGTGCGAATGGCGTCAATGATATAAGCCTCGCTCATAGCTGTTCCTTTTTATGACTTTTAAGTTGTTATGCATTTGAGTGTACAAATTAATGGCCGTGATGCAATGACTAGAACGGGTCAGGTCAGATGAGTCTTTTTGCCAATAGACTGAAGATTGGGGCATAAAAAAACCCAAGATCGAAATCTTGGGTTTAGCAATGTGCCGAACCGTCGTCAAACTAGAAAATTAGTGATAGCCGTGTAGTTGGCGATATAAACCGGGTGTAACTCCAGTCCATTTTTTAAAGGCACGGTGGAAGGTACTGGTTTCACTAAAGCCCACTTGTTGTGCCACATCTTCTAAAGTCAAACCTGGGTTCAATAGTAGGTGGATTGCGGCATCACGACGTAATGCATCTTTCACGCCTTGGTAACTTTTACCTTCAGCAGCTAAGCGGCGACGCAGCGTTTGTGGAGATAAATACAGCATAGAAGCCACATCATTCAGAGTTGGCATTTCCTCACCAATTTGACTCTTCAATACATCACGAATACGTGAAGTGAGTGAGTTGGTGTTTTTAAATTTCACCAGCAACTGTGCCGGAGCGGCTTTTAAGAACTCTTCTAAGGTTTCTTCATTTTGACGAATTGGTAAGTCCAAATAATCCGCGGCAAAAGTGATTTCGGTACGCGGCATGTCGAACTGCATCACAGGTGCGAAGAACAGGGCATCGTACTCATCTGCATGAGTCGGACGTTCATAACCAAAGTGTACACGTTCTAGTGGTAAACGACGTTCAATCAACCAAGACGCGAGACCGTGCCAAATCATCAGCATACTTTCGGTAATGAAGTGATCTGGATCCATCGATTTCGGAATCTGAGGAACAAGACGAGCTTCGTGCTTGTCGCGTTCTAAGGTCACCGACCACTCATCACCAAACAATTTATAAAACTGTGAAGACAGTTCTAAAGCATCACCTAAGGTTTTGGCATGAATAATCAACTGACACATGATGGCAAACGTACCTAAACGACGTGGTTGCTTATCGAAGCCAACATGTTCGTCTTGGGTCACCATCCATAACATTTTAACGAAGCGAGTATATTGTTCTGGAGAAATACGGGCTTTAGGTTGACGCAGCAGTTCTGCCTCAATCCCTACGTGAGAAAGTAATGTTTCGACATCCATGCCGAGACGTTTTACGCCAGTTAAAGCCGCATTGACGAAATGGATACTAATGGTATCACGGCTCATATTTAATCCTTCAGTCTCTTTTATATTCACTTGCGTTTGACCTAAATGACGCTAAAAAAAGTATTTTAGGCAATTTACACTAAAGTTTTTTGCCTTTTTACATGTTAAATTGCCGAAATGATCAAGGTAAATGGCTGAACATGACATTGTTTTGTTGCTTTTATATTTCTAAAATAGCTAAAAAATCAACATAAAAAGAGAAAATAAACATGGATATGGCATTGAAAGGATTGAAAGTTCTCGATTTTTCTACACTTTTACCCGGACCTTTTGCAACAATGTACTTAGCCGACCTAGGTGCAGAAGTGATCCACATCGAGTCTCCAACCCGCCCCGATCTGATCCGTTTAATGCCACCTTATGCCAATGGACAGGCCACCGCACATAGTTATCTCAACCGAAATAAGCATGCTGTCGCGCTGGATTTGAAAGATCCTGCCAATATTGAACTGATCAAATCGAAAATTTCAGACTATGACATTGTGATTGAACAATTCCGTCCAGGTGTGATGCAAAGATTGGGACTCGACTATCAGACCTTATCTGAAATTAATCCACGCTTGATCTATTGTTCCATTACGGGTTATGGGCAAACAGGGGGGTATCAAAATAAAGCAGGACACGATATCAACTATGTGGCTTTGTCAGGGATCGCGGGACATAGCGGGCGACAGCACAGTGGACCACCACCAATGGGGATTCAAATTGCGGATATTGCTGGAGGCTCTTTGCATAGCGTGATTGGAATTTTAGCGGCAGTAATTGAAAGGCAGCGGAGTGGTTTGGGGCAGTGTATTGATATTTCTATGACCGACTGTGTGGTAGGGCTCAGTAGCATGGCCGCAGCTGCGAGCTTAGCAGGACAGGAAAAACAAGGGCCTGAGCAAAGCTATCTCAATGGTGCGACTTTTTATGACTATTATGAAACGCAAGATGGGCGTTATTTATCGATTGGGAGTTTAGAGCCACAGTTTTTACATGGGCTGGCACAAATTTTAGAATTGCCGATTGTGGCTGAAAAAGGAGCCTCATTGGCAACCGAAGACCGTCAGGTGGTGAAACAAGCAATAAAAGACAAAATTAAAACCCAAGATTTTGCCACGTGGAACACAATTTTTCAGCAGCAAGATGTCTGCGTTGAGCCTGTATTAAAGTTGGATGAAGCACTCGATTCGCAGTTAGCAAAAGATCGTGCATGGGTGGTTTCTGTACCTTTACAAGAGGGGAGTACAAAAAGCGAACAACAATTAGCTTGTCCAATTAAGTTTTCACGTTCAAAAATAAGATATGAATTTATAGGCAAACCGCTCGGTTTTGATTCCTTATAAATATCATATAGTGATAATTTGAATATATTTAAAACAAAAAAACGTCATAAAATGGGTTTTTATACAAATAAAGCGTATCATATCGATTAGTTGTAATTTTGTAAGAAAGGTCACCAATTATGAATAAATGTAAAAGAAGTTGGTGTTTTAACCTCAGTCTCTTAGCGCTCAGTTGCTGCTTTCAAAGTGTGTATGCTGCAAATGCCTTTGAGGCAGAAAGCCCTTGGATGCTGGGTGACTGGAATGGTCAGCGCAGCGCATTGCAGCAAAAAGGCTACGACTTTAGCTTTGGTTATACGGGTGAAATGGCAACGTTGCTCGATGCCTCGCATTCTTCAAGTCATGGTACCGAATATGCAGACCAGTTTGCATTTGGTACACACTTCGATTTAGACAAGATTTTGGGTTGGCAGGATACTGAGGCTCAAATCACCATTACCGAACGCAATGGGCGTTCACTTTCTCAAACATCCGATGCTTTAGATGGACATTTAAGTTCCACTCAAGAAGTGTGGGGACGTGGACAGACGTGGCGTTTAACGGATTTGTGGATTAAGAAAAAGTTCATGGATCAAAAGTTAGACATCAAAGTTGGTCGTTTTGGTGAAGGTGAAGACTTCAACAGTTTCGACTGTGATTTCCAAAACCTTGCGCTCTGTGGCTCTCAAGTTGGTAACTGGGTCGGTGACCAGTGGTACAACTGGCCTGTCAGCCAATGGGCTGCGCGAGTCAAATATAACCTTCGGCCAGACCTGTATGCACAAGTCGGGGTGTATGAATATAACCCTGAAAACTTAGAACGTGGCAAAGGCTGGAACTTAAGTACTGACGGTTCGCAGGGGGCCATTATTCCTGCTGAAGTGGTGTGGCAACCTGCTGTAGGTATAAATAAGTTACCTGGTGAATATCGTGCGGGTTATTACTACAGTTCTGCAGATGCCACAGATATTCAAAACCCACAGCAAACCTCACATAAACAAGGCGGCTGGGTTGTTGCCAAGCAGCAACTCACAGCACATCACGGTGATGCTGCGCGTGGTTTAACAGGTTTTGTGAATCTCACACTACATGATTCAGATACCAATACGGTTCGCGATATGCAGAACATTGGTTTGGTCTATAAAGGTGCTTTTGATGCTCGCCCTCAAGACGAAATCGCGATTGGCTTAGCCCGTATTAATATCAATGATGATGTCAATGACGCGAATATTGTCAATAACAGCGTTGATACCCGTGGCTTACAAAGTGAAGAATATGATGCCGAGATTTACTACGGTATACATGCAGCTAACTGGTTAACCATTCGTCCCAATATCCAATATATCCGCCATGTAGGCGCGTATAAAAATGGTGAAAATGCATGGGTCGGCGGAATTAAATTCCAGACCGCATTTTAGTTTTTAGATCGATAAGTATTTGTCCAACAAGGTTGATAAATACTTTTTACGGTTGTTTAAAGCATAAAACTGTTCGAAATAAGTCGTTCGGACAGATACTTAAAATCTAAAAACTGTCTAGGTGCTCATATCGATATTGAAACGATATGGGCTTTTAACAGAATCTAAGAAAAAGGTGGTCAATATGAGTACTCCGTCTTCAGGTTCAGGACTTAAAACTTTTACAGCTGTGATTGCTGTGATCTTTGGTTTAGTCCTGCTGATAGGAGGGATTTATCTTGCAGTGCTTGGTGGGTCTTGGTACTACATCATTGCAGGTTTACTCTTCATCGCGACTGCAGTTCTACTGCAAAAATTAAAAAGTACGGCATTAATCGTTTATGCGTTGTTGGTCTTGGGTACAGTGGTTTGGGGCTTATGGGAAGTGGGTTCAGACTTCTTTGCCTTGGCGCCACGTTTAGATATCCTTGGTTTATTTGGCTTATGGTTACTCATTCCTGCTGTCACACGTGGTTTTGACAACGTAAAAAGTGCAAAACTGGTTTTAACAGGTTCACTGGCAATTACTATTGCCGTGATGATTTTTGCTGTGTTTAATGACCCTCAAGAAATTCGAGGTGAATTAAGTAGCAAGCAGCCTGCAACCGCACAGTCCATTCCGGGTGTTGCTGATGGCGACTGGCCTGCATATGGCCGTACTCAATCTGGCTTGCGCTATTCTCCTTTAACGCAAATTAATTCTGAGAATGTTAAAGATTTAAAAGTTGCTTGGACCTATAACACAGGCGACTTTAAAACAGAAAATGACTCTGGTGAAACCACCAATCAGGTCACTCCAATTAAAATTGGGGACAATATGTATATCTGTACCACGCACCAAAAACTGGTTGCACTTGACCCAGCTACAGGGAAGGCGAAATGGACTTTTGATCCTAAGCTCAAAGCGGACAATACTTTTCAGCATTTAACCTGTCGTGGTGTGTCTTATTATGATGCGAACAATACGGCTGGTTTTGAAGCCAGCTTGCAGAATAAAAAGTCATCGTCTGCGCTATGTCCACGTAAAGTAATCCTACCTGTGAATGATGGCCGTTTAGTTGCCATCAACGCTGATACTGGTGAGCGTTGTACTGACTTTGGTAAAAATGGTGAAGTCGATTTACAAAAAGATATGCCGTTCCCTTATCCAGGCGGTTATATCCCAACGTCGCCACCTGTGGTCACAGGAACGACGATTATTATTGCGGGTTCAACCACAGATAACTATTCAACTGAAGAACCTTCAGGTGTGATCCGTGGTTATGATGTGAATACGGGTGCATTGTTGTGGGTCTTTGACACAGGTGCAGAAGATCCGAACGCGATTCCAGCTCCGGGTCAAAAGTATGTTCAAAACTCACCAAATGCATGGGCCCCATTAGCCTATGATGCAGCTTTGGATATCGTTTACATTCCAACGGGTGTGGGTACGCCAGATATTTGGGGTGGTAACCGTACTGAGTTGCATGAGCGTTATGCCAACTCAATGCTGGCACTGAATGCCTCAACAGGTAAGTTGGTGTGGAATTTCCAAACCACGCATCATGATTTGTGGGATATGGATGTACCATCACAACCGACATTGACGGACATTAAAGATAAGTCAGGCAAAATGGTTCCTGCCATTTACGTATTAACGAAAACAGGGAATGCCTTTGTTCTAGACCGTCGTACTGGTGCAGCCATTGTTCCAATTACGGAAAAACCTGTACCACAAACAGTGAAACGTGGGCCGCAAACCAAAGGTGAGCGTTACTCTGCGACACAACCTTTCTCAGACTTTGACCTTGCGCCAAAAGAGAAACTGACGGATAAGCAAATGTGGGGCGCAACCATGTTTGACCAGTTAATGTGCCGTGTGTCTTTCCACAAACTGAATTATGACGGTATTTATACCCCACCTTCAGAAAATGGAACTTTGGTTTTCCCAGGCAACTTGGGTGTATTTGAATGGGGCGGTATGTCCGTTAACCCTGATCGTCAAATTGCGGTGATGAATCCAATCGGTTTACCGTTTGTATCTCGACTCATTCCAGCCGATCCAAACCGTCCGAAAACAGCCAAAGGTGCAGGCACCGAAGCGGGTGTACAACCGATGTATGGTGTGCCTTACGGTGTAGAGATCAGTGCGTTCTTGTCTCCATTTGGTTTGCCATGTAAACAGCCTGCTTGGGGCTTTGTGGCGGGTGTAGATTTAAATACCCATGAAGTTGCATGGAAGCGTCGCATTGGTACGATCCGTGATAGCTTACCAGGAATTCAATTACCACCATTTAAAATGGGGGTGCCTATGCTTGGTGGTTCAATCTCAACTGCGGGGAATGTGATGTTTGTCGGTGGTACGCAGGATAATTATATCCGTGCCATCAACGTGACCAATGGTGATGAACTTTGGAAAGGTCGTCTACCAGCAGGTGGTCAAGCAACACCAATGACCTATGAAGCCAATGGCAAACAGTATGTGGTCATTATGGCGGGTGGTCATGGTTCATTTGGTACTAAGATGGGAGATGCTTTGGTGGCGTATGCCTTACCCGATGCAAAATAATCGTCTGTAGTTATTTAAACTTTAAAATAGCCTGATTCGTCAGGCTATTTTTATATGCAGTCGGTTTAAAAGGGCAAAGTGACGAGGAGGAAAGAATAGAAAAATTGAGTTCTACCCAGATAAGCCGAGTTTAAAATTCACGTGATAGCAATGAATGGGTTAGTGTGTATGTGATAGGCTGAACGGAGTTAGCTGAATAATGTATAAGTATCTAATAAAAAATACTTTAATCAGAAAAAACCTTTAGGATTAGGGACAAACAGTACATCTACTTATCCTTATCAATAAAACAGCTATGAAATATGTAAAAAACGCATTTTGTTGATAGTTTAAATCTCGTTATGCTGTCAGCCGTTATAATGAAACTACTAGCTGTACGCCATGTATTTATATACTGATTTCGATCAGCAACTGATCAATGAACGTGTTGCACAGTTCCGTGACCAAACGGAACGTTATTTAGCTGGAAAACTCACTGAAGATGAGTACCGCCCATTACGTCTTCAAAACGGTCTCTATGTACAACGCTATGCGCCAATGTTACGTATTGCTGTGCCTTATGGCTTAATGAACTCAACGCAATTGCGCAAAGTTGCAGAACTTGCAACTGAGTTTGACCGTGGTTATGCACACGTTTCAACGCGTCAGAATATTCAGTTTAACTGGCCTGCGCTAGAAAATGTCCCAGACATGCTTCAAGAGCTAGCTTCTGTACAAATGCATGCAATCCAAACTTCGGGTAACTGTATTCGTAACACCACCACAGACCAATATGCTGGTGTGGTTGCAGGTGAAGTGGCTGACCCACGTCCAACGTGTGAATTGATCCGTCAATGGTCAACCTTCCACCCAGAGTTTGCTTTCTTGCCACGTAAGTTCAAGATTGCTGTATCAGCACTTGAAGAAACCGATCGTGCAGCGACCTCATTCCATGATATTGGAGTGTATATTGTTAAAAATGCATCAGGTGAGATCGGCTATAAAATTAAAGTCGGTGGTGGCTTAGGTCGTACCCCTGTGATTGGTAGTTTCATTCGTGACTTCTTGCCACGTGAAGACCTGATTGCTTATTTAGAAGCAGTGCTGCGTGTTTATAACTTACACGGTCGTCGTGATAACAAATACAAAGCACGTATTAAGATTTTGGTGAAAGCGTTAACTCCTCAAGTCTTTGCTGAAAAAGTCGAAGCTGAGTTTGAGCACACCATTAAAACTTTAAAAATTCAGCCTGAAATTTTGCAGAAATTAGACGAAGAATTTATGCCGTTTGATTATCAAGATTATGCAGATGAAGATTTTTCTGAACAGTTTGCTGCACATCCAAAATTCAAACAGTGGTTCAATATCAACACCAATGCTCACAAAGTGAAGGGCTACCGTATTGTAACGATTTCGTTGAAACGTACGGGTATTGCACCGGGTGACGTGACCACGGAAGAGATGAATTTGATTGCAGACCTTGCAGACAAATACACCTTTGGTGAACTGCGGACCACGCATGAGCAAAATATTTCTTTGGTGGATGTTCCGCAGAAAGATTTGTTTGAATTGTGGACTATTCTAGAGAAAAACAATTTAGCTCGTGCGCACATTGGTTTCTTAACCGACATTATTTGCTGCCCAGGCGGTGACTTCTGTTCACTGGCAAATGCGAAATCAATTCCTATTTCAGAAGCGATTTCACGTCGTTTTGATGACTTAGATACCATTTATAACCTTGGCAAACTGGATCTGAATATTTCAGGTTGTATGAATGCATGTGGTCATCACCATGTGGGCAACATTGGTATTCTAGGTGTAGACAAAAAAGGCGCTGAATTCTACCAAATCACTTTGGGTGGTAATGCTGATCATGATGCTTCAATTGGTGACATTTTAGGCCCTTCATTTGCAGCTGAAGTTGTGCCAGACATCGTTGAAGAAATTTTAAATACCTATCTTGACCTTCGTGCTGAGGGTGAAGAATTCATTGATACTTATCGCCGTGTGGGCATTCAACCCTTTAAGGAGCGTGCATATGCTTAATCTAGCACTACAAGTCCTCTCTAAAGATGGCTCGATTGCAGACAATACTTATCAGGTGATTGGTGAAGATGGTGTTTTACCGCAAGGTGATGTGGTTTTAACGGTTGAGCAGTTAGATCAATTGGCTCAAGTTTCAGGTAAAAAAGCACTCCTTGTTACAGTTGATGCCTCTCCTGAAACGCATGAGTTCCCTTTAGATCAGCTAGATGCCATCTTTATTGATTTTGCGGGCTTTAACGATGGTCGTGGCTATTCATTTGCAGCACTATTACGTCGCCAAGGTTTTCAAGGTGAATTACGCGCAACAGGTGATGTGTTTAAAGATGTCTTGAACTACATGAAACGTTCAGGCTTTGATACCTTTGTCATTAAAGAAGGTAAAGACATTCTTGAGGCTGCTGCGGGTTTAAATGATTTTAGAAATCCATATCAAGCATCAACAGCCGTTGCTCAAGCCAGCTATCAAACAGGCGCTTAAATTTTCAAGTGAATAAAAAGCTGGACTTCGGTTCAGCTTTTTTGTATTTATACGCAGCATTTTTGATGAACAAATTAAAGAAAAAGAATCAGGTAAATTAGACATGATGGCACTTTTTGCAAAAATTAATCCCGGTGTCATTTGGTTACTTATTGCTATTGCTACAGATGTGCTTTCGACTTTTTATTCCGCAAAAGGTAATGGCTTGGTCAATAAATTGGATCAAGGCATTGCACTGGTGCTTTACATGATTTCTTTTGCGTGTGCCGCCTATGCCTTAAAATTTATGCAAGCGGGAATTTTATATGTGCTGTGGTCTGGCATTGGTGTCATTGCCACAGCACTTCTTGCTAAAGCATTTTTAGGGCAGAACATCGATTTGGCTGGATGGCTCGGTATCGGTTTTATTACCGTGGGACTCACTATTATTGCGCAATTTTCAAATATTGATGTTTAAAAAGAAGACGCATTTATCCTTCTTCTAATTGGCAATTCACCATCCATTTAATTCCAAACTGATCGGTAAATGCACCATAGAGTGCGCCCCAAAATGTTTTCTCTAAAGGCATTTCTATTTTTCCATTGACTGAAAGTGCATCAAATAAGCGTTTAGCATCGGCTTGTTCATGGGCATCTAAGTTAATGGAAATATAGTGGTTGTTGCCTACAGTAAAGACGGTATTGCTTTGAGCACAAAACTGATCGTTGGTATCCGAAGCCATCAAAATCGTGCTGGCATTGATGAGAAGTGAAACATGCATGATTTTTTGTTGGTCAGCTTCGGAAAGGGCGAATGAACTTTCATCTGAAGGTAAGTCTCCATAACGCATGAACGTTGCAAACTCTCCACCAAAGACAGACTTGTAAAAATTAAAAGCGGCTTCAGTTTGACCATCAAAGTTGAGGTAGTGATTCAGTTGCATTGTCTTATCCTTGTTGTTTTTTTCGTCGTTATTTTAACAAGTCGTTGAGATCGGCCCTAATACAATCTTGTAATAAAAAATCCCTCGCAGTCGAGGGATTTTCATAAATGTCGCTTTTATATCAGCTAATTATCCAATGTTTTATTGTATAAAATATGTCAATAAAAGAGGGTTGCTTGCATCTTAAAGTAATTCAATCGCTACAGCAGTCGCTTCACCACCGCCGATGCATAGTGCCGCAATCCCTTTTTTACCATCTGTACGTTTAAGCGCATGAATCAAAGTCAGGATAATACGTGAACCAGTTGAACCGACAGGGTGACCCAATGCGCAAGCTCCACCATTGATGTTCACTTTTGCTGGATCAAGTTTGAAGTCATCGATTGGACACATAGTTACCATCGCAAAAGCTTCATTGATTTCCCAAAGATCTACGTCCTGTGCATTCCAACCTGTTTTCTTAAGCACTTTTTCAATTGCACCGACTGGTGCAATGGTGAACTCTGATGGATGTTGTGAGTTCGATGCATAAGCCACAATTTTGGCTAATGGTGCTAAACCTTTGCTCGATGCATTTTCTGCTGAAGTTAAAACTAGTGCGGATGCACCATCCGAGATTGAACTTGCATTTGCTGCAGTGATGGTGCCATCTTTAGCAAAAGCAGGGCGAAGGCTTGGAATTTTTGCAATATTGGCATTGAACGGTTGTTCATCTTTATCAACGACAACATCACCTTTGCGAGATGAAACTGTCACAGGCACGATTTCATCTGCAAAGTAACCTTCGTTGACCGCTGTTTGTGCGCGCTCTAAAGAGCGAATCGCGAAGGCATCCATTTGCTCACGCGTATAGCCACGAGTATTGGCCATATCTTGTGCAAAAGAACCCATTAATCGACCTGTTTCTGCATCTTCTAAGCCATCAAGGAACATGTGGTCTTTGACATCGCCATGCCCCATACGGTAGCCTGCGCGTGCTTTGGTTAAAATATAAGGAGCATTGGTCATCGACTCCATGCCACCTGCAACCACGATATTTGCTGAACCTGCTTTGATCATGTCTGCTGCTTGCATTACCGCTTTCATGCCAGAACCACAGAGTTTATTGATGGTCACGGCACCTGTTGAATCAGGTAAACCTGCTTGGCGCATCGCTTGACGTGCAGGGCCTTGTTTTAAACCCGCAGGTAGAACACAGCCCATGATTACTTCTTCTACATCGTTTGCGTGTAGGCCAGCACGAGCAATCGCTTCTTTAATCGTTACAGCACCGAGCTCTGGAGCGGTTACACTGGCTAAACTGCCTTGAAAACCGCCCATTGCTGTACGAGCACCATTCACAATTACGATGTCTGTCATTTTCTTCTCCGAATCACTTATACGTTTTGTTGGAAACTTAAGCAGTATATGCAAATTTGCTAGCGAGAAAAGCTGAAAACGTGATTATGGACTCATGGGTCTAGTTACAGGCATCGAGGGGTTCAGTCCGGGTCTGCCCCATTTTGCTCATGACTAATTTAAAGTGATCCTGATTTTGCATAGAGCAATAATAGAAAGTTCCATTTGAGCCAAGGGGGAGGCCATTTTCAGCTTTGAAGCTTAAAGATGGAAGACTGAGTGCGCCACGCCAATCAAGATTGCCATATTTGAGCTGCTGTTGTTCTGTCCGAATAATCGTTTCGCTGGTATCTACTCGTCGGTTTTTATTATTATCGATAAATACAATAAAGCCCATGTTCCACTGATGATTTTGGCATTGAACGAGGTCTTGACTTGGGCAAATGGTGATATTTTGACGTTGCAGGTTGGCCATATTTTTGGCTGCCTGAATACTATTTCGTAATGTATACAGTGTTTTGCTGCGCTCTTGTGAGGCCATATACTGATGAAAGTGAGGAAGTGCGATTGTACAAATGATCAGAATAATGCTAATAGTGATCATGAGTTCGAATAAAGTGAACCCTTTTTTATTGATAAAAAACATATGGTTATCCAGTTTTGTTGTTATAGAGCTATTTTTTATTTATTAAAGCTTTGTTTATCAAACAAATTTTATCTCTGTACACGACAAATTTCATAGGATCCTTGTCCTATCAGGCTTTTTCTTTCTTAAAATTGCTAGCACTTTCTTAAATTCTTCTTTTTTTCCAAAACCAATCAAACGTAGAATAGCCATTTGAACATAGTCCAAACCGTAGCGAAATAAACTTACTGAAAGTCGTCCATGCTTCTTTATTTTTATCGCTTTTTTTCGATCATGTTGCCATTCACCTGTTAAATAGCACCAACAGAAACCGATAGCTAGCACTGCTATCAATTTCTTGACTCGTCCAGGGTCTGTTAAACGAGTATTTTCAAGATTGAATCCACGTCCTTTGAGACAACTAAATAAGGTTTCGATTTCCCAGCGTAATGCATAATCACGAATAGCAGAAGCATTAAACATAGGAGAAACAACAAGTAAAAGTTCTCCATCTTCTAATCGTAGCGCACTAATATACAGTTTCACTCGACCAACCCAAATACGTCGTTTACGACATTCAGTTTGACCAACTTGAAGATGACGAAATAAATCACTAATTTTATGATTCTTGGCTAAGTGATTGGTCACAATAAAGTTTTTTTAACACGTATACAGAAGTTAATGTCATTTTCAATTAACCATGTAAACCATTTCTCACCGATAAATTCTCTGTCTGCGAACAGAGATGGATCCGTAAATTTGAACAACTCCTATAAGTGATATTCTGCTCCTCAAATGATGTTATAAACATCAATATATGGAGTATTTTATGGCACGTAGACCAAGAAGAAATCATTCAAATGATTTTAAAGCTAAGGTAGCACTTGCTGCGATTAAAGCAGAAAAAACACTTGCTGAATTGAGTGCTGAATTTGATGTTCATCAAAACCAAATTATCGACTGGAAAAATCAACTGATTTCAGCTTCCTCGCAAGCTTTCGATCAATCAAAAGCTCCAACAGAACCACCCATCGATCTAAAAAAACTACATGCAAAAATCGGTGAGCAGGCATTAGAAATTGATTTTTTAGAAGGTGTGTTGAAGAAACTGGGCCGCTTCAACCACAAAAGTTAATCGACGACTCACTTCAGATTTCAGTATCTAAGCAAGCTAAGCTGCTGAAAGTCTCCCGTGGTTGTTATTACTATCGCCCAAAACCTGTGAGTGCATCAGATCTGAAGCTGATGCGATGTATTGATGAATTACATATGCAATATCCTTTTGCAGGCAGTCGTATGATGCGTGATTTGTTGAATCGTCAAGGACATCATATAGGACGACGTCATACACGTACTTTAATGAAGAAAATGGGTATTCAGGCGTTATATTGCAAACCAAATTTAAGCCAGGCTAATCAAGCTCACCGTAAATATCCATATCTGCTCAAAGGGTTGGCTATTCAGCGCAGTAATCAAGTGTGGTCTACGGATATAACGTATATCCCTATGGCAAAAGGCTTTGTTTATTTATGTGCTGTGATTGATTGGCATAGCCGCAAGGTACTTGCGCATAGGGTATCGATTAGTATGGAGGTGGATTTTTGTATTTCGGCTTTAAATGAAGCGATTGAAAAATATGGTCGACCTGAAATATTTAATACAGACCAAGGCAGCCAGTTTACCAGTGATGCATTTATTGATGTATTGAAATCAAATGGCATTCAAATCAGTATGGATGGTAAAGGTCGATGGGTAGATAATGTGATGGTTGAACGATTATGGCGGAGCGTTAAATATGAAGAGGTGTATCTCAAAGCTTATAGCAGTGTCACAGATGCGAAAAAGCAATTAAGTGCATATTTTGAGTTTTATAATTTGAAACGACCTCATTCGAGTCTAGACAAAATGACACCAAATGAGTTTTACTATGATCAGCTACCCCAACAAAACAAGGTGGCTTAACTAGAGCGGAATATCACTTATAAATACGCTTTTAGTTGTTCAAACAAGTGGGACCACCTCTGAACACATTCACAATACGGTCTTTACCAAAAATAGAGATAAAGCGTTGAATCAAAGCAATACGCTCTTTTGTATCTGAATTTCCACGTTTATTGAGCAATGTCCAAACAATAGGTATCGCTATTCCACGATAGACGATGGCTAACATCAAGATATTGATATCTCGTTTTCCCCATTTCCAATTGGTTCTATCTAAAGTCAGTTGCACTTTGTCGAATGAAAATATATTGAAAATTAACTGAGAAATTTGACGATAATCAAAATACTGACCTGCAAAGAAGCGTTGTATACGTCGATAAAATGATTGTGGTAAGCACTTGATGGGTAAGGCTTTAGATGCAGAAGAAAGATTACATGTCTGTTTTACAATTAATGCAATCATAATCAGTGTAAAACATTTTACATGTGACTTGTTCCACTTTAGATATTTGTTTAAGATGAGATGTAACTCATTGAAATGTGTCATCATATTCGTCGTCAGAAAACAAGTATTATGCCATTATTTCAATGAGTTATCTTTTTTTGTCGTGTACAAAGAAATTTTATACATAATTAGTAGTACTCAACTTGTTTAAAAAGCTGTTAAAATGTAATACAAGTGAAAATAAGCTATTCGCAAGTAAAAATTGAGTAAAAAATTACCGAATTACAACGGAAATTGTAAGTAATTTTGTCAATAATTTACTTGATTAAAGTTATCAAGCACTTGGAAAAAAAATAAAGTGTTTGTATGATTCATTGCGAATAGCTTAAAAATAAAACTGGGGTATAAAAAAGCCTATCTCAGAATGGTTAAATAATTTTAAGCTTAAGCTTGAAAAACAATTGTTATCTCTGGAGGATAAATCCATGAAAATGAGTCGTATTGCATTAGCAATGCTCGTAGCTGCTCCTTTAGCTGCTGCAAACGCGGGCGTAACTGTTACTCCATTAATGCTTGGTTACACTTTCCAAGACACTCAACATAATAATGGTGGTGATCATTTGACTGATTCAGCTCAAATGGATGATGACCTATTTGTTGGTGCTGCACTTGGTGTAGAGCTTACTCCTTGGTTAGGTTTTGAAGCGGAATACAACCAAGTTAAAGGTGACATGGTTGACCAAGCGAATGCTGAATACAAGCAAACGCAAATCAACGGTAATTTCTATGCTACTTCTGACTTGATTACTAAAAACTACGACAGCAAAATCAAGCCATATGTACTTTTAGGTGCTGGTCACTACAAATACGAGTTTGATAACGATCTAGGTCGTGCTGGTCGTGGCCTTAAAGAAGAAGGTACTTTAGGTAATGCTGGTTTCGGTGCTTTCTGGCGCTTGAACGATGCTTTGTCTCTACGTACTGAAGCTCGTGCTACTTACAACATCGATGAAGATTTCTGGAACTACACAGCACTTGCTGGTCTTAACGTAGTTCTTGGTGGTCACTTGAAACCTGCTGCTCCAGTAGTAGAAGTTGCTCCAGTTGAGCCAGTTGCTCCAGTTGAACCACAAGAGTTAACTGAAGACCTTAACATGGAACTTCGTGTGTTCTTTGATACAAACAAATCAAACATCAAAGACCAATACAAGCCAGAAATCGCTAAAGTTGCTGAGAAGTTAGTTGAATATCCAAACGCTACTGCTCGCATCGAAGGTCACACAGACAACACTGGTCCACGTGCATTGAACGAACGTTTATCTTTAGCTCGTGCTAACTCTGTTAAATCGTCTCTAGTAAACGAATACAACGTTGATCCAGCTCGTTTGTCTACTCAAGGTTTCGCTTGGGACCAACCGATTGCTGACAACAACACTAAAGAAGGCCGTGCTATGAACCGTCGTGTATTCGCGACAATTTCTGGCAGCCGTACAGTTCAAGCTCAATAATCTGAGTTTTAACTAAAAAACGACTCTTCGGAGTCGTTTTTTTATGTCTAAAATAATGAAATTTATGTTAACTCACATCGTTGAAAATAAACTCGAGCTCAATGCAAGAGCCTTTAAGGCTTACGGTGGTCATGGTTAGCTACGTATAGGATATTAAATATAGTTAGAAGTATTTAATTTTAGAGGATGAATATAAGAAGAATGAAAAGTGGATTTCCGTCACTCATGCTTCACTACATCGATAATAATTTTGCCTTAAGAGTGAATGGATATTTCTAGTTGTTGATTTTTATAAAGATTTGTTTGCTAGCGAGATAATATTTCTGGCTTGATATTTAGGGGCTAGGAATTTGAGAGAGATCAGTGCTCAATAAGCCGTTTTATTTAGTTATGGCGGTGCGAATTGAGAGGCTAAATTTTTACTACCTAAATATGTAAATTGTTCATCGCGCAAGTGAACGGATGCTAGTTACAGAATATTAACTAAGTTTAGGATGGATCCGAGTCATAACTATCGATTCTATGTAACTTCAATAATTGACCTGTCTTATTGAAAATTGCGTTATTAATTTATGCTTTACGGCTTTAGTAAATGAATAAATGATAATAAAAAAACAGCCCGAAGGCTGTTTTTTTATTATGAAAGAATTTTATTCGCGATCAGGATTCATTGGACTGACATCCATTTCTTGGTAAGAAACCAGCTTGGTTTTGTATTTCCATTTATAGCCTAGCCAAATTGCCAAGAATAAGAAAATACCAATATAGGTCGATAAAACAGAAAGCCATTCGCCATCAAGCACCGCTTGGTAGTTTTGGCCTAAAACCACAATGGCACACAGAATAAAGGCAAACCACGGGGCAAAGGGAAAGAATTTCGCACGATAAGCTAAGTCTTCAACCTTATGACCTTGGGCAACATAGCCTTTACGGAAACGATAGTGTGAAACAGCAATCCCTAACCAAACAATAAAGCCACACATACCTGACATGTTGAGCAGCCAGTTGAAGACTTGTTCTTCGCCAATGAAAGTAGTTAAGAAACAGAGAGCAGCAATTGCTGTTGTCGCATAAAGCGCATTCATGGGTACGCCGCGAGGGTCTAATTTGGCAAACACTTTAGGTGCACTGCCATTTTGGGCCATATTAAACAGCATACGCGTCGATGAATACATCCCTGAGTTGCCTGCCGATAGAATCGCGGTTAAAATCACAGCATTCATCACGCTGGCTGCAAAGGCAAACCCCGCTTTTTCATAGAGTAAGGTAAATGGAGAGAGTGCAATATTCTCTGATGAAGCTGCTTGTAGCAGAAGTGGATCATCATATGAAATGAGTGTGCCGATAATGAAAATACACACCACATAAAACAGTAGAATACGCCAAAAAATCTGTTTGATGGCAATCGGAATCGTCTTTTGTGGATCTTTCGATTCGCCTGCAGCAACACCGACCATCTCGGTACCCTGAAACGAGAACCCTGCAATCATCGCCACACCAATCAGTGCAGATAAGCCACCAACGAAGGGTGCTTCACCTTTGGTCCAGTTCGCAAAAGTTGCGACACCTGGAGTCATCATGATTTTAGCAATCATGAAAATACCAATGATGATAAAAACAATGATGGCAAGGACTTTGACCAAGGAAAAGAAGAATTCACTTTCACCAAAGCCTTTGACTGTCAGTGCATTGATCCCAAAGACAACGGCTAAGAAGAGAGCACTCCAGTAGAAACCGGGCAGGTCGGGAAACCAGAATTTCATGATGAATTGGACTGCAACCAATTCAAATGCAACCGTAATGGCCCAGTTATACCAATAGTTCCAGCCAAGGGCGAAACCAAAACCACCTTCAACATACTTGGTGCCATAGGTAAAAAATGCACCGGATGTTGGGTTATGTGTTGCCAACTCACCCAGACTGGTCATGAGAAAGTAAATCATCACACCAATTAAGCAGTAGGCCAATAACGCCCCGCCAGGGCCAGCATTTGCAATGGTTGCACCTGAGGCAAGGAATAAACCTGTACCAATTGAACCACCAATGGCGATCATATTCAGATGGCGAGCTCCAAGCTTCCGCTTGAGTTGAGCTGGTTGAGTCGTTTCGCTCATCATTGTTCCTTAAGATTTCTTTTGTGTGCTGGCAAACAGCACTTTAAAGCCTTGTTGATCGGCTTTGGTTGTACATTGGCCAAAACTTTGCTCAATGAGTAATGGATAATTCAGAAAGCGGTTGGCAACAATCCACAACTCGCCATCCGATTTAAGATGGCGACGGGATGTTTTGCATAAATTTTCGCTGGCATTGTAATCTGTATGAATGCCTTGATGGAATGGGGGGTTACTGACGATTGCGTGTAAAAACAGAGGAGCATCCTCAATTCCGTGTACCGCTTTAATCTCAAGTTGTTCTGGTAAAAGGTTATTTTTCTCAAAAGTCATTTTTGTTGAAGCTAATGCAAAGGCATCGACATCGAGTGCAAAAATGCGATTTTTCGGATTTAACTTGGCTAAATAAGCACTGATCACGCCTGCACCACAGCCAAAGTCTGCAATTTTTCCAGAAGTGACCTGTGAAAGATGAGGCAATAACACGGCTGTACCCACGTCCAGACGATTTTGACTAAATACACCCGGTAATGCGCAAATCTGTAATTCACCTTTCGGGGTTGGTACAGTGTAGTGTTGTGCCCAATCGGCCAAAGGTTTTGCCGTTACGGTTTTTTCGGTGACCAGTTGCCACATTTGACAATGTCGAGCACTGTCTAATTTGAGGGTTTTACCAAAAGGTTGTAGCTGTTTAGACGCGCGTTCTACACCACCTTTCTTTTCACCAACTAAAAAGATCGATGCGCCTACGGCCAAACGACTGACCAGTTGGTGTAGCACATAGTTAAGTAGTTCTTTTGATTTTGGAACAAAAACAATGGCTTGATCAAAAGCGGCATCAGGCAAATCTGTGCCAAAATGTACCGAGCTTTGTTGAGCCTCAAAATATTGTAATTCGTTAAGATTCCATGTCCAAAAATGTGGTTCTACAGTACCAATTAGCTGTGTGTTTAATTCGTCACACGGTGCATTGACCAGTAAAACTGAACCAGAGAGAAATTCCTGCTGGCGAAGAACAACTTCACTTCGTGGATCCATTTTATATACTCCATTGTAAAAACGATGCCCAGACAGTGCTGGGCAAAGTGCATACTGAAATGAACAATTATTTCTTCGTTTCAGGAAGAATAATATTTAATAACAAGGCTGCAATACCACCTGTCGCAACACCAGAGCTAAAGATGTTACGGAATAATTCAGGTAAGTGTTCCAAAATTTGTGGAACTTGTGCAACACCTAAACCGAGTGCCAATGAAATGGCAATAATCAGTAGTGCGCGGCGGTCAAGATGAATACCTGACAGAATGTTAATTCCAGAGGCTGCTACAGCTCCAAACATCACCATCACAGCGCCGCCTAAAACAGCTTGAGGCACTGCCTGAATCACACCTGCAACAGCAGGGAGTAAACCTAGAATCACCAATAACGCAGCAATCCAAATGCCGACATAACGGCTCGCAACGCCAGTAAGCTGAATCACGCCATTATTTTGTGCAAAGACCGAACTAGGAAAGGTATTGAAAATACCAGCAAGGAAAGAGTTTGCACCATTCACCAAGACACCGCCTTTAATACGCTCCATCCATGTTGCACCATCGACAGGTTGGTTAGAGAGTTTAGAGGTTGCTGTAATATCACCAATTGCTTCTAAAGACGTCACTAAATAGATGAAGGCCATTGGAATAAACAAGCTCCAAGAGAAGCTGAGTCCAAAATGCATTGGCGTCGGGACTTGGATTAAAGGTGCGTCTTTAAGACCAGAAAAATCCAGATGTCCCATAAAGCCAGCAAGGGCATATCCCGCAACCAAGGCAATCAGGATTGCTGAACTTTTTACCCAAGTAATACGGATACGGTTCAACAAGATAATCAAGCCGAGCACTGTACACGACATAATTAAGTTATCGCTATTGGCAAACGTATTGTTCGACATGGCTTGATAGCCACCACCCATGCTGATCAGCCCTTCTTTAATAAGAGTCAAACCAATCAATAACACCACAATGCCTGTTACCAATGGGGTAATGAGCATTTTAACCCAAGGCAGAATACGTGACACGCCCATTTCAATAAATGAACCTGCGATTACCACACCAAAAATTGCAGCCATGACGGATTCTACTGGAGTACCTGCAGCAACCATGGCAGAGCCGATTCCAATAATCGGGCCGATAAAGTTAAAACTGGTGCCCTGAACAATCAATAAGCCTGCACCAAAAGGTCCAACTTTTTTACATTGTAAGAAGGTTGCAATCCCTGAAATGACCAAAGACATGGATAAAATCATGTTGGTGTCTTCTTTCGACACACCAAGCGCTAGACAGATGAGTAAGCCTGGAGTAACAATTGGGACAATAATTGCAAGGAGATGTTGAAATGCAGCAAGAAAAGCAATGATTGGGCGAGGGCGGTCGTTTAAACCATAGACCAAATCGAGTTGATCTGTTTGATTGGGAGAGAGATTTTGATCAGACATATGTCAAAGGGTGTTAGCAAGGTGGCGCTATTCTAATCGCTTTACACAGCTTTACAAAATTAATTACACACCACTTATCAAAAAAAATGAGTCTGTCAATAAACTGTCACTACTAAATTCTATTATTTTTCTGTATAATTTGCCCTCAAACTTTAGGCGTATCGAATTTACATGTCAGATATCAAAACTCTCCGCAACATTGCCATCATTGCGCACGTTGACCACGGTAAAACCACTCTAGTAGACAAACTTTTACAGCAATCAGGTGCACTTGGCGATCGTGCAGGCGAGATTGAGCGTGTCATGGATTCAGGCGCGATTGAAAGTGAACGTGGTATTACCATTCTTGCAAAAAACACTGCAATCAAATGGTTAGATGCACGTACCAATACAGAATACCGTATTAACATCGTCGACACCCCAGGACACGCAGACTTCGGTGGTGAAGTTGAACGTGTAATGTCGATGGTTGACTGTGTACTTCTTCTTGTTGACTCTCAAGAAGGCCCAATGCCACAAACTCGTTTCGTAACGCAAAAAGCGTTCGCACGTGGTTTGAAGCCAATCGTAATTATCAACAAAGTCGACAAGCCAAGCGCGCGTCCAGATTGGGTTATTGATCAAGTATTTGATTTGTTTGATAACCTTGGTGGTTCTGACGAACAGTTAGACTTCCCAGTTGTTTACGCTTCAGGTCTTCGTGGTGTTGCTGGTCCATCTCCAGAAGAATTAGCGGAAGATATGACGCCGTTGTTCCAAACAATTGTAGACATTGTTGAACCACCAGCAGTCGATGTTGATGGTCCATTCCAAATGCAGATTTCATCACTTGACTATAACAGCTTCGTTGGTGTTATCGGTGTTGGTCGTATTCAACGTGGTTCTGTAAAATTAAACACACCAGTAACTGTGATTGATAAAGACGGTAAGACACGTAACGGTCGTATCTTAAAAATCATGGGTTACCATGGTTTAGAGCGTGTTGATGTTGAATCTGCTCAAGCAGGCGATATCGTGTGTATCACAGGTATTGATGAACTTCATATTTCTGACACCATTTGTGATCCGAAAAATGTTGAAGCTTTACCAGCATTGTCTGTAGATGAACCTACAGTAACCATGACTTTCCAAGTAAACAACTCTCCGTTTGCGGGTAAAGAAGGTAAATTTGTTACTTCACGTAATATCCGTGAACGTTTAGACCGCGAATTAATTCACAACGTTGCGCTTCGTGTTGAAGATACTGATAGTCCTGATAGCTTTAAAGTATCAGGTCGTGGTGAACTTCACCTTTCAGTTCTTATTGAAAACATGCGTCGTGAAGGCTTCGAGATGGGCGTATCTCGCCCACAAGTAATCTTGAAAGAAGTTGATGGCGAAAAGCAAGAGCCATACGAAAACGTAACATTTGACGTTGAAGAACAGCACCAAGGTTCTGTAATGGAACAAATGGGTCACCGTAAAGGCGAAATGACGAATATGGAAGTTGACGGTAAAGGCCGTATCCGTATTGAAGCAACTGTTCCTTCACGTGGCTTAATTGGTTTCCGTTCAGAATTCTTGACCATGACTTCTGGTACAGGAATCATGACTTCAAGCTTCTCGCATTACGGTCCAATGAAACAAGGTACTGTTGCGAAACGTCAAAACGGTGTGTTGATTTCTATGGTTCAGGGTACTTGCCTTGGCTATGCATTGTTCACATTGCAAGACCGTGGTCGTCTATTTGCTAAACCTCAGTTAGAAGTTTACGAAGGTATGATCATTGGTATTAACTCTCGTTCAGATGACATGACCGTTAACCCAACTAAAGCAAAACAGTTAACAAACGTACGTGCTTCTGGTACTGATGATGCGTTGACTCTTGTTCCTGCTGTTGAATATACGCTTGAACAAGCGCTTGAATTCATTGAAGATGATGAATTAGTTGAAGTAACACCTAAGTCAATTCGTATCCGTAAGCGTTACTTGACTGAAAACGAACGTAAACGTAACCGTTCTGGTAAATAAGTTTTAAAAATGATGTTGTCCCATGCGGGGCCGCGACATTTAAAAATGCCATCAATTTATTGATGGCATTTTTTTGTTTAAAATTAGCAAACAAATATATAAAAGCAGATGATTTCCGAGTAAATTACGTGGAAATGAAGCTATAAAATTAATGTATACTTCGTCACATAAATTAAAGTCAAAAAATAACTGGAGATTTAGATGAGTATTGTTCAAGAATTCCGCGAATTTGCGGTAAAAGGCAACATGATTGATTTGGCTGTCGGTGTAATCATCGGTGGTGCATTTGGTAAAATTGTCGATTCATTGGTGAAAGACATCATCATGCCATTGATCACGGTTGTGACTGGTGGTGGTGTAGATTTCACACAGAAATTCTTTGTTTTGGGGGACAACCCAAATAATTTACAGTCTTTAGATGAGTTGACCAAAGCTGGGGTGAACGTCCTGACTTATGGTAACTTCCTTACGATTTTAATTAACTTCATCATTTTGGCATGGGTGGTGTTCTTAATGGTGAAAATGATTAATCGTATGCGCCGTAAACAAGAAGAAGCAGCGCCAGAACCAGCAGCAACGCCAGAAGATATCGAGTTACTACGTGAAATTCGTGATGAATTGAAAAAACGTCAGTAATCGAACGGTTAAAATAAAACGGCACATCAAGTGCCGTTTTTTATGTCTGAGACTTATCGAAAGACTGGTTTTTGTACAATTTTGACTTTATGATGCGCGCTGATTGAATAGCTGTGGTGATGTCGAATGAACCAATTATTTGTCTATGGGACACTTCGTCCCAATCATGAAAATGCCCATCTTTTAGAGCGTATAGGTGGAACATGGCAAAAAGGCTATGTGCATGGCGTGGTACATATTTTGGATTGGGGACCCGACAAAGGCTTATTCGCCATTGTTTTAGATCCGCAAGCAGCAGCAGTTGAAGGATATTTTTTTAGCAGTGAAAAATTAA
This sequence comes from Acinetobacter sp. 231_lipA, assembly GCF_058243005.1. Taxonomy (NCBI): domain Bacteria; kingdom Pseudomonadati; phylum Pseudomonadota; class Gammaproteobacteria; order Moraxellales; family Moraxellaceae; genus Acinetobacter; species Acinetobacter sp. 231_lipA. The sequence goes on along the minus strand of NZ_JBZAYU010000001.1, from coordinate 710,746 downwards.
CCGAACATTGGGATGCGTTGGATGAGTTTGAAGGGATACAGTATCAACGGGTGAGGGTACAAGGGACGTTGGAGTCTGGCGAACGCGTTGATGCTTGGACATATGAGATGAAAGAGGCTTAATCAAATACAGTGTTCGTGATGTGTTTAGGCTTAAACACATCACACAACGAACATCCTTTTAAAAATCCATACGGAATTTAATTTCTAGTAAATGAAAACCAAATTGGCTCTTGATGGGACCATGTAGTACTTTTTCAGCAGCACTAAAGACCAATTTATCAATCACAGGCACTAGTTGGCCTTTTTTGACTTCACCCAGTTCACCACCGCGCTTAGCTGAATTACAGGTGGAATATTGCTTGGCAATTTTGGCGAAATCGGCGCCATCGTGGATTTTCTTTTTCAGTTGTTCAGCGAGGTCTTTGTCTTTGACCAAAATATGACGAACAATGGCTGTTTTCATTTGGTTTTTCCTCGAGCTATGGCTTTGGGCTTAGGTTGCACTTTTTTCAGCGGTTGGCATTCGGGACAAAACACAGAAGCTCGCTGTCCCAGTTTAATGTTTTCAAGCGTGGTCTCACAGTTCACACACATTTCACCTGCTCGACCATAAGCCAATAAAGTTTGTTGAAAGTAACCATTTTCACCCATCGCATTGGAATAGTCCCGCAGGGTAGAACCACCTAAATCGATGGCCTGCTGCAAAATACGTTTAATTTCGACCACCAATTTTTCAATTTGGCTGGGTGTTAAACTAGACGCCACTTGCGCAGGGTGTATGCCCAAATTAAACAAACTCTCTGTGGCATAGATATTTCCGACACCAACCACCACATGATTATCCATGATTGCAACTTTTATGCCGACCTGTTTGTTTTTCAACTTTTGACTTAAATATTCAGCGCTAAAATCAGTACTCAGCGGTTCAGGCCCAAGGGTATCGATTAACTTGGTTTGCGAATATTCATCCAGCCATAAAATACAGCCGAAGCGGCGCGGATCATGGTAGCGTAGCTCGACATCTTGAAAACGAATAATCAAATGATCGTGTTTACGCAGGGTTTCACCCACCTCACAAATACGGAAACTACCAGACATACCCAAATGCCAAAGCATCGTGTCTTGTTCAAAAATGGCCAAAATGTATTTAGAACGGCGTTTGAGTTGAATTAAACGCTGCCCCACCAGTTTGTTGAGATCGGCGGGAATCGGCCAGCGCAGGCTCGACTGGCGAACTTCAACACTGAGTACTTGTTGATCTAATAACGGCACTAGACTGGCTTTGGTGGTTTCAACTTCGGGTAATTCTGGCATGGCAACATGAGATGATAAAACTTGAGGCTAATATTGCGGTGTACACGCAAGATTGCAAGTGATTTCAACGAGAGGCTTGCCTTTAGCACATTTGTACGGAGCTAGAGTGCAAGTGCGATAAGGAATCATCCTCCTTAAATTACACTCTTGAATTGAGTGAAAACTGCTATGAATCACCCAAATCCAATCTTCTATTTATAGCTGTGGAGGATATTGATAACTTTTTTTTGACTTAATGATAAAAATTTTGCTGAGATCTTTGTTTAGAAATTATGTACTTTTCATTAAATTTTTCATTTAAATGAAATGGATTGTTCTTCATTTTAGTTTGGGGCTTGGGTTTTATGCGACAGTTTTCTTTCTCTTTATTTGCAACAGCAATGTGTGCCTGGGCGACAGTGAGTCATGCGGAACAGATGATGGATGTACAGGGTCAGTATTTGTTTGGTGACTGGCAGGGAAAACGAACTGAATTGGCGCAAAAAGGCATTAAGTTTGAAGCCAATGCTTTAACAGATACCAACTATTTGGCGGATGGCGGGCATAATGCAGGTGCAAGCCCAAGTACCGCTTCGCAGTTTTGGTTAGGTACACAATTTGATTTAGAAAAGCTAGCCGGCTGGGAAGGGGTCACCATTCGTTTTGTTGCGACTGCGCGTCAAGGACAAAGTACCTCAATTCGAGATTTGCAAGATCCTTCTGCACCGCAATTAGCCAATGTACAAGCCACCTATGGCCGTGGAAACCAAGACAGCCGTTTGTCAGAGCTTTCGATTGAAAAGCGTTTTAAAGAACAAGGGCTCAGTGTCAAAGTTGGGCGACTGGGTTTAGGTTCTGATTTTGATGTGATGGCGTGTGATTTTGTTAGTAATGCCTTTTGTGCCGCACAAATGGGGAAATGGCAGGGCAATATCTGGATGAATACGCCGGTTTCACAATGGGGCGGTCGCATTAAATATCAACTGACCCCTGAAGTGACAACTCAAGTGGGTGTTTATGAATTCAATCCAGATAATGGCAATGGCAAAGCCGAGGGACAAGGTTGGAGCCTAGACACAGAACATGCCGACGGTGTGACTATTCCAGTAGAAGTGATTTGGACACCGAAAGCACTATTGAATGGTTTGGCGGGGAGCTATCGGGTTGGTGGGATATATAACACCGCAGATGATCCAAATAACCAATATGATGTGGCTTATGGCAAAGGTGTGGTTGGCGAAGACCGGACATTTGCAGGATGGATTGCCATCGAACAGCAACTGACTTCAACGGGTGCAGGGCGCCAAGGTTTGCATAGTTTTGCCAACTTTACATGGCATGACCGCATCACCAATAAAGTAGACAACTCACAGCAAGTGGGGCTGAAATATATTGGGGTATTTGAGCAGCATCCGACGGATATTTTAGGTTTGGGAGTGAATCGTGTACATCTGAATGAGCGATTTACTGCGGGTAAAGCACAGTATGATGCGAGCGCAGAATACAATATTGAACTGAACTATAGCTATAACGCTACGCCGTGGTTAATGTTACGTCCCAACATTCAGTATGTGATCAACTCAGGTTCAAGCCATGTGGTGGATAATGCATTAGTCTTGGGGCTTGGAAGCCGCATTACTTTCTAAATGGATAGCCATAAAAGTACAAAGGTTTGACAGCAGATTTGCACTTTTAGCGTTGAATGCAAGGCACTTTATTTGTTATAGATCATAGTGAGTACAGGGAGAGCTGTGATGCCATTATTATTTCAACCCATTCAATTTGGGGATTTAAACTTAACAAATAAAATCGTGATTGCGCCGATGTGCCAATACTCAGCCAATGATGCGGGTGAGCTGAGCTATTGGCATGAGCAACAATGGGCCAATTATGCTTTGTCAGGTGCGGGCTTGTGTATTGTTGAGGCAACAGCCGTACAAGCTGTAGGACGAATCAGTTTTGCGGATTTAGGGCTGTGGAATGATTTGCAACGTGCACAAATGAAGGCCTTGCTTCAAAAAGTCAAAACACTTTCACCAATGCCTTTTGCCATTCAACTGGCACATGCGGGGCGTAAAGCATCGACCGATCGTCCTTGGTCAGGAAAAGGTCAGATCAAACCGAATGAACCGCATGGTTGGCAAACGGTTTCTGCCAGTGATGTCCCCTTTAAGCCCGAAGAGCATGCACCACATGCTTTAAGTGTGACGGAGATGCAAGACATCATCGAAGACTTTGCCAGTGCTGCAGTACGCGCAGTAGATGCAGGTTTTGAGCTGATCGAACTACATGCAGCCCATGGCTATTTGTTGCATCAGTTCATGTCACCGCTGTCGAACCGACGTACCGATGAATATGGTGGAAGTTTTGAAAACCGTATTCGATTTACCTTAGAGGTCTTCCAAGCCATTAAACAAGCTGTTCCTGAAAATTATCCCGTAGGTATACGTTTATCTGCAACTGATTGGATGGAGTCGACTGCAACAGAAAGTTGGGATATTGATTCAACGGTTGGGCTATCGAAAGCGTTAGAGCAACTCGGTGCGGCTTATATTCATGTTTCAAGTGGTGGCTTGCATGTGGAACAAGACATTCAGATTAAGCCCAAGTATCAAGTGCCTTTTGCCCATGCAGTGAAACAAGCGGTGAAAATTCCAGTCATTGCGGTGGGCTTGATTACAGAAGCTAAGCAGGCTGAACATATTTTAGAAGCGCAAGAAGCCGATGCAATTGGTCTGGCGCGTGCCATGTTGTATGACCCACGATGGCCGTGGCATGCCGCTGCAGAACTGGGTGGGAAAGTCTCTATCGCACCGCAGTATTTACGGTGTCAGCCACATGGGATCAAAGATTTGTTTTCTGCGTTCTAATCGCATAAGCATTTTGCTTCGTCCATTGGTCTTTAAAAATATTTCAACTGAGTAAAGGTGTATTCTAGGATAGGTCTTTACTTACATCATCTGGAAAAGGAACAGCTTGAATGATTTTTTCGGTAATTTTTCCAGTATTTTTCCTGCTCTTCCTCGGTTTTGCATCTGTCAAAATCCAGTTGCTCGCTAAAGAGCAAATGACTGCAATCAGTGCTTTTGTCATCAAAATTGCGTTACCTGCTTTATTGTTGCACGCCTTAGCTTCAAAAGATTTGCATGAAATTTGGTATCCCTCTTATTTTTATGTTTATGCAGCTGTGACCTTTGGCTTATTTATTACGGCTTTTATTTTAGGTCAAAAGCTATTTAAGAATCACTTTACCCATGCTGCAGTTTTTTCACTGGGTGCATCCATGTCCAATACGGGGTTATTGGGAGCAGCAATTTTGACGCTGCTGATGGGAAGTGAAGCGATGATTTATATTTCATTGGTGGTGATCATTGAAAGTGTATTTCTTGTACCGCTGATGCTCACTCTGGCAGAAATAGGGCGACAAAGACAAGCCAATTTAGCCTCCATTTTAAAAACTACATTTCTTACGCTACTTAAAAATCCACTGTTCTTGTCGGTGATGCTTGGTATGAGTTGTGCGATTTTCGAACTTCAAATTCCACATTTAATCGACCAAGTGTTTGCGATGTTAGGCCAGACCGCTGCACCTTTAGCGCTCTTTATTATTGGTGGGGGAATGGTCGGGCTAACCATTCAATCGTTTAACCTGCAAACGGTTTATCTGGTGGTATCTAAAAATATTTGTATGCCACTCTTGGTTTATTTAGGGCTGACCTATTTGACTGCATTGGACCCAAAGATGATTTATGCAGGGACCTTGATTGCAGCTTTACCGATGCCCTCTCTATTTGGAATTTTTGGGCAAGTGTATGGCTTAAATGAAAAAGCACTCACCCCATTGATGATCAGCACGCTATTGAGTTTTGTGGTGGTCAGTGTCTTGATTGGTCTTTGGTGGTGAAAAAATACTCTCAATTGAGAGTATTTTTTTGAAGAAGAGATTTATTTTTTGACCGCAGCTGTTGCAGCAGGGGCTTTGGCTTGATCGGCAATCATTTTATCAACCATCGCCAAAGACTCTTTGGCCTGTGGCACATTTTCCTTGGCTAAAGCGGTAAAAATTTTCTTCGCTTCAGGCAAGTTCTGCGGAATGATATTGCCATTAGCAAACATATTGCCTACGGCCATCAGTGCAGGAATATAGCCTTTTTTGGCTAAGCCTTGAATGCTGTTGAGGCCTTTTTGAATGGGTGCTTCTTGTTTGTTTTTAAAGCCTGTGCTGATGTCGTACAAGGCTTGTGCATGAATGGCTTGATAGTTGCCTTTTTTCACCAAAGGCTCAAGTTTCTTAAGGGCTAACTTTTCAGACTCTGGTTTATTTTCAGAAAATAACAGCACGGCATATTCAACGGTTGCATCATCAAAGCCTAGTTTAGATGCGGCTTCAAAGTGTTGTTTGGCTTTGTTGATGTCTTGAGGCAAGCCTAAAGTACCTGTGACATAGTTTTTCGCAAGCACATAATGCGCAACAGGGTAGCCTTTGTTTGCAGCATCTTGATAGAGCTGAATGGCTTTCTTCTCATTCTTCGCTGTGCCTTGGCCAGTCTGAGTCAAATAAGCCAAGTTATACATGGCTTGTGGGTTGCCAGACTTTGCCAGTTTTTCTAAAGCTTGATATGCCCCTGTCATATTGTTGGCTTTAACCATTTCCTCAATCTTGGCAAATTCGGGGTTGGTGGTATCTTGAGTGGTAGCTGCAAGTGCAAGCTGGCTAGTGAGTGCAATTAAGCTTGCAAGTACGATTTTCTTCATGTTTTATAAACCTTTTTCTTACACATAAGTCCATCTATGTGTGTATTTGTTTTGAGTCATTTCACATCATAAGTTGAATTGTGTGAATGTAAATATCTGAATTGTGTCTTGGTCTTACAAATTTCCGTTGATTGTATTGATCGGTATATATTTTTCCAATACAAACCGCGTGCTGTGCAGTGGAAAATCTGAAACGTGTTATTGGTAGTTGTAGCTGATGGCTTCGGGTTTTATTAGGATTCTGGCTTAGATTCTGTTTAAATAGCGCTGAAAATGAGTAGTGAGTTCAGCATGTTTATTAAGTCAATTAAGAGAAATTATTTAAAAGTTTTGGCCGATGAGTCGATTCCAGACGGCGAGAAAATTGATGCCTTATTGATGAAATTGGGTGGTGAGTTTTTAGTGAGCAAAGATGACCGCGTGTATATCTTTGAAAAAGACGGTGTGACCGCAAAATTTGATGCTAAACATGCACGAGATTTTTCATTTAAAGACTATCTCTGCAAAGACATGAATAAGCTGTTTCATGATTTTTGATGTTTAATATTCATTGAAGATGAGTGAACTATTAAATAAGGCTCTAAAAAGGTTTACGTCCTTGGATGAGCCTTTAGCCCAAGTACTGATGCTTGCTTTAGACTTCTAAAGCAATATTTTATATGTTCTGTTTATAGCCACAGACCGAAAATGAAGGCTTTAGTCCACTGTAAAGGCGCTTGCAGTGGATAGGCAAAAGATAATATAAAATAATAATTTATATATGAAGAGCCTATACGCTTTTCTAGCAAAAGCGTTTGACTATCTGCTCATCATTCAAGTTATATCCTATAAAAAAGATGCTGTATTTCATAAGATGAATCGAGACGTCTCTAAAATGATAAAAATATTCTCAATCTTATTCATATGCTTAATTAGTTCAATGGCAGTTTTAGCGGGGCAGCCAAATCTTGTGCCTCATCAAATCAACTTGAAAAATGGGAAGCGCTTTTCTCTCAATCTGCCAGAAAATTACGTCATCATTCCTGCGGCTGAGGGCTTAAAACGTGTTCGTTTTTTTAGCAAAGCACCTGACGGTAGAATGTTTGTAACGGACATGCATGATTTAACCGACAATAAAAAAGGCATCGTTTATATTTTGGATGAATGGAATGCTGAAACAGGAAAATTCGGCAAAATTATTCCTTATATGACAGGTCTGAAAAATCCAAATTCAGTCCAGTTTTATACCGATTCTTCAGGGCAAGATTGGTTATATTTGGCTGAAACGCATCAGCTCACCCGACGAAAATTCACCCAAGATGAGATTAAACCCACGGACAAAACCGAAGTTTTAGCGACTTTTCCTGATTATGGTTTAAGTTATAAATATGGTGGCTGGCATCTAACACGAACCATTGCAGTAGGTGGGAACGGTAAAATTTATGTTTCAGTCGGCTCAAGTTGTAATGCTTGTACCGAGAAAGAGAAAGTTAGAGCGACAGTTTTAGAAATGAACCCCGATGGTTCTGAACAAAAGATTTATGCCACAGGCTTACGCAATGCAGTCGGTTTGAAATGGGTGGGTAAATTTTTATTTGCTACCAATCAAGGTGCGGACCATTTGGGTAAACATAAACCTGATGAAACTTTTTATGCACTCAAGCGTGATGCAGATTATGGTTGGCCATCTTGTTATTCGTCGAATGGTAAAATTTTAGCAGATCCAAAATTTAAACGTCCAACTGGATGTAAAAATGTACCGTCTCCGTACGCCTATTTTCCTGCGCATTCGTCTGCACTAGGCTTTGACTACTTTGATGATCCAGATACGGATGACACCATTAAAAATTCTTTTTTAGTGGCTCTGCATGGTTCTACGGATGCCACAATTGGTCATGGTTATAAAATTGTGATTATGCGTAAAAGGAAAAAACTTGAAACCTTTATGGATGGTTTTTTAGTGGGGAATAAGGTGAATGGTCGACCTGCGGATATTTACCGTATAGATGCAAATTCCTTTTATTTTTCAGATGATAAGGCTGGTGTGGTTTATTATGTGAGGAAGAAAGGGCCTTCATCATTCTAAGTTAAAAAAAGCCTCCAAAACCAAGAATAAGTTTTGGAGGCTCATTTATTATAACAGCATAAAATTTAAAGACTTAAGCAGGTCTTGCCACATCACCATTTAAGCGTTCTGGTAAGTCTAAAACTGTCACATCCAGTTCGCTCAAAGACTCAGGACGTGCCACCACCAACGCTACATAACCGCCATCAATCGCAGCGCTATTCACCACTTGAATACCTTTATTCAACTGTTCAGCTTGCGCAGGCGCACTGCCTGTACCCTGAATTAAATGCAACCATGCTTTGGGTTTGGCTTTAAACCATAAACGCGCAATCACTTCCTGACCCAAGTAACAGCCTTTGTCATAGTGCACGCCTTCACGTTGGTGTAAACGAAGCTCTTGGGGTTGAAACACATGCTCAATGGCTTGGTCGATAAACGCTTCACCATGGGTAATGGCTTGCACTTGCCATGCAGCAATATCGGTAGGCTCAGCAGAAAAGGTGGTGCGGTCTTGCGTGAAGGTTGGAAAAACTGAACCCATAGGTTCAAGTTTCATTTTAGAGAAAGCACCAAACTTTTTAATGTGTTTAGCAAACTCTTCCGACTGGTCTTGTGTGGTGACAATTTCAAAATGCTCAGGGTTACGTTTTGTTAGCCATAAACCAAAGTGGATACGGCCTTTCAAGTCACAAATGGCGGTGTATTGCGTTGTATTTTCAGCTAAAGCTTCAACGTTGACCGTCACTTGGCCTTGTAAAAATTTGAGTGCATCTACACCAATTAAAGTGAAAGAGGAGAAAGCTAGATCGCTCATGAATTGCTCGCCTATCTTAAAATCTAATACTAAAGAATTAGGGCTATTTTCCGCTATTTTTCAGAAAAAATCATATTTAGAGTAAATATTTAAAAGTTAATGTAACCAAATATTTCAAAAACCCCTGTTTTTATATCTAAGTTAATGAAATATAAACGGTTTGGGAAATGGGTTTTCGACAGTGTAGTATGCCTAGCAGACAAAGATGAATTGTCTAGTAAAGAAAGACAGTGAAGAAAAATGAAACACCAAAGGCAGGAACGCTATGAACAATAATCACCGCAAACCACTGCAAGGCACCCAGCTAGAATACTTTGATGTGCGAGAAGCCGTTGAACAGATTCAGCCAGGCGCTTATGCAAAACTTCCATACACTTCAAAAGTATTGGCTGAACAGTTAGTGCGTCGTTGTGATCCTGCCATTTTGGAGCAGTCACTGAAAGAACTGATTTTCTCAAAACAAGATCACGATTTCCCTTGGTATCCAGCTCGCGTCGTCTGTCATGACATCCTTGGACAAACAGCATTGGTAGACCTTGCGGGTTTACGTGATGCGATTGCAGACCAAGGTGGCGACCCATCGAAAGTGAATCCTGTGGTGCCAACACAGTTGATTGTCGATCACTCTCTTGCTGTGGAATACGGTGGTTTTGACCCAGACGCCTTTGAGAAAAACCGTGCCATTGAAGACCGTCGTAACGAAGACCGTTTCCACTTCATCGAATGGACCAAGACCGCTTTTGAAAATGTCGATGTGATTCCAGCGGGTAACGGCATCATGCACCAAATCAACTTGGAGAAAATGTCTCCTGTGGTGCAAAGTCGTGAAGGCGTGGCATTCCCAGATACTTGTGTCGGTACAGACTCACATACGCCACATACCGATGCACTCGGTGTCATTTCGATTGGTGTCGGTGGTTTAGAAGCTGAAAATGTAATGTTAGGCCGTGCGTCTTGGATGCGTCTTCCAGACATTATCGGTGTTGAATTTGTTGGACAACGTCAAGCGGGTATTACTGCAACCGATATCGTTTTAGCATTGACTGAGTTTTTGCGTAAAGAACGTGTCGTTGGTGCATATTTAGAGTTCTTTGGTGAAGGTGCAGACAGCATGTCAGTGGGGGATCGTGCCACGATTTCCAATATGACACCTGAATATGGCGCAACTGCGGCAATGTTCTATATCGACCAAAACACCATTGACTACTTAACCCTGACAGGTCGTGAAGCTGAGCAAGTTGCACTGGTTGAAAACTATGCCAAAGAAATTGGTCTTTGGGCATCGGATATGAAACAAGCAGAATATCCACGTGTACTTCGCTTCGATCTTTCAACAGTAACACGTAATATTGCAGGCCCATCAAACCCACATGCCCGTGTTTCTACTGCGGATTTAAAAGAAAAAGGCATAGCAGGTGTGGTTGAAAACCGTACCGATGGTCTAATGCCTGATGGTGCTGTGATTATTGCTGCCATTACTTCATGTACCAATACATCAAACCCACGTAACACAGTTGCAGCAGGTTTATTGGCACGTAAAGCCAATGAATTGGGCTTAACCCGTAAACCTTGGGTGAAATCATCATTTGCACCGGGTTCTAAAGCAGCGGCTTTATATCTTGAAGAAGCAGGCGTATTGGACGATTTAGAGAAACTAGGTTTTGGGATCGTGGCGTATGCATGTACGACATGTAACGGTATGTCAGGTGCGTTAGGCCCTAAACTGCAACAAGAAATTATTGATCGTGACTTATATGCAACAGCGGTGCTTTCAGGTAACCGTAACTTCGATGGTCGTATTCATCCTTATGCAAAACAAGCATTCTTGGCATCACCTCCGCTGGTTGTAGCGTATGCGATTGCAGGAACCATTCGTTTTGATATCGAAAAAGATGCATTAGGAAACGACAAAGACGGTCATCCAATTTACCTGAAAGACATTTGGCCATCAGATGAAGAAATTGATGCATTGGTCAAAGAAGCGGTAAAACCTGAACAGTTCCGTAAAGTGTACATTCCAATGTTTGACTTGGGTGTAACGGAAAAAGCGGCAAGTCCTTTATATGACTGGCGTCCACAAAGTACTTATATTCGCCGTCCGCCGTATTGGGAAGGGGCTTTGGCTGCACCTCGTACACTGGCAAATATGCGGCCGCTTGCGATCTTGCCTGACAACATCACTACAGATCATTTGTCACCATCGAATGCAATTATGATGGATTCGGCAGCAGGTGAGTACCTACACAAAATGGGTGTACCTGAGGAAGACTTTAACTCCTATGCAACGCACCGTGGTGACCACTTGACTGCACAACGTGCAACATTTGCTAACCCGAAACTGTTTAATGAAATGGTGGTTCGTGCGGATGGCACCATTAAGCAAGGTTCGAAAGCACGTGTTGAGCCTGAAGGCGAAGTGATGCGTATGTGGGAAGCGATTGAAACTTATATGAATCGTAAGCAACCTCTTATCATTATTGCAGGTAAAGACTATGGTCAGGGTTCTAGCCGTGACTGGGCTGCAAAAGGTGTGCGTCTTGCTGGTGTTGAAGCGATTGTGGCGGAAGGTTTTGAGCGTATTCACCGTACCAATTTAGTCGGTATGGGGGTGTTACCGCTTGAGTTTAAAGCGGGGACTGACCGTAAAACTTTAGGTTTAGATGGTACTGAACTGTATAGCGTGATTGGTAATATTGCGCCGCGTTCGACGTTAACTTTAGTTATTGAACGTGCGACAGAAGATGGTAAGAGTGAAATTGTTGAAGTGCCTGTCACTTGCCGTTTAGACACGGAAGAAGAAGTGTCTGTATATGAAGCGGGTGGTGTATTGCAACGCTTTGCGCAAGATTTCTTGGAAGGGAATGTGGCTTAAAAATTTAAGCCTGAACTAATTGATTTTGTTGTAAAAAGACCCTACATTTATGTGGGGTTTTTAAATTAAATAAGTTATGAAAGTTATATATACAGAAGAGATAAGCACAAATTATAGTGGAATTTTTTTAGCAAAAGATAATTATCGTACTGGGCATAACCAGCCTTGGGATGATTTTGATTATAAAGTAAAGTTTAAGATTTATTATAAAAGTGATAAACAAGATGGCGAACAACTTTTGGGTTTTGTGAGAGTACTTAAATCAGGTAATAAAAATACTTTTGAATATTTTAAGAAGCAGGGTACTAAACTTGATGAAGAAAATTATGATGTTAGTGATCTTCTTGATGAAAGTATGATTAGTTTACCTCTAGAAGTAAATTTTTATAAAAAAATAAGAGTGTTGCTTGATAGTGATGAAGATAAAATTAATGACTTTTTAAGCTCCATTAGAGATGCTAGTTATTTTATTGAGGAGGAAAAAGATTTTTCTAAATTTGGTGGTTACTCTAGTTCATTAATGAGAGAGGGATCAGCTTCTGAAGCAATTATTAAAAAAGGTTACCAACTTTCAATAGGAAGATCACTAGATAATTTAAAATTCAATGTGACTATTGAGCTTGATGAAAATAAATTTGATAACCTTATTTTGGATTTTGATATTGAAAGAGAATATGGCGAAAGAAATATAAATCTATTAATTGGACGAAATGGTTCAGGGAAAACTTATATAATTGATCAATTGATAAGAACTATTTTGGGAATTGAGTCAAAAAAAATTGATTATCCATATTTCAATAAGGTTTTGGTTTCTGCTTTTTCTCCATTTGAAAATTTTTTAACTGCTAATGAGATCGGTGAATTATATAAATTAAAAAATACTAATGGAACCCCAAAAAGAAGTACTAGAAATAAGAGGATTCCTGTAAATAAGTATAATTATATCGGTTTTAGGAATGAATATAATAAATTTGATAAAGATTATCCGAAAAGGAGAAGTGTTGATGCTATTTTGAATATTATTAAATATGATAAGGATAATCTATGGTGGGGGGAGGTGAATAAAAGAGAACTATTAAAGGATACTTTAAAGTTAAGTATAGATTTTGATGATATTTTTATTATCAATAAAAAAAGTGAATATATCTCAATTGATGAATTAGGTGAAGTAGATTCTGGTCAGTTAGATAAAAATAAGGGGCTTTTTTTTAAGAAAAATGATGATTGTTTGGCTTTAAGCTCAGGTCAGGAAATTTACTCTTATTTGATTCCAATATTAATAAGTGAGATCGAAAGTGAGACGCTCTTATTAATAGATGAGCCAGAGCTGTATTTACACCCAGGGCTTGAGTTGGGGTTAATGAAAATGCTAAAGAAATTATTAAAAGCATTTAAATCTTTCGCAGTAATTGCAACACATTCAAGTATTATTACTCGTGAAGTTGATAGAGAAGCTGTTAATATATTAAAGAGAGAAGGGAATTACACAACAATCACCTTACCTAGCATTCAAACATACGGTTCAGATATAGAAAGTATTATTTCTGAGATTTTTGAGGATGATCTGGAAAGCAAGATTTATGAGCATGTTATTGATGATTTAATAGAGGATGATAATGAGTTAAATGTCAATCAAATTAATGAGGAGTTTGGCGATGCAGGTTTGATTTACTTTATTAGTAAAAATCGTAATGAAAAGATAGAGTTTGAAGATTAGTATGGATTTTTTAAATAGTTTTGTTGATAATGGCGATGAATGGTGGATTAGTGCAACTCATCCTGATTCGACAAAAGAAAATAAAGATAAATTAATTGGATTAAAGTCTAATATTTTTGAGAATTATTTGATTTATGAAAGAATAATATCGATTTATATAGAAAACCCTGAAATTCCTAGTTTTGTAAATACTGAAAATAAAGATATCCTATTGGATTATTATAATAATCCTCCTGTAAAGCTTAAAGGTAAATTAGTTAATAGAAGAAATAATAGTCTTAATGTATGTCCATACTGTGGAAAATTTGTGAGACCAAATACACTAGATCATTTTATGCCTAAAGAGGATTTTTCTCATTATTCAATATTTCAGAATAATTTGGTACCACAGTGTAGGAAATGTGCAAGTATAAAAGGTAAAAAATACTTTGATTCCTCTAAAGGATGTTTGTTTATACACCCCTTTTATAGTGATATTTTATCAAAAATAAAGTTTAAGATAAGTTTGTCTTTTGATTCATCTATAAATTTAATTAAGGTCGATGATATCAAACTGGAAGCATCTAATCTGACAACTGTAGAAAAGGTAAGAGTTAAAAACCATTTTGGGATATTAAATGTAAAGTCTAGAATTTCTTCTTATTGTTTGAATGAATTCAAAGAGTTGAGAAGGAAATCAAAAAAGAATAACTTTCCATTAGATGTATTGATTTCGGGTAAAATCTGTATCAATAATATGAATCGTTCGGATTGGTGTACAGCTTTTTACGAGTCATTGAACAATTGTAATGAGGCGAAGAGCTTTCTTAATAGGGTCTGTTGACATTTCAAGTATAGAATTTACCCGATAAAGGTAGCCAAATAAATATACAAGCTAATGCAACTGCCCCCTCATAGCTACACTTTAGCTTATCATATCGTGTTGCTATTCCTCTGAACTGCTTTAACCTACAAAATGCATTCTCAACTAAGTGTCTGATTTTATATAAATACCAATCCATATGATCATTATTTGACTGAGTATTTGATTTTCTTGGAATATTCGCTTTAGTTTTTTTCACAGATATTTGTTCTCTTAATGATTCAGAGTCATATCCTTTGTCTGCACAACATACTTCCGTTTCACTCAAATCAAGTTTTTCAATCATTTTGGGAGCAATCTTGACATCATGTATCGTTCCATCGGAGATAATAATTTCGATTGGATTGCCATCCGCATCAACAGCTAAGTGTATTTTAGAACTATTTCCACCAATGCTTTTAGAAATATCCTGATCTTTTATTCCAGCAGAATGTTGGTGTGCCCGAACATGACTAGCATCAATAAAAACCCATTCCATATCAGCATTTGAAGAAATTAATTTAAATATTTTCATTAACTTATCATTTTTACACCAACGATTATATTTTTTAAAGATTGAGTTATACGAACCAAATTCTTTAGGCAAATCACGCCATGGGCAGCCTGTTCTTATTCTATAAAGTATTGCTTCGACAAAATTTCTCAAATTAGATTTGAAATAGATATCAAAATTTCGGAAAATAGAAAGTAACTTAGACCAGTGTTGATCATTCAGCATTGTACGAGGCATAGCGAGAAGTAAATTTGGTTTGGCGATTAAATTTTACTTTCTCGCTATTTTTTTGAACAGAAAATGTCAACAGGCTCTAGTTTAATGCCTACAGCTCAAGTTGTAAATCGTATATTAGCACCTGACGATATAGAATGCTTTGACTTTGATTAAAATACTATATTGATATGTATTTAATCATTACTAAACAATAATTTGACAGGGAAAAAGTTAATTTTATTCTGTATTTGACTCCAATGGTCACAAAATAGACTCTACAATCTCAAAAGCTTGTCTATACTCTGTTCACCATTTCTAAAACACATGGAGAACAAAAATGGTAACTGCTGGCGAAAAACCTGGAACAGGCTTCTATTTTTGTGTTCAATGCGGACACCGCACTTATTTAGAAATTGGTACAGACCGTTTACCCCCGTGTACCAAATGCCTTGGCCATCAATTTAACAACAAGATTGCCTAAGCGGCACACTGCAAACAGTTATCCACTGTTTTAAATCAAGCCCTGTCATTAGATAGGGCTTTTTATTTGCTGGAAGAAAGGTTTTGGAAGCGGTTAGCACTGATACTATGACTCAAATGTATCTCAGCTTAAACGAATGCACTTATGATTCAACGCTCTAGAGACAACAATATAAGCTACTGACAGCACTTTCATGACTAAATTTTATTTAGCTTAGCTATTTTTGAAATACATCATTTCTTACTTTTATGACGTCATCATTTGTCAAAATGATCAATAGACATCCATCATAAAATGCATATACTAGGGATACCATTTTCTAAACATATGGAGAACAAAAATGGTTACTGCTGGCGAAAAACCTGGAACAGGCTTCTATTTTTGTGTTCAATGCGGACACCGCGTCTACTTAGAAATTGGTACAGATCGTTTACCCCCGTGTACCAAATGCCAAGGCAATCAATTTAACAATAAGAATGCCTAAGCCAAAGATTTAACAGTTACCCACTGTTTTAAAGAAAAGCCCTATCACCCGATAGGGCTTTTTGCTAAGTTATAAAAAAGATAAAAACATCCCAACTTAGGCCACACAGGAAAAGCACATGGAAACCATATTAGGACTTTGTATCGGTATTGGCTTAAGTGCGGCCTGTGGCTTTCGTGTCTTTGTCCCACTTTTGGTCATGAGCCTTGCATCTATTATGGGATGGTTCGAACCCATGCAAGGTTTTGAATGGTTAAGCATGCCATCGGTGTGTATCGCCTTAGCCATTGCAACTGTCTGTGAAATCGCAGCTTATTACATACCTTGGGTCGACAACGCTTTGGACACCATTGCAACGCCAGCCGCGATGGTCGCAGGAACACTCACCACTATGGCAGTCAGTAGCGGGGAAATGTCGCAGTTTGCCAGTTGGGCCGCCGCAATTATTGTCGGTGGCGGAACAGCAGGCGCCGTGCAAATGAGTACCGTTGCTGTCCGAGGAGTTTCAACCGCAACGACAGGTGGGGTTGCCAACCCACTGGTATCTACAGTGGAGTGGGTAGGTGCCGTTTTACTGTCCGTACTGTCACTACTGGTTCCAGTCTTGGTGGTGATTGTGGGTATTATTTTAGCGATTTGGGCCGTGCGTTGGTTTAAACGTAAAAAACAAGAAAGTATCAGCACCCCTTTATAGTCTCGGCAGTTTTCTTATGGCGTTGCTGGATCTCTAAATTTAAAAAATAGAGTGGCTAATTTTTCGGTTATATGGGCATCAATTCCTCTATGTTGATATGACTTAAAGGTCAGTTTCACTTTTAAAATAATGATTGATTTTCATACGGCATCCGTTTAATTTTATAAATACATACTTTTTGTATGGTTTTATTTGTGGTTGAACTTTATAAAAATTATTCGGGGAACTGTAAATGATAAAATTTATTGTAAATGAACAGTCTAGTGAAAAAGGCATCCATCATATTCACAATGCATCCTTAGGCTGTGCAGACTTACCCAGCTCGGAGGATCAAATTCTGATTGGATATTTTGCCAATTATGAGCTGGCTTATAAGCGGGCAAGAATGAACTGGCCCAGAGAAAAAATCGAAGGTTGTGACAAGTGTTGTTTCAAGTAATCAAAAACAAAAAAGCTCTGCAAATTATGCAGAGCTTTTCATTGTTGGATATGGATGCTCTATTTTTAAGCATTACAACATTAATGAATTTCAACTCGGGTCGTGACCTTAATTTTTCGACATTCTCGGTCAGCTTCGACTAAAGCGCGGATTTTAAAGTCAGAAAATCGAACCATTCTGTTTTGCATAGCAAACTGTTCAGGTGTTTTAATTTCTAAGCACTGAAAAGGACGCAGATTTTTTAGGATGTGCTTCTGTTTATCCGTCATGTTCTGTGTCGATAAGTACACATAGCCTTTGGTGGTTTTTAACAATACTTCATGTGGCTGTGCTTCAGTTGAGCTGGTGACTTTGACGATATGTGTTTTTAACATTTTGCATGCACTGAGGGAAAGCGCAAGACACAGCATCAATAGGGTAGTTTTGGTTTTCATGATGAAGCGTATTTGAATGGTCTTTCTTCACTTTAGCCGAAAGTTTTCAACGGCAGCAATCAAAATATGACACTGATACGGTCATCTGTTTTTAATTGCAGAGCATTCTACAAATAGGCTTCTGATAAATGCTAATCTGTAGCACAGATGCCAAAAATGAAGCATTCATTAGCGCGCTCTTTTACCTACTTTATTTAAAAAATTAACAAAACTATGAAAAAACAGTTCATTCAAACTTCTCTAATGTTCGCTGCAATGTTGGGTATATCCGCCAATCTGTGTGCGGAAAACTTAAGTGCTGAGAACATTCAGCGTCAAAAAGCCACCAGCCAATACAAAGCTTACCTTCCCGCAAAATATACGGTGTTTGAGGTCGTGCAAGGGGACTTAAACAAAGATGGTTTAAAAGATGTGGTTTTAATCGTCAAAGGTACAGATCCGAAACAATGGGTCACCGATGAATACCGCGGAAAACTAGATCGCAACCGCCGTGGTGTGATCGTGCTGTTGAATACAAAAGGGCGCTACCAAAAAGTCGTTCAGAACCTGTCACTGTTTTCTTCAGAAAATGAAGATGGCGGTGTGTACTTTGCGCCTGAGTTGATGCCCTCTATCGAAAAAGGCCTGTTAAAACTACATTATGCCCATGGTCGTTATGGATATTGGGCCTATCAGTTCCGTTTAGAGGGGCGTGATATGCGTCTGATTGGCTATGACAGCTCCGATAATTTCGGCCCTTATGTGAACAGCGAAACCAGTGTCAATTTTCTCACCGCAAAGAAGCTAGTCAGAGAAAATCTCAACAAAGACCTTGATAGCGACCCTAAATTTAAAGAAACATGGAGCAAAGTGAATGTTGCTCCAATGTATTTGAGCAAAATTCAGGACATCGATGCTCTGAGTTTTGAATAGTGTTGGCTTAGTTTTTGCTAACTTATATTTCAAAATGCACTTTTATGAGTGACGTGAGCCTAGGGCATCAGTCACATGACTGCTTGATCATGTATAGGGGAAAGCGATGGAAAGTAAAGAACTGGCTTTGAGTGTTGAAGAGAAACCTAAGCTGAGTACAGCTGCTCATTTGATGGCAGGCTGGCCTTTGTTTTTAGTGATGATTGGTGGTGCAATCGGTGGAGCCTTAGCTGTGGTTGCGTATGTGATTAACCGAAAAATTTATCTGTCTCAGCTCAGCAATATGCAAAAGGTGCTTGCCAATTTACTCTGTGGTATGTCCGCGATCAGTTTGTGGTGGTTTATTGCAACTTGGTTGCAAGGTTATATGGGGACTTAAGCGTTCTGAAATGATGGTGTAAAAAATGATAGAAGTTCATTTTTATGCGATGAAATAGATGATTCAAGTGTCATTATGAATGTTTTTATCAAATCTAGTTGTGTTTAGGGAAATATTTTTCATCATTGCTTGAAATCAGCCAATCTTCGGAAATTCATCCCGCACCAATTTGCTTAATATAGCGTTTAAGGGCACAGGAATCGAAAAGAGTAGTTTGCGACTCGTTATCTATCAGATCAGCGTCGTACTTACCCACAAGGTCTCGATTCGGCTTAGGACGCTATAGATTATCCATTTATAGGCAAAAGTTTAGAACTTACCCAGTTTTAATCGTTGAAGTTATCTCCTGATCCCTAGAAACTAAACGTTAAAAACAACACGATAAAAGACACGTCCATTCAAATATTTTCTTCCATTTTAAGCGTCTATATTGCCCTGAATTTATCCAAATATTTGCTCTAACTGTGCCCAGACAAATTGGCGCTTTGGTTTGCGAAAACGGCTTTAAAAAAATTGCGATTTGATAACATTGGAATGCTTAGAGTTCTGCTATAACCATTAAAAGTCTGATAAAAAATATGGAACAACAATGAAAATATATGTCACCAGCATCATGGTCGATAGCCAAGAAAAAGCCTGTCAGTTTTATACAGAAAAACTCGGTTTTAAAGTCAAACATGATGTACCTGTGGGGGAGTATCGCTGGCTGACCTTGGTTTCACCCGAAAGTCCTGAAGGTATTGAACTGCTACTGGAGCCTGATGCACATCCTGCGGCACAGCCGTTTAAAGCTGCAATTAAAGCAGACCTGATTCCCTATACTTCTTTTCAAGTGGATGACCTCGATGCGGAATATGAGCGACTCAAAAACTTAGGGGTGCGCTTTACCAGTGAACCGATGCGGGCAGGAAAAGTCAAAGTTGCAGTCTTTGATGATACCTGCGGGAATCTCATTCAGTTGATGCAGGTCTGTGCAGGAAGTTGAATTTCTCATCTGTGATGCAGCAAAGAAATAAAATCCTGAGAAAAACGCTTTTATGTGAGAAAAAAATCATAAATACGCTGCATTTGGGAAAATATTTTTTAGATAACCTAAAAGCCAAGATTTTTTTCCAAAAATAGCTAAAAAGACTTTATCTTCGGGAAACAATCCCGCCCTTGGATTGTTAAATTATATCTCAAGGGTGTGACGGGATCGAAAAGAGTAGCATGCTACCAGTGGCGCAAAACGCGTGAGTAGTACTTACCCAAAAGGTCTTGATTCGGCTTAGGACGCTATAAATCAAAAGTTTATAGGCTATAAGATCATCACTTACAAAGTTATGATAGTTGAAGTAAACAACATGTTTTCCCAGACACCCTAAAAAATTTGAACTCGAATAAAATATAAATCAAAAAAATAAATTTTTAGGACTTACGCATTGACGGATTCAAAAAAGTATTAAAATACTTTATAAAGTATCTGTGATCAGACGAATTAAACATGCTTCTACAGCAACTTGTACTCTACCCATTTATATGGGCTTTCTCATGACAGAACCGAACTCTATTAGCTGCACACAACTTGCCGAGACTTATAATATCTCGCATGATAGTGTAAATCGCTTTCTAGAGCGTGAAGACTACACACCTCACGACCTATATCAGGAAGCAATTCAACATATTGATAATAATAAACTTATAGTCAGTATTGATGATACTGTTTTAGATAAACCGTATAGTCAGCATATGGACTTAGTTAGCTATTTTTGGTCAGGCAAACACCACCGATCCGTCAAGGGTATTAATCTCATTACCTTGTATGCGACAGATCAAAATGGTCAAAATATTCCAATTAATTTCCGAATTTATGACAAATCTGAAAGTAAAACCAAGAATGATTACTTTATGGATATGTTAAGTGAAGTACTCAGTTGGGGTGCAAAGATTCAATTCATTACAGGTGATAGTTGGTATTCATCGATTGCAAATCTAAAAACCATAAGAAAACATGGTATTCGATTTATGTTTGGTATCGACTGTAACCGTAAGGTTTCCCCAGAAAAAGGACAATGGTTTCAACTGCGTTTATTGCCGAATTTCCATCAGGGTCAAGTGGTCTGGCTCAAAGATTTTGGCTTTGTACAATTATTTAAGACTCAGTTAAAAGAACAGCAGAGGTTTTATATTGTGCATCAAGATGAAGATGATTTATTGTCCTTTGAGGGTTTTCATGAATTACATTCAAGTCATTGGAAAATAGAACAATATCACCGAGTGATTAAACAGGTTTGTCATATTGAAAAGTTTCAAGTAAGACGATCTAAACTGATTTTGAATCATATTTTTTCAGCCTTGATGGCCTACGTCGAGATACAAAAGAACCAGTTTGAGCGGATCTTTGAAAATGTATATCGTTGGCAGAAGAAATTATTTAGACCAATCATCAAAGACTTCATTGATGACTTTATTCTCGATAAAAATCATCTGCTACCACAGAGAATCTATAAATAATACTGCGTAAGTCCTAATTTTAATATTTCCCGCGAAAATCGAAAAATCCTGCTGTTGTAGTTTCACTTACATTATTTTATTTTAGGCTTTCAATCGAATTAGCCCTGCTAAAAAGCTGGCTTTATATAGGGTGATGGACGCCTAGGATTAAGGCTGTTTTCTATATTTTGTCAATGATTGACAGCAGAAACACAGCTTGCTATTTTTCGCGCTCGCTTTTGTATGCTGTTATTCCCATGGCTCTAAATGACAACTTTATTTATTCACCGCCCCAAGAAGACTTGGTGATCGTTTATGAAGACGATGATTTGGTGGTGATTGAAAAGCCTGCGGGCTTGTTGTCTGTGCCGGGACGTTTACCAGAACACCAAGACAGTGCTTATTTAAGGGTTTTAGCGCAGTACCCACATGCCAAAATTACCCATCGTTTAGATATGGCGACCTCGGGAATTTTAATGTTTGCCAAGCACCGCGATGCCGAAGTCGCCGTCAGCAAAATGTTCCAAGCCCGCACGGTGGATAAACACTATATTGCTTTAGTTCAAGGTCAGTTGGATGCTGAAGGCAGTGTTGAAGTACCGCTGATTACTGACTGGGAAAATCGACCACGGCAGATTGTGCACTTTGAACTGGGTAAGCCTGCAAAAACGCTTTATCAAGCTCTTAGCTATGACATTGAGACCGATATTACGCGAGTTTTACTGACCCCGATTACGGGGCGTTCACATCAACTCCGTGTACATATGCAATATATTGGGCATCCAATTACTGGAGATAAGTTGTATCACCCTGAGCCGATACGAAGTCCATTAAAACGTATGGCTTTACATGCCAGTTTTCTCGCCTTTCAGCAGCCTTTAAGTGGAAAAGCGGTTGCGATTCATGGAAGCGTGCCATTCTAACTGTGTCACACTTTATTTTAATTTTGAGAAATACTTAAAATTTGGGATATCGGGCAGTTTAAAAAACCGTTAGCGTAAGTTGTGTAAGCGTACTTTTATCCAGTGTGCTTATCTTTGTGGAAATTAACATTTGAGTTTGGCTTTTTGGCCATGGTCACGACTGATTGAAATTGAATGAAAATAGGTTTGTCTGTTCCAAGGCTTACTGTTTGAGTTTCATTTGTTCTTACAGCTGAGTCTTTAAAATAAAAATGACATTCCCGTAGGGAGATAGGCCATGCTTTATGTATTCGCTGTCATTATGGTTCTGCTGTGTGCTGTTATATGCGGGCAAAAAATACACAGCCTTGCCCAAAAAAAGAAGATTGAATCCTTAGAAAGCAATTTAGAGCGCAGTCGAAACAGTTTAGAAGTTTATGAACAGCAGCAAAGTGAATTACAACATCGGCTGACCAGTTTAAGAATTGAGCTTGGAACACTTAGACAACGCAATGAAACCTTGAGTACTTACCAAGAAATTATTGATGTCGAACACTATGTTATTGAACGGCACAACCAAGTTGAATTGTTTGCTGAAACGGTCAAATTTGATGCTGAACAAATGCTCAAACAATGTCGGCAGTACATTGAAAAAGTACATCACTTCTTAGCGGAATATGAATGTAAAGCCAAAGAAGTTACCATGCAGCGCGCCAGAGAAAAACTGGGCGCTTTTTTTCACATGGCTGAAGAACGACAACATCTGGCTGAAATATCGAAGGCACTACACCATAAAATTGAAACCTACAGCCAGAGTTATCAACTACCTTCGGAGCAGTTATTAGATGAACTCATTGAAGGCTATGGGAAAACGGATGCGGCCGGCCATTTACAAAAAGTCCGGCAACAAGTGATTCGTGCGGTTGAGCAAAATGAAGTTGTGACCTGTGCCTTTATGGATGAACATCGACGACTATCTGTGATGGTCTTGGTTTCACAGTTATTTAACACGAAAGCAGATTTTTATTTGCAACGTGTGAGTAAAGACAATCTTGGTCTTTTGATCCAAGCTTTGCAGGATGACTTTACCCTTATCAATCACTATGGTGCGGCTTTTGGTCATACTCAGATACAAGACAGTTATCTAGCCCTACGCTTAGAAGAACTCAAATTTGCGGC
Source organism: Acinetobacter sp. 231_lipA (assembly GCF_058243005.1). NCBI lineage: Bacteria > Pseudomonadati > Pseudomonadota > Gammaproteobacteria > Moraxellales > Moraxellaceae > Acinetobacter > Acinetobacter sp. 231_lipA. The sequence goes on along the minus strand of NZ_JBZAYU010000001.1, from coordinate 687,299 downwards.
CTTATTAGAAAGCTTAAAAAGCAGTGATTTACAGTTTCAAGCGGACATTTTAGTTGAGCATCGGGTTTTACAATAACGCGGCAAAGTCTACGTGAAATAAAGTCCAAACAACCTTCGAAAAATCAGATGTAACTGCTATAAAAATGAGCAAAATATGCTATGTTGAAGTCACTATTTTGTCACTTGCCAACGATATATTGGCTAAAAAGATAACAAGGACATACGCATGACACGTGATTATGAATTATATCCAGATGATGATAATGGAAATGTACTTTGGCAAATGGCTGAGGATGGCGACGACCTGTCTGAACCGCATGAAATAGAATATTCGATTGCCTTTCAAGAGCAGTCACAAGCAGAAAAGTGTGCGCTGTATTTATTACAAGAAGAGCAAAAAATCACTTTGTTTGTCGATGAAGAAAGTGACGTATCTGAGTGGATTATTACCATTTACGTGTATATGGAACCTGAGTATTCAGATATTGTTGACTTAGAACAATGGTTTACTAAAATTGCAGAACAGTTTGGTGGCGAATATGATGGCTGGGGCTGTATGGCCTATGTCTATGACGACGAAGATGATGAGGACTATGAGCAAGGTCAGGCCTAAAAAATGGTCAAATTTAGAGCATGTTGAAAAACATGCTTTTTTTGTTGGTGGGTAGAAAAAGGCAGCAGGCCGCGTTTGGCTTGTCTAAAAATATGCACAAAAAAAAATACAGTATGTGGGTTTGAGCGTTCTAAACTAAATCTGAATATTTGAAAAGAACGAGAAAAATCATGTCAAATAGTGTTCAATTACACCGCGTATTTAGTGCGCCCGTCGAGCGCGTCTATCGTGCTTTTAGCACCGCAGATGCTTTAGTGAAGTGGATGGCACCACATGGCTTTACCGCACATGTAGATCAATTCGATCTGCGAGAAGGTGGTCAATTTCGCATGTTTTTTACTAACTTCAGTACAGGCATGCAGCATTCATTTCATGGTACTTATCATGAAATCGTTGAAAACAGCTTATTACGCTATACCGATGAGTTCGATGTACCTGAACTAGCAGGAAAAATTGAAGTACGTGTTGAGTTTAAAGAAGTATCTGTCGGTACAGAGGTTCATATTACGCAGTCTGGTTTACCCGATGTGATTCCTGTCGATGGCTGTTATCTGGGCTGGCAAGAGTCATTGCAACTCTTGGCTTTTTTAGTGAATCCAGACATTCCCGATGAATAGTGCTTCGTCATTGTTGAACAATAGAATAAGTTGCACAAAAGAATAAAAGGAGTTCTGCATGCCAATACGCATGAAGCGAATTTATGCGCCTATCGAGGCTGAGGATGGCAAACGGATTTTGGTTGATCGGCTATGGCCGAGAGGGGTATCAAAACTTGAGGCCAAAATAGATGAATGGCCAAAAATTCTCACACCATCCAATGAACTACGGAAATGGTATTACCAAGACATGGTGGCACACTGGGATGAGTTTAAAGTCCGTTATATGAAAGAACTGGAAGCACATCCCGCCGAGTTGAATGATTTGCGCCAACTGGCAGTGCGTGAGCAGATCACGTTACTCACCGCAGCCAAAGAAGAACAGCATAACCATGTGGTGATTTTGAAGCAGTGCTTAGAGTAAAAATAAGCGTTGAGGTGACGTCATTACAGCTAAAACTTATATTTTCGTAAGCGTTATTTTATCAATCCCGTGACAAGGCTAAAGCCATAAAATAAATAGGTGATTCGCATCGTTTTCGTCTGAAAAATGCTATATTGGCGTTTTGAGCAATGTGAATTGCTTATTTTTTTTATTTTTGAGGTTTTTATGTCTTTACCCAACTGCCCAAAATGCCAGTCCGAATATACCTATGAAGATGGTGACTTGCTGATCTGCCCTGAATGTTCAAACGAATGGAAAGAGGGAGAAGCAACTGAAGAAGTGGTGGCAATTAAAGATGCCAACGGCAACTCACTTGCTGACGGAGACACGGTAACGGTGATTAAAGATTTAAAAATTAAAGGTTCGTCATCGGTGGTGAAAGTCGGAACCAAAGTGAAAAATATTCGTTTACTGCCAGATGCCGCAGATGGTCATGACATTGACTGTAAGATTGACGGTGTCGGTGCGATGAAACTGAAATCTGAGTATGTGAAAAAAGCCTAATCCGCTGAGTTTGTAGTTCGAGATTAAAACGGAGTCAATTAGACTCCGTTTTTGTTTTTTGGCCATTTTGAAAAGACATTAAGCGTTGAAACACTAGCACAGCATGCTATAAAGATAAAAACCTGTTGAAGAATACGCTATGCCACATATCCACCTTGAATATTCAGACAATATCGACACCCTTGAAGTTAAGCCGATATTATTGGCTCTAAACCAAGCTTTGTTGGATGGTCAGTTTGTACAATCGGGCAACGACATCAAAAGTCGTGCTATTCGACAGTCCGATTTTGTGATTGGGGTAGATGGAGATGCGCAGGCTTATTTGCATGCCAAAGTGTCTTTATTAAGCGGACGAGATGAAGCCACCAAGTGCGCCATTTCGAGCCAGTTACTTAAAACCTTGCAGCAAAACTTTACCGCTCCTCAGGATTTAACGGTACAAATTTGTGTAGAAATTATTGAAATGCCAAAAAGCAGTTATAGCAAATTGGTATTAAAAGCATAAAATTATGAAGAGTTCCAAACCGTTTATTGGGCCGATATCACGTGTCATTTAAACGGTTTGAGGCTGTCATGCGTTATTCATATAGAGCTGTTATTTTATAAAAATAAAATCTGGCTGGTAGTAAATGCACTTTTTTTTATAAAAGAAGTCATTTATATTTTATGAAATTGGATGATTTTTTATTCGTTTCGGTGGATCTACAATCACTTTAAAATAACAATAGGTGAGCTTATGTCAGGATGGTACGAAGTAAGTCAGGCAAATGATGGCCAATATCGTTTTGTTTTAAAAGCGGGAAATGGCGAGGTCATTTTGACCAGTGAACTGTATAAAGCAAAGGCGTCAGCACATAATGGAATTGAGTCGGTGCAAAAAAATAGCCCCGATGATACGCGTTATGAACGCTTAGAAGCCAAGAATGGCAAACCTTATTTTAACTTAAAGGCTGCCAATCATCAGATTATTGGTACCAGTCAGTTTTATGCCAGTGAGCAATCCCGAGATAAAGGCATTGAATCGGTCAAAAACAATGGTTCAAGTACCACGATTAAGGATTTGACGACTTAAGATTAGATTACATATTTTGCTTGTTTTAAGAATTGAAGAAAACCGCGTGTTTGCTATGGATGGCGCACGCGTTTTTTTATGCAGTTTGATTTGTAGCGTGGGAGTGCGATGTGGATTTTCGATTAGTTGGAGATGAGCATGCAGGGCATGAAATTATCTTCAAACTCAAACAATGGGATGATGTCATTTGTAAAATGGATGTACAAAATATCATTCGTCTTTGTCAGAGTGATGTCAGCTTGTTTGATATTGGGTTTGAGCTGCAAGGTGTGCAAGCCTATCAAGAATTGTGGAGACGATATGCCCCATTTTTTCAGGGGGAAATCAAAGTGTTCAGGCGTAACATCAATATTTTTAGTCGTGACGGTTTAGCTTTTTTACATTGTTATTCTAAATTGGATCATGCCAGTGGCGTTGCAACCCCAGAGATTCCTTGGTGCAGAACCACGCTATGTTTTCAAAAAACGGCAGGTGAGTGGTTGGTTGCCCATCAGCATATTTCGGTGCCTGTGGACTTTGAAACTAAAATGTCAAAGCCGATTTATTTTCCAGACTGAGTTCGACTAAAGCTTTGGCTTGGGTACAGGTTGAGCCACCTCCGTTTTACTGGGCTATGTTTGAATGACAACATGAACAACTTAAGAAGAAGGTATCTATGGCATTTCAAGACTTTTACCGACTGAGTTCTCATGCGGTGCTAACCAATGATGCAGGACAGGTTTTATTACTGAAAGCCAATTATGCCGATCAGGCTTGGGGGCTGCCCGGTGGAGCCTTGGATATGGGAGAAACCATTCATCAGGCTTTGCTGCGTGAGTGCCAAGAAGAACTCGGTTGTCAGGTTCAGATCGATTATTTGTCGGGTGTGTATTTTCATTCGGCAGTGACCTCACATGCATTTATTTTTAGATGTCATTTGGCTGCATCTGCTGAGATCAGCCTCAGTGATGAACATACGGCTTATGCTTGGTTTGATCTAGATCAGCTGTCGAAGGTACAACGGATTCGCGTTGAAGATTGTTTAAATTACACAGGTATAGTGCAAAGCCGCAGTTTTTGAGTGCAAGATTAAGATTCCTCTGAAGTGGAGTGAGTGCATATGTTGAATAATAAGATCATAAAACGAAATAGTCCCATTATTGGTGTGTTGCTGATGAGTGCCTTGAGCCAGTGGACTCATGCTGAAACGGGTAACTATTTTATGCATAAAGACTGGGAACTTGCCTGTGATAATACGGGCATGTGCCGTGCGGTAGGGTATCAAAGTGATGCTCAGTTTGGTCATCCAGTTTCATTGTTGATTTCTCGTCCAGCAGGTGCAGGCAGTGCGGTGCTCAGCCAAATTCAAGTGGCTGAGGAATTTACACAGGATACTGAAGCCAATTTAAACGTAGGAGGAACATCTCTGGGGAGCCTGACCATCGATGCCAAGAAAAGTACTGCGAAACTGTCCAGTGCTCAAAGTGCGCTGTTGTTAAAGGCTTTGGTGGGCGCAGAAGATATTCGTCTCACGACTCAAGCACAGCAATGGCAAATTTCAACCGCTGGGGCAAATGCTGTTTTGCTCAAAATGGATGATATACAAAAGCGTGTAAATACACCGAACGCGGTATATCAAAAAGGCAATCAGTCTGAGCAAAATGTTTTACAGCCCAAAGCCATCCCTAAAATTGGTATTACGGGATACCGACCTGCGGTTGCCAGTCACTTTGCCGTGGACAGTAAAAATGCCCATCAACTCTTTAAAAAGTTAAAAGCAAAAACAGATCAACAAGACTGTCCAAATTTATATGAAGTACGGTTTTTTGAGGAAGATCGGGTTTCAGTCTATCCGCTGAATGCAGAGCAAGTGGTGGTTCAAGTGCCATGTTGGCGTGGAGCGTACAATGAAGGTCTAGGCTACTGGGTTATGGACAAAGCATTGCAAAAGATTCAGCAGCAAGTCACGACATCAGGCTCAAGTTTTAGTGAGGCGCAAATTTTCTCAGAGCAAAAAGGTCGGGGTATCGCAGACTGTGGTATTCGTTCCGAGTGGGCTTGGAATGGAAAGGCTTTTGTCCTCAGTTATCAGGCACAATCGCAGCAATGTAAAGGTTTTGCGGGTGGTGCATGGAACTTACCCACTTATGTCGCGATCGTTGCGCGAACGGATTAAGTCGCGCTTGCGTTTAGTTTAAGGATAATGTCATCCAGCGGCTTGATACGCTTGACTTCATCCCAGAGGGCTTTGGCTTCAGGATAGTGTTTAGACATCATGCCAAGCCATTGCTTATAACGTCCGACCATATTCATTTCTTTTTTATACACCCCGTTTAAGAAACGGATTTGTAAGGTCAGTAGCTCATTCCATGTGAGCAGAGGTGTATCGATATTTTGACGAATACACTGAGTCAAATCGGGGGTAGTCACGGCACCACGTCCAATCATTAAATCTTCACAGCCAGATTCTAAGCGACACTGTTTCGCGTCTGCATTGTTCCAAATTTCACCATTGGCAATCACATTGATCTTCAATGCTTCACGAATCGGGCGGAGCTGATCCCAAAAAGCGGGTGGAGTATAACCATCGGCTTTGGTACGTGCATGCACCGTAACCCAAGCCGCACCAGCATCCTCAATGGCATGAGCATTGTCCAACATAAAATGTCGGTCCATATAACCCAAGCGCATTTTCGCAGAAACAGGAATGTGTTCAGGAACCGCATCACGTACTGCTTTGACCAGTTCATGTACCACTTCAGGCTCATCTAAAAGCACCGAGCCACCACGGTGACGGTTCACGGTTTTGGCTGGACAGCCAAAGTTCATATCAATGGCAGGCGCACCGAGTTTCACCGCACGGATGGCATTGGCAGCCAACATTTCAGGGTCATTGCCCAAAAACTGCACATGCACGGGTGTTCCTGCCGCCGTTTTTCCGCCATTGAGTAATTCAGGGCAATACTGGTGGTAAATATGATCGGGTAACACCGAATTGGTCACACGGATAAACTCGGTCACACACCAGTCGAAGCTACCTACAGACGTGAGAACATCACGCATGATTGGGTCGGTTAAGCCTTCCATTGGTGCAAGAATGAGTTTCACAGCGGTGTCACCAGTCAAATAGAAAAACGGTGTTATACGCAAATCCGATCACGCTGTCTAGTCTAATCCGTTTGGGTTAAATCGAAATAGTTTTCAATCTGTGTCTCCTCGATAAAGGCATCATCATGCGAAACTAAAATAACCGCCCCTGTAAAATCGCGTATAGCCTGTGCCAACAGTTGTCTTGAGTTGATGTCGAGATGATTTTCGGGTTCGTCCAGTAGCAGTAAGTCCACAGGCTGTGCTGCGAGACTGATACACAGTAAAGCAACTTTGAGTTGTTCACCGCCACTGAGTAGTGAGATGGGAAGCAGAGCTTTATCTCGACGAATTCGAAGTTGCCCCAATTGATTCCGACACGCCTCATCGGACAAAGACGGATTCAATAACTGTAAATTGTGTACCGCATTCAGTTCTGGATTCAGTAGGCTAAAGTTTTGATCTAAATATAACGATGCTCCTCGCTTGACAATGTCTCCCGATTGAATATGACTATAATTTTGAATGTCACGAAGTAAGGTCGACTTACCTGAACCATTTTGGCCGCGCAGTTGGATTTTTTCTCCGCTATGTAAGGCAAAAGAAATAGGGAAGATAGAGAGTGCTGCTAAAACCACTTCTTTTAAACGAAGAATTTCACCAGTTTGTTTAGGTTGAAAATGGAAATCAAACTTTTGTGACTTAATCTGTTCTAGTTGCTGCTGTTTGTTTTTGAGCTCATCTTGCACTTGTTCCTTTTGGCGAAGTTGTTGCTGCGCGACTCCCGATAAGGTTTGACTCGCACGTTCTTTTTTAAAGTCGAGTAGGATTTTGGCTTGAGAACCAGAGCTTCGTAATTTCTGCCCAGACTTTTGCTTTTTCTGGGCTTTCATGCGCTGTTCATGCTGTTGGATTTGTAATTGTTTGAGTTCGCTTTTCTCTTGCGAGATATTGTGTTGTAGTGCCTGCTGTTGTTGCTCTGTGTGTGACTGATACTCGGCATAGTTGCAACGGAAGTGTTGCAAGCCAAAATCATTTAAAACATAGGTATTGGAGATTTGATTTAACAATGTGCGGTCGTGGCTAATGACTAAACAGCCCGCAGGATGCTGAAGTATTTTTTGACTTAACCATGCACGACTTGTATGGTCTAAGTGATTACTGGGCTCATCAAGAAGTAAATAATGCCCAGTTTGTAAAAAAAGGAGACACAGTGCCAGTTTAGTTTTCTGACCTTCACTGAGTTGAGAAACCGAGCTAGATAGATCTGTAGGTAAGTTGGCACTTTCCAGTAATTTCAGCCACTCAGTGGGTTGATGCCATGCATGTTCGACGCGGTCATAGTCTTCAAAGCTCGCAGTCGATTGTTCAATACGTTGAAAACTTGCATGTAAGTCAGCAATGTTAAGGGCTTCGGCAAGTGTACAGTTGCTTAAACGCTCGAGCTGACTTAAGTAGGAAAATGGCATATGCCAAATCACTTCGCCACTCGCATAATTTGGCATGTACGCTTGAGTGAGTAGGGATATTAATATTGATTTGCCTTGACCATTGCGTCCGATCAGAGCTGAACATTGGGCAGCGGGCAATTCAAAGTTTAAATGCTGAAAAAGTGGTTCATGAGCAAATTGAACGCTGAGATTTTTTACAGTACAGGCCTGTTGGGTCATTAAAGACTCCTTTATACAGGACATACAAAATAAATTTTTATAGAGATATAGAGTAGTAAATAAGTTTATTTTGCACGTCAGAAAACACATAAATTAGATTTGACGGAAAATAAGACTTACTTCATTGGCGTTACTCTAAATTGGAAGAAGGGGGGTAAATATTTAGCTAGTATAACAGATGGATAAAAAACGATCCATTTCATTATCTTTCTTATGCACTTAAGGTTTATCGATCAGTGCTATAGGCCACATACTAATCGAAGCTTCCTGTAGATGTGAATACAACCCGCACGATTGGTTAAGTGAGGCTTTTGTGAGTGCGTGGATGAGTTTTACAGTGCTGCTATATGTTTTTAGTGGGGATGAGAAGCAATAGATAACTAAAATATTGTAGGGTGGTTGGGGGAGTTTTTAGTGTTATGTTACATAAGCTCTATTCTGTAAACTTTATGGAAAATTATTAATTTTGTTCATATTTGTTAGAATTTTTATAGTATCCATATAAGTGTGAATGTAAGTATATTCATAACAAATTTTTTCCCCTTGCTTTATTTCTCCAGAGTATTTTATGTTCTGATGCACATCAAATTCAGGATCAAAATTAAATTTATCTATTTCCTTTTGATTATTCTGTATTACAAAATACTCCTGACTAAATCTAGCTTTTGTTGACTTAATGCCCAACAAGTAGCCACAATTTTTAATTTTATTTGTTGAGTTTATTGCAGAATCTAATTGTTTTTTATGAAAAAAATCGCTGCAAACCCATGTGATTAAAGTGAATGCAAATGCTACAAAGAAAAATTTCATTATAAGTTTAATTTTCCTAAAGTTAACATAAAATACTTTATCGACCTAAAATCATTTCCAATACAAACTTAGATCCGATAAAACCGACAGCCAACAAGAAGAATCCAATTAAGGTAAAACGAATCGCTTTTTGACCGCGCCAACCAAAACGGTAATGTCCGATGAGTAAAGCCCCATACACAAACCAAGAAATAATACTAAAAGCGGTTTTATGTGCCAGATGTTGGGCAAAAAAGTTATCGATAGTAAAGAAACCAAACACCAACGCCACGGTTAGTAAAAGAAAACCCGTTTTAATTAAGTCAAACAGTAAAGACTCCATCGCTTGAAAAGAGGGCAGTAAGTTAACCCAAAAGCGTTTCTTCTGTTTGTTCTTTAACTCACGATCTTGGAACCATAAAATCACGGCTTGTATGGTCGCCATGAGTAGCACCGCATAGGCCGACAGCGATAAAATAATATGAATATCTAAACCCAATGAGCGCTGTTCAATAAATTGAGTGGACTGGCTAAAGGCAAAACCTAAAATGAGTCCTGTAGCAGCCACAGGAATGCCAATCAGGTTCAAAGCTAGAATTGGACGATAAGTGCTATAGAGTAGACTAAGTAACAACATGAGCCCAGATGTAAATGACATTAAGACAAAAACGTCATAATTCACCCCCATCGGCGTGAGCATGTCATGGTACAAAACAGTTGCATGTAGTAATAAGCCTAAGCCTAAAATAATGCCAATAAACCAATGGTTTGGATCACGTTTAGCCATTAATTTGAGGAACAAATACCAAAAAGAGGTGGTATAAGCGACTAATGCTAAGATGGTGTAAACCAAGGGCAGGCTAATCATGTCAAACCTTTTTCAGGATGATGAATATTCATTTATATAAATTCGGTGCGAACTACAGTATCCTATAGCATTCTATGCATAAATTTTCTATTTTAAGAAAGATTTTTTTGCAACTAGCAATTTTAAGCGGATTTTGCAATGTTTGATACCTTAACGGAACGACTCACGCAGAGTTTAAGAAATGTTACTGGCTCTGGGCAGCTAACCGAAGACAATATTAAAGATACCCTACGTGAAGTACGTATGGCACTTCTTGAAGCCGATGTTGCACTTCCTGTAACTCGTGAATTTATCGCGAAAGTTAAGGAAGAGGCGTTGGGTCAAGAAGTCATGAATCAATTATCGCCGGGCCAAGCATTTGTTAAAATCGTGCATGACGAATTAACAAAAATGATGGGCGAGGCAAATGAAAGCCTTGATCTTGCAGCAAAACCTCCTGTTGTAGTCCTACTCGCGGGTTTACAAGGTGCAGGTAAAACAACAACTGCTGCAAAACTTGCTCGCTTCTTACAAGAACGCCAAAAGAAAAAAGTCGCGATGGTATCTGCCGACGTTTACCGTCCAGCAGCAATTAAACAGCTACAAACTGTTGCAGGTGAAGTTGGCGCGATTTTCTTTGAATCGAGTGCTGACGAAAAACCAATTACCATTGCAACGCGTGCAATTGAACAAGCCAAAATTCAGTTTGCGGATGTCTTGATTGTCGATACAGCAGGTCGTCTACACGTAGACGATGAAATGATGGACGAGATCAAAGAGCTTCATGCGGCGATTAAGCCAACTGAAACTTTGTTCGTGGTCGATGCAATGACCGGTCAGGATGCGGCAAATACAGCCAAAGCCTTCAATGATGCACTGCCATTAACGGGTGTGATTCTGACCAAAACTGATGGTGATGCGCGCGGTGGTGCGGCGCTCTCAGTACGTGCAATCACAGGTAAGCCAATCAAATTCTTAGGTATGGGTGAAAAGCTCGATGCCTTAGAGCCATTCCATCCTGAACGTGTTGCACAGCGTATCTTGGGTATGGGTGACGTACTTTCTTTGGTCGAAGAGCTTGAACGTAAAGTCGACAAAGAAAAAGCCGAAAAAATGGCGAAAAAACTGCAAAAAGGTGGCAGCTTCAACTTTGAAGATATGCTAATGCAGTTTGAGCAAATGAATAAAATGGGCGGCATGATGGGCTTCTTGGATAAGTTGCCTGGCATGAGCAATGCAGGGATTCAAGATGCGTTGGCGCAAGCGAACCCTGAAAAGCAAGTGAAAAAGATGGAAGCGATTATCCAATCGATGACCATCAAAGAGCGCCGCAATCCAGATCTGATGAACCCAAGCCGTAAAAAGCGCATTGCAGCCGGCTGTGGTATGGATGTCGTTGAAGTCAATAAGTTGATTAAACAACATGCGCAAATGGCGAAAATGATGAAGAAATTTGCCAATCCATCGGGTATGGCAAAAATGATGAAATCACTAAGCGGTATGCAAAAACAGTTTGGTGGTGGCGGCGGAATGGGACCATTATTTGGTGGGAACGATAAGAAGTAATCTGCTTCTTACCATTTCAGAAAAAGGCGCGTTGAGCGCCTTTTTTATGTTGTTTTGTGAGTCATGGAAAATATTATGTGTATTTTCAATACCCTCAATCAATAACAAAAACGCACTGTTTATGGCTTGAAAGTTGCGTAAAATTTATTCTTTTCAAACATTATAATAAGAAGTTGAAAATGAATGGATCAAAACAACATATCTATATTGTGCATGGCTATCAAGCATCGCCCAATGACCATTGGTTTCCGTGGCTAAGTCAAAAACTCAGCCAGATGGATCTGCATGCTGAAGTAAAACGTTTAGTGCTCCCGCACAGCGATGCACCACATTTCGAAGAATGGCAACAGGCTTTGGCCCTGCAAATGACCGCTTTGGATGAAAATACCATCATCATTGCGCATAGTTTGGGGTGTCTAGCAGCTTTACATTATCTCAGTAGTAGACTGCGTGAACGTCGAATCAAAGCGATCTTCTGTATTGCGGGCTTTAAAGCGGCTTTAACAACCTTACCTGAGTTAAGTGGCTTTATTGCGCAAGCGAAGTTGGACAGCGGTATACTCCACTCTCACATCGCTTCACGTGTGGTTATGTTTTCCAATAATGACCCTTATGTTCCACCTCCTTTGGCACTTACCTTTGGGCACTTCTTGAGTGCAGAGGTACTGGAGGTGAAACGTGCAGGGCATTTTATGCGTGAAAATGGCTATGCTGAATTTGAGCTACTGCTCAATACCTTAAAACCCCTTTTACAACAACAGGCGGTGGCTCAGGGGTGATGTTGAGTATAATATTGCAGCCCTTTAAGTAATAAATCATTTTCAATGCATGGTGCATACTCTGCCAAATAGCGTGCAAATACAGGTGCATCACCGCCAGTTAAAATCAGTTGGCGTGGAGATTGTTGCAAGACTTTTTCAATGGTACTGACCAAGCCGAGCAGAATCCCATGATGCACTGCGTCGATGGTATTACGGCCAGGACCGAGTTCATCAAAAGCCGCATCTGGAATTTTAATGCCTTTGGTGTTTTGGATCAGCGAGTCTCGTTGTAAGTAGAGATTGGGTAAAATATAGCCGCCTAAATGCTGTAAACCATCTGCCAAGTCGATGGTCAGCGCCGTACCACAGCTAATCACACAATAGTTCTGCTCTGGATTACGTGCGACAGCCAGCACTTGCAACCAACGGTCAATTCCGAGTTGTTCGGGCTGTTCATAGCCGCATTGTAAGCCAGCATAGTTGGCCTGTACTTGAGCAAAGGTGATCGGCACATTTAAACTTTTTAAAAGTCTACGGATTCGGTCATTATTTTTTTTGTCCTGAACCGAAGAAACACCAATCTGTTGGATGTTTAAGTTTTTAAAATGCTGAATTAGACCTAAAAGCAAATCGGCAGGGGACTGTAAATGTAACTCAGCCCCTTGTTCCAAAATTTGATCTTCCTGCGTAATCCAATACTTCAGACGAGTATTACCAATATCTAACCATAAATTTTTCATGATGATGCTCAATCATTTAAACAGGGGTCACTGGGCGTAAACGGCCTTGATAAAAGTTTTCAACACCATTGGTGGTCAGAATTTGTACCGCACCATCATCTTGAATGCCTAAGAATTGGCCTTGAGACAGACCTTTCATATGTTCAAATTCGACCTGTTGCTGCATAAAGGCTGCGTAATGATTGAAACGAGAAGCCAGATTTGCACTGTTATGGGTGAACCATAGGCCTGCTTGTTGAATCGCTAGATATAGTTCCGCCATTAAGCGAATGCGATCTGCTTGGGCTAAACCCAGCTGTTCAAGTGAGCTGGTGGCTTGATCAAGCTGGGTATCTTCGACTTGGTTGATATTGATACCAACCCCAATAATAGCTTGGTGGCTCGACAGTGGTTCAACTAAAATGCCGCCCCATTTACCTTGAGTACTGTAAAGGTCATTTGGCCATTTCACTTGCAGAGCAAGGCCTTGCAAACTCGGCATTTGCAAGATATTTAACGCAATTTCTAAAGCCAAGCGCCCATCTATAGGTGTTTTGGTCTGTAGCAATGTGCTTAAATAGATGTTTCCTTCAGGAGAAACCCATTGTCGTTGACGCTGTCCACGACCTTGAGTTTGTCGTGTACTGCAGACCAAAACGCTCTGAATCCCTTTTTGCGCAATTTCACGCACATCATCATTGGTGGATGTGGTAACTGGCTTAAGCAATAAAACTTCAGGAAGTTGCTGTGCTTCAGCGAGAAGCTGTTGTAATTGGCGTGTCTCTAAATCCATATGAATCTGAGAAAAGTGAAAAATGATCATGGAGTTAATCATATATTTACTGATTGGCGCAATCGCTGGTTTTGCTGCAGGGCTATTTGGGGTCGGTGGTGGACTCATTATCATCCCGATTTTATATGTGGTTTTTACTCATCTGAACTATGACCCGAGTGTCATTATGCATATGGCGGTTGGCACATCACTGGCGACCATTATTGTCACGTCAATGAGTTCCGTGAGTGCGCATCATAAACGTGGAGCCGTGTTGTGGCCTGTGTTTCGCAATTTGGCTCCAGGTCTAGTCATGGGTGCTTTTTTAGGTGCGGGCATTGCAGACTATATGTCGGGACATGGCTTACAGTTGCTGATCGGTTTTTTTGCGGTGTGGGTGGCGTACAAAATGTTTAGTGGCGCACATGTTGAGGTCGATCCATCACGTCAGTTACCGTCTACAGGCAAACAGTTATTTGTCGGTGCAGGCATTGGTGTGGCTTCTGCGATCTTTGGCATTGGTGGGGGAAGTTTGACGGTGCCGTACTTAAACCGTCATGGTGTGGTTATGCAAAAAGCGGTGGCGACGTCTGCGGCTTGTGGTTTACCAATTGCAGTGGCTGGAGCTATAGGTTTTATGTGGTTCGGGCATCAGGCTGAGGTCAACGTACCAAATACCATTGGTTATATTCATGTCTATGCTTTTTTGGGGATTGCGGTCATGAGTTTTATCACCGCGAAGTTTGGTGCGAAAGTAGCGCATCTTTTATCGCCTGCGATGTTGAAAAAGTGTTTTGCTGGTTTGTTGGTGGTAGTTGGTTTATATTTTATTTATCAAGGTTTTAGTTCTTAATTTCTTTGACAATGTTGTGTGCGTTGCTGTTGATTGGCATTATAGACGGTAAAATTGTTAGACAATGACATAGTGTTTAGCGTTTAAGATCGGGTAAAACCTAAAAATAGGTCACTAAAGACCATGGATTGCATCTTATAAAAACAAGTTAGGAACAGTATGCAAGCACATGATACAGAGAGTTTGTCCGAACAAATTGCCAAGCACATCAGTGAACAAATCATTCGCGGTGAGTTGGTCGAAAGTGAGCGCATACAAGAATTACGTATTGCCGCTGAACTGGATGTGAGTCGCGGCTCGGTGCGTGAGGCCTTGTTACTGCTTGAACGTACACATCTGATTGAAATCTACCCGCGTCGCGGCGCTATAGTCTCTGAAATGTCCGCTCAGCAAGTGCGCGCCTTGTTTGACACCAGCAGTCTGCTATTGGGGCAAATTGTGCAACGCATTGCGGAAACATGGCGCAGCTATGAAGCGGAACGTTTACAGCTGTTATTGGATGAGTTGGGGAATCAACTGAAACAGGGCAGTATCGAAAAATTTTATGATTTGATTTTTGAAGGATTGGCGCGCCAGCATGAAATGGTGGGCAATGCTTATTTGATGAAGTTTTACCAAGAATTGTTACCCTCGATACGTCGGAGCTATTTTTTAACCTTAAATACTTCGCGTAGAGAGTTACAAGAATCTTATGATTTATTTAAACTGGTGACTGATGCTGTTTTAATCAGAAAATCACAACAAGCTACTTTATTTATGGAAGATTTTTGTCGACACTTACGTAACTTGGTGTTGGAATCTCTGACCCGAATGAAACAAATTGAACTTGCGTGGGCGAGACGCTCACGACGTTAGTCAGGACATTATGCGTTTAAGCAGTTTAAAACTTTCCGGCTTCAAATCTTTTGCCGACAGTACCACATTACACTTTAAAGATAACCGCACCGCAGTCGTTGGGCCGAACGGTTGTGGCAAATCCAATGTGATCGATGCTATTCGCTGGGTCATGGGCGAATCCAGTGCGCGTCAGTTGCGTGGTGGCAGTATGCAGGATGTCATTTTTACAGGCACGGCAAAGCGCAAACCTGTCAGTGTCGCCAGTGTAGAACTGCGTTTTGACAACACTTATGGCAAGTTAGGTGGTAGCTATAATGCCTATACCGAACTGGCGGTTAAACGTCAGGTCAACCGAGATGGCAAGTCTGAATACTTTTTAAATGGTACCAAGTGCCGTCGTCGGGACATTACAGATATATTCTTGGGCACAGGTTTAGGGCCACGTTCTTATTCGATTATTGAACAAGGCATGATCAACCGTTTGGTCGATGCAAAACCTGAAGAAATGCGGGTTTTTATTGAGGAAGCCGCAGGGGTTTCGCGTTATCAAGCACGTCGCCGTGAAACTTTATTACATTTGGATCACACCACGCAAAATTTATCGCGTTTAGAAGATATTGCCTCCGAATTAAGATCACAGTTAAAAACTTTAAAACGTCAGGCTGAAACCGCGATTCAGTATAAAACACTGGAAAGCCAAATTCGCACCATTAAAGTTGAAATTTTATCTTTTCAATGTGAACAAAGCAGCCGTTTACAACAAGAATATACGCTGCACATGAATGATTTGGGCGATCAGTTCAAGTTAGTCCGTTCAGAGTTAACCACTTTAGAGCATGATTTGACGTCAACCAGTGAGCTATTTCAACGTCTGATTCAGCAGTCCACGCCCCTACAGAGTGAGTGGCAACAGGCAGAGAAAAAGCTGGCTGAGTTGAAAATGACTTTGGAACAAAAGCAGAGCTTGTTCCAGCAAAATACGACGACTTTGGCACAGCTTGAACAGCAGAAGGCACAAACCAAAGAACGTATGCAGTTGATTGAGTTACAACTGGAAAGTTTGCACGAACAAAATGAGCTTCATACCGAACAGTTACAACAGCAAGAAAGTCAAAACCAACAGCAAAGCCAAGGCTTAACGGATTTAAAAGCACAGCAGCAACAGCTGCTTCAACAGTTTGAACAAGTCAAAAGTTTGGTTGAAAAGCAACAGCAACAAAAAACGCAAATGTTGGCGCAAAGTGAACAGTTGGCCAAAAACATTTTACGTTTTGAACAACAAAAGCAAATTTTAGAGCAGCAAGCGGCGCAAATTCAAAACCAAAGCCAGTTGGATGCGATAGACCAATTGTTGCATGCCAAGCAAGACGCTGAGGCACAGCAGTTACAACGTGAGCAAAGTATCATTGAGGTGCAGTTACAGCTGGATGATTTGCGTATTCAGCACCAAGCTGCTCAAACTGAGTTGAATCAGCACAAAGCAGATATACAGGTCTTAAGTGCAGAACAGAAACATCTAAAGCAGCTATTGGTCAAAGTCAGCGCCTTAAAAAATAGTGATCATCCACAGTTGATGCACGTGCTGAAGCTTAAAGATGCGGCTAAAACCCATGCCGTGCTGGTCGAAAAATTCTTAGCCAAATGGCTTTCAGCGCATTGTTTAGACAACAGCGATGCATTCACCGATGCCGTTGCACGTCAGTTAACGCCTCAGCCGCATGTTGAACTGATCGAAATTGCAGGTTGCGATAGCCTAGCCAGTTGGATTGAATCGCCGCAATCCTCTTTGTGGCAGCAGGTGGGTGTGACTACCAACTTAAAACAAGCCCTAGCGCTGCAAAAGCAATTGAAAGATGGTCAGTCTCTTCTGAGTTTAGACGGTTACCATGTCGGCGTGGACTGGGTGATTGGTTTGGATTATGACGAAGCAAGCCAAGCTGGACAGGGTGCGTTAAGCCATCGGATTCGTTTAGATGAAATTGAACAGACCCTTGCTGAAAAAACGGGACTTCTGACTCAGCTTGAAACGAAAACCACAGAGCTTCGTACTCAAGTCCAAGCGGTGGATGAGCAGTTAAAAGCGGATCAACACCTGTTAAAAAAAGAAGTTCAAGCGACGCAGCAGATTGATTTGAATATTGCCAAAGTGCAAAGTACTAACCAAGCCTTTGAAGTGCAAAAGCAACAATTGGCCAATCAACTGGCGCAGCTAGACAGTCAGCTTGAAGAAGATGCCATGCAAAAAGATGATCTGGAGATTGATCTGCATGCATTGAATATTAAGCTAGAGCAAAACTTGCCAAACTATAAAACCATGCAGTTCCAAGTGGAGTCATTGACTGAGCAACTGGATGATAGCCAGCAGCAGGCACAGCAGGTTTGGCAGGCGCTTGAAATGGTGCGTCGTCAGGCGGTCCAAACCACACAGCAGATTGAACTGTTAGAAAAAGACAGTACTTTCTTAAAGGCGCAGTATCAGCAAATATTGTCACAGATGGAGCAGGCCAAAAAGTTTATTGACCCTGTACAACTTGAGCTGCCTGCATTGGAAAGCCAGTTTAGCGAACAAGCACAGATTACTGAAAAGCTGCAAAAGACATGGTCTGAATGGCAAGTTGAACTGAATGCAGTACAAGAGCGCCAGCAAAGTTTGACCGAACACCGTCATCAACAGCAACAACAAGATGAAAAGCTGAGAACCCAGTTAGAAGAGAAGCGTTTGGCGTGGCAAGCGGCAAAGTCAGACTTACAACATTATTCTGAACAGCTGAAAGAGATGAATGTTGAAGCTATTGAGGGTTTGAACATTGAGATCAGTAACCATCAACAAGTTTTAGAAAAAGCACAGCAACAGTTTGAGAAATTGGGCGCAGTGAATTTGGCGGCTTCAGAAGAATATGAAGAAGTGTCTAAACGTTTTGAAGAGTTGAGCCATCAAATTCAGGATTTGGAAAATACTGTTGAGCAGTTGCGTGCTGCAATGAAAAGTATTGATCAAGAAACCCGTAAACTGTTCATGAGCACTTTTGATCGGGTCAATACCGAACTACAAGATCTGTTCCCGAAAGTTTTCAATGGTGGAGAAGCGAGTCTGACTTTGGAAGATGACTGGCAATCTGGGGTTAAGCTCATGGCCCGTCCGCCAGGCAAACGCAATAGCTCATTGGCGCTACTTTCAGGGGGAGAAAAAGCCCTGACAGCATTGGCCTTGGTGTTTGCGATTTTCCGGCTCAATCCATCGCCATTTTGTGTTTTGGATGAAGTTGATGCGCCTTTGGATGATGCGAACGTGGGAAGATTTTGTAATCTTGTAAAAGAGCTTTCTGAACAGGTGCAATTCATTTACATTACCCATAATAAACTCGCAATGACGATGGCGACCGACTTGTTAGGTGTTACGATGCCTGAACCGGGAACATCAAAATTAGTGACTGTAAATTTAGAACAGGCAAAAGAATACGGTTTAGTCGCGGAGGCCTAATAAGATGGAATACACAACAATTATTGGTATCGTCATAGCAGTGATCATTATGCTGTTTGGGGTTCGAATGATTTTTCGAAAGCCGGCAGATGCAGCGCCTTCACTTGAGTCCGCATTGCATATCGATGCTGACAGTCAAAAACCGATTATCCCGCGTCACGTACGTGACCAACTGCAAACGGCATCAGTTGAAGAGGCTGAACGTAAAGAGCCGACTTTAAACGAAAGCTCTGTAGAAGAGACACTGCCTGAAAAAGCCGAACCGAAAGCTTTGGATGCAGATAGTGTGCTCGAAAGCAGCAACACGGAACCAAGTTTGGATGTATCAGCTGAGGTAGAAAATAAAGCAGTAGACTTAGTCGCTCCTGAAAATGCAGTAGCAGATGCAACGGAATTAACGACTGAAAGTGCAAGCTCCTCGCTTATTGATGACCAAGCAAAAGCGGATAAAGCTGAATTTAGTTTAAATGCCAACGTCGAAAAAGCTGAAATTTCAGAGTTTGACGATGAAAGCAGCATTTTAGATGCACATTTGTATGAGCAAAAAATTGTCGATGATGAAAGTGCCTTAGCCACAGCAGAGTCGTTTATTGCCCTGAATGTTTATCCTGAACGTCGTGCATTGTCTGGTGAGAAAACTTTAAAAGTTTTAATGAAGTATGGTTTACGTTTTGGCGAAATGTCGTGTTTCCATCGTTATAACGAAGATGGAACCAAGTTACTGTTCTCTGTGTTGCAGATTACTGATACAGGTATGGATGGTTTTGACTTGGAAAATTTGTCGACCGATCCAATTAAAGGCTTGGCATTTTTCTTGGCTTTACCACACCGCGATGTCCAAAATGCCTTTGACACCATGGACAGTATTTCACGTTTAATTGCTCGTGAAATCGATGGAACGGTTTATGACCAAAACAACCAAGAGTTCACGCCACAACTGCGTGAGCATTGGCGCCACTTGGCGATTGATTATCGTGCTGGACAAGCAATCGATGCTTAATCTGATTGAAAGCAACGGTAACGATTTCTATAATAGACAGTAGAAATACAATTTTTAGGGCGGAACAAAGACCGCCCTTTTTTATGGTGAAATTATGACTCAAACTTCGACTGTCGTTGCGCAAATGCGTCAACTGATCCAAATTTTGGCACAGCATAATCATGCTTATTATGTGATGGATCAGCCGACCATTTTAGACAGTGAATATGATCAGCTCTTTCATCAACTGAAAGCTTTAGAAGAACAATACCCTGAGTATATTCAGCCGGATAGCCCGATCAATAAAGTGGGCGGTAAACCTTTGGCGAAGTTTACGAGCGTGACCCATGTGGTACCGATGCTGTCTTTAGGCAATGTGTTTAATCAAGAAGAACTCTTTGCTTTTGCACGCCGTGCAGAAGAACGGTTGCCGAATCAAACGATTCAATATGATGTCGAACTGAAGTTTGATGGTCTTGCCATTTCACTGTGGTATGAACAAGGTGTGCTGGTGCGTGGAGTGACACGTGGTGATGGTGAGACAGGGGAAGACATTACTCAAAATGTCAAAACCATTCGGAACTTGCCGAAGGTGTTGAGTACAGATCAGGGTGAAGTACCTACGTTACTGGAAGTTCGTGGCGAAGTTTTGATGCCTAAAGCAGGTTTTGAAAAGCTCAATGCAGAAAATGAAGCCAAAGGTGAGAAGACTTTTGCCAACCCACGTAATGCCGCGGCGGGAAGTTTACGTCAGTTAGACCCGAATATTGCGGCTTCGCGTCCACTCGCATTTTATGCTTATGGTATTGCGCAGTGTGAACCCAATCATGGTCAAAGCACCATGTCGGAAAGTCTAGAGTGGTTGCAACAGTTTGGTTTTGCAGTTGGTGAGCGTCATTTTGTCTGCGATAGTATTCAAGAAGTTCAAGCGGTTTATGAACAAATCAATGCGGAACGACCACAATTGAGTGTGGAAATTGACGGCATGGTGATTAAGGTTAACAGCCTCAAACAACAGCAACAGCTCGGTTTTTTAAGTCGTGAACCGCGTTGGGCAACGGCTTATAAATTCCCTGCGGTAGCTGCGCTCACCACGGTTGAAAATATTGACTGGCAAGTGGGGCGTACAGGTACACTCACACCTGTGGCGCGTTTGAATCCTGTTGCTGTGGGCGGCGTGACCGTTTCAAATGTGACCTTGCATAATATTGGGGAAATTCACCGTTTAGATGTTAGAATTGGCGATACTGTCAGTGTTTACCGTAGTGGTGATGTGATTCCCAAAGTGGAAAAAGTATGGTCTGAGTTCCGTCCTATCGATGCGACTGAAGTTGAACTCCCGAGCCAATGCCCCGTGTGTGAATCGCCAGTGGTGATGCCCGAAGGTGAAGCTTTAGCACGTTGCTCAGGTGGTTTGTATTGTGCCGCACAGCGTATTGAGGCGATTCGCCACTTCGTGTCACGTAAAGCGCTTGATATTGAAGGTTTGGGGGATCGTTGGGTCGAATCATTGTTACATCTTGATCTGCTTAAAGATGTGGCTGATATTTATCACCTACACGAGCACCGACAAAAGCTATTAACCATTGAAAAAATGGGTGAGAAGTCCGTTCAGAACTTGATTGATTCGATTGAAAATAGTAAGAAAACCACTTTGGCTGCATTTATTTATGCACTAGGGATTCGTGGAGTGGGTGAAACCACAGCACGTATGTTGGCCAATACTTTCCAAACTTTAGATGCGCTACGTGTCGCAGACATTGAAGCTTTAAAGAAAACTCCAGATGTAGGGGATATCACGGCGGAGTGGATTGTCGATTTTTTCCAAGCACCGCATAACCTTGAAGTTTTAGACCGATTATTGGCGGCAGGTATTCATTGGGACGCGCCTGTGGCACCAAGTCGACAACCTTTAAATGGTGAAAGTTGGGTCGTGACAGGGACACTCAGTACGATGGGGCGTGATGAAGCAACACAGCTCCTACAAGCACTGGGCGCACGTGTGAGTGGTAGTGTGTCGAGTAAAACAAAGTGTGTCGTTGCAGGTGAAAAAGCAGGTTCAAAGCTGGATAAAGCGGAGAAGCTTGGTATTGCTGTGATCAATGAAGCTGAGTTTATTCAACTGATGAAAGATTATGGTCAGTTAGAGGCTTAGATTGTTGACTCAGGTTAAATCAGAAATATGATACTTGGGAACGTCATCTGCAACCTGCGTGGTGTAAGTAAGATAATGTTTCTGCGACATATTTCTGATACATCAAAAAGTGGTCAGGTTTTGCAGATGAGCATGGTTTTGCCTACTTTTGCCGAAACAAAAGTAGGGCCAGCTGCAGGCTAATGATGAAATGGGGTGAGAACTTGATAAGACTCCGCCAAGATCATTGCTTTTCAATGAGCTGGAGAAATATTTAAGTCAAACTTAGGTTGTTTATTTCAAGGAATATATTGCTTGATGACACCGTCATCGAGCAATTGTTGAAAGTGCTCAACCAAGCTTTCTTTGACATCTCGATACTCTAAACCCAATTCTTTTTGGCTCTTGTTCGCATCAAAATAAATGGGATAACCCATATTCAATTCAACAAACTCGCGGCTAAATCCAATGAATGGACCAATCACCTTAAAAGCTGCTTTAGGAAGTTCATTTCGTGGAAATGGAAACTTCCAACCAAAATGTGCTTTAAGCAATTGACCGATTTCAAGCAGACTTAAAGTTCCACCACTTACAATGTAACGACCCGTTGCTTCTGGGTTGAATGCTGCTTGTAAGTGAGCTTCAGCAACATCTTGAACATCGACTACACCATTCCACATAGGTGGGACACCAGCTAAAGTCAAACCATTGGTAAACTGTTGTAAGACCTCAATTGAGCCTGACTGCGTATTTGGTGTCAATGAACGACCAAAGACCAATGCTGGGTTAATGCAAACCAATTGCCAGCGGTTTTGTGCATCTGCCATTTCCCAAGCTTTACGCTCAGCCATCACTTTAGAATATGGATAAGGCTGATGAGTCTCAGAACTGCTGGTGTTCCAGTGACTTTCATTAAAAGTATTGTGGTCTGTTTTTAAAATATCAATGGCATCGCCATAGGTCGAAGCAATACTCGAAGTGACAATGACGCGTTTAACAGACTCGGTTTCATTGACGGTGTTTAAGACATTTTCTGTGCCCAAAACAGCAGGTTCAATGATGTCTTTCACTGCATCTTTATAGTTAGTAACGACGAAAGGAGAGGCCATATGAAAGACAATTTCACAGCCTTGCATCGCTTCTTTAAAGGAATTTGGCTCGAGCAAATTGGCTTTAAAGAGTTTCAGTGTTCCAGCACTGCTGTCTGCAATTTTAGATAAATGCGCGAAGCTTTGGGTTTTGTTCAAGTCACGTACAGTGGCATGAACGGTATACCCTTGGGTTAATAATTTTTGAATCACCCAACTGGCAATATAACCCGATGCACCTGTAACCAGTACCGGTGCTTGTGTTGCTAAGTTTGTCATAGATTCCCCATTGTTGTTTTAAGTATTGGCTTAGTGTAAACGTGAATGCCATGAAAGTCTTTGCCTATGGGGTGAACAGGTGTCTGACTTATGCGTCATTTTATAATACTGCACCAAACTGTATTGAAATTGAGCGAGTAAAACGTATTTTTTAGCAGTAATCTTAAATTTGTATTTTAGATCATATAGATAAGTCAAATGATAAAATACAATAAATAATGATAATTATTTTACATATAATAATAATTCTCATTAAAAATAAGCGTTGTTTAAAATGAAATCCTTCTCTAAGAAAATTCTTGCAAGCTCTGTTGGGCTTTTGATGATGGGTGGAGGCTGTTTATAGCTTGCTTTTGCAGAGGAGGTTTCAGTTTTACCTGCCTTAAAATCAGAAGCGCAATCACAACAAGGCTATGCCGATGGTAAATTGGCGAAGGCAGCTGACTTGGGTGCTTTAGGGAATAAGTCAACGATTGATACGCCATTTACGGTTTCTACTTATACAGAGCAACTGATTCGTGATCAACAAGCATCTACAGTGGGGGAAGTTTTAGAAAATGATGCCAGTATTCGTGCGACGACCAATCAAGGTCATTTAAACGAAAACTTCCAAATTCGTGGTTTTAGTGTCGGCTATGACGATATGGCTTACAACGGGTTATACGCTGTAGCTCCTATGGGACGTATACCAACAGATTTACTAGAATCGGTAACAGTATTGAAAGGACCGAATGCTTTGGTTGCAGGTATGGCACCAGCAGGAAGCGTTGGCGGAGTAGTGATTGCGAATTCTAAACGTGCCGACCAAGATCTAACACGTATTTCGACGTCATTAGAAGATGAGAGTTATTATAAAACCAATGTAGATGTTTCTCGTCGTTTTGGTGACCAAAACCAATTTGGAGTTCGTGTAAACGGCACATATGGAGACGGTGAGCATCTTATTGAAGGTATGGATGACCGTTTAGCACTGGGTTCGATTGCAGCGGACTATACGACCGATAAATTAAAACTAAACTTTGATGCTTATGCCATTCGTGAAAACCGTGATAATGGTTCACCTGCAATGGTCTCTATGCAAAAAACAGGCGTAGTTGCCACACCAAAGGGTGATAATAATTACTTTGATCAAATTCATGGGGAAACCTATAGCCGTTATGCGGGCTTAAATGGTGAATATAAATTCACCCCTGATACCAAAGTTTTTGCAGGTGTGGGTTATGTTGAGAAAGGTTATTCGGGCCATATTTTTGGTACGCGTATGATCTTGCAGAACAGTGCAGGTGATGCAACTTCGCAGTACTATCGAGTCGCATCTAAAGAAAATAACCTAAGTGGTAATACGGGTATTGAAACTAAATTCAATACAGGCGCCATTAAACATACCCTTGGGTTACGTGCAGATTATGTGCATCGCGAATACGATCAACACTCTCGTGCGACCAGTTCATCATTTACAACGAATCTTTATAATCCTAACTCGAACGGGACAATGCCAACGACCTATCCAACAGTTGTACCTTATGAAGATGATAAATTCATGAGTTATACCTTGACGGATCAAATTTCAATGTTGGATGACAAATTTCAGTTGATTTTGGGTGCTCGTTATCAAGATATGCAGTTAGAAAGTCTCACTACAGATGTGAAATACGATGAAAATAAGCTTTCACCAAGTTTAGGCATCGTAATCAAACCGTTTGGAGAAAATTTATCTTTTTATGCAAGTTATGTTGAAGGTTTATCAAAAGCAGACTCAGTAACTTCTACCGCGGATGTGAATGAAGGAAAACTGTTTAAGCCTTACGAAACGAAGCAATATGAAGTGGGGACGAAGTATCAAGCTGGTTCTTGGTTAAATAGCTTGGCGCTTTATCAAATTGAAAAACCGACTCTGATCACAACAGCTTTGGCGACAGCGGTTAATGGTAATACACAGATCACTGAAGATGGTGGGGAAAGTCGATCACGTGGTATTGAATGGTCCTTCTCAGGGAGTTTCACAGAGGACTTAAGTCTACTGGGAAGCATGGCTTATATTGATGCTGAATATACAAAAGGTTCTACAAGCACCACTGATATTTCAGGCAATACGATTTATGGTGTACCAGACTTTACTGCCTCATTAGGTTTGGATTATGCCGTACCTGTGGTAGATGGTTTAAATGTTAATGCTCGGGCTAACTATGTTAGTGAACAATATTTAGATAGTTTGAATACCTATAAACTTCCTGACTATACTATTCTTGATGTTGGTGCGCGCTATAAAACAAAACTGGGTGGTGTAAACACGACTTTCTTAGCCAATGTAGATAACGTGACTAATAAAAAATACTGGGAAGGTGTGTTCAACTCTTACTATGCAACGGTTGGTGGTGCACGTACCTATAAACTTGGCGTCACTTTCGATTTCTAATTTTTATGATCAGCCCATTGCGATGCAGTGGGCTTTTTTATGTCTGAATGCTGTCTCATTTAAGTTGAACGCAATGATGAAATTTCTCGGTTTACTCCTGTGCTGTGGTGGTTGTGTGCTGCTGTATTTGACCCATCCTAACCAAACTTTTCTTAAACAGACTGTGGCGAAAAAGTATCGTTGGGTCGGGTGGATTGGTTTTGTTTTGGCATTGGTTCTTTTACTGGCGGTATTACCAAAACTGGTGGCGGTGTTGATGTGGTTACTGATGCCATTGGTGTTGTGGTCAGCACTACCATTTATTCCTTTATTACATGGGGCTTTGATGCATGAGGTTACTACGCGATCAAAAGATACAACCTGACTGGTGGACGAAAAGCTTTGCAGGAGCAGTTCTTGGACTCAGCCTAGCTTTCGCTTTAGCTGCATTAATCACAATGTGGGGACTGCAATCTGAGTATCGTAGTCTTGCTCCACAGTTAGGTATGTGGTCGATTCCATGGATTTGGCTACCACTCTTTTTCGTGGCCTATTTTATTCCACGCGGATGGCAGTCCATTGTGATTTATCTGTTTTTCAATGTTGTGGCTTACACACTCATATTTTGGCTCAGAGGGGAATAGGGCATGAAGGTACGTACAGATATTCTCCGACTGGCCAAAGAGTTACATACATGGGTGGGGATTTGTGCAGGCATTCTCTTGTTCATTTGCTTTTTTGCAGGTGGGCTGAGTATGTTTCAGCATGATTTGAGTAAGTGGGCAACGCCACCGCAACAAAGTTTAAATACGGTTGAATTCCATCAGTACAACGATCTGGTGTCACAGGTACAGCAGCACTATCCTGCAGCGCAAAAAAGCTTTCAGATCAATTTAAAATCCAAAGAGTTTCATTATGCCCCGATTCAGTGGCAACCTGCGCAAAGTCAAGTACATGATGATCATGCCTTTGATACCGATCAAAGCGCGATGTTGGCGACACTGAAACCAGATGGGACTTTACAGGTTGAACAAGAAAACTTATCTAAACTGGGTTGGTTGATTGAACAACTGCACGAAACGGCAGGCATTCCAGGGATGCTTGGGCATCATACACTCGGTGTTTATGTGATGGGTGTGGTATCCGTCTTATATTTTTTGGCGCTAATGACAGGTTTAATCATCCTCTTGCCAACGTTGGTCAAAGACTATTTTGCGATACGGCAAGGTAAGAACAAAAAACGTTTTTGGCTCGATGCGCACAATGTGATTGGCATTACCAGTTTACCGTTTCATATTTTGATAAGTGTGACGGTGATTGTTTTTGCATTTCATGATCTCTTTTATGATGGCTTGGGGCAGTTGGTGTCCAAAGGCAAACCATTGTTTGAACGTCCCGCTGCGGTGCAGATTGTAGATCCAGTTCCTCAACTGGATGTTGAAAAAATACTCTTACAGGTACAGCAACAAGCACAGGGCTATGAGGTCTCGTCTGTAAGCTTTAACAATCTAGACCAACCCGCCAAGGCATCGGCACGCGTGAGTTTATACAGCCCTGACCAGATGTTACGTGGTGATAACTTCGACGTGATGTTTTTCAATCCTTACCAGCCCGCACCCTATAGTACAGCCAATTTAAATACCCAAAGTTCTGGTCTAGATCAACTGATTCGATCGATGTTCAGTTTGCACTTTGGTAACTATGGCGGAGATTTTACCCGGTGGTTGTATTTGGCCTTGGGGCTGGGCGGAGCATTTTTATTTTACTCAGGTAATCTGTTATGGATTGAGTCTCGAGTGAAACGACAAAAAAATCCAAAGTTAGCACCACCTGCACAGCGTAAGGATGTGCAATTCATCGCAAACTTAACCATAGGCGCATGTTTGGGAACGGTCTTTGGCATTGTTATGAGTATGTTGATCGGGCGCTGGGCCTATGTACTCAGTCCTGAACTACACAGCATCAACGCATGGTTTATGTATATCTATTATGCGATTTTTATCTTCAGTTTAATGCTTAGCTTTCTACTGGGCGCAGCACGAGCATTACCAACGTTATTGCTGTCGATTGTGATTGTTTTACTGCTCATACCTTTGACTTCTGCTATAGCACTGCTCTTACCTGAGATTGGGCTATGGTCATCTTCTTCCTCTTTATGGTGGTTTGACGTCTTTGCTATTATTTTTGCAGGGTTATTTTTCCGTTTTTATCGCCAAGCTCAGGCCCGAGTCCAGTCCGCTGAAGTGGGTTCTCTTTGGTCCGTTGCACAAAAAAAATGAAAGATTGTACGCCGTTCTAAGGCTGAAATAAGAAGCATTTTTAATGGTTACAAAATGAAGCACAGGGCTGTTCAAGCCTAAAAAGCCTTTGCAAAAGGGATGAAGTTTTGCAAAGGCTTCTTTTATAACTATTATTTTGATGACTCATACTGCAAATGCGTATGTTTCTCATTTTAATTTTATAAAAATCATAAACTTACATAATTTATCTTTTGCAAAGTGAATTAAATGTGTCCATAATAGTTGCATTAGAGAATGGAGATTTTGAAAATGCGTGGCAATCCTGAAGTCGTAGACTACTTAAATATGTTGATCGGTGGAGAATTGGCTGCACGCGATCAATATCTCATTCATTCACGTATGTATGAAGATTGGGGTTTGAGCAAAATCTTTGAACGTATCGATCATGAAATGCAAGAAGAAGCACAACATGCAGATGCGATTATTCGCCGTGTTTTGTTTTTGGAAGGCACACCGAATATGCAACGTGATGACGTTGAAATTGGTGAAGATGTGGTTTCATGCTTAAAAGCAGATTTAAAGCTCGAATATCATGTACGTGAAAAATTAGCGCAAGGCGTAAAATTGTGTGAAGAAAAGGGTGATTACATTACCCGTGACATGTTACGTCAACAAATGTCAGATACCGAAGAAGACCATACCTATTGGTTAGAAAAACAATTACGTTTAATCGAATTGATTGGTCTGCAAAACTATATTCAATCTCAAATGTAAGAAATGCCGGCCACTTTATGTAAAGGTGGCATGTGTATTTACATACTGAGTAATCAAAAAGCCTTCGAATCAATCTTCGAAGGCTTTTTTATATCGGTTATTTTTTAGAGAATTTTTGAATATCTGCCAATACTTGTCCCGCATGGGTTTGGGTATTTACACTGCTGTAGTGATAGACCACTGTACCTTGTGGGTCAATCAGAAAGGTTTCACGTTTCGCAATTTTCGCGATGCCCAAGTTCCGCACGATGCCGAGTTGATTTGCCAGTTGATGATTGTGATCAGCCAAAATAGGGAAATTCAGTCCCAACTTTTTAGAAAATTTTTGATGTGACTGTACATCGTCCAAACTCACGCCTAAGACCACCGCATTATTTTTGCTAAATTGTGGGTAGAGTGCTTTGAACTGATTGGCTTCTTGGGTGCAGCCCGGCGAGTCATCTTTCGGATAAAAATATAACACTACCCATTTGCCTTGATATTGTTTGAGCTCATGCCATTTGGCATTTTGATCTTGTAACTTAAAACTCGGTGCGGGCTTGCCCACCCATTGTTTTTGGTCTGATGAAGCGCTTGAAAAAGCTGGTGCTGCATAAGTGGCGCTACTGATGGCACAGAAACTACCTAGCGAAAGTAAGCTAATCGTTGCCACTTGCATTATTTTCATGGTGTAGGCTGTCCAGAAATGTATTTCATTGATCTTAGCAAATTTTAAGGCACTAAAGTGCTGAGATTCTGGTGTCTAAATCTGAATTATTTATTTAAATTTACTGTTCATTCAAAGGGCTTGCTTTGCAACGGAGTCTGAGGTTTTATACTGTTTGAAATTTACAGTTTTAGAGTCTGCATTGAATCAACGTATTTTACTCATCACGGGCTGGGGTGGTGGGACCAAGTTACTACAACCTTTGGCTCATGCTTTGCAGCATAAAGGCCATTCGGTTGAGCTGATCAATATTTTTAATGGATTGGATACACTGGCGTTGCAGCAACATGTTGAACAAGCCAAAGATTTTGATGTCATTATCGGTTGGTCTTTGGGGGGGCAACTAGCGACTTTATTGGTCGCGGCTGTTGAACAGCAGTATCAACAGCAAAAAGTATTAATTACTCTAGCTTCAAATCCGTGCTTTGTGGCGCATGAAAACTGGATAACCGCGATGAGTCCAGCGACATTTAAAAGCTTTAAACAATCCTTCGAAGCAGATGCGATTGCAACCTTAAAGAAATTTGGATTTATGGTATGCCAAGGAACGGCAACTACCAAGCAAGATTTTTTGCAGTTGCAAAGTTTGATTCAGCCTCAGTCTTTAGATCTGCTAAAACAGGGACTCAATTGTTTAGAGCATTTAAATACGGTTGAGATCTTACACAATTATACGGGGCATCAACTCCATCTTCTGGCTAAACAAGATTTTTTAGTTAGCTACAAAGTCTTGGATAATTTAAAAGCTTTAGGTGCAACTTTTTTAGATACGATGCTTTTAAGTGGTTCACATGGACTTCCAGTTTTTCATGTCGATGAAGTAACTGACAAAATCTGCCAACATTTACAAAAAATGGATTAAACAATTCGCTGAGTGGTGAATATCGCAATTTCTTTTTGATGCGCGCAGGTTTAAGATCAGTCAAATTGAAATTTTGCTGTAACTGTAGACGATATGGAGTTAAGGATGACTGAGATCAATGCCAAATTGGATGGTGAGTTGGATGACTTAGCATTTGATCGGGAACATATTTGGCATCCTTATACCTCGATGACCAATCCACTCCCCACTTTTAAAGTCAAAAAAGCCTTTGGTTCAACCATTGAGTTAGATGATGGTCGTCAGCTGATTGATGGGATGTCTTCGTGGTGGTGCACTATACACGGCTATAACCACCCTGAACTGAATCAGGCCGTGACAGATCAGCTGCAAAACATGTCACATATTATGTTTGGTGGCTTTAGCCATGATCCCGCCATTCAACTGGGCAAATTACTGTTGCAAATCACCCCGCCAAGTTTAGATAAAATTTTCTATGCAGACTCGGGTTCTGTTGCGGTTGAAGTGGCGTTAAAAATGGCAGTTCAGTATTGGACTTCGCTTGGGAAACAAGACAAAACCAATTTTGTCACCCCGCGTTCGGGCTACCACGGTGACACGTGGAATGCGATGTCGGTCTGTGACCCTGTCACAGGGATGCATCAAATTTTTGGCTCAAGCTTACCCAATCGTATTTTTGTTCCTGCACCGCAAGTTGCCTTTGATGCAGCATGGGATCAGAAGGACATTCGTGAGCTTGAAAACACCTTAGCTGCACAGCATGAAAGTATCGCCGCGCTGATTATTGAGCCGATTGTTCAAGGTGCAGGAGGGATGCGTTTTTATCATCCTGAGTACTTACGACAGGCCAAATTGCTCTGTGAAAAATACGGTGTTTTACTGATTTTTGATGAAATTGCGACAGGTTTTGGGCGTACGGGGAAACTTTTTGCTTGGGAGCATGCACAGGTCGAACCTGACATTATGTGTATGGGTAAAGGTTTAACAGGCGGCTATATGACTTTGTCAGCAACCTTAACCACAAAGCATATTGCTGAAACCATCAGTCGAGGCGAAGCGGGCGTATTTATGCACGGCCCAACGTTTATGGCCAATCCCTTGGCGTGTGCAGTAGCGGCGAAAAGTACAGAACTCCTCATTTTACAAGATTGGCAAAGCAATATTCAACGCATTGAAACACAACTTCGTACCGCCTTGACCCCGTTGCAGTCACTTGAATATGTCCATGAAGTTCGTGTATTGGGGGCCATCGGTGTGGTTGAGCTGACGTTTAATGTGGATATGAAGACCTTACAACAGGAGTTTGTCCGCCGTGGTATTTGGGTGCGACCGTTTGGGAAGTTGGTTTATGTAATGCCCCCTTATGTGATTACCGCACAGGAACTCAAGACCTTGCTTGAGCAATTGGTTGAAGTGGTGGTGCAGATGCAGGAGCCTTTTGTATGAATCATGTAGAACATTTTGCAGCACAACTGGATGTACTTAAACAGCAAGGCAATTTGCGCCAGTTTACGTCCAATGTGCAGCAAGGGCGGATGATTCGAATTCATGATCATGAGATGTTGAATTTGGCATCGAATGACTATCTAGGATTGGCTGCAAATATCGAATTACGTGAACAGTTTTTCGATGAAACACCGAACGCACAGCGCTGGATGAGTTCAGCTTCTTCACGTTTATTGACGGGTAATTTTCCAGAATATGAACAGTTTGAGGCCAGCCTAAGTCAGGCTTTTCATGGTCGAGCGGCTTTGGTATTCAACAGTGGCTATCACATGAATATTGGTATTTTACCTGCGTTAGCGGACAGTAAAACTCTAATTCTGGCTGATAAATTAATCCATGCCAGCATGATTGATGGTATTCGTTTATCGACAGCGAAGTTGGTACGTTATCGCCATAATGACTTGGCACATTTGACTCAACTTTTACACAATTATCATACCGATGATACTTTTGAGCGAATCATTGTGGTGACGGAGTCCATTTTTAGTATGGATGGTGACGAAACCGATTTGGCTGAATTGGTCCGCATCAAAAAACAGTTTGAAAAAGTCATGCTCTATGTCGACGAAGCACATGGTATCGGTGTACGTGGTGAGCAAGGTTTGGGCTGTGCCGAGCAATATCAAGTGATTGATGAGATTGACTTTTTGGTTGGTGCTTTGGGTAAGGCTATGGCTTCAATCGGCGGCTATCTGATTTGTCATCCTGTGATTCGAGACTATCTGATCAATACGATGCGTCCATTGATTTTTAGTACGGCACAACCGCCGATCTGCATGGCGTGGAGCAACTTTATCTTGCAACAAGTCTTGCAGTTAAAGACAGCACGACAGCATTTACACAGTATCAGTCAGACCTTGCAGCAAGCGGTTCAGGCCAAAGGTTTTGCTTGTCCATCAACGTCTCAAATTGTCCCTGTGATCATCGGGGATTCAAGCAAAACGGTAGAGAAGGCAAAAGCTTTGCAACAATCGGGTTTTTATATTATGCCTGTACGACCACCGACTGTG
Source organism: Acinetobacter sp. 231_lipA (assembly GCF_058243005.1). Lineage (NCBI taxonomy): Bacteria > Pseudomonadati > Pseudomonadota > Gammaproteobacteria > Moraxellales > Moraxellaceae > Acinetobacter > Acinetobacter sp. 231_lipA. The sequence continues at coordinate 654,756 of NZ_JBZAYU010000001.1, read as the reverse complement.
CCGCAGCATAGTTCTAGACTACGTATTTCCTTGACCGCTCAAGTTCGCCATACTGATTTAGATCAGTTGATTCAGTTGTTGTGAGTGAGTCGTGAAGAATTTAGAGATTGATAAAGCACAAGTCGCATTGCGCTTTGCTCAGGCAGGACAAAGCTACAGTGAGCATGCGGTTGTGCAAAAGCAAATTGCACGCCAGCTTTTTGATTTAATACAAGGTTATACCACTAAAACGCAATTTGAGCGGGTATTTGAAATTGGCTGTGGTTCAGGCAATTTAAGCCATTTATTGCTGAAAGATTTCCAAATCCAGCACTATTTTTTGAATGACTTATATGCCGAGGTGCAGCAGCACTTTCAGAATTATTCGAATATAGACTGGTTATTAGGTGACATTGAACAGCTTGTTTTTCCAGCTCATTTAGAACTGATCGTATCGACCTCTGCACTGCAGTGGATGACGAATCTTGATGCTGTTTTTCAGAAAGCGAATGACAGTCTGCTTCCACAAGGGCTGTTTTGTTTTTCCACTTTTGGTGAGCGGAATTTACAAGAGATTAAGACCTTAACGGGGCAAGGTTTAGATTATATAAACCTCGATCAACTACGGGAAAAATTGCAAAATCAAGGCTTTGAAGTTCTGCATTTGTCTGAACAAATTGAGTACTTAGACTTTGCGACACCGAAACAGATACTACAACACTTAAAAGCCACAGGGGTTACGGCAACTGCCTCTAACTTCCGTTGGACCAAGCACTCCCTTGAACGCTTTTATCAAGATTATCAACAATTTTCACAACTCGATACATCAGGTCAGATTCATTATCGCCTAAGTTATCACCCTATTTATTGTATTGCACGGAGAATGCCATGACTGGATCAGTTTACTTTATCAGTGGAATCGATACAGGCATTGGGAAAACCTATACCACGGGCTACTTAGCCAAGCTTTGGAATGAGCAAGGCCAAAAAACCATTACCCAAAAGCTAGTGCAAACGGGCAATGTTGATGTTTCTGAAGACATTGAACAGCACCGTAAAATTATGGGTATGGGCTGGTTTCCTGAAGATGACAGTAAGCTGACCATGCCTGAAATTTTTAGTTATCCTGCATCGCCACATTTGGCGACTAAAATTGATGGTCGTGAGATTGATTTTGCAAAAATCGAGCGTGCTACTCAGCAGCTGGCTGAAAAATATGAGGTGGTGTTGTTAGAAGGTGCGGGTGGTTTAATGGTGCCTTTAACCACAGATTTGCTTAGCATTGACTATATTGCAGCCAAGCAACTGCCTGTCATTTTGGTAAGTTCGGGACGTTTGGGCAGTATTAACCATACTATTTTAAGTTTAGAAGCACTGAAAAGCCGTGGTTTAGAGCTTTATGCTTTAGCCTATAACTTAAATGATGAGTCACAAGATGAACTCATTTCTAAAGACACGGCGACCTATTTAAAAGCTTATTTGGCGACACATTTTCCGCAAGCATTGTGGATCGACATCCCCGTATTGAAGTAATCTTTTTACTTTTATTGTTTACATGTGAAAAAGAATAAAACTCATCCTCTTCCAAAGCGTGCATGATCATGCTGCATTTGGAGGATGAGTTGTTGTTAAATTTTGGAAAGTTTCAAGCCGAACTTCGCTCAAAGTAAAATGAAGTTTTTGATGTGGTGAAAATACTTTTTATGAATATCGACTAGAAAAATAATTCAAATGACATCAAAGAAGTAAAACGATACTGTGCGCAATGACAGAGGGATAGTTGTATGGCATCACGTTCATTATCTGGTGTGAATAAAGAACAGGTTTAAATTGCTGTCTACGGCCATTATGCTAAAAGAAATCGATGATTTACCTAAGTTATATCTGAAGCTGGGTCGTATAAATGGGATGGAACATTTTTCGACTTATGGTACAACATCCTAAGGAATTAGAAAAAAATAGGCGTGGCATGATATTCGCTTTGTTGCTGAGGTGAATATTTGCCCATGACCGTTTTTTAAATTTTGATAATTAAAATTTAATTTATAAAACATGGGTTTATGTTTTAAGTTTTTGTTAGTGTTGTCTGAAAAATAAAACACTGACATTGAACATGGATGGCATGAGATCACCTTGCTTAAAAAAAAGATGTGTATAGGTATGAACTTGAATTCAAAAAAACTGAAGCTTGCTGCTTTATCCCTTGCGATGGGTTTTGGCTTTTCTGCCTATGCAAAGTCGCCTGCAGATCCAAACAAAGTATTAAATATCGCTTATGAAGCGCCTGATGATGGTTTTGATACGGTTAAAACCTATAATTTTTATAGTGGTAGTATTGCCCAAGCCATTTTTGAACCACTTTTAAAATACGATTATTTGGCGCGCCCCGCTCAATTGGTTCCAAATACAGCAGTGGCGATGCCAAAAATAGAACAAGAGGGCAAAGTCTATATCTTTAAAATTCAGCCCAATATTTATTTTAGCAATGATGCGGCCTTCAAAGGCAAGCCGCGAGAGTTGGTGGCGCAGGATTATATTTATTCCATGATGCGGATTATGGACCCGAAAAACCGCTCACCGACCTATTCATTTATTGAAGGCAAAATTGTCGGTGGCGATGCTGCTGTTGCTCAAGCCAAGAAAACAGGCCAGTTTAATTATGATGCCGCGATTCCGGGTTTAAAAGCCCTCGATAAATACACACTACAAATCACATTAACCCGTCCTGACTATAATTTCCCGTATATCTTGGCTTATGCCACATTTAGCGGAACAGCGCGGGAAGTGGTGGAGTTTTATGGGGATCGAATCGCGCAACATCCCGTGGGGACAGGGCCTTATCAACTGAGCAAATATGTACCGCGGAGTCGTATTGAACTGGTGGCCAACCCGAAATATCGTGGTTTTACATGGAACTTTAAATCTACAGGTTCGAGTTGGGACAACCGTCTGGTTAAAGAAATGCAAGGCAAAAAAATGCCGAAAATTGGCAAAGTCAGCGTCAGTATTATTGAAGAAGAACAATCACGCTGGCTCGCGTTCAAATCAGGCCAACTCGATTTTGACAAACTGACTTCCAATGCGGTACCACGGGCATTAAATGGCAAACAACTCAAACCTGAACTGGTCAAGCAAGGCATTCAACATTTCCCCAATAAAGACGCTGAAATCACCTATACCATGTTTAATATGCAAGATCCTACAGTGGGCGGTTTTGGGCTTGAAAAAGTTGCATTAAGACGTGCGATTAGTCTAGCTTATAACCAAGCAGAAGCCATTAAACAACTGTATAAAGGGCAGGCGGTGAAGTCGGAGATGTTGGTGCCTGAGGGGGTACAAGGCTTTAATCCCAACTACCGAAGTAGCGTGGCCTATAACCCACTCTTGGCGAATAAATTACTGGATCGTTTCGGTTATAAAAAGGGGGGAGATGGTTACCGTCGGCTACCGAATGGTCAGCCTCTAACGCTTAAGTTTATGACTGAAAACAGTTCCAGTTCCGTGATTCAGTCTGAACTATGGAAGAAAAATTTAGATGCGATTGGTCTGCGTGCCGACTTTGTGGTGAGTAACTTTGCTGACAATTTAAAAGCAGCGATGCAATGTAAATATATGATTTGGGGCGGGGCTTGGATTGCCGATTATCCTGAAGGGGAAAACTTTGCCCAACTGCTGTATGGGCCCAATTCGGCACAGGGTAATCTCAGTTGCTACCAGTCCAAAGCCTATGATGCACTTTATACACAAGCGATGGCTTTACCACCGCCTCAGCGTTTGCCGTTTTATGAAAAACTCAGTCGTCAAATTGAAGCCGATAATCCATGGATTATTCATAACAGTCGCATTCGAAATTGGTTGTTACATCCACAAGTTCAGGGTTTTAAAGCACATCCGATGATGAATACCAATTGGCAATATCTTGATATTCAGCCTATAAAAAATAATTGAGATGTAGAACACAATGAGAGATCTAAATCAGAAATTGAAACGATGGGGTTTGGGAATTTTGGCAGGCAGCATTCTGCTGAGTAGTTCAGTTTCCAGTTTTGCGCAAAGTCCTGCCGACCCGAAAAAAGTTTTACGTTATGTTTTTCCTGTGGCTGAAACAGGCTTTGACCCTGCGGGCGTGCATGACTTGTACTCCGCCCATGTTAACGGTTCGATTTTTGAAACGTTGTTTACCTATGATTATTTGGCCTCACCTGCGAAATTGGTACCACGAACAGCTGTGGCTTTACCCGAGGTGAGCGCGGATGGATTGACCTATACCATTCGTTTGCAAAAGGGGATTTATTTTGCTGCAGACCCAGTGTTTAAAGGTAAAAAGCGTGAGCTGACCTCGGCTGATTATGTGTATACCTTTAAGCGTTTACTGGATCCGAGTTTGCATTCACCCAACAGTTGGCTGCTTGATGGGCGAATCTTAGGGATGGAGGCTTTGCTGAAACAAGCGCAGAAAACGGGAAAATTCAATTACGACCAATCTGTCGCTGGTTTACAAACACCAGACCGTTATACCTTGGTTATTCGCCTGACCAGCCCAGATCAGAACTTTCCAATGCTACTTGCGCATCAGCCTGCAGGTGCAGTTGCACGGGAAGTCATCGAAAAATATCGTGACAAAGCGGGTTTTGTTATGGGGCATCCAATAGGAACGGGGCCGTATATGCTCAGTCGTTGGACACCGGGTTCGCGGATCATTTTAAAGGCCAATCCTGATTTCCGAAGTTTTGTTTGGAACTTTAAAGCCAGTATGCCTGAGGACCAAAAGATCGTTAAAGCCATGCAAGGCAAAAAGATGCCACAAATTGGCGAGATTGATATTCAGATTATGGAAGAGGGGCAATCACGCTGGTTGTCCTTTATTAAAGATGAAGTGGATTTGTTTGCTTTGGATGGTGAGTTGACGGTTCAAGCCTTGCAAGATGGAAAACTAAAACCGGAATTGATCAAGAAAGGTGTACAGCTGTCACGGATCACCGATCCCTCTATTGACTATCATTATTGGAACATGCAAAACCCAGTAGTTGGTGGTTTGAGTAAAGATAAAATTGTTCTGCGCCGTGCCATGGCGATGGCGTTTTCAGCCGATAACTACATCAATATTTTACAAAAAGGCGATTCGCAAAAACTGCAAGCACCGATTCCAAGTGGTGTGGTGGGCTATGATCCCAATTATCGAAGCAGTATTCCTTACTCAGTCAAAGCGGCAAATTTATTGTTAGATCGTTATCACTATAAAGTCGCTGCGGATGGTTGGCGTACTCAGCCGAATGGGAAACCTTTGGTGATTGAGATGACGCTTTCGGGCAATAATTTACGCAGTCAACAACAGGCCGAGTTTTGGAAGAAAACCTTAGACAGCATTAAAATCAAAATGACCACCAAGTCGATGCCTTTTGCTGAAGCTTTGAAATTAGAAAAACAATGTAAAACCATGTTTAAAGCATCAGCATGGATTGCAGACTACCCAGATGCAGATAACTTTATGCAGCTGTTTTATGGCAAAAACATCAAGATTACCAACAATGGCTGCGTCAAAATTCCTGAATATGACCGCCTATATGAACAAGCCCAAAAGATGACACCAAGCCCAGAGCGCGATGCAATCTACGCCAAAATGTCGCGTCTGCTAGAGGTGTATATGCCTGTGCAGGTGATTGGTGCGCGTTATCGAAATATCTTGGCACAACCGCGTGTAATTGGTTTTAAAAAGCATCCCATACTGCCTGCAGAGTGGATGTATATCGATATTGATTTGAAGAAATAGAAATTAAACAAAACTGGAGTCATGATGAAAAAGCAACATTTTAAATTCACTGCATTGTGCATGTTGGGCCTAGGGATGAGTCAGATGGCTTTGGCGGAAACAGCACCGCGCCAAACATTACCCAGCTTTCAAGCCAAAGACATCCCTGCAATGTGTAATGCCAAAATTGCGGATGTGAAAAAGCAACTTAAAACGTTTGAAAATAAGCCCCTTAAAAACGAAACGGCAGCAGCACCTGTATTGGCTGAATGGGATCGTATTTTTGCATCATTTGAAGATTTTTACGGCCCGATTGGTCTGTATAGCAATGTTGACCCTGATGAAGCACTGCGTAAAGCGGCTGAAGACTGTGAAATTAAAATTAGCCAATTCCAAACTGATGTGTATCAAAATCCAAAGCTATATCAACAAATTAAGAAAATTAAAATTGCTGATCCGATTGAAGCCAAGTTCCGTGAAGATATTTTGGAAGGTTTTGAAAAAACAGGGATACAGCTTTCAGCAGATAAACAAGTACGTTTAAAAGCGATTTTTGATGAATTGGCAAAAGTTGAACAAGAGTATGCACGTAATGTACGTGATAATCCTGAAAAACTCGAATTTAGCCCAGATGAGCTAAAAGGCCTGCCACAAAGTTATATCGACGGCTTAAAGAAAAATGAAAAAGGTAATTATCTACTGGGGTTTGAGTATCCAGATTATCGTCCGTTTATGGAGTTGGCAGATAACGATGACGCACGTAAGCGTTATCAAATTGCATTTACCCGACGTGGTGGCGAGAAAAATTTAGCGCTGCTGAAGCAAGCGATGGACCTACGTTATGAGTTAGCACAACTGTTTGGCAAGTCTAGTTATGCCGAATGGGTACTGCAAAGCCGGATGGCGAAAACGCCTGAAACCGTGAATAAATTCTTGGCAGAGGTACATGCTACCGTAGCACCCCTAGAGAAAAAGGAAGTCCAAACTCTACGTGAGTTTAAAGCACAAAGTTTAAATATCCCTGTTGAGCAAGCCAGTATTGAGCGTTGGAGCGAAGCATATTGGAGTGAAAAATTACGCAAAGCCAAGTATCAGGTCGATCAAGAGCAACTACGTCAGTATTTTCCAACGCAAGCCTCTCAAGACTGGCTATTTTCCATTTCTGAAAACCTGTATGGCATCAAGTTTAAGCCTGCAAAAGTCGAGGTTTGGCAAGATGAAGTGGAATATTATGATGTGACCGATGCTAAAACAGGGCAACTGCTCGGCGGCTTATATATGGATAAATTTCCACGTAAAGGTAAATATGGACATGCTGCTGTGTGGGGTGTTTATGGCGGCAGTAGCCTAACTGGACGCAAACCGATTTCAGCACTGGTCACTAACTTTAACCGCAATGGTTTAAATAGCGATGAGTTAGAAACTTTTGTACATGAGTTTGGTCATGCGCTGCATGGCATTTTATCTAACACACGTTTTTCATCTCAGTCAGGAACTTCGGTTGAGCGAGACTTTGTCGAAGCACCGTCACAAATGTATGAAGAATGGGCTCGACGCAAAGAGACTTTGTCAAAGGTGGCAGACTACTGCAAACCTGACTGCCCACGCGTGGATGATGCGTTGATTGCCAAACTCAATGCCGTGCATAGTTATGGGCGTGGTTTGCATTATGCACGTCAGACGTTGTATGCACAGTATGACATGGCGCTACATGGTAGTGATGCACGAGAGGTTCAGCCCTTAAAGGTTTGGGAAAAAATGGAAGGGGAAACGGCCTTGGGCTATGTTCCAACCACCGAGTTTCCGGGGCAGTTTGGTCACATCATGGGTGGTTATCAAGTCGGTTATTACGGCTATATGTGGTCAGAAGTGATGGCGTTGGACATGCTTTCAGCCTTTGGTGATAACTTAAATAACCCTGAAGTGGGGCAGCACTATCGTCAAACCATTTTGTCCCAAGGTGGTCAAAAACCTGCCAAAGCATTGGTCAAAGACTTTTTGGGTCGTGAACCTGATAACAAAGCCTTTTTCGATGAAATTACCGGTCAACGGGTGAAATAAGGGGCATTTTTATGCTGGCATATATTATTCGTCGAATTTGGCAAATGATCCCGACCATGCTTGGGGTGGTTTTGCTGATTTTCTTCTTGTTTAACTGGGTCGGTGGTGATCCTGCCTATATTTTGGCAGGGAAAATGTCGAACCCTGAACAGATTGAAAATATCCGACAGCAGCTTGGGGTCGATCAGCCCTATTATGTGCAACTGTGGATTTTCATCAAACAGATTCTGACTTTTGATTATGGGCTGAGTTGGAGTACAGGGGAGTCAGTATCGCAAATCATCATGACACGACTTGGGCCTTCACTGACTTTGCTCATTCCACTGACGATCTTACAAACCATTATTTCTATTATTTTGGCTTTGGCGGTGGCAGCGGTGCGTGGCAGTTTAACGGATCGTATGGTGATGATGCTGTGTACGATTGGCATGTCGATCAGTATCTTGGTGTATATCATTGTTTTTCAGTATGTCTTTGCCTATCAGCTGAGCTGGTTTCCAGTACAAGGCTGGAGCGATAGCTTTAGTGAGAACCTGTTTAAGTATACTTTATTACCTATTCTGATCATGTTAGTGGTCAGTATTGCCCCGACTTTACGGTTGTATCGTAGTTTTGTTTTGGATGAAGTCAATCAAGACTATGTTCGTACTGCACGTGCCAAAGGGATGGGTGAACGGCGCATTTTAGGCGTGCATGTGCTACGTAATGCCTCAATCCCGATTATTACAGACGTGATGGCAAGTTTACCTGCTTTGTTGATTGGTGCATTTTTGATTGAGCGTTTCTTTGGTATTCCGGGCATTGGTCGTGAAGTAATTATTGCGGTAGAGCGTAGTGATTTTCCCGTAATTAAAGCCATTACCGTGTACGTTGCCCTCGCAACGATGTTTTTCAACTTGATTGCCGATTTGATTTATAAATGGGTCGATCCACGTGTACAGTTGAAGTAGGTGAATTATGCTCAGTGTTCTCACTAAAAGAAAACCAGATACTGCTGAACCTACAACAGCATCTACAGGGCTATGGCAACTCGCCATGCGCCGTTTAAAACGCGATCGAATCGCGATGTTTTCACTCCTAATCGTACTGTTTTATTTGGTGCTGTTAATTTTGTCATCCACAGGATTGATTGCAAAAGACTGGAATAAAGAAGTTGCGGTGAGTTATGCACCGCCTACGTTTATCGGTGCAGCAGCGATACCTGCTACGCAAAGTGAAGCACAAAAAGTCGAAGCGGCTGTGCCTGAAAACCCTGTTGATCCTTTAAAAGATGTCATTCGTGAGCTCAATGCAGAAATTGCTGCTGAACAAGGTGTGGGTGGTGCAATTGATTATTATGGGGTTGTTGATCCTTTAGCCGAAGATATGAAAGCGATTGACCAAGCGCTGGATGGTCATTTACTAGATCAACAAGCGGAACTCAAGCAAAGCCTGATTTTAGGTGCCGACAAATGGGGACAAAGTGTTTTACTGAAAACCATTAAAGGTGCAGAAACATCAATTATTGTTGGCTTAGTCGCAGCTTTTCTTGCTGTGGTGATTGGTACCGTTCTAGGTGCAATTTCGGGCTACTTTGGTGGCTGGGTCGATGATGTCTTGAACTGGTTTTATAACATTTTCACTTCGATTCCTTATTTGCTCTTGGTTTTAGCGATTGCCGCAGTACTACAACAAAAAGGCGTTTTATCGATTGTTTTGATTTTGGGTTTAACGGGGTGGACGGGAGTATATCGTTTAATTCGTGCCGAATATATGAAGCATACTTCGCGGGAATATGTGCTGGCGGCAAAAGCGATTGGAGTGAGTCATGGCCGACGTATCTTTGTGCATATATTTCCCAATGTCAGTCATATTGCACTGGTTCAAATGTCAATTTTAGTGGTGGCCTTTATTAAGTCAGAAGTGATTTTGAGCTTCCTAGGTTTTGGTGTCCCTGTTGGTGTGGTGTCATGGGGCAGTATGTTGAATGAAGCGCAAAGTGAACTGATTTTAGGCAAGTGGTGGCAGTTAGCGACCGCTTCGGTAGCAATGGCGGTTCTGGTCACTGCATTTTCAATGTTTACCGATGCACTGCGAGATGCATTAGACCCGAAACTGAAATAGGAGCATGAGAATGTCTGAACTTAATCATATGACAGCGCCAGCCTTACTTCAGGTGGAAAACTTGCGTGTCAGCTTTAAAAATGAAGAAAAGCAGTACATTGAAACAGTCAAAGGCATCAGTTTTAGTATTCCAGTGAATACCACTGTGGCCTTGGTTGGGGAGTCAGGTAGTGGGAAGTCGGTCACATCGCTAGCAACCATGGGGCTATTACCTACAGAAAGCAGTCAAATTGCTTCGGACAGTAAAATTCTGTTTGAGGGGCAAAACCTACTCGATTTAACGCGTCGTGAAATGCGGAAAAAGTGCGGTAAAGATATTGCCATGATTTTTCAAGAGCCGATGTCATCCTTAAATCCTGTGTTTACGGTAGGTTCACAAATTGCAGAAATTTTGCAGTTACATTTGGGCATGAGTCGTAAGCAGGCGCGTGTACGTGCTTTGGAACTCTTGATAGAAGTTGGGATTCCATCTCCTGAAACCAATATTGATGCTTATCCGGGGCAGTTGTCGGGTGGGCAGCAGCAGCGCGTCATGATTGCTATGGCAATTGCGTGTAAACCCAAACTATTGATTGCTGATGAACCGACAACAGCGCTGGATGTCACCATTCAAAAGCAAATTTTAGATTTGCTGGAGTCGTTGCGGAAGAAGCATCAAATGTCGATGCTGTTTATTACCCATGATTTGGCTTTGGTCGGGGAAATTGCCGATCAGGTAATCGTAATGCGGCATGGTCAAATTCGTGAACAAGGCAGGGTTAAAGATGTGCTTGAACGCCCTCAAGATGTCTATACCAAAGCGTTGTTACACTGCCGTCCACAATTGTCCAAACGTCCCATGCGTTTGCCCATGATCAGTGATTTCATGCAGCAAAAGGGTGATGACTATATTGAAACGCATACCATCGATGTCGAGTCACTTCAACAAAGATCTCGCGGCTTAACTGGCCAAGAAGAGATCATTTTAGATGTGCGAGACCTTAAAAAGTCATTTTATAGTCGTAAAGGATTATTCGGCAAAGAGGAGTTTCAAGCGGTCAAAGGCGTGAGTTTCCAACTGGCAAAAGGCAAGACTTTGGGCTTGGTGGGTGAGTCTGGTTCAGGGAAAACCACCATCGGATTATTGCTGATGCGCTTAAAGGCGGCGACGGGAGGAAAAGTGCTGTTTGAAGGTCAAGATATTTTGGCCATGTCAGAAAAAGAGTTTGCTCGGTATCAACGCAAGATTCAAATTATTTTCCAAAATCCCTATGCATCACTCAATCCACGTTTTACCGTCGGGCAGATTTTAATGGAGCCGATGCAAGTGCATGGGATCGGCGCGAATGATGCTGAACGTAAACAGATGGCTTTGGAACTGTTGGAGCGTGTGAGCTTACCTGCACAGGCTTTTTATCGTTATCCACACGAGTTTTCAGGCGGACAGCGTCAACGTATTGCGATTGCGCGCTGCCTAACTTTAAAACCTGAAATTTTGATTTGTGATGAGTCTGTTTCAGCGTTGGATGTTTCGGTACAAGCCCAAGTACTGAATTTGCTGCAAGATTTACAGGATGAATTTGGACTGAGTTATATCTTTATTTCACATGATTTATCAGTGGTGAAATATATTTCAGATCAAATCATGGTCATGAATCATGGTGATTTGGTGGAAATAGCCAATTCAGATGATTTGTACCAGTCTCCACAGCACGAATATACTAAACGCTTACTTAGCGCCATTCCGCAAAGTGTGGCATGAATGGGCTGCTGTTGGCGGGGGAATAAAAACGCTCAATAAGTTGGGCGTTTTTTATAAGGAGCTTGCAGTTTTTTCGTAAGCGTCCGCTGAACACATCTTATGAATTCGTCCTATAAGCCTTAATTTAGTCCTCACTTAAAAACAAGTGGGAACTTAAATTTATGACTACAAATAATCAGACATCCATCGCATCTCTTACGATAATACGAAGAACATATAGTGCTGAATTTAAACAGCAGATCGTTCAGGCGTGTAAAGCATCGGAGGTTTCAATTGCTTCGGTCGCTTTGCAACATGGATTGAATACACATCTTGTATCCAAATGGATTCGCTTAATTGATGCTAAGCCAGGGAATGATCGCTCACCCCTACCGAATAAACCTGCATTTATTGCCTTATCTTGCTCCGCACCATTAGATCCTATCCCTACTGGCATGTTAACGGTTCAAATTACTTTACCCCACTCAAAAGCAGAAATTGGCTTGAAATGGCAAGTATCAGAAATATCTGCTTTAGCAGAATTACTCAAGGCACTTACAACATGATCCGTATCGATGAAATCTGGTTGTCTACCCAGCCCATGGACATGCGTGCAGGTATGGATACGGCCATGGCTCAGGTGGTGAGAGCCTTTGGCTACATCAAACCGCATTGTGCTTACCTGTTCTGTAATAAACGTGGCCATCGCATGAAAGTGCTGGTACATGATGGACTGGGGATCTGGCTGTGTTCTCGGCGGTTGGAACAGGGCAAATTTCACTGGGCTAAAGTTCATCAGGGTGAAACCCTTGCACTCAGTCCAGAACAGTTACAGGCACTGATCCAGGGTTTGCCTTGGCAGCGCATTGGACGACAGCAAGTGGTCACAATGCTCTAAACTAGCTTGGTCCATTCTGCTATTCTCCAAACGTTCTATTTCATTCTTCTCATGACCTCAGGCATACTGCGGTCATGAATACACTGCCTGATTTAAGCCAACTGACCCATGAACAACTGCTGGAATTTACCCGGCAGTTGGCAATGCAGCATCAGTCTTTGGCACAATCAAATCAAGAATTAGAAAAATCAAACCAGCAATTGGATGCCAAAGTTCAACATCTTTCCATTCTCACGCAAAAATACGAGCATGAGCTCGCACTATTTAAACAGCACAAATTTGGCAGTAAAAACGAACATCTCACCGCAAAACAAATCCATCTGTGGGATGAAGCGGTCGAAGAAGATATTGCCGCTGTTGATCTGGAACTGGAACGGCTGAATGCAGATAAAACTGATGCAGCGACACACAAAGCCACAGTCAACAAACCTAAACGTCGACTGCTGCCCGATCATCTACACACCATCCGTATCGAGCATGAACCAACATCAACCCAATGTGCTTGTGGCTGCACCTTGCGTCGTATCGGCGAAGATATCAGTGAAAAACTACATTTCAGACCGGCACAGTTCTATAAGGAACAGCATGTGCGTGGCAAATGGGTCTGTGATCAGTGTGACACCCTGACTCAGCAAGCGATGCCCGCCTATGTGATTGATAAAGGTATTGCCAGTCCTGAACTACTGAGCCATGTGTTGGTCTCGAAATACGCAGATCATTTACCGCTGTACCGTCAACGTCTGATCTATCAGCGGGCGGGAATCGAGCTTTCTAGATCAACTTTATCTGACTGGATAGGTCGCTGCGGTGTAGAACTGGAACCTCTGGCCAATGCTTTAAAAGAGGTGGTGCTGCAACAGCGGGTGATCCATGCTGATGAAACGCCGGTCACCATCATGCGGATGAGTGATGATGAGAAAAAACCGAAGAAAGGTTATGTCTGGGCCTATGCAACAACCCAATATAATCCAATTCAAGCCGTGATTTATGACTTTCAGGATAGTCGTTCAGGCCAGCATGCTGAAGCGTTCCTGAAAGACTGGCAGGGCCATCTGGTCTGTGATGATTACAGTGGTTATAAAGCACGCTTTAAATCAGGCCAAGTCATTGAGGTGGGCTGCATGGCGCATGCTCGTCGTAAATTCCATGAACTGCATGTGACCAAGAAAAGTCAGGTCGCTGAACAGGCCTTAGTGCTGATTCAGAAACTGTATGCCATAGAAGCAGAACTCAGGAGAAAGACCGATGGTACAGCAGAACAGCGCCGCGAATACCGACAACAGCATAGTCAACCGGTGATGCAACAACTGTATGAATGGCTCAACCAGCATCAACTGACGGTGCCATCGAGTTCTCCAACCGCCAAGGCCATCAATTACACTCTGAAGCGTTGGCCAGCTTTAAGCCGCTATCTGGATGATGGCAATCTACCGATTTGCAATAATTGGGTGGAAAACCAGGTGCGGCCTTGGGCGTTGGGACGTAAGAACTGGTTATTTGCAGGTTCGCTGCGTAGTGGTCAGCGAGCGGCAAACATCATGACTTTAATCCAGTCAGCAAAGCTGAATGGGCTGGATCCGTATGCCTATTTAAGTGATGTGCTGAAAAGATTGCCGACCCATAAAGTGACCCAAATAGAAGAATTGCTACCACACCGCTGGAAATCCAACTCAAATTAAAAAATAGACATGGGGTTCAGCGGACGCTTACATTTTTTCTGATCTAGAACAGAAAGAGGGCTTATTGTGCAGTGTAAACACATATAAAAAGAGCCACTCGAAAGTGGCTCAAATTTGGACTTTAAAAATTAAAACTTCTTAAAGCTTTTATTTCCAAAAGGTTTACGTGGCGCATTTTCATCACGCGCGTCGCGTTGACCATAGGTGCCTTTGTTGCCAAAGTTCTCTGGACGGCTGTCACGTTGTGCATAGCCTGAGTTTTGGCGTGGTTCATGTTGACCATAACCAGTTTGTGCATTGTCCTGACGACGTTGGCTATGTCCATTTGGATTTTCACGGCGTTCACGATTGAAAGCTGGCTTCGCTTGTTGTTGGCCTTCATCTTCATTGTCACGGCGCTGTTGGCGTAAGAAACCACCACGACGCGCAGCCATTGGTTTTTCTTGCATACGTTCAGTACGACGTTTTGCCATGCCGTATAAACCAGTGCCTTGGCGCGGCTTTAGCTCAACCGCTTTGGTTAAGTTGTCGATGTCGTTTTTGTCCAACTCCATCCAACGCCCCGTACGTAATTCACGCGGTAAAATAACCGTGCCATAACGTGTACGGAGTAGACGGCTGACTTTTAAACCTTGCGATTCAAAAATACGACGTACTTCGCGGTTACGACCTTCTTTTACCACCACTTGATACCAACGGTTAATCCCTTCACCGCCAATTTCAGAGAATGACTCAAACTTTGCTGGGCCATCATCTAACACCACACCTTTGAGCATGTTGTTCTTAATTTGAGGCGTCACTTCACCCATAACACGTACAGCATACTCACGTTCAACTTCGTTTGATGGGTGCATCAAGCGATTCGCCAACTCACCATCGTTTGTAAATAGTAGTAAACCTGTTGAGTTAATATCCAGACGACCGACCATTACCCAACGATCATTCGCGATTGCAGGCAATTGCTCAAATACAGTTGGACGTGACTCAGGATCACTACGTGAACAAATTTCGCCTTCTGGTTTATAGTAAATCAGAACACGACGACGAATTTCATCTTCAATTTGGAACGATACTTTACGACCATCGATGCGAAGCTCATCACCTGGTTCAATACGTTCGCCTACTTGGGCAACTTGGCCGTTGACACTCACACGACCAGCGGCAATGACTTCTTCCATATAACGGCGAGAACCCAAACCAACTCGTGCGAGTACCTTTTGCAACTTTTCACTCATGACAGCATAACCTTAGAAATTATCATCAACAGTTCACCTATTTACGACTTCGGTGCATTCGCATCGAGCGCCATAAAAGCTTCCTTGGCATCCTGCAGGGGAGGCAACTGACCTAAAGAATTTAGGCCAAATGCATTTAAAAATTGGGGCGTCGTAACTAACAACGCAGGTCTTCCTGGGAGTTCACGAAAACCGGACTCTTTAATCCAGTTCCAATCAAATAACGTGCGTAACAGTTGACTGTTATTTGAGACTCCTCGAATTTGTTCTATATCTGCTCGAGTGACGGGTTGATGATAGGCAACCACGGCCAACATTTCGAGTAGCGATGGCGAGAGGCGAGTTGGTCGCTCTGGCCACGTTTGTGCAACGATTTGACGGTATTTTGCTCGAACCTGAAAACGAAAACCTTGAGCAGTTTCAATCAGTTCGATCGAACGACCATGTTGTAGCATGGCAAGTTGTTGTAAAAACTGGCGTAAATCTTGTTTGCTATATTGATTTTGGAACGATTCTTTCAATCGTGCAAGTGAAACAGGCGCATCACTGGCAAAAATAATCGCTTCTAACTGCATCAGTACTTCATGCAAGTTATCTTCGTTCGTTACAGGAGCGGTTTGTTCTAACATTATTTTTTGACTCCTTGTATCGAAAGCGGTGCTTCAATACCTGAACTCACAATTTGAATACGTTGCTGACGGGTTAACTCTAAAATGGCCATAAACGTCACGACCATGCCCATACGTCCTTGAATGGGACGCAGCAAAGATTCAAAAACTAAAACTTCACCTGAAGCGACTTTGCTTTCAATAAAAGCCATGCGCTCTTCAAGTAAAACAGGTTCTTGTGCAATTTGATGGGTGATCGGCTCAGGTCGGTTAAATACACAGAACAGTGCATCACGTAGCTGTTGCACATTATGACCGTCATTATTATCTAGAGTTTGGCCTAAGCTGACATTGGTTGAGAAGGTGTCTCGCTCTAATATAGGCATTTGCCCCAAGCGTTCAGCCGCTTGTTTAATCCGGAGATAAGTTTCTAAACGGTCAATCAGCTCTTGTTTTGGGTCTTTTTCAATTTGGATTGTATTGGGTGCTTTTGGCAATAGCAACCGTGACTTTAAATCAGCCAATAACGCGGCCATCACCATATAATCTGCTGTCAGCTCAATGTTCAGCGACTTCATGGCATCCATATAAGACAGGTATTGCGCTGCAATCGGGGCAATATCTAACTGTAATAAGTCGAAGCCATTTTTTTGAATCAGGTAAATCAGAAAGTCGAGTGGCCCTTCAAAATGCTCTAAAAGAATTTCAAATGCAGCAGGAGGAATATATAAATCCTCGGGGATGGAATCATGCCACTCATCCATAACACGGATTTGTGGAAGATCTTCCATGGCATTATGGACGGATTGATTCATTACAGTTATTGGCCACGCGAATTTTCAAAGGCATGATTATGTTTTTTCGAATCAGTACTTAGGAGAAAAAGTAGAGGTGATTTAAAAAATACATAATTTTAATAGCGCTTAGTGTAAAACAAATTGCGGTGTGAATACATGATTTCACCGACCAAATAACAAAAAAAGCTGCAAATAAATAGAGAGTATTTATTTGTGTGATGCCTTTTATCCACTGATGTCGTAGCTAAATTTGCAGAAATGGGGTGGGTTTGAGAGAACTTGGCACACTTAGGGCCTAGTCCTGTAGTTTGCAAAATAATCGATTTGCTACAGATAGGTAGATGGGTGATACAGATTTATTGAGATTAGAGTAGTGATGGACAACGCTTTAATTTTATAAATGGTTTGAATGAGTGAAGAGAGTAGCTGAAGCTCAAGTTAATGTCAGTTGACGCCAAAGAAAAGATTTACTCAGGTGCTTGTAGCGCAAATTCAATGATGCGCTGACAGCTGTCTTGTAGGCAGAGATTTTTGGGTTCGAGGAATTTGAAATATTGTTGGATGGTCGAGATCGGGAGGAAATAGCTGTACAGATTCTCTTCCCGCATAATGCAGTTGATTGAACTCGGGCTTTGCACCAAAGTCTCGGACTCAAGCGTCCAAGGACGCTGCACATATAAACTATGTTGCTCGGGAAATTGATTCAGATTGAGCAAAACCGTAAACAGGGTCATGTTGATCTCTTGAGAATGTGAGATTTAGTTTCCCTAGCGAATAAATGCAGCGCATCACTCAAATGCGCTGACATCACCAAGTCCACGGCGAATCACTTCAGGGTGATCACCTGATAAATCGACAATACTGGTGGTGCTTAATGTGCCCAGCCCGCTGTCGATAAACACATCAATTCGTTTTGACAGTTGCATTTCAATGTCATAGGGATCATCCAGCGGTTCTTCTTGATTCGGCAGGATTAATGTACTGGTTAGTAGCGGCTCGCCTAACTCTTTGAGTAACATTTGGCACACTGGGTTACTTGGAATACGTAAACCAATAGTTTTTTTCTTCGGATGCATCAAGCGTTTAGGCACTTCACTGGTTGCAGGCAAAATGAACGTCGTCACGGCTGGTGTATTATTTTTCAGTAAACGATACATAGCATTGTCCACTTTGGCATAAGTGGCAATATCGGACAGATCCGCGCAAATGATGGCATATTGATGTTTGGCCCCAAGGCCGCGAATTTGAGCAATCCGCTCCATGGCATTTTTATTCCCAATCTGGCAGCCAATGGCATAAGCGGCATCGGTCGGATACACCACCACATCGCCTGCGCGAATCCGTTCTACTGCTTGGCTGATTGAGCGTGCTTGAGGGTTATCAGGATGGACTCTTAAATGAAGCATCGTTTTTATCTCCTGATGGTTTTTTCAACATTATCGCGCTTTATCTCGGTGATGTTCAATGACCAAAATGTGAATCGTGTGAAATTTAGTCGAGCATTTCTCTTTGAAATTCATCGCTCTGTAATGTTTTGCCAGCACGAGTACATAGGCAAATACAGTCAATGAAGTGTTTCGCATCGCGCGGTAATTGGGCTTGGCCTGAAAAATAAGCCTGAACTTGAGCGAAAACATGGTCTTTGAAGCGGTTGCCGTCACCACCTTCACCAGTCAGATTGTCTAAGGAAACACGGAACTTCCGACCAAAAGCTGTGGCAAATAACCATTCAATGGCTTGCGGTTTAATTTCAACCTGCTCAAATAAAGCTTGTTGCTCAGCCGTACGACCATCGGGTGCATACCAGTAGCCTAAGTCGGGGAGTAGACGGCGTTGGTCTCCTGCGATGCTCCAATGGCTGATTTCATGCAAGGCGCTATTAAAAAAACCATGGGCAAATTGGATGCGTGCAGGGGTGCTGTCTATCGCGGGAAAATATTCAGGTTCAAAGTCACCTTTAACCAAGTTGACATTCAGGTGGGAAAACCAACGATTAAAGTGTAAGATGAGCCAATCAACTTGTTCTGCTTCTGTACACAAATTCTCCCACGTCGAGAGTTGCACTTGGCGGTTTGAAATGTCAGAATCGACAGTTGAAATTGTGCTCACAAGTGATGAAATACTCACTTCTGTTTGCGGCTGCAACAGATGCATGACTTAAGTTACCCAAATGGTCTGTCTAAATAAGTACAAAATTGTATCTTAATCTTTGACAGAGTACTGATGAATTTGTAGAATTGCCGCCTTAATTATGTCAGCAAATACCTTTCCGGCACAGATTGAGCCGTTTAAATGGGCCGAACAAGGCTTTACATGGTCAGGAACACTGCCATTGTCTCGCTTTGCTCGTATAGCCCGTGAAGCTGTTGGATCAATTGATGATCAATTGATTAACATAGACTGTAAGCTATCAATGGATGCGTATCATCGTATTGTATGGCTAGATGGTCACGTTGAAACGAACGTTCCAATGGAATGCCAGCGCTGTTTAGGCACGGTAAACATTGAACTCGTTTCAAATTTTCATCTAGCTCTAGTGGATGATGAGTCACTGATAGAGCGCTTGGATGAGGATGCTGATTTCATCGTCTTAGGTGAAAGTGAAGCAACGACGAAAGGTAGCTATGATGCGCCTGCGACGGCTGATTTACTGTCTCTGATAGAAGATGAATTGTTATTGTTGATGCCTTTGTCCGCTAAGCATGACGCTTGTGAACATAAGCACCAACCTGCCGTTGAAGAACTTGTTGAAGAAAAGCGGGATAATCCGTTTGATGTTTTGGCAAGTTTGAAGGGTAAACTTAACTAATTTTTGTGTTATACTCTTCCGTATAAGACAACTGAATTTGTTCTGATCCATATTTTTCGATTTGTAAGGAGCCATCATGGCCGTTCAGCAAAACCGTAAAAGTCGCTCTCGCCGTGACATGCGCCGTTCACATGACGCTTTAACCGAGAATGCATTAACTGTAGACCAAGCTACTGGCGAGATTCACCGTCGTCACCACGTATCTAAAGATGGTATCTACCGTGGTCGTCAATTATTCGCTAAAGCATCTGCTGAATAATTGTCGAAGCATTAAGCTTAAAGCTTAGTCGAAAAAAGGGGAGCGTAAAGCTCCCTTTTTTTGTTGTCGAATTTTTATCGCCGCTGTTTTTGTTGTATTTGGCAATTACATCGACCTAAATTAAGTGTTAAATTTTCGCTCCATAAACGAGAGCAAAGACAAGAAAGGACTTTTTTATGTCTGCGAAACAACTTGATCAAGTCGCTCAGGCAACAAAAACAGCTTTTGTATTTCCCGGTCAGGGTTCACAAAAGGTTGGCATGTTGGCTGAATTGGCAGAACAATTTGCCAGTGTTGAAGCAACATTTGCAGAAGCCTCTAAAGCGGTTGGATTCGATTTGTGGCACATTGCACAATCTGGTGAAGGTTTAGACCAAACTGAATTTACCCAACCTGTATTGTTAACTGCCAGCATTGCTTTGTGGCGTGTATGGTTAGAACTTGGTGGTGTTGCACCAAAGTATTTGGCGGGGCACTCACTTGGTGAATACAGTGCGTTGGTTGCAGCTGGAAGCCTAAGCTTAGGCGATGCAGTCAAGCTGGTAAACTTGCGTGGCAAGTTAATGCAAAGTGCTGTACCTCAAGGTAAAGGCGCAATGGCAGCCATCTTAGGTTTAGATGATGCGCAAGTTGTTGCTTTATGCCAACAAGTTTCGAGTCAAGCTGAAGGTTCAGTTGAAGCAGCTAACTACAATGCTCAAGGTCAAGTGGTGATTGCTGGTGAAAAAGCAGCAGTTGAAGCAGTCATGGCTTTAGCCAAAGAAAACAGCGGCAAAGCGATTGCACTCCCAGTTTCTGTTCCATCGCATTGTTCATTGATGAAGCCTGCTGCAGAACAGTTTGCAGAAGCTTTGGAACAAACTGCCATTGAGCTGCCTAGCATACCTGTAATACAAAATGTGGGCGCGGAAATTGCTACAGATGTAGCACAAGTCCGCCAAGCACTTACCGCTCAGTTATATGAGTCTGTACAGTGGACCAAAACAATGCAGTTTATTCAGGATCAAGGGATCCAATATGTTGCAGAGTGTGGTCCAGGCAATGTTTTGGCAAACTTGGCAAAACGTCTACCTAATATTGAAAAAGCATTTCCACTCGATAGTAAATCGCGCTTGGAAGATGCACTAAATGCCATTTTAGTGGCTGAAGGAAAAATTGCATGACACAGGAACGCAAAATTGCACTCGTGACAGGTGCAAGTCGAGGGATTGGTGCTGCCATCGCTCAGCAACTTATTCAAGACGGTTATTTTGTTGTGGGTACTGCGACATCTGAGTCGGGTGCAGAAAAATTGGCTGCAAGCTTCGGTGAGCACGGTGCAGGTAAAGTGCTCGATGTTCGCGATGGCGCTGCCATTGATGCGCTTGTCACTGACATTGAACAAAACTATGGCCCTGTGTTGGTTTTGGTGAACAATGCTGGGATTACCAAAGATAATTTGTTACTACGTATGTCAGAAGATGACTGGGATGACATTTTAAATATCCATTTAAAAGCAGTTTACCGTTTGTCGAAACGCGTTTTAAAAGGTATGACCAAAGCGCGTTTTGGGCGAATTATTAATATTAGTTC
This sequence comes from Acinetobacter sp. 231_lipA, assembly GCF_058243005.1. Taxonomy (NCBI): domain Bacteria; kingdom Pseudomonadati; phylum Pseudomonadota; class Gammaproteobacteria; order Moraxellales; family Moraxellaceae; genus Acinetobacter; species Acinetobacter sp. 231_lipA. The sequence continues at coordinate 633,287 of NZ_JBZAYU010000001.1, read as the reverse complement.
TGTGGTTGCACATTTTGCTAACCCAGGTCAGGCCAACTATTCAGCAGCGAAAGCTGGTATTGAAGCATTTAGCCGTAGCCTTGCAAAAGAAATGGGTAGCCGTCAAATCACTGTAAACTCAGTGGCGCCTGGTTTTATTGCAACAGAAATGACTGAGCAATTAAGCGAAGATATCCGTAAAAAAATGAGCGATCAAGTGGCCTTGAACCGTTTAGGTGATCCACAAGATATTGCAAATGCGGTGAGCTTCTTGGCATCAGACAAAGCAAATTACATTACTGGTACGGTAATGCATGTAAATGGTGGTCTATACATGAGCTAATTGGCTGATGGATAAACTTTCAAAATTTTAAAGATTCAATTAAACTAACGGCATTAAAAACGCCACAAGCAATGAGGAGAATTCCTGTGAGCGATATCGAACAACGCATCAAGCAAGCAGTTGCAGAACAACTTGGTCTTAAGGCTGAAGAAATCAAAAACGAAGCATCTTTCATGGATGACTTAGGTGCTGACTCTTTAGACCTTGTTGAGCTTGTTATGTCTTTCGAAAACGACTTTGACATCACAATCCCAGATGAAGATTCTAACGAAATCACAACTGTACAATCTGCGATTGACTACGTTTCTAAGAAACTAGGTTAATACATATTGTTTCAGCTTTGCTGAATGGAAAAGCCACCCACTTGGGTGGCTTTTTTATGCCTTTCAAAAAACGCAAAGCGCCTAACTCACCTTTAAAATCTGCTATTTACTGGGGTAACTTACAAAGCTTTACCTTAAGAGGACTATTCGCTACCAAATCTGTTGTCTTTTTTGGGTATAAAAAAGGGTGTCTCATTTTTGAGCATTCAATATAACAACACTGATATAACAAGATGGAGCATACACATGGGTCTTTTTGATTTTGTTAAAGGCATTGGTAAGAAAAATACAGCAGCAGCCGAGCCTCAAGCTGCACCAAGCACACCAGCAGAGCCATCTGCTCAAGAAATTGCCAACAAGTTATTGGGTCATATCAAAGCATTGGGCTTACCTGTGACGGGACTTTCAGTTAGCTATAACTCCACCACGGATTTGGCGACAGTGAAAGGGCAAGTTCAGACTCAAGCCGATAAAGAAAAGATTGTTTTAGCCGTCGGTAATATTGACCATGTGGCACAAGTCGATGATCAACTCACTGTGGCTAGCCCTGAACCTGAAAGTAAGTTCTACACAGTTAAATCGGGCGATAATCTATCAAAAATTTCCAAAGCATTTTATGGTGATGCCAACCAGTACAATAAAATTTTTGAGGCCAACCGTCCGCTATTGAAAGATGCAGATGATATTTTCCCAGGCCAGGTCCTGCGTATTCCTGCTTAAATTAAAAGGCTAAAAAAGGCGCATGAAGCGCCTTTTTTATTTGAGAGTGGAATGTTGATCGAGTGCTTAGCGACTTGCTTTCACAACAGCATGCTGACTGAGCATACCTAAGGTAATTTTTTTTACCTCATCTCGACTTTGTTGAATGTGAGCGCTGATCTTTTCAACGGCAAGCTCCGTCTGTTGCTGTGCTATATAATTCAAAATGGCTTGATGCTCCGCATAGGTGGCTTCAATCCGATCTGTTTTTGAAAAATCGAGGCGACGAATAATGCGAATTTTTTCACTGACTTCTTGGTGAATTTTGATCATTTCTTGATTGCCAATGGCGCGAACCAATGCGCAGTGAAAATCTTCATCAATTTTCGCCATGGCTTTTAAACTTGACAGATACTGCTCAGGTGCAACCATCCAAATTTTGTGTAGGTGTTTCATTTCCTTCGAGGGCTGAGATGCACTGCTGCATAACTTTCGAATTGCATACTGCTCAATCATGATGCGTAGCTCATACAGCTCATCGTAGTATTGCAAGTTCAACGGACGGACAGTCCAGCCACTACGAAATGCTACCTCTACATAGCCTTCTTGTTGCAGTCGATATAGTGCTTGCCGTGCAGGCGTGCGGCTGACCTGATAGCTCAAGGCGATTTCGGATTCGGTAAAACGTTCACCAGGCATCAATTTGAAATCAAAAATATCGTTTTTTATTTGCTGGTAAACAAGTTCAGACAAATTGTCTGAACTTGAACCTGCACGTGTCATATTCGGCATGCGTTATTCCATATAAACCAAAGGCTCTCCGCTATGAACGGTTTGTCCAGCCCGACAAATAATGGCTTTGACAGTACCATCATCCGCAGCGTACACCGGTAATTCCATTTTCATGGCTTCAATAATAGCAATGGTTTCCCCTTTTTTCACAATCTGACCTTGTTCCACTAATATTTTCCAAATATTACCGGTCATCGAAGCATGTAGCGCTGCATAGGCACTGTAGTCGGTCTCATCAGGTGCTTCTGCAACCAGATGTTCTTGATGATCAACGCTTTCTTTCCATAAGCCCACTTCAGCACTAAAAGCGTGTTGTTGCTGTGCTTTAAACTCGGCAATGCTGTCTTTTTCATCTTCAAGCAGTTGTAAATACGCGGCATAGTCAAATTCAGTGTCTTCAATTTGAATTTGTGCTTGACCATTTTCAAAGTCGGCACGCCATTGCTCTAACTCTGACTCAGATACGGGGAAGTATTTGATTTGATCAAAGAATTTTAGAAACCATTGTTTGTCGCCAAACTGTTTGTTCTTTTTAAACTTATTCCAGATGGGTAGGGTGCGTCCGACCAGTTGGTAGCCACCTGGAGAGTCCATGCCGTAGATACACATATACATGCCGCCAATGCCTACGGTACCTTCAGCGGTAAAAGTACGTGCAGGGTTGTATTTCGAGCTTAATAGGCGATGGCGTGGGTCAATCGGTACTGCACAGGGCGCGGTGAGATAAACATCACCAAGGCCTAAAATGAGGTAATGGGCATTGAAAATAATTTCTTTGACTTGCTCTCGGCTGTTTAAACCATTAATCCGTTGAATAAAATCGATATTGTTCGGTAGCCAAGGCGCTTTGGCACAGACACTTTCTTGATAGCGTTCAACAGCACCTAAAGTTGCACTGTCTTCGAATGCCATTGGGAGATGAATGATCCGTGACGGAATCTTGATTTGGCTTAAATCACCCATTTGCTGTTCAAGCTTGAGTAGAAATTCGATCAATTGATGCTGTGGAAGCTTGAGTCCATCGTATTTGATTTGCAGCGAGCGTACACCGGGAGACAGCTCCAATATGCCTTTAATATTGGCTGCGCGAATGAGTTGCATGAGCTGATGAACGCGTAAGCGTAGCGCCAAGTCTAAAACGTTGTCACCGTACTCCAGTAGAATATAGCTGTCACCCGCTTGGCGGTATACCGTGCGTGGAGACACATCAGTTGCCTCTAAGCTGGCAAGAATTGCGGATGGTGGAATGTCACTGCTTGGTGGCTCAGAATTAAGGGCTGCATGAGCAAAATTTTCGATCCGTTCAATTTGTTGTTGTTCTAAGGTATTGGCTTGTTCAACGGTTAAAGGATAAAAGCTGATTTTATCATCGGCTTTAAGTTGACCCACTTTCCAAAGTTCAGCTTTGGCAATAGTTACAGGGCAAACGAAGCCCCCCAGACTTGGCCCATCTTTGGCTAAAATGACAGGGAAGTCACCTGTGAAGTTAATTGCACCAATGGCATATTCACAGTCATGGACATTGGATGGGTGGAGTCCTGCTTCACCTCCATTTTCACGTGCCCAACTTGGTGTTGGCCCTGACAGTCGGATGCCTAAACGATTGGAGTTGAAGTGTACGGTCCATTCGGAAGCAAAAAACTCTTCAATATATTCGGGTTTAAAGAAGTCAGGTGCACCATGTGGTCCATACAGAACGCCAATTTTCCACTCTTTGCCGTAGCTTGGAATGAGTGCAGGAGATAGAGCTTGTGGTTCTTGCGTGGCTAAAGGGGTGTCGCTATTTGGATGAGCTGTGTTGACGAGTTTGATCATGTCGCCTGCACGAAGCACACGTCCTGCATGACCGCCAAAGTTACCTAAAGCAAAAGTCGAACGACTGCCCAAATATAGGGGGATATCGAGTCCATGACGAACGGCTAAATAGCTACGACAACCAGACTCGACCTGTCCTAAGCTAAGTACTTGACCTGCGCGAATGTGAATCGGCTGCCAAAAGTTCACGGGCTTATCATCCAGTTGCACAGGGCATGGCGCACCTGTCAGTGCAATCACAGAGTCTTGGTGAAACTTGAGACTTGGGCCTTGTAGGGTGAACTCGAAACCTGCTGCGCTAGCATCATTCCCTACAATTTGATTGGCCAATTGAAAAGCATAGTCATCCATAGGACCCGATGGTGGTACACCAATATCCCAATAGCCAACACGTCCCGGAAAGTCCTGAATTGAGCTTTGCGTGCCAGCTTGGAGTACTTCAATCACATTTGGTACGTAGTCAAAGTCATCTAGCAAGCGTGTCCAGATTTGCATTTGTGCAAAGCGTTCATCAGAGATCACGCTATGTGCATAGTCTAAATTGGTGCTGATGCCATTTAAACGAGTTTGAGAGAGCACACTTTTTAGTTGCTCAATGGCTTGTTCACGGGTATCCGCATGTACGATGATTTTGGCAATCATCGGGTCAAAATATTGCGAAATTTCTGTCCCTGTTGAAACCCATGTATCAACACGACAATTGTCTGGAAATGCAACTTCGGTCAGTACACCCGGGCTGGGTTGGAAGTTTTTAACTGGATCTTCTGCATAAATACGCACTTCAATCGCCGCACCTTGCGGTTGGATGTTGCTAAGTGCCGTCCAATCCAGTGCATCGCCCGCAGCAACTTTAAGCATGCATTCAATCAGGTCTAAACCCGTCACCATCTCAGTGACAGGATGTTCCACTTGTAGTCGGGTATTGACCTCAAGGAAGTAAAATTCATCGCGTGCAGCATCATAAATAAATTCGACCGTACCTGCGCTGCGGTAATTGACAGATTTGCCGAGTTCAACTGCTGCTTGGTGTAGTTTTTGACGTGTGGCTTCGGGCAGATGAGCAGCAGGGGTTTCTTCCACAACCTTTTGGTTACGACGTTGCAATGAACAGTCGCGTTCGCCTAATGCAACCACTTGACCTTGACCATCACCAAAAATCTGAACTTCGACATGACGCGCACGGTCAATAAAACGTTCTAAAAATACGCCCGAATCTTTAAAAAATTGTGCACCTAAACGTTTGACGCTTTCATAAGCTTCAACTAAGGCTTGTTCATTATCACAGCGGGTAAGACCAATGCCACCGCCGCCTGCGGTGCTTTTCAGCATGATGGGGTAACCAATCTCTGTAGCCGCAGAAATTGCCTCATCTAAGCTTTCAAGTAAGCCTGTACCCGGTGTCATAGGCACCTGTGCAGCGGCAGCTAGTTCACGTGCACGGTGTTTTAAACCAAACTCTAAAATTTGTGTCGCGGTTGGCCCCATAAAGGCAATATTATTTTTCTCACAAGCCTCTGCAAATTCAGCACTTTCTGATAAAAAGCCATAGCCGGGGAAAATAGCTTCAGCCCCCGTTTTTTGAGCGGCTTGAATCAATTTTTCAATGCTTAAATAAGTGTCGGATGGTTTTAAGCCGTCTAGAGCAATGGCAATGTCCGCGTCTTTGACATGTTGTGCGTAACGATCACTGTCTGAATATACCGCTACACTGGTCATCCCCAGTTTTTTTAAAGTGCGAATTGCACGTACGGCAATTTCGCCACGGTTTGCAATCAATACAGTTTTAAACATTTTATAATTCCTAAATTTGACTAAGCTTGTTCTACTTTTGAATTGTTACGGTGCTGGATATAGGTGCGCCAACCGCCAAAGTGACTGATGTTTTCGGCATCGTTTAAGCCATAAGGTTCACAAATGAAACCTTTCACCCATCGACCGTCTGCCAGTTCGACATTGCCCATGCCCAGTGGTGTCGGAATCTCTGCGACAAATTCGCCAAAGCGAGCGGTCGGTACATCCCACAGTTCAACAATGATCTGCTGACCGTGTTCATCGACTCGGGCTAGACCGGGTTTAGGCGGGATCGCGCCATTCAGGGCAAACAGGGCATAGTGCTCAGCGGTATGCGTGGTTTCCACAAGCACAGCATCACGGGTGAGCAATTGGAAGTTCAGCGGCATTCCAGTCAGGTGTGCCCCAACCACTGCAACACGGATATGATGTGGAGAGACTGAGTTCTGTAGCCTTGGAATGGGTGCATAGCGGTCTAAAGCCCCCAGCTTTAAGTTCAAATGCGTCTGCCAAATTTTTCCAAATTCAATCAGAGCTTGGTCATACCATGCAGGTGCAATTAGGCTGATGCCGAAAGGTAAACCGTCGGTGCGGAAACCCGCGGGCAGGGCGAGGGCACTTAAATCGGCGAGGTTGGTAAAATTGGTATAAGTCCCAAACTCAGAGTTCAGACTAATCGGTGACTGTTCCATTTCCGCAAGGGTATGAATGGTTGGGGAGGTGGGAACAATCAATGCATCAAATTGGGCCCAAGTGTCTTGAATTTTTCGGCTTAAGTCTTGCTTTAAGTACTCCGCGTTATAGGCATCAACTGCACTAAAATCATGACCTTTTTGAATGATTGCACGTACTGTCGGATCGAAAACCTCAGGCTGCTGCGCCAACAACTCAGCAACCGCGGCTGTACGTTCTGCCACCCATGAGCCTTGATAGAGTTGGGCTGCCAACTGTTCAAACGCTGAAAAATCAATTTCAGTAATTTCAGCCCCGAGAACTTTTAACTGTTCTACAGCCAGTTGGAAGGCATACTTAGCTTGGTCATCACCAAAGAATTCCAGTTTTTGGGGAATAGCAAAATGTGGTTTAGCCGAGAGTTTCGCAGGTGTAGTTTTGGGGTGCTGGCGTGAATAGCTATCTAACGCATCGTAATGTTCTACCGTTTGGGCAATGGTGTCGGCGTCTGTTACCGTTAATGCAAAAATTGAAATACAGTCCAAGCTTTTACAAGCTGGTAATAAACCACGATTTGAAAAACGACCTTTAGTCGGTTTTAGCCCAATAATATTGTTAAATGCAGCAGGAACACGGCCAGAGCCTGCGGTATCTGTTCCGAGTGCAAAGGGTACCAAGCCACGAGCCACAACACTGGCTGAACCAGAGCTAGAGCCACCACTGACATAGTCAGCATTAAACGTGTTACTGACTGCACCAAAGGGAGAGCGTGTCCCGACAAGCCCCGTTGCGAATTGGTCTAAATTGGTTTTTCCTACAACAATTGCCCCTGCATTTTTAAGCAGGCGAATGGTTTCTGCATCTTGTGTAGCAACAGTTGTCAGGGCTTTGCATGCGGCCGTGGTGACAAAACCAGCAACGTCGATGTTATCTTTCACTGCAAACGGAATACCGTATAAAGGTAATTCTTTGCTGAGGTCTGTAGCTTGCTCTGCTTTTTGCTTTAAGGCTTCAATTTGTTGGGAAAGTATTTCTGTCGTAGCAATTGAAATCCATGCATGATCAGGTTGGGGTAGTTGCGCTACATAGTCGATTAAATCTTCAAGATGAATATCTTGGTTGAGATAAGCGGTTTGCCATTCTTGAAGTGTCCAGCCAATGCATTTGTTCTGACTCATTTTTTGCATTCCAACTTGTATACATGATGGAATACAAAAATGCAGAATCTATGCCAATCTAATCAATTTTATTTATCTTTAGTTATAATTTTTATAAATCAATTGGTTGAGAGTAAAGCTTTGGATTAATTGAGTGAGTCTAAGTGTTTTTAGAGTTGCACCAAAACAAGCGCATAGGGGAGCTAATGGTGCTTTTTATGATCAAGCTTTGGGTAGTTTGACATTAAACTATTTAAAAATAGGGTTTAAATCATATTCGTTGTTTATGTGAATTGAGGGAATTAAAGCCAAAATAATTGAGGATAAAACATATTATAAAATAGGATGATTCAAAGAAACGGCTTTGTTGCACAAAGATTTGAAATGCAAAGCGCCCCTAATTGAGCCAAATTTAAGGCGTAACTTGGGTAAGTGGTCGACCTAATTCCGTAAATCTGTTAAGGACTGCTACACGTGCATGGATCTCATTCACTTGGCTATCAAAACTCCTTGCACTGAGTTTATCTCCTAATAATTTGATGCAATGCATCTTAGTTTCAACCAAACTTCGCCGATGATAGCCTGACCATTTTTTCCATAGTGTCCTGCCTAAACGTTTAATTGTTCGAAGTAATTCATTTCGCTCTAGCGAGCTACTCTTTGTATCTTTCCATGGTTTCGCATTTTTTCTAGGTGGAATCACCGCATGCGCTTGCCGATCTGCAATGACCTGACGGCATTGCTTGGTGTCATAAGCTCCATCGGTATAAACAGAGTTAATCTGCTCATCTTGTGGAATCTGATTAAGTAAATCACCAAGCACCTGTGAATCACTGACATTATTGGTTGTAAGCTGAACTGCTCGTATTTGTAGGGTTTTAGCATCTATACCAATATGAAGTTTACGCCATTGGCGACGATATTCAGGTCCATGTTTCTTGCGTTTCCATTCGCCCTCACCTAGAAACTTCATGCCTGTAGAGTCCATGAGTAGATGCAGCCCATCGCTACTTTTTTGGTAGCTGATTACAATATCAATATGCTTTTGTCTTCTACAAAGCGTGGTGTAATCTGGAGCTATCCAATTTAATCCGCAAAGTTTAATCAGACTTTGCACAAAGCCAGTGACCATACGTAAAGACAGACGGAATAAGGATTTAATCATTAAGCAGCATTGGATGGCTGCGTCGGAGTAGGTTTGATTTCGCCCTTGTTTGCCTTTTGATGGCGCATACCATTGCGTAGCAGGATCAAACCAAATGGCAATATTTCCGCGACTCATGAGTGCTCGGTTATATGCGGGCCAATTGGTTGTGCGGTAGATTTTGTGTGTAGGCTTCTTCATTTGAAAATTATATCGCTGAAAAACCCTTTACAGATAGGTTTGTGCAACAAAGCCCCTATACGTTGAAACAAGGGATTCAAGATGGTTTCCTTGCACCTTATAAAGTTGTGCGTATCGATCTAGATAAAGACCTACAAGGATGGCGACCAGAGAAAGGCAAAAAGGATCAGCATGGCAATGAAATTACTGATCGCATCTATAATCTTAAAGATATGGATAAAGGGCTTGTTTTAAAGAGTCGTACAGAAATTGTTGCTCAAAAAATTACAGAGTTTTTAGTTAATACAGATCTGAACCGTACCGGGTTTGTCGGAGATTTTTTTATTTAAGTTAGGCCACCTGACCTAACGGGTTAATCTTATCATAGTACATTGCTTCAAACTCAAAAGGCGATACATAACCCAGTGCACTGTGTACACGCTTTTTATTGAACCAATCTACCCAGTTTAGTGTCGCAAGTTGTACATCTGCTAAACCTTGCCAATCTGCTTTTAAATATTCAATCACCTCTGTTTTGTATAAGCCATTCACCGTTTCAGCCAGAGCATTATCGTATGAATCACCAGTCGTACCGACTGATGCTCGTAAATTTGCAGCTTCTAAACGATTGGTATAGCGAATAGAAAGATATTGAACACCTCTATCGGAATGATGAATCACATTCTTTGGCATGCCTCGATCGTGCAATGCTTGCTCAAGTGCATCGAGCACCATATCTGTATTCATCCGTGTAGATACTTTCCATCCAACAATTGCTCGTGAGAACACATCAATAATAAAGGCGGTATAGACCCAGCCTGAATTTGTTTGAATATAGGTAAAGTCAGCAACCCACAAGTGATTAGGCTGATCAGCTCTAAAATTCCGTTTCACCAAGTCAGGTGCTCGTTTTTGGTCATCTCGGCTACGGGTGGTTTGTTTGTTCTTACCTCGCCAAACACCTTGTATACCTAGTTTTTTCATTAATCGAGCAACAGTACAGCGTGCAATAATATAGCCTTCACGTTTTAATTTTTGCCAGACTTTACGTACACCATATCGACCTGAACTTTCCTTCCAAATTCGTTTAATCTCCTCAGCATGATGCAAGTCATGTAAATCTCGCTTTGCTCGATGTTCCCTTGCGAAGCAATGCTTCTCATCGCAGAGATCTAGAGTCCGGTAATAGGTTGAAGGTGCGATCGGTAAAATTCTACAAATCGCATCAACACCATATAAGTCTTTATTGTTATGGATGAAATCCACCATTATTTGTGTGGGCGGTCGAGCTTCGCCTGGGCGAAAAAAGCGGCTGCTTTACGTAGAATTTCATTGGCACGCTTTAATTCTTTAATTTCACGTTCCATTTGCTTCATTTTTTCTTGATCAGATATCTGTTGTACTTTAATAGGATTTTGCTGATCTAAATGCTTTTGATGCCAGGCACGAAGTGTTTCAGGAGTACAACCAATCTTAGGCGCAATTGCTGTGATTGCAGCCCAAGTAGAAGGATAATCTTTTTCAGATTCAATCAATAATTGAACCGCTCTTTCTCTGATTTCAGGGGTATATTTTAATTTTGTCATCGGGGTAGTCTCTCAGAATATTGACTCTCCGACAAATCCGGTACGGTTCATACTAAAACCAGATGATAAGGACCCTAAAAAATGGTTGATTAATCAACCTAACTCTAAGAAGGACTCAACCTTAATACAATTGCAATCTGATAAACAAAAGCTATTTCTTTTAGAAGGGCGAACAGGATTAGATTTATTAGATAGTATTGAAAAAGATATTTATGAGCTTTCGAGTGAACATCGTTTGATGCCTTCACCTGATCAATTAGATCAGTCAACAGCTGCGAAGGTTCTCTCAGCAGCTGGAAGTGTGGGTGAAAATGCTGATACTTTACGAAGAGCTGATGGATTAACGATAAGAAGATTAAGTTGGGCATTGCAATTACGGCATGTTGAGACACTTGCTCGTGATCTACCTTCTAAGGTGTGGAAAAAACAAAGAGATGAGTTTTACCAATTTGCTCATAATCATATTTTAAGACCTGATAGTATATTTGAGCATTTTTCATATTTACCTCGTTTACTTGGATTTGCCATCAGTTTGAATGAATGGCATCAAGCAGAATTAATTGTATTAAGGGCATATCAATCATTAGATCTTCTTAAAGCAGCAATTTTTGATCAAGATAGATCAAAATTTTATGGAGAAGTTAATGGTGCAAAATGTGATCTTCATGAAGATATTTGGCAAGAAATCAAACATTCGTTAACAATACTTTTTATTGATGCTGCAACTAAATACTATGATCCGAATGATCTTTTTGAGGATAAAGAGCCAAAGCAAAAAAGTTTAGAAGATATATTTTTCCGAGGTTTGTTTGAAAGTATTGATTCAATTAGTAATTTATTTAATACTGATTTGAGTATAACCAATTTTAAAGAAAAAGCACTATTAGTCTTAAACTCCGACTTAGGTAAAACACCTTATAAACAAATTTTAGCTTTAGATATAAGTAATAAGCTATTAGATAAAGAAAATAAAAGACGAAACGAAAGGCTTATTAAACGTTTCTTAGAAACAGAGCTAATTTCTACTGATTCCTTGAGATCTTTCTTAAAATCGTCATTCCCAAAAAGATTCATTAAGGAAAACTATTCTAATAAATATAGTTTTGAAATATTTTTACCCTACTTATTTCCTACGAGACCATATTCAACAGCAGAGATCTCTGAATTGGCACCTGAATGTGTGGGGCTACCTCAGAATAATAAAAAGTTTTGTGAAATTACGCCTACTAAGATATGGGCTAGGTATTGCCAAGCAGTACGTGGTGTATGGATAAAACCTACTTTGTTAGCTATTGCTAATGATAATAATACTACGCTCAATTGTTCAAGGTCTTTAAGAGTAGGAACTGATAGCAAGGATAAAATTATAGTTGCCTTAACTAATCTAGAAACTTCTCAAAAAGATTGGGCTCATACGGCAGCGAATAAACCAAATTTAAGTTTGGAAAGATACCAGAGAATTTCTGATTTAGTGAATGATATTTTGAGGCTAAAATCTAGACCTGATTATGTGTTTTTTCCAGAATTATCTATTCCTTTAGCGTGGGTTGATAGTATCTCATCTAGGCTGTGTACTGCGGGAATAAGTATTATTGCTGGAACAGAATATAGGCACACTGCAAGCGATAAGTTAATTAGTGAGGCTTTATTAATATTATCTGATAACCGTTTGGGGCATTATGCATTTGCTAAAATTTGGCAACCTAAATTAGAAACTGCTGTAGGTGAAGATAAAGAGTTGATTAGTGTATACGGAAAAGCATGGGATTTTGCTAGAACGAAGTATAAGACTGAAAATGGTCAATTTAAAGTTCTAAAAAAGCCAATATACATACATAATAATTTTCATTTTGGAGTTATGGTTTGTTCTGAATTGCAAAATAGCAAATCAAGAATAAGTTTCCAAGGAAAGGTTGATGCTCTTTCAGTACTTAGTTGGAATCAAGACTTAGAGACATTCTCTACATTAATAGAGTCAGCAGCTCTTGATGTTCATGCTTATACAATTCTTGTAAATAATAGATCATATGGTGATAGTCGAATTCGTGTGCCAGCTAAACAATCCTTTAATCGAGATTTAGCAAGAGTAAGAGGAGGTGAAAATGATTTTGTTGTTGCCGCTACAGTTGATATTAAAGAACTAAGAGCTTTTCAAAGTAGGTCAACACGCTGGACCCAAGAAAGCGATAAATTTAAACCATTACCTGAAGGCTTTAAGATATCGAAATTCCGAAAGTTATCGCCTCCAATCAAGTAATAAAAAATAGAGCCTAATGGCTCTATTTTTTATGCTTTAGCATAGCTGATTAAATTTGTAACAATCTCGAAATATGTGTCAAAAATCTCGCATTATCTGTCATTCAGCGCGTGACGTTTTACCTTACCAGCTCAACGCACCACCAGTCTGATAATCTGTCACACGTGTTTCGAAGAAGTTCTTCTCTTTACGCAAGTCCATCATTTCAGACATCCACTGGAACGGGTTGTTCACACCAGCAAACTGCTCAGGCAAGCCCAACTGTGCTAAGCGACGGTTACAGATGAATTTCAAGTATTCTTCCATCATCGCAGCATTCATACCCAATACACCACGTGGCATAGTGTCACGTGCATATTCGATTTCAAGCATTGTGCCTTCAAGAATCATTTGAATGATTTCTTCTTGGAATTCAGCAGTCCATAAGCTTGGGTTTTCGATCTTGATTTGGTTAATCATGTCGATACCAAAGTTCAAGTGCATCGACTCATCACGTAAGATGTATTGGAATTGCTCAGCAACACCATTCATTTTATTACGACGGCCCATCGACAAGATTTGGCTGAAACCGCAGTAGAAGAAGATCCCTTCAAGGACACAGTAGAACGCGATCAAGTTGCGAAGCAAAATTTGGTCGTTTTCAGGTGTGCCAGTTTGGAAAGTAGGATCACTTAAAGACTGCGTATATTTCAAGCCCCAAGCGGCCTTACGTGCAACAGATGGAACTTCGCGGTACATGTTGAAGACTTCGCCTTCGTCCATACCTAAAGATTCGATACAGTATTGGTAAGCGTGAGTATGAATAGCTTCTTCAAATGCTTGGCGCAAAATGTACTGACGGCATTCAGGGTTGGTAATGTGACGGTAAATCGCCAATACCAAGTTGTTTGCAACCAATGAGTCTGCTGTAGAGAAGAAACCAAGTGAGCGCATAACAATGGTACGTTCGTCTTCAGTTAAGCCATTTTCAGACTTCCAAAGGGCGATGTCATGGTTCATGTTTACTTCTTGTGGCATCCAGTGGTTTGCACAACCGTCTAGATATTTTTGCCAAGCCCATTCGTATTTGAACGGTACAAGTTGGTTTAAGTCCGCACGACAGTTAATCATGGCTTTGTCGTCAACTTGTACACGTTGTGCACCCATTTCTAGTTCTTCTAGACCTGGAGCAACATCTAAACTTTCTAAGGCGTTAGATGCTCTTGCCAACGGATCGGCTGGATTTGTTGATCGGCTTCGAGCGGTTGAAGCGGGTTGTGCAGTTGCCACATTCTTCTGTGGTTGCTCTGCAGCAGATACCATCTGCGGATTAGCCGCTTTTTGCGGTTCGACGGGCGCAGACTTGTGTTCAGGTGCAGCCGGTTTTTGCGAATCATCTTCGAAATCGTCCCAACTTAGGATAGACATATCAATTCTCTCTACGTTGCTTTATATCTTTTATCGACATCCAGCTACGCTGAGATGTCTTACTATACGCTTAATTTGTGAAAGCAAAATTAAGTTTTGCCAATCATTGTTCTAAAACTGTGCATAGAACGTGATTCTCACGACTTATTTTGCTTTCGCTTTTTGCTTTGGTTTGCTTTTACCCAAAAGTAGGCAATCGGCATATAAAACAAAACCACAAAGGAAATCACCAAGGTCGCAAGACCTAACATATAGTTATGTGTCATATGGAGCATGGTGATTTCCTAGGTTGTCTTTAATTTTTTAATCTCCCTAAATCCTTCTTTTAAAAGAGGGACTTTCACACCTCAATAAGTTTGGTGTAATTCCCCTCCTTTTAGGAGGGGTTAGGGGAGGTTATTACTGACAAGCCTCACAGTCTGGATTGTCAATTGAACACGCCATTGGCACTGGCGCTGCTTGACCGAAGCCTTCATCTTCAGCAACCACTTCTGGTTTAACTTCCTGAGCAACTGCTGCAACAGGCGCTGCCGTTACAGTTGCAGGTTTTACTGCATTCAATGCACCAGTGTTAATGGTTGATTTCTCAGCAGAAGTTGCACCTAAAGCTCGGAGGTAATACGTCGTTTTCAGACCACGTAACCAAGCCATTTTATAGGTCAAGTCCAGTTTCTTACCGTTTGCACCAGAGATGTAAAGGTTTAAAGACTGCGCTTGATCGATCCATTTTTGACGACGTGATGCAGCATCCACAATCCAGCGTGGCTCAACTTCAAATGCCGTCGCGAAGATTGCTTTAAGCTCTTCAGGAATACGAGAAATCTTCTGAACTGAACCTTCGAAGTGTTTCAGATCATTCACCATCACAGAGTCCCATAGACCACGGTCTTTCAACGCACGTACTAAGTACGGGTTGATCACTGTGAACTCGCCTGACAGGTTCGATTTTACATATAAGTTTTGGAATGTAGGCTCAATCGACTGAGACACACCACAAATGTTCGAGATGGTTGCAGTCGGTGCAATGGCCATCACGTTCGAGTTACGCATACCGTCTTTTTGAACTTTGGCACGTAAAGTGTCCCAGTCCAAACGTTGAGTGCGGTCAACTTCAAACATACGCTCAGGACGTGTTTTTGCAACAAGGTCTAGCGAGTCAATTGGCAGGATACCTTGATCCCATAGTGAACCTTTGAATGTCTCATAAGTACCACGTTCAACAGCCAAATCACTTGATGTTGAAATTGCGTAGTAGCTGATCACTTCCATCGATTCATCAGCAAAGTCTACTGCTGCATCAGAGCCATAAGCGAGTTGCATTTCATAAAGCGCATCTTGGAAGCCCATGATGCCCATACCCACTGGGCGGTGTTTCAAGTTCGAGTTTTTCGCTTGTGGCACAGCATAGTAGTTAATGTCGATCACGTTATCGAGCATACGAACCGCTGTTTTTACTGTACGTGCAAGCTTTTCACGGTCTAACACACCACCTTGAACGTGTTGTACAAGGTTGATCGAACCTAAGTTACATACCGCAATTTCATCTTTGCTTGTGTTTAATGTGATTTCTGTACACAAGTTAGAAGAGTGAACTACGCCAACGTGTTGTTGTGGTGAACGTAAGTTACATACGTCTTTGAATGTGATCCACGGGTGACCAGTTTCAAACAACATCGACAGCATTTTGCGCCACAAATCTTTTGCACGAATTTTCTTGTGCAACATGTTTGTTTCTTTCGCAATCGCTTCGTAGTGTGCATAACGCTCAGCGAATTCTGCACCCATTAAGTCGTGTAGGTCTGGTGTTTCAGAAGGCGTGAACAGGGTCCATTCAGCATCTTCAAAAACACGTTGCATAAATAAGTCAGGAACCCAGTTCGCGGTGTTCATGTCATGCGTACGGCGACGGTCATCACCCGTGTTTTTACGTAGCTCTAGGAACTCTTCGATGTCCAAGTGCCAAGTTTCAAGGTATGCACAGACTGCACCTTTACGCTTACCACCTTGGTTTACTGCAACAGCAGTATCGTTCGCCACTTTAAGGAATGGAACAACACCTTGTGACTTACCGTTTGTACCTTTGATATATGAGTTCAAGGCACGAACTGGCGTCCAGTCATTACCTAAACCGCCTGCCCATTTAGATAGCATTGCGTTATCACGCATAGCGCCATAAATGTCATATAGGTCATCATCAATGGTCGTTAAATAACAGCTAGACAACTGCGGACGTAGCGTACCTGAGTTAAACAGGGTAGGTGTAGATGCCATGTAATCGAAGCTTGACAATAAGTTGTAGAACTCGATTGCACGTTCTTCACGGTTTGCTTCGTTGAGTGAAAGACCCATCGAAACACGCATAAAGAATAATTGTGGCAATTCGAAACGCACGCCATCTGAGTGGATGAAGTAACGGTCAAATAATGTTTGTAGACCTAAGTACGTAAATTGGTTTGAGCGTTCTGGTTGAATCGCTGCGGCCAATTTCACAAGGTCAAAGTTAAGAAGTTCTGGTGAAAGTAGGTCTAGCTCAATACCTTTCTTCAGGAAAGTTTCTAAAGCATCGCCTTCAGCTGTGTCTTCAGACAAGCCAAGGAAAGTTAAACCTGTTGCGACCAATTCATCACGAAGTAGGCGAGCCGTCACGTAGGTATAGTTTGGTTCTTGTTCGATACGGGTACGTGTTGCCATCATCATCGTGGTTGCGATGTCAGACGATTTTACACCGTTGTAAAGGTTTTTAATGGTTTCATCGATGATTGCTTGAACATTGATGCCTTCTAAACCTTCAGCCGCTTTTGTTACAGTCGCTTCAAGCTTACGCATGTCAAGCGGTTGAAGCTGACCATTGGCGTCAGTGATTTGTAAGGTTGGGTGATGGTTTTCACCTGCTTGTTTACGTGCATCAGCACGTTGATCGCGGTAGATGACATACGCACGAGCAACTTTCTGTTCACCTGTACGCATCAGCGCAAGTTCAACTTGGTCTTGGATTTCTTCGATGTGAATTGTACCGCCAGAAGGTAGGCGGCGACTGAACGTATTTAATACCATCTCGGTAAGTTGAGAAATACGATCGTGGATGCGGCTTGAGTCAGCACTTTGTTGGCCTTCAACAGCCAAAAATGCCTTACCAATGGCAACAGAGATTTTTTCTGCGTCAAAGCTGGCAACATCTCCAGTGCGTTTAATCACCTGAATTTGACCAGGGGTTGAATTCGATACGCTCATGCTAGCATAGCTCCATTTTGTCATCTATTTTTATGTCTATGGACCGTTTGAACTGGGCAATTTTTATGCCACAGTGTTTGAGGTTTAAACACAAGACCTAGTGGTTTAAAAATTAATTGAACACAAGATACGGGAAAATTCAGGGTAGATCAATATTGACATTTTATTAAATATTTTGATCGATCTGGTCTCGAAAAGATCTCAAAAAGATCCCTTTTTTATGATTCTTGTATTAAGCCTTATTAGACAAGGCGATAGCATAACAAAGCTCGGTTTAAGTGCTTATAGATAACATTGTGGATAAGTTCAAAACAGACGAATGAGTGAGTTATAAACTGTTCAAACAGTGACTTGGTATGAAAAATCGCCATTTTGTAAAGAAACGTTTCTTTTGCTTTGGTTGGATATACAGCAAACGCGAGAAAGAGCTCATTTCGGGGCTGAAAAAATGTATAACAAAATGCTACTTTGATGTATCAGTTTGGTGAACAAGATCTTGTTTACAATGTAAACGTGTGTATATTGCAAAATATATCAGAGCGTATCCCTTGGATTTTAAAGGATACGTTAAGTCGTCAAAATAAAGGGGCACTCCATGAGCCAAGAAGAAAAGTTACCAAAAATTTTAATCGTAGAAGACGATGAGCGCCTAGCTCGCTTAACTCAAGAATACCTAATCCGTAATGGTCTTGAGGTTGGGGTAGAACCCGATGGTAACCGTGCCATTCGCCGTATTATTGCAGAACAACCCGATATGGTGGTGTTGGATGTGATGCTTCCAGGTGCAGATGGTTTAACCATTTGCCGTGAAGTTCGTCCACATTATCACCAACCGATTTTGATGTTGACTGCACGTACCGAAGATATGGATCAAGTGCTTGGTCTAGAAATGGGTGCAGATGACTATGTGGCAAAACCAGTTCAGCCACGTGTTTTACTTGCACGTATTCGTGCCTTATTACGTCGTACTGACAAAGCACCTGAAGATGAAGTTGCACAGCGTATCGAATTTGATGATCTGGTGATCGATAACGGTGGTCGTTCAGTGACTTTAAATGGTGAGTTGGTTGACTTTACCAGCGCTGAATATGATTTATTGTGGTTGTTGGCTTCAAATGCAGGCCGCATTCTTTCTCGCGAAGACATTTTCGAACGCTTACGTGGTATCGAATATGATGGTCAAGACCGTTCAATTGATGTGCGTATTTCGCGTATTCGTCCAAAAATTGGTGATGATCCTGAAAATCCAAAACGTATTAAAACGGTACGTAGTAAAGGCTACTTATTTGTAAAAGAAACCAATGGTCTTTAAGCCGTTTATTTGATTCGTTAAAACGGGACATTTTTAGTGTTCAAACACAGTATATTCTTGCGTATCTATGCTGGGCTGGTAGTGCTGGTCGCTATTGTTGCCCTCATGGGATATTTGCTTGTACAAATTATTAACTATCAGCGAGTGCAAGAATATCGCGAGTCTTTGACGGACGGGATTTCCTTTATTATTAGTGAAGGTGTATCCCGTCAGACCAATGCACAGCAAAAAGCAGACTGGATTTCAGATGCTTCAGATTTGCTTGAACTGCCGATTAATATGATCCCAGCCGATAAGGTGGATTTGAGTCGTGCAGAGTTAAAGCGGATCAGTGAGCGTAAAGCGGCTGTGCGTTATGATGCGCAAACGCAAGTGGCGTACCTGATCATTGGTCTAAAAGATGATCCGAATCATTTACTGTATATTAAAGTAGATAAAATTGGTGAGCTGCAAATGAAAGCACTCCCGATTTTTATCCTAGATTATCTGGTGTATTACCCAGGCCAAGAAGAAGAGTACTTGGAAAAAGTACAGAAACATTTCTCTTATCCTGTACAAATTGAAGAAGTACAAAATCTGGCTTTAGAGTCGGAGCAGATTGGTCGTTTGCGTTTAGATCATAGCGTGATCTTATATCGTGATAGTGCTTCTGTGCGTGGCACCACCATTTCTATTGTGTCTCCACCTTTACCAAGTTCACCGAGCAAGGTTTTGGTATTGGGGCCTGTGCCTATTTTCAACTGGATGCCGTTTCAGCTCGCAGCGGGGATTACCTTGTTGAGCCTGTTTGTACTCAGTTTGGGGGTGTATGGCTTGCTTGTACCGATGCAGCGTAAACTGCGTGAGGTCAATTACGGTTTAAACCGTATGAAAGCAGGTGATATGACCCTACGTTTGCCTGTCGATGGCACCGATGAAATGGCCAGTCTAGCCAATAGCTATAACAGCATGTCAGATCATATTCAGCGACTCATCGAGGCACAGCGTGAGCTGATGCGTGCGGTATCGCACGAGCTTCGTACGCCCGTTGCTCGGATTCGTTTTGGTATGGAAATGTTGGCTGAAGAAGACGATTATGAATATCGTCTTCAACAAGTCGATATGATTGATAAAGACATTGAGGCTTTAAATACCTTAATTGATGAAATCATGACCTATGCCAAGTTAGAGCAGGGCACACCATCACTCGATATTGAAAACATTGTATTGTTTGAAGTCTTAGATCAGGTGGTGGTGGAGACTGAAGCACTAAAAACCCAGAAAGAAATTCATTTAAATGCCCCGCCATTAACCTTAACGGTTGAGGCTGAGCGTCGTTATTTACACCGTGTGGTACAGAACTTGGTTGGTAATGCGGTTCGTTATGGCGACCATCAGGTGCTGGTTAGTGGTGGCATTAATGACAGCGGTATGGCCTATGTTTGTGTTGAAGATGACGGGCCAGGTATTCCAGAAGACGAGCGAGAGCGCGTTTTTGAAGCCTTTGCACGTTTGGATGATAGTCGGACTCGAGCATCGGGTGGCTATGGTTTAGGTTTGTCGATTGTGAGCCGAATTGCTTACTGGTTTGGTGGTAGCGTTAAAGTGGATCAAAGCCCAAGTCTCGGTGGTGCACGTTTTACTATGACATGGCCGGCACACCGCTTTAGTAAGTCTAAAAAGAAATATAGTGTCAAAGATAATACAGACTCAAAAAGCTAAGCATTAAAAAAGCACCGAATTTCGGTGCTTTTTTATTTTCTATGCTGACTTATTCTTGGATGCTGGCATCGGGAGAAATAATCTGTTTGCCTTGTTTTAGGCTTTCAAGCGCATCTGCATTAAAGTCAATCAATAATGAGTTGTTTTGCATATCTATGCCATAACGGCTAATGAGCTTTTGATCACCATTAATCGTTTCAATTTTATATTCATCCACAATATTCATAATGCCATCAAGGTTGGTGGTGGCTGAAGCTTTGTCTTGGCGAAAAAGTTCATAAATGTCGCGTAAATCAAAGATGGCATTGTTGGCATCGGGGTGTTTACGAACATAAGTTTCAACATGGCGAATAAGCAACTGGGCAAATAAAAAATAGTTAGGTTTATGGGTGAATTCCAGACTCATGTGGTGCTCCTTATTCTTTGTTGTTGGTTGTCTATATCAATAGCACAAGAAAAAGCCAAGTGCATTAATTGATTGGGGCGATTTGCAAAAAAATACAAAAAATATGAGTGACTTAATCTACTTTTGTACTTTTTGAATCAGCAAAATGCAGCGGTTGTTGAGCTGAGTTTTTTAAACTGCTGATTGTGTGATTGTTATCGGAATGAGGCTGAAAAATGCTTTATAGGCTTTGTTTGAATATCAAAATTTGGAAAAATAATAGAATAGTAGTGTTTTATTAGATAAAGCGATTGGTTTCGAAATAAAAGGGCTTTCATCGAAAAAATCTCAAAAAACGAAGAGAAATCATCCTAAAGACGAAGGTCTATAAGCTAGCAACTTACGTCAGCAATCGGGTACAATTGGCGGGATTAATTTTGTGTTTGGTGTATTTGAAGGCCAATACATGCATTCTTTGTTAATAAATTAGGCCTGCCAGGAGTTATCCCCGCATGAGTGCCATTACTCCATACGATTGGGCAATTATTGCCTTCGTGATCGGCGTTACATTTCTTTGTGTCTTTATGCTCACAGTTCCTTTACTCCTTGGGGGTAAGTCATGGGGCCGTGCGAAGCAAGAGCAATTTGAGTCAGGTGTGGTAGGTGCTGGTGGAGCACGCATCCGCTTGTCTGCTAAATTCTATTTAGTTGCAATTTTCTTTGTAGTCTTCGACCTAGAAGCACTTTATCTTTACGCATGGGCAACATCGGTTCGTGAAGTCGGTTGGTTTGGTTTTACCACTGTGGTGATTTTTGTTGTCGACTTATTGATTGCTTTGATTTACGCAATTTCTGTCGGTGCTTTAAATTGGGCACCTGTAGATCGTCGCAAATCAGCCGGTATACCATTGAAAATTGGTTCGCCAAATATGAATCTTGCAGACATTACTCGCTTTAATTCAATTGAAGAGTTGGTTATGGACCCTACAGGTCAAATCCCAGCTCAATCATCTGGTCGTGTGAAAGATAAGTCACCGGCTAAATCGTCTGATAAGGAGTAACTCGGGATGAAATATACATTAACCCGTGCGAATCCGGATGCTGATCAATATCCACTTCAAGAGCGTCAAATCGTAACGGATCCGCTTGAAGAAGAAGTGAATAAAAATGTGTTCATGACTCGTTTAGAGGACGTGGCACATACAGCAGTGAACTGGGGTCGTAAGAACTCAGTTTGGCCGTTTAACTTTGGTACATCTTGCTGCTACGTAGAGTATGCAACGACTTTAACTGGCGTGCATGACTTGTCGCGTTTCGGTGCCGAAGTAATCCGTGCTTCACCTCGTCAGGCTGACTTGATGATTGTTGCAGGTACATGTTTCGTCAAAATGGCTCCAGTTATTCAACGTTTATATGAACAAATGTTGGAACCGAAGTGGGTTATTTCAATGGGCGCATGTGCAAACTCTGGCGGTATGTACGATATTTATTCAGTTGTACAAGGTGTGGATAAAATCATCCCGGTCGATGTTTATATTCCAGGTTGCCCACCCCGTCCAGAAGCATTAATCCAAGCATTAATGTTGTTACAAGACCAAATTCAATTAGAGCGCCGTCCACTTTCTGCCGTGATTGGTGATGATCTTAAGCCAGTGTATAAGCCAAAGATGATGCCAGAACGTGACCGTAAGAATGCTGAACGTATTGCAGTGAAAAACTTACGCTCTATGGATGAAATTAAATAATTTAAACGACAGTTGTTTTGATGCACCCGGTCTGGGTGTCGTTGTCGTTTAGGTTGAATGAATTTGTATTAAATAGGAAGCCAAGCCAATGGCTGAAACTGAAAACGCTATGCCAGAGTCAGCGCAAGTTGATTCACGCCCAGCATTTGCAATTGTAGAAGAGCTCAAAACCAAATTTGGCGAGAACTTCTATGTGCAAACGACTTTTGAAGACTTTCCAACAGTCTGGGTTGAGCGCGCGCGCGTACAAGAAGTTTTAATGTTCTTGCGTACAGTGTCACGTCCATACGTGATGTTGTTTGACTTGTCTGCGGTAGATGAACGTTTACGTACACACCGCGACGGTTTGCCTGCGTCTGACTTTACTGTGTTCTATCACTTATTATCGCTTGAACGTAATAGTGATATTCGTATCAAAGTTGCATTGAGTGAAAATGATGTAAATCTTCCAACTGCAACCAATATTTGGCCAAATGCCAACTGGTACGAACGTGAAGCTTACGATATGTTTGGGATCAATTTCGAAGGGCATCCAATGCTCCGTCGTATTTTGTTGCCAACCTATTGGGAAGGTCACCCACTTCGTAAAGAGTACTCTGCACGTGCCACTGAATATACACCGTATATGCAGAACCAAGCGAAGCAGGATTACGAACAGGAACACCTTCGTTTCGTACCTGAAGATTGGGGTATGAAGCGTGGTAATGACGACGAAGACTTCATGTTCTTGAACTTAGGTCCGAACCACCCATCTGCTCACGGTGCTTTCCGTGTCATCTTGCAGCTGGATGGTGAAGAAGTAAAAGACTGTGTGCCTGATATCGGCTATCACCACCGTGGTGTGGAAAAGATGGCTGAACGTCAAACGTGGCATTCATTCATTCCTTATACCGACCGTGTCGACTACTTAGGCGGTTGTGCGCAAAACATGCCTTATGTGATGGGTGTGGAGCAAATGGCAGGTATTACTGTACCTGACCGCGCGCAATGTATCCGTGTCATGATGTCTGAATTGTTCCGTATCAATAACCACTTATTGTATATTGGTACTGCGATTCAAGATGCCGGCGGTATGACCCCTGTATTCTATATGTTCGCTGACCGTCAAAAAATCTATGACGCGATTGAAGCGATCACGGGTTACCGTATGCACCCAGCATGGTTCCGTATCGGTGGTACAGCGCATGACTTGCCAAACAACTGGCAACATCTGATTCGTGAAATCCTAGATTGGATGCCGAAGCGTATGAACGAATACTACACAGCAGCGCTTAAAAACTCTGTATTTGTAGGTCGTACGCGTAATGTTGCGCAATATGACGCGAAATCTGCGTTGGCTTGGGGTGTAACTGGTACAGGTCTACGTGCAACAGGTATTGACTTCGACGTTCGTAAATATCGCCCGTACAGTGGCTATGAAAACTACGACTTCGACATCCCACTTGAGTACGAAGGCGATGCTTATGCACGTGTGATGGTTCACTTCCGTGAAATTGAAGAATCACTCAAAATCGTAAAGCAATGTTTAGACAACATGCCTTCAGGTGCGTACAAAGCAGATCACCCATTGGCTGTTCCACCACCAAAAGACAAGACTTTACAAGACATTGAAACCTTGATTACGCACTTTTTAAGCGTATCTTGGGGTCCAGTCATGCCTGCAGGTGAAGCATCTGTGATGGCGGAAGTGGTCAAAGGTGCGTCGAACTACTACTTGACTTCAGACAAGTCAACCATGAGTTATCGTACCCGTATTCGTACACCGACCTTCACGCATTTACAGCAAATGCCTTCTGTGATTAACGGTAGCTTAATGTCTGACTTGATCATTTATTTAGCGACTATTGATGTCGTTATGGCTGACGTGGATCGCTAAGGGGTAAACGCATTATGATGATTTTGACTGATAAAAAGCCACGCGTGAATGTTGAAGGGATTTTGACTGCGGACGAAATCCACGAAATTGAACATCACATTGGTCACTATCCGTACCCACGTGCAGCATCTTTGGATGCTTTGAAGTGTGTACAACGCCGTAATGGCTGGGTAGATGACGCGCAGCTAAACGCCATTGCTCAGTTATTGACAATCAGTGTTGCTGATTTGGAAGGTGTTGCAACTTTCTATAACCGTATTTACCGTCAACCCGTGGGTCGTAACGTCATTTTACTTTGTGACTCGATCGCATGCTTCTTGATGGGTGCGGAAACTTTAGCAGAAGCTTTTCAGCGCGAGTTAGGCATTCAGTTTGGTCAAACGACTGCTGATGGTCGTTTTACTTTGCTGCCGATTTGCTGCTTAGGTAACTGTGACAAAGGCCCAACCTTAATGGTGAATGAAGACACTCACGGTTTGGTTGAAGTTTCTTCAGTGAAACAGTTATTGGAGAAGTATGTATGAATACCGAACCAAAACCAATTTATGGCGAAGGTAACCCAGAAACGCATCCATTAACTTGGCGTTTGAGTAAGCAAGAGCACGTTCGTAATGCAGATGATTACGAAGCGCTTGAAGGTTACGCGGGTCTGAAAAAAGCAATCACCATGCCGCCGAAAGATGTGCTTGAAGTGATTAAAGCTGCGACCGTAAAAGGTCGTGGTGGTGCAGGCTTCCCAGCAGGGATCAAATGGTCTTTGATGGCGCCAAATGACAATTCAGGGCCACGTTACCTGATTTGTAATGCCGATGAGATGGAACCAGGGACCTTTAAAGACCGTTTGTTGATGGAAAAACTTCCTCACCAATTGATCGAAGGGATGTTGATTGCAGCGTATACGCTAGAAGCAACCCATGGTTATATCTTCATTCGTGGTGAGTACATTGAAGCAGCTGCGTACTTAAATGAAGCGCTTGAGCAAGTTCGTGCCAAAGGTTACTTGGGTGAGAACATCCTTGGAACTGGCTGGAACTTCGAGTTGCATGTGCATACGGGTGCGGGTCGTTATATCTGTGGTGAAGAAACTGCATTGATCAACTCGCTTGAAGGTCGCCGTGCAAACCCACGTACGAAACCACCATTCCCGCAAGTTGCAGGTGCTTGGGGTCGTCCTACCATTGTTAACAACGTAGAGACCTACAATAACTTACCGGCAATCATGTTGCGTGGTCCTGAATGGTATATCGGCTTATCTGCGGGTAAGTCGAAAGATCCAGGCACAAAAATTTATGGTGCATCTGGCAAGGTGAAATTCCCTGGTCTTTGGGAGCTTCCATTTGGTACAACTGCGCGTGAAGTCATTGAAGACTATGCGGGCGGTATGCGTGATGGCTTAAAGCTTAAAGCATGGTTACCGGGTGGTGCGTCTACAGACTTCTTGGCTGCTGAACACATTGATCTACCGATGGATGCTGAGAGCATCATGAAAGCAGGTTCACGTTTAGGTACGTGTTTGCTGATGGTGGTTGATGAAACGCAATGTATGGTTTCAGCGACACGTAACTTAGAAGAATTCTTTGCACGTGAGTCATGTGGTTTCTGTACGCCTTGTCGTGATGGTTTACCGTGGGCGGTGAAAGCACTGAAAGCATTGGAAGATGGTACAGGTAAGAAAGAAGATATCGATCACTTACAAGAACTTACTCGTAAGCTTTGGATTGGTAAGACTTTCTGTGCGCATGCTCCAGGTGCAATGGAACCGTTGATGGGTGCACTCAAATATTTCCGTGGCGAGTTTGAAGCAAAAGTAGTAAATGCTGCTGCGCAAACTAGCAACGTAGAACAAGCTTAAGGAATTCGACTATGGCTACAATTCATGTCGATGGCAAATCGTACGAAGTCAATGGCTCAGAGAACTTGCTGCAAGCATGTTTGTCTTTGGGTATTGATATCCCGTACTTTTGTTGGCATCCATCCTTAGGTTCTGTCGGTTCTTGCCGTCAATGTGCTGTGACTCAATACGCGAATCCTGAAGATACGCGTGGTCGTTTAGTCATGTCATGTATGACGCCTGCATCTGACAATACCTACATCTCGATTGAAGACAAAGAAGCGAAAGACTTCCGTGCGTCAATTGTTGAGTTCTTGATGACCAACCACCCACACGACTGCCCAGTCTGTGAAGAAGGTGGTCACTGTCATTTACAAGATATGACCGTAATGACTCAACACGACCGTCGTCGTTACCGTTTCACTAAGCGTACGCACTATAACCAAGAGCTAGGCTCATTCATTTCACACGAAATGAACCGTTGTATCGCATGTTACCGTTGTGTTCGTTACTACAACGACTATGCCGGTGGTACAGACTTTGGTGTGTATGCAAGTGCGTCACGTGTTTACTTTGGTCGTCCTGAGTCAGGCACTTTAGAGTCTGAATTTTCAGGTAACTTAACTGAAGTCTGTCCAACAGGTGTATTCACCGACAAAACTCACTCAGAACGTTATAACCGTAAGTGGGACATGCAGTATGCGCCAAGCGTATGCCAAGGCTGTTCTTCGGGTTGTAATATTTCTCCGGGTGAGCGTTATGGCGAACTTCGTCGTGTCGAAAACCGTTTTAACGGTGAAGTGAACCAATACTTCCTTTGTGATAAAGGTCGTTTTGGTACAGGTTATGTGAACCGTGCAGATCGTCCACGTCAACCGCAGTTCCGTGATGGTGCTGAAGTCACTACAGTTTCTGTAGATCAGGCATTAGATACGGTGATTGCAAATATCCAAGGCAAAAAAGTTTTGGGTATTGGTTCTCCACGTGCATCACTTGAGTCGAACTTCGCGCTTCGCGAGTTAGTCGGCCAAGAGAACTATTCAACGGGTATGTCTCAAAAAGAGCAAAACTTGGTTGAATTGGCTGCATCGATTATGCAAACAGAGGGTGTATATAACCCAGGTATGCGTGAAATCGAAAGCTATGATGCCGTGCTTATTTTGGGTGAAGACTTAACACAAACTGCGCCACGTATGGCGTTGTCTGTTCGTCAAGCGGCGAAAAACAAAGCCAAAGAAATGGCTGCAGAACGTCGTACTCAAGACTGGTTAGCAGAGCCGCTACAACGTATTGCTCAAGATGCGAAATCACCGATTTTCATCCTCGCTGCAACGCAAACACGCTTAGCTGATGTTGCTGCAGGTGAAGTGGTTGCTTCTCCAAACGATATCGCTCGTTTAGGTTTTGCCGTTGCTTCGGCTGTAAAAGGTGATGCAATTCTTGGTCTAGCGGATGATGCGAAAGCATTTGCTCAGAACATTGCAGATACATTGAAAGCGGCGAAGAAACCACTGATCATTTCAGGTACAAGTTTACAAGACGCATCAATCATGGAAGCTGCTGCACAAGTTGCGCAAAACCTTGGTGGAAATGCTGGCTTAAGCTTAACGGTTCCTGAAGTGAACTCTATGGGCTTAGCAATCTTCGGTGGACAAAGCTTAGAGCAAGCATTTGCACAAGATTATGACACGGTTGTGATCGTTGAAAATGATCTATTCCGTCGTTTGCCAGCGGTACAAGTTGAAGCAGCACTTTCTGGTAAAAACGTGATTGTTCTAGATCACTCTGAAACTGAAACTGTGAAGAAAGCGGATATCGTACTTTCTGCTGCGTCATTTGCTGAAGGTGATGGTACGGTTGTCTCTCAAGAAGGCCGTGCACAACGGTTCTACCAAGTGTATGACCCTAGCTACTACAAACCTGAACTGGCGATCAAAGAATCTTGGCGCTGGTTACATGCCATTGAAACCGGCGTGAAGGGCAAAGCGATTTCTTGGACCTTGCTTGACGATGTCATCGAGTCAGTTGCGAAAAACGTACCTGCACTTGCTGCGATTCAAGATGTGGCTCCAGATGCGGGCTTCCGTGTCCATGGTTTGAAAGTTGCGCGTGAACCGCGTCGTTACTCTGGTCGTACCTCTATGCGTGCACCATTGAACGTGCATGAGCCGAAACAACCGACAGATATCGACTCGGCATTAACCTTCTCTATGGAAGGTTATGTCGGGAACCAGACGCCGTCTCCACTGGTACCATTTGCATGGTCAGCAGGTTGGAACTCACCGCAAGCTTGGAATAAATTCCAAGATAACGTGGGTGGTCACTTAAAAGGTGGTGATTCGGGTGTGCGTTTATTCGATCGTTTAGCGAAGCGCCCAGCACGTACTTTCGTTGCTCCAGCGGTTGTGGTTGCAAACCCTGAAAGCTTCCGTTTAGTGCCGATGCATCACATTTTTGCTTCTGGTGAATTTACTGTGAAAACACCTGCGATGGAATCGCGTATTCCTGAAGCGGTCTTTGCAGTGGGTGAGCAAGATGCAACTCGTTTGAATGTTCAAGATGGTCAAAAAATCACTGTGAAATCAGGTGAGACTTCGATCGTACTTCCAGTTCAAGTGATTGATTATTTACCTACAGGTTATATTGGTTATCCAGTTGGTCTTGCACCTACGGTTTCACTTGCTGAGCCTGTATCAGTCGCGGTAGGAGCGTAATTCATGCAACAAGAATTAATCCGTCAAACGCCGCTTTGGGCTGAGAACTGGCCAATTGCCTACTCAGTCATTCAAGCGATTGTGATTTTACTCGTTGTAGTACTCATCGCTGCGTTGATGTCTTTTATTGAGCGTCGTTTACTGGGCTTATGGCAAGACCGTTATGGTCCGAACCGTGTAGGTCCTGGGGGGATGTTCCAGATCGTTGCCGACATGTTGAAAATCATGTTCAAAGAAGACTGGACACCAAAGTTTGCTGACAAATTGACTTTCCGTTTAGCTCCTGCTGTTGCCATGGCAACAGCGGTGATGTCGTTCATGGTTATTCCTGTATCACCATACTTAGGTGTTGCAGACATGAGCATCGGTCTATTGTTCTTTATGGCAATGGCAGGTATTGCAGTCTATGCGGTATTGTTTGGTGGTTGGTCATCAAACAACAAATATGCATTGCTTGGTGGTCTACGTTCTGCAGCTCAAACCATTTCGTATGAAGTGTTCTTGGGTATTTCATTGATGGGTGTGGTTGCAATTGCAGGCTCATTCAACATGCGTGAAATTGTAGAAGCACAAAAAGATGTATGGTTTGTCATTCCACAGTTCTTAGGTTTCCTAATCTTCGTGGTTGCAGGTGTTGCGGTAACTCACCGTCACCCATTTGACCAACCAGAAGCAGAACAAGAATTGGCGGAAGGTTACCACGTCGAGTACGGCGGTATGAAATGGGGGATGTTCTTCGTTGCAGAATATGTCAACGTAGTTCTGATCTCTGCATTGATCGTAACGCTATTCTTCGGTGGTTGGTTAGCGCCATTTAACATCGATATTCCGTTCATTCCACCAGTATTCTGGTTCATTATCAAAACAGCATTCTTTGTGATGATGTTTGTCTTGGCTCGTGGTTCACTTATGCGTCCGCGTTATGACCAAGTGATGAACTTTGGTTGGAAGATTTGCTTACCATTAGCGTTAGTTAACTTATTAGTTACTGGCGCAGTGATTCTGTGGTAAGGGCAGGGAGAATAAAATGTATAAAATTCTAGCTGGGTTCGGGTCAATCGTACGTTCACTGTGGATGGTTTTCTCACACGTGACACGTAAACGTGACACCATTCTTTACCCAGAAGTGCCAGCCGAACAAATTGTTCCACCACGTTTCCGTGGTCGTATCGTGTTAACACGTGACCCAGATGGTGAAGAACGTTGTGTTGCGTGTAACTTATGTGCAGTTGCATGTCCTGTTGGCTGTATTTCACTACAAAAAGCAGAAAAAGAAGATGGTCGTTGGTATCCGGAGTTTTTCCGTATCAACTTCTCACGCTGTATTTTCTGCGGTATGTGTGAAGAAGCATGTCCGACGACTGCAATTCAAATGACTCCAGATTTCGAGTTGGGTGAATACGTTCGTCAAGACTTGGTATATGAGAAAGAAAACTTACTCATTTCAGGTCCTGGTAAATACCCAGACTACAACTTCTACCGTGTAACAGGTATGGCTGTAACTGGAAAAGACAAAGGTCAAGCGCAGCGTGAAAGCGCACCAGTTGATGTACGGAGCTTATTACCATGATGTGGCCATTTTATTTGATGGCACTTGTGGCCATCGTTTCTACGATTCGTGTTGTGACCAACGCGAATCCTGTACACGCTTTATTAAGCTTGATCGTGTCACTTCTTGCGGTTGCAGGCATGTTTATGATCGTAGGTGCGCCATTTGCTGGCGCGCTTGAGATCATCGTCTATGCAGGCGCGATCATGGTGTTATTCGTATTCGTAGTGATGATGTTAAACCTTGGTCAACACACCGTTGAACAAGAACGTAAATGGTTAACATCGTCTGCTTGGGCATATCCAGCACTCATGAGCTTCTTAATGGGCTTGGTGTTGGTGTGGATGCTCGGCTCTGACTACACAGTGGCTGGCCCTGTTATGGGTACCGAAGTTGTGGGTCCAAAAGCCGTTGGCCAAGCACTCTTTACTCACTATTTATTATTGGTTGAAGTTGCTGCCATGTTATTGCTTGCTGCGTTGGTTGCAGCATTCCATCTTGGCAAACGTGAACCAGGTGCAGAAGAGGACAAACAATAATGGGCAACATCCCTTTAGAACATGGTTTGATTGTTGCAACCATTCTTTTTGCACTGGGTTTTTACGGTGTGATGGTGCGACGCAATCTATTATTTATGTTAATGAGCCTTGAAATCATGATGAACGCAGCTGCGCTTGCGTTTGTTTTGGCTGGTAGTGCATGGGTACAACCAGACGGACAAATCATGTTTATTCTGATCTTAACGCTTGCTGCGGCAGAGGCTTGTATTGGTCTTGCGATCGTCCTTCAGTTCTACCATCGCTTCCATCACTTGGATGTGGATGCTGCTAGTGAGATGCGCGGATGAGTTTTTTATATTTAACAGTATTATTCCCGCTCATTGGTTTTGTCCTTTTAGCGGCAGGTCGCAACAAGCTTCCTGAAAATGTCGCTGCTATTATTGGTGTGGGGGCGGTTGGCCTTTCTGCATTGGTTGCTTTGATCGCTGGTTTAGACTTTGTTAACAATGGCAAAGTGACCTATGTTCAACATCTTTGGACATGGTTCAATGTAGGTAACCTAAGCCCAGGCATTAGCTTACATCTTGACGGTCTATCACTGCTCATGATGGGTATGGTGACGGGTGTGGGTTTCCTGATTCACATCTTTGCATCTTGGTACATGCGTGGTGAAGAAGACTTCGCGCGTTTCTTCTCTTATTTCAACCTGTTCGTTGCCAGCATGTTGCTGCTCGTATTGGGCGATAACTTAGCGTTATTGTTCTTAGGTTGGGAAGGCGTAGGTCTATGCTCTTACTTGCTGATTGGTTACTACTACCAAAACCCTGCAAATGGTTTTGCAGCAATTAAAGCATTTACCGTAACACGTGTCGGTGACGTTTTCTTACTGATCGCTTTGTTCTTAATTTACCAACAGTTCGGTACTTTAAACATTGCTGAAGTGGTTGCAGCTGCACCAACAGTGATGACACAAAGTTCATCTTTAACCATTTGGACAGCACTGATGTTGTTCTTGGGTGCTGCAGGTAAATCTGCACAGATCCCATTACAAACATGGTTGGCCGATGCAATGGCAGGTCCTACTCCTGTATCTGCATTGATCCACGCTGCAACGATGGTAACTGCAGGTGTTTACCTGTGCTGCCGTATGTACACCGTGTTTGAAATGGCCCCTGAAGTGATGATGTTTATCTCAATCACTGGTGCGGTAACGTTGTTGGTGGCTGGTTTTGCTGCATTGGTTCAAACCGACATCAAACGTATTTTGGCTTACTCAACGATGAGTCAGCTGGGTTATATGTTTATGGCTGTGGGTGCTGAAGCTTACCAAGCAGGCCTGTTCCACATGCTGACTCACGCATTCTTCAAGGCATTATTGTTCTTGTCTTCAGGTGCAGTGATTTTGGCTTACCACCACGAACAAAACATCTTCAAGATGGGCGGTTTGTTCTACAAGAACAAATTCCTATTTGCTTGTTTCGCCATTGGTGGCGGTGCATTGGCCGCGATTCCATACTTCACCGTGGGCTTCTTCTCGAAAGACGCGATCTTGGGCGCAGTTTGGGTACAAGGCGAATCAATCGCAGTATATAACTCATTGTATTGGGTGGGTGTAGCTGGTGCTTTCTTAACGTCGATTTACACATTCCGCCTCATTTGGGTTGTGTTCTTTGGTAAAGAAAATACGCCGTATCATGCGATTAAAGGCATTACCTTCTGGGGTCCTTTGGCGATTCTTGCTGTACTTTCAACTTTCGTCGGTGCGGCACTTAAAGCACCTGTGGAAAGCATTTTAAATGCAGCAAAAATTCCAGCATTTGTGATTCCTGAAGCTTTAGAACATGGCATGCATAGCGCTGAATGGACTGCTGTAGGTATTGCATTGGTTGGTTTAGTGATTGGTGTGGTCTTATTCGCGTTTGCTTATAGCGCAGTGAAAGGCTTTGCTAAAACGTCATTGGGTGCAGGTCTTGCAAACATTTGCCGTAATGCACTGGGCTTCGATGCGCTGTATGACATCGTTTTTGTGAAACCATATTTGCTTATTGCGAAGATTTTAGGTCGTGATCCAATTGATCGTTTGTGGTTAGTCTTGCCTGCACTTGTAAAAGGCGGTCACAGCTTCACAAGTTCACGTCAGACGGGTTCATTGCGTGATTACGCATCAAGCATGGCATTAGGTATCTTTGTATTGCTAATGGTCTTGATCGTCACTCAGATCGTGGGGAAATAAGATGGAAATCACAAACAACTGGATTCTACCCGCGCTGATCTTAGTTCCGTTCATTGCTGGTTTTATTTGTTGGTTAGTCGACAAACTCGACGACAAACTGCCGCGTTATATCGCGTTAGTGGGTATGCTCATTACTTTGGGCTTAACTGTTGCCCTATGGCAGACAGGTACATTTAACTACGAACTTGGCGCGAAAGTGCCATCGTGGTCTGCTGAATTCATGTTGCCATGGATTCAGACTTTAGGCATTAACATTCACTTAGCGGTGGATGGTCTATCTCTATTAATGGTGGGCTTAACGGCACTTTTAGGTGTGTTGGCTGTCGGCTGTTCTTGGGGTGAAATTCAAAAGAATGTTGGTTTCTTCCACTTAAACCTTTTATGGTCTTTGGGTGGTGTGATCGGTGTATTCTTAGCGATTGACATGTTCTTGTTCTTCTTCTTCTGGGAGATGATGCTTGTACCTATCTACTTCTTGATCGCGCTTTGGGGTCATAAAGGGGCAGAAGGTAAATCACGTGTTTACGCTGCAACCAAATTCTTTATCTATACGCAAGTCGCTGGTCTTATTATGTTGATCGGTATCCTAGGCCTTGTGGTTTATGGTTACATGATGACGGGTATGATCGGTTTTGATTACAACTACTTATTAGCTGTAGCCAACACTTTAGACAAAGAATTACCTACCGTTGCTTATGCATTCATGCTGTGTTTATTTGTCGGTTTTGCGGTAAAACTTCCAGTTTTCCCATTACACGGCTGGTTACCAGATGCGCATGCACAAGCACCTACAGCAGGTTCGGTTGACCTTGCAGGTATCTTAATTAAGACCGCTGCATATGGTTTACTACGTTTTGTGATTCCATTCTTCCCAGCGGCTTCTGCACAGTTTGCAGACATCGCGATCATTTTCGGTTTAATCGGTATCTTCTACGGTGCTTGGTGTGCTTTCCAGCAAACCGATATGAAACGTTTACTTGCGTACACGTCAATTTCACACATGGGCTTTGTTTTACTTGCGATTTACGCAGGTAACATCTTAACCTTCCAAGGTTTGATGATCATGATGTTGGCACATGGCTTGTCATCTGCTGCATTGTTCATTATGTGTGGTCAAGTGTACGAGCGTGTTCATACACGTGATATGCGTTTGATGGGTGGTATGCGTGGTCAGTTCCCATATCTTGCATTCTTCCTCATGTTCTTCGTGGCGGCGCTTGTGGGTATTCCAGGTCTAGGTAACTTCATTGGTGAGTTCCTGATCCTGATGGGTTCTTATGCAAAATTCCCAGTGTTTACTATTCTTGCAGCAGTAAGCTTAGTATTTGCAGGTCTTTATGGCTTGATTCTGATCCACAAAGCGTTGTTTGGTACGCCAAACGAAGAACAACAGCAGCACTACAACAACCCATTGAAAGATTTAAATGTGCGTGAAGTAGTGATCTTGTTAATCTGTGCTTTCGGTCTGTTATGGCTTGGTTTGTACCCACAAAGCTTCCTTGATATTTCAAATTCAAGCATGGCGTGGTTAGCGAACAGCTACATTCCTGTACAAGAAGTAGTTGACGTTGCGAGTCAAGCAACTGTTCAACTCGAAAATGTGGAGATGCAATAAGTCATGAACTTCACAATGTCATTTTCTGAGCTTATGCCTTTAGCTCCTGTGATGATCGTTGCTTTAACAACGATCGTCGTGATGATTCTTACTGCAATTAAGCGTAACCATAACTTAATTGCAACAGCATCAGTGGTGGGCTTAAACCTTGCAGCAGCATATGTACTCTTCACAATGTTCGGTGGTGCTTTTAAACCAGCGAACGTGATGGGTATGTTTATGGTGGATGCGTTCACCTTGCTGTACCAAGTAATTATTCTAATTGCTGCTTTGGCATGCTGTACTCTGTCGCATGCTTATATTGAAAGCTATAAAGATAATCGTGAAGAACTGTATATCTTAATGTTGTCATCAGTGACTGGTGCAATGTTAATGGTGGCAAGTTCTCACTATGCATCGTTCTTCATTAGCCTTGAGTTGATGTCGATTCCTGTATATGGCTTATTGGCCTATACACACCAGCGCTCTAAGTCTTTAGAAGCGGGTGTGAAGTACTTGGTGCTTTCAGCAACAGCTTCGGCAATGTTGTTGATGGGTATGGCTTATATTTACGCGTACACAGGTTCAATGTCGTTCTATGACAATGTTCAAGCGTTAATGCAAAACATCCAACAGCCAATGGTACTTTTAGGTTTAGGCCTGATTGTTTTTGCTGTGGCATTCAAACTGTCTTTAGCGCCATTCCACAAATGGACACCAGACGTTTATGCAGGTGCACCAACTCCGATCGCAACTTTCCTTGCTACAGCTGCAAAAGTAGCGACGATTGGTTTGTTTGTACGTTACATCCTAACATCAGGTGCGATTCTTGTTGACTCAATCGTGACGATCTTAACCGTGATTGCGGTATTATCGATCTTGGTGGGTAACTTCCTTGCAGTGAAACAAGTGAACTTGAAACGTATCTTGGCATACTCTTCAATTGCACACTTTGGTTACTTGTTGATTGGTTTAATCAGCATGACGTATGCAAGCCTTGGTAACGTATCGGTCTATGTGATCACTTATGTGTTAACCACGATTGGTGCGTTCGGTGCTGTTGCATTGATGTCTAGCCCATACAACAACGTAGACGAAGCAGAAAGTTTAGCGGACTACCGCGGTCTATTCTGGCGTCGTCCAGTGTTGACTGCCGTATTAACCGTGATGATGCTATCGCTTGCGGGTATTCCATTGACAGCGGGCTTCATTGGTAAGTTCCTTGTAGTCATGGCTGCGGTAACGACTCAGCACTGGTTCCTTGCTGCGATGATCATCGTTGGTTCTGGTATTGGTCTGTACTACTACCTCCGTGTGATGGTTGTTATGTACATGACACCACCAGATGCACCTCGTGTAGATGCTGTGGATCATTGGGGCCAAAAAGTGGGTGGTATTATGGTGCTTTTAGCTGCGGCAGCAGTGCTTGTGATTGGTATCTATCCAGATCCAATTATCAAGTTAGCACTTCAGTCAGAGATTCTATCTCCAATCCACTTTATGCTTTCTCAACAGCACTAATTTTTAAAAACGTTTCGTTTTAACAAAAAAGCCTCCATGAATTGGGGGCTTTTTTGTTTTTATCGCACGATAAAAAGCTTTATAATGTAAGGAATTTTATTTTACCTTTTAGGTGCTCTCCCGTGGCTATCCATGAAATTCGTCATCCACTGATTCGTCATAAGCTTGGTCTTCTTCGTCGTGCCGATATCAGCACTAAAAACTTCCGTGAGCTGGCTCAAGAAGTGACCATGCTGTTGACCTATGAAGCGACCAAAGATTTACCTGTTTGCGACCATGAAATTGATGGTTGGAATGGTAAAGTAACAGTAGATCGCATTGTGGGTAAAAAAATCACGGTTGTACCAATTTTACGTGCGGGTATTGGCATGTTAGATGGTTTTTTAAACCTGATTCCCAGTGCTAAAGTCTCTGTATTGGGTTTAGAGCGTGATGAAGAAACGCTTGAAGCACGTACTTATTACAAAAAGTTAGTTCCAGATGTACAAAACCGTTTAGCGATGATCATCGACCCAATGCTTGCAACGGGTTCTTCATTGGTTGCTGCAATTAATGTATTGAAAGCAAGTGGCTGTAAAGACATCCGTGTGATGGTGTTGGTTGCGGCGCCTGAAGGCATTAAACGTGTTTTGGATGCGCACCCAGATATCACTATTTTCACGGCTTCAATTGACCAAGGCTTAAATGCCAATGGTTATATCGTGCCGGGTCTAGGCGATGCGGGCGACAAAATCTTTGGTTCAGTTCAAAAAGATTAAGATTGAGCCCCAGCAAAAAGAGGCTTTTATAGCCTCTTTTTTATATACTACAACAAAGCGTGTACATATTAGGATCTGTTTATGAAGGCCGAGCAATATCAAGGAAAAGTTAAGCAATATAACGCTGACAAAGGTTTTGGCTTTATTTCCTCACCTGAAGGCGACGTATTTTTTCATATCTCGGATTTTCCTGCAGACTCAGGTGAGCCGAAACGCAATGAACGCGTGAAGTTTAATGTGGTTGAAAATGGCGATCGCTATAAAGCGATTAAAATTGAGCGGGTTGAAGATAACTCTACCAAAGCCAAGAAGTCGAAAGTCTCAAGCCATAATAAATCGATCACCACAGATTTATTGTCTAATTTTCGACGCTAAGTTAGCGTTGATTCAGAGTTTAATCGTGCAAAGATTAATCTTTGTATTTTGAAGCAAAGAGGCTTTTTAGCCTCTTTTTTATTGATTACAATACGAAAAATACAGTTGAATAGAGCAGATTATGTTTCTGAAAGGGAAAATCAAAAGCTTTAGTACCTCACGTGGTTTTGGTTTCATTGAGGTGGAAGGGGATATTGATGATGTGTTTTTTCATATCAAAGATTTGCCACAGCACAACATTGAGCCCAAGCTTGGTGAAGCACTTCAGTTTATGATTGTAGAAGGCCAAGGCAAGTTTAAGGCTGGGAATATCCAGCGGCTTGGTCTGACCTCAGAAAGCAAAGCAACGACATCACCCAATAAGAAAAAAGTGCGTACCCAAGCCTCACCACGTTACCATGAGGCAGGTCATAAAAGTACCCTTATCACCGTGATTGGGATCATTATCGTCGCGGTATTGGGCTTTTTGACCTATGGGAAATATCAAAGTTATAGTGCAGAAAAACAGCGTAAAGCTGAACAGTTGATGCTCGAGCAACAACAGATTGTAGAAGAACAGCGTAAAGCTCTAGGAAAGTTACCCGATCAAATCCTTTCTGAGCAAGGGAAGCGTAATTTAGATGCAGGTCTACACCAGACCAATCAACCCCGTTCTGAACGTGTGACTGAAAGTATTGATAAACAAAATGGTCGTTTACCTGTCAGTCCAGGGCAGTTTAAATGCGATGGGCGAACCCATTGCTCTCAAATGCGTTCTTATGAAGAAGCGCTATACTTCTTAAGGAACTGTCCAAATACCCAAATGGATGGGAACAATGATGGTGAACCTTGTGAGCGCCAATTTGGGAAATAAAAAAAGCACCCTCGGGTGCTTTTTGCTTACTTATTTTTCGCAGAATTTCATAAAGGCTTTGAGTCCTGGGCCTTGGTACTTCTGACGATGCACCAACATGAACAGTGGACGCGTTAGAGACCAGAACGGAGTATCAAGTACCACCAACTGGCCTTTTTCGCGCAAAGGTTCCGTTGCCAGTTTTGAAATGCATGACATCCCTAAACCACCTGCCACGATTTTTAAAATCGCTTCATTATGACCCAAGGTCAGACGGATATTGGCATCAGGCAAGTCTTTCAAAATAGCATTATCAAATACTTCACGTGTACCTGAACCTTCTTCGCGCAAGATCCACTCGACCGATTTAAAGTCTTCAGGCGTTAATGTGCGATTTAACTGCGCCAAAGGATGTTCTGGTGCACAGCAGACCGCTAATTCATCGTCCCGCCAGTGAATACATTGCAGTTGTGGCAAGTGACAAGAGCCTTCAATCAAGGCCAAATCCAGTTGGAACTGATTCACCGCCTCAATCATTTGACGGGTGTTACCAACTTGCAGTTGTAAATGGGCTTGAGGCTGAATTTGTAAGAAATCAGCCATTAGGTCAGGCATGAGGTAGTCACTGATGGTCAGGGTTGCACCCAAACGCAAATCAATGCTTTGTAACTCACCTTTAGCGGCTTGCTCGAAAGCATCACAGCGACCCAAAATTTCTAAAGCTTGTGGCAGCAGGAAACGACCCAGATCATTGAGCTGAAGACGCTTACCTAGACGGTCAAACAGAGGAGCTCCCAAACCGTCTTCTAGATCTGCTAAAGCCATACTCGCAGCACTCTGGGTGAGTCGAACCGCATCACTGGCTTTGGTTACTGTGCCTTCTTGAGCAACTGCTACAAAAACCGCCAACTGGCGTAAAGTCATGCGCATGAATATAGCCTTAACATTTAAAAAATATTAAC
Source organism: Acinetobacter sp. 231_lipA (assembly GCF_058243005.1). Classification (NCBI taxonomy): domain Bacteria; kingdom Pseudomonadati; phylum Pseudomonadota; class Gammaproteobacteria; order Moraxellales; family Moraxellaceae; genus Acinetobacter; species Acinetobacter sp. 231_lipA. The sequence continues at coordinate 594,023 of NZ_JBZAYU010000001.1, read as the reverse complement.
AAATTATGTGGTCATGCTAACATGAGCAACGTCTTTGATGCCACGCTGAAATCATGTCAATTGAAAAATTTAGCCTAGAAAAGGTTTTATCCGTACACCGTTGGACCAATACACTTTTTAGCTTCACTATGACGCGACCTGCACATTTTAAGTTTACCGCAGGACAATTTGCCCGTATTGGCATCAAAGTGGGTGATGAATTGGTGGTTCGAGCGTATTCGGTGGTGTCCTCTCCCTTTGATGAAACTTTAGAGTTTTTCTCGATTGTGGTGCCTGAAGGTGCATTTACTTCGAACTTACAACACTTAAAAGTCGATGACGACATCTACCTCGAAAAGATCCCGTACGGCTTTTTGACTTTGGCGCGTTATCAACTGCCGTTACCAAAAGATTTATGGTTACTGGGCACAGGCACAGGGCTGGCACCTTTTATTTCAATGTTACAAGACTTTGAGACGTGGTCGAAGTACGAGAGCATTACTCTGGTCTATAGTGTACGTATAGCCTCCGAACTGGCGTATGCAACACGTATTCAAGAAATTGCAGAGACTTTTGGTGAAGGGCATACAGGCTTTAAGTTTGTGCCGATTATTACCCGTGATCCGCATGCGCCATTGCATGACCGCTTACCTGTACTGATTGAAAATGGTGAGCTTGAAAAAGCAGTTGGTTTGAGTCTCAACCCAGAAACCAGCCATGTGATGCTGTGTGGTAACCCGCAAATGGTTGAAGACACCAAAGAAGCCCTGAAAGCACGTGGTCTGACCATGAACCGCCGTGGTGAAGGAAATATTGCGGTCGAAAACTATTGGTAAAGCTATTTCACTCAATAAAAGGCTCATCGAATGATGGGCTTTTTTTCACTCAAAATTTGAATCACTCAGATTTTAAACTTGGCTCAAAGAGAGTAGCACTGCTTGTACGCTCAGATCGCGCTATAATTTCTCCTTTGTATTGGATTGGATGGGTTATGTCTTCAGCGTTAAAAACGACGGCTCAGCCAGAGGCGAGGCTTAGCCCGCAGCAGAAAAAATTAAATCGCTTAATTGACCAGATTGAACAACAAAAACAAGAACTGGCAGCATGGAAAAATGCGCAAGCCGATATTCAAAACTATACGCGCAGTAAGCTTTTACCTGTGTATAGCGAGTTACACACGGTTTTATTTGCACAGCTTGATACTCTATGGAATCACTTAGCCAGCGATGGCTTTAGCAAAGTTGATCTGGCGCAGATTGACACCAAAATAGCCGCTTTAGCCAAGATGCTAAGAAAATCACAAATGCTAACTTCAGCGCAGAAAGAGCAAGTAGAGAAAATTGATACTTTCTATATGCAGCATGCAGAGCATATACGCTCGAAGAAAACCAAAGCGAACTCAATACAAAATCATGACCTCGCTGAAATAGTAGAACAAAACGTGGATGTAGACTGGGAAAATTATGAATACGATTCTGCCCAATATGAAGCAGAGCGAGAACGTGCCAAGCAGTTAAAACAACAAGAAAAACGCGAGCAAGCCGCCAAAATGGCAGCGCAGTCACTGAAAACGGTGTATTTAAAAATTACCGCGATGATTCACCCTGACCGTGAACCTGACGAAACGAAGAAGTTAGAGAAGACCGAACTTTTGCAGACGGTCAATGAAGCTTACGCAGAGCAGGATTTATTTTATCTATTGAAACTCCAGTTACAGCTAGAGACCAATAAAGGCCTAAGCTCAAAAGCTTTAAGTTCGGAACAAGTGAAGTTTTATCAGTTGGCTTTGGAAGCGCAGAGTCAGAGTTTACAAGGTCAATTAGATGAGATCTTTGCGTCTTTTCACTTGAGTAGTCATATCAATACCAAACAGCTCAAAATGAGTGATGTGTATAAGGTCATAGATCAGGATGCTACCGAGTTAAAACAGCAGTTGAAGTGGGAAAAGGAACGTTTAAAGCATATGAAAAAGGTGAGTGGGATGAAGATCTTGATGGAGCATGGGGTTCTATGAGATAAGATTTTACTTTTTAAACAAATAGTCGTAGGCATGCTTTCTGTTAAAATATTGAGTCAAATCGCATTTGTATTGAAATAAAGTCATGAGCATTTTAGATTTAAGTTTGTATCAAGAAACTGAAAATTTATCCCCACAACAAAAAAAGTTTAATCGTCAGATTCAAAAAATTGAGAAATTACAACTCTCTTTGGTTGAGTGGCAACAAGCACAACAAAAAGTACAGGAGGATGCAAGTTTTGAAATCTTGCCATTATATGCCCAATGGCACCAAGTTTTATTTAGTCAACTAGAGGTACTTTGGCAATATAAACAATCGCATAAACTTGCTAAAACCCATTTAGAGCGTTTAGATAAAAAAATCTCAATTTTAGTGAGTCAACTTTTAAATAATCCCAATCTGTCTGAAGAGCAACATGCATTGACCATCGTCATTGCTCAATTTTACAAAATTTTAGAAGACCATGATCATTTGCCTACATCACAAGTAGATGATACAGAGGATGATTTTCATTCAGAGCATGATGTTGATGAAATGATGCAAAAACAAGTGATGAAAGAAATTCTTGCAGATCAATTGGGTGTGTCTGAGGACTGGATTGACTTTGATTTTGATCTCGAAAATCTTGAAGAGTTTATGCAAAAAGTAAAAGAAAAATTTGATCGAGAGGAAGCTGATTTCATTCAAAATCAACTTAATGATCATGAACGTGAGGCATATCAAAAGTTTGCAGAAAAAGAAAAAAAGAAAATTTTAAAGAAGCAAATGCAACTTGAAGATGCAAAAAAAATGGCAGGGCAGTCATTAAAAAGCATTTATTTAAAAATTGCCTCTGTGATCCATCCTGACCGCGAAAGAGATGAGCAAAAACGTATAGAGAAAACTGAGCTTTTGCAGCAAGCAAATACTGCACTTGAAGAAAAAGATTTACTTACGCTGTTAAAGTTACGTGCTTATACAGAACAAGGTGATCAAAAACAAGCAGTTAAAATCGCAAATGAACATTTGAAATCTTATAATCTATTGCTAGAAGATCAAATTGAACAATTGCAAATTGAGTTAGATCACATTATTTACTCATTTGATTGGGAAAGCTCTGGTTTTTATAAACAGACTTTTAAACCTGCTGATTTGGCTAAGAAGTACCAATATGATTTGACAGAAATTCGAAGAAAGCTATTGCAAGATGAACAGTGTTTAAATAGTTATAAGGATTTTGATTGTTTAAAAAACTTACTTAAAAATAGAGCATTCGGCTGGTCATTTAATTTTTAAAGTGGGTTGAGCCTGTAAATAATTTTGTGTAATTGATTTTCATCAATTAAAGGTGATTGCTTAGGGGCGGTCAACAAATTCAATAATAACGCGGCTCATGGCTAAACGCCATGAGCTGCACAGCAGCGCAAGATAAGCGTATTTCACTTTTTAGACGCTGCATCACAATTGCTAGATAAATCACGTTACGCACAGCATCTCCGTTGGAAAGACTTTACGCTTTTGATCGATTAGCGTATTTTCCATCTTTAATGACTTGATTGCTTTGGTGGCGTAGATGGCTTTGCATACCTCTGATAAATAAGCAAAAAAAGTAAAAGCTGAGCATGTGTATATGAAAAAGCTGAGTGGGGTGGAGATGTTGTTGGAACATGGGGTACTTTGATTTTCCCTCACCTCCTTGCGGACAGTATGTGATTGCACCGTATATTGTGGATTTTTACTGTCATGAAATTGGCTTGATCATTGAGTTGGATGGCAGTCAGCATGGAACTAATGATCTCATGGCATATGATGTTGAACGAACCAAGTTTTTTTAGAGGCTTTGGGCTTAACTGCCGTGCGGTACTGGAATTCTGATGTGTTGGGGCTTGACGGATAGAGTTTTGGAGGATTTGTGGCAGATATGTTCTAGATTAAAACTATTTAATTTAATAACTAAGGTTTAATAATATAAAATAGATTTATTGATATAATTAATTGATTAGACCTCTTGCGAAAGTATAGTTTTATCTATTTTTTGAATTGGCTAAAACCTCATAAAATATAGCTTTCGGCTACTTAAAATTTGACTAACGCAAGAAGTCTATTGTTAATGTCTTATTAGGGGAAAAAATGTCTTATTATAATTTAGCTACTAATCAAGTTTTACTTAGAAGCTACGAAGAATTAGCATTGCTTCATAAAAGAAAAAATGCACCAACGGAATCAAAAGAAGAGTTAGCAAAAACATTTGGAATGAGCGTGGATACATTCTTTCGTGATTCTAGAAGAATTGATAATTATGTATATAATTTCCCATTGTTATCTTTAAATGCTGCAATAATTGAAGGCATTCTTAGATTTATTTTGTCACAGAATTTAAGAGCTGTGATTAATAAACATGTAGAAGAGAACTCTAAGAAAGGTCAAGATACTAAAAGTCCTTATGAAAATATTTTAGATAACTTTTTAATTCGTGTTGAAAATGATGGCGGGATTGAGAATGTATTTAAGTATTACTTTAGTTACCTAAAATTTCATTTCGATACTGAAATTGATAAAGCACTATTTAAGAAAATAAAAATATTATTCCGCTTAAGAAATATTTTAGCTCACGGTACTACATTGGTAGAGACGAATCCTGATTTCATTGATGAAAATAATTTAGCATTTTTCAAACAACAAGAAATGCTGAAAGATGCAAAAAAACTTTTAGACGAACTATATGGTGAAAATGATTTATTAAAAAATATATCTCATTACGAAGTACCAGAATATTTTATGGGAGTCACCCAAGAATTTTTACAAGAATTTAAAAATAAATTTGGCAGCAAACATAACTTATCTGATGATGATAGTCTTTTTTTGGATAAGATAATTGGATACTCTTGGGGATATAGATTAGTTTGATTCTAAAAATAAAGGGCTGAATAATCAGCCCTTTATACACAAATTAGATCAAACTAACAACACATTAAAGCGCCGAAATTTGCTCCATATTCGCTTTAATCTTCGCTAACTGATCAGCAAACTCAGCAAGTTTGACTTTCTCACCTTCAACAACAGCAGCAGGGGCTTTCGCCACAAAACCTTCGTTAGAAAGTTTAGTTGCAATTTGGTCATGCTGTTTTTGCACCTTGTCTAAGTCTTTTTGTAGACGACCCAATTCCGCTTTCGGGTCAATTAAACCTTTCATTGGGACGAATACAGACACGTGACCAACAACGCTTGATGAAGACAATGGCGGTTGCTCGCCATCAGCCAAGAACGTAATGCTTTCTACTTTTGCTAAAGCTTTAAACAACGCTTCAATACGTGTGATCTGTGCTTTCTCAGCTTCCGTTGTGTTTTGTAGAAGCACTGGTAATAAACGTGCATTACCTAAGCCCATTTCACCACGAATGTTACGTACTGCACCAATCAAACCTTGAAGCCATTGCATATCTGCTTCAGCCTGTTCGTTTACACGCTCAGGGTTAGCAACAGGGTACTGCGCCAGCATAATAGTTTCGCCAGAAATACCAAGTTTCGGTGCAAGTGTTTGCCAAATTTCTTCCGTCAAGTACGGCATGATTGGGTGTGCAAGACGTAAAGACGCTTCCATTACTGCAAGAAGTATACGACGAACTTCAGCTTTACGCTCAACAGATACGTTTTCATCATTCAGAACAGGTTTGGTCAGTTCGACATACCAGTCACAGTATTCATTCCAAATGAACTCGTAAATCGCTTGTGCAGCCAAGTCTAAACGGTAAGTTGCAAAGGCTTGTTGTACCGCAGCTTCTGCTTTTTGCAGACGGCTCACGATCCACTGTTCAGGCAATTCCCAAAGATCTTGACGAACTTCAGTACCAATCACTTGTTCTTCACAGTTCATCATCACGAAACGGGTTGCGTTCCAGATTTTGTTGGCAAAGTTACGGTAACCTTCAACACGTTTCATGTCGAACTTAATGTCACGACCCGTGTTCGCAAGTGCACAGAACGTGAAACGAACCGCATCCGTACCGTAAGCTTGAATACCTTCTGGGAATTCTTTACGGGTTGATTTTTCAATCTTCGCCGCTTGTTTCGGGTTCATCAGACCTGTAGTACGTTTTTGTACCAAAGTCTCAAGGTCAACACCGTCAATCAAATCTAATGGGTCAAGTACGTTGCCCTTAGATTTCGACATTTTTTGACCTTCGCCATCACGGACTAAACCGTGAACGTATACCGTTTTAAACGGAACTTGTGGCGTACCATCTTCATTCTTCATGAAGTGCATCGTAAACATAATCATACGAGCAACCCAGAAGAAGATGATGTCAAAACCAGTCACCAATACATCCGTTGGGTGGAAGGTATTGAGGAAATAGTTTTCCGCATCGATCGAAGCATCGCCAGTCCAACCTAAAGTTGAGAATGTCCACAGCGCAGAAGAGAACCAAGTGTCGAGTACGTCTTCGTCTTGGTTAAGTGCAACATCAGCAGGGATGTTGTTTTTGGCACGGACTTCAGCTTCGTCACGACCCACATAGATGTTGCCTTCAGCATCGTACCAAGCTGGAATACGGTGACCCCACCAAAGTTGACGAGAGATACACCAGTCTTGGATGTTGTTCATCCACGCCATGTACATGTTGCTGTACTGTTCAGGAACAAACTTAATACGACCATCTTGAACCGCTTCAATGGCAGGTTGCGCCAATGGTGCAATTTTTACATACCATTGATCTGTCAATAATGGCTCAACGATTACACCTGAACGGTCACCGCGAGGTGGTTTCAAGGTATACGGTTGGATTTGATCTAACCAGCCTTCAGCCTCTGCTTGTTCAACCAGCTTTTTACGTGCTTCAAAACGCTCTAAACCAATATAGTCCTCAGGGGCAGGGATGGTTTTAGAAATTTGTTCGCCTGCTTTCGCGATGTATTCAAACTCAGCCAATACTTCCGCATTTTTGTTGAAGATGTTGATGATTGGCAATTCGCAGCGTTTACCCACTTCATAGTCATTGAAGTCATGCGCAGGGGTGATTTTCACACAACCTGTACCGAATTCTTTGTCTACATATTCGTCTTTAACGATTGGAACTGCCCGGCCTGTAATCGGTAGGATGATGTTTTTACCTACTAGATCAGTATAACGTTCATCATCAAGCGCAACAGCAACAGCAGTATCACCCAATAATGTTTCAGGACGAGTCGTCGCAACAACGATGTGATCTTTACCATCGTGAGTGCGTAGTGATTTATCTTCAAAGAAATATTTGAAGTGCCAGAGTGAACCTGCTTCTTCTTTATCCGACTCAACTTCGAGGTCAGAAAGGGCAGTTTGCAGTTTTGGATCCCAGTTTACCAAACGTTTACCGCGGTAAATTAAGCCATCTTCATGCAGTTTTACGAAGACTTCTTTGACTGCATTGGATAAACCTTCATCCATGGTGAAGCGTTCACGCGACCAGTCTACTGAAGAACCTAAACGACGAATTTGACGTGTAATCGTACCGCCTGATTGTTCTTTCCATTCCCAGACTTTTTCGATGAATTTTTCACGACCAAGGTCATGACGGCTGACACCTTGAGCACCCAACTGACGTTCAACCACCATTTGCGTTGCAATACCCGCGTGGTCTGTACCTGGTTGCCATAAGGTATTTTTACCAGACATCCGGTTGTAGCGTGTTAAGGCATCCATAATGGCATTGTTAAAACCATGACCCATGTGCAAGCTACCGGTGACGTTTGGTGGCGGAATCATGATACAAAATGACTCACCTTTTTCAGAGGGCTTGAAATAGCCGCGCTCTTCCCAAGTTTGGTACCATTTTTTCTCGATCTCGGTCGGATCGTAAGTTGTAGCAATATTTTGCGCTGAATCAGTCATAGTTCAAACAGTTCAAAAGTAGATAAAAAATTGCATCTATTGTAGCAAAGAAATGGCAAATGGGGGCATGTAAAGCAAATGCGTTGATCTAGCAATTGCGACATGAAGCAGAGCGCTTTATGATGTGTCTAAACCTAGAGTGCGCAGTGTTCGCAGTAAAAATCAAAAAAAGGGGGGATCACTATGACTTATCAAATATCATTAAAATTAAAACCTGAAACTCACCAACGCTTTGCTCACATTCATCAACAGCTTAATGCCGGTGAAAGCCAAAGTCTTGCCAAACCTTTGGGTGATGTTTTAGCGGATATTTCATGTGAAGTGATTGATCAAGTCTTTGGCGATCTTGCACGCTTGTCTACCTCAGTCGATGGGGAGTCTGAGAAAGTTATTCAGCACATTGTGGACACTATGCGTAAGTACATGCCGTGGTCCGTGTCTTTTTTTTCAAATGACCGTCTAATTCCAATGGTGAATTATCTAGAGCAAAGGATGTATGACACCGAGAGCATGCATTTTTTAAGCTACCCAGTCGAAAAAACTTTAGTCACCGAACTTTTGGGTTGTGCGGAACAGATGGAAAAGGGCAATAACAGCTATGTTACTCCAGCTTTGAAAGTGTTTACGCAAATTGTCGATCAAGGGGTGACCAGTCTGGTTCGCGAACCCAAAAAAATGCTTAAATTTAATTTGGTGGTCGATAAAACACTAAATGGGGTGATTAATTTGACGACCCAATTGGGCTATAAACGTTTTGATAAATTAGGGCGTATCTATGATGCGCAGATGATGAGTCAATATTTTGATCATTTCCTGACTTTTTTAAATGATCAATCTGCAAATAAAACTTCGGTATGAGGCAATAAGGACATGGCACAGTTAAACAGTTTAGACGCTAAAGTGGTGTGGATTACGGGGGCATCTTCAGGGTTAGGTGAGGCACTGGCTAAAGAATGTGCTTTACAAGGGGCAGAGGTGGTACTCACGGCAAGACGGTTTGACGAACTCGAAAAAGTTCGTGTCGGGCTGCTGAATCCGGATCAACACATTTCCATTTGTGCCGACATTACCGACGAAGCTCAAGTTCGCCATGCCTATGAGCAAGTGCTACAGAAAAAAGGTCGAATTGATTGGCTGATTAATAATGCGGGGTTAAGCCAGCGTGCCTTGATTGCTGACACCAGCATGCAGACTGAACGTGCGATTATGGAAGTGGATTATTTCTCACAAGTGTTTTTAACCAAAACCGTTCTGCCGACATTTTTAGCGCAAAAATCTGGCCGTATTGCTTTTGTTTCGAGTGTTGCGGGGTTGTTGGGGACGCAGTACCGTGCCAGCTATTCAGCAGCCAAGGCTGCCATTCATATGTGGGCAAATAGCCTGCGTGCCGAAGTGGCCAATGAGGGCGTAGATGTATCGGTGATTTTCCCAGGCTTTGTTAAAACCAATGTCTCGTTTAATGCTTTAAATGGCGCGGGTAAACCACAGGGTCATCAAGACGAAGCGATTGAAAATGGTTTAGAACCCGATATTTTTGCGCAAACGGTGGTGAGTGCTTTGCTCAAAGGTGAAGAATACATCGTAGTCGGTGGACGTAAGGAGAAAATGGGGGTTCTGGTGTCTCGTTTATCGCCTACAACGTTGTATAAAATGATTCGTAAGATGAAAGTGAAGTAAATTGAAAAAGGCAGGAGGAAAGTCACTTCCACCTGCTTTTTTGGGGATGTTGTTCCCATATTCCCTATACTTTGATAGAGGGGATAGAGTTGTACTACTTACTGATTTTATTTAAATAGTTTAAGAACAATTCCGCATTTTTCCCACGCACTTGCCAAGACATACAACGTACACCGCCGCCCATATGACAGACATTTGAAGACTGTACTGGAACAACAGTACGCTTCGTTACGCTACGAATTTGCTGTAACGCGACAGCATCTTCTTTAATCCCAAATTGCGGGAAGTAAATCCGTTCAGGCGTCACCAACATATTGGTGTATAGGCCACATGCAGAACCAAATTTTTCATCGTAGATTTCGCTACCATCATAAGGGGTGATGATTTCACGAATTTTAACATTGGGAATGCCGCGCTTTAAATCTGCTTTGAGTTGCTTGGCATAGTCGGGATCTTCAGGGTAAGAGTTAATCACCAAGGTATTTTGGTCGACAAAGCTTACTACGCCATCGGCATGTTCCAAGCCCCCTTGTTCATCGGCTTCAATAAACGCAATCTGCTTTGCACCTGTTAGAGCCATGAGTTTTTTACGCGCTTCGCTTTCGGTGAGCTTGTTATCCGCTAGAAATTTGGTGCTAAGGACGACATTGCCATAACCATCTTCCACCCAGTTTCCGCCATCATTCAATAGTTTGCTTTGCGTAAACTGTAAGCCAGCCTTTTGGCTGTAGTATTTAAATTCGTCTTGTACTTCATCTGAAATGGCCTGACCTTTTTTAGCGCCACCTTGTCCTGCGGCCGTGTAGCGGAACATGACGGGTTGAGCTGGATTAGCGCTGGTGAAGTCGCGCATCCAAATGTCATGCATCGGTGCGATGGCCACATGCTTTTTGCCCAAGGCTTTGACATAGTCGGGGTAGAGGCCTTTGTCCGTCAGAACAACGACATTGTCTCCATTTTTAATAATTTTTTTTGCATAATCGACGTGAAAATCAAAAATATCATCAATCATTTTTACATATAGCTAAATTCTAAAAACACTAGCACATGGAAACATCTGTAAAACCTCATATCCTATGGTTTTAGGTGTGATAATAAATTAAGTATTCAGCTATAGTACGCATCATTACTTTGAGGCGATGCCAGTACAATTAATTCAGCTTTGGCTACAAGTGGAATCATGCTGAGTACAGCCATACTTATTTTCAGTGCTAAAGATTTCATTATCTGTGACCTATTTACAGTGTAGGTAATGTCCATTTTTATTGTGTTCAGTGTAGAGAGTTATGCTCTAGTGAGCAATCTACCATCCGAATGTACGATAGAAGGTGAGCGAGCATGAGCTATTTTGAACGCTCATGCTGTTTGAGTTTAGTGAATGGATAATTGGTCAATAGTCGCTGTTTAAGGATTTTGAATGGCAGTCCCATAAGCAAAGACTTCGACCATACCGCCTTGCATGCCCATTTCTGTGGTCGCCAGTCGCATACAAGCAATATGCGTTGCGCCGTGTTTTTCCGCTTCAAGTTTGAGTCGGACGATGGCTTCACGACGGGCACGATCGACGACACTTTCATAGCTGGTGAGTCTACCCCCAAAAAAGTTTTGCACGGTCGCCAATACATATTTGAAATAATCATGAGAAATCACAACATTGCTACTGATCATGTGCCCAGACTGTTCGAAGCTTACTTTGCGTAAATTACCCACGGTAATGTAGGCAAGACGCTTCTCATTCTGTTCAAGCTCCGCCAAATGTTTACGTTCATTGTAGCGACCAAAGCCAAAACCGACGCTAAAGAGCACCGCAAAGATCAGCAGTTGGAAAACTAAACTTTCCATTGCTTAGGCCTGTGTTGGAAATGGATCGGGGAGATGGTTGTCTAACGGTGTGACACGGACTGCAGTGCCATAAACAAATAACTCAGATGCACCTTGGGCAATATTTGAGGTTGAAAAACGAATACCTACAATGGCATTGGCCCCTAAGCCTTGTGCTTTTGCAATCATACGATTCATGGCTTCTTGGCGTGATTCTTCTAAAAGCTCGGTATAGGCAGTGAGTTCACCACCGACAATATTTTTTAACCCTGCCAAAAAGTCGCGCCCGACATGTTTACTCCGAACCGTACTGCCGTAGACCACATCCAGTTGTTGAGAAATGCGATGTCCAGGAACAGACTCAAGGTTACTTAAAAGCATAATGTTCAATATTCAAATGATTTGATTATCTTTGAAGATAGGAAAAAGCCCAGCAAAAAGCAATAAAAAAGCCCACCTAAGTGAGCTTTTGATGTTGCAAACCTTAGTTTGCTGTTTTGTTGTATTTCACATCTGAAGATGAAGGTTGTTTCACCACTTGATCAGACGTATTGGCTTTTACTCCGCCACCGAGGGTTTTATACACTTCAACTTGGTTGTTTAAGTTTGCTTGTTCAAGCAATAACAACCCTTGTTCCGCCGAGTACGATGTACGCTGTGCATCAAGTACAGTCAGGTAGTTATCGATACCTGCACGGAAGCGGGCCGTTGAAAGCTTATAGGTGGTGTTGGTTGCATCTACCAGACGACGTTGTGCCGCCAAACGGTCACCAATATTTTCACGTACTGCCAATGCATCATTCACTTCGCGGAAAGCGGTTTGAATGGTTTTTTCATAATCTGACAACGCAATTTTTTGGTCAGTTTCTGAAATCTTCACATTGGCACGACGTGTGCCCCAGTCAAAGATTGGAATATCTAAGCTTGGGCCAAGTGACCATACAAAGGCACCTGATTTAAACAAATCGCTTAAATCTGTCGATGCATAACCGGCTGTACCCGTTAAGCTGATGGTTGGGTACAACTGTGCTTTTGCCGCACCAATGTTGGCACCCGCAGCAGACAATTGGTATTCCGCAGCGCGGACATCAGGACGGTTATTTAACAAGTCGCTTGGCAAGCCCGCTGTCAACGCTGTACTTTGGGTAATGCGTTTCACAGGTTGAGGAGACAATAAGTTTGCAGGAACAGGCTGACCCACCAACAGGTTGAGTAAGTTCTGTGCTTGTGCAAGTTGAGTCTTGTAGTTCGCAACGTCATTACGAGCAGTTTCAACCGAAATTTGCGATTGACGTACAGGGACTTCGCTGTCGATACCGACATCAAAACGTTTTTTGTTTAGATTGTAAGACTCAAGCTGCGCTTTTAAGGTTTGGTCTGCCAGTTTTAAATTGGCATTAGCAAACGAATAGCTCAGCCATGCTTGCGCAACCTGACCAATCAACGAAATTTGTGTTGCATCACGTGCACTTTGAGTTGCCAAATAGCTGTCTAAAGCATTGTCTTTTAAGCTACGAACACGACCCCAAAAGTCTAACTCATACGCAGTTACGCCAAGGCCAACATTATAGGTTGTCATGGGTTTGTTGCTGCTGAGTGTATCTTGGCGAAGCACACTACCACTTGCACCAATGGTTGGCAGTTGGTTGTTTTCGCTAATTTGATACGCTTGCTGAGCACGTTGAATATTTAAAGTCGCCGTACGGAGGTCACGGTTATTGGCTAGTGCTAACTCGATGACTTGGACTAAACGCTGATCAGCAAAAAAGTCTTTATAGCCTTGTTCTGCAACAGATGGACCTGTCGTTGAACCAATATATCCTGTTGGGATATCCGCTTGAGCGACGGGTTCTGGACCACGCATGCTTTGACATGCAGTCAAAGCAAGCGCAAGTGCAGATACCGCAATGCTACGACCTGAAATAGACCATACTTTTTGCATCACGATGTTTGCTCCTGATTATTTTGTTTCTTAGGTTTGTATTTGAAAATACTACGAATCCAAACAAAGAATACTGGAATGAAGAAAATACCCAACAGTGTAGAACTAATTACACCACCAAGGACACCAAAGCCTACCGAGTGTTGGCTCCCTGCACCAGCACCTGTTGAAAGGGCAAGCGGAAGGACACCAAAACCGAATGCAAGGGTGGTCATGATAATTGGGCGTAAACGCATTTTTGCAGCATGAAGGGTTGCATCAAACAAGTCTTCACCTTTTTCTTGCAACTCTTTTGCAAACTCTACGATCAAGATCGCATTTTTCGCAGAAAGACCAATTACGGCAACAATTGCAACTTGGAAGTAGATGTTAAACGATAAGTTTGGATCGCCCTTAATGATCATACCTAACCATGTCAATGCAAATGCACCAAGAATACCGAGTGGTACAACTAGCAATACTGAAACAGGGATAGACCAGCTTTCATACAATGCGGCAAGACATAAGAAGACGATAAGCATCGAAAGAACAAGGAGCGGACCTGTTTGATTGCCCGAATCACGTTCTTCTAAAGATAAACCTGTCCATTCATAGTCGAAACCTTGTAAGCCCATAGACGGTAACTTGCCAATAATTTCTTCCATCGCGAGCATCGCATCACCCGAACTTACGCCCGGTGCTGGAGTACCTTGGATGTTTACAGAAGATACACCGTTATAACGCTCTAGACGTGGTGAACCATAAGTCCATTCGCCAGTTGCAAACGCTGAGAAAGGAACCATCGTGCCAGCGCTATTACGCACATACCACTTGTTCAAGTCTTCAGGCATCATCCGTGTATTAGCTTCACCTTGGACATATACCTTTTTCACACGACCACGGTCAACGAAGTCATTGATATAAGTACCACCCCAAGCCATGCTCATGGTTGTATTGATATCTGCAATACTCACACCCATTGCACCCGCTTGCGCTTGATCAATGTTGATTTGGTACTGAGGTGTATCTTCTTGACCATTAGGACGCACGCCTGCAAGACGTTTGTCTTGTGCAGCCATACCTAAAATAGCATTACGTGCAGCAATCAATTTCTCATGACCTTGACCACTTGCATCTTTCAACTGGATGTCAAAACCAGCCGACACACCTAACTCAGGCATTGCAGGTAACTGTAATGGCATGATGTAAGATGCGTCTTTCACAATCATATTCAATGCCATACCACGTTGGATGATGGCACCAATTTGCGACTCAGGTGTCGTACGCTCACTCCAGTCCTTCAGCTTGATAAAGGCAAGACCTGCGTTTTGACCAACACCTGTGAATGAGAAACCAGAAACAGTAAAGATAGACTCTACATGTTCTTTTTCTTTATTCATGAAATAGTCTGTCATTGTGGTGATGACTTTATCGGTACGTTCAAGGCTTGCACTTGGTGGAAGCTGAACTAAAGTCATGACGACGCCTTGGTCTTCGTCAGGCAAGAATGAGGATGGTAAAGCTTTATATAGGCCAACTAAGCCTGCAATCACCAGTAAATAAACCACACCAGAAAATACTTTATGATGGGTCATACGGTTGACACCACCTTGGTATTTTACGGATAGCTTTTCAAAGCTGCTGTTAAACCAACGGAAGAAACGCGCAAAAATATTATTACTTTCTGGCTTGTTTGCATCATGTTGTTTTAACAAGGTTGCACACAGGGCAGGTGTGAAGGTTAATGCCACGATCAGTGACAAAATCATTGCGGTAACTAGCGTAATCGAGAACTGACGGTAAATAACACCGGTTGTCCCCGCAAAGAATGCCATCGGTACGAATACCGCAGTTAATACACTGGTAATACCGACCAAGGCACCAGAAATCTGTTGCATTGATTTTTCGGTCGCAGCTACAGGGTCGAGGTGTTCTTCTTGCATTACCCGTTCGACGTTTTCCACCACAACAATCGCATCATCGACCAGAAGACCAATCGCTAAGACCATCGCAAACATGGTGAGCGTGTTGATTGAGAAACCGAAGATGTTAATGACAGCAAATGTGCCCAATACAACCACTGGAACAGCCAATGTTGGGATAATCGTGGCACGCCAGTTCTGTAAGAATAAGAACATGACAATGAACACCAACACGACAGCTTCAATCAACGTGTGTACAACACTTTCAATCGACAGCTTAATAAACGGTGTGGTGTCATAAGCCAGTTGATCTTTTAAACCATTTGGGTAGTTTTTACGAAGTTCACTGAGGCGCTTTTCTACAGCCGCTGCTGTATCTAGTGCATTTGCACCAGTTGCCAGTTTAATCGCAACACCGCCAGCAGCCTTACCATTAAATTTAGAGTCGAACTGATAGTTATCTGACCCGAGTTCAACACGCGCAACATCACCCAAGCGAACCTGAGCACCAGAAGATGTATTTTTTAGAAATATATTCTTAAATTGTTCAGGTGTTTGCAACATACTTTGCGCATTGACAGTCGCATTCAGCACTTGACCTTGTACAGAAGGTGCACCGCCTAACTGACCTACAGCCACTTGAGCGTTTTGAGCACGAATTGCAGCAGCAATGTCACTTGGTGTCACTTGCAAACTGTTCATTTTCGCTGGATCTAGCCAAATACGCATCGCATATTGACCACCAAAGACTTGAAGTTCACCAACACCTGCAACACGGCTCAGCGGTTCAGAGATGTTTGAGTTTACATAGTCATTAATGTCCGCCCCAGAAAGACTTCCATCTGGAGAGTAAAATGCAAGTACTTGCATAAAACTTGCGCCAGACTTAGTCACTTTCACACCTTGACGTTGTACATCTTCAGGTAAAAGCGCTGTTGCAGATTGTAATTTGTTCTGAACTTGAACCTGTGCAATGTCTGGATCAACCCCTTGTTCAAAGTTCAAGTTGATTGACGCTTGACCATTACCCGCACTGTTAGATGAAATGTAACGTAAACCATCTAAACCATTCATTTGTTGTTCAATGATTTGCGTTACAGTATTTTCAACAGTTTGTGCAGAAGCACCTGGATAAGTTGCAGCAATTGTCACCACTGGTGGTGCAATTGTTGGATATTGAGCAACAGGCATTGTAGTTAGCGAAAGAACCCCCGCCAACATAACCACCAGTGCAATCACCCAAGCAAAAATAGGGCGATGAATGAAAAATTGAGCCATATTCGTCTACCCCTTATGCGTTTGAAGTAGCTTTTTGTTCAGTTTTTGCACTACCTTCTGTCTTTTTAGCATCTGTTGTTGGAGCTTGAGGTGCTGCTGCTTTAGGTTGATACGGTTTCGCAACAACTTTCTGTTCAGCTTTAACTTTCGCTATTCCGTCAACAATAACTTTTTCACCTGTTTTAAGGCCTTCAGTCACAATCCAGTCTTGGCCTTGAATACCAACTGTGGTGATTTGACGAGGCTCTACTACGCCTTTGTCATTCACAATCATTGCCATCGCTTGACCTGTTGGTGTGCGAGTCACTGCAATTTGCGGCACTAACATCGCATTCGGGATTACGCCTTGAACGATTTGTGCATTGGCAAACATACCTGGAAGCAGCAAGTGATTCGGGTTCGGGAACACCGCACGAATCGTCACAGTCCCTGTATCTGGGTTGACACTGGCATCAGAGAACGCTAAACGGCCTTCGATTGGATAGTCACTGCCATCTTCAAGTTTCAGCTTCACACGCGTGTTGTTACTGCTGTCTAAGCTACCTTTACTCAATTGTTGACGTAAACGAAGAAGTTCAGAGCTTGATTGGTTGATATCAACATAGATCGGGTCTAAACGTTGAATCGTCACCAATGGTTCTGTTTGGTTTGCAGTCACCAAAGCACCGGCAGTAACTGTAGAGCGGTTGGTTTGACCTGAAATTGGTGAGCGGATGGTTGAATAACCTAAGTCTACTTCAGCATTTTTAACTTGAGCACGTGCTGCTGCCACTTGTGCCTCAGCTACATTTACTTGACCCACTAAGTCGTCATAGTCTTGTTTTGCAACAGCGTTGCTTGAAACCAGTTGCTGATAACGATTCAGTTTGGTTCTGAGTGTGCTTAAATTCGCTTCTTGTTGTAATAATGCTGCTTTGGCATTATCAAATGTTGCGCGATTGGTACGAGAATCAAGTTCATAAAGTGCCTGGCCTTCACGTACATAACTGCCTTCCGCAAACAAACGTTTTAGAATGATCCCACTCGTTTGTGGGCGAACTTCAGAGATTTCAAATGCCGTGGTTCTGCCAGATAACTCTACAGATTGTTCTACATTTTGTGGTTGTGCAACAATGACACCGACTTCAGTAGGTGGCATTTGTTGAGAAGCGCCAGCTTGCTGCGCATCCTTTGGATCTTTGCTACAACCAACAAGTGCAATACTCGTTGCTAATGCGCAAGCGGTAAGGGCTGGGGCCCAAAGCTTTGCCGACATCATAGTTCCACCTCGATTAGATTCTTATCTAAAAATAATGTGTATTTAATTGGGTATATCTGCCGCACAAGATGTAAAGCAGTGAAATCCAGATAATACTAATGCTCCAACCTGCGAGAACGTCGGATGGGAAATGTACTCCAAGATAGACTCTTGAAATTCCCATCATCAGCATCCATAAAAGAGCAATGGATACAACATGACGATGTGCAGAAAATGGTCGACTTAAGAAAATGGCAAGACACGCCAAAGTGGCAGCATACATACTGTGCGCACTCGGAAAGGAAGCACCATAGCTCGTCACTAGGTGAAACATTTCTGGTGGGCGTGGTCTTGAAATTAGAAATTTAAGTAGCCAAGCAGAAGCAATACTTCCAACAACGCCTAAACCAATAAAAACAACATCTCTATACTTTTTATACCATGCACGATGGAAACACCATAGAGTGGTTAGAAATAATACAAACGGCATGCCACCGAGTGCTGATAAAAGTATTGCAAGTTTATCTATAGGCTCAGTTCTTAATGTGCTGAAATATTCGACCATCGCCAGATCTAAATCTGTAAGTGGTTGAATGCTTAGAACTAATGCACTGATTATAAATAAAATAATACCGATAAAAAGCAACAAGTAAGGCATGCTGGAACTCGTGTCATTTCAACCGATTTAAGCGCGGTTATTTACTGGGTTAAAGTGTACTCATCAGTACACTTTAATTCAAGTGTTGATTAATCATGTATAAAATTTTGTTTACAGTGTAACAAGAGCTCAAAATCAGTACAAAATCATTTTGGATGGTGTTTTGTACTGTTTGAACTTTCTTCAACTTCAAGTGGGACTTTCGGGGGCCAAAAGAAATCACTAGGGCGAGTCAGAAAATGGGTGAGGACCAATTTTGCTAAAGGTTTCCATTGTTCAAATCGAACTCGACGTGCACGTAAAGCCACAATAATCGTGAGGGTAAAACTGACAAATAAGTTCGTTAGACCAATAGCGAGCACTCCGAGGAAAGATACAATAATCAAGCCAATCTCAGGACTACCATTAATATTCATCAGGCCTTGAATGAAGTTTGCTGAAGCAAAGGCAATATGGCGAATATCTAGGGGTAAACCCAAAATATAGCCAATCGTTCCCATACTTCCTAGCATAATTCCGAACAAAAAATTACCCGCTAACGCACCTAAGTTACGTTCTATATAGCCTGCAAATTTGTCGAGTCGTTCTTGTCCCATGATTGTTTTGAGGCGAGGGTGTGCTTTTAAGCGTGGGCCAACTTTGCGATAAACCGCCATATTGTCAAAATAACCCGCCAGCAGACCTGACAAAAATAAACACACGCCAGCAATAGCAGCATGGGGAATGGCTAAAGAGGTAAATGGATTCAGGTCGTGTAGTGTTTTGCTGGCTTTTGCATGTGTCATCAGCGGTTCGTGTAGCCCCGTTGCCCAAGCCCATGCAATAAAGGCTGCAACGGGTATGGCAATCGAGATATTTCCCAAAATAGCAATGAACTGGGTACGGATAATATTGATAATCAATGCTGCTAATTCAGCAATTTGCGCGGTTTTAGAACCTTTGCGGTGTTGTACTGTTGCTGCAAGGGCTGCAGCAGTCATTGCGGGTTGTTTGGTCGCTACAGTAAAGTGCAAGACATGAATCAGCATAAAACCTAGTGAGTAATTCATACTGTAAATAAAGGCTTGCATGAGTGGTGCCATGACCATACGTGCCGACAAGGTTTTGAGCGTTGCCATAATGGCAATAATAACTCCTGCACCCGCTGCGGACTTATACATGGCTAAAAAGCCTTGTTTGTCTGTACTTACATAGTGTTCCCCGGTTTTACTGGCATTTTCAGTTACCTGTAACGCAATTAGTTCACTATTGGTAGTGAGTAGAGAGCGTACGCTGCGTTCGCTATAAATCGCAGCGGTAATATCGACCAAGAGCATACTCACCGCTTCATAGTGTACTTCGCCTTCTTCTACAATTAAATTGAGCAACAGTTCGACGCGGTCTAAGCATTGCTCAAGTAAGGAAATCAGATAGGTTAAACTGACACTGACTCCAATACGTCTAGTCGCACGACGAATTTTCAATACCACATCACGACACTGCTCAATCATGACCAGCGCTTGAGAAGCGTCGGGTGGGGCAACCACACTCGAGGTTTCTGCGTCTTGATGTGCCTTTTTATACTGTTGAATGAATTCGACAATTTCGCGGTTCTGCACTAAAAAAGGCGATTCATATTCGGTCAGCTCAGGATGCGCATTAATAAACTCCGGATATAAACCAATACCACTAATCCGATAAGACAGCACCGTAATGGCTTTAATCACTTCACTGCGAATTTTGACTTTTTCTTTTTGATTGGCATGCCCGTGATTGAGCAGGTTCAACAGTTGTAGCCAGTCACTGTCTCGGATGTTATCGAGCCAATATTTATCACTTCGGTTGCGGAAAACGCGACGGACTAAATCTTGTAGTTGAGTTTTGTCATTAATCAGCGGGAGAAAATGTGCCCCTAAACGCTGCGACAATTGATTCCAAAATCCGTCTAAAGACAAGATACCGGTATCGGCATAAAGACTGGTTTGTTTATATTGGGAAATAAGCCGCAGCACAAAGCTTTGTAAGGTCGATGCGGCATCGGGAGTGATGAGTAATGCTTGAATGAGCGCTTGAAATTTTTGATGGATTTCATCGGTTTGATACGCATCTATTGGACGAATACGCTCCACCAACTCAATTAAAAGTTGATCATTTAAAACAGCTTGAGGTTGCTCAAGCTGTTGCTGCATTTGAGAAAAAAGATCATTAAATTTTATATGCATAGGCAAGTTAAAAACATTTTAAAGCATCATTTGTTATTGAATTCGATGTAAAGCCAGTTGGGTTAAATTGACCAGTGCTTGACGATATTGGCTGTCAGGTAAAGCCTGTAAGGCTTGAAGTGCGGCTTCGGTTTCTTCATGCGCCCGTTGTCGACAGTAATCTAGTGCGCCAGAACTGTTTACGATAGCAATGACTTGATCAAGATCTGTTGTTCCACCTGTCGCAATACTTCGACGAACAATGTCATGTTCTTCACCCGTTGTATTTTTCAATGCTGAGATTAACGGCAAAGTCGGTTTACCTTCCATTAAATCATCGCCAATATTTTTACCTAATGTTTCAGCATCTGAGGTGTAATCTAAAATATCATCAATGATTTGAAAGGCATTGCCAAAGTGGCCTGCAAATAAACGTAGTGGTTCACGGTACTGCGGTGTCCCAGAAAGAATGGCAGCCCCTTCAGTTGCCAGTTCAAATAAACGTGACGTTTTACCGTGAATAATATCTAAATACGTTTGTTCTGTGGTTTCAGGTTGGTGCTGTGCTTGAAGTTGTAGCACTTCACCTTCGGCAATTTCACAAGTCCCTGTAGAAAAATCTTTGAGTAAGGTCATATCACCGAGATCGACCAATAAATCAAAGGCACGTGAAATTAGAAAGTCACCCACCAGTACAGCGGTCTGATTGTTCCAAGTCGCGTTGGCCGTTGGGCGACCACGTCGTAAGCCAGATTCATCGACCACATCATCATGGACTAAAGTTGCGGTATGCAGCATTTCAATGATTGCAGCAAGTTTACGTTGGCGTTCAAGGTCTTCTGCACCACAGGCTTTGGCGGCCAATAAACACATAATGGGACGCATGCGTTTACCACCTGCTTCAACCACATGTTTACTCACCGCCATGACTAATGCCACTTTAGAGGTAATGCCTTCATTAATAAATGTGTCCATCGTGGCAAAGTCTTGAGCTACAGGGGCGAGAATATCTTGCTTAAAGTCGATGGTCATTTGAAGAGCGGCCTCATCTATATAAAGTGATAAAAATCAGCATTACCAGTATTGTGTAAATATGGATACATGTCTAAATGATTCATTTCAATCATAAATAAGACTCACTAGCGTGCGAGGCTATATTTTACTAAAGACAGTTCCTTATTTCCCCAATGTATAAGCGTACTGCATTTGTAGGCTTATTTACATTTTAAAAAATCAATTCATCCATACTATAGCGGATTGATTTTAAAAATCTATTTCATTGTAAGCAAAGTCAAGCCAGAGTTGAACTGTAATTTGTTGATTGAGTTTTTCTCGATTATTAAATAATCGTTAATTTAGTCTAATAAGTTCGGCAAATCTCTTGTTGTTTGAGTCAATATCACTTAAAATCCTTGCCCTTGATTAACCCCAGTGGCGTTCGTATTAAGATCGATATCTTCCTTTATCGGCACGACGACACGGGCATGTTTGGAGTACATTATGTACGCAGTAATCCAAAGCGGTGGTAAACAGCACCGTGTTGTAGAGGGTGAAACCCTTAAAGTTGAATTGTTGAAAGCTGAAACTGGCGCAACTATTACGTTTGATGACGTATTAATGCTAGTAAATGGTGACAGCATTCAAATCGGTGCTCCAGTTGTTGCTGGCGCTACTGTAACTGCTGAAGTAGTTAGCCATGGTCGTCACGACAAAATCCGTATTGTAAAAATGCGTCGTCGTAAACACTACCGTAAACAACAAGGTCACCGTCAATGGTTCACTGAGTTGAAAATTACAGCTATTTCAGGCTAATCACGAGGAGTAATGAGACATGGCAACTAAAAAAGCCGGTGGTTCGACTAAGAACGGTCGTGATTCGAACCCTAAAATGCTTGGTGTTAAAATTTACGGTGGTCAATCTGTGACTGCTGGTAACATCATCGTTCGTCAACGTGGTACAGAATTCCACGCAGGTCAAAACGTTGGTATGGGCCGTGACCATACTTTGTTTGCAACCGCTGACGGCGTAGTAAAATTCGAAGTGAAAGGTCAGTTTGGCCGTCGCTACGTAACTGTTGAAGCGTAAGTTTTAATAGTAAAAAAACCCACAGTTTTGTGGGTTTTTTTTCGTCTATTCATATGGTTAGCTTATTTTTCTTGTGTTTTTAAATTTTGAAATAAAGCACTAAATACCAGTAAATGGTGATATACGTCACAAAAAAAGGAGCGTAATAATAGTGTAAAAGTAAAAGAAAGGCAGACAGACATGAACAGAATATTCACAAAAGTCTTGGAAAAATCCTGCTGCCATATGGTTGTTGTAAAACAAAACAGTCAAATTGAAAAAAAACCATATAATGAAAGAGACAGCGTTGTGTATTTCTCATAGATCAAACACTGAGAATAGCGGCGTTGTTACGAATCTAAGACTTACTCCGAAATTATTGTTGTTGAGTATTGTATTGGCCATGGGGAATGCTGCATGGGCAACCCAAGGGGATAATCATCAAGGACAGGGACAAGGGCACGAGTCACATGGGAATGGAAATGGGTATGGTCATGGGTCGCATGGCAACGGAGATGGTAACGGGTACGGAAATGGTAATGGGCATGGAAACGGCAACGGGCAGGGAAATGGTAACGATCATGGAAATGGCAACGGGCACGGAAATGGAAACGGTAATGGGCATGGAAACGGTAACGGGCAGGGAAATGGTAACGATCATGGAAATGGCAACGGGCACGGAAATGGAAACGGTAATGGGCATGGAAACGGTAACGGGCATGGAAATGGTAACGGCCATGGAAATGGTTCTGGAACTCAAGGACCACAAGGTCCAATGGGGCCAGAGGGTCCACAAGGTCCGCAGGGCCCACAAGGAGCGGATGGTACCAACGGCATTAGCCCAGAAGTAATGGCAGCAGCAGATACGAATATCTTGAATCAGGCACAAACCTATGTGAACCAAGTTGGGCAACAAACCCTCAATCAAGCAAATGCTTATACGGATAGTCGTGTAAATGCCTTGAACCGAGACATGCGAAAACTCGAAGATCGAACCTATGCAGCAGTAGCATCAAGTATTGCGATAGCATCTTTACCGCAACCGACAGATGCTGGCTACAATATGTTTAGTGCCGGCGTGGGTACATGGGAAGGTGAGCAAGGTTATGCTTTTGGTCTCAGCGGTGTGACTGAAAGTAACAAATATGTATACAAAGTAGCTGTAACAACCAATAGCGAAGGTAATTTCGGTGCAGGTGCAGCAATTGGTTGGCAATGGAAATGACAGTGATAATTCTTAACCTCAGTTAGAAAAGCCTCTGCATATTCAGAGGCTTTTCTATATCTAAAGAGCACATCTTATCTTCATCATGATGGATATTTCACAACATTAAGCACCAATAAATATACAAATTTTCTTATATTCTCAATTATTAGCCATAAAATTTGATTTAAGATAGCTCATCTAACAAATTGCGACTGCGCAAATTATAAAAGGTGAGATTATGAAAATGCTTCGTAAGACTTTATGTGCAATGACAGTAGGTGTAGTAACACTTGGCCCTGTTATGAGCAGTACAGTATTTGCAGCTCCGGTTGCAGCATCGGAGCAACAAGCGACGACGAGTTTAGTGAAACAGTTGAGTGGTATTCAAAGTATCAGTTCTAACTTTGAGCAAACCACCAAAGTCACAAATTCATCTAAAGCACCGAAGAAACAAGGTTTATCTGCTCAGCATATGAATCAGACCTTTAAAGGGGTGATGAAAGTTGAGCGTCCAGGGAAATTCTATTGGGAAACCACAAGCCCTGCAAAACAAACCATTGTGACTTCGGGCAAAACGGTTTGGATTTATGATCCAGACTTACAGCAAGCAGTTCGTCAGACTTTAGATGAACAGGTGGCGAATACCCCTGCACTATTATTGTCAGGGAATACGGAACAGATTCGTAAGGCATACCGTATTACGCAACCCAATCAGAGCAAAACCTACTATACCTTGTACCCAAAAAACAATGATGGTGCATTTCAAAGCTTAACGATCAGTTTTGGTGCGAAAAATGCGCCAACGCTAATGATCTTAGAGGATTCTTTGGGACAAACAACCTATGTGCGTTTTAATAACACCAAGGTAAATACCAATATTCCACCTTCAACCTTTAATTTTACTCCGCCTAAAGGCACAGACATTATTGACCAATAATATGAGTCTGTTGTTCAAAACCACCTTCGGGTGGTTTTTTATTGGATCACGTTCAGTTACATAACGTGGTGGGAAGTTATGGCTGTGCTTTGTATAGTCTGTGCTATTGAATACTTAACTGCGGGTAAATCATGATATTACTTCATAACAATAAAATTGGATCTGTCTTCGCAATGATGTTGTGCGCGGGATTGCTCAGCGCATGCCAGCCACAAAATGACAGTAACGCTGCAAAAAATGAAGAGACAGCTAAACCAGCTCAAGTCGTAAAGACCTTGCCACTGATTGAGGCGAAAGTTCGACCATTACAATTGGCGCGTTCTATTGCTTGTGATGAAGAAGGGTGCACCAAATACCAGTTGTACAGCTTGGACACCAATGTCCCATGGATCAATCAATATTTTGATGAGCGGATGAAAAAAGCCAATCCTGTGGCGTTTGAAAGCTCAAAGCAAGCAAAGCCACAAATCGAAGAAAACATGCTCAGTGAAACTTTGTCTGATGTCCGTTATGTGGCGCAGCGTGGAAAATATGCTGATTTTGTTTTGATGTCTTATCACTACCCAGCGCGTGCCGCACATGGCATGTATCACAACGAATACATCACCTTAGATTTGGCAACGAAAAAACGGGTTGCGCTGAGTGATATCGTGGTGGACAAGACAGAGTCTCAATTATTAGATGCATTGTATAGTGCCAATAGTATGTGGCTGTCCGATCATAATATTTCACGCGAGCAATTGAAGCTGACCGATAATTATTATATGAGTGCCAAAGGTGTGGTGTTTGTCTATCCCTTATACGAATTAGCGTCTTATGCAGAAGGGATGTCTGAATTGGTTTTACCGTATCAACAAGCCAACGGCTTAATTAAGGCGGAATATTTGCCGAGTTTTGTCGATTATGCAGCTGAACGAGAAAAAGCGAGCAAAGAAAAGCCATGAAAATTGCTGTAATAAGCCACAGCTAGTGATCGCGTGACTGTATTTTTCGGCTTGAAGCGCTTACACTATAGCCAGTTTTTTTCTTTGCAAAAGATTGGCTATGATCGACCCGAAATTACTCAGAAATAATATTGAGGCTGTAAATTTAGCCTTAGCAAAACGTGGTGTACAACTGAATGTTGAAGAATGGGCATCACTAGAAGCTCGCCGTAAAGAGATTCAATCCAAAACTGAATCTCTTCAGGCTGAACGTAATTCGGGTGCAAAACAAGTTGGCCAAATTAAAAAAGCTGGTGGTGATGCATCAGAAATTATGACGCGCATGTCAGCGATTGGTGATGAAATCAAAGCCGCGGAAGTCGCTTTGTCTGAATTACAAGCTGAACTTGAAGCAAAATCACTCAGCATTCCAAACTTGCCAGATGAGTCTGTTCCTGAAGGAAAAGACGAAAGCGATAACGTGGAAATCCTCACATGGGGTACGCCGCGTACGTTTGACTTCGAAATTAAAGATCATACTGACTTAGGTGAGTGGATGGGCGGTCTTGAGTTTGAAACTGCGACCAAATTGACAGGTTCTCGTTTCAGTGTGCTCAAAGGGCCACTTGCCCGTCTACAACGTGCGATTACCCAGTTCATGTTGAATACGCATACTTTGGAAAATGGTTATACCGAAGCTTACGTGCCGTATTTAGTTAATGCTGACTCACTCCGTGGTACAGGCCAATTGCCTAAATTTGAAGAAGATTTATTCAAATTACAAGGTGAAAAAGAGTATTACCTCATTCCAACTGCGGAAGTTCCTGTAACCAACTTCGTGCGTGATGAAATTATTGATGCAGACCGTTTACCATTAAAATATGCAGCGCATACGCCATGTTTCCGTAGTGAAGCAGGTTCATATGGTCGTGATACGCGTGGCTTGATTCGTCAACACCAATTCGACAAAGTTGAAATGGTGCAAATTGTTAAACCAGAAGACTCAATGCAAGCGCTTGAAGAGCTTACAGGTCATGCTGAAGGGATCTTGAAAGCACTTGGTTTACCGTACCGTAAGATCATTCTTTGTGGTGGTGATATGGGCTTTGGTGCAACTAAAACTTACGACCTTGAAGTTTGGGTACCAAGTCAAAATACGTACCGCGAAATTTCTTCATGTTCAAACATGGGTGACTTCCAAGCGCGTCGTATGAAAGCACGCTACCGTGCAGACCAAAAGAAAACTGAATTTGTACATACGCTGAATGGTTCAGGTTTGGCTGTGGGCCGTACTTTACTTGCGGTCATGGAAAACTACCAACGTGCTGATGGTTCGATTGAAATCCCAACCGTGCTTCGTCCATATATGGGCGGTGCTGAGTACATTGACTAATAAAGTCGATGTACTGCACAGTTTTGTGCACAATAATTGCTTTAAGACAGTCAGATAAAACTCATTGAGGTCGTGCGTGGATATTTTTCCAATCTCTTTAAAGTTGCAGCAGCAACCTTGTCTGATTGTCGGCGGTGGGCATATTGCTTACCGTAAGGCAGTGTTGTTACATAAAGCAGGGGCAGTGATTCATATCATTGCTCCTGATATTGATGCAAATTTATTGCAACTGGTTGAAGAAAGCCAAGGGCAATATATCCAAGCGCTATATCCTGCGCAGATTCAACTCAATGACTATCGTTTAGTAATTGCTGCAACAGATGATTATGCGGTGAATACTCAAGTCTTTGAGGACTGTGAAGCGCTGAAAATACTGGTCAACAGTGTTGATGATCCACCGCATTGCCGTTTCATGGTTCCTGCTATTGTCGATCGTTCGCCTTTGGTGATTTCAGTGGCCAGCAATGGTACATCCCCCGTCTTATCTCGCCAAATTCGAACCCAGCTTGAAACCAGTATTCCACATGGCATGGGTAAGCTGGCTGAGTTTTCAGGAAAATGGCGTGCAGCGGTGAAAGCGAAGATTTCTAATCCTGATGAGCGCCGTGTTTTTTGGGAAGACTTATATGCAAGTCCCCTGAAAGAACAGGTTTTTCATGACAATCTTGTAGAAGCAGATCGTTTAATCGAGCAAGCGCTGTTGGAGTGGAAAACACCGAAAGGTGAGGTATATTTGGTTGGTGCAGGTCCAGGTGATCCTGAGTTGCTGACCCTCAAAGCATTGCGTTTGATGCAACAAGCCGATGTGGTGATTTATGATCGTTTGGTTTCTCCTGTGATTATGGAACTCTGCCGTCGCGATGCAACAAAAATTTATGTGGGTAAAGCCCGTTCTAACCATGCTGTACCGCAAGAAGGCATCAATGCCTTACTGGTGGAATATGCCTCAAAAGGTCAACGTGTTTGCCGTTTAAAAGGTGGTGATCCTTTCATCTTTGGTCGTGGTGGTGAAGAAATCCAAGAGCTTTTTGCTGCAGGTGTACCATTTCAAGTAGTGCCGGGGATTACTGCCGCATCGGGTTGTTCGGCTTATGCAGGCATTCCTTTGACACATCGCGATTATGCGCAAAGCGTGCGTTTCCTTACGGGGCATTTAAAAGAAGGTTCGCCTGAGTTACCGTGGGATGAGTTGGTCTATCAGAATCAAACGCTTGTGCTGTACATGGGCTTGGTTGGTTTAGAAAAAATTTGTGAAAAGTTAATTGAGCATGGGCAGCGCCCAGACATGCCCGTTGCTTTGATTTCGAAAGGTACCACGCCAGAACAAAAAGTGGTGGTCGGGACCTTAGCGGATATCGCATCAAAAGTTGAAGAAAATCATATTCAAGCGCCTACATTGACCATCATTGGTGATGTAGTAAGTTTGCGTGAACAATTACAGTGGCAAGATTAATTATTGCCATATTGAAAGAGTAGAGAAAAGCTGTGATCCATGTTGTTTTATACGAGCCCGAAATTCCTGCAAACACAGGCAATATCATTCGTTTATGTGCCAATACTGGAGCGCAGCTGCATTTGGTTAAGCCACTCGGCTTTGAACTGGATGATAAAAAACTCAAACGTGCAGGTTTGGACTACCACGAGTGGGCGCGCATGCAAATTTGGGAAACATTCGATGAGTGTTTAGCAAGTTTAGCTGAAAAAGGTGTCGATATAAACGCGATTTATCCTCTAACCACCAAAGGAACGGAAACGCCGCATACTTCGGATTTGAATCGCCCCGTGGCTTTACTCATGGGACCTGAGACGCGTGGTCTGCCTGAGCAGATTCGTATGCTGTTTCCAAAAGAGCATTGGATTCGTTTGCCCATGGCTGAAAACTCGCGCAGTTTGAACTTATCCAATGCGACAGCTGTGATTGTGTATGAAGCATGGCGTCAGCAGGGTTTTAAGCCTTTAGCCTAATCAAATTGCTATGATAGAGCCCGCTTAAGCGGGCTCTATTTTTTCTAGCTTTTGATCGAATCCAGCTCTGGATTTTAAAACTTTAAGCATATTGGCTTCGACCCAATCTTTCATTTGATAGGCATTTTGAGCAAAGTCTTTGCCAATCTCAGTTAACGCGTATTCCACGCGAATCACGTTATCTTCATGAATGGTTCGCGTCAAAAAACCATCGCGTTCTAAGATCTTTAATTTTTGTGACAGTACTTTAGGTGAAATACCTAAAACATTTTTCTTGAGCTCATTAAAGTGCTGTGACTCCTGATCCAGTGTATACACAATCAATAAAATCCACTTGTCTGCAAATTTTTCAAAAAAAAGACGAGCAGGACAATCTGGATGAAAAATATTAAATTTCATTGGCTTATTCATTTCTAACCATGCTCCTTTTAGATTCTATCTTCATTTGAAACAATCAATCAGACTAGTTACCAAGTGGTAACTAATTGATACTAGGTTTCATAAGTGTATCATTAATACAGACTTAATGCAGTGCTGTCATCAGACTACGCTTTCGCAAGATACTGGCAATTGGATGGATCACATGATGAAAGTTTCAGAGGCTGTTGTTTTTATTACGGGTGCGAATCGTGGCTTAGGACTTGCCATCGCTCGGGAGGCACGTCGTCAGGGCGCTAAAAAGATCTATGTGGGTATGCGCCAGATTGGGAGTTTTCACGAAGAAGGGTTAATCCCGATTCAACTCGATGTGAATGATGAAGGGTCTATACAGCAGGCTGCCGAACAATGTGCAGATACCACGATTCTTGTGAATAACGCGGGCATTGCGCTTTTAAATGAGCATCCTGTCGATGCCAATATCATTGCGACTACGCAAAAGATTTTGGAAACCAATTTGTTGGGCTTGATGCGAGTGACGCAAATTTTTGCTCCGATCTTGCAAAAGAGCCAACAGGCTTATGTGGTCAATATTCTCTCGGATGTATCTTGGGAGCCAAGCACTGTTTTGACCAGTTATGCCATTTCCAAGGCAGCAGCATGGTCATATACCAACTCAAGTCGTCAGTGGTTGTCTCAATTTAATATTCAGGTCATGGGGGTGCATGTAGGTTTTATTGATACCGATCTGACTCGTTCATTACCTATTCCAAAGATTGCGTCAGAAACAGTAGCCCAAGAAATCTTTCAAGGCATCGAGCAAAATGCGTATGAAGTTTTGGTCGGTGAAAAGACCCAGCAGTTGAAGCAGGGTCTAAGCGCTGAAGTTGCAAGTTATTTGAAACTTAAGCCCGATCAGGCAAGTGTTTAAGATATTTCATACTGTTTATTTTTAATGGTTTACGTGGCACAGCATCATGATTGACGCAGCGATGCCAATCAACTAATTCAAAAGAGGAAACTAAAATGTCGAATATTTCAGTGGTTTTTTATTCAGGTTATGGTCATACCAAAGTGATTGCACAAACTTTTGCGCAAGGAATTGGTGCAAATCTGGTGGAGATTGACCCAAATGGAGACATTCCAGAGCAAGATTGGCTGACACTGGATCAATCTGATGCAATTGTATTTGGTGCACCAACTTATATGGGCACTGCGCCGTGGCAATTTAAAAAGTTTGCCGATGCATCTTCAAAAAAATGGTTTACTCGTGCATGGCAAGATAAAATTTTCGGTGGCTTTACCAATAGTGCAAGCTTAAATGGTGATAAGCAAGTGACCTTAATTCAACTACAAACACTAGCATCACAGCATGGCGGTATTTGGGTAAGCTTGGGCTTATTGCCTGCTAATAGTAAAGCGGCAACCCGTCAAGATGTAAATAATTTGGGTGGTTCTGTAGGCTTGTTGGTGCAATCACCATCGGATGCAAGTACGGATGAAATCCCAGCCGGGGATCTCGAAACCACAAAAGCCTATGCACAGCGTATTGCTAAAATGACTAAACCATTTAAGGGCTAGTTTTTTAGCTCTAGTTTAAAAAGAAAAAGACGCACTTGGCGTCTTTTTCTTTTTGAATGAAAGATTAGAGCGGATCGTCAAATTCATTATGTTGTGGTGCAGGTTGCTTAAAGCCTTTGGTTTTATAACCTAAGTATAAAATACCAAACATTGCCCACCATAAACCGAATTTCAACGCGGTTTCTTCAATCTCTAGCCACATGGCAAAGATACTGAGGAATCCACACATTGGAATTATCACAAAGCTAAAGATATCTTTAATATTCTTTGTGCGGCCATCACGCAGTGCATATCTTGAAATCACCGATAAGTTTACAAAGGTAAATGCAGTTAATGCACCGAAGCTGATCATCGAAATAACGATGTCTAAGTCCATGAAGCCAGCGGTTAATGCTACAGCACCTACAATGAGAATGTTATAAGACGGTGTGAAGCTTTTCGGGCTAATATGACCAAAAATCTTCTTGTTAATCACGCCATCGCGGCCCATCACATACATTAAGCGTGAAACGCCTGCATGTGCCGAAATACCTGATGCCATAACAGTCACAATTGCAAAGTACAACACCACCGTTTTAAACGCAACGCCACCGACGGCTTGTAAAATGTCAGGCTGTGTTGCAGCAACATCTTCAAAGTAAGTCTTTGGATCGTTCGGGAAGTAAATCTGCATGAAGTAGGTGCTGATAATAAAGATCACACCAGCCAAGAGTGCCGTTAAGAAAATCGCTTTAGGTAGTGTTTTCTCGGTATCTTTTGTTTCTTCTGCCAGCGAGCTGAGCGAGTCAAAACCTGTGAATGAGAAGCACAGCAAAGTTGCACCTGTAATCAGGGCACCCAGTGAAGTAAGCTCATTCCAAAATGGCTCTAAACTCCATAACTGATATTTCGCATTGACCAAAGTACCATCTGCGTTGACGCCACCAGCAAGTAAGCTGTAAACCATCCACGTGAAGTAAGCAATCACACCTAACTGTACAAAAACGATCAAACCATTAAAGTTTGCAACGAAGCGTGCACCACGTAAGTTGACCGCGGTCATAAATGCAGTTAAACCAACCACCCAGACCCAATGGTTTACATCAGGGAATAAGGCTTCAAGGTAAATCACGGCAAGAATGATGTTGACCATTGGAGACAATAAATAGTCTAACCATGATGACCAACCGACCATAAATCCGACATTCGGATGGATGGACTTTTGCGCATAGGTATAGGCTGAACCCGAGGAAGGGTAGCGACGAATCATGTGACCATAACTGATCGACGTGAATAAAATTGCAATTAAAGCAATGATATATGACGTTGGCACATGATAATGACTTTCTTCTGATACTAAACCGAAAGTATCAAATAATGTCATTGGTTGAATATAAGCTAAACCAATAATAATGATGTGCCAGAGACCTAGCGTTTTTTGCAGTTTAGCTGCCGATTGAGTCCCAGAAATATTAGTCAACGGCGTTATCCTCTTAATCGTTGATCAAGGATCAGTCATGTTTAATAAGGATCGTTTGAGACGAACGATCCCCCCTGTGTTTAATTTCAAAAGTGCGCCAATCTACATTAATTTGGCCGCTTTTGTCAGTAACTTTTTCAGATTTTTTAGCAGTTTTTATGCCAATAGGTATAAGGAAAGTATTATTCCTTATGGCAAATAAAAGCCCGATGTTTAAAAAAGCATCAGGCTAAGATTGTCGCTATATTGGCTGATTTTTTATGAATTACCAAGCTTTTTCTAAAATTGCTTTTAAATCTTTTAAGCTGGCTTCTTTCGGATTATAAATGATCGAACCATCGTTGAGGGCCTTTTCTGCGACCTCATCCAGTTGTTCTAAGGTTACTTTTCCTGTTTCACTCAAGGTACGGGGTAACTTGGTTAGGGTAAATAAGCGATCACGCATGGTGAGTAATGTGCTGATGGCTTTGTCTGCACGTAAGTGGGCAGGAGTCTGCGCATAAATGTCTGGCCCTGCAAGCGGTAACAGGAGCTCTGCAATCTTGTCACCATTCACTTCCTTGTTAAATTCAAGCACATAAGGGAGGAACAGGTTCATGCATAGTCCATGCGGCAAGTGTGCAACTGCACCTAAGGCATGTCCAAGTGAGTGTACAAGGCCCACCATCGAGTTTGAAAATGCAATGCCAGCCATGGTCGAAGCTTGAGCCAATTCTAAGCGGCCGTTGGCATCGTTTGGATTATCCAGCACATTAAACAAGTGATTGCTGACTTTCTTAATTGCAGCTGTAGCATAGGCATCTGAAATTGGATTGTGTGCCATGCATGTATAGGCTTCGATGGCATGGGTCATGGCATCCATTGCGGTCATCG
Source organism: Acinetobacter sp. 231_lipA (assembly GCF_058243005.1). Classification (NCBI taxonomy): domain Bacteria; kingdom Pseudomonadati; phylum Pseudomonadota; class Gammaproteobacteria; order Moraxellales; family Moraxellaceae; genus Acinetobacter; species Acinetobacter sp. 231_lipA. The sequence continues at coordinate 560,706 of NZ_JBZAYU010000001.1, read as the reverse complement.
CAGTTAAGTGCGGTGGCAGGGTTTGGGTCATGCGTGGATCGAGAATCGCAGCATGCGGCATTAGATAGTACGATGCGAATGGCAGTTTGACATTTTTCTCTGGATCAGACACCACGGCAACCATGGTAACTTCAGACCCTGTACCTGATGTGGTTGGAATCACAAAAAAGGGTTTGAGTGGTTTAGGTAGGTTGTGTGCCCCAGAGTATTTGAGTAAGTCATCACCACCTTCAGATACCAAAATATTGGTGGCTTTCGAGGTGTCAATCACCGATCCGCCACCGACAGCAATAATCGCATCGCACTGATGTTCACGATATAAATTGGCCGCTTTACGTACTGTCTCTAAGCTTGAATCGGGTGGAACATCATCAAAAATTGCACCAATTACCGCATCGGTAGACTCAAATGCTGCTTCAATGGGTGCCAGTAAATTATTGGCACGTACACCTTTGTCGGTAATGATTAAAGGTCGGGTTGCCCCTAATGTTGCCAGTTCAAACGGAATGTGTTCTAAAGCAGCATGACCAGCGATCACTTTTACAGGACAGAAAAATTCGTAATATGGCTTCGCCATGTTATGCACTCCGTTTTAAATATGATTGGGCTACTTTGAGATAAATATTTGCAGCACCAGTGAGTTTTTCTTTTAAGCCCAATTCAGTTGGGTATTCTTTGACGGCAAGTTCAGCGACCATTTTCGGTAAAATCAATGATTCCATTTTATTTAGACAGCGGACGAGGCGAATTGCATAGGAAATATCCCCATCTGCAATCATGCGGTCGTGTGCAAAAGCTTGTGCTGTACTTTCTTGAAATGAAAACACCAAAAAGGCGTGGCTTAGATGTTTAAAGGTGATGGTTAAATCTGCCTTTAAACTTCCTGGAGTGAGTAGTTCGAGTTGATGGTTTTCGGTCACTTTGGCTAAAAAAGCCGGGCCGTTTGGAAAAACATTCATCGATAAGGTGAAATTGGCTGGAAATTTTGCAACTTCTTGCTGAATTTCACTATCGACTTGGCTGGCCATGACCAATCCTCGGCCAATCACATCCATCATAAGTTTGACATAGGTCAATTGCAGAGCGGGTTTCACTGAATTTACGTTAATCACTCGCTGTTGTCCTTTCTAAAAATAATTATTAGTTTAGAGTAAATACTCTAATTTATTTTTCCATGAAAAGCAAAGCCTTTATATATGCTGTACTTGAACTTCTTTAAAGTAACCGCTGTGCTGTAAAGTTTCAATAATGTCGGCACATAAGTTTTCAAAGTGCGGGTAGTCTGGTTTGAGGTCTGAGATACGCACCATTTCTAAGCCCGCATAGCCGCATGGATTAATGGTGTGAAACCCAAATAAGTCACAATCAATATTTAAGGACAAACCGTGATAACTGCGGCCTTTACGAATTTTAAAACCCAATGAGCCAATCTTGCGTCCATCGACATACACGCCGGGTGCATCAGGTTTGGCATAGGCTTCAATCTCATATTTTTTGAGTAACTCAATCATTAGGTTTTCAGCATAAGACACCAAGGTGCGGACGTTCCAACCAAGTCGGTTGAGGTCAAACATAAAATAGGCAACCAACTGACCAGGACCATGCCAAGTGACTTGCCCCCCGCGATCCGTTTGTACCACGGGAATGTTGCTGCTCATGAGGATGTGTTCAGGTTTTCCAGCTTGACCTTGGGTGAGCACGTCATGATGTTGCAAAATCCAAAGTTCATCTGGTGTGTCTGCATCTCGTTGTTCAGTCAGTGCTTTCATTTCTACAAAGCGGTCAGCATATGAAGTTAAATTATCAAACTGGCGAATAATGAGTTGTGGTTTGAGAACGGCATCTGACACGGCACTTGCGTCCTTATAAAACAAAAAGTATGTCTGAAATTATAAAGAAAAGATCTAGAGCGTAGGAGGATTTCTTCTGTGAATAAGCTGAATTTAATAGATCAAAAATTTAGGCAAAAAAAACACGCTCGTAAGCGTGTTTCATTGATACATCATTTGAATTACAGCGCCGTTTTAATTAACGGACAAGCTGCAAGGTCTGCATACAGTTGATGAACTTGTTCTAATTCTTCAAAACGCAATTGGGCAGTTAAAGAATGGTATTTACCTGTGCGTGATGGTTGGACTTGGATCGATTCACCATCAAAATCAGGGAAATGTTTGACTAAAATTTCAACCACTGCAACATGTAACTCAGTGCTGGCAAAGCCTATGAGTTTGATCGGGTAGTCCATAGGGAATACCCAAAGATGTTCTTGTAATTCACGTGATGGTGTACGGTCTAACATAGTCATGAGCGTCAGTCCCCCTTATTTCAAACGCCTGCGAAACTGCAGGCGTTAGGTGTTGCTCTTAAATACTTAATGGAGACTCGAGATTAAATTTCAAGTCTCCAATGTATCGGTATGAATTAGTCGTTTTCTAGAAATGAACGTAAATGTTCAGAACGAGAAGGGTGACGTAATTTACGCAGTGCTTTCGCTTCAATCTGACGAATACGTTCACGCGTCACGTCAAACTGTTTACCTACTTCTTCCAAAGTATGGTCCGTTGGCATGTCGATACCAAAACGCATTTTCAAGACTTTCGCTTCACGTTCAGTCAAGTTTTCAAGCACTTCACGAGTTGCTTCTTTTAAGCCTTCAGACGTTGCAGCATCGACAGGTGAAGTGATGTTGCTGTCTTCAATGAAGTCACCCAAATGCGAATCTTCATCATCGCCAATCGGTGTTTCCATCGAAATTGGTTCTTTGGCGATTTTCAGCACTTTACGCACTTTAACTTCATCCATTTCCAAACGTTCACCGAGTTCTTCAGGTGTTGGTTCACGGCCCATTTCTTGCAGAAGTTGGCGTGATACACGGTTGATCTTGTTAATGGTTTCGATCATGTGTACTGGAATACGAATGGTACGCGCTTGGTCGGCAATCGAACGAGTAATGGCCTGACGAATCCACCACGTTGCATAAGTCGAGAACTTATAACCACGACGGTATTCAAACTTGTCTACCGCTTTCATCAAACCAATGTTACCTTCTTGGATCAAGTCCAAGAATTGTAAGCCACGGTTGGTATATTTTTTCGCAATCGAAATGACCAAACGTAAGTTCGCTTCAACCATTTCTTTTTTCGCGCGGCGTGCTTTCGCTTCGCCTACAGCCATACGTTTTGAAATCTCTTTGATGCCTTTAACATCAAGGTCCAAATCTTTTTCAATGTCTGCAATTTTTTGTTGGAACGCTAAAACGTCAGGGCGTACTTTTTCAAGATAGCCTTTTTGGTCTGGCGAAGCTTTCGCAATTTGTTCATCTAACCAAGCAAAGTTTGACTCTTGACCTGGGAAAGAGGTACGGAATTGAGTACGATCCATACGACCACGACGTACTGCATAGCGCATTACTTCACGTTCAGAGGTACGGATTTGTTCATGTGTACCACGAATCATTTCTGAAATGATGTCAAATAAACGTGGTGTAAATTTGAACATCATAAACACAGTTGCAAGTGACTCTAAAGCATCTTCTGCTTCTTTGCTTGAACGACCATGTTTTTCGATGATGGTTCGGGTGTTTTTCCAAGCCGCAGTCAGTTCGTCAAAACGCGCTTTGGCAATTTCAGGATCTGGGCCAGATTCACCTTCAGAATCATCATCACTTTCAGAATCTTCTTCTTCCTCGTCATCATCCAATTTTACATCTTTGGTTGATTTGGTTGAAGAGTCTTCTTCTTCATCAATTTCAGACTCTTCTTCGAGGACTTCTGGAATAGCTTCATCGGTTTCAGGGTCTAAATAACCTGAAAGGATGTCCGCAAGACGACGTTCGCCCGCTTCATAATCTTTGTATTCTTGTAATACCACTTCAACCGCATTTGGCCAGTAAGCAATCGAGTGAAGAACGTCACGAATCCCTTCTTCAATACGTTTTGCAATACTAATTTCGCCTTCGCGCGTTAACAGTTCAACAGTACCCATTTCACGCATATACATGCGGACAGGGTCAGTGGTACGACCAGGCTCATTTTCTACAGAGGCAAGAACAGCAGCGGCTTCTTCTTCAGCAACTTCATCGGCAGCTTCATTACCACCTTCAAACATTGCATCATCAGATTCAGGTGCACGTTCGTGCACAGGAATACCGACGTCTTGAAGCATTTGAATAATGTCTTCAATCTGTTCGCTTTCAGTGATCGAGTCTGGGAGATGATCGTTAACCTCAGCGTAAGTTAGGTAACCTTGCTCTTTGCCTCGGCTAATCAGAGCCGCTACTTGTGAAGTAGGGGAAGTCATATCGCTCATCTTTGCTTACTCTTCGTTGAATCTGTGGCAGTGGAAAACTGTGCATCTGGGCACAATTCGCTTCATAAACTTATTTGTAAATAACTGCGTATTCCATCAGGGATAGTCAGCCAAAAGCTGCCTGATAAAATATTAAAAATATAAATTCAGTGATTTAGATGGGGGTGAATTTGTTGTTTTCAAGTTCATCCCGAGCGTACTCAAGTTCAAAACCCAAATTTGAAATCTGAACAATTTGGATTTTATGTGACCATTTAAAGTCGTAAACTACAAAGACGCAGGGTGGATTATATCATGCCATAAAAATTGGTTAGAAATAAAGACTAAAAATCAAATTAATTGCTCTAAATGCAAATAAAACTTGACAAGGTTCTGTAACCCATATAAATAGCGGCTAAGACCCTTCACATTTTTTCACTATGAGGTAGTTTTAGTGTCTTCTACAGATTTTGAACTAGATGATAACTACGCTGATGATGATGTTAATTTTGATGAGTCATCAAGTAAAATTAGTGCGAAAGAATCATTAGAAAAACGTCGCCTGATTGATGACCTTCTTGCACAGCGCCGTTTGGAACGTGAGCTTAAAGATTTTGATTACGACATCGACGATGACGACGATTTTGACGACGAAGAAGACTAAAATCAGATGTAGCATCGTGTCTGAAAATGCTATGCTAATGCCCTAATCAGTTTCTGAATTTGGATTTGAAATGAGTGCTTTAGATTTAGACTTATTGAGCGAATATCTAGATGGTGACCAAAATGAGTATGGTCTAGATTTTGCAGCGACTCATGGTTTCTTGTGTGCAATTGCAGTTGGTCCTACTTTTGTAAAATGGTTGGATGAACTTTTTGATAATAATCAAAAGAAAGTGCCTGCCGAGATCATCGCGCAAGTGAAAGCTTGGCTTGAGTCTATTCGTCAAAACCTTGCCAATGAAGAAGGGATTGAATTTCCTTTTGAAATTGAAGAGGCCGATGTTGAGTCAAGTCTAGGGGATTGGAGCGTTGGTTTTGTCGATGCAATGTTCCTCAATGAAGATGCATGGTTCACGCCTGAGTTTGAAGAGCAATTGGTCGATCTTACTTTACCAATTATGGTATTTAGTGGGATTGATGAAGAAGATCCGCAAATGGAAACTTTCCGTCGTAACGGTCAGTTAATGGATGAGCTTGCAGAAGAAATTCCAGAGAACTTAAACGAACTTTATCTCATGTATCATACGCCAGCATAATTGTTCTTGCGTCGTGACATCAGCGACGCAGGCATTAGCAAGCAAATAAAAAAACGTCCCTAGAGGACGTTTTTTTATGCCCAAATTTTAGTGTTTAAACGCAGGTATCACTCATGCTTAGTTTGTGAGAAATAAGCAAAGTCCTAAAGTTGCGAGTACGGTACCGATGACACGGTTAATGCTCACTTGTTTGCGTAAAATTTTATTTCGGATCACTGGGGTAGAGCAGAATAGTGAAATGAGCAAAAACCACAATAGATGACTGGCCGAGATAAAAATGCCATAACCGATTAAATGCATCAGACCATTATTGCCTCGCAACAACTGTGCAAAGATGCTCATCACAAATAGTGTAGTTTTGGGATTTAAACTGTTGCCAAGAAAACCTTGTATAAATGCTTGCCGTGGGCGCAGCAAGGTATGAGTGGCATGGTCACTAATTTGCTGTTGGGTAAATGTTTTGTACCCGGATATACATCAGGTACAGCGCGCCAATATATTGAATGATATGCAATAGGTTCGGAATGTAGTGCTTTAAGAAACTCAGCCCCAGTACGCTATAGCTAATATGTATCCATACAGCACAAGCAATGCCATATGCGGTATAGATTCCTTGTTTACGCCCATATAGATAACTATTTCGGCTGACCAAAGCGAAGTCAGCACCAGGACTGATGACTGCAAGTAGGGTGATGATTGCAATCGCTATAATTTCATTCACTCATTGATCCTTGTTCAGGTTGAATTAAAAGGATTTATATATTTTTCATATATTTGCTATAGTGAAAATCGATTTTAATTCTTTCCTATCGATGAGTTTTTGGAATGATTGAGCGCTTATCACTGAATTCTCTTAAGTTTTTTTATTATGTTGCCCTCTATGACAGTGTAACCATCGCTGCTGAAAAACTCTTTGTCACTCAAGGGGCGGTCAGTAAGCAGTTAAAAAATTTGGAAGAGGCGCTGGGACGTCGTTTATTTATTCGCGACGGCAAAAAGTTACAGCTGACGGGGGATGGTCTAACACTGTTTGATTGTTGTGAGCAGGTCTTTCCTCAGATTGACCAATGTCTCGTACAGATGGCAAAAGAAAAGAAGAATGAGAAGAAGAGCTTAATCTTATCCTGTGAGCCGACCATCGCCATGAAATGGCTGATTCCGCGTTTAGTTCAATTTAAGCTACGTTATCCTGAGATTGACATCAGTTTGTTAACAGCGGGTGGAGAAGCGGATTTTAAAGCGCAAAACATCGACTTGGCCTTAAGGCGTAATGATTTTGAGTGGGGCAAGGCCATTTATAGCGAAAAAATGGCTGATGAGCATATGGTTGGTGTATCGCGTCATAAGCATTTAGCCCCGATGTCACAGCTGTTTATTTCCAGTTCGAGACCTAAACTTTGGACACAATTTAAAGATACATATAAAGCGCAGTTTAAGCATTTTGAAAAGTAGCGTTGGAACATTTCTATTTGTGTATAGAGGCATGTTTAGCTGGTTTAGGTGCAACAGTGGTTTCAGCCTATATGGTTGAAAAAGAGCTCGATTTTCAAATGTTAGACATGCTTACCCCGATTGTGCAAGATGGCTCCGCTTATTATTTACTTTCCGCATCTCCTTTTGAGGATGATCTGCATAAAGTCATTTTTAAGGATTGGTTGATTGAAGAAATGAGAACTAGCCAAACAAAGTTAATGGCACTTTCCGCTCAAAAACACTATTGACGTGCGGCATTTGATCGTTATCTATTAAGCATAAAAAAACACCTCAAACGAGGTGTTTTTTTATGGCAACTTTTTAAAACAATAGTCTGCGTACCAACCATAGGCAATATGAAAAATAGCGCCATGAATCGCGACCATACACAGCATAACGACAGCGGTGAGTTCAATGCCGGCATTATCGACGGATTTCATAATCGCTTCAGCATTGGGATTCATCAGTACTAAAAACAGCACAAAGAAACTACCGACGATAATTGCGACTGCACTTGAACCCCAAACCAGTTGAATTTTTTCATGATTATTTGGAACACGCTGTTCCTTCTTCACAAAGTGTCCGACACTAATCAGTGCACAAGCCACTAAGGTCGGAATTAAGACTAAACCGCTAAGGTTTAAACCAAAGACCAGTACGGTGATTAACAGCACCAAAGCAATGCTATATACCGCCGCAAAATGCAGTAAATAGTGTTTCATGTATTTCCCCAAAATAAATAAATTAGCCGCGTGTTTTACCTAAATTTCTGCGATATAAAAACCAAAGGATAATCACAGCGACAATGGCAATAATGACATAACCGACTTTGCTAAAAATTTGATGCATCAGTGCTTGGTTTTCACCAAAGTAATAGCCGACTGTTGCTAAAAATGTTGTCCAGATAATTGTACCGAGTCCACTATAAAACATGAACTTCCAAAAGGGCATACGGCTCATCCCCGCAGGGATGCTAATCAGTGAACGCACTGCAGGAATCATACGACCAAAAAATACAATACGGTGACCATACTGCTCAAACCAATCTAAGGATTTTTTCACATCGGCGGATTTGATAAATAGATATTTACCATAGCGGTCGACCCATCTGAAAATATGCTCTTGTTTAAATTGATAGCCGATCCAATACAGCACTGCTGCGGCAAAGAGTGAACCAATACATCCTGCAATAATGACCCCAACTAAAACCAACTCGCCTTGTGAGGCGGCATAACCTGCAGAAGGCATGATAATTTCAGAAGGAATAGGCGGAAAAACATTATCAAGAAACATCAGTAAGGCTATTCCCCAATAACCCAGTTGTTCCATGACAGAGATGATCCATGCAGTGAGGTTCATATAGACCATAAAAATAAATGCGATAAGTTATCTTAAGGACTTATCGCATGTGGGTAAAGAATTGAAATGTATTGTTTTCTATTCATCGAAACGGGTATGGGTCAGGGTGTGAATATAGACTTTACGTAAGCTATAGGCCAACGCAATCGGGATTAAACTAAGCAGCGTATAATTTAAGAGATTTGAACTTAAATGGTAACCAATGCCGAGGGCAATACTTGAACCAATCAACATGCCCAAAACTACGATAAATAAATGCGTGCGTTGTTCAAGCTTGGCTTTGATTTGGTTGAAGCTGGTATTGTGATATTGTTCGATACGGCTTGCTGCGGCATTGCGAATCAGTGTGCGATGGCGTGGCATGATTATTTTATGCATGGCAATCATCCTATTTTCGTCGTTTAGGCATGTCATTTTTATTGTTATGTGGAGACCTTCAGGGCACCACTTTAGCTTATTATTTATACAGTATGACTCAGATTGAGTTCAATGTTGTGACAAAATTGTTAAATATTTTTAAAAAATGCGAACTGCATAAAAGAATAAGCCCTCAAATGAGGGCTTATTCTTGACTTAAATCATCTGAATGATTTTAAAGGCGTTTACGTTTAGCCGCAGCAATTTGTGACTGGCGCATACGGAAGCCTTCTTTTTGTTTTTCTGTGGTGTTGTCGATACAGTATTTGCATGACACACCATGTTCATAGCTAGGTTCTTCTGCTTCAGCAGGAAGAAGTGGCCAACCACAAGCATGACACTTAATGTTAAGGCCTTCTTCAACACCATGAGTGACAGCAGTACGACCATCAAAAACGAAACATTCGCCTTCCCACATGCTTTGTTCAGCAGGGGTTTCTTCTAAGTATTTTAAGATGCCGCCTTTTAAGTGATAAACCTCGTTGAAACCTTCTTGAAGAAGAAGGGAGGTCGATTTTTCACAGCGGATACCACCTGTACAGAACATCGCAATTTTTTTATCTTTGTGCTGTTCAAGGTTTTGTTTAACGTATTCTGGAAATTCTCGGAAACTTTCTGTTTTCGGGTCAATAGCACCCTTAAATGTTCCAGCTTTGTATTCATAGTCATTACGTGTATCAATCAAAATGACGTCATCACGAGCAATCAGGTCATTCCATTCTTTCGGATCAAGGTAGTGACCGACTAAATCACGTGGTTTTACTTCAACGCCTAAAGTCACGATTTCTTTTTTAAGTTTAATCTTCATTTTACGAAATGGTTTGTCTGCACTATCAGACTCTTTGTATTCCATTTCGTTAAAACCTTCATTCAGAAGGAATTGATGAATTATATCGATCGCGTCACGGTCGCCTGCAACCGTACCATTAATGCCTTCGCCCGCTACAATCAGAGTACCACATAGGTTGATGGTTTTTACCAAGTCTAAAAGACGTTGTTGAAGATCAGCAGGATCTTGAACTTCTTTGAATTGATAAAGTGCGGCAACAACCCAACCAGTCGTCGCTTGCTGTTCTACAGGTGCAAGCTGTTCTACAGTAGCGTTCATGGAGTACTCCAATGTATTTTGATAGATAATTTTAAGGCCCACATTTTACATGGAATTGAATCAAGATGCGAGATAAGTAAACATTTTAAATGGCTTCTCAAGTAGTAGGTGAGCGTGTATATTCAGTTGCCAAAGACAAAATCCGTTTTGTTTTGGTGCGTTTATTAACAGGAGTATGTTTTGAGTACAGATCGTCGAATTGCCTCTTTGACCCCATGTGCAGGGCGTTGTTCAACGGTATTTGGTGATTCTGTGTGTCGTGGTTGTCGTCGTTTTAATCATGAAGTGATTCAGTGGAACACCTACACTTCGGAGCAGCATCGTTCAGTTTGGCAACGTTTAGATGCGCAACTAGATCAAATTTTAGTGCCAATGTTGCCTTTTGCTGATGTGCAGCAGGTCGAAGCTTTTGTTTTATCTAAACGCGTTCGTTTACGTCCCGATGCATCAAAAGGGCGGAAGCTTTATCATGCGTTAAAAGTATGTGAAAAAAATAAGAACTTTACCGAAGAAAGTGGTTTAGGCATTCAAGCGCAGCAAGTGAAACCGATTTGGCAAGAGTTTGAACGCCGTATTCTTGCACTTGCTACAGCCAGTTATGATTTGGCATTTTTGCGTGCTGACGCAATTCGACAACATCTCATCCATATGGAAGAGGACGAATAAGTCCTCTTGGTTTGATATAGAAAAAGAATACTCCGCATACCTCAGCTATTTGCGAGAGTGACTGGGGGAAAGGGTTTTTCGATGGTGAATGTATTCGAACTGGCGTTGTACTGTACGGCTGTAGTGGTCATGATTGCAACACCTGGCCCAGTGATGTTGTTGGTTGCCAGTGCAGGTCTAAAAGGTGGATATAAACAAGCCTTGAAAACCATTTTTGGGACGAATTTAGCCTCTTTGGTTCTTATTGTACTATCTGTGTTCATCTTAAAAGGCTTTTTAAACATTGCAGAGCATTGGTTAAATGCGATTAAGATTTTAGGCTGCGTATATATTGCTTATCTTGGTTTTCAAATTTTAAAAGAAGCCATTGCACAAGAAACAGAAACATCACCTGTGCAACTAAAGGCGGTGCAGGGAGGCTTTAAGCAAGGTTTCTTGGTGGGTATTGCAAATCCGAAGGATATTATTTTCTTTGCTTCATTTTTCCCACAGTTCATCGGGGTAACCAGTGATGTCGATGTCAGCCTTGTACTGTTGACCATTCTCTGGATTATTCTAGACTTCAGCACGTTGTCTTTGGTTTATTTGGGTTTTAATAAACTATCGCAGTCCGCTTTGTACAATAAGTTATTAGGCGTTTGTGGTGCGATATTGGTCAGCATTGCGCTCTATGGTATTTATACTGTCTTTGTTTGATGCTGATGGTATTGCATCAAAAAGCCTCCAACATGGAGGCTTTTTGATTAGGAGCCTAAAAATCAAACCCCGTGTTTAATGCGATATTGCACCAATTCTTCAATGGTGATCACAGTCAACTGATGCGTTTGCGCATATGCCAACACTTGAATGCCAGAGGCCATAGTCCCATCGGCATTGGTCAGTTCACACAAGACACCTGCTGGTTTTAAGCCTGCTAAACGAGCTAAATCAATCGTTCCTTCGGTATGACCACGACGGGTGAGTACACCGCCTTGGCGTGCACGAAGCGGGAATACATGACCAGGGCGGTTTAAGTCGCTGGCAACAGCCCCATCTTTAATTGCTGCTTTGACTGTGGTGGTGCGATCTTGCGCAGACACACCTGTGGTTACGCCAGTTGAAGCTTCAATGGTCACAGTGAATGCTGTTTTAAACTGACTTGAGTTATCTGACACCATAGGCACAAGGTCTAAGTGATCGGCCAATTCATCGGTCAGACATAAACAGACAATGCCAGAACCATCACGAATCATGCGAGCCATCGTTTCGACGGTGAGAGTTTCGGCAGCCACAATGAGGTCGGCTTCGTTTTCACGGTCAAAGTCATCCATCACCAAAACAGGTTTGCCTTGGCGAATATCTTCTAAAGCTTGCTGGAGACGTTGTTCAGCTGGAGAAAGGGCTGAAAAGAAAATTTCTGGTTGAATCAAACTAGACATTGAAACGCTCGCGTAAAATTGAAGTACGGTTGAACATTTCAGGACTTTGAAAAATTGGCGTAGCAATAAATCCTCATAGTTTTGTACCTGAGATTCTATTGGTCACGTCGTCTTCTTTCATCCGGACTATACCGTCGGCTTTGGAATTTAACCAAATCTGCGAGCCAAATAGATGATTTCTGCTTGGCTGGCTCGTGGGCTGATTCAGTCTGAGTCATTCAACTGAACTTACCACCGGTGGGGAATTACACCCCGCCCTGAAGCGATGTAAATCCATTATAGTGCGAAATATTTAGAAAAACAGGGGGAGTTTTAGAATGATCAGTTTTATACATAGAACAAATTTTGCTATAGGGTTGCTTATGTTATTTTTTTGCTAAAGACCAACACTCTCTGTGTATGATTTCACTTAGTATGAGTTTAATGTTCAAAAATGAATATCTGAGAAAAACCATAAACATGAATAAGAAGTTTTTCTATAGTTTGAATGGTTTGAAATGATCAAGATAAAAATAAGAGTGAGGAGTTAGAATTGATCAAAATTCAACAATATGATTATCCTTGGAATGCTGGATCCTTCATAAAGCATCTTCAAGTTTTTGGTTTTACACTCATCGCGGTCAGTATGTTGTATTTGGTTGCTGCTAATTGGTTTATGTTGCCACAGAATATTCAGCTGGCTATTCCTCAGTTGTTATTATTACTCAGCGCAGTTTTTAGCCTGTGGCTGACAAAACATGATTTTCTCGTGCAATGTTTACAAAGTATCTGTGGTTTGATGATTGGTTTAAGTTTGGCTGTGATTGGTCAAATTTATCAAACGGGTGCTGACAGCTATTTATTATTTTTACTTTGGTCTGTGCTGCTTTTACCGTGGCTATATCGTCCGAATATCAGTGTATTTTTCCTTTTATGTATTATCAGCCAATTGGCATTGTTTCTATTTTTTATCCAAACCTTTTGGGGAGATCAATATCCAGATATTTTCTTAATCAGTATTCATGCATTTGCACTGATTCAATTCTATCTCTGCAATAAATATTATTCGAAACTCCGTTATTTATTCTTACTATGGTTTGCCATTCTCTCGATTTGGCATATGGCAATGTATCTCTATGCGGATAAAAGTATTCTTTATTTCATCGTGTCTTTTATCTTATTGGGCATTTCACTGGCTTACTATTATCAAAATAAAGACCAGTTGTGTAGCGTACTTTCAGCCGTTGGCTTGGGCATTAGCTTTACCTTGGTCATTGTGAAAGCAGTGACGGAGTGGTTTGGTCAGAATGAAATTTTTGAATTATTTTTTATCGCGCTGATTATTTTTGCGTGGTTTGCTTTCATCACTTATCTTTTGATTAAATTTATTCCATATAGTCGCTTCAATGCTATTCCACTTGCGGTAGGAGCTTGGATTGCGGGTATCGTCTTTGCTACGTTGATGCTGACCTTTTGGGGGGATTTCTCTTTAATTATGGGTATTGTCTTTGTAGCTTTGGCGGCTTACTTGTTGAAAGCTAAACAAAGTTTGTTTTTAAGACAATTTGCTTATTGTCTCTGGGTTGCAGGACAAATTGCGGTGATTTTTTACACCGTTGATTTGATGAATCAAATTATACCTATTCTATTTTTACAATTAGTGATGCTTGCACTCGCCTATTTTATGCGTACACATTGGTTCTTTGTTTTTGTTCAAATTTTGGGTTTATATGCAGCAGGTGTGGCGTGTATTTGGGATATCAATGCACATCTCAGTTGGCGTAATATTGTTGAAAACTTTGTTTATCTAGCACTTTGGAATTATGTTTTTTATCTGGGAATTTTGGCCATAAAATTCATACAGCCAACTGAATATCAACGCAGTTTATTACTTTCTGCACTTGGGATTATTCTATTTTCTTTGGGTTTTTATACTTTCTTTGGGAAATACGAATTAGCGAAAATTGAGCACATTCCGATATTGGCTTTTGGCTTACCGATTTTATGGTTTGTACTGTTTGTCTTTTTACATATTCAAAAGCAGTTTCATTTATTTGCACATTTTATTTTGACTGCTTTTGCAGTAGGGCTGATTTTTTATGGCTATTTCGATATTTTTATTTGTTTGGCCATCATTTCATGGGCTTTAAAAACACGAGATAAAGTGATCTATGGATTTGCGCTGGCAACTTTCGCTTTAATTTTAGGGTTTTTATATTATTCCCTTGATGTGACCTTTCTAATTAAAAGTTTAAGCATGTTCTTGTCAGGTCTGATATTGCTCTTGCTGACCTTGAGCTTGATGCTATTTAAGCAAAAAGAGGAGTTCGGCATATGAAGAAAATGATTCCTCTTGTTTTGGCATTACTCAGCATCGCGGTATTTTTAGGCTTAATTTTTAAAAATGAATGGCACTTAAATAATAGTCAAACCATGTATGTGCGTTTGCAACCTGTAGACCCGCGTTCGATTATTCAGGGGGATTATATGGCGCTGAATTATCAACTTTATTTTGCGCCTCAACATTTGAGTCCAGAAAGCACCAGCCAAGCAAACATCAATCAAGAAGATCAGATTTTTTCAGGTCATTATTTTGATGAAGTGATTAAGAACAAATCTTCGGTACTCACTTATGTTGAACTCGATTCACAGAGGCGCGTGATACATAGCTATTTTGAGTTGCCGAAAAATGTTCGTACAGCTCGACTGATTTTACAAAACCCGAATAATCACTATAGCGAGCTTTATCCTGCATCGAGAAGTTTTTTGTTTGCAGAAGGTTTAGCGGATTGTTATCAGCAGGCAGAATATGCTGAGTTTAAAGTCGATAAGCAGGGCAATGCGATACTCACGGCATTGAAAGGTGATCAGCTACAAGATTTAGGCTGTGAGAGCAAACGAGATTGGTTGAGCGGATTTCGTACTGCTCAGAATTGATCCAATTGCATTATTCTGCTCATAAAAAAATCCGCACGCAGCGGATTTTTTTAATCTATTGGGCTTAAGCCACTTGTACTGGAATGCAGTTTGCCATGTGACTTACAGTGTTATCTGGATTTGCATAAACTAAACGTGGTTTATGTGCATTTGCTTCAGCTTCTGTAAAATCACCAAAGGTAGCAATAATCATTAAATCGCCTACATCGGCTTGATGTGCTGCACCGCCATTGACTGAAATTATGCCAGAACCTTCTTCGCCACGAATTGCATAGGTACTGAAACGCTTACCATTAGTCACGTTCCACATGTGAATTTCTTCATATTCGCGGATACCGGCTAAATCCAATAAAAGACCATCGATTGCACATGAACCTTCATAATGGAGTTCAGCTTGAGTAACAACACAACGGTGGATTTTTGCTTTTAATAAACGAGATAGCATGGCTAGCGTCTCCTGAGTGGACCTAAGATCGTTATCTTATGGTTGAATCAATCTGAACTTGCTGGATAAGCAATCAGGCAAGCGCATTTTGCCTTTAAAATGACAGTATGGCAAGCAGCATGGTTCAACATTTTTTTGACTTATCAGTTTGGTTTGTAAGCATTGATTTGATTCATGGCAGGCTGAATCTCACCATTCACCAGCATTTTAGTGCGAGCCAGTGCGTGATGGATTGCGTCATCCATTAAATTTTGTTCATTGCTTGGTGCTTTGCTTAAGACATGTCCTGAAACACGTTCTTTTGAACCGGGGTGACCAATACCAATGCGTAAGCGATGGAAGTTTGGACCGATATGAGGAACTATGTCACGTAAACCATTATGACCACCATGACCACCACCTGTTTTTAGGCGAATGACACCAGGGTTCATATCCAGTTCATCGTGAGCAATCAGTATTGCTTCTGGAGCAATATTGTAGAATTTTGCGAAGGGAACAACACTTTTACCAACAAGGTTCATAAAGGTTGTGGGTAATAACAGACGGACGTCTTGACCTTCGATATTACCACGCCCACTCATTCCATTGAATTTTGGGTCTTTTTTTAGCGTAATGCCATATTGTTCTGCAAGGCGTTCAACAAACCAAAAGCCTGCATTATGGCGGGTTTGGGCATACTCAGAACCTGGGTTGCCCAAACCAACAATCAGTGAAATATTTGACACTAATTACACCAATAACACTTATGCGCGAACGAAGTCAGCGTGCATAGGTGTGTTTTTAGCTGGGTGACGTTGTAACGCTTTGATTTTAACGCTTTCAACTTTGTCGCCAACTTTGATTTCAACAACTTCTTCGAAGAAAGCATTGCTTTCTAAAGCTTTAACAAGCTCACGAAGTTCTAAAGTAACAGCTACAGGTTCAGCAGCACCACCGTAGATGATTGCTGGAACTTGAGCAGCATGACGAAGGCGGCGGCTCGCACCTTTCCCTTGGTTAGCTGCTTCACGCGCTTGAGCGTTTAATACGAAGTTTGCCATGATAGACATCCTTAATTTAAGTTTTAAATAAACTAGATCTGCGACCGACCTAGTGAGACAAAGCCCTGCACAGAGCAGGGCTTTTAAAATTCAGCGCTATATTATAGATAAGAATCAAACATTGCGCTAATAGATTCTTCGTTGTTAATACGACGAATTGTTTCAGCAACCATACTCGCAACTGAAACTTGGCGAATCTTACCAAGAGCTTGAGCTTCTTCAGAAAGAGGAATGGTGTCTGTAACAACCAATTCATCAATCACAGAGTTTTTCAAGTTTTCGATAGCTTTACCTGATAAAACAGGGTGAGTTGCATAAGCAACCACTTTGCGCGCACCAAATGTTTTCAATGCATCAGCAGCTTTACATAACGTACCTGCAGTATCCACCATGTCATCTACGATGACGCAGTCACGGCCTTTAACATCACCAATCAAATGCATGACTTGTGATTCATTTGCCTTTTGACGACGTTTGTCGATGATAGCAAGGTCAATATCGCCCATTTGTTTAGCAACAGCACGTGCACGAACGACACCGCCAACGTCAGGAGAAACCACCATGAGGTTATCATGTGATTGTTGACGAAGGTCAGCTAAAAGCGCTGGTGTACCGTAGATGTTGTCTACAGGGATATCGAAGAAACCTTGGATTTGGTCAGCGTGAAGGTCGATCATTACCACACGGTCAATTCCTACAGTTGTCAGCATATCTGCGACAACTTTTGCAGTAATTGGAACACGTGATGAACGAGGACGACGGTCTTGACGCGCATAACCGAAATAAGGAATCACTGCGGTAATACGACCAGCACTTGCACGACGCAAAGCATCAGCCATAACGAGGATTTCCATTAGGTTATCATTCGTTGGGGCACAAGTAGGTTGTACGATAAATACGTCTTTACCACGAACATTTTCAGTAATTTCGACAGCAATTTCACCGTCAGAAAATTGACCAATAGATGCAGCACCTAAAGGGATGTGCAAGTGGCTTACGACTTTTTGGGCGAATTGTGGATGTGCAGATCCACTAAAAACGACAAGATTGGGCATGAAGCACCCTTGGCGGTTGGCAATTTAGGAATTAGATGGCAGGGGTAGCTGGATTCGAACCAACGGATGCCGATATCAAAAACCGGTGCCTTACCACTTGGCGATACCCCTAATGCGGCAGAACTTTAATATTTTTGCGTCTTTCTGTCAAGGTAAATTAACAGTAGAACAGCAAAGTGTTGTTCTGTCTTTTTTGGAAAATGGCAGGGGTAGCTGGATTCGAACCAACGGATGCCGATATCAAAAACCGGTGCCTTACCACTTGGCGATACCCCTAAATTTGATTACTGTAAAATGGCAGGGGTAGCTGGATTCGAACCAACGGATGCCGATATCAAAAACCGGTGCCTTACCACTTGGCGATACCCCTAGTACAGTCATCTACAGGTGAAATAAAATGGCAGGGGTAGCTGGATTCGAACCAACGGATGCCGATATCAAAAACCGGTGCCTTACCACTTGGCGATACCCCTATCAGGTAACGTGGAAATGTCTTATTGGTGATTCATTCAAGCTGTTGACCAAGTAAGCTTTACATGGTGCATTTGCAAGAACATCATCAATGTTCATATCACTCGTTACTTCAGTAAAAACACAAGCACCTGTACCTGTAAGTTTTGCAACACCGAACTGGTCGAGATATTGCATCGCTTCATCTACTTCTGGATATAAACTTCTCGCCAAAGGCTCAAAATTATTTCCAAAATCAGATGGCTTTAACTGATAGGCGCAAAATTTAGAGCTCTTCGTGTTTCTTGTCAATGTTTTTTGTAAAAAAAGCAATTGAGTGCTGATAAAACAATCAGGTTTTAACACAATGTATTGTTTTTGATCTAAGTCTATGAATGTTAAGTGCTCACCTATGCCTTCAGCCCATGCATTGCGACCATGGACAAAGATGGGAACGTCTGCGCCTAACTGAACACCCAAGTTGGCTAATTGTTCAGTATTTAACCCGCACTGCCATAGTTGATTGACCACGATTAGTGTCGTTGCGGCATCCGATGAACCGCCACCTAAGCCTGCACCCATCGGAATATTTTTTTCAAGACGAATGGATAAACCGGTAGCTGTTTGTGCATAGGGCTTAAGTATCTGCGTTGCTTTATAAATCAAATTTTGACTCAAATCGACACTGTTTAAGCCTTCAATATGAATCTCTTGATCCGTACGAGGCTCAAATTCCAACCAATCACACAGATCGATCAACTGGAAAATACTTTGCAGTTCATGGTAGCCGTTTTCACGACGACCCGTAATGTGTAAAAACAAATTCAGTTTTGATGGGGCAGGGACACGGATCATAAAGAGACAAACTAGCGGTTTTGAATGACCATTGTAATACGGTTTTCTGCACCATTTTCAAGTGCTTGTTTTAAAATCAACCGATTTGGCATATGGGCTTGCTCGTTATAGCTCAGCTCAACGCTCCAACCATCTTCAATGATCTGTACTGCGCGTTTGGCACTGTCACGTTGGATTTGTGCTTGAACTGTTGCGGGTTTGGCTTGAACCCAATTGACTAAATGGGTGATGGGTGCTTGCCACCCTGTTGCTGTTTTTAAAAGTTCTTCAGGAGTTTCAGCTTGGATGAGGCCAGTTTTAGCACTATTCAGGCTAACTTCACCTGGACGACCACTAATTTGCGTTTTACCAACGCCTAAAATTCCACTGAGTTCAATATCAAATTCTTGTTGCTGTTGTACCCATGTAAAAAAAGCACTGCCTGTTTGTTCAGGCGTACGTACCCCAATTTTACCCTGTAAGCTAAAGTGTTGATCAGATTCGGTTTGTATGGTGTTTGGGTCAAGCTGTGGTTTGGTAAATTGTTGACAGCCTGTAAGTGCCAAGCTACTTGCAGCAAGTAAGCTTAAGCTCAGATTTGAGAAAATACGCATAAAACTATGAGCTCTTTTTCAGTTGTTGGGGTAACAATAAAGTATTAAGTTGATCCAATTGAGGATCATTTGGGTGTTTTTGTTTGAGTTGTTGTAACACAGTGGAGAATTTTTGCAGATCACCGAGCATATAAACTGAACGCGCATAACGCACGCCAATATTGACACTACCACTGATGAGGTAGGCTTTTTCTAAGACTTTGGCTGACGTGCTAAAGTCATTTTGTAAGTAACAAATAAAGCCTAAGGTATCTAAGATGGAGGCCTGTTCAGGGGCATATTCTAAAGCATGTTCAACAAATCTACGTGCATCATCTAAGCGTCTGTTTTGCAAGGCTAAAGTGTATGCATAAGCATTGAGATAGGTTGGGCTATTGGGCTCGATACTTAACAGTTGATTCAGCAACTTTTCAAGTTTGTCCTTATCCGTATGTGGATCCAACATTAGCACTTCAGAATAGATCAGTTCAGGATCATCTGGTAAGTTTTTAATCGCCTCATCTAACAGTCGCATGGCTGCGGCTTTGTTATTCATGCGCTTTAAAATATCGGCTTGTGCCTGATACAAAAAACTTGCATGTTGTGGGTAGTTCACGCGTTCTTGGGTTAGGAAGCGTAAAGCATCATTGGGTTTGTTTTGCAGGGTATAGATACTGATGAGGCTACGACGTGATACGGTATACAGACTACCATCGACTAGACGATAGTAGGCTTTGGCTGTTTCAAAATGCTGTTTTCGTTCAGCATTCACCGCAAGATAGTAATAGGCTTCATTTTGATATTCAGCCGAATTACGTAGTTCAACCAGATATTTTTCCGCTTTTTCGTACTTCTTTAAGTCAATACTGGTTAACCCCGCAATAAACAAGGCTTCTTCTTGTTCAGGCCATTTTTTAATCAGGCTCTCAAGCTTGGTTAAAGCTTCATTTGACGCATTAATTTTAATCAGATATTTGGCTTCGGCTAAACGGATATCGACATTGTCGCGGTGTTTACGACTTGATTTTGCATACCAATTACGGGTTTCTTCTTCTTGACCGAGTGCGCTGAGTAAGTTGGCCTTCATCAGGATGTAGCCTGTGACTTTTCCACGCTTTTTTAGGGCTTTATTGATGGTGGTTAGGGCTTGTTCAAGCTGGCCATTTTGCGCCTCTAAACCTGCAATTAATGCCAAAATAGAGGGGTTGTTCCGCTCCTTACTCGAACGTAGCGCTTGAATGAGAATTTCTTGATCTTCAGGTTCCTCAGGGGCAATTCCGGCAAGGATTTGCTCTAAATCGGCATTTGCATCAATATTGAGAATTTTATCGAGCGTTTCAGCCGCAAGTTCATATTCATGTACTTTGAGTGCAATGTGCGACAAATAAAATAAGGCTGGAACATCGGTGGGCTCTTGCACCACCCAATGCGTTGCAATGTCGAGTGCGGCATGCAAATCATTTTGCTCAAGGGCAATATTTAAAGCGCGCTGTTTAATGGTGGTGGAATTACTTTTAATCGCCAGCACAGTATAGTTGTGCAGGGCCGTCGCGCTGTCTTGGTAAGCCAGTGCAAATTCGGCAATCATACTTTGTTGAATTGCATCATAATTAGATAGCGAAAAATCTCCAGCTGCTCTAAGATGAGCACTAGATGCCATGCTACCGACGAGTAAGAATGTGGTAGAATATTGCTTAATTCTCGCGCCGCTCAGTCGGCAATGTGTTTGACGCAATTTTTCTTGATCCAAGTAATGCTTTTTATGACACCGTTATTGCACAATAGCATAAATTTAGCGAAATGATGATCTGATATGTCTTTCTTTGCATTGGGTGTCAACCATCAAACCGCCTCCGTAGAATTGCGTGAGCAAATTGCCTTTAACCCTGAAAAGTTAACGCAACTGCTTGAGCAACAAGGCCAAAACCAAGACTTAAATGAAATGGTGGTGGTGTCTACGTGTAACAGAACAGAAGTGTATGCCATGTCTGAAAACTCAGATATGGTATTGAACTGGCTCGCCCAAGCAAATGGCATAGATGTTAAACAATTGTTGAATCATGTATACCGTTATGAAAATGCGCAGGCTGTCACTCACTTGATGCGTGTTGCAAGCGGTTTAGATTCACTCATGCTCGGTGAACCGCAAATTTTGGGACAGGTTAAATCTGCACTATCTTTGGCGAAGACGGCTCATACTGTTTCTCCTCATTTAAACCGAATTTTTGAATATGCCTTCTATGCGGCGAAACGCGTACGCTCTGAAACGGCTGTGGGTAGTCATGCCGTATCGATGGGCTACGCGGTGGCTCAGTTGGCATTACAAGTGTTTAGTAAGCCTGAAAAGTTGACGGTCATGGTGGTCGCTGCGGGCGAAATGAATAGCTTAGTGGCGAAGCATTTGGCTGAAATGGGAGTCGCAAAAATCCTCATTTGTAACCGTACCCGTGAACGGGCTGAAACTTTGGCTCAAGAAATAGCCCATCGTGTAGATGTTGAAATCATTGAGTTTGATCAGTTGGCCAATAACTTAGCACGTGCAGATGTCATTTCCAGTTGTACGGGAAGTTTACATCAAGTGATTCATTATCCAGATGTCAAAGCGGCCTTAAAAAAGCGTCGTTATCAACAAATGTTGATGGTGGATTTGGCTGTTCCGCGTGATATAGACCCGAAAGTGGAAAGCTTAGATGGCGTCTATTTATATGGCGTGGATGACTTGCAGTCGGTGATTGATGAAAACCTTGCTCAGCGTCGTCAGGCGGCGGTTGAAGCAGAGGTGATGGTTAACCAACTAGCAACGGAGTTAGTGACCCAGCAGAAGGTCAATCTCGCAGGTGAAACCATCCATGCTTACCGTCAGCAAGGTGAACAGTTAAGACAAGAAGAATTAGAACTGGCATTGGCACGAATTGAGAAAGGGGAAAAGGCAGAACGGGTGATGCAAGAGTTTGCGCATCGTTTGACGCAGAAGTTGCTACATCCGACCTCGATTATGCTGCGTGAAGCAGCCAAATCTGAAGATCCGAGTCATTTTGAACAAATGCAAACGTGTTTAAATGAGACTTTTGCTAAACGTCGTAAAACTAAAAAGTAAATCTAAATATAAAAATGTAATAGGTTTAAGTAATCAGTCTTAAGCCTATTTTTTTGGTCAATTCATTCAGTTTTTGACGTAGATTGCGCGATTCGAGCAGGCTTAAAGGCGCTTTTAGTTTTTGGCGCAAATATTTTTCTTCAAGCGAGAGAGCATATTCACTGGCCAGTTTGTCGGCCATTTCAGGTGTTTTGGTCAGAACTTCAATATTGGTGCGCTGCATAATATCGGCAATCGCGTTGGCATAACGGCTACATGCACCCAAAACATAATAGGTTGCCAGTTCTTGGTCATCAGGTAAATCATCAAAGATACCATCTAAGACTTGTAGCACATGCGCTAAAAGTTCATCTTCAGGTAAATAGGCGCGTAGAGTTTCAAAGTGAATATACAAAAACGGATGATGGATCAGAACGGCGAGCGCGAAGTCTTCGTCTTTGGTGCGAATATTAAAAGACAAAGAGGCATCGTTGCTGACTTGAGGTGTCCAGCGACGACCAAAACCGAGTTTTTCTTTGAAGGATTGATTTAGCAAATAACGGAAAGAGCCTGTTTTTGGCAATAAGTCCGTAAGTTGACGTAACTCACTCATGACCTGACTTTTACCTTCAGGGCTGCTGATGTCATGGTTCTGCGTCAGATGTGCAAATACAAAGTCTGACAACAGTGGGGCCTGTTGGAGCAGTTTATTAAAGTTTTCAATACCTTCGCGACGAATCAGTGAGTCAGGGTCATGATCATTTGGCAGCACAAAGAACTTCAGCTCACGACCATCATTGAGTAACGGTAACGCAATCTCTAAAGTACGGCGAGCCGCTTTTTGTCCAGCCACGTCACCATCAAAGGCAATGGTAATACGGTTGTTTTGTTTAAACAGAATATTTAAGTGTTCGGTGTTACTGGCCGTTCCTAGGGTCGCCACAGCACCTGCAATCCCATACTGCTGTAGCGCAATCACATCCATATAACCTTCGACCATCAGCCAGTCTTGGGCTTTTTGTTTACGGCCTTCATATAAACCATAAAGCAATTGGTTTTTATGAAATACCTCAGAGTCTGGCGAGTTGATGTATTTAGGCTTAATTTCGTCATTTAGAGCACGACCACCGAAGCCCACGACACGACCTTTGGCATCACGAATCGGAAATATGACGCGATCCCGTAACAAGTCAAAGTCACGACCATTGTCACTGGTACGAATCAGTCCGAGTAGCTTTAAGCCTTCGATATCTTGCGGAAAGGCTTTTTCTAAGTGTTGCCAGTCCTCAGGTGCATAGCCTAAACGCCAATATGCAATGGTATCTCGGCTGAGTCCACGCTGTTTAAAGTACTGCTGAGCAGCACGACTATGCGGTAGTTGTTGCTCATAATATTGCGCAATATTTTCTAACAGGTCGTATAAGTTACCTTCCTGAATGGGGGCAGTGTTGAAGCCCTCGAAGGTATTAAAATCAGCATAACCCTCTTGGTAGTCCATGGACTGAAATTCAGCAAAAGGATCATGCTCAATCTGAAACTCAGGTTGTGCTGGAGCTGCCTCAGCTTTCTTGTCCCCTGCGGCGACATCGACCTGTGGTTTTTGGACAGGTTTAGCTTCGCGCTTATACACCAGTTTTTTCGAGTCACGGTTATCTTTGGGAAGTTCGATACCTGTTTGACTCGACAAATCCTTCATTACATCAATAAAGCTACGACTGTCGATGTCCATTAAAAAACGAATGGCATTACCATTGGCCTGACAACCAAAACAGTGGAAATACTGTTTGTCACGATACACGTGAAAAGACGGTGATTTTTCTTGATGGAACGGACAACAGCCTGAATAAGTGCGACCTGACTTTTTAAGTTTCACACGTTGACCAATCAGGTCGACAATGTCGGTCCGATCTAAAATTTGGTCAATGGTGTGTTGAGGAATAGCCATGTCGAATCGTCAGTCGCTGATGTTTTGAACCGTGAAAAGAAGCAGAGATGGAGGTTTTAAAATGCAAAAAACCATCGAATCTAGATTGTTTTGTATACCTTTTAGACGTTTTGATCAAGCGGAAATCGCACAAAACAAAAGGGCAAGTATGATAACTTGCCCTTTCTAAAATAGCGAATATTTCAGAAGAATTATTCGGTTTCAGTAGTGATGTTTTGCTGTGTTTCAGGACGATCCAGTAAACCGAAGCTGACACGATTGGTAAAGCTGCGCTCTGTTGTTTGTTTCGGCTGTTCGATTTTTTCTTCAGAACTGTTTTGTTCTTCACGACCAAACACACCTAAAGTCGCACGGTTGACCCAACTTGCTTCTTTACGTGCAGCACGTAAGTTCACTTCACCATTCGATTTCACTAAATTTGGATAATTTAGTTTCAATACATCGGTATATTGTTGCGCAGTTTGCTTGTCGCCCAATTGGTCATACGAATAAGCAACAGTTGCTAAAGCTTCAGGCACTTGAGGGCTTTGTGGATAATGTTCAATCACCCATTGCGCACGCTCTAGTGCTGCGACCCATGCTTTACGTTTGATATTAAAACGTGCCGCATTCATTTCGCTTTCAGCCAACTCATTGCTGATAAACTTCATGCGCTGTGCGGCATCAACCGCATAAGTGCTTGAAGGGTAACGACGAATAAAGTCTACGAAGTTTTGATACGCCACTTTAAGATAGCTGACATCGCGATGTGCTTGCTTGAGCGAAGTATAACGAATCAAACCATCATAGTTTTGTTCCATATTGGCTACGCCACGGACATAGTAGGCATAGTCCACGTTTGGATGCTGAGGGTTCAAACGAATGAAACGATCAGCCAGTGCAATCGCACCTTCATAATCTTTCTGCTGAAACTTCACATAGAGCAGCTCTAGTTGAGCTTGTTGCGCATATTCACCTGTAGGGTAATAGGTATCTAATGCTTCTAAGTGTTTTGCAGCGTCGGTATATTGACCACTTTGCAGTGCTTTTTCTGCTTTTTGAATATAAACCTGTTCACTCGATTGTGGACCGGTATCTACCACTTCTTTCTTGGGATTGCTGCTACAGCCTACCATTGCAGATGCAATGCCAATCGTTAGAGCAAGCATTGTCATTTTATAATGTGGTAGCGACATAAAAATTCCTCTGTTAATACGGGCAATGAGCTACAATTGCGCTATTAAATCACTTTTATTTGAATGATCAAATGGCTCAAGCACAATCTTCCGATCCAAATTTCCCTGAAACCGATTTCAATTTACTTGAAGATTCTGAGGATGCAGATAACCATACTTCAAGCTCTACTGCAACACGTTTATCGTTGCAATTTCAATTGGATGAAACTTATCTCGGACAACGTATAGACCAAGTTGCAGCAACGATTTGGAGCGACTTTTCGCGTGAAAAACTCAAACAGTGGCTAAAAGAAGGCCATTTGTTGGTAAATGGTAACAGTGTCAAACCGAAATATAAATGTGAAGGATTTGAACTGTTAACCCTTGACGTTGAGTTAGAAGCTCAAACCCGTAGTCTGCCTGAAGATATTCCGTTGGATATCGTCTATGTAGATGACGACATTATTGTCGTTAATAAACCTGTTGGTATGGTCGTGCACCCAGGTGCGGGCAATTCATCGGGTACGTTGGTAAATGCATTATTGCATCACTATCCAAAATCGGCAGAACTGACCCGCGCGGGTTTGGTGCATCGTATTGATAAAGATACTTCTGGTTTGTTGGTCATTGCGAAAAACTTAGAAGCACAATTTTCACTGAGCAAGCAATTGGCGAAAAAAACGGTTTACCGTGTTTATGACCTGATTGTGTATGGCAATGTGATTGCTGGTGGCACGGTGGATGAACCGATTAAACGTCACCCTGTAGATCGTGTCAAAATGGCGGTATTACCAGGCGGTAAAGATGCTGTAACACACTACAACGTGAAAGAACGCTTCCAACATTTCACCCGCATCCAAGCTCGTCTTGAAACTGGACGTACGCATCAGATTCGTGTGCATTTTAGTTATATTGGTTTTGGTTTAGTTGGCGATCCTGTGTATATGCCACGTGTACGCGTACCCGCAGGTGCAACAGAACTTTTAGATGAGACTTTACGTGGTTTCAGACGCCAAGCCTTGCATGCAGCAGAGCTCGGTTTGAAACACCCACGTACAGGTGAAGAAATGTTGTTTAAAGCGCCGTGGCCAGCAGACTTGGCGACCTTGGTTGATGTACTCCGTACGGAAAACAAAGCCTATTAAGTTATAGATGAATCATCATAAGGACAGTATATGCAATTTGTTCAAGGACTTCCGGCAGGTGTTTTTGTGGGGCAAACCCGTGTGCATCATGATCGTGCTTTAGAAACCACTCAATCTGAACTACAAGGCTTTAATTTGGCTTTGCATGTACAGGATGATGCTGCACGTGTGCAACAGCATCGCATGATCTTGCTCGAAGAGTTTGCAGGCTATGGTGTCGATAAAATCACGTGGATGACGCAAACCCATAGCACCATTTGCCGTGTAGTGAATGAGCAAATTGCTTTTGATGCTCAAGAAGGGGATGGTTTGGTGACGCAGCGCCCGAAGCATGCCCTGATGATGATGACAGCCGATTGTTTACCTGTGGTTTTAGGTAATGCTGATGGAAGCGAAGTGGCCAATTTGCATGCAGGTTGGCGTGGGCTGGCGCATGGCATTATTGAAAATACCATTGCCAGCATGAACACTCAGCCGACATGGGCTTGGTTGGGCGCAGCTATTAGCCAACCTTGTTTTGAAATTGGGGTGGAAGTAAAAGAAGCCTTTTGTTCAAAGTATGCTGAGCTTGAGTCTGCATTTCAAACAGGTGCACAAGCTGGAAAATATTATGCTGACTTATATGCGATCGCAAAATTCATTCTAAAACAGCACGGTGTTGATGTGGTCTCTGGCGGTGATCAGTGTTCATTTAGTCAGTCTGATGAATATTTTTCGTATCGCCGTCATGCCAAAACTGGGCGTATGGCGACTTTTGTGTTTATGCAATAGTTTTGGTTTCTGATCAAGTGCTTGGCTGTTTTAATCCTTGCACTTACTCCCCACTCAGCGAGTGGAAGTGTTAAACTTAACTCAATTCTTTGCTCTTAAAAATTTCCATGTCTGTACCTGATCTTGTTTCTGTTGCACCTGTTCATGTGTGTGTGGTTTATCATAGCGCCTATGGTCATACGGCGAAAGTCGCTCAGTATATTGCACAAGGTGCAGAGCAGGCGGGTGCTGACGTGCATTTGATTTCTGTTGCTGCAGTACAGTGGGACTTATTAGATCAGGCCGATATTATTGTA
This sequence comes from Acinetobacter sp. 231_lipA, assembly GCF_058243005.1. Classification (NCBI taxonomy): domain Bacteria; kingdom Pseudomonadati; phylum Pseudomonadota; class Gammaproteobacteria; order Moraxellales; family Moraxellaceae; genus Acinetobacter; species Acinetobacter sp. 231_lipA. The sequence continues at coordinate 532,999 of NZ_JBZAYU010000001.1, read as the reverse complement.
ATGGGTTGCCCAACCTATATGGGGAGTCTCACAGCGGCACTAAAACAGTTTATGGAAGACTCCTCTAAGCGTTGGTTAGCACGGGCTTGGCAAGGAAAATTAGCTGCAGGCTTTACCAATGGTGGTGGCTTAAGTGGCGATAAACTGGCGGTATTACAACAGATTAATCTATTTGCAATGCAACATGGTATGTTGTGGGCAGGTTTACCGTTTATGCCGACAGGACGTAGCCAACACGATATTAATCGGATGTCGAGCTTTTTAGGTTTGATGACTCAGTCAGACAACGCCAGTGTTGAAATAACCCCACCCGAAGGCGACTTGGAAACTGCTCGAAAGTTCGGAAAATATTTGGTCGAGCTAAAAGCTGATTATTAACAGTTCTAATAATAAAAAACCTCCACATTGGGAGGTTTTTTATTATTTATGCATAATGCGGGCTTTATCACGTTGCCAGTCACGGTCTTTTTCCGTGGCGCGTTTGTCATGTAGCTGTTTACCTTTCACTAAAGCGATTTCTAGTTTCGCACGTGGCCCTTTCCAATAAGCAACAAGCGGAACGCATGAATAACCTTTTTGATTCACTGCGCCGAGTAGCTTATCGAGTTCACGACGGTTCAACAATAACTTACGGGTACGGGTCGCTTCAGGAACAATGTGCGTGGATGCACTGAGTAAAGGCTGAATCTGAGCACCGAACAGGAAAGCCTCACCATTTTTAAAGGTGATATAACTCTCAGACAGCGTCATACGACCTGCACGTAACGATTTTACTTCCCAGCCTTGCAGTGACAGGCCAGCTTCAAATTTTTCTTCAATAAAATAGTCGTGACGTGCACGTTTATTCTGTGCAATCGTCCCGCTGGTATTTTTTTTAACTACAGTTGCTTTCGCCATAATCAATTACTTCCAACAATGTACCTATTGTGCCTTAAAGCAGGGTTAAGGTGAAGTTTTTTCAAATTTATGGAGTTTCTTCACCTATAAAACAAGTTTTTGCTAAAATATGGCTCTACAAAATCAACAGAGTAAAAATGGATGTCTAAAACTCGCGTCATTTACCCGGGGACTTTTGATCCAATTACCAATGGTCATATTGATTTGGTCACACGTGCATCACGTATGTTTGATGAGGTGGTGGTGGCCATTGCCATTGGTCATCATAAAAATCCTGTCTTTAGTTTAGAAGAGCGTGTGAGCTTGGCCAAAGCATCATTAAGTCATCTTGATAATGTTGAGTTTGTAGGTTTTGATGGTTTGTTGGTGAACTTCTTCCGTGAACAAAAGGCAACGGCTGTACTGCGAGGATTGCGTGCAGTGTCTGACTTTGAATACGAGTTCCAGTTAGCCAATATGAACCGTCAACTTGATTCACACTTTGAGGCAGTATTTTTAACGCCGTCAGAGCAGTATTCATTTATTTCATCGACGTTGATTCGTGAAATAGCACGTTTAAAAGGTGATGTGACCAAGTTTGTACCGCAAGCTGTGGTTGCTGCTTTTGAACGTAAACATCAACAAGGTTGGTAATGTGTCTTTATATATAACCGATGAATGCATCAATTGTGATGTCTGTGAACCTGTGTGCCCCAATGAAGCCATTTTCATGGGGGAATTGATTTATGAAATCAATCCAGATTTATGTACAGAGTGTATCGGACATTATGATAAACCCCAGTGTCAATTGTTCTGTCCAGTGGACTGTATTCCGCTTGATCCCAATCATGCTGAAACTGAGGATGAGCTCATGGATAAATATAAAAAGCTGATTGCTCAAAAAAGCGCAAGCAATTAAGTCTAAGATTTGATACTATTCGCCTCGAAGTGAGCCAGACGATCGCTGCTGTGGAGATCTCCGTGATTGAAGCAGGGGAGGAAAGTCCGGGCTTCATAGGGCAAGGTGCCAGGTAACGCCTGGGCGGCGTGAGCCGACGGAAAGTGCAGCAGAGAGTAGACCGCCTTCATTGTGGTTTCGAGCAATCGAAATCGAAGGTAAGGGTGAAAGGGTGCGGTAAGAGCGCACCGCATGGCTGGTAACAGTTCATGGCATGGTAAACCCCACCGGAAGCAAGACCAAATAGGGATCCTTTAGGCATGGCCCATGCTGGATCCGGGTAGGTCGCTTGAGCGTATGAGTGATTGTACGCCTAGAGGAATGATCGTTCTCGACAGAACCCGGCTTATCGGCTCACTTCAACAAATTTTGATCAATTAAGCGCGCAAGGTACTTGACGTACTGGTGAGAAAACCACATAATGCGCGCACAGTTTACGGCTATGTAGCTCAGTTGGTTAGAGCACCGCACTCATAATGCGGGGGTCACAAGTTCAAGTCTCGTCATAGCCACCATTTTTATAGATCATGCTCTCAGCATGATCTTTTTTTTTGTGGGAAAGAAAGGTCTGAAAGTGTTTTTATTTACTTGCCATTTCTGAAATGGCCTTGTGGTTCACTGCGCCGTTGTTTCGATATTTAAACCAAAGCTGTGACTGCGGACATTTATGATCTTTTTAAAATTTCCCCTCACAGTTAAGGTTTTCAGGCGTTAAATTGATCTGCGTCTGTAAGTTTTGAATGTGTTGCCAATTGGCTTGATGTTCGGGTAATGCAAAGATTTGATGATCGACTAAATTGAGTTTTTTTAAAGATATGTGCTGACTTGCACAGTAGCGTCCTTCGGCTCTTTCTAAAGCTAAGTTTTGCTGTGCAGTTGGGCTTAAGCGATCTGCCGTCAGGATCTTTTGTTGTCCTTTGGCATAGTTGACCAGTATCTCTCGGTCTTTTAGGCTAAAGAGTTGATTTGAGTTGATATAGGCCGCTACATCACGCCGTACACCGTTATAGTTGGTGATCATGGGGGAAATCAGCCTGACAATTGCTCAATGCTATAGTGCTCAGGATGATGAAAAGACTAAAGTCTTTTTCATTATCTTTCTCGTAAATATGTTTAAGTTAAATACAGCTTGCAGTATGAAAATAAGTTTAAAAAGAGTGGTTTGCTGAAAAATTGCTAGTTTAAATTGTATTTGTTTATGGAATAACCATTTGTGTGTAAAAAGGGTTGACGGTTGTCTTTGAACTTTGCATAATGCGCGCACAGTTTACGGCTATGTAGCTCAGTTGGTTAGAGCACCGCACTCATAATGCGGGGGTCACAAGTTCAAGTCTCGTCATAGCCACCATTTTAAAAGACCAAGCTCTCAGCTTGGTCTCTTTTTTTGTGCGTAAAAAATAGATTTGAATATGTTGATATAAAAAAGCCCAAACATCTGTTTGGGCTTTTTTATTGGAACAGCAGCTTATAGGCCAGCTTTCCAGCCATTCATGATTGGGTAGCGACGTTCACGGCTAAATGCACGTGAGCTGATACGCGGACCAATTGCACCTTGGCGACGTTTGTATTCATTGAAATCGACCAAACGAATTACTTTTGCAACCACTTCAGCATCAAAGCCTTTGGCAATGATGTCATCTTGGCTCATATCTTCTTCGATATAGGCATATAAAATGGCATCCAGTACATCATATGGCGGTAAAGAGTCTTGGTCCTTTTGATCTGGACGTAGCTCTGCTGAAGGTGGACGAGTGATCACACGCTCAGGAATCACGGGCTTGTCTGAAATGCTGTTACGGTATTTCGCAAGTTCAAACACAATGGTTTTATACACATCTTTCAGTACGGCAAAACCACCGACCATGTCACCATAGAGCGTGCAATAGCCCACAGCCAATTCTGATTTATTGCCTGTAGACAGGACTAAATTGCCAAATTTGTTGGATAAACCCATTAGCAGTGTACCGCGGGCACGCGCTTGTAAGTTTTCTTCAGTTGCATCCGCAGGGCTGTTGCCAAAAAACGGATAAAGCGTTTGCATAAAGCTGTTTACAATCGGGTTGATTTCAGCAATCCCAAAAGTCACCCCCATACTCTTCGCTTGTTCAGCTGCATCTTCTACACTGATTTGAGCGGTATAAGTATATGGCATCATTACGGCTTGGACTTTATCGGCGCCAATCGCATCGGCTGCAATTGCAAGAGTTAGAGCTGAGTCGATCCCGCCTGATAAACCCAAAATCACCCCTGGGAAACCTGAGCGCTGTACATAGTCACGGGTCGCCATTACTAAGCTTTGATAAATCTCTGCCATAGTGTCTAAAGCAGGCGGCAGAGGATTGGCCTTAAAGGCTTGTTGTTCTGCTTCGTATTCAGCGAAATACAGGGATTCTTTAAAGCTTTCAGCTTGAAGTACAACTGAACCATTTTTGGCAATCACGAAGCTTGTACCATCAAAGATCAGGTCGTCTTGACCGCCGACTTGGTTGGCATAAACCAAATTGAGGTTCATTTGTTTTGCCAGTGCAGACATGGTTTCAACGCGGTGCTGTGGCTTACCGACTTCATATGGTGAAGCATTTAAGACTAAAGCTGTTTCTACATTGAGCTGTGCTAGTTGTTGTACCGTTGAAAGTGACCAAACATCTTCACAAATCAACACACCAAACTTATGACCCAAATATTCAAAAACAAGGTGTTGATGTCCTTCAGTGAAGTAACGCTTTTCATCAAACACGCTATAGTTTGGCAAGTTTTGTTTGTTATACACACCCAAAACCTGTCCATCTTTCATGACCGCAGCGGCGTTGTAGCGTTGACCATCTTCGGTTTGATTGACAAAACCAAAGACCATTACAATGTCTTTTACTGTTTTAAGTTGTTCAAAAACTTGTTGCGTGCGTTTGGTTAGGCTTGGACGTAGAAGTAAATCTTCTGCTGGGTAACCAATGCTCGAAAGTTCTGGAAAAATAATTAAATCAGCATTTTGTTTTTTTGCTTCATTGGCCTGTTCCAACATTTTTTGGGCATTTGCTTCAAGGTTGCCAATGTGCGGAGAGAACTGTGCAAGTGCAATTTTAAAACTTTTCATTTCCAACTAAATCCTATACCTATAGGGATATACACGACGATTGAGTTTGTTATAGCTATAAGTTCTACGTGGTGTAAGTGACGATAAACAAATAGAAGTATTAATCAATAATAAGTGCGAATACTATATACGAAATGCGATTTTTTTTAAGGGATATTCTAAAAAAAATCCGTAAATGTCCTTAAAAAGAACAAATTATTCTAATGTCTTTATGGAGTGTGATTGTGTGGTTTCAACCGCTTTTACAAAAAATACAGCAAAAGTTTGAACTTAAAAACAGGCCCTTGACTGAAGGGGAGAAAAAGTTTGCCAGCAGTATTTTTGGGAACAGTCTGAGCATGGATTCGGTTCGAATTATCGCGCATCGGGCAGTGCTGCCTCATTATGCGATTAGCCCCAATGGACATGTCTATTTTAATATCAAAGACTGGTGCGAAAACTTTGCCGACCAGCCGATTCATCAACAAGCTTGGTTGATTCATGAGCTAACGCATGTTTGGCAAATTCAGCAGGGACTCGCTGTAGTGCGTAAGGCACTTTTTAACCGTCAATATCGTTATGCGTTAAAACAAGGAAAGCAGTTTTTAAGCTATGGCATTGAACAGCAGGCGCAAATGGTGCAAGACTATTTTCTCAAAAAACACTATGGCGAAGAGTGCTCAGCCTATGAGCAGTGTATTCCCTTTGTGGCACACAAAGCCTCGTTCTGACCCCGATAGATAAATCTGTGGAGTGATTGTTAGACAACAGATTTTAAAGTCATAAATTGCAAATCATTTGAAGAAAAATGCCAGTGGCATAGGGGAATCGGACTCTTATTTTGAATGCAAAGCACAGGTAAAAAATCGTGAGATTGAGCCTAAAAAATGAGCTAAAAATAAGAAGGAATGTCCTATGCGTATCGCTCTTCCATTGAAAGGCAAAGCCAGCCAAATTTTTGCAGGACCCGTATTCGATGCTGAAAAACAGTCTGCGATTATTCCAATTCGGCATATGAAATTTGACTTTGAAGCTGAGAAAATTGATCCCAAATTTTACTTAAATGCGGAGCTAGCCAGTGCTTACTTTGCATCTCCCTCGATCTTTCTGACCTATGGTGAAGACTTGGTGATTGATACCGCCCGTTATCACCGCGATTTCCTCACAGACCCTGTATTAAAACAACGTGTGACGTCTTTAATTGGACAGGAGGCACTGCATTCAAAGCTACATGAAGAATTGAACGATACCTTTAAACAGGTTGATTTACCCGTTGGCATTTTTCGTTATTTAGCCGAAATCGTTTTTGATTACGGTTTTAACCGCTTACCGCAGCCGATGAAATTGTCTTTGATGGCAGGCATTGAACATTTTACCGCTGTGCTGTCTGAATACATGATGAACCATGAAGAGATTTTCTTCGATTCTCAAGATGAAAAGCAACGGGCGATTTGGATGTGGCACATGCTAGAGGAGTCTGAGCATAAAGACATTGCATATGATGTGTTTCAATCACTTTCCAATAACTATGCCTTACGTATTGCAGGCTTTTTTCCAGCCCTTATCACCATTTTGCTGCTGATTTCAGTGGCGTCAGTTTTTGTCCCATTTTATCGCAAACCGTCTAATTTGGTGAGCCTGAGTTACTGGAAGGATGTACCGCGCAGTTTCAGTCTCTTGTTTGGATTAAAAAGAGGTGTTTATGGCAGTAGTTGGAAGCATATTTTTGACTATTTGCGTCCAAGCTTTCACCCGAATGATTATGACACCTCTGCATTTTTAGATTATTACAAAGAGCGTTTACTACATCCTGAAACAGGAGTGTTAACCCCCTATTTCACCAAAGAATTTACTCCAGTACTTAAACCATAAAAAGGAGGTTATGACATGGGACTGTTGAGTAAAAAAAATAAACCAAGTCAAAATGCCTACGCAGTTGTGACTGGTGCAGGTAGTGGAATTGGCCGTAGCTTTGCACTGGAACTGGCAAAGCGCGGTGGTGATGTCGTCTGTGCAGATATTGACTTAAGCTCAGCACAGGAGACGGTAGATTTGATTCAGTCGATGACATCTTCGTCAGCCTATGCGGTGCATTGTGATGTTGGATTAAAAGAATCTGTACACACTTTGGCGGAGCAAGCGGAACAGCTTTTGGGATATCCTGTTACTTTGCTCATCAATAATGCCGGAGTTGGGCTAGGTGGTAAGTTTGATGAGGTGTCGCTGGAGGATTGGCAGTGGTGTATGCATGTCAACCTGTGGGGGGTAATTCATGGTTGCTACTACTTTGTACCCAAATTTAAACAGCAAGGTTTTGGTGCCATTATCAATGTAGCATCGGCAGCGGGCTATACCGCAGCCCCTGAAATGACAGCGTACAACGTGACCAAGTCTAGTGTTTTGGCTCTATCAGAAACCTTAGCTTCAGAGCTTCAGGCTTATAACATTGCAGTCAATGTGCTGTGTCCGACCTTGGTGCCGACCAATATTATGAAGAATGGACGGTTGCCGAGTCGCTATTCTGGACTGGCTGACAAACTGATGATGAACCATGCGTTTACCACCAGTGATGCTGTAGTCAAAAAAACATTAAATCGCTTAGATGCAGGCAAGCTTTATACTATTCCACAACCCGATGCCAAATTGTTTTGGTGGATGAAACGCGCATCGCCAAGCTTATACGTCAAGCTTTTAGGTTTGGGTTATCCACTGTTTAATCAAATCACAAAATAAGAATAGAGAAAAATGAATATGGAAACGCAATTAGAGATCGAGCAAGTAGATGTGCAAGCGCCGTCTGATCAAATGCGAGATCAAACTACCACGTCAAAAAGTACAGAAGCTCAACCTAAGCAGACCCGTAAAAAGGCTGTGCTTCGTCCTAAAGCTGTACAAACTTACGATACCATTGTTGTAGGGGCTGGGATTTCTGGCATTGCTGCGGCTTATAAAATGAAACAAGTCGGCTATCAGGACTATCTGGTTTTAGAAAAGGCAGAGAGAGTTGGTGGTACGTGGCGTGATAATAATTACCCCGGCTGTGGCTGTGATGTACCTTCGGCATTGTATTCATTTTCCTTTGCACCTAGTCATCAATGGAGCCATTTATTTGCGAAACAACCTGAAATTTTAAGTTACTTAGAACGGGTAGTTGAGCAGTTTGAATTGCAAGACAAAATCTGTTTTCAGCATGAGTTGCTCAGTGCCAAGTTGAATGAAGAGGCGAATATTTGGCAACTTGAAACTTCTCAAGGGACATATCAAGCACGAACCGTGATCTTTAGCACAGGGCCGATTACAGAACCATCTTTACCTAAGATTAAAGGGATAGAGGGGTTTAAAGGAGAAATGTTCCATTCAGCCCGTTGGAAGCATGATTATGACTTAACGGGAAAGCGGGTTGCCGTGATTGGAACTGGCGCATCGGCCATTTAGTTTATTCCACAAATTCAGCCATTGGCGAAAGAGCTGATCGTATTTCAGAGAACTGCGCCGTGGGTCTTACCCAAAGCGGATATGCAATTGAATGCAAGCATGAAATCGCTGGTGGCCAAATTCCCGATGATTCAGCAAGGTTGGAGGAATAGTGTTTCCAGTATTTTAAACGGGATCAACTTTGGGCTACGTCATCCGTCACTGCTTGAGCCAGTCAATTTTTTAAGCCGTCAATTATTGAAATTGCAAATACAGGATGACGCCTTACGTAAAGCTGTAACACCTAACTTTTCGATTGGCTGTAAGCGGCTTTTATTTGCCAATAATTATTATCCAGCACTGCAACAAGACAATGTAACGCTGTTGCCACAAGGTTTGGTTGAGATTGATGGGCAGACTGTCATTGCTGCAAATGGTGAGCGATTTGAGGTCGATGTCATTATCTGGGGAACCGGTTTTGAAGTGGCACACCCACCGATTGGACAACGGGTATGGAATGCCCAAGGTGAGCGATTGGCTGACCTTTGGAAGGATAGTTCGCCAGAAGCGTACTTGGGTACAAGTTTGGAAAATGTGCCGAATGCATTTTTGGTATTGGGCCCAAATATCTTGGTCTATGACTCTTTTATTGGCATTGCTGAAGCTCAGATTCAGTACATTGTAGATGGTCTAGGCTTTGTTGCACAAACGTATCTCTAAAGACTTATTCCACAATATAATTTTCAAATGAATAAGCTCACACCAAAAATCTATCGTACAACCAATTGGTCGACCTACAATAAAGCCTTGATCAATCGAGGAAATATATCAATTTGGTTTGATTCAGCGACCCAATGGTATGCTCCGTCCATCGGTAAACAAGGGCGAAATCAAATCTATTCTGATGCAGCAATCCAATGCTGCTTAATGATTAAATCCTTATTTCGTCTGTCTTTACGCATGGTCACCGGCTTTGTTCAAAGCCTGATTAAACTATGTGGTCTAGATTGGACAGCACCAGATTACACCACACTTTGTAGAAGACAAAAGCATATTGATATTTTGATTAGCTATCAGAAAAGTAGTGATGGGCTACATCTATTAGTGGACTCTACTGGCTTGAAGTTTTTAGGCGAAGGTGAGTGGAAACGTAAGAAACATCAACCTGAATATCGTCGCCAATGGCGTAAACTACATATCGGCATAGATGCTAAAACTCTGCAAATACGGGCTGTTCAGCTCACAACAAATAATGTGAGTGACGCTCAGGTTCTTGGAAACTTGCTTGATCAGATCCCTAAAGATGAGCAGATTGACTTTGTTTATACGGATGGCGCTTATGACACCAAGCAATGCCGTCAGATCATTGCAGATCGGCAAGTGCATGCGGTGATTCCACCAAGAAAAAATGCAAAGCCTTGGAAAGGTAACAAAGTTCATTCGCGAGAGCGAAATGAATTACTTCGAACAGTTAAACGTTTCGGCAGGACATTATGGAAAAAATGGTCAGGCTATCATCGCCGAAGTTTGGTCGAAACTAAGATGCATTGCATCAAATTATTAGGCGATAAACTCAGCGCAAGGAGTTTTGATAGTCAGGTCAATGAAGTTCATGCACGTATAGCCGTGTTAAATAAATTTACAGAATTAGGCAGACCTCATACCCAAGTTGTCACTTAAATTTGAGCAACTTAGGAAAGCTCTATCTTTAAAATCTTTATGCAACAAAGCCGATGGTCTACTAAAAATGAAGCAGCAAGGCTTTAAACGTATGATGGTAAAACGTGATGTTCTGCGTTATCACAATGCTAAGGTGCAAACCCATTTGAAAACCACAGTATTTAACCGAGGTGGTTGCTCAAGCTATTATTTGGATCGAAATGGGCGTAACTTCGCAGCTTGGCCGTGGTCCTTGGCCGAGTTAAAGCAACGTTTATCTGCGCTTGAGCTAAAACACTACGATGTTGTTGAAGCTTAAAGTAGCCACATTAAGTATTAAAAAAAGCCTGAGTCTGTTCAGGCCTTTTAATACTTTAAGGGTGTGATTCATGAATGGTAGGTTTAGAGTTCAACATATAAAAAAACCACCCATGCGGGTGGTTTTTTGTCTATCAACGCAGACCGAATTAACGGTTGATGTCGCGTTGAACTTCGCCAGTGTAAAGCTGACGAGGGCGACCGATCTTGTACGGACCGCTGTGCATTTCTAACCAGTGGCTGATCCAACCAACAGTACGTGCAAGCGCGAAGATCACTGTAAACATTTCTGTCGGGATACCAATCGCTTTAAGGATGATACCTGAGTAGAAGTCTACGTTCGGGTATAGGTTACGTTTGATGAAGTATTCATCAGAAAGCGCGATACGTTCAAGTTCCATAGCAAGAGCAAGCTGTGGATCGTTGATGCCAAGCGCACCAAGAACTTCGTCGCAAGTTTCTTTCATTACTTTCGCACGTGGATCGAAGTTTTTGTACACACGGTGACCGAAGCCCATGAGTTTAACTTCTTTAGTTTTCACTTTTTCCATGAAGTCAGCAACGTTCTCTACAGTGCCGATTTCATCAAGCATCTTAAGAACAGCTTCGTTCGCGCCGCCGTGAGCAGGGCCCCAAAGTGCAGAGATACCCGCAGCGATACATGCATATGGGTTCGCGCCAGTAGAACCAGCTAAACGTACTGTAGACGTAGAAGCATTTTGTTCGTGGTCAGCGTGAAGCGTGAAGATGCGGTCCATTGCTTTAGCAAGGATAGGATCTACTTTGTAATCACGGTCTGCTGGAGTAGCAAACATCATGTACAAGAAGTTTTCAGCGTAGCTTAAGTCGTTACGTGGGTAAACGAATGGTTGACCTACAGTGTACTTGTAGCTCCACGCAGCCAAAGTAGGTACTTTAGCAATTAAGCGGATCGCTGTAATTTCACGGTGATCAACATTTTCGATGTCTAAGTTGTTGTGATAGAACGCAGAAAGCGCACCAACTACACCAACCATGATCGCCATAGGGTGAGCATCGCGACGGAAACCATTGAAGAAGCGGCTAACTTGATCGTGAACCATAGTGTGGTTACGAACTTTAGCATCAAATACTTCTTTTTGTTCAGCTGTTGGAAGCTCGCCATTGAGAAGTAAGTAGCAAGTTTCTAAGTAGTCAGCTTTAGTTGCTAACTGGTCGATTGGGTAGCCACGGTGTAAAAGCACACCTTTGTTACCGTCGATGAAAGTGATTTTAGACTCGCATGCAGCAGTAGCCATAAAACCAGGATCAAAAGTGAAGTGACCTGCGGCCAATACATCTTTAACGTCGATTACATCTGGGCCCAATGTGCCGCTGTAAATTGGTAATTCAATTTCTTTGCCATCAAGCTGTAAAACGGCTTTTTTGCCAGTTGCTTCAGACATTCAATAGATCTCCTGTCCTGGTGAATGATTTATCTGACTCGAAATACTCATCTTTTAATGCACGAATCAGACGGATTAAAAATTTGCTCTAAGAGTAGAGAGTGCTGAAATTTTGTCAATTATACTTATGGATAAAATGATGACTTCCGAAGTTATAGTTAAGATTTAATCCATTAAAATTTGCATAAAATCACAGCACCGACACACTATAATAAGTTAATTCAACGAGCAAGTGCATAAATAAAAAATGTTGCTGGCGCAATTGTAAGCAGTTTTATATTGAAAAAAGCGCTTGAAAAGAAACAGAATTCAAGTCGTCATATATTTACATTTATTATGATTCTCGTAACTTACGCATCATTTTAAAAAGAAAATGCTGCTTTCGTAGTCATTGTTAAAAACAATAAGTGACTCAAAAAAAATGATTTAGTTGTATAAAAAATAGCTTATTTGGTATTTCGAAAACGGTATATCAGTCACTTTTTTTATTTATACGGATGTGAAAAATTGTTTTAATTAAAATTTATTACGAGATATTTCAATCTTGTAGGGGATTAATCTGTTGCACCAACATCATGCATATTTATGCCACTATATTAAAATAAAATAATGAACATTTTATATATAAATAAAAAATGATTAAAATAAAGCAGTGAAATTCCCCAGTTTTTAAAACAAGACTTTTTTGTGCATCATTAGTCTAAAGTCGAATTTTCCCGTTTTTGTATAAATTTTAGCGCTTGAATTTGGTGTTTATTTTATAAAAACCAACCATATAGCTAAGATTTGAAGCTAAAGTATTGTAGCGCAAGGTATTTATCTATGTGTTAATGATTCTTATTTAAAGAATTTTTATGCAAAAAGGCCAAGGGCATTGTTTGTATTTTGATAGTTCACGTCTTATAATTCAGTGTCGTTTTAAGTTCAAACGCTATTTAATTTAGAGTTTTAAAGTAGCTGCTGAACAATGCCAGCTTTCCTTCGAATTAATTCCAACAAACTCCGGATGGAGTTTTTACTTACAGGATGCCCGCTGTGAAAAGCAACAGACCTGTCAATTTGTCCATGGGTCAAGTTTTAGAAGTAAACTTAAAATCCCCTGTGGCTATTGCATCAATCTTACACCGTCTATCAGGTGTCATCGTATTTTTACTCGTACCGGTACTTCTATGGATCTTAGACAAGTCATTGTCTTCGCCTGAAGGATTTGCTCAAGTTCAGGCTATTTTTAATAGCTTCATTGTGCGTTTTGTCGTATGGGTATTTGTAGCCGGCTTAATTTTCCACTTTATTGCGGGTGTTAAGCACTTACTTGCAGATATCGGTATTGCTGAAGAACTGCAAAGTGGTCGTATCGCAGCTACTATTTCATTGATCTTGTCTGCAATCGGTATCGTTGCGGCATTTGTATGGATTGTTATCTAATGAAAAGTGCTACTGGTTTAACGGGTTCAGGTTCTCGCGATTGGTTTATCCAACGTGTAAGTGCTGTCGTATTAGCGGTTTATACAGTTGTTGTTTTAGGTTGGATCCTATGCAATGGCGGTTTTAGCTATGAACAGTGGTACGGCTTTATGATGACAGCTCCAATGAAGATTTTATCTTTATTGGCCGTCTTATCTCTTGTTGCACATGCTTGGATTGGTATGTGGCAGGTATTCACGGATTATGTGACTACTCGTCAAATGGGTCCTTCAGCTTCAGGTTTACGCCTTGTACTGACTTCAGCAGTAATTATTGCTGTATTTGCATATGCGATCTGGGCAATCCAGATTTTTTGGGCGAATTGATAGGAAGAGATCATGGGCGCTATAACCCCTAAAGAAGATTACACAAATATTCCACACGAAACTTTCGATGCTGTCATCGTTGGTGGTGGTGGTTCAGGTATGCGCGCGTCTTACCAACTTGCTCAAGCTGGTTTGAAAGTTGCTGTTTTAACTAAAGTATTCCCAACTCGTTCGCACACAGTTGCAGCGCAGGGTGGTATTGGTGCATCTCTTGGTAATATGCAAGAAGATAACTGGCACTACCACTTCTACGACACTGTTAAAGGTTCTGACTGGTTAGGCGACCAAGACGCGATTGAATTTATGACGCGTGAAGCGCCACAAGTGGTTTATGAGTTAGAACACTTGGGTATGCCATTTGACCGTAACGCAGACGGTACGATTTACCAACGTCCATTTGGTGGTCACTCTGCAAACTACGGTGAAAAAGCGGTTCCACGTGCATGTGCTGCTGCTGACCGTACAGGTCACGCACTTCTTCACACGCTTTATCAAAGCAACGTGAAAATGGGTACACAATTCTTTGTTGAATGGATCGCACTTGACCTGATCCGTAACGAAGCGGGTGATGTACTCGGTGTAACTGCATACGACCAAGAAACGGGTAAAATTGCAGTATTCCAAGCCAAAGCGACATTGTTTGCTACAGGCGGTGCGGGTCGTGTTTACCGTGCATCTACAAACGCGTATATCAACACTGGTGACGGCCTTGGTATGGCTGCGCGTGCAGGTATTCCACTACAAGATATGGAATTCTGGCAGTTCCACCCAACAGGTGTTGCGGGCGCAGGCGTATTGTTGACAGAAGGCTGTCGTGGTGAAGGCGCAATCCTTCGTAACGATGCTGGTGAGCCGTTCATGGAACGCTATGCGCCTACTTTAAAAGATTTGGCACCACGTGACTTCGTATCACGCTCTATGGACCAAGAAATTAAAGAAGGTCGTGGCTGTGGTCCGAAGAAAGACTACATCTTGCTTGATATGACGCACTTGGGTGCTGAAACGATCATGAAACGTCTTCCATCTGTATTTGAGATTGGTAAGAAATTTGCGAACGTTGACATCACCAAAGAGCCAATTCCAGTTGTACCAACAATTCACTACCAAATGGGTGGTATTCCAACGAATATCCACGGTCAAGTGGTTGTGCCTGAAGGTTCTGAAACTGAAGCATTTGCAGCACATTATGACAAAGATAGCGATATCTATTCGACTAATGCGGGCGATCGTAACTTTACGAAACCTGTTAAAGGCTTCTATGCAATTGGTGAATGTTCTTGCGTGTCTGTACATGGTGCAAACCGTTTAGGTACCAACTCGTTACTAGACTTGGTTGTATTTGGTAAAGCTGCGGGTGAGCACATCATTGACTACGTGACTAAACATCACGGTGATGAATACCAACCGCTTCCTACGACTGTACTTGAGCAAACTGTTGCACGTATCCGTAAATTGGATGATTCAACAACTGGTGAAAATGCCCAAGAAGTTGCAGATGCAATTCGTGACATCGTTCAAGATCATGCTGGTGTATTCCGTACAACTGCACTTCTTGAAGAAGGTGTGAAGCAGATTCTTGCGATTGAACCGCGTGTACGCAATATTCACTTGAAAGACAAATCTAAAGTATTTAACACTGCGCGTGTAGAGGCTTTAGAAGTTGAAAACTTGTATGAAGTGGCTAAAGCAACATTGATCTCAGCAGCAGCTCGTAAAGAGTGCCGTGGTGCGCATACGGTTGTAGACTTTGAAGAGTCGCCAGATCATCCAGCTTACCCATATGGTCGTCGTGATGATGAGTGGATGAAGCACACATTATGGTTCTCTAGCGATAACCGTCTTGAGTACAAGCCAGTACGTTATAAGCCATTGTCTGTTGCTGCAATTCCACCTAAACCACGTACATTCTAATTGGGAGAAGTAAGATGAGTAGAGGTACTCGTACATTTAATATCTACCGCTACGATCCTGATAAGGATGCAGCGCCGTACATGCAAACTTTCAAGTTAGAGTTGACTGATAAGCACCGTATGTTGCTTGATGCGCTTCTTGCATTGAAAGTACAGGATGAGTCATTAACATTCCGCCGTTCATGCCGTGAAGGTATTTGTGGTTCGGATGGTGTAAACATCAATGGTAAAAATGGTTTAGCGTGTCTTTGGAACCTAAACGACTTACCAGAAGTGATCACAGTTCGTCCTTTACCTGGTTTGCCGGTGGTTAAAGATTTAGTTGTGGATATGAATCAGTTCTACGATCAGTACAACAAAATTCACCCATTCTTGATCAACAACCAACCTGCGCCGCCAAAAGAGCGTTTACAGTCTCCTGAAGAGCGTGAACACTTAGATGGTTTATACGAATGTATTCTTTGTGCATGTTGTTCAACTTCATGCCCGTCATTCTGGTGGAACCCAGACAAGTTCTTGGGTCCTTCAGCATTGTTGAATGCATACCGTTTCATCATTGACTCTCGTGATACAGCAACTCAAGAGCGTTTGGCTCGTCTAGACGACCCATTCTCGCTATTCCGTTGTAAAGGTATTATGAACTGTGTATCAGTGTGTCCTAAAGGTTTGAACCCAACTAAAGCAATCGGTCACATCCGTAACATGCTTTTAGATGCTGCGGGTTAATCTGTAGGCTGATTTATCAGTTAGAAAAAGCACACCTATAGGGTGTGCTTTTTTATTTTATAGCAAGATTTTTGCTGTAAAAAATAAAGTTGAGTGAAAGCGTGAGGTTGGCACTATTTTTGTTTGTGATAGGTGGCTTTTGTATAAATTGCACCAGATTGGTGAAAAGCGCGGCGATTTAAAACAAATGTTATAAATAAGTGCAAGTATGAGTCTGCAAAAAAAGTTATGAAGATGTTAATATGGATGTTGTTGATGGGGAGGGCATATTGAAAGATGATGCTCTCTTTTCGTATGTGTTTTTTGGAGTAGACTTTGGTCTACGTTGAAACTCGGTTTTATTTAAAGCACCATATATTAGATGAAATTTTGATATGTGTATTTCGCCAATTTATGAAAGGTATGTGTCAAAAAAATCAATTGAAATATGGGGAGTATGTTAAAATTTTTGCACATTTATATTTAAAAAATGCGCGCTAAATATGTACATTAATTCAACATTTAAGCTGCATTAGAGCGAGTATAAATGAGGAGTTAGTCGCTTTAGAAAAAATAATGCAATGCCTTATTTTTTCTAAGTCGATTTGCAAAAAAATTGCTCGGTTTTGGCCGGGTATGAATGAGTGATGATGCCGCTGAGGGCGTTATGATTCATTGTCACATTGGGTAATTCTAATGTAGTGATAACGCCTCATGGCATCCGCCTTATGGGGACTAATGTCATGTTACCAATTTGACATTACTAATCATGGGTTCGCTTAAAAAGCATCCTGAAATGTTTTTGCAATAGGAAATGGGTCCACAAATGCAAGAAGTTGCTGACGCATTGCGTCTTGACACTGAACTTTCCGCTGATAGTGCAGCGTATATTGAAGAACTTTATGAGCAGTACTTGGCTGCACCAGACTCAGTAGAAGCTGACTGGCGTGCATACTTCGATAAATACCCGAAAGGTGATCAACCACACAGCAATGTACGTGAGCAATTCTTATTACTAGGTCGTAATTCAAGTCGTGTTCAAGCAGTGGTACAAAGTTCTGTTAGTACAGAACATGAACGTCGTCAAATTGGCGTACTACAACTAATCGCAGCGTACCGTAACCGCGGTCACCAAAAAGCGAAGCTTGATCCTTTAGGTTTGGCAAAACGTGAAATCGTGCCAGATCTTGACCTTGCTGCACATGGCTTAACCCAATCTGATTTAGACACTGTATTCAACACAGGTAATCTTTTGATTGGTAAAGACGAAGCAACTCTAGGTGAAATGGTTCAAGCCATGGAAGCAACGTACTGTGCTTCAATTGGTGCAGAATACATGCACATTGTTGATACCAAAGAAAAACGTTGGATTCAACAACGCCTTGAAGGTGCACGTGGTCAATTCAACTTCACTGCAGAACAGAAAAAACACGTATTAGAGCGTTTAACTGCGGCTGAAGGCCTAGAAAAATTCCTAGGTAATAAATACGTTGGTGCAAAACGTTTCGGCGTGGAAGGTGGTGAATCTTTCATTCCAATGGTTGATGCTTTGATTCAACGTGCAGGTTCTGTAGGTTGTAAAGAAGTGGTCATTGGTATGCCACACCGTGGTCGTTTAAACCTTCTTGTAAACATCATGGGTAAAAACCCAGCAGACCTATTTGGTGAGTTTGAAGGTAAGAGCTTACATAAAAAAGGTTCTGGTGACGTTAAGTACCACCAAGGTTTCTCTTCAAACGTAATGACTCCAGGTGGTGAAGTTCACTTGGCATTGGCGTTTAACCCATCACACTTAGAAATCGTTGGCCCTGTGGTTGAAGGCTCAGTACGTGCACGTCAAGTTCGTCGTAAAGACATTGGTGGTGATGACGTATTGCCAGTAATTGTTCATGGTGATGCTGCATTTGCAGGTCAAGGTGTTAACCAAGAAACCTTCCAAATGTCACAAACACGTGGCTATACAGTGGGTGGTACGGTTCACATTGTGGTGAATAACCAAGTAGGTTTCACAACGTCTGATCCACGTGATGCGCGTTCTACAGAATACTGTACGGACATCGCGAAAATGATCCAAGCACCGATTTTCCATGTGAACGGTGATGATCCTGAATCAGTATTGTTTGTTGCGCAATTGGCACATGACTTCCGTCATACTTTCCGTAAAGACGTTGTCATTGACATGTTCTGTTACCGCCGCCGTGGTCACAACGAAGCGGACGAGCCAGCTGCAACTCAGCCAATGATGTATCAAGTCATCAACAAGAAAACGACAACGCGTGCGCTGTATGCAGACCAATTGGTTCAAGAAAGCGTCTTAGACCGTGCTAAAGCAGATCAAATGGTTGAAGACTACCGTGCTGATTTAGAAGCAGGTAAGCACGTTGCCAATGCATTGGTACTTGAACCAAATACAAAAATGTTTGTAGATTGGGCACCGTACTTAGGACATGACTATACAGACGTATGGGATACAACATGTTCTGAAGATCGCTTAAAAGAACTTGGTCGCAAAATGCGTGAGCTTCCTGAGGGCTTCGTAATGCAGCGTCAGGTTGCAAAAGTGATTGATGATCGCCTGAAAATGCAAACTGGTGAAATGCCATTGAACTGGGGTGCTGCTGAAACTTTAGCTTATGCATCACTTTTGGATGAAGGTTTCCTTGTTCGTTTAACAGGTGAAGACGTTGGTCGTGGTACATTCTCACACCGTCATGCGAAGTTGCATAACCAAGTAGATGGTTCAACGTACATCCCACTTTGCCACATTAAAGAAAATCAACCACGTACAGCAATTTATGACTCATTATTGTCAGAAATGGCGGTGTTAGGTTTTGAGTATGGTTATGCAACCACGCTTCCTAAGAGCTTGGTGATTTGGGAAGCGCAATTTGGTGACTTCGCAAACTGTGCACAGGTTGTAATCGATCAGTTCATCGCATCAGGTGAAACCAAGTGGGAGCGTGTATGTGGTTTAACGCTACTTCTTCCTCATGGTTTTGAGGGTCAAGGGCCAGAGCACTCATCTGCACGTTTAGAGCGTTTCTTACAGCTATGTGCTGAAGACAACATGCAAGTGATGACACCAACTACACCTGCACAGATTTTCCATGCTTTACGTCGTCAAGCGATTCGCCCAATTCGTAAGCCAATGATCATCATGTCACCGAAGTCTTTACTTCGTCACAAGCTTGCAACGTCTACTTTAAGTGAACTTGCAAATGGTACATTCCAAACTGTGATTGATGAAATCGACAACATCAACAAAGCAGACGTAACACGTTTAGTACTTTGTGGTGGTAAGGTTTACTACGACTTGCTTGAGAAACGTCGTGAGCAAGAGTTGAATAACACTGCAATCGTTCGTATTGAACAATTGTATCCATACCCTGAACAACGTATTGCTGAAGTTCTTGCTCAATATCCAAATGTGAAAGACATCGTTTGGACGCAAGAAGAGCCGAAGAACCAAGGTGCTTGGTTATTTATTGCTCCTCGTCTATATGATGATGTAATGAAGTCGGCTAAACCAGTACGTATCAGTTATGCAGGTCGTGAAGCTTCTGCTGCACCGGCTTGTGGTTCACCATATTTGCATGCAAAACAACAAGCTCAGCTCGTAAATGACGCTTTAGCGATCGTAGCTGAATAACAGGAGATTCTTAGTAATGGCAACCGAAATTAAAGCACCGGTATTCCCTGAGTCAGTTGCGGATGGAACAATCGCAACTTGGCACAAACAACCAGGTGAAGCAGTATCACGTGATGAAGTGATCTGTGATATTGAAACAGATAAAGTTGTTTTAGAAGTTGTTGCTCCTGCTGACGGTACAATTGCATCGATCATTAAAGGTGAGGGTGACACTGTTCTTTCAAATGAAGTGATTGCACAGTTTGAAGAAGGTGCTGTATCTGGCGCTGCGCAAACTGAAGCAGTTCAATCTGAATCGAAAGTAGAGCAAGCGGTTGTTCAAACTGAAGCAGGTGCTGCACCAGTCGTTGAACGTGCTCAAGTTGCTGATCAAGCGCCTGCTGTACGTAAGGCATTGACTGAGTCTGGCATTCCAGCTGCTGATGTTGCGGGTACAGGCCGTGGTGGTCGTATAACGAAAGAAGATGTGGCAAATCATCAAACTAAACCAGCAGCTCCAGCTGCAGCACCATTAAGTGTTGCTGTGGGTGAGCGTGTTGAAAAGCGTGTTCCTATGACACGTCTTCGTAAGCGTGTTGCTGAGCGTCTACTTGCTGCAACGCAAGAAACTGCAATGTTGACAACGTTTAACGAAGTGAACATGAAGCCAATCATGGAAATGCGTGCACAATACAAAGACGCATTTGAGAAGCGTCACGGTGCGCGTCTTGGCTTTATGTCTTTCTTTGTTAAAGCGGCAACTGAAGCACTTAAACGCTACCCAGCAGTTAACGCTTCAATTGACGGTGATGACATTGTTTACCACGGTTACTATGACATCGGTGTAGCAGTATCTTCTGAGCGTGGTCTAGTTGTACCTGTGCTTCGTGATACAGATCGCATGAACTATGCTGAAGTTGAAAATGGTATCCGTGACTTTGCTTACAAAGCACGTGATGGCAAATTGGGTATCGAAGACATGACTGGCGGTACATTCACCATTACTAACGGTGGTACTTTCGGTTCATTGTTGTCGACTCCGATCTTGAATACA
Source organism: Acinetobacter sp. 231_lipA (assembly GCF_058243005.1). Lineage (NCBI taxonomy): Bacteria > Pseudomonadati > Pseudomonadota > Gammaproteobacteria > Moraxellales > Moraxellaceae > Acinetobacter > Acinetobacter sp. 231_lipA. The sequence continues at coordinate 512,193 of NZ_JBZAYU010000001.1, read as the reverse complement.
CCACAAACTGCGATTTTGGGTATGCATAAAATCCAAGAGCGTCCAATGGCTGTAAACGGTCAAGTAGAAATCCTACCGATGATGTATTTAGCGCTTTCTTATGACCACCGTCTAATCGATGGTAAAGAAGCAGTTGGTTTCTTGGTAACAATCAAAGAATTGTTAGAAGAACCAGCTAAATTGATCCTTGACCTTTAATTCTAAAGAATAAAACATGGGCTTAGAGCGATCCTCTAAGCCCATTTTTGGAGATAAAAATGTCTCAACAATTTGATCTTGTTGTAATTGGCGGTGGCCCAGGTGGTTACGAAGCAGCAATTCGTGCAGCGCAGCTTGGTTTTAAAGTTGCGTGTATTGAAAAACGTATTCACAAAGGTAAACCATCTTTAGGTGGGACGTGCTTAAACGTGGGTTGTATTCCGTCTAAAGCATTGCTTGATTCTTCTCACCGTTATGAAGATACAGTGCATCACTTAGCTGATCACGGTATTACAACAGGTGAAGTGAACTTTGATTTGTCTAAACTCCTTGCACGTAAAGACAAAATTGTTGACCAACTGACCATGGGTATTGATGGCCTTTTAAAAGGTAACGGTATTGAGTGGTTAAAAGGTACAGGTAAATTACTTGCAGGTAAAAAAGTAGAATTTGTATCTCACGAAGGTGAAACTCAAGTTTTAGAGCCTAAATATGTGATTCTTGCGACAGGTTCTGTGCCAATTAACATTCCATCAGCACCAGTTGATCAAAACATTATCGTTGACTCAACTGGTGCTTTAGAATTCCAAGAAGTACCTAAGCGTTTAGGTGTCATTGGTGCGGGTGTAATCGGTCTTGAGCTTGGTTCAGTATGGCGTCGTCTAGGTGCTGAAGTTGTTGTATTTGAAGCAATGGATGCATTCTTACCAATGGCTGATAAAGCTTTGGCAAAAGACTACCAAAAACTGTTGACTAAGCAAGGTCTTGATATCCGTGTTGGTGCTAAAGTTGCTGGCACAGAAGTTAATGGTTCTGAAGTCACTGTTAAATATACTCAAGGCGGCGAAGAAAAAACTCAAGCGTTTGATAAGTTGATCGTTTGTGTAGGTCGTCGTGCATACGCTGAAGGTCTATTGGCTGATGATTGCGGCATCAAACTTACTGAACGTGGTTTAGTTGATGTGAATGATTGGTGTGCGACTTCTGTTGAAGGTGTATATGCAATTGGTGACTTAGTACGTGGTCCAATGCTTGCACATAAAGCAATGGAAGAAGGCGTAATGGCTGTTGAGCGTATTCACGGTCATGCAGCTCAAGTTAACTATGACACCATCATTTCTGTGATTTACACACACCCAGAAGCGGCGTGGGTCGGTTTAACAGAACAGCAAGCGATCGAGAAAGGACATGAAGTTAAAACGGGTCAATTCGGTTTCGCTGCAAACGGCCGTGCAATGGCTGCGGGTGAAAATGCTGGTTTCGTGAAGTTTGTTGCTGATGCAAAAACAGATCGTTTACTGGGTATGCACGTGATTGGACCTGCTGCATCTGACATCGTACACCAAGGTATGATTGCACTTGAGTTTGTATCTTCGGTTGAAGATCTACAGTTGATGACTTTTGGTCACCCAACATTCTCAGAAGTGGTTCATGAAGCTGCACTTGCAGTGGATGGTCGAGCGATTCACGCAATCCAGCGTAAACGCAAATAAGACAACGAAAAGAGCGACTACGGTCGCTCTTTTTTGTTTCAGGTGTTGTCTTCTCATGAAGAATCATCTAAAAATAAAGATAAGAAGTTTTAAAAATCCAAAATGGTTACTGTGATAGTAAACAGTTTCGGTGCAACAAAAAGTAAATAAGCAGTAATAAAAAGGTTAGTCGATGAATTTACATGAATATCAAGCTAAAGCGCTATTAAAAAAATATGGTATGCCTGTCCAAGAGGGCGTACTTGCCACCACCCCAGACGAAGCAGTAAAAGCCTTTGAACAAATAGGCGGAAAATTTGCTGTCATGAAAGCCCAAGTGCATGCGGGTGGTCGTGGTAAGGCGGGTGGCGTAAAAGTTGTAAAGTCAGTAACGGAAGCTGCTGAATATGCAAAAAGCATCATCGGGACCAACCTTGTTACCTATCAAACCGATAGCCATGGCCAACCTGTAAATAGCGTACTTGTCGCGGAAGATGTGTATCCTGTAGAGCGTGAACTGTATTTAGGTGCAGTGGTTGACCGCTCAAGTCGTCGTGTGACCTTTATGGCTTCAACCGAAGGTGGCGTTGAAATTGAAAAGGTTGCTGAAGAAACCCCAGAAAAAATTATCAAAGTTGAAGTCGATCCTTTGGTTGGCTTATTGCCATTTCAAGCACGCGAAGTTGCATTTAAGTTGAACCTTAAAGATGGTCAAGTGAATCAATTTGTGAAAGTCATGTCTGCTGCGTATCAAGCATTCATTGAAAATGACTTTGCTTTATTTGAGATTAACCCGTTATCTGTGCGTGAAAATGGTGACATCCTATGTGTCGATGCCAAAGTGGGGATTGACTCAAACGCGCTGTACCGTTTACCAGAAATTGCTGCGCTACGTGATAAGTCACAGGAAAATGAACGGGAGTTGAAAGCGTCTGAATTTGACCTCAACTACGTCGCGCTTGAAGGCAACATTGGCTGTATGGTCAATGGTGCGGGCCTTGCGATGGCAACCATGGATATTATTAAACTCTATGGCGGCCAACCTGCGAACTTCCTTGATGTTGGCGGTGGTGCAACCAAAGACCGTGTGATTGAAGCATTTAAAATTATTCTGGCAGATACCTCTGTACAAGGGGTATTGATTAATATCTTCGGTGGAATTGTACGTTGTGACATGATTGCTGAAGCAATTATTGCAGCGGTTCAAGAAGTAAATGTGGCCGTACCTGTGGTTGTTCGTTTAGAAGGGAACAATGCTGAATTAGGTGCCAAATTACTTGATGAATCAGGTTTAAAACTTATTTCTGCAAATGGCTTATCGGATGCCGCAGAAAAAATTGTTGCTGCAGTAAAAGCGTAAGGAGTATCAATATGAGCGTATTAATTAATAAAGACACCAAAGTATTGGTACAAGGTTTTACAGGCAAAAATGGTACATTCCACTCAGCACAAGCGCTAGATTATGGAACCAAAGTCGTTGGTGGGGTTACACCGGGTAAAGGCGGCACAACTCATCTAGATTTACCTGTATTTAACACCATGAAAGATGCAGTTGCCGGTACAGGTGCAGATGCGACTGTGATTTATGTGCCGGCTCCGTTTGTATTAGATTCAATTATTGAAGCAGTGGATTCAGGTGTTGGGCTGATTGTGGTCATCACAGAAGGTGTGCCAACTTTAGACATGCTCAAAGCTAAGCGTTATCTTGAAACAAATGGTAATGGTACGCGTCTGATTGGTCCAAACTGTCCGGGTATTATTACTCCGGGTGAATGTAAGATCGGGATTATGCCTGGTCATATTCACCAACCGGGTAAAATTGGTATTATCTCTCGCTCTGGTACATTGACGTATGAAGCGGTTGCGCAAACGACTAAGCTTGGTTTAGGTCAATCCACCTGTATTGGTATTGGTGGTGATCCAATTCCGGGCATGAACCAAATTGATTGTTTGAAACTGTTCCAAGAAGATCCGCAAACTGAAGCGATTATCATGATTGGTGAGATTGGCGGTACGGCTGAAGAAGAGGCAGCTGAATATATTCAATCGCATGTGACTAAACCTGTTGTGGGTTATATTGCAGGTGTAACGGCGCCGAAAGGCAAGCGTATGGGGCATGCGGGAGCGATTATTTCTGGTGGTAAAGGTACTGCGGAAGAAAAGTTTGCAGCATTTGAAAAAGCGGGGATGGCGTATACACGTAGCCCAGCAGAACTCGGTTCAACGATGTTCCAACTTTTAAAGGACAAAGGTTTAATTTAAGCCTTTACATTTTAAAATAAAAAGCCGTAGGTGTTAATTGCACATGCGGCTTTTTTGTGGGGAGTATTTTGGTTTGCTCTAAGACAAAAAATAATATGAGGGTTTAGAGTAACTTAATCCCTGTTGAAAATTATATTCAGCCGCATTGAAAAGCCATACTGAACAAAAGATAAAATGGTGAAATTAGAGCAAGATTTGCTATGTACCTACCAATCTGAGTATCGATAAATATTTAGTGTGCACTGTTTCTATAGGGGAGTATGCTATATTCATAATTAAAATAATTCTTTTGAAGACATAGTATTGCAGATGTTAAAGCCGATTCATTTATTGTTTTTCTGCTGCTTATTCTTATTCGGGTTGGCGGTTAATAGCGCTTATGCTGAAAATGAAGATGTCTATTTGGCAGAGTCTTTGAGTGATGATATCTTCCACCATTATCAGCAGTTAGCTGCACAACATGATGAAGAGGAAAACGATTATACCTTGATCAATAATGATTTTTATGAGAATGAATATATTCGTGTATTTAACTACTCGGCCTACAACTCGGATAGTTTGAGCCATAAATTAGGGACAGGGGAGTTTCATAGTTCAGACTTGGATGCACTCAGCATTTCATTTGGGTATGGTATTGAAATTAAAATCAACAAACGAAATAAAGTTGGATATGAGTACCTTTCAAATTTTCCTTATGATCGTGGGCAATTGATCCGTTTCTTTTGGGTGCGTTTGCACTAAATGGATTAACTCAATTTATTTATAAAAACGTTGCAGTTATACATCGTTTAGAATATTTTCACTCAATTGTAGTGTTTAGGATGTTTACATTACTTCTTTGCATTTTCTGATGGTCGACGAATCGTTTACCAAGCTAAACTAACTTAAATTTTTATAATAGATGATAGGCTTACTATGCTGAGTGAATTAGAGGGTCTATCGTTTAAAAAGCTTAAATGTGTATTTTGTAGAAAGTTGAATATTAAAGCAGATGATAAAAACGCGACAGATCGTCGCGTTTTTTGATTGTAAGTCTAACTACTATTGAGCTTTGCTTTGCGGTTTTAAGCTTTGGGTTAAACCATTGATGTCGCCGCCTTGAATCCCCAGTTCATTCATCAAGCTATCGATTAGTGGTGCTTGGGTACGATAGCGTAGCGCACTATTCACCACTTGATCAGACAAAGCAACTTGTGAAGATTCCGTACCATCACCTCCAGTTGTAGCTGAACCGACATTGCCTAAACCATTAATCTGTAGAATTTTGATGTCATCAATGTTTTCCATCGGTTTAACACTTTCACGAATGATCTCAGGTAAGTATTTTAACAATGCTAGGCGAATTTGCATTTCGACTTGCTCTGGAGATAAGATGTTGTTGGCTTCATTGACAGCACGTGTACCATCTGCGTCGACTTGGTATTGTTTTTCCATTGCTTGAGCCAACAGTATTTTGGCATCTGCTTCACCTTTGGCTTTTAAGCGAGCTTGTTCGGCTTGAGCTTCCGCTGCAATACGAACGGCTTCGGCATCATCTGCAGCGGCTTGTTTGCCTGCTTCAGCTGCAACCGTAATTGCAATCGCATCTTTTTCTGCAGCTTGTTTCGCCGCAACCAACTCAACTGCTTTTTGACGCTCAGCACGCTGGGTTTCGCGTACCGTAATCACTTCTTCTTCAGCTTTAACCGCTTCAGCGCGGGCACGGTCAGCAGAAGCTTTGGCTTCAGACTCTTCACGCGACTTTTCCGCAATCGCAATGGCACGTGATTGTTCTGCCAGTTCGATGGTTTTCTTTTGTTCAACCTGGGCTTGTTCAATAATTTGTGATTTTTGAATGTTTTGGCTTTCCACATCACGTGCTGCACCAATACGCTTTAACTCGACTTCACGCTCAGCTGCAATACGTGCTTCTTCTGCTTCACGTTTTTTCTCTGCTTCTTGAGAGGCAATTTCAGCCAATTGTTCTGCACGGCGAATTGCAATTTCACGCTCTTGCTGTAGTTTGGCGTATTCTTCTTCACGAATGATTTGTAGGCGAGCTTGTTCTGCTTCTAAGTTTTTGGTCTTAATGGCAAGGTCAGCGTCTTGCTCAATGTGATTACGTTTACGACGACGGTCTTCAATTGTTTCGGTCAGCTTGGTTAAACCTTCGGCATCGAATGCATTTTGAGGCAATGTATACTTACAAATATGGAATTTCAATGTAAACTAGATAAATTATGGAATTGAGGAAATAACTTGAAATGGATAAGTTTGATAATGAATGTAAAAAAGAAAATAAAATTGAATGTAAGAAGATTAGAGAATATCGACCTACTGAATATGATGTAGAGAGAAATGAACATATTGAGACAGGAGAATATTGTTCTAGTTATCCAATCGTTCTTAAGAGTGATGGTACTGTCTGGGATAAGGCTTCTTTATATATTGATTTTTTGCGTTCTGATAGGAATAGATCCTCGGCCTTACTAAGAACTGCTGGAAACGATTTATTAGACTTTTTAAGATTTATGGAAGCTAATAATCTTAATATGCTGCATTTATCTATTAAAAAAGCACAAAGGGTTACTTTTAGATATAGACATGATCTATTAGAAAGAGAAAAGGAATTTAAGCTAAATGGGCGTAAAAAAATTGGTAGAAATACTATTAGTCAAAGAATAAATAGGATAGTTGATTTCTATGAGTTTTGCATTGAAAATAAAATCTTCACTTTTACTGAACTAGATAATAGACCATATACTCTATTGAAAAAAAGAATATATTTTGAGGGTGAAAAAGGATTTACTCAAAAAAAAATTGTACGTTCATCCGATTTAAGTATTCCAAGGGCACCACGTGCTATTCAAACTTCTGATTCAATTAAAGATGGTAGAAAACTACATCCTTTAACAGAGCAGGAGCAAAGTATTTTTATAAGTTATTTGAAAGAATCTAATAATAGAGCGCTTCAATTAATATGTCTCATAGCATTGACTACAGGAGCTAGAATTCAGTCAATTTGTACATTAAGAGTAAATGATATTAAGAATATGATGATTAGTGAAAAAGTAAATGGAAGTTTTAAAAAAATACAGATTGGTGGTGAGTCTATAGATAATAAAAATGATAAAAAATATATAATTTTTTTTCATACTGAATTATTAGAGATGTTGAATAACTACATAAATTCAGAAGAGTGGATTGAACGGTCAACTCAAAGTTATTATAAGAATAAAAATAACTATGTATTTTTAACTAAGTTTGGAGAGCCATTTTATACAAGTAAAAAAGAGCTAGAGGATAGAAAAAATAGACTATTTCCTGTTAGTAAGCCATTTTCTGAAAAAGATGGTAAAGCTGTGTATAAAAATATGAAAGATCTTTTCCAGAAGATGGAAAATGATAAGCAATTAATACGAAAATTTAGTATTCATGATTTAAGAGCAACATTCGGTTTAAATTTAGTACATCTTCTTCGAAAATATGGTGTACCTGAGTCTCATATAATCGAAGAAGTTAGAGAGAGGATGGGACATAAAGACAGAGAAACAACATATCTTTATTTGAATTATAGTGCGAAAAATAAGTTTTATGAAAGTGTGAAGCAGGAATTTGTCGAGCTTATTTATTGTTTTAATTAATTGATATTGATAGAAGTGACACTATGTTTGAAGAAAGAAATATTGAATTCGTCCATATAGAAGATTTCTATAAGTTTTCAGAAAATGGTTACGATGTGGAAAAATTAGTTTTAATTACAAAACAAGGCAATACAAATAGTTATGTTGATATAGGTTCTCTTTGTTATGCTAAAAGATCTAAATCATGCAAAACAAACCATAATGCAAAAGTTATTAAAAGTACATTTAATGAAAAGATTGCAAGTGCAATCAAAGAGTTTCTAGATTACAAATGTACTAAGTTAACCGTTGGTTCAGCGAGAGTAATCTTAGGGCGGTTAAAAGTGACACTTGATGAATTGTATTCTATTGGTAGCGAACAGAATATAGAGATAAGTTTTGATGATATTAATCAATGTCACATTATTTATGATTTTTATACTAAGTTTCTTATTGCAAAGATTAAAAATGAATTTAAGAATCCCAATTTTAAATCTACAAAAAATATAGCTGCTAGGCAAAAAATTTGTGCTGAATTAATATCTTCAACTTGTAACGTTGATTTGGAAGATTTTATGGGTAAATATATTAATATTAAAGGGTATGATTCTCCAAATAAAGATAAAGAAGTATCTGAAACTGAGGATTACCGTGTATATCTAAATAATTGCCAAAAGATATATAAGATCTTTTCTCAGTTTTCTTTAAGTAATGGTAATTTTCCAATTAATTTTAATATCAATGGTAACATTTCTGAAGTGCCTTCTGTTTTATATATTACACGTACTTCTGCTCTTGTAAAAAAATATTTTTATAATAAGGAAGGTAGGTTTTTAAACCGAATTGAAGCAGTTCAGAATGTTAAAAAGATTGATGATGTAGACGAGTTGAAAATTCGTTATAAAGATAAAAATGACGAATTACCCTTTGATCTTAAAAAGAGCTATAACAAGCATTTGAAAATGCTTTTAAATGCTAATAGACATAATAGTAGAGAGCGGTTAAAGGTTATTAATATAGCTATGTCAAGTATGGCATTATGGATAATAACAGATTCAGGATGTAATTTGTCTGTGATATATGGACTACAAACTCAAGATTTGAAGAACTTAAATCCTGATGTACCAAATCAAAAAATATTTTATGTTAAAGAGCGTTCAGGTGGAGGGACTGTTGCTGTAGGGTTAACTAATAAAATTGTTCAGCCTTTAAAAGACTTTTTAGCCTTTCGTGAATATGTATTGAATTTAGTTGATGAAAAAGAACGAAAAAAAATAGGGAATTATGTTTTTTTTACATTTAAATTAAATGCTAATAAAAATATTAAGGATCTAATAGGTCTTTATAGTGATAAAGATCTGAATTTATACAAAAATTGGTATAACTCAATATTTGGTAAAGGGTCCTATATAGGTCCAAGAGTAGGACGAGGGAGTCATGCCAACATCTACAAGAATTTGGAAGGTGTTGAAAATTATAATCAAGCAATTGATATTAGTGCAGAAATATTAGGTCATACCTCTACAGTAGATTTTAAACATTATACTGATGCTACCAAGGAACAAGTACGTTCTCAATTTACTAAATTTTTTGATAATGTATATGACCATATGATTTTTAAGAATCGTACTACAAGGAAAACTATTCCTGTTATTACTGATATTGAAAGTAGCCCTACCATGGCTGGACATTGTACTGATACATCGCCTATTAGAGCTGATGGTTTTAACGAAAATATAGAGCAGCCAAATTGTTCAAATCCATCCACATGCTTATTTTGCGAAAATTATGTTTTACATACAGATGAAATTGATTTACGTAAATTACTTTCTTTAAGAAAAATTACAGAGATGCATTCTGATCTAAACGAGGAAATGCTAATAGTTAAGTTTCGTATAGATGAAATATTGAAACAGATAGTTAATAAATATGATCACGTAAAAAGTCTTATACATACTATTAAAGCTGAAGTGGATGATGGGTATTTTGATGAAAACTGGCAAAATATATTAGAGTTATTGATTGATTTAGGGGTGCAGTTTTATGTTGAAGACTAAATTTATAAATTTAGAGAAAATTAAGCTTTCAAATACATTACCCAATCAATATACAATAGTAATTTTTGAAGATGATAAGCCTTTAAATTACTTTACTGATGATTGTTGGGATTTTAAAGATTATATTACAAGTTATGCTCAAGCGACTGTAATTGATTTTAGTAAATCTAATTTGAGTGATGATTCAAAATATTATGTAAAGTTATGTTTGTATTATTATATATACTATTATTCAAATAATGCAGCAGGACTTTCCTTTAATACTATTGAAGGTAAATATTCAGATCTAAGAAGATTAGCAATCTTATGTGAATCCTTTAAATTGAATTTTTCTAATATGAGGGATAATGTTCTTTATTTCAATGCATTAATTGACACATTGGCAACTGATAATAGAATGCTTATCGAAAAGTATATATCTATTTTATCTTTGATTAGTAAAACTGGTATATTTTTTAATCTTGAAAACTTTGGGATTTCAAAAAATCAGTTCTCCAAACTTTATAAGATGAAAAAGGTGGCCACTAAAGAACCTAATCAAACTATATTGATTCCTTCAAGAATACTTGCCGATTTTATATATAAATCAACTGAATTTTTTCAACTTTACCATAGTGTTTGATCTGAACTTATAGATTTTATTAATCATGAAAAATTCACTAGTAGACGCCCTAGTAAAGGTTTTAGATGCTCTTTTAGAAAACTTTTGATTAATCTTAATATATCAAATGAGCTTAAACTTTATTTTGACAAATATTCAATTACACAAAGACCTCATTTAATAAGTCATTTTCTTTACATTCAATCTTTGGGAAGTGCATTTATTTCTTGTTTTAGTGGTATGCGTAAGAATGAGATTACTAATTTACCTTATTATTGTTTAGAGGAAATAACGAATAAGGCGGATAATAGTAAGACTTTTATTTTAAATAATTTTACTTCTAAGCTCACTAAATTAGGAATAGTGTCTGCAATTTGGGTAACTTCAAAGCAAGTAGTTCAAGTTATTGAAATTCTACAAGATATTGCTAAACTACATAAGTTTTTATTGAGCATAGGGTTTATAGAAGAAAAAATAATAAATATCCCTCTTGAAGAATACCCTTTATTACCAATTTTTAATCAGCAGAAACACCCTGTTGGTATAAATCCTTTATATGATTATGCTACTTTGTTTACACCTACTTTAGGTAAAAATATTTATAAAATAATTGAACCTATTATAATTGAAAAATCTGATCTTGAAGAGTTGTTTAATTTCAATATGTTAGTAGACTGGGAGAATGATTATAACATCCAAATCGGTCATGCATGGAATTTTGCCTATCACCAATTTAGAAGAAGCCTAGCAGTTTACGCTTCTCGTAGTAATATAGTTAAGCTACCTGCACTAAAAAAACAGTTAAAACACATTAGTTTTAGTATGACTATGTATTATGGAAATAACTTTCATAATGCAAAAAACTTAAACTTTCAAAAGGATATAGTTAATGAGTATAGAGCAGAAAGAGAGTTATTCCAATTTTCCTCCTTCTCGCATAACGTTATTGAAAATGATTCAGTCTTATTTGGTGCAAAAGGAACTTATTTTGAACTACAGAAAACTGCCCCTCACCAACCTAAGTATTTAACTGATCGTCAGCAAACTCTTAAACATATTAAAGCAGGTCGCATTTTTTATAAAAAAACTCCCTTAGGAGGCTGTGGTAAAAGTGATAACTGTAACAAATTGTCTTTTGCATTTGCTACTGCATGTGTAACTTGTAGCGAAGCAATTTTTGATGATAATTCGTTGGTTGCGTTGAATACAGCAAAGGAAAATTATTTAAAACAAATTGATAAATTGGATGAAAATTCAATTACATATAAGCAGTTTAGAATAGAAATTGATGCTATTGATAGAGTATTAGCGAAAAGAAATTTATTGGAGGATAACAATGTCTAAAATGCGTGAAAACTATGAGTTAGCATTAGACCGTTTAATTTTAAATAAGCCTACCCATCCTGAATTAATTAATAAGAAATACAAGATTAATAAGGCAACTGTAGCAATTGAAGCTGGTAGAGACCCTAGTTCAATTAGAAATGATAATCCAGAACTTGAAGAGTTAAGAGATAATATAAAAAAGGCTGAGCTTGCTAGAAGAATTGCATCAAATTCTCCTGTTCAGAAGGACCTGAAAGCAAGTATTACTATAAAAAATGATAAATACAAAGAATTATGTGCTCTCTATGAAATAGCGTTAGGACAAGTTAATTCATTAATTATTGAAAATAAAAGACTAAAAGATGAACTTAAAGTTTATAGAAAAAAGGATAATATATTAGATTTTAAGTAAAAGTTTGATCCCTAAAAGTTATATCTAGTTTCTAAAAATTATATTTGAAATTATTTTAATTTTAAAGTTTTTTAGATATTGGCTTTAAGTAAATCTTAGCCAATATCTAAAATATTTATACATTAGAAATGCGTGGTTATGTAGATTGTTATCAGACTTATTCTTATTGTTGCTGTTATTTTGGAAGATTATGAAATATTCTCTAAAATAATATCTATAGCTAGCAATTCTGATTCAAGTTTTAAAAGTTTATAATCTCGTTCATTCATAAATGAAGCAATTTTTTCCTGAATCTTGGGATACAGTAATAAATACTTATTAAAAATTTCTAGTTCTGCTTTAATTTTATGTAATTCTGAATTTTTTTGATGATAATCGACTAACAGTTGCTTCTGTAAAGCATTTTTATCATATGATTGCTCTAATAAACTTAAGAATTTTTTTTGGTCAGTATTCGTACTGTATTTATAAGTACAGCCAGATTTATCAATTTCAAGTAAGTTTAATTCCTCAAACTCTCGGATGAGATGATAAATTTTTTGGTAATACTTTTTTGACTTAAATTCAGGTAAGTTTTGGGTAAATCCTTCATATATATACTTAAATTCACTTTTCTCAAAAGTATTTTTAGATAGATATATCAAAATATCCTGTTTGAGACTGTGAGCAACATTCATTCTAGAACCAAAGACTTATAAGATATCCTATTTTGGGATATTTTATCTCATAGTTCAATATCTGTTTCTATGAGTTCATTACATGACCCTAGATATCGGGCATTCATCAGAAAGTTAATTGAATTACGTGAGTCTAAAGTAATGACTCAGGTACAACTTGCTTCGTCTTTAAAAAAGCCGCAGTCATATGTGGCTAAAGTTGAAAATTTTGATCGGAGACTTGATATTATTGAATTGCAAGACTGGCTCAATGCATTAGATATAGATATATCTAAATTTTTTAATTAATTTTTTTTCTCATTTTAAAAATATAGGTGCTGATAGGGATTTTGTTAAAAACTCAATCAAAATTGAACAAATTAGAAGATCTTGTTGTTAAATATTATATAGCTGGTGATCACGGAATCTTAATGTCTTAATAAATCATAAACTGCTTGTAAAGAAATTATATTGAAAAATAATTAAATATTAAAAGAAATCTCTTTTATTACTATATTTAAGTATTTAAACGCCAAACCCTGTCGCATCTCCTTTAATTCAAATAGCTTTTTTTGTTGATTTCTCCCACAATACTCTCAAAGAAATTTGAGAGTCATCTACGTGATTACAGGCGAAATTAAAAGCAAAATTGACCAGATTTGGAATGCATTTTGGAGTGGCGGTATTTCCAATCCTTTAGAAGTCATGGAGCAAATGACCTATTTGCTGTTTATTCGCCGACTGGATGAAATTCAGATCACCAAAGAAAAGAAAGCTAACCGCTTAAAAACTGCTGTAGAACATCCAATTTTCACGCCTGAGCAAGATCATCTTCGTTGGTCAAAGTTTATTACTTTAGGCGATGCTGCAACTTTATATAATACCGTTGCAAATGAAGTCTTTCCTTTCATTAAAAACTTAGGTGCAGAAGATGACACAACCTATAGTCATCACATGAAGGATGCACGTTTTACCATTCCTACGCCTGCGCTTTTAACCAAAGTGGTGGATTTGGTTGCAGATGTGCCAATGGATGACAAAGATACCAAAGGTGATATTTACGAGTATATGCTTGGTAAAATTGCTTCAGCAGGTCAAAACGGTCAGTTCCGTACGCCTCGCCATATCATCAAAATGATTGTGGAGTTGATGCAGCCAAAGCCAACCGATACCATTTGTGACCCTGCGTGTGGTACAGCGGGCTTCCTTGTTGCTGCAAGTGAATATTTAAACGATCATTACAGCACTGAGATTTTTGCTAATCCTGAAGCTGCAAAGCGTTTTAGTGAAGAAACTTTCTTTGGTTATGACTTTGATAGCACCATGCTTCGTATTGGTTCGATGAACATGATGCTGCACGGTGTAGAAAACCCAAGTATTGAAAACCGTGATTCTTTGAGTGAAACGCATTCACATATTGCGGAAAAATACAGTTTGATTTTAGCCAATCCGCCATTTGCAGGCAGTTTGGACAATGAAAGCTGTGCCAAGAACATTCAAGCCGTAGTCAAAACCAAAAAGACCGAATTGTTATTTTTAGCCTTGTTTTTACGTTTGTTAAAAACTGGTGGTCGTGCTGCGGTAATTGTGCCTGATGGCGTGTTATTTGGTTCATCAACTGCACATAAAGCATTACGTCAAAAGATTGTGGAAGAGCAAAAGCTTGAAGCGATTATTTCCATGCCTTCAGGTGTGTTTAAGCCGTATGCAGGTGTTTCAACTGCAATTATGATTTTCACCAAAACCATGTCGGGCGGTACGGACAAAGTTTGGTTTTATGACATGCAGGCGGATGGTTACTCGCTGGATGATAAGCGTAATGAGCTAGATAGTTCTAAGCATGAAAATAATAACATTCCTGACATTATTGCCCGTTTTAAAAACTTAGAGGGTGAAAAAGACCGTAAAGCCACAGAGCAAAGCTTTATGGTGGATAAAGCCCATATTGCTGCCAATGGTTATGACTTGTCGATTAACCGTTATAAGGAAGTAGTGTATGAGCAAGTGGAATATGAAGCACCAAGTAAAATTTTGGCGGATTTAGAAGTACTTGAGCAGGATATTTTAAAAGGAATGGCTGCGCTTAAGGAGATGCTTAAGTGAGTTTTCCTAAAATGAAGTTAGGTGAATGTGCTGAAATTCATTCAGGCTCAACGCCACGGACGAATAATCCTGATTTTTGGGATGGTGATATTACTTGGGTGACACCTAAAGACCTTAGTAAATTAAAGTCTAAATTTATTTCTAAAACAGAAAGTAAGATTACTCAATTAGGTTTTGATAGTTGTTCAACTAAATTACTTCCTGAAAATTCTGTTTTATTTAGCTCTCGTGCTCCTATCGGGCATGTTGCAATTAATACAATTCCTATGTGTACTAACCAAGGGTTCAAAAGTTTTGTACCCAAAGCTGATTTATTGGATTCGCAATATTTATATTATTGGTTAAAAGCGAACAAAGAATATCTTCAAGATCTAGGTGTTGGTGCAACATTTAAGGAAATTTCTAAAACAGTTATTGCTAATGTTGAAATCCCACTCCCACCACTTGCAGAACAACGCCGAATTGCATCAATTTTAGATCAAGCGGATGAGTTACGCCAAAAACGTCAGCAAACGATTGAAAAGTTAGATCAGCTTTTACAAGCCACTTTTATTGATATGTTTGGCGATCCTGAACAGAATCCTAAAAAGTGGAACAAAGTAATTTTAGGAGATATTTGTGATGCAAAAGATCGAGTTAACTATGGAGTAGTTCAGCCAGGGAATGACTTTGAAGGAGGAATTCCACTCATTAGGGTTGGTGATATAGATGGTGGAATATTGTCTTTTACTTCAATAAAAACAATAGATCCTGAAATTGAGAAAGACTACAGTCGATCTAGATTAAAAGGGAATGAAATTTTAGTTAGCTGTGTTGGCTCAATAGGTACTATTGCTAAAGTTCCAAATAAAGCCATTGGTTTCAATATTGCAAGAGCAATTACACGAGTTCCTTTACAAGATAAAAGAATTATTAATTTTGTTGCTGAGTGTCTAAAAACTGAAGCGATTCAAAATTACTTTAAAAAAAATACTCGTACTGTAAGTCAGCCTACTCTAAACGTCTCTTTTGTGAAAGAAACTGAAATTATTTTCCCAAATGAAGAGAAGATATTAGATTTTTGTAAAATAGTTGATAAAGTTGAGTTCCA
Organism: Acinetobacter sp. 231_lipA; assembly: GCF_058243005.1. Classification (NCBI taxonomy): domain Bacteria; kingdom Pseudomonadati; phylum Pseudomonadota; class Gammaproteobacteria; order Moraxellales; family Moraxellaceae; genus Acinetobacter; species Acinetobacter sp. 231_lipA. The sequence goes on along the minus strand of NZ_JBZAYU010000001.1, from coordinate 496,414 downwards.
GAAAGAATTACTGCAAAAGGCTCTTGTTATGCAAGAGAGTTTATTTCAATCATTACAAAACCAAGCATTTAACGGTACTTTATAACATTTAATTTAAAATATGAGGGAATATATTCATGAGCAATTTTCAGTTTTTAGAACCTGAATTTAAAAGCTTGGCAGCGACTGCCAAAGAAGCCGAAAAGCTCACGTATATATCCCCCCAATTTGCTCTTGCTGCTGCTCGTACCTCACTTGAAAACCTTGTACTGTGGCTGTATAAATACGACAAAAAACTGACTCAGCCTTACGATGCTTCACTGCATAACTTACTCAACGACCTCAAATTTAAAGACCTGATTCCGCCCTATATTTGGGACAAAATGGACAATATCCGCATGGTCGGCAACAGTGCCGTACATGGGAAAAAGTTCAAACAACTCACCACCGAAGAAACCGTCAAGCACATCAGCCATTTATTCCTGATGTATGTTTGGTTTGAACGTAACTATGGTTCACCTTCAAAAGACCGTTCACAGCCGCATATCTTTAAAACCGAACTAATTCCTAACGCAGATAACACACAGCAAATCACCGCCAACCAAGAACAACTGCAAAAAGAAACAGAAGCTAAAGAAAAACAGTTTGCAGAACAACACAAAGCTTTACGCGAACGGGAACAAAAACTATTTGAACTGTCCGCCAGTTTAGAAGAGCGTGAAAAATTACTTGCCGATATTGATGCTGAACTTGCACAAAAACGTGCAGACGTTGAACAAGCCAAGCTTGCCAACAGTAAAGTTCAAGACCATACCGACTATAAAGAAGACGAAACCCGAAAGCTTAAAATTGACCTCATGCTTGAAGAAGCAGGTTGGGAAATTGGCACATCGGTTCGAGAGGAAGTTGCTGTAACAGGTATGCCGAGTCCATCGGGTAAAGGTGCAGTGGATTATGTGCTGTATGATGCCAATGGCTTGCCTTTGGCTGTGGTTGAAGCCAAACGCACATCAACCGACCCTGATATTGGACAACAACAAGCCAAGCTCTATGCAGACTGTTTAGAGCAACAAACAGGACAACGGCCTGTCATATTCTATACCAATGGTTACAAAACCCGAATCTGGAACGATGTGCAAGGTGGTCCACCACGCTTAGTTCAGGGCTTTTATACGCAGGCAGAACTCAAACGTCTGATCGAAAGACGGAAGAACAACCCTGATTTAAGTAGCTTCCCGATCAATGCGGACATTGTCGAGCGTTACTACCAAACTCGTGCCATCAAAGCCATGCTTGCAGCCTATCAACGTAAAGAACGTGCAGGCTTACTGATTATGGCAACAGGCACAGGTAAAACCCGTACCGCCATTGCACTGGTCGATGTGCTGATGAAAGCCAATGTGGTGCAAAAAGCCTTATTCCTTGCAGACCGCACTTCATTGGTCAATCAGGCACACAACGCTTTTAAAGCCAATTTAAAAGATGCCTCATTCGTCAATTTACTTGAGGATAAAAATCAGGTTGGTCGAGTGTATTTCTCGACCTATCAAACTATGATGGGCTTAATTGACGAAAAAAATGCCGATGGTACACGACAATTCGGTACAGGCATGTTTGACCTGATTATTATTGATGAAGCACACCGCAGCGTTTACCAAAAATTTGGCGAGATTTTTAAATACTTCGATAGTTTGCTTGTTGGTTTAACCGCAACGCCACGAGATGAAGTAGATCGTGATACATACGCACTGTTTGGCTTAGAAAGCGGTGTCCCAACCGATTACTATGATTTAGATCAAGCCATTGCCGATGGTTATCTTGTGCCACCGAAAGCCTATTCTGTCCCGCTTAAATTCATGCGTGAAGGCGTGAAATATGACGAACTTTCAGAAGAAGAAAAACAACATTGGGATAGTCTAAATTGGGGCGATGAAGATGCACCTGAAGAAGTTTCAGCATCCAAAATCAATAAAGAGCTGTTTAATACAGGCACGATTGATTTAATGCTCAAGCACTTGATGGAAAATGGTATTAAGACCGAAGGTGGAGATCGTTTGGGTAAAACCATTATCTTTGCCGTCAATCAAAAACATGCCCAGTTTATTGCTGATCGCTTCAATGAAAACTATCCGCAATATGATGGCAAGTTTGCCCGTGTCATTACCCATGCCACTAAGTATCCTCAAAGCCTGATTGATGACTTTAGCAAGAAAGATTTACCTGAACCGCAAATTGCGATTTCAGTGGATATGCTCGATACAGGCATCGATGTACCTGAAGTGGTCAATCTCGTGTTCTTTAAAGCAGTGCGCTCTAAAGTGAAATTTATGCAGATGATCGGGCGTGGCACACGCCTCTGCAAAGAATTGTTTAGCCCTGAAAAAGATAAAAAAGAATTCTTTATTTTCGACTATTGTTCTAACTTTGAATACTTCAATGAAAACCCTGATGGTGCGCCTGTTGCGACTACAGAACCATTAGGACAACGTCTATTTAAAGCACGTTTAAATATCCTGAGTTTACTGAATGCGAAGGACGATGTCACCGAAGAATTAAAAGCTGTACAGCAAGATATCCGTCAGAGTTTACAGACTGAAGTGAAGTCTATGAACAATGAGAATTTCATTGTAAAGTCTGAGCTTGAGCATGTTGAACATTTCAAGAATGATGATGCTTGGAACAACTTAGATGATCTTGCCATCGGTACATTACGAGAACACATTTCTAAACTACCGAATCAACTTGAGCCTGAAACCTTAGAGGCCAAACTGTTTGATATGCTTTGCTACAACCTTGAGTTGGCAGTATTAGAACAGAACAACACCGCTATTCAAAGCTATGCCAATAAAGTGATTGAAATTGCTTCTAAACTGGAAAGCAAAGAAAATATTCCTGTTGTTGCAGAACAGATTGCGCTAATTCAAGACATTCAAACCGTTGAATATTGGAAAGGCATTACCTTGCCAATGCTTGAGGCGATGCGTAAACGTATTCGCGGCTTGGTGAAACTGATTGAAAAATCGACCTCAACTATTGTCTACTCCATGCTTGATGATGAAATTGGAGATATGCAAGCAGTTGATATTCCAGTGGTATCAAGTGGCGTAAACCTTGCCCAGTACCGTAAGCGTGTAGAGAGCTTTATTAAGGCGAATGAAGACCACATTACCATTGCCAAGCTCAAGCGTGGTTTGGCATTGACTCCAACGGATTTGAGTGAACTTGAACGCTTTGTTTTTGAAGCACAAGAAGTAGAAAGCAAGGAAAGATTTGAAGCATGTTTTGGGACAGAAAAATCTTTACCACTTTTCATTCGCTCATTGGTCGGTTTGGATCGTAAAGCTGTACAAGAAGCCTTTTCAACTTATTTACAAGGTTCAAGCTATAATGAAAAGCAAATCCGCTTTGTGGAAATGATGATTGATCATTTGACTCAAAATGGTGTGCTCGATGCTGCACAACTATATGAGCCACCATTTAATCAGATTCACTATGAAGGCATTGATGGTGTGTTTGCTGATGGAGATGCTGACAACATATTTGGGGTGGTTGAAGCATTTAATGAAGCGGTGGCTTAGATTATTAAATAGGTAATAACATGACTAATAAATATTATAATTCATTAAAGCAGGTTTGGGTTTCTGCTGATAAAGATGACGGAATTGAGAACGAAACTTTTGAGTCCGATATTAAAGGGAAATTAAAATCAGCTCTTCAGATGCCTAATCTTATGGTGTTGGCGGGAAGTGGAACATCATTAGGTGATGTTGTAAAAGGTCCCAAAATGTGGGATTTATGGTTGGCATGCACCACTAATGATATGGATATAATTGCTAAGGAGTGTTTTGCTGAAAATAAATTTGATATCACTATTGAGTCAAATCAAAACATAGAAATATGCCTATCCCATTGCGAAGCTTACTCACAAGTTAGTACAACAAAAGAAAAAACGACTCTATTCATAAAAAAATGCAAGGAATTAATTTTAGAAAAATGCCGTTTTATTAATGATAAAGATGCACAACTTCTTGGTCATAAAGAATTTATTAGAAAATTAGCTAGAAGAAAATCAAAAGATCCTAGAGTTAAGCTTTTTACAACCAATTATGATACCTGTTTTGAAGATGCCGCTGGACTATTAGGTATTACTGTAATTGATGGTTTTTCATTCTCTATGCCTCGGATCTATGATGCAAGGTTTTTTGATATGGATATTGTTCGTAGAAACACTTCTTCTTCTTCGACCAACACCCATTATTTAGAAGGTGTTTATCAACTCTATAAACTCCATGGCTCTACAAATTGGAGTCGTCGTAACACTAACTCTTATATCATCGAACAAGCAGAAAATGTAACAGCTGAAAATAGTTGTATGATTTTTCCTGCAAAGGGAAAATATCAGCAGTCATATATACAGCCTCACTTAGAGTTAATTGCTCGCTTTTCTCAAAGTTTAAGAGAGCCGAATACATGTTTAATCATTGCTGGATTTGGATTTAATGATGATCATTTATCCGAGCCAATATTATCCGCAATTCTCTCAAATCCACACTTAAAAGTTATAATTGTCTCGCCAACTATTGAAAGTGATATTGAAAAACCATCATCTGAAACATCGAAGTATTGGGGAATGTTTAAAAAAATTGCAGATGATAGAAAGAATGATGAGATTTTCTTTCTAAATTGTGATTTTCAGCAATTTTCGAGTTTTATTCCTGATCTTACGGCTTTATCTCCTGCCGAAAATTTTCATGAAAATTTGAAAAAATTATTTGGAGATAGAGATGCTTAATGAAAAGGGTGTAATCAAATCAGAATTACTTTTTGGAAAGGTAAATGCAGTTACTGCCAATTCTGTAAACTTTGAGTATATAAATTTACAACACCAAGCAACTTACTATCATGGCAAACGTTATGGAAAAGGAGAAGTTGGTGAGTTCATATTAATTGAAAGTCAAGTGAACTTAATTCTTGGTCGTATCGTAGAAATCAAAAAGGATGATTTAGATAAGTCTAATTTAGACATAGCTGGGCGAATCCAACTTCTTGGCACAATTCAAATGGACAGTTTGTATGTAACTGCTGGAGTTGAATATTATCCAAATATTAATGATCTGATCTATTCAGCACCTCATGAACTTATCGCTCAGCTTCCTAAAAGAATGAATAAAGGAACACCAAAAGTTGAACTAAATTTAGGTTTCATAGATTTAGATCAGGGTTGCGATATAAATGTAACACCTGAAAAACTATTCGGTCGCCACCTAGGAATCTTAGGTTCAACAGGTGGTGGTAAAAGTTATACGACAGCCAAAATATTAGAAGAATGTCGAAGATTTAACTCGAAAATAATTATTCTTGATCCAACTGGAGAATATAAAGATTTCATTGGTGATGATATTGAAAATATTCATTTGAGTGATCCCATTAGCCCAGCCGTTGGGTCTTGCGCTGTAAGTTTGCCAGCAGAATGCTTCCAAGAGACTGATTTTATAGCATTGTTTGAACCTTCAGGCAAAGCACAAGGTCCTAAATTTAGAGATGCTATTCGTAGTCTTAGACTTGTTCATTTATTAATGCTTAAAAACGATCAGCATTTAGAAAAAATTAATGACGGTGTTTTTTTAAAAATTGGAAAAAAAGAAAGTAATTGGACAGAATCTATCAAGTATGTTCGAGGTACAGAGCTTATCGAAGATCCTTATATGCCATTTAACCCATTAAGATTATGTAAACAAATTCACCAAGAATGTATTTATCCAGCAGATCAAAATGGAGTATGGAAACCTGATCCATCGGGTTTCAGCTATTGTCTTTCATTAATATCAAGAATACATGGAATAACGACATCTAAAACTTTTAGATTTGTTTTTAAACCAGAGGATTTGCCAACTCTTGTACAAAAAATAGATGATTTTTACATATCATAGGACTTACGCATTGACGGATTCAAAAAAGTATTAAAATACTTTATAAAGTATCTGTGATCAGACGAATTAAACATGCTTCTACAGCAACTTGTACATTACCCATTTATATGGGCTTTCTCATGACAGAACCGAACTCTATTAGCTGCACACAACTTGCCGAGACTTATAACATCTCGCATGATAGTGTAAATCGCTTTCTAGAACGTGAAGACTACACACCTCACGACCTATATCAAGAAGCAATTCAACATATTGATAATAATAAACTTATAGTCAGTATTGATGATACTGTTTTAGATAAACCCTATAGTCAACATATGGACTTGGTTAGCTATTTTTGGTCAGGCAAACACCACCGATCCGTCAAGGGTATTAATCTCATTACCTTGTATGCGACAGATCAGAATGGTCAAAATATTCCAATTAATTTCCGAATTTATGACAAATCTGAAAGTAAAACCAAGAATGATTACTTTATGGATATGTTAAGTGAAGTACTCAGTTGGGGTGCAAAGATTCAATTTATTACAGGTGATAGTTGGTATTCATCGACTGGAAATCTAAAAACCATAAGAAAATATGGTATTCGATTTATGTTTGGTATCGACTGTAACCGTAAGGTTTCCCCAGAAAAAGGACAATGGTTTCAACTGCGTTTATTGCCAAATTTCCATCAGGGTCAAGTGGTCTGGCTCAAAGATTTTGGCTTTGTACAATTATTTAAGACTCAGTTAAAAGAACAGCAGAGGTTTTATATTGTGCATCAAGATGAAGATGATTTATTGTCCTTTGAGGGTTTTCATGAATTACATTCAAGTCATTGGAAAATAGAGCAATATCACCGGGTGATTAAACAGGTTTGTCATATTGAAAAGTTTCAAGTAAGACGATCTAAACTGATTTTGAATCATATTTTTTCAGCCTTGATGGCCTACGTCGAGATACAAAAGAACCAGTTTGAGCGGATCTTTGAAAATGTATATCGTTGGCAGAAGAAATTATTTAGACCAGTTATCAAAAACTTCATTGATGACTTTATTCTCGATAAAAATCATCTGCTACCACAGAGAATCTATAAATAATAGTGCGTAAGTCCTATATCAGATAAAAAAATTTTAAGAATCGATCTAAGTGATGTAGGTTTTGAATTTAAGGCTAGAGAAATTGTTGCAAATGTAATTGGAAGACATTTGTTAAATCAGGCTAGAGCAAGACGATTTTGTAATAAGCCAATAGTTGTCTTTCTTGATGAAGCACATAACTTTCTTGGAAAAGCTATTGGTAATGAAGATACCATTGCCCAATTAGATTCATTTGAATTAATTGCAAAAGAAGGACGTAAATTTGGTCTGAATATTTGTTTGGCGACCCAGCGACCAAGAGATATCACAGAAGGAGTGCTAAGCCAATTAGGAACACTGATTGTCCATAGACTTACTAATGATCGTGACAGAGAAATTATTGAACGTGCATGTGGTGAGATAGATAAAGCTGCATCCGATTTTCTACCAAGCCTACAACCGGGTGAAGCTGTTCTAATAGGTAATGACTTTCCGATACCACTAACTATTAATATCCACAAGCCTTCGATAACTCCAAACTCATCTGGGGCAGATTTTCAAAATAAATGGTTGTAAATTGATCGGTATATAAGTGAATAGAGATAGTAGAATATGCCAAAAAATATTGATTTGGATGAAGAGCGTAGAAATGAATTAAGCATGCAAATGCTGGAAGACCTTAAAGCAATTGCGGCTTTAGAGCAAAGACCGATAAATTATTTTAAAATGGATAAAAAGGGAATTTTCTGTGAGGTACAAATTTTACAAAATAATCAGGTTAAGAAGAGCAAGGACAATCCGAGTAAGTCAATTAAAAATTAATTTCAGATTCTGTTTTAAATAGATGCTGAAATTGTTTTTAACTTTGACCTCTGTAGATCAATCAGCATAATATGAGGCTTAGTACAAAGTACGTTTGATTGATTATTAAATTTAATTAATCGCAATTTTATATCACTAATATAAATAGGCCTTAGGAATATATAGAAAATTATGACCCTAGAAGATTTAATCAACAATTTGAAAAATGATAAGTTAGATTTGGAAATAAAAATCCGTTCTCTATGTGATTTTTATTTGTATTCGGGGTCTTCTCAAGAAAATGCTAAAATAATAGCCAATGAACATGATGATAATCAAATTGATTTAATTGTTTTTGCTACCCAAGTTGTTGATAAATTGAACAAAAAAGAAGTAATTAATATAGATCAATTTGAACATGTTTTTTTCAACTTAGTAGTTTTAACGAATAGATTAGATTTCCCTGAACTCATAAATATTGTTTTAAATTTTGAGAAAATATTTAAACATGATTCCATGAGGTTTCACTATCTAAAAAAAGTAGCACAAAAAAATATTGGTTATGCAGAATATTTGTTTAATTTCATAGTTACTAGATTAGATGTACATTATGATAAGTTAGGTCTAGCAGTAGCTTGCTTAACCATTTTTGACCCTATCAAAACAAAAGACTTTATTTTGAATCACTTTGACCTAGAGGAAAAGAATATAGATTCATTATTAAATGCAGTTCGATACTTAGAATACTCTTCAACTATTGATGCGCATCAAATAGTAGATAAAATTAATAATTTAATAAACAAAGATCAGCTAAATAGCTCTCAATTTTCTCAGATTTTAGAAATTGTTACTTACATTTCCTTGCAACATAACAATCTAGAAAATCATGTTATTAATACAATAGAGCTAATTCTTAGTAAGATTAGTCCCACTGATATTTCAGAAAAAGCTGCCAACTTATTGTTTTTTGAAAGTGCTAAGATTTCAAAAAGCTTAAAGCAAAATTTTTATCAAATGATCATCAATGCTGAAAATATTTCTCATCAAATTTGTAATAATTTGGGTCTAACTATAGAAAATCAAAGTACTGATGAAGATCTTAGAGAATTAATAGAGATTATTGAACAACTTTTACTAAAACACGAAAATATTTCCATTAAAAACTTTCATACCTATTATATTTGTGAAAATTCAGACCTGCTTAATAAAATAGTTACACGATGGTTTCTCTCCAAAAAGAAAAATTTATGGGAATCTGCATCGGATATAATTACATCTAATCATATTAAGTCATTGCACATAGATTTTTCATGGGTTAATAATTTTAAAGAAGAAGACTCTATTTTTTTAACAAAGAAAGCAATTGGATGGTTATATATACACGAAGGCCTCATTCTTAACTTTATAATGGACATTTTAAATTGTATAAAAAATACAAAAATAGTTCTCCAAATTTTAGATTTAGCTTTCCAACATGTAATTATAAATTATGAACCTCAACAAGTTGCCTTCTTTTTTGACTTAAAGAATTATACTGAGGAAGAAACGAAAAGTATAATTATAGGATTAAAAACCGAACATGAAGTTATTTATACCGATATAAAACAAGCTAGTGATTTAAAAGAGTTAGCCTGCCCCTTAGAGCACTCAAGACTAATACAATATAAAAGACATCATGAAAATGAAAAAATAAACAAATCAGCTGATGCTCAGTCAGTATTTGCTGATCTATTTACAAAAAAAATTATGTTATATGGCGAAACTCATATCCACATTGCGAATACTGGAAGCAATGAGATAACTCTTCAAGAAGATGCTCTCAGTTCTTTTTATTATAATATGACTTTACCTCTACAATATTTCACCGATCCCGTATTATCAGCATATCAAAGACAAATTTTTATGAATGAGGGGATGGAAAAATGAAATTAATATTGAAAGAATACTTAAGATCATTAAAAGAGCGTAATGAACTAGATGCCCTCCTACCTGACCTCTTAACCGAAATGGGAATGATTGTAACATCTTTGCCGCAAAGAGGAACACGTCAAAATGGTGTGGACATAATGGCGGTAGGTAAAAATACTAAGCAGGAAGATACGGTCTTTTTATTTTCAGTAAAAGATGGTGATTTAAATCGTACACATTGGAACGGTGGAAGTGATCAAGCACTGAGACCTTCTATCGAAGATATTATTGATGTATATATACCTAATAGAATCCCTCAAGAGCATAAAAATAAAAAGGTTGTCATATGCCTATGCTTTGGTGGAAATATCTTAGAACAGGTTAGAGAACTTGTTTCCAGTTACACCTCTCAAAAAACAACAAAACGCATCTCATTTGAAGAATGGAATGGAGATAAAATAGCTGAATTAATTATTCAGCATTTACTCAAAGAATCTCTTTTACCAGTTGGTTTTCGCGAAGAATTAAGACGTTCAATTGCAATGATAGAAGAGCCTGAGGCTTCTATTCAATATTTCCATTCTTTGTTGCAACTTATTGAAAAATCAGCACTAAGTGTTTTACGTAAAATTCGCTTGATAAACCTATGTCTATGGGTTCTATACTCATGGTCACGAAACTTATATAATCTAGAAAGTGTTTATCAATGTTCTGAAAAAGCTCTCTTTATATCTTGGTTGATTGTCAAAGATATTTATCCGAATAAAAATAAAGAAGCTACAGAAGTGAGAATTGCTTTTGAAAATATAGTTAGAGTTTATAGACAAATTACTGAAAATTTTATAGATAAATTTAAGCCTTATTGCGATAAACAATATGCAATATCCGCTAATGCGCATTATGGTAGCCATGCAAATACGAATATAAAACTATTTGATATTCTGAGTAGATTTTCTGTTTATGCATATTGGTTATATTCAGATATACAGAATGAAAATGATCAGGATCTTAAACAGAAATTAATCGACAAGCTTTGTAATCATCTTGATGTGTTACAATCATTAATATTGAATAACTCAATTCTTTTTACACCAATAAAAGATTCTCAAATTATAGAAATTTCATTATTTATTCTAGCATTTAATCTGAGTAATGAAGAAGAACATATTAAATTCCTTAAGCTCTACGTAACTAATTTAATAAATGCATTAAAAACATCATACGGTATAAACTACTTGTATCCTGTTATATATGAAGATTTTGAAAAGCTATTAAATCATTCATCACAACATGATGATAGTTATTTTAAAGAAGCAACATCTGGTAGCTTAATGCTTCCAACTTTAGCATTAATTAGTGCTCTTTTTGAAGATGGTCCATCTTTTAAAATAATTCAAGAAATACAAAAGAACAAACTTTCTCATTGTAATTTTCAATTTTGGTTTCCAAGAGAAAAATCAGAAAACATCATGTTAAGCTCATCTGATCGACTGCATGGAGCTTGTTGGTCAAGTGTACCAATTCAAAAAAACATGCCTGAATTTCTGAATGAGGTTCAAATCATGTTATCTCAAAATGAACATTTGAAAAATTTTTCACTTTTGAAAAATAATTTAGATCCTATATTTTTAGTTGCCTGTAGACATTATCGCCAACCTATTCCTTTGAATTTCACAATTTAAGATTTAGATATATTATCTAACTTTCTTGTGGGCAATTAGGATGAAAATATGGAATTTTTATTTATTTTTTATTAAATTTTATGGAATTTTTTAAATATGGAATTTTTTTTTAAATAAATCTTAAAAACAAAAACTTATAGAAAAATTCCATTTTTACTTGTATAGATTGGTTCGCATTAAAGTATTTGAAACCTGTTTGGTCTAAACCTGTTAATGACACCGTTTCAAGCTCTAGACCATTTTTATGTAAGTCTTCAGACACCACTTGTTGTACTTTTTGTACGAAGTCCACGCGCTTTTCATGTAACTCTTCCATCGCCATTTCAGCTGCTACAGCACGCAAGGAATCGACAAATTTACCTTCTACAAGGTTCTTCAACTCATTTGGAGACATGGTTTTTTGTCCCAAAGTCTGCGCAGCCACTGCAATTGATTCAGCCAAAGGCTTTACACGCACATAGAACTCAGCCATGACATCGACACGCATACGGTCTCGGGTAATGAGCGCTTGGTCATCAGCACGGCGAACCTCTAAACGTAGCGTGTTCATGTTGACAGGAATAATTTCATGTAATACAGGCAGTACAATTGCACCTCCACCTAAAATGACTTTTTCGCCGCCAAAACCGGTACGTACGAAAGAGATTTCTTTGCTGGAACGACGGTACAGACGGGCAATAATAATGCCGATAATAACCAGAGCTGCAAAGATAATCCCTGCAAGAATAAGAATGTTATAGAAATTGTTGCTGAGCATAAGGGTCCCGATTTTATTTAAAGTTATAAGTACAAAATGAAAGAATTAAAGTGAAATGGCTTTAAAGCCAATCTTGGTTTTTTGAGTCAAAATGACTTCTTGACCTTGAGAAAAATGAAGGTCTGTTTCAGGTTCAACCAGTACATAATGCGTTTGCCCGAACTGATCTTGAACTCGTGCTTGAGCAGGTGAGTTAACTTTAGCCTCTCCTAAAATAATCAGTGCTGTTCGTCCAATCAGCTCTTCACTGTAAATTGCTGTGGTTTCATCTTGTGGCAAAATTTTAGCAATCAGCATGGCGCTGTAACGAATCATAGGCATCGAAAGTACGAGGCAAAGAGGTGCCATGATCCATGCACTCCAATAGCTCCCGGTCCAAGTTTGAAGAATGGACTGTAGAATAAAGCCACTTAAGCTATACAGGGTGAGGAAGATAATCAGCCAAACCAAGAGAGGAACACGGCCAATAAACAACCAATCCAGCAGGGCATTGAGCCAACCTTGATCGGCATCTAGTGCAATGTCGACGTCTTTAGTACTGCCTAAGTTATCAGGTAGGAATTGGTCAAGTAGGCCTTGTGAGCCGCCGCCTAATACCAATAAAATCAATTCGAGCAGTCCCAACAAAAACATGAGACTGAGGCAAATACTAAAAATTAAATTGGATGGGTGAGTAAATAATTCCCACATTCTAAAGGTTCTCTATTTTTATGCTGTTATCAGTTAAGTGTAAATTTTTAAAAAGAATTGTATTGAAATTGGGCTTTAGCATAGCATTCAAAAAACAGAATGTCTAAGTTTGTTGGCACGTAAAGAGAGAGCAGTTAAATTGTAATTTGATAAATTTTAGGCAAAAAAATACGCAATGATTGGGGTATTCATTGCGTAGAACTACGAATCTGTTGTTACACAGTTTCGGTAAAAAGGAGAAACGTTATATCTCAGGGTTAATCTAAGCTATGAACTCATCATAAGGGTTGAGCATTCTTATTTCATGAGTATTCACGTTAATTACTGTAAATTTAGGTTAACAAACGACACTAAATGTCAGTTTTTGAGATGCATGTGGCTTATTCGTGTTTATTTCGCGATTAAAAAAGCCTTTCTCAGTGAGAAAGGCTTTAAAGAAGCGCATTAGTTTAAGACCGGATTAGAAATGAAACACTCCTAAACCCGATTTAACTTCATCTAGAGTCTGTTGCGTGATGTCACGACATTTGTCTGTACCTGTCTTCAAAATATCCATGATGTAATCAGGGTCTTTCGCAAGTTCCATACGACGTTCACGAATTGGCGTGATCAGCTCTTTCAATACGCCTTCAAGACGCTTTTTCACCGTACCATCGCCCAAACCGCCACGGCGGTAATGTGCTTTCAGTTCTTCAACTTCTTCTTTGTTTGGATCAAACGCATCTAAATACGTAAATACGATATTACCTTCAACCTGACCTGGGTCTTCAACACGCAAGTGGTTCGGGTCGGTGTACATCGCATTAACAGCTTTTTTAATGTCTTTATCTGTTGCATCCAACACAATAGTATTGCCCAAAGATTTTGACATTTTGGCTTTACCATCAAAGCCGGGTAAACGGCTCATATTGGAAAGCAGAGCTTTACATTCAGGCAGTAATTCCTGACCAATCTGACGGTTTATGCGGCGTACGATTTCATTGGTCTGTTCGATCATTGGAATCTGGTCTTCACCCACAGGTACAACCGTTGCTTTAAATGCGGTGATATCTGCGGCTTGTGCAACGGGGTAGCATAAGAAACCAGCTGGAATATCACGTTCAAAACCACGCATCTGAATTTCAGACTTGATGGTTGGATTACGTTCTAAACGAGACACTGTCACAAAGTTGAGATACAAGATGGTGAGTTCATTTAGCGCGGGTAAGCTCGACTGCACGCAAATGGTGGTTTTGGTTGGGTCGATTCCGACAGCTAAGTAATCTGTGGCAACTTCAAGAATATTGCGGCGAACTTTTTCGAAGTTATCTGCATTGTCAGTAAAGGCTTGTGCATCGGCCAATAATAAATGCTGATGGTGTGAATCCTGCAAACCCACACGTGAACGTAAAGATCCGACAAAGTGCCCTAAATGAAGTTGTCCCGTTGGACGGTCGCCTGTCAAAATAACAGGACGGTTGTCTTGATTACTCATTATCTATTTCCAAAGTCGTCGTAGCGACATGCTATTTTCAAAGAATGCAGACATTGTACGGCATAATCTTTTTCAATGTCAGTCTTAAAAAAACTGCAGTGAAAAAATTATAAAATCAGTTAAATTTCAAAAAACAAATATTCAAAAGCTTAGATCACAGATTAAAATGTCAAAATTCTCAAGATGGATAAAAATAAATGGCGAGTAGCTTATTAATATTACTAGATGATATTGCCACGATATTAGATGACGTTGCAGTCATGAGTAAAATGGCAGCAAAAAAAACGGCGGGCGTTTTGGGCGATGACTTAGCACTGAATGCCCAACAGGTGAGTGGGGTTCGTACTGACCGTGAGCTGCCTGTGGTTTGGGCTGTGGCTAAAGGCTCTTTTGTTAATAAATTGATTTTAGTCCCTGCAGCGCTGTTGATTAGTGTGGTTGCACCGTGGCTGATCACGCCACTGTTGATGATTGGTGGTTTATTTCTATGCTATGAAGGGGTAGAAAAAGTCCTGCACAGTTTGCATCACAAAAAAGCCAAAACCGAAGAAGAAGCCAGCCAAGAATTAACTGCGATTGAAACCGATATGGCGACTTTTGAAAAAGATAAAGTCAAAGGGGCGATTCGTACCGACTTTATTTTGTCGGCAGAAATTGTGGTGATTTCACTGGGGACTGTAGCGGCAGCAACTTTTTCAACCAAAGTTATGGTGTTGTCTGTAATTGCTATTTTAATGACTGTCGGTGTGTATGGTTTTGTGGCGATGATTGTCAAAATTGATGATTTAGGGCTGTATCTAACTCAGCAAGCCTCTTCATTTAAGCAAACTATTGGCCGTGGTTTACTGGCTTTTGCACCAAAGCTGATGAAGACCTTAACTATCGTGGGCACTATCGCGATGTTTTTAGTGGGTGGCGGTATTATTTCCCACGGCGTGCCTTTATTGCATCATTTCACTGAAGGTTCAGTGGATTATGCTGAACATATTCCAACTGTGGGCAGTATCATTGGAGCATTAACCCCAACACTGATTAATTTAGTGATCGGTTTTGTGGCTGGTTTGATTGTATTGGCTATTGTGAGCTTGATTAAAAAAGTTTGGCCGAGCTCAAAAAAGGCATAAACTGGATCGGGTCAGCATGAATTAGAAGAAGGAAGAGTGCTATGCGTTGGAAGGGACGTCGTGTCAGTAGCAATGTCGAGGATCGTCGCGGTGGTGGCGGTGTCAAGGCGGGTGGCATCAGTATTTTAGGGCTGATCGTGGCCTTTGTGGCATGGAAATTTCTAGGAGTCGATCCGCAGCAAGCCTACCAAGCCACTAAACAAGTGACCGCACAAACTGGAGCGGCAGAAACTCAAGGTTTGGATAACCCAACGCCTGATCAGCAGGAAGCGATGGACTTTGTCGGTACGGTACTGGCCGACACTGAAGACACATGGAGTCAAATTTTCCAACAGCAATTGGGACAACAATATGTTCCACCGAAGCTGGTGATGTTTTCAGGAGTGATCAATTCGGGTTGCGGTACTGCTCAGTCTGCAATGGGGCCGTTTTACTGTCCAGCAGATCAGAAGGTGTATATCGACACCGCTTTCTTTAAAGACATGCGGACTCAAATGGGTATTGGCGGTGAGCAAAACCAAACGGAGTTGGCGCGCCAAGATCAAGCGGGTGACTTTGCTCAGGCTTATGTGGTGGCACATGAGGTTGGACATCATATTCAGACCATTTTAGGTATTTCTGAACAAGTACAAAAAGCTCGTGCACAGGGCTCAAAAGCGCAAGGCAATGCTTTATCGGTACGCCAAGAGTTACAGGCTGACTGTTTAGCAGGAGTATGGGCGCATCATAACAATCAACGAACTCAGTTCTTAGAGCAAGGGGATGTTGAAGAGGCGATGGATGCGGCACATAAGATTGGTGATGATTACCTACAAAAGCGGGCAACAGGGCAAGTGGTCCCTGATAGCTTTACCCATGGAACCAGTCAACAGCGTATGACTTGGTTTGGCACTGGCTTTAAGTCGGGTCAAGTTGAAAGTTGTGATACCTTTAACCAAGCCATTTAAGCCATAAAAAAAGAGGCGATTGATCGCCTCTTTTTTTATTTCAAGCAATTCATTCTAGCGGTTTAAGAACTGCTTAAAGTTTCGAGCAATACGGACACTCACATATAACGCAATACAGGCAAATAACAACACCCCAAACACCACATACTTTAAGTTGCTCATATCCGCACGGTAAAACTGTTGAATTTGTTCAGGCGTATAACGCAATGTTTTAACATCTTGTGTGCGTGTATCGAGATAACTGACTTGCTGAATATAGTTAAACTGACCTGCTTTGAGTAGTTCAATTGACTGAATTTGGCGGGTATGTTGTTCGTTGTAGTCATCTACACAAATGTCAGTTAAATAATGATCACAGCTGAGTTTGGCGATATAACCCTGATTGGCCACATGCAAATAAATATGATCATCGGGAGCTTTATTGTTTGAAAGTAGAACCAGTGTTTGATCGGGACGAGAGTTCATTTTAAAACTTTGGGCTGAGGCAAAAGTTTGCTCGGCCTGTAAAATTTCTTTGGTTTTTGCAAAGCAGGTCAGAAACAACGCAAAGGTGGTCAGGAAAATAATCAGTGCGAAGAACATCCGAAAGATGGTTTTAAAAGTGAATTGCATAGGAGATCAAACTTGGTCAAAGGGAAAGTTCACGCATAAAAAACATGCATATGCGCTATGTTAATTCATCATCAGGAGAAATGTTAAAAAAATTATTTTTTTCGGGCGTTGAACTGAAAAATGATTAAAATATTTCGAGTATCAATGTGTATGAAATGAATTTTTATTCCATAGATAAGCACTGAAAGCCGCCGTCTCCCCAACCGCCCAATTTGGAAGTTCAATGGGAAATTATTTTTTTCTACAAGTTTTTACCGTTATTTTTGCATTATCCATTGCAACGACTATTTTCAATAAACGCATTTTAGGTTTTCCTCAAGCCATTGGCGTACCCATCGTTTCTGCCATTTTTGTCTTTATTTTACAGTGGGGTGCGAGCCTGCTGAGTGGTAATCAGTTTATTACCATCAATATTCACAACATTGAAGAAGCGGTTCGTCACATCGACTTTTATGACTTTTTAATCAATGGCGTGATTTGCTTTATTTTGACCTCGTCGGCATTGAAGTTCAAAGTCTCAGATTTACGTAGTTATTGGAAGCCAATCAGCATTTTAGCCAGTATTGCGCTGGTGCTGTGCGCCGTGTTCTTTGGGGTGGTGCTCTATGGTTATCAGTTCATCATTGGGCAGCATGTCGATTTATTGGTGCTTTTGTTGTTGGGCGCTGCATTGGGTGCAACGGATCCGATTGGGATCAAAGGCGTGCTCAGTTCTGTACGCGCACCGCATCACTTAATGGTCAAGCTCGAAGGCGAATCACTGTTTAATGATGCCATGTGTATTGCGTTATTTATGACGCTCTTAAACGTCTTACAAGGTGAAAACTTTACCGTCATGGGCGTGTTGCAGACCTTACTCTATGAAATTTTTGTCGCCGTCATTATTGGTTGGGCCTTTGGTTTAGGGATCTTGCGACTGCTGCGTGGTAAGCACGAAATGGAGTCTCTCATTTTGACCACAGCACTCTTGGCCTGCGGTTCGTACTTGGTTGCACTGTTTGCACATGCTTCAGCACCGATTGCTTGCGTCATCGGTGGTTTGATTGTGGGGAATAAATGGAAAGAAATTTTACAAGAGCGCGAAATACGGGAAGTGAACCATTTTTGGCATACGGTTGAAGGGATTATTAACTCCTTCTTATTCACCTTAATTGGTTTGGAACTGTTTATTTTAGATCTCAGCTTTAGTCTGATTTTTGGCGGCATCGTCGCTTTTATTATTCTGCATGCTTCACGTTTTGCAGCCAACTATTTATCTTTTGCCTTTTTTCCCTCTTTCCGTAAGAAAAGTTATAACGGAAGTTTGGCGATTTTGTCATGGGGGGGAGTACGGGGTGGGATCTCCTTAGCACTGATCTTAGCGGTAGCCAACGTGCCTGAGTTAAGTGAATACAGCAGTATCTTGATTGGTTATACTTTTATCGCCGTGTTACTTTCAGGTATGGTCTGTGGTCTAGGATTACCTGCTGTAATGAATGCGTTCTATTACAATCCGAATGAAGAAAAGACGGGTTTTAAAGGCTGGTATCAACGTCTGTGTAATAAAATGAACCGTAAAGGCTTCAAGTACATTATTGGTGAAGATGCACAGGGCTATGAAACCATTATTGTCTATCAACCTGAAGCATTGATTGATGTTAAAGCGGATGACGGCATTGCCGCGGTGCATAACCCTGAGCGAGTTCAGGAAGTGAAACGGCTGGAAAGTCCTGATAATTTTTAGTGATTTGCTCAATCAAGAAGCCCCTGTATTGGGGCTTTTTAGAATGAATGAGCTGGTTTATTTGAATCAAATAATGATGTCATTATGGAATACTTAGAATAGGGCACATTTGAAATGGCAGAATCGATAGTCAAAGAACTAGCCCCGATGATTTTTCAGGTGATCGCTCAGATTCCTTATGGGCGGGTAGCCAGTTATGGACAAATTGCACGTTTAGCAGGCATTCCCAAACATTCGCGTTTAGTGGGCTATGTGCTAAAACATATGGATGCAGACAGTAGTTTACCTTGGTATCGGGTAATCAACTCCCAAGGAAAAATTAGCCTAAGTAAACTGAATGATCAGGGACAAAACATTCAAGCACAGTTACTTCTGGCGGAGGGTATTTTAGTGATTGGGGACAAAGTGAAAATGAAAGAGTTCCAGTGGAATATTTAAAATAGAAATGCTCTACCTCCGTAGAAGTAGAGCACTCGATGTATTACTGACGAACAACTAAAACAGGAATGTGCGCTTCACCTAAAACACTTTGTGCAACACTACCTAGGAATAAACGTTTTAAACCTGTGCGGCCATGAGAGCCTATGACAATCAGGTCTGCTTTAGATGTTTCAGCTTCTCTGATAATTTCACGGTGTACGACCTGACCTTCAAGTAGTTTTGCTTCAACAGGAATGCCCAGATCGCTAAATTTAGCTGCTGTTTCTTCAAGTGTTTTCAAAACTGAAGTACGCGCACGTTCAATTAAGTCATTGGTTTGAGTTGCAGAAATGTATTCAGCAGCAATGTAAGGATCAAGTGCAAGTACTTGAACAACTGTAATTTTACCGCCAAATGCTTTAGCAAGTTCAGCTGCCTGCGCAACTGCTGCATATGATGTTTCTGAACCGTCTACAGGGACTAAAATGTTTTGGTATGCCATGGTTGTTTCTCCTTATTATCAACTGATTATACGTGCAGATTTCTGTTCTAATGTATCACGGGTTAAATACAGCTTATATCTTGATAATAGCTGTATTTTTTAAAGAATAAAACCTAGTAAATTCATATGGATATTTGCATATGAAATGCTAATTTCTCACTTCTAAATTAGCACAAAAGCATGTGAATAATAATCAATTTAACACTAAAGTTGAATGTAAATGTAGCGTTTAAGAAACATAGGCTTTGTCTAAAAAATAGCTTATATTTATGAACAACTTACTACTTTATAAATACGATGAAAGATAAGAATCAACTGAATTGGCAACGGACAAATTTAGAGAATATAGAAACAGCTTGGGAAGGTGACCTTTGGGATCGTAAGCGTTTGGGTGTTCAACTGACGAATTATGTTGATCGTTTGCAGTGTGGGGCTGTACTCGCTTTAGATGCTCGTTGGGGGGAGGATAAAACTTGGTTTGTTCAGCATTGGAAAAAACATTGGCTTTGTTGCATAAATATGTAAGCATCTGATTTAAATAAATTTAATTTTGGATCAAAAAATAATCAAAACTTTTAAAATCATATAGTTATGAAATCTTTGTGCAACAAAGCCAAAAACATTTAGAAGATGAAAACCATAATGTGATTTATCTAGATGCATTTGCAAATGATTATTTAGATGATCCATTTTTAGTTGTGACTTCAGAAATTACAAATACTTTAAGTAAAGACAAAAAGACCAAAAGTAAGGTTAAAAAACTAATAGATCTATTAGCATCTGTAGGTACAGCATTGTTGCCATCTTTACCAAAAATTGCATTAACGCTTGGACTTCATCTTGTTGGAGCTGGATTTTTAGGTGGAATCTTGCAGCAAGGTTATGAAAATGCACATGATGAAATAGATAAATTATCTGATGAGACGAGTGATCGAATTAAAGAAAGTATTCAAGAGAAAATTGCAGGTCATGAAGCTGAAAAGAAAACTTTAGAAGAATTCAAAAAAACATCTAGCTCAAACAGTTGAAAAGTTAGACAAACCACTAGTTTTTATTATTGATGAACTTGATCGTTGTCGTCCTGATTTTGCAATTCGTTTGATTGAAAGGGTTAAGCATTTCTTTGATATTCCTAAAATTATTTTTATTTTGGTGATGGATAAAATGCAATTTTCAAAAGTCATTTGTCATAACTATGGTTACGATGAAAAGTTAGGGGAGGAGTATTTAGATAAGTTTGTAGATTTTACAGTTGGATTAAATACACTAACTCCAAAATTACAAGATAATTTAAAAATTAATATTTATGATGTTTTCAAAAAATTAGGTTTAGATTTTAGTGATACGAAGTTCGAATGCTGTGTTGATTTGATAGCTTTTTATGTTAAAGATCAGAGCCTTTCGAAAAGAAGTATCATAAAATTAGCTAGCCAGTTTGCATTATTATATTCCGAAAAATTTGATAAATATAAAAATCAAATATTAATTATGCTTTTGATTAATAAATCATTTTTATTAATAAGCAATGATTCTCTAGAGTTATATAAAGTTTTATTAAATCAAATGGATGATTACATTGCAAAAAATGAAAGTGATTTTTCAAAATTTAAATCACTTTACGCACAATCTAACTATTCAACTATATTTATTAAAGCTTTCTTTTTTTATGAAGAAAATAACATTTCTGTGTTTAATGAATTGGTTGATAATTTTGAACAATTAAATAGTTCTCAAAAAAGATTAAGTATTGTATCTATGAGAAATCTTAGGCCGACTGAAAATACAGATTTCTTGGGTTCTTGGAAAAATTATATTTTGGGTGGGATTTGATTCTTTAAAAATGATATGAGCTGATAAACATCATCCGTCTGTAACTGCTCGCGCATTTTTAAAAACTGCTTTTCATCTATGTCATAGAGCTTCAGTGCAAGCAGTTTTTCTATATCTGCTTCGGGAAAGCGATACTTAATAATTTTGGCAGGCACACCACCTACAACGGCATAGGCTGGAACATCTTTGGTCACGACGGCACCTGTTGCCACCACTGCGCCTTCACCGAGTGTTACACCCTGCATAATCATGGCACGAGAGCCAATCCAGCAGCCATCGCCAATGATGGTATCACCTGCGGGAATAAAACTACGTGTATCAAAAGGAAAAGCCGAAATCCAGTCAGTACGATGCAGTTGGTTACCACCCATCATAATGACGCATTCTGCCCCAAAACAAACAAAATTGCCGATATAGAGCTGATCAATCGGTTTATCTACGGTCGAGGGCTTATCATGCAAATAACGCACGACACAACGTTCAAAACCTTGATCCCAATACGCTGAGTAGTAAGAGTAATTTCCTTTAATGTGAATATTCGGATTCTTCACCGTTTTAAAGATGAACTCAAACTCACACCAGTGTTTGACAGGAGAATTAATCAGGGGCTCAGACATAAAAAGACAGCGTTGGAGAGTGTGAGAAATTATAACAAATAAAAGTATTGCTTTGAAAAAGAGAGGGTGAAATGGATTCCTTAAATCTATCTCATTCTTGGAGTGAAATTTCCCACGTGCATAACATTAGAGCAAAGGAGAAGTATTTGGGTAAGCGTCCGCTGAACACATCTTATGAATTCGTCCTATAAGCCTTAATTTAGTCCTCACTTAAAAACAAGTGGGAACTTAAATTTATGACTACAAATAATCAGACATCCATCGCATCTCTTACGATAATACGAAGAACATATAGTGCTGAATTTAAACAGCAGATCGTTCAGGCGTGTAAAGCATCGGAGGTTTCAATTGCTTCGGTCGCTTTGCAACATGGATTGAATACAAATCTTGTATCCAAATGGATTCGCTTAATTGATGCTAAGCCAGGGAATGATCGCTCACCCCTACCGAATAAACCTACATTTATTGCCTTATCTTGCTCCGCACCATTAGATCCTATCCCTACTGGCATGTTAACGGTTCAAATTACTTTACCCCACTCAAAAGCAGAAATTGGCTTGAAATGGCAAGTATCAGAAATATCTGCTTTAGCAGAATTACTCAAGGCACTTACAACATGATCCGTATCGATGAAATCTGGTTGTCTACCCAGCCCATGGACATGCGTGCAGGTATGGATACGGCCATGGCTCAGGTGGTGAGAGCCTTTGGCTACATTAAACCGCATTGTGCTTACCTGTTCTGTAATAAACGTGGCCATCGCATGAAAGTGCTGGTACATGATGGACTGGGGATCTGGCTGTGTTCTCGGCGGTTGGAACAGGGCAAATTTCACTGGGCTAAAGTTCATCAGGGTGAAACCCTTGCACTCAGTCCAGAACAGTTACAGGCACTGATCCAGGGTTTGCCTTGGCAGCGCATTGGACGACAGCAAGTGGTCACAATGCTCTAAACTAGCTTGGTCCATTCTGCTATTCTCCAAACGTTCTATTTCATTCTTCTCATGACCTCAGGCATACTGCGGTCATGAATACACTGCCTGATTTAAGCCAACTGACCCATGAACAACTGCTGGAATTTACCCGGCAGTTGGCAATGCAGCATCAGTCTTTGGCACAATCAAATCAAGAATTAGAAAAATCAAACCAGCAATTGGATGCCAAAGTTCAACATCTTTCCATTCTCACGCAAAAATACGAGCATGAGCTCGCACTATTTAAACAGCACAAATTTGGCAGTAAAAACGAACATCTCACCGCAAAACAAATCCATCTGTGGGATGAAGCGGTCGAAGAAGATATTGCCGCTGTTGATCTGGAACTGGAACGGCTGAATGCAGATAAAACTGATGCAGCGACACACAAAGCCACAGTCAACAAACCTAAACGTCGACTGCTGCCCGATCATCTACACACCATCCGTATCGAGCATGAACCAACATCAACCCAATGTGCTTGTGGCTGCACCTTGCGTCGTATCGGCGAAGATATCAGTGAAAAACTACATTTCAGACCGGCACAGTTCTATAAGGAACAGCATGTGCGTGGCAAATGGGTCTGTGATCAGTGTGACACCCTGACTCAGCAAGCGATGCCCGCCTATGTGATTGATAAAGGTATTGCCAGTCCTGAACTACTGAGCCATGTGTTGGTCTCGAAATACGCAGATCATTTACCGCTGTACCGTCAACGTCTGATCTATCAGCGGGCGGGAATCGAGCTTTCTAGATCAACTTTATCTGACTGGATAGGTCGCTGCGGTGTAGAACTGGAACCTCTGGCCAATGCTTTAAAAGAGGTGGTGCTGCAACAGCGGGTGATCCATGCCGATGAAACACCAGTCACCATCATGCGGATGAGTGATGATGAGAAAAAACCGAAGAAAGGTTATGTCTGGGCCTATGCAACAACCCAATATAATCCAATTCAAGCCGTGATTTATGACTTTCAGGATAGTCGTTCAGGCCAGCATGCTGAAGCGTTCCTGAAAGACTGGCAGGGCCATCTGGTCTGTGATGATTACAGTGGTTATAAAGCACGCTTTAAATCAGGCCAAGTCATTGAGGTGGGCTGCATGGCGCATGCTCGTCGTAAATTCCATGAACTGCATGTGACCAAGAAAAGTCAGGTCGCTGAACAGGCCTTAGTGCTGATTCAGAAACTGTATGCCATAGAAGCAGAACTCAGGAGAAAGACCGATGGTACAGCAGAACAGCGCCGCGAATACCGACAACAGCATAGTCAACCGGTGATGCAACAACTGTATGAATGGCTCAACCAGCATCAACTGACGGTGCCATCGAGTTCTCCAACCGCCAAGGCCATCAATTACACTCTGAAGCGTTGGCCAGCTTTAAGCCGCTATCTGGATGATGGCAATCTACCGATTTGCAATAATTGGGTGGAAAACCAGGTGCGGCCTTGGGCGTTGGGACGTAAGAACTGGTTATTTGCAGGTTCGCTGCGTAGTGGTCAGCGAGCGGCAAACATCATGACTTTAATCCAGTCAGCAAAGCTGAATGGGCTGGATCCGTATGCCTATTTAAGTGATGTGCTGAAAAGATTGCCGACCCATAAAGTGACCCAAATAGAAGAATTGCTACCACACCGCTGGAAATCCAACTCAAATTAAAAAATAGACATGGGGTTCAGCGGACGCTTACGTATTTGGGAAAATACAAAAACAAAAAACCCCTCAATCGAGGGGTTTCTACAGCCGTAAATATCAAAGAAACTTAGATATATGCAACTTTTACAAT
Source organism: Acinetobacter sp. 231_lipA (assembly GCF_058243005.1). Classification (NCBI taxonomy): domain Bacteria; kingdom Pseudomonadati; phylum Pseudomonadota; class Gammaproteobacteria; order Moraxellales; family Moraxellaceae; genus Acinetobacter; species Acinetobacter sp. 231_lipA. Next base: position 471,599 of record NZ_JBZAYU010000001.1, on the reverse strand, counting down.
TTCGTATTCAACTTCACCCTGAGGGGTTTGAATTTTTACTTCATCGCCTTCGCTTTTGCCCAAAAGGCCACGTGCGATAGGAGAGTTCACTGAAATTTTATTGATTTTAAAATCAGCTTCGTCGTCACCAACGATCATATAGGTCTTTTGTTCTTCGGTATCTAAGTTTTCGATAGTGACTGTCACCCCAAAAACCACACGACCGTTTTGTTCAAGTTCTTTTACATCGATAACTTGAGCCGCACCCAATTTACCTTCAATGTCTTGAACACGACCTTCACAGAAACCTTGTTGCTCACGCGCAGCATGGTATTCCGCATTTTCTTTTAAATCCCCGTGCTCACGTGCTTCAGCAATTGCTGCAATAATACGTGGACGTTCAATACTTTTTAATTGATGTAATTCTTTCTCTAAGGCTAATTTGCCTTGGGGAGTCATAGGATAACGTTGCATTGTTGTCCCTCAAGTCTGTGAGTGTAAAAAATATAGGTTTATAAATGAAAAAAGCCCGCCACCGAGAGGTGACGGGACTTCTCGGTAAACGAATTAACCTACAGTTTGTAAATCTTGCAAACGGTATACATCCATTGGCAATTGAATCGCAAAAGCTTGGCATACAGCATCAGCACCGTTCAAGGTCGTCGTGTTATACACTTTCGCTTGAAGCGCTGAACGACGAATCGAGAACGAATCTTGTTGAGCTTGTTTGCCTTCAGTTGTATTGATAATGAGGTGAACTTCGCCATTTTTCAAGCGGTCCACGATATTAGGACGGCCTTCAGTGACTTTATTTACACGTTCACACTCAATACCCGCAGCTTTAATGAACTCATAAGTACCGCCAGTCGCAAGTACTTTGAAGCCAAAGCCTACCAGTTGCTTCGCAATACCAACAGCACGAGGCTTGTCTGAATCACGCACAGAGATAAATGCATGCTTCACTTCGCCTTCTGTAGGAAGACCCGGTACGCGTTCATTCGAGCCTAACACAGCTTTGTAGAATGCTTCACCAAATGTTTTACCTACACCCATTACTTCGCCTGTAGATTTCATCTCAGGGCCAAGAATAGGGTCAACACCCGGGAACTTGTTGAACGGGAACACCGCTTCTTTTACAGAGAAGTGAGTCGGGATGATTTCTTTAGTGAATCCTTGAGATTCTAAAGACTGACCCGCCATACAACGCGCAGCAACTTTCGCTAAAGACTCACCGATACATTTAGAAACGAATGGCACAGTACGAGACGCACGTGGGTTCACTTCTAGGATGTAAACGTCTTCGCCTTTCACAGCAAACTGTACATTCATCAAACCAACAACGCCAAGCTCTTTCGCCATAGCAACGGTTTGACGACGCATTTCGTCTTGGATTTCAACTGAGAGTGAGTATGGAGGAATCGAACATGCTGAGTCACCTGAGTGAATCCCTGCTTGTTCAATGTGCTGCATAATACCGCCAATCACAACGTCTTTACCGTCAGATACACAGTCTACGTCAACTTCGATCGCATCATCTAAGAAACGGTCAAGAAGAACTGGCGCTTCATTTGATGCTTGTACCGCATCACGTAAGTAGCGTTTAAGCTCTTCGTCGTTGTATACGATTTCCATCGCACGACCACCGAGTACATAAGAAGGACGCACCACCAGTGGGTAGCCTACTTTCGATGCTTCAGCCATACCTTCTTCAGCAGATTTTACAATGCTGTTGTTTGGCTGGCGAAGTTGAAGACGTTGAATCATTTGTTGGAAACGTTCACGGTCTTCTGCTCGGTCAATCGCATCTGGTGATGTACCGATAATTGGCGCACCTGCTTCTTCTAAAGCACGAGCCAATTTAAGCGGAGTCTGACCACCATACTGAACGATAATGCCTTTTGGCTTTTCAGTACGAACGATTTCAAGTACATCTTCCAATGTGATTGGTTCGAAGTACAAACGATCAGAAGTGTCGTAATCCGTTGAAACTGTTTCAGGGTTACAGTTCACCATGATGGTCTCGTAACCATCTTCACGCATTGCAAGCGCAGCGTGTACACAGCAGTAATCGAATTCGATCCCTTGACCAATACGGTTAGGACCACCACCGATCACCATAATCTTATCTTTATCAGATGGGTTTGATTCACACTCATCATCGTAAGTTGAATACATGTATGCAGTGTCAGATTCGAACTCTGCTGCACAGGTATCCACACGTTTGTAAACTGGCGTTACGCCCAAGTTCCAACGGTGCTTACGGAATTGTTTTTGTGAAATACCCATCAAGTTCGCGATGCGAAGGTCAGATAAACCTTTACGTTTGAACGAACGGATGTTGTCTGCGTTTAGATCACCAAAACCTAAAGTTTTGATTTCATTTTCAGTTTTGATGATGTCTTCGATTTGGATCAAGAACCATTTATCGATTTTCGTCGCTTGGAACACGTCTTCTAAGGTGAAACCATGACGGAATGCGTCAGCCACATACCAAATACGCTCTGGACCCGGAACTTTAAGTTCAACCAAGATCTTTTCTTTCGCGCCTTCAGTTCCTACTGCGATTTTTTCATCAAAACCACACGCACCCACTTCAAGACCACGAAGTGCTTTGTTTACAGACTCTTGGAAGTTACGACCAATGGCCATTACTTCACCCACAGATTTCATCTGTGTGGTCAGTGTTGCATCTGCTTGTGGGAATTTTTCGAAGTTGAAACGTGGAATTTTTGTTACCACGTAGTCAATTGCAGGTTCGAACGAAGCAGGAGTCGTTCCGCCCGTGATGTCATTTTTTAATTCATCAAGGGTATAACCGACAGCCAATTTCGCGGCGATTTTTGCAATCGGGAAACCTGTTGCTTTTGATGCAAGGGCAGATGAGCGCGATACACGCGGGTTCATCTCGATGATCACCATACGGCCAGTATCTGGGCAAATACCGAACTGAACGTTAGAACCACCTGTTTCTACACCAATTTCACGAAGAACTGCTAAAGATGCATTACGCATCAATTGATATTCTTTGTCTGTTAATGTTTGCGCAGGCGCAACAGTGATTGAGTCACCTGTGTGCACGCCCATTGGGTCAAAGTTTTCGATCGCACAAACGATAATACAGTTGTCGTTTTTGTCACGAACAACTTCCATCTCGTATTCTTTCCAACCAATTAAAGATTCATCAATCAATAATTGTTTGGTTGGAGAAAGATCGAAACCGCGTTCACAGATTTCAAGGAATTCTTCTTTGTTATAAGCGATACCGCCACCTGAACCACCCATCGTGAATGACGGACGGATAATCACAGGGAAGCCGAAGCGTGCTTGAATCTCTAAAGCTTCTTCCATGTTTTCAGCAATCGCAGCTTTTGGACATTCAAGACCAATTTTACGCATTGCTTCATCAAACAGTTTACGGTCTTCAGCTTTTTCAATCGCTTCTTTAGTCGCACCAATCAATTCAACATTGTATTTTTCTAAAATACCGTTGGCATCCAGTGCGAGCGCACAGTTCAATGCTGTTTGACCACCCATTGTTGGAAGGACAGCATCTGGACGCTCTTTTTCAATGATTTGTGCAACAGTCTGCCAAGTGATTGGCTCGATATATGTTGCGTCTGCCATCGCAGGGTCGGTCATAATGGTTGCTGGGTTAGAGTTCACCAAAATAACACGGTAGCCTTCTTCACGAAGAGCCTTACACGCTTGCGCACCTGAGTAGTCAAACTCACATGCCTGCCCGATGACAATCGGACCTGCACCAATAATTAAGATACTTTTAATGTCTGTACGTTTAGCCATGATCGCTTCCTTAATTACTTCTTAGATGCTTCGATAAGTTCGATGAAATGATCGAACAATGGTGCGCAGTCATGCGGACCAGGGCTTGCTTCAGGGTGACCTTGGAAGCTGAACGCTGGTTTGTCTGTACGATGAATCCCTTGAAGAGTTTGATCGAACAAAGACTTGTGCGTAGCTTTCAAGTTTGCAGGAAGTGTTTCTGCATCCACTGCGAAGCCGTGGTTTTGAGAAGTAATCATCACTGTGCCTGTTTCCATGTTTTGAACAGGGTGGTTAGCACCGTGGTGACCATGCGGCATTTTCACTGTTTTTGCACCTGAGGCAAGTGCAAGAATTTGGTGACCCAAGCAAATACCAAAGACGGGTAGGTTGCGAGTGTCTTCTACAATTGTTTTTACAGCTTCAATTGCGTAGTCACATGCAGCTGGATCGCCAGGGCCGTTCGATAAGAACACGCCATCCGGATTCAATGCAAGCACGTCAGCAGCAGGAGTTTGTGCAGGCACGACAGTGAGTTTACAACCGCGGTCTGCAAGCATACGTAAGATGTTGGTTTTGACACCGTAGTCGTATGCAACAACATGGAATTTAAGTTCAGGTTGTGTGAAGCCTTTGCCTAATACCCAAGAACCTTCTGTCCATTCGAAACCAGTTGGGTCACAGCATTCTTTCGCTAGGTCTAAACCATTTAAACCACCAAATGAGCGTGCTTTTTCTAAAGCCTGCTCTTCAGTAATATTTTCACCAGCAAGGATGCAACCATTTTGCGCACCTTTGTCACGCAAAATACGGGTTAATTTACGCGTATCAATATCTGCAATTGCGACAACATTATGTTCTTTTAAGTATTCGCCTAAAGATTGCGTTGATCGGAAGTTGCTATGCAATAAAGGTAGGTCACGAATGATTAATCCGTTGGCCCACACTTTATGAATTCGACCTGACTCAGCGTCTTCATCATTACAACCTGTGTTACCGATATGAGGGTAAGTTAAAGTCACAAGTTGCTGTGCATAACTCGGGTCAGTCAAAATTTCTTGATAGCCAGTCATGGCAGTGTTGAAAACGACTTCACCAGTCGTACTACCCGATGCACCAATAGACGTTCCTTTAAAGATCGTACCATCGGCAAGGGCTAAAATTGCTGGGGTGCTCAAACCAAAGCTCCTGAAATTTAGGCTGTAAAAAAGCGAGTAGACGAAAAAAAAGGAAGGCTATCTAAAAACCTACCCTCCCTATGTCTGCTCGCTTGAACTTAACATGGCACTATACGCAACTTCACTAACAAAGTCCATGCCAATAAGATGGAATTAACAAGATAAAGTGCTTTTATTTTGTAGCGGATACTGTTTCTAAGTTTTGTAAAGAAAAATGTAACAACAAATAATTGTCTAACAAATCAAAATCTAAATTTTATCGAATCACGCTAAGCTGTCGCTGTGTATATAACAACAGGAATAACATCATGACTGAACAAGACAAAGTGACCAAACCAAAGCCAGCGTTGAAAGAAGTTGTTGCAGAAAGCACTGAAAAGCTTGAGCAAGTGGCGAAAGAAGCAACAGAGCAGGTCACTGAAGCGGTAGTTGAAAGCAAAGAAAAGCTTGAAGCTGAAGCGAAGCAGTTAAATGCCAGTGTGCAAGAGCAACTCCGCCAGTTTAAACAAGATCTTTTACTGCGCTTAGAAACCATTAAAGGGCAGTTATCGAACTCTCAAAAAGACTTAACTGAACTAAAAGAGTTTGTTAAAACTGAGTTTACGGCTGTTTTAGATGACTTGACCAAACTAGGTAAAGAGTTAAAAGGTGATGTCAGCGAAATTTCAGTAAAACATAAAGATCAGTTGACTGAAACGTTTAAACGTTCAAAAGAACACACCTTAGATGCGTGGAATAAAGTTTCAAACAAATAATCTAGCTGTACGAGGCTCAAGATTAAGTGCATAAAAAAGTGAGGTCATAGCCTCACTTTTTTATTGATCTGGATTAAAACTGATGCAACCAATCACGTTTATTGTGAAAGTCAGCTTGTTGACCACTATGCTGCATGGCATAGAACTGTTGACCTTGTGATGTATTCAACACAGCTGATAGACCTAGATATAGGTCAGCCCATTTGAGTTTGTGTTGCAGCATAAATTCAGTCAGATCAATGCTGACATTTAAACCATAGTGGGTGCGCTTCAATTGATTGAGTTCAATATCATAAGCGACCTGTGGCGGCATATCTTCAGGATAACGATATTCCTCAAACTGATAGGCCTGCCAAGCTTGCGAAGGGGAGAGATTGATCTCGCGATAATAATCTTCGCCTTTTACCCCGATAAAGACTTCAAAACAGGTGTTTTCCCATAAAAAGTCTTGACGAGGATTTGCATTCACGACTTCGGGCCAGTGCATGTACAAATTGGGATCGCGTAACCAAAAGCCGATATTGAGAGCATATGGGCTTTGTTGTTCAATCGCACCAACAAGCGAAATTGCTTGAAAGCGACGATCAAATGCACTGAGTTCGTAACTTGCCATAAAAAACTACAATTATTTTGCTGCGTGAGCGAAACGAACTAAATTAGACAATTTGGCATTTTGTTTCGCCGCTTTTTTGTAAAGCAACGCAATTTTACCAATGGTCTGTACAATCTCTGCACCTGTAGTTGAGGCAATTTCTGCAATGATTGCAGCGCGCTCTTCACGGTCTTCACCCGCGACTTTGACTTTAATCAATTCGTGGTCGTTTAAAGCACGTAAAATTTCTTCAACGACATTTTCAGTCAGACCTGAACCGCCAAGCATTACCACTGGGTTTAAAGCATGACCGATTTGACGCAAACGCTTGCGTTCCTGAATGGATAAAGTCGCCATAAAGATAACCTAATTTTAAAAACGGCTTAGTATAACAAACTGCGAAATTAAACGCTTTATATTCTGTGGAAATAATCGATTTAGATAATAGAAAAAAACAACTAAAACCCAAGATTTGGATACAGATGTATACTGCAAGCCTAGAGAATTTAACGTACAATTAAGTTTAAGAAATTTTAATGTTTTAGAGAGATATGGCAACACGCATTACCAACCAAAAGTTATCCAAAAGTAGCCGTGCGTGGATGAGAGAGCACCTTGATGATCATTTTGTGAAAAAAGCGCAAAAAGAAGGTTATCGAGCACGTGCAGCTTATAAGTTACTTGAAATTCAAGAAAAATATAACATCATTCGTCCGGGCATGACCGTGGTTGACTTGGGTGCTGCACCTGGAAGTTGGTCACAAATTGCAGGAAAGCTGGTCGGTGATCGAGGATTGGTGGTTGCATCTGACATTTTGGAAATGGATGCACTCCCAGATGTGACCTTCTTGCAAGGTGACTTCCGTGAGCAAGAAGTATTCGATAAATTGTTAAATATTTTAGATGGACGTAAAGTAGACGTTGTAATTTCAGATATGGCCCCCAATACTTCAGGTAACAAGGCTGTAGATCAACCTCGCCAGATTTACCTCTGTGAATTGGCCATCGATTTTGCTACGAAAGTGCTCGGTCCAAATGGTCAATTTGTTGTAAAGGTATTCCAAGGTACAGGCTTTGACGAGTTCCGTAAGCAAGTAGTCGACAACTTTGATGTGTTAAAAACAGTAAAACCTGCTGCATCACGTGCCCGATCTAAGGAAGTATTCTTAGTTGGGCAAGGCCGTAAGAAGGCTTTCAAATAAAGTTTACTTGCCAAGTCGTTAAAAATTGTGCATTTTGTACCTTTTTATTATTTTGCGAAGCTGATCTTCAGCAGAAACTTTAAGGTCACCCGATAGGGCATGATCAAATTAGATTGATATGGGAATAAAGCTTTGAGCGATCTCTTCAAGAATGCCATATTGTGGCTAGTGATACTGGGCGTACTGATCCTCATTTTCAGTAATGTCAGTAGCAATGAAAAGCCGACAGCGATGAATTATTCAGAGTTTGTTGCTGCGGTGAATGCTGGTCAAATTAAGCAAGTGACAATTGATGGCGAACGAATTCATGGCCAAAAATCAAACGGTTCAGAGTTTGAAAGTATTCGTCCTGCGGTTCAAGACCCAGAGCTTATGCCTAATCTGATTAAAAATAACGTTGTCGTTGAAGGTACTGCACCTGCACGTCAAGGTTTATTGATGCAACTTTTGATCGCAAGCTTCCCTGTACTTTTAATCATTTTGTTATTCATGTTCTTTATGCGCAACATGGGTGGCGGAGCAGGTGGTAAAAACGGTCCAATGAGTTTTGGTAAGTCAAAAGCAAAAATGTTGGCAGAAGACCAAATTAAAGTGACTTTTACCGATGTCGCTGGCTGTGATGAAGCAAAGCAAGAAGTTGTGGAAATTGTTGATTTCTTAAAAGACCCTTCAAAATTTAAACGTTTAGGTGCAACGATTCCTAAAGGCGTGTTAATGGTGGGTCCACCAGGTACAGGTAAAACTTTACTTGCAAAAGCAATTGCAGGCGAAGCAAAAGTACCATTCTTTAGTATTTCTGGTTCTGACTTTGTTGAAATGTTCGTGGGTGTGGGTGCATCTCGTGTTCGTGACATGTTTGAACAAGCGAAACGTCATGCACCATGTATCATCTTTATTGATGAGATTGATGCTGTGGGTCGTCATCGTGGTTCAGGTACAGGTGGTGGTCACGATGAGCGTGAGCAAACCTTGAACCAAATGTTGGTGGAAATGGATGGTTTTGAAGGCAATGAAGGTATTATCGTCATTGCTGCTACAAACCGTGCAGATGTACTGGATAAAGCTTTACTCCGTCCGGGTCGTTTTGACCGTCAAGTAATGGTTGGTCTGCCAGACATTAAAGGTCGTGAGCAAATCTTAAATGTTCACATGAAGAAACTTCCTTCAGTGACTGGTGTCGATGTACAGGTGCTTGCACGTGGTACACCTGGCTTCTCTGGTGCACAATTGGCGAACCTTGTGAACGAAGCTGCACTCTTTGCTGCGCGTCGTAACAAGAACACTGTCGATATGCATGATTTTGAAGATGCAAAAGACAAGTTGTACATGGGCCCTGAACGTAAGTCGATGGTGATTCGTGAAGAAGAACGTCGTGCAACTGCGTACCATGAAGCTGGTCATGCGATTGTGGCTGAAATTCTACCGGGTACAGACCCTGTACATAAAGTGACTATTATGCCACGTGGTTGGGCGCTGGGCGTAACATGGCAGTTGCCTGAACATGACCAAACCAGCCACTATAAAGACAAAATGTTGAATGAACTTTCAATTTTGTTTGGTGGTCGTATTGCTGAAGAAATCTTTATCAACCAAATGTCGACAGGTGCTTCAAACGACTTTGAACGTGCAACTAAAATGGCACGTGCGATGGTGACCAAGTACGGTATGTCTGACAAACTTGGTGTAATGGTGTATGAAGATGACTCTCAGCAATCATTCATGGGCAGCATTGGTAGTCGTACGATTTCTGAAGCAACACAGCAACAAGTAGATGCTGAAGTTCGTCGTATCATCGATGAGCAATACCATGTAGCGCGCAATATCTTGGAAAACAATAAAGATATTGCTCATGCGATGGTTAAAGCTCTGATGGAATGGGAAACGATTGATCGCGAGCAAATTCGTGACATTATGGAAGGTCGTGAGCCACAACCACCAAAAGTATATGTTGCAGAAAATCCTGTGATGGATGTAACTCCAACGGATGGTCCAAGCACACCACCACCATTACCATCGGCAACTTAAGATTTAAATCTTGAAATAAAGGACCACCTTCGGGTGGTTTTTTATTGTGCATATTTTTGATGTTTTAAAGAAAAATAAGCACACAGCTCTGCTACACGCGTTAAGATAATCCTAGTTGAACTGGAGTAAATTAGATGCAATTGATGGATTTACCAAAGAAAATCCTACATTGTGGTGAGCTATCACTCGATTTGTCGGTACCGCAGGTGATGGGTATTCTGAATGTGACGCCAGATTCGTTTAGTGATGGTGGAGAACATAATGGTAAAGTGCAGGCGATTGCACATGCGAAGCAAATGATTGCAGATGGAGCAACGGTGATTGATGTAGGGGGCGAGTCCACACGTCCAGGTGCATCTGTGGTTGAGGTCGAGGAAGAAATTCGTCGTGTTGTTCCAGTGGTGGAAGCCTTGGCTGAACTTGATGTGGTTATTTCGATTGATACTTCTCAATCTGAGGTGATTCGAGCCGCTATTGCCGCTGGTGCGCACATTTGGAACGATGTCAGAGCTTTGACACGCCCGAAGGCATTAGCGACTGCTGCTGAGCTGAATATTCCTGTAATTATTATGCATATGCGTGGTGAGCCGACTACCATGAATGGCTTAGATCACTATGATGATGTCACTCAAGATGTAATAACGGAGCTTTCCCAGCGTGTGGCGGATGCACTCAAGGCAGGTGTCAAAGCTGAAAATATCATTATTGATCCGGGTTTTGGCTTTGCTAAAAATGCAAAGCAGAACCTTAAGCTTTTAAACGAATTCCATCAGCTGAATCAGCTCGGGTATCCCATCTTGTCCGCATTGTCACGGAAGCGCTTTATCGGCGAAGCCTTAGGTGGGGCGGATGCAGGGCAGAGGGCTGTGGGTTCTGTAGCGGGACATTTGCTGAGTATTCAACAAGGCGCGTGTATGGTGCGCGCTCATGATGTCAAAGCCATGAGTGATGCGATCAAGGTTTGGCAAGCGATGAATATTGCTTAATGCGGCGGCGGAATGCTGGGCTAATGATTTAATTTGAAAATTTGATCTTTATCTGATTTTTAGACTAGCAGCATTTTGAGATGCTGCTTTTTTATTTGGTGATTTGTTCGGTTTATGTTATACAGACTCGTTTTTTAAGTTTCTCGTTTTGAGTGCCTGTATGTTTGCAGATTTACTTCTCCCTATGTTTGATGATGAATATTATCCCGATATTCTTGTTGCTGAAGTGAAGCAGCATGTCGAGACTTTTGCTAAAAAAATTGTAAAAGCAAAATCTGAGGGTGATATTTATCAATATGCCAATGCCACAGTGGCTGAAATTAATGAAATGAAGCCACATTTTGAAGATCTGGATTCGTCGTTAGATGATTCTGCTGCCGATTTTATTGCTGAAGCGATGATGATGGTGGTACAAGATGCTGGGTTTATGGATATTGAAATGGAAGAATTGGTGGTGAACAGAGAGTGGTGAGCCACTCTCTCATTTCAAGTTCTGTTGGTTTTGCTTTAGAAGCTGAGATTGCTGTTATAACTCATCTAAAAGATCGGTGAGATGACAATTTTGGTTCAAATGTTCATCTTGAATCGTATCGACTGTCATCACATATTCACCTTCGACCATTTCAGCATTTGCACTGAGATTCAGCCAAAATTTTGGATGCTTTTTCATGACCTCACGAATATGTTGCTCATCTTTAGTGTGATTAAAGCTTAATTTAAAATGAGCATCTACTGATTTACACGCATGTAAATAGAGTTGACGGTCTTTTTCAATAATTGTGCCTGCAAACAAGTCATAAAAGGTATCGCTATCTGTTTGCTGTGAGGTGGGGTTTGCATGGCTGATGTTTGAAAAAATTAGGCATAAGATGATAATGAGAGTGTTCTTTTTCATATTGTGATTGTTATGTGCTTCGATGCATAAATTATAGACATAAAAAAACCAGCATATCGCTGGATTTTTTATTGCACCATCTTAATTAGCTTAATAATGGTGCCCGAGGCCAGACTCGAACTGGCACGCTTTGTGGGCGGGGGATTTTAAATCCCCTGTGTCTACCGATTTCACCACTCGGGCATGAGCGCAATAATAGAGGACGAAATAAAAGTTGGCAAGTCTATTTGTGATTATTTGCTTTCTTTTCAAACAATTCAGCGGTTTATGTTTAAAAAATAGCAAAATTATCTGTCTGCACTTGTTCAGGCGTCATAAAAATGTCATCGACTTGAGATATGCATGTCATATTTTTCGCATAAATTTCAAGTCCATATCGTCTTTAGGCAATCCACATGACAAAAAAAATGAACCGCCGAGAACTTATTCAAAAAACTTTGGCAGGATTTGGTGCTTTATCTTTACCTATTTCACTGACCGCTTGTGGTGATGACGCCGATTCAAACACACAGCCCACTACGCAAGTGCAGTTTTTGCATGGGGTTGCCAGTGGTGATCCTTTACAAACTCAAGTTATCATTTGGACACGCGTAACACCATCGGATAGCAGTGCGCGTTTAGAGGTGCTCTGGGAAGTGGCAAAAGATGCAGACTTTAAACACATTACAGCAACAGGAAAGGTGCTGACTACAGCTGCACAAGATTTTACGGTGAAAGTGGATGTGACGGGACTTGCTGCGGGGCAAGTTTATTTCTACCGTTTTAAATCGGCGTCGACATATTCAACCACAGGGCAAACCAAAACTTTGGCAACGCAAGTACAGTCGGTACAGTTTGCCGTATGCTCATGTTCAAATTATCCAGCGGGTTATTTCCATGTTTATAAAGAAATTGCAAAACAGGATGTGGATGTTGTGATTCATTTGGGGGATTACATTTACGAATATGGTATGGGCGGATATGCAACGGAAGAGGCTGTAGAGATGGGGCGTGCACTGGCGGATGATAATAGCTTAGAAATTATTCGCTTAGATGACTATCGCAAACGTTATGCTTTATACCGACTAGATGCAGATTTGCAGGCCGCGCATCAACGTCATCCTTTTATTGTGATTTGGGATGACCATGAACTCGCAAATGATACATGGGAAAAGGGTGCTGAAAATCATCAGTCAGATACTGAAGGCGATTTCCTTGAACGTAAACTTGCGGCACTGGCGGCCTATTTTGAGTGGATGCCAATCCGTCCGCTTTCTGAAAAAGATCATTTGAATATTTATCGCCAGTTTAACTTTGGTAATTTAGTGCAGTTGAATATGTTGGATACGCGTATTCTAGCGCGGAGTAAACAGTTAGATTATGCAGATTATTTAACCGCATCGGGTTTGGATGCTGTGCGCTTTACTACAGATATGCAAGACCCAAATCGAACGTTACTGGGGTTGAATCAACGCGCATGGTTAACACAGCAACTTGCGAGCTCTAAAGCCACATGGCAAGTTTTGGGTCAGCAGGTGTTGATGAGCAAAATGCTTGTTCCAGCCGAGATGTTACAAGTGCTCAGTGCAATCAGTAGCGGCGCGGTGACTCCAGAGGTTTTGGCGCAGGTGAATCAACTCATTAAAGAATTGGTAGAAATAAAACTTCGTTACTTAAATCATGATCCATCTTTAACAGTAGAGCAGTTGTCTCGTATTAAAACTGTGGTTCCTTACAATTTAGATGCATGGGATGGTTATGCGGTTGAAAGGGAGACGTTGTACGGCACACTACAGTATTTAAATAAAAAAGTCGTGGTCTTGGCTGGTGATACCCATAATGCATGGGCATCGGACTTACACGATTTAACAGGGCAATTTGTAGGTGTGGAGTTAGCGACAAGTTCAGTTTCCTCGCCAGGTATGGAAAAGTATTTGTCTATTCCAATGCAACAACTCAAAGAGTTTGAGTTTGCTTTTACAACCTTGATTGATGAGCTGAGTTATTGCAATTTAAATCAGCGTGGTTATTTGAAAGTCCGTTTTACCGCAGAGCAGGTACAAGCGGATTGGATATTTGTGGATACCATTAAGAACAAAGAATACATCGTTGATGAGACTCGCTCACATCAAGTAATATTAGATCCGACATTATTGCCAATCAGTGCGTTAAAGCAAACGGCCTAAAATGACCTTAGAAAAAACCGAGCATCATTGCTCGGTTTTTTTATAATTTCTCATCGATATAGCTGTCGAGATCGATGTGCTTAATCTGTTTACAGTAAGCATGCTCATACTTCAGCAGTTGCACATACAAATCTGCTTCATGCCCCAGCTGGGTTTTACGTGCCTGATAATCTTCAGATTGATGGGAGCTAAAGCGTAATTGGAGTCGTGATTTGAGCGTTTGCTTATAGGCCCAAAAGCAGACACGTCTAAGTTGTTGTAACTGATGATGTTCAACCGACTGGCTGTGGTCTCGAAATAAATTTTCTTTATAGAAGCGCACAAAACCAAAGTTTACACCAAAATAAAACAAGATCCACATCAGCAAACTGCTTTCAAGGAACATTAGATTGAGTCCACTTAAAAGAATCACGGCAGCGAGTTTGATGGGCGCATGGCGTTGCAGTTGATACAGGGAGTTTGATGAATGTTTAATTTGCTTAATGACAAAAGGTAAGACCCACATCAGCACCAATAAAATAGTGATAATGGCGTAACTATGACTTTGCAGCGGGTCGAGATTCTCCAAGTGAGTTAAGTAAAAATTTTTTAGAATTAAGCTGATTGGAATAAAAATCATCACCGCCAAAACCCACGGAATAATTTCACGTTGGTCATCTAAAATACCGCGTGTTTTGATTTGACTATAAAGCAAGTAATTACGTTTAAATGCGGCAGGGTAGCGGGTCTCTAATTGTTGCAGTAACAGTTGAACTTGTTTGGATTGCATCGTCAAAAAAGAGCGTATGAGAAAAATAGCCTTTACTATAGTAGATTTGGAAGGGGATGACTCAAAAAAATAAGTAAAACAGAATATTCACAGAGAAAAGCACAACAATTTCGCTTTTTCGCTCTGAATTATGCGAAAATGTCGGATTCAATTTTTTTTGTCTAAGGGCAGTTCATGACTGATCATTCTCCTGAATCTTTAAGTGATATCGAAATTTTAGACATTTTGCAGTCTATGAAAGACGATGAGCTTGATACAGAGGCAAAAGAAGAGATTCGTAAGGGTGGTAAAGCGGGTCGTCAAGAAGCACATAAACTTGCGATTGTGGCTTTGAACCAATCTTTTGAAAGCAAATTTGTTGAAGCTGTAGCTTTGGCGTTGGGTCTGAATGAAGGTCAAGCCAAAAAAATTCGCTATAAGAAAGACCGCATCCGTATTTTAAAAGTACGTGGGATTGATTACATGGCGATTGATGGTGCGGAAACAGCACAAGTCTTGTCACAAGTTGCACAAGCCATTGTACGGGAAGATGCGACCGTGACACATGATTTGCACAACATCTTCCCATTTTGGAAAGAAGGCTGGCCAATGGTTCAGTTTGACAGCGCATATAAAATTTTATCTGAAGATATTACCATTCACTATCAAGCGACTTTAGATAAATTGCTTGAATTATATGGTCGTTAAGATCGCAGTCTCAAAAGCACCTTTGGGTGCTTTTTTATGGCTTCTATTTAACTATGGAAAATCCAAGACAGTAATAAGCTGATGGGCCAAATAAACAGTCGCCACCATGTAATCAGTGGATTCCAGAAATACTGTCCAAAAGACAGAGTCTCGTTAAAGCTTCGTTGCCCACGTTCATAAGCACAAGGTGTAATCCGCCATGCTAAAATCAGCAAAACAATCGCACTTACGATCAGCAGCGTGTGGCTGTATTGGGCAAAATAATAATAAATCAGATAGAGCGCAGAATAAAAGAAAGTACATGCCAACACAGCGGGCAATGAAAAAGACATAGGCTTGACTCTATTATATTGTTATATCAAGGTATTATAAATGAAAATACCCGATGTATCACATCGGGTATTTATCGGTTGTTGAGCTTAAGGTTCGTTATAACTCAGTATGAGTATTTGATTAACCCAGTGTTGAGTAAAGTGGGAAAATACCAAAGATCATCGCTGTAACCAGCATCACTAAACAAGTAATCACCGCCCACTTGATGGTAAATTCTTGGTGTTCACCAAAGTTAATTCCAGCCAATCCACAGAGTAAGTAAGTCGATGGAACCAATGGGGACAGTAAGTGTACAGGTTGACCAACAATCGATGCACGAGCCATTTCCACAGGAGTGATACCATAGTGTCCAGCGGCTTCAGAGAGTACAGGCAGTACACCAAAGTAGAAGGCATCATTCGACATAAAGAAGGTCAGTGGCATACTAATCACAGCCGTGATAGGTGCTAAATACGGCCCCATACTTTCTGGAATAATGGCAACCAGTTCTTGAGACATGGCTTCAACCATACCTGTACCCGATAAAATACCGGTAAAAATACCTGCCGCAAAGATAATCCCGACTACAGCTAAGGCACTGGCAGAGTGGTTACCAACCAAACGCTTTTGCATGTCTAGATCTGGATAGTTCACCACCAAGGCAATACACAGGGCAACCATGAACAGAATCGCCGCAGGTAAAATGCCCATTATTAAGCAGACCATCAAGACCAAAGTTAGTAGAGCGTTAAACCATCTTAAGTGGGCACGGTTGGCTTCAGGTTCTTGCGAAATCTGAATACTGTCACCATGGCTAATATCTAATTCCACAATACCAATGCGCTTACGCTCCATACGGCCATACATAAAGCCGAGGAAGTATAACCACCCAATTGCAACGAGCATTGGTAAAATCATCGGAACAAAGACATCGTTTGGATCGACATGCAATGCCGTTGCAGCACGTGCTGTTGGTCCACCCCATGGCGTTAGGTTCATGATGCCGCTCGCAAGCATCATTAGACAAGCCATAATTAAAGGGCTCATACCAATACGCTTATACAGCGGTAGCATTGCGGCAACACAGATCATGTAAGTGGTTGAACCGTCACCATCCAAGGAAACAATTAAAGTCAGTGTAATGGTGCCGAGGGTCACTTTTAAAGGATCACCTTTAACCTGCTTTAAAATCCACTTCACTGAAGGGTCGAATAGACCCGTGTCGATCATAATTGCAAAATAAAGGATTGCGAAAAGGAGCATTACGCCCGTAGGAGCGAGCTTTTTAATGCCTTCCATCATCATATTGCCAAGTTCAGCAATATCAAATCCAGCAAGGTTGTCAACAAAGAGACTTAAAACATAAGTAAGTAATGCAAAAATGATAGGGATTAAAGTTAAAGCAACAAGAGCGCTCAGTCGTTTGGACATGATTAAGTACATGAAGCACATAATCATGCCTAAACCTAAAATGGTCAGCATGGATCAATCCTTTGAACGTGTTAAGTCTGTTTATTCAGCAAGTGACAGCGATAGTATGCAATTCAGCATGATTTTTAAATGCTCTTAAACATATGTGATTTTTCATTCTATTTTTCTAATAAATAATATATATCTGTAAAGTATGGTTAAGATACTTATTTTGTATAACTTCATATGGTTAAATCTGAAGCAAAAAAAACCTTGCAGTTGCAAGGTTTTAATTCAAGGCGATGTTCCTATTCCTCGACTGTTTTAGTTTCAGGCTGTAGTGTTTCTTCAAGTAAACGCGTCACTAAAAGTTGGTCAATCTTAAAATGGTCGACATCAACCACTTCAAATTTAAAGCCTGCATATTCTACGGTATCGGCAGGGCGTGGAATTTTGCGTAGACGGTACATCATAAAACCAGCCAAGGTTTCATAATTTTCTTCATCTGGCATTTCATCAATGGCCAGTGCATGCTTCATGTCTTCAATCGGCGTGCTGCCATCAATCAGCCATGAATTATTATCACGTTTAATGATCTGTTGTTCGGCTTCAATTGGAGTAACCCAGTCGCCCATGACCGTAATCATAATGTCTGACAGGGTGATGACGCCCACGACCAAAGCATATTCATTAATCACAACAGCAAACTTTTCTTTGGTGGAGCGGAAACGGTCTAATAACTCAGACAAGGTTAATGTGTCTGGAATGGTGAGAACATTACGAATGGTGCTTTCATTGAGTTGTAGTAAAGATTGATTATTCAGGATACGGACCAGAATGTCTTTGGCATCGACATAGCCAATTACATCGTCAATATTTTCACTACAGACTAAAAACTTAGAATAAGGATATTCAGCCAATTTTTGACGAATGCTGGTTTCGGATTCATTTAAAGTAAAATACACCACATTTTCACGCGTGGTCATACTTGAAGGAACGTTCCGCTCTTCAAGTTCAAATACGTTTTCAATGAAATGGTGCTCTTGCTTTTGCAGAACCCCAGCTTGTGCACCCGCATCCATCACTGCAGAAATATCATCAAAGGTAATGTTGTCATCACGGGTGGTATTCACTTTAAATAGGCGGAATAACAAGTTGGCAAGAGCATTAATAATCCAAGCCAAAGGTTTGCATACCTTAATAAACACCTGAATGGGGTTAATCACCGCAATAGAGATTTTCTCTGGGGCAATCATGGCCAAACGTTTTGGCATGAGGTCAGCAAACAAAATAAATAGAGAGGTGACTAAAGTGAAAGATAGAGCAAAGCTAATGGTTTCAGACCAAGGGCCAGTATAAAAACGAGAAACAAAGCTCATGAAGTAAGGACGAAAAGCCCCTTCACCTAAAATACCGCCCAAGATTGCCACTGCGTTTAAGCCAATTTGTGAAGCGGCAAAGAAGTCAGCAGAATTTTCTTGTAAATTCAAAACTTTCTGTGCGCGATCCTCACCCGACTCAGCCAAGATTTTCAGCTTGACCTTACGTGCTCCCGCCAGTGCAATTTCTGTCAGAGACAAGAAACCCGCCCCAGCAATCAGGACTAGAATGATAACTATGTTTTGAAAAAGACTCACCGAATCCACCTGTGATTCATCGTTATTATGAATATTTTTAACACAAAAAAAATAAAGACAGTAATTAGTTACTGTCTTCTATCATACCTGAGTTATTGATATGAATATGAATTATTTAGAACTGAATGCTTAATAATGTGAGAATTGCAAGTTATTGCCTAAAAACTCTCGATTTTCCTCCTCAATCATTTGACGTGCCACATACAAAATCAGCTGTCTGAGCCAGCGATGTGCAGGATGGTGATGCAACAGTGGGCACCATGCCATTTTCAACTCAAATTCTGGAATATAAAAAGGTGGATCTTTAATCAGGAGATTTTGACTTTTGGCTTGTAGGCGTGCAATACGGGTCGGTAAAGTCGCGACTAAGTCTACATTTGAAGCCAATAGTGCAGGCATTTGATAATGTCGAGTGAAGACCGAAATTTTACGTTTTTGGCCAATACGCTCTAACGCTTGATCAATCCAACCGAGACCTGCTTGTTTTTCAGGGTTAACGCCGAAACCAACGCCCATACCTGTTTTAGAAACCCAAATATGCTGTGCATCAAGGTAACTTTTTAGGTTTAAGTTGCTGGCGGCGGGGTGTTTACCGTTCAGCAAACATGAAAAACTGTCACGCCAGACTAAAACTTGATGGAAGCTTTGTGGAATTTCATTGAATCGGTTAATGGCTAGATCAACTTTACCTTGTTCCATATCACGATATGACACATCACTTGGAGTTAAGAAGTCTAAAACCACATTGGGTGCTTCAGACCGTAATGCTTTAACGAGGCGTGGAACTAAGGTTGCTTCGGCATAATCCGAAGTCATAATACGGAAAACCCGATTTGAGGTATAAGGACGGAACTCGGTACGAGGTTCCAAAATCATGGAGAGATCAGAAAGAGCGTCACGTATGCGGGGTTGTAACTCTAAAGCCCGTTCGGTCGGTGTCATACCTTCAGAAGAGCGAATTAGCAGGGGATCATTAAATAAGTTACGAAGACGACGTAGAATATTACTCATTGCTGGTTGGGTGACACCCAATTGTTCAGCTGCTCGGGTTACATTTTTTTCGCGTAAAAGTACGTCCAAGTAAATTAAGAGGTTTAGATCAACCCGCTCCAGATTCATAAAATAAATACCGAGAATAAAATCATGAAATTATTTGCATTATGCCATAAGCCACCAGTCTTGTGTAATAAACTGACGAAAAAAAAAGCATCGGGTTGTATAAAGAATACCCCCTTCATTTTCTCAGAAAATGTTTTTTTATTTTTAAAAGCGGAGAGGATATTAGTCCTAAGCAATGTTTTAATATGTGTGAATTGAGGCTTAGAGTATCGCCTAGAAAATGGCTTGAGATGGCTTATTGTTGGTGGAATAAAAGCGTGATAAATACTCTTTTTGCTGAATATTGAACTTTTGTCATTTTGGTCACATTAAGTATTGATTTTCGGTTGGGACTCTTTTTTTCAACGGCCGAGACTTAAGTCTAATGAAGAAATATTCGACAAAGTATGTATTTTTTACGGTTTTCTTATTTTATTTAAGTTTAATAATAACAAATACTTGGTTTTAATTTGTCGAAATATAATTAGACTTTTATCTATGTATTTTTTAAATAAATACTGAAAATTAATGCAGAATATTGGATTAATTTTTTCTGTCAATCTAATCTGTATTCATCGCAACGAAGCGCTCTAAATCTAAGCAAAAGCTTGAGGGTCTGATTTTAGCTTTTCGTTGAAGAAAATCCTAATATTATTACAGGAAATATCATGACTACATATCAAACAGCGATTGATGCAATCCGCGAATTAAAAGCAAAATTCGGTAGCACTTGGGCAGACATCAGTCCTGAAGATGCTGCGCGTATGCAAATCCAAAACCGTTTCAAAACTGGTTTAGATATCGCTAAATACACAGCTGCAATTATGCGTCGTGATATGGCTGCTTATGATGCTGACTCTAGCAAATACACTCAGTCTTTGGGTTGCTGGCACGGTTTCATCGCACAACAAAAAATGATTGCGAACAAAAAATACTTCGGTACGACTGAACGTCGTTACATCTACCTTTCTGGTTGGATGGTTGCTGCACTTCGTTCAGAATTCGGTCCACTTCCTGACCAATCTATGCATGAAAAAACTTCAGTACCTGCATTGATCGAAGAAATCTACACTTTCTTACGCCAAGCTGATGCTAAAGAATTAAACGACCTATTCCGTGCGCTTAAAAAAGCTCAAGAAGCTGGTGATACTGCAAAAGCTGCTGAAATCACTGCGCAAATCGACGGTTTCCAAACTCACGTAGTGCCAATTATTGCGGACATCGACGCTGGTTTCGGTAACGAAGAAGCAACTTACTTACTTGCTAAGAAAATGATCGAAGCGGGTGCTTGTGCACTACAAATCGAAAACCAGGTTTCTGACGCGAAACAATGTGGTCACCAAGCTGGTAAAGTAACAGTTCCACACGAAGACTTCATCGCGAAAATCCACGCGCTTCGCTATGCATTCCTAGAAATGGGTCTTGACGACGGTATCATCGTTGCACGTACTGACTCTGAAGGCGCTGACTTGACTCAAAAAATCCCAGTGGTTAAAGAGCCAGGCGACATCGCTTCTCAATACATCAGCTACTTAGACACAACTGAAATCGACATTTCAGAAGCTCAAGAAGACGAAATCCTGATCAAGCGTGATGGTAAACTTCACCGTCCTAAACGTCTTGCTTCTGGTCTATACCAGTTCCGTGAAGGCACGCAAATCGACCGCGTTGTACTTGACTGTGTAACTAGCCTACAAAACGGTGCTGACCTTCTTTGGATCGAAACTGCGACTCCAAACGTTGCTGAAATCGCTCACATGGTTAACCGTGTACGTGAAACAGTTCCAAATGCGAAACTTGTTTATAACAACTCGCCTTCGTTCAACTGGACTTTAAACTTCCGTCAACAAGCATATGACCGTTGGGTTGCTGAAGGTAAAGACGTTTCTGCTTACGACCGTGCTAAGTTAATGAGCGCTGAGTACGATGCAACTGAACTGGCTGCTGAAGCTGACGAAAAAGTTCGTACATTCCAGGCTGATGCTGCTCGTGAAGCGGGTGTGTTCCATCACTTGATCACACTTCCGACTTACCACACAGCTGCGCTTTCTACTCATGAGCTTGCTCAAGGTTACTTCGGTACTGAAGGTATGTTGGCTTATGTTGCTGGCGTACAACGTAAAGAAATCCGTGGTGGTATCGCTTGTGTTAAACACCAAGCAATGGCGGGTTCTGACATCGGTGATGATCACAAAGAAATCTTCTCTGGTGACAACGCTCTTAAAGCGCACGATGATGCTAAAAACACAATGAACCAATTCGCTGCTCACTAAGCACTGAACTGATTCAAAAGAAAACCCTGCGAAAGCAGGGTTTTCTTTTGACTTAATTTTAAGCTTGTTGAACAGCTTGAGTGTGAAATATTGAACAAAAATGTTAAGGCATCAGAATCAGTAGCCAAACAATAAAGATAATACTTAAAGAAACAAACTGTGCAGCACTGCCCATGTCTTTGGCATTTTTTGAAAGCTCATGCCGCTCCAGTGAAACACGATCCACAATCGCCTCAATCGCTGAGTTGAATAACTCAACAATAATTGCAAGTAAACAGACGGCTACCATGAGGGCTTGTTCTAAGCGACTGACATCACAGAAAAAACTTGTTGGAATCAGAATCAGGTTAATCAACAGGACTTGGCGAAAAGCAGCTTCGTGCGCAAATGCGGCCTTAAAACCTGAAATAGAATAATGTGTTGCATTAAAAATACGTCTAAAACCTGACTTGCCTTTGAGTGGGGAATATTGGCTCATACCATCAACCATTTTAAAATTTCAGCCACAATACATGATCTATATTAAAAGTCACTTAATTATAGTATTCAAAAAGTGCTTAATCTATGTATACCTAAAATAAGAGAAAAGAGATTAAAAAGCCTGCTTTTTAATCTCTATAGTTAAAGGGTGGATATGGGTTGGAAGTAAACGAGATGCTCAGTTGTCTGGTTTGCTTCGTAGATGATCTATTCTATTTTTTCAAAAAAGCATCGGCGGCTTGACGACCTAAAGCGGGATCATCGGTAAAGACACCATCCACTCCCGCTTTAAATAAAATCTCAAACTCTGCCAGTGCGCCTTTTTCGCACTTTTCAGCGGCAATGGCGCTACAGTCTAAATAGTCTGGCAAGAAATTGTTTTCAGGGCGTAGGGTATAAGGATGTACTTTTAAGCCCACTGCGTGTGCATCGTTCACAAAACTGGACGGGGTCGCTGGCTGAGTATTCGGCACGATATAGGTTTTGCTTGGTCCGACACCATGCGCATAGCTTGCGACGTCTTTCAGTCCTTGAGGTGTTGCCATATCACTATAGCGGAGTGTTGATTTGGCAAGCACAGCATCGGCAGGTTGTTCGGACTTGCCACCATAGAGTTGAATAATTTTGGCATGTCGAATCGATTTTAATTGATCCAACTGTTGACGCATCTGTTTTAAGTTGCTGACTTCAAACGACTGGATATAGACTGGCGCAATGTCACGACTATAGGTGTGTTTGGCCAGCGTGGTTAATAAGCGTTGCTCCATGGCCAAATTGAGACCTTGGAAATAGCTGGGATGTTTGGTTTCGATATACAGGCCCACAATTCTTCCTGTCTTTTTATAGTGCGCATCTACGAGTTCAATAATTTCATCTAAAGTAGGCAGATCAAATTGATCATTATATTGGGCATTTGCTGGACGAATCTCTGGAATACGTTCTCGTGCCTTCAGTTGCTTCAGCTCGTTTAAAGTAAAGTCTTCAGTAAACCAACCTGTGTAAGTCACGCCATCAACGACTTTACTCGTCTTCCGTTCTGCAAACTGCGGCAAGCTGCTGACATTGGTGGTTCCTCCGATTTCATTTTCATGGCGAGCGATTAAATAACCGTCTAGAGTTGGCACCAAATCAGGCTCAATAAAATCTGCACCATCATCAATTGCTTTTTGATAAGCGGCTAATGTGTGTTCAGGGCGTAGCGCGCTGGCGCCGCGATGTCCAATGATAAGCAATGTAGGCTCAATGTATTCGGCGTTGTTTGGCGGTGCTTGGGACGCGGCATTGTCTTTCTCATCATGATGACAGCCCAATAAGCCTAAAAAAATCAAACTCAATAATGTTCTTTTTAACATGTGTTCCTCAACATTTTATTGTGGTGTTGCGGATTCAGTGTTCAATTTTAATATCTCAGATCAATGACAAATTGCGAAAAATTACAGGATGTCATCAATTGGTCAAAAAGCTTTCTTCATAGTTTCTTCATATTTAGCTCTAATGTTCTATTTCATGTTGTTAAGTCTTGTTTTTTAATGATTCGTCATAGAAGATCAAGCATAAAGTGATACCAGTTTCTAGATCTAGCCTCAGACCCAAGAGTACCGCAGACCCATGCTGTCTAAATTTTTTATTCATCGTCCAATTTTTGCTGGTGTGCTGGCGATTATCGTGATGGCATTTGGTTTATTTGCCACCTTTCAGTTGCCTGTAGAGCGCTACCCCGATATTGCACCTCCGCGAATTACGGTGAGTGCAACATATACAGGCGCGTCGGCAGAGACGGTGGAGGAGAGCGTTACTCAGGTTTTAGAACAGCAAATTAAAGGGATTGATCATTTACTGTATTTTAGTTCGAGCAGTGACTCGAATGGCCGTAGTCGAATCAGCATTAGTTTTGAAAATGGAACTGACCCAGATACCGCTCAGGTTCAAGTTCAAAATGCCATCAATGGGGTGATTAACCGCTTACCAGAAGATGTGCAGCGTCAAGGGGTCAATGTTTATAAGTCGCTTGGCGATACGCATATGGTGATTGGTCTATATGACCAAACAGGCAAAAGTAGCAATATTGCACTGTCTGATTATATGATGACGCATTTGGAGCAAGATTTAGCCCGTATTGATGGGGTTGGTGAGGTTGATGTCTTTGGCGCACAGTATGCCATGCGCTTATGGCTGAATCCGCACAAATTGCGTCAATATGGACTGATGCCGAGTGATATTCGTGCGGCGGTTGAAGCGCAAAACACGCAAGTGGCCGCAGGGGCAATTGGCGAGTTACCCAGCCTGTCAGACCAATATTTAAATGCGAAAGTCACCTCTGGTACACGTCTAAAAACCGTTGAAGAATTCGAAAACATCATTGTCAAATCGACCCGCGATGGCAGTTTTATTTATTTAAAAGACGTCGCACGGGTGGAACTAGGCGCGGAAAATTACCAGTCGTTTAATACCATTAATGGTTTTCCTTCAGCGGGGATGGGCATTTCACTGTCTTCAGGGGCTAATGCCTTAGCGACGTCTGCATTGATTAAGCAAGAGGTTGCCCGTTTATCTTCTAAACTGCCTGAAGGCTATCAAATTGTTTATCCACGTGATAACACGCCTTTTGTGCAAGAGTCGATTAAGGAAGTGGTCAAAACACTGTTTGAAGCAGTGCTTTTGGTGATTGTGGTCATGTTTGTATTTTTGCAAAATTGGCGTGCAACGTTGATTCCGACTATCACAGTACCTGTTGTAATTTTAGGTACGCTCGCCATTCTGTATGTGCTCGGGATGAGTATCAACACCTTAACCCTATTTGCATTGGTCTTAGCCATCGGGCTTCTGGTGGATGATGCGATTGTGGTGGTGGAAAATGTTGAACGGCTGATGCATGAACAGCAGATGAGTGCTCAACAAGCCTCGATTGCATCGATGCAGGAAATCAGTGGGGCATTAATTGGGATTACTTTGGTGTTAACCGCAGTGTTTATTCCCATGGCCTTTTTCGGTGGCTCGACAGGAGTGATCTACCGTCAGTTTTCAATGACTTTAGTTGCTGCCATGGCGCTATCGCTGCTGGTCGCATTGATTCTGACGCCAGCGTTGTGCGCCTTAATTTTAAAACCCAATGATAAATCGGCACGATGGGCAACTTGGTTTAATCTGAAGCTAGATCAGCTAAAACAGCGTTATTTAAAGTTGAGTACGCAGACCATTCAGCACAGTAAAATCATGCTGGTGGTTTTTGTGGCGTTAATTGCCGTCTTTGCATTATTTTATCGTGCTTTGCCGACCAGTTTTATTCCCAGTGAAGATCAGGGTATTTTAAGTGTCCAGTTTAAACTGGCCGATGGTGCACCGCTGAGTCAAAGCCGTGTAGTTGGGGAAGAAATTCGCCAATATTTTTTAGACCAAGAACAGGCCAATATCAATTTGGTGATGATCCGCTATGGTCGTAATTTCTCAGGGACGGGACAAAATTTAGGTCAGGGTTTTATTGCATTGAAACATTGGGATGAACGTAAGGGGAAAGAAAATTCCGCACAAGCGATTCGAGAACGAGCGATTGCTCATTTTAGATCGCATCGAAATGCGCAAATTAATGTAAATATGCCGTCTTCAGTCAGTGGCTTAGGACAAACCGATGGCATGGAGTTTTGGATACGTGATATCAATGGCGAAGGTCGTGCCTATTTAGAAGCACAGTTCAAAACTTTGCAGGAAGCATCCAAGCAGTATTCTAGTTTTAGCAATTTAGATAAACGTTCTAACCCAGATAAAGCCGAACTCAAAGTGGATGTGAACCAAAAGCAAGCTTTGGCCAATGGACTCAGCCAGACCGCCATTAATAGCACTTTATCCAGTGCTTGGGGTGGAAGTTATATCAATGACTTTATTGACCGTGGTCGGATTAAGCGGGTAATTATGCAAGGGGATGCCGAATTTCGTTCAAAACCTGATGATCTTCAAGCATGGACCGTACGTAATGATCTGAACCAAATGATTCCTTTTACAAATTTTGCTCAAGTATCTTGGAGTGGAGGCCCTGAGGTAGTGAATCGCTTTATGGGCTATACCGCACTAGAAATGGAGGCGGATACAGCACAAAATGTTAGTTCTGGACAAGCCATGCAAGACGTACAAAACATGGTACGAGGGCATGATGGTATTGATCTAGCATGGAGCGGGTTATCGTTCGAGGAAAACAAGTCCAATAACCAAGCATTGCTGCTGTATTTGGTCTCCATAGGCTTTATCTTTTTATGCCTTGCTGCACTTTATGAAAGTTGGAGTATTCCAACTGCAGTCATGAGTGCGATTCCACTCGGTATCGGTGGCAATATTTTGTTCAGTTATCTGACGGGTTTTCCGAATGATATTTACTTCCAAATTGCCTTGCTGACTACAATTGGTCTGTCCTGTAAAAATGCGATTTTAATTGTGGAATTTGCTTCACTGGCGCAGCAAAAAGGCCAAACCGCAATTGAAGCTGCCTTGGAAGGCGCAAGCTTACGTCTACGTCCGATTTTAATGACGTCTTTGGCTTTTGGCGCGGGTGTTACACCTCTGGTCTTTGCTTTTGGTGCAGGGGCCGCAAGTCGTCAGGAAATTGGGGTGAGTGTACTCGGTGGCGTGATTTTTGGTACGGTGTTGGTATTGCTGTTTATTCCTTTAATGTATGTCTTGGTTCGCCGTGTGTTTCATGGACGAACACCTCAGGAGGAAGTCTAAGATCGAATCTGAAACATTCGTGTGCAGTATGAATAGGCAAAGCGAACCTTTAATCCAATCAGGCTGAAAGGCCTGACATTTAAAGATCCTTTGCTATACTCGGACAGATAAAGAAAAACAATATTTGAGTGGTGTATGCCAAATCCGTCATTTTCACAGCAAGATTTCCAAGCGCAATTAAATCAGCCCGATAACCATGCTTTTATCCAAAGTTTGAAACAGTACAGCACTGCGGATTTAGCTGATATTTTAATGGCCCTGCCTATAAATGACCAAATTCGGCTATTGGAACAATTACCACAAGCCAGTTATGTCTTTGAGTTTTTAGCATTAACCGAGCAGCAGCAGCTAGCAGCGAAATTGCCTCAGGCTTTGCTGGTGAAGCTATTGGCTCAGATGCATTCGGATGACCGTACCGATTTATTTCAAAGCTTGGCACAAGAGGTTCAAGGTCAGATTTTTCCGCAGCTAGATGCGCATGTTCAAGCCCAGCTGAATGATTTAATGCACTATCCTGCCGAGTCTGCGGGTGCAATTATGAGCACCGAGGTCATTACGGTACATGCCGAAATGACAATGCAACAGGCGATTCAACATATACGACAGTATGCAGCGGAAAGTGAAACTTTATATCTCATCTATGTGACCGATGCCTCGCGTTATTTACACGGTGTGATTTCGCTGCGGCAAATTATCCAATCTCCTCCTGAGCAATTGATTGGACAGGTTATGACCAGTCATGTCATCACGGGGTTGGTCAGTGAGGATCAAGAAAGCATTGCACAGAAACTGGCTCATTATGATTTTATGGCTTTGCCCATTGTCGATGAGCAGCAGCGTCTATTGGGGATTGTGACTTATGACGATGCAATGGATGTGGTGCAACAAGAAACCACAGAAGATATTCTAAAAAGTAGTGCGGTTGCAGCCAGTCCGCAGATGAGTATTAAAACGGCTCCAATCCTATTACTGTATCAGAAGCGGGTGTTTTGGTTGGTGTTTCTGGTTTTTGGTAGTTTACTCTCGGGGCTAGGAATTGCACACTTTGAAGACTTGATTGCGGCACATATCGTTTTGGTATTTTTCCTTCCTTTACTGGTGGGAAGTGGGGGAAATGCGGGGTCTCAGTCTGCAACCTTAATGGTACGTGCACTGGCAACCGGCGATGTACATTTTAAAGACTGGTTTTATTTGCTAGGACGTGAAAGTCTGGTTGCGCTGTGTCTAGGCGGAACCATGGCAACGGCTGTTTCCATTTTGGGCTATTTCCGTGGGGATATTCTGGTCGCCGTAGTATTGGCATTGAGTATGATGGGCATTGTGTTGATGGGTTGTCTGATTGGTATGAGTCTGCCGTTTATCTTAAACCGCATGAAACTCGACCCAGCCAGTGCATCTGCACCTTTGGTCACCTCAATTTGTGATGCGTCAGGCGTGGTGGTATATCTGCTGATTGCATCGCAAATTTTAAGCTTATCCTAAGCTTATAAGCACTTGTTTCAGCACAAAGTTAGCACAGAAAAAAGTCATGAAAACCAGCATAATTCAGTGGTTTTATGATGTTAATGTGGTTGAAATGATGGAGGTCAGTAACAACATGCCTGAACCCTTAGAACAAAAAAAAATGAGCCAGCAAGAGGTCATTCGTTTAGAGCGTGATTTGGCCAAATATGCCAATATGATGGATTCTGTGGTGCGTATCCCATTCACTAAGCAGGGAGTCGGTGCTGATGCTGCATTGAGTACTGTTCCGATTGCTGGGGATATCGCAGGTTTTGCCCTAACGTGTTATGCCATTTATAAAGCCAAGCAAATTGGCGTGCCGCAAGAGAAATTGAGCCCTGTATTGAAGCTGGCTATGATTGACGCTGTGGTCGGTTTTATCCCAGTGTTAGGAACATTGTTTGATATTTTTATACGTCCGAGTCGTAAAGCACTGGATGTGGTTCATGATCATATTCGGGAAGAATACCAAATCCATTCAGAGCATCATGTGACTCATCCTTTTCTTCATGAAAAATTGGAAAAGAAACAGCAACAGTCCGCATTTTGGCGAAATCCAGTAGTGGCATGGCTTTGGCTACACATTCCCGATTTGTTTGGCCTGATCTTTTTAGTGTGTTTTATGGGCTTATTGTGGTGGGGTGGCAGTGTGATGTGGCATTGGTTACAGGGACTAAACTTAGGATAGCCGCTGATGAAATTTGAAGGTCAATTTACGGCGAATTTGCCAGCGATTGATTTAGCGCGCACCGCTTCATTTTACCAAGGCTTGGGCTTTAATCTGGTGTATCAGTCCCCCGAGTGGATGATTATGCGTTTGGGTGAAATGACACTGGAATTTTTCCATCATCCGCATTTAGATCCAAATAGTTCATGGCATAGTGCCTGTATTCGCGTAGCGGAAATTCAATCCTATTATGAATACTGGTCTAAAGTGAATTGGTCGTTGTGGGAAATTGCCCGTATGAGCGATATTCAGAATTTTGATGAGATCCGCCAGTTTTGCATCATTGACCCAAATGGCAGTTTATTACGCTGTATCGAAGTGACGATTGAATAAAAATGTTCTGTTATGCAGAGTCACAAAAAAGCCTCCAAGTGGAGGCTTTTTAAAATCTTGTGAACGAATTGTTTATGGACAATCGAGCTGTTGTAAAGCAGCAACACGTTGTTCAATCGTCGGGTGGGTTTGGAACAATGCGGCTAAACTAAAGCCTTGTTCTTGACCCGCCGCGATAGCAAACGCTTTCATTTCTTTAGGCATCGCATCTGGAAGTTGTGACTCCGCTTGTAAGCGTAACAAGGCTGAAATCATTGCTTGTTTGCCTGCAAGACGCGCGCCTGCTTCATCTGCACGATATTCGCGGTAGCGGGAGAACCACATCACGATTGCAGAAGCTAAAATACCAAAGACAATATCAAGCACGATGGTAATGGCAAAATAAGCTAAACCTGGTGCTTCACCTTCTTCACGACCAAAGACATTACGGTCAATGAAATCACCTGCGACACGTGCAAAGAACATCACAAAGGCGTTCACGACACCTTGAACGAGCGCCAAAGTCACCATGTCACCATTGGCAACGTGACCAATTTCGTGAGCCAAGACTGCACGAAGCTCGTCTTTATTCATACGCTCAAGTAAGCCGGTAGAAACTGCAACTAATGCATCGTTCTTGTTCCAACCTGTAGCAAAAGCATTAGATTGGTAAGACGGGAAAATACCGACTTCTGGCATTTTAATACCAGAACGTTGCGCCAATTGAGCGACTTCTTGTAACAACCATGCTTCTGCTTGGTTGCGCGGGGCATTTGGGTCAATTAACTCTGTACCAGTTGTTTTCTTCGCCATCCATTTTGACATGAATAGAGAAATCATTGAGCCAACCATACCAAAGACAAAACAGATAACCAGTAGGTTACCTAGATTTAAGCCACCCGCGCCATGGTAACTACCGACACCGAAGAGTGACAAGATAATGCCAGCTACAACCAGTACCGCGAGGTTGGTTAGCAAGAACAAACCAATCCGCATCATTGAGAAAATCCTCTTATAATAAAAAAATAATCTGATTTATAAATCGAAAATCATTGATCTCAATATGAGGTGAAACTCTTCAAAATTCAAGAAAAAATAATAAAACTGCTATAAAAATTATTCTGAAATTTGGATGCGGGCAGAGGCGGTTGCATTGGCCGTGGCATAGGAACCCGGCGCATCGGTAAAACTGCCATCGGCTGCGAGGATAATTTGGCGTGAAGGTGCGCTACGACTCACACTGAGTTGTGTGCTTGGAGAAGAGTCTGCATCATAATGTGCAGATTGGGCAATGACTTGAGCATTGGCTGGTGTGCTATTTGAGCCTGCAGAAATGTTAATCCCGCCCGCATATAGATTGCTATAACGGCTACTCACGCGGCGAACATAGTCTTGAGTTTCACGGAAGGGTGGAATGCCGCCGTACTTTTGTACATTGCCTTCGCCAGCATTGTAGCCTGCAAGCGCGAGGCTGGTGTTGCCGTTGAAGCGTTTCATCAGCCATGCCAAATACTTGGCACCTGCATTTATGTTCTGCTGTGGATCATATGCATTAGAGACATTAAAGCGCCGTGCTGTCGCAGGCATGAGTTGCATAAGCCCCTGAGCCCCAACAGGTGAGCGTGCATTGACATTAAAGCCTGATTCGGTATGCATGACCGCTTTAATTAAACCTTCAGAAACCCCGTGGGTTTGAGCCGCTTGGCGAATAATGTGGTCAAAAGCATTTTTGTTGCGACTATAACTGGGCAACACGGAGGACTCAGAAGACCCCCAGTTACTATAACTGTGGATATTACTGTCTGGATAATAGGTTTTCTTTTCGACTTTTAAGTTGCTATAACGACTTTGTTTATTGGTTAACAAGGTCGTGCCGTTGGAATCTCTCAATTGGTAGATGGTTTGACCCGCGTGACAATCTAGTGCCATGAACGAAATCGTCATACACCCCAAAACGTAAAAACGACTCAAAAGCAGCTTATTTTTCATTATCTATTATTAATCGTAAAAAAATCGATTTCAGTGACTAGAAATGAGTTTAGCAAAAAAAGAACCGTCTGAAACTATTTTAAGTTCAAAAATCCATGTCTTTGTAAAAATCAAGTCAAATTGTTGAGCAAGTAATCAAAAAAAATAATTAATTTATTTTTAATGAGGATTGCTTGACTGGGTTAAGTTATTGAAATTTAATAGTAAATAAATTGATCAAAAAATGATCAATTTAAATAGAAGCCTTAAAGAGTGGGGGGAACACCCTGTCAAGTCGATTAGAATCCACAAAGTTATCCCCAGCTTTTGTGGAAAAATGTGGAAAAGTCCAAAACATAAGCAGTTCAGCTAAAATATGAACGCAATCGTTCAAAGTTAAACCGATTTCAATACATGAATATGACAGCAATGACAATTCATGAGAATTTACATTCTTTAGGTGCGAGATGGCTGTGAATCGGATAAAATTGCGCGGTATTTTTTTTAAGGTTTAACTCGTCTATGTTCTCGCCAGTTGAGTCCAATCAGGGATTTAATTTTAAACCAGAACTACCCACTAGCTCTGCGTATTATCGTCTGTTGAAAAAGTTACGCCGTCAGGTAGGTCATGCCATTCGCGATTTTAAAATGATCGAAGAAGGCGATAAAGTGATGGTCTGCATTTCCGGTGGTAAGGACAGTTATACCTTGCTCGATATTATGTTGCAGTTTAAACGCATTGCACCGATCAATTTTGATGTGGTGGCTGTGAATTTGGACCAGAAGCAACCCGGTTTCCCTGAGGACGTGTTACCACGTTATTTAGAAGAGAATAATATTCCCTACTATATCTTAGAAAAAGACACCTACAGCATCACCAAACGTTTAACGCCTGAAGGCAAAACCTACTGTGCAGTTTGTTCACGCTTACGCCGTGGCTCTTTATACGGCTTTGCGCAAGAAATTGGCGCGACCAAAGTAGCATTGGGGCATCATCGTGATGATATCTTGGCGACTTTCTTCTTAAATTTATTCCATGGCGGCAGCTTAAAGGCGATGCCTCCTAAATTGTTATCGTCAGATAAAAAGAACATCTTGATTCGCCCACTGGCTTATGTGGAAGAAAAAGACATCATTAAATATGCTGAAATGCGTCAGTTCCCGATTATTCCGTGTAACTTGTGCGGTTCTCAGGAAAATCTGCAACGTGCCATGTTAAATGACATGTTGCGTGAGTGGGATAAAGCACATCCAAAGCGTCTACACAGTATTTTTGGCGCCTTGCAGAATGTTTCGCCATCGCAGCTGGCAGACCGTGAGTTATTCGACTTTGAAGCGTTAGATAGCGAACGTGAATTCGACTTTAAAGGTGAAAGTTGTTCAACGGAAGATGAACCAGAGAACAAACGCATTAACATGGTTAATCTTGGCTTTGCAGCAGACTAATTTTGTCAGTTAAGCCAATGCAAAACACCAATCAATGATTGGTGTTTTTTTTATGTGGATGATTTTGATAAACTTTGTATAAGAAATATAAAATATGAACGGTACGTACAAAAAACTTTAGGCACATGTAGGATATACATGCTATAACAATCTCCGAGCATATTTAGCTTCACAATGATGCCGTCTGGATAGGCAGCACACAACGAACAAAGAATTGAGGAAACATCATGCCTGCTTTTTTAACTGATGATTGGTTTTCAACTGTAGAAACATTAACTGCTCAAGCGGGGAATCTGAACCTGCCGCCAGCACTTGCGAATCTTGCAATTAACTTAGTTGTTGCTGACAATGCGGGTAATACCGAATTATCTTTAGATGGCGGCGCAATTAAAAAAGGCTTGTCTTCAAACGCGAAAACAACCTTGAACATGGATGCTGAAACACTACGTAAAGTGTTCCTTGAGTTTGATATGGCTGCAGCAATGCAAGCGTTCATGACGGGTAAAATAAAAGTTCAAGGTGATATGTCACAGTTGATGGCATTGCAAACAGCGAAGCCAAGCCAAGAGCAAAAAGATTTATTTAAGAAAGTGCTTGAGCAAACAGCTTAAGTGTTCTGAAATAAAAAAAGCTTACCTTTATAGGTAAGCTTTTTTTTATGCCGATAGAGAGGATCTTTTAGATATTGACCAACTGCGGCGTGGTTTTAATGTGCTCAAGATAAGCTCGGATACGCGTCACATACTGAAGTGCTTGGCGGTAGCGACCATTCTTCGCTTGGTTATGCTCTAAGTAAGCATACAAATTGAGCCAGTTATTTGGGTCTTTACCTTGTGCCTGAATGCGTTTTTGAATCTGATTCACCGCACCCGGTCCCATATTGTACGCAACCAGTGCATACCAGTTCCGGTCAGGAAAGGGGATATCATCATAGCGACTCAGCATTTGGTCGTAGTACTTGGCACCACCTTGAATGCTTTGCGCTGGATCGGTACGGTTACTCACACCCATGGCTTTGGCTGTGCTATTGGTCAACATCATCAAACCACGAACACCCGTGGGAGAAATGGAGTTCGGTTTAAGATAAGACTCTTGATAACCAATCGCTGCCAATAAGTGCCAATCTAAATCGTACTTTTGCGCTGTGCTTTTAAAACTGGCCTTATAGATTGGCATACGCTGACGCAAATCGCGTTGAATCGTATTCCAGTTTTCAGGCTTCACGACATTACGGTTGTAAAAAGAGGCCAATTGACCAATTGAACCAGATTGTTTACCACGGCAGACAAATCCGCTCGCCGTTTGCGTTAATGGATCATTCGCATGTTTAAATACCCAGTTCAGCTCAGTATTGAGGCCATTTTTACGTAAAACGTTTAAATCACCACAAGTTGCAGAAAAGGTTGCGAGACTTTTTTGTTCAATCGTTTGAACACTTGCCGTCGTCATTGCAAAATTTGCTTTGCCCTGTGCTACCCATTTCAGTGCTGTAGCATTATCGGGGACGGTTTTGAAGTCTAGCTTTACATTTAAGCTGTCTGCATAGTTACGTGCAAGGTCATAACCAAAACCATGCAAATGCTGACCATCTTTAAAAACGGTCGTTGGGTTTTCCACTGAAACGACAGTCAATTTATTATGATTGACGACGTTATCATACTGGTAGGTCTTACTTGCATTAATACTATGAAATGGAATTAACAAAGTACTTAAAGCAAGGGCTTTCAACGGGAGAGAGAAAGTTAATGAATTAAGGCAAAGCCTCGATCCAGAAGTTGAACTACTGTGCATGTTGTCTCCGCTACAAGTAATTTATGCCCTAGAACGCAAAGGCAAAAACATGCCTTAAAACGAGTTCAAGTTGTCTAAATTCAATAAGAGGTTGGGCATTCATGACGTCATTCAAAATGACATGGGATTAAGAAGATTATGTAGAAAAACTACATAGATTAAAAAATAGGCAACTAATTTAAGATGTGCGCATAATATATAGCAATTTTAAAAGTGTCAAATTTTGTGCAATATTTTTTTGAAAAATGTAACATAACAATTTAATTTAATTCAGGAATTTATTTTATAAACTTCTGTTGTGAAGAAATAAGGGATAAAATAATCCTTTGTTGTAAATCAATAAGCGGATTTAGACGGCATTCATCATGAAATCAAACTTAATTACACGTGCAGGTCACGACAAATTGGTGGCGGAATTAAAGCAGCTTTGGCATGAAGAACGCCCTGAAATTACCAAGAAAGTAAACTGGGCGGCGAGCCTTGGCGACCGTAGTGAAAATGCGGATTATCAGTACAACAAACAGATCTTACGTAAGATTGATCGACGGGTTCGCTACTTGGGAAAACGCCTCGAAGAACTTCGTATTATCGACTTTTCTGAAGAGCAGGCTGGCAAGATTTATTTTGGCGCTTGGGTCGAAATTGAAAATGACGCAGGGGAACAAAAAACCTTACGCATCGTCGGAGTAGATGAAATTTACGATCATCACCCGCAGCACATCTCCATCGACTCGCCGATGGCACGTGCTTTACTGTCCAAACAAGTCGATGATGAAATTGAAGTGTTGACGCCAACTGGAAAAAAACACTGGTATGTCAATTCAATTCGTTATGACAGACCTGAAAGTTCAGAGAACTAAAAGATTTTGTTTTAATTTTAGCCACTTGGTGTGATTTTTGAAGAAAAGTATTTGCCAAGTAGATTGAATGTTTATATGATGTCGCCCATGGAAGCGTGGCAGAGCGGTTTAATGCACCGGTCTTGAAAACCGACGAGGGTGTGAGTCCTCCGTGAGTTCGAATCTCACCGCTTCCGCCAAATTATTTTTAAATACAAATTAAAATTAATCGATAACCCAAGTTTAAGTTGGGCCATTACGTCAAGTAGTGTGGGGCACACCACATAGATCGGCAGTGATCAAATTCTAAAAAAAGCAGTCAGACCTTCTCTTGCTGCTTTTTCTATTTAAGGCATTTAAGCCTTCTTTTATAACTATTCAATTATAGCTTGAGTTGCCCAACTCAATTCCTTTTAGATTCACTATTCGTTTCAGACAAGCAGTTATAGAGACTATGCAGTTGTACTGTATAGCAGTCATTTCTGTAGATCAGTTTTTTAATTTCATCTGAGTGGTTTTTAGCATCCTTCGTTTGGTTTATCTAGCAGCTCATTACCTATAAGTTGGAACTACATATGCCGTATAAAAGTATAGTGCGATTGTTCTGTTTCGCTTTTTACCCACCGCCATTGTAATGGGGTGATTGAAGGGTATTCTCCCGTTTTTGATTCATCTGATATTTCCTTCATTAAATAGGCAAAGGTGACTTGCATATTTTTACAGATTCTATAAATTAGGTAGATCGGTCTACTTAGTTGAGTATGATGAATACGAAAACCGCGAAACAGAAAATTTTAGATGCAGCCGCGATTTTGTTTTATAACGACGGCATTACCAGTACAGGGATTAATAGCATCACAGATAAGGCCAAAGTTGCCAAAATGTCCTTATATAATAATTTCCCGACTAAGGCTGACTTGATTACCTCTTATATAGAAGCACGGCATCAAGAGTGGTTAGATTTGTATGCGCTTCGAAACCAACAAGCCCATACTCCTATTGATAAAATTGTCGCGGTTTTTGAAGCCTATCAAGACCATGCCGAGTTTGCTTATGAAAAAGGTTTTCGGGGCTACGGTTTGTTGAATGCTGCTGCTGAGTTCCCAGCGCACAGCGCCGAACGTTTGGCT
Source organism: Acinetobacter sp. 231_lipA (assembly GCF_058243005.1). NCBI lineage: Bacteria > Pseudomonadati > Pseudomonadota > Gammaproteobacteria > Moraxellales > Moraxellaceae > Acinetobacter > Acinetobacter sp. 231_lipA. The sequence goes on along the minus strand of NZ_JBZAYU010000001.1, from coordinate 434,947 downwards.
GTGAAAGCGCATAAGGATGAAATTGAAAACATTATCTCTACACAGCTTGCTCTTGTTATTTCGGACGCAGACAAGGTCAAACAAATGGCTTTGTTGTTGTCTTTTATTCTAGAGGGATCGATTGCGCGAGCAGGCTTGGAAAGCTCGAGTGAAAAAGTACAAGCTGCAACGGCGATGGTGAAAACACTTTTAACACAGGAAATCAGTACGTGAATCGGTCTGTTTCTGCGGTACCGAATTATGGTTTGATCGCGGTGCTGTTCGCTGCTTTTCTATGGGGAACGACGGGCACAGTCGCATCTTTTGCACCTAATTTGAGTCCTTTGGCTGTTGGCGCTGCCGCCATGGGCGGTGGTGGACTGTTGCAGGCACTTTTGGCACGAAAAAGTATTATCTACCATCTGGCACATATCAAAGCCAATGTTGTGATGCTCGGTGTAGGCGTAATTGCGGTTTTTATTTATCCTTTGGCCTTTTATTCATCGATGCATTATGCAGGCATCACGATTGGAACAGTCGTTTCGATTGGTACGGCACCTTTATTTACTGCACTTTTAGAAAGGGTGTTTGACCGAAAAGCACTTTCGATGACATGGCTGATGAGTTTCGTATTGGGAGTGACGGGCGTTGCGTTACTTTCTCTAGGGGAATCACATGCTGTAGCAACCACGGAGCATTTGTCCCAAAATCGACCAATGTTGGGTATTGCTTTAGGGGCGGTTGCGGGATTGACCTATGCTTTATATTCTTGGGCGGCAAAACGAATGATTGACCAAGGAATGGATGCAAAAGCATCTATGGGGCTCATCTTCGGACTTGGTTCTTTATTATTACTTCCGACTTTATGGATAACAGGTTCAAACTTGTTTGAAGAAAACATCAACCTTTATGTCGTGGGGTATATGATGTTGATCCCCATGTTTTTGGGCTATGTTTTATTTGGATATGGCTTAAAAACTGTGCCTGCGAGTAAAGCCATTACCTTGACCTTATTTGAACCTTTGGTTGCCGCTGTTTTTGCAATCCTGTTGGTGGGAGAACAACTTGCACCAATCGGCTGGATTGGGATGGTTTTAATTTCAATTTGCTTAGCATTGCAGACTAAAGCAAAGTAAATTTTTTGCTTCAGACATTCGTTGGCGCATAAAACATATTTGCCGGGTGTCGGGAAATTTGATGCCTAGTTGGACTAAGCATCAATCTTGTTTCAGTGAAATTGGCTATACACCTTAAATCCTTAGAGGTATTTAAGAATGCGAATGTGTTTGTTTTTATGTTTAAAAGCTGAGAATTTCAACATCAACGGATAGAGAGCCACAGTTAAAATAATCGAAATGAGCCAGAGGGTGGAGACATGATCGACGCCGAAGTATTCGCCATGGGTCGTGCCAAACAGTGTGACCGCAGTGAGATAGAGGGCTTTCAGCACATATAAGTGTACGATATAGAAGAACATCGGCACGGAACCAAAGACAATCAAGGGTTTGAGCCAAGGTTTACTTTCAACCTTTTGAAGTAACAATAACAGGATTAAACCTAGTCCGACATTCCACAAAATAAACAGCAGCGATGGCGGATACTTCGTCAAGTTTAAAAAACTCATAACGGTTTCAGTGCTGGTCGGCATGACTGACCATGCTTGGTCGCCATAGAGATTGATCATTCTTAAAACGATAAATAAGCTGATACTGGCCAGCCCGAAGCCTAACAAAATTTGATTTCTTTTTGCGACATCGTGTGTGCTGTTAAATACGGTATGACCGATGCAATAGCCGAGGGTAATCACCCCAATCCAAGGCAGTACTGGGTAGGAGGTTCTAAAGCGAAACAGATCTCCAAATTCGATCCAACCACGTTCATGTAAAATAAACCACAGATTTTGCAGGATCGGCATCTGCGAAAATGACACTTGATCCAGCGCATTATGTCCAAAAATAATGCTGAGACTGATCACCCAGAGCCATTTTTGCGATAGCCCAATCAAGCCTGCTAAAACCACCATACTGAGACCAATGGCCCAAATTACTTGTAAATAGATGACATCGGGCGGGAACTGTCCAGTCCAAGCGAAGTTGATAATGATCAGTTCGAGAAAAATCAGAAATAGACCGCGTTTGAGTAAAAATTCACGTGTCATTTGAGCGCTGTTGTTTTTTGCTTGGTAAAGATAAGCCGATAAGCCTGTTAATACCACAAAAACAGGTGCACATAAGTGAGCCAAGATCCGGCTAAAGAAAAGGGATTCTTCGGTTCCTGGAATCAGCATCGGGTCGGGGACTTGCTGGTGGAGATAAAAAGTTTCTCTGACATGATCGACCATCATAATCAGAATAACTAATCCTCTGAGGGCGTCAATTGCTTGTAAACGTTGTGAAGGTGTAGACATAAGATGAATTAAAAAACTAATGTTATGGTATAATGTAACATCTATTTCAATCATTTATATCTAAAATTTAATCAGTAAAATTTATATGTAATCCAATGGTTCGAGATGAAGTATCGAAAACATGCATTATTTTATAGACGACTGGTCTATTATTAATTTATAGTGTGGATATGAAACGATCAGATAAAAGTGAAGCAACACGACTACACATTTTAAATAGCAGTTTTCAACTGGTGTTACATAAAGGTTTTGTCGGAGTGGGCTTGCAGGAAATTCTAAAGAATTGTGATGTGCCAAAAGGTTCATTCTATTATTACTTTGCTTCGAAAGAGGCTTTCGGCTGTGCGCTACTCCAGCAGTATCTGGCCGATTATAAAGTCAAAATCGATCAGCTGATACAGCAAGAACAGCGAAGCGCCTATGCAAGTCTGATGGCACTTTGGCAAGCATGGATTGATAACTCATCACATATTGAAAGTGATGTTGAACATCATAGCGATGGGGGATGGGCAGAGAATTGTTTGATCGTCAAATTGGCAGCAGAAGTCTCAGATTTGTCTGAAGATATGCGTCAGATTTTGAACTTCGGGGTGCGTAAGTTAACAGAACGTATTTCGGGTCTAATCCAAGCCGGGCAGCAAGACGGTTCAATTCCAGCGCATATTGACGCTGAAAAGATGGCACAGACGATGTATCAACTGTGGTTGGGAGCAGCTTTATTGGCAAGACTGGCCCAAGATAAGCAGCCCCTTTACCTCGCTTTGGAAACCACCCAACAACTATTACAGCCGATAAAGGAATAGCAAATGCAAAGTATTATTCATCACCATTTTGGTGAACCTGTTGACGTCTTGGAAGCTGCGGATATGCCGCAACCTGAGCCGAAAGCGGGTGAAGTACGTATTAAAATGATTCTATCGCCAATGCATAACCATCACGTGTGGACAGTGCGTGGTAGTTATGGTTATAAACCCACACTGCCTGCAATTGGTGGCAGTGAAGCTGTGGGCGTGATTGATGCGCTTGGTGAGGGTGTACAAGGCGTATCGATAGGGCAGCGTGTAGCGGTTGCAGGAATTCATGGCAGTTGGGCTGAGTATTTTATTGCGCCAGCGCATGGCGTTGTGCCTTTAACTGATGCGATTGATGATGAAACGGCAGCGCAGTTGATTGGGATGCCGATCAGTGCACTGATGCTTTTAGATTTTATCGACTTACCAGCAGATTCGTGGTTGATTCAGAACACTGCCAATGGTGCGGTGGGTAAAACCGTGGCAATGATTGCAAAAGCGCGTGGTCAAAAGGTGATTCATTTGGTTCGCCGTACGGAGGCTGTAGCTGAAATGCAGGCCTTAGGCATTCAAAATGTGGTCGCAACAAACCAAGCCGATTGGAAAGAACAAGTCAAAGCGATTCATGCAGATCAGCCATTGATCGCGGGTGTAGACTCCATTGGTGGTCAGGCCAGTGGTGAAATGTTAGCTTTGCTGAGTGAAAATAGTCTATTGGTTTCATTTGGCAGCATGACGGGTGAGACCATGCAGATTTCTTCGGGAGATCTGATTTTTAAACAAGCCACAGTTAAAGGTTTTTGGGCGAGTGTGGTGAATAAGCAATTGTCTGCTGAACGCAAAAAAGTGTTAATTGTGGAGTTATTGACGCTTGCTGCACAGAAAAAATTACTGCTGCCTGTTGAAGGTATCTTCAGCTTTGCACAAATTAAAGATGCTGCACTGAAAGCGACGCAAGGCGCACGTCAGGGTAAAGTACTTTTGAAACCCTAATAGTTTCGACTTAGATCAGCTGTGAAGCTGATCTAGCATCATTCATCAAAAATAAGGATAAAGCGTATGATGGGACAAATTTTGATTGCTTTAATTGCACTGTTGCATGTGTATATTTTAGTTTTAGAGATGTTTTTATGGGATAAGCCATATGGCTTAAAGGCCTTTGGCAATACGCCTGAAAAAGCACAACTGACCAAAGTTATGGCGCAAAATCAAGGCTTATACAATGGTTTCTTGGCCGCAGGTCTATTTTGGGCGTTATGTGCACCCGAAACTTATGCACTGCCACTGGCCAATTTCTTTTTAGGCTGCGTTTTGGTTGCAGGGATTTATGGTGGCCTGACCGCCAGTAAGAAAATTATCTACATCCAAGCCTTACCTGCGGCTGTGGCGTTACTTGTGGTGAATTTTCTCTAAGCCAAGAGAAAAAATTGCTTGAGTTCTACATTAAAAAAGCCAACGTCGAGACGTTGGTTTTTTTAATGTGAGTGATGACTTATTTGACTTCAGGCAAATCAAACCAAATCACTTGTGCATCTTCTAAAGCTTTAATGTCGTTTGCTTCTAAGAACGCAATCGCGTCACCTGCATGAAGAGTATGTTCTGCAACTTGGATAGAACCTGAAATTACATGCACATAGTTAATATGCTGTGTAGCTTTAACTTGTAGCATTTGATCTTTTTCAATAACAGCTGTTTTGACTTCGGCATCTTGACGGATATGCATTGCAGCATTGTCATTTGGACCACAGATCACATGCCATTGATTTGGCTGCTCATGTGGATCAAGACGAATCTGCTGATAGGTTGGTGCTGCATCTCTTTGATTTGGGGTAATCCAAATTTGTAGTAAATGTACCGGCTCATCACCCTGATTCATTTCACTGTGCTGTACACCCGTACCTGCACTCATCAGTTGCCATTCACCTGCAGAAATACCACCATGGTTGCCCATGCTGTCTTTATGGGTGATGGTGCCTTTGATCACACAGGTTAAGATTTCCATATTGTCATGGCGGTGTTGACCAAAACCTTGATGACCCGCGATCACGTCGTCATTGATGACACGTAAAGCACTTACGCCCATATATTTAGGGTTATACCAACTACCAAAAGAAAAGCTGTGTTTCGACTCTAGCCAGCCGATATTGACATGACCACGGTCTTGACTGCGATGAATGAATGCATCCATTTTAAACTCCAATCTTATTTTTAATCTATGGAGTAATTCTAGCGTTTTATATTTATCGCTAAAATAGTGAATTTGCAATGTTGCGTTTCAATATTGGAATGATTAAACACAACATTGCAGCCTTAGTTTAAATCACAATACCGTACGCGGAAATCTTTCCAGACGTAGTTTTTGCCCTGCGCATATTCAGCTAAAAATTGTTGATGTAGCTTCGGCTGCTGTTGCATCCAGTCATTGCCCCATTTCACACCGAGTGGAGCCGCTTTGTCCTTAAAAACAAAATAGTCATCAAGGCAAGTACTGCTTTCAACGGAGAGTGGTACATTTTGATCATCGAGATAATTTTCATAATTAATAGAGTTCGGTGAATTCTTTAAGAACACTTTGTCACTGGCGGTGAGCAGAATTTTTTGTTCAAAGTGCTTCAATTGACCTTGTTTGTATTCATAACGGGTTTCAATGTTATAAGGATGCACGGTTTGGTAGTCGCCCGGGGACTTGGTACTGTATTCAAGTATTGCATTATTATAATCTGATAAGTCTTCATCCCATTTGGGGCCAAAACTCATTCCATCTTCAATGATTGGAGCCACAAATTGCACGCGGTGGAGCTGTTTGCCATTCGTGTCGATTTCAATAATTTCATAGCTGTATCGGTAGCGATTGTTGGCATAGATGGCGTTCATGGCCGCATTGGCTTTTAACTCTGTAGGAGTATAGGCATAGCGAGTACGAAAAATCAGTGCGAGATGCTTCGCGACGGGCATAATCGAAAACAGCTCATGATCTTTGACTGTATTGTCGAGTTGAGGCTGTAGGGTGATTTTTTCTCGATTTTCAGCATAAGCCTCGCCTATTGAAAAAACTGCCGAGTGGGGCTGGTTTAAATAAAGTAGTTTAGGCTTTGCTCCTGTTCGAATCGCGTAATAGTGAATCGGAGATTTGCCTGCGATGACATAATAGCGTGCATTCAAAAGTGGATCTCTGAGGCTATCTTGCTCTGGAATGTATTGCGGATGACGGATTTTTTCATGATCATCCAGACTGTCGAATGGATTGTCAGATTCCACCACATAAGCAGAAGCATCCACGCTGGTCACTATTTCTTCATCTAATTCGGCAAAGCTATAAGTTGAGAAAGATAGTAAGCAGGCCACGGGCAGTATTATTTTTAAAGCATTCATCGTCATTTTTATATTGTTGTAATTGAAAAAAAGGTGCTCTCAAGAGAACACCTTTTATAGCGTAAATGCCTTAGAAAGCCAATTATTCTAAGAATTTAACCGTTACACCAGACTTCACTTTTTTGCCAAGATCATTGGCATCCCAGTTGGTCAAACGGATACAACCGTGTGATGCTGTCTTAGAAATAGCAGAAGGGTTTGGCGTACCATGAATACCAAATGATTTTTTGCTTAAACCAATCCAGATATTCCCTACAGGGCCATTTGGACCCGGTGGTAGAGAAAGTGGTTTTAAGTTTTTACCCTGTACAAAGTTACTTGGTGAGTAGCTATACCAAGGATTTGGCGCAACACCCGTAACTTTATAAGTACCCGTTGGAGACGGAGTGTCTGAGCTACCAATGGTTGCAGGGAAAGAACCAATCATTTGGTTACGGCTGTTAAATAAATACAACTGTTTTGCACCTTTGTGTGCAACAATCAAATGAATGTCTTCTGGCACTTCATTGCGGATATTGGCCACAATAATTTTTTCGCCCGCTTTTTTGAAGGTTGCTTTTGGATTTAACTTCTGCAAGAAGTCTTCATCCATATGGAACTTTTCACCCAACATTTCAGTCACGCGAGTGTAATACAAACCTTTCATTTTGGCTTGTAGTGCATAATCGCGTGGAATTGATGCAGCATAAGGACCTTTTAGGTCTGCTTCGGTAATGGTGTATTCAATAAATGCAGGCTTAGAACCTTGGCTTGCCAGTAAGGCATCCCAAGTTTCTTTGGTTAAGGTGCCTGTTGCTTTTAAACCACTCATTTGCTGGAACGAGGCAATGGCTTTGAGGGTATTTTTACCGCTCATGCCATCAATTGCACCCGGAGACGCATGTGCATTATTCAACATCACGTGAGCACGTGCATAGACAGGGAATTGGCCTTTACCAATGTTGTCAAACCATTCTGCACTGTTTAAACCATTTAATGTCCACGATGCTTTTGCTGCAGCAGAATTGGTCGTCGTGGTGGTCGGTGCAGTGGTGGTTTTGCTTGGTGCAGCACCAACGTCAGCTGTTTTATCTTCAGATTGTTCAAGTTGATCTAAAGTTTGCGAAGCTTGGTTTAAGTCTGCTTGTTCTTTTGCTGTAATTTGGCTATTTGCAACCGCAGTAGAAGCTGAAGCGACATCTGTTGCTAAAGGATCAATAGGATCTTGAACTGAAGTACCAATGATCTTTTTGGGCGTCAAAGGTTGTTCAGTAGTAGATGCAGCAAACGCTGTACCAGCAAGAATGCAACTTAAACTCATCGCGAGTATTGTGCGAACGAACATGTAATTCAACCTTAAGAATTATTCATTTACAAAGTAAAAACTAGTCAAGTATTACAGAAAAAAGATGGAGATGCAGTATTTGTTTTGTGTAAATATTCGTTTGCATCTTTGTCCTGATCGAATTTTAGTGTTATGAGAAGTTATTAAAAATTCGACCTTTTTGTTATGATGGTGAGCAAATTTAATTGAGATGGGAAAGTAAATGACGACGCTTAAAAATGATCGTTTTCTACGTGCTTTATTACGTGAACCTGTAGATACCACACCCGTCTGGATGATGCGTCAAGCAGGGCGTTATTTACCTGAATATCGTGCAACCCGTGCACAAGCGGGTGATTTCCTTTCGCTGTGTAAAAATAACGAATTTGCGTGTGAAGTAACTTTACAGCCTTTACGTCGTTATGAGCTCGACGCTGCCATTTTATTTTCAGATATTTTAACTGTACCCGATGCATTGGGTTTAGGGCTTTATTTTGAAGCTGGGGAAGGGCCTAAATTTCATAAAACGGTTCGTACTGAACAAGATGTGGCGAATTTACCTCAGTTTAATGCTGCATCTGATCTCGACTATGTGATGAATGCAGTCAAGACGATCCGTTCAGCGCTTGGCGGCCAAGTGCCATTAATTGGTTTTTCAGGCAGTCCTTGGACGCTAGCAACTTATATGGTTGAAGGCGGTTCAAGCAAAGATTTCCGTTTCACCAAACAAATGATGTATGCGCAACCTGAAGTTTTACATGCGCTGCTCGATCGTTTGGCTGATGCGGTGATTGACTATCTAAATGCGCAAATTGATGCAGGTGCTCAAGCCGTACAAATTTTTGACAGCTGGGGCGGGGCATTGGCACACCGTGAATATTTAGAATTTTCTTTAAAATACATGCAAAAAATTGTTGCAGGTTTAAAACGTGAAAATGAAGGACGTAAAGTACCTGTGATCTTATTCACCAAAGGTGGCGGTCAGTGGCTAGAGCCGATGGTGGCAACAGGAGCTGATGCTTTTGGTTTAGATTGGACGACGCCATTAAATGTAGCTCGTCAAACGGTGGCTGGCCGTGCGGCACTGCAAGGCAACTTAGACCCTGCAACATTATATGGTTCGCATGACACCATCGTGAAAGCCACTAAAGCCATGTTGGATGACGCTTATGCAGGCGGTGAGAAAACAGGTTATGTTGCAAACTTAGGTCACGGCATTACTCAGTGGGTTGACCCTGAAAACCCGAAAGCCTTTATTGATACTGTGCATGAATACAGTGCCAAATATCTCTAAGTTTCACAGCTTCAATTCAATTAGGATTCATGCGTGATCACGATTTTAAAATCATGTTTTGAGTTCTCATCTAAGGCAGCTTCGGCTGCCTTATTTGGGATATTGCTGTTATTGGCTTTTGCGTTCACAGCCAGTATGGGGGATCAGGAATATTTCGGCTTTTTCCGTTATGACTATCTATTGTTTTATGCCGTACTGATTCAGGTATGTCTACTGTATTTAAAACTTGAGTCTTGGACCGAAGCTAAAGTGATTGCATTATTTCATGTGATGGCAATGGTGATGGAAATCTTTTTGACCCATCCGCAAATTGCGTCTTGGCAGTATCCGCATCCCGCCGTGTTTAAAATTTTAACAGTGCCTTTGTTTGCAGGTTTTATGTATTCGGCTGTGGGTAGTTTTTTTGCGCGTTCATTACGTCTTTATCATGTTTCTTTTGAACACTTGCCCCGTTTCTCCGCCATGCTGACATTGGCGGTGTTGTCTTATATCAACTTTATGTCCAAATTTTTTGTTCCAGATATTCGTTATCTTTTGTTTGCGTGGAGCATAGTGCTGTTTTGGAAAACCAAGATTGGCTTTGAATTGCAGCAGCATCGTTTTCAACTGCCGATGTTACCCGTACTTTTACTGTTGGCCTTTATTATTTGGATTGCGGAAAATATCAGTACGTTTTACCAAATCTGGCTGTACCCAAGTCAAGTCGATGCATGGCATATGGTCGGTTGGGGCAAGTTGGGTTCTTGGTATTTATTGCTACTGCTCAGTCTGGTGTTGGTGTTAAAGATTTTAGGGAAACGAGACCTACGAGGCAGTTGGTTCTTATACCGCTAGCACATTTTTAAATATTCACTTCACTTTAGTATAAATTGTTTTGCGTTATGCGCTTGTTACCGCTATCTTACAAGGGTGTAGCTCAAAATACACACAATAGGCACAATAAAAATACTCGGAGATAATCGAGTCTGGAGAAACCTTATGTTGAAAAAAATAGCATTGGCTGCGGTTTTGGCTGTTGGTTCTACCGCTACATTTGCAGATAATGACGTCGGTTGTGGTATTGGTTCACAAATTTGGGCTGGCCAGTCTGGTAAAGTCGCTAAAATTTTAGCGGGTACAACCAATGGTCTTTTTGCTAACCAACTTTTCGGTATTACCTTTGGTACTTTAGGTTGTAGCGGTACAGGTACTGTGACTGCTCAGGCAGTAACATTTACCAACGAAAATGCGGAAGCATTGGCGCGTGATATGGCAGTTGGTGAGGGCGAAAGTCTAAATGTACTGGCTGAATTACTGAACATCCAGTCTGAAGATAAAGCACGTTTCTTTGAAGTGTCTAAACAAAACTTCGCAAAAATCTATTCAGCTGAAAACCAAGATGCGCTTCAAGTATTAGCATCTTTACAAGCAGTCATGGCAAAGGATAGCGTATTAAAAGCATACGTTTAATTGCACCATAAAACCCTGCCATTCAGGCAGGGTTTGTAACTGCTAATTGAAATCTACTTATTTCTATACTATTATATACAACATGAGTAAATATGTAAGCATTAGCGTTGCAGCTAAAACATTAGGTGTTTCCATTCAAACATTAAGGCGTTGGGATGAAGAAGGCACTTTGGTTGCAGATCGAACCCCTAAAAATCATAGACGATATGATCTGAGTAAGATCACGCCTGAGCAAATACACAAGCCCGATAGTCAACTTCAAAGGAAAACCATTGCATACGCAAGGGTATCGAGTCATGACCAAAAAGAAGATTTAATTCGACAGCAACAAGTTCTTGAAATGTACTGTGCAAATCAAGGTTGGACGTTTGAATTAATCTCCGATCTTGGTTCGGGTATGAACTATAGAAAAAAAGGCTTAAATAAGCTGCTAGAAGCAATCATGAATGATGAAATCGGACGTTTGGTTTTAACGCATAAAGATCGCTTATTGCGGTTTGGTGCTGAGTTGGTTTTTGCCTTATGTGAAGCTAAAAGCGTGGAGATCGTCATTCTTAATAAGGGTGAAAATTTGTCTTTTGAGGAAGAACTTGCTCAAGATGTTTTGGAAATCATTACAGTGTTTTCGGCAAGATTATATGGTAGTCGTAGTAAGAAAAACCAAAAGTTAATACAGGCAGTCAAAGACGCACTATGAGCCGATTCATACGAGGGCATGTAATCCAATTACTGCCAAATAATAAGCAAGCAAGTCATTTCGCTCAAGCGAGTGGTGTTGCTCGTTTGTCGTATAATTGGGCTTTAAAAGAATGGCAACGTCAATATAAAGCAGATAAGGAATATAGAGATCAGTGTGACTATTATGGCGTTCAGGTGGATAAAAAACTTCTAAATAAACCATCCGAAGCTAAAATAAGAAAGCACTTAAACTCGTTCAAGCGTGAGAAATACCCTTTCATGCTTAAAGTGACCAAATGTGCGCCACAACTTGCGATTAAGCAATTGGGTAGTTCATTTGATCGTTTTTTTAATGGTCAATCCAAATATCCAAAGCCTAGAAAAAAAGGCGTAGATGATCGCTTCTCATTATCAAATGACCAATTCAGCATTAAAGATAGAAAAATTAGTATCCCAAACTTGGGTTGGGTAAAAATGACTGAGGATTTGCGTTATCAAGGAAAAATATTATCAGCGAAAATATTTAAACAGGGTGGTAAGTGGTTTGCTTCGATTGCTGTTGAATTAAATCAGCCTGAGAAACTTCACCCCAAAACAGGTTTATCTGTTGGTATTGATTTAGGTGTTTCCAGTCTTGCCACTTTATCTAATGGCGAGGTTGTTCCATCAAGTGCGCCACTAAAGAAACAGCTTGCCAAGTTAAGACGACTTGCTAAGTCTTTTAGCCGTAAAAAGAAAGGTAGTCAAAACAGAGAAAAAGCGAAAACCAAGCTCTCTCGTTTGCACTACAAAATATCATGCTTGAGAAAAAACAATCTTCATCAAGTCACATCTGATTTAGTTAAGCGATTCGATCTGATTGCGATTGAGGATTTAAATGTGAAAGGTATGGTACAAAACCGTAAGCTCTCAAGAGCCATATCGGATATGGGCTTTTATGAGTTCAAGCGACAGTTGATTTACAAGGCTAAACAGCATGGCAAATCAATACTTTCTGTTGGACGATTCTTTCCAAGCAGCAAGATGTGTTCGAATTGTGGTGAATTAAACCAAAACCTGACACTTGCAATGCGTGAGTGGCGATGTTCATGTAACACCCTGCATCACAGGGATATTAATGCTGCCATCAATATTCTAAAACATGCAGATAAAGAATTGGTGGCTACATAAGCCACCAATGGCGGTGAGTTACACCGTGACAGCCTATGGAATTGAGGTAATCCCAAGCGCAATAGCAATTGGTTCTTGATGATGAAGTAGGAATTAAACATTAAACCCACGTAAGTAGGTTTAAGTAGGTTTTAAATAACGGTTTTTCATATCTAAAAAAGAAGAATAGCTAACACTGCATGAAATCTGTTGTCCTCCTCTTTAGTGTGCTATTCAGCACCAGCATCTTTGCTCAAGCACCTAGCTCAGCAGAGTTTTATATTGAAAAAGCACAGCAGCTGAAGCTAGCCTCAAATGTGACTTGGCAACGTTTGATGTATGCCAATGCTTCAGGACAAAGTGAAGTCACCTACCGTTCATTTTTTTATAGCGAACACGGACAAACTCAGCTCAAACAAGAGCTTGATGCCAATATTGCAGCACTTTTTACCCCAGCCGAAGCCAATCAATCGATTCAGTGTCGCTTTCCGGCACGTTCAAAATGGCTCATAGGACAACTTGATATTGAATCGAATCAACTGCCTAAAGCCTCATGTCCTGAGCTAGATGAGTGGCTTGGGCAAATTAAGCCGTATAAGGCGACTTTAATTTACGCCACGGACTTTATGGGCAATCCCAGTTCGATGTTTGGGCATACCCTGTTAAGGCTCGATCCTAAAGACCAAAAACAGCTGAACTTAGTCTCTTATGCAGTGAATTATGCAGCGACAGTGGCCAATAGCGATAGCTTTTCTTTTGCATGGAAGGGCTTAACCGGGCAGTACCCAGGTGAGTACTCACTCATGCCGTACTATCGAAAAGTGAAAGAATATGGTGATTTGGAAAGCCGTGATTTGTGGGAGTACGAGTTAGCCCTGACGCCAGAAGAAACCAAAACCATGGTTGAGCATATTTGGGAACTCAAGCATGTGCAATTTCCTTACTATTTTATCAGTGATAACTGTGCCTATCGTTTACTGGGTTTAATTGATTTGGTACGGCCAGAGGTCAACCTACAAAAACAATTTAAAACCGCTGCGATTCCTGTTGAGACTATTAAGGCGGTCGATGAAAACCATTTAATTGCAGAAAGTGTTTACCGTCCAGCTCTAGAAACTCAGTTGTTGGCACAAGTCAAACAACACGGACAAGCCTTGGCAGCGGCGGCGCATCAGGTTTCGCAACTTGAACCTGCTCAAATGCAAGATTATTTGAATCGCTATGCCTTGGTGGATCAGGCACGTATTTTAGAAATGGCCTATGACCATGTGTATTTACAGTTAATTGCACAAAAGATTGCGGCAGAAGACGCCCAACCGCGTATTCGACAACTGCTGGGTTTGCGGAGTCAGATTGATTTGGAAAAGCAACGTCAAGTGGTCGAAGCGCCAAAAGTAGATCCAGTAAAAGGTCATCAGGCGCGAACCATTCAGCTTGAAGCAGGTGAAATACAAGGTGACACTTATTTCCGACTGAGCCATCGTCAGGCCTATCATGACTTGATTGACCCGCAAGGCGGTTTTCGTTTGGGTACACAGCTTAAGTTTCTAGATGGTAGCCTCGAATACCGTGATGATCGATTAAAACTGCAAGAGCTGAATGTGCTGGAGGTCAATGCCTACAGTCCGCTGACTGCTTTTAAAACACCATTAAGCTGGGGTTTTAACATGGGTTGGCAACAAGAGGCACTAAATCGATATGGTGCATTTAGTGAACAGGATCAACACGGTGTATTCAATCTATCTAGTCAGTTTGGCTATAGTGTGGCAGATCAAGAGCGTCAACATTTATGCTATGCACAATTGCAAAATCATGTTCAAGCAGGCAAAGCTTTAGACCGAGGTTGGCGCGTGGGACTTGGGCCAACGGTAGGCTGCCAGAACATCTGGAGCGAACATATCAATAGTTTGGTACAGGTCGAGCTGCCATATTGGGAAGATAGCCATCAATGGCAAGTCAGACTGAATACTCAGTTGCAATATTTATTCAATCAGCAAAATGCCTTGAGGCTTCATTGGCAGTATCAACAGCAAAAAGGCAAAGATTGGGAACAGACGGGTTTGAGTTATATCCATTTCTTTTAGTTCGATCCTCTTTTCAAAGCTCCAATAAAGGGGCTTTTTTTATGAAAGTCATTGTTGTTAAAACAACCAAACGTGAGCCTTACTTTTTATAAAGTGATGAAAATGAAAGCTGATGGTGAAAATAAGTATTGAAATTTGTTATATTAATCACATAAATGTCTAGTAAGTCTCAAAAATATATAAATAGGTAAGTTTTATGAATGATGAATGCATGGCTAAATTGGCCGAGCAGTGGGGGAAAATTTGCCAACATTATTCAGTGAATGATCACGTTAAAGCGCAAAATTTTATTCAGCAGCATTCGTCTGTATTGGTTAATGAGTTTTATAGCAATATTGTCTTGGAGCCTGAGGCTGCAGATTTTTTTAAAGATGACATCATTCAACAACGTTTAAAAAACAGTTTAAACCAATGGCTCATTGAAAGTTTCGACGTGGCTGTGAATGAAGCTTATTATGCAGCAGTTGAAAAACAACAAAAAGTTGGGCAGGTACATGCGCGGGTGGGCATTCCTTCTTGGTTGATCATGCGTGGTATTCGTGAGATTGAGAACAAGATCTTGGAACTCTTGGCTGGACTTCCGCTAGAAAATAACCACCACATGCTGAGTTATATGCTGCAAATTATGGGCTTTGCGACAGAAATCATGTGCAGATCCTATGAAGCCAATACTGAGCGAAGCCACGAAGTTAAGCATAGCTATCGTTTATTTTCTGCAATGCAAGATGTCGCGGTACAAAAAGATAAGCAGCGCAGCATTTTACTCGACTGGGAAAATGAGTTGATGTTCAAAGTCTTCTCCGAGCATCCGCAGTTACAACACATTGCTTTGTCTAAGTCGGAATTTGGTCTATGGTTTGTGCATAAAGCTGCGTATGCGTTTACGGGTGCAGAGCAGGTGGAGACTATTATCAGGCTGATTCAACAGGTCGATACCCTCAATTTTGACGTGCTCGACTGTCAAGATCAGGCTCAGAAGGTAGAACGCATTCAAGAAATTCGTGACGTGAACCGACAGATTCAGCATTTGGTCGATCAACTGTTTCAAGTGACCGAATATATAGACTCAGGCAATGACTCACTGACTCAGCTGTTAAACCGTCGTTATTTAAGTACGATTGTGTCGCGTGAAATTAATTTTGCCCGTAAAAATGATGCTGCGTTGAGCCTACTAGCAATTGATGCGGATTATTTCAAACGTATTAATGATAAGTATGGGCATACCGCAGGGGACTTGGCACTGAGTTTTATTGCTGAAGTCTTGTTAGATGTAGCGAAGGGTAGTGACTATGCCTTCCGTGTCGGTGGCGAAGAGTTCTTATTGCTGTTGGTCGACAGTGATCTCACGCGTGCTTTACAAATCGCTGAAACGATTCGCATGCGGATACAAGAAACCCCAATTCGTACCGCTCATGGGCAAAGTTTTAGTTTTACCGTCAGTATTGGCTGTACGGTTTATAATGGTCATCCTGACTATCAACGCTTTTTAGACACTGCCGATTCGGCACTCTATGCAGCCAAAAATAAAGGGCGTAACTGTATTCATGTGACTGAAAAAGTCCTGAGTGTTTAAATCTCAGACTTAAACACGAACTGTTCTAAGACGTTTCAAATCGATTGTTGAGGTGCTTATACCTCAACAATCACATAGTATTTTTTTACAGCTTCAATCACTTCAAATGTGCCGATAAAACTCGGTGGAATAATTCCTGCCTGACCTGCTTTGACTTCAATGAAGTTTTGAGTGTGGGCATCATGAATACGGATGCAGCCTTCCATCACTTGAAAGAATTCTTGTTTATTGTCGGCAAATTGAATATTCCATGAGCCAACTTCACAGTGCCAAATTCCGCAGCCCATGTGTGGGTGTTCATATAGACTATAGGTCTGGCGCTGTGGATTGCCTTGAACCAAACGGTCTGGACGTGGAAAATCAATACTCTGTTCGCCTTGGGTCAAACCATGACCTGCTAACCAAATTGCTGACATTGCGTATTCCTCTAAACAAAAAATGAATCGTTCAATGATATATGCATAAAAAAAGCCCCAACAGAGGTTGAGGCTTTATGTTTCAATTAATAGCTTTCAGGGACTGCACTTAAAAACTCACGACGCTCTTCTTTATTGGTTTTAAAGTCACCAATAAAGGAAACGGTACGTGTAGTCGATTCTTGCTTGCCGACGCCGCGCATCATCATACACATATGTGCAGAATCAATCATAACCGCCACGCCACGTGCACCTGTCACTTCTGCAACCGCTTCTGCAATCTGCTGCGTCAGATTTTCTTGAATCTGTAGACGACGTGCAAACATTTCGGTGATGCGTGCAAATTTAGAGAGTCCAAGGACATTGCCTTCAGGTAAATACGCAATATGTACGCGACCATAAAAAGGCAATAAATGGTGTTCACAGAGTGAATAAAATTCGATATTTTTAACCAGCACCATTTCACGGTTGTCCGATGGGAACACCGCATTATTGGTCACTTCTTCTAAGCTTTTGCTATAACCAGACGTTAAATACGAAAAAGCTTTAGCAGCACGCATAGGCGTATCGAGGAGACCTGGACGGGTTAGGTCTTCACCAACGGCAGTTAAGATGTTAGCGTAGGATTGCTGCATAGACATAAGACGTGTTCACTTACACTGATATTGAACAAGGACGGCATTGTAGCAGAAAACTATTCCAATGCCTTATTTTGGACAAAAATCCGATTACTGTTTAAACTTTGGGTTCTTTTCAGCACGTTTTAGCAACACTAAAACTGCACCTGTGCCACCTTGTTTCTCTGGTGCACTCACAAAAGCCAATACATCGCGGTGTTGACGCAGCCAACCATTCACATATGTTTTTAAAATGGCTTCTGGACCTTTGCCGTGTACAATTTTAATGACATTTTGATTTTCATCTTTGGCCATTTGAATGACTTGTAAAACTGCGACACGGGCTTCTTCAACGGTGCAACCATGCAAGTCGACTGCTTCAAACCAACGAATGTTACCCGCTTTTAAATCTTCAAATACTTTGTGTTGCAGCGTAGCAATGCGATAACTGAGCGCGGCTTGGCTCGCAACAGGGTTGAGCATCGCTTGAGTATCGGACAGCTCAGTTGCATCGGTATGCATAGGGCCTTCAGCCGCTGCACGTTTTGCTAAAGTTTGTGCATCGATTTTTTTCTTTGGATTTTTTTCTATTTTGGCAATGTTCGCGGTCTCCATCTTTTGGACACCTTGCATTTGCTTTTGAAACAACGCGAAATCATCTTCTGGCTCGGGCGGAGCAACTTGAGCTTGGGCCTCAGACTGTTTGATGGCAGTCGAATGCGGATTGGTGATTTGCTTTTTAAAGTCTTTCAGTAAATTAAACTGTTCTTTAGAAAGCGATGAATCATGTTTGCTCATAGTGTCAGAAAAATACGCAAAATAAGAAATTAGGCGATAATTATAGTCTGATTTTCCCTATATTTGAACTGAATTGCATTCATAGAGATTTGCAAAAAATTGCATATCAAATGGCTAATAGTATTCTGCGGGGTGCTCAAGAGAACTGCTGTTCTGTAAGAACTTAAAATGATTGAACCCGAGCAACCATTCTATCTAGATAGACAAATGATGTACTCGGGTTCAGGTTTGGCATGCTAAGTCAGTCGTGACTTAACTTGCACGTAAAGTACGGATGATTTTATCCAGTTTTTTATCGATTTGGTTACGATAAAGGTCAGGCAAGACACGCGAAAGTTTGGCAAGAATACGTGCTTGAGTACTTGGAATGATCATAAATTGGGATGAGAAAATGCCGCTGTAAATTTCCTGACAGGCCTTCTCTAGTGGGAGGCTGCCGCCAAGTTGTTTTAATGCCGCTGTGACTGGTGAACCATTTTTACGTTCGTCAAATACCATCGGTGTTTCAATTTCTGGCGGGCAAACCACGGCAACTTTAATTTTCTGACTACGCAGTTCCATACGTAGCACTTCAGCCAAACCGACCACGCCAAATTTAGATGAGCAGTAACCCGTATAACCATAACAACCGACCAAGCCCGCTGCTGATGCAACTAAAACCAGTTTTGGTGATTTGCCTTGTTGAACCGCTTGCTTGAGATGCGGTAAGGCAGCATGGGCTACATTACGGCTACCGACTAGGTTGATATTAATTTGTCGTAAATATTCTTCAGAAGTCATGTCTTCAAATGATTTTGCAATTGCAATGCCTGCTGAGTTAATCAACAAATCTGGTGTGCCGAATGCAGCCACTGCTTCAGCAAATTTTGCCTCCATTGTACTTTCATTTTGTACATCGACTTCAAAACCACAGACAGCAGGAGAACGCTTTTGCAAATCAGCAACCGCTTGTTCAATCCCAGCATGGGCAAAAATACACACTTGGAAGTTGTCTTTGAGTAAACGTTTAGTCAACTCAAGGCCGATACCGCTACTGCCGCCTGTCACCCAAGCTGTTTTCATCTTCTTCACATCAATATCCTTTTGAATGTTTTGAATGAGCCTTAAACGACTTCGTCTTGAAGTAGAACATGACCAAATTGTTTGCGGAGTTCTACTTTCACAATTTTACCTGTACCGTTGATTGGCAGTGCATCTACAAAAATCACCACGTCAGGAATCTGCCAGCGGGCAATCTTATTATCAAAGTAAGCCAGCACTTCTTCTTCAGTCAGTGTTGAGTTTTCCTGTTTTACGGCAATCAAAATTGGGCGCTCATCCCATTTTGGATAACGTGCTGCAATAGCAGCTGCCATGCGAATTTCAGGGTGACCTACGGCAATATTTTCAAGTTCAACCGAAGAAATCCATTCACCGCCCGATTTGATTAAGTCTTTGGCACGGTCGCAAATGGTCATATAACCGTCTGC
Source organism: Acinetobacter sp. 231_lipA (assembly GCF_058243005.1). Classification (NCBI taxonomy): domain Bacteria; kingdom Pseudomonadati; phylum Pseudomonadota; class Gammaproteobacteria; order Moraxellales; family Moraxellaceae; genus Acinetobacter; species Acinetobacter sp. 231_lipA. The sequence goes on along the minus strand of NZ_JBZAYU010000001.1, from coordinate 415,568 downwards.
ATTTAATGTTGCAATATCGCCTGTATCGAACCAACCATCTGCTGTGGTGGCACTTTTTTCTTGGTTGAAATAATGATCGACAATCCAAGGGCCACGAATTTGTAAATTCCCTTGAGTATGACCATCATTAGCTAAGACTTGATTGGTGCTTTCATCAACGATACGTAATTCAACACCAAAAGGTGGACGACCTTGGGTTAAGCGTAACTTTTCAAAGTCTTCAGCACTCAACGTGGCATGTTTTGCTTTCGGTTGGTTCGCTGTTCCCAGTGGACTGGTTTCAGACATTCCCCATGCATGAATGGTGTCGCAAGCATAGTTGTTTTTGAAATCACGAATAATCGACGGTGGGCATGCAGCGCCACCCACGACATTACGGTTCATACTTTCTAAAGTTGTCCCACGTTTTTTCGCAGCTGCAAGTAAGCCTTGCCAGATGGTGGGAACACCTAAAGCCACAGTAACTTTATAGTTGTCTATCAGGTCAACAAGGCTGTCACCATCTAGATTTGGTCCCGGTAAAACCACGCTACTACCGACCATAGCTGCGGCATATGGCACACCCCATGCATTGACATGGAACATTGGAACAACAGGCATGACCACATCATTTGCCGACAGGTTTAATGAGTCTGGCAAGCTAATTGCCATGGTGTGTAATAGGGTAGAACGGTGGCTATACAGTACGCCTTTCGGATTGCCTGTTGTGCCTGAGGTATAACATAAAGAACTTGGGGTTTCTTCGCCGAATTGCGGCCAGTTAAATTCAGCAGATTGGTTTTGAATTAAATCATCATAGAAAATAACATCTGGAAGTGCTGCAATGACTTTTTCATCACGTGCACCGTAACAGATAAATTTTTCAACGGTTGGTACTTTGCCTTGGATTGCGACAATTAACGGTAGAAAAGTTGAATCAAAGAAAATCGCTTTATCTTGTGCATCGTTAATAATGAACACCAGTTGTTCTGGGAATAAGCGAGGGTTGATGGTGTGGCATACATAACCACTCCCTGAAATAGCATACCAAGACTCTAAATGACGGTGGTTGTTCCACGCGATCGTTGCAAGACGATCACCTTGGTTAAGATTAAATGACGTGAAAGCATTGGCTAAACGTTTGCTATTCTGTTGGACCTGTAACCAATTGGTGGTGGTCATTTGACCATTTACTTCACGTGAAAAAATAGAAGTATCTGCGTGGTACTTTGCCGCATGTTCGATTAAATTACTAATCAATAAAGATTGGTGCATCATTTTGCCAAACATTTCATTCATCCTTGGTGACTATTTTTCTAATAAAAAAGGCTATTAGCCGAAGCCAAAAGCCTTTTGGAATTTATTTGTCGCTAAATACAACATCCGAACCTGGTTTAATATAACGCGGCATTTTTTGCCATGTATGTTCAGCCACGACGTGAAGGGTGCGCTCGATCCAACCTGCATCCATAATAAACATCAGTGAATCATCATCATTTAAGTTGACGTTCGCGCCATTAATGACCATGAAGCCTTCAGCACCTTCTGGGGTTGCTAAAGTATGGATCGAACCTGCTGGTTCAAATAAATAGCTGCCAGCCGTTTGAACATCTTCAGGATATTCGACATAATGCCATGAACCTGCTGTTGTATAGAAATGTACAACACCGGTATGGAAGTGACGTGGAAGTATAGTACCCGGTTCAAAACGGGTATGAATGACCCAGACGCCATTATCGGGGTCTAAAAAGCAAGGTGTGACATGCACACCCGGTAGTGCATTTTTGATTTCGCCATCTTTGATGTTAATCGTTAATAATCGATCCTGATGTTTAACTGATTGTGCGATGCTCATGACAAACTCCTTATATGTCTTTGATTTAGAATATGATATGAGATATCAATACCTAAGATTTCCTTAAGCTTGAGCATAACAAGGTTTCAGAAAATGCAAACCACTCGAAAGAATGGAATTCACCTTGTTTGATAAATGCGCGAATGAACAGTTTAAAATAGGGATAGGAATAGTTTTTGATGCTATTTCATATTGCTTAACTGCTGTGCCCCTACTAATTTATAAGTGTTTTAGACTGGAAAATGGCATAACATGATTCGTAGAGGATGATGTTTTGCCCAATGCAAAATTCAGGGAAATGAACATTGCAGATGAAGTTGAATAAAAAACGATTGGATGAATATACATGCAAGTGTTGAAGACTAAACTCAGTCGTCCGAGCATGCAAAATGGCAGGGCCATGCAACGTCCCCAACTGTTAAGTCAGATCGTGGACTATTGTCAGTCTTCTTTGGTTTTTATTCACGCCGCGGCGGGTTATGGAAAAACCACGCTGATGCATCAACTTTCAGAGTCTCTTTTAGCAAAGGGAAAGAAAGTCTGTTGGTTAACTTTGGATGATGATGAAAATGATCCTATTCGACTCTATCAATACTTGCGTTTAGCGCTTTTAGATTTAGAACCACCGCATTCGATCTCTTATGGACAGATCCATAAACAACACATCATTGAACTGACGCAAAAAGTTGCAGAAGAGGATGCTGACACAGTTTTATTTATCGATGAGTTTGAAGCATTAACAAACCCAGAATGTTTAAATATCTTTTGGTGGTTATACCAGTCTTTACCTGAAAATTGTCATTTGGTGATTGCTTCAAGGGTCAAACCCAACTGGAGTTTCGCGAAAGAATATCTATTAGGTCGTTTAAAGTGGGTCACAGAGTCTCAGCTGAGTATCAAACAGCAAGAAAGCAGTGCGCTTATTCAGTTTTTACAACAACAAAACTTTGACCAGCTTGCTTTAAGCACTGAGCTTGCAGAACAACTGATTGATAAAACTGAAGGCTGGTTTACAGGCATTCAGTTCACCAATTTATATTTGAAAGAACATAAAGATATTCATGGCTTTATTCAAAACTTAAGTGGTGCGCACCATCAGATTGTAAATTACCTCAGTGAGCAGGTTTTTTACAACAAGACCCTGAAATTCAGCAATTCTTATTGCAAATTAGTGTACTGAGAAAAATTAATCCAGCTTTGGTCATCGCTTTAACGGGTAATCCTGCTGCACAGCAAATTCTCGATGTCATCAGTCAAAAAGATTTGTTCATTCAAGCGATAGATGAACAGCGTACATGGTATCGCGTGCATCATTTATTTCGAGACTTTTTACAATCGAAGTTTAAACTTTTACAACCTGATGCATATCAGAAAATGCATAGTAAAGCGGCAGAATGGTTCAAACAACAGCGTTATCTGATGGAGGCGATTTATCACGCCCAACAAGCAGAAGATCAGCAGTTGATTTTGTCATTGCTTAACTCGGTGTGTCGTGAACTGATTTTAGAAGGCCGACACTATACTTTCTTGGAGTTGGTCAAACAGATACCAGATTCTGTTTTGGTGCAAAATCCAAATTTGCTCTATGACATTATTTGGACCTTGGTGCTGACCCATCAAGTGACCCTAGCCAATCATTATTTACAGCTCTGGCATAGTGTGGATCAACATGAAACCTTATTACAACATGAGGACCAATTAGGTTTAGCCCCCCTCTCATTGCTGTTTTAGAAGACAAGTTAGATGTGGCTTATAGCTTAGTGCAACAAAACTTAGCACAACTGCCAAGTACCGTTTATTTTGTCCGTGCTCCACTCATAGGAATTGTGGGGTTGTATCACATTTGTTTGGGGCAAATGAGCGAAGCACGAAAGTTGCTGCTACAAACGCGTATTATCTATTTGCAAGGGCATAACCTATATGGTGTGGCAATGGTTGATTGTATTGATGCCCTATGTGATTATTTATTAGGAGATTTGACTCTCGCAGCAGAAAAGTTTGCACAAGTTGGACAGAGCGAGGAATATCGTAAATTAGGCTTAGATGATGACAATAAAGCAGCCATTATGAATATTCTGAGCAGCTTTAAAGCAGACTTGTATTATGAAATGAACCAAATGTCGCAAGTCGAAGTTGCATTAATGGACTTTAAGGGCGGCGGTAATCTAGCAATGCCTGATATGGTGATAGTCGGTTATATTTTGCAAATGCGACTAGCGACCTTGCATCAAGATCAAAGTGCGATACAAACGTGTTTGCACCAAGCACATACCCGTAGTAGCCAATGGTCATTACCTCGACTCGCACAAACCATACAAGCCTATGTGCAACAATCAAGCCCGCTTTCTGCATTAGCTGATACTGAACAGGCAGCATTTCAGCCGTATTTAAATTTTACGAATTTGCTGCGTGGCGATGATTTAATGCTGGTGCGTCAGCAAATTTTCATGGGGCAAGCCGAGCAAGCTAAAGAATATTTAAGCCAGCAGTTAGCATTTTTTAGGATTTATCCGATACGTTTTGCGCGTGTTCAAATTTTGTTTGCACTGGCCCTGTATCAGCTGAAACAACATGAACAGGCTTTTGAGGCGCTACAACAAGCGCTTGAAACCCTCATGCCGACTCAGGCGGTGCGGGTGATTCTAGATGAAGACCCTTTAATTTGGGATATATTAAGTGGGCTAAGTCAGCATTTAAGTCGACAGAAGCAAAAGCATACAGTTGTGTTATTAGAATATATTCAGCAACTTCAAAAGCTCAATCAAGCTGAAAGCAGTGCTGAAGCTTTGATCGGAAGTTCTGGCCTTGAGGCTTTATCAAAACGTGAAGTCCAAATTTTAGAAAAATTAAGCCGTGGCTGTACTGATGCTGAAATATCCGAGTCGATCTTTTTGTCCATCAATACGGTGAAATGGCATCTGCGTAAAATCTATAACAAGTTGCAGGTCCGCTCTCGAATGGAAGCGGTGAATGAAGCCAAGAAGCAGGGTTTAATTGAGTAATTTAAGATTGAATAATTTTTTATATGTTACTGTTTAACGAGATCTTCAACGGCTTTTTGAAAGAACATATCACAAAGTATTCAGGGCAAGGGCATGCCTTACCCTGAATATGCCATTAAAGTGATTTAGGTGTTCCAAACAGCTCAGTAAAGGCGTGGTCTGGACGCGGCTGCTTCATAAAACTTTCACCGACCAAGAAAGCATGAATGTCATGCTCTTGCATCATTGCAACATCCGCTGGGGTCGCAATGCCGCTTTCAGTCACCAGTAGACGAGATGGTTCAAGCAGTTTTTTCAGTCGAATCGAGGTGTTTAAGTCCACATCAAAGGTTTTTAAATTGCGGTTATTGACACCCAATACGCAACGCTCAGATAGACGTAAAGCACGTTCAAGTTCTGCTTCATCGTGTACTTCAACCAAGACATCTAAATTCTGCTCAAAAGCCGTTTTCGACATTTCTTCGAGTTGCTGATCGGACAAGCATGCCACAATCAGAAGAATACAGTCCGCATGTAAAGCACGTGCTTCAATCACCCCATAAGGGTCAATCAGAAAGTCTTTACGTAATGCAGGCAGGGCACAGTGAGAACGTGCAATTTGAATATTTTCATCGGCACCTTGGAAAAAATCGACATCGGTTAAAACCGATAAACATGCTGCACCTGCGGCTTCATATTGCTGCGCGATTTCAGCAGGATCAAAGTTTTCACGAATAATGCCTTTAGATGGTGATGCTTTCTTAATTTCAGCAATTACACCCGGTTGTTTGCTCAGTAAAGACTTTGCAAAACCACGTACAGGAGTTGCCTCAAGTGCCCATTCTTCAACATCTTTATAGCTACGTTGTTTGAGGCGTGCAGCAAACTCTTCCTGCTTGCGATCCACAATTTTGCCTAAAATCGTATTTGCGATATCTACCATGACAAAGTCCTGTCTATCAAGCGTCGTATTGTTTAAGGGTTTTGCTGAATTCAGCAAGGATGCTCATCTTTTCTAAGGCTTGTCCGCCGTAGATGATGTCATGTGCTAAAGCCACGCCTTGTTTATAGCTAGTACAAAGTCCAGAGACATACAGACCAGCACCTGCATTTAAAGCAATCATGTTGGCTGCTTTTTCGCCTTTATCGGATTTATTTTTGCCTAAGGCATCTTTGATTAAGCTTAAACTTTCAGCAGAATCTTGAATGATTAAACCTGTTAAAGTTTGCGATTCGATTCCGACATCTTCAGGTTGAATTTCCCACTCGGTGACTTCGCCATTTTTAAGTTCAGCCACATAAGTGCTTGATGCAAGGCTAATTTCATCTAAACCATCTTTAGAATGAACCACCATGACATGTTCTGCGCCCAGTTGTTTCATCACTTCTGCAATAGGACGGCACAATTCAGTCGAAAACACCCCAATCACTAGACGTTTTACTCCAGCCGGATTCGTAAGCGGGCCAAGTAAATTAAAAATACTGCGAATGCCTAATTCACGACGTGGGCCAACCGCATACTTCATCGCTTTGTGATGATTCGGGGCAAACAAGAAACCGACACCCATTTCGCGAATACAGCGTTCAGTTTGTTGCATGTTTAAGTCAAGTTGGATGCCTGCTTGTTCTAACAGGTCCGAGGAACCCGATTTGGTTGAAACACCACGGTTACCATGTTTAGCAATGGTTGCACCTGCCGCAGCAATCACAAAAGCAGACGCAGTCGAGACGTTAAATAAGTTCTGACCGTCACCACCTGTACCGACGATATCGACTAAATAAGGCACATCACTGACATCAATTTTGATGGCAAACTCGCGCATGACACGAGCTGCTGCGGTAATTTCATCAATACTTTCACCTTTTAAGCGAAGACCCATCATCAGTGCACCAATTTGGGCATCTGTTGCTTCACCATTCATGATGGTACGCATGACGTCTTCCATTTGCGGCTGCGTCAACTCAATATTTTTAGTGATGTTATTTAAAGCTTGTTGCATATTCATTTTTCACTGCACTCATTTATGCGTAAATTTCTAAAAAGTTCTTAAAGATTTGATGGCCATGCTGACTCAAGATTGATTCAGGGTGAAATTGCACGCCTTCAACGGCAAGCGTCTTATGCTTTACACCCATGATTTCTTCAATTGAGCCATCTGCTTCATTGGTCCAGCAAGTCACTTCTAAGCATTCAGGCAAGCTTTCTTGATCAATCACCAGTGAGTGATAACGCGTTGCTGAAAACGGAGAAGGGAGGTTGCTAAAAATGCCTTTATTCGAGTGGTGCATGTCAGACAAACGCCCATGCATCACTTTTTTGGCACGAATGATTTCGCCGCCAAAAGCCTGACCAATGGCCTGATGTCCTAAGCACACCCCTAATAATGGAATTTTTCCAGCAAAATGCTGAATGGCTGGAATGGAAATTCCTGCTTCCGAAGGTGAGCATGGGCCAGGGCCAATCACAAGATACTTAGGTTGCCATCGCTCAATATCCTCCAATGTCACGGCATCATTACGTACTACTTTTACTTCTTGATTTAACTCGCCAAAATACTGGACGATGTTGTAGGTAAAAGAGTCATAGTTGTCGATCATTAAAAGCATGAGCTTAACCTATTGAAATTTATGCACATAAATGTGCTTGAAGAGTCCCGTAGTATTCGTGCGATTACATTATAAAGCTATAAGTAAATTATTTTTCTCATTCAATGACTTGAATGGAGGCACAAAACCGAAATTATCATAGCAAAAAATACACAGCTAGGGCGCGACATTTTTTTTCGGGCCTAAAAATTACAATGGGTTTTGTTACTAACTGATATAGAGTTTATGAATATCTCAGATTCAAATCTTAACGAGAAACCTCGTGGACTATGTGCAAATGATATGAAGCATGCACATTTAAGGAATATAAAAGAATATCTCTTAATGCAGTGAGCCAAAAACTCCCCTAATGTCACCAAAACAGAGCATATTTTTTTACTTGCTCACATCTGAGATGTCGGCTTTATATTTAGTTTGAAAGGAGAGGTTTTTTATTTTTTAAAAATCAAATAAAAACAGTTAATTACGCTGCTTATATTTGATTTAAGGTATATCGCTCGCCGTGATATGAGGTGTGGAAGTCAAATCAAGGCGAAAATAACAGCTTAAAAAGCGCTCTAATTTATAAAAAACGGGTGTAAATCGACCCGTAATATTTAAAAATGCACCATTATGATCCACACTCAAAATCTTTTAGATTAAATGTGAAGAAGCGTGCTTGAATATGGTGCATTTACTTTTTAGCTCAGTATAATAGAGCCAAAGCAAACAGCTTAAAACTGTTATTCTGATAATGAATTCAATATTTTAGCTAAGCTTTTTAAAGTTGGTACGGTAATTGCTTTAGAACAACCAACTACTAACACGCACTAAAGAGTGCAACAAAATTCATCGGAGCAAAATGAGCATGGCGAACAAGGTCCTACAACTCATCCAAGAAAGTGGCGCAAAATGGGTCGATTTCCGTTTTACGGATACTAAGGGTAAAGAACAACACGTAACTTACCCAGCAGATACTATCGACGAAGATACTTTTGAAGACGGTAAAATGTTTGATGGTTCTTCTATTGCTGGTTGGAAAGGCATTGAAGCATCTGACATGATCTTACGCCCAGATGCTGCAACTGGTTTTATCGACCCGTTCTTCGCTGAGCCGACAGTAGTTGTTACTTGTGACGTTATTGAGCCATCAACAGGTCAAGGTTATGACCGTGACCCGCGTTCGATTGCTCGCCGTGCTGAAGAATACCTAAAATCGACAGGTATTGGTGATACTGCATTCTTTGGTCCAGAACCAGAATTCTTCGTATTTGACGAAGTAAAATGGGAAATTGATATGTCTGGTGCGCGCCATACATTGATTGCTGAAGAAGCTGCTTGGTCAACAAACAAAGACTACGAAGGCGGAAACTCTGGTCACCGTCCACGTGTTAAAGGTGGTTACTTCCCAGTTCCTCCAGTTGATTCTTCACATGACATGCGCGCTGATATGTGTGCGCGTATTGAAGACATCATGGGCCCAGGTCGTGTAGAAGTACACCACCACGAAGTTGCATCTTGCCAGTTAGAAATTGGTGTAAGCTTCAACACAATGGTTCGTAAAGCAGACGAAGTACAACAGTTCAAATATGCGGTTTGGAACGTTGCGCACCAATATGCAAAAACTGCGACTTTCATGCCTAAGCCAATGGTTGGTGATAACGGTTCTGGTATGCACGTTCATATGTCAATCTCTAAAGATGGCAAGAACTTGTTTGCTGGTGATGAATACGCTGGTTTGTCAGAAATGGCGCTTTACTTCATTGGTGGTGTAATCAAACACGCTCGTGCATTGAACGCAATTACGAACCCATCTACAAACTCGTACAAGCGTTTAGTTCCGCACTTCGAAGCACCGATTATGTTGGCTTACTCAGCACGTAACCGTTCTGCTTCTATCCGTATTCCTTACGTTTCTAGCCCGAAAGGCAAACGTATCGAAGCTCGTTTCCCAGATCCAATGATGAACCCGTACTTAGGTTTCGCTGCATTGTTAATGGCGGGTCTTGACGGTATCCAAAACAAGATTCACCCAGGTGAAGCAGCTGATAAAAACTTATACGACCTTCCTCCTGAAGAAGAAGCGAAAATCCCTACAGTTGCGCACAGCCTAGATATGGCTCTTGAAGCGCTTCAAGCGGATCACGAGTTCCTTCTTAAAGGTGGTGTATTCACTAAAGAAATGCTTGATGCATATATCGAACTTAAAACTGAAGAAGTGCGTCGTTTGAACACGACAACTCACCCAGTTGAATTTGATATGTACTACAGCTTGTAATTCTGAACTGAATTTCGCTGCAAAAAACCCGCGCTAGCCGCGGGTTTTTTTGTATCATCTGTTTAACTTGAAAAAAATTGATGAGAGCAATGGCACAGCGTAAGAAGCACACCAGTTTTTATCCTTGGATTGACCCTAAAGATCACGACAAAGGTTTTAAGCTAAATTTTTCGATGGTGATTTATATCGAAGTTGGTCGCACCCCTGAAGGCTACAAGCAGGCAGAATTTGTTGCATTGAAAAGCCCTGAGTTAGCACTGGATTATGATTATCCTCAAAGTTTTTACTTGAGTGCTGAAGGTTTTATTTTGGTAAAAACTCCGCAGGGTAAATTTGAAACCATTGCAAAAACAGATAATTGCTAAAGATTGATCTTAGAATTGAATCAATGACATTCTGCATAACTCAAAAAGCGTTTAAGCGCACAGTAAATCAATGGTACAGGTAGGCTTATGCAGCAGATTCCAGCTGAACTGAAAACATGGTTATATGCTTCAGGTTCACTTACTCAGCAACTGAAGGATTTGGCTGATGGAACATTTAGGGTTCAACCAACCAAAGAGCATTTTCAGCGTCTTCAGTTTATCGATGCAAAATGGATGGGCATGCCGTTTCAGCATACGTCATGGGTACGAGAAAGTTTTTTATATGGTAGTGATGTAGAGCCTTGGGTTAAAGCCAAAAGCATTTTCCCGATTTTAAGTTTGCAAGGCCGTGCACGGCTTTTTAAACATATTGGTAAAAAACCGATTGGCTGGTTCTTGTTTCAGCGCACCAATCCAGCATGTGAACGTCGTGTGATTTGGCTAGAAGATGGCTGGACTAGACAGAGCTGTTATACTTGGCACGGCTGCAAGTTTATTGTTCAAGAAACTTTTTTAGCGAGTTTTGAGCAATTTTTGCAAAAGCAGAATTCAGCATCTGAAGGACAGTCATGACAACTGCGCATCAAATTACTTGGCGTGAACGTTTAGAAGCCTATTATTATTTATGTCGTTTTGATAAGCCTGTTGGCACAGAATTGGTATTCTGGCCCACCATGTGGGCACTGTGGATTGCAGCAGAGGGCATACCGCCAATTGGTATTCTGATTCCGATGGTACTTGGCACGATATTTATGCGTGCGGCTGGGTGTGCAATTAATGATTTTGCTGATCGTAAGGTCGATGCGCATGTAGAGCGCACGAAAACAAGGCCTTTAGCAACAGGGATTATCACGGCCAAAGAAGCCATTTATGTGTTTCTAGCTCTAGTCTTTGCTAGTGCTTGTATGTTGTTTTTTCTACCGATTGAAACGTTTTATTGTGCTTTAGGTGGGCTTGTTCTCGCATTTATATATCCTTTCATGAAGCGCTATACCCATTTGCCTCAGGTTGTTTTAGGCATGGCTTTTTCGTGGGGAATTCCGATGTCATTTACGGCTATGGGTAAACCATTAGATTTAACCTGTTGGTTGCTGTATTTCGGCAATCTGGCTTGGACTGTGGCATACGATACTCAATATGCGATTACCGACCGTGAATATGATTTAAAAATTGGGGTGAAGTCGACAGCCATTTTATTCGGTCGTTTTGATATTCAAATCATTGCACTTTTACAGGCGATGAGTGTCGTTTTGATCGGTACGGCGCTTTACCTTGAAAATTTATTGATGCCATTGGGTCTAATCGCATTGCTTGTAGTCGTGGCTGATTTTATTTATCAATGGTCAAAAACCAAAGACAGAGATCCACAGCGTTGTTTTTGGGCATTCCGTCACAATCGTTGGGTGGGATTGATTGTTTTTGCTGGAATCTTTTTAGAATTAATTATTTAAATTTATATATTGGTTGAAAAAGCGTCCTGTACAGGGCGCTTTTTTATGTCTTAATAAAACGGCATGTAGTTTCATGCTTAAAAAAACAACGAATAAAAGGATATTTTATGAAACGCTCGAAAATAGCATTAGCCCTTACAGTTGCCGTTTCAATGCTGTCTTTAACTGCTTGTAATGACGATGATGATTCGCCCGCTTCAAATCAAAAAACAGACCTATGTTTCTGAAAGTACCTATTCAGAAGACACATTAACCACTGCAGCTTCTATTAAGGTAATGACGTATAACATGGAAAATGTTCAAGGTCAGACCGCTAAAGCAACGGCGCTGGTGATGTTCCCTAAAGTAGCACCACCTACAGATGGTTATCGCGTAGTGGTTTGGGAGCATGGAACGGTTGGAGGCGGAGATGATTGTGCGCCAAGTAAAAATGTGATTCATCCACGCTTTAAAATTTTAGCGAATACATTATTGGCTGCAGGCTATGTCATTGTTGCTCCAGATTATGAAGGCCTAGGTACATCAGGTGTACATCCTTATTTGAATTTATCTAGTGCTGCAAACTCAGCAATTGCGGCCGTTAAGGCCGTAAAAGAGCATTATGGCACCCAGTTAAATGGGGCATGGATGTCGATTGGTCAATCACAAGGTGGGCATGCATCATTGGGTACAGCCGAGTTTGCTAATACAGATACGACTTATAAAGGAGCTGTGGCTGGTGCACCTGCATCCAGTTTAGGACAAATTATTCAAATTTATCTCGATCCACAATATAATCTTGACGCAAATGGTCAACCTAAACCAATGGGCGTACAGGCGATGATGGTGCATGTTTAGGTTATCCAGCACCGAATAGTGCAAATGGCTTACAAGAACAATTTAAAGCGGGTGTTGTTGAGTTTCTGGCAGATCCGACACACTGGACTTCTCAGTATGGTGTTGATTTAAATAAAATTAAAACAGATCCAGTGGTTCAGAAGTTCTTGGCGGATAATCAACCAGCAACCAATGCCACTGCTGCGAAAGTCATTAAAACCCCTGTATTTATTATTCAAGGTGCGAATGATCAAGCGGTACTGCCTGATATGACGAAACTGTTATATGCGAATATGAAAGCAAAAGCGACCACATACTTCCCGCAAAATGGATATGCTGATGGTTATAAACTAACTATTGTACCGAAGGCGACGCATACGCAGGCAATCGTATGTCAAAATAAGGAGGCTGTGGATTTTATTCAGACCTATATGTCTGCGGGTACGGGTATTGTACTAACTGATGCACAAAAAGATGCCAGCACCAATGAAAATTGTACAGGTATAGCACCGACATAAAATTAACCATTTAAACTGAAGACAGAGCCTCATGGTTGAGGTTCTTTTTTTGTTATAGTATTGGCCCATCAAAATCTAGATATTGGAAATAGGCTGGCTATGACGAAATCAACTAAAAAACTAACGTCGAAAGTGATGTTTTTGGCGAGTCTTGGTATTGTGATTCCATTGCTTATTTTAGGAATTGCTTTTTTAGCGGTAAAAAGCGATGCAAAAAACCAAGCGGAATATCAGCGTATTAAAGAAGAACAACAGCAGCGTATTCAAGAAAAGTTGGCTGCCGAAAAGCAATTCACACAGCAGGAAGCGAGCAGCGCGGTCTCAAAATAATTCAAGCACGCATTGCAGGTGTGATACCAATGTGTTTGTGCAGTTGGCGAATGCTTGGAATTTCAGTAAAACGCAGAACGATGTAACCTGCTTCATTGAGCATGGCATCACGTTCTGCATCTTCTTGTTCCTTGCCGATATGGGAAGGATCATCAAGTTCAATAATCACCACGACTGCTAATTGTTTATCTAATAAAACGAAATCGGTGACTTTACGGTTAAATTTGGCCCGCATTTTATAGTGATCACTGGTAATCAGTGAACTAAATGAAACTTGAGCTAGAACATGATGGCGTGGAAAGGCTTCTTTTAAGCGAATAAACATTTTACGTTCAAACGGCGTAATGACGTGTTTGGCATAAAACTTTTGTTTACGGCGAAACAGGTCAGGGTAGACCATCATCACTAACGTAATAGTGGCGAAGCAGCCGATGATAAAAAAGATGATTTGACTCAGATCGAACACAATATTTTCTAGCGCAAAGAAAAAACCCACTCGCATGGAGTGGGTTTTTAGAATTTTGGCTCTCCAACCTGGGCTCGAACCAGGGACCTGCGGATTAACAGTCCGTCGCTCTACCGACTGAGCTATTGGAGAATCTGCACGCATTCTATGTGGCAAAGCTCAAAGGGTCAAGTCTTTGGCCTGATATTTTTATATAATTTGCTTTAAATGATTTAAAAATAAACGGTTTAGCTTTTATTGGTGCGATTTGATTCAGCCACACACTTTTCATGAAGATGTTTTGGGGGAGTCAAGATGAGGAGGGCCTGTATGGAGAGCTGCTTTGGAGTGATTTTGGTTTTACTTATTAGGCGAATATCATCTATATGGATAGAAAAAAGCCCAAGTCATAATGCTTGGACTTTTTAAAATTTGGCTCTCCAACCTGGGCTCGAACCAGGGACCTGCGGATTAACAGTCCGTCGCTCTACCGACTGAGCTATTGGAGAATCTGAAATGCAGTATAGAGAAAATTACACATCGGTCAAGTTACAATTCTAAAAAAAGTCGAATTTTAGATTAAATGTTTTTTTTATAAACAATTTGATATGTCATAGCTGTATACCAGAATGGTATATGTTTGTGGATCAGAATAATGAGCGATAAAAAAAGCCCAAGTCACGATGCTTGGGCTTTTTAGAATCTTGGCTCTTCCACCTGGGCTCGAACCAGGGACCTGCGGATTAACAGTCCGTCGCTCTACCGACTGAGCTATGGAAGAATAGTGGCTCTCCAACCTGGGCTCGAACCAGGGACCTGCGGATTAACAGTCCGTCGCTCTACCGACTGAGCTATTGGAGAATCTGATGCGCATTTTAGGGAGGAAAGGAAAATGGGTCAAGCAAAAAATATTGAGAAATGAATTGTTTGCTTTATAAATATGCGTTTAGGCAGCAAAAACAAAAAAACCGCTCAAAAAGAGCGGTTTTTTAAACAAGACGAATCTTATTTTTCAACGCCAGCAGCTTGACCTGCATATTTCGCGTTTGCATAATCCCAGTTTACAAGGCTTTCAAGGAAAGTTTTGATGTAAACAGGACGCGCATTACGGAAGTCGATGTAGTAAGCATGTTCCCAAACGTCAATGGTTAACACTGCAACTTTACCGTGTGCAAGTGGAGTGTCTGCATTTGAAGTTTTAAGAATAGAAAGGTTGCCATTTACTTCGTCAGCAACTAACCAAGCCCAACCTGAACCGAATTGAGTTGTTGCAGCAGCAGCAAATTCTTCAGCGAATTTTTCGTAAGAACCGAACGCTTCATCAATTTTAGCAGCTAAAGCACCTGTTGCTTTACCACCACCGTTTTTAGCCATACAGTTCCAGTAGAATGTGTGGTTCCAAACTTGTGCTGCGTTATTGAAGATACCTGCTTTAGCTGCATCACCAGCAGAAGCTGTGATGATTTCTTCTAAAGTTTTGCCTTCAAGGTCAGTACCCTTGATTAGGTTGTTTAGGTTAACAACATAAGTATTGTGGTGTTTGTCGTGGTGGAATTCTAAAGTTTCTTTGCTAATGTGCGGAGCAAGATCTTCGTAGCCATATGGAAGTGCAGGTAAAGTAATGGTTGTCATGTTTCATTCCTTGCAGATTTGCTGGGTTTTACTTTAAGTGCATTTATTGTAAATGATTCTATAGACAATAGGGCAGTCTTTTAATACACAAAATATGCAAAAAAATTCGCAAGGAGACATATACGATACACAAGATATCATTAGAGTCTTTCGTACAGAATATATTCATTTTAAAAGACTCTAAGCTCTAGATGGATTGATGTGTGAAATTAATTTTTAGTCTGCAACGCTGCATGGTAACGGCGATTTACCTCATCCCAATCGACCACATTATAAAAGGCATTGATATATTCAGGACGGCGGTTTTGGTATTTTAGATAATACGCATGTTCCCATACATCTAAACCGAGAATAGGGGTATGACCGTGCATAAGTGGGGAATCCTGATTTGCACTACTTTCAACAATCAGGTTGCGTTCAGGTGTTACGCTCAGCCATGCCCAACCACTGCCAAAACGGCTAATCGCGGCTTTGGTAAATGCCTCTTTAAAAGCATCAAAACCACCGAGTTGCTAATCAATAGCTTTTGCCACAGCTCCAGTTGGTTGCCCACCACCTTGTGGACTCACGACTGTCCAAAACAGTGAGTGGTTGGCATGACCACCTGCATTATTGATCACCATATTTTTAAGATCAGTAGGGACTTCATTGACTTTGGCAACCAAATCTTCCACAGACAGTTTCTCCCATTCTGTGCCTGCAATCGCGCCATTAATGTTATTGATGTAGGTTTGATGGTGTTTACTGTGGTGAATTTCCATCGTTTTCGTATCAATATTGGGTTCGAGTGCGTCATAGGCATATGGAAGAGCGGATAAAGAATAAGCCATGTGTTTGATTCCTTTAATCATCAAAATTGTTTTATTGGGATTTTTTAAAGCAGTTTTATTATCCACTTAAAAGTTAATGAGAATCAATATGCTTATTATTTGCAGTTTTGAAGTGAAAGGTCGCAAGTTTTATTGTTCATGTTAGGTTGGACGTTCAGTATGTATAACAAAGGTGAGATGCACAGAATTTTTGAGCTGATGCTATGTTTTGATTTAAAAAGATGAAAGGCTAGGAATAATATTTTAGAAATTCATAATTTGCTGAAATGGAAGTGATGTTGGATGCCGTGCGATGTAAGCGCATTGAAAGGACTGGGATGAAAATAGTCTCATCCCAGCGATTGCTTAGATCGGGTTGTTTAACTCGAAATAAATATATTCAATATCAAATTGTTCTGAAATGGCTTGACCTAATCGCTGCACGCCATAGCGTTCAGTCGCATGATGTCCGCAAGCAAAATAATGTACGCCTAATTCTTTAGCTTCATAGAAGGTACGTTCACTGACTTCGCCTGAAATATAGGCATCACAGCCTTGTTCAGCGGCTTTTACAATAAAATCTTGTGCACCACCGGTACAAAAACCGACTTTTTCAATCATGTTCTTGTCCGCAGGAAGATGGATGGCATCGAATTTTAATTTCTTAGATACAAACTTTTTAAACTCTTCCACAGGCATCGGCTGGTTTAAATAACCAATATTGCCAATAGGATGACGCTCAGATGGATCAAGTGCCTCAATACGTTCCAATTTGAGCAAATCTGCAATCGCTACATTATTTCCAAGACTCGGATGGCTGTCGAGGGGGAGGTGATATGCCAACAAAGAAATGTCATGTTGAATCAGACTCTTGATCCTTTTACCGCGCATACCTGTGATGGGATAGGCTTCACCTTTCCAAAAATAACCATGATGCACCAGTAAAAGATCCGCATTTTCTCGGATCGCGGCATCTATAGCATCTTGCGATGCAGTCACAGTAGCTAAAATTTTACGCACTTCGGTTTTACCTTCAATTTGAAGGCCATTCGGTGCATAGTCCTTAAACTCAGATGATTTGAGGGTTTGATCACACCACTGAATAATGTCTTGTAATTTTGCCATATCGACTTAAAAACTCTTTTAAATTGATTACATCGGAACCTATTGTTTATTGTAACTAAAGCATGACAAAACTCTTGCTTATTTTTGTGCTTCGGCTTGAATTTCGCTTTACAATAGGCATAAATTACTTAGTCATCAATGAATTAAAACATTTTAGAGGGTGAAATCGTGCGCAGGACCTTTTCCTGGTTACCTTGGGTATTACTCATTTTAGTCATTGCTGGATTTTTTGCTTGGCAGCAGTATCAAAAGCCAAAAGCGCCTGTGGCGTCCGATGGGATTAAGATGCCTGCTGAAAAGGTGGAGCCTTTAATTAACACCACGCGTACCGGTGGGGTGGTTTCTTATAGTGCCGCCGTGAAAGTGGCTGCGCCAGCAGTAGTGAATATTTTTACCACGCAAAAAGTCAAACAACTTGACCATCCATTACTCAATGATCCTGCGTTTCGTGAATTTTTTGGCAATCAAATTCCAGATCAGTTTAGCCAAAATAAAAATGAAAACAGTTTGGGTTCAGGTGTGATTGTTCGTCCTGATGGTTATATTTTGACAAATAACCATGTGATTGCTCAAGCCGATCAAATTGTTGTGGCGTTACAAGATGGCCGTCGTGCAGTGGCAAAAGTGATTGGTACAGACCCCGATACCGATTTGGCTGTGATTAAAGTTGAGTTGGCGAATCTGCCTGTTTTACCCTTTAAGCTCAGTGGCAACGAAGTGGGTGATGTAGTCTTGGCCATTGGTAACCCATTTGGTGTAGGTCAAACCGTTACGCAAGGTATCGTCTCTGCTACAGGACGCTCTGATCTAGGTATTAACACTTATGAAGACTTTATTCAAACCGATGCTGCAATTAATCCCGGCAATTCTGGCGGTGCTTTGATTGATGTCGCGGGGAATTTGATTGGAGTGAATACGGCCATTTTCTCTCAGTCAGGTGGGTCTTTAGGTATTGGTTTTGCCATTCCTGCAAGAATTTGCCAACAAGTACTGAACTCTATTCTTAAAGACGGTCGCGTGGTACGTGGTTGGCTAGGTATCAGCTTATTGCCTGTTGAACAAGTCAATATCTTAGAGCCTAAAGGACCAGGTGTGGTTGTCGCGGATGTGTTAAAAACGGGACCTGCTGCAAAAGCTGGTTTAAAGAAAGGCGACAAGATTGTGAAAGTGAATGATGAAGTGATTACTTCAACCTCACATTTGATTAATTTTGTGGCTTTACAACCGCCAAATAGCACCATTCAGATTTCACTTGAGCGCGATGGCAAACCTTTAGATGTTGCTGTGGTTGTTGGGGAAAGAAAAGAGCAAAATCAGGACTCTCAATTTATCCCATTACCAGAACGTTAATCATTATTTAAAAATATTAAACCCTGATTATTCAGGGTTTTTTATTGCTTAGAATTTTATGATTGAGAAATTATCGTGGGGGCCAATTTGCACAAGGATTAGGGAGTAAGCTATGAATTTCTCCAAGCTCTTCATCGGCCAGTTTACCATCCTTATTTTTATCTAGATATTTAAATAATTTAAAATTTTTATCTTTAGCTTGGAAGCGTTTGTCATCGGGCCAAGGAAGCGGGTCAAAATCTTTAACGCTTAAAAATTCTTTTAACTCGAAGGTTTTATTTTTATTTAGATCATAGGTCTTATGAAACTGTTCCCAATTTAAGGAGGCTGGCTCGCAGGCGAGACTATGGGAGCTGATAAATAGTGAAATGCAAAGCATGGTTAAATTTTTCATATTTTCTTTCTCAATAACATTATTTACAGAGTGTTCAAAATGCGAAACTATTTGTGATATGGCTATAGCCTAAGCGCAAAATAGAATTCTGAATATGAATACTATAATTTATTAGGTAAGGAAATTTATTGAAATAGGTGTTCAGTTTTTGTGGATGCTATTTTGTATTGAAAAGTTGTATAGCGATTTATCCGTAATTTAATTGTTGAATCTGCACAATAAAAAACAGCGACCGAAGTCGCTGTTTTTTATCTTTAGAGATTAAGCTTCTTGCTGGATACCCGCAACGAGCCAGTCTTGGGTAGAACCCGCAGGTTTTACAAAGTGCCAAACTTCAGCAAAAGGTTGCGGTAAGCTGTTGAGGTCTTCACTTACTGTACCAGTAAAACGTACGCTAACCACGTATTGGCCATTTTCTGTCGCAGAGTCTGCAACCATCGCATTCAGGTTTGAAAACTCAGCTACATCTTGATCTTGGTTTGCCATAATGTCTTGATACATAGACTGGTAAAGATCAGGTGTCAAGTAACGCTGAATTTCAGAAATGTTACTTGCCGTGTTCATCGACTGAATATGATTGAAACGTTGACGAGCAATACGTAAGAAAGCCGCAGGTTCTGTACCGTCTGGCAGCTGACTACCACTATTGGTATAGGCAGTGCCAAAAGGTGCGTTGTTTTGTGGTGTAGCAGCTGAACCACCTACAGACTGGCCAAAAATGTTGCTGTTGTCATTTGATGTACGTGGTGCAGCTTGTTGGCCAAACGGTGCTTGAGTTGAACCATTGTTTGGCGCGTATGGATTAGCTGCTACTTTTTTTTTTGCGCCCATTTTACGGAAAATGAAGAAGGCAACAGCAGCGGCAAGAAGAATCCAAATCCAGCTCGGAATACCACCTTTTTCTTCCTGTGCTTGCGCTTGAGAAGCAGAGTTATCATCTGCCAATGCATTTGCAGCTACAGCACCAATTGCAGCACCCGCTACACCAGCCGCAACCATACCACCGACGCCTGGACCAGATTTAGCTGGAGCTGTAGCGGGCGCGGTAGGTTGTTGAGCTGGAGTTGCTTGACGAGGTTGTTGATAAGACTGAGTTGGTGCAGCTTGACGGCTCATGCCGTGGCTTTTACCACCACCTGCACGTTTAGCGTCTGCGGCTAAGGGTGCAACTAAAAGAGCCGCTGTTAAAAAACCAGCAATCAAACCACGCTGTCGAACTTCCATCAAATTTTCCTACTCTATAAAAAATAAATTTTAACTCTACCTTTATGCAGTCTTTCATCCTAAATTTCAATAAAAAACGTGTTTATTTTATGAGAAATCCAAACGAATGGAATTTAGCTTAGTTGAGTTCGTCACTTAAGCTCATGGCTTCAGTGAGTGCCTCATGTAAGCGCGCCACAGCGATGACCTTCACCCCAGCAATGTCTTTTTGCGGTGCGTTGCCTCGCGGTAGAATAATGTATTTAAAACCATGTTTAATGGCTTCTTTTAAGCGTTCCTGCCCATTTGGCACTGGGCGAATTTCCCCAGAGAGTCCTACTTCACCAAAAACAGCCAGTTGTTGTGGCAGCGCTTTACCTCGCAGGCTAGAGGCACAGGCCAATAAGACGGCCAAGTCAGAGCCTGTTTCCGTGATTTTTAAACCACCGACAACGTTGACGTAGACATCTTGTCCAGATGTTTGCACGCCACCATGGCGATGCATTACCGCCAAGAGCATATTTAAACGGTTTTGTTCTAAACCTAAGGCGACTCGACGCGGTTGACCATGTGCATCATCAACCAAAGCTTGAACCTCAACCAACAGAGGACGTGTGCCTTCACGGCTGATCATTACGATTGAGCCTGCAATGGCTTCATCATAACGGCTTAAGAAAATGGCTGAAGGATTCGCTACTTCTCTTAAGCCTTTATCGGTCATGCCAAAAACCCCGAGTTCATTGACTGCACCAAAACGGTTTTTAACAGCTCGAATCATCCGATAACGTGAGTCGGACTGACCTTCAAAGTACAGAACACAGTCCACCATATGTTCAAGCACACGTGGACCAGCCAGTGCACCTTCCTTGGTGACGTGTCCGACGATGAACAAGGCTGTGCCACTATTTTTAGCAAAACGTGTTAGTAAAGCAGCAGATTCGCGAATTTGAGAAACGCCGCCCGGCGCTGACTGGAGTGTTTCGGTATATAGGGTTTGAATGGAATCTAAAATTGCCACGGCAGGGCGTTCGTGAGCAAGCATTTCACATATCCGCTCGACACAGGTTTCAGCCATGACTTTGAGTTTATCTGTGGGTAGATCAAGACGATTTGCACGCAAAGCCACTTGAGAGAGTGATTCTTCACCTGTGACATACAATGCCGCACTGTTGGCTGCGGCCATATGCGTTGCCGTTTGCAATAAAATGGTCGATTTCCCGATGCCCGGATCACCGCCAATCAGCACCACGGAACCCGTGACGAGACCACCGCCAAGCACACGATCAAACTCACCAATTCCTGTAGCCAGTCGAGTCTCATGTGAAACTGAAATTTGATTTAAGGTGCTAATAGCAGCAGCTTGACCTGCATAGCCGCCCCCCATTTTGGGCTGCGCACGATGTGTGACTGCAGGTGCAATATTGACTTCAACTAGACTATTCCATTCTCCACATTCAGAACATTGACCCGCCCATTTTGAATGGTCAGCGCCACATTGTTCACAGCGGTAAACACTTTTTGCTTTTGCCATGCTTTATTTGATGCACTATTTAGAGTATTCGATGGTTCAACAGCATACAGAGGATTTGATTTGAAATGAATGCTCTGAATCAAAAAGCCACCCGAAGGTGGCTTAACGATTGCAGATTTTAAAAACTTGCTTTGAAAATAACCTTAGTACAACTCACCTGATTTACGCTTTTCGACAAAATCACGTGACTCTTTCACAATCACCGTCGACAGCAATAACAAAGCAATTAAGTTTGGAACCGCCATTAAACCATTAAAGGTATCGGCAAATAGCCAGACTAAATCAAGAGATGCCACGCAACCAATAAAGACTGATGCGATGTAAATGAGACGGTACAACAGAACATACTTTTCACCGAGTAAATATGTACAGCATTTTTCGCCGTAATAGCACCAACCTAAAATGGTGGAATAAGCGAAGAACACAATACCAAAAGTTACGATCCAGCCTCCGACACCCGGCAGTAATTGGTTAAAAGTATGGGTGGTTAATACCGCGCCTGTTTCGCCACCAAAACTATTGCCCGCCATAATAAAGCCCATGACCAAAACGATCCCTGTGATACTACAGACGATAATGGTATCGATAAACGTACCTGTCATTGAGACTAAGCCTTGACGCGCAGGGTGGTCGGTTTTTGCAGCAGCTGCGGCGATCGGCGCCGAACCCATACCAGCTTCATTTGAGAAGACGCCACGAGCGACACCGTAACGAATGACAGCACCAATTGCGCCACCTGCTACCGCTTCACCAGTAAAGGCATCACGGAAGATCAGTTCAAGTGCAGGCATGACGAGTTCAAGATGGTTGAAGATAATAATGAGGCCACCGAGGACATAGCCAATCGCCATAATCGGCACGATGAAAGAAGCAGCTTTAGAAATCGATTTAATCCCGCCTAAAATAACCAAAGCGGAGAATACCGTAATGACGATACCTGTGATCCATGTTGCAACTCCCATACTGTTTTCAACAGCGAGCGCAACTGTGTTGGATTGCACTGAACTGCCAATCCCAAAAGACGCCAAGGTGCCAAATAGTGCAAAAATCAGGGCTAACCACTTCCATTTTAGGCCGCGTTCAATGTAGTACATTGGACCGCCAGACATTTCACCTTTTTCATTTTTGATTCGGTATTTAACTGCCAGTACGCCTTCACCATATTTGGTTGCCATACCGAACAGTGCTGTCATCCACATCCAAAACACCGCACCTGGGCCACCAAGGACACAAGCGGTTGCAACACCGGCGATATTACCCGTACCAATGGTGGCAGAGAGTGCCGTCATGAGGGATGCAAAGTGGGAGATATCTCCTGCATGAGAATGTGCTTGGTCATGTTTGCCAAATACTTGTTTAAAGGCCAGAGGCAACATGCGGATTTGCCAGAAGAACAAGCGTAATGTGAGGAATATCCCTGTTCCGACAATGAGGACCAACATATAGGGTCCCCAGACCCAACCACTGATGGTTTCCATAAAAGTTTGTAAACTTTGTGTATTCATTTTTCTTTTAGTCCTCTATGTTTTAAAACTTGAAATTTCTAGAAAAATTTTGAGTTTTATTAAGCAATTGATATGCCACAGTCATGCTTCCTGCACGATTTTTTATTGATTTTTAGTCTTGTTGTATTTGTTACACGGAAATTTATTTTTGACAAGTGTTTTGCTGATTTTTTCAACAGGAACTTTCACGTGTCCTTTGTCGTATTAAATATAAGAAAAATTAATTAACTTTTCAAAAGATGTTGAAAATATAGATTAATACAATTTTATTTTTATTTTTTTGTACTTTTCGGGTAATTTTGGCGACTGGAAATAAAAGACGACATCAAGAATGAGTTTAGAAAATACAGAATCGACCTCTGAACAAGGCGATTTAAAACGGAGTTTATCCAACCGCCATTTACAACTCATTGCGATTGGCGGTGCGATTGGTACAGGTTTATTTATGGGGTCGGGGAAGACGATTAGTCTCGCTGGGCCATCTATTTTAATCATTTACATGATTATTGGTTTTATGGTGTTTTTGGTCATGCGCGCGCTTGGCGAATTACTGCTGTCTAACTTGAAGTACAAATCGTTTATCGATTTCTCTACCGATTTGATCGGACCGTGGGCAGGCTATTTCGTTGGTTGGACCTATTGGTTATGTTGGATCACGATTGGTATTGCCGACTTATCAGCCATTATTTATTACCTTCAGTTCTTTAATGGAGGTATGCCGTTCACACCTGGGGAAGGGGTGATGATCAGTGTTGCGGCCATTGTGTTCATCATGGGCTTGAACTTGGTCACGGTGAAACTGTTTGGTGAGCTGGAGTTCTGGTTTGCACTGATTAAGATTATTGCCATTGTGGTGTTGATTGCCGTTGGTTTATGGATGATCTTTACAGGGTTCACTTCAACAACGGGTGAAATTGCATCATTTAGTCATCTTTGGTCACATGGCGGAATGTTCCCAACAGGCGTGACGGGCTTCCTTGCTGGTTTCCAAATTGCGATCTTTGCCTTTGTAGGTGTAGAGCTAGTCGGTACCACGGCTGCTGAAACTAAAGACCCAGAAAAGAATTTGCCTAAAGCGGTGAACTCGATTCCAATTCGTATCATTGTTTTCTATGTGCTGTCTTTAGTGATTGTAATGTCTGTGACACCATGGAACGTGATTGATCCGGCGGTTTCGCCTTTTGTGAACTTGTTTAGTCAAGCGGGTATTGCAGCAGCAGCAATCATCATGAACTTGGTGGTATTGTCTTCTGTGATGTCATCAATGAATAGTGGTGTGTTTTCAACGTCGCGTATGTTGTTTGGTTTGTCTCGTGAAGATCAAGGGCCAAAAGCATTTGGCCACTTAAACAAGCGTGCTGTTCCTGCAAATGCATTGTACTTTTCAGCAATTTGTTTACTGTTAGGTGCTGCACTACAGTACTTTGTACCAAATACTGTTGAAGCCTTTACTTTGGCAACTACACTGTCGACGATTTTGTTTATCTGCGTCTGGATCATGATTATCTGGAGCTACATTGTGTATTACAAAACATGTCCAGAGTTACATGCAAAATCGACTTTTAAACTACCGGGTGGTCTATTTACTTGTTGGTTTGTGATTGTTTTCTTTATTGGTGTGATCTATGTGTTATCACTAGAAGCCGATACCATGAAAGCTTTAATGGTGAGTCCGATTTGGTTTATCATTTTGATTATTGGTTATTTTGGTTTCTACAAACCGAAACATAAATAATCGATACCATTTAAAAAAACGCCAGTCTTTAACTGGCGTTTTTTTTTAACTCACTATAATCTTTAGCGCTTAGTGGTTTGGTCATGTATGTTGATCAGGTTATACTTCTTCAAAATATCAAATAGGTGATCAGATGCGTTCTGTCATTTGCTGCATCAGTGTCTTGGTGATGAGTACTGCATTCGTCGGTTGTGGTCAGTCTGGTACATTACATATGCCAAATGATCCAAACTACGACAAGCGAGCGAAATATTTGCTTTATAAAGACGCAGCATCTAAGCCGTCTGCACAAAAGGAAGATACAGCGCCCGTGAAGCAAGAGTTTGCTGCACCTTCAGTTGAAACCAATCAGCCTTAATACCTTAAACGCTTCATAGAAAGGATACATTCATGAGTTTTACCCGCAATCATGGGGTTTTGCACGCTGAGCAATGCTCGCTGCAACAGCTTGCGCAGCAATTTGGTACACCACTGTATGTTTATTCAAAAGCGACTTTTGAAAAACACTTTACAGAGATGGATCGTGCTTTTGACTTTATCGATCATCAAATTTGTTTTGCGGTTAAGTCAAACTCAAACATTGCGGTATTGAATGTCCTTGCGAAGCTCGGTGCGGGTTTTGATATTGTGACCGGCGGAGAACTGGCTCGTGTACTAAAAGCGGGTGGCGATGCTTCTAAAATTGTCTTTTCGGGTTTAGGTAAAACTGAGATCGATGTTCAAAAAGCATTAGAAGTGGGTATTGCATGCTTCAATGTCGAGTCTCATGCAGAGCTGGATCGGATTCAAAAAGTTGCAGCGAAGCTCGGCAAAAAAGCACCCATTTCATTGCGTGTCAATCCAGATGTAGATGCGAAAACGCATCCTTATATTTCAACAGGGCTGAAAGAAAATAAATTTGGGATTCCGTCAGATACAGTTTTTGAAACCTATCAATATGCTGCAACGCTGCCGAATTTAGACATTATTGGGATTGACTGTCATATTGGTTCCCAGTTGACCGAAACACAGCCTTTTGTGGATGCGCTAGATCGTGTGATTGTGATGATCGATCAGCTGAAAACCATGGGTATTCAGTTGAAACACATCGATATTGGTGGTGGTTTAGGCGTGACCTATAAAGATGAAGTGCCGCCTACCGTTTTTGAATATGCCAATGCAATGAAGCCCGCTTTAGAAAAATTGGGCTTGAAAGTGTATATGGAACCGGGACGTAGTATTTCGGCAAATGCAGGGGTACTCCTGACCAAAGTTGATTTACTCAAACCGACTATTCACCGTAACTTTGCGATTATTGATGCAGCCATGAACGACTTGATTCGTCCTGCACTGTATGAAGCATGGATGGATATTCAGCCCGTTACACCGCGCTCAGATGTCGAGGCAAAAGAGTGGGATGTGGTTGGTGCGATTTGTGAAACAGGTGATTTCTTAGGGAAAGAGCGTGTGCTTGCACTCAAAGAAAATGACGTACTGGCGGTATTAGGTGCTGGCGCTTATGGTTTTGTTATGAGTTCAAATTACAACAGTCGCGGTCGTGCCGCTGAAGTGATGGTGGATGGTGAAAACGCACATTTGATTCGTGAGCGTGAAACCATTGAGTCGCTTTGGGACAAAGAACGTTTATTGCCTGAAGGATAATTCAAGATGTTATTAGAATTTACCAAAATGCATGGTCTAGGCAATGACTTTATGGTGGTTGATTTAATCAGCCAAAGAGCATTCCTTGATACTGTTACGATTCAGCGCTTGGCGGATCGTCATTTCGGCATCGGTTTTGATCAGTTGTTGATAGTCGAGCCACCTGATTTACCCAATGTCGACTTCAAATACCGTATTTTCAATGCTGATGGTTCTGAAGTTGAACAATGTGGTAATGGCGTGCGTTGCTTTGCGCGTTTTGTACATGAGCGTCAGCTCACTACAAAGACCAAGATTAAAGTACAAACCAAGGCTGGAATTGTAGAACCCGAACTTGGTCAAAATGGCTGGGTACGTGTGAATATGGGTTATCCAAAGTTCTTGCCACAGGAAATTCCATTTATTGCGGATGCTCCTGAAGCTTTGTATGACATTGCTTTGGCGAACAATGAGCAATTGACTATTGATGTGGTGAATATGGGTAACCCTCATGCAGTTACTATCGTTCCTGACGTGATTACAGCTGATGTTGCACGTCTGGGCCCTCAGGTTGAATCGCATGAGCGTTTTCCGCAGCATGTGAATGCTGGGTTTATGCAAATCATTGATGAAAAGCATGCGCGCTTACGTGTGTTTGAACGCGGCGTAGGCGAAACCTTGGCCTGTGGAACAGGAGCTTGTGCGGCTGCGATTTCAGGTATGCGCCGAGGTTTACTCGATTCATCTGTTGAAATTGAATTGGCAGGTGGTAAGTTGCATATCGAATGGCGTGAAGGTGATGTGGTTTGGATGACGGGACCAACCTCAAATGTCTACGAAGGACGTATCGATCTGAGTTACTATCAAAACTAAGTTTAGCGTCACACAAGAAGCACTGATTCATCAGTGCTTTTTTTATGAAAAATGTACATAGGCATAGAAAGAGCTGAGACAGTGCTACTATGCAAAAGAAAATCAATCTTCCACAGAATAGAACTATAGAGGCTGACTTGTGACTTTTGAGCCCATGCAACTGCTCGCGATGTGGTTAAAACAACGAGAAATACAAAATCAGTCTGCCCATACTTTGCAGGCTTATGAACGAGATGTGTCTGATTTTTTGTTGTTCTGCGAACAGAAAAAGCTTCAACTGGGCGATGTTGAAGCCACTGATTTACGAGAATTTATTGCGCAAAAAGTTGAATATCAACAGTTGAGCTCCAGTAGTTTACAGCGGATGTTGTCTTCTATTCGTCAGTTTATGAAATGGGCTGAGCAGGGGCAACATTTGGCTTTTAATCCTGCCGATGACTTTCAACTTAAACGTAAACCTCGCCCTTTACCAGGGCTAGTGGATATTGAAACTATCAATAAAATTTTGGATCAGGCCTTGCCTGAGAAAGAAGTCGAACAGCAAATGTGGTATCGAGACAAAGCTTTGCTTGAGCTGCTTTATGCCAGTGGATTACGCTTAGCGGAAGTGCAGGGCTTAAGAATTAAAGATATCGACTTTAACCGACAGTTATTACGTATTACAGGTAAGGGGAATAAAACTCGGGTTGTGCCTTTTGGTTCTAAAGCCAAAGATGCGGTAATGAAATGGCTGAGCATTTATCCGCTATGGAATGGTGATTTTGTGCCCGATGCACAAGTTTTTATTACTCAAAAGGGCAATCCTTTGGGAATGCGCCAGATTGAAAATCGGGTCAAGTTTCAAGCACAGCGCGCAGGCGTGAATATCGATTTACATCCGCACTTATTACGGCATTGTTTCGCCAGTCACATGCTGTCAAACAGTGGTGACTTACGCGCAGTGCAGGAAATGTTAGGCCACAGTAACTTAAGTACCACCCAAATTTATACCCATGTCGATTTTGACAGACTGGCTCAAGTGTATGATCAGACGCATCCTCGAGCACAGCAAAAGGTGAAAACTTAGTTTATTCATACTTTAAAAATAGTGTCACATAATGCATGCACTATAGCGCTGTATTTTGGGTTAAGCGCCAAAAGTCAGAACAAACAGCGTAAACACATCAGTAGATAATTATGTACGCGCTAGGGTGTTTAGTCCCAGATTTTAATGGTGCAATATTCTCAGATAAATGGAAGGAAGCACTATGGGACAAGTTCTACACAGCAGCGCCACAACGACACAGGCAGTGCGTCGAGCAATACAAAATAGTCAAGAGAGCTTAAGAACGCTAGCCAAGCGTTACGGCATCAATCAAAAGACCGTCGCAAAATGGAAGAAACGTACTTCAGTAGATGATCTTACAACCGGCCCAAAGAATCCTCGCTCAAGCGTGTTATCGCCTGAAGATGAGGCGGCAATTGTTGCTTTTCGAAAACGCACTTTGTTGCCGCTAGACGATTGCCTTTATGCATTGCAGCCGAGTATTCCTTATCTGACACGCTCGTCGTTACACCGCTGCTTACAGCGGCATGGTATTTCACGACTGCCTGAGGTACAAGGTGATCGCCCTGTCAGGAAGCGCTTCAAGAGCTACCCCATTGGTTACTTTCATATCGACATCGCTGAGATGCAAACAGCACAGGGTAAGCTTTATCTCTTCGTTGCCATTGATCGCACTTCCAAGTTTGCGTTCACTGAATTGCATACTAAAGCCAGTAAGATGGCAGCCGCGGAGTTCATGCGCAATCTGGTTAAGGCTGTGCCCTATAGAATCCATACGGTGCTAACAGATAACGGCATCCAGTTCACGAACCGCACCTGTGATCGCTACGCCTCTGAGCACATCTTTGATCGGGTTTGTACTGAATGTGGCATTGAACATCGTCTTACCAAGGTTAAGCATCCATGGACCAATGGACAGGTCGAGAGGATGAACCGAACGATTAAAGAAGCTACTGTCAAACGGTTCCATTACGACGATCACACTCAGCTATGCATTCACCTTGCTGATTTTATTGCTGCATACAACTTCGGCCGCAGACTCAAAACACTCAGGGGCCTGACTCCCTACGAATTCATCTGCAAACAGTGGACAGATGAACCTGAACTTTTTAAAATTGATCCGATCCATCAAATGCCGGGACTAAACAGCTAGGGGCTGTGAAATTCGGCATTATTCTTGCTTGAATCAACTAGATCAATAGGTAGCAATCATCGCTCACTTTTGTTGGGAAAAGAGTGATTATGAACTTTTGTAGAATAATAAATTGGCAAAAAATAGAGTATAAACTTAAAAGAGGATGGGCTGAATGTTCCAGTTTAATGAAACGGTAGATTTAAGCTTATATTGAAGATGACAAATGTGAAAATAGGTCAGTGTATGATTTCAGATATACAAGCAAAGTATGATCAACTCAGCTCCGCGCAAAAAGACATTTTTGCGGGCTATGGTTTGCGTCAGGTCAAACACTTTGTTGAAATTAGTTTAGCCAATATTGAGCCTGTACTGCCTGAAAATGCATTTGTTCAAGGCGTCAATGCAGCAGGTAAAGTTCAGGCTTTTAATGCAGAGACTGGGCAATACTATTTATGGATTTCCGATTTACAGTGGCAAGCGACTGCACAGCCCTCAAATAGCATTGATTTAAAAGACGACTTTCTTGAAGTCTGGAAAATTTTTAATCTTGGACAATATGAATTGATTGATTTAAGTCATATTCATCGTGATTTTTTAGAAAGTCAGTTGGCTTAATGGCATAGAGCGTATGTCGAAGCAGTGGGCTATTTTGATCGAGTTTAGGATGATTAAAATAGCCACGATGTTACATGCCGAGACGTTTCATTACCGCTTCAGAAGCCCTATTTTGAACTGCGGTAAAAGCAACAACTTCATCCAGTTTTAAAACCGAAAAAGCAAAATATAGGCAAGCCTGTGCAGCTTCTGTCGCATAACCCTGATGCTAAAACTTCGAGTCCAATCGCCAACCAATTTCGACACAGGGTGAAAAATCAAAGCACTCAGGTTGAGCATGTAAGCCTGTAAATCCAATGAACTCCTGACTATGCTTCAGTTCGACTGCCCAAAAGCCCCAACCATTTTGATTGATGAATTGCTGAAACATTTGCGCAAGGGCATCGCTTTCTGTTTGCGTGAGTGGACTAGGAAAATAACGCATCACTTGAGCATCGGCATTTAACTGCGCAAATGCAGGAAAGTCATCTGCGTGCCAAGCTCTTAGACGTAAACGCGCCGTTTCTATCGCAAAATTTAAATGCGCTGACATTAGATTTCATCAAGCGGGAGTTGGAAACTTTGTTTAATGATTTGACTTGGCAAGTCTGTTTTGACACTGGTAATGCCATTCTTTTTGGTCAAATGTGTGGATTGGAACTCACGATAGCTTTCTAAATCGGGTACCACGACTTTCAGCATTGCATCGCATTCACCTAAAATAATGTAGCATTCCATGACTTGAGGGAGCTCTTTCATGGCTTCAATAAAGGTGTCGATGGTTTCGGCATCTTGACCGACCAGCCAAATACGCGAGAACAGAATCAGTTGAAGGCCAATTTTTTGTGGATCGACCACTGTGGTATAATTTTGAATAACACCTGCTTCTTCTAATAGTTTGACGCGTCTTAGGCATGAAGACGGTGATAGACCGATTTCTCGTGCTAAGTCATTATTTTGAATACGGCCATTGTCTTGTAAGTGGCGAATGATATTTTTATCAATACGGTCAAGTTTTATGCGCACAGACTTTGGTGATTGTTTCATATCTTAGAATATAATTTGAAAAATACGTTTTATTATAGAATAAATTGAAAGCCAATTTTGTATTATTTCGCACATACTAATTTTCACTTTCTAATGGATGAAAGGGGAAAGGAAATGTCTGTATATGTACTCTTTGCACTGACCGTGCTGCCACTAATTTTTACACCTGGGCCAGATATGTTATTTATTCTGTCTCAAGTTATGGGCAAAGATGCAAAAGCAGGCATGATGGCGACTATCGGCGTATGTACAGGCTATTTACTACATTCAATTTTAGTGGCTTTGGGTATTGCTGCCATTATTGTGTCTTTCCCGCTTTTGTTTGAAACCATCCGCTGGCTGGGTATTGCATATTTGTTGTATTTGGCCTTTGGTTTATTAAAGTCGGTTTTTAGCACTAAAAAATTGCAACTAGACCGAAAAACGGAAAATAACCCGATCAAAAAAGGCTTTTTTACCGCACTATTAAATCCTAAAGGTATGCTTATCTATTTTGCAATCTTGCCGCAATTTATCGATAAATCTGCCAACACTGTCAGTCAAGGTTTGATTTTATCTTTACTCTTTATCGCGATGATTTTTGTGGTCTACTGTAGTTTGAGTCTGGTTTTTGCAAAACTGACACAGAAGGCCCCAATAGATGAACGTAAGCAAAAATGGATTGATGGCACTTCAGGTGGTCTGTTGGCATTGGCCGCGACATGGCTGATTGCCAATTAAACTCAGAGAAGCATGTCAGAAGGGCATGCTTTTTTTTGAGGAAGTTTTTAAGATCGCCTAATAAAGCAGCAATATTGTGTCATCGTATGTCTAGAATAATGAGTATTTGAATCTAAGGCTGCGTGATCTATCTTAAATGACAGATTTGTGAAGCCTGATAAAGATGTAAACAGGCAGTCAATCATCTATTTGATGATGAATATTAGAGAAAAGAAATCAAATCTTTGAATAATGTAAATCAGATAAAAATATAATAAAAATCATAACTTAATCTGAGTGCGATTTTGTGCAAATATAGTGCGTACAAAAAAGTATGAACGCGTCGTTCAGCTAAATTTACGCATTTTTACAGCTCTTTGGTGAATTGTGACTTGACCGAAATGCCGTACACATTGCAAGATAGGGCACCTAAAAAAATTTAAGTGAAGAGTTAAACTAACTTTTCTCAACATTTACATTTGCTAAAACAGCCGAGGATTACATGAAGGCTCTTGTTGCTGTAAAACGTGTGGTTGATGCCAACGTTAAAGTTCGCGTTAAGCCGGACAACAGTGGTGTTGACTTAACCAACGTTAAAATGTCAATTAACCCATTCTGTGAAATTGCAGTGGAAGAAGCGGTTCGCTTAAAAGAAAAAGGAACTGTTTCAGAAATCATCGTTGTTTCTATTGGTCCTAAAGAAGCGCAAGAGCAAATCCGTTCTGCAATGGCGCTTGGTGCTGACCGCGGTATCTTAGTTGAAGCTGATGACAGCCAACTGGGTGCTTTAGAAATTGCGAAAGTGTTGAAAGGCGTTGTTGACGCTGAACAACCTCAGTTGATTCTTCTTGGTAAGCAAGCAATTGATGATGACTCTAACCAAGTTGGCCAAATGCTTGGTGCGCTTCTAGGTGCAGGTCAAGGTACTTTTGCTTCTGAAGTTAAAGTTGATGGCGACAAAGTACAAGTAACTCGTGAAATCGACGGCGGTTTACAAACTGTTGAGCTTGCACTTCCAGCGATCATCACCACTGACTTACGTTTGAACGAGCCACGTTATGCCGCTCTTCCAAACATCATGAAAGCGCGTAAAAAACCGCTGGATACGAAGTCTCCTGCTGATTTTGGTGTTTCTACGACAACTAAACTTAAAACAGTTAAAGTTGAAGCGCCTGCTGAACGTAAAGCCGGCGTACAAGTGAAGTCTGTAGACGAACTTGTAGAAAAACTAAAAAATGAAGCGAAAGTGATCTAATACAGAAGGATAAAATCATGAGTATTTTAGTTATCGCTGAGCACGACAACAAAGCACTAAACGGTGCAACTTTAAACGTTGTTGCAGCAGCTCAAAAAATCGGTGGTGATATCACTGTATTAGTTGCTGGTTCTGGCGCTCAAGCTGTTGCTGATGCTGCTGCAAAAGTTGCGGGTGTAAGCAAAGTATTACTTGCTGACAACGCAGTTTACGCAAACCAATTGGCTGAAAACGTTGCAGCTTTGGTTGCAGATATTGCTAAAGGTGGTTTCAAACACGTATTGGCTGCATCAACTACAACGGGTAAGAATATTCTTCCACGTGTGGCTGCTCTTCTTGATGTCAGCATGATTACAGACATCATTGCTGTTGAATCTGCAAATACGTTTAAGCGTCCAATCTATGCAGGTAACGCGATTGCAACAGTTCAGTCTGATGAAGCAATCATTGTTGGTACTGTACGTGGTACAGCATTTGACCCTGTCGCTGCTGAAGGTGGTTCTGCTGCGGTTGAAGCTGTAAGCGAAGCAAAAGATGCGGGTATCTCTAAGTTTGTTGCTGAAGAGATCGTAAAATCTGAACGCCCAGAATTAACTGCTGCGCGTATCGTGGTTTCAGGTGGTCGTGGTGTGGGTTCAGGTGAGAACTACCATACTGTTCTTGATCCATTGGCTGACAAATTGGGCGCTGCTCAAGGTGCATCACGTGCTGCGGTTGACGCAGGTTTTGTTCCAAACGACATGCAAGTAGGTCAAACAGGTAAAATTGTTGCACCTGACCTGTATATCGCTGTAGGTATCTCTGGTGCGATCCAGCACTTGGCGGGTATGAAAGACTCTAAAGTGATCGTTGCGATCAACAAAGACGAAGAAGCACCTATCAATGCAGTAGCGGATTACTGGTTAGTAGGTGATTTGAATACCGTTGTTCCAGAGTTAGTATCTAAAATCTAATTCCTGACAACGTTTCAAAAAACGCTTTTGTGCAAGCAGTTTAAGCAATGCTTAGCTGTCATGTGCAGGAGCGTTTTTTTATGTGCGTAAATCAATCTCAATATTATAAAAAATCAAAATCACTCGATATTTATTTTGTTATTTTAAGTCCTTGTATTTTGCAAATAATAATGAAAATTTAAGCATTTCTTAAGATGAGTGTGCATCTGAATATTCAGATTTATGATACTATTTGCCATCCATTTTTAAGCTTAACTTACATAAAACTTTTTTTGTTAAGTTGGGAGTCGTGATTTTGCTGATTGATACGCGTGTATCGTGGTCTGTTCTGATCCTTGCTGTTCTGTGTTTAATCTTTCCATTTTTGGCTGATCTACAGCTTCCACTTTTAGGTGGTGCTGTTGTACGTGGCGTGGAAAATATACAAGCTCTACTTTTATTGATATTCGCTGTATTTAGTTATTTTTATATGCAGCCGATGCGTCTTCCAGAGGGTAAAAAGTATTTTTGGATCTGGGGAGTACTGTGGTGGTTACTTTTATTTGGGCGTAGCACCAGTTGGGGTAGAGACTATTTCCCTGAGGTCCCAAAAGTATATTTTCGTGGCATCTCGGTAGTTTTGATTGGTTCAGTCGTATTTATGTTGTTGGTTAAACCATTGCGCCATGAGATTGCGATAAAAATGAAGAACATTACGATACCTGCTTGGGCAATGCTGCTCACGGTGTTGGGTTTGATTATTTCTGACGGCATTGAACACAGTCGCATTTATGGTGGAATTTTCTTACATCAGATTGCTTATAAAGACCTTATGGAGGAGCTATATGAGTTTCCTTTAATATTGGGCTTGTTTATGGTGGCATTTCATATTATGCGGCGCGATAAGCAAGGGGTTGATCAGTAAGTCCAAAGATAGGCAAGACATGGCTTAAAGCTCTCAAAAATGAGGGCTTTTTTGCATTTTACGCAACGTTAATAGGGAATGTGATGGAGCTGTAAATGTTCATCCTATACATGTGTAAAAAATAACCCCTAAATTAAAGAAAATTAACGAGATTAACTGTGGTGACGTGGCACAAAAATCAGAGTGTTTATGCTATAATTTACGGCTATATTTCAGTTTTTAGTTCAGTATTTTGAACTAATAATTTTGCAAGTTTTACGACATATAAATGCAAGCGGTTTTACGTTTGTAGAATAAGGAGTATGCATGAGCGTATCGGAAATCAGACCGATTGCGATTGAGGATGAACTCAAGAACTCGTATCTTGACTATGCAATGAGCGTGATTGTTTCTCGTGCTTTGCCAGATGTTCGAGATGGTCTAAAACCTGTTCATCGTCGTGTGCTTTATGCAATGCACGAATTGGGTAATGACTACAACAAAGCTTATAAAAAGTCTGCCCGCGTGGTTGGTGATGTGATCGGTAAATATCACCCACACGGTGATTCTGCTGTTTATGAAACCATTGTTCGTATGGCTCAAGACTTTAGCTTGCGTTATCAATTGGTTGATGGTCAGGGGAACTTTGGTTCGGTCGATGGCGATAGCGCAGCTGCGATGCGTTATACCGAAGTTCGTATGCGTAAGTTGACTCATGAAATCCTTGCCGATCTTGAAAAAGATACGGTGGATTGGGAAGACAACTACGACGGCTCTGAACGTATTCCGCAAGTGATGCCAACGCGTATTCCTAACTTACTGATTAACGGTACTACAGGTATTGCTGTGGGTATGGCGACCAATATGGCGCCGCACAATATGACTGAAGTAGTGAACGCTTGTTTGGCCTATGCTGAAAACCCAAATATTTCAATTGAAGGATTGATGGAATATATTTCGGGTCCAGACTTTCCTACAGGTGGCATTATTTACGGTAAAGCGGGCATTGTTGATGCTTACCGTACGGGTAAAGGTCGTTTGCATATTCGTGGTAAATACCACTTTGAAGAAGACCAAAAAACAGGTCGTACCACGATCGTTTTCACAGAAATTCCATATCAAGTCAACAAAGCAAGAACCATTGAACGTATCGCTGAGTTGGTGAAAGAGAAAAAACTGGAAGGTATTTCTGAGCTACGTGACGAATCTGACAAAGACGGGATGCGTATTGCCATCGATTTAAAGCGTGGTGAAAACGCCGAAGTTGTGGTAAATAACTTATTCCAAAACACGCAGTTGGAAAACTCTTTCAGCATTAACATGGTGTGCTTAGATAACGGCCAGCCGAAGTTAATGAACTTGAAAGACATTGTTGCGGCATTTATTCGTCACCGCCAAGAAGTAGTGACGCGTCGTACCATGTTTGAATTGCGCAAAGCACGTGAGCGCGGCCATATTTTAGAAGGTTTGACGGTAGCATTAGCAAATATTGATGCGATCATTGAGACCATTAAAACTTCTGCAAACCCAGCTGAGGCTCGTGAGCGTTTACAAGCAGGTGAGTGGGCAGCAGGGAATGTGATTGCATTGCTTGAAAAAGCAGGTTCTGTTTCTGTACGTCCAGACGAAATTGAAGGTGAAGATCCAAGCCGTCCATTTGGTTTAGATGGTCAGATTTATCGTTTATCGCCTGCGCAAGTTGGTGCGATTCTTGAGCTTCGTTTGCACCGTTTAACGGGTCTTGAACAAGACAAGTTACAAGCTGAATATACTGAAATTTTAGGTCAAATTGCTGAACTCACAGCTATTTTAAATGACTTCAATTTATTGATGGCCGTGATTAAAGAAGAATTAGCTTTAATTTTGCAACAATATGGTGATGCTCGTCGTACTGCAATTGTTGAGTCTCGTATTGACTTCTCTCGTGAAGATTTAATTCCTGAAGAGCAAGTGGTACTGACTGTTTCAAAAACAGGTTATGCGAAAACTCAACCACTTTCAGACTATGCTGCGCAGCGTCGTGGTGGCCGTGGTAAATCTGCAACATCGATGAAAGAAGATGACTACATCCAGCATCTGATTGTGACCTCTAACCATGCCACAGTGTTGTGCTTTACCAATGTTGGTAAAGTCTATCGCCTGAGAGTGTTTGAAGTGCCTCAAGCATCGCGTGGTTCAAAAGGTCGCCCAATGGTGAACTTATTGCCACTGGATGCCGATGAGACAATCACAGCAATTCTTCCTGTGATTGATGCGCCGAAGAAATTTAAAGAACGCTTAGCTGAGTTCAAAAACTTTGTGCGCAGCAATGTCGCGACATTACGTGAAAATAGTATTATCGACGCGCATTATGAAGCGTTAAAAGCTTCATTCGATGAGTTGGCTGAAGATGCTGATGAACTCTCTGATGCATTACGTAAGCAATTGAAAGAGTTGGGTGTTGAGCTTTCAACAACAGATTTGGACAATGAAACCGTTGTTGAATTTGCTGATCTTGCAGAGAAAATGCGTAAGAACTTCTTTGTATTTATGGCAACTGCATCTGGTACGGTCAAGCGTGTTGAATTAGAACAATTTAGTAATGTTCGTTCAAACGGCTTACGTGCAATTGAGCTGAAAGAAGAAGATACCTTGATTGGTGTTGCAATCACTGATGGCGAACAGCAAATCATGTTGTTCTCAAATGAAGGTAAAGCAATCCGCTTCTCTGAAACTGATGCACGTGTGATGGGGCGAACTGCAAAAGGGGTACGTGGTATGCGCGTCACTTTAGCTGCAGCCCAGGCCGAAGATGATGTTGAAACTGACACAGATTCAGATGATGAAGAATCTTCTGATTTAAATGTGGCAAGCCGTATTGTTTCATTAGTTGTTGTACCTGAAACTGGCGAAGTACTGTGTGCTTCTGCAAATGGTTATGGGAAACGTACGCCTGTTGATGACTTCCCAACCAAGAAACGTGGTGGTAAAGGTGTTATTGCCATCAAAACATCTGAACGTAACGGTGAGTTGGTCGGTGCGGTTGCAATTGATGAATCTAAAGAGTTGATGTTGATTTCTGATGGCGGTACTTTAGTTCGTACTCGTGCCTCTGAAGTTGCTAGAACGGGTCGTAATGCACAAGGTGTACGTCTGATTCGTTTAGGTAATGAAGAAATCTTGGTCGGTGTCGTTGCTGTTGAAGCAGTTGAAGTCGAAGATGATATTTTAGATGCTTCTATTGAAACAACTGAAGAAACTGTGGTTGACGAAGTAAATGTAGATGCATCTGAAAATACTACAGATACCAATACATCGAACGAAGACTAACTGAATGAAAAAGAAAAGGGCGCTTCGGCGTCCTTTTTCATATTGGCGATGACCTAGTGGTGGATAAGATTTTATGAAAGCAAAATTACTGGTTTTGAGTTGTGCGTTGGCTTTAACAGCGTGTGATAAATTGGGACAACAGGCATTGGATTCGATCCCAAATCCGAGTCCTGCTCAAGAGAAAGTAGCTCAGCAAGCTTATCAAGCCTTTACTCAGGGCGATTTTCCGCAGCTATATACTTATTTTGAGCCAGAGTTACAGCGTAAATTTAAAACTCATGAAAAAGACATGCGCAAATTTGCAAAATCGATTCCTAAACAAGCCATAACGACTCAAAAAATTGTATCGAAACACATTGAAAAATCGACAGAAAAACTAAGTTTGTATGCAGTTACCTATGAGTATGCTTATAGCAATAAAAACCTAGTTCAATACGATGTTGGTTTCGACAAAGCAGGCGGAAGCACAAAAATTCGCAGCTTTGATGTCAAACTTTATGGGGCTTCAACGGATTAAATGGGTAGGATTGCTATCAATACGTTCTAAAATTTAGCGATGCTTGAGACGCCAATAAGCAAATGCTGCGCAAACTATACCAAACACAAAGAGATACAGTAGTTTCGACAGAATAAGTGCAGTTGGTACACCCATTTGGTTCAGTTGAATAAACATTTGAATCCCTTGGGTCGATGGCAAAACATTACCCAAGTATTGCATCCAAGCGGGCATTGCGGCGTGTGGCCATGCTGTTCCTGAAAGTAGAAATAGCGGAATAGAGGTAAATACAATGACATGTCCTGCACGTTCAGGCATATCGAAAAATGTTGAAATCAACATGCCTAAAGCCACGATACAGCCTATAAAAATCGGCACGGCCAGTAACATGCCACTAAAATTTCCCCCATGTGGGTAGTCATTTAACCAATAAATAAAGCCAAATAAATATAAACAACCGAGCATACCAATGGTCAGAATGGTGCAAAAAATCGCAAAAAATTCTGTCGTCGTTGGTCGCCATTTCTGTTCGCGGTATCCGGCCAACAACATCCCTAAACCGAGCACGATGGTTTGATGAATAATCAGCGGAGCAATGGCGGGGAAAATATAACTACCATAACCCGACATGGTGTTAAAAAGCGGCGTTTGATGAATGGAAATAGTTGGAGAAAAGTGCGAAATATTGCCAAATTTTTCCACGTGCTCGCGTACAGCATTTTCAATTGAGGTAGCGAGACCTAGTCCAATTTGCTTGGTTTTTAAAAAGTTTGCCGCGCTGAGATAGAGCCCAATCCCACCGACTTCGCCATGCCGAAGACTATTGGAAAGATTTTCGGGTAAGAGCAAAATACCATCGGCTTGCTGTTGTTTAATCATATTTTCAGCATCGAGGAAATTGCCCGTCACAGCTTTCACTTCAACATTTGGACTGAGCGAAACTTGCTGAATGATGTTATTGGTCACGATACTTTGTTCTTCATCCACAATTACAATCGGCAAAGCTTCTGATTGCTGTGCTTTGTAGGCAGTCGGATAGAAAACACTATAGAAAATCACCGAGAGGATGAGCGTGGTTAAAATCGACTGATTGGTGATGATGTCTTTAAATGTTTTGAGGTAATAGTGCAAAAATGACTTCATGATACTGCTCCTTTGATTCTTTTTTTGAGGAGCAGGACAGAGGTCACAGCGTAAAAGACCACATAGAGGATAAGTACGAGTAAAGGCAACAGCGATGAACTGATTGGGCTACC
The DNA here is from genome assembly GCF_058243005.1 of Acinetobacter sp. 231_lipA. Taxonomy (NCBI): domain Bacteria; kingdom Pseudomonadati; phylum Pseudomonadota; class Gammaproteobacteria; order Moraxellales; family Moraxellaceae; genus Acinetobacter; species Acinetobacter sp. 231_lipA. The sequence goes on along the minus strand of NZ_JBZAYU010000001.1, from coordinate 375,515 downwards.
AATGACCCATTGTTCGGTTTGTAGTTTGGCATAAGGTGTGTAAGGGATAATATTGGCCCAAAATTTGGTAAACAGTGGTGCGTTATTTAAGGGGAGCGTCACTCCTGCAAAACTGAGCGAAGAGCCACCATACACAGCAATTAAACCAAAGGTTTTAGATAAGTTGTTGGTGGCTAAAACAATGGTGCTACTGATCAAGGCATAGGCGCTATAAAATAAAAGCTGTGCCAACATGATGAACCAAAGCTGACCAGCAACAAACCAACCGCGAATTTCGACTAGCCAAAACATCCACGCCCATGTCCATAAGCTAAAAATAAGTACATAGGTCAGGTTTTTCGTGAGGATGGCTTTAAAAGCAGATTGCTTGTTTAGCCAATTTTGCGCTGTATGAAACTTAAATTCTTGACCGACTGAAAATGCGACACAGCAGCAGAGTAGTAAATGCAAAATCGCAGGAATCATAAAGGGTTCTAAATAGAACTCATAACTCAAATTTGGGTTGTATAAGGTCGAAATTTTAACGTGTGGCGTAGGTACATCTAAATAAGGAATAGTATTTTCTAAATAGCTTTCACCAGCATAGTCTGCCATGGCTTCAACTGTGCTGAGTAACATAGCTGATGAAATGGTGTTCCCCACACTAAAGTAACTTTGGTTATAGGCAATGCTGATTTCAGCATCTTTAGCTTGAACAAAACGTTGTTCGGCGCCATTGGGAATACTGACGTAACCCCAAACTTTGGTTTGGTTCAGTAACTTTTCGACTTCAGTATTTTGATCACTGACGATGGCGACATCTAGAGTATGGTTGAGTCTCAAGTAGCGCTGTATATTTTGGCTCAGTTCACTTTGGTCTTGGTCAATAATCGCAATAGGCAAATGTTCGGGTTTACCTTGGGCAAACATGCTGGAAAACAGCACGATAATAAACAGTGGGGCAAGCGTGACTAAACATAGATCCCACTTATGTTTGAGTAAATAGTTCAGTTCCCGCAGTAGCCCGCTTAGCATTATTTGCTCTCTTTGACTTTAAACAACACACTCATGCCAACTTTTAGGTCTGGAATGGCTTGCGTAGGTGTCAAATGAACTTTAAAGCTACGAATGTCATAGCCTCCTGTTTGGCGTGTAGTCTTAATAGTGGCAAATTCGCCTTCGGCATCAATATTCTTAATATTAAAGTTTGTATGCAGGTTTAAGGCTGGAATAAAGCCTTCAATTTGTTTTGCCTGATAGATGTTGGCGTATTGGTCTTCACGAATATTCAGTGATACCCAAAGCTCGCGATCTTGAATAATACTGACAATCGGCACACCCATCGCTACCAATTCAGAGGGTTTGCCATAGGTTTTAGACACGGTACCGTCAATCGGCGAGAGTAGTTTGGTTTCAGCTTCAAGTGCATTGACTTCAGCAACAGCTGCTTTTGCAATTTGCACTTGCGCATCTGCTGAACTTTTTTGCTGTGGGGTGCTGCCACGTTCAGCCCGAGCATATTGTTGATATGCTGCTTCTGTCATTTGAGCGGCTGATTGTGCCGCGGCTTGCATTTCATCGCGACGTTGGCGTGAGATGACACCTTGGTGGTACAAGTTTGCACCACGTTGATAGGTGGTTTGTGCCAAAGTTTGCTGTGCTTTCAGTGCTTGCCAGTTGGCGTATAAACTCGCAATATTTTCTTCCTGAGAGCCACGGTCAGCAGTGGACTGGAGTGCTAAAGCAGCCTGTAAGCTGGCCAGTGCTTGCTGTTTTTTGGCATCGACTTCAGGGCTATACAGTCGAACGAGTTCTTGGTTTTTGCTGATCTTCTGTCCGTCATGTACATAAATTTCATCAATTCGACTTGGCACTTTGGTGCTAACATGGATCGTTTCTGCTTCAACTCGACCTTGGATTTCAACCGTTTTCGGTTGATAGGCCTTCCACAGTCCAAAAGCAATCACGATGAATAGAATAATAAGAGCAAGGCCTCCAATCAGCTTGATTGCTTTGGACTTTTGCTCGGTGTTTGTATTGGCTGATGCTGGCTTAGTCTGTTCGGTCTCAGCTTGTACCTGCTCTTGAGTATCATTTGTGGTTAATTCCTCTGTTGATGGCACCGCTTGATCTTCTTGTTTTTCAGGTTTTTGCGGATCAGATTGGTTTTGATCTTGATTCATTAAATGGCTCTCATCAAAGAATTAACGAATAAATCGCGTATTGGGTTGCAGAAGATAGGTTTGGAACTGATGGATCGAACCATGACTTTGTAGAAGCGTCGCCAGTGACATGACATATTTATAGGCATTCAGTGCGGTTTCTGCTTTTAAAGCGCTGAGCATATTTTGTGCATCGATCACTTGGGTCGCTGTTCCCATATCTTCTTTAAAGGACAGTTCTTGTATACGTAAATTTTCTTGCGCTGCTTTTATATTTTGCTGTAATAACTGATCACTTTGCTGCGCTGTGGTGGCTTCGCTATACGATTTATAAATCACATTTTCAATTTCTTGTTTAGTCCGTGCTGTCATCAGTTCAGAAGCGTAGCGTTGTAACTCTGCTGCTTGGACATTTTTGTTTTTATCAATGCCTGAGAACAGATTGTACTGTGCGGCTAAGCCAACGATCCAGTTATTTTTATCGTCCAGACTGTATTCACCAAAGGCAAAAATATGTGGTTTCTTGGCGGCGTTTTGTGCCGTGACATTGGCTTGTGCCAGTTGAGTGTCCATTTGCAGTTTTTGTACTAAGGCCGATTGATCTGCATATGACCTGAGTAGAGTATTTAAATCTTGGTTTTGGGTACTGTTAATAAAGAGTGGTGTGGTTAGCTCAGTAATTTGGCTGCTTTGTAAAAGGTTATTCAGCTGAAATAAACTGGCTTTTAAATTGGCCTGACTGGCTTGTTCACTCCGCTGTGCATTGTTTTTTGCCACTTCAAATTGCATGCGCTGGCCTTTACTAATAAAGCCCTGTTGTTCAAGTTTAAGTGCATTGTCATAGTGTTTTTGCATTGCATGCCAATTATATTGGCTAGACGCGAGCAACTGTTTTTGCAGTTGAACATTGAAATAGGCTTGAATCAGTTCAAAGCGTTGTAGGTCTTGCTGTTGTTTTGTATTGAGTTCGCTACGTTTTGCTTTGATATTGGCGACTTGTTTCACACTTGAGGTTAACCCACCTGTATAAAGCGGCATCATTGCAGAAATGGTCGGGCGTATGACTTGATCTTCTAAGGTAATTTGCGAGCTATTCGGAATAAGCCCGACACCTTTGTGAATGGTTTGATCAATACCTTGCTCTAAACCACTTAAATCGCCCAAATTTGGATAGGCGTTTTGCCACTCATCAATTTTCGTGGCTACACCATCAGTCAGTGTTTGTTCTAAATTATTTTTGAGTGCACCAAGAGGCACATCAAGCTCATTATGAAAAGCATAAGCACGTACGTTCAGATCGATACGGGGTAGCCCCAAACCTTTGACCGCTTCAGCCTCTAGTTTTGAGGCTTGTTGTAAGGCTTGTGTGGCCTGTGTGCTAAACGAGTCTTGTAAAACACTTTGCTCAGCTTGTTGATAGCTGATAGATGCAGCAAAAGTTGTCGAGCTGATTCCGAGACTGAGACCGAACATGCTTAATGACAAGATTGATGGCAGTGATGTACGCAATAGGAATTTGTTGGCTGGTGTATTAAGCATGTTGAATAGTCTTTGTGGCATGAACACGACTCTTTTCTATGTTTTTGCACATTATACGCATAATCTAGCTGTGCTGAATGCTGACTCAGTTACTGAATTGTTTAATTTGCAAATGTATATCAATAGATTAGCGACATTTTTAAGCAAAGGAAATGCTTTCGTTTGAGCTTAGATGAATGGGAAAGCGCCACTGTAATTGATTGAGCAGTGCTGAGTTAAAACTGGATCATTGATCTTGATTGAGTTTTTGACTGTAAAGGTGAGATTACATTGAAATATTTTCAGTTGAATTTACTGCAAGCACTGGCTATCTGTGGTTAAATGCCATCATTTTATTGTGTTTCACTTTGAAAGGAAAAATCATGCGCGCGTACAACTTCTGTGCTGGTCCTGCTGCATTACCTACTGCCGTTTTAGAAAAAGCACAAGCTGAAATGCTTGATTGGCAAGGCAAGGGTCTTTCCATCATGGAAATGAGTCACCGTAGTAAAGACTATGTTGCTGTGGCTGAAAAAGCAGAAGCAGATTTACGTAAACTCATGAACATTCCAGAGAACTATAAAGTCTTGTTCCTTCAAGGTGGTGCTTCACTTCAGTTCTCCGCGATTCCTTTAAACTTGTTGGGTAAAAACAGCAAAGCGGACTATATCCATACTGGAATTTGGTCTGAGAAAGCACTAAAAGAAGCGCAGCGCTATGGCGATATCAACGTCATTGAAGCGGGTACGCAAATTGATGGAAAACTTGCCATTGCAGACTCAAGCACTTGGAACTTATCTCAAGATGCGGCTTATGTGCATTATGTAGACAATGAAACGATTGGTGGTCTTCAGTTTGCGGCTATTCCAGAAACCAATGCACCATTGGTTGCAGACCTGTCTTCAAGTATTTTGTCTGCACCTGTTGATGTGACTAAATTTGGTATCATCTATGCAGGCGCGCAAAAGAACATTGGCCCAGCGGGTTTAACCTTGGTTATTGTTCGTGAAGATCTGCTAGATCAAGCTAAACCTGAAATTCCAAGCATCTTGAAATACGCTTCACAAGCGAAGAATGATTCGATGGTCAATACGCCGTCGACCTATGCTTGGTACTTATCTGGTCTGGTATTTGAATGGTTGCTTGAACAAGGTGGTGTTGAGGCGATTCATAAAGTGAACCTTGAAAAGGCGAAACTGCTTTATGGTTATATCGATGCAAGCGATTTTTATGCAAATCCAATTGCTGTGCAAAACCGTTCAATTATGAATGTGCCGTTTACTTTGGCGAATCCAGATTTGGAAAAACTTTTCCTGAAAGAAGCTGAAGAAAACCATTTGTTGAACCTTGCGGGTCACCGCTCAGTTGGTGGGATGCGCGCAAGTATTTATAACGCGGTTCCTCTAGAAGGCGTGCAAGCCCTAGTGAATTTTATGGATGACTTTGCGAAACGCAATGCTTAAGTCATAGAAATAAAAAAAGCCCATCAAACGATGGGCTTTTTTTATTGGTTTTTTAACAGATTATCTAAAAAAATCGTGACATTTTGGTGTCATGCCAATGAATTATTCATTTTATTTATCGCCTAGTACGGACGCCCACCTGCAAGACTAATACGTTTGAGTAAGCGACGTTGATCGACAGGAAAGGGGCGACGTGAATGTAGTGTCACCTGATTATCCCAAAAGACAATATCTCCAGTTTCCCAGTGATGTTCATAGCGAAACTCAGGTTTGAGGATATGCGTACGAAGTGCAGCAATCAGTTCACTGCCTTCGCTATCATCGACATTGAGTAATTCAACTTCCGAACGGGTATTGAGCCAAAGCGCTTTACGCCCAGATTCTGGATGTGTGCGGACTAAGGGATGAGGATAGGCATGACCTAAAATGGGTTGATCTTTAAAGCGATAATAAGGGCTGTCTCCATAACCCGTATTGCCTGTATTACTTTGCGCACGGACGAATGGGTTATAAGTAATCAGCTGTAGCTGGTCGATCTGCTTTTTCACGTCACCGGGAAGTGCATCATAGGCTTTGATGGTATTGAACCAAGAGGTTTGTCCGCCGTCTTGAGGAAGTTCAAGGGCATAGAGTAGAGAGCCAAAAGAGGGAAGAGGTGTCCACTGGTGATCGGCATGTGGGGTGAGTTCGCCATGACCAGTGTAGTCGCCTTGACCGACTGCATTGGAAACAGGAACCACATCGGGTGGAACACCAGTGTCAGACTGACTAGCCAGCACTGGATTATCTGCACTTGGGCGGAAGATAGAACCAAAATAGCTGGCAAAGGCTAAATATTGCAGATCATCCAAAGTTTGGTTCTTAAAAATTAAAATTAGATGTTCGGCCAAAGCTTGTTTTAAGCGATAAATGGTTTCTCCTGCTTGGGCTTTACGGGCATCTAAACCAAAAACCACAGCACCTAAGGCTTCTTCCGCCAGTGGGATAATTTGTATTTCTTCTGGATTTTGAAATTGTTCAGGTTGATGCCAACGTGGAGCATCATGAATCGCTTGTGAAAGTTGGGTTAATGCGGTCATTTTGATTATTTTCTCTAGATATGGGGGCTAGAGAAAATGTAATCAAAATATGTGTAATCTTAAAATTAAAAGAAGTTCTAAACTTATGAAAAAATTTAAAAAACACTAAGATACTGATTGTATTGATTTTTTTATAATAAAATATATAGCTCAAAATATGCAGATTTAATGTGCGCAAAATGCCTGATTAAAATACTCAAACAGGTCAGGCGTATTCAGCCAAAGGCTAATCGCCAGAGCAAACAAAGCAATAATGCTAATGCCGATACCGCATTTGAGCCATAAAAATGAATTAGTCATGGACAACCGCCTTTTCATCGACAAAGAAATGTACCAGTACGCCAAAAACACTCAGAATAATAGAGAACAGCCAAATCAAGTCATAATTACCTGTCACGTCATGGTTCACACCACCCAGCCATCCACCGAAAAATGAACCAACTTGATGGGTAAAGAACACGATGCCGCTCAGCATGCTCAGATATTTAATACCAAACATATTGGCCACAATACCGTTAGTCAAAGGTACTGTAGATAACCATAATAAACCCATCACCACACCAAAGCTATAGATGGTGAGTGTGCTGAGCGGGAGCATCAAAAAGGCAATAATGGCAATGCCTCTGAGCCCATATAAGCCCATCAGCAACTTCGGTTTAGAATATTTTCCACCTAGCCAGCCTGCAGTGTAAGTGCCAACGATATTAAATAAACCGACCAGCGCCAAGAAAACGGTTCCTGTGGTTGCATTAAAACCATGGTCAATCAAATAGCCAGGTAAATGGATACCTATAAAGACCACTTGGAAGCCACAGACCAAAAAACCGAGTGATAGGAACCAAAATGGTTTATGGTTTTTCGCAATGACTAAAATATCTTTAAAGCTGAGCTGAACTTGGTTGGTTGACGTATTCGGTACAACAAAGGCGGGAGCTTTGAGCATCCAGGCCAGTGGAACAATCATCGCAATTAAAATTGCACTAACGACCAGCGCCGCAGACCAGCCAAAGTTTTGTAACAGCAGTAAGGTTGACGGCAGCATAATGAACTGCCCAAAAGAACCCGCTGCACTGGCAATGCCCATAGCAAGGCTACGTTTTTCAGGCGGTGCAGCACGACCCACCGCGGATAACAATACAGAAAAAGAGGTCGCAGATAATGCTAGGCCTAAAATAAGACCGTAAGCGTCCGCTAAACACACCTTATGAATTCGTCCTATAAGCCTTAATTTAGTCCTCACTTAAAAACAAGTGGGAACTTAAATTTATGACTACAAATAACCAGACATCCATCGCATCTCTTACGATAATACGAAGAACATATAGTGCTGAATTTAAACAGCAGATCGTTCAGGCGTGTAAAGCATCGGAGGTTTCAATTGCTTCGGTCGCTTTGCAACATGGATTGAATACACATCTTGTATCCAAATGGATTCGCTTAATTGATGCTAAGCCAGGGAATGATCGCTCACTACTACCGAATAAACCTGCATTTATTGCCTTATCTTGCTCTGCACCATTAGATCCTATTTCTACTGGCATGTTAACGGTTCAAATTACTTTACCCCACTCAAAAGCAGAAATTGGCTTGAAATGGCAAGTATCAGAAATATCTGCTTTAGCAGAATTACTCAAGGCACTTACAACATGATCCGTATCGATGAAATCTGGTTGTCTACCCAGCCCATGGACATGCGTGCAGGTATGGATACGGCCATGGCTCAGGTGGTGAGAGCCTTTGGCTACATTAAACCGCATTGTGCTTACCTGTTCTGTAATAAACGTGGCCATCGCATGAAAGTGCTGGTACATGATGGACTGGGGATCTGGCTGTGTGCTCGGCGGTTGGAACAGGGCAAATTTCACTGGGCTAAAGTTCATCAGGGTGAAACCCTGGCACTCAGTCCAGAACAGTTACAGGCACTGATCCAGGGTTTGCCTTGGCAGCGCATTGGACGACAGCAAGTGGTCACAATGCTCTAAACTAGCTTGGTCCATTCTGCTATTCTCCAAACGTTCTATTTCATTCTTCTCATGACCTCAGGCATACTGCGGTCATGAATACACTGCCTGATTTAAGCCAACTGACCCATGAACAACTGCTGGAATTTACTAGACAGTTGGCAATGCAGCATCAGTCTTTGGCACAATCAAATCAAGAATTAGAAAAATCAAACCAGCAATTGGATGCCAAAGTTCAACATCTTTCCATTCTCACGCAAAAATACGAGCATGAGCTCGCACTATTTAAACAGCACAAATTTGGCAGTAAAAACGAACATCTCACCGCAAAACAAATCCATCTGTGGGATGAAGCGGTCGAAGAAGATATTGCCGCTGTTGATCTGGAACTGGAACGGCTGAATGCAGATAAAACTGATGCAGCGACACACAAAGCCACAGTCAACAAACCTAAACGTCGACTGCTGCCCGATCATCTACACACCATCCGTATCGAGCATGAACCAACATCAACCCAATGTGCTTGTGGCTGCACCTTGCGTCGTATCGGCGAAGATATCAGTGAAAAACTACATTTCAGACCGGCACAGTTCTATAAGGAACAGCATGTGCGTGGCAAATGGGTCTGTGATCAGTGTGACACACTGACTCAGCAAGCGATGCCCGCCTATTTGATTGATAAAGGCATTGCCAGTCCTGAACTACTGAGCCATGTGTTGGTCTCGAAATACGCAGATCATTTACCGCTGTACCGTCAACGTCTGATCTATCAGCGGGCGGGCATTGATCTGTCCAGATCCACGTTATCTGACTGGATTGGTCGCTGCGGTGTGGAACTGGAACCTCTGGCCAATGCCTTAAAACAGGTGGTGCTGCAACAGCGGGTGATCCATGCCGATGAAACGCCGGTCACCATTATGCGGATGGGTGATAATGAGAAAAAACCAAAGAAAGGTTATGTCTGGGCCTATGCCACCACACAGTACAATCCAGTTCAAGCGGTGATCTATGACTTTCAGGATAGCCGTTCAGGTCAGCATGCAGAAGAGTTCCTGAATGGCTGGCAGGGCCATCTGGTCTGTGATGATTACAGTGGTTATAAAGCACGCTTTAAATCAGGCCAGGTCATTGAGGTGGGCTGCATGGCACATGCACGTCGTAAATTTCATGAACTGCATGTGACCGGGAAAAGTCAGATCGCTGAACAGGCATTAGTGCTGATTCAGAAACTGTATGCCATAGAAGCAGAACTCAGGAAAAAGACCGATGGTACAGCAGAACAGCGCCGCGAATACCGACAACAGCATAGTCAACCGGTGATGCAACAACTGTATGAATGGCTCAACCAGCATCAACTGACGGTGCCATCGAGTTCTCCAACAGCCAAGGCCATCAATTACACTCTGAAGCGTTGGCCAGCTTTAAGCCGCTATCTGGATGATGGCAATCTACCGATTTGCAATAACTGGGTGGAAGTGCGACACGAAGTCGCTTAATGAAGTTGTTCCCCCCTGCGGGAACCACCCGTGTCACCGGGTGAATCTAGAAGGCTGAATAAAGAGCGCCTTCGACAATGTAACGAGGCACCGCAAGGTGCGGGGTATCAATCGTGAGAGGCGTACCCTTCTGGCAGCCATAGCCGGACAAGGGCTAGATAATCGGTATGGTGAACACATGTGAATCTGCGTAACGATCGTTAAGTTGAACGAGCGGAAATGGCTGATACGCTCGAACCAAAACGGTAATGGAGGTGGGAATTGCGTCTTTCGACTACGCATTCGTGACCCATACGCCTCCCGGTCGATAGCAGGCACCTAAGCCGATGTACTTCAGTAAGCGGAACGTGGAAATCCCGTATTACTCCCATTGGGAAAGCAGTTTGCAAAAACTGCCCATGGTGATGCGGGCGAAGGAACGAGGAAAAAGCGAATGCCAGTCTGTAATGGGTTGGATAGAGGTTGAAACATTACCCCACGCGAAAGCGGGCTGACGTCCTTATGGTCTCTCATCACAAGAGAGTGTGTAGAACCCTTTTAATGGAGGGAGAGCAAATGAATGCAGCAGTATCAGCGTGTGCACCTTCCAGCACATCGTGGGACAGCATCGATTGGATTGCTGTACAGCGTCATGTCAGAGGGCTGCAAGCGCGTATTGTGAAGGCGGTACAAGACGGCAGGCATAACAAGGCGAAAGCTTTGCAATGGCTGCTGACTCACTCGTTTAGTGGCAAAGCATTGGCCGTCAAACGAGTGTCTGAAAACAAAGGCAAAAACACGGCTGGGGTCGACAAGGTGACTTGGAATACACCCAAGGCCAAGACCGGTGCGATGATGTCGTTGAAGAGGCGAGGTTACACGCCCCTTCCGCTTCGGAGAGTCCTTATTCCGAAGAAAAATGGCAAGATGAGACCTCTCGGGATACCCACGATGAAATGCCGGGCCATGCAGGCGCTCCATCTGCTGGCTTTGGAACCCATCGCGGAGACCATCGCTGATCGGAACTCTTATGGGTTCAGACCGCAACGCTCAACCGCGGATGCTGCAGCACAGTGCTTTGGTGTGCTGTCAAGAAAAGTAAGTGCGGAGTGGGTGCTAGAGGGTGACATTCAAGGCTGTTTCGACAATATCAGCCATGACTGGATGATCGCCAACCTCCCAATGGACAAGGTGATTCTACGGAAATGGCTCAAAGCCGGTTACGTCTACCAAAGCAAGCTGTTTCCCAGTCTTTCCGGAACACCGCAAGGAGGTATTATCTCCCCGGTGCTGGCCAACATGACCTTGGACGGACTGGAAACGATGCTGGCGAAGAGGTTCTCTAACGCCAAATGGACAGGCAAAAAGCTGCAACTGGTACGGTATGCGGATGATTTCATCATCACGGGGTATTCTAAAGAGTGGCTCGAAAATGAAGTTCGTCCTGCCGTGGTTGAATTTCTGGCGCAGCGCGGTCTCGTGCTCTCTCAGGAAAAGACCAAAATCACGCACATAGGGAACGGGTTCGATTTTCTTGGCTGGAACGTACGTAAGTACAACGGCAAGCTACTGATCAAGCCGTCAAAGGCAAACATCAGCGCTCATCTTGACAAGCTGCGAGCATTAATCAATGCAAACAAAGCGACACGACAGGCCACTTTGATCGGTTTGCTCAACCCGATTCTAAGGGGTTGGGCCAACTATCACAGTCATGTCGTTGCCAAGAAGGTTTTCAACCAGGTAGACAACGCAGTGTGGGAAATGCTCTGGCGATGGGCTGTACGTCGCCACCCTCGCAAGACACTCCGATGGGTCAAAGATCGGTATTTCAAAGTACAAGGAGCGCGTCGATGGGTGTTCTCATGTGATGAACAGTCCGCCGATGGTCGGAAGCGACAATACACATTAGTGTCTGCCTCGGACACGCCAATTGTGCGACATATCAAGATCAAGGCTGCTGCTAACCCTCATGACCCCGCATGGGATGAGTACTTCGAATCCCGATGGGGTAAAAGAATGCTGGTCTCCGCAAAGGGGCGAGCCAAGCTGTATCGGGTGTGGCTAAAACAAGGTGGTCGCTGCTGCGCCTGTCTTAAACCAGTCACCAAAGATACACCATGGCACAGCCGTCATATTGTGAAGCTAAGTCATGGTGGAACGGATGCAGTTGCTAATCTTGAGATTTACCATCTGTATTGTCCGAGGAGTGTTCAGTTTGCCAATGTCAACGATGTATAACCGGGTGCCGAATGGCGCCTTAGCAGAGGCTTGAGCCGTGTGCTGGGAAACTCGCATGCACGGTTCTTAGGGGGTTGGACGTAGGTAACTGCGTCTGACTACCCGACAACCAGATGCGGCCTTGGGCGTTGGGACGTAAGAACTGGTTATTTGCAGGTTCGCTGCGTAGTGGTCAGCGAGCGGCAAACATCATGACTTTAATCCAGTCAGCAAAGCTGAATGGGCTGGATCCGTATGCCTATTTAAGTGATGTGCTGAAAAGATTGCCGACCCATAAAGTGACCCAAATAGAAGAATTGCTACCACACCGCTGGAAATCCAACTCAAATTAAAAAATAGACATGGGGTTCAGCGGACGCTTACATAAGACCGACACTTAAGTTGAGTAACCAACCCGTAGAGCTGACTGCCATGAGCAGCAAACCGATGGTATACAACACCCCACCGACGGCAACCACGATTTTAGAGCCATATTTATCTGCTAATGCGCCTGTAAAGGGCTGCGCAGCGCCCCAAATCAGGTTTTGCATCGCAATCGCTAGACTAAAAACATTATGTCCCCAGCCAAACTCATCACTCATAGGCACAAGGTAGAGTCCAAAGCCATGTCGGACACCCAGTGATAATGCCAGAATTATTGCACTTCCAATGAGCATATAAATCAGCGGTTTGGAAAAACGAGTTTCTGACATATTTCAACCAAAAAATGAGCTTAGAGTTCGCTATATTAAGTAAATTATTTGCTGAAAGCGATGATAAAAAATTGACTATTTGATCAATAAAAACAATGAATATTCATGAAAAAAGACGACTTGGTGTCGTCTTTTTGGTAGTTGTTTGAAGCTTAGAACCGGTAGCCGACACCTGCATACGCCAGAATTGGGTTAATTTCAATATCGGCTGTAGATTTGATTAGTTCACCGTGCGTAGCATCTTTGACGGTGATTGTGGTTTCATTTTTAAGATGAGCATAGGACACCGAGCCGACAGCAAACCATTTATCATTAAAGTCATAGGTGAAACCGACGGTTGCAATAGGCGCGAAGGCATCAGTTGCTTCTAGCTTAACTTTGGGATTGGCTGAACTCTTTTTCCCTTCAAGTGATGCACCAGCATTTCCTTCTTTAATATTGGCAATCATATGACCTGCTGCAATCAAGTCTTTTTCAGTTTGTGGGTTAATTTCCAACTCATTAAAGTAGGCATACATCATTCCAACACCGACATAGGGGCGGAATTTATTCACACCTGTTTTACCAAAGTGATATTGGAACTCGAAAGCAGGTGTCCACGCGCGTGCAGATGCCGCAGGGCCATGTGCTTCCAAATCGGTAATGAAAATATTATTTTTTAAGTCAATATTTAAAAATTCGGTGGTGTTTCAAAAAGTATGCTGGCATTAAACGAATCCATTATTGATATAAAAGAACACTAAATCAAAGGCTTTGAAATGATTTTCAAGCTTTTTGGAGAAGTTGCAGCTTCTCCTAAAGCCTCGCCTGATTCGATGCCGTAATCGACAATTATTGCCTTCTATACCCACAGTGAAAAATTTACCAATCAACTGTTTGCATTCTTTAAAGGTCGTAACAAAGCTATCCCAATGGTCACTTGATATACATGTATAGCTTACACCTAACTGCTTCAATTTTAATTTAAGTCGTTTTGCAGTGGCTAAATCTCGGTTACCCCATACATAAGCAACAATTTCACCTGTTTCTCGATGATAGGCATAAATTAGCCATTGTTTATTTTGCTTATGACCAACAAAAGTCCAAAACTCATCTACTTCAAGGGTTTCATAATGACTTTGCTGTGCTCGAAGTTGATATTTTGATTGGCTAAGTGTCCGTAGAACTTTACCGATACTTACTCTTTCAATTTCTGCTATATCCCTGACACCACTGCCTCGCACCATGAGGTGTAATATTTTGGTTTTGATACCTGAGTGACAGCCTTGATAACTGAGAGCATGATCACCAATAAATTGACGTCTGCATATTTTACATTGGTAATTTTGCTTACCATCTACTTTTGTGCCATTTTTCTTTATACTGTCACTTAGGCAGGCTGGACACTTGATTTCTAGAGTTATTCGCATTTCTCTATTTTATCAAAATCCAACCTGCTTTTTTTCAGCATACTTTTTGAAACACCACCAAAAATTCTAAGGGGAGGTTGCCTATTTGTGGGGTCGCAACTGCGGCGAAGGGTGCATAAATTTTTCCTTTGCCTTGTAAGTCGACTTTAGGCGGAATACCGGCTTTCATTTCGAAGGAAATATTATCGGTAAAAAAGTAGTTGGTCATGATACCAAGGGTTGTGACATCATCGGCTTCTAAACCCGTACCTGGGTTATCCCAGCTTTCGAGGCCGCTTATAGTGGATGAACCACTTAAACCTGAACTGAGATTCCCTCCTGTTACAAACCCCAATACTTTGAGTGCATCGGCTAATAATCTTTGGTCAACATCTTCATTTAGATTATTTAAGACGGTGTCGACTTTAATGTCACCATTTTTGGCTACTTCGCCTTCTTTAACTGATGTGCTAACTCGGAAGGGTTGAGCTTTACCTTGTGGCATGACGTGTAAAGCACCGACCGATACAGAAAAGCGTTTAAATCCATCACCATCTTGTAGACTAAAATAAGGTGAATCTGCATGTGTGAGCATAGGCAAGGCAGCAATAGACGTTGCTACACAAAGCAATGTTTTTTTCATTCTGGGACTCCATGTCCAAATTAGCTATTCGTTTTTATAGAGCGTATTATTAAGGTTGCTGCTACGATAAAGCTGTTGTTTTTGAAGGACATGTGTTTTTGACATTTGTGAATGTCAAAACCCGTTTTGTGTGATCATGTTACTTGCTTGCAATCTTTGTTACAGATGAATGAATGTAATAGAGCGCTACAGTTGAGTGTTTTTTGATTCTAGCTATCTGTAAAATAAAGAATAAATTTAAAATCCAATATTTGCTCAGCCATAAAAAAGACCACCTCAAGGTGGTCTTTTTGACAGATGGCATCATATTTCATGCCAATGACATTATTTAAGACTGAAAACGTGATAAATCTTCTTCAGGACGTGCAGTTAACACTTCAACCCCGTTTTTAGTGACCAACAACGTATGTTCATACTGTGCAGACAAACTATGGTCTTTGGTCACTACCGTCCATTTATCGCCCAGTAATTTAGTTTTCCAGTCACCACCATTGACCATTGGTTCAATGGTAAAGGTCATGCCTTCTTCTAAAATCATGCCTGAGTTTGGTTGACCATAGTGTAAGACTTGAGGTTCGTCATGGAACACAGTTCCAATACCGTGACCACAGTATTCACGCACGACACCAAAACGTTCCGATTCGACATATTGTTGAATGGCATGACCAATGTCGCCAATGGTTGAACCCGGCTTCACTGTTGCTATTCCACGGTACATCGCTTCTTGTGCCACTTTACATAAACGATTCGCGAGAATAGACGTCTCGCCACCCACGATGTACATCATGTTGGTATCGCCGTGGAAACCATCTTTAATGACCGTCACATCAATATTTAAAATATCGCCTTTTTTCAACACTTTTGCATCTGAAGGAATGCCGTGACAGACCACATGGTTTACAGAAGTACAAATCACATGTTGGAAAGCAGGGCGACCCGGTGCAGCACCGTAACCTAAACATGCTGGAATCGCGTCTTGTTTATTGACAATATAATCGTGACAAATCGTATCTAACTCAAGTGTAGTCACACCTGGTTTAATATGTGGCTTGATCATATCCAAGACTTCAGCCGCCAGTCGTCCAGCCACACGCATCTTTTCGATGTCTTCAGCGCTTTTGATGAGTCGACGGGGTGCTTCGTAAGTACTGTTCATGATCTCTAAAAACTTTTGGAAATTTGTGTGTGACTATGGTATAAATAGCCGCCCATTTTATCAAATGCTTTTTCGTGAATAAATTTCACGGGCTTTGTGCGATGGGGCAATAAAATCCGCACATATATCGACACATTTCTCTGGGTGCCCGTTAGGGTGGAGGATGCGGATATATGGAGGCCTAACCCAAACTTTAAGGTAAAGAAAATGGCAGATTACAACGTAAGCATGCGCGACCTTCTTCAAGCAGGCGCACACTTCGGTCACCAAACACGTTTCTGGAACCCAAAGATGCGTCAATACATCTTTGGTGCGCGTAACAAAATTCACATCATCAACCTTGAGCACACTGTTCCTGCGTTAAATGATGCTTTGAACTTTGTTAACAACCTTGCTAGCAAAAAAAATAAAGTATTGTTTGTTGGTACGAAACGTGCTGCTTCTAACATCATCCGTGAACAAGCACAACGTGCTGGTCAACCATATGTTGATCACCGTTGGTTAGGTGGTATGTTGACGAACTGGAAAACACTTCGCCAATCTATCAACCGTCTTAAAGACCTTCAAACTCAATCTCAAGATGGTACTTTCGCTAAGCTTACTAAACGTGAAGCTTTAGAGCGTACTCGTGAGATGGAAAAACTTGAACGCGCTTTAGGCGGCGTTAAGAACATGGGTGGTTTACCTGACGCATTATTCGTAATCGACGTTGATCACGAAGCAATTGCAATTAAAGAAGCTAAAAACCTTGGTATTCCTGTAATCGGTATCGTTGATACAAACTCTAACCCAGACAACGTAGACTACGTTATTCCGGGTAATGACGATGCGATCCGTGCAGTTACTTTGTATGCTTCTGCTATGGCTGATGCGATTCTTGCAGGTAAAGAATATGCTCAATCACAAGCAAATGCACAAGCTAAAGTTGAAGAAGCTAAAGAAGCTCCTGAGGCTTAATGCGTTTGACGTAAGCTTGTCATTTTTGCGACATGTGATGGTGGCAAAGTAAGCGTTATGTATGCAGACGGCCCAAGAGACAGCTCTGGGCCGTTTCTGTTCTAAAAAGAATTCATTTTCTACCGTATTTAGGAGATTGACATGACTGCAGTTACAGCAAGCATGGTTAAAGAATTGCGCGATCGTACTGGTCTTGCAATGATGGAATGTAAAAAAGCATTAACAGAAGCGAATGGTGACATCGAATTAGCGATTGATAACCTTCGTAAATCTGGTCAAGCTAAAGCGGCTAAAAAAGCGGGTAACATTGCAGCTGATGGCGCAATCACTATCGCTCAAGACGGTAACAAAGCGCTTCTTTTAGAAGTAAACTGCCAAACTGACTTCGTTGCTAAAGACGAAAACTTTGCTGGTTTCTCTGCTCAAGTTGCTGCTGCTGCGTTAGCTGCTGGCGAAACTGATGCTGCTAAAATTGCTGAATTGAAACTTGAAGATGGTGCAACTGTAGAAGAAGCGCGTATTGCTCTTGTTCAAAAAATCGGTGAAAACATCCAAGTTCGTCGTGCTCAAATCATTGAAGGCGAAAACCTTGCAGTTTACAAACACGGTTTAAAAATCGGTGTTGTTGTATCTTACACAGGTGATGCTGCGACTGGTAAAGGTATTGCAATGCACGTTGCTGCATTCAACCCAGTTGCTATCTCTGCTGAAGGTGTATCTGCTGAACTTATCGCTAAAGAGAAAGAAATTGCTGAAGCTAAAGCAATTGAATCTGGTAAGCCTGCAAACATCGTTGAGAAAATGGTCACTGGTTCAGTTGAGAAATACTTGAACGAAGTTGCTCTTGATCGTCAAATGTACGTAATCGACAACGACAAGAAAGTTGCTGACGTTCTTAAAGCAACTGGTACTACAGTTGTTCAATTTGCTCGCTTTGAAGTGGGTGAAGGTATTGAGAAAAAAGCTGAACTTTCTTTCGCTGAAGAAGTTGCTGCTGCTCAAGCTGCTGCAAAATAATTGAAAAATTATTTTGAGTAAAAAAAGCCCCTTTGGGGCTTTTTTTATACAATTAATAAAAATAAAACGGAGAAGTAGATAAGTGGCCAACAAAACCAACCTGAGTATTGGTGCGGTGATCGTACTTTTGATTGCTGCGTATTTCGGAATCGATCTTCAAGAAAATCAATTACAAACATCGACACCATCAGTCGCGGTAGAGCCCTCTACACAGACCAGCCAACCGCAAAATCAAGTACTTGATGGCACAGCAAAAATTGCCCAAGCGTTTCAAAACCGGAAAAGTAATATTCAAGTTCAATCACAAGGGCGTGTTGTGGCTGTGCTTAAAGATGATAATGATGGTTCTCGTCATCAAAAATTTATTGTAGAACTCCCTAATACAATGACGGTTTTGGTTGCACATAATATTGATTTAGCACCCCGTATTGAACGCTTACAAAAAGGGGATACCGTTGGCTTCAATGGTGAATACGAATATAGTGAAAAAGGTGGGGTGATCCACTGGACACATCACGATCCACAACAGCGCCATGAAGGTGGTTGGTTAAAACACCAAGGAAAAACCTATCAGTAGTAGAGCAATTTTGTTCTATACGTTTTGCTGAATCGCAGTATGCTGAGTGTTCAGGAGAGGCCAACTCATGCACGAAATCAGACCCAGTGAATTTGTAAATTACCATCATGTTCAAGAACTTGACGGTCTTGAAATGTTAAAAGCCTCCTATCAGCATACGCAGTTTTCAAAACATACCCATGAAGGCTATTGCATTGGCTTAATTGATGAAGGTGCGCAGTCTTTTTTACGTACAGGAAATCAGCATATTGCACCGCAAGGCGACATTATTTTAGTGAATGCTGATGAGGTGCATACGGGTTCTTCTGCTGTTGAAACTGGGTGGTGTTATCGAGCAATTTATCCGACTCCTGAAATGATTCAAGAAGTGAGTCAAGATTTTTTTCATGAAGCAGGCACTATGCCGTGGTTTCCGCAAGCTGTGGTTCATGATGAAGGATTAGCCGAACAATTGAATTTGCTATTCGATTTGTTGTTACAGCCAAAAAATACACTGTTTAAACAGAGCTTATATATTTTAACTTTGGCTTATTTATTAAGCCGTTATAATCAATCTAAGAAAATATTAAAAGACTTGCCTGAAGCGCAGCGTAAAGTGGTCTTGGTACAAGAACTACTTGCTGCGGAACCTGAAAGAGAGCATCAACTGGCCGAGCTCGCCGCTGTCGTCGGGATGAGCCCATGGCATTTATTACGTCAATTTAAAAAGTTTACTGGACTTCCACCTCATGCATGGTTGGTACAGTTTCGATTACGTAAATCATTAGACTTCCGTCATAAATCAAAAAACGTACAATTTATTTGATCTTAAATTAATCAGCAAAATTATTTAATTCAAGGGATAATCCTTGGATGAAATTCAAAGATATTCAAAAATTATCAGACGTTAAGTTTCGTAGGCTTACCGGTGTTAGTTGGGCTACATTTAACCTCATGTTGGCCGAGCTAAATAAGCATTTACCTCGTCATATTGGTAAAGGACGACCGCATAAATTACCGTTGGAAGATCGTTTGCTCTTATGTATAGAATATTGGAGAGAATATCGAACATTTTTCCATCTTGGTATGAGTTACGGTGTATCTGAAACGAGTGCAATTCGTATCACACGTGTTATTGAAGATACCTTAATCGGTTCTGGAAAATTTAACTTGCCAAAACAACTTCCTAATCGAGATGAAGTGGATTGGGAAGTTGTTGTGATTGATGCCACTGAAATATTAGTTCAACGTCCAAAAAAAACAGAAGAAATGGTATAGCGGTAAAAAAAAGCGACATACCTTTAAATTTCAGCTATCTATGCACTATACAACAGGTGAAATACTGAGTGTATGTGGAAGTCATGGAAGCATGCATGATTTTAAAATATTTAAAAAAAGCATGAGGAAATTAAAATTTAAGCCCTTTTTTATTGTTGATAAGGGGTATTTAGGGATAAAGAAATTGGGTTTTGGATGCCTCATGCCATCTAAAGCAAAGAAAACTGAAAAACTAGATTCTGAATTAAAAAAGTTAAATAGAGAGATTGGTCGTAGACGAATTCAAGTAGAGCATGTATTTGGAAGGATGAAATGTTTTAAGATTTTATCTTGTGTATATAGAAATCGTCGTAAAAGATTAAACCTGCGGTTTAATTTACTTGCTGGCATATACAATTTAGATTGGGTGAAAGATAAACAATTAAATTGATTGAAAAATGATTTATGAAGGAAGTCTATTATATTTACTTAAACAAGGCTGCGAGATTGCGACAGTCGCACAACTCTGTGGTTTCTCCGATCAAAGCCATTACACTCGTCATTTTAAAAAGTCTTTAGGCTGTACGCCTGCGCAATATCTGGCACATAAAATTTAAAATAACAGCAATTTCATACAAGAAAGCCGTCTAAGGTATGCAGCATATTGACTCTAGCGAGTTGAAAAATGGAGTCTGCTGTGCAGTCGCAATTGATCCAACAAAAAAGTTTAGGTTTTTTCCGTGGTGTGCAAGATATGTTGCCGCTTTCAGTCGCCGTTATTCCATGGGGGATATTGGCTGGCTCAGCGGCGATTAATGCGGGTCTGAGTGTCATGCAAGCTGTAGGCATGTCGGCGTTAGTGTTTGCAGGTGCGGCACAATTGGTCAGTTTGAGTATGCTCATGACGGGTGCATCTTTACTGAGTATTCTGATCACCGTGTTTTTTCTAACCAGCCAGCACTTTATTTATGCACTGAGTCTAAGAGAAGAGGTGAAGCCTTGGTCACTCAAAAGAAGATTGAGCATCGGTTTTTTGCTGACCGATGAACTCTACGCCACCGCGATGCTAAAGGAAAAGCCGTCTTATGCCTATATGTTGGGTGCAGGATTCAGCTTTTATGTCAGTTGGGTGCTGTTTAGTTTAATGGGTATTTTGCTTGCAAATAAAGTACCTGATCTTTCGAATCTCCACTTAGAGTTTTCAATTGTGGTGGTTTTTTTAGTTATGGCGGTGATGCTGATTCAAAATAAAGCCGCAATTTATGGCGTGGTGAGTTCCTCGATCATGGTGCTGATTTTGAGTTGGTTCGAGCTTGGATCAGCTATTTTGCTGGCTGGGTTTAGTGGGATGTGGGTTGCTGCGTTTTCTGATCAAGCAGAGGACTAAAACATGACCTGGTTATTTGTTTTGAGTTTGACCTGTGTGACCTTTTTTAATCGGTATTTATTTTTAGAGCCTAAAACTCAAATTCGACTGCCTAAATTTGCGACACGCATGCTGAAATATGCGGCGCCTTGTTTGATGGTTTCGATTTGTTTGCCACTGGTTTTTTTCGAAGGAGGGCACTGGAAAGGGATACTTCAAAATAGTTATTTTTATGGGGCGATTTTTACGCTGTTAATCACTTTTTTGACGAGAAAATTATTGCTCAGTATTTTGCTGAGTTTAGGATTTTTTTACGGTCTGAATCTGTTATTCGATTTCTAGCATTTCGTCAGCAAATAGGCCCATAAAATACCGAAAAAGCATGAAAAAGTGCGAGAGCCCGATCTTTTTCATTGCTTTTAAATTTGTGTTGTTCTAAATGCTCACCATTTGCGATTTTTTCTATGTCTATCAAATTGGCTTAGCTTTGATTGGGGAGCTAAAAAAGTTGAAAATAGAGCAAATGAGGCGGGGTTTGAGAACTTTGAAGAAATAACAAGGTTTTCTTTTGAGTTTTGGTTCATAAAACTGCCCTAATTATACAAAAACAAGCAGGGCAATAGTGAATCTAATATCGCAAAAATGGCGCTTAATTTACTAGGTAATTCATAAAATCATTCTAATTTGACGAATGCATAAAACTACAGTTCAGGGTAGGCAGAAAAATTGGCTTTGATCAGATAAGAATGAGCTGAGAAAATATTTAATTTTGCTAGTCTTCCACCGCTGTAAAAATGTGAGCGCACTCACTTCAAAAAATCGGATCGATTAGATTTCGCATCTTATTCAAACTAAGCATCTGGGAGGGATCAAATGATGGAGATCGAGCTGTTTACGATTGTGTAAAACATTAGGCAAAGATAGAACAATAAAAAAGCCACATTACTGTGGCTTTGCTGTCAAATGCATGCTGTAGGAAAGAATCTTAAGAGTTGGGTCCATCAATACGTTCAATGCTAACTTTAGCAGTACCTGCATTGGTGATACCCAGTTGCTTAGCAGCGCCATAAGAAAGATCGAGTACACGGTTACCATGGAATGGGCCGCGGTCATTTACTTTAACCACAACACTTTTACCATTGGTTTTATTCGTTACACGAATAAAGCAGTTTAGTGGCAAGCTACGATGAGCTGCAGTTAATGCATTCATATCGAATGTTTCACCACTTGCTGTTTTACGACCGTGGAACTGACGACCATACCAAGACGCCATACCCGTTTGACTAAACTTACGGACTGTATTTGATGCAACAGTATTTAACTTTTCAATCACTGAAGGCTCTTCTTCAGGGATCTCAATTTTTGCAGCGATTGTTTCGCGACGAATTTTATCACCTGAACGTTCAGTGATTGAAAGGCTATTTAAATTTGAGAAGTGTGAGTTGAAGCCTTGAGCATCTTTATTCAAGACACGCGCAGCTAGGCGAGAGTTATCGTTATCATTGGTAAATGATGACTGAACCATCTCTGCTTGCGATTGGCTCAGCGCGATGGTCGAGGCAATGGCCAGTATATATTTAAGTGAAGACTGCATTTATAAACTCCAAAAGACAATACTTTTTTCTTTAAACTAAGTGGTTGAAAGATAAAAAAACTTGCCTGTTAATTCACTTTTGCAACAACATTTGACGAAATGGATAATATTCATGCAGTCATAAGCATGTCTAGTGTTTAATTAAAATAATGATAAAAACTACATAAACCGAACAATTTTTGATTAAAAAATAACCAATATTGTAACAAGGTGTGAAAAATGCCGAAATTTGCATCATTTTTAAATATTTTTTTATTGACATCTCAAGGTTGAGTAAAAAGCTAGCCTTATCGGCTAGCAATTTCAGCCCCTAATTGCCAGACTGCAGTCGCATACATACGGCTCTTGTTATAGGTCGTAATCACTTGAAAGTTAGGGTAAGTGATGTAATAACTTTGCCCATAATTTTCCTGTAGTTGGATCACATTCACCATATCTAAATCATCGATTTTGACAATCGGATTGGTCGGTTGAATGCCCTGATTTTTTAAAACGCCATAAGGTGTCGGTAAAGTTAAATCTTTAGCAATGACCGCTTCAGGATTTGAGCCACTATAGCGTGCTGCGAATCCAATTGGCTGATTACGTTGCCAGCCATGATTTGCTAAATAGTTGGCAATTGAACCAATCGCATCGACTGCTGAATTTCGTAAATCGACATGACCATTGCCGTCATAATCGACACCAAACTTTGGAATATTGCTAGGCATAAATTGTGGGTAGCCCACCGCACCTGCATACGAACCTACAACCGAGTTGGTTGGCACGCCATCTTTATAGCTCCACGCAATTAAGGCGCCGAGTTCATCTTGGAAATATTGCTTACGACGTTCGTAACCAAAACCTAAAGTGGCTAAGGCATCACGGGTGACAAAATTACCTTTGTTCGTCCCAAAACCTGTTTCTACCCCTAAAATGCCGAGAATGACTGATTGCGATACACCAAATTGTTGTTCGGCGCGGTTTAAAGTATCTGCGTACTGTGCTTTAAAACGGACACCACGTTGAATGGTGCTTTCTGCCATAAAGTTGGTTTTATATTCGTACCACGGTTTACTTTCACCAGGGCGGTTCATAATGTTGATGATGTTGGGTACATTTTTAGAACCACTCATCGCCCAATCGACTTGTTCAGCAGACAGACCATAATTTTGCATGGTTTTTTGTTTAAAGCTGAAATAGTCAGGATGAGAAGCGAAATCGTTGGCTTGGCAAAAACTGGTGATCGACAAAGCGCCAATCAATAAAGGTAAACGTTTAACTTTGTTATAAAAGTTTAAATTTAACATAGAAGTCTAATTTCCAGAGTCGTTATTGGCAGTGGAGCAAAGCGAATAGGGTAAAGCCCATAGTTCGCGTTTCTGTTATGTCGAAATTCTTGTGAACGGAGTCTAGCGTGAATAGGCTTTAAGATAACATTGTCTGTACTGAAGCGGGCAAATAGGTATACAAAAAAAGACAAACTCAGCCTATATAAAGGACAGATTATTCAAAATGGTACAGTTTTTCAGGCAGAATATTTACGTGACTATATAAGTCAAGTTTTACTGACTGATATAAAAAGTCTTCCTTATATAGAGGCAATTAAAATTGTAGTGTTTAGGGTCTAGTGACAATGACAAAAAGATCTGGTCTCAGCTTATAAATGGACTTTATATAGCTTTATATAAAGAGCAAGAAATCACAGCTTAGAAACCAAAATGACCCTACACAAGTAGAGTCATTTTTGATCTGAAAAGCCTCGAAAGACTTTTAGTACTTAAGCATGAAATAAGGTGTCGTGATATTCAGCCAAAGCTAAAAGTTCATCTTTGGTTAAATTGGGGATGATTTTATTGGCAGCAATATGCACTGCTTTAATGACAGCTGCAGAACCGATATCGGCTGCTTTACGCTTAATCATGCCCAAATCGAGGGTTTTATTAAAGTCATTCATGAAGTGGCGTACAGTCGCTTCAGCAAACTGTTTATACAGTTCGGTTAACGCGGCTTTATCTACTTCATTGCCTGCTTTAATTTCAGCATAGTTATATTTGAGGCTGGTCACTAAGCTCGCATCTAACGCTTCACCCACACGGAACTGACCTTCAGCATCTTTAAACAAGCTTTTTTCAGAAAACTGAATCGATGCTTGAACCACATCATTCGATGATTTGCCTAAAAGCTGCTTCAACAAAACCGCAACTGTTGACTTAATATAGCCAGCCAGTTTCTCGGCTGTGTCACGTTTATCACTCGGTGGAAAACGGCGAACTAACTCAGTCAAAATGGCATCAATAATTTCATCATTGATGAGGAGTGCTGTTTTATCTCGAAGTGGATATAAAGGTTCACTTGAGTCTTTCTTCTGCTGAGCAGTTTGAATAGTCTGTAAAAGTTCAGTCGATGGAATAAAACCAAAAAATGGCATCGTGTATTAACCTCAATGTTCTTTATTTTATTGTCGCGCCAATCGAATTGGGCGGGGCATCCATGACACATCTGACACACGACAAGGGTTAATGTCTAAACCACCACGGCGTGTATAAGCTGCGTACACCATCAGCTTTTCAGGTTTCAAATTTTGCCAAATATTGGCAAATATTTGTTCCACACATTGTTCGTGAAAACCGTTGTGCTGACGATAAGAGATAATATAAGCCAGTATACTGTTATAACAAGGCTTTTTACCTTTATATCGGATAAATACCGTGCCCCAATCAGGTTGTCCAGTTACTGGACAGTTACTTCTGAGTAAATGTGAGTAAATCTGTACTTCAACATCTTCCGCAGCATCATCTAATGCCAACAGATTAGCATTGGGATGATTTTCCAATTGGGTCGGAATCAGTTCATCTATACAGATACCTTCAGGTTGACTAATTTCCACGTCATCGACATGGAAAAGATCAATATTCACATCTGCGCCAGCGGCTACGGATAAATCCTGCTCAACCGTTGCTTTAAATGCCGCTTTAGACTCAAACTGAGTAAAGTTCATGCTATTAAAGTAAAGCTTTAATGACTTTGACTCAATTAGGTTGGGCGAGGTGGCCGGCAGACTGATGCGACCAATGGCAACTTGCGGAACACCATGGTTATTTAACCAAGAAATTTCAAAAACATGCCACCAGTCTTTACCTTGTTGAATACCTTCAACATGTGCATAGTGCTCACGTGCTGTAGCACGGGCAATGGGAAAAAGAATATCGGGTTGATAAGTTGTAGGGTAATTGGTGTCTTTACCCAAAAGAGAATGTTCTACACTCATTATTCACGCATTCCTGAACCACGAGAAAGTAAATAGTAAGCAATGCCATAAAGCACTGCACAGCATATGGTCATAACAGATAGGGAGACGACGACGTTAACATCACTATGACCTAAGATACCGAAACGAAAAGCATTGACCATATACACAATCGGATTGATCAGCGATAAATTTTGCCAAAAAGGGCTGAGTGCTGAAATGGCATAAAATACGCCACCTAAATAAGTTAAAGGCGTCAGCACAAATGTTGGGATGATGGAGATGTCATCAAAAGATTTGGCATACACCGCATTGATAAAACCACCCAGTGAAAATAAGAACGAGGTGACCAAGACGGTGTAAATGGTAACAAACCAATTGGTAATATAAAGGTCAGTAAAAAATAAACTCATGGCCGTCACAATAATACCGACCAAGACCCCGCGACACACACCGCCTAAAACAAAGCCCCATAAAATGGCATGCAAAGGTACAGGACTCATGATCAGCTCTTCAATACTTTTTTGAAATTTGGCACTAAAAAAGCTCGAAGAAACGTTAGCGTAACTGTTGGTAATCACCGCCATCATAATCAGTCCAGGCACGATGAACTGCATATAGCTAAAACCGCCCATCTCACCAATACGAGAGCCGACCAAATTGCCAAATATCACAAAGTACAAGCTCATGGTAATGGCAGGTGGAAGTAAAGTTTGCGGCCAGATGCGCATAAAGCGGCGAATTTCTTTATACACCAAAGTATATAAAGCTACGCTAAGTTGATTTAAGTTCATGGCGTAGTTCCTTCGAGATTTTTTTCGACCATCTTCACAAACAGTTCTTCTAAACGGTTGGATTTGTTCCGCATACTACGAACTTGGATCCCTTGCGATTCGAGCAATTGAAATAAGTCATTGAGGGTATGCGCTCTATCCATAGTCACCTCTAAAGTCACGGCGTCGACTAAATGGAAACGAACCCCAATAATGTCGATATGAATTGGTTCAATCGGTGCGGCCAAATCAAAAATAAAGGTTTCCTCATTGAGTTGATTGAGGAAATTTTTCATGCTGGTGTCTTCTTTAATGACACCACGGTCAATAATGGCAATTCGACGACACAGCATTTCTGCTTCTTCTAAATAGTGTGTGGTTAAAATGATCGATGTGCCTTTATTGTTCATTTCTGTGAGGAAGTCCCACATCGAACGACGTAGCTCAATATCAACCCCTGCTGTGGGTTCATCTAAAATAAGGAGTTTCGGTTCATGCATCATGGCACGGGCAATCATCAGGCGACGTTTCATACCACCTGAAAGCATACGGGCTTGAACACCGCGTTTTTCCCATAAGCCGAGTTTTTCTAAATATTCTTCGGCACGAACTTCCGCAATTTTTTTAGGAATACCATAATAGCCCGCTTGTGTGACTAAGATATCGAAGGTTTTTTCAAACTGACCGAAGTTAAACTCTTGAGGTACAACCCCTAAGCACTGTTTGGCTTGAGAGGGGTGTGTATCGAGATTATGTCCAAAAATTTCGACAGTACCTGAGGTTTTCTTGGTCAATGAGCTGATAATACCAATCGTTGTAGATTTGCCTGCACCATTTGGTCCAAGAAGGGCATAGAACTCGCCTTCAGGAACAGTTAAATCGATGCCTTTTAAAGCCTGAAACCCATTTTTATAGGTTTTGGACAAATCTCTTAACGTCAATGCATCAGTCATGAAATTCTCGAATGATTAATAGTGGCACTATTGTGAGCGATTATGCCTAATAAACCAAGTAATCTACTCGCAATTCTGTGTTGCAGATATGGAACATTGTATAAAGCATAAGCAGGAAAATCACTCTAAGCTATATAGATGCTTTACCTTGTGATTTTTTTTGATATGATGTGCTCGCGCGCTCATAGCTCAACTGGATAGAGTACAGGTCTCCGAAGCCTGTGGCGTGGGTTCGAGTCCCGCTGAGCGCACCATTTTTTTTATTTTCCTTTCTGAAGCTATATTAAAAATACAGTTTTAAGCTCTATTTTCATTTCACTCAAAGCTACCTTCGTTATATTTCTTGCAACAATTTAAATGTTTATTGTTGCTCTATGACGACACTAGCTATTTGCAATAAATCTAAGTGTTGTAACTAATCATGGCGACTCTGTTACCGTATATGACGTAAATTGATCGAATTTATATAGAACAAGTAATTGGTTTGAATCAGTTTTTGTACGCTTAAAGCTTAGAAAATTTTATTTTCCAAGGCAAAATATTAAAAATTTAGTGCATGCGTTAGCATATGGAAGCCCGTGTATTTTTAGATATGGGCAAAATTTTAGTATCGATTGATGCAATTACATGAACTGATAAGACAATGTGCTTAGTACTGGTCTAGCTATAACAAATCGTGTTCGGCGCAGCATTTGATTATCATAAAAAATGACAAAATGATTAAAGTATTCCATCCAGTCACTTACGCGGGTTGATGTGTATTAAATTGTGATTTATGTCACTAATGTGATTTTATTTTGAGATAAATACTATAAAAATTAATATATTGGCTTATGTTTTATTCTTGATTATTCTTGATTATTCATGTAAATGTAATGTGCTCTAACAATAATACGACTTCCGTAAATCAGATGTGTAAAAGACCATGGACGTCAGTACTAAACAAAGCCTTTTAGTTTCTTGTCTTAAAAAAAGTTTATTTATCCCATTACTTGTAGGAACGCTTATCCTTACAGGATGTGGTGAGGAAAGTCGTTATTCAAACTCATCAAACAATGCTAATAACACCGTCGTTGATAATCCGGCAAATACTACGGATGATCCGAGTTTATATTTGGCAGATACACCTACAATTGAAACAGCAGACAACTTTCGTGATATTGCAGGAAATAGCATTTCAAGCAATTATGTTAACGCTGATGGTTTGAAATTAAGACGAGGCGTGATTTATCGATCGAACTATTTGCCATTAAATGAAACAGACTTAGAAACCTTTAAAACATTGGAAATTAAGACCGTCTATGATCTGAGAACCAATTCTGAAAGAGAAAAAAGCCCAGATATTTTAAGTCCCGATACTAATATTATGATGGTAAATATTGCTGGTTCAAAAGAGAGTGATCTACCGAAAGGAATTGCTACAGCTGAAGATATGATCAATTTTTTTAATAGCTCAATGGCGAATATGGCTGCGCATGATAAAGGCACTCAATTACGTTTCGGAGTAGTGATTAATAGTTTAATTTATACAGATGGTGTTCAGCTTTATCATTGCACAGCAGGCAAGGATCGTACGGGATGGGTTACCGCTGTGATTCAGTTATTGGTCGGTATGAAGTATGACGATGTCTTACAAGATTATCTTTTAACAAATGCGTATACCGCAGACCGTGTCAATGCGACGTATCAATATATGGTCAACACCCAAGGTGAAGCAGCCGCTAATATATATCGACCAGTTCTTAATGTGCGTGAAGAATTCTTTAAAGCACAATTCGATGAAGTCATCAAAGTGTATGGCAGTATTGATAAGTATGCGACAGAAGGTTTGGGCTTAACGGATGAAGATATTGAAAAGTTGAAAGAAAAGATGCTCGTCGGCTATAAATCAAAAAGTGCTTCATAATATCAAGCCGTAATAACGCCATCCGAGTTCAAAGCCCAAAGTAGAAGAGGGCTTTGGACTGACTGGGAAAACTAAACTTGAAGATTGCGATAGATGATTTCCCATTATTTTCGTTTAAAGAGTTTCATTGCTTTTTAGCATCAATGGATGCAAGTATTTCTAGTGATGATGGTGTTGTTCATGCTTTTCATCATAGTCTTGGCGAATACAGCAGCCTGCAACATATTGGCTGCTTCCATCGGTATAAAACTCTTCTTTCCAAACTGGCACTTCATGTTTAACACGCTCAACCGCTTCTTCACAGGCCTGAAATGCTTCTCAGCGATGTGGAGCATACGCAATGGCAATAATAGCTTTATCACCAATGTCTAATGTACCAATCCGATGTACAACCCGAACATAGCGAAGCGCATATTTTTCTTGTATCTCTTGTTCAATCGTTCTTATCATCTTTTCGGCAACAGGTGCATAAGATGTATATTTCAGTGCCTGAACCGTGCGTCCTTCATGATGGTTTCGAACCGTACCAATAAAAATACCTGTTCCGCCGCATTCAGGAAATGCTTGAATGCCGTCAAAATCCTCTAAATTGAGAGCAGTATCTTGAATACGAGCAAACTCTAACATCTTAGCCTCCGGCAACGGGTGAAAGTAATACCAAGGTGCTATCTTGTACTAATCGACTTTGACGCGCCACAATATCTTCACCAATCGCACAAACACAGCGTTCCAGCAGGTCAGAAGCAGATGGATAACGTATTTTTATTTGATCAAGTACATCAGCAATTAAACTGTTCGGCACACAACTCAGGCTAAGTTCGACAGGAAGATGCTTTTCAATTGCACCATAAGCCTCGATTTTGATATGAATGTCCTGCATGTCGCCTCGGTTAAAACGGATTTAAAAAATAGTTTGCTGACTTCAGTTTATTGAGTACTTATTAATTCACTTTAGCATTATTTAATTTGATCATCAAAATGGGAAAGTCAGTTTGTACAGACAAATAAAACGCCATTTTTCTTATTATTTCGCTATATCTATCTATGACAGTACGGTTTGAATGATATGACTCGACTAAGAGTCTAATGACTTTTGGTAATCGTGCACTTCTTCAAATGAATTGAGGCTGTGGTAAGCCAAATGCGCATTTTGAATATCTACTGTTTGTGGCGACAGATCGTTGAAACAGTGTTTTAAGCTGAATTGTTGTTGGTGTAAATGGTTATTCAAGGTTTCTAGACTATTGCGTTTTAACAAACAAAAAGGGTAGAGCGCTTGTCCATTGATATTCAGGTAGACAACAGAAGAGTGCGGATGTTGTTCTAATGTGTGATGGAGGCGCGGCAATATATCTTGTGGAATATTGGTAATATCACACGGGATAAATAAAATATAATCAGCCTGCACATATGACCATGCCGTTTGAATACCGATTAAAGGCCTTAAAAAACCGGCATTATTATCTTTGAAACAGCGAATATCAGGAATCAACTCACTATATTGCGCATAATCGCGATGACTATTGATCCATATGTCCTGAACTTTTCCATCAAAAGCTGAATATATTTTTAACAACTGGACTTCATGGTCAAATCTTTGCAAAAGCTTATTGACCCCATTCATTCGTGTGGCTTTACCACCCGCTAAAATCACCAGTGCTGTTGCTGGGTAGTTTTGCATGATTTTGACCTAACATCCGTGTGTAGGGATATCAATAATAACCGTTCAATATTGAGATGTACGGTCTAGGACAAAGCTGTTCATGCCTTAGACCGTGTGCAAAAAAGCACTTGGTTTGTATCACTATCCAATCTATGTTGTTAGATGGAGATGAAATCGACATAGTCCAATGTTATAGGGGCATCAGATCGAGCAGGGATTCGAACAATACTATTGGCTCGATTTAAATTACTGAGCATGTGGGATTGTTGTTTGCCGAGTTTGGAAACGGTTAATTGTCCAAACTCGTTGACATCTAATACCATGCGAACCAGTTGCTCACGGCTGTCTTGTTTAATACTGTCGTTGAAACGAGCTTTTTTCCAAGCGGGTGCGGGAGACGTAACTCCCTGTAAAGCCGCCAATAGTGTCGATACATGTACAGCAAGACAGGTGAGTACAGCAGCAGGGTTCCCAGGCAAGCCAATCAAATAAGAATGATGATAGTCTGTCTGATATTCAGCAAAATACAATGGTTTACCCGGTTTTTGCGCAACTTGCCAGAAAATCTCTTTTGCACCTAAAGCCATTGAAACAGGTCGAATCAAGTCATAATCGCCAACCGAAACACCGCCTGTGGTAATGACCACGTCATAATGATTCATGGCATTCGAGAGTGCTTGTGTGAGTATCTTCTCATCATCAATCACATGCTCTAAATGGACTTCAGAAAAACCGTGTTCTTTGAGCCAAGTGAGGATCATTGGCGCATTGGCATCGAACACTTTAGATTGATTGTCCAGTTGCGTACTGACTTCATCACCGGTAATAAGCACTGCAATTTTAGGTTGGCGATAAACCTCGACATGCTGAACACCCGCCATACTGAGTGCCGCAATTAAACCGCTGCCTAAACGCAGGCCTTGCTGTGCAAGTGTTGTCCCGATGGATAACTCCTCACCTTGATAACGAATGTCTGCGCCTTTGTCCAAAGCTTGAGTTAGAGTCGCTTGTTTATGGCCACGCGTGATAATTTCCTGTCGAGCCACAGTATCTGCTGAGTTTGGCAGCTTGCCCCCAGTAAAAATACGAACAGTTTGACCTGCTTGAATCTCAATATGTTCTTCAATACCCGCACGAATTTCACCAACCAATTCAAAGCTGGTAATTCCAGCTTGCAAGTCTTCAGAGCGCAGCGCATAGCCATCAACTGCACTTTGGGTAAATAGAGGCAAGGCAACTGTTGATGCAACATCTGCCGCTAAAACATGTCTATGCGCCTGTACTAAAGGCAAAGTAACGACAGGCAATGTTTGGACGGCGCTATAGTGTTCAAGAGCTTGATCGAGTGTAATTAAACCAACGCCAGAGCAACTCATTCATAACCTCCTGGGTGAGGTAGATCACGGCAGACATCAAAAATATGAACCAAAGCAGGTAAAATGGCTGCCATAGATTCACTTGCACCACCACGGCTGCCCGGAAGGGTAATCACCAATGAACGGTCGATAAAACCTGCAACGCCACGTGACATCGCAGCATAAGGGGTACGTTTTTGTCCGAAAGCACGTGCGGCTTCCATCAGGCCATTGAGCTCACGTTCAAGTAAAGGCTCAAGTGTGTCTACTGTAATGTCACGTTTGCCGATGCCTGTTCCGCCTACAGTAATAATGCAAGCATAAGATTGAGTGAGCTCTAAGACCAATGCTTTTAACTGATCGGCTTCGTCAGGTAAAATTTGATAATGAATTGGATCAAAACCAGCTTCGGTTAAGGTCTCGACGACGGAGCGGCCAGCAGTATCTGGTTTACGACCTGCGGCAACGGTATCTGATAGAACCAATACTGCCGCAGAAACAGGCTGACGCAAATGACGTTTAAAGTGTGATTTTCCGCCTTTTTTCAGATCGAGTTTACATTGCTGAATGATCAGCTCATGCGGTTCGCAATGGGGTTTGAGCATGTCGTAAATGGTGAGAGCCGCAATACTGGCAGCGGTCAACGCTTCCATTTCTACACCTGTTGGCCCAATCGTTTCAACGGTTGCACGAATAATCACACGGTCGACAAGCAGTTCAAAATCGACATCGGCACGATAAATAGGTAGCGGATGGCACAGCGGAATCAGTTCATCGGTACGTTTTGCGGCTAAAATCCCAGCAATGCGGGCTGTTTTGAGAGCATCACCTTTTTCGGTATTGCCGTCGGCAAGAAGTTGTAAACAATGTGCAGGGGCAAGCAGTTCGGAGCTTGCAGTTGCAACGCGATAGCTTTCTGGCTTCATGCCAACGTTTTTCATAAAGTATTCCGAAACATTGAAGTGTTGATCTAAAGTGAAACTGTTCGATCAAGAGAAAAAGTTTATGACGTATTTAGATAACACAAAAATAAAAGCGGATACAGTCGAATGACTGACAAACTCAAAATTAACCAGTTGATTAACCCCCTATGGCATGCATACTGATTTTGCGCGTTGGGGCATGTTGATGTTCAATAAACCCTGCTTTTTTATGCCACACAGCATTGAGAATCTGAGCTTGTAATAAAGCGGAATCTTTTGGTTGAAGTAAATGACGCAGCGGTGTTCCCCTATTGGCAAATAAACAGGTAAATAGCTCTCCCGTTGCAGTGATACGTAAACGGTCACAGCTTTGACAGAAGGGTTTGCTGATGGTGGAAATAATGCCTAATGTGTATTGATCATTAAGCAGATAAATGGTTGCAGGGTCATGTTGTCTGGCTTGTTTCTGAATCTGAAAATGGGGTTCAAGTATTTGGATAATGTCATCTTCAGTGATAACTTTTTCTGCCTGCCAGTGTTCAGGTTGATCTAAAGGCATATATTCAATAAAACGTAATGCGATCTTCTGCTGATAAGCCCATTGGGTCAGTTCAAGCACTTCATGATCATTTTTTCCTGCGACTAAAATACAGTTTAATTTTATCGGGAGATTGGCTTGCTGTGCTGCCGCAATGCCTTCGAGAACAGGTGCTATCGGACGTTTGGTCATGTTCATAAACGTGTCTGCATGAATGCTATCGAGGCTGATATTGAGATCATCTAGTCCTGCTTCTTTTAGCGCTCGTGCATACTTGTTTAAATAGGAAGCATTGCTGGTCATGGAAATACGTTCTAAGCCCTGTGCCTTGAGTCGATTCAAAGCATAAATAAAATTGACTACGCCTTGACGCATCAAAGGCTCGCCACCTGTTAAGCGGATGTACCGAATGCCTAAACTGACCATCATTTCACAAAATGTTAA
Organism: Acinetobacter sp. 231_lipA; assembly: GCF_058243005.1. NCBI lineage: Bacteria > Pseudomonadati > Pseudomonadota > Gammaproteobacteria > Moraxellales > Moraxellaceae > Acinetobacter > Acinetobacter sp. 231_lipA. The sequence goes on along the minus strand of NZ_JBZAYU010000001.1, from coordinate 341,230 downwards.
AAGCTCTTCAAAGCTTAATATGTCTTTTTTGGCTAACCATTCAGGCATATCGGGCATGCAATAACTACAACGAAAGTTACAACGATCTGTCAGTGAGATTCGGAGTTTATGTTTATGACGGCCAAATTGATCGATCAGTTGCGCTGACCTATGTTCTAAGGGTGTAGTCGTCGAACCGTCCATAGTCGCTCCACTTCGTATTTACATACGATTTAGTTTTTATAAACAAGAGTATGAAATGTTTTATTTCAAAGATCAAACAGAGTCTTAAAGTCGCTTAGTTCGTTCATTTTCAAAAATGAGAGGGTGTGTTGCCCGAACATGATCCATCAAATCATTGTCTTTTGTAATAATTCATCTATTGAAATTGCATGCCAAAAGGGTGATATTTTTGATCAGAAGTGTTTTTGGAATTGTGCCAAGAAACGCAGGCATGATGAATAAGAAAAGAGCAATAAAAAAGGGTTGAGCAATCCAAATCGCTTGCAAGTATGAGCAAAGCGAACAGTGAATTGATCATTGCAGAACTTTTTACCGAAGATAAATATTGAGGGCGGTGAGATGGAAAACACTGAAGATAAAAAGCATGATGAAGAAACCAGCTATGCACGAATAGAACCTTATACCAATCCTGCGGGTGGATGGGGCGCGTTGTTAAGTGTTGCAAGAAACTTAAAGAGACAGGAAGTTTTCAAAAAAGGTGCGATTACGCTTCTCAATATTAACCAACCCACGGGTTTTGACTGCCCAGGATGTGCATGGCCTGAAAAGAAAGATGCACATGCCTTTAACTTTTGTGAAAACGGTGCAAAAGCCGTTGCCTTTGAAGCCACTTCAAAACGTGTTACACCTGAATTTTTTGCGACCCATACGGTCAGTTGGCTGTCTGAACAAAGTGATTTCTTGCTTGAAGATTCAGGTCGTCTAACTGACCCAATGCGCTATGACAGCGCGACCGATAAATATGTGCCTATCTCGTGGGACGATGCTTTTGCCTTAATTGCAAAACATTTACATGCCTTGGATCATCCAGATCAAGCGGCATTTTATACTTCGGGTCGTGCCAGTAATGAAGCAGCATTTCTGTATCAACTCTTTGTCCGCTCTTTTGGTACCAATAATTTTCCAGACTGTTCCAATATGTGCCATGAGACCACCAGTGTTGGCTTACGTGACTCAATTGGTTTGGGTAAGGGAACGGTGACTTTAGAAGATTTTGATATCGCCGATGCGATTTTCAGTTTTGGGCATAATCCGGGCACCAACCATCCGCGGATGTTGGGGACTTTACGAGAAGTTTCACGGCGTGGTGGCAATATTGTTGCCATTAATCCCTTAAAAGAACGTGGTTTAGAACGTTTCCAAGATCCGCAAGCACCTGTTGAGATGATGACCAATGGCAGTACAACCATTAGTCGTTATTATTTCCAACCCAACGTGGGTGGTGATTATGCACTCATGTTCGGAATGCTGAAACATTTACGTGAATGGGACATTCAAACACTGGCAGCTGGGAAAAAGAGCGTTTTTGACCGATCTTTTATTGAGATGAATACGGTTGGTTTCGATGCCATGATGGAAGAAATTGATAGTACTGCATGGTCCGATATTCATACACATACGGGACTTAGCCCTGAGCATTTAGAATCTTTAGCTAAAATGTATTTGGATGCCAAAACGGCCATTTTCTGTTGGGGCATGGGGATTACACAGCATCGGCACGGGACTGCGAATGTACATATGCTCGCGAACTTAATGTTGGCAAGAGGGCATATTGGTCGTCCAGGGGCAGGCTTAGCACCGATTCGTGGGCACAGTAATGTGCAGGGCGATCGAACCATGGGGATCAATGAACGACCAAGCCCAAAATTGCTGGATAGTCTGGACCGAGTATTCGGCATTAAGTCGCCACGTGAACATGGTTTTGGCGTGGTGGATACCATTCAGGCGATGTATGAAGGTGATGTAAAAGTCTTTATTGGTTTAGGTGGTAACTTTGCTGTTGCCACTCCAGATACACCGTATACACAAGAAGGCTTACGTCGTTGTGATTTAACAGTACAGATTGCAACGAAGTTGAATCGTAGCCATTTAGTTTGTGGTAAAGAGGCATTACTTTTACCCTGTTTGGGCCGTACCGAAATTGATATGCAACAGCATGGGCCACAGGCAGTGAGTGTTGAAGATTCTATGAGTAATGTACATCTTTCAGCAGGGCGTAATGAGCCTGCTTCTAAGAATCTACTTTCAGAGCCTGACATTGTGGCGCGTATGGCAGCAGCCGTCTTGCCAGACAGTGATATCAAGTGGAAATGGTATGTAGAAAGTTATGATCGTATTCGAGATTCGATTGAAGAGGTCTTTGATGAATTCCAAGATTTCAATGCACGTGTCTATCAGCTGGGTGGTTTTCACTTAGAGCATCCTGCCAATCAGCATGTGTGGAATACGCCTGTAGGCAAGGCACAGTTCTTAATTACGCCGTTGGCTGAAGTGTATGCCGATAAAGAGAATAAATACGCTGAACAATATACAGGGGCAAAAGTCTATACCCTAATGACCACACGCTCTCATGACCAATACAACACAACCTTGTATGGACTCGATGACCGTTATCGTGGGGTATTTGGTCAGCGCCGTGTTTTGTTTATGAATGCAGAAGATATCGCTGCGGCTGGTTTTGTTGCAGATCAATGGGTGCATATCGAAAGTATTTATTCGGACGGTGTTAAACGTGTGGTTCACAGCTTCCGTATCGTACCGTATAACATTCCACGGGGTAGCCTCGCAGCCTATTATCCAGAAACCAATCCATTGGTTGCGCTCAGTAGTCATGATAAATACGCCAAAATACCGGCTTCGAAAAGCGTGCCTGTGATTTTACATGCAGGTCAAGCTCCTGAACATTTCAACTTGGCACAAGCAGTTGATCCTGAAGATGCCAATCAGATCGTGAATCGAGCTGGCTAGTTGATTCAATGCTGAAATGGCGCCTGATTTGTAGGTGTCATTTTTTTCATGATTGAAGGGTTGAGTGTTTAGGGAAGATTGGAAAATTATTATGGATATTCGAACGTCGAAGTTGAGTTCTCTGGGCTATGAAACTGTTGATATTCAGCGTCTAAGTGAAAATAGAGCTGTTGAACAATCTGATTTTGTGGTGCAAGAACACCCTATTGCTTTGGTTTATAATGGGATTTCCCATGCAGTAATGATGGCAACGCCAGCAGATATTGAAGTCTTTGCGAAAGGCTTTAGCTTGTCTGAAAGTATTTTGACGAGTTTGAAAGAGCTTTACTCTTTAGACATATACGAAACGGAATTTGGGATCCAAGTCGAAATGACGATTTCTACCCGCGCCTTTATGGCGCTAAAACAACATCGACGGATGATGGTTGGACGCACGGGTTGTGGTCTCTGTGGGATTGAAAGCTTGCAGCAACTTCATTTGGATTTACCTCAAATTACCACAGCCCTTTGTGAGGGATGGCTGGCTCAAATTCCCCAAGCCATTGCTCAACTCAATACCCGACAGAAAATCACCCAAATGACAGGTGGTGCACATGCGGCTGCATGGGTTGAAGCAGGGGAAATAGTGGCTTTGTTTGAAGATGTAGGCCGACACAATGCTTTAGATAAACTATTGGGTTATATTGCAAAACATCATTATGATGTGAATCAAGGTTTTGTCGTGATGACCAGCCGCGCCAGTTATGAGTTGATTCGTAAGTGTGCTCAACTGAATATTGCCTTGCTGGCGTGTATTTCAGCTCCAACCAGTATGGCGATTAATATGGCAAAGCAGTCAGGTTTGACCTTAGCGAGTTTTTGCCGCGGTAATGGTTTTGTTTTATATACTTGATATTTAAAATTTTGCTGTATAAAAAGTAAAAGGTTTTTCTTTAGGTCATCTGTGTCGATGACAGGTCTTTATTTGAGTGAATGTATGCAGGACGTCAAATTAAAATTACAGCTCAGAATACTTCTCAATCAAGACATTGCCTTTGGGCCAGGTAAGGCCGAGTTATTGGAAGAAATTCGCCGTACAGGTTCAATTTCTCAAGCTGCAAAAAGTATGAATATGAGCTACCGCCGTGCATGGCAGTTGGTTGAAACCATGAATCATAGCTTTCAGTCAGGATTGGTCGAAACTCAAAAAGGTGGAACGCATGGGGGTGGGGCAAAACTCACAGACTTGGGCGAAAGTATTTTAAGTCAATTTAGACAGATGGAAATAAAAGCACGCGTTGCGATTGAGCAGGATTTTGAAGAAATAGCTCAACACCTGAAACCATAATCTATTTAGTTCAACTAGATGCTTCTCGTAGTCAGTCATTGCATACACGAATAAGCTTCCTCTATTTGATAAAACCTCTTATCTACTCACTCGATTGTAAGAGCAGTATCAGTCACGTGATTAAGATACAAACACTTTAACTTGAGCGATAAATAATCTGTTTCTAGAATTGACGTTGCTTGTGTATCCATATATTTTTGAAAACATATCGATCAATTTATAACGCTTAAGGGGAACATGGTGCTGCTCAATTTTAAGAGTAAGTGCATGCAATATGCGGTGTTGTGTTGTGGTTTGGCTCTTGCGGCACATGTACATGCAGAGCAAGCCATTACCGTTTATGCAGCGGCCAGCTTGACCAATGCTATAGCAGATGTCGATGCAATGTTTGAACAACAAAAAAGAGTACGTGTGAAAACCTCTTATGCCGGGTCGTCGACTTTGGCTAAGCAAATTGAAGCGGGTGCACCTGCGGATGTTTTTATTTCGGCAGATGAACAGTGGATGAATTATCTGCAAAATAAAAAGTTAATTGTGCCGAATAAACGTGTGAATTTATTGGGCAATCGTCTTGTTCTGATTTCTCCAAAAGCTAAGCCCGTCAAAATAAAAATGGATAAAAGTTTTGATCCTTCTACCGCTTTTCAAGGCAAGCTTTGTACAGGTGACACCAAAAGTGTCCCAGTCGGAAAATACGGGAAACAAGCACTGACCGCATTGGGGTGGTGGTCAAAACTTGAACCAAGATTGGTTGAAACTGAAGATGTCAGAGCTGCGCTCAACTTTGTCGCACGTGGTGAATGTCAGCTTGGCATTGTCTATGCAACCGATGCTGCTATTAGTAACGATGTCACCGTCGTTGGCGTTTTCCCTATCAGCACCCATACCCCGATTGTTTATCCCTTAGGTCTTGTCAAAAATAATCCAGATGCACTAGCGTTTTATCAGTTTGTACAGAGTAAACAAGCACATGCAGTCTTTAAAAAATATGGCTTTACCGTTTTATCTGCTGCCAAGTGATGATGTTTTCTTTATCGGCTGAAGAAATAGAGGTACTCAAGTTATCCTGCCAAGTGGCTGCAACCTGTTTGGCATTTAGCCTGATCCCTGCGTTGGTAGTGGGTTGGGTTATGGCACGTAAAGAGTTTTTTGGCAAATCATTATTTGAAACCTTTATTTTCCTACCTTTGGTGCTGCCGCCTGTAGTGCCAGGATATTTGCTGTTACAGGTTTTTGGAGGAAACGGAATACTGGGTAAATATCTTGAGCCCTTTGGACTCAATTTTGCATTTAATTGGAAAGGCGCAGTTTTGGCCTCAGCAGTGATGGGCTTTCCACTCTTGGTTCAATCGATTCGTTTGGCCATAGAGCTGGTGGATCAACGGCTAGAAATGGCGGCGAAAACGCTCGGTGCTTCCTCCTTGGGCACTTTTTTTTATGTCACTTTGCCTTTATCCAGCAGTGGCATATTGGTGGGGGCAATTTTATGTTTTTGTCGCAGTCTGGGCGAGTTTGGCGCAACTATTACCTTTGTCGGTAATATTGCAGGGGAGACCAGAACTTTGCCCTTGGCCATGTATAGCTTGATGCAGCAACCCGACACAGAACAAGCGGTCTGGCGACTGATTATTCTGTCATTAACTGTGGCATTTTTCGCTTTATGGTTTGCCCAGTGGTTCCATCGTTATCAGAAAAAAAAACGGGGGCATTAAGACGATGATTGACTGTCATATTCTGTTAAATTTAGGCAAATTTAAACTCGATCAGACATTTTCATCTGAACATCCTGTCGTTGGATTATTTGGAGCGTCAGGCTCAGGAAAAACCAGTATTTTGCATGCTATTGCAGGACTTAATACTCCAGTCAAGGGCTGGATTAAAATCAATCATCAGACATGGTTTGATGCGAAAAATAAGATTAATTTAAACGTGCAGCAACGTCATGTGGGTTTGGTTTTTCAGGATGCACAACTGTTTCCACATATGACGGTGATGCAAAATTTATTGTTTGGCTATAAGCGCATTCCGCCTGAAAGCCGACGTTTTGATCCTGATTATATTATTGAACTGCTTAAACTTAATCATTTACTCAGTCGTATGCCGACGAAGCTTTCAGGTGGTGAAAAGCAGCGAGTTGCATTGGGTCGGGCACTGTTGTATTCGCCAAATTTATTATTATTAGATGAACCATTGTCTGCGTTAGACGCTGCACATAAACAGGAAATCCTTCCTTTTTTTCAAACCGTCCAACATGAAACCCATATCCCGATGCTGTATGTCAGCCATGATATGGATGAAATTAAGCAGCTGACCGAAGCAGTTTGGTTGCTTTAATTGAACACATTTCAGCTTCAACTTTTAAAGCGGGAACGAATAAAAACAGAAAAAGGCTTCTGTATCAGCTTAGGATTATTCGGTGCCATTTTTATAAACAGACGGCGCTTGGCCTGTCCAGCGTTTAAATGCCCGACGAAATTCACGTACTTCACTAAAACCTAAAGCTTGGCTAATGTCCCCAATGGAGAGATTATTTTCAAGCATCTGTTTCGCTTTTCGTTCTAATACGGTTTGTCGAATTTGCTGAAAACTAATACCTTCTAGCAATAAGTAGCGTCGAAGATGACGCTCACTCATTTGTAAATAGTCTGATGCGAGTTGCATAGGCTTTGTTGCACAAAGATTTGAAATGCAAAGCACCCCTAATTGAGCCAAATTTAAGGCGTAACTTGGGTAAGTGGTCGACCTAATTCCGTAAATCTGTTAAGGACTGCTACACGTGCATGGATCTCATTCACTTGGCTATCAAAACTCCTTGCACTGAGTTTATCTCCTAATAATTTGATGCAATGCATCTTAGTTTCAACCAAACTTCGCCGATGATAGCCTGACCATTTTTTCCATAGTGTCCTGCCTAAACTTTTAATTGTTCGAAGTAATTCATTTCGCTCTAGCGAGCTACTCTTTGTATCTTTCCATTGTTTCGCATTTTTTCTAGGTGGAATCACCGCATGCCCTTGCCGATCTGCAATGACCTGACGGCATTGCTTGGTGTCATAAGCTCCATCGGTATAAACAGAGTTAATCTGCTCATCTTGTGGAATCTGATTAAGTAAATCACCAAGCACCTGTGAATCACTGACATTATTGGTTGTAAGCTGAACTGCTCGTATTTGTAGGGTTTTAGCATCTATACCAATATGAAGTTTACGCCATTGGCGACGATATTCAGGTCCATGTTTCTTGCGTTTCCATTCGCCCTCACCTAGAAACTTCATGCCTGTAGAGTCCATGAGTAGATGCAGCCCATCGCTACTTTTTTGGTAGCTGATTACAATATCAATATGCTTTTGTCTTCTACAAAGCGTGGTGTAATCTGGAGCTATCCAATTTAATCCGCAAAGTTTAATCAGACTTTGCACAAAGCCAGTGACCATACGTAAAGACAGACGGAATAAGGATTTAATCATTAAGCAGCATTGGATGGCTGCGTCGGAGTAGGTTTGATTTCGCCCTTGTTTGCCTTTTGATGGCGCATACCATTGCGTAGCAGGATCAAACCAAATGGCAATATTTCCGCGACTCATGAGTGCTCGGTTATATGCGGGCCAATTGGTTGTGCGGTAGATTTTGTGTGTAGGCTTCTTCATTTGAAAATTATATCGCTAAAAAAGCCTTTACAGATAGGTTTGTGCAACAAAGCCGTTTTTTGAGTCTATGCTTCAATCCAATTATCTTTAATTTCTTGGGCATCTTTGCTTAACATGACCTGATCCTCTCGAATTTCTCTTACCCATGCACTTGAGATAATATGGTGTTTCCCATCGCCATGTTTGGTGAGTTTGATCTCGTTACCTTCTATGTGGTCAACATCTCCAATCTTCGTTCCACATACGGCAATTACACTAGAATGTTCTTTAATGTCTGAAATATTAATCGTGGTCATGATATACCTCTATCTTATTCATCGAACAAAAACGAAGATTTACCCTAACCTAATTTATCCTATTCATGAGCTTTTGAAATACAACACTAACATATTATGTCTTAAAATTTACGAAGTATAAAATTGTCAGTCTGTGTTTTATTCATAGAGTGCTAAGTTGATTAAATTATGCTGGTGTTATTTTTTTTTCAATTCAGCCAGCATCTATTTACTGAATTTCCAGCATTATTATAGTGAATGACTTTTGCATAATTACCTACGGCTATTGCATTATCAGGAATATCTTTGGTGACCACACTACCTGCACCGATGGTGGCATTATTGCCAATTTTAACATGGTCGATAATACAGACATTTGGGCCAATATATACATTGTCGCCAATTACAGCAGTCTGACGACCGCCATTGGCATCAATCGTTGTAAATTGTTATAGGTTGACATTGTTTCCAATCACAGTCGTTGGGTTGACAATCAAAGGTCCCCCATGACCGATGAACAAGCCATAGTCAACTTTTGTGGTGCAGTGGATATCGATCCCGTATTTTTTCTTCTTATAATAAAAAATAGGGTAGGCCAGTTTGCCGATCCATGATTTTGAAGTCGAAAGACGTAACCAAACGCTAAAGTTAAAACCACGATTAAACAAATAAGTTTTGAGGAATGAACTTAGTTTTGTATTTATAAATGACTCAAAATCAATTGAACTAACATGGAAAAGAACTCATAGGTTGAATGCGCGATTTTACTTGATTTGACGCTGAGATGTTATCTCGATTTTGCCTTTCAGTATGGTCTCTTATTTTTAAAAAATATCAATTGGCTTTTATTTGTACAGTTGTTTCGAAATGTCATAGGCTCTTGTCGAGAGCAAAAAATGTTTTTATATTGTACTTACAGTAGGTCGATAACTAAGACGCTACGATGTAGTTGGACGGATCAATGACAGCTCGTTGAGTTTGAAACGGAGTGTTCAAACAATAAATCAGCACTAGCCTTCCAACATAGAAAAGCTCGCAGCAATGCGAGCTTTTTTTATGTGAAAAAATATGACTATGTATCTCGGTTGTTAAGCATATTTGATTTAAGTTTATGATTTATAGTTATGATTTTGAAAATATTTATATAAATTAACATTGCGATAAATTCTAACAACTCTAAGGGCAGTATTGGAAAAAACTTGTGCTATAAGATTAAACAGAGCTAAAAAAAGAAAAGGAAAATGACCATGACTCAGCTTGTAGATGTAAAGGTAAAAGACCAATACAGCCAAACGTATAATGTAAAGGCCCGGTTAAGGCAAGTACCTGAAAACTCCGAAGCAGAACGTTTGGATTTGTTTAAACGAATTGAACATATCGTTGTTGATGGTGAAGTGATTCTGCCTAGTATTGAACTGTTATTTGAAAGTCGGCAAACGGAAAATATATACCGAGTTGTTGATTAACACTTTTGAAAAAAAAGCTCATGTTTACATGGGCTTTTTTATGGGCGATAAATGTCGAGTTAAGTTATCCCATTGCAGTATAAGAGATAAATTTTTTTGAGCGACTATTTTTAACGTCATAAAATAAAATCAGGATATCACTTCACACATAGTTATTATTTATCAAGCTGTTTGATAAATGGTTCGAGTAACCATTGTGCCAAAGTCTGAAAAGTCGATGAAAGACATTAGGATTTTTTGCCTGAATAATAAAACAATAGATTGCTAATCAAACTCGTAGTCTTTAAATCTTAACTAAGACCGAAAAAGACTCAATTATCCATTGAATTTATTTCTTTAAGCTGCTTGCAAACGCAACAGTGAATGATTGATCTGTTGTAAGTGTTGATTGAGTGCTGTGGGTTCTATTCGACTTTCCTGTAACGTCGTAATCCATTGCATTTGGCAGCGTTTGAGACTGTGTAAGTCTGTCGCCGATTGAATTTGAAGAATGAGTTGTTTTGCCATTAAGCCACAATAACGTTGTAATAAGCTCATCATCAAATCGCGTGTTTCTTCAAAGCTATAAGCTTTAAGTGGTGGGGCTGGGCTTTGTGTAGGAGCGGGTGGTGCAGGAGTCTGCGCTTTGCTGTCTAAATCTATTGGATTGACGCTATTTTGACTATTTTCTAGTAGTGAGGCAGGTGGTTGAGATTCGGATAGAGGCTCTATTGGGCTAGAGACGTGAGCTGTTTGTGTGGAATGAATTAAACCCAATTCAATTAATTGTCCGAGGATTTCAGGCGTTGCGATGCGTTGTTTGAACTGGTCAGCCAATTGTTCAAAATCTTCTGTACCAATTAAAACCAATAGTCGTCTTTGACGCGCATTGAGTGGGATATGACGTTGTTGTAAAGCATCTAAACCCAATGCTGTCTTTTGATAATGATTCATACCTTAATTTACTCCCCCGAACAAATAAATTAAGGCTGAACATACAGGGTGAAAATTACAACAATATTAAGAATTTATGACAATACATTTTAGAGCGTTTTAATGCTCGTATTTTCTAAAGCTTTTCGTAAGTAAGGATCGAGTTCATCTTGACGCATTAACCACTGAATATAGTCAGCAGGGAGTTCAGCAATCGCTGTGCCGCGATGCTTGCCAAAATTAATGACACGCGGAATACGAGCATCTTCAGAGACAGCAAATAATTGCTCCATGCTGTTTATTTTTAATTGATGAACCACATGCATTAAAATATTGGCCGTTAAAATAATATCCATATCGGCACGATGAGCTTTTTTAATCATTTCACGGGCTTTTTCACTGCCTTTTGAAATCATATAAATGAGTGCCGAAATATTGTTCGCTTCAGCATCAGGCCAGACCAAACGTGCAAGGGCGAGTGTACAAATCGCTTTAATATGAGAAGTATCGACACCACATTTTTCGATAGCCCGAATATCATAATCAATATTATGACCAATGATGTACTGTGTTTCAGCAGGTAGTTTAAAGGTCGTATAGTGAGGCTTCCCAACGAGGTCTGACTCTAAAATATGATGCACAGCCATCGCTGCGAATGAGATTGGTTCATCGACGGTATAGAGCTGATCAAATACTTGGCTTTTGTCTAGGCTTAATTTGCCATTTGTAATTTCAATCGGTGCATATGCAATCTCAATGGGTTGACCATTTAGGGTATGGGTTTCTGTGTCGAGAATAATGGCTTGCATGTGCATATCCGAAAATTAAAAGCTGAATAAATTTATCATTTTCAAGACTATCAAGACAGCCTATGACTGCCAGATTTGTGGTTTATTCGCTGATTTTGTGCAGTGATGTTGTTTAAATCATCTGGTGAACCTGCGTGATTAGAGATCAGACTTTATTGAGCAAGGAAAAAGTTGGAAGTTACTTGTTGATTTATTTAGGCAGATTACAAGGAAAATTTTTGCTTAAAATTAAAATAATTCTTTGGGATTCGGTTCAAACAAAGACTAGAGAAGAGCTTAATGCCTGAATTCAGTTGTGGGATCAGGATTTATTTTAAGTTCCAATGACCAGTTTTTATAACAATGGTAAGTGCTCACTTGCAGACAATGTTCACTTTGTATCATTCTCGTAACTGGTCTTGCCATGTGTCATTTTGAGGCGTAAATCATTAATGTATTCAAGTGATTTGAATCGTTACAACAAGAAAAAATGTCATTAAGGAATTTTAAGATGAAAAAACATATATTGGCCGTGTTCGTCAGTAGTTCTGTGCTTGTTTTAACAGCCTGTGGAGGAGGGGATGGCGATTCAACTTCTGTTATCGTAGATGATGGGGTGCCTAAAAATAATATTGTTAATCCAGTGGTTAGAGTCGAGGCTTATACAGATGTAGATATTAATGCTAATGTTGTGTTGGATAGTGTTAGTAGTTCTAAAACATTGATGACCTATTTAATGCGTGGGGTCAATGGAAGTGAAACGCAAGCAACAGCTTTAGTCTTTAAACCAAAAGGGCCAATGCCAGCAGGCGGTTGGCCGATCGTTGCATGGGCACATGGAACTACAGGTGTTGCTGATCAATGTGCCCCGAGTCAGCAAGGTTTAGGTGGAAACGAATTCTTAATTGCAAAGTTACTTGTAGCAGGTTATGCCGTGGTTGCTCCAGATTATGAAGGCTTAGGTGAACCTGGAGGTCGTGAGTTACATCCATTTTTAAATCTGAAAAGTGAGGCTTATTCGATCACAGATGCAGTTGTTGCCGCGAGTAAAAATTTGGGGAATACAACGGAGAAGCGCTGGACTGTTATTGGTCATTCTCAAGGGGGACATGCCGCATTAGGTGCTGCTGAGAATGCATCAAGAGCACAGCTCGATTACAAAGGCGCTATTGCCATTGCACCAGCATCCAACCTGAGTTTAATCCTCGCAGGTGGTGAGCAGCAAGCTGCTACGGAAACGGATCTAACGAAAAAAATTAATATTCTTGCGCCATTAGATACTTTTACTGCTTTAATTACAGCAGGATTAAGAAATCCTTACCCAGCATTACGCTATAGTGAAGTCTTTGAAATTCCAACAGATGATATTGCGAGACAAGCTGAGTCTCTATGTTATACGCTATTAGGAGGTACTTTTCGTGCCCCAATGGTCGATTACGCAGACATTTTTGGAACAATAGAGGGATATCCACGTACCCAAACTGGGTTTATGACCAATATTCCGGAAGTGAAAGATTTTCTAGCAAATGGTTCTCAGCCTTTGAAAAAGAAGATAAGTACTCCAATCATTATTTATCAAGGATCATTTGATGAGACTGTGCCTAGAAAGGTTACGGATTTTTTAGTGAATACTGCACCAGCAGGGACAGTCATTACTTACAAAAATGATGGATTACTTGCTCCAGTTGATAAATGGAATCATACGACTGTTTATACTCGTAATTTGGATAATTTTGTGACCGATGTAAAAACTCTCATGCCAATTCAGTAATTTGCTTTGACTCAAATCGCTCAAGGAGTTCTGCTTCATGAGCGATTTTTTATTTAAAACTGCGTAAAGTTCGTTCTCGAAATTTATAAACTTCATGCTACAATACGCGCCAATCTTAGCACGGCTTAAAAGCCCTAATTTCATAGGACCTCGCTAATGTTTGCCAATATCTCAATTGCTGAATTTGATCCAGAAATCGCGCAAGCAATCACAAATGAAGATGCTCGCCAAGAAGCGCACATCGAACTGATTGCTTCTGAAAACTATTGCTCTCCAGCAGTAATGGAAGCACAAGGTTCAAAACTTACAAACAAATATGCTGAAGGCTACCCAGGCAAACGCTACTACGGCGGTTGTGAATATGTAGACGTGATTGAACAATTAGCGATTGACCGTGCTAAAGAACTTTTCGGTGCAGATTACGCAAACGTTCAACCACATGCAGGTTCACAAGCAAACTCTGCTGTTTACTTAGCGCTTCTTAACCCGGGCGACACTGTTTTGGGTATGAGTTTGGCTCACGGTGGTCACTTGACTCACGGTGCTAAAGTAAGTTTTTCTGGTAAAACATATAACGCAATTCAGTACGGTTTAAACCCTGAAACTGGCGAAATTGATTACGAAGAAGTTGAACGTTTAGCAATTGAGCACAAGCCACGTATGATCGTAGCTGGTTTCTCTGCTTATAGCCAAATTGTAGATTGGCAGCGTTTCCGTGACATCGCGGATAAAGTTGGCGCTTACCTATTTGTAGATATGGCTCACGTTGCTGGTCTAGTTGCTGCTGGTGTTTACCCAAGCCCAGTTCAGATTGCTGACGTAACAACAACCACTACACACAAAACACTTCGTGGCCCACGTTCAGGTTTAATCCTTGCAAAAGCAAACGAAGAAATTGAGAAAAAATTACAATCAGCTGTATTCCCTGGTAACCAAGGCGGTCCATTGGTTCATGCGGTAGCGGCTAAAGCAATTTGCTTTAAAGAAGCAATGGCTCCTGAATACAAAGTTTACCAACAACAAGTAGTGAAGAACGCTCAAGCAATGGCTGAAGTTCTCATTGCTCGTGGTTATGACATCGTTTCTGGCGGTACAGAAAACCACTTGTTCTTGTTATCTCTTATTAAGCAAGATGTAACAGGTAAAGAAGCAGATGCATGGTTAGGTGCAGCTCACATTACTGTGAACAAAAATGCAGTACCAAATGACCCACGCTCACCATTTGTGACTTCTGGTATCCGTATTGGTACACCAGCTGTGACGACTCGTGGTTTCGGCGAAGCTGAAGTGCGTGAACTTGCTGGCTGGATCGCTGATATCCTAGACAGCAAAGGTGACGAAGCTGTGATTAACGCTGTTAAAGCGAAAGTTGAAGCTGTTTGTGCGAAATTTCCTGTATACGCAAACTAAGTTCTGACTTGAGAAAGCCCCCTCAAGGGGCAATGCTGTTCACTTAAGCAATTGAAGCGTGGCGGAGTTTGTTAGAGAATCCGATGTCGGGTTTGGCATTGGATTTTTTATGGTGTTTCAGCAGGATCTTCTCGACCTCAACAGTCTGTTTAACTTCTCGGATCTGAATACATTTACTCATAATATCCCCATTGAGTGGGTTGAATCTGCACTTAAATTGAGCAGTTCGGCTACTATCCGCAGGCGACGCTTGCCCGCAGATCAGGTTCTCTGGCTGGTTCTCGGAATGGCGATTTTTCGTGATGAGCCTGTCCATGAAGTGGCAAGAAGACTAAATATTTGCGCTCAAGGACTGGCCTCTCTTGACCTGTTGGCACGCAGCGGGGTAACTGAAGCACGTAAGCGTTTGGGTGCAGATCCTGTGGAGTGGCTGTTTCGCCAGACAGGTCAGCACTGGGGACATGAGCGTTACCCAGATGATCAATGGCAGGGGCTTCAGGTCTTTGCTGTCGACGGTGCACTCTTGCGAACCCAAGATACAAATGATCTTCGTGAGCATTTTGGCTCAGGGAATACTTCCACGCAGCGCCAGACGCCATTTCCGATGCTACGGCTCGTCGCACTGATGAATGTGCGCTCGCATATATTAGTCGATGCGCAGATCAGTCCCTATCGCCGGGGGGAGATTCCTCTGGCGTCGAAGTTTCTCAGCCAGATTCCCGATCATTCGATCACCTTGTTTGACAAGGGTTTTTGGAGTGCGGACTTATTGCTTTCACTCTCGATGCAGGGTCAAGGTCGTCACTGGTTGATTCCGGAACGCAAAAATCTGAAAAGTGAGGTGATCGAGACGTATGCAGAAGATGACGTGCGGGTACGGATGAAAGTATCACCCCAAGCAAGAAAGAACAACCCGATGCTCCCCGAATACTGGGAAGTCAGGCAAGTCAGTTATGCTGTGGATAAGGGACGAATAAAGACGGTTCTGACCTCGCTGCCGGCCGATCAGTATCCTGCAAAGGATATCGCTAGACTCTATCAAGAACGCTGGGAAATCGAATTAGGTTTTCGGGATATCAAAAGCTCGATGCAGCATAATGCCATCACGCTTCGCAGCAAGACAGTAGAGCTGGTTTATCAAGAGCTGTGGGGTCTATTGCTGACCTACAATATTATCCGGCGAGAAGCGGCATTTGCAGCGGTAGCCTTTGGGCGTTCACCTTCGGATATCCGTTTCAAGCCTGTATGCCAGTACATAGCCGTTCAGCTGATCGTGATGGCGAATGCCAACCCATTATCAAGAACTGGCAGGCGGCTATCGGAGCTGAGATCAGGGATAGGTAGCCTGTTTCTGGAAAGGCGTTCGAGGGCAACAACACCCCGAACGGTTAAGATGTCAAAAACCCGTTATCCAGTAGATCGAAATGCTGCTCCTCTTAAGTGAACAGCATTGCCCTCAAGGGGGCTTTTTTTATAGCATTAAAAAATCAAAATCAGTTGAAATATAATTTAGACTGCATTTCTGATATAACAGAAGTTATAGGCTAATAAATTATTTTTAATAAGAATTTTATTCATACCGTATTCAAATAGGAATGCAGCACATGGCAAACCCAGCAATTATCATTTCTGAGCAGGATCTTCATCGTTTAGAAACGATGTTAGAACATCAGCCTAAACTTACACCGACCATGCAGTTGCTTGAAGAAGAATTGGCACGCGCCGATGTTGTTGCTCCACAAGATATGCCTGCCAATGTGGTAACGATGAATGCAAAAGTTTTACTGACTATTGCACCATCTACAGAAGCATCTGAAATTACCTTGGTTTATCCGCATGATTTTAAAGGCGAGAAGGGACAGGTCAATGTTGTAGCCCCTATTGGTGCAGCAATTCTTGGCTTAGCTGAAGGTCAAGAAATTGAATGGCCACAGCCAGACGGGCAAATGATGAAAGTCAAAATTGAAAAAGTGGTTTATCAACCTGAGCGTGAAGGCAATTATTTATAATATCGAAACACCCCATTTTAAAGCCATGTTGATCATGGCTTTTTTATGATTTCAAATATGCGTTTTGTTTCATAAAGGATTGTAACTCCATAGAAGATAAAAACAGAGTATGTATTGATTGGATCTTTTACTTCTACTCAATAGGTTTGGGTCTAGTATGAATAGAGTACTGAATAACTGATATAACCTTCATGATAATTTTTACGGCACAAAAGATGTCACAGCATTTTTGCAAAAATCTACATGTTATGTGACATAAAAGCTGTACTATAAAAATGATTTTATTCAATTTCTTTATTGGGTTAAAGCGCTATGGCACAAATTGACGTTCTTGTTCCTTTAAGGGATATACCAGTCAATTCAGATGAACTTTTAAGTATCCAGCGTAATGATTTGGTTCCTTTGCTGAACGATCAATATCGTCTCAATCATTATGCAGATGGTGTCATTCAAGCGCAGTCTGTGCTGTTAAATGGAGTGGACCCGCAGCTCACTTTACAGTTGAGTCAGACCATTGAGCAACTGATCCAGTCACTGGCTGACTCAAAAAAATACCTGAAGAAGCGCAAATTTAATGGGCTACAAAAGTGGCTCGGAATTGATATTGAATATGGTTCAACCCAAGTTGAATACTATAAAAAACTGGATCAGCTGTTGGATCGAGCCAATCATCTCAGCCAAAAATTACAAATTGAAATTCAAAAGTCACAGGCGCGCTATCAGCAGTTAACAGGCTTACGTGAGCAAATGGCCAAATATATATCTGCGGCTGAAGCATTTTTAATGGAATATCCTAAATTTGTGAAGAATGCACATCCTTTAGATAATTTTGCAGAACGTTTATCCAAGAAAATAAACAGCTTGCAGACTTTGCAAAGCAGTAATGATATTGTGATTACGCAAATGCAGTTGTCACAGCAGCTTTCATTGAGTTTGTTAGACCGATATAAAGAGGCACAGCAGGTTTTGATCCCGGCATGGCAATATCATGTCAAACAATCGCAGCAATCAAGCTCGACAATTGAACTAGAAAAGCTCGATAATAGCCGTGAAAAATTGATTCATACCTTAAAAAAATCACTACAGAAACCAACACTTTAAGAAATAGATTAGGTGAATTATGACCAACTCAGAACAAAACAGTCTTGTGGTAGAGCCAACCACCGAAGTGATTGAACATAAGTTTCAACAGTTAAATTTGCAAGAAATTGGCTTGCAACAAGATGACTTCAATGCGGTCTTGGCAGCACGGAAAGAGTTGGCAGAAATCAACCATAACGCCGTAGCGGAGTATGGTAAAAATATTGCGACACAAACCTCAGGATATACCGATGAGTTGTTAAATTTGGTTCAAAATAAGGACTTGGATGAAACTGGGCAAAAGCTAAATCAGGTGGTACAAGTTGCACAACAACTGAATACCTCAAGTATCTTAAATAAAAAGAAAAATTCAGGTTTCTTCGGTGGCTTGATAAGCAAAATTAAAGGCGCAAAGAATAATATTGATATGCACTTTAATACCACCAAAGAACAGATTGATACTTTAGTGAAAGAAATTGAAAAATCACAGTCTGGTTTAAAAGCACGTGTTGATACGCTAGATCGGATGTTTCATGGTGTGCAAAGTGAATATAAACAGCTCGGTGTGTATATCGCAGCGGGTAAGTTGAAACAGGATGAAATTCAGCAGGAAATCTCAACACTGACTGCACAGGGGCAAGACCAAACCACGACACAGAGAGTTTACGACCTCAATCATTTAGCCAATAATTTGGAAAAACGTGTGAGTGATTTGCAGGTTTTACAACAATCAGCCATGCAAACATTACCGATGATTCGTATTATCCAGTCTAATAATTTGATGTTGGTCGATAAGTTTTATGCGATTAAAAACATTACATTGCCTGCATGGAAAAACCAAATTAGTTTGGCGATTTCTTTAAATGAGCAGACGAATAGTGTGCAGTTGGCCAATACCATTGATGATGCGACCAATGACTTGTTGAAGCGCAATGCTGATTTGTTACATCAAAACTCAGTAGATACAGCAAAAGCCAATCAACGTTCAGTGATTGATATTGAGACGCTTGAACATGTACAAAACACCCTCATTAAAACAGTAAATGATGTGATTCAAATACAAAAGGAAGGTATGCAGAAACGTGCTGAAGCAACCACACGGTTGCGTAGTTTGCAGGACAATTTGAATCAATTGGTTTTAGATTCAAGTTCTAATCGTACGACACCATCTTAATGCCGAGGTGGATGGTCAATAGAGGAGAAGCGTTTGCCTTCCTTAGATGAGTATGTTGTTCAGCCTCAGCACATTGAACAAGGCGTGGTTGCACTTAAACAACGTCAACGTAAACTGAGTTTATGGTGTATGTTGAGTGCTGCCTTGTTTATTGCCTCCAGCATTAGTTATTTTCTACAACCTGATTTTGTCTATAGCTTTTTTGGGCTGAGCACTGAAATACAGCAACTGCATATGCCCATGAGTGTCGATGAAAATCTCGCATCACTAGGACATCAGCCAGATTATTTTCTGAATTTGCTGTCGTGGTTTGGTTGGCTTGTGCTCAAGATCATGGTGTCTTTTATTGGGGCATTCATACTGGTGCACTATACACGGAAAATTCATTTTTTCTATGTACGTTTTCAGTCTTTTATACTGAAGTTTGTGGCATGGCTGATTGCCTTTATTCTGCTTTGGTCAGGACTGACTTATGTGCAATATGATTTAAAAGATGATGAAAGCGAGGCTTTTCAGCAAATCGTACACTACGATAAAAACATTCAGCAAAGTGAAATAGCACAGTATTTGCAGCAGTCGCAAATTCAAATGCCTGTAAAACATTATTTGCTTGCGCAGACGGCATTGTTACACCAACCTGTCGATAAAAATGCAGCCATTCCGCATGTGCTTGCTCTGGTCCAAGCAGAAAAAACCGATTCACATTTTATTGAATATGGGTTTAAGCCTGAACAGTTATGGACGATGCAGCATCAACTCTATGGCAAAACACTCACGCCGATGGCTGCAAGTGTAGAAAAGCAAGTTCAGCAAGCAGCGCAGTTCACTAAGGTCATGCAATTCTTCTCACTTATCTTGATGTTACTGATGGCAGTGCTAAGTCTTTTGTTGTTTGGTTTGACACGTCAGTTAAAGGCCAGAACGCTAAGAATTGAACAGCGGATGCAGAGTGAATCTTAAGCTTTGACTTCGTAAAAAGTCCTG
The DNA here is from genome assembly GCF_058243005.1 of Acinetobacter sp. 231_lipA. Classification (NCBI taxonomy): domain Bacteria; kingdom Pseudomonadati; phylum Pseudomonadota; class Gammaproteobacteria; order Moraxellales; family Moraxellaceae; genus Acinetobacter; species Acinetobacter sp. 231_lipA. The sequence goes on along the minus strand of NZ_JBZAYU010000001.1, from coordinate 321,417 downwards.
CGGGGTAGTGGGACTTTTTATGATGAATATCTTTAAATCTATAAAACCGATTATTAAAATAAAAACAAACTGTTTTATCTATTTCTAGATTTACTCTATGATTCTTCTATCAAATAAATTTATAGACTGCTTTGGAGAGCTTAACAATGTTAGATCAAAATACTTCAGCTCAATTAAAAACACTTCTTGAACGCCTAGAAGGTCCGATTGAATTGGTTGCGACTTTGAACGGTTCTGAGAAATCAGACAAAATTAAAGAATTGGTTGAAGAAGTTGCAGCACTGTCTCCACTGGTGACTGCACGTTTTGATGGTCAAAACTCACGTGCACCTAGCTTTGGTGTGGCAAAAGCCGGTGAACAGCCGCGTGTCTTCTTTGCGGGTTTACCAATGGGACATGAGTTTACCTCTTTGATCTTGGCATTGTTACAAACCTCTGGTTATGCACCCAAAGTATCGGATGAAGTTTTGGCTTCAATCAAAGCTTTGGGCATCCAGTCTAACTTTGACGTATTTGTCTCTTTAAGCTGTCATAACTGTCCAGACGTGGTGCAAGCGTTGAACCTGATTGCTATTTACAATCCGGGCACGACAGCAACCATGATTGATGGTGCATTCTTCCAAGACGAAGTTGAAGAACGCAAAATCATGGCTGTACCGATGGTGTTCCAAGACAATAACCATATCGGTCAAGGCCGTATGACCTTGGAAGAAATTATTGCCAAACTGGATACCAATTCAGCAGTCAAAGAAGCTGAAAAACTCAATGCCAAAGAGGCTTTTGATGTTTTAGTGGTTGGTGGTGGCCCTGCGGGAAATACCTCTGCCATCTACGCAGCACGTAAAGGTATTAAAACAGGGATCGTGGCTGAACGGATGGGTGGTCAAGTCATGGATACCATGGACATTGAAAACTATACCTCGATTCAAAAGACTCAAGGGCCGAAGTTTGCTGCTGAAATGGAAGCACATGTACGTGAGTACGGTGTAGACATCATGAACTTACAACGTGTCTCTAACATCAAAGGTGCAGATGAGACAGCGAATGGCTTGGTTGAAGTCACTTTAGAAAATGGTGCAAAGCTTGAATCTAAAACAGTAATCCTTTCAACAGGGGCACGTTGGAGAGAAATGAATGTGCCGGGCGAAGCAGAATACCGTACTCGTGGTGTTGCCTACTGCCCACACTGTGATGGTCCACTGTTTAAAGGCAAACGTGTTGCAGTGATTGGTGGGGGGAACTCAGGTGTCGAAGCCGCGATTGATCTTGCTGGGATTGTTGAACATGTGACCTTGGTAGAGTTTGATACCAAATTACGTGCAGACCAAGTGTTGCAAGATAAGTTACATAGCTTGCCTAATACCACAGTGATCCTGAATGCACTCTCAACTGAAGTTGTGGGTGATGGTTCACAAGTAACAGCATTGAAATATAAAGACCGTACAACCGATGTAGAACATACGGTTGAGCTTGCAGGAATCTTTGTGCAAATTGGTTTATTGCCAAACACCGATTTCCTCAAAGAAACAGCGGTTGAGCTTTCAAATCGTGGTGAGATTGTGATTAATGATCGCAATGAAACCAATGTCAAAGGTGTATTTGCCGCAGGTGACTGTACGACTGTGCCTTACAAGCAAATCATCATTGCCACAGGTGAAGGCGCGAAAGCAGCTCTGTCTGCTTTTGATTATATTATTCGTTCTGGGCTGTAAGTGTGAAATGAAAAAGCCAACGCTCTCCCAAAATATACGTTGGCTTTTCCCCTTTATGCTGTATTGTTGATCTTTGGTTTTACCCTTGATAGGAACTGAGTCGCTAACAGCTCAGTTCCTTTTTTTTTCGTTTAAAGCAAATATCTTGTACAAAGAAAAAGCCAAAGTGCTCCCCAGTCACTTTGGCTTTTTCATTTAGTTTTTGTTTATTGTTATTCTTTGCCCAGTTTTTGTTTTGAAACTCTGAGTGTGGTCAGTACTCGGTTTCTTTTCTACTTTCCCCAAGGTTAGACGCTAAATAAGTTCAATCCTTTAAATTTTTCTAACAGTTGTTGTTGTGTTTCAACGTATTCTGGATGTGGCTCGATACAGGCAATTGGGCAAACATCGACACAGGTTTGGGTATCATAAAAACCAACACACTCGGTGCAGCGGTTGACGTCTATTTCATAAATTTTATCACCTTCAAAAATAGCGGTATTGGGACATTCAGGAAGACACATATCACAGTTAATACAAGCATCCGTTATTTGTAGTGCCATAGCATTATCCCCAGTCAGCTTGTAACATAAGCCAATGCAGGCGCTGAAATGTCAGTGCTTGAATGCGGTAAGTTACGAATGAGCAGGGCATAGCGCATGTCTACATCAGCAGGAACGGGTATTTCAACCACATGTCCTGAGCCTTTCGCTTCAAGTATTGGATTGCCTTTTTTATCGAGGATTTCTGTTAGTTTAAATATGATGTTGCCTGAAGTGGTCATGAGTTCGAGCACATCGCCCACTACAAAACGGTTTTTGACATCGACTTTCAAATAATCGCCATTGCGTTCCAAAATTTCACCGCAGTATTGTTGATGGTCAAAACTGGATGAACCATTTTCATAGTTTTGATATTCGCTATGCACGTGGCGGCGTAAAAAACCTTCGGTATAACCACGGTTGGCCAGACCTTCGAGTTGTGTCATGAGTGAGGAATCGAAAGGTTTACCTGCGAGCGCATCATCTATGGCTTTGCGATAAATTTGTGCTGTACGGGCACAGTAAAAATAAGACTTGGTGCGTCCTTCAATTTTTAAAGAATGAATCCCCATTTGGGTTAAGCGCTCAACATGTTGCACCGCGCGTAAGTCTTTTGAGTTCATAAAGTAAGTACCATGTTCGTCTTCTTCAGCAGCAAACATGTCTTCATCATGACGTTGTAGTAATACGGGTTCATCAAACTGATGCTGTGCTTGCATATGCAGTTCATCAGCATTAGAGCTTGAACAGCAGTTGGAGCCTGTATTCAGATTTTGGACTGGGATCACATCGCCATTTTCATCTTGCTGAGTCTCGTGTACTTTGTATTCCCAACGGCATGCATTGGTACATGCCCCCTGATTGGCATCACGTTTATTCATATAGCCGGAAAGCATACAACGTCCAGAGTACGCCATGCATAGCGCACCATGCACAAAAACTTCAATTTCCATGTCTGGTACTTGTTGCTTAATTTCTTCAATTTCATCAATAGATAATTCACGGGACAAAATGACCCGAGTCAGTCCCATGTTCTTCCAAAACTTCACAGTAGCCCAGTTAATGGCATTGGCTTGAACCGAAAGATGCACATCCATGTCTGGAAAATGTTCGCGTACCATCATAATCAGGCCTGGATCCGACATGATCAGGGCATCGGGTTGCATTGCAACCACAGGTGTGAGGTCACGAATAAAGTTTTTGAGTTTTGAGTTATGTGGTTGAATGTTGACGACCACATAAAACTTTTTACCTAAGTCATGCGCTTCTTGAATGCCGATAGCCAGATTGTCATGGTCAAATTCATTATTGCGCACACGTAAACTGTAACGAGGTTGTCCGGCATAGACTGCATCTGCACCATAGGCAAATGCATAACGCATATTTTTAAGCGAACCTGCAGGAGAAAGAAGTTCAGTAACGTGATGAATGCTCATGATTAAACTAAGGCATAGAAAAAATATGGGTTTATTGTAGGGCTTTAAAAAATAGATTCAACCTAGTAAACAACTCGGAATTTAAACGGTTATAGACGCGAAAATTACATGTTCAAATGCTGGATGTGAGTGCTCCATTATAAATGTTTGAATATATGGTTTTATGTGGCTAAGGATAAAAATGAATTTAAATCCCCTTGTTTTATAAAGTAAAAGATCTGTTATATAAAACTTATTCGAGGTTCTAATCATCAAAAAATTGGAGTTCTTTGCGGCCTTTTATCCGAAATAATTAGGGATCATTTTTATTAGATTTGAGGTTAGGCTAGATTTTTTATTTCTGAAATTATTAAAAAATTAAAGAAAATAAGGATAAAAATCCTGCATTGCCCACGAATGGTTTGAGTAAATAGGTAGCAAAACTGAGTAATACCCATATTCTAAATTCTGCGTTGATGTGTTTTATACATCTAGCCCTGCTTCAAGATGTCTTAAAATTTGACAATCATCAATGGTTGATTGAGTTGAGCAAGACTGCCGAAGCTGTTGTAGCTGTATCTGAAATTTTTGCAATTCAATGATTTTTTGTTCGACTTGTTTTAAATGCTCATCGATCAGTTGATTGACAGCACTACAGTCTTGTTGAGGTTTTTGTTCCAGTTCAATCAGGTATTCAATTTCTTTGAGTGAGATATCCAGCGCGCGGCAACGTTTAATAAAGATGAGTCGTTTAAGTGCATTATCTTGATAATAGCGATAATTATTGTCCCCGCGAAAAGAAGGTTCTAATAAATGCTTTTTTTCATAGAAACGAATGGTATCGGCACTTAATCCTGTTTTATGGACTAAGTCTTTCATCAAATAAATAGCAGATGAGTTTTGTTGATTCATTTTGCTTGACCTTAGAGCGACTCCATAGTTTTTAATCATAATAGAAAATGATTACGTCTGAATAGAGGTTGTGTATATGGCATGTTCTTCTTGCAGTTGTGCACCTGCACCGCAAAAGCCAAATAGTAAGTTTAGAACGGCATTGTGGATAGCCTTATTGATCAATTTAGCTATGTTCGTGGTGGAGCTCATTGGTGGGGCTTATGCGCATTCGTCATCTTTATGGGCCGATTCTTTAGATTTCTTTGGTGATGCAGTCAACTATGGTATTTCCCTAGCGGTGCTTGGTGCGAGCTTGTATTGGCGGGCGACAGTGGCATTGCTTAAAGGTATAACCATGGCGCTGTTTGGCTTAGTCGTGATAGGTAAAGTGATTTATGCCTATGTTTTGGGAATTCCGCCTGAAGCCATGACCATGGGGGTGATTGGTGTGATTGCTTTGCTTGCGAATGTGGTTTGTGCCGTCATTTTATATGCCTTTAGAGAAGGTGACTCTAATATGCAATCGGTCTGGCTTTGTAGCCGAAATGATGCGATTGGGAATGTGGCGGTTATTTTTGCTGCAATAGGTGTGTTTGGTACAGGCAGTTTGTGGCCAGACATAATCGTGGCAGGCATTATGGCGACTTTAGGTATGACGGCGGGTTATCAAGTGGTGAGCAAAGCGTTATCTGAGCGCAAAAAAAGTATATTAGAAAATTCGACTGCACAATAAAAGTGAGAGTGCTTCTACGGTTTAATTCTAGATTTAATACTACTGCTGGAAATTAATGCTTGGCATTCATAAGATGTGAATTCACTCCATATTCAAGAGTTGGATACGTGAGTGTACAAGGACGTTTAGCTACTGAGGTGAATTAATGAGTTCGTAAACTCATCTTGCTCCAAAAGTTATTCCATAGACTTAAATATTCAGTTTGAAGTTGCTGGAAATACAGAGCCTGTTCAGGTTTATAGCATTGTGTGAATAGCACCCAAACGTCGTCTTCATGATTGTCATCGTTAGCAAGGGTTGTATCACATGTTTCTGCAAGGCCATGACATGCATAGTATCCTTGGGTAAATAAAGGATCATAGGCTGCGAGATTAGTTCTGAGTGCTTCACTAAACTTAATCACTTGTAATTCAGTACAAGCCAAAATGAGCAGCAAGTCTGCATAAGAATGAATATGTTCTTGAATAAATTGTGCGATTGCAAATGCTTCAGGCTCGGTCTGTTTTTGATCGGTGACATTGAGTTCAAGTTGCTGCATCAGTTGAAGGAAATAGACCAAATGCGATTTAGAGGGTGAGCTTTTCTCAAGTTGATGGGTATTAAAACCCAATTCATCTAGAAGATTTAGTGACAACAAATAACGTGCATATATCTTGGCTGCAATGCGGTCTTGCTCCACGATATTACTGTCGTGCTCAAGTTGCAGTGCTTGATACATAGCCATACTCAAAGCATCAGTGAAAATTTTGACAATGGCGGTAAAATAATTCAGATGAATAAATTTCAGCTGTTCAAGGCTCAGTTGGCATTGATGCAGCCGTGTCAGTATCGGATGTTGAAATAAAATATGTTCGGCTGTCGTTTGTTTCAAGCGGATGATCGCTTGAGTATTGGTTGCCCATGACGCTGAGCTTAAGGATCGTTCAATAAAGCGCAAAACTTCTGCGCGGGTATGTTCAGACTGGGTGAAGGAGAGAGCATTCATATACGAAGTAAATTTTAATTGTCATCATTTTTATCATAGTGAAAAAGATCCGACTCTTCTAGTGTTTTATTTATTTTAAAAACTATATATTTCAAATGGTTATTTTAATATTGATATTGTTTCTTATAAAAAAACGGTGTTGATCTAAATTTGATATATAATATCGTCTTCAATCGATGTATTTCGTTTTCATGTGCTGTTCTTTTGGGTTAATGGCTTAATTTTAAAGTTTTGTGCATCAGGTAAAATAAATGTCAAAAAAAGAAGACATCATTAACACAGCGCTTAATCTCTTTAACTCACATAGTTATAATTCTATCGGTGTGGATCGGATTATTAGCGAGTCTGGCGTTGCTAAAATGACGTTTTACAAATACTTCCCATCTAAAGCTAAATTAATTGAAGAATGCTTAGTGACCAGAAACCAAAATTTACAGCAGTCGCTTGAAGCGACGATTGCTGCATGTGACCCAAGTGATTATCTCTCCCATATTCGTGCAATTTTTGAATGGTACCATGCTTGGTTTCATAGCGCGGATTTTAATGGTTGTATGTTCCAAAAGGCAGTTGAAGAAATTTCAAAAATTTATCCTTCTTCACTACAGCCCGCAATTGATTATAAAGAATGGTTAAAAGGCAAGTTATGTCAGGCTTTGAATCGTCTAGGTGTGAAGCAGGATGAACAGTTGGCGGCTTTTTTATCGAGTATTTTGGATGGCATGACCATACAAGCACAAATCGATCCGAAGCAAGTACATTTGGAAGATTATTGGAAGCGTGTGAATACTTTAATTCAAATGGAACTTTCAGCTGCCTAATATATAAATTTTGATTTTAAGGTTAACCTAATACACTCATTATATTGCTGGCTTAAATGCGCTTAAAATAAATCACGTACAAATAAATAAGCGCGATAACGGTTAAGTTATCGCGCTTTGCTGATAATGATTATGTTCCATATCGCACATTATTTGACAATAATGCATGATATGAATATGAGCAACTTAATGTGCCTTCTTATATTTTTTGTACCCTCTGAATGTTTTCGGTCATTCAGTATTTCAGCAAAAATAGACAGACTTGTCTGTTTTGTTGAATTATAGAGACTTTGTGGAGAAAAACAACCAATCTCTCATTATTTTGGCTGAAATTTATTCATCATGCTTAATATCCCTTAAAATATGTAGGGTATTCATTATTTATTGTGTTATTCAGCCGAATGATTAAGGCACCTTGGGGGTAAATAAATGGTAAATTCATTGATTGGTTCAATCAGAACACTATAGGGTTTGAGCTGATCTTCATAGCATACAAGATTGAGCCTTGCTAAAAGTTCAAAGCGAGCATAATGCAGCGTTGCAGGTTTTGGATTTAAGCAACCATGCCACACACGATAGCTGCCGAGTTTTCCATCGCGGCGATGGTAAAATCCTGCCAAAGGATGAGTCAAGAAGACCTGATAACTTTCTAAATTGGGAAAGCCTTCAAAAAGCCATGGGTCATGTTCGGACTGAGACAAATGCACATCTGAAGTGGCCCATGCCGATTGAGTCCGCATTTTATATTGTGTATATCGACCCTCTGCATCTTGCTGACAATCAAACTCAATCTGTGCAGGATGCCACGGTAGTTGCCAGACATAACGAGGAACGATTAGCGTCCAAGAGTCCAAAGTCGTTCCTAAAAACCAAACACAACGTTCCTGTGTTTCCTGATCAATCACGTAGACACGATAATTAGTTTGCCCCATAGTGAATTTTGGAAAAGGATAAACCGCAGAGCTGAAATCGACATCGATGAAGGGCACTACCGACATCAGTGCATGTTGTTTGCCTTGGTACTGGACCGTGTCTAACTTAAATCGTGCTGGAATGATCTCTTTAAAACGAGCTGGGTCAACGGCATAAGTAATGAGGGCAAAATGCTGGAGTTTACACTGTACATCGAGGCCGCTGGGCTTGGGTTTTGGATGTAAATAGTCTTTAAATTTGAGTTCTGGAAAGGTCATGGGTTTAAATTCTAGATTTGTTATTTTTTTAATATTAGATAAAACTATGCGTAGAGTAAATAAAAAACCGAAGCCTAAGCTTCGGTTTTTTAATATCTTTATACGATCTTATTTTTCAACGAATGCACGTTCAATCACGTAGTCACCAAGTACACCCATACGTGGCGACTCTTTTAAACCATGTTGGTCTAGAAGTGCAGCAACGTCATCGAGGAATGCAGGGCTACCGCAAAGCATTGCACGGTCCGTTTCTGGGTTGAAACGTGGTAAACCGATCTTCTCAAAAATCTCACCAGTTTCAATTACAGTTGTGACACGACCTTGGTTTGGATACTCTTCACGAGTAACCGTTGGGTAGTAAACCAATTTATCTTTAATGCCTAGCTCTTCAAAGAACTCATTGTTCGGAAGTTCGTCTAAAATGAGGTCTTGGTAAGCCAATTCAGAAATGAAGCGTGTACCATGAACCACAATCACTTTCTCAAAACGTTCATAGGTTTCAGGGTCACGAATGGTCGCCAAGAACGGTGCAAGACCTGTACCAGAAGAAAGCAGGTATAGGTTTTTACCTGGGTTTAAGTCATCAAGTACTAAAGTTCCAGTTGGTTTTTTAGATACCAAAATTTCGTCGCCCACTTTAACTTTTTGTAAAATAGAGGTTAACGGGCCATCTGGAACTTTAATTGAGAAAAACTCAAGTTCTTCTTCGTAGTTTGCACTAGCAATAGAATAAGCACGCATTAACGGTTTGCCATTTACTTCAAGGCCGATCATCACAAATTGACCGTTTTTAAAACGTAGAGCAGTGTCGCGCGTCGTTTTAAAAGAGAATAAAGTATCATTCCAATGGTGGACGTGAGTAATCTTTTCGACGTTGAAAGCAGCCATTAAAGGTCTCAATAAATTATCAAATTAGAACAGGTTGCTATTCTAATCTAAAATCATTCTCGATAAACTGAATATATTTAATTGAGCTTATTAGAAAAAGTGATGATGACTGAGTTAACCTTGCCAATTATTGGCTATATGCACTCTTCTTATAAGGAAAAGTTTGGTATTCCTCGTCAGCCTAATTTGGTTCAAGTGGAATCGTATATTGAAATGCTAGCACCCTATAATGATGTTCTGGCCTTTGAAGGAATTGAGGCATTTAGTCATGTATGGTTGGTGTGGCAGTTTCATGACAATAAAAATCCAGAAAAAAACCAGTTTCGCTCACAAGTTCGTCCGCCACGCTTAGGGGGCAATAAAAAAATAGGAGTATTTGCTACGCGTAGTATGTATCGTCCTTCACCGATTGGTCTATCGGTGGTAAAGCTCAAGTACGTTAAAAAAGAAGGGAAATCGGTTCGAGTGTATGTCACAGGAAGTGATTTGCTAGATGGCACCCCGATTGTCGATATTAAACCCTATATTCACTACTCAGATGCCGTTATAGAAGCGGAAAGTGGCTATGCGCAAGATGAACCTAAACGTAAATCGGTGATATGGTCGAATCGGGCGATCGAACAGAAGCAGCAGCTTTTGACGAGTGGGAAATTGTCTGTACAGACCCTACAAGAGCTTGAAGCCATTTTATCTTTAGATCCCAGACCGGCGTATCAGGATGATGAAGCACGGGTATATAAAATGAAATTTGCTGCTGTTGATATCGCTTTTACAGTGGGTGAAACTACAGTGAATATCACGGCCGTAGAATGAGAGATTTAAAGAGAGAAGCTCCAATACAACAGCCCAATCAAAACCACCATATGCAAAATCTGAATCGGGGCAAAAGCTATAAAGTATTGCTTACCACCTGTTAAGGCGGCATTAATGGACTTGGCAACAGCGTGTGCAGTCAAACCTAATATAAATGCAGACATTGCTGCCGTGTCTGTCGGTGCCCCTTGCATGACCACTGTTGCCATCGCTGCATGAATTTCAAATAAAGAGGCCAGCAAAGTCCCAGCGATTAAACCTGCATCTCCCAGCCAAAGGTTAAGTCCATACACACCCGCTTGGATGAACGTCAAAGTCAGGGCAATAATGCCAGCCTCTTTTAAGCTAAACATGCGTGAATCAGTGGGTTGATGTTGTTCTTGTGCAGGGGCAGATCGTACCAACGCATAAGCACAGATCCCTAAAAGGACACTTGCCACAAGCGTCGGCAGCAGTATAGTTTTGAGCCAAAGTATACTCACACCTGCGACTATAATTAGTAGTTGCAACAAAGTCGCAATACAGGACATGAGCGCTGCACCTGCATTGGGTTTGGCAAGTGCTCGACCTGCACGTACTTCCATGCCTAAGCTGGCAACAGTCGCGGTACTGGATACAAAACCTGAGGCGATTGCCGATAAAATCATGGCATTTTTAGTGTTCAGCAGTCGTTTGGCAATATGTGCAAGCGCTTGAACACCAAGAATAAGTGTAACTAATTTTAAAATAATATAGGGATTCAGCACAGCACCCCATAAAGGCGTATTCGGCGTTAAGGGCAAAGCAATTAGAATCAGTGCTAGAAGAAAGATACCGTCTTTAAATTCAGCTTCAGTAATCCATTTTCCAGCAATGCTGTGCATAGAATGTTTGGTCATTAAAATAATGGTCAGGAGCACGGCTAAACCTGCCGCTAAAGGGGTATTCCACAGGCACATTGCGCCAATAAAATAGGTCATGACAAAGGCAAGTTCAGTGGTTGAACCCAAATCTTCTGTTTGGTTTTTCATTGAGAATATAACTATGCCGCCGATGATCAGCGCACCAACAATGCCAATATTGACACCAAATAAAAAACAAATGGCACCGAGAAGGGCACAAATGGCAAAGGAGCGTAGTCCTGCAAAGCTCTGTTGGTTTTCACGTTGTTTGCTTCGTTCGCGCTCTAGACCAATCAACAGTCCACAGCCTAATGCTGAAGCCAAGGTAATGAGGACATCAGATAAAGCCAAGTTGTTGATGGAAACTATGCTGAAGTCCAAGCCTATCTCACTAAATTTAATGACCTGTCTAAAATATAGGCGAATGCTGAAGGTGGATTCAAGTTAAAAGAGCAAGATTTGTGAGTAAATTCGTGATTCTATTGATGAGCTTGGCTACTCCTCGATATTTGTGGGATTTGCTTATGCTTTGTGTGAATGAATACAGAAAATCTTGCTATAGTGGGGTTATGTTTGGGGACGTATAACAATGAATTTTAATTTTGAAATTGATACCACTTGGTGCTTAGATCAACTGTTTAAAGATGGGCGAATTACTGAAAAAGAAAAAAATCTAGTACAAACCTCGCACCGTCAACGCGATCAATTGAAGTGGCATCCTTTACAGTGGATTGCTCATTTTAATCTGGTGGATCAGTCGCATCCACAGTCGAGACTGACATTAAATCGGCTGTGTCAGTGGCTAGCCGAAAAGACCCAATTACCGTTTTATGTGATTGATCCACTCAAAGCCGATGTGCAAGCTTTGACTTCGGTGATGTCTCAAGAATTCGCCTTCCGCAATAAAATCTTGGCAGTAGAAGTTCAGGCTAATCAAGTTTTGATTGCAACAGATCAGCCGTATATGAAAGATTGGATTGCAAATTTGGAGCAGAATGTTGCACCGAAAAAAATCCAGCGTGTATTACTCAGCCCTGAACAATTACAGCGCTATATGGTCGAGTATTATCAGGTGAGTCGCGCCGTCAGTAACTCCCAGAAGTCTGGGAGTTATGACCGTGATAATAAAGGCGTAGAAGCACTTTTACAGTTGGGTGATAGTCAAAACCTTGATGCCAATGACCAACACATTGTTAAATTAGTCGACTGGGTTCTACAGTTTGCTTTTGAGCAAGGTGCCAGTGATATTCACTTAGAACCACGTAAAGACAACGGCAAAGTTCGTTTCCGTATTGATGGAGTGCTGCATACGATTTATAACATGCCTGCCAATACTTTAACCGCAGTGATTTCGCGGATTAAAATTTTAGGTCGAATGAATGTGGCGGAAAAACGTAAACCACAAGATGGACGGTTAAAAACACGGACACCGAAAGGACAAGAAACAGAACTGCGTCTTTCGACTTTACCGACTGCTTTTGGTGAAAAGTTGGTGATGCGTATTTTTGACCCTGAAGTTTTAGTGCGTAGCTTTCAGCAGTTGGGTTTTGAAGGGCATTTGCTCAGTGATTGGCAAGCGCTGACTTCGCATAGTCACGGCATTATTTTAGTGACAGGGCCAACGGGTTCAGGTAAAACCACCACGCTTTATTCTTCTTTGAAACAATTGGCTACCGAACAGGTGAACGTCTGTACCATTGAAGACCCAATTGAGATGTTAGAGCCGAGTTTTAACCAAATGCAGGTGAATACAGGCATTGATCTTGGGTTTGCTGATGGTGTTCGCGCACTGATGCGTCAAGACCCTGACATTATTATGGTCGGTGAGATTCGTGACCATGATACGGCCAATATGGCGATTCAGGCCGCACTTACAGGGCATTTGGTGCTTTCAACTCTGCATACTAATGATGCACCTTCCAGTCTGACGCGTTTGCATGATTTAGGCGTACAACCGTTCTTAACCGCGGCAACCATTTTAGGGGTGTTGGCACAGCGTCTCGTACGTCGTTTATGTCCACATTGTAAAGTTGAAAAGCAAATCAATAGCCAAGAATGGGAGCATCTGACTTTTGATTACATTATGGAGATGCCTGAAAAAGTCTTTACCGCAGTGGGATGTGAAGAGTGTCGTCAAACGGGCTACAAAGGACGAGTCGGCATCTATGAGTTTATGCCCGTGAGTTTAGAGGCAAAGCAACTGATTGGTGCCAATGGTGACTTGACTGCACTGCGTCAACAAGCCAAAAAAGAAGGCATTGAGCCTTTAAGAATTTCGGGTGCTCGTAAAGTTTTAGAAGGCGTCACGACACTAGAAGAAGTGTTACGTGTCGTCCCACTTAACTAAGCGTTGGTGGTGTTTCAAAAAGTATGCTGGCATTAAACGAATCCATTATTGATATAAAAGAACACTAAATCAAAGGCTTTGAAATGATTTTCAAGCTTTTTGGAGAAGTTGCAGCTTCTCCTAAAGCCTCGCCTGATTCGATGCCGTAATCGACAATTATTGCCTTCTATACCCACAGTGAAAAATTTACCAATCAACTGTTTGCATTCTTTAAAGGTCGTAACAAAGCTATCCCAATGGTCACTTGATATACATGTATAGCTTACACCTAACTGCTTCAATTTTAATTTAAGTCGTTTTGCAGTGGCTAAATCTCGGTTACCCCATACATAAGCAACAATTTCACCTGTTTCTCGATGATAGGCATAAATTAGCCATTGTTTATTTTGCTTATGACCAACAAAAGTCCAAAACTCATCTACTTCAAGGGTTTCATAATGACTTTGCTGTGCTCGAAGTTGATATTTTGATTGGCTAAGTGTCCGTAGAACTTTACCGATACTTACTCTTTCAATTTCTGCTATATCCCTGACACCACTGCCTCGCACCATGAGGTGTAATATTTTGGTTTTGATACCTGAGTGACAGCCTTGATAACTGAGAGCATGATCACCAATAAATTGACGTCTGCATATTTTACATTGGTAATTTTGCTTACCATCTACTTTTGTGCCATTTTTCTTTATACTGTCACTTAGGCAGGCTGGACACTTGATTTCTAGAGTTATTCGCATTTCTCTATTTTATCAAAATCCAACCTGCTTTTTTTCAGCATACTTTTTGAAACACCACCAGCGTTTAATGCTTTAATTGAATCTTTCTTAAGATTCAGCTCATCTAGCTTTGGTTTAATGACTTCATCAAATAGATGAACAATTAAATAGAGGTACTGGATATGAATATGATGATGAAAGCGTTATTGGTTGCAGGTGTTATTGGCTCAACCACTGTCGCTGTAGCAAACACCGCAGTGAACCAAGCGGCAGTTACTGCTTCAACACCAACTACAGTTAAGCATGCGTTAACATTAAAAGATGACAGTCACGTCCAGTTAAAAGGTTATGTGGTCAAAGCCATTGGGGATGAGAAGTATGAATTCCGTGACCAAACTGGTTCAATTACTGTCGACATTGATGATGAATTATGGGGTGGCAAAGCAATTTCGGCTAAAACACCTGTAACCATTATCGGTGAAGTAGATATTGACTACAAACCAGCAAAACGCGTTGAAATTGACGTAGATCAAGTGAAATTCTAAACACACTTGCCCAAGCTCAATTCAATTTTGATTGGGCTTTCTTAAAAAAACCACAGGGCTAAGATTTGATCTTAGCCCTGTGGTTTTTGTATTTTGAGTCATTTCACGGCATGATCTAAACAATAGTGATTAGGCAGGTTAAGCAGTGCGGATATTATTAGCAGAAGATGATGCCTCTCAAGCTGAGAGTATTAAAACTTGGCTTGAAATGGATGGCTACAGTGTCGACTGGGTGGAACGGGGCGACCATGCCATTTTAGCCATTGAACAGCATCAGTATGACTGTGTGCTTTTAGATCGTGGTTTGCCACATGCCACAGGTGATGACATTTTGCTGAAAGTCCGTGGCAAGAACCTATCGACTCCTGTGATTTTTCTCACAGCGCGTGACAGTATTCGAGATAGAGTCGAAGGGCTAGACTTGGGCGCCAATGATTATTTGGTCAAACCTTTTAGTCTAGAGGAATTATCCGCTCGAATTCGTTTACAACTTCGACAGCAACAGCATAGTAGCTCGCAGGTATTGAGCTATGCCAATATCCAACTCGACCCACAGTCCAAAAGTGTGACTCAAAATGGTCAAGCTGTTAATTTAACCGCCAAAGAGTTTCAAATTTTGCATAAATTGATGCTCAAGCCAGAATATGTCGTTACGCGGGAACAACTTGAGGAAAGTCTTTATGCATGGGGCGATGAAATCGAAAGCAATGCGATTGAGGTTTTTATTTATCAATTGCGAAAAAAACTCGGTAGTCATTGTATTAAAACCATTCGTGGTTTGGGCTACAGAATGAATCAGGACACATAATGGCACAGCCAATTTCACTGCAGCGTCAGCTCGTTAAAAGTTCGCTCCTCAGTTCGATACTGGCGGGGCTTTTGGCATTGCTGATGTTTATTGGGGTATCGGTTTATCAGACCATGTCTATGCAAGATGAAATCATGGATGAAATGGCCGATATGTTGCTGGCAGATGATTTAACGGTCAGCAATGGTCAAGCCTTGGCAGAGCTTAGTGATGAGTTTGATATTCGCTATCGACTCGATAATGCGCAGCAACTTTTGACTGCATCCGAAGATGTACCTGAAAAAATAACTGTGGATCATTTGAGTTTGGTTTCCGATGAACCTTATGGTTTTTATTGGTCAGAGCAGAAACTGTGGCGTATTTATACTGCGCAGGATAATCACGGTTTACAGGTTCAAGTGACCCAGTCGATGTCCGAACGTTTCCATGCATTTTGGCAAAGCATCCTAGTTTTCAGCGGTGTGTTGTTTTTAGTCTGGTGTGTACAGTGGTTGTTGATGCATTTTGCCATTCGACGTAAATTTCGGGTGATACACCAAGTTTCAGAGCAAATTTCAAATAAATCGGTCAATGATTTAGCACCTATTTCTATGCCAGAACCTGAGCTGATTGAGTTGCAACCGATGCTATCTCAGCTGAATGCCTTGTTGGCGCGTTTAGACCAAGCTTTAGTGGCAGAGCAGCGCTTTACCGCGGATGCTTCACATGAGTTACGTTCTCCACTGTCTGCGATACAAATGCGACTTCAGGTGCTCAAGCGCAAGTTCCCTGAACTTGAAAGTGAGTTCAAACCGATCCAGCAAGATGTCAGTCGTGGGGTACAGGTGTTGGATAATTTGTTATTGCTGGCGCGTCTAGACCCTGAGCAAAAGGAGGGCTTGGCGAAGACTAAGTTTGACTTCAGTCTACTAATGCAGGACGTGATTAAAGCTTTACAGCCGTTTGCTGACTCAAAACAGATTAAAATTAACGTGGTGCTTGCAGAGCAAGCCTGTGTCTTGGCCAATGAGCAGCTCTTATTTAGCGCACTTCGCAATTTGCTCGACAATGCCATTCGCTATAGCCCCGAGCAGGCACAAGTTTTTGTCAATCTCACTATTGAAAAACAGCAGCTCAGACTGAGGATTGAAAATAGCGGAAATGGGGTCGATGCAGCAGTTATCCAGCGCTTGGGTGAACGCTTCTATCGGGCTTTAGGTACAAAAACACAAGGTTCAGGCTTGGGCTTATCGATTTGTCAGAAAATTGTCGATTTACACGCAGGGCAGTTGTTATTTATTTCATCCGACTTAGGCGGTTTAAAAGTGGAGCTGCTGTTAAATAGGGTTGAGGCTTAGATGTGCAGATTTGCGATAAAAACAGCATAAATGATCAAACTTAAAGACATTAAAAAGCAGTACGCGCTGACATACTGCTTGTTTCCACGATTATTGTTATTGGGTTTTTATAGTTCTTATTTGGTAAGAATGAGTCGGTTATTGCGAGTGAGTCGTAGACGATACTCTTCTCCAGCATGCATAATGCGAATTTCACGGCCTAGGGCAAATAAGTTGTTTGAGTGTAGCATTGGTAGTGAATGGGCTGTTTCGTTACGAGTAAATAAGCTAAATGGTGCGTTCATTCTGGCGACTCCGTGGTGTATGTTGAACGATTTAAATGATAATCATTATCGAATGAGGCTGTCAACATTTTCTCGCTGAAAATATAAAAAACTTCAATATCGTTACATGCAATCACTTAATACACTACACATCTGAAATGGAATCTGATTATGTCAAAACCTTTGGTTCAAGTTGCTATAGCCATCCTTTTACATCAAGGCAAAGTTTTGGTGGGCTGGCGCCAGGCGGAACAGCATCAGGGCAATAAGCACGAATTTCCTGGGGGTAAGGTGGAAGCAGGTGAAACGCCTGAGCAAGCTTGTCGCCGTGAAGTGTTAGAAGAGGTCGGAATTGGTATACAAGATTGGCATGCTTTTGACTGTATTCAGTTTGAATATGACGATGTAATTGTCAATTTGCATTTATTTCATGCTGTAGTATCAAATCATCTATTGGCAGACATTCACTCACCATGGGTGTGGTTCAAGCGTGCCGAATTACAAGATCTTAACTTTCCAAAAGCCAATCAAGCCATTTTGAAGCGACTCTATGCCGCACCCGTGATTAAAATTTCAGATCAAATCGATCTGTTGAAGGATTTGCCTGAACAACAAGTGCTGTATTGGCGAGTGTCTGCCAGTCCTGAACATATTTTAAAAATTGCAGAACTGAGTGTAGAACAATTGGCACGGGTGATTGTCAATATAGAACTATGGAAAGGTTTAAATCCACTACAACAGCAGGCAGTTGCGGCCATACACCTGAAACAATCTCAACTGATGCAATTGAGTAAAGGGGAGCTGAATGTTGGGCAGCGTTATATTGCGGCCTGTCATGACCGTAGCAGTGCTGAACATGCACAAGAAATTGGCTGTGATGCTCTTTTACTCAGTCCCGTACTTGATACACTCAGCCACCCAAATAGTGAAACTTTGGGTTGGGAGCAATTGAGTTTGATTGCAGAAGAGATTCATATCCCAATTTTTGCTCTAGGCGGCTTACAGTTAGCCGATTTAGCCAAAGCGCAAAGTTATGGCGCTTATGGTATAGCAGGGCAGCGCTCCATCTAACGGAGCGTGCTTTTAAGACAGACTTTTGATTGCTGTTTGGGCTTGTTGAATGGTTTTCTGATTCTTCTGCATTTGACCTGCTTTTAAGATAACGCTCCAAAGCTGCTTTTTCATGGCATTGCTTTGGGCATAACTCAAGCCGCGACGTGCAAGCGATTCCGCATTTGCAGGTTGTTTTTGTTGATTGGCAATTAAAGCCAAATACAAAAAGGTCTCACTCGACTGTGGTGCTAAACGCTGTGCTTGCATGGCGTAGCTTTGTGCTTGACTCCACTGGCCTTGGCGATAGGCCGTTTGTGTTTTTTGCATCAGACTTTTAAAAGCAGGAAGCTGTCGCCCATCATCAAACTGTTGTTTGCTTTTCTGCTCAGGAATCACAATCTTCTGACGTTGAATTTCTTCGCGATCATAAGGATGAATTGTTACCCCTGAAGGTGTTTTCTGCTCTTTATCCGACTGTGTCGGCTTTTCAGGTATCTTTTTTTCAGCTAGCTGTGGGAGACTTTGACAGCCTGCCACAGTCACGATGGTTACTAAGATACTTAAACGTTTAAACCACATCAAAATTTAAATCCGTCCTATTTATTCAGGTTGATAGCTACCACTCGAAATGACTTGCGTCTCATCTTCTAAGTTACGCTGCATGTTCGATTCACTTTCACGAATATAGTTGTCTATGCTGTCGCCTTGTTCAGGTGTAGCTTGGTAACCATCTGTTTCAGGATTGTAAGTGGGTTCAACTTGATAATGCGGTAAGCCACATGCGGTTGCTTTACGTGGTACGGTGTTTCGCAAGAGGGGAATATACATTGCACCCTCACAACCTTGAGCAGCAAGATAACCCGTGCCACGATCAATCCAGTGCCATTGCACATCATCTGGTTGGCGTAAGTTGACTGGTTTTTGACGCAGTTGGCTCATTACATTGGTCCACACTGGCAACGCACCTGAAGAACCTGTTAAGCCAGTTTGTTTGTTGTCATCTAAACCTAGCCAAACCACAGAAACATAATTGCCCGAGTAACCTGCAAACCATGAGTCACGGGTGTCATTGGTGGTTCCAGATTTGCCTGCAAGCTGAAGCGAGTTCGGTAGAGTGTTATAAGCCGAACGACCTGTACCTGAGGTCATCACTTGTTGTAGACCATAGTTCAGGACATAGGCAGAAGCAGGGTCAATGGTTTGTTGGACATTTAAGCCATAACGGGTTAGTAAGCGACCATTTTGATCGACAACAGTACGAATGGATTTAGTCGGATACTTAAAACCGCCTGTGGCAAAGTTGCCATAAATGCTGAGCATTTCCATCGGAGACATGTCTACCGCACCCAAGAAAATGGATGGATAGGTTGGAATATTACTGGTCACACCAAAACGTTTTAGGTGGTTACTAAACGTCGATAAACCAAACTCTTGACCAAGGCGAACTGCTGACAAGTTATATGAATTAGACAGTGCCTGTACCATCGGCACAACGCCATGTTCGCCACCGCTATAGTTCTTAGGTGTCCATGCTTTACCATTGGCTTGAATACTAATACTACTGTCTTCAATTGGGCTGGCCCAGTTGTAACGTCCCGACTGAATCGCACTGAGGTAAATCACAGGTTTAAGCAGTGAGCCGACCTGACGTTTGGCATCGAGTGCACGGTTAAAACCAGTAAAGTCTTGGGTTGAACCAACAGCTGCGACCAATTCACCATTTTCAGGATGTGCAACTAACACAGCACCTTGCAGCTCTTTTAGACGGCTTGAGCCACGGCTTAAGCGACCAACAGTCGATTTAAATGCATCTTGAATTTTGGTTTGGGCAATCGGATCGAGCGTTGTAAAGATGCGTAGACCTTGGTTGGTCAAATCACCTTCTTGGTATTCGGTACGTAACTGACGGCGTACAATGTCTAAGAAATCTGGGAAACGTGAAGGGCCGAGAGTCGGTTTGGCAATCACATTTAAAGGGCGAGCCGTTTCAGTTTCATATTGTTCTTGGGTCAGATAGCCCATGACCAACATGTTGTTTAAAACAATATTACGGCGTTTTTTCGCAGCTTCTGGGTTACGCCAAGGGTTATATAAGGTTGGACCTTGTACCAAACCCACCAAATAAGCTTGTTGCGCAATATTTAGCTCACGCAAAGGCATCCCGAAGTAAAACTGCGAAGCCAAACCATAACCATTAATAGAATAGTTGCCATTTTGACCGAGGTTCACTTCATTGAGATAGGCTTCTAAAATTTCATCTTTGTCATAGTGAAATTCGACCAATAAAGCCATAAATGCTTCATTGACTTTACGCTTAATGGTTTTTTCAGGGGTGAGATAGAAGTTTTTCACCAACTGTTGGGTCAGTGTTGAACCACCTTGACGTTTTCCACCCGTGACATTACTCACAATCGCACGTGCCGTACCACGAATCGAAACGCCGTGGTGACTATAGAAATTACGATCTTCTGTTGCAATTAAAGCCTCAATTAAAGGCTTAGGGACTTTGTCGAGTTTAATCAGGACACGGTCTTCATTATGCTGCGGATAAATCCCGCCAATCAGCATCGGCTCTAAACGTGCAATCCCTGTAGATGAGGGTTTAGTTGCACTGACTTCAGCCACTTGCTCATTGGCAAAGGTGACTTTAAGCACTTGTTCAGGCTCGATACTATCACCGAAGTCAAAGCCACGAGTGTGTACATATAGCTCATTGCCAGAACTGACAAAGTTCCCTGATTTGGTATAGTTTTCCGAGGACTTATAGCCCAAAAGTTTTAACTCTTGAGTGAAGTCAGCCTGACTGACAGGGGCATTGGTATACACTTCGAGTGGGCGTGCGAATACCTTCGCAGGAATGTCCCAGCGCTTGCCTTCAAACTTGTCACGTACAACGGAGTCGAGTCTTATTAAATAAATACTAAACACCAAGAATGCTGCAATGACTAAGATGCAGAAGATCAGTGCAATTAAACCTATGCCACGTTCTGACTTCATAAATACGAATAAGATCCTGAGAAATTGTGCTAATCATGCGAAGCTTTTCGCTAATTTGCAATAATTAAACTGTGAACGAACTGAAATATAGAGACAATTCCGTGTGTAGCAGCAGTCACTTTAGTTTTTGAATCAATTTAAATAAATAATGTTATGATAGGCGGGAATCGTAGCGGAGCGATGTTGCAGGTGCAAATTTCACATAAAACATTTCGAAACATAGGCTTAATTGGACGTCCAGATAAGTCTTCAGTTGTCGAAACCTTATGTCTTATTCATGATCATCTACTCAGCTTAGGGTTACATCCCGTTTTTGATGCGCAAACCGCTGAACTGGTTCCTTATAAAAACACGCAAACGGTGAGTCGTGCGCTTCTGGGTGAAGTGGTCGATTTGGTGATTGTGGTGGGCGGAGATGGCTCACTTCTGCATGCTGCACGTGCCTTGGTTAAATTTAATACCCCTGTAATGGGTGTAAACCGAGGGCGTTTGGGTTTTTTAACCGACATCAAGCCGACTGAAGTGATTTTTAAGCTCGATCAAGTCTTAAAAGGTGAGTTTCAGTTAGATCGTCGTTTCTTATTGGAAATGGAAATTCGCTCAAAGGGCGAGACGATTTATGATGCTATTGCGCTAAACGATGTGGTATTACACTCGGGCAAGTCGGTGCATATGATTGACTTCGAACTCAATATCGATGGTCAATATGTCTACCGTCAACACAGTGATGGTTTGATTGTATCGACGCCTACGGGTTCAACCGCTTATTCGTTGTCAGGTGGTGGCCCAATCGTGCATCCGGGGATGGATGCGATTGCTTTGGTACCGATGCATCCACATACTTTGTCTTCACGCCCGATTGTGGTGGGTGGTCATAGTGAAATTAAGCTTCTGATTCGTGAAAACCGTGTCTTGCCGATGGTCAGTGCCGATGGTCAACACAGTGTTTCACTCAATGTGGGTGATAGCTTACATATTCGTAAGCACCCCTTTAAACTGAATTTATTACATCCACCGGGTTATGATTTTTATATGTCATGCCGTACTAAACTCGGTTGGAACCAAGATTTTGACTCTTTTCAACAGGATTAAATCATGAATATTGAACAGATGCTTTCTATTTTAGATGCCGATATTGTTGAGCGTTTAAAAACAGCTGTAGAAATTGGTAAATGGCCGAATGGCGTTGC
This sequence comes from Acinetobacter sp. 231_lipA, assembly GCF_058243005.1. Lineage (NCBI taxonomy): Bacteria > Pseudomonadati > Pseudomonadota > Gammaproteobacteria > Moraxellales > Moraxellaceae > Acinetobacter > Acinetobacter sp. 231_lipA. Next base: position 299,314 of record NZ_JBZAYU010000001.1, on the reverse strand, counting down.
GTTGACTGCTGAACAACGTCAAACTTGTATGCAAGCCGTTATTGCTTGGGAGCATCAGAATACTCCTGAAAAAGAACGTACGGGTTATATTGATAAAGGGCATAAAGAAGAAGGTGAGGAGTGTGATTCTCATGTGCCTGAACCAGAATTTAAACCTATTCGCTTTATTTAATTGATTAAAAATACGTTGAATCGCTCAGCAACAGATGCTTGGTGATTCAACAACTCAATCTAACAAGAATACCTTCAAACTGTTTCAATCATTATGCTTATAAAAATAATAAAGCTCACTCGACTCAGTTTATTCTTCATTACTGTAATTTCGACCAATGTATTTGCTGAGCGAACAAGTGATGCAAGAAAAATTGAATGTTTATTAGATGTTTCTGTGTTACCGAGTCAAAATTTTCAAAATCCCGTCACACAATACACATCAATGAAAAATGATGGTTATCCGATGTTATTGATTGGAATAAAGATCCATAACGCCCATGCAGGTGAAGCATCGAAAAAGATAAAAAGCCATCAGCTCTATTGTTCAAACCTCATTGGACAACAAAAAGATGTTTATTTATCTGGCCCTTATGAATCTCAAAAAATTGAGATCCATATTGGTGATCAGTTGATACTCAGAAATATTCATTCTTCAGGAAAGCATTATCCTTACTGGGCCGACTTTTACTGGGTCGAAAAGCGTAACGAATAACGTTCACGCTTTTGCTTGTCCCTTATGCTTAGAAACGAGTGTGCCAAAGCTGGTTGGCCTGTTGCATGGCATCGCTATATGTATCGCACACTCCCATGGTATAGAGCGCAATGCCAATGGTTTCAGTCACTGCCATTTCACCATATTCATGCTGTTTTTCACCCAGCCAAACTGCTTTAAACTCAGCCAAATCTAACTCTTCTTCAATTGGGCTTCGGTTGTCGGTGAGTTTAGGTAGCTCATGTTCGTAGAGTTCACCATTTTTGATGCCGCAGATCAGTGTTTTGGCATCTGGGTTACGTTCAAATTCGCCGCCTTCACCTTTAATGACCGCGCTATTTTTATAGCCCAGTTTAAATGCTGCTTGCTGATGCGAACCACGATAGGCAGGGTGGAAAATAGCTTGCAAGGTTGCTTTGGCATTAAATGGATTGATCAAGCGTGCAAGAGTATGAATGGGTGAACGAAGACCCATAACATTTCGTAGGGAAATTAAGTCACTTAAAATCGGGGAGATGGCGTGCAGCGGTAAATATGCAAAATTACGCGTCGCTAATTCCTGTTCCACATCTGCTTGAGTTTGGCAAATATTAAAATCGAGATACTCTAATACCTGCTCAGTATAAATACGGTTAATGGTATGACCTGATGCTCCGTGCATCACGACCTTATAACCTGCTTTAGCTAAAGTCAGTGCCGCTAAGAGAAACCATGGATAGTGTTTACGCTTGCCTGCATAAGAAGACCAGTCTAAATCGACCTCTAAAGCCGTGAACGGCAGTTGATCTCGTGTGGCTTGAACAAAGCCTACCAGTTCATCTACAGACTCTTCCTTAACTCGTAGTAGCATCAGAAATGCACCGAGCTGTACATCTAACACTTGATTTTTCAAGATCATATCAAAGGCTTGGTAAGCTTCTTCATAACTGAGTGAGCGCGCACCATTTTTCCCTTTGCCAATAATGCGAACAAACTGGGCAAAAGGGTGCTCAGCATCTTTATAAATATTTCTTTTGTTGTTCATGGAAAAACCAAAGTAAGTGAAGGCTGTGTTGTGCTATTTTAGTGGAACAATCAAAAAAAACAGCACTTTTAATTTTAAATAAATTTTCCACCATTAGACTAAAGTATGAGTAATATTGTTTAGATTTTATACATTATGATTAAAATCAGTTTACTTTGATTAAAGAATGTTAGGTAAAATTTACCCAATAATTGTGACTCGCTAGTTTTTAGTCTCTCCCATTGCAGTAAATGTGAATGAACTGTGATTTTTGTCACAGTGCTGTTGTTTGTACACCATGATTTTTTTACCCGGTGTTTGGATGCGGTCCAAACTGTGGGCTTTTTTGTGTTTATCAGAAAGCCAACTACCTATGAGGAAGTATAGGTATACCGATTTTTTCAGTCTTTTGATTTACAGAAGTATTCGTTATGACTAAGAAACCAATCTATAAGTCACTATATTTTCAAGTTATTGTCGCGATTATTGCGGGTATCTTAGTAGGACATTTTTTCCCTAGTGGTGCGCAAGTTATCAATGGCGTTGAAAAATATGTACCCGGCTGGGGCGAGCTTTTTTATCCTCTAGGTCAAGGCTTTATTAAGCTGATCAAGATGATTATTGCGCCAGTAATTTTCTGTACTGTCGTGAGTGGTATCGCGGGTATGGAAAGTATGAAGTCTGTGGGTAAAACAGGCGGTGTTGCGCTACTTTACTTTGAAATTGTATCGACTATTGCACTATTGATCGGTTTACTGGTCATTAACATCTGGAAGCCAGGTGTGGGCATGAACGTTGACCCTTCAACATTAGATACTTCTGGTATCTCAAAGTTTGTTGAATCTGGTCAGCAGCAATCGACTGTCGACTTCTTTATGCATATTATTCCAAACACTGTGGTTGGTGCATTTGCTGAAGGTGAAATCCTGCAAGTGCTGCTCTTTGCCTTGATGTTTGGTTTTGCATTACACAAGTTGGGTGATGCAGGTAAACCTGTACTGAAGTTCATCGATCAAATTTCGCATGTGTTCTTTAACATTGTAAACATGATCATGAAACTTGCTCCAATTGGTGCTTTTGGTGCAATGGCATATACCATCGGTAAATATGGTATCGGTAGCTTGGCGCAACTTGCTCAGTTGATCATCTGCTTCTACATTACCTGTCTGCTTTTCATTTTCTTGGTTCTCGGCACAATTTCACGTCTTTGTGGCTTCAGCATTTTGAAAATGATTCGTATGATTCGCGAAGAGCTGTTGATCGTACTGGGTACGTCATCTTCAGAATCGGTTTTACCGCGTATGCTGAAAAAGCTTGAAATTGCGGGATGTGAAAAGTCAGTGGTTGGTTTGGTTATTCCAACAGGTTATTCATTTAACTTAGATGGTACCTCAATCTACTTAACGATGGCTGCGATCTTCATTGCACAAGCGACCAATACTCAGCTTGATCTTATGCACCAAGTGACTTTATTGGGTGTGTTATTGATTTCATCGAAAGGTGCTGCGGGTGTAACAGGCTCGGGCTTTATTGTGATGGCAGCGACTTTGTCAGCCGTTGGTCATATTCCAGTGGCGGGTCTTGCGCTTATCTTAGGTATTGACCGTTTTATGTCTGAAGCACGTGCCTTAACCAACTTGGTGGGTAACTCATTGGCAACGATTGTTGTTGCGAAATGGGTGGGTCAGTTAGACCAAGAAAAATTAAACTTCGCACTTGCAAATCCAGAAGAAGTAGATCGCTTGATGGCTGTTGAAGAAAATGCTCACGCATAATTTCAGTTCATCTTAAAAAGGAAGCCCAAAGGCTTCCTTTTTTATTGGAATATAAAATGGCCTGATGCGTTCATGACAGTTGCCTTAAAAATGGCTAGCATGTGAGCTGAATAATAAAACAACGTCACTACAAGGAAGAAGCATGTTGAATTACGATGCAGACTTAGAACTATTTCGCGATAACTTTCGCCGTTTTATGAATGAACACATTGCACCACACTATGAACAGTGGGAACGAGAAGGCTTAATGCCGCGCTCAGTCTGGAATGCCTTGGGTGAAAATGGTTTCTTATGTGTCGATGTACCTGAGGAATATGGCGGTTATGGTGTTCCAACGCATTATTCACTCATGTTGGTGGAAGAGTCAGCACGTGCAGGTTTTAGTGCTTTATCGACAGGTATTTCTTGTCACTCTGAAATTGCTGCGCCTTATATTTTGCATATCGGAACTGAAGCACAGAAGCAGTACTGGTTACCGAAAATGGTGTCAGGTGAAGTGGTCGGTGCGATTGGGATGACTGAACCGGGTGCGGGTTCAGACTTACAAGCCATGCGAAGTAATGCCATTTTGCAAGGTGAGCATTATATTTTAAATGGCTCTAAAACCTTTATTTCCAATGGGCAGCATGCCGACCTTGTGGTATTAGCGGTGAAAACTGATCCGCAAGCCCGAGCAAAGGGTGTTTCACTGATGTTAGTCGATACCCATTTGGATGGGTTTAAAAAAGGCACCAACCTCGACAAAATTGGGCTGCATTCACAAGACACTTCTGAGTTGTTTTATGACAATGTCAAAGTCCCGAAAGATCAATTGTTGGGACAAGCAGGCCAAGGTTTTGCTTATTTGATGCAAGAGCTACCACGAGAGCGTACAGCAATTGCAGCAACAGCTATAGGTGCAATTCGCGGTTCGATTGATGTCACTATCCAATACGTCAAAGAGCGTCAAGCCTTTGGTCAACATATTTCGCAGTTCCAAAATACACGTTTTGTTTTGGCTCAAGCCAAGATTGATGAACAAGCCACAGCTGCTTTTTATAATCAAAACGTTGAGCTTTATATGCAAGGCAAGTTAGATGTCGAAACTGCAGCTGCGCTAAAAAGCTTTTCAACGGATATGCAAATGAAGGTGGCAGATAATTTATTGCAGCTCTTTGGTGGCTATGGCTATATGAGTGAATATCCAATTTCACGTTTCTTTGTCGATGCACGTATTCAACGCATCTACGGCGGGACCAATGAAATTATGAAAGAAATTGTCGCACGTAGCTTACTTGGCCGCTAAGCCTTAGATGTTGATATAAACATGTGTCTAAAAAGAGCCTCAAGTAGGCTCTTTTTTTATCGGTTCAGTACCAATAAACTTTCTTGTATAAAGGCGGGGAGATCATATTGGGTTTGTGATGAAATGTATAAATTATTGTCATTCACAACACCTGTGTCATATAGCACGGCACCTGCATCTTTTAAGTCCTGATGAAGGTGATGGATACACGTCATGCGTCTACCTTTCACAACGCCAGCATGCATTAAAATTTGCGGAGCGTCTGCACTGCATAAAATGGGTTTTTGCGTGTTTGCAAAGTGCCTGACAAATAAGATATAGCGTTCATCTTGGCACAGGTTGTCTGGCGAAAAACCGCCCGGGATGAGTAAGGCATCAAAGTCATGCACGGAGGCATCATCGATACTTTGGTCGATGGTGACAAAGGCTTTACGCTTTTTACCATAAATGATTTTGCCAGCCTGACTTTCAAGGTTAATAATACTATGCCGAGCTGCTCGAAATGCTTCTACGGGTTCAGCATATTCGGCATCCTCAAAGTCATAGGTGACCAAGACTGCAATTTTTTTGTGCATGACAGTACCTACAGTTCATTATTGTTTTGTTTTATTGAGACTATAGAGCAATCGCTACTGCTGCATACTCTCTTTGTTATGAATACGTCAACTTAAGTAAAGCATATTTTAAAAAAAAGTCTAACGCACTGAAATACAGATAAATGGTGATTTTTGCCTAGGTGTAGCAAAAATTTTCTAAACCAAGTTTAAGTGTTAAAAACATTAGACTTAGATAAAAATTCAATAATCAGGGGAGGTGTGTTTTTAAGGGTGTTCTGCATAATATGTGCAAGCTCAATACAGATTCCTCAGTGATTTTATTGATGTCGATTATTTAGGCAGTTTATTGATTAACTTGATGATTAAATCAACTGTCTGTTTTTAGCACTGAAACATGCAAAGTCTTATTGCGCAAGATTTCAAAGCTAACTATTGTTATACTGTTTGCACAATGTATATGAAGGGCGACATAACAATGATCCAAGACGATCAAAACACAACGACTTCTCTTGACCTCAACCAAATCCGTCAGGATATCGACTCTGTTGATCAACAGATTCAACAACTTATTAATCGTCGAGCGAAACTGGCGGAAGCTGTTGCAAAAGCAAAATTTGCTTCTGAAGAGAATCCAATGTTTTACCGTCCAGAACGTGAAGCGCAAGTTTTACGGAATGTTATGGAGCGTAATGAAGGCCCTTTGTCTGATGTGACCATGGCACGTTTGTTCCGTGAAATCATGTCTGCATGTTTGGCTCTAGAAGCACCGCAAAGTATTGCATTTTTAGGCCCTGTCGGTACGTATACACACTCTGCGGTGTTGAAGCACTTTGGACATGATGCTGTGGTTCGTCCTTTACCGACCATTGATGAAGTGTTCCGTGAAGTGGAAGCAGGCACTGCCCACTATGGTTTGGTGCCGGTAGAAAACTCATCAGAAGGTGTGGTCAACCATACTTTAGATTGCTTTAAAGCCTCAAACTTAAATGTGATTGGTGAAGTTGAATTGCGTATTCATCACCAGTTTCTTGTGTCTGAAAACACGCGTAAAGACAGTATTAAACAAATTTATGCGCATCAGCAAACTTTGGCGCAGTGCCGTGCATGGTTGGACGCGCACTATCCTGGTGTGGAACGTGTAGCTTTAAGCTCGAATGCTGAAGCGGCACGTCGTATTCGTACTGAATGGCATTCGGCTGCTATTGCATCTGATGTTGCAGCAAGTATTTATGATTTAGAAATTTTACACAGCAATATTGAAGATAATCCTGAGAACACCACACGTTTCTTGGTGATTGGTCGTGAAAGAATCCCGCAAAGCGGTAATGATAAAACCTCATTGCTGATTTCTGCACACGATCGTGCAGGTGCATTGCTTGAAATTTTAGCACCTTTTGCAAAGCATAATATTAGCTTGACCAGCATTGAAACCCGTCCTGCGCTGCCTGAAAAATGGGCTTATGTCTTCTTTATTGATTTAGAAGGGCATGTGGAACAAGACAATGTTAAAGCGGCGATTGAAGAGATTCTTCCACTCGTGAAAGAAGTTCGAGTATTGGGTTCATACCCGATTGCAGTACTGTAATCTCTAAGGTGGTTGGGTTTACTCCAAACTCAACCATGTACACCACTTGTAAGAATGGAAAGGTCACATGTCGTTTGCTCCAGCCAATGAAGGTATTGCGAAGTTAAAACCATATCAACCAGGTAAGCCAATCAGCGAATTAGAGCGTGAATTGGGCATGACCGATATTGTTAAACTTGCCTCAAATGAAAACCCTTTGGGTTGTTCGGACAAAGTAAAAGAAGCAGTTGCTGCTGAATTGGCGGAAATTGGACGATATCCAGACGGTGGTGGTTTTATCTTGAAGGATCAAGTTCATACGCAGTTTGGTGTAGCACATGATTGTATTACTTTAGGCAATGGCTCAAACGATCTACTTGAAATTTTTGCCCGTGCATTTGTTTCAGATAAAGACTCGGTAGTGTATAGCCAACACGCATTTGCAGTTTATGCTTTGGTCACGCAAGCCATCAATGCTGAAGCGATTGAGGTACCTGCTCAAGGTTTTTCGCATGACCTTGACGCGATGGCGGTGGCAATTAAAGACAATACCAAATTGGTGTTTATTGCAAATCCCAATAATCCGACAGGAACTTGGTTTGAAGAGGCCGAATTTGAGCGCTTCATGCAAAAAGTACCGAGTCATGTGATCGTGGTTTTAGATGAAGCTTATGTGGAATATTTTCCAGAAAACTTTAATAGCTTGAAGTTTTTAGCACAGTATCCAAACCTGATTGTTAGCCGCACCATGTCGAAGTGCTTTGGTTTAGCGGCATTACGTGTTGGTTTTGCTTTAGCATCGGCAGAAGTGACAGATTTCTTAAATCGCATTCGTCAGCCGTTTAACGTCAACCATTTAGCCATGGTGGCAGCAGTTGCTGCACTGAAAGATGAAGATTTCATTGAGAAATCACGTGTGGTCAATAAAGTGGGCATGGTGCAACTTGAAACAGGGTTTAAAGCGTTAGGTCTAAACTATGAGCCTTCTCGTGCTAACTTCATTTTGGTCGATATACAAGCCGATCCTGCACAAACTTTTAATGCTTTATTAAAAGAAGGGGTGATTGTTCGTCCTGTGGGCATCGCCAATCATTTACGAGTATCGATTGGAACTGAAGCTGAAAATACGAAATTTCTAACGGCTTTGGCCAACGTACTAGGTTTAGAGGCGAACGCTTAAATTATGTCTGTGCCACTATTTGAAAAAGTTGCATTTATTGGTCTTGGACTGATTGGTTCAAGTCTTGCACGGGTGATGATTGCTGAAGGTTTAACCCAAAATATTGTAGCCTCTACACGTTCGGAAAAAACCTTACAGGATGCCAAAGCTTTGGGCTTAATCCAACAGGGGTATAGTGATCCTGTGCAGGCGGTTCAAGGTGCGGACTTGGTGGTTTTAGCCTTACCTGTTCGTGCAACGCAAAAAGTATTGGAAACCATCAAACCATATTTGCAAGAACATACGATTATTACCGATGTAGGCAGTACCAAAGGCAATGTGGTCGACGCGGCCAAAGCCGTGTATGGCGAAGCATTACCTGCCGGGTTTGTACCGGGGCATCCAATTGCTGGGGCAGAACACACGGGTGTACATGCGGGTAAGGTCGATTTATTTGCAAATCATAAAGTGATTCTGACACCGTTACCGACCAGTGCTGATTGGGCTGTAGAGAAACTGATTCAACTATGGCAAGCTGCGAAAGCAGAAGTGATTTGTATGGATGTGGCCAAGCATGATGAAGTCTTGGCTCATACCAGTCATCTTCCGCATTTGATGGCTTTTAACTTAGTTGAACAACTGGCAAACCGTGAAGATAATTTAGATATTTTTCGCTATGCTGCGGGGGGCTTCCGCGATTTTTCTCGAATTGCCGCAAGTGACCCACAAATGTGGCATGACATCTTTTTTGCCAATAAAAAAGCCATTTTAAATGCCGTAGATGGTTTTGAAAACCAACTGGCTACGATTCGTAAACTCATTGAAGATGAAGATTCACATGCTTTAATGGGCTTGCTTGGACATGCGCAAGCAGCACGCCAGCATTTTAACCATATGCTGGCTCAAAAACCTTTCATGGAGAACAATAAAGTGACGACACAGCAATTCACCATATTACCGGGTAAAAAGAGTTTCCAAGGTAAGTTTAGCGTGCCAGGTGATAAATCTGTGTCACACCGTTCAATCATGTTTGGTGCAATTGCAGAAGGAACGACGCATGTGACAGGTTTCTTGGAAGGAGAAGATGCGCTAGCAACCTTACAAGCCTTCCGTGATATGGGCGTGAGCATTGAAGGTCCTAAAAATGGTGAAGTGACGATTCATGGTGTCGGCGTAAATGGCCTAAAAGCGCCAGCAAGTGCGCTTTACATGGGTAACTCAGGGACTTCGATGCGTTTGCTTTCAGGCATGCTCTCTGCACAAAAATTTGACTCTGTAATGACGGGTGATGCATCACTGTCGAAGCGTCCAATGGAACGTATTGCTAAACCGTTACGTGAAATGGGTGCACAGATTCAAACTACAGGTGAGCGTGGTACACCTCCTGTTTCGATCACGGGAAACCAAGCTTTACAAGGCATTCACTATGATTTGCCAATGGCATCTGCGCAGGTGAAATCTGGGATTTTATTGGCAGGATTGTGGGCAGCAGGTGAAACATCGGTCACAGAACCAGAACCTACACGTGACCATACTGAACGTATGCTACGTGCATTTGGTTATGATGTGAAAACAGAGGGTAATCGAATCTCACTGCAAGGTGGCGGTAAGCTAGTCGGTACAGAGATTCAGGTGCCATCAGATATTTCGTCGGCTGCTTTCTTTATGGTGGGTGCTGCGATTACTGAAGGTTCAGACGTTACTTTAGAAGCCGTGGGCATTAACCCAACGCGTACAGGTGTGATCGAGATTTTGAAGCAAATGGGTGCGGACATTACGGTTGAAAATGAACGTATTGCAGGCGGTGAGCCGATTGCAGATATTCGTATTCAAGGCACACGTACACTCAAAGGTATTCATATGCCTGAAGATCAAGTGCCATTGGCGATTGATGAATTCCCTGCATTGTTCATTGCAGCGGCATGTGCTGAAGGGCAAACCGTATTAACGGGTGCTGCTGAGCTGCGTGTGAAAGAATCAGATCGTATTCAAGTGATGGCGGATGGTTTAAAAACCATGGGTATCGATTGTACGCCGACTGACGATGGCATCATCATTGAAGGTAAAGGTCATTCAGGTGAGTGGGGCGCGATTTTCACTGGTGGCGAAATTGAATCACATCACGATCACCGTATTGCGATGAGTTTCTCAATGGCTGGCTTACGCACCTCTGGTGAAATTAAAATTATTGGCACTGAAACGGTTGCTACGAGTTTCCCGACCTTTACGCAATTAAGCAATCAAGCCGGTTTAGCGATCCAAGTCACGGAATAAGACTAAAGCTTATATATTTTGTGTGAGAACAGCCAAGCTTTTGCTTGGCTGTTTTGTATTAAGCCATTATGCTAAACCCATATAACAAAAAAGCCTTTGGGATGATCAATGAGAAAATTACAATTTACGGCGCAGCATGGACAGCAGCAGGAAGTAAGTGAGAGTAGTGTAGTACAGAAGCAGGTACAAGACCTACTGGTTGAAAAGTTAGGTCAATTGGGTTTTGAAACTTTGCCACAAAGTGGTGATCAAGTGGCTGTGAGTGTCGATAATCATACTTTGCCACTGTCTATTACGTGCCAAGGTCATGACGGCGAAGGAAATCTGGTGTGCGAAATTGCCTCTTATCCAGATGAAGAGCAAGACTGGTTAGACCGAATTGCTGAACGAAGCTTATTAAATCAATTGGCACAAGCGGTTGAAACCACACTAAAAACAGATAAAAGTTTTACTGAGTTTGAGTGGAAAGGCTAATTGAATAGATAAAAAATGCTGAATTGGTTTTTCCTAATTCAGCATTTTTTAGAACAGAACACGTTTAATATTTTGATGGGTCAACGCGCTTATAACTGGATGTGCTATAAGACTTATTCCACACGTAACCACGTCTGACTACGTCCCACAGCCGAGACGCCTAAATAGCCTCTTAAGAATAGTTTTTTCCCATTTGGGCTAATTTTACCTTTTAGGCTATACAGCTTGCCTGAAACGGGGTCAATGATTTTGCCATGGGTATAATTAATATTATTTTCAGTTTTTAAACCTGTAATCACTTGCATACCAATAATAGGCTTATCGGTGTAGGGTGCAGGGCAGTTGGTGCAGAACTCTTTTGCTGTATAACCTGGGCGAGGAGTTGCTTTCAGTGCAGTTCCTGCATAAGTTCCATTGGCTTGCTTTTCAATTTTCACCAGACCTTTGGGTTCTCCAGTTTTATAGTCAAATCATTATAAAACCAATACAATGGTGCAATGAGTTATTCAGAACATTTTAGACGTAAAATTTTAGCTAAGCTTGAGGAAGGTTATTCTATTCGAGCGGTAGCTGCACAATTTGAAATTAATAAAAATACCATTGTTGAATGGAAGAAACGTATAGAGATTAAAAAAACTCGTGTACGTAAACCTTCTAAAATTAACGATGATGCTTTACGTGAAGATGTTGAAAAGTATCCTGATGCTTATCAATATGAACGTGCTGCACGTTTTAATTGTGGTGTTTCATCTATTGGTGCTGCATTAAAGCGCTTAAATATTACAGTTAAAAAAAGACGTTAAGCCATCCTAAAGCAGATACAAAGCTTAGGGATAAATTTATTCTGCAAGTGAATGAATTAGAAAAAAACCATCCGATTATTTATCTGGATGAAAGTGGTTTTAAGTCACATGATTATAGACCTCATGGCTACTCACGAAAAGGAGTACCCTGTTTATGGCAATATAATTGGCAATTAAAGAATCAGACCAATGCCATTGGAGCAATCCATGAGGGTAAGTTATTTTCAGTCGGTTTATTTGACTGCAAAATCAATTCAGATGTTTTTCATTTTTGGATTGAGCAATTCCTCATACCGGCATTACCAGAAAATAGTGTAGTGGTTATGGATAATGCAGCATTTCATAAAAGAGCAGATATTCAGGAGTTATTGGAACAACAAGGGCATAAAATTCTTTGGCTTCCTGCATACAGCCCTGATTTAAATCCTATAGAACACATGTGGGCATGGGTTAAACGTAAGCGTAAAGAATGGTTGATCGACTCAGTCGATGAGTTATTTCGAGTTTTTTTCGAATCTTGTATGAATAATAAAGTATTTTGACTATATCATCGATATAACGCCAAGTTCCTATAATGTCCTGAGCACAGGCTGATGTGGTGGCTATAGTGACTAAAACTGCCCCGAGAATTGTTTTCATAAAATCCCTGAATATTTTAAAAATTATTTAAATGAATAGCTCTCTCGAGCTAAGATGTTGATTGTATAACTTATTATTTGAATAATGATGTGCAGAATATATCAAGTTCAAGCGTAGATTGTTGCATAAAGTACCATTAGCAGGGTTCAAGCCTCACTGATTTTTAAAACAGGTATTTGATGGAGGTAGTGCTGATTGAGTTTAGCGCTCAAAAGGGAGCTTAAAATTATTTTGGGAACAGAATAGATATAACGGACGGCTAATGAAGCGTTGGAATAGAAAAAGAGATACGTCTAGATTAAAAATAAAAAGTTCAAGAAAGAAAGGGGCTAATGTTAGACAGTCATTTCTTTCCTGAACTGAGTGATGCGTTAAATCCACAGGAAACGTGTAATCGCAATACGTAACTGTTTTAAGTAACCGGTAAAGAAATGGTTTGCACCAGGTAATACAGTCACTAAATGGCGCTGCGGTTTAGCCCATGTAATCATGTCAGACAGTAAGGTCACTTCATCGGCTTCGCCATGGATAAATAAGATGTCACCTTTAAGTTGAGGTGTTACATAGTGGCGCACACCTGCGACCGTTGCCGTTGGTAGACCACATAAAATGGTTTGTTTTGGTCGAATTTCTTCTTGTAAAGCATCATAGCATTTTGCCATGACATGCGCACCGAAACTAAAACCACCTGCATAGAAGGGTAAAGTTGTATGTGCTGCACGAGCATGCTTAATCACTTCAAGAACATCATCAGTTTCGCCATGACCTTCGTCGTGTAGACCAACACTTTGACCTGAGCCACGGAAACTTGGACGGTACACAATACAACCGCGTTCTAAGAACATTTGCGCAAGCAATGCTGGAACCTTGTGTTGAGGCGTACCACCTTGGAGTGGATGGGGGTGAGTAACTACCGCGAATCCTTTCACTTCACCCTGTGGATAATCTACAAAAACTTCAATTTGTCCAACTGGACCTTGAATGAACATGTGCTCAGACATAGAGAATCGATACATATAACAGGAGAATGGGCTAGTTTAACCGTTTATGCTTATTAAAAACACAGATTGGCAATAAAATAAGTCTACTGATATAGTCTGTTTAATTGTTTTTTAATCAGGTTATCTATGCTTGCCCTTGTTTCTCCTGCCAAAACTTTAGATTACCAAACTGCTTTACCAACCGATGCGTATACACAACCCAGATTGCTACAACATTCCCAAGAATTGATCGAAGTTAGTCGCAAACTGTCAGCAAGTGAAATTGCAAGCTTAATGAGTGTCAGTGAAAAAATTGCCACCTTAAATGTCGATCGTTTTCGCGATTGGCAGCCAGAATTCAACTTTGCAAATGCCCGACAAGCTATGTTTGCTTTTAAGGGCGATGTCTATACTGGTTTAGATGCTTATCATTTGTCAGAGTCGAGCATTGAATACGCACAGCAACATTTAAGAATGCTCTCTGGGTTATATGGTTTGCTACGTCCATTGGACTTGATGATGCCGTATCGTTTAGAGATGGGAACTAAGCTAGCTAACCCACGCGGACATAATCTGTATGAGTTTTGGGGCAATCACATTACCGATTTAATTAACCAAGATTTAGAACAGGCAGGTTCGAAAATTTTGCTGAATATTGCTTCGGATGAATACTATAAATCTGTGAAAGAAAGCAAAATTCAAGCAGAAATTATTAAACCTGTGTTTTTAGATCAGAAAAATGGCAAATATAAAGTCATTAGTTTCTATGCCAAAAAAGCGCGTGGTTTGATGGCGCGTTATATGATTGAAAACCAAATTGATCAAATTGAGGGGTTAAAATCATTCCAAACAGATGGTTATTATTTTGATGCAGATAGCTCATTAAAAAGTGAGTTGGTCTTTAAACGAGATGAACAGGCAGCATAACGAAAGGGCATTCCAATGGTGCAGTATACAAAACAGTTTCAGGACTATTGGGCGCTCACCGCAAAGCAATTGAGTTTGGATGACGATACCACTCAAAAGTTCCATGCCTCGCTGTATAACGCCTATAGTGAAGTACAGCGGCATTATCATAGCATTCAACATATTGTTGAATGTTTTGAGCATTTTCATCAGATCAAAACCTACCTAGACGATCCTTTGTCTGTTGAGTTGGCCATTTGGTTTCATGATGTCATTTACAACCCGCAAGCACATGATAATGAGCAGCAAAGTGCCGACTATATGCAACGGATGCTTAAAAATGTGCTTGGAGCTGAGCAAATTGCAAAGCTCTACGCATGGATTTTGGCAACAAAAGCACATGCACCGACAGTTGACACTGATTTGGCTTATTTATTGGATATTGATCTGGCTATTTTAGCCAGTGATCCTATGCGTTTTGCTGAATATGAACGCCAAATTCAGCAAGAATATGCTTGGGTTGAGCCCGCACTTTATGTGCAGAAGCGCCAGCAAGTGTTAAGGCACTTTTTAGAAACGCAACCACTGTACCAGACGCCATTTTTCCAAAAGTGCTATGAGCGTCTTGCTAAGCAGAACTTAGCCCAAACTTTAGGTGTTTAAAGCCCTTTAAATGCTTCGATGGCACGAACACGACTGGATTTTAAATCGACGATTGGTTTGGGGTAGTCCAAATCCATATTCTGCTGCTTCGCATAAGGCTCATGAATGTTTTTGGCATCTAAATGTGCAAGCTCTGGCAGCCACTGTCGAATATAATCACCATTGCTATCAAATTTCTGAGATTGGCTCACAGGGTTAAAGACTCGGAAATAAGGCACAGCATCGGTGCCCGTGGAGGCACACCACTGCCATCCGCCATTATTGGCAGCTAAGTCACCATCAGCCAAATGTTGCATAAACCATTGCTCGCCCAGACGCCAATCAATCAACAAGTTTTTAGTTAAGAACATTGCGACAATCATACGAACACGATTGTGCATCCAGCCTGTCGCAAGTAGTTGTCGCATACCTGCATCCACAATTGGAATACCAGTACGACCTTGTTGCCACGCGTTTAAATCTTCAGGCGAATTTCGCCATACAATACGCTGTGTATTGGCTTTAAATGGCCGATGTTTAGAGACATGTGGAAAATCAAATAAAATATGCTGATAAAACTCTCGCCAAAGTAATTCATCTAACCAAGTCTGCTGACCTGTGTTATCAATCATAAATTGGCCGTGTTGAGCACGAAACAGGGCATTGAGACACTGTCGAATCGACACGATCCCGAGATTTAAATAAGTTGAAAGTTGACTGGTGCTATTTAAAAATGGAAAGTCTCTCTCTTTTTGATAGTCACTAACTTTGTGATCAATAAAATCATCGAGCATTGAAAGCGCATATATTTCCGTTTCAGGCCAATAGGCTTTAATTTGATTTAACTCATTCGTATTCACATCAATCAGTGATTCAATGTGTGGAATGGCTGTATTTAAATCGGCAGGAAGGTGTATAGGTTGCTGTGCAGAAGGGAGAGGGTAGCACTGCGGTAAGCCAATATTTAAGCGCTCATAACAGGTTTTTTTAAAAGCGCCAAAGACTTGATAGGGCTTACCAGATTGGTTACGAATACTGTTTAAGGGAAAGAGGATTCGATCTTGGAAGAGCGTAAATTCAATGTGTTGCTGATTTAAGCATTGTTGAACTTCGGCATCGCGCTTAAGCTCATTCACGCCCATTTCGATATTTGCAAAGATTTGTTGTACTTGCAGTGTATGACATAAAGATGAAAGCTGACGTGGAATATCTTGCCACAGCGGAATATTTAGAATGAGCAAAGGAATATTCAGCTGAGCAAGGCTCTGTTTTAAATCGTGCAATTGTCTGACATATAAATCAATTTTTACAGCTGCATCATGATGTAATAGCCACTGTTGTGGGGATAGGATCACTAAAGCCAGCATAGGTCCATGTTGGCTTGCATGCCAAAGTGCGGCATGGTCGTGTATGCGAAGATCTTGTCTAAACCAAATTATGTTCATAAAAGGTTAATCAACTGTAATTTTTTGAAATATAAAATATTACAAAATTGAGCACTTTGATCATATTTTTTCTCACTCATTTAATTTAATCTTATGTTATTGAAATAATTAAATCAGAAAAAACTATAAAGTGTGAAGATACTTTTTATCTGATAAATGTGTGGCCCTTTGTATTATTTGTTATGATTTGTAATCATGCTAAAGCAGTTGTGGATATTGTGAATGTCATGAAAAAAATTCTAATCCCTATTTTTGTGGCTGCTGTTTGTTTGCTTGGGTTTGTTGTTTTTCAGGATACAGAAACGAAAAAACAGCAACAGTTGAATCAACTCATGAACAGTACTGAGCCTAAAGTGCAAAAGTTGAGTCCTCTCTCAAAGGCAAAGGTCGTGCCTGAAAAAGTCAATAGCTCGTTTTCAAAGTGATGCTGAAGCAATAATCGATCAGGTCTCCATTAAAGTACTTTGACGCTTAAGATAGAATAAAATCATGTGTAAATGACTTATCATGTTGAATTTTAATTAAAAATAAATTTAAAACAATTAAAAATCAGTGTGTTATAATTCGCGCCAAGATATATTGAATTTTAGATTTTGAGTCTAAAATGACGTTTTTGTTGAAAGCTGCATACAGTTTATGCGGCTTTTTTGTTTAGGTATATATGGTTCGACCCTGCGTTTGAACCATTCATGGCTAAATAAACTTTTCCTGAATTGAGGAAATTTGGCATATTCATTGCTTTAACTTCCAGAAATTTAATCAGATTTTCATCATACTGAGTGTCGAAATTTTTTGGCAGTTATACAGTTTTAAAAGTTTATTTACAGGGGCTAGGTCATGACGACTCCTAATCCATCTTCAGAAAATATGCTCGAGCGTATGTTCAAACTGAGTGAAAATAAAACCAGTTTTCGTACAGAGCTTCTTGCAGGTGTAACCACATTCTTAACTATGTGTTACATCATTATTGTGAATCCAATGATTTTATCCGAAACGGGGATGGATCATGGTGCTGTCTTTGTAGCGACTTGTCTTGCAGCCGCAATTGGCTGTTTGGTTATGGGTATTGTTGCAAATTATCCAATTGCATTGGCACCGGGTATGGGCTTAAACGCTTACTTTACCTATTCGGTGTGTATGGGTATGGGTGTGCCTTGGCAGACTGCTTTAGCTGCAGTGTTTGTATCAGGTTTGGTGTTCATTGCGATCAGTATGTTTAAGATCCGTGAAGCCATTGTGAATGCAATCCCAATGTCGCTTAAGCTTGCGATTGGCGGCGGAATTGGTTTATTCCTTGCGTTGATTGCTTTAAAAAATGCAGGCGTTATTGTGGACAATCCAGCGACTTTGGTTGGATTGGGCGACTTAAAGCAACCGACGGTTCTTTTGGCTTTATTTGGCTTCTTGATGGTGGTTGTACTGCATCACTTTAAAGTGCGTGGTGCCATTATTATCAGTATCTTGGCTTTAACTGCAATTTCAACAGCCATGGGCTTAAGCGAGTTCAAAGGTGTTGTTGGTGAGATTCCATCAATTGCTCCAACATTCATGCAAATGGACTTTGAAGGCCTATTTACAGCAAGCTTAGTGGGTGTCATTTTTGTATTCTTCTTGGTCGATTTATTTGACTCAACAGGTACATTGGTGGGTGTGTCACACCGTGCAGGCTTACTGAAAGATGGCAAGCTTCCACGTTTGAAAAAAGCATTATTTGCAGACTCAACCGCAATTGTTGCAGGTGCAGCATTAGGTACATCTTCGACAACACCATATATTGAGTCGTCTGCGGGCGTTGCTGCTGGTGGCCGTACAGGTTTAACCGCAGTTGTGGTCGGTGTGTTATTTATCTTATGTTTGTTTTTAGCACCCTTAGCTCAATCTGTACCCGGTTTTGCAACAGCTCCAGCATTGTTATTTGTTGGCGTGTTAATGATTCAGGGGATTACCCATATTGATTGGGATGATATTACTGAAGCCGTACCTGCGTTCTTAACCATTGTATTTATGCCATTTACCTACTCAATTGCAGATGGTATTGCGATGGGCTTTATTAGCTATGCATTGGTTAAATTGTTCACCGGTAAAGCGGCGACTGTACCGTACATGGTGTGGATTGTAGCTGTGCTTTGGGCATTAAAATTCGCGTTATTTGGTGGCTAATTCATCAAATAGTGATAAGGGTGTAAACTCAGTTTACGCCCTTTTTTATTTTTAAAGAGGAAAAGTTATGAGTCAATTGGAGCTCATTCGTGCTTTACCAAAAGCTGAATTGCATGTGCATATTGAAGGGACATTTGAGCCAGAACTCATGTTTGCAATCGCACAGCGTAATCAAATAGACATTCCTTATAAGTCGGTTGAAGAAGTGAAACAGGCTTATAATTTTCACAATCTACAATCATTTTTAGACATCTATTATGCAGGCGCAAATGTACTGATTCATGAGCAAGACTTTTATGACTTGGCTTGGGCGTATTTTGAAAAATGTGCAGAAGATCGTGTAGTACATACCGAAATGTTCTTTGACCCACAAACGCATACAGACCGTGATATTGCTTTTGAAACAGTGATTAATGGTCTGCAACGCGCATGTGATGATGCCAAGGCAAAATTTGGCATTAGTTCGCATTTGATTATGTGTTTCTTGCGTCATTTAAGTGAAGAAGCAGCCCTTGAAACTTTAGCGCAAGCATTGCCTTATAAAGATCAAATCATTGCTGTGGGCTTGGACTCAAGTGAAGTTGGGCATCCTCCTTCAAAGTTTGAACGTGTCTTTGCTAAAGCACGTGAAGCAGGCTTTTTAGTGGTGGCACATGCGGGTGAAGAAGGTCCAGCAGAATATGTGTGGGAAGCTTTAGATTTGCTTAAAGTGAATCGTATTGACCACGGTGTGCGTTCTGAAGAAGATCCTGTATTAATGCAGCGTTTGATCGCAGAGAAAATGCCACTGACAGTTTGTCCACTCAGTAACTTAAAGTTATGTGTCGTTGACGATATGGCACAGCACAATATCCGCCGTTTGTTGCAACAAGGTGTGCAAGTAACAGTAAATTCAGACGATCCATCGTACTTTGGTGGTTATATGAATGATAACTTTATTGCCATTACAGATGCGTTAGACTTAACAGCAGCTGAGCTAAAACAATTGGCGTTGAACTCTTTTGAAGCGTCGTTTATTTCGGCAGAAGAGAAGCAAAAATGGGCGGCTGAAATTGTAGCCATTGCTTAATCTAATGTCCTTTTAAAGACAGAGTTCGCTCTGTCTTTTTTATGTGAGGTCGATATGAAAAAAATCATTGCATTGCTTGTGGTTATTTTTGTGCTCTTTGCAGTTTATTTGCTCAAAACGGATATTGGGTTAACGCAAAAACTACTAAAGCCTGTGGTGGTGTATCAGTGCGGTGTAGAGCTTGAAGCGACAAGGTTGTGGAAAGTCAGTACAGCATTGCTTGGTGAAGAGAAAAAGAATCAGCTCCAAACGCAAATCTGTGGTTGCGTGGGTGAAAATGCGTTAAACGATATTCCAGCAACAACTTTGTTGCGCGCAGTGGTTGATGAACAAGTCAAAAAACAGGTGGTACAACAGGGTGTGTTGAATACGCTGAAAGGATGTGTGGTGGATGAAGTCCTAAAAGCAACAGATTGATGCTTTTAGGCTAATTCAACTTGGTCTTACTTTGCTTGTTTGGTCATGCTATTTAACACATTATCTTTATCAATAAAGTGGTGTTTCAGTGCTGCTGCAATATGACCCACTAACAGCAATCCTGCAGCCCATGAAATCCAGATATGTAAAGGTTTCACGATCGCGAGTAATTCAGGGTTGTCTTGTACTAAACGGGGAATTTCAAAAAGGTACAATACAGGTGCAGGGTGCCCAGCACTCCAGCTAAATAAACAGCCAGTAATTGGCAAAGCCAACAAAATGAAATATAAAGCCAAATGACCGAGGTGTGCCATTTTTTGCATTAACGGCGACATACTGTCTGGAAGTTTGGGTGCAGGGTGGGTATAACGCCAAAAGATACGAATCACTACTAGAAAGATAATCGTGGTTGCAATGTTCTTATGTAAGGTAATGACATCCCCTTTAAAGCTACCATCAGCATCATAACTGAGGAAGTTTCCGCTATAAAACCCAATCAGCCAAGCAGCAATAAAGATAATTGCCATGAGCCAATGCAGGATTTGAGCAGTACGCGTGTAATGGGTATTTGCCGAGTTCATTAGATTCACATCCATTTTTATGCTGCGCTATTTTATAGAACTATAGATAGGTCAAAAATGTAGTAGATGCAACATAGCGTTGATATTCTGCAACGCTGTACAGACCAGTGGCGCATGTCTGATCTAAAACTGTGCAATAAGCGAAAGATATTAAAATGGCATGGAAATAGTGTTTCCGTAAATAGCAAAGATTCGGCAAAATACGCGCACTTTAACTGTTATAAATGGATAACTCCGTGAAAAAAATGATTGCAGTGCTTGCTCCTTTGGCTTTGATCCTTTCGGCTTGTACAACGACTGATATAGCAACGACCAATACGACGACCACCACACAACAACTGGGTACAGCAGCGCTTAAAATTGCCATTAATGCAAAATGTACGACTGAGTTGAATAATCTGCCAGCATGGAAAACAGCAACCAAATTTATGACGGCTGATCAAAAAACCGATATTCAAACCGAAATTTGTGGTTGTGTCAGTGAGAAAGCCCCACAAAATATTACCGCTGTCGATGTGGCAACAGCGGCCATTGACCCTGCGGCGCGTACAACCATTATTAGCAATGCTGTGACGAAAACCATCAATGCATGTGTGGCTGAAGTGGTGAATTAAGTTGTGATATATCAAAGAAGCGGGGGACATGCCTCGCTTCTTTGCGGTTTTTTGTACTTTTTGGCGTTTATCTTTTATATTGATGTGAATAATAACAATTGAAGCCTGATTTCTTTTACAACAAAGGGTGTATCTGTATGAAAAATGATAAGTTAATTCTCTGTTTGTTTGGCTCGCTTATGCTTTCCGCGTGTGTGTCGAATCCTTTATCTAGCTCAGATGATGATGGAATTTCGGCTATTAAAATGGCCTCACATGCAAAATGTATGGATGAAATCGAAACTAATCCGACATGGGTTGTGGGCAGTAAGCTGTTATCTGAAGACCAAAAACAGAAGAAAAAACGTGAAGTCTGCAACTGTGTGGGTGATAACTCGCCCAAAGTGTTGTCTAAAGAGCAGTTGGCTTTGGCGGCAATTGATCCCAAAGCAAAGGCAACCTATAGCGCTTTAGCAGCAACAAAAACAACAGCCACATGCGCCTCTGAAATGCTAAACTAAGCCAATAAATTGTTAAGTTTTTAAAATGGCTGTTGATCAGCCATTTTTTATGAGAGTAGAAAATGCAAATTGCAGGTGCAGATGAGGCAGGGCGCGGCCCTTTGGTGGGTTCAGTGGTCGCTGCTGCGGTAATATTAGACCCGAATAACCCGATACAAGGGTTAAATGATTCCAAAAAACTGACCGAAAAAAAACGTGAAAAACTTTTTGTCGAAATTAAGGAAAAAGCATTGGCATGGGCGATTGCTGAGGCGAGTGCTGCTGAAATTGATGAGATCAACATTTTACAAGCATCTTTGCTTGCGATGCGCCGCGCGGTTGAACAGCTTGCAATACAGCCTGAACATGTCTTGGTTGATGGTAATAAAATTCCACAATGCTTGAGTATGAGCTGTGAGGCAATTGTGGGTGGGGATGCTTTACATGCTGAAATCTCAGCGGCGAGTATTTTGGCCAAAGTGACACGTGATCATCAAATGATTGAGATGGATCGAAAATATCCTCAGTTTGGATTTGCCAAACACAAAGGTTATCCAACCAAAGCGCACTTTGAAGCGATTGCTGAACATGGGGTTATCGACGAGCATCGTCGTAGTTTTGGGCCTGTAAAGAAAGTGATCGAGGTACTTGAGCAAAAATAGACTGGGTAAAAATTTAAAGCGGCCAATCGGGCCGCTTTATATCTGAATGTTTCAATCTTAACGATTGAAATTATTCTGCTGTGAACCTTCATCTTCAAATGCAGGCTGGTAATCCTGATCAAGATGTTGAAGATGTTCATGCATTGCACGTTCATGCTGAATGCGTTGATAAATCTCTTCACGATGTACAGATACTTCTTTGGGAGCATTGACACCAATACGAACTTGGTTGCCTTTGACACCAAGTACAGTAACACTTACTTGATCCCCAATCATTAATGTTTCACCGACGCGTCGGGTCAAAATCAGCATGTTTATCTCCTTGCAAAACGCTAAACCTGCAGTTGTACTAAAGTAAAATACATAATTTTTTGTATTTAAAAAAATTTAAACAAATGTTTAATACAACCGCATGACACTTGAATTTTTAGATATCTAGTGACATTAGGTATAACATTCATCTAAATTTAAGAAAGCCTCGGGCTTAATATAACAGAGCCACTATAGAAAAAACTATAGTGGCTCCTGATTTTTGTAGTCTTTTGCAAAAACTGTCAGACAATGACAAGTTTTTCGCAAGATTGCTTAAGCACGTGCGCTTGATTCACCGTGTTCACGGTCTAAACCGAAAGCAGTGTGTAGAGAACGTACAGCAAGTTCTAGGTAGTTTTCTTCAATAATCACAGAAATTTTGATTTCTGAAGTTGAGATCATCAAAATGTTGATGCCTTCATCAGCCAAGGCAGTGAACATTTTACTTGCAACACCCGCGTGTGAACGCATACCAACACCTACGATTGACACTTTAACAATGTCGTCACGTGTAGCAACTTCGCGCGCACCAATGGCTTGAGCAGTTTCTTGAAGAATTTTTGTTGCTTTTGCAAGTTCGCCGCGGTTTACCGTGAAGGTGAAGTCAGTTGTACCATCTTCTTCAACATTTTGGATAATCATATCCACTTCAATGTTGGCATTACCAATTGGCGATAAAATTTTAGATGCAATACCTGGTTCATCAGGAACACCTAGAATCGTAAGTTTAGCTTCGTCACGGTTAAATGCGATACCAGAGATAATTGGTTGTTCCATGTTGTCTTCCGCCTCAGTGGTGATTAGTGTTCCGACGTTCTTTTTAAATTCTTCGTCGAATGCGCCATCATCGTCATTATCAAAACTTGATAATACGCGTAAAGGCACTTGGTATTTTCCTGCAAATTCAACCGAGCGAATTTGTAGAACTTTTGAACCAAGTGATGCCATTTCCAGCATTTCTTCAAATGAAATACGGTCTACTTTTTTCGCTTTTGGTGCAACGCGTGGGTCAGTCGTATAAACGCCATCTACATCGGTATAGATTTGGCATTCATCTGCTTTTAATGCCGCAGCAAGTGCTACACCAGAAGTATCTGAACCGCCACGGCCGAGGGTGGTGGTGTTGCCATCGGCATCGAAGCCTTGGAAACCAGCAACCACGATCACACGACCGGCATCTAAATGCGCAGTCATGGTGTCAGTATCAATTGATTCGATACGTGCTTTAGTAAACGCATTGTCCGTTTTGATACCGACTTGGCGACCTGTAAGTGACTTAGCTTCAACGCCAATAGAATTGAGCGCCATTGCTAACATTGAAATCGTTACCTGTTCACCCGTAGAAACCATTTGGTCTAATTCTCGTGGGTCAGGGGTTTCGGTAATGGCTTTCGCTAAAGCAAGTAGACGATTGGTTTCGCCACTCATTGCTGATACAACCACTACAACCTTGTGGCCGTGGTCATGCCAACGCTTTACACGACGAGCAACATTTAAAATGCGCTCTGGAGTACCCATAGAGGTACCGCCATATTTTTGAACGATTAATGCCATAGTTGTTCCATATAAACCATGACCCTGAATGCATCATTCAGGGTCAGTTACACAAAAGGTGAAGTTTTATTTCGCTTCAAGCCAAGCAGTTAAATCTGCCATCACTGTTGCAAACTTCTCGTTTAGTGGCGCGCCACCTTGTGCTAAGTCAGGTTTGCCACCACCTTTACCACCGAGCTCAGTTGCTAGATGTTTGATGATGTCACCTGCTTTAATAGAAGCAGTAAAGTCTTTTGCTACAGATGCAATCAGGCTAACTTTGTCACCTTCAACACCAGCAAGTACGATGACTGCATTTTCTAATTTTGATTTCACACCGTCATGTAGGTTGCGAAGTGATTTCGCATCCATGTTTTGAACAGTCGTGATTAGCGTTTGACGACCCGCAAGCGTTTGAACTTGGCTAAGCAGTTCAGCAGCTTGGAAGCTGGCAAGTTTTTGATTGAGTTGCTCAATCTGCTTTTGCAAGCTTGATGCTGTGTCGACTAAGGCTTCAACTTTTTCTAAAGTTTGGTCTTTTTGAGCTTTTAGTAAACCATTGATGGTATTGATATCACGGTCAGCTTTTTGAGTAACTTCAATGGCTTTGGTACCCGTTACCGCTTCAATACGACGTACACCCGCAGCTACACCACCTTCAGAAGTGATTTTAAACAAGCCAATGTCGCCTGTGCGTTTAACGTGAATACCACCGCACAGCTCGATTGAGAAGTTTTTCTCTTCAATGATTGAACCCATTGAAAGTACACGAACTTCATCGCCATATTTTTCACCGAACAACATCATCGCACCTTTTGCTTTAGCAGATTCGATGTCAAGAAGTTCAGTACTTACTGCTGTATTTGCAATCACTTCAGCATTGACTAAGCGTTCAATTTCTTGAAGTTGTTCAAACGAAACAGGCTGATCGTTGGCAAAGTCAAAACGTAAGATGTCTGACGCAACCAATGAGCCTTTCTGTTGTACGTGCTCACCTAAGATTTGACGTAGTGCAGCATGCAAAAGGTGAGTTGCAGAGTGGTTGCGCGCAGTTGCAGCACGGATGTCTGCTTTAACTGTTGCTTCAACATTTTGAGCAAGCTTAATGCTACCTACAGTCACGATACCTTGGTGTACAAAAGCGCCGCCCGATTTCTTGGTGTCCTGGACTTCAAAAATACCTGTGTCGTTTTTGAAAATACCCGTGTCACCAATTTGACCGCCGCTTTCTGCATAGAACGGGGTTTGGTTCAGTACGATGAGGGCTTCGTCACCTTCAACCACTTCATCAACTTGTTCGCCATCTTTATAGATCGCGATAATTTGACCTTCGCCAACTGTTGCGTCATAGCCGTCAAACTGAGTTTCGCCTTCAACTTTAACAACAGAGTTGTAGTCAATGGCGAATTTACCTGCATCGCGTGCACGTTGACGTTGAGCTGCCATTTCAACTTCAAAGCCAGCTTCATCAATGGTTAAATCACGTTCACGAGCGATGTCAGCAGTCAGGTCAGTTGGGAAACCGTAAGTATCATACAGTTTAAACACCACTTCACCTGGAATTACAGAACCTTTCAGTTGAGCCAATTCACCTTCAAGCAATTTCAAACCTTGCTCTAAGGTTTTAGCAAATTGCTCTTCTTCTTTCAGTAATTGCGCTTCAATACGTGCCTTTTGTGCTTCAAGTTCTGGGTAAGCTTGACCCATCACTTCAATTAAAGGTTGCAACATTTTATGGAAGAATGAACCTGTTGCACCCAGCTTATTACCATGACGTACTGCACGACGGATAATACGGCGAAGTACATAACCACGGCCTTCATTTGATGGGTTTACACCATCAGCAATCAGGAATGAACATGAACGTGCGTGATCCGCAACCACTTTAAGTGATGCAGGGTACTGAACAGGTGTACCTTTTTCGCGAGCTTCTGCTTCAAGTGCAGCGGTATCTAAACCAATAATTTCAGCGGCCGCTTTGAGTAAGTGCTGGAACAGGTCAATTTCGTAGTTTGAGTTAACGTGTTGTAAAACTGCAGAAATACGCTCTAAGCCCATGCCTGTATCAACAGAAGGCGCCGGAAGAGGGTGTAATACGCCATCTGCAGTGCGGTTGAACTGCATGAAGACGTTGTTCCAGATTTCAATGAAACGGTCGCCATCTTCTTCAGGTGTGCCTGGTAAGCCACCCCAAATATGGTCGCCATGGTCAAAGAAGATTTCAGAACATGGACCACATGGACCTGTATCACCCATTGCCCAGAAATTATCTGATGCGTATTGGCCGCCTTTGTTGTCGCCAATACGGATAATACGGCTAGCATCTAAACCAATTTCTTTGTTCCAGATGTCAAATGCTTCGTCGTCAGTGTGGTAAACCGTTGCATAGAGTTTGTCTTTAGGCAGAGCTAACCAAGCTTCACCAGTGAGAAAATCCCATGCAAATTTGATTGCATCACGTTTGAAGTAGTCGCCAAATGAGAAGTTACCTAACATTTCAAAGAAGGTATGGTGACGTGCGGTATAACCGACATTGTCTAAGTCGTTGTGTTTACCACCTGCGCGGACACACTTTTGTGAAGACACTGCACGTACATAATCACGTTTTTCTAGGCCTAAGAAACAATCTTTAAATTGGTTCATACCCGCATTGGTAAACAACAAAGTAGGGTCGTTGGCGGGAACTAGAGAACTCGACGCGACACGTGTATGTCCTTGCGATTCAAAGTAGCTTAAAAAAGCTTCGCGGATTTCAGCTGATGTCATAAAACGAGTACTCACAACCAAGTCACTCCATAATTTTCGATTTGGCTAATAGTAGCTGAAGTTAGTCTTATTCTAAATACGCTGACTTCAGATACTGGCTTAAAAATTTTAAAACGCCAAATTATAACGGAAAAAGGATATTGCACCAATCACTTTAAGGCGAATTGATGACATTTCTATGTATTCGATAGTTCTAAGATTTTGCTTGTTATTGTTGGATATTTATATCATTTCATGGAAATGAGCTGATTGGTCCGAGGTGGTTAGGTAGATCAATTTATGACTTAAGGGTTCATATTCATCATCTTCACTGATGGATGATAGAAAAAGAAAGCTTAACCAAATCTGTATAAATCCATTAATATAGGCCTGATTTATCTTTCATCATTTTATAAATAAGGGCAAGTCATGCAACGAGTGGCGATAAATGGATTTGGTCGAATCGGACGTAATGTACTACGCGCTTGGTTTGAAAATCCAAAGAACTTTCAGTTTGAAATCGTCGCGGTAAATGATGTAGCAGATGTAGAAACCTTATTGCATTTATTTAAATATGACACCACGCATGGGCGCTTTCCGGGAAAAGTCGATTTAAGTTATGAAAATGAAAGAATTTATTTACATTTTTCTAAAGATCAAGCGCAGCTCAAAGTTGAAGTCTTGCGTCAGGCAAACCCGCAGGATTTACCTTGGTCAAGCCTCCATGTAGACGTGGTTCTAGAGTGCACAGGTTTATTTCGCTCGCGTGAAGCAGCAACAGGGCATATCAGTGCAGGTGCAAAGCGGGTCATTATTGGCGCGGCACCTTTTGACTCGGTTGATGCCGCCATTGTGTATGGGGTGAATCACCATGAGGTCAAAGTCAGTGACCAAATTATTTCCAGTGTGTCATGTACTACGCAGGCCTTAGTGCCTTTGGTTAAAATCATTGATGATGCTTTTGGAATTGATACTGCGCTCATGACCGAAATTCATGCAGTGACTGCCGATCAGTCTGTATTGGATCATGCGCATCGTGATTTAAGACGTGCTCGTGCTTCAAGTCAAAATATTATTCCCACCACATCGTCAGCGCTTGGTGCTTTAAAACAAGTCATGCCAAAAATGGCCGATCGTATCGATGGTTATTCGATTCGTGTGCCAACCATTAATGTGGCGGCAATTGATTTGACCTTTATTTCGCAAACACCAATTACCGACCATAAAATTAATGAAGTGCTGATTCAAGCGGCGAAGTCAGACTACCGTGAAATTATGGATGTGACGGATGAACCTTTGGTATCTTCGGATTTTAATCATTCACCCTATTCACTTATTGTTGATTTAACGCAAACCATGGTGGTGGGGCATCAAGCTAAAGTCTTTGCGTGGTATGACAATGAGTGGGGCTATGCAAACCGCTTATTAGATTTGTGTGAATCTTTTAGTGCGTTAACTACCTAAAGGTCTTTATTTTTAAGCATTTTTACTCTGAAAACAAGATGATAGGCATAGACCGAATACAGACTTGTGGTTATCATGAATCTATAAATGAAAAATAATGTAGAGTGGTGCTTATGTTGATCTTAATTTGGGGATTTATTTTGCTGTTGGCGGTCGCTGTCGTATTTTTAATTTGGTTTCAATTTAAAAATCAGGCAGATAAAACCGATCCAAGCGTAGAGCAAAATCAACTGCAAGAAAAAGTACATCATCTTGAAGAAAATTTAAAAAAGACCTTGGAAATTATGCAAGATCTTGCAAAAAAGATGCATGTGCAACAGGAAGTGATCGAGCAGACCACGTCTAAGTTGCAAAAAGTTGAGCTACAAAATGCTGAATTGGTGAATATTCTCGCTAAAGCCGTACAGCCTGAGCGCTAAAAATTAAGTTTATTAGATGAGCACGGTACGCAATAATGCCGCGCTCAGCATACTAATTACAACGGTTGGTAGTAGTGAAAAGCGTGAAGCTGCAATCAAAGTGATGGCAATGGCGAGTAGATCTGCGACATTGTCTTTGACAAAATAAGGTGCAATCACTGAAATCAGCACGCAGCCTGGAACAACTTCCAAAATCTTTCGTTGTTTGTTGCTTAAAGTTTTATTTTTCAGCAAAACATAGCCCAATATACGCGTCAGATAAGTGGTAGCTGCGACCAATAAAATCGCGATAAGTGTAGTGCTGTGGATCATAGCTCATCTTCCTGAATAAATAAGAAAGCAGAAGCGATGCCACAGAGCGCACCAATTGGCACATACCAACCTGTCGGTAAATATAAATAAGCAATGACCGCACTAATTAGACTGATAAGCCAAGGGCGTGCTGTACTGAATCCTTTCCACATGCCACGTAGTAAAACCAGAAATACTGCAGCAAAGGCCATATCAAACCCATAACGGTGAACATCCCCTAGCAAAGGACCAAGAATGGCCCCTAAGCTGGTAAAACTGACCCACATCAAGTACAGGGCAAAACAGATACCTGCGTAGTAGGACATGCTAAAGGCCTGTTGCAACCCGAATTTTTTCTTCTTTTCTGCATCGGCAAGGGCTGCTGCCCAACTTTCATCACACATGAAAAACAGGGCAGGGAAAACCTGTCGATTAGGCAAATGGCGTAAATAGGGCACTAGACTTGCGCCCATGAGTAAGTGACGGCTATTGACTAGGAACGTAATGAAAATTAAAACGACAAAATTTGGTGGATTGGTCCATACTTCGAGCACAGCAAACTCGGAACCGCCCGCAAAATTCAGGCCAGTAAATAATGGAACTTCTAAATGGCTAAAGCCTTTTTGAGTGGCTTGTGTCCCTAAGACCAAAGCAAAAGGAATAATGCCCAGCAGCATGGGGATAGATGTTTTAATACCACGTTTAAACTCGACGTAATCGGTGGAGTCATTGAGTTCTTGAGTCGTATTTCTAAGGGAGAACATTTTAAATCGCCTATGCGTGCTAGGTTTTGGTGCAGTAGGTGAATAAGTTTATGTTTTTTATGAGATATTTTTTGCTTTATTTAGCTTAATATAGAGATTGTTTGGAATAATATGCTGTGATTGGTTAAGTCTGAGCAAAATTATGCTTTAAGGATGGAATTTATGGATCAAACAGATAAGCGGATATTGCAAGTACTACAAACCGACGGAAAACTTCAAAATAATGAGTTGGCTCAGCGCATTGGACTGTCTGCCTCACCGTGTTTAAGACGAGTAAGACAACTAGAAGAAGACGGGATTATTCGGGCTTATGTGGCTTTGGTAGATCCTGCTAAAGTGAATCTGCGATTGACCGTGTTTGCACGCATTTGGCTAAAGAGTCAGGATCCGCAAACGGTGAACCAATTTGTTGAATCGATTCGTGAAGTTCCTGAAGTGGTCGAGTGTCATTTAATGGCAGGGGATTGTGATTTCTTTTTACGTATTGTGGTTGCAGACTTAGACGCCCATCGACAGTTTCAAATCCATCGTCTAAATAAAATCCCCAATATACAAAGTATTAAAACAGAAATTCCATTGCAAAATATCAAACAAACCACAGAACTGCCGATTTGGTAGCTCAAAAGTTGATAGTGAAATCGCCTATGAATCTGGCAGCATGACTCAAAGTGATAAGACTTGTACTCTAGTCATGCTACTTAGGATGTTATGACTCTTCGTTTAAAAAGCCTTCTTTAATTTCTTTAGGCAGATCTGCGTGCCACCATGCATAAATACTGGCTTTAATTTCTTCATCTTCTTCAGGGTCATTTAGAGGTTCATCATCTTCACGAACCAGTTCATCACCTTCAAATTTGAACCAAAACTCCCAAGGATCATCATCACCGCAACCCCATGCTTGCGCATGGATGTCTGGAAGCAAGGCTTTCAGGAAGAATAAAATCGCTTCCATGAACTCATCACCTGATGAACCATGGACAAAGTGTGCGATGGAATAACCCGCGAGGGAGTATAGTGATTCAGGACCTAAGTCAAACTCGATATTATCGACGGTATTTAAAATATCTTCGGCCAGTTCAGCGCCATGTTCTGGATTGATGTCACAGACTAAAGCCGTAAATTGACTCGCATCGCCGCGATGTTCTTGAAATAATCGGTCTAACTTTGACATGATTTGAGCATCTGCATGCCTGTAATATAAGTTGCTATGCATTTCCATCGAATTTTCCCCAAGTAAAAAATATGTGATTAAAAGTGTTATCTGTATAACGCCGTTGTATTTATTGTTGCTGTTAAATTGAGCTGAAGTATAAAAGAATGTGCCTTTTGTGCAAGCACAGGTATAATTGGAAATAAAATATAAAACAAAGTCTTAAATGAATTTTTCCAATCTGTGCAGAGCACTAGGATGAGTTAATATTATTGATTCTGATACTTAGGCATTGTCTAAAGCCATGTTTTGAATGGCTCGCTCAAAATCGGTAAGAATTTATAAAGTTGTTAACGATGACATCGAAACGATAAATTAAATTTTCCGAAATTGTCTAATGCACAGCACATTGTATCGTGATAGACTAAGAGAAATCGGGTGTGCCCCGATTTTTTTATGCGGATTCGTTCCGCGCAGACAAGATTTTAGGTTTACAACATGCCCATTTCAGAGACATGGTTATTACCTGATGGTGTAGCTGATGTACTACCAGAACAGGCGCAAGTGATTGAAACTTTGCGTCGTCAAGCATTAGATTTCCTCGCAACTCGAGGTTATCAGTTGGTGTACACGCCATTCATTGAATACATCGAATCGTTATCTTCTCTTTCAGAATCGAATCAAGATTTAGACTTAGCCACTTTTAAAGTGATTGATCAGCTTTCTGGTCGTTTACTTGGTGTGCGTGCCGATATGACACCACAAGTGGCTCGTATTGATGCGCATGTACATCCAGTTGAAGGCGTTGCTCGTTATTGCTATGCAGGAACAGTCCTACATACCAAACCACAAGGCTTTAATACCACGCGTACACCTTTGCAGTTAGGTGCTGAGCTATTTGGTTCAGACAGCATTGATGCCGATGTGGAACTGATTGATGTGATGATCAGCCTGCTTGAAAAAACAGGTTTTGCAGACGGTATCCATTTGGATTTAGGCCATGTGGGTTTATTCCGTAGTATGGTGAAAGTTGCGGGTTTAAACAAAGCGACTGAACGTCAACTCTCTGATTTATACCAACGTAAAGCTCTGCCAGAATTGGCTGAATTTACCCAAGATTTAAACTTTGGTGCAGACTTTTATACTTTAGGTCGTTATGCAAGTGACTTAGCTGCCTTGCAAACGCATTTAAGTGCAGAAGTCATTGCCGATGCTGAATTTAAGCACGCTTTTGATGCATTAAAAACTACACAATCTGAGATTCAAGCACGTTGGCCAAATCTTCAGATGGGTATTGATGTGGTTGAGCTACGTTCGTATCACTACCATACGGGCTTAATGTATGCCGTTTATGCACCAAACCGTGCTGCGCCATTGGCACAAGGTGGACGTTATGACGGAATTGGTGAGCACTTTGGGCGTGCACGTCCAGCAACAGGCTTTAGTTGTGACTTATATGCACTTAGTGCAGGTCGTTTTCAGCAAAACAGTCTTGTGGTTGCACCCAAAGGTACTCAAACAGATTTGATCCAAGCGATTGAACACACGCGTGCTCAGGGCATGAGCGTGATTCAACTTTTGGGGCAGGATGATTTAACTACGCTTCCATATGCAACGCACCAGTTGGTGAATGTTGCAGGCCAATGGACTGTAGAACAGATTTAATCACTTCTTCAGGTAAGCTAAAACCTGAGAAGTTCTTCAATTTTAACAGCATGATGCAATGAGGCTATTATGGGCAAGAATGTTGTGGTACTCGGTACCCAATGGGGCGACGAAGGTAAAGGTAAAATCGTCGACCTGCTCACAGATCAAGCGGCTGCGGTCGTTCGTTATCAAGGCGGACATAACGCAGGTCATACACTTGTCGTTGGTGGTAAGAAAACTGTATTACACCTCATTCCATCTGGTATTTTACGTGAAAACGTACTGTGCTTAATTGGTAATGGTGTGGTACTTTCTCCTGCAGCGCTCATCAAAGAGATGGACATTCTTGAAAAAGAAGGCGTACCAGTTAAAGAACGTCTACGTATTTCTCCGAACTGTCCACTGATTTTGCCAAACCATATTGCACTTGACCAAGCGCGTGAAATCAAGCGTGGTAATGCGAAAATTGGTACCACTGGTCGTGGTATTGGCCCTGCGTATGAAGACAAAGTTGCACGCCGTGCAATTCGTGTTGCAGATTTGGTTCGTGGTGGCGAGCATCTTAAAGCTCAGTTAACTGAACTTCTTGAATACCATAACTTCCAATTAACACAATTCTACGGCGTAGAAGCAGTTAAATTAGAAGATGTACTTGCGCTGTGTGATCAATGGCGTGAAGTGGTTGCACCACTTGTGATTGATGTCACTACAGAGCTGCATAATTACCGTAAAAACGGTGACAACATCATGTTTGAAGGTGCTCAAGGTTCACTTCTAGATGTTGACCATGGTACATATCCGTATGTAACGTCTTCAAATACGACTGCTGGTGGCGTAAGCTCAGGTTCTGGTTTGGGGCCATTACATCTTGACTATGTATTGGGTATTACCAAAGCATATACAACACGTGTAGGTGCAGGTCCGTTCCCAACTGAGTTGGTTTATGACGCTGCAAATGACGTAGGTGATGCGATTGGTAAGCACTTAGGGACTGTAGGTTCTGAATTTGGCGCTTCTACAGGTCGTCAACGTCGTTGTGGTTGGTTCGATGCTGAAATCCTTCGTCGTTCTGTAGACGTAAACTCACTTTCAGGTATTTGCTTAACTAAACTTGATGTTCTTGACGGTTTAGAAGAAGTGAAAATCTGCGTAGGTTACGAAGCAGCGGATTCTGGTTGTGTTGGTTCTTCTGATGCGCTTGCATTTGAAACTTTAAAACCAATTTATGAAACAATGCCAGGTTGGTCTGAGTCTACCTTTGGTGCGAAATCAATGGATCAATTGCCACAAGCAGCGATCAACTATGTAAAACGCATTGAACAATTAATCGAATGCCCAATCGATATCATTTCTACAGGTCCAGACCGTGAAGAAACGATTGTTTTACGTCATCCATTTGACGCTTAAGCGATAAAGCATTGAGTAAAAAACCCTGTCTCGTACAGGGTTTTT
Organism: Acinetobacter sp. 231_lipA; assembly: GCF_058243005.1. Classification (NCBI taxonomy): domain Bacteria; kingdom Pseudomonadati; phylum Pseudomonadota; class Gammaproteobacteria; order Moraxellales; family Moraxellaceae; genus Acinetobacter; species Acinetobacter sp. 231_lipA. The sequence goes on along the minus strand of NZ_JBZAYU010000001.1, from coordinate 265,343 downwards.
TATTTGTGCGGTACATCTGTGCATGAGCATTACTGCTGTTGATTTAAGCTACTGAGCTGGAATGATTTTCCCGACTAAAGTTGCATGAATAAGCACGACATAATGTATAAGTGCTTGTTAGAATAAAATGCACAATAAACAGATGAGCAGGCAGGATGCAAAAGAATATCGCGGGAACTATTTTTTACTCACTACTTTTTGCTATGGGTGGTGCGCCAACAATCGCGATGATGATTATTCAAGGGCAAACCACCGATCCAGACGTGATTTATAGTGCGCTCATTGGATTGTCTGTGATTATTGCTTGTATCTTAGTGCCGATCATACTGCTCCAAAATGCATTCCTGTTCGCGAAGCGTAAAAGTGCGACCCTTGAGGAAAAAATTGAACCTTTAAGCCACCTGTATTTGGGTTTAAATATTCTGTGTTTGGTTTATTGGCTTTTGATTCAGTTTATGTAACTAGGTTTAAGGTGGTGTGTAGATATCGCTCTAACGCGGAAATTTGGCTTATTGTGCTTAATTGTGAAGATATTTTTACATAATTGCTATGATAAAACGTGGTGATGATATTTAACAATTTAAATCTATTCAATATAATTCAGCACATTATGTAAAATGCTTTGAGATGGATGGAGTTAAGCAATAATGAAAAATAAAATATTAATGAGTTTGTGTGCAGCAAGTGTGGTTACAATTTCAGGTTGTGCAACTTTTGCGGAAGTGGCAGGTGCAGACACTGCAACATTAAATGCAGCAGCAACCCAAGGCTTCAACAAAACTGTGAATGAAGCGCGAAGCACAAAGACCTTAGATACCTCATCTACGACCTATAAGCGTATTTATGGTGTATTCAATCGCTTGAAGCCATATGCCGATCAAATGAATCAAACTGGAACGAAATTTGACTGGCAGTTGGCAGTACTTAAGTCAAATCAGGTCAACGCCTATGTTGCACCTGGTGGTAAGGTGGTGTTCTACACAGGTATTGTAGATAAATTGAACCTAACTGATGCTGAAATTGCAGCGGTGATGGGACATGAGATGGTGCATGCTTTAGAAGAGCACTCGAAGAGTAAGGTTGGTGCGCAGGCATTAACGGATTTGGCATTGGGAATTGGTCTAAGTGCAGCAGGTGTAGGTCAAACGGGTTCGGCAGCAGCACAGCTAGGTAGTCAAATTGGTATTGGCTTGCCATACTCACGTAGCCTAGAAAGTCGTGCAGACCAAGGTGGTTTAATGTTGATGGCTAAAGCAGGCTATAACCCTCAAGCCGCAATTAGTCTGTGGGAAAAAATGAATAAGCTCGATGGAGCAGGCGGTTCTTCATTCCTGTCGACGCACCCCTCAAATAGTCAACGTATTGAAGCAATGCGTAAGAACTTAGCCGCTGCTCAAGCGGTTTATAATCAAAGACGTTAATTCGTTTTGAATAAAAAAGGACGCCAAGGCGTCCTTTTTTAATATCAGTTGATGATTTTGAAAATCATCAATTATTTGTGACAGGTGAAGTAGTGCTTCACCTGAACAGCTAATATAAGAAATATCTATGGCGCAGGATTAGGTTGTTGCTGATGAATAGCTTGAATACCCTGTAAAACATCTTCGGATAAATCAATCTCAAAAGCTTGAATATTTTCTTTCAACTGGTCTAAGTTGGTCGCCCCAATAATCGTACTGGTCACAAAAAATTGCTGCTTGATAAAGGCTAAAGCCAGTTGTGTCGGTGTTAAACCATGTCGTTCAGCCAGTTGCGCATACTGTTCTGTTGCCCATTCACTCTCTGGGTTGCTATAACGACTAAAGCGGCTGAAAAGCGTTACTCGAGCATTGGCTGGGCGTGCACCATTGCGGAATTTACCTGTGAGATAGCCAAAAGCGAGTGGGGAATAGGCGAGTAAACCAATGCCTTCATATTTCGCAATTTCCGACATACCAATTTCATAAGTACGGTTCAATAGGCTATATGGGTTTTGCACACTGACAAATTTAGATAGACCAAGCTGTTCTGCAATCTGTAGAAACTTCATAGTGCCCCATGGCGTCTCATTAGATAAGCCAATATAACGAATACGCCCTTTTTGAATCTCTGTTTCTAATGCTTGTAGTGTTTCTTGCAAAGAGGTCACGGTTTGCGTGTTATGGGCTTCACTGTTTTCATAGCCTAATTTTCCGAAAAAGTTGGTTGGGCGCTGTGGCCAGTGTAGCTGATATAAATCAATATAATCGGTCTGTAAACGCTTTAGGTTGCCATCTAGGGCAGAAGAAATATCGGTTGCATTAAAACGAGTCTGTCCATCACGAATATGACTACCACCTTGCGATGGCCCCGCAATTTTAGAGGCTAGAAATAGCTTGTCTCGACCGCCGCGCTGGGCAATCCATTGGCCAATAATACTTTCGGTTGCACCTTGGGTTTCAGGTTTTGGAGGAACAGGGTACATTTCCGCAGTGTCCCAAAAGTTAATGCCTTGCGCCAAAGCATAGTCAAGTTGCTCAAAGGCTTCAGCTTGAGTGTTTTGCTCACCAAAGGTCATGGTGCCGAGACAAATTTCAGGAACCAAAATACCTGTATCGGCTAAGGGTTTAAATTGCATTCAACATTTCCTTTTATGGACTGCATTTTTTCGGTCGAATTAGGTTACACAGTTATGCCCAGTAGGTTAAATCACTATTTTTACAAAGTTTGTCATGATTTTGTCAAAGCAGAAGCAGATTTAAAGACATAAAAAAAAGCAAATCCTAAGATTTGCTTTTGGCTGTATCAGCTACGAAGAAAAACGGCTTATTCTTCGTCTTCATAGTCATCAGCATTCGCTTTTGACTCTTCTAAAGAGGCATCGAAAATTAAGATGGCTTTACCATCAGTTTCGATCATGCCTTGCTCTTCGAGTGTTTTTAAAACACGACCAACCATTTCACGTGAACAACCGACAATACGTCCAATCTCTTGACGCGTAATACGAATTTGGCGGCCATTTGGTAAAATCATCGCTTCAGGTTGCGAAGATAGGTCGATTAGGCAACGTGCAATACGACCTGAAACATCGATAAATGCAAGGTCAGTCACTTTGCGAGTGGTATTTTTTAGACGGCGTACCAGCTGTGCAAATACTGCATAGCTCAGGTCAGGGTATTGTTTGCTGAGCTCATGGAAGTTTTCATAAGTCACTTCAGCAATTTCGCAGACATCACGGGTACGCACTTCTGCAGTACGTTGTGAGTTTGCTTCGAATAGACCCATTTCCCCAAAAAAATCACCCGCATTTAAATAAGCGACTACGATTTCACGTTCATCGTCTTCACGCAGAATAATGGAGACCGAACCTTTTAAAATCAAATATAAAGATTTAGATTCTGAGCCTGCATCTACGATGGTTGTACGCTTAGGATAACGATTAATATATGCGCGTTTTAATAATGCTTTGACTGACTCGGGGAGTTGACCTGGAGACAGCGCATCAGTGCTTAATTGTGAAAAGCTTGAAGTCATGCTAACGGTTCCGAAAATGGATAAAATATAGATCGCACAGACCTAGGGTGAACTTGTCACACAGTCAGAGCTGAAATTCCTTATCAACTCAATTTATGTTAGTGTACAGTCACTTCGTCAATCTATAGCTTTTTTTAGGTACTTGCAATGCAAACAACTGTTCATTGGTTAGAGAATGTTGCTTTCGAAGCAAAAACTCAAAGTGGTCACAGTGTTATCATGGATGGATCGCCAGAATATGGTGGTGAAAACCGTGGTCCAAGACCAATGGAATTGATCCTGACAGGACTGGGTGGTTGTGCCTCTTTTGACATCGTGACCATACTTAAAAAATCACGCCAAGAAATTACCGATGTACGCTGTGAACTCAAGGCAGAGCGGGCAGATAGCATCCCTGCAGTGTTCACAAAAATCCACTTACATTTCGTGATTACGGGTCATGCGGTGAAGGAAAAACAAGTCGCAAAAGCTGTGGAATTATCGGCAGAAAAGTACTGTTCTGCGAGCAAAATGTTGATGGATGGTGGGGTTGAAATCACCCATGATTTTGAGATTATTGAAGCAAATTAAACGCTGACTTTTAAGTCATTTGAGGCTGATCTGGTGATCGGCCTTTTTCATGCTTCACGCTTTTGTTTTGATTCCGTAAACTGGGACACAATTCATCACACGAATAAATAGAAAAATGCGTTGCTTGTTTGATTAATAATTGATCAAATGATTTTGGTTGTCACGGATTGATAGGTCGTCGTGGTCTTTAATACATAAATAATCTAGGTTGGCGCTTGAAAATAAGACGGAGAAGACCCATCTTATAACCCAGTCTTATGAGTTTATTATTAAGATAAACTAATGAAAAATAAGTTAAAATGTAGAAAAATTAATTAAATTTGAATTGAATTTTGAGCAATTGTTCCCATATATCCATCAAGTTCGAAATTTATTGTGAGGAAAACAAGAATGCGATTTGAAAAATTCACAAACCGCTTACAGCAAGCTCTCTCAGATGCTCAATCACTTGCAGTGGGGAAAGACCATACAGCAATTGAAGGTATTCATATCTTATCAACATTGTTAGATGAAACCTCCAATCTGAGTTTGTTGCAACAAGCGGGTGCCAATTTACCTGCTTTACAAAGCAAATTAAAACAAGCGCTAGCTGATGCACCAACACTGACAAATCCTACAGGGGACGTCAACTTAAGTTCAGAGGCAGTCAAAGCACTGAATTTGGCAGATAGCTTCGCGCAAAAAGCAGGCGATGAGTTTTTGTCTACCGATTGGGTGATGCAAGCCTTGGCCGAAGTGGGGGCAACTAAAACGCTACTCAACAGTGTGGGCGTACAAGCAGACAGCTTACGCCAAGTCATTTTAAAAATTCGAGGTGATGAGAAAGTCATGAGCAACAATCATGAAGATCAACGTGATTCTCTGAATAAATACACCATTGATTTAACTGAACGTGCACTTGCAGGTAAGTTAGATCCTGTGATTGGGCGTGATGACGAGATTCGTCGTACCATTCAAGTTTTGTCGCGTCGTACCAAAAATAACCCAGTGTTGATTGGTGAACCAGGGGTGGGTAAAACAGCCATTGTTGAAGGCTTGGCACAGCGGATTATTAACCGTGAAGTACCTGAAAGCTTACAAGGTAAACGTGTTTTATCCTTAGATTTGGGTTCTTTGCTTGCGGGTGCCAAATACCGTGGCGAGTTTGAAGAGCGCTTAAAAGCAGTACTGAAAGATTTGTCTAAACAAGATGGTGAAGTCATTTTGTTTATTGATGAATTACACACGCTGGTGGGCGCAGGTAAAGGCGATGGTGCGATGGATGCAGGCAATATGCTCAAACCTGCTCTCGCGCGTGGTGAGTTACGCTGTGTTGGTGCAACCACATTGGATGAATATCGCCAATTCATTGAAAAAGATGCTGCACTAGAGCGTCGTTTCCAAAAAGTGTTGGTCGATGAGCCGAGTGTGGAAGACACCATTGCGATTTTACGTGGTTTGAAAGAGCGATATGAAGTGCACCATGGTGTGAAAATTTTAGACTCTGCCATTATTGCAGCAGCGAAAATGTCACATCGCTATATCACCGACCGTCAATTGCCTGATAAAGCGATTGATTTGATTGATGAAGCGGCTTCTCGTATCAAAATGGAGCTGGACTCTAAGCCAGAAGCTTTGGATAAACTTGAGCGTCGTTTGATTCAATTGAAACTGCAACTTGAAGCAGTGAAAAAAGATGAAGATGTAGGTAGTCGTGCGGAAGTCGCTCATCTTGAAAAGCAAATTAGCGAAGTTCAACATGAATACAATGATTTAGAAGAGGTTTGGAAAGCTGAGAAAACTTTAGTTGAAGGCACCAAACAAGTTCAAGCTGAATTAGATCAGGCGCGTATTGCGCTGCAAAAAGCGCAGCGTGAAAACGACTTAGGTGAAATGTCGCGTCTTCAGTATGGTGTGATTCCAGAGCTGGAAAAACGTCTCAATGAAGAAGAAGTCGTTGAGGAAAAAGAAGAGCCAAAACTACTGCGTAACAAAGTCACTGACAATGAAATTGCAGAAGTCGTTAGTGCTGCTACGGGCATTCCAGTGGCTAAAATGATGCAAGGTGAACGTGAGAAACTTCTCCATATGGAAGAGTTCTTACATAACCGTGTCGTTGGGCAGGATGATGCTGTGGTTGCAGTATCCAATGCGGTTCGCCGTTCGCGTGCGGGCTTGTCCGATCCGAACCGGCCAAGCGGCTCGTTTTTATTCTTGGGTCCAACTGGTGTTGGTAAAACAGAGTTGACCAAAGCACTGGCAAACTTCTTGTTTGATAGTGACGATGCCATGATTCGTATCGACATGTCCGAGTTTATGGAAAAACACTCTGTCAGCCGTTTGGTGGGTGCGCCTCCTGGTTATGTCGGCTATGAAGAAGGTGGTGTGTTAACCGAAGCTGTACGCCGTAAACCGTATAGTGTCGTGCTGTTCGATGAAGTGGAAAAAGCACATCCCGATGTGTTTAACATCTTGCTCCAAGTGTTGGATGATGGTCGCTTAACGGATTCGCAAGGTCGCGTGGTTGACTTTAAAAATACTGTGATCGTCATGACATCGAATTTAGGTTCGAGTGATGTGCGTGAGTTGGGTGACAATCCTTTGGATGAAGAAGTGCGAGCAGTGGTGATGAATGCCGTGACGCAACATTTCCGTCCAGAGTTTATCAACCGTATTGATGAGTTAGTGGTTTTCCATTCACTCAAAAAGGCGCAAATTCGTGGTATTGCGGATATTCAATTGGATCGTTTACGTGATCGTTTGGTTGAAAAAGATATGCGCTTAACGGTGGATGATCAAGCCTTTGACTTATTGATTGACGCTGGTTTTGACCCTGTATACGGTGCACGCCCATTGAAACGTGCCATCCAGCAACAGGTTGAAAACAACTTAGCGCAAAAAATATTGTCGGGTTACTATGTGGCCGGAGACAATATTATGATCACTGCACAAGATGGTCAGCTGAGCTTTGACAAAGTGAAAATGAGTTAATCATTTAAACGGTTCATTGAAACTAAAAAACCCAGCTTCGGCTGGGTTTTTTATTACGTGATAGAAATGTTAAAAGATGACACTTTTAAGCAAAAATGTGACGTAAGTTTTCACATTTATGTGATGGGTATGGCATCTAAGTGGTTTATTCGCAAAACAATTATCTTTATTTAAAGATTCTCTTTATAATTTATTTTAATAAAAAACAAACAACTTGAGATAGAAGAAATGACTCAATTGAAGTGGGGTATTGGAGGCGTACTTACGCTTGCTGTGGTCACAGTAGGGGGGAATCTTTATGCGGATAAAAGTTTGAAGGCTTATTATCAACACAGCACCAAACAGTCGAATGATTTAAAGTTGCAATATCAACAATTTCAAATGGGTGCTTTAAATGGCAGTGCGAACTGGACCGCTGAATTAGTACTAGACCCATGTAAACCGAAAGAAGTGATCCAATTGAAGGGGCAGGATCATATTCAACGGAGTTGGAATGGATATGCGATTCGTTCAGATATTAATATTACGCAAGCACCCGGCGCACTTCAGTCTTTGTTGAAGGAACCACTTAAAGTACAAAGCAAAGTGAATTGGTTGGGTACTTTGAATAGTACCTTGACTACGCCAGTGATTACCCGTAATGAAGCTCAACTCCAGTCTAGATTAGACCCGATGACATTAAAGTTTCGGGCAAAACCGATCGAACAGCAGTTAAAGATACTGGATTTACAGCTTGAAATTCCGAATCTAACAGTCACCGATCCAAATATACATTTGCAAATGGTGGGGCTAAAGCTAGAAAGTAACCAAGGGCTGAATGGTGAGTATCTTGAGGCGGGTGAAACCAAAATTAAGATGGATCTGCTGAAAATGTCAGATCGAAATATCAATAAACCTACCAATGCCGAACTAAAGAATTTTAGTATAGAAACGCAAAGTGAACTGACAGACCGAGTTGTAAACACTGAAATGTTATTGCGTCTAGATGAAATGAAAATGCCTTCAGCGCCCGCTGTCCAAAACGTACAGTTTAATTTTAATGTACTCGATATAAACCGACAAAAATTGCAGACGTTGTTTGATATTTTGGCGAAAAGTGAAAACAGTTGTTTGGCAAAAGAGGCAATGGAAAAAGATATGGAGCCTGCTTTATTGGCAGTGATTAATGAAGGTTTCCGTTTTGAATCAAAAGAGAACCAATTTGCTATTGGGGAAGGGGTTGCACAAGCGAGTGTGACGGGGCGTATTATGCCGAGCCACCAATCGACGGTGATGGGTATGGTGAAAATGATGCCGAGTTTAATGGAATACAGAGCAGATATTCAGTTTGATAAAAATATGATCTCGCGCATCATGAATAATTATCTGCAAAAAGGAGGCATCAGCATGTCTGATCAAGAGATCGAAAGCATGCTTTCGACGATGCAGAGTTCAGGGCAGGTGAAACGTGAAGGGAATGTCATGAAAATGTCAGTTGATTACAAATATGGGCAAACCAATTTCCTGACTGAATAATGTAAAAGATGATGATCTAACATAATAAAAGGGACGTATTTCGTCCCTTTTTTATATCTGAAAATTGTCTAATGCAAAATTTAGCGAAGATGAAAGACCTGCTGGTATTTCATCTTCAGTGCATTAGTTTTTTGGATGGGTAATTTTCCATGCACGGTGGATTTTTTGATTGCGCTTGAAATCAGGCCCAATGGTTTCACTGGTAATTTCTTCGACATCAAAGAATGCTAAAATTTCTTCGTCCATTTCAAAACCACGGTAGTTGTTCGAGAAGTACAAAGTACCATCCGTGGTTAAACGGTTCATTGCACGTTTAAGCAATGATAAATGGTCGCGTTGTACGTCAAAGGTACCGTAGAATTTCTTCGAGTTTGAGAAAGTCGGTGGGTCAATAAAGATCAGCTCATATTGCTCATGACCTTCTTTTAACCACTCAAAACAGTCGCTGGCAAAGAATTGATGTTGTTCATCAGCATGGTCGACCGTTAAGCCGTTCAAGACGAAGTTCTCTTTAGACCAGTTCAAATATGTATTTGAAAGATCGACGCTGGTGGTACTTGCCGCACCGCCTAAAGCTGCATGTAAGCTGGCTGTAGAGGTATAGCTATATAGGTTTAAGAAGTGCTTACCACGCGCTTCTTGTGCAATGCGTAAACGCATTTGACGATGGTCTAAGAACAAGCCGGTATCTAAGTAATCAGTTAAGTTCACTAAGATTTTTGCTTTGCCTTCTTGCACGATAAAACGCTTAGAAGCCGTACTTTGCTTGGTATATTGAGTTTTACCTTCTTGGCGAGCACGTGTTTTGATAAAGATCGCATCACGGCCTAAACCTGTTACAGCACGAATCGCCTGTAAAGCAAGATTGAAACGTTTCTTGGCTTTTTCAGGATCGATTTTTTTCGGTGGCGCATATTCTTGGACGTGTAAACGTTCACCATACAAATCGACTGCGACGTTAAAGTCTGGAAGGTCAGCATCATATAAACGTAAACAGTGAATGTTTTCTTTTACTGCCCATTTCTTTAAGGTCTGCATGTTCTTTTGTAAACGGTTAGCAAAGTCTTCAGCGCCTTCAATTGCTTCAAATTGCTGAGGCTGCCATGTTTCCAAGAACGGCTTGATCACTGCAACAGGTTTAACTGAACCTGAACGAACGTAAATTGGCAGTTTACCATTCATCAAACGCATGGTTTGCGGGTCATTCAGGGCCAATACATCGGCTTGCTCGACGGCTGCGGCGATAACTGCTGCGGTTTGATTTGGGAAGTTCTTTTGCAGCAAAGCAGATAAGCCTAAATATAAAGCACGGTTTGAGGCTTTATCACCCAAACGCTCACCATAAGGTGGGTTGGTCACAATAAAGGCTGTTTTTCCTTCGGCTTCAAAGTTTGGCCAGTCGGCTAAAGTACGTTCTTCGATTTGGATCTGGTCTAGTAGACGCTCAAAACCCGCAGCAATAATGTTTTGCTTGGTGGCTTTTACCGCTTCCCAGTCTGCGTCAAATGCGTAGAACTTAGGGAGCGGTTGTTCCAAAGCTGCTTGATGGCGTTCAGCTGCTTCCGCTTTAATGCTCATCCACAGATCATGGTCATGGCCATTCCAGCCATTGAAACCGAAACGACGAACTAAACCCGGTGCACGGTCAGTCAGCATCATTAATGCTTCAATAATGAACGTCCCAGAACCACACATTGGGTCAAGGAAAATATCGGGTCTTTTTGTAAGGAGCTTGGCTTTTTGTAAAATCGCAGCGGCTAAGTTTTCTTTAATTGGGGCATCGGTCATATAACGACGGTAGCCACGTTTATGTAATGAATCACCAGATAAGTCTAAACAGTAGGTGTGTTCAGTTTTGCCTGCGAGTGCATAAATGGTAATTTCAGGTTGCTTAATATCAATACTTGGACGCTTACCAACAGCTTCCATGAATGAATCGACGATACCGTCTTTTACGCGTAGAGTTGCAAACTGGCTGTTCACCTTAATTTCACGTTCAATATGTAAACGAACGGCGAAGGTGCTTTGTGGTGCAAAAATTAGCGACCAATCAAAGTTCATTGCACCTTCGTAGAGCTCTTCAGCGACATCACGTGCATCATGGCTAAATTCCAGCTCATGGACATGAATTGGTGTGAGTACACGCGAAGCAAGACGCGACCACATACAAATGCGATAGGCATGTTCCAGTGTACCTTTGAAAACTAAACGCCCAGGAAAACGTTCAATGTTTTGAACACCTAAACCTTCTAATTCTTCTTGGAGTAAGGTTTCTAAGCCATCGGCACACGTAACCCAATAGCTGCTTAAACGCGAAGCGGTTTTCATAAATTTGAGAGACCAAAATAAAACAAAATAAACTCGCTAAAGTTTAACGTATTTTGCCTCTGAATGGTTTTTTAAATATGCTTCTACTCAGCGGAAATATCAAAATAAATGAATCACCATGTGAACAATAACGTTTTTGGTACGTATTTTGCTAAATCCTTGCAAGTTTAATTTGCTGACTGATTTCTGATAGATCGTTAGTAAATATTTTTCACTTGAAAGGGGATGAATATGTCGACCAAGTTAGATCGCGGTGTTGTAAGTCATGCTGATGCTTTTTCAATTGCAACTTTACTTTATGCACGTCTGCGCCGTGTATCGGGGCGTGTAATTGATGTGATGTATTTGGTGGAAAACCCAAGTTATGCACGTCAAATGGCAGAGCTTGCTTTAAGTACAGAAGATGCTGAACTGATTCGATTGGTGAGTCGTTTAGACAGTGTCATGGATGTTTTTAACTATGAAGAAACCGCCGTGATCGAAAAACCTAAACAGGTCGACACGACACGACATGAGTTGGAAGCCACTGAAGAAGAAATCTACCGTGCCCAGGTGTCACATCACTATATTGGCGCTTTACGATAAGAATCGCTGAAGTTGGATCGCTCTCGCAAGAGAGCTTTTTTAAATGTCCGCTTGGATAAATGAGATAAGAAACTCTATAGAATTGATATTTATAGCAATTTGATGAACTCCGAATTTGGCTAATTTAGCCTTTGATGGTTTAATTTAACTGGTTGAAATAATAGATAAGAATTTCATAATCTTAGTTTTGAAGCCGATGATAATTAAGGCAATTGTTTTAAACTGAGGTCCAAATCAAAAAGAAAATCTGTATAATGCGTTAACTTAACGTACAAGGAATCTCTCATGCACTTGGCAGCATTGCATACTCCGAGTCAGATTCAACTCAACCAAGATGGTCATCTCAAACACTTCCTCACCATCGAAGGTCTTTCTAAAGAAACTCTTACAAAAATATTGGACACCGCGCAGTCCTTTTTTAATGACCAAAATCAGCTGATTACCAACAACCTCTTAGAAGGTCGAACGGTAATGAACCTTTTCTTTGAAAACTCAACCCGTACTCGTACCACTTTTGAAGCAGCGGCAAAACGTCTTTCTGCAAATGTATTAAATATCGATATCGCACGTTCAAGTACTTCCAAAGGGGAGACGCTTAGAGACACTTTGTGGAACTTAGAAGCGATGGCTGCGGATATTTTTGTGGTACGCCATTCTTCCTCGGGTGCGGCACATTTTATTGCCCAAACCGTCTGTCCTCATGTTGCAATTATCAATGCAGGTGATGGCCGTCATGCGCATCCAACACAAGCTATGTTGGACATGCTGACCATTCGCCGTGAAACCAAAAAGAAATTTGAAGATATTTCAATTGCCATCATTGGTGATATTAAACACTCACGCGTGGCGCGTTCAGATGTTGCTGCATTACAAACACTGGGGTGTAAGGACATTCGTGTAATTGCACCGAACACGTTGCTGCCATACGGCTTTGATGAATACGGTGAAGGTGTACGTCTATTTAATAACATGGAAGCAGGGATTCAAGACTGCGACGTGATTATTACCTTACGCATTCAAAATGAACGCATTGATTCGCCTGCGCTGTCATCTCAAGCTGAATTCTACAAAATGTACGGTTTAAACAAAGAACGTCTTGCAATGGCAAAACCTGATTGCATCGTAATGCATCCGGGACCTATGAACCGTGGTGTAGAGATTGATTCCAGTATTGCCGATGGTCCACAGTCTGTGATTTTAAATCAGGTGACCAACGGAATTGCTGTACGTATGGCAGTTTTGGCACTTGCAATGCAAGGTCAACTGCAAGAGCAAGGTTTGTTAGACGCAATTGCGGTATAAGGAATAAGTCATGACTGTTGTAAAAATTGAAAATGTACGTGTTCTTGACCCAATTCATCAAACAGATGCGGTTCAAACGGTATATATCGAAAATGGCAAGTTGGTTGCTGAAACAGCCAATGTCACTGAAACAATTGATGGTCAAGGCAAGTGGTTGATGCCAACGATGGTGGACTTATGTGCACGCCTACGTGAGCCAGGTCAGCAGCAGCACGGGACATTAAAATCAGAAGGTCGTGCTGCGCGTGAAAATGGTATTTTGCATGTGTTTACACCGCCAGACTCAAAACCGATTGTGCAAGATAATGGTGCTTTGATTCATGGTTTGATGGAAAAAGCGATGTTGGATGGCGGCATTTATCTTGAAGTGATTGGTGCTCAAACCCAAGGCTTACAAGGCAACCAACCTGCAAATATGGCGGGTCTCAAAAAGGGTGGTTGTACAGCCGTTTCAAATGCCAATGCGCCTTTTGCAGATGACGATGTGGTGCTGCGCACTTTAGAATACGCAGCAGGCCTTGGTATGACTGTGGTGTTTTATGCCGAAGAACCGCAAATTGCCAAAGATGGCTGTGTCCATGAGGGCTTTGTGGCATCGCGTCAGGGCTTACCGACCATCCCTGCGATTGCCGAAACCATTGCGATTGCCAAGTATTTGTTAATGATTGAAGCGACGGGTGTTCGTGCTCACTTTGGCTTATTGTCTACAGGCGCTTCTGTCGATTTGATCAAAATCGCTAAAGATAAAGGCCTGCCAGTCACTTGTGATGTGGCAATGCATCAGCTGCATTTAACAGATCAGTTGATTGATGGATTTAACTCACTTGCACACGTCCGTCCTCCGTTACGTGCTGAGTCGGATAAAGAGCTCCTGCGCCAAGGTGTGAAAAGTGGAGTGATCGACGCGATTTGTACGCATCATGAACCGCTGAGTAGCTCTGCAAAGCTAGCACCATTTGCTGAAACACAGCCAGGCATTACCGCTTTTGATACCTATGTAGCTTTCGGTGTGCAATTGGTGCGTGAAGGTTTATTTAGTCCTTTGGAATGGGTCGAAAAAGTCACCATTGCACCTGCCACGGTAGCCAATATGCTTGAACGTTGGTCTGCTGAAGCTGGCTGGGTGTTGGTTGATCCTGAGTTAGACTGGATTGTGAATAAAGACAATATTTTGTCACAAGGTAAAAATACACCTTTGATCAATCAAGTGGTGAGAGGAAAAGTTCTAAAAACTTTTGCAGCTTAAATATTGCATTAAATGTGGATTAAAAAGTCAGCTTCGGCTGGCTTTTTTATTGGGCCTAGATAAAAATGATGCAAATACAATATTTTACAAAGTATAAAAAATGAACAGATAAACTGAAAAATGACGATGAAAACAATGAGAAAAAGTGGGGTAAGACTTCATGAATGTCGATTTTATGGATTTACTAAAACAAAATATCTCTGCAATTGTTTTAGAGGGTGATACACAACATTTACTTGAAAAAAATCAAGCGATTCAGTCCTTTTTACCAATTTTACTGTCTATATTAAAGTCAAAATCTGAACTGATTTCTGCATTTCAGCAGCAGTTGAATCCACGTCTCAATGATGCTTTTGCCTCGAATGTCAGTCTCAAGCAACAGTTTTTGGAGCATGTCCGTGGGGCAGTATCGGCAGATGAAATTGAAAGTACCTTGAGCCGTTCAATTACACCTGCATTAGCATTTTTAGCCACAGAGGCAGGCTCTTCAGAACCTGAAGCGATTTCCCATTTACTACAGGTCAACACAGATTCTATTAGTCGTGCGTTACCTGAGTGGGCAAGTGCATTACTGGCCGGATTAGGGGTAAATACCTTACAAGGACAAGCTACACATGTTGCACCTGCAAGTGTACATACCACAAAAGTAGATGAGAAACGGTCATTTTTACTGCCAATTTTGGCTTTAATTATTTTTGCGGCATTGTTTGCTTTTATTTTTAGGGCCTGTACCGACAAAGTCACGACTGAAACAGCACCAGTTGCAAATGTGAATGCCAGCCAACCCGCTAAATTTCAAATCACCACAGGGGCAACAGGAGACTTGGTCACCTGCCAAATTTTCTCAGCCAATGCTGCTTATGTTGAAATTTTACAAAAAGAAGTGAAGCAAATTTTTAATAACAGCATCGGCTGTGGTGCAGATATGCAGAGTATGTATCACACTGAATTTATCGACCAAGATGCAATACCCAGTGTAATCAGTGCATTGAAAGGTGTACCGAATGTAAATTTAACATGGTTTGGCAATCAGTTATCGATTCAATCGCAAGATCCAGCCAATGCACTTAAAGTGGCAGATCAAATTAAACCTTTACTACACAATATGACGGTTGTGACTCAGCAACCACTGGATGTAAACCGTGCCGTGGATACCAGTATTAGTGATGCTGAGCGTGCGCTGGCAGAAATTAATCCTGAGCAAGTTCGAGCACTAGACGTTGCCACGGCATTGAATTTGCAAATTATTAACTTTGATACAGCTTCATCGGCGATACCTGATGTCAATAAGTCGATTTTGGATCAGGCCGCAGCGCTGATGCAAAAAGCACCGCAAGTCAAACTGACCGTGATGGGGCATACAGATGCAACGGGAGATGCGGCAGTCAATAAAACCTTGTCGCAAAATCGAGCACAAGCGGTGGTGGATTATTTAATTTTTAAAGGTGTCGATCCTGCGCAATTGCGAGCGATTGGATATGGCCAAGAAAAGCCAATTGCAGACAATCAAACCGATGAAGGCAAATTTAAAAACCGTCGTATTGAGTTTGAGGTTTTAAATACAGACTCTGGTGTGGTGCGTGAAGTGGACGACCATGGTGTTGAAAAGGTCAACTAAACGATATTTTTAACCCTGCTACGGCAGGGTTCTTTTATATAGCTACTCGCATAAAAGCTTATTTTTTGGTTAAATACGCTGCGAAAAACAACAGCCTTATGGTTTTATAACAATGATGAAGAAAACAATTTTTGCCAGTCTAATCTTGAGCAGTTTATTTTTAAGTGCTTGTAACCGAACAGAGAATAAAACAGAAACGGTTGCTGAACCGCAAGAAATGTCAGATTGGAGTTGTACGGCTCCTGCCAATGTCGAACAAATTCAAGCGCATTTAAAAGCTGAATACTTAAAAGCCCTAGACCGCCGTCTGCGTGATAGCCGTGAATATGAGGCCGATGAAAAATTATTAACGCAGATTAATAACGGTATTCGCTTTGAAATTAAAGGGTTTGTAACTGCTAATTGAAATCTACTTATTTCTATACTATTATATACAACATGAGTAAATATGTAAGCATTAGCGTTGCAGCTAAAACATTAGGTGTTTCCATTCAAACATTAAGGCGTTGGGATGAAGAAGGCACTTTGGTTGCAGATCGAACCCCTAAAAATCATAGACGATATGATCTGAGTAAGATCACGCCTGAGCAAATACACAAGCCCGATAGTCAACTTCAAAGGAAAACCATTGCATACGCAAGGGTATCGAGTCATGACCAAAAAGAAGATTTAATTCGACAGCAACAAGTTCTTGAAATGTACTGTGCAAATCAAGGTTGGACGTTTGAATTAATCTCCGATCTTGGTTCGGGTATGAACTATAGAAAAAAAGGCTTAAATAAGCTGCTAGAAGCAATCATGAATGATGAAATCGGACGTTTGGTTTTAACGCATAAAGATCGCTTATTGCGGTTTGGTGCTGAGTTGGTTTTTGCCTTATGTGAAGCTAAAAGCGTGGAGATCGTCATTCTTAATAAGGGTGAAAATTTGTCTTTTGAGGAAGAACTTGCTCAAGATGTTTTGGAAATCATTACAGTGTTTTCGGCAAGATTATATGGTAGTCGTAGTAAGAAAAACCAAAAGTTAATACAGGCAGTCAAAGACGCACTATGAGCCGATTCATACGAGGGCATGTAATCCAATTACTGCCAAATAATAAGCAAGCAAGTCATTTCGCTCAAGCGAGTGGTGTTGCTCGTTTGTCGTATAATTGGGCTTTAAAAGAATGGCAACGTCAATATAAAGCAGATAAGGAATATAGAGATCAGTGTGACTATTATGGCGTTCAGGTGGATAAAAAACTTCTAAATAAACCATCCGAAGCTAAAATAAGAAAGCACTTAAACTCGTTCAAGCGTGAGAAATACCCTTTCATGCTTAAAGTGACCAAATGTGCGCCACAACTTGCGATTAAGCAATTGGGTAGTTCATTTGATCGTTTTTTTAATGGTCAATCCAAATATCCAAAGCCTAGAAAAAAAGGCGTAGATGATCGCTTCTCATTATCAAATGACCAATTCAGCATTAAAGATAGAAAAATTAGTATCCCAAACTTGGGTTGGGTAAAAATGACTGAGGATTTGCGTTATCAAGGAAAAATATTATCAGCGAAAATATTTAAACAGGGTGGTAAGTGGTTTGCTTCGATTGCTGTTGAATTAAATCAGCCTGAGAAACTTCACCCCAAAACAGGTTTATCTGTTGGTATTGATTTAGGTGTTTCCAGTCTTGCCACTTTATCTAATGGCGAGGTTGTTCCATCAAGTGCGCCACTAAAGAAACAGCTTGCCAAGTTAAGACGACTTGCTAAGTCTTTTAGCCGTAAAAAGAAAGGTAGTCAAAACAGAGAAAAAGCGAAAACCAAGCTCTCTCGTTTGCACTACAAAATATCATGCTTGAGAAAAAACAATCTTCATCAAGTCACATCTGATTTAGTTAAGCGATTCGATCTGATTGCGATTGAGGATTTAAATGTGAAAGGTATGGTACAAAACCGTAAGCTCTCAAGAGCCATATCGGATATGGGCTTTTATGAGTTCAAGCGACAGTTGATTTACAAGGCTAAACAGCATGGCAAATCAATACTTTCTGTTGGACGATTCTTTCCAAGCAGCAAGATGTGTTCGAATTGTGGTGAATTAAACCAAAACCTGACACTTGCAATGCGTGAGTGGCGATGTTCATGTAACACCCTGCATCACAGGGATATTAATGCTGCCATCAATATTCTAAAACATGCAGATAAAGAATTGGTGGCTACATAAGCCACCAATGGCGGTGAGTTACACCGTGACAGCCTATGGAATTGAGGTAATCCCAAGCGCAATAGCAATTGGTTCTTGATGATGAAGTAGGAATTAAACATTAAACCCACGTAAGTAGGTTTAAGTAGGTTTTAAATAACGGTTTTCAACGACCACAGAAAAGCCTGATACAGCGAAGCAATTGGACTGCGAAAGCCAGTTGGTGGTGATTTTCCCGAAAGGGTTACAGAAACGTGCTGAAAATGCGTTTTTAGCACGTCCATGCGAAGAGTGTGAGGACGGTTATCAAAGTACTTTGCGTGATGTCTTAGAAGAGGGGGAATATTCACTCAACTTAGACAACGATCAGCTACAAGGTGCATTTAGCTATAACATCATTAAAACGGATAAAGAAGGCATTAGTCTGAATGTACCGAACCAAAATGGCGTGATTGATGGTGTAGTGTTGGTGACGCAGCATGCGGTTCAGTTTGCGGCATATGAAAAAGAAAATGCAGAAATACAAAAGAATATAAAACAATCTCTGTACACGACAAAAATAGATAACTCATTGAAATAATGTCATAATAATTGTTTTCTAACGACGAATACTATGACACATCTCAATGAGTTATATCTTATCTTAAACAAATATCTAAAATGGAACAAGTCACATTTAAAGTGCTTTGCGCTCATCATGCTTGTGATTATTTTAAAGCAAACATGTAATCTTTCTTCTGCATCTAAAGCCTTGCCCATCAAGTGCTTACCACAATCATTTTATCGACGTATGCAGCGCTTCTTTGCAGGTCAGTATTTTGATTATCGTCAAATTTCTCAGTTGATTTTCAATATGTTTTCATTCGACCAAGTGCAACTGACTTTAGATAGAACCAATTGGAAATGGGGAAAACGAAATATTAATATCCTGATGCTCGCAATCGTTTATCGTGGAATAGCGATACCTATCCTTTGGACATTGCTTAATAAACGTGGAAATTCAGATACGAAAGAGCGCATTGCTTTGATTCAACGCTTTATAGCCATTTTTGGTAAAGACCGTATTGTGAATGTGTTCGCAGACAGAGAGTTTATCGGTGAGCAGTGGTTTACATGGTTAATTGAACAAGACATCAACTTCTGCATTCGTGTTAAAAAAACTTCATTGTCACCAATCATTTAGGAAAGAATCATAAAATTAGTGATTTATTTCGCCATCTTAAAGTTGGTCAAATTGAATGTCGTAAACGACGGATTTTGGTTGGTCGGGTGAAACTATATATAAGTGCACTACAGTTAGAAAATGGAGAGCTTTTACTCGTCGTTTCTCCTCAGTTTAATGCCAATGCTATTCAGGATTATGCATTACGCTGGGAAATTGAAACCTTATTCAGTTGTCTCAAAGGACGCGGGTTTAATCTTGAAAATACGCGCTTGACAGACCCTAGACGAGTGAAAAAATTGATTGCGGTGTTAGCTATAAGCTTCTGTTGGTGTTACTTAACGGGTGAATGGCAACATGATCAAAAAAAAGTGATAAAAATAAAGAAGCATGGACGACTCTCAATGAGTTTATTTCGCTATGGTTTAGACTATGTTCAAATGGCGATTCAGCGTTTAATTGGTTTTGGGAAAAAAGAAGAGTTTAAGGAAATTTTGGCAATTTTAAGAAGGCAGAACCCTGATAGGATAAGGGTTCTGTGAAATTTGTCGTGTACAGAGTAAAACAATATAATGTGCAAGAAGTTGCGCAGATGGAACTGGCACAGAAAGCCATGAATATTCGTAAGAAGGAATTGGACGCTGACCAAGTCAAAGTGGTGGAACGTCTGAACCAAACTTGGGACAATTTCACTGAGGAGCAAAAACAGCAGCTACAACAAGACCAAACGGATTGGTTTGAAAAACGTGATGTGGACTGTAAAGTGATTTCTCAAAAAAGTGTCTACCAAATGACGGATAGTGAAAAAGAAACCTATCAAAAGCAGTCGCAATATTGGGATGATGCTTTACGTGCCCAAGATCAACAATTGCAATATACCAAGTGCTTTAACCAAAAAACCAATGAGCGCATTGTGTATTTAAATAATAGACTTCCGTCATAAATCAAAAAACGTACAATTTATTTGATCTTAAATTAATCAGCAAAATTATTTAATTCAAGAGATAATCCTTGGATGAAATTCAAAGATATTCAAAAATTATCAAACGTTAAGTTTCGTAGGCTTACCGGTGTTAGTTGGGCTACATTTAACCTCATGTTGGCCGAGCTAAATAAGCATTTACCTCGTCATATTGGTAAAGGACGACCGCATAAATTACCGTTGGAAGATCGTTTGCTCTTATGTATAGAATATTGGAGAGAATATCGAACATTTTTCCATCTTGGTATGAGTTACGGTGTATCTGAAACGAGTGCAATTCGTATCACACGTGTTATTGAAGATACCTTAATCCGTTCTGGAAAATTTAACTTGCCAAAACAACTTCCTAATCGAGATGAAGTGGATTGGGAAGTTGTTGTGATTGATGCAACTGAAATATTAGTTCAACGTCCAAAAAAAACAGAAGAAATGGTATAGCGGTAAAAAAAAGCGACATACCTTTAAATTTCAGCTATCTATGCACTATACAACAGGTGAAATACTGAGTGTATGTGGAAGTCATGGAAGCATGCATGATTTTAAAATATTTAAAAAAAGTATGAGGAAATTAAAATTTAAGCCCTTTTTTATCGTTGATAAGGGGTATTTAGGGATAAAAAAATTGGGTTTTGGATGCCTCATGCCATCTAAAGCAAAGAAAACTGAAAAATTAGATTCTGAATTAAAAAAGTTAAATAGAGAGATTGGTCGTAGACGAATTCAAGTAGAGCATGTATTTGGAAGGATGAAATGTTTTAAGATTTTACTCTGTACACGACAAATTTCACAGAACCCTTATCCTATCAGGGTTCTGCCTTCTTAAAATTGCCAAAATTTCCTTAAACTCTTCTTTTTTCCCAAAACCAATTAAACGCTGAATCGCCATTTGAACATAGTCTAAACCATAGCGAAATAAACTCATTGAGAGTCGTCCATGCTTCTTTATTTTTATCACTTTTTTTTGATCATGTTGCCATTCACCCGTTAAGTAACACCAACAGAAGCTTATAGCTAACACCGCAATCAATTTTTTCACTCGTCTAGGGTCTGTCAAGCGCGTATTTTCAAGATTAAACCCGCGTCCTTTGAGACAACTGAATAAGGTTTCAATTTCCCAGCGTAATGCATAATCCTGAATAGCATTGGCATTAAACTGAGGAGAAACGACGAGTAAAAGCTCTCCATTTTCTAACTGTAGTGCACTTATATATAGTTTCACCCGACCAACCAAAATCCGTCGTTTACGACATTCAATTTGACCAACTTTAAGATGGCGAAATAAATCACTAATTTTATGATTCTTTCCTAAATGATTGGTGACAATGAAGTTTTTTTAACACGAATGCAGAAGTTGATGTCTTGTTCAATTAACCATGTAAACCACTGCTCACCGATAAACTCTCTGTCTGCGAACACATTCACAATACGGTCTTTACCAAAAATGGCTATAAAGCGTTGAATCAAAGCAATGCGCTCTTTCGTATCTGAATTTCCACGTTTATTAAGCAATGTCCAAAGGATAGGTATCGCTATTCCACGATAAACGATTGCGAGCATCAGGATATTAATATTTCGTTTTCCCCATTTCCAATTGGTTCTATCTAAAGTCAGTTGCACTTGGTCGAATGAAAACATATTGAAAATCAACTGAGAAATTTGACGATAATCAAAATACTGACCTGCAAAGAAGCGCTGCATACGTCGATAAAATGATTGTGGTAAGCACTTGATGGGCAAGGCTTTAGATGCAGAAGAAAGATTACATGTTTGCTTTAAAATAATCACAAGCATGATGAGCGCAAAGCACTTTAAATGTGACTTGTTCCATTTTAGATATTTGTTTAAGATAAGATATAACTCATTGAGATGTGTCATAGTATTCGTCGTTAGAAAACAATTATTATGACATTATTTCAATGAGTTATCTATTTTTGTCGTGTACAGAGAAGATTTTATCTTGTGTATATAGAAATCGTCGTAAAAGATTAAACCTGCGGTTTAATTTACTTGCTGGCATATACAATTTAGATTGGGTGAAAGATAAACAATTAAATTGATTGAAAAATGATTTATGAAGGAAGTCTAATGTGTTTAATTAATTGGGCTACATTAAAAATACGCTTTATAGAATGAGAAAAGGACGAATATGATTCGTCCTTTTTTATTTAGATTGTGTTTTTTTCCTCGTTTAGAAGGTAGGTGGCATATAGGTCAGGCTACGGCCTAAAATCCAAAGTAGGAACAGCACCAAAGGTAGGTGGAAAACCAATTGAGTGACAGTAAAGCCGATCACATCTTTGGCTTTTAATTTGAGAATGCCAAGCATTGGCAGCATAAAAAATGGGTTGATTAAATTCGGCAAGGCTTCAGCAGCATTATAGATTTGCACCGACCAGCCTAAATGCACTTTTAAATCATGTGCAGCTTGCATGACATAGGGTGCTTCAATAATCCACTTACCACCGCCAGAAGGAATGAAAAAGCCTAAAATGGCAGAATATAAGCCCATCACAATGGCAAAGGTTTCTTTGGAGGCAATCGAAACAAAAAACTCAGCAATATAATGTGATAGCGACAAATCATGACTGTTCAGTGCTTGCGTCATCATAAAGGCGATACTGCCATACAGTGGAAACTGAATCAGGACACCTGAGACTGCTGGCACGGCTTTGGTGACAGCATTGAGGAAATTTCGTGGCGTACCATGTAGTGCAATACCCAGCATCAGGAAAATAAAGTTGTAGGTATTTAGGCTTGAAATGGCCAAGATCGGATTACTTTTGCTGAACTCATTGAACATCCAAACCAGCCCCAAGAGTACAATCAAGATACTCAATAAAGGCGAGTTCTCTAACCAGTCTCCTGGGCGTTTTGTGGTTGAAGTCGGGTTAGTTTCTTCCTCAAACTGAATGGGGAATTGATCAATGGTTTTAATGTCTTGCCCTTTGGGTGCAGACCAAAATGCAATAGCAATCGAGGCAATAATCAATACAGCCGTCATGATCATCGACTGTGGCAAGAAAATGGTTTCGGTGAAGGGAATCACGCCCGTTAGATTGTAAATCGATTCGGGCAGGCTGGCTTTGTTGGCTTGCAGTTGTGCCGCAGAAGAACTAATACCTAAGGCCCACGTCGCGCCCATACCAATAATCGCGGCAGCAGCAGCAGCACGATAGTCCATATTCAGTTCTTTGCGTTTAGCTAAAGCAATTACTAACAAGGCAGTCAGTACCGTACTCATGGCCCAGTTAATCAGCGAAATTAATAAACTGACTGTCGCAACAAGAACAATCGCACCGCGGCCACTATGGGGAATTCGAGCCATTTTTTGAATCAGCAGTTCTACAGGTTTTGAAACAGAAACCACATAACCAACCACAATCAGCATACACATTTGTAAGGTAAAAGGGATCAGACTCCAAAAACCATCACCAAAGGACACTGCGACATCTTTGGCAGGTGCGCCAATGCTGATCGAAGCAATTGCGACGATCACGACACCCAATAGGGCAAAAATATAAGAGTCTGGAAACCATTTCTCCGACCAATCACTGACACGTAGTGCAAAACGTTGCAAAATATTTTGAGAGTTTTCCATGCATTGATTCCATTTTTATCTATAAGGTATGAATTTTTGATTCAGCCTATCCGTGCTGATAGAATAGAAATGCCTTTAAAACAGGATCGCTGCTTTAAAGGCATTGGATTATTTTTCTATTGTATAAATGATGTCGAATTAGCGGATGAGGGGAACACCTGTCACTTTTTGAATATCTTCAAAACTGACATCTTTCGCCAGTTCAACTAATTTCACACCTTCTTGCGTAATGTCCATGACACCGAGATCAGTAATCACGCGATGTACGACATTTTTGCCTGTCAGGGGTAGGCTGCACTGCTCGACAATTTTCGGCGTACCATCTTTTGCAGAGTGTTCCATGAGCACCACCACTTTTTGCACTCCAGCCACCAAATCCATCGCGCCACCCATGCCTTTGACTTTTTTACCCGGAATCATCCAGTTGGCCAAATCGCCATTTTGTGAGACTTCCATTGCCCCTAAAATGGCGATATTGACATGACCTCCACGGATCATGGCAAAAGAATCTGCACTAGAGAAAAATGCGGCGCCCTGACGTGCGGTAACAGTTTGTTTTCCAGCATTGATTAAATCGGCATCGACTGTTTCCGCCGTTGGAAACTCGCCAATACCCAACAATCCATTTTCAGACTGTAACCAGACGTTGACGTTTTCAGGAATATAGTTGGCCACCAGTGTGGGTAAGCCAATACCTAAATTGACATAAAAACCATCTTCCAGCTCAAGCGCTGCACGTTGTGCCATTTCATTACGAGACCAAGCCATGGGTTAAGCCTCCTCTTTTAATGTGAGTTGTTCGATACGTTTTTCAGGGTTTGCATTCAGCACAATGCGATTGACATAAATACCCGGCAGGTGAATCTGGTCTGGGTCTAAAGCGCCAATTTCAACAATTTCCTCAACTTCGACAATGCAGACTTTTCCAGCCATGGCACATACAGGGTTAAAGTTTTGTGCGGTTTTACGGAAAATTAAGTTACCTGCAGTATCGGCCTTGTATGCCTTCACGAGTGCAATGTCAGCGGTGAGTGAGTTTTCTAGAATATAAGGTTTGCCATTAAACTCACGCTCTTCTTTGCCTTCGGCAATGAGCGTACCTACGCCTGTTGCGGTAAAGAAAGCCGGAATGCCCGCACCACCAGCACGGAGTTTTTCTGCCAGCGTGCCTTGAGGGGTGAGCTCCACTTCAAGCTCACCACTTAAGAACTGACGTTCAAATTCTTTGTTTTCACCCACATAAGAAGCAATCATTTTTTTGATTTGTTTGCTTTCTAATAAGAGACCTAAGCCGAAACCATCGACACCTGCATTGTTCGAAATACAGGTGAGGTTTTTCACGCCCGTTTGTTTTAAGGCTGTAATTAGACTTTCTGGAATACCGCATAAACCAAAGCCACCAACCGCTAAGGTTTGACCATCTTGAACTACATCTTGCAGTGCACCCTTTGCACTTGAATAAACTTTATTGACCATAGTGTTCTCGTTATCAATTGAATGGCTTAGGCACAGCGTTTTTGCCAGTAGGCATTGGCATAATTAGATGGATTGGTGCGTTGCAGTACTTGGCTGATGTTTTGGCTGGCAATCATCAGTGCATCAAGATCAATCCCTGTGTCATAACCCATGTTGGAGAGTAGGTAGTAAAGGTCTTCTGTGGACACATTGCCTGATGCGCCTTTGGCATAAGGGCAGCCACCTAAACCTGCAATGGACGAATCAAATACACGAATGCCTTGTTCTAAAGACTGGTAAATATTGGCAATGGCCATGCCATAGGTATTATGAAAATGTCCTGCTAAACTCGCGGCATCCATTTCAGCTAAACATGCCTGCCAGACTTTTTTCACACGGTCTGGTGTCGCCGTGCCGATCGTTTCACCTAAGGACACTTCATAACAGCCCATGTCTAGCAAACGTTGACTGACGTGTGCAACTTTGCTCGGTGCAATTGCACCTTCATAGGGGCAGTCCACAATACAAGACACATAACCACGCACTTTGATGTTATGGGCTTTCGCCGCAGTCATGATGTCTGCAAATTTTTCAAAGCTTTCGTCAATGGAGCAATTGATGTTTTTTTGGGTAAAGCTTTCGGAGGCTGCAGTAAAAACGGCAACCTCTTGACAGCCGGCAGCCAAAGCAGACTCAAACCCTTTCAAGTTCGGAGTCAGTAAATTAAAACTGATATTCGGATCTTTAGGTAAGCTGGCAAAGAGTTCGTCACTTTGTGCCATTTGTGGAACCCACTTTGCAGAGACACAAGAGCCCACTTCAATTGCACGGAGTCCTGTCTGCATTAAATCTAAAATCAGTTTACGACGGTCATCCAAAGTGAGCGGTGTCTTTTCATTTTGCAAACCATCTCGCGGCCCAACTTCGACAATTTTGACAAATTCACTCATGCGGCACCTTCCAAGCTTGAAAACTCAACCAATTCATCACCCGCTTTGACCTGATCACCGACTTGGAAGTAAGCTGCAGAGACAATGCCATCATGTGGAGCACGAATTGAATATTCAATTTTCATCGCTTCTAGCGTGAGGAGGACATCATCTTTTTTTACTGCGCTGTTGTTTTGTACCAAGACTTGCGTGATTACACCTGGCATTGGTGCTTTTAAGTTGTTGGCATCAGAAGCATCATCTTCCGTATTAAAGTTAGGCTGAATATGTGCAAATTTATAGCTTTGACCGTCTGCATAAAGGGTTAGGCCCTGTGCATTTGAACTATAAGCATAGGTCTTTTTGCTTGTTGCACATTCAATTTTAGCTAAATGTGCCTCTAACAATTCACCCTGAATGAAAACGCTATGTCCATTGTACTTTGCTGTAAAGCCTTTTGCCGCTGGGCTGAAATAGACTTTATGTTCTTCATCGTTCAGTGCCAGTTTAATGGCATAGCTGGCATTAATATTTAAACGCCATAGAGACTCGGCTTGCCATACAGAATTTGCAGCTGTTTTATTGCTGGCAAAACGGGACAAGAGTTCAATCAATGCTGCCGTGATGATGAGCTCTGAAGAGGCTGTTTCATTGTGTTGCAATAAAAACGCTTCTTCACGTTGAATTAAGTTGGTGTCTAGATTGGCGGTTTTAAAAGACTCTGAACGGACCAAACGGTCTAAGAATGCAATGTTATTGCCCAAGCCATCGACATGAAATTGACTCAGTGCGTGGTGCATTTGGGTGAGTGCTGCTTCACGATTCTTTGCCCAAACAATTAATTTGGCAATCATTGGGTCGTAAAAGGTCGTGATTTCATCCCCTTCAACGATGCCACTGTCTACACGGACATGCTCATTTTGCTGAGGGTAGTGCAGGTAGTGGATTTTCCCAATCGCAGGTAAGAAACCTTTTTCAGGCTCTTCAGCATAGACACGCGCTTCTAATGCATGACCATGAATACTGAGCTCGTGTTGTTGTTTAGGCAGTGGTTCACCAAAAGCGACACGTAGTTGCCATTCCACCAAATCTTGCCCTGTAATCATCTCTGTTACAGGATGCTCAACTTGCAGGCGGGTATTCATTTCCATGAAATACGCCGTGCCGTCTTGTTCCACAATAAATTCAACTGTACCTGCACCGACATAATCCACTGCACGTGCTGCATCAATAGCGGCTTGGCGCATGGCTTCGAGTTTTGGCTCTGCCATTTGGGGTGCAGGTGCTTCTTCTAATACTTTTTGATGGCGACGTTGTACCGAACAATCGCGTTCAAAGAGGTGCACATAGTTACCATGTGTATCACCAAAAA
Organism: Acinetobacter sp. 231_lipA; assembly: GCF_058243005.1. Classification (NCBI taxonomy): domain Bacteria; kingdom Pseudomonadati; phylum Pseudomonadota; class Gammaproteobacteria; order Moraxellales; family Moraxellaceae; genus Acinetobacter; species Acinetobacter sp. 231_lipA. The sequence continues at coordinate 238,036 of NZ_JBZAYU010000001.1, read as the reverse complement.
CTTGTACTTCAATATGGCGCGGTTGTACTACATAGCGTTCAACCAGAACATCGTCATTGCCAAAGCTTGAACGCGCCTCACTTTTACATGAAGCTAGATGGCTTAAAAAGTCTTCGCCGCGATCAACTAAACGCATGCCTTTACCACCACCGCCAGCACTGGCTTTAATCAGTACAGGGTAGCCAATGGCATCGGCTTGTTGTTTTAAAAAATCAGGATCTTGGTTGGTGCCATGGTAGCCCGGTGTCAGCGGTACGCCTGCTTTTTCCATTACAGATTTTGAGGTGGCTTTGAGGCCCATGGCTAAAATGGCATCTACAGGTGGACCAATAAAGACAATGTTGTTTTTTTGGCAGGCATTGGCAAATTGGTCATTTTCAGATAAAAAGCCATAACCCGGATGAATTGCTTCTGCACCTGTATCTAAGGCAGCTTGGATAATACGTTCAATTTGTAGATAGCTTTGTGCAGCAGGAGATTCGCCGATACAAATGGCTTCGTCCGCTTGTTGCACATGTCGTGCCTGAGCGTCAGCATCTGAATAGACTGCAACAGTGGCAATGCCCATTTTTTTTGCAGTTCGGATCACACGACAAGCAATTTCACCACGGTTTGCAATTAAGATTTTATTAAACATATCGATATCCTTTCTTGTTGTTATGCCGTCGTCTTGATCCAGACTGGACTGTGTTTATTTAAAAAAGCATTTAAGCCATTTTTCGCCTCTGATCCTTGGCGTACATGGGCAATATGTTGTGCGGTTTGCAACAACAATGCTTCAGTTAACACTTGCTGGTCGACCATTTGGATGAGTTGTTTTGAAGCCGTTTGTGCTTCTGGCCCACCCAAAAGTAAGGCATCGACCATTTCTGCGACTTTTTCATCTAACTGTTCAGCATCGGCCACCACATGCGCTAGACCAATGTGTAGGGCTTGCTCCGCAGAAATACGCTCTGCGGTTAAAAAGTAGCGTGAAGCCTGACGTGCACCAATCGCACGAATCACATAAGGGCTAATGGTTGAAGGGGCTAAACCTAAGCGCACTTCAGAGGTTGCAAACTTAGCATCGCTGCTTGCCACACAAATATCACAGGCAGAAGCCAGTCCCATCCCACCACCAAAAGCAATGCCTTGCACACGGGCGATGGTCGGCTGTTTTAATGTTGCTAAGCTTTGTAGCATTTTCGCTAGTTTTAATGCATCAGCTTCATTTTCAGCCTGTGAGGCTTGTCCTGCTTCTTTCATCCAGTTCAGGTCAGCACCCGCCGAGAAGCTTTTGCCACGTCCTCCTAAAATCACCACACGGACATCATCACGCGTATTGAGTTCGCTAAAGCAGCGGTGCAGTTCTTCAATCACTTGAGTATTGAAGGCATTATGCATTTCTGCACGATTAATCCATACCGTTGCCACTTGGTCGCGTTGTTCGAGTTGTAAATATTGAAAGCTCATCACTCATCTCCTACATGCGGAACACGCCGAATTTGGTCGGTTGAATGGGTGCATTTAAGGCTGCGGCTAAACTTAAACCGAGTACCTGACGGCTTTGTGCAGGGTCAATCACACCGTCATCCCACAAACGCGCCGATGCATAATATGGATGGCCTTGACGTTCAAACTGATCGCGAAAAGGTTGTTTAAAATCATCTTCTTCTGCCGCAGACCAAGACTCGCCACGTTTTTCGATTTGATCACGCTTTAAGGTCGACAATACACTTGCCGCTTGTTCACCACCCATGACCGAAATACGCGAGTTCGGCCATGTCCACATGAAGCGTGGAGAATAGGCACGACCACACATTCCGTAGTTGCCTGCACCAAATGAACCACCAATCACAAGGGTAAGTTTCGGGACATTTGCGGTTGCAACAGCCATGACCAGTTTGGCGCCATTTTTGGCAATGCCTTCATTTTCGTATTGGCGACCGACCATAAAGCCAGTAATGTTTTGAAGGAACAGTAGGGGAATATTGCGCTGTGTACAAAGCTCAATAAAGTGAGCCCCTTTTTGTGCAGACTCTGAAAATAAAATACCGTTGTTGGCAATAATGCCAATGGGCATGCCATAGATTTTGGCAAAACCAGTGACTAAGGTGGTGCCAAAGCGAGCTTTGAATTCATCAAACCGTGAACCATCGACAATGCGCGCAATTACTTCACGAATATCGAATGGTTTGCGTGCATCACTTGGAACAACACCATACAGTTCAGTTGCATCAAATAACGGTTCTTCAATCTCTGTTGCACGCGTATGTGGTGCTTTATTTAGGTTGGCTACGATGTTACGAGCAATGGCAATGGCATGTTCATCGTTTTCAGCCAAATGATCGGCCACACCTGACAGGCGAGTATGCACATCACCACCGCCTAAGTCTTCACTGCTGACCACTTCACCTGTTGCCGCTTTCACCAGCGGTGGGCCACCTAAGAAAATCGTCCCTTGATTACGCACAATAATGGTTTCATCAGACATGGCAGGTACGTATGCACCGCCAGCCGTACAACTCCCCATTACCACCGCAATTTGGGCAATCCCCATGCTCGACATGCGTGCTTGATTATAGAAAATACGCCCAAAGTGATCACGGTCAGGGAAAACTTCATCCTGCATCGGTAAATATGCACCACCTGAGTCCACCAAATAAATACAGGGCAGATGGTTTTGCTCCGCAATTTCTTGAGCACGTAAGTGTTTTTTCACAGTCAGTGGGTAGTACGTGCCGCCTTTTACTGTCGCATCGTTGGCGACGATCATGCAGGTCACACCATTGACCTGACCTACACCAGCAACGACACCAGCCGCAGGCACATCGTCTGCGTAGACGTTTTGTGCTGCCAACTGACCAATTTCAAGGAATGCCGTGCCTGCATCAATTAACTGATCAATACGATCACGTGCTAACAGTTTTCCGCGTGCTAAATGCTTTTGTCGCGCCGCTTCACCGCCGCCTAAAGCAATTTGTTCTGCTTTTTGCTTTAAGTCATCGACCAAGCTTTGCATCGCGGTTTGGTTGGTTTTGAAGTCTTCACTTCGAATATTGATCTTGCTATGTAATTGATTCATCACGAACATCCTTGTCATTTTTATTGTTGTGGAGGATTAAGCTGTTTCATTAAACAGTTCACGGCCAATCAACATACGGCGAATTTCAGAAGTTCCCGCGCCAATTTCATAGAGTTTTGCATCGCGCCATAGACGGCCTGCAGAGAATTCATTGATATAGCCATTTCCACCTAAGGTTTGAATGGTTTCACCTGCCATCCATGTAGCTTTTTCCGCAGCATATAAAATTGCACTGGCTGCATCTTTACGTAGGCTACGGCTATGGTCAGCCTTATCGCACTCAGCACCCACGGCATAGACCAACGCTTTACATGCCAACCAAGTCGAATACATATCGGCAATTTTGCCTTGCATCAACTGGAACTCACCGAGCGCTTGGCCGAATTGTTTACGGTCATGGATATAGGGAATCACGGTGTCCATGCAGGCATCCATAATGCCTAAAGGACCTGCACTCAGAACTGCACGCTCATAGTCCAAACCACTCATAAGTACTTTCGTGCCGTTTCCTACACCGCCCATCACGTTTTCTTTTGGCACCTTTACATTGTCAAAGAACAGAGGGTAAGTGTTCGAACCGCGCATACCCAACTTGTCTAAATGTGTGCCATGGCTAAAACCTTCCATGCCTTTTTCTACAAGGAAAGCGGTCATGCCTTTAGCGCCTGCATGCAGATCCGTTTTGGCATAAACCACAAGCACATCAGCATCACCACCATTGGTGATCCACATTTTTGAACCATTTAACAGGAAGTGATCGCCACAATCTTCAGCTTTGAGTTTCATGCTCACCACGTCTGAGCCTGCGTTTGGTTCAGACATTGCGAGTGCACCGACGTATTCACCTGAAATTAGCTTAGGTAAATAGCGCTGCTTTTGTTCCTCGCTGCCATTTCGGTTAATTTGATTCACACATAGGTTAGAATGTGCACCATAAGAAAGACCAATCGAAGCTGAAGCACGTGAGATTTCTTGCATGGCAATGATATGCGCTAAATAACCTAGGCCTGTACCGCCATATTCTTCACTGACGGTCAGACCGAGTAAGCCCATATCGCCAAATTTTTTCCACAACTGAGCTGGAAATTCGTTGTTCTGATCGACTTGTTGCGCAATAGGAGTAATTTCCTTGGCACAAAAAGCCGCAACGGAATCACGCAGTGCAATGAGTGTTTCATCTAAACCGAAATTTAAGCTTTGTAGGGTCATTTCTTCATTCGTCCTATGAGTGTATTTATTGTTCCTGATAAAGCATTTTTGTTGTGCTTGATTTTTACAATACATCGAATTTTTAAAAAAGTGAACTAAAATTCACAAATTGATTTACAATTCATTTTATCTGGTTGAGAATAGAATTATGAGTTATAAAAGATCATCGTTGATGCAAGAACGCATGGAACAAAATCGTGAAGCGATTTTGCAATCCGCTCGTGAACTTATTGCTCAAGGGGGGATTAAAGACGCGCAAATTCAAGCAATTGCTGAACGCGCGGGTGTTTCGAGTGGTTTGGTGTATCGATACTTCGATAACAAAAGCCAAGTGTTAATTGAGGTTTTGTCTGAAGCCATACAGCATGAGGTGAAAATTTTAAATCACATTGCTGAAAGTGAGCTCTCGTCAAAACAGAAATTGGACAAGGCGGTAACGACGTTTGTGAAACGTGCCATGAATAGCCCCCAACTTGCGTATTCACTCATGTTTGAACCAGTCGATGCTGAGTTAGAACATGAACGTTTTCGCAGTAAACAGCTGATTAAACAGAGCATCAAAGAAATACTGGCCGCAGGGAAAATTAACGGTGAGTTTGGATTTGAAGATTTAAATACCGCAGCACTTTGTGTGGTCGGTGCCATGACTTTTGTGGTGATTGAGCCCTTAAATCCGTCTCGAAATGTGATGTTTGATCAAAACTATAAAGACTACTTTGTGAAACAAATTGCTGAATTTTGTGTCAATGCAGTTCAGGTTCAGGAGGAAAAATAGTAGCAGGTGTGAACACAAAGGCTTGGTGTTTGAAGGGAAGTAGTCATAGAACAATTAAAGTTGAATAACAAGATTACAATGAATCAAGGAGATCGATTCGATGACACAAGAACGGTTAAGTTATGCCTATGGAACGAGCAGTCAGCCCCTATTAGGCATGACGATTGGTGAGAAATTTGATCAGGCTTGTCAGCAGTATGCGGAACAAGATGCTGTTGTCAGCCTGCATCAAAATGTCAGACTCACGTATAAGGAATTGCAAACTCAGGTCAATGCATTTGCCTGTAGTTTACTAAAACTGGGCTTGAAAAAAGGCGATCGACTTGCGATTTGGTCTCCGAACTGTGTGGAATGGACGATTACCCAGTTTGCTGCGTTTAAAGCGGGCATCATTTTAGTCAACTTGAATCCTGCTTATAAAAGTAATGAGCTCGAATATGTGTTGAATAAAGTTTCTTGTAAGGGCTTGGTCATTGCATCACAATTTAAAAGCACGAATTATCAAGATATTTTAATGAAAATTGCACCTGAAATTAAAGGTGCTGAAAATAAAGTGTTAAAGGCAGAAAGACTGCCACATTTGAAATATATTATTAAAATTGATGAAGAAGAACATACGGGTTTACATCGTTTTAGTGATTTGCTTACTCCCCCCAGCAAGAGACAGCTCAATCAATTAGAGCTTGTTGCAAGCGAATCGCAGTTTGATGAAACAATCAATATCCAGTTTACTTCGGGCACCACAGGTAACCCGAAAGGCACAATGCTGACACATAATAATATTCTAAATAATGGTTATTTTGTTGGTGAAGCCATTCACTTAAGTCCTGCCGATCGAGTCTGTATTTCTGTACCGCTCTTTCACTGTTTCGGTATGGTGATGGGTAATTTGGCCTGTATTACGCATGGTTCAACCATGGTCTATCCATCGGCGGTGTTCAATCCTTTAGAAACGTTAAAAGCCATTCAGCAGGAAAAATGTACGGCTGCATACGGTGTACCGACCATGTTCATTGCTATTTTAGAGCATGAACAGTTCGATGATTTTGATCTTTCCAGTTTACGTACAGGCATTATGGCGGGCAGTCCTTGTCCACGTGAAATTATGCAACGTGTTATTGATCGGATGCATATGTCCGAAATTACCATTTGCTATGGTATGACTGAAACGGCACCTGTCAGTGCACAAAGTTCAACCTCGGATTCAGTTGAACAACGGGTCGGAACCGTGGGGCGCGTCCATCCACATCTTGAAATTAAAATTGTAGATGAACAAGGCAAAGTCGTACCACGTGGTCAGTTGGGTGAACTGTGTGTTCGCGGCTATTCGGTGATGTTGGGGTATTGGGAAGACCATGAAAAATCACAAGAAGTGATTGATTCGGCACGCTGGATGCATACAGGTGACATCGCAGAAATGGATGAAGCTGGTTTTGTGAAAATTAAAGGCCGGATTAAGGATGTCGTCATTCGTGGCGGGGAAAACTTATTCCCGAAAGAAATCGAAGACTTTTTATATACCCATCCTGATGTCAGCGATGTCCAAGTCATTGGTCTGCCCGATACACGTTATGGTGAAGAATTATGTGCTTGTATTATTTTACATGAGCATCATGAAATTACTGAAGAGTCGATCCGTCAGTACTGTGCGGAACATATTTCACACAATAAAGTTCCACGTTATGTCCGGTTTTTTAATGAGTTCCCAATGACGGCTTCGGGCAAAGCGCAGAAGTTTAAATTGCAGGAATTTATGCATAATGAACTGGATTTGAAAGAAATCGCATAAGGTTGAAGACGGACTTTCCTTTGCTGGGTTAAAGCAAAAGGAATAGCATATGCACCTGAGAAATGATTGGACTCGCGCTGAAATACAAGCACTCTACCAACAGCCTTTTTTAGATTTGGTCTTTCAAGCACAGAAAATTCATCGTCAGTACTTTGAAGCGAATGCGATTCAAGTCAGTACTTTACTATCGATCAAAACAGGCAAATGCCCTGAAGACTGCAAATACTGTTCACAGTCTGCGCGCTATGACTCAAAGCTTGAAGCTGAAAAAAGAATTGCGGTTGAAAAGGTCATTAGCGAAGCACAGCAGGCCAAGGCCTCGGGTTCTACACGGTTTTGTATGGGCGCAGCATGGCGAAATCCACATGAACGCGATATGCCTTATGTCTTGGATATGGTGCGTGAAGTGAAAGCATTGGGTTTAGAAACCTGTATGACCCTAGGCATGCTGAATGCCTCCCAAGCAGAGCGTTTAAAAGGTGCAGGACTCGATTATTAACCATAACTTAGACACGTCTCGTGAGTACTATCCGAATGTGATTAGTACGCGTAGCTTTGACGACCGTCTAGATACCTTAAGTCATGTTCGAGAAGCAGGCTTAAAAGTGTGTAGTGGCGGAATTGTTGGCCTAGGTGAAGAGACCAAAGATCGAATTGGCTTATTATTTGAATTGGCGACTTTACCGATACATCCCGAATCTGTGCCGATCAACATGCTGGTTCCTATGCAAGGTACGCCTTTGGCAGAAGTTGAAAAGTTAGATGTGACCGAGTGGATTCGCACTATTGCAGTAGCGCGCATCATTATGCCGAAAAGTTATATTCGTCTGTCCGCAGGACGTGAATCGTTGTCCGATGCCGACCAAGCTTTGGCTTTTATGGCCGGTGCAAACTCATTGTTTTCTGGTGAGAAATTGCTGACTGCGCCAAATACAGCACAAGGCAAGGATCAACAACTCTTTCAAAAACTGGGTCTACATGCAGAAAAAGCCAAACCGCAACTTGCTGAGTTAACGGTCGATGCTATGGCTGTGGCTTAAGTGCTAGAACATGTGATCATGAAAGTGTAGATTTAGGGCGACGAATAAAAGTAGATGAGTGAACAATAAAATGGCGAAAGACTTTCAGAGTCAAACTGTAGTGGATGGTTATGATCAACATATTCGTAAGCTCATTCCAGGATATGAGTTGGTTCATCTGCAAATTCAAGCCATTTTAAAAACACATTTACCAGAACATGCGCATGTATTGATTGTGGGATGTGGAACAGGTTATGAGCTTTCATATTTGTTGGCGCAGCATCCGGCGTGGAGTTTTACCGCTGTTGACCCATCTTTGACCATGATTGAAAAAGCGCAGCAGTTATTGAGCGAGACCCAGAGTGATTTAACGCGTGTTCACTTTGTGCATGGTGATACGACGGCATTACAGGAAAGTGCAGAGTTTGATGCCGCTTTAGCCATATTGGTGGCGCATTTTATTCCACTTGAAGCAAAGCTATTCTTCTTTGCCGACATTTTACGCTGTCTTAAAAATCAAGCCATTTTACTAAGCTATGACCTGATGAGCTCTAGTGATGACACTGAACTCAAGGTTCTACAAACCTTATGTCAGAGCAATGGTTTGACGGTGGTACAGAGTGAAAAAATGATTGAGCGCCTGCAACAAGATTTTTATTTGGTCTCGGTCAGCCAGATGCGAGAGCTTCTGACTAAAGTTGGATTTCATGAAGTACGAAACTATAGTCAACTGTTGAATTATTATGGTTTTTTTTGCACAAAAGTAAAAACCAATGGCAGTGAAAAGATACATTTTAAAGATAAGAATGAAGGAATACACATGGCAGCCTATTATCAACTTTTAAATCGTGAACAGCACAGTGATGGGAGCTGTACGGCGTCTTATCTTTCCAATATTCATGCACAAGGCGCATGGAACCCGCATGAACAGCACATGGCACCTGCAACAGGGGTTTTATGTGCGGAGTTAGAGCAGTTTCAACCACGCGATGAGATGCGCATTGGACGCGTGAGTTTAGATATTTTTGGACTGATCGCTTTTGGTGAGTTTACGGTGCATACCCGTGTCATTCGTGCTGGAAAAACCATTGAACTGATCGAGGCGGAAATGCAGGCAAACGGGAAGACTTGTATTGTGGCCCGTGCTTGGAAAATGATGAAGCAAGATACCAGTGCAATTGCAGGGCTAGAAGATCAATCGATTGTACATCCTGAAACTTTGCCAGTATGGGATGGGATGAAATGTTGGCCGGGTGGTTATATCCAGAGTATTGAGACACGTGCGGCAGAAGGGCACCGTGCGGGTAAAGGCATTGTCTGGTTACATAATGATTTGGACATGGTGGAAGCTCAGGACACATCAAGTTTTGTGCGTTTATTGGGTATGGTGGATACAGCCAACGGTATTGTCCCACGTCAAAATCCAGCATCTGGATGGGGTTTTCCCAATTTAGATCTACAACTGCATTTATACCGTTTACCCCAAGGGAAATGGTTAGGTTTGGAAGCGACTCAGCAATATGGTGATGATGGTATTGGCTTAACCAGTGCGGTTTTGCACGATGAGCAAGGCCCATTTGGTCGTAGTGAACAGATTTTGACCCTGCGTAAGTTTTAGTTGGTCAGTGTCAATTTAATCTCTGTACACGACAAATTTCACAGAACCCTTATCCTATCAGGGTTCTGCCTTCTTAAAATTGCCAAAATTTCCTTAAACTCTTCTTTTTTCCCAAAACCAATTAAACGCTGAATCGCCATTTGAACATAGTCTAAACCATAGCGAAATAAACTCATTGAGAGTCGTCCATGCTTCTTTATTTTTATCACTTTTTTTTGATCATGTTGCCATTCACCCGTTAAGTAACACCAACAGAAGCTTATAGCTAACACCGCAATCAATTTTTTCACTCGTCTAGGGTCTGTCAAGCGCGTATTTTCAAGATTAAACCCGCGTCCTTTGAGACAACTGAATAAGGTTTCAATTTCCCAGCGTAATGCATAATCCTGAATAGCATTGGCATTAAACTGAGGAGAAACGACGAGTAAAAGCTCTCCATTTTCTAACTGTAGTGCACTTATATATAGTTTCACCCGACCAACCAAAATCCGTCGTTTACGACATTCAATTTGACCAACTTTAAGATGGCGAAATAAATCACTAATTTTATGATTCTTTCCTAAATGATTGGTGACAATGAAGTTTTTTTAACACGAATGCAGAAGTTGATGTCTTGTTCAATTAACCATGTAAACCACTGCTCACCGATAAACTCTCTGTCTGCGAACACATTCACAATACGGTCTTTACCAAAAATGGCTATAAAGCGTTGAATCAAAGCAATGCGCTCTTTCGTATCTGAATTTCCACGTTTATTAAGCAATGTCCAAAGGATAGGTATCGCTATTCCACGATAAACGATTGCGAGCATCAGGATATTAATATTTCGTTTTCCCCATTTCCAATTGGTTCTATCTAAAGTCAGTTGCACTTGGTCGAATGAAAACATATTGAAAATCAACTGAGAAATTTGACGATAATCAAAATACTGACCTGCAAAGAAGCGCTGCATACGTCGATAAAATGATTGTGGTAAGCACTTGATGGGCAAGGCTTTAGATGCAGAAGAAAGATTACATGTTTGCTTTAAAATAATCACAAGCATGATGAGCGCAAAGCACTTTAAATGTGACTTGTTCCATTTTAGATATTTGTTTAAGATAAGATATAACTCATTGAGATGTGTCATAGTATTCGTCGTTAGAAAACAATTATTATGACATTATTTCAATGAGTTATCTATTTTTGTCGTGTACAGAGCAATTTAATAAAAAAGGATGAATTGCTTCATCCTTTTTTTATTGGCATGCTGTAGGCACTTTAAAATAGTGAAATGAAGATGCGGATCAGTTTAATTGGAGCAGGGCGGGTGGCTCATCATTTGGCCAAAGCCCTGATGTCTCAGCATGAAATCATCAATATTTATAGCCGAAGCTTCGACAAAGCTGCGGATTTAGCGCAAGTTGCACATGCAAAGGCGGTCAGTCATTTTAAGCAGTTAAATGCTGATGTGGATTTGGTGATGATTGCAGTAAGTGATCAGTCTATTCCGAGTGTGATTTTGGCCTTGACTGAATATCTGCCGAATGTGTTGATTGTACATACTTCGGGGAGTACAGCGCTTTCAGTTTTGTCTACGAAACATGCACGTGCAGGAGTTTTTTATCCCTTACAGACCTTTAGCTTAGAACGTGAAATTGATTGGTCAAATACACCGTTGTTTGTAGAAGCCACTGAAAATACGGATCTTCAAAGACTACATATACTGGCAGAAAGCCTGAGCCAACGCGTGTATAGCTACAGCTCTGCGCAGCGTCTAAGTTTGCATTTAGCGGCTGTCTTTGCCTGTAATTTTAGTAATTATTGTTATGACATGGCGAAACAAGTGGTGGATGCAGAGCAGGTCGATTTTAATCTGCTACAACCATTGATCTTAGAAACTGCGCAGAAAGCCACACAGAATGACCCGAAGCAGATGCAAACTGGCCCTGCGATGCGTCAGGATCAGAATATTCTACAGATGCATCAACAGATGCTCGCGCAAGCTCAACGAGCGGATCTTGCTGACGTATATGCCTTAATGAGTCAGCAGATCAGTCAACGTCACAGTTGATATTTAAAATAATAAACGAAGAAGCGAGTCACAAAGAACAAGCAAAGCCACTGAAAACGTGGCTTTTTTATGCCCTAAGATTCGGTACAGTGTTGCTTAAAATAAATACAAATAGAGGGTATATGCGTTCACATTCATTATTAGAACAAGTGCAGTGGAAAGATCTCGTTCATTTAGGTCGTACCGATGTGATCAGTGAGTTATTTATCTCTTTACCGTGGTTGATCGTCTCTTTCATTTTTGCAGGTTTACAGTGGTATGTCTTGGCGCTGTTTTGCTCGTTTATGTTTTTCTTAACAGGGCTTAGACAGGTGCATAACGCTTTTCATTTTGCCTTAGGTATTAGCCGTCCTGCGACTCATTGGGTCATGTTTGTTTTGAGCATCGTCATGCTCGGTTCGATGCATGCTGTACAAATTAATCACCTGCGACACCATCAGCACTGTATGCAGGACGAAGATATTGAAGCAAAAAGTGCAACCATGAAGTGGTGGCAAGCTTTGCTTTTTGGCCCAGTTTTTCCATGGATATTACATAAAAAAGCCTTTGAGGTTGGGACTAAAACCCAGAAAAAATGGATGTCTGCTGAGCTGGTTGCCAACGTCATTGTCTTGTTTTTGGTTTTTATGGTCTTGGATATCAGTATTTTAAAATACCATGTCAGTGCCATGTTGATTGGGCAATGTATGACGGCATTTTTTGCAGTGTGGACGGTGCATCATGATACGGAAGATCATGTCTATATGGCGCGTACTGTGCGTAATGAGTTTAAACGGATCGTGACCTACAACATGTTTTATCATGTGGAGCATCATTTGTTTCCCGCAGTGCCGACACGACGTTTACATATTTTGGCAAAACGTTTGGATGAACATGATCCAACGGTTGAAATTCGGCATGTGTTTTAAAACATCGGCCATAAAAATAGGGCTCTTGGCCCTATTTTTATGAGATCTAAAATTTATTTAATTTTCTTAAATAAGAAGTCGTTGATCTTATGACCTTCTTCGAGTCCACGACGTTCAAATTTAGTTTGTGGACGCCAGTCTGGACGTGGGTAGCTGTTGCCTTTTCCTGCCATATTTTCAAGATTTGGACGGTTATCGAGTACATCAATCATCCATTCTGCATATGGTTCCCAGTCTGTCGCTGCGTGGAATGTGCCACCCATTTCTAACTTTTGCTCAACCAGTGGCATACGGTCATGGGATACGAAGCGACGTTTGAAGTGACGTTTTTTCTGCCATGGGTCTGGGAAGTACAGTTGCACAGCGTTGATGCTGTTATCTGGCATTTCACGTAATACTTGAATAGCATCTGCATCTAAAAGACGAAGATTGGTTAAACCTGCAATTCCAGCTTCATACACACATTGCGCAATCCCCGGAACATGCACTTCAATCCCGACATAGTTACGTTCAGGGTTGGCCTGTGCCATCAAGACCAATGAACGTCCCATACCAAAGCCGATTTCAACCGTGAGCGGACGTTCTGGATGTTCAAACTGCTGACGTAAGTCACCTACAGGATATTCCAAAATCATGTGACCATATTGTTCAAGCGCAGTACGTTGCGAGGTGTTCAGCGGAGATGAACGACGCATAAATGTCACAATTTCGCGGTGTTCATTTAAGTTGTCTAGCTCGACGACTTGCTGGTCTAATTGATCATTCGTCATAATTTTGGCAGATGTAGAAATTCGAAAGCGGTATTGTAAGTCCTGAGCAGGACAAGTCAAATTTTTTACTCAGAATTTATCAAATTCAGCACCATCGAGTTTGCGCAGCCTAGAAACTGTCATCATTTATTAATCATGATGTAACGAATAAAAATTAACCTGCCAGCTGATTTAACCAACTGATAAAAAATGATGAAAAATTTTAAGCCACAGATATTAAGCCTGAGCCTGATTTTGGCAGGTTGTTCTTTTCCTGCGTATGCACAACTATTATTGAGTCAGTATGTAGATGGAACTTCAAATAAGAAAGGATTAGAAATTTATAATCCAGATCCGACCACGGTCAACTTGGCAGAATATCAGATCAAGCAATACGCAAATGGCAGTAGCAGTGCAAATTTGACGGTGAGTTTGACAGGGCAATTGGTAGGAAAGGGGCATTATCTAGTCGGGCATTCTGCTTTAAAAGAAGCGCTGGGCGATGCGGTACAACAGCAGGCGAACTTAGCTTTCAATGGTGACGATGCTTTGGTGCTTTATCATAATGGCGTTGCGATTGACCGCTTTGGTACAGTGGGCGAAAGACCAAGCACTGGATGGGGTAGTGTTGCAACAGCGAATAGTTTTAAACGCACACTATTAAGTAATCATGTTTCTAGTACGGGGATAGACGTTACCGCACCATTTGATTTGGCATCGGCATGGGAAAAATGGTCAGACCGAAATGCATTTTCCAGTTATCTTGCTGGAAATACGTCACCACCCCTAACCACTGTGAGCTGTAGTACGACAGCTACCCCAATTGCGGCATTGCAAAGTGCAGCGCAAGATGTGGAGTATGTGGTAAAAGGCGTAATCACGGCTGATTATCGTTATAACAATGGTTTCTCAGGTTTCTTTGTACAAACACCTGATGTTCAAGCCCAAGCCAATACCAGTAATGCGGTGTTTGTCTATGTTCCCTCTTCAAGTAGCGTGACAGGTGGGCAAGTGGGGCAGGAAGTAATTTTCAGAGGCAAGTTAAAAACCTATCAAAACCAACTGCAGCTTCAAGATTTAAGCAGCGATATTAACGTATGTAATCCTTCGGCGAGTGACTTGGTTAAGCCAATGGCGATCAATTTGCCCTTTGATAATTTGACTGAAATGTCAGGCCATGCACCAAAACGCTATCAAGGCATGTTGGTCAATATTCCTCAAACTTTAACTGTCAGTGAAAACTATGATTATGGGCGTTATGGTCAGTTGGCTTTAAGCCCCGCGCGGTTATATATTCCAACCAATTTATATCCTGCCCATTCAACCGAGGCCAAAGCACTGGCACAACAGAATTTACGTTCTAAACTCATTTTGGATGATGGTTATAATAATCAGAACAGAACGCCGTGGTTGCCAACGACCTTTAGTGCTAAAAACACCCTACGTACAGGTGCACAACTGCAAAATGTACAAGGCATTTTAGAATACCGCTATAACCAATGGCGAATTCAACCTGTGCTTGGGGCAACAGCGCCACAAGTCTTAGACGCGACAAACCCACGTGCAAGCGTTCCCGCAAAGGCTACACAGCAAGTCCGTGTTGCAGCATTTAACGTACTGAATTATGACAATGGTTTGGTACAAGGTTTTCCAACTGAACGTGGTGCAAGTTCCGAAGCTGAGTTTAAAAAGCAACATCAGAAAATTGTCAGTGCATTAAAAGCGATTGATGCGGATGTTTATGGTCTGATGGAAATTGCCAACAATGGTTATGGCGAGCGTAGTGCAGTTGCATATTTAGCCCAAGCGCTAGGGAGCGATTGGAAATATGTAACACCTCCAAATGCTGACAAACTCGGAACCGATGCGATTGCTGTTGCTATTATTTATAATGCTAAGCGGGTCAAACCAATCAATGTCGCAGCGGTCTTCGATGATCAGAGTCAGAAAAACCGAGTCACGATGGCGCAAACCTTTCAAGCCTTATCAGGCGGGAAGACTTTTACGGTTATTCCCAACCATTTGAAATCTAAAGGTAGCTGTCCAGATGATAAAACCTCGATAGAGGCAGATCAGGGCGATGGTCAAGGTTGCTGGAATCCAACCCGCGTTAAAGCGGTGCAAGCGTTAATGCAATGGGTTGCAAAAAATCCAACGCAGGTGAGTAAACCAAATGTCTTACTGTTGGGTGATCTGAACAGTTATGCCAAAGAAGATCCCATTTTGGCGCTTGAACAAGCCAACTATAAAGTGCTGTTGAATGATGAAAAAATTGGTCAGGGGAAAACTGCTTATAGCTATGTCTTTGGTGTAGCCAGTAATACTCAAGGTTATGGTGGTGCAGGAAATCTAGATCATGCGATTGCTGATGCAGCACTTTATCCATTGGTGAAAAAAGCATTTGCATGGCATATCAATGCAGATGAACCGACCGCATTAGACTATAACGAAGAATATAAAACGGAGGAGCAAATTGTTGCATTCTATGCGGACGATGCTTACCGCTCTTCTGACCATGATCCTGTGATTGTAGATTTAGACTTAAACGATGCAGTGGTTAACGATGATGATAAAACCAGTGCGGGAAGTACAGGAATGTGGTCTGCATTAGGGTTAATTGGTTTGGCCTTGTATGGCAGTTTAAGACGTCGCAAGAATCAGTCTTAACTTGCTTTATGGATAATAATAAAAGGGCGTCATCGCCCTTTTAATTTGTTTATGATTTGAAACCTTTTATGAGCTGATACGGTCAATGAGGGTAGTGCTGGCTTCATTTAAGCCTAACACCTCGACCACAACACCTTGGACTTCAAACTTTTCAACTACCGCATTTAACATTTGGACTGAAGTCATATCCCAAATATGTGCATGGCTGAGTTCAATTTCAACCTTCTGAATATGCTCGTTAAAGTCAAAAAACTGAAAGAATTTCTCTGAACTGCTAAAGAAAATTTGACCGCTCACCAGATAGCGACGGGTATGGTTATGCAGTTCGGACTGAACATGAACCGTACTTTCCAGTTTATTGATGAAAAATAATGCGGACAGTAAAACTCCGACAAAGACACCCAAGGCAAGATTATGTGTGGCTAAGACAATCATCACGACACTGAGCATTACCACATTACTTTGTAGCGGGTGTTTAGAAAAGTTTTTAACCGAGTTCCATTGAAAGGTTGTAAATGCCACCATGATCATAATGGCAACCAAAGCTGCCATTGGAATATAGGACAGCCAGTCTTTAAAAAACACCACCAAACACAGTAAAAATACACCAGCTACTAAGGTTGAAAGTCGAGTACGTGCACCAGAGCTGACATTAATCACAGACTGTCCAATCATGGCACAGCCTGCCATACCGCCCATAAAACCGCTCACAATATTGGCCATGCCTTGTCCACGACATTCTTTATGACGGTCACCTTCAGTGCCTGTAACTTCATTTACCACCGTGGTGGTCATCATTGTTTCAAGCAAACCGACGGTCGCTAATGTGATGGCGTAGGGGAAGACAATTTGCAGCGTTTCAAGGGTTAGTGGAATATCAGGCAGTAGAAAAATAGGTAAAGTATCGGGGAAATGACCTAAGTCACTGACCATACGCATATCTGTGTCTAAAAACAGCGCCAAAGCGGTCAGGACGAGAATACAAATGAGCGGTGAAGGAATAGTTTTCCCTACTTTAGGCAGATAAGGAAATAGATAAATTACAGCGAGGCCAAGTGCGACAAATGCATAGCCCCAGTAATTCATTTGGCTGAGCTCTGGAAGTTGTGCCACGAAGATTAAAATCGCCAGCGCATTTAAAAAACCATACACCACCGACTGCGACACAAAACGCATCAGTTTGGCAACTTTAAAATAACCCGCAATGATTTGAATGACACCTGTGAGAACGGTTGCCGCCAGTAAATACTGTAGGCCATGCTCTTTGACCAGCGTGATCATGAGTAGTGCCATCGCGCCTGTAGCAGCTGAAATCATGGCTGGACGACCGCCAAAAAAAGCAATGCTCACTGCGATACAAAAGGAGGCATACAGTCCGACTTGAGGGTCTACACCTGCAATTGCTGAAAAAGCAATAGATTCGGGAATCAGGGCAAGTCCTACCACTAAACCTGCTAGAACATCGGTACGAATGTTAGAAAACCATTCATCTTTTTTAAGGCTAATCACAGATCAAATTCATTTTAGGGTTAAGGGGGCTATGTTAAAACAACTCTGTTGCAAATTGCAGTGTTGTTGTACTTGAAAAAAAATGTGAATTAGACAATATTCAATAGGCGAACGAATGATTTTTCGTTTACGCTTTTTTGCAATTTACAGGTTTTGATCACTTGAAAGTTTGTTAGAAGCCATTTAAAACAGAGAATAGAGTTATAACAAGGATCAGATATGAAGCTTTATTATGCACCGGGTGCGTGCTCGCTTGCGGCGCACATTATCCTCAATGAAATTAATGTTGACTTTGATTTAGTCCGAGTAGATTTAAAAACACATAAAACAGAAAAAGGTGCTGATTATTACGAAATTAATCCAAAAGGATATGTACCCGCTTTAGAAATTAATCCAGGTTTGATTCTGACTGAAAATGTAGCCATTTTGCCATTTTTAGCACAACATGATCCAAAACAAGATCTTATTCCGCCATCGGGTTTGGGGCGTGCCAAAGTTTTAGAATGGTTAGGTTATTTAAATTCTGAATTACATGATGCTTATGCCGTTTTCTTTGGTGCGCCATTAGATGCTGCTGCCAAAGAAAAAGCCTACGCAGAGATTGATCGTTTACTCAGTTATATCGATAAACAAATTGGTGAGTCGGATCATGACTATTTGGTCGATGATAATTTTGGCCCCGCAGATGCGTATTTATTTGTCCTCACCAATTGGTCAAATGGCATCGAACATGACTTATCACCGTATAAAAATATTATCTTTATCCGTAATAAAGTGGCTGAACGTCAGTCGGTACAAATTGCAATGCGAGATGAAGGTCTAATTCCGTAATTCTAATGCATTGAAGAAGCGCCGAAAGGCGCTTTTTTTATACTTTAAAGTTTATTGTTGATATTTAGTCAATAATATTTTGCAGATTCACTCCTTTTTAGCGCTGAAAAGAGCCTTTATAGTGCCTGCATAGATTTTGGCTTTTAGGCTCTTCCAATGAAAAATATTTTATTAATTAACGGTGCAAAAACCTTTGCACACTCGAATGGTCAGTTAAACGATACCTTAACTGAACTTGCACAAGAGGTGTTGTTAGACTTAGGACATCAGGTTCAAGTGACACGCGCCGACAGCGAATATGATGCAAAATCTGAAGTGGAAAAATTCCTGTGGGCTGACACCGTGATTTACCAAATGCCGGGTTGGTGGATGGGTGCACCATGGACTGTGAAAAAGTATATCGATGATGTCTTTACCGAGGGGCACGGTAGTCTGTATGCCAATGATGGTCGCTCACGTTCCGATGCTTCAAAAAAGTATGGTTCAGGCGGTCTGATTCACGATAAAAACTATATGCTGTCGTTGACGTGGAATGCGCCGATGGATGCATTTAACGACGCTGAACAATTTTTCCATGGGGTTGGGGTCGACGGGGTTTATTTACCTTTTCACAAAGCCAATCAATTTTTAGGAATGCAAACCTTACCGACGTTTATTGTCAATGATGTGATTAAAGCCCCTGAAGTTGAAGCCTATATGGCACAGTACCGTGACCATTTGACGCAAGTTTTTGCTTAATCGGGAGAAGTGACCATGTTAACTGTAATAGCTGAAATTATTTGTCATTCAGAGCAAGATTTTAAAACGGTTCTTGATTCATTCAACAACATCCGTGAGCAAGTATTACAAGAGCCCGGTTGCCATCTCTATGATGTGCATATCGACCATCCTGCTGTTGATAGTGCATTACACACCAAAGTGCCGTTTTCAATCATGATGTATGAAAAATGGGAAAGCATGCAGCATTTAGAAACACATATGCACAGTATCAATATGCAGCAACATGCTCAAGCAACTGAAGGTGCAGTTGCTCATGTACAAATTCGTATTTTAGAAGCGCAATAAGCTACGCATATGAGTTTGACAGCGCTTTTCTTCGCTCTGTTTATTTAAACTCCAGTGGCTCATTGAACTGAACCTGTTCGAGTTTCAATGCGTAGCGCTGTTTGAGTGTTGTCCATTGAACTTTGACAGGTTGTGTTGTTTCAGCAAACTCATTTTCACCTGTCGTACTTTTTACTTTACCTGTCATAAAGTTGATACTTCGCGCCGTGATGTCACCTGATGCACGGTGGAAATCATCGACATCATAACCAATCAGTTTAAATGTGCGGTCTTGGTATCGGAAAGTATACGTGTGATTGGTCACATACCACGAACCACAGCTTAACCAGTAGTGCAGATGAATTTTGAGCACGCCTTTTTGAATGCTTAACGCTTCAGTCTCACCGAGTGGATCAGCGAGGCAAGGGGACTCTATATCGCCTTCTGTCGGTAAAGTAGTATTAGTTGCCGCAAGTTGATAACCATGCGTTTGCTTCAATAAAACCAAAAGCTTTCGTTCATTGATATTGAGGACATCACTCCCTAAGCGATCATTTTTAACAATATGTTCAGGATTGGTGTCTTCAATAATCAGGGCAATATCCGCTTGACCATCTTGGTTTAAATCGCCTTGGACTTTTTCTAAAATCTTCCAGTTTTTTGGCACAAAAGATTGGTAACTTACTTTGAGAGTCGGTTTTTCCTCTACTTTGGCCCAAGCATTGCTTGTGAGTGTGATGAAAAATAGGGTGTTGAGTATGAGTGTTGGTCTGATCCATTTTTGCATGGGCATCGTTTCCTCTCATTTTTATATGGTTATAGATGTTTGAAGGTGGATATTGCTGAGTGTATCAAAGCGTGTGGCGAAATGTCCTTACAAACTAGGTGATCATAAGGTGTTGTCCTGATGTTGAAATAAATAAAAAAGGACTCCGAAGAATCCTTTTTATTGCTTAAAACAGATTAAAAGATTATTTAACCTGAGTTCGATGAAATATTTTAGCTTTTTAGCAAGTTTTGGAAAGTTGGCTTATTTGGATTTAAGCAATAAGCCACTATAGCAGCCATAATATTCACCATAAAGTTATTCACCGAACGATGACGTGAATGGTCAATTTGATGTAAGTTTTTTAACTGATCATTCACTGTTTCGATCAATCCTCTTCTGCAAAGCAATTGTTTTTCTTCTTCAGTTTGGATGGGTTTATTTTTCATATTCTTGCGTGACGGGGTTAATAGTCTGAGCCCCCTTGCTGCTAAAGCTTCAGTTTTTGCTTTACTCAGATAGCCTTTATCGCCCAGTAAAATACCTTTTAACTCTTGGGTTAAAGATTCAAGTACAGCAACATCATGAACACTTCCCGATGTAATCTTGAGATTAATAATTTCACCCAAGTTGTTGATAACAATATGGACTTTAAATCCATAAAACCAACCTGTGCTACTTTTACCACGACCAGCTAAGCCTTTAAATACACGATGTCTTTTAATTCTAAGATTATGGCAAACGACCAATTTAGTCGAATCAATAATACAAATTCCGGTATCTTCTCCTTTAACTTGATGGAAGAAACTACTCAAAGCTTGCAAACAACGCGGCATAATTTCAATAAAACGATTGTAACTAAGAAGCTTGGGAAAAGCTGATTTCCAAAATGGGATGATCATATGACAATAAAAATATTTGAAAAATCTAAACCCGGATTTATGAAATAAAATGACAATGGTCATGACTTCAGACAAGCTTAAAGCTGACTTTTTCATTGTTGTTTTTTGATCAGAAATTAGAGCTTTCTCTAAAGATTCATTAAACTTTTTGCAGAAATCATCCAAGATACAAAATAATTCGGTAATATAGTCCATGAAAAAGCCTTGCTCTGAAATGTTTTGTCTTCGTAACCAAGATATTACAGATGCTAAGGCTTTTTTTTATTTATTTTTTATGTCGAACTCAGGTTATTTAAAGAAATAACCTGTTTCTGGTGAGCTTGCATTGGCCATACGTTTGCGAGGCATACGACCTGCGAGGAATGCTTCACGACCCGCTTCAACGGCTTTTTTCATTGCAGAAGCCATTAAAATGGGATGTTGAGCGGCAGCAATCGCGGTATTCATCAACACGCCATCACAGCCGAGCTCCATGGCAATGGCTGCATCGCTTGCCGTTCCCACACCTGCATCTACCAATACTGGCACTTTGGCATTTTCTTTAATGATAGAAATCGTGTGTGGATTTAAAATTCCTAAACCAGAGCCAATCAAACTACCTAAAGGCATGATGGCAACGCAGCCCATGCTTTCAAGTTCTTGTGCCACAATTGGGTCATCCGAGGTATAGACCATGATTTCAAAACCATCGTCAATCAAGGTACGTGCCGCTTTTAATGTTTCGGTAATGTTTGGATATAGCGTTTTTTCATCGCCCAATACTTCAAGCTTGACCAAGTTATGACCGTCTAATAATTCACGCGCCAACATACAGGTACGCACGGCACTATTGGCATCAAAGCAGCCTGCTGTATTTGGGAGAATGGTATATTTTTCAGGTGGGACCACGGACAATAAGTTTGGTTGATCAGGATGCTGACCAATATTGACCCGACGAATCGCAACCGTCACGATTTCTGCGCCACTGGCTTGAATGGCCAAATCGGTTTCTTGCAGGTCTTTATATTTACCTGTGCCCACCAGTAGACGAGATTGAAATGATCTAGAACCAATGATGAGAGGGCTGTCTTGCATGTGAACTCCGTATTAACCGCCACCGACGGCATGAATAATTTCAATTCGATCCATTGCACAAATTGGGGTGTGTTCCAATTTACTTTTACTAATAATATTTTCATTTTGCTCAACAGCAAAACGTTTGCCTTCAAGTGCAAAGGTTTGCACCAACTCAAGCAGGGTTTTACATTCGGTATGCTGTAGTTCACCGTTTAAATAAATCTGCATCGTGCTCATCTCTAGTTGTTTACTTGGCATATTTCATGGCATTCCATGCCAGGACCAACCAACCTGCAATCATCAATGCCCCACCAATCGGGGTAATCGCACCTAGGCCACGCGGTAAGCCCAATGCCATGACATAGAGGGAACCACAGAAAAAGAAGATGCCGACTTGAATCAGTAAAAAGCTGATTTTGATGGGAAGCTTGGGAAGGACTTTGGCCAAAATGCCGAGCGCCAATAAACCAAGCGCATGGTAAAAAAAGTAATCAGTTGCAGTTTGCCACCAAGCCAATTGGGCTTCAGTGGCGCGTGCTTTGAGACCATGTGCGCCAAAGGCACCTAATATAACGGCAAACGCTAAATTCAGCGCTGAAATCGCAATCCACATATGCAATGCTTTACTTATATCACTGTGCGCAACAAAGTAGCATATTTTGAAGAAAGGTTAAAAGACAAAAAGCCTCATTTATTAGTAAAAAGAAAAGGGCATTTCGCCCTTTTCTGTATCTGTATCATCTTAGTTCGATGACATCGCCACTTTAATTTTTTCCATGGCATTTTTTTCAAGCTGACGAATGCGTTCTGCCGAAACATTATATTCAGCAGCCAGTTCGTGCAGTGTCGATTTTTCATCATCTAACCAACGGCGCTGTAAAATATTACGCGAACGGTCATCAAGTTGTTCCATCGCATCATGCAAAGCATTGGTACTTTGTTCTTCGTAATCTTCTTCTTCAGCCAAACGTGCAGGGTCGTAGCGGTTATCTTCAAGATAGAGCGCAGGTGCAACATGGGTTGAACCTTCATCGTCATCATCGCCCTGAGCTTCAAACGCTGCATCATAAGCAGTTAAACGACCTTCCATTTCCAACACTTGTTCAGGTGTCACATTAAGGTCATTTGCAATCGATTGAGCTTCTTTTAGAGTGAGTTTTTTAGACGATTTTTTTAGACTACGTAAATTAAAGAACAGTTTACGTTGTGCTTTAGTGGTCGCAATTTTGACAATACGCCAGTTACGAATCACATATTCGTGAATTTCGGCTTTAATCCAGTGTACCGCAAAAGAGACCAAGCGTACGCCCATGTTTGGGTCGAAGCGTTTAACAGCTTTCATTAAGCCCAAGTTACCTTCTTGAATGAGGTCACCTTGAGGTAAGCCGTAGCCTGCATAACTGCGGGCAATATGAACAACAAAACGCAGATGCGACATGACTAGAAGTTTAGCGGCATCGAGGTCTTGGTCATAATAGTAGCGTTCAGCTAGCTCTTTTTCTTGTTCCGCTGTCAAAATCGGGATTTGGTTGACAGTACTAATATAAGCGCCCAAGTTTACACCTGGTGCTGATAATGACAGGGGCATCAATTGATTGCTGCTGTCACTCATGTGTTCTCCTTAGGGATTTCATTTTTACCCAACAATTGAATTTATCTTAATCCAATCTTCCACTGAATAATGGAAAATTGGGTATAGAAATGTAAACTTTTATGCAAATGTGAATAGACTTAGTGTAATTGAAAAGAATTAAGATTCAATGAAGTAGTGAAATTCATGTTCATTAATTTGTTTCAAAACGCAAGTTAAATGATGGATTTCGCAATAACGCGTGATATCGATCTGACTGTGCGGATCAGACGATTTTAATAGAAAATGCTGCGCTGGGTTCTTTTTAAGTGCGCGTTTAAGTAACAACAGAGGCATAGGACATGGTTGTCCCATTGCATCAATAATGTTGGTATTTTGTTCGATATCACTCATATAGCTAGGGCAGGCTTCACAACATTTAGGTGGGTAGAAATAGTAGCAAATTCAGTGCCAAAACCCAAATATTTCATGCTTTATAGGCCTATAGTCGCTATATCTAAAATTACAAATAACTAGTTAAAAAATATGCTGAATTAAAAAGACGATTAATCAAAAAAAAGGGTATGAATTGTTTTTAACCCATGTTAAGCTCGTCGCGTACTGGGATTTAACACAACCATAAATTGTTTTAAATCCTATTTTACAAATGGATGTAACCGGGATTTTGTTAATAGTTATACAGAATGATTACAAGCTTAGAAATAATAAATATTTTTAAACCTTGTTTGGTCTGCTGTTTGCAACACCGGGTGGTCCTTCTTTTAGATACAATGAGGATTAACTTATGACAGCTCGTGAACAAGGCGTAGTTAAATGGTTCAACGACACTAAAGGCTTCGGCTTTATCCAACGCAATGGCGGCGACGATGTATTCGTTCACTTCCGTGCAATCCAAGGCGACGGCCACCGTTCACTACGTGACGGCCAACGCGTTGAATTCAGCGTTGTAAAAGGTCAAAAAGGCTTCCAAGCTGAAGAAGTACAACCTTTAGACTAATTGTCTGAACGTACTTTAAAACGCCCCAATGTAAATTGGGGCGTTTTTGTTTATACTACAGATCAATTTTCGTGATTTTTCGTCAGAGCGCACTTATATGTCATCAGGTTTTGAAACCTTAAATTTACATCCTCAACTTAAACGAGCTATTGATGCTTTAGGTTTTAAGGATATGACGCCTATTCAGCAAAAGGTTTTAAAATTCACTTTGGCGGGACACGATGCAATTGGTCGTGCGCAAACAGGGACTGGTAAAACAGCGGCATTTTTGGTGAGCGTCATTAACGACTTGCTGAATAACCCAATTCAAGAGCAGCGCTACCGTGGTGAACCTCGTGCCTTGATTTTAGCACCGACTCGAGAGCTTGCACTGCAAATCGAAAGCGATGCGAAAGAACTCACAAAATTCTCAGATTTACATGTCGTGACGCTTTTAGGCGGCGTTGACTTTGATAAACAAAAAGCACAACTCGATAAAAAACCTGTCGATATTATGGTGGCGACGCCAGGTCGTCTGATTGACTTTGTTGAGCAAAAAGAAGTTTGGCTCGACCAGATTGAGTTTTTGGTGATTGATGAAGCCGATCGCTTATTGGATATGGGCTTTATTCCTTCAGTCAAACGTATTGTTCGTTTCTCACCGCGTAAGGAACAACGTCAGACTCTGATGTTCTCTGCAACGTTTAGTTACGATGTTTTAAACCTTGCGCAGCAGTGGTTGTTTGAACCTGTAACTGTTGAAATTGAGCCAGAGAAGAAGACCAATGCAGACGTTGAACAACGTGTCTACATGGTCGCAAAGTCTGATAAATATAAATTGCTACAAGACATTCTGCGTGATGAGCCCATTGAAAAAGTGATGATTTTCGCAAATCGTCGCGATCAAGTGCGTAAGCTCTATGACAACTTAAAGCGTGATGGCTATAAAGTCGTGATGTTATCAGGTGAAATTGCACAAGACAAACGTTTGAAAATGTTAGATCAATTTAAAAATGGTCAACATAACATCATGATTGCAACAGATGTTGCGGGTCGTGGTATCCATGTGGATGGTGTATCACATGTTGTGAATTTTACGTTACCTGAACAGTCGGATGACTACGTACACCGTATTGGTCGTACAGGCCGTGCAGGTACAAGTGGTGTAAGTATTAGTTTTTTATCTGAAGATGATGCGTTCTATCTACCCGAAATTGAAAAAGCCATTGGGCAAAAACTACCGTTGACACGTTTAGAAGGCTATTGCTAATCGTTTGACGTGATTGGTGTAAAAAAAACCGCTCAGATGAGCGGTTTTTTTATGGCATCTTTATTTTGCTTTACACGAAAAAGTCAGGATTGTTTGATAGTCACTGTCTTGGTTAATGCCTGAGTTTGTGCCCGAAATAGAACCCAGTACAGATGCGGCTGCTTGGATCATTTTTCCAGTTTCGTCACTCACTACGCCTTTTAAAGCACCTTGATATTCGGTTTTTTCATCACTCACAATCGCCGTTGCTTTAGAGCCACACGTTTTAGCTGCTGCTTCAATGGCGTTGTTTTTTGCAATCAATGCAGTTTTACCAATACCCGTAACTTCGTATTGATTGTCAGCTTTTTGGATCGCTAAAGAGTTGCTTGGTGTCGATGCACAAGCGCTTAGAAGTAGTGTTAGTGCTGCTGCTCCAGCAATAGCGATATTCTTTTTCATTTCATACCCCAGTCATGTTTTATTAAATCATTGTTTATTGGAACATAGCTTGTAGGATGAATCATGTAAGAAATGTATGAAAAATGCAGTCTTATCGAATAGTTTAAAAAGTACTCAATATTTTAAAATTAGTTTTGTCGAAACTGGGTATTTCATGCTGAAGCGCTAGAGCAAACTTTTCAGAGTGTGCTACTCTAAAACGTATTGTTTAATTTGAAAGATTAAGAGCCTAATGACGGAACTCGCGGTAGATATCGTTCACCAGAATATGCATCAACGTCAATCGATTGGCCATTTGGTCGAGCCTGCTCCCAATGCAGAACAATTAGAGCGGGCGTTTCAAGCCGCATTGACTGCGCCAGATCATCATCGTTTAAAGCCGACACGTTTTATCGTAATTGCTGAAGATCAGCGTGAGGCATTTGGTGAGTTATTGTCACAAGCCTTGGCTGATTTGGGCGAAACAGAATCAGCACAATTAGAGCGTGTTAAAAATCATCCTTTTCGTGCCCCATTACTGGTTTTGGCACTGACTAAATTTCAATCGCATCCGAAAGTTCCTTATTTTGAGCAGACTTTAAGTAGTGGGGCTGCTATTCAGAATTTTATTTTGTCCTTACAAGCTCAAGGTTTTTCGAGTATGTGGCGTAGTGGGGCAGTGGTGGAATCGGTGCATTTCAAACAGGTTTTAGGCCTCAGCGCAGATGATTTGATCTCAGGTATTTTATATATTGGTACGGCAGTTAAAGCGATTCCGCCACGTGCCGAAATTCAAACCCAAGATTATGTAAGTTATTGGAATCAATAGTTCCATTTTAGGATATAAAAATAATGTCAGAGTTAAAATTTTCAGATTTGGTTGAACCTGTAGCAGTAGATCAAAAAACGGCACTACGTATTACAGTTTTGGGTGGAGGTAGTTTTGGGACGGCCATGGCGAATACCGCGGTTCGCAATGGCTGCGATACCATGATTTGGATTCGTGATGAAGCGGTTGCGGCTGATATCAATGCGACGCATGTGAATAAACGCTATTTGCCCGATTTTAAACTTGAAGATGGTTTACGTGCAGTTTCAAATATAGAAGAGGCTGTTCGTGATCGCGACATTATTTTGGTGGCGATTCCGAGTCATTCTTTCCGTGATGTCCTTAAACAAATTAAACCGTTTATTACTTCGCAAGCAGTGGTGTCTTTGACCAAGGGTATTGAAGCGAATACTTTTAGTTTTATGAGTGATATTATTCGCTCAGAGTTACCAGAAGTGCCTTATGGCGTGTTATCTGGGCCAAACTTAGCCAAGGAAATTGTGGCAGGACAACCGGCTGGGACGGTCATTGCAAGCCAGTCTGACTTAGTGCGTTACGCTGTACAACAAGCTTTGCATAGTGCCTTGTTCCGTGTTTTCGCCAGTGATGATGTGCATGGTGTAGAACTCGGCGGTGCGCTTAAAAACATTTATGCGGTTGCGATGGGAATGGCAGCTGCATACAAAGTCGGTGAAAATACCAAGAGTATGATTTTGACTCGTGCTTTGGCGGAAATGAGTCGTTTTGCTGTGAAGTTAGGGGCAAATCCACTGACTTTCTTAGGTTTGTCTGGTGTCGGAGATTTATTCGCAACCTGTAGCAGCCCACTGAGTCGTAACTATCAAGTCGGTTTTGCACTGGGGCAAGGCAAGAGCTTGGAGCAGGCAACCACTGAATTGGGACAAACAGCAGAAGGCATTAACACCATTGTGCAAGTCAAAGCACGTTCTGAAGAGTTGGATGTGTATATGCCGATTACCAGTGCTTTATACAGTGTTATTTTTGAAAATGCGCCACCAATGACAATTGCATTATCCTTAATGAAAAATGGACACCGAAGTGATGTGGAGTTTGTTTTGCCGCATCATGAGGTTTAAAGTCAATTAAAAAACGAAATAAAATGAGCGTTTAAGTGGGTAGAATGACTGAATTGTCATAAAAATTAATTAAAATAATCAGGATTTGAATAAGGATTTTTTATGCAACTGACTTTGGTCCGTCATGGCGAAGCTGCACCACCGATCATGGGGAATGACACTAAACGCCCACTCACTGAACGTGGGCATGCACAGGCAGAGCAAACTGCTGACTTTTTAAAGTCACGGATTCAACCTGATGTCTTTGTGGTTAGCCCCTTACTGCGTGCGCAGGAAACATTGGCACACATTAAACAGCACTTTGCGGATGTGCCTGTCGTAATCTGTAATACCATTAAGCCAGATGATGATGCAAAAGTGGCTGTGGAATGGTTATCACATTTGCCGTACGAGTCTATTGTGGTGGTGTGCCATATGAATGTAGTGGCGCATATGGCCTCGATTTTGGTGACAGAATCTTTCAATCCTTATGCTTTGGCTGAAGCGCGGATTTATGAGCAAGCAGTTATCGCGGAAGGCTTGTCGACACAAACAAAAGCATTTATACCTAGCATATAAAAACCAATTAAAACGGCAGAATATAATACATGTTGCAAATTTGGGTGCCCGAAGCCGATGGAACATGGCACTGGTCTATAGGGGAAAGATGGCAATCTGCTCATACACTTGAGCAATTGATCCAAGATATACAAGCGCATCATGGTGAGGAAGCAACTGTTTTCTTTCCAAGCCGTGATGTGCAAATTATTCAGCAAAATATGCCTAAGGCCCAATACAAGCAGTTGGGGGCTGAAGGTGTGAAGTATTTGCTCGAAGAATATGTATTGAGCTCAATCGATCAGATGAAAGTATTACATCACTTTCAAGCGCCTGAACAACTCACTGTTTTGGGTATTTCAAAGCATCGTTTAGAGACTTTGCAGCATGCCTTGAGTTTGATTCCTGTGAAGCTGGTCAGTCTATTGCCTGATTTTCTGATTTTGCCTGTACCTGACGCAGAACAGGTAATCTTGGGTTGTATTGAAGAGCGACTCTTATTTCGCGCTAATGCTTGGTTGGGCGGATCAATTGATGATCTTGCTGTATTTTTAGATTATCAAGCAGCCAATCAAAAATATAAGATTTGTAACTTGAGTGCTTCACACATGGATAGCTTAAACGCCAGTGTGACGCAGGAGCAGCTTGAGTCTTTCCATTATGAATGGGTGGTATTGCCAAGAGCAAAACAGCATCCATGGAATCTTTTGCCGAAGGTGAAAGAGCAACATGTTTCAACGGGCTATTGGAAAGCCTGTGCAGCGGTATTGGTTGCGTTGATTGTGACCCAACTGACCTACGATGCGACGCGTTGGTATCAAAATAAAAAGCTTGCAGAGCAAGTGGCTGTTCAGGCGGTCGATCAATTTAAATATTGGTTTGGTGTGAATTATCCTGTGAGCGAGCAAACCTTGCGGAGCCAGTTTGAATATCAGCTGAATATGAATAAACAAGCGGATGCTCAAGCTTTGTCTTTATTGAGTCGTGTTGGCCCTGTGCTCATGCAACAGCAAATTGTGGCGAATCAGGTGGTTTATGAAGCGAATAGCCTAAATATGCAACTTAAAGCCAATTCGGCAGAGGCTTTACAGACACTCACTCAGCAGCTTAATCAACAGGGTTTTCAGGTTGAATTAGGCAATATTCAGCCGACCACGGGTGGGGCAATTGGAATGGTGAAAATACAATAATGAAAGCCATGCAAAATTTACAAACTGTTTTGGATCAGCGTTTAGAGCTGATCAGTACTTATTTTGATCGTCTTACACCGCGCGACCGTGTATTGGCTATTTTCTTGGTTGTTTTTGTATTGGTGAGCTCGATAGGGGCTGCACTTTGGTATACCCATGCTGCGGCAGAAAAACAGCAAAAACGCGTGAACCAGCTCAAAGAAACCATGACATGGATGCAGAGCAATGCAGTCACCATGAAATCGAGCTCAGATGGACAACTAACCCCGATGGAGCAGATCCAACGTATTGCACAGCAGCAAGGTTTGTCGGTTGCTTCGCAGCAGAATGCTGAACAAATTCAGTTGGTCGTAAGCCACGCAAACTATGTAGTGTTAGCCAACTTTTTGACCCAACTAACGCAAAATGGTTTGAGTATTGAAAAAATGGAGTTGGTCTCAGATGCAGGGCAGATTAAATTATCGGCGAGCGTGAAATAATCGCTAAAAATAAAGCCAGACGAAGCATGGTGTTTTAGCGAGGCTATGCCTATAATATGGCGACTTAAAAAGCAGTAGACTTTTACAGATATGTTGTATTCTCTTGCCCGCCCTTTGTTGTTTACTTTAGCACCAGAGCGTGCACATGAGCTAACACTATCGCTATTGAAATCAACGCATAAGCTAGGCTTACTGCGTCAAAATATAGCGGCTAAACCGGTGACATGTATGGGCATCGAGTTCCCCAATCCTGTGGGTTTGGCTGCTGGTCTAGATAAAAATGGTGCTTATATTGACGCACTGGCAGGTCTAGGGTTTGGTTTTATTGAAATTGGAACCATTACTCCGCGTCCACAGCAGGGCAATCCTCTACCGCGTTTATTCCGTATTCCACAAGCTAAAGCCATTATTAACCGTATGGGTTTTAACAACGATGGCGTGGATCAACTGATTGAAAATGTCAAAGCAGCAAAGTTTAAAGGTGTTTTGGGGATTAATATTGGTAAAAATGCGGATACCCCAGTCGAAAAAGCAGTAGATGACTATCTCATTTGTTTAGAAAAAGTCTATAACTATGCGTCTTATATTACTGTCAACATTTCTTCTCCAAATACTAAAAACCTGCGTAGTTTACAAAGTGGTGATGCTTTAACCGAGCTGCTAGAAACGCTGAAAAAACGTCAGTTAGAATTGGCTGAAGAGCAGCAGCACTATGTACCCTTGGTGCTGAAAGTTGCGCCGGATTTGGAAGCGGAAGATATTCAATTTATTGCGAAACAATTGCTTCAGTTTAAAATTGATGGGTTGATTGTGACCAATACGACTTTGTCTCGTGAAGGGGTGGAAAACTTACCTTTTGGTGATGAAGCGGGTGGTTTATCTGGTGCGCCTGTGTTTGAGAAAAGTACAGCGTGTTTAAAAGCCTTTGCTGAGGTTTTAAAAGGTCAGATTCCTTTGATTGGTGTGGGTGGGATTTTGTCGGGTGAGCAGGCGCTTGCAAAACAAAATGCAGGGGCAAACCTTGTACAAGTTTATAGTGGCCTCATCTATACAGGACCAACCTTAATTCAAGACTGCGTCTCTGCAATGAAAACAACATGAATGCCATTGATATCTTCATATTGATTGTATTGCTCATTGGAGGGCTCAACGGTTTGCGTCAAGGATTTGTTAAAGCCTTTGCGAACTTGATAGGATGGATTTTAGCGCTGATTGTTGGTGCTAAATTTGCAAGCGTCCTAGCACCTTCGATGGTCTCACTCAGTGAGGATCCAGTGGTTCAAAAAATTGCAGCTTTTGCATTTATTGTATTGGTTATTGTGGTTTTGACGTGGATTGTCACGGCATTACTGAATAACATATTGAAGAGTTTAAAACTCGGGCCTTTGAATCGATTAGCCGGCGGTGCTTTTGGTTCATTAAAAGGGTTGTTAATTGTTCTGATTACGATGCAAGGTGTCGGGTCTTGGGTTGAAAGTTCTCCATATTGGAGACAATCTAAATTTGTCCAAACACTTTTGCCTTATGCGCCATGGGCGATGGAGCTTTCTAAAGAAGCTGCAAGCGAGGCGATGTCACATATCAAGTCTAAAGATACGCATGTATCTTCAGATTCTTCACCGAAAATTTCCTCGAAAAATGCTGAGGGACAGGGTGAGTCAACAAATAATCCTTTTTATTAATCCTAGCTTGTCTGCGAGGTTGCTATGTGTGGAGTAGTTGGTATAGCTGGTAAATCAGCTGTTAACCAAATGTTGTTTGATGCATTAACGATGTTACAACATCGTGGGCAAGATGCAGCTGGGATAGTAACCTGCCACGAAGGTCGTTTATTTTTACGTAAAGACAATGGCATGGTTCGTGATGTGTTCCACACTCGCCATATGCGTGCATTACAAGGTAACTATGGTATTGGGCATGTGCGTTATCCTACTGCGGGTTCATCGAGCAGCGCTGAAGCGCAGCCCTTCTATGTGAACTCACCTTACGGGATCACGTTAGCGCATAATGGTAACTTAACCAATGCTGAAGAAATTCATGACGACCTGTTTAAAACAGACTTACGTCATATGAATACGGATTCAGACTCAGAAGTACTGTTAAACGTGTTTGCGCATGAGTTGCAAAAACGCGGCAAATTGATGCCTACAGCAGACGACATTTTTCATGTAGTTAGTAAAGTACATGAACGCTGTAAAGGTGGTTATGCTGTAGTTGCAATGCTTACTGGGCATGGCTTAGTGGGCTTCCGTGATCCAAATGGTATTCGTCCACTGATTTACGGTTCGCGTGAAACTGATGCGGGTATGGAATATATCATTGCATCTGAGTCTGTCGCTATTACGGCACTTGGCTTTAAAGTTGAGCGTGATATTGCGCCGGGTGAAGCGATCTTTATCGACTCACAAGGGCAGATGTTTACCAAGCAGTGTGCTGAGGCGCCTGAATACCGCCCATGTATTTTTGAATATGTTTACTTTGCGCGTCCAGATGCGATCATTGATGGCATTTCAGTCTACAAAGCACGTTTAAAAATGGGCGAAAAGCTTGCTCAAAAAATCTTGACGGAGTGGAGTGAAGAGCATGATATCGATGTCGTGATCCCAATTCCAGATACCTCTCGTACCTCTGCACTTGAACTTGCAAATATGTTGGGCGTGAAGTTCCGTGAAGGCTTTATGAAGAACCGCTACATTGGCCGTACCTTCATTATGCCGGGTCAGCAATTGCGTAAAAAATCAGTACGTCAAAAGTTGAACCCTGTTGAGCTTGAGTTCCAAGGTAAAAATGTACTTTTGGTGGATGACTCAATTGTGCGTGGTACTACGTGTAATGAAATTATCCAAATGGCACGTGATGCGGGTGCGAAAAAAGTATTCTTTGCTTCTGCTGCGCCGATGGTGAAATATCCAAACGTGTATGGCATTGATATGCCAGCAAAAGAAGAGTTGATTGCATCTGAGCGTACAGTTGAAGAAATTCGTGAAATTATTGGTGCAGATCGTCTAATTTTCCAAGATTTGGAAGACTTAAAAGCAGCTGTGCGTACCAGCAAAGTGCCAGATTTACAAGAGTTTGACTGCTCGGTATTTGATGGTAAATATGTTGCTGGTGGTATCGATGAAGCTTATTTAGATGAATTACAAGCGAAACGCCGTGAAACATCGAAAAAGAAAGACAGCTATATTGATGTCAATATTGATGCAGCTTCCGTTGATTTGACGGGTGTGAAAGAAGTCTAATTGATTCA
Source organism: Acinetobacter sp. 231_lipA (assembly GCF_058243005.1). Lineage (NCBI taxonomy): Bacteria > Pseudomonadati > Pseudomonadota > Gammaproteobacteria > Moraxellales > Moraxellaceae > Acinetobacter > Acinetobacter sp. 231_lipA. The sequence continues at coordinate 204,438 of NZ_JBZAYU010000001.1, read as the reverse complement.
GATTTGAGAAAAGCGGGAGTTTCCCGCTTTTTTCATTTATGATGGTTTGATTCAAACAATGTAAGAAAAGGGATTTACATTGAAGGGTGTAAGTTATTCAATCATAAAGAATAAAAACATGTTGTGGTCTGCCAGTATCTGTTTGCTAGCGGTACTTTTGTCGCTATTTATTTTAAATACTGTTACTGGACTGCTGGTTTTTTATTTTGATTCGAGTCAAAGCATTTTTTGGCATAGCTTGAGTATTTATATCATTGGTTTATTGTTCTTGGTGATGAGTTATTCCGTGGTGTATGAGCTGTATGTGTTTCGTTCAGGTGGACATAGTCTGGCCAAGCAACTGCGTGCACGACGTCTAAGTTTGATTGAAAGTACACCTGAAGAAAGTATTGCACTGAAAATTACAGAAAAACTAGCGGATACTTTTTTAATTGCAACACCTGCTGTCTATGTTTTGCCCGATGAGGTGGGGGTAAATGCCTTAACCGCTGGTTTTTATCCCAAAGATATTGCGATTATTTTAACGTGGGGCGCACTGCAAAACCTCGATGAACTTGAGCTGACGGGGTTATTGAATCATGAGTTTAATCAAATTTTATCTGGTGAGACCGCTGAAAATACACGGCTAAAAATTTTATATAGTGCCCTCACCACCTTTAGTCAGTGGGGCAGTAAAATTGCTAAATTGGGATTTTCAACTCATCATAAAAAGTCGCAAAGTTTTGAAACTACTTTTGTCGCAACAGGTGGTGTGATCTGGTTGATTGGTAGTTTGGGGGTGCTGGTTACCCGCTGTATTAAGTTTCTGACGTTGGGGGGGCGTACTTTAAAAAATGATATGAAAACACGTCGTCTGATGCAAAATGATGCCAATATTCAAACCTTGATGCGAATCTATGTGCATCACGCAGGTTCGCAAATTCACAGTGAATATTCTGAGTCGATTGCACACATGTGTTTTGCCAACTCATTAAGTGCGCAAAGTTGGATGAATATTCATCCAAGTATTGAAGAACGTATTTATGAAATGAATCCGAATTTGGTTCAAGACATACAGTTAGAAAACCTAGAAAAACTGCGCAACCGTCCGCTATTTGGCTTGTTTCGTTCCTTAGAAGAGCAGTACGCGGATTTTCAAGCCCCTTGGACTTCACCGCAGCCTTTGCCCTTATTAAGACTGTCTCCGATTAGTTTTGCCATTAAAGATGCGATTAAACCGCTTAACCCTGAAGTACGTGCGCATATTGAACGTCCAGAGCTAATTCAGCGTGCTTTACAGACCGCAACAGGTTCACGCGAGCTGATGGTCGCGATTTTAATGATTCGCCAATTCCGTGAGTTTATTCCTGCTGAGGCTGAAGTGAGTCGTGCCATTGTTGATTCATTGTTAAACCTAGATGGTCGTGTTCATATTTCAATTTTCCATGAGGCATGCCGAAATATTGGTGGTATGCCAGCAACAATTGCACGCCAGTTTTTATTAAAGTTGGCGAGAATTATTCAGGAAGATGGTGAAATTGGACTGTTGGATGCGCTGTTGCTCGAACGGGTTAAGTTTGAGCTGAATCTGTTGCCTGTACATACACCTGCGGCCCTAGATGAAGTTAAACCACAGATTGTGCGTTTAATTGATGCTTTGTTACATGTTCAACAAATCAATAGTGAAACACAGCTGGAGGTACGAGAGAAAATTTTACGCCGAGTTTTAACTGTGCAAGAGTTGGAGCAGTATGCGGAAATTTCAGATGAGCCGATTGATTTAGCTGAAATTTTAAATGATATGGCGGGGCTACTGCTGCGGGATCGTTTGAGTATTTTGGGGGTGGCTGAAATTTGTCTATGGAATGACCGCATTATTACTCAAGATGAGCAGGATGTTTTGGAGTTGCTTTATTGGCGTCTCGGTTTTGACAGTGAAGAGATCGTTGAACAAATGCAAAAGAAGAATCGCTTGATGATTGTTTAATTGAGTGGTGAATTTTGTCTTTAGCATGCTCTCGATGTTTGCATACTGTCTATGCGAATAAAGTGTGAAAAGAACAGCATCTCTAAGCATTTCTCGATAGAATATGCACTGAATGAAGTGTGAAGGTAAAAGATGATCGGGCATCAGCGTGAGGTTTTGGCGAGTTTAGGAATTGATTTGTGGGTTCCTGCTTTTTTGCCGTCTCAACAAAATGCAACCACATCGATTTGGCGAGATCAAAGCACGACTGAGATTATTTCTGAAATTGTGCGACCTCAATCTCAGCCCGAAGCCAAAAGCATTTCTGAACATCCACTTGTACAGAATAAGCTTCCACATCAAGCGCCTCCTGCTGAAATTGCAACGCAGCCGATTGAACAAGAAGTTGTTACAGCATTAAAAGAAGAAATTGTCCGAGAGGCCATCCATGTTGAGGCTTTTCAGTTGCAAGCTATTGCCTTGGAGCACTGTGCCTTGGTCATTGAAGCGACACAATTGAGCTTGGAGCAGCAACAGCTGTGGCAAAATATTGTGCAAGCCTTACCAGCGCAAAAGTATGCGCTGAATTGGCCTTTTCCTTTGTTGAACTTACAAGATGGGCGCGGTGTTCAGAGTTATATTCAAGGTTTCATTGATGGTGTAAGTCAGGGTAAAACTGTTATTGCATTGGGCTTTATACCAAATGCTAATAGTATAAAAGTCACACAATCAGCAAGCTTACAAGAAATGCTTGATCAGCCATTACTTAAAAAAGCCCTGTGGCACATGATGCGAGCAAAACAACAAAATATGGAATAGGTATGAAACAGAAAGTCGTTGTTTTTAGTCAAATAGATGCAGAAGTATTACAGTGCTTAGAGCAGCGTTATCACGTGGTGGTCATCAACCCGAAAGCAGGTGATGTAAATACGCAAATCCGTGAGCAAGTTGCGAATGCGGATGCCATGATTGGTGCAGGGCGTTTACTGAATCAAAACAACCTAAAAACTGCGAAACAGCTCAAAATTATATCTAGTGTTAGTGTTGGCTATGACAATTATGATCTGAACTACTTAAACCAAGCAAAAATTTGGCTCAGCCACACCCCTCATGTGCTAACTGAAACCACTGCCGATTTGGCCTTTACGTTGTTGATGAGTGCGGCGCGTCAAGTGCCTTATTTGGATCAATGGACCAAAACTGGTCAGTGGTCGCGTACTGTCGGGCAGGCACAATTTGGTCAGGAAATTTTTGGTCAAACATTGGGTATTATTGGCTTAGGAAATATTGGTGCGGCAATTGCGCGACGTGGTTTTCATGGTTTTAATATGAATATTTTGTATCACGGGCGCCGAGAAAAATTAGAATTGGCTCAGCCATTAAATGCACGTTTTTACGAATTAGATGAGCTGTTGGAGCAATCGGACTTCATTGTTGTGGCGGTTGATCTAAACGCGAATACGCAGCATTTGATTGATGCAGAAGCATTTAAGAAAATGCAATCTCATGCCGTCTTTGTAAATATTTCGCGTGGTGCCGTAGTAGATGAGCAGGCACTCATTCAGGCCTTGGAGCAAAAGCAAATTTTTGCAGCTGGGTTGGATGTTTATGAAAAAGAACCCTTGCAAGATTCAGCACTGTTCCAGCTGCATAATGTGGTAACGCTGCCGCATATTGGTTCTGCAACGTCTGTAACACGTAAAAAAATGTCAGAGTTGGCTTACCAAAACTTGGTGAAAGCATTGGAAGGTGGTCAACCTCAATATGTGGTGAATCCTGAATTTAGATAAAGAATTGATAACACTTCATTGCATTTTCATTCAATTATCAATGTTATAGTCATTCGATTCCTTTAAATAAAGTCGGGGTGAGGGTTGAAGCGTTTTCTGTGTGCGTGCAGTTTAAGTCTTATTTCGACTGTTGGTTTTGCAGAAGGTCAATTTCTTACGAATGCACCACAGTTTAATGTGCCTGAGATTGGTTCGGGTATAGGTTTTATTGATCAATATAACGAGCGCTATATTGGTGAAAAAGTTTATCGTGAAGTACAGCGTCAGCTACCTGTTACGCAAAATCCGTGGCTAGAAGATCAACTGATGAATGCTTTTTCAAGCATTTTGAGTCAAACCCAGCTTGGTCAACCCATAGGTCTGGTGGTCATTAATGACCCGCAAATTAATGCCTTTGCAGTTCCGGGTGGTTTGTTTGCCTTAAATGCAGGCTTGATTACCAATGCCAATAATATGGATGAAGTTGCCGGCGTAATGGCGCACGAAATTGCGCACGTCACACAGCGCCACTACAGTCGTTCGCAAGAGGCGTTTAAGGGGCAGGGATTACTCGCGCTGGCAGGGATTTTGGTTGGTGCTTTGGTTGCATCTCAAGCCGATGGTGATGTCGGTTCTGCAGTCATGGTTGGTACGCAAGCCGCACTCATGGACAAGCAGTTGTCTTATAGTCGTAACCAAGAGCGTGAAGCTGACCGTATAGGAATGCAGTACATGTATAGCGCTGGTTATAACCCACAAAGTATGGCTGATTTTTTTGAAGTGATGCACCGTGCAACCAGTCGAGTGAGTTTTTTACCTGACTTTTGGTTTACACACCCACTCACGACTGAGCGAATGAGTGAGGCAAGGCTTAGAGCGAATCAGTTGCCTAAAGTGAAATCTACTTGGCGTGATGAAGACTTTGAAATCTTGAAGCTGTATACCGTGGTGATCTCGAATCAGGCGACAGAACAGCAATTGCAGATGCTGGTGAGTCGTAATAGTTATGCAGCCCAACTGGCTTTGGCTAGTTTTTATCTCAAACAAGGTGACTATAAACTTGCTCAACAAGTGTTAGATCAAGCCAAGTCACATCAGAAATTACATAATTTACAAACCTTGATCCAAACTGATATTTTGCTTGGACAAAATCGAGTGAATGAGGCTCTAACAGTGATTCAATCACCTGCGAGTATCATGCCTGAAAATCGGGCTTTAAATTATAAATTGGCTGAAGTTTACATTCGTCAGAATCGACCTGAGCTTGCGCAGCCTGTACTCAATCGGTTTTTGAAAAATAATCCGCGTGATGTGAATGCGTGGAGACTGATGCAGCAAGCAGCGAGTTTGGATAAAAAGTCGCCAATCCATACCATTAATGTTTTGCGTTATCGGGCTGAAGTGCAGTTCTGGTCGGGTTTTGAAGAAGAAGCGATTAAATCTTTATTGCATGCTCAGCGTTTAGCGAAAGATAATGAATCAATGTCAGCGACCATTAAAACGCGTTTAACCCAAATGCAAAAGGATCGACAATTTAGAGCTTAGAAAAGTGGTATTGCAAATAGAGAGGTAAAACAGAGATGAGTCAGGAGCTGTTTTAAAGCTGAGAATGAATAGATAAAATAAAAAAAAGAATAATAATTTTTCTCTGTACACGACAAAAATAGATAACTCATTGAAATAATGTCATAATAATTGTTTTCTAACGACGAATACTATGACACATCTCAATGAGTTATATCTTATCTTAAACAAATCTCTAAAATGGAACAAGTCACATTTAAAGTGCTTTGCGCTCATCATGCTTGTGATTATTTTAAAGCAAACATGTAATCTTTCTTCTGCATCTAAAGCCTTGCCCATCAAGTGCTTACCACAATCATTTTATCGACGTATGCAGCGCTTCTTTGCAGGTCAGTATTTTGATTATCGTCAAATTTCTCAGTTGATTTTCAATATGTTTTCATTCGACAAAGTGCAACTGACTTTAGATAGAACCAATTGGAAATGGGGAAAACGAAATATTAATATCCTGATGCTTGCGATCGTTTATCGTGGAATAGCGATACCTATCGTTTGGACATTACTTAATAAACGTGGAAATTCAGATACGAAAGAGCGCATTGCTTTGATTCAACGCTTTATAGCCATTTTTGGTAAAGACCGTATTGTGAATGTGTTCGCAGACAGAGAGTTTATCGGTGAGCAGTGGTTTACATGGTTAATTGAACAAGACATCAACTTCTGCATTCGTGTTAAAAAAACTTCATTGTCACCAATCATTTAGGAAAGAATCATAAAATTAGTGATTTATTTCGCCATCTTAAAGTTGGTCAAATTGAATGTCGTAAACGACGGATTTTGGTTGGTCGGGTGAAACTATATATAAGTGCACTACAGTTAGAAAATGGAGAGCTTTTACTCGTCGTTTCTCCTCAGTTTAATGCCAATGCTATTGAGGATTATGCATTACGCTGGGAAATTGAAACCTTATTCAGTTGTCTCAAAGGACGCGGGTTTAATCTTGAAAATACGCGCTTGACAGACCCTAGACGAGTGAAAAAATTGATTGCGGTGTTAGCTATAAGCTTCTGTTGGTGTTACTTAACGGGTGAATGGCAACATGATCAAAAAAAAGCGATAAAAATAAAGAAGCATGGACGACTCTCAATGAGTTTATTTCGCTATGGTTTAGACTATGTTCAAATGGCGATTCAGCGTTTAATTGGTTTTGGGAAAAAAGAAGAGTTTAAGGAGATTTTGGCAATTTTAAGAAGGCAGAATCCTGATAGGATAAGGGTTCTGTGAAATTTGTCGTGTACAGAGATAATTTTTATATAGAGTAGAACTTTGAACTGCCTTTTTAAGGTCAGTTCAACGTAATCGATTTGAAAATTTTTAAATTAAGCCAGTTTTGCTTTAATTTTTGCTGAAACTTGAGAAGGATCGGCGCGCCCGGCTATGAGCGGACGCAGAGAATTCATCACCTTACCCATATCTTTCATGCTAGTAGCTTCTTGCGCTGCAATCGTTTGCGCAATCATGGAATCAAGTTCTTCCTCAGTCATAGCTTCTGGTAGAAATTGAGATAAAACCTCAAGTTCGGCTTGTTCCTTACTAGCTAAATCTTCTCGACCAGCGCCTTCAAAGGCTTTGATCGATTCTTTACGTTGTTTAATTTGTTTTTCAATGACCGCAAGAACTTGAGCGTCGTCAAGTTCTTTGCGCTCATCGACTTCGATTTGCTTAATTGCCGCCTGTAGACCACGAATTACCGTTAACTTATCCATTTCTTTAGCACGCATAGTGGCTTTCAAAACTTCAGTTATTTGGCTTTTTAAAGTAGTCATTATTTAGTCCAGGCAGTCAATCACAAATTAATCTTAGTAAAGGCGAGTAGTACGTACTGATTCACGCGCCAATTTCTTTTGGTAGCGTTTAACAGCAGCAGCTTTTTTGCGCTTACGTTCTTGAGTTGGTTTCTCGTAGAATTCGCGCTTACGAACGTCAGCTAAAACGCCCGCTTTTTCGCATGAACGTTTGAAACGACGGATAGCTACGTCTACTGGTTCGCCTTCTTTCAATTTAACTTGTGGCATGAAGAATCCTCATTAAGTTATGGATAAGATCTGGGCGACATTGCCCTGATCACAAGTGAAGGTCAGTATTTTACTCATTTACATCTCATACCACAAGTCTATAATGGTTCACGCAATAGATTTGATACAGGTTATAGGCAGTTTAATGATCGTTTTAGGCTTAGAAACATCTTGTGATGAAACAGGACTTGCCCTTTATGACAGCGAGTCGGGTTTGCGTGGGCAAGTGCTGTACAGCCAAATTAAACTGCATGCAGAGTATGGTGGTGTGGTACCAGAGTTGGCATCGCGGGACCATGTGCGTAAGCTGATTCCATTGATGAATCAACTGCTTGAAGAAAGTGGTGTAAAAAAATCTGAAATTGATGCCGTGGCATATACGCGTGGCCCAGGTTTGATGGGCGCGCTGATGACAGGTGCGCTGTTTGGTCGAACTTTGGCCTTTGCTTTAAATAAACCTGCAATTGGTGTGCATCATATGGAAGGGCATATGTTGGCACCACTTTTATCTGAAATGCCGCCAGAATTTCCTTTTGTAGCACTTTTGGTCTCAGGTGGACATTCTCAACTGATGGCTGCCTATGGTATTGGGCAGTATGAATTGTTGGGTGAATCAATTGATGATGCTGCAGGTGAGGCCTTTGATAAGGTTGCGAAAATGATGGGATTACCGTATCCAGGTGGCCCAAATATTTCAAAACTGGCTGAGCAAGGTGATCCGAATGCCTTTGCTTTCCCACGTCCAATGCTGCATCAAGGTTTGGAGTTTTCATTTAGTGGTTTAAAAACAGCCGTATCTGTGCAAATGAAAAAACTCGGTGACGAAAACCGTGATGCGGATATTGCAGCGAGTTTCCAAGAAGCCATCGTGGATACCTTAGTTAAAAAATCTGTGAAAGCGTTGAAGCAAACAGGTTTGAAACGTTTAGTGATTGCAGGTGGTGTCAGTGCAAATAAACGTTTACGTGAGCGTTTGGAAGCAGATTTAACCAAGATTCGTGCTCAGGTTTACTATGCCGAACCTGCACTTTGTACAGACAATGGTGCCATGATTGCTTTTGCTGGTTATCAGCGCTTAAAAGTAGGGCAGCATGACGGTTTGGCTGTAACGACAACACCACGCTGGCCAATGACTGAGTTGACCAATCCCAGTGAAGTCTAAGACTTTCATTTGATCAGTTTAAAGCCCGACTAAATGTTGGGCTTTTTTACATTTAGGTCTTACCAAAGGGCTGTTAAAAATGCTCTGCTTAGACTTTAAAAATATTTTTGACTTACTTAAATGTAGCTTAGCATCAAGTTAAAAGTATTTACCCATAGGTTTATCCATAGAAATTGGGGATAAGTATGCCTAGCGTAGTTTTTGATTGATCTCAAGAGATTAAGACTTTGAGTATTTCTGAATTTAATTAAATTTTTATTTCTATACGAGGATAAAACTCAAAGCCACGAAGGCCAATTACAACACGTAATATGATTTAGCTTCCTGAGCTTAAGGATATTCTTTAGTTTATATGAAAGGCAGATATAGATTTCATTAAAAATATCTTGGTCGTATAAATCTCAAAGCTATGACGGTCTGTCTTAGGAACTTTCATTACAACAATGGAAGTACATAATTAGAAGAAAATTTTAGAGGTGTTACCCATGGCGGCTACTAATGGAATGCTAGACCCTGATGATTCGATAATTCTACTGATTGATCATCAAAGTGGACTTTTTAATACCGTACGCGATGTACCTGTACCCGACTTACGCAATTATGTGATTGCAATTGCAAAAGCAGCAACTTTATTAAATATACCTGTAATTACCACGGCTTCTGTACCTGACGGCCCAAATGGTCCTCTAATCCCTGAAATTCACCACTTTGCTCCGCACGCAGTTTATGTACCACGGACTGGACAAATTAATACTTGGGACAATCCCTTATTTGTAGATGAAGTTAAAAAAACGGGTAGGAAGACACTGATTATTGCTGGAACGCTGACCAGTGTATGTATGACTTTCCCTGCTGTAAGCGCTCGTAAAGAAGGTTATAACGTTTATTGTGTTGTGGATGCATCAGGCAACTGGAGTAAATTAGCTACAGATACATCAATTGCTCGTGTGACCCAAGCGGGCGCAATTCCAACCGATACTTTTGCAATCGTGGCCGAGTTAATGCGTACTTGGAACTGTCCAGAAGGCTACCGTTTTGCTGAAATTCTTTCAGATCATGTCTGCCCAGAATATAAATGCTTAATGGAGAGTTATGCAAAAGCACAAGCTGTGGTTAAAGATGGTAAGCGTCCGCTGAACCCCATGTCTATTTTTTAATTTGAGTTGGATTTCCAGCGGTGTGGTAGCAATTCTTCTATTTGGGTCACTTTATGGGTCGGCAATCTTTTCAGCACATCACTTAAATAGGCATACGGATCCAACCCATTCAGCTTTGCTGACTGGATTAAAGTCATGATGTTTGCCGCTCGCTGACCACTACGCAGCGAACCTGCAAATAACCAGTTCTTACGTCCCAACGCCCAAGGCCGCACCTGGTTGTCGGGTAGTCAGACGCAGTTACCTACGTCCAACCCCCTAAGAACCGTGCATGCGAGTTTCCCAGCACACGGCTCAAGCCTCTGCTAAGGCGCCATTCGGCACCCGGTTATACATCGTTGACATTGGCAAACTGAACACTCCTCGGACAATACAGATGGTAAATCTCAAGATTAGCAACTGCATCCGTTCCACCATGACTTAGCTTCACAATATGACGGCTGTGCCATGGTGTATCTTTGGTGACTGGTTTAAGACAGGCGCAGCAGCGACCACCTTGTTTTAGCCACACCCGATACAGCTTGGCTCGCCCCTTTGCGGAGACCAGCATTCTTTTACCCCATCGGGATTCGAAGTACTCATCCCATGCGGGGTCATGAGGGTTAGCAGCAGCCTTGATCTTGATATGTCGCACAATTGGCGTGTCCGAGGCAGACACTAATGTGTATTGTCGCTTCCGACCATCGGCGGACTGTTCATCACATGAGAACACCCATCGACGCGCTCCTTGTACTTTGAAATACCGATCTTTGACCCATCGGAGTGTCTTGCGAGGGTGGCGACGTACAGCCCATCGCCAGAGCATTTCCCACACTGCGTTGTCTACCTGGTTGAAAACCTTCTTGGCAACGACATGACTGTGATAGTTGGCCCAACCCCTTAGAATCGGGTTGAGCAAACCGATCAAAGTGGCCTGTCGTGTCGCTTTGTTTGCATTGATTAATGCTCGCAGCTTGTCAAGATGAGCGCTGATGTTTGCCTTTGACGGCTTGATCAGTAGCTTGCCGTTGTACTTACGTACGTTCCAGCCAAGAAAATCGAACCCGTTCCCTATGTGCGTGATTTTGGTCTTTTCCTGAGAGAGCACGAGACCGCGCTGCGCCAGAAATTCAACCACGGCAGGACGAACTTCATTTTCGAGCCACTCTTTAGAATACCCCGTGATGATGAAATCATCCGCATACCGTACCAGTTGCAGCTTTTTGCCTGTCCATTTGGCGTTAGAGAACCTCTTCGCCAGCATCGTTTCCAGTCCGTCCAAGGTCATGTTGGCCAGCACCGGGGAGATAATACCTCCTTGCGGTGTTCCGGAAAGACTGGGAAACAGCTTGCTTTGGTAGACGTAACCGGCTTTGAGCCATTTCCGTAGAATCACCTTGTCCATTGGGAGGTTGGCGATCATCCAGTCATGGCTGATATTGTCGAAACAGCCTTGAATGTCACCCTCTAGCACCCACTCCGCACTTACTTTTCTTGACAGCACACCAAAGCACTGTGCTGCAGCATCCGCGGTTGAGCGTTGCGGTCTGAACCCATAAGAGTTCCGATCAGCGATGGTCTCCGCGATGGGTTCCAAAGCCAGCAGATGGAGCGCCTGCATGGCCCGGCATTTCATCGTGGGTATCCCGAGAGGTCTCATCTTGCCATTTTTCTTCGGAATAAGGACTCTCCGAAGCGGAAGGGGCGTGTAACCTCGCCTCTTCAACGACATCATCGCACCGGTCTTGGCCTTGGGTGTATTCCAAGTCACCTTGTCGACCCCAGCCGTGTTTTTGCCTTTGTTTTCAGACACTCGTTTGACGGCCAATGCTTTGCCACTAAACGAGTGAGTCAGCAGCCATTGCAAAGCTTTCGCCTTGTTATGCCTGCCGTCTTGTACCGCCTTCACAATACGCGCTTGCAGCCCTCTGACATGACGCTGTACAGCAATCCAATCGATGCTGTCCCACGATGTGCTGGAAGGTGCACACGCTGATACTGCTGCATTCATTTGCTCTCCCTCCATTAAAAGGGTTCTACACACTCTCTTGTGATGAGAGACCATAAGGACGTCAGCCCGCTTTCGCGTGGGGTAATGTTTCAACCTCTATCCAACCCATTACAGACTGGCATTCGCTTTTTCCTCGTTCCTTCGCCCGCATCACCATGGGCAGTTTTTGCAAACTGCTTTCCCAATGGGAGTAATACGGGATTTCCACGTTCCGCTTACTGAAGTACATCGGCTTAGGTGCCTGCTATCGACCGGGAGGCGTATGGGTCACGAATGCGTAGTCGAAAGACGCAATTCCCACCTCCATTACCGTTTTGGTTCGAGCGTATCAGCCATTTCCGCTCGTTCAACTTAACGATCGTTACGCAGATTCACATGTGTTCACCATACCGATTATCTAGCCCTTGTCCGGCTATGGCTGCCAGAAGGGTACGCCTCTCACGATTGATACCCCGCACCTTGCGGTGCCTCGTTACATTGTCGAAGGCGCTCTTTATTCAGCCTTCTAGATTCACCCGGTGACACGGGTGGTTCCCGCAGGGGGGAACAACTTCATTAAGCGACTTCGTGTCGCACTTCCACCCAATTATTGCAAATCGGTAGATTGCCATCATCCAGATAGCGGCTTAAAGCTGGCCAACGCTTCAGAGTGTAATTGATGGCCTTGGCGGTTGGAGAACTCGATGGCACCGTCAGTTGATGCTGGTTGAGCCATTCATACAGTTGTTGCATCACCGGTTGACTATGCTGTTGTCGGTATTCGCGGCGCTGTTCTGCTGTACCATCGGTCTTTCTCCTGAGTTCTGCTTCTATGGCATACAGTTTCTGAATCAGCACTAAGGCCTGTTCAGCGACCTGACTTTTCTTGGTCACATGCAGTTCATGGAATTTACGACGAGCATGCGCCATGCAGCCCACCTCAATGACTTGGCCTGATTTAAAGCGTGCTTTATAACCACTGTAATCATCACAGACCAGATGGCCCTGCCAGTCTTTCAGGAACGCTTCAGCATGCTGGCCTGAACGACTATCCTGAAAGTCATAAATCACGGCTTGAATTGGATTATATTGGGTTGTTGCATAGGCCCAGACATAACCTTTCTTCGGTTTTTTCTCATCATCACTCATCCGCATGATGGTGACCGGCGTTTCATCGGCATGGATCACCCGCTGTTGCAGCACCACCTCTTTTAAAGCATTGGCCAGAGGTTCCAGTTCTACACCGCAGCGACCTATCCAGTCAGATAAAGTTGATCTAGAAAGCTCGATTCCCGCCCGCTGATAGATCAGACGTTGACGGTACAGCGGTAAATGATCTGCGTATTTCGAGACCAACACATGGCTAAGCAGTTCAGGACTGGCAATGCCTTTATCAATCACATAGGCGGGCATCGCTTGCTGAGTCAGTGTGTCACACTGATCACAGACCCATTTGCCACGCACATGCTGTTCCTTATAGAACTGTGCCGGTCTGAAATGTAGTTTTTCACTGATATCTTCGCCGATACGACGCAAGGTGCAGCCACAAGCACATTGGGTTGATGTTGGTTCATGCTCGATACGGATGGTGTGTAGATGATCGGGCAGCAGTCGACGTTTAGGTTTGTTGACTGTGGCTTTGTGTGTCGCTGCATCAGTTTTATCTGCATTCAGCCGTTCCAGTTCCAGATCAACAGCGGCAATATCTTCTTCGACCGCTTCATCCCACAGATGGATTTGTTTTGCGGTGAGATGTTCGTTTTTACTGCCAAATTTGTGCTGTTTAAATAGTGCGAGCTCATGCTCGTATTTTTGCGTGAGAATGGAAAGATGTTGAACTTTGGCATCCAATTGCTGGTTTGATTTTTCTAATTCTTGATTTGATTGTGCCAAAGACTGATGCTGCATTGCCAACTGCCGGGTAAATTCCAGCAGTTGTTCATGGGTCAGTTGGCTTAAATCAGGCAGCGTATTCATGACCGCAGTATGCCTGAGGTCATGACGCAGAGGAAATAGAACGTTTGGAGAATAGCAGAATGGACCAAGCTAGTTTAGAGCATCGTCACCACCTGCTGTCGTCCAATGCGCTGCCAAGGCAAACCCTGGATCAGTGCCTGTAACTGTTCTGGGCTGAGGGCTACACTTTCACCCTGGTGAACTTTAGCCCAGTGAAATTTTCCCTGTTCCAACCGCCGGGCACACAGCCAGATGCCCAGTCCATCATGTACCAGCACTTTCATGCGATGGCCACGTTTATTACAGAACAGGTAAGCACAATGCGGTTTGATGTAGCCAAAGGCTCTCACCACCTGAGCCATGGCCGTATCCATACCTGCACGCATGTCCATGGGCTGAGTAGACAACCAGATTTCATCGATACGGATCATGTTGTAAGTGCCTTGAGTAATTCTGCTAAAGCAGATATTTCTGATACTTGCCATTTCAAGCCAATTTCTGCTTTTGAGTGGGGTAAAGTAATTTGAACCGCTCTGTACACGACAAAAATAGATAACTCATTGAAATAATGTCATAATAATTGTTTTCTAACGACGAATACTATGACACATCTCAATGAGTTATATCTTATCTTAAACAAATCTCTAAAATGGAACAAGTCACATTTAAAGTGCTTTGCGCTCATCATGCTTGTGATTATTTTAAAGCAAACATGTAATCTTTCTTCTGCATCTAAAGCCTTGCCCATCAAGTGCTTACCACAATCATTTTATCGACGTATGCAGCGCTTCTTTGCAGGTCAGTATTTTGATTATCGTCAAATTTCTCAGTTGATTTTCAATATGTTTTCATTCGACCAAGTGCAACTGACTTTAGATAGAACCAATTGGAAATGGGGAAAACGAAATATTAATATCCTGATGCTCGCAATCGTTTATCGTGGAATAGCGATACCTATCCTTTGGACATTGCTTAATAAACGTGGAAATTCAGATACGAAAGAGCGCATTGCTTTGATTCAACGCTTTATAGCCATTTTTGGTAAAGACCGTATTGTGAATGTGTTCGCAGACAGAGAGTTTATCGGTGAGCAGTGGTTTACATGGTTAATTGAACAAGACATCAACTTCTGCATTCGTGTTAAAAAAACTTCATTGTCACCAATCATTTAGGAAAGAATCATAAAATTAGTGATTTATTTCGCCATCTTAAAGTTGGTCAAATTGAATGTCGTAAACGACGGATTTTGGTTGGTCGGGTGAAACTATATATAAGTGCACTACAGTTAGAAAATGGAGAGCTTTTACTCGTCGTTTCTCCTCAGTTTAATGCCAATGCTATTCAGGATTATGCATTACGCTGGGAAATTGAAACCTTATTCAGTTGTCTCAAAGGACGCGGGTTTAATCTTGAAAATACGCGCTTGACAGACCCTAGACGAGTGAAAAAATTGATTGCGGTGTTAGCTATAAGCTTCTGTTGGTGTTACTTAACGGGTGAATGGCAACATGATCAAAAAAAAGCGATAAAAATAAAGAAGCATGGACGACTCTCAATGAGTTTATTTCGCTATGGTTTAGACTATGTTCAAATGGCGATTCAGCGTTTAATTGGTTTTGGGAAAAAAGAAGAGTTTAAGGAAATTTTGGCAATTTTAAGAAGGCAGAATCCTGATAGGATAAGGGTTCTGTGAAATTTGTCGTGTACAGAGTTTGAACCGTTAACATGCCAGTAGGGATAGGATCTAATGGTGCGGAGCAAGATAAGGCAATAAATGCAGGTTTATTCGGTAGTAGTGAGCGATCATTCCCTGGCTTAGCATCAATTAAGCGAATCCATTTGGATACAAGATTTGTATTCAATCCATGTTGCAAAGCGACCGAAGCAATTGAAACCTCCGATGCTTTACACGCCTGAACGATCTGCTGTTTAAATTCAGCACTATATGTTCTTCGTTTTATCGTAAGAGATGCGATGGATGTCTGGTTATTTGTAGTCATAAATTTAAGTTCCCACTTGTTTTTAAGTGAGGACTAAATTAAGGCTTATAGGACGAATTCATAAGGTGTGTTCAGCGGACGCTTACTAAAGATGGGCCAGAAACAAACTTAGATAAATATCAATAATCAGATCAAACCTATTTGAACTGATATTTATCCCTAATTTTCAAAGAAATAACCCAAATTCTAATGCGGAATTTGGGTTATTTCTTTGATCAGACTGAACTATTAAAGATAAAAATAATTGAAATAAAATAGATGCTTAAGCGCCGATCAGTATTTTTATCCTAAAGCTGCTTTAATTGTTGTGAACCGACCCAGTGTTTAGAAAATTGATACGCGGCACGTCCAGAGCGTTGTCCACGCGCCTGACACCAACGAAGCGCTTCGGCTCGTACCATATCGTCCATGGCGATTTGAGCTTTTGCTAAGTAGTGCTGCACAATGTCCAAATATAAGTTTTGATCCATCGGATAAAAAGACAGCCATAATCCAAAACGATCGGAGAGTGAAATTTTTTCTTCAATCGCTTCTTGTGGATGTAGTTCAGTGTACTGCGGTACGTCGACCCGAGTTACTGGCGTGTTTTCATGCATAAACTCAGGCAGCAAATGACGACGGTTACTGGTGGCATAAATAATAAAATTACTTGAACCTGACTGCAAAGACCCATCCAGCACACTTTTTAAACTGCGATAGTTTTCATCTTCGGCGTTAAAAGCCAAGTCATCACAATACACAATAAACTTTTCAGGGCGCTCTGCAATTAGCTTTTGAATTTCAGGCAGTTCGGATAAATCATCACGTTCAATTTCAATCAGCCTTAAGCCTTGCTCTGCGTATTCCGTTAATAAAGCACGCACAATAGAGGATTTACCTGTACCGCGTGAGCCCGTCAGCAGGACGTCATTGGCAGGTAAACCATTGAGAAACTGTTCTGTATTTTGCAGTACTTTTTCTTTTTGACGCTCAATGCCTTTTAAATCATTTAATTCGATTCGTTTGAGCTGATGAATGGCTTTTAATTCGCCATTTTCCCATTTAAAGGCAATCGCTGAAAAATCAGGTGCTTGTTTAACTTCTGGTAGGCTTTGCTGTAGTTGTTGGAGTACAGTCGATAGTGCTTCTAAGATATTGTTCGGTAGGTCAATGGTCGCCATGATTAATCAGCTTATAATTACACTTGTCGTCGATCTTAACATCCGATTTAGTCGCATCAAACCCTTAAAGCGGTGCAGATTTGCCAATTTTAGGGTTGAAATGATAATTGTAATGCTCACATAATTTGCACATAGTCAGTTAGACTGACGGTTGAACGTGTCAGTGAAATTTTAGGAAAACAAAAAAAGTGGGTGAGGATGAATATGTTGTTTAAAGATTTCACACGGGAAATCAACCCGCACCAAGCCTATCGAATCAAAAAACTGAAAAACCAATTGGCTCAGGCAGACAACTATACTGAGTGGAAAAGTATTGCACTTAGAATTGATGAAGAGTCTGGGGCGCAAGAGTGGAAGTATGACAACTGTTCACCTTATTTTGATGCAGAAGTGATTACCCATCGTTTGGGACTGTTGAAGCGTTATCGCCAACAAAAGCGTATGACCGATTTGATGTACCTGCTACGTGAAGGTCTGAGTTACGATATTGCCAATATTGCTCATCCCATGCTGTTTACTGCAACCTATGTCGGCACCAAAAAGATTATTGAAGACTATATTGAAGAAGTTAGTCGAGGTTTAGCATTTGTAGCATCTACGGATTGCCAGTGTTTAGATAAACAGCAAAAAATTGAATTTTTTCAGCACTGCCAAAAAGCTTTTGGGCAACCAGCCATGATGTTTTCAGGGGGGGCAACATTAGGGTTGTTTCATACAGGTGTGTGTAAGGCTTTGCTTGAGCAAGACCTCATGCCGAAAGTGCTGTCTGGTTCAAGTGCAGGTGCCATTATGACAGCGATGCTGGGGCGAGCAACGCCTGCAGAAATGCTGAGCATCTTAAATGGTGAAAACTTTTTCAACGACGCATTTCAGTTTCGTGGTTTTCGTGAGGTCTTAAAGGGCAATGGTGGCTTAGCGGATGTAAAGCATTTAAAAAACTTTTTAATTGCAAATTTGGGTGACGTTACCTTTGAAGAGGCATTTAAGCAGTCAGGCTTGTATAACAATGTTGCGGTTGCGCCTTATGATGCCTCACAAAATCCACGCATTATGAATACCTTTACTTCACCTGACTTATTGGTGTGGAGTGCGGTGCTCGCGTCTTGTGCAGTGCCGATTCTATTTCCGCCAGTCAAGCTCACCAGTAAACGACATGACGGCTTATATACCCCCTATATGTCTTCTACTCGCTGGGTTGATGGCAGCGTGCGTAGTGATTTCCCGCAGGAAAAAATGGCGCGTTTATATAATTTAAACTACACCATTGCCAGTCAAGTGAACCCGCATGTGGTGCCATTTATGCAGTCGGATGAAGCACGGTTCCGTAAAGATATGTTGAGCTGGCCTGAACGAATTGTACGCAGACAAGGCAAAGTGATTAGTAAAGGGGTGATGGACTTTGCTCGTGAGCGTGTGGGGATGATTCCACCGATCCGCCGTTTACTGGATCATGGCTATGGTGTGGTCGATCAGCGTTATTATGGCGATGTGAACATTGTGGGTAAATATGGCCTGCGTCATTATAGTTATATGCTGCAAAATCCAAGACCACACTTATTTAAACTCTTACAACGTGAAGGCGAACGTGCAACTTGGCCAAAAATCTCAATGATTGAAACACATGCTCGTGTAGGGAAAACCATTCAACATTGTTTAGAGGTCTTAACTGCATTAAATACGGCAGAGATGAATGAATCCGAATTCTTGGCAGTTTGATCGACAAGAATTGAAAACTCTTGCGTTGTCGCTTCATACTCCGACTCAGCGTTTGGGTTGGGGGCGAAGGCTTTATCGCTTTGAAGTTGCAGGGCAGGGGTATTGGTTAAAGTATCAGTCGCTATCAGAGCATGCCGCGCTAATTAACGGCTTTGACGCTGAACTTAGTTTTTATCAACATGCATTTGCGATGCTGCAACTGCAGAAGTTCTTGCCTGAAGTGCAAATCCTTGAAAATTTTGAGTTTCACTCAGAGCAAGTGAAAGTCGCACTCATCTTAAAAAATGTTCCATCATTACTTATGGCGAACCCCCGTCAGTTAAGTCGAGATCATATCATTCATATCATTTTTAAAATGCTGAATGCTGTTGAAGAATTACATCAGATGGGGTGGATTCATGCTGATTTAAAAGCTTCGCATTTTTTGTTAGACGGTTCTACATGTAAATTAATTGATTTTGAGCAGAGCCAAAGAATTGGTGAAACTGCGCGTCAAAAGGCTTTAACAGCGACACCGCGCTATATGGCACCTGAATTATTTCATGGTGAAGCAAAGACCGTACAAACAGACCTATATGCACTCGGGATCATTCTACTTGAGTGGTTGACTGATCAACGTTTGCAGGCAGCAAGCTACCAAGACTGGGCGTATTTACACTGTCAGTCTTTGAATATAGCACTTCCAGAACCTTTTCAGGGTTTTAGTCCACTTTTACAGGGACTTTTAGCTAAGCAACAAAGCCAAAGATGGCAAAATATTATGGCTGCAAAACGATGCTTAATGACTGAAATTGAATGAGAAAAAGCCAAGTATATGATTTTTGTTTCTTATTTAATCAAATGAGTGTGTTTTTCTTAAAAATTGCTTGTCATGCGAAAATGATCCCTATAGTATACACAGCCATTGGGGACGTGGCGAAATTGGTAGACGCACTGGATTTAGGTTCCAGCGCCGCAAGGTGTGAGAGTTCGAGTCTCTCCGTCCCCACCATAAATCATTTGAATTAAGATGGTTTATAAGGCAATAGAGGATTGGTGTAATGGTAGCATGACGGTCTCCAAAACCGTTCGTCAAGGTTCGAATCCTTGATCCTCTGCCAACTTAAAGTCTAACGCAAAGTTAGCACCCTGATGGGGACGTGGCGAAATTGGTAGACGCACTGGATTTAGGTTCCAGCGCCGCAAGGTGTGAGAGTTCGAGTCTCTCCGTCCCCACCATCAGTAATGAAGCAAGGTATTAAGCCTTGCTTTTTTATTGCCTAAAATTTAGTGAAGAACTGAATAGCCTTTTTATACAGATAGAGCATAAAAATAGATTCAACTGCCGATTTTATGACAGAAAAGCGGGTGATTGCTTATAAAAGCGCTTGTCATATAGTGTCTATCGCTATAATATACACAGCCATTGGGGACGTGGCGAAATTGGTAGACGCACTGGATTTAGGTTCCAGCGCCGCAAGGTGTGAGAGTTCGAGTCTCTCCGTCCCCACCATAAATCATTTGAATTAAGATGGTTTATAAGGCAATAGAGGATTGGTGTAATGGTAGCATGACGGTCTCCAAAACCGTTCGTCAAGGTTCGAATCCTTGATCCTCTGCCAACTTAAAGTCTAACGCAAAGTTAGCACCCTGATGGGGACGTGGCGAAATTGGTAGACGCACTGGATTTAGGTTCCAGCGCCGCAAGGTGTGAGAGTTCGAGTCTCTCCGTCCCCACCATCAGTAATGAAGCAAGGTATTAAGCCTTGCTTTTTTATTGCCTAAAATTTAATAGATGATTCATATATAAAAAAAGCCCCTTTAAGGTAATGCCAGTCAGTTAAGCAAAAAAAGTTAAAATACTGTAAAAAGAGCGTATGTAAATACGCTCTTTTTTTATGAATTTATCTCAGAATTTAGATTTAACATTAAAACAAACCCTACCTTCACTTTCACAATTCAGTGAATTGATTGATTTAAACTGGATTGAAGATTGCTTAAACCAAACAGGTAAAGCATCAATTCGAAAAAGAAAACTGCCTGCTGAACATGTTGTTTGGCTGGTGATCGGACTTGCTCTATTTCGAAATCAACCGATTTGGTATGTGGTTCAACAATTGCAACTTGTTTTCGGTACGGCAGAATACTGTGTACCGAGTGCATCCGTACAAGCAAGACAGCGCTTAGGCTTAGAGCCCATGAGTGCTTTATTTTCGACATTAAGTCAGGCATGGTTTAAAGACTCACAACAACAATATAGCAACTTTCACGGTCTATGCGTTTGTGCTGTAGATGGTGTTGTTTGGTCTATGCCTCATACAGAAGAAAACTTTAAGCACTTTGGTTCATCCAAAGGCAAAACAGCAGCTGCCCCTTACCCACAAGTCAGAGCGACTTGCCTGGTGAATACCAATACGCATGAAATGATTGATGCCCAAATTGGCAGTATGGATCAAGGTGAATTAACCTTAGCCAGTCAATTAAAAGCACCAGTTCGCAGTATTACCCTATTTGATCGTGCTTACTTCTCTGCTGATTTTTTAGTAAGTTGGCAATCTCAGGCAGAAGAGAGTCATTGGTTGATGCGAGCAAAGGACAACCTGCGTTATGAAGTGATTCATCATAATGCGGCCCATGACTTTCAGATCAAAATGCCTGTTTCAGCAAGAGCAAAAAAGATAAATCCGTCATTGGGTGACTATTGGGAAGCACGTTTAATTGAAGTTGAATATGCAGGAAAAATAAGACGTTACATTACATCATTAACAGATTCTAAAGTTTATCCATTCAAAGACCTTGCAATGCTTTATATCCAGCGTTGGGAAATAGAAATGTGTTATCGGGAAATTAAAAGTGATTTACAGGATGCAAGAATTTTAAGAAGCAAACAACCTGATTTGGTCTATCAAGAATTGTGGGGGGTATTTATTGCTTATAATATCTTAAGAAGACAGATGAGGTTTATCGCTGAACATGCAAAGGTGAGTCCTTTAAGGATCAGTTTCCATATTGCATCTATGAGTATTATCAATATCTTAAGGCACACACCTTTAGAATCAGCAGGAAATCTACCCAAACATTTAGCACAATTATTTGAACAATCTAAAATATTTGTATTACCTGAAAAAAGGCAAAGGCAATGTCCGCGAGTAGTGAAAATTAAAGCACAAAAATATCCAAGAAAATGCCAGTCAATTTCTTAACTGACTGGCATTACCCTTTAAGGGGCTAAATTTTGATTCATCACGCGAAGTAAGTATGGAGCAATTTTAGGCTTTCAAATGGTCTTCGAATTCTTCACCGAGCTGCATGGCCAAGTTATTACCTGCTAGGTCGCAAGTTACCAGTCCATATTCTTTTTTAAAGCTAAAAGTAAAGCCACGGTTGTCTGCTAAGGTTTTAACTGAATAACCTAATTTCTCTAGCCAAATACGAAAGGCAATGAGGTTTTTTGCTTTCACTACTTTTTTCACGAGGATATTCCTTTTTCACTGATAAATTATTAATAGGGATATTTCACGCTTTTTTAAAGGGGATTTTTTTATATATTTTTGTTTTTGTCTCTTTTTAAAGCAATCTAAATTAAGGCGAAAACGTATAGAAAGCATAAACGATAGTTTTTCATTGTTTAAAATAAGTTTATCATGATGAAAAATAATAATATTTTGAGATGAGTCTCAATACAATGGAATTATGTGCGTTCGTGATAGAGAAGTATTTTCTCGTAAATAGAAATGTAATGATTTTTTTCAAAGTCTGGATATTTTGAGACGGTATTCTCCTCGAGTCTTGGTCGTGATCATTCGATTCTGGCATTGTGTGGGTTGAAACTGGATTGGTTGAAATTTTGAGAGCTCAAAGGTTAAGGGTAGAAGCCCAACTGATCGTTTTAACTCAATAGAAGCATACATACATAATAGGAGACTGCGTTAGTCAGCAGTCTCTAGAAGGGGGAGACCAATTAAAATTGATCCTTCAGATCACGCAGTCGCTTAAACTCTTCAACGTTTTCTGTACGTAAAAAAGGATTGGTTTCAAGTTCGATCTCAATACTGCTAGGAAGGGTACATTGCCCCAAATAACGCATGGTTTCTACATGGTCTAGGCGTTCTTGAATGGCAATATTGTCTGGTTCGACATGGTTGGCAAACTTCGCGTTAGAGAGCGTGTATTCGTGCGTACAATAGACTTTGGTTTCGGCAGGCAAAGCTGCTAAACGATTGAGCGAATGGTACATCTGCTCATGTGTACCTTCAAACACTCGCCCACAGCCCATAGCAAACAGAGTGTCACCGCAAAATAAAGTCTGGATAGATTCAATAAAGTACACAATATGGCCCAGTGTGTGGCCAGGAACTGCTAAAACATCGATATGTAAATCATGAAATGAGAAATAGTCATCATCCATCAATGCATGGGTGATGAAAGGAATTTTAGATAATTCCTCACGTGGTCCATACACAGGAATATTGCGACTCACAATCAGGTCGGCGACACCGCCAATATGGTCTTTATGCCAATGAGTCAGCCAAATTTGAGCAATGCTTAAGCCATGTTCAGTGCAATAATCTTCAACTAATTCAGCCTCAGTTGGATCAACCACCACGACTTGCTTTGATGAGGTGTGTTCCAGCAGCCAAATATAGTTTTGGACTTGGTTTTTCACATCAATCATATGAACTTGATAAGTCATTTTTCTTCTTCAAAGAGCTGCATGTATTCATTCTACTGTAGCGGGTACACGCACTGAATTCCAGTCATGAATTCTGTGTAGCGCATAAAGGTTAGCTCTTTATTGTTCTGGATTTTTCTCTTTTTTGTCATATTGTACTGTTATTTTGGCCATAAAAAACCACGCTAAAAAGCGTGGTTTTTTATGTGTTCAATCTAATTTAGATTAGATTTTACCTACTAGGTCGATTGAAGGAGCAAGAGTTGCTTCGCCTTCTTTCCATTTAGCTGGGCAAACTTCACCTGGGTGAGCGTGCACATATTGAGCTGCTTTAACTTTACGAAGTAATTCTTGAGCATCACGGCCAATACCACCAGCGTTGATTTCAACGATTTGGATTTTACCTTCTGGATCGATTACGAAAGTACCACGGTCAGCAAGACCAGCAGCTTCGATTAGAACGTCGAAGTTTTTAGAAAGAGTCCACGTTGGATCGCCGATTAATGGGTATTGGATTTTACCAATAACTTCAGAAGTGTCGTGCCAAGCTTTGTGAGTGAAGTGAGTGTCAGTAGAAACACCGTAGATTTCCACGCCTAATTTTTGGAATTCAGCGTAGTTGTCAGCAAGGTCACCAAGTTCAGTTGGGCAAACGAAAGTGAAGTCAGCTGGGTAGAAGAATACTACAGACCATTTGCCTTTAAGATCTGCTTCAGTTACGTCAACAAATTGACCGTTGTGATATGCAGTAGCTGCGAATGGTTTTACTTCAGTATTAATCAAGCTCATCATTGTCTCCATGATTGGGGTTTGTATTTAATGTTGAATAGGGTATCGAAATTTTTGTTATTGCTGAAACAGTATTTTTACATTACAAGAATCGGAAAAACCGAATCTTACTCCAGACTATTTCAGCGAATGTGATCATTCTGTTCATTTAGCATGATAAATATGATGACCAAATGACAAAATCATCTATTCCGCAACTCGTTTACAGACATGATGTCCCTAGGCTTAAAATTCAAGGGGATATTTGAAAAAAAGTTAAAATTAAAAAATAATGCTGTACTTTCGCTTCGCTGTATTACCACGTAAACTAAGCGATTGATGTTTTTGATGTAGGTATTTTTTCTGTGCAGCGTCCTTTAAATATAGAGCAATTGGTGATGGTCAAAGACCGTCATCGTTTAAACCGACTCAAAAAAGGAAAAGATGCCAACGAAAAGCAATATCAAGCATTATTTGAACAGTCGCATTTAAAAGTTCTAGAGCGTATTGAACGCATTCCGAATATTAAACTGAATCAAGACCTGCCTGTTACGCAGTATGCAGATAAGTTAATTGATGCCATTCAAGAGCATCAAGTGATTATCGTTGCAGGGGAAACAGGTTCAGGTAAAACCACACAGCTACCGCAAATTGCAATGTTGGCGGGTCGTGGTTTAACCGGTCTGATTGGTCACACACAGCCACGTCGTTTGGCTGCGCGTAGCGTGTCCCAGCGTATTGCAGAAGAAGTTGGTGAGAAACTTGGTGAGTCGATTTCCTTTAAAGTTCGTTTTAATGAACAAGGGTCGCAGGATTCGATCATTCGTTTAATGACAGATGGTATTTTGCTGGCAGAGTTGGCCAATGACCGTTATCTCAATAAATACGACACCATTATTATCGATGAAGCGCATGAGCGTTCGCTTAATATCGACTTTATCATGGGGTATCTCAAACAACTTTTGCCTCGCCGTAAAGATTTAAAAGTTATCATCACTTCGGCAACTTTAGATGTAAACCGTTTTAGTCAGTACTTTAACAATGCACCTATTTTTGAAGTAGAAGGTCGTAGCTTTCCAGTCGAACTACGTTATCGCCCAGTCTCTGAGATGAGCATTGTCGGTAGTGATGATGATGAGTTTGATGACTTTGAAGAAAACTTACCTCGTGCCGTCGTGCAAGCTGTAGAGGAATGTTTTCGGGATGCACAAGAAAAAGGCCATCCTGAATATGCCGATACTTTAATTTTTGCTAGTACCGAACAAGAGATCCGTGAGTTACAAGAAACTTTGCAAAAGCATGGGCCACGACATACAGAAATTTTGCCTTTATATGCGCGTTTGGCCTTGGCTGAACAACAAAAAATCTTTAATCCATCAGGTGGTGGGCGACGCATTATTATCGCCACCAACGTTGCAGAAACAGCGCTGACTGTACCCAATATTCGTTATGTGATTGACAGTGGTTTTGCGCGTATTTCTCGCTATAACTATCGTTCACGCGTACAGCGTTTACCGATTGAAGCGGTTTCACAAGCAGCAGCAAATCAGCGTAAAGGTCGTTGTGGTCGTATTGCTCCAGGTGTATGTATTCGTTTGTATTCTGAGGAAGACTTTCAAAGTCGCCCAGAGTTTACTGAACCCGAAATTAAGCGAACGAACTTAGCTTCAGTTATTTTGCAGATGCAAAGTTTAGGGCTGGGTGCTTTAGAAGATTTTGATTTTATTGAGCCGCCAGATCATCGTTTAGTCAACGATGGTCGTAAGTTGTTGGTTGAACTTGGGGCAATGACGGAGCAAAGTAAAGCCCCTCTTTTGCAAAGAGGGGTTGGGGGAGATTCATCTGAACTCAATCCCCCTCAATCCCCCTTTTCCAAAGGGGGAAGTAAAGGAGATTTAACCAAAATTGGTCAACAAATGGCCAAAATGCCAATTGATCCACGTTTGGCCCGTATGATTTTGGGTGGGGCACATTTTGGAGTGTTGAATGAAGTCTTGGTGATTGTTGCCGCTTTGGCTGTACAAGACCCACGTGAACGCCCAGCGGATAAACAAATGCAGGCGGATCAGAAACATGCGTTGTTCCGCGAAGCCGATTCTGACTTTTTATTTTATATCAAACTTTGGGAAGCACTGATTGCCAACCGTGACATGAGTGAAAACAAGCGTCGTACTTTTGCGCGTAATCACTTTTTAAGCTGGTTGCGTTTACGTGAGTGGAAGAAAACTCATGAGCAATTGGTTGATTTGGCAAAAGGCTTAAAGTTGTCTTTTAATGAGAAAAAAGCCAGTTATGAAAATTTACACCGTGCACTTTTAACAGGTTTGTTGTCTTTTATTGCCAATAAAACCGATGAACGCAATGTGTTTATGGCGGTGCGTCAGCAAAAGGCCCGCATTTTTCCAGCATCTACCTTACATAAGACCAATACGCCTTGGGTCATGGCTTTTGAGATGGTAGAAACTTCACAAGTCTACATTCGTACACTGGCAAAAATTGAACCTGAGTGGATTTTGCTTGCAGCAGGTGATTTGCTGAAGCACCACTATTTTGAGCCGCACTGGTCGAAAAAAGCAGGTGTGGTCAATGCATATGACCAAATTTCATTGTTTGGCTTAATTATTGAGCCGAAACGTCAGATCAATTATGAAAAAGTCGATCATGTTGCGGCACATGAAATTTTCCTTCGAGATGCACTGACGACAGGACATTTAGGCATTACGCCACCATTTTTAAAACACAACCTGCTTAAACTTGAAGAAGTAGAGCGGGTCGAAGATAAGCTACGCCGCCGTGATTTGGTGGTGGATGAAGAGACTATTTACCAGTTTTATGCGGCTAAAGTTCCTGAAGAGGTCGCAAGCCGTCGTAGTTTTGAAGACTGGCGCGCTACGGTTGAACCGCAAAACCCACGTTATTTATTTATCGATGATGATGCGCTGTGGATGAACGACCGTCCAACCACACAACAATTTCCCGATTTTTTACGCAATGGCGAACTGCGCCTAGCAGCCAGTTACCGTTTTGATCCAAGCCATGACGAAGATGGTGCAACAGTGAAAATTCCGTTGCAAGCCTTGCCTCAGGTGGATGAAAACTTGTGGTCGTGGGGCATTCCCGGCTGGCGTCAGGATTTAATGGAAGCCTTACTCAAGGCGCTGCCTAAAGATAAACGTCGTCATTTGGTGCCTATCCCTGACACGGCTGCAAAGCTAATGGCGAAAGTAGATGCGATGCATTTGCAACAGCATATTTTTAGCTTTTTAGCCTTCCAGTTGCGTGGCGAACAAATCACTGAAAAAGACTTTAGCTTTGAGCGGATTGAACAATATCTATTGCCATTGATTAAAGTGATAGATGACAAAGGCCGTGTGATTGAACAAGGTCGTGACTTGTCTGAGTTAAAAGCGCGCTGTCGAACAGAAACTCATAGTCCAGTCAAACAGCTCAAAGGTGAGTTCCAAACTTTTCCTGAAAATTTTGTGTTTGAAGCATCACAAAAAGTGACGGGTGTGGTGGTGAAGCAGTATCAAGCTTTAGTCCCGACCAAGGCCTTTGCGGCACTGGAACAAAAGGATGAGTCTGGTGTGGTGATTCAGACCTTTAATGATCAAGCTGAGGCGATTAAACAGCACCGTGAGGGTGTACTCCGTTTGGTGCATATACAACTGGGGGATTTGGTCCGTCAGTTGAAAAAGCAAATTTCCAAACCGTTGGCATTGGCGTATTCACCTTTGGGCGATAAGGTGCAGTTGGAGCAAATGTTAGTTTATGCCACACTGCAAATGTCGATCAATGAACTGCCTGTCAACGCACAAGAGTTTGAAAACTTGGTTGTAAATGTCAAAAAAACTTTTCTGACCCATGGGCAAAAAGCACTGGCAGATGTGACAGAGATCTATATTCAATGGCAGGATATACGTCGAAAACTGTTGGTCTTAGATGATGCAGTGTTTGGGAAAAATATTGATGATGTTGAAGATCAGCTAGATTTGATGTGCTTATCAACTTTTGTTTATGTGAAATCTTCCGACATTTGGCTTGAATTTCCTCGATATTTGAAAGCATTGGTCTTGCGTTTGGAGCGCCTGCCCAATAACCTACAGAGGGATAATTCTGCCATTGATCAAGTTGACCCGTGGATGGAAAAATTATTTAAGTTTAAAAATGACACTCGCCTTAAAGAATTGTATTTCATGGTTGAGGAGTTTCGGATTTCTTTATTCTCTCAACCGATGAAGACAAAGATGCCCATTTCTCCGACTCGCTTGCAAAAAGTATGGGAAAAACTTGGAATCAGTTAAGATATAGGTAATTTAAAGAAGGAGTTTTACATGGGCATCCGCATTACAGGTACGGGTCTTTATCATCCTGAAGACATCATTACCAATGAAGAGTTAGTTGAAAGTTTAAATGCTTATGTGGAACAGTATAACCTAGACAATGCTGACAAAATTGCTTCGGGCGAGTTGGAAGCCCGTCGTGGGTCAAGCGCAGAGTTTATTGAAAAAGCATCTGGTGTAAAACGTCGTTATGTGGTTGAGAAAACAGGGATCTTAGATCCGAAGCGTTTACGTCCATTGTTACATGAGCGTTCAAATGATGAACTCTCGATTCAAGCCGAATGGGGCGTGATCGCTGCAAA
Source organism: Acinetobacter sp. 231_lipA (assembly GCF_058243005.1). Taxonomy (NCBI): domain Bacteria; kingdom Pseudomonadati; phylum Pseudomonadota; class Gammaproteobacteria; order Moraxellales; family Moraxellaceae; genus Acinetobacter; species Acinetobacter sp. 231_lipA. The sequence continues at coordinate 175,941 of NZ_JBZAYU010000001.1, read as the reverse complement.
ACAAGCGATGGAAAATGCAGGCGTAACTGCAGAAGATATCGATGTGGTAATTTTATCGTGCTCTAATTTACAGCGTGCTTATCCAGCTGTTGCAATTGAAATCCAAACAGCATTGGGTATTCAAGGCTATGCCTACGACATGAATGTGGCATGTTCGGCCGCAACCTTTGGCATTAAACAAGCCTATGATGCGATCAAAGCGGGCGGACGCCGTGTATTATTGGTGAATGTAGAAATCACCTCTGGTCATACCGACTACCGTTCACGTGATTGCCACTTTATCTTTGGTGATGTTGCAACGGCTTCAATCATTGAAGAAACCGACAGCAAAACTGGTTTTGAAATTGAAGACATTAACTTATTCACCCAGTTCTCAAACAACATCCGCAATAACTTTGGTTTCCTAAACTTAAGTGAAGTCGATGCAGACATTGAAAACAATCGTTTTGCTCAAGACGGTCGTAAAGTGTTCAAAGAAGTTTGTCCACTGGTTGCCAAAATGATTACAGCGCAACTTGAGAAAAACAACATTGCACCGACTGATGTGAAGCGTTTCTGGTTACACCAAGCCAATGCCAGCATGAATGAGCTGATTCTGAAACTGGTCGTAGGCAAAGAAAATGCTCAGCCTGATTTAGTGCCGATCATTTTAGATGAATTTGCAAATACCTCTTCAGCAGGTGTCATTATTGCGTTGCACCGCACAGCAGACCAAGTCAATGATGGTGAATACGGTGTCTTGTGTTCATTTGGCGCGGGTTACTCTGTTGGTGCTGTGCTTGTGAAAAAACACGTCGCATAAGCCCGTATGTTGCAGGTTGAGCATGATGCAAAATGGATTAAACGCCTGAGTGCTTTATCCAAAGTTTATTTCACACCGACATTTATTGGTGCTGAACAGTTAGATGCATCACAACCTGCAATGTATGTAGGAAATCATTCTATGTATGGTGTGCTCGATTCACCTATGTTGATTGATTATCTCTACAATGAGCATCAAGTGGCTGTGGTCAGTATTGCTGATCATAGCCATTTTTATTTGCCACTGTGGCGCAGTGTGGTGAAAAAATTTGGTGCGGTCGATGGCGTTCCAGTCTATGTGCGTGAAGCCATGCAACAAGGCTATTCTATTTTGGTTTTTCCTGGTGGCGGACGCGAAGTTCTAAAACGTGAAGGCGAACAGTACCACCTGATTTGGAAACAACGTTACGGCTTTTTAAAGCTCGCTCAAGAATTTGGCTATGACATTGTACCCTTTGCCGCGTTAGGCGGAGATGAAGTCTTTGATATTGGTTTTGATGCTAATAAAGTGGTTCAGCACCAATATTTTCAAAAGTTGCTACAAGTGCCACAGTTGAGTCGCTTGCTGCGTAAAGGGGAGGTGATCCCATCTTTGCCGAAACATTTTATTCCGAAACGCTTGCCTTTTTATTTTAAGTTTATGCCCAGACAACGTTTGATGCATATTGAAAACCTAGAACAGTTACAGCAGTTCCGCGACTTGATTGCAGCAGAAATTTATATTGGACTTGCAGACTTAAGAGTATTGCGTCAACAGCAACATGGTGACCGATTTGATTGAGCATTTACAGGCGTAAACTCGGCTTAGTCTTCCTGTAGATCTTTCAACAAATGTGCAATTTTTAAAGTATGGGTCTTATTCCCTTTGACTTCCATAACCTTATTTTCCACCCACCATAAATATTCAAAAATTTCAGTTTCACTGGCTTGTTCACAAATGAAGCGAAATAAACTGGGTAAGTATTCCTCATATTCATCTTGTAGTGCAGGATTACGATAGATTCGCAGTGGATCCCAGTCTTTAATCAGTATTTTGTTAATCGCATGTAATAAAGAAACATGTCGATTTTCCTCGGTAAACATAATACACCCCGCTGTCCTTGGGTTAGTTTGACGTTTAAAAAAGAAGTTGTGATGAAGATTATTTATCTATTGTTTTTATGTTTGAAAAGATCTTAGCGTGTTTTTCGCATCAGTAAATAGCACGCTCAGATAAATGGAAGCTAAAGAAAAATGTTTAATAAAGTGGCAGTAAAGTTAGATCACAGATTTACTTCAAAATATTTTTCAGAATAAATGTTTTAAAATGGTGCGTAATTACGTATCAAGTAACATATAGTAATAATTTAAAAATCAAGAATTTGTTTGAAGGACGCAATTTTCACTAATACCGCGAATTTCATCACTATCTAAATTTATATCATCCCATTTTTGCATTTGCTGTGTGAGCCAAACAAAATCCGAAACTTGCGGCTGGGCTTGTTCTGGAATAAAACCACGAATGATGTTCTGAATCAGGTGATATTTTTCGACGTGAACACTTGCTGAACACGCAAAGCGAATGATGTTGTAATCGACCAAGACTTGCCAAACAGGTTCAAGATCCGGCATCTGTTTAAGTTCAACTTGTGCTTTTTGGATGGCTTGGACGAGGGCTGAAAGTGTATTAGGATTGGAGATAGCCCATTCTTGAGTCACAGCCAGTACTTTGTCTGCGACGCGAGGAATAATGTCTGAGCCAGTCGCAATGATTTGGCTATAACCTTGAATTTCCGCTTGTGTGTTCCAAGGTTCCCCAACACAAAAACCATCGATCAATTGGTTTGAAATGGCTTCCACCATATAGGGCGGCGGTAAAGTGCGGAGATGTACGCGTTTGGCAAATTCAGGATTGGCCAACGCCAACCACTCACGTAAACAATAATGATGAATAGAGTGCTTAAACACATGGGCAATCGGAAGATACTGTTCATGCTGCATGGCACTAAAGAATTTCTGTGCAGTGGTGGCTGCATCGTCAGTTTTTTTGATATCAAGCGCGTAGCATAGTTTTTGGCTTAAGCTGATAAAAGCACTGTTGTAGCTTAAGACGAGAGGGGTTTGTAGCGGAATACCGAGTTGATCTTGAGCGAGTGCAGCAGCAGGCAACATGGCAGATAAACAATGCGCGGCGTCTAGAAAACCAAAAGCCAAACGATCTCTTAAACTTGCCCAAGACGCTTCTTTGACTAAGCTCACGTCTAAGCCCACGTCCTCAAAAAAACCGCGTTGTTTAGCCCACAGTAAAGCAACACAGTCTAAAAGTGGAATATAGCCCAGATGAAGTTGTGACTTTTCGAGTTGAGCCATGACTTAGTCCTTGAGTTGAGATTGTAAAAGCTGTTGAGCATCCAACAGACGTCTTGCCATTTCACCGATGGTCATACGGTGGCTCATGGCATTTTTACGCAGCAATTGAAAGGCATCATCTTCAGATAGTCCATGTAATTGCATCAGCAATACTTTCGCACGCTCCACATCTTTACGATCGGCGAGTTTATTTTTGGTGTCTTGTAAGTCTGTGAGCAACTTTTTGTGTTTACGAAACTGTTCGATCGAGATTTCTAAAATATTTTCTAACTTTGAAGGATCTATCCCATCCACTATATAAGCCGTCACTCCAGCATCTATGGCACTTTTAATGGTGTCTTTATGGCTATTTTTAGTAAATAAAACAGTGGGTAGGTTAAATTGACTTACACAGCTTTCAATAATGTCACGTTGCGGATGGTCCATATCTAACAAAATGACGTCAGCACTTAATTGTTCAAGACGGCTAATATTGATGTGATCGATAATCAGGCAGGCAACTACATCGAAATCATATTCGATGAGGGAACTTCGAATATATTGTGCGCGTTCTTGATTGTCATCAATCAATGCAATTTTCAGTTTAGGCATACTGTACAGTGCTCAGGAAAACCTGAAAATGAGATCTAAAAGTGTACAAGCAATTTAAATGCCAAACTTAACAAATGCCAGCTTTATCTCGGATTAGGCAGTCAATCTTTATGGTCGCGATTACAGACAAAGTATGCATGTTGCATATGTTGTGATCGGAGTTTTCATGAAAGAGTTTACGGATATGGATTCAGTAAATTGAAGTGTTGATGTTCACAGTCGATTTGTACATCTAAGGGAGAACTTCTAGATGTCGTGCTTAGAACAAAGCAATGTCGTTTATTTGAGAAAGCAGATGCTCATCGATAATGCAAAATGCACCAAGAGGTAGCAGTGTTTTAAAAAGTCGGAAAACTTAGCTGTTGTGCTTTAAAAATAAAAAGAGCTGACTATATCGAATTATAAGATTATTTTTTAAATAAATTTTTAAAAAACAATATGTTGTTATTTAATTATAAATATTGGCACACTCTTTGCATTATCCCTAATGAGTCAAAGACGACTCTAAATCGAATTTGTAAGACGGCCAACGACGTCCGTTCTGATCGCTTCTACATCCCAAGAGTTTGTGCTGTAGAAAAACTATACGCTCAGTTCAGTCTGGAGAAGGTTATGTCTTCAAATTTACATGCTAAAAAAGCAACAAAAATAAGTCTTTTCAGTTTTAACGGCGCAGCAATGAGAGCCTTCCACATGAGTTGGCTCGCCTTTTTTGTCTGCTTCTTTGCTTGGTTCGCTTGTGCTCCGCTGATGCCAGTGATCGCGGGTGAATTTCATTTAACCAAAGATCAAATTGCCAATATTAATATTGCGGCCGTAGCCATCACCATTTTAGTTCGTCTTATTGTGGGGCCATTGTGTGATAAATACGGCCCGCGTAAAACCTATACCGCACTTCTTGTACTCGGCAGCATTCCAGTCTTTGGAGTAGCGTCTGCAAATAGCTATGAATCCTTCTTGTTCTTCCGTCTATTGATTGGTGCGATTGGAGCAAGCTTTGTCATCACTCAGTATCACACCAGCATTATGTTTGCGCCAAATGTTGTCGGGACTGCAAACGCAGCGACAGCAGGCTGGGGCAACGCAGGCGGTGGTGCAACACAAGTACTCATGCCATTGATGCTCGGTGCCTTGGTGATGTTTGGTGTAGAGCAAGCAATGGGCTGGAGAATTGCACTGATCGTTCCAGGTGTCTTGATGCTGATCGTGGGTTTGATGTATTGGAAATTTACTCAAGATTGTCCACAAGGCAACTTCCAAGAACTTCGTGCAGAGGGCGTCAGTGTTGGTTCAGATAAAAAAGGTGGTGTAGCGATTCTGATGCATGCTGCGAAAAACTACCGTGTTTGGATTCTATTTGGTGCCTATGCCGCGTGTTTCGGAATCGAAATCTTTATTCACAACATTGTCGCGATGTACTACGTTGACCACTTTAGCTTTGGTTTAAAAGAAGCCGGGATGGCGGCTGGTATTTTCGGTTTACTGGCATTGTTTGCTCGTGCTCTGGGTGGCATTGTGTCAGACAAAGTTGCAACAAAAAAAGGGCTTGATGGTCGAACCAAAGTGTTGTTTGTCATGATTCTGCTGGAAGGCCTTTTCCTCGTCCTATTCTCTCAAATGAATACCCCCATCTTTGCGATTCTTGCAATGACAGTCTTTGCATTGTTCACGCACATGGCATGTGGTGCAACTTATGCTTTGGTTCCTTTCATTGACCGCGATGCCTTGGGCGGTGTGGCAGGCATTATTGGCGCAGGGGGGAACGTGGGTGCAGTGGCAGCAGGTTTCCTGCTCAAAGGTATGTTGGATATTCAAACCACACTGATGATTTTAGGTGGCTTGGTGGTCATCGCTGCAAGTTTTGTTCTCATGATTCGCTTCTCTGTTGAGCATAAAGAAAAGGAACAGCGCTTATTCGAACAAGCAGTACATGATCGTAGCATTGCTGAAGCGCAAAACTAAATAAAGAGATTAAACCCAAGCCTCAAGGCTTAGGCAGAACAAATGAAATATTGCGGAGAAAGAATATGAAAATCATCATGATTGGTCATGGCATGGTTGGCCACAAATTTATCGAATCAGTACTCGAACATGTGGGTGATGATGTTGAAATTACCATCTTGGCCGAAGAACCGCGCTTGGCTTATGACCGTGTACATTTGACTGAATATTTCAGTGGTAAATCAGCAAAGGATTTAACCCTTTGTCGTGCAGATTTTGCTGATGCTTATGGCATAGATTTACGTTTAAATACCAAAGCGGTTGCAATTGATCAAAGCCATAAAACGGTGACGACGAATCATGGTGATGTTCTTAGTTTTGACAAACTAATCTTGGCAACAGGTTCATACGCTTTTGTTCCGCCTATTTCGGGTAATGACCGTGAAAACTGCTTTGTCTACCGAACCATTGAAGATTTAGATGCGATTCGTGCTGCGAGTCTTAATGCGAAATCGGGTGTGGTCATTGGTGGTGGTTTACTGGGCCTAGAAGCCGCTAAGGCGCTACGGGATTTGAACTTGGAAACCCATGTGGTTGAGTTTGCACCGCGTCTCATGGCAGTCCAAATTGATGACTTGGGCGGAAAGGTTCTACGTGCAAAAATTGAAAACTTAGGCGTAAAAGTCCATACCCAAAAAGCAACTTCATCGATTGAGGAAGGTACTGCAACTAAGCATGTGATGAAATTTGGAGATGGTTCTGAGCTTGAAACAGACATCATTTTGTTCTCAGCGGGTATTCGCCCACGTGATGAGTTGGCACGTCAAAGCGGTTTAACGCTTGGAGAGCGTGGCGGGATCACGATTAATGATTATTGCCAAACGTCAAATCCAGATATTTATGCCATTGGTGAATGTGCACTGTGGCAAAACAAAATTTATGGTCTGGTGGCACCGGGCTATGACATGGCACGTATTGCAGCAAAACATGTCACTGAACAAGCTTGTGCTGAATTTGCGGGTGCAGACATGAGCACCAAGTTGAAACTGATGGGCGTTGATGTGGCTTCTGTCGGCGATGCACATGCGATGACACCGAATGCACTCAGTTATTTCTATGCCGACGAAGACACACAAGTCTATAAAAAAATCGTGGTGAACGGCGAAAAGACCAAGCTACTTGGTGCAGTTTTAGTGGGCTGCGCAAAAGAGTACAACGACTTACTACAAATGATGCTGAATGGTTTAGCGCTTCCAGAAAATCCTGAAAGTTTAATCATGCCAGGTTATGCACAATCCTCAAGTAAATCTGGCGGTAGTGGAGTTGATTTACTGCCAGACAGTGCAACCATTTGCTCATGTAATAATGTGTCTAAAGCCGATATTTGCAGTGCGATTGCTGAGGGTTCAACGTCTCTAGGTGCCCTAAAAAAATGTACCAAAGCAGCCACTGCCTGTGGGGGGTGTGCGCCACTGGTCACTCAGGTGCTGAAGTCTGAATTACAACGCCAAGGCGTGACCGTGAATAACCATATTTGTGAGCACTTTGCATACTCACGTCAAGAGCTGTATCACTTGGTACGGGTCAATGAAATCAAAACTTTTGATGACCTGATTCAACAACATGGTCACGGTTTGGGCTGCGATATTTGTAAGCCAACTGCAGCCAATATTTTAGCGTCGTGTTGGAATGACTTTGTTTTGAAACCAAGCCATGCAGGTCTACAAGACAGTAATGATTACTACCTAGGGAATATTCAAAAAGATGGTTCTTATTCTGTAGTCCCACGGATGGCAGGCGGTGAAGTGACGCCTGATGGCTTAATTGCTGTGGGGCAAATTGCTAAAGAATATGGCTTATATACCAAGCTCACTGGGGGGCAACGTGTCGATATGTTTGGCGCGCAAATTCACCAACTTCCTGAAATTTGGGAAAAGCTCATCGCTGCCGGCTTTGAGTCAGGCCATGCTTATGGGAAATCGTTGCGTACAGTGAAGTCTTGTGTCGGCAGTACATGGTGTCGTTACGGTGTGGATGACTCGGTGGGTTTAGCTATTTTCCTAGAGAACCGCTACAAAGGACTGCGCTCACCGCACAAATTAAAAATGGCTGTTTCAGGCTGTACCCGTGAATGTGCCGAAGCACAAAGTAAAGATGTCGGTGTGATTGCCACTGAAAAAGGCTGGAACCTGTATGTCTGCGGTAATGGAGGGATGAAGCCTCGCCATGCCGAGTTATTGGCTTCGGATCTTGATACCCAAACTTTAATTAAATACATCGACCGATTCTTTATGTTCTATGTGCAAACCGCAGACCGTTTACAACGAACTTCAGTATGGCGCGACAACATGGAAGGTGGTTTAGATTATCTCAAAGATGTGGTTGTGCATGATTCTTTAGGTCTAGCTGCTGAACTAGAACGTCGTATGAGCCATGTGGTGGGGACTTATCAAGATGAATGGCGTACGGCTGTTGAAGACCCAGAAGTACGTAAACGCTTCGTGACTTTCATCAATGCCAAAGCTGAGCAACAACAAGATCCGCATATTCAGTTTGCAGAAGTTCGTGGCCAGATTCGTCCTAAAACTGAGGCTGAACGAGATCGTAGCCGTATTCCAGTGGTTGAAGCTTAACAAATTAGGGTATTCAAACTTCTTTCTTCAGCACTCTCTCAAAAGCAAAGATAGAGGGAATAAATGAATGAAAAAGTTTAAAAAGGATCAAGATGATGACAATTTTAAAAGAAATGAATGAGCTAGATTGGGTTGATGTCTGTGCGTTAGATGATCTAACGCCAAACACTGGCGTAGGTGCACTTATTGAACATCAGCAAATTGCTATTTTTCGTGTCGGTGCTGAAAAGCGGGTATATGCCTTGAGTAACCAAGACCCATTTAGCCAAGCTTTTGTAATGTCGCGCGGCATTATTGGTGATTTACAAGGCGAGCGTGTGGTGGCATCCCCGATTTATAAACAGCATTTTAGCTTGGCGACGGGACGTTGTTTGGAAGATAAAGATCAAAAACTATTGGTTTTTCCAAGCAAAATTGAAAATGGTCGAGTGTGGATTAGTCCGACACCACAAAAAACCTATATCACCAACACAGGTGCATCTCAGGAAAAAATGAAATTGGTGCTGGTTGGCAATGGCCTAGCGGGGATGCGTTGTCTGGAAGATTTGCTCGACATGGCACCAGAGCGTTATGAAGTGACGGTGATTGGTGAAGAGCCTTGGGGAAACTACAACCGTATTATGTTATCGCCAGTGTTATCAGGAGAGAAAACCATCGATGACATCATGTTGCATCCACATGCATGGTATAGCGATAAAGGGATTCGTTTCATTGCGGGTGACCCTACGGTACGTATAGACCGTCCTCGTAAGCAGGTCTATACCGAAAAAGGCGAAGTGGTTGATTATGATCGTTTAATTTTAGCGACAGGCTCGAAACCATTTATTCCTCCAATTGCTGGAGCGGATTTGGAAGGTGTCATTAGTTTCCGAGATATCTATGACATCAACACCATGCTGGATTACTGCAAGACCAAGAAAAATGCCGTGGTAATCGGTGGTGGACTGTTGGGACTTGAAGCTGCATATGGCCTCAAACAACGCGGGATGAATGTCACAGTTTTACATCTGATGGATCGCATTATGGAGCGCCAACTAGACAGTAAAGCCAGCCAAATGCTACGCCATAGTATTGAACAAAAGGGTATCTCCATTATCACTGAGGCCAATACTGAAGCATTGGTGGGTGTAGATGGTCATGTCACACAAATTCGCTTGAAAGACGGTACAGTCTTAGCGGCGGATCTTGTGGTTTTTGCAGTTGGTATTCGTCCGAACATGGCACTTGCACAAAGTGCAGGACTGCGCTGTAACCGTGGTGTGTTGGTGAATGACACCATGCAGACTTTTGACCCAAGTATTTACGCCGTGGGGGAGTGTATTGAGCATCGTAGCCAGACTTTTGGCTTGGTTGAGCCACTTTGGGGGCAGGCGTTCATTTGTGCCTCACATTTGGCGGAGCATGGCAGCTTAACGTTCAAAGCACCAACTGTTCCAACACAGTTAAAGGTAAGTGGTTGTGATGTGTTCTCAGCGGGTAATTTTGAACCGAAGGATGACTTTGAAGACATTATTTTAAATGATGAAAAACGTCAGATTTATAAACGCATTATTATTCAAAAGGATAAGGTCGTTGGTGCGGTGTTGTTTGGGGATACCGAAGATGGTGTTTGGTATGCAGAACTTATTTCGGATCAAACCCCAATTTCTTCAATTCGAAATAAATTGTTATTTGGTAAAGATTTTGCATTAAAAAAAGCAGGGTAAAAACTTCCTCGTGAAAGGAGGGGGATAGATTTTCTGATAGTTAATTTGATACGCGGAAAAGTCATTCACAACTTGTTTGAGGCAGGGTTACTTATGAAAATTAATGTTTCTGCGAATAAGTTGGGGTGAAAGTGGTATGGGACGAGTTTTGTGAATGACAATGGTTTTGCCTACTTTTCCCAAAAGAAAAGTAGGTCGAACCGAAGGTTAATCCTAAATCTAAACACAAAAGAAAAGACGCCGTTGTGAGTGATTCAAAATAAATGAAAGGCAAATAGGAGCGAAGCAGAAATGAATAGTATCCCTGTAATGGAACTGCATAGCTCCACAGAAAAAATGATGACAACCACACAAACCACCTGCCCCTACTGCGGGGTGGGTTGTGGGGTAACAGCAACTGTTGAAGAAACTGCCTTAGGACATAAAGTCTCTGTGGTGGGTGATGCTCAGCATCCATCTAATTTTGGAAAGTTGTGCATTAAAGGCAGTAATTTAGCTGACACGGTAGGTTTAGAAACACGCGTCTTACATCCCATGTTAGGGCGTAAACCGCAACGTGAGGTAAGTTCATGGGATACCGCAACAGATTTAATCGCCAACAAATTTCAACATTATATCGATCAATATGGGCCTGAAAGTATAGCTTTTTATGTCTCAGGTCAACTGCTGACTGAAGACTATTATGTGGTCAATAAATTTGTTAAAGGTTACTTGGGTACGGCCAATATCGACACCAATTCACGGTTGTGTATGTCTTCAGCCGTTGCTGCGCATAAACGTGCTTTTGGGGAAGATTTAGTCCCAGCCAGTTATAGTGATTTTGAACATACTGATATGGTGGTTTTAGTCGGTTCAAATACCGCATGGTGTCATCCTGTGCTGTATCAACGCATCATGAAAGCCAAAGAGGAGCGAGATCTTTTTGTCGTCGTGATTGACCCGCGTTTTACTGCCACCTGTGAGGCGGCTGATTTACACTTACCGATTTTACCGGGTCAAGATGTCGCGCTGTTCAATGGTCTATTACAGTATTTAGCAACCAATCATTATACCGATACCGATTTTATTGCAAAGCATACTCAAGGCTTAGAACAGGCGCTGGCAAGCAGTGCTTCTGAAGCATCCATAGATAGTGTGAGCGAACGGACGGGGATTTCTATTGAAAAATTAGCACTCTTTTTTGAAAAATTTGCACAAACAGAAAAAGTGATGAGCTTATTTTCAATGGGTGTGAATCAGTCTTCACGTGGGGTAGACAAAGCCAATAGCATTACCAACTGCCATTTGTTAACGGGCAAAATTGGGAAGTTGGGCGCTGCACCTTTTTCGATGACTGGGCAGCCGAATGCAATGGGCGGACGTGAAGTGGGTGGTCTTGCCAATATGTTGGCTGCCCATATGGACTTGGATAATCCACAACATCAACAATTGGTACAGCAGTTTTGGCACAGCCCAACCATTGCAAAGCAAGTGGGTTTAAAAGCCGTCGACCTTTTTGAAGCGGTCGAAGCTGGAAAAATTAAAGCCATTTGGATTATGGCGACCAATCCTGTGGTGAGTTTACCCAATGCCGATCAGGTGAAACGTGCACTAGAGAAATGTGAGTTTGTGGTGGTGTCAGACATTTGTCTAGATACAGATACCACGCAATATGCCGATGTGTTACTGCCTGCATTGGGTTGGGGTGAAAAAGATGGCACAGTCACTAACTCGGAACGCCGTATTTCAAGACAGCGTGCTTTTTTAGACAGCCCTGAACAAGCCAAAGCAGATTGGTGGTCAGTGTCACAAGTGGCGCAAAAGTTAGGTTTTGACGGTTTTGACTTTGAAAGTAGTCATGACATTTTCAAAGAACATGCCCAGCTTTCAGCTTATCAAAATGCAGAAATCGATTTACGTTCATCGACTGAAACATTCCGCTATTTCAATTTGGCAGGTCTGACGAATCTTTCACTTGACGACTACCAAGAACTTGAACCGACGCAGTGGCCTGTACTTGCCCCTTTGAAAAACGGTCAAACCAAACCAAACACTTTTGCCCAATTATTTAAAGATGGTCAGTTTAGTCACCCAGATGGTAAAGCCAAGTTTATTGCAACAACAGCAGTTGGTGCAGTAAATCCAACCAGCAGTGAATATCCATTGGTGCTGAATACGGGACGTATCCGCGATCAATGGCATACCATGACGCGTACAGGTTTATCAGCTAATTTAAGCACACATAAAGCAGAACCTTATTGTGAAATTCACCCGAATGATGCCCTGAAATATGGTCTGAAAGATGGGGAATTGGTGGAGATCAAATCGGCTTGGGGAAACTGTGTGTTACGAGCCGCAGTCAGTGACAATATCCGTCGTGGACAGATTTTTGCACCGATTCACTGGAGTGATCAATTCGCATCAGATGCACGGATTGGCAAAGTGGTGAATCCTGTGGTGGATGCGATTTCAGGAGAACCTGAGTTCAAGCATACCCCTGTGATGATTCATCCGTTTTATACGCAATGGCAGGGCGTCTTTTATGTGCGAACAGGCTTTGAACATTTGGTACAACAAAGTATTGAACAAAGCATTTGGTGGACCAAAATCAAAACGTCCAAAGCTATTCGTTATGAGCTGGCAGATCGCCGACGTTTTACGGAAACGACGGAACAACTCAAAGCTTTATTGCCTTTTGATGATGAAAGTTTTGAATGGCTCAATGTAGAAGATCAAACCGCTCATATCAGTCATAGTGTGGTGTTGCAAGATGGACACCTCATTGCGAGTCTGTATATTGCGCCCAAAGCGTTATTGCCAGATCGAGACTGGGTGGCAAGTTTGTTTAAGCGCGAACGCTTAAGTGCTATGCATCGGAAGGCTTTATTGGCAGGGCAAGCCATGTCAATGACTAATAGCGATGGCCCACTGGTCTGTAGCTGTTTTAAAGTTGGGAAAAATCGTATTATCGATGTCATTAAAGAAAAAAATATCACCCATGAAAAACAAGTCACTGCATGCTTAAAGGCAGGAGGCAATTGCGGTTCCTGCTTACCTGAAATTCGAGGTCTGATCAAAGCTTGTCAAACGGAGGATGTAGAATGAAAAGAAAAATATTCAAACCCGTGAGCTACCCAGAAACTGAAGTTGTTATTTTGGCGGGTGGTCAGGCGCGCCGTATGAATGGCATTAATAAACTCTTGCAAAAATTTGATGATGAAATTCAACTTATCAAAATTCATCAGCAGTTAAAGTCACGTGCAACCAAGTTATGGGTCAACAGCCATCGCGATCATTCCATTTATGAGCGGTTGATTCCGTCGATTGGCTTTTTTGAAGATGAGGCAACAGGTTTCCAAGGACCCTTGATGGGGATGAAAAGTGCATGGACACATGTGCAATCAGACTATGTGCTGTTCGTACCCTGTGATGTGACTTTTATTCCGAAAAAAGTGTTTTCACGGCTACATCAGGCGATGCAACAAGATCCGAACTGTGGTGTCGTTATTGTAGAAATTAATGACCGTGCACTGTATCCGTTTTGTTTGTTAAAACGGAGCAGTTTGCCGACATTGATTCAGCACCTTGAGCAAAATCAGCGCAGTTTAAGGCAGTGTTTTGCAGATTTGCACCCACAAGTGGCACGATTTAAAAATCATGCACTGTTTTTTCACAGCATTAACTCTTTGGATGAGTTACAGCAGCATCGGCAACTTAATTTTTTATAAATACCTTAGATATTGAAGAGAGGAGGTTTGTGTCGAGAGCAGAAGAAGTTGCCATAAACCGATTTGACTGTTAAATATAAATCTATAAAAGAACCAAATAAGTATTCATATTGATATTAAATTTATTATAAAAACAATCATTTGAAATAGATTTAGGGGAAGTCGTTATTTTATTTAGATTATAAACGTATGTAGCAGTGATTATTCATTGATTATTCATTACGGCGGTGAACTGAAAATACTCAAAATTTAGAAAGTGCGCAAAGTTGGAACAGTTATTGCAAATTATACTTCAGAAAATAGGGCGCGAGATGTGAATTGCACCCGCATAGCACAAAGGATGCATAGGCAAGACAGATGAAAAGCATGACCCATGTATCCGCAGTTAAAGTATTCCAAGATCAGTTTGGACGTGAAAAGCGCAAACTACGAATCTCGGTGACGGATCGTTGTAATTTTAAATGCGTCTATTGCATGCCCGAACATCCCGAATGGATGAAAAAACACGACTTGCTCAGTTTTGAAGAACTTTATCATTTTTGCAAATTGATGGTGCAGCATGGCATTGAGCAAATTCGTATCACGGGGGGTGAACCGTTGATGCGCCAAGGTGTGGTGCATTTTATCGAACAACTACAAAGCCTAAAAAAGCAGGGGCTGAAGCGTATTTCCATGACCACCAATGGTCATTATTTAAAACAATATGCCGTTGCTTTAAAGCAAGTAGGGTTAGATGATTTAAATATTAGTCTAGACAGTCTAGATGCCGAGCAATTTCAACACCTCACAAAAAAACAACTACATACAGTGCTGGAAGGCATTCAGGCTGCACAACAGCTTGGTTTTAACATCAAAATCAATACCGTGCTGATGAAAGGCATCAATGACGATCAAATTGTTCCTTTGGTTCAGTGGGCAAAGCTGCAAAAGGTAGAACTGCGTTTTATTGAGTTTATGCCTTTGGATGGCGATCAAAATTGGTCGCAAGCCGATGTCGTCACTGAACAAGAGATTTTATCCCAACTCAGCTCGCAATTTACGGTGCAAGTGCTTGAAGGACAAGGTGCCAATCCAGCGCGTAGTTATCGAGTGGATGGTGCGAACATTGGGATTATCTCCACTATTAGCAACTCGTTTTGTGGGGAGTGTGATCGACTGCGATTGAATGCACAGGGTGAGTTTTATAATTGTCTTTTTGCCAAGCAAGGTTTAAATTTAAAGTCAGACATTCAACAAATTGCTCGACTTAATCAGCATGAAACCTTTGTTTTAGAGGGGAAACTTTCAACTTATGTTTGGCATAAAGAGCAAGGCTTTCATGCTATTCAAAAACAGCAATTGCATCAGCCCGTGCGAAAAATCAGTATGCATATGATTGGAGGTTAGGATGACTCAGGAATTAAACAATGTGATTAGAGTGAAGATCGAAGCTTTTGGTGCGATTGAACGGCAGTTATCCCCCAATTTAATGCTGCAATGTGAGCCTGATTCATCGGTTACGGTGGTTTTAAAGGATCTCGTTGCTCAATACCCAGCTGTCCACACGTTATTGGAGCGCTGTGCCTGTGCAATCGGTGAAGACATTATTCCAAGGCAGACCATTTTAAGTCGAGATTGTACTTTGGTGTTGTTGTCCCCTGTGGCAGGAGGTTGATATGGAATTAAAACAATTTCCACGGATTCAAACAGTGACTTTTAGCCAAAATGACTTTGATGGCATCCAGCATTTTCCTGAGTGTGGCGGCATAGGCATATTCATTGGTACGGTGCGGAATCATCATCAAGGCAAAGCTGTAAAAGCATTAAAATATACCGCTTATGCACCTGTCGCTGAAAAAATGATTCGTCAAATCGAACAAGAGATCCAATTAAAATATGGCGTGTCCTACGTTCGGGTGGTGCATCGCATAGGTGCTTTAGATATTGGCGATACAGCCATTATTGCGATGGCGTACGCTGCGCACCGCCGTGAAGCCTTTCAAGCCTGTGAGGAAGCGGTAGAGCGGGTGAAACATGAAGTTCCTGTATGGAAAGAGGAATTTTATATGGACGGTACCAGTCAGTATGTCGAGGGTTGTTGTATTCGAACAGATCATGAAGCGCCAAAACCTCATAGCCATGAGCATTGCGAGCATGCACATGTTCATCCTTAGCACAGTGCGTCATAGTAGTGCCAATATTTACCAGTAACCCGTTTACGATTTGGATAATGGAAATTTAGTAACAGTTGCGTATGAATGAAAAGTGGCGAGATAATTGAAAGAAAAATCTTCTGAAAACTTTATGAAAAATAATGCTTAGGTTAAGATGATCCATTCTTATATTTGAAGTCTTTTGAATCGCTATGCAACCATTTGTTCTATATAACTCAGAGCAACGCAAAAAAGTAGAATTCGTACCTCGTGTTGAGGGACATATTGATATGTATGTCTGCGGTATGACGGTTTATGACTACTGTCATATTGGACATGCGCGCGTGATGGTTGCATTTGACTATATTATTCGCTTCCTGCGTAGCCAAGGTTGGAGCGTGAAATATGTACGTAACATTACCGACATTGACGACAAAATCATTAAACGTGCCAATGAAAATGGCGAGTCGATTACTCAACTGACAGACCGCTTTATTCAAGCGATGAATGAAGATGCTGAAAATCTAGGCTGCCTACATCCAGACGAAGCACCGCGTGCAACGGATTATATTGATCAAATGCAAAGCATGATTGGTAATCTGGTTGAAAAGGGCACAGCTTATCCATCTGCCAATGGTGATGTGTATTTCCAAGTGGAAAAATTCGCTAAATATGGTCGTCTTTCAGGACGTAAACTGGAAGATATGCAGGCGGGTGCATCTGAACGTGTCGATGTCGAAGTTGAGAAAAAACATCCCTTTGACTTTGTACTTTGGAAACATGCCAAAGAAAATGAACCTGCATGGGCTTCGCCGTGGGGCAAAGGTCGTCCGGGCTGGCATATTGAATGTTCTGCAATGTCGACATGCTGCCTAGGGAACCATTTTGACATTCATGGCGGCGGTTCAGACTTGATGTTCCCGCACCATGAAAATGAAATTGCACAGTCTGAGGCTTCAACCGGCGAGCAGTATGTTAACTACTGGATGCATGTCGGTTTCATCAACGTTGATGGCGAGAAAATGTCGAAGTCATTGGGCAATTTCTTTACCATTCGTGATGTGATGGATAAGTTTCACCCTGAAGTGATTCGCTACTTCATTGTGTCATCACACTATCGTAGCCCTGTGAACTTCTCTGATGTTGCTTTAAAAGAAGCAAAAACAGCGCTGTCACGTTTCTATCATTCATTCAAAGCTTATCAACAAGCCTATGGCGATACACAAGTCGATACCTTAGATGAAACATTGCTTGAACGTTTCAATAGTGCCATGCGTGATGACTTCAATACCGCTGAAGCCATTGCGGTATTGTTTGAAGTGAACAAAGAATTGAACCGTGCCGTGAAAGAGCAACAAGCGGAACAAGCGGCGATTTACTATGCAACTTTGCGTCATTTAACCAATATTCTAGGTTTGGTTCAGCACAATGTTGAAGAGTTCCTGAAGTCTGATATTGGGCAAGAGGCTTTGGCTTTGTCTGAAGAGCAAATTGAAGATTTGATTCAACAACGTCAATATGCGAAAAAAGCCAAAGAATTTGCTAAAGCGGATGAAATTCGTCAGTCCTTGTTAGATCAGGGTGTGGTTTTGGAAGACACTCGTCAAGGGACAATCTGGCGCCGTGCTGATTAATTCAGCAATTGCATTATAGAGTGTTGACAGTTTGATGAAACTCTCTATAATGCACATCCATATTGCGGGAATAGCTCAGTTGGTAGAGCACAACCTTGCCAAGGTTGGGGTCGCGAGTTCGAGTCTCGTTTCCCGCTCCAAAATTTAAAAAGCCTCAAGTTCAACTTGGGGTTTTTTTATGCCTGTAATTTGAGTGTATTGAAAATAATTCATTTAAATGTGAAATTATCTCGGCGTTTCAGCCCATAATTTTGAGAAAAATATGCTTAAATCATTCATCTTCATTTGTGAATAAAATTGTGTTTCTTCAACCCCATAGCACTGTAGTACCGACCGAAGCTCGAGACTATCCTGAATGGCATTTGGGACGAGAACGCTATGCACTTTGGTATATTGAAGTGGATGATCCCGTTTTGATCAGCTATTTAACAAAGCTTCGTGAGCAGTTCTCAGATTTGCTTTATCAACCAAATCAACGGCAGTTTCATATCACTTTATTTGTTGCAGGTTTTTGGGTAGAACAGGTAACACAGTCGGATGACTTTAGTCGAGTGCAACTGAATCAGCAGCTTGAACGCCTTAAAAATTTAAAACTAGAATCTTTTCAGTTACAGATGGGTGCATTAAATAGTTTTGAAAGTGCCTTATTTTTAAAAGTGGATGATACCGCAGGCGTGTTGGATCAAATTAGAAAAACATTGCTGCAAACCTCGCAGGAAGTCGCGGCATTGAGTTATTGTCCACATATTACATTAGGTCTATACCGTGAAGCAGTGTGCAGTGATCATGTATTGGAACGTATGGCTGAAATTGAAGATATCAACTCTAGCTTCAACATCTCAAAGCTCACTTTTGGTTTTTATCAGTCCCATGTCCTACAAGGGGCATTGTTTTCACATACACAGATTGAGTTGGGGAATGCGCAATGCAACTGATTTTAGGTGGTGCACGTTCGGGGAAAAGCCGCTTGGCGGAGCAGATTGCACAACAGTTGGCGCAGCCTGTGGTTTATGTGGCAACTGCACAAGCCTTGGATGGGGAGATGCAAGTGCGCATTCAACACCATCAGCAACAACGACCCGAAGATTGGGGACTGTGTGAAGAACCTATTTATCTTGCAGCGCAGTTGCTCAAATTAGATCGCCCAAACCAAACCATTTTGGTCGATTGCCTGACCTTATGGATGAGTAATTTACTGATGCATACTGACCCAGACTTACAAGTTCAAGAATGCCAGAAGTTGTTAGATGTTGTCGGAAATTTACAGTCCGAGCTAATTTTAGTGAGTAATGAAACAGGCTTAGGTGTGGTTCCAATGGGACAAATCAGCCGTCGCTTTGTCGATGAAACAGGGCGATTGCATCAGCAGTTAGGTCAAATCGCTCATAAAGTGGTGTTCTGCGTAGCAGGATTTCCAATGATTTTAAAAGGAGAACAAGTGTGAGTTGGTGGTTAGAAGCATGTCAAAGTCCGAGTGAGTCTGTATTGGCTCAAGCCCTAGCACGCCAGTCACAGTTGACCAAACCGACAGACTCGTTGTCGGAGCTTGAATCGGTTGCAGTGACTTTAGCCAGTTTGCAAAACACTGTAAAACCCAAGATTGACCGTCCATGGATTACGATTTTTGCAGGTGATCATGGGGTGATGGAGGAAAATATTTCTGCCTACCCACAAGCGGTGACACGTCAAATGTTGCAGAACTTCGCAACTGGCGGGGCGTGTATTAGTGTGATTGCCAAAGAGTATCAAGCCAAGTTACAAGTCATCGACTGTGGTTCAGTCGGTGAAGCGTATGAATATGTCGGGGTTGAACGCCACTGCATCCGCGCGGGGACGGCTAACTTTGCTCAAACCCAAGCCATGACTGAAGCTGAATGTGAAGCAGCTTTTGCTTTGGGGCAAAAAAGTGTGGAAGATGCCATCGCTTATGGGGCAGATATCTATGTCGCGGGGGAGATGGGCATTGGAAATACCAGTTCAGCCTCAGCTGTGGCTTGTTTTTTATTGGCTGAACCCGCTGAAAAGTTAACAGGTGTTGGAACGGGTATCCGTACTGAACAATTGATACATAAAAAACAGGTGATTGATCAAGCACTTGCATTGCATACCCAATATGTCGGGAACGATCCGTTTAAAGCCTTATGTGCCGTGGGTGGACTTGAAATTGCAGCCATGACAGCTGCGTATATTCGCTGTGCACAATTGGGTCTACCGATAGTGGTGGATGGGTTTATCAGTACTGTTTCGGCATTGCTCGCAGTACGTTTAAATCCAGACGTTCGCGCTTGGATGCTTTTTGGGCATCAGTCGGCTGAATATGGTCATGTACGTTTGTTAGAAGAACTTAAAGCGATGCCTTTATTGAAGCTGAATCTGCGTTTAGGTGAAGGCAGTGGAGCAGGGGCCGCACTGGGGTTGATCAAGCTAGCCTGTCGCTTACATAATGAAATGGCGACATTTGCTGAAGCAGCCGTGATTGGTGAGAAAGTTTAGAGATGTTGTATTTAGATTTTCTGCGCCACGGCGAAACCAGCTTAAGTCATTCTCTACGAGGTAGAACGGATGATGCTTTGACTGCGAAGGGTTGGACGCAAATGCGATCTACCATCACACAGTCTGAGCAGACTGGGCAGGCGTGGGATGTTATTTATAGCTCACCATTACAGCGCTGCCGTCTATTTGCAGAGCAGTGGGCGGAGCAAAAACAGCTTCCTTTGTTTATAGAACCGAATTTGCAAGAAATGGATTTTGGGGAATGGGAGGCTCAGTCGACTGAGCGACTCTATCAACTCTACCCAGATGAATTGGCTCAATTTTGGCAAACACCGTTAAGCTTTACCCCACCTCAGGCGGAAAGTTTATTGACATTTAAAAGTCGTGTTCTAGAGTCAGTAGAGACCTTGACTCAGCAAATGTATGCGCAGGGCTGGACACGCGCATTGATTATTTCCCATGGTGGAGTGATTAAACTCTTAAAATGCCAAGCGCTGAGACAGCATGATAATGATCTTTTAAAAATGTCAGCAGAGTTAGGGCAGTTGAACTGCTTTGTATTCGATCAAGGGCAGCTTCAGTTTATTCAAAGTGAGGATGTGTAATGACACCTTTTTGGATTGCACTGCAGTTTTTAACGACCTTTCCAGTTCGTTTAAGCACGATGCCAACGCCTCAGCAAAATGCGCAAGCACTGTTATTTTATCCTGTGGTGGGCTTGCTCATAGGAGCCATTCTGTATGGGATCGCCCTGTTATTGCATGCTTTGCCACTTGTGCTGTTAAGCAGTGTGATTCTGGTGTTATGGATTTGGCTGACAGGTGGTTTGCATCTGGATGGTTTAGCCGACACTGCCGATGCTTGGGTGGGTGGTTTTGGCGATAAAGCACGCACACTTGAGATCATGAAAGATCCGAGTTGTGGGCCGATAGGTGTACTCAGTCTTGTCATTGTCTGTATATTAAAATGGTCGGCATTGTATGTGTTATTACAAAAACAGCTGTATACAGCACTGATCCTCTTTCCTATGTTAGGGCGTCTCGTGCCGCTATTTTTCTTTTTAAGCACAGACTATGTGCGTGCTAAAGGACTCGGCAGCCAGTTGGGCCAACATTTAGCACGACCGATGGCAGTGGCAATTTTACTGTTGATGCCTTTAGTGGCTTTGTATTGGGCATGGGTTGGTGTTGTAGTGATTGCCACGTTTTATCTGGTACTGTGGTATTTGCGGTATAAATTTATACAGCGTATTGGTGGTGTGACAGGAGATACGATTGGTGCCAGTATTGAAATGATTGAATTAGCGACACTCTTTAGTTTTGTGATGGCTACTTTTTATTTAACTTAAGTTACGAAATAAATAAGAACCTCTCAGCGTGAAAGCTGTGCAAGTTATACCTGGTCGAAAGAAAAAATAATAAAAATGAAACTAGCCGTATGCATCTGAAACAAGGCTCTTCCATCATCTGCAAAACACATTTGTAGATATGTTGTGAAAATCCAAAGATTTCCGCGCTAGTTGTCTACAGAGATATGATAAAATTGCGAAAATTATTTTTTATGTGCTGACGCTTCATTTCGTCACACGGTTCAGGTAAAACAACGTTGAATTCTGAAAATATGTCAAATCCCATTGATTTCCAAAAAGTTGCTTTAGAAACACTAGAGATAGAGCGTCAGGCACTCTCGGTACTTGCTAAGCAAATCGATGATCGTTTTAGCCGTGCTTGTGAAATTATCTTAAAGTGCAAAGGTCGCTTAGTCATTACTGGCATGGGGAAATCAGGGCATATTGGCCGAAAAATGGCAGCCACCTTTGCCTCTACAGGTACACCATCATTCTTTATGCATCCAGGTGAAGCGGGGCATGGTGATTTGGGGATGTTGGTTGCAGGTGATGTGCTGATTGCGATTTCAAACTCGGGCAAGAGTGATGAAATCATGATGCTGATGCCTTTGATCAAATATTTAGGTGTGCCTTTAATTACCATTAGTGGTGATGAGCGTGGGCCGATGCCACAGAATGCTGATGTGGCGCTGACGTTGGGCAATATTCAAGAAGCGTGTCCATTGGGGCTAGCACCAACATCGAGTACAACGGCGACTTTAGCTTTGGGTGATGCATTGGCTGTTGCACTGTTAGATGCACGCGGGTTTACTTCAGATGACTTTGCACGCTCGCATCCTGCGGGTGCTTTGGGTAAACGCTTGTTATTACATGTGAAGCATTTAATGCACACTGGAGACGAACTACCGAAAGTGTCTCCAGATACAGCAATGAACAAAGTTCTGTACGAAATCTCTAACAAACGCCTAGGTTTAACCACAATTGTGGATGACAATGATCATCTATTGGGGATTTTTACTGATGGTGACTTACGCCGTTTGATTGATAAACAGCAAGGTTTTGATGTGAACTTGGCAGTGTCTGATGTAATGATTAAGAGCCCGCTGACGATTTCACCTGAAGCGCGTGCTGTTGAAGCATTAGAGCGAATGAATGAAAAGAAAATCAACCAATTTGTCGTTGTTGATGAGAGCAATAAAGTCATTGGTGTTTTGAGTATGCATGACCTGATTCAAGCTGGGGTAAATTAAAAAATGGCTTCTTATATTTTGTTAGAACAAGCGCGTTATGTAGAAGCTCTAGTTTTGGACGTTGATGGTATTTTAAGTGATGGTTTTGTGACTTTGACTAACTCGGGAGACGAAATCAAATCTTTCGATATCCGTGATGGTTTAGGCATGAAACTGGTTCAGCAAGCTGGTGTGAAAGTGATTATTATCACAGGACGTAAAAGTCAGATCGTAGAAAAACGGATGTCTGATTTGGGCGTAGACCTTGTTTATCAAGGCCGTGAAGACAAAGGTGTTGCACTGCGCGAGGCTTGTGCAAAATTTGGTATTTCACCCGAAGACTGTTTATACATGGGCGATGACTGGCCTGACCTATCTGCATTTGCTATTGCCGGCATGAAAGTAACCGTGCCAAATGGTCATTTAGAAGTGCGTCGTCGTGCCGATTTGGTGACTCAAGCGATGGGTGGACGTGGCGCGGTACGCGAAATCTGCGATATGATTTTACAAGCCAAAGGTGTATACGAAACTTTACTTGAAAAGTACACCGCAGTCCCGCATTAATCTGTATGCATGCATGAGAGTTTAGTTAACATTTATGGATACTAAAGTTTTATATATCACTGCTGTAGCCATTGCGGCTATCAGTAGTGGTTATTACTATTACAGCGGAAAAGGGCAAAAGCTCGAGGTCGATGGTGCTCAAAGCATGACCTATTCTGCTGAGCAGATCCAACTGACTCAAACAGATGAGCAGGGTAATTTATACGTCCGCGCAAAAGTAGATCGTCTTGAGCAGGACATGCAAAAGAAAACCTCTAAGTTAGAGAACTTAAATGCTGAGATGTATAAAGATGGAAAAGTGGATGCAACTTTCTATGCCAAGCAAGCCAATGGTATCAACGACAACGAAAAAGTCGTTCTGACAAACCAAGTGGTTGCAAAGAAAATGTTGGATCAAGGTCAGATGCAGTTTGAGACTGCAGAACTGACCACGTTTCCACAGACGCGTGAATTGGAATCTCAGCATCAAGTGGTTGTCACTACACCACAAGCAGAATTTGTCAGTCAGGGCTTAAAAGCGAATTTAAATACGGGTCAATATGACTTTTTCCATATTCGAGGGAAGTATGAACCATAATCCAAAATTTTCTATTTCGAAAACTTTCCTCAAGCAAACACTTGCACTGAGTTTAGGTGTGGCTGTTTCAACTTTTGCCTTGGCACTGCCAAGTGACCGTAGTAAAGCGATTTCGTTGGTGGCAGATCGAGCAACGTTTAATGAAAAAACGGGCGTTACGACGTATACAGGCAATGTCATCATTGAACAGGGTACGATGAAACTACAAGCAGATTCAATTGTTGCCAATTTAAATCAAACCCGTCAAATTAGCACCATTACGGCCAATGGTAAGCCTGCACGTTTCCAGCAGCAAGTCAGTACCAATAAAGGTATTGCCAAAGGTCAGGCACAAAAAATTATTTATAATGCAGAAACAGGTATTATTACCTTATCAGGCAGCGCACTTCTAGAACAAGATGGTGCCAGTATTCGCGGTAATACATTACGTTATAGTATGAACAAAGGTGATATCGAAGCGATTGGTACACCAAACAGCAGTGGTTCGTCGAGTGGTCGTGTTCAAATTGTGATCCCACCTTCAGGTTCTCAATCCTTCCCAGGAGCGCGTGACTAATGGAGCAAACTCTCAATCAGCCACAAACCCTATGTATTAAGCATCTCGCGAAAAACTACAGTAAGCGCTGGGTAGTGAAAGACGTATCTTTTAGCATGCAAAGCGGACAAATTGTAGGTTTGCTCGGTCCTAACGGTGCAGGGAAAACCACCAGTTTCTACATGGTGGTTGGACTGGTGCGTATGGATAAAGGTGAAATTCATCTTGATGACCTAGATATGTCTGATTTGGCCATGCATGAACGTGCGCGTAAAGGCATTGGTTACTTACCTCAAGAAGCATCAATTTTTAGAAAACTCACCATTTCTGAAAATATTATGTCGATTTTGGAAACGCGCAAAGATCTAAATAAAGAACAACGTAAACAGCGTTTGCATGAATTACTGGCAGATTTCAAAATTAGCCATATTAAAGATTCATTGGGTATGAGTGTGTCTGGTGGTGAACGTCGTCGTGCTGAAATCGCACGTGCGCTGGCAGCCGATCCAAAATTTATGTTACTCGATGAGCCTTTTGCTGGGGTTGACCCAATTTCAGTGGGTGATATTAAAGATATTATTCGTACTCTAAAAGACCGTGGTATTGGCGTTCTTATTACGGATCATAACGTTCGTGAGACTTTGGCGATTTGTGAACGTGCTTATATCGTGAGTGAGGGTGCGGTGATTGCTGAAGGTTCTCCAGATGAAATCTTAGCCAATGAAACCGTGCGTCAAGTTTACCTTGGTGATGACTTCACTGTATAAGCCTTTTCTGCGCCAAGAAAATAATTGGCGCAGATATCCCTCTCATATGTTTAATCGATCGCTTTGCATTGAATTAATAATAGGGTATTCCTTTATATATTCAAACTGTGCGCTCTACCATCCTTTTGAAATCGCTTCTTTCAGCATGCTCCACAGTATGCATGTCTGTTTATTTTGTGTGGGCTTAAAGCGAAAAGCCATTTTCATGCGATAGCTGATTGAAAATACGTTATAATTTTTTGTGAAATTTTTAAAAATTACGCTATGCCATTTACCATCTCTAGTTTAGTGAGCTATGAAGAAGACATTAAGAAAAGTCGTTTTCAAGCTTTTGCTGTGCCTGTAGAAAATGAACAAGCCGTTAAAGATTTTCTAGAGCAATATAAAGATATCAGCACCACGCATCAGTGCTGGGCATGGAAAATTGGCCACAATGTTCGTTTTAATGATGACGGTGAACCTTCAGGTACCGCAGGTCGTCCTATTTTAGCGACCATTGAAGGCAATGAACTGACCAATATTTTGGTTTTGGTCAATCGTTGGTATGGTGGTGTCAAGCTAGGCACAGGCGGGCTGGTACGTGCTTATGGTGGAACTGCAGGACAGTGTTTACTGTTGGCTGAAAAAATAGAGCTCATTGAGAAGAAAAAAGTGCATTTTGCCTGCCAATTTAATGAATGGGCAATTTTCCAGTACGAGCTGAATAGCCAGCAGATTGAGTTTAATGAGCAATATACTGCTGATGGCGTACTTGTAGAAGCATTATTACAAGTGCATCAGATTGAAGCGCTCAGACTTAAAATACAAGACGTAACCCGTGGGCGTGAAGCGTTAAAAATTGTGGATGACCATCATGACTGATCCCTTATTAAAATATCGTGAGCAGCATAAGCATCGCTTAAACTATATGCCCTGGTTATATTGGTCACTCAAGCCTAAAAACCGTGTGTGGGCTGAAGCATGGCAGCAAGAATACCAAGCTTATCTAATGGAAATGGAAACCGTTGAAATTGGTCAAAACTGTTTTATTTCTCCATTGGCACACATATTTGCAGAGCCTGGTCGTAAAATTGTCATTGGGGACAACACTTTTATTGCTGCCGATTGTACTTTGCATGGGCCTTTAGAGATTGGCAGCGAAGTCGCGATCAACCATCATTGTATTTTAGATGGTGGTCGTGTGGGGATTAAGTTACATGATCAAGTGCGTATTGCGGCTTATTGTCACTTATATGCCTTTGATCATGGCATGGCACTCAGCGATCCGATTTATCAACAGCCTGTACGTTCACAAGGGATAGAAATTGGTCGGGATGTTTGGTTGGGTGCACATGTGGGCGTGAAAGATGGAGTGAAAATTGGCGCACATGCTGTGGTGGGGATGAATAGTATGGTCACCAAAGATATCGCCGAGCAATCGATTGTTGCTGGCAATCCCGCACAGTTTATTCGTTTACGTGATTAAGATATCAAAGAATATTGAACATTTATCAATACTTAATTACATAAAAACCTGCCATCAAAAAAAAAGATATGCTAAGTTTAGAACAACAATGAGACCTTATACCAAATGCGGTGTAATGAGAGGCGATAATGAAACGAGTCATTGCATGTATTGATTCTTCCCCTTGTATCAATGCTCTAGCAGAAGCTGCGGCGTGGATTGCAAAACAGACGGGGCGGGAATTGGTCCTTTTACAAGTTTTGGATTATTATCCTGCAAGTTATCACTTAGGTGAAATTAGCGGGGTAATTGGATTTGAAAGCAATGCAATGTTGCTCAAAGAGCTGGCTGAATTAGAGCAAAAACAAAGTGAACTTGCGCTCAGTTATAGCAATAATTTACTCGATCATATTTCTAAACTCATT
Organism: Acinetobacter sp. 231_lipA; assembly: GCF_058243005.1. Classification (NCBI taxonomy): domain Bacteria; kingdom Pseudomonadati; phylum Pseudomonadota; class Gammaproteobacteria; order Moraxellales; family Moraxellaceae; genus Acinetobacter; species Acinetobacter sp. 231_lipA. The sequence continues at coordinate 149,065 of NZ_JBZAYU010000001.1, read as the reverse complement.
CTCGAAACGCATGGCCTGCATACGACGCATATTCAAGAAAAGGGTGACTTTCTAGAGCAAAGTTTTAACTTATTGCATGAAGATGACATTGTGGTGATTGGCCGTGTGGGTGAGAAATCGGCTGAACGCAATAAACCGTTGGGCAGTAATGTTGAGAATTTTATCCGTGGCGCAAACTGTACCGTCATGACGGTAGGCGATAGTTTTAAGCCACCTACGCGCTTTATCTTTGCCTACGAGTATTCACCGACGTGTGTGAAGATGATGAAGCGGATTGCGCAAAGTGATTTACTGCGCCTCTTACAATGCCATTTGGTTTATGTCGGTGACCACCCTGAAATTTTAAGAGAGCCTGAACAGTATCTGAAAGATGCAAATTTGGATGTGATTACAGAATATCGTTATGGCGACGTGGCTGAAAATATTCTGGAATACCAAAATGAGCATGGCATACAACTGATTGTGCTCGGTGCGTTCAGCCACAGTAAAATTCATCAGTTCTTCTTGGGCAGTATTGCAACCACCATTTTTAGGAATGCCAAAGTTCCTTTACTGGTTGCCCGTTAATTTAGAGTGATTTATCTAAATTGGAACTGTTTTATCCATAGTTATCCGCATTAATTGTGGATAACTATATGGACAGTAAATGTAAGTTTATAATTTATATAAGCTTAAATTAATCGATTGTTTTTTAATCTAAGTTTTAGCTTATTTTACAATGGCTAAGGCAAATCCATCATGTCCTTTGCTACCGACCGTTTGAAGTGCGGTGCACGACAAAATTTTCGGATGGTTTTGCATCGCTTTGAACATATCTCGAATTCCTTCAATACTTGGTTTGTGATTTTCAGGATTGATAATATCGCCTGCACGAATCACGTTATCGAGGAAAATCAAAGTACCTGAATGAGATAGGTTCAGACTTAATTCCAAATACTCTGGGTAGCTTTGTTTATCGGCATCAATAAAAATAAAGTCGAAAGGTTCAATGTCTGCTGGCAGTGATTTAAGGATATCTGCTGCACGTCCACATTTGAGTTCAATTGTTTGTTTGAGCTGAGCTTTGTCGATATTTTCTTGGCCGATCGCTGCATGCGTATCACGCCCTTCAATCGTTAAAATATAGCCGTCTTCAGGTAAAGCACGCGCTAACCACATGGTGCTATAGGCAGCAAAAGTGCCAAGCTCTAGCACGCGCTTACATTGATTCATTTGAATCAGCATTTGTAAAAGCATGCCTTGGTTCGGTGCAACAGCTAAGTGATCTGGAAAACCATGCTTCTCTGTATTTTCTAAAGTTTGCAGTAGAATGGAGTCTTCAGGAATTAAATGTGCATCGATATAGTTATCAATCTCTGTCCACATTTGTTGCATAGCATGTTCACCTTGGTTGCGATGTGGAGCATTTTAAACTTTTATTTTCAGAGTGCAATTTTTCCGACCATATTTGTTGAAATCAATGCTCAAAAAAAAAGAGGTCATATTGACCCCTTTTATTTTTTAAAAATTAGTAACTACACATCGAAGAATTGCGACTGAGGTCTGGGCCCCATGTACGATATCCTTGGGTATCAATGTGAATCTGACCAGAAGCATATAAACCTAAGCCCATGTTCAAGCTCTGACCATGTTGGGTCCAAAATTGGCATAGACGATATTTTGTATTTTCAATATAAGCATAATCTTCAGGTTGTGGGTTTTCAGACCCAATTCGAAAATCGATAGCAGAATTGAATAAGTGGCGTGACGAGTTTGCACCGCCAGCACATTGGTTTAAAGGCAGATCACGATAAACTGAAGTGACTTCAAAATCGGTCAGTACTTTGGCTGCAACTAAATATTTGAACACTTTTAAGGTCGCAATTTGGTTTTTCCAAAGTTCACGATTGGGCACCATATATTGTGCTCGACCACATTTTTGCCAGTCACGCGCTGTTCTGAGTAGTTCAAAGCTTGGGATGATATTTCCCACACCATTGCGTTCAAGAAAAACTTCATACTCACGTACGCGTGCTAGCGTGTCACCGACAGACATCCAAGCATTGTAGGTATAAGGAATAATTTTAGGTGGAGCAGGGCGGTCAAAACTAATTTTCTCTTGCGGGATAAAAATACGTTTTCCATCAGGAGTTGTGATGGTCTGGCCTTTGTGGGATGAAGTCATACAGCCAATCATCACCAAGGGGATTATGCTAACCGCAAATAATCCCTTTAAAAATTTCTTCATTATAGAAATCAAATATTTAAAAAATACGCCTATTATTTTAATCCAAATTTGTGAGGAAAAATTGGAAATATTGCAATCAAATGTGTGTTTTAGGTATAAAAAAAGATCAGCTTATGCTGATCTTTTTCTGGCTTACTTTTCTAAGTATTGTAACTTATCTGCTTTACCGTTCCATTCTTCACGGTCAGCAGGTTGGTCACCAATCTGGGTAATGTTCGGCCAAGTTTGTGATAACTCAGCATTTAGTTCAATAAATACTTCTTGACCTTCTGGCAGTTCATCTTCAGAGAAAATTGCATTTGCTGGACATTCAGGTTCACACAGTGCGCAATCGATACATTCATCCGGATTGATCACTAGAAAGTTTGGACCTTCATAGAAACAGTCTACTGGACAGACTTCTACGCAGTCTTGATATTTACATTTAATACAATTTTCAGTGACAACAAAGGTCATGGCGAAGGCTACCTAAAAATATGGTTCTAATAACTAATGTGTATTTTAGGCAAAAACAGCATCAACTAACAATTGCTTTTATTGATATTTGTTATTTATATGCGTGAAATAAGACTATGTTTATGATTTTTATTAGAATGTGTATTGATTTTAAAGGGGGTTTTATGGGAGAAATCGAGCTTTAAGAAATTATAGAAAACAATAACTTAAATAATAGTTTTTTAGGTGCAACTTATGTCACATCTGCAAATGGTAAAGAGATTCCAATATCAAAATCATTCCATGTAATTTTTGATCTGAATGCATAGAACTTAGTCAGTAAGCGTCCGCTGAACACACCTTATGAATTCATCCTATAAGCCTTAATTTAGTCCCCACTTAAAAACAAGTGGGGACTAAAATTTATGACTACAAATCACCAGACATCCATCGCATCTCTTGCGAAAAAACGAAGAACATACAGTGCTGAATTTAAACAGCAGATCGTTCAGGCTTGTAAAGCACCGGACGTTTCAATTGCTTCGGTCGCTTTGCAACATGGATTGAATACAAATCTTGTATCCAAATGGATTCGCTTAATTGATGCTAAGCTAGGGAATGATCGCTCACCACTACCGAATAAACCTGCATTTATTGCCTTATCTTGCTCTGCACCATTAGATCCTACTCCTACTGACATGTTAAAGGTTCAAATTACTTTACCCCACTCAAAAGCAGAAATTGGCTTGAAATGGCAAGTATCAGAAATATCTGCTTTAGCAGAATTACTCAAGGCACTTGCAACATGATCCGCATTGATGAAATCTGGCTTTCTACCCAACCTCTGGATATGCGAGCAGGGATGGATACGGCTATGGCTCAGGTGCTGAGAGCCTTTGGCTACATTAAACCGCATTGTGCTTACCTGTTCTGTAATAAACGTGGCCATCGCATGAAAGTGCTGGTACATGATGGACTGGGCATCTGGCTGTGTGCCCGGCGGTTGGAACAGGGCAAATTTCACTGGGCTAAAGTTCACCAGGGTGAAAGCGTAGCCCTCAGCCCGGAACAGTTACAGGCACTGATCCAGGGTTTGCCCTGGCAGCGCATTGGACGACAGCAGGTAGTGACGATGCTCTAAACCAGGTTGGTGCATTCTGCTATTCTCCAAACGTTCTATTTCCTCTGCGTCATGACCTCAGGCATACTGCGGTCATGAATACGCTGCCTGACTTAAGCCAACTGACCCATGAACAACTGCTGGAATTTACCAGACAGTTGGCAATGCAGCATCAACAACTCGCAGAAGATAACCAACAATTAGATACCAAAGTTCAGCATCTTGAAGCATGCAACCAACATCTTTCCATTCTCAATCAAAAATACGAGCATGAACTGGCGCTGTTTAAAAAGCACAAATTCGGCAGTAAAAACGAACATCTCACCGCAAAACAAATCCATCTCTGGGATGAAGCGGTCGAAGAAGATATTGCAGCCGTTGATTTGGAACTGGAACGGCTGAATGCAGATAAAACCGATGCAGCGACACACAAAGCCAAAGCAAATAAACCTAAACGTCGACTGCTGCCCGATCATCTACACACCATCCGTATTGAGCATGAACCTGCATCAACCCAATGCAGTTGTGGCTGCCAGTTACGTCGTATCGGCGAAGATATCAGTGAAAAACTGCATTTCAGACCGGCACAGTTCTATAAGGAACAGCATGTACGTGGCAAATGGGTCTGTGATCAGTGTGACACCCTGACTCAGCAAGCGATGCCCGCCTATGTGATTGATAAAGGCATTGCTTCACCTGAACTGCTCAGCCATGTGCTGGTATCGAAGTATGCCGATCATTTACCGCTGTACCGTCAACGTCTGATCTATCAGCGGGCGGGAATCGAGCTTTCTAGATCAACGTTATCTGACTGGATAGGTCGCTGCGGTGTAGAACTGGAGCCTCTGGCCAATGCCTTAAAAGAGGTGGTGCTGCAACAGCAGGTGCTGCATGCAGATGAAACACCAGTCACCATTATGCGGATGGGTGATGATGAGAAAAAACCGAAGAAAGGTTATGTCTGGGCCTATGCCACTACACAGTACAATCCAGTTCAGGCAGTGATCTATGACTTTCAAGATAGTCGTTCAGGCCAGCATGCTGAAGAGTTCTTGAAAGGCTGGCAGGGCTATCTGGTCTGTGATGATTACAGTGGTTATAAAGCACGCTTTAAATCAGGCCAGGTCATTGAGGTGGGCTGCATGGCCCATGCACGTCGTAAATTCCATGAACTGCATGTGACCGGGAAAAGTCAGGTCGCTGAACAGGCATTGGTGCTGATTCAGAAACTGTATGCGATAGAAGCAGAACTCAGGAAAAAAACCGATGGTACGGCAGAACAGCGCCGCGAATACCGACAACAGCATAGTCAACCGGTGATGCAACAACTGTATGAATGGCTTAACCAACATCAACTGACTGTGCCATCGAGTTCTCCAACCGCCAAGGCCATCAATTACACTCTGAAGCGTTGGCCAGCTTTAAGCCGCTATCTGGATGATGGCAATCTACCTATAGATAATAATTGGGTGGAAGTGCGACACGAAGTCGCTTAATGAAGTTGTTCCCCCCTGCGGGAACCACCCGTGTCACCGGGTGAATCTAGAAGGCTGAATAAAGAGCGCCTTCGACAATGTAACGAGGCACCGCAAGGTGCGGGGTATCAATCGTGAGAGGCGTACCCTTCTGGCAGCCATAGCCGGACAAGGGCTAGATAATCGGTATGGTGAACACATGTGAATCTGCGTAACGATCGTTAAGTTGAACGAGCGGAAATGGCTGATACGCTCGAACCAAAACGGTAATGGAGGTGGGAATTGCGTCTTTCGACTACGCATTCGTGACCCATACGCCTCCCGGTCGATAGCAGGCACCTAAGCCGATGTACTTCAGTAAGCGGAACGTGGAAATCCCGTATTACTCCCATTGGGAAAGCAGTTTGCAAAAACTGCCCATGGTGATGCGGGCGAAGGAACGAGGAAAAAGCGAATGCCAGTCTGTAATGGGTTGGATAGAGGTTGAAACATTACCCCACGCGAAAGCGGGCTGACGTCCTTATGGTCTCTCATCACAAGAGAGTGTGTAGAACCCTTTTAATGGAGGGAGAGCAAATGAATGCAGCAGTATCAGCGTGTGCACCTTCCAGCACATCGTGGGACAGCATCGATTGGATTGCTGTACAGCGTCATGTCAGAGGGCTGCAAGCGCGTATTGTGAAGGCGGTACAAGACGGCAGGCATAACAAGGCGAAAGCTTTGCAATGGCTGCTGACTCACTCGTTTAGTGGCAAAGCATTGGCCGTCAAACGAGTGTCTGAAAACAAAGGCAAAAACACGGCTGGGGTCGACAAGGTGACTTGGAATACACCCAAGGCCAAGACCGGTGCGATGATGTCGTTGAAGAGGCGAGGTTACACGCCCCTTCCGCTTCGGAGAGTCCTTATTCCGAAGAAAAATGGCAAGATGAGACCTCTTGGGATACCCACGATGAAATGCCGGGCCATGCAGGCGCTCCATCTGCTGGCTTTGGAACCCATCGCGGAGACCATCGCTGATCGGAACTCTTATGGGTTCAGACCGCAACGCTCAACCGCGGATGCTGCAGCACAGTGCTTTGGTGTGCTGTCAAGAAAAGTAAGTGCGGAGTGGGTGCTAGAGGGTGACATTCAAGGCTGTTTCGACAATATCAGCCATGACTGGATGATCGCCAACCTCCCAATGGACAAGGTGATTCTACGGAAATGGCTCAAAGCCGGTTACGTCTACCAAAGCAAGCTGTTTCCCAGTCTTTCCGGAACACCGCAAGGAGGTATTATCTCCCCGGTGCTGGCCAACATGACCTTGGACGGACTGGAAACGATGCTGGCGAAGAGGTTCTCTAACGCCAAATGGACAGGCAAAAAGCTGCAACTGGTACGGTATGCGGATGATTTCATCATCACGGGGTATTCTAAAGAGTGGCTCGAAAATGAAGTTCGTCCTGCCGTGGTTGAATTTCTGGCGCAGCGCGGTCTCGTGCTCTCTCAGGAAAAGACCAAAATCACGCACATAGGGAACGGGTTCGATTTTCTTGGCTGGAACGTACGTAAGTACAACGGCAAGCTACTGATCAAGCCGTCAAAGGCAAACATCAGCGCTCATCTTGACAAGCTGCGAGCATTAATCAATGCAAACAAAGCGACACGACAGGCCACTTTGATCGGTTTGCTCAACCCGATTCTAAGGGGTTGGGCCAACTATCACAGTCATGTCGTTGCCAAGAAGGTTTTCAACCAGGTAGACAACGCAGTGTGGGAAATGCTCTGGCGATGGGCTGTACGTCGCCACCCTCGCAAGACACTCCGATGGGTCAAAGATCGGTATTTCAAAGTACAAGGAGCGCGTCGATGGGTGTTCTCATGTGATGAACAGTCCGCCGATGGTCGGAAGCGACAATACACATTAGTGTCTGCCTCGGACACGCCAATTGTGCGACATATCAAGATCAAGGCTGCTGCTAACCCTCATGACCCCGCATGGGATGAGTACTTCGAATCCCGATGGGGTAAAAGAATGCTGGTCTCCGCAAAGGGGCGAGCCAAGCTGTATCGGGTGTGGCTAAAACAAGGTGGTCGCTGCTGCGCCTGTCTTAAACCAGTCACCAAAGATACACCATGGCACAGCCGTCATATTGTGAAGCTAAGTCATGGTGGAACGGATGCAGTTGCTAATCTTGAGATTTACCATCTGTATTGTCCGAGGAGTGTTCAGTTTGCCAATGTCAACGATGTATAACCGGGTGCCGAATGGCGCCTTAGCAGAGGCTTGAGCCGTGTGCTGGGAAACTCGCATGCACGGTTCTTAGGGGGTTGGACGTAGGTAACTGCGTCTGACTACCCGACAACCAGATGCGACCTTGGGCGTTGGGACGTAAGAATTGGCTATTTGCAGGTTCGCTGCGCAGCGGTCAGCGAGCAGCCAATATCATGACATTAATCCAGTCAGCAAAGCTGAATGGGCTGGATCCGTATGCCTATTTAAGTGATGTTCTGAAAAGGTTGCCGACACATAAAGTGACCCAAATAGAAGAATTACTGCCACACCGCTGGAAATCCAACTCAAATTAAAAAATAGGCATGGGATTCAGCGGACGCTTACCTTAGTCATTTATGAGTTGGTATTACTAATCCATTGGTGAACTGATTGTCCTGTATAAAAATTAAGTATGATTGAGTTCCTTGCTGTTAAATTTGATAAAAACTGAACATTCTGGTGAAAACTGCTTTTAACAATAAAAAAGACCGTCATTTTGACGGTCTAAATGAGTTGCTAAAATCGAAAGCGATTATGAATGTAACTGATCTTTCAATGCATAAAGCTGCTGTAAAGCTTCACGTGGACTTAAGTTATCAACATCAATACTCTTAAGTAGTTCAAGTGCGGCAGAAGGTTTCTCAATTTCGACCACACGTTCAATGATTTCAAGTTCAGGTGTTTCTATCACGGCAAACAAATCATTTTGAACGACTTTAGGTTTTTGCAGTTGTTGCTTCTCTAAAATTTTCAGACGATTTTGTGCTTCTTTGATCACACTGGCAGGAATTCCCGCCAATTTTGCTACCTGTAAGCCGTGACTTTGACTCGCTGGCCCATGTTGGACTTTATGTAACAAAATGAGGTTGCCATTGAGTTCTTTTGCAGTGACATGGTAGTTATCAATAGCAGTTTCTTTGGCCAGCTCGGTCAGTTCAAAGTAGTGTGTGGCAAATAAACATAAGCATTTAATGCGTTTGGTTAAGTCAAGTACGCAAGCCCATGCCAAAGATAAACCATCATAGGTACTGGTGCCACGACCAACTTCATCCATCAGAACCAGCGACTGATTGGTTGCATGATGTAGGATTTGCGAGGTCTCAGTCATTTCCACCATAAAGGTCGATTTGCCTGTAGATAGGTCATCTGCAGAACCAATGCGGGTAAAGATTCGATCAATAGGACCTAATACTGCCGATTGAGCTGGTACATATGAACCACAATAGGCCAATAGGCTAATTAAAGCAGTTTGACGCATAAAGGTTGATTTACCGCCCATGTTAGGACCCGTAATAATGGCCATACGGTGGTTGAAGTCAAGTGTCGTGTCATTCGGTGTAAATGTAGCTTTGTTCAACGCCTCAACCACTGGATGACGTCCTGCAATAATTTTAACCCCAATTTCTGGACTATACTCAGGACGTGACCAATTGCGTAAGCGAGCCTGATGTGCAAAGTTCGCTAAGAGGTCGATCTGCGCAATAGCGCTGCTCATCATTTGTAAATGACCAATGTCGGCGCGGAGTTCATCTAAAAGCATTTCGAACAGCATTTTTTCGCGAGCTAATGCACGGGATTCACTCGAAAGCACTTTGTCTTCAAAGGTTTTTAGCTCAGGCGTGATATAACGCTCAGCATTTTTTAAGGTCTGACGACGAATGTAGTGATCAGGTGCTTGCTCGGCTTGCGCACGGGTCAATTCAATGTAATACCCGCTGACACGGTTATAGCCAATTTTTAAGGTCGAAATGCCAGTATTTTGACGTTCTTGAATTTCAAGGTCGATCAAGTACTGTCCTGCATGATCGCGGATTTTACGGAGTTCATCGAGTTCATGATCAAAACCTTCCGCTATCACATTTCCATCTCGTAAAAGCACAGGTGGATGTTCAACGATGGCAGACATTAAACGTTGATGTAAGCCATGGAAATCACCCAATTCCTCATTCAATTGGGTAATGAGTGCGGACTGTTTACTTTGAATCACGGGTTGAATGGCATGACGTAAATAAGGGACTTGCGCACAGGCTTGGCGCAGTTGCACTAAGTCACGCGGACGGGCGCTACCTAAAGCCACCCGACTGAGGACACGTTCGATGTCTCCAATCTCTTTTAATACTAAACGGACTGGTGATTCATGGTAACCATCCACAAGACTCTTAGTGGCATCTAAACGTGCGTCTAAGAGCTTGGTATCACGTAACGGTTGCATCAGTGTACGACTAAGTAAACGTCCACCCATTGCCGTTTGACAGTCATTGATGAGTTGAAATAATGACGTGCCGTGTTCAAACAGAGGCTCAACTAGCTCTAAGTTTCTACGTGTCACAGGGTCAAGCGCAATGAAATCACTGCTTTGTTCAAGCTGAATAGAGCGAATATGCGGTAAGGCTGTTTTTTGCGTTTCTTTGGCATAATGAATCAGCGATGCTGCTGCTGCTTTGGCAAGCGGCAAATGGTCAATACCGAAACCAGCTAAAGTCGATACAGCAAACTGATCACATAAAGTTTTTTGTGCATTGTTTAAATTAAAGTCGACATTGGGACGGCGTGTTACAGGGCAGTCGAGCAGTTTTTTAATGTGTTCAATGATATTGGGGTCGACAATATTTTCATCGACCAAAATTTCACTTGGCATCAGACGAGACAGTTCAATACCGAGTTGCTCAAGCTGAAACTCTTGTTGCTGAACTTTGAATAAACCTGCACTTAAATCTAACAGCGCAATACCAATTTCGTTTTGTTGTACGCAAAGCGCGACAAGATTTGAACTTTGATGTGCAGTCAGTAAGGCATCATCTGTCAGTGTACCTGGGGTAATAATCCGGACAACGCCACGTTCAACAGGGGCCTTACCTGTGACTTCACCAATTTGCTCGCAAATAACGACGGTTTCGCCTTTTTTCACCAAGCGAGCAAGGTAGCCTTCAGCTGCATGGTAAGGAACACCTGCCATAGGGATGGGTTCACCATTGGCTTTGCCACGATGGGTCAGGGTAATCCCGAGAAGTTTAGCGGCCTTGTGTGCATCTTCAAAGAACAGCTCGTAGAAGTCACCCATACGATAGAACATCAAAGAGTGCGGATGTTGCATTTTGACGCCCATGTACTGTTGCATCATGGGTGTGAGTGTGGACAAATCAGTTATGATTCCCGAATTGCTCATGTAGGTGAAATCCTTAAATCTTTGAAAATGCACAATATAAAAATAGACCGAGCGACACCGCTTACCGTGTGTATTTATGCGCTATGAACAGCTATTGTATGAATGGCAATATCTTAGCAAAATTGAAAACGACTAAACAATAAATCATCTATAAAGCGAACAGTTGTTAAACAGCCAAGTGATTATTGCTGTAGGCATTAGGTGTAAAGCAAAAATAAAAAAGCCTAAACATCTGTTTAGGCTTTTTAAGATTTAAGGCTTATACAGACCGAGTTCAGTCAGCTGCAACCGTAGGATACGACGTATCTCAAGAACAGCTTCAGGCGTTTCTTGAATAGAATGTCCACCTTTAATAATCTTCTCAGACAATGCACCATCTAGATGGGCACTCGTATAAGGCACGACATCGTCTGTAATGATATTGATGTCATCACTTTTGGTCGCATTCCCCATGATGCTGTGGAATTTCATGCCTTTGTATGGAACGACGTTTTTAGTTAACCGAGTGAAGTTAGAGTTCTTGCTGAGATCACTTGGCCCATTTTGTATGAGTCCATTATCTACATCTTTAATAAATTCTTGTAGGTCAGGGTCACTACTTTGTATAACATCGGTCAGTGCCCCCAAAAATGCACCTGGTAGACGAATGACTTTACGCGCCGCGAGGGTAAACCAGCGGTCAGCAAACTCTGTCCCACGATGTGGCGCTGCTAAGAAAATGGCCCGACTGAAATTTGGAATCGGTTGAATGTCGAGGCGCGATTTAAACAGAGGATCATTTTTAAATTGTTGCACACGTCGATTGGGTAGCAGTTTCATTGCCGCAGGGGTTAAGTCAGCATCGCTTACCAAAAGCCGCGCAATAATACCGCCCATACTATGACCCACTAGCACGGCATCCTTTTTGGCAGGCGCTTTGCTATCGACCAAATTAAAACTTTGTTGAATGATTGCATAGATTTGGAAACGACTTTCCAAAATTGGCATATTGGTCGAGTAGAACACTTGCCAGACTTGATAGTGTTCACGTAGCACGGGATCGCCCATGACATCATTCGTCAAACGAATCCATGCCTCTGGACTACTGGCTAGTCCGTGAACGAGCACCACCACTTTTTTATTTGGGTTGTACGGCTCAAGCATGTATAGGTGCGGCATAGTGAGGCGTGCATCACGATCAATCAGTGATAAATACGCGGCTTTACCTAAATTGTTTTGTGCCAACCATAAGCCATAAGGCGCAGAAAAGTTTGCAGCAAGAGGGTAACTTTTGCCTGCAATTTTCGCAGATTCAAACTTATAGGGATCATAAGCTGAGATTTCAAACTCAGGGTTGTTTAAGATCTCATCGATATTGGATGCAGAGCGTGGTTGTGCGGTAATAGTCGCTGCTAAATAACGGGCATTGTGAATGTTAGGATTACGACCATTGGTGTACTGATAATGCAGTGGATCGACAATATATTTGGCTTTTTCTGGTGAGGTGTCATTGTGCTCGGGTGGGAGGACAATCAGAAACTCTGAACCAAAACCATCGCGACGTGTGATAGAGCGTAGGCCTGAAAAGTTCATATTGTAAGTTGACATCAGTTGTTCAACTTGACGGTTTTTTAAAAGTGGGTAGTTGTCATAATTTATGCGGTAAATACTTTGCCCCACTTTTATTTGATTGCCGACTTCAGATGGCCCATGGCGTAAGCGATAACTATTTACAAGCTTAGCGATAGCTTGGTTATAAAAGTCACGGAGTTGGACTTGACGGTTATCAAAAATACGGTCTTGCGGGCCACGTTTGGTGTTAAACATGTAGGCATAACTATAGCGAATGCTTTTATCCAGCATGCCAAGTTGTTGATCTAGGCAGTTTTGGTAGTTTTGTTTTTGTAGCGCCTGTTTTTCTTCAGAGTGTGTCTTGGCTAAAATACTTACTTTACAGGCTGATGATTTTTCTAAGGAAAGTGCTTTAGCGAGATAGAGTTCGCTGGCAGTAGAGAGGAGCTGTTCATCTTGAATTTGTGGAATTTGTTTGAGTTCACTGACGCATTCTTCAGGTTGCTCTGAACAGATTTTGGCTTCTCGACCCGTCATAGACAGCACGTTTAGACTCGCTTCACTGAGCTTATCCCGCGTTAAAATACTCTCACGCTCATTGGTAATCGTGACGTTCAGTGATTGATTTTTCACACTGACCACTTGGCAACCACTCAAGAGCGAAAATAGAGTGGTTACCATCAAGGTGCTACGGATGTATTTAGGCATAAAAAGCGTCGACTACCGTTTATTCTTTTGAATTTTTTAAATCATACGATAATTCTCGGATTTATCAATACGCCTAAAATAAAAATAGACCGAAAATTCGGTCTATTTTTAGGTACATCAGAAGTGATGGAATTATTTTGCAGTATTTAGAACTTGCCAAACATTCCAACGACCTTGTTTTTCAATTTCATTAATCAAGCGATCCGCAACTTCGGCTTCTTGTGGATATTTCAGCTTGTAGTTTTTCAAGGTTTGCACCGCATTTTTCTTTTGTTCCATAGCAATGTAGTTATTTGCTGTCGCTAAATAGGCTTCTTGAACACCAGATTTCATTGCTTTATCGAGGTATGGCATTGCTTCGCGTTGACCACCACCTTCAGACAAAGCAAAACCGAACCAGAAGTTTGCTTCAGGGTCTTCTTGGTTAATTTTTAAAATACGCTGTGCATAAGCCAAAGATTTGGTGGTATAGACTGAACCAAGGTCTAAATTACGTGCCATAACGCTGGCTTTGAACGCACGAACCAGCACATCAAATGAAGCATTGTCTTTCGATGCTAACGTATCAAGCTGTTGTGTCACTTCTTTTAGTTTTAACTCAAAACCTTTACGTTCTTGGCGTTCCGTAAAGCGCGGTGGGTAGTGACGGGCTTTGCCTTCAACCAACTGTAAGAAGTCATCAATTTCAGTAATGTCGACTTCATTGTCGCCCGCCAGTACGGCAAACTTCAACTGACGGTCTTTGCTGTTTACGGTTGGAATAATCAGTTTATTGGTGTCTAAAACCATTTTTTTAGATGGATCGTCAGAGCGAGTCACTTCCATTTTTGTTACAGGCTGAGCCGCTGCTTTTTTTAAGTTAATTTCAAATGGAGGTGGCGCATCATAATTAAATGGATTGAGTGCATAAAATGGTGCAGTTAATTCAGGCTCTGTAAAAACGATGGTATCACTATTGTTCTTCGTTGGGTTTGAGCTACACGCTGTTAAAAACGAGACAGCAAGAACAGCAACCGCTAAGGGTTTAAGCATCATAAGGTTCATCCATTCATTATTTTAAGAAGTGGTATAAAAGGCATGTTCGTCAGTCTAAAAAAACTCTGATGAACATGCAAGGTTTGCTATAGGCAGGTTTTCAAAAACTAACACTTTTCATGTTTAGTCATTGGATGGCAGGCTTTGAGCTTCACATTCGCGGCGTACATCTTCCAAAATTTTCAATTCTTCAGCACTAAAGGGTTGTTCATTTTGTTGTTGCTTTTTAAAAGTTGGATCAAGCAAAGATAAGCGTTGGCAAAGGGTATTCATCCGTTTTTCATTCAGCTGAATGCGGTCAAGTAGAACACGCATACCTTCAAGAATTGGATCAGACTGGTCTTGCGTTGCAGCATAAGGTTGGAAACCAATACTTTCTGCATAATCGCGACGACGTGTTTCTGCTTCATCTTTCGGTTTATCTTTAGAAATAAAGCGTGCAGGGTTACCAACTGCGGTGGTGTCGGCTGGAACAGCTTTGGTGACGACTGCATTTGAGCCGACTTTCGCATTTTTACCGACAGTAAAAGGGCCTAAAATTTTAGCACCAGCACCAACTACTACACCGTCTTCTAAGGTCGGGTGGCGTTTGCCTTTATTCCACGTGGTCCCACCTAAAGTGACACCATGATATAGGGTCACATCATCACCAATTTCAGCGGTTTCACCAATCACGACGCCCATGCCGTGGTCAATAAAAAAACGATGACCAATTTTAGCACCTGGGTGAATTTCAATACCTGTTGCAAAACGGCTAAAAGAAGACAATAAACGTGCTGAGCCTTTACATTCTTTTTTCCATAACTCATGCGCCATACGGTGCATGATCAAGGCATGAATGCCTGGATATGTGGTTAGAACTTCTAAAGTGTTTCGTGCCGCAGGATCGCGCGCGAATACAGCTTGTATATCTTCTTTGAGCTGTTTAAGCATTAGATTGATCCTCTGTTTGATCCGTATTTGACTTTTTCCATGTGCCGTTATTTAAAGCTTGTACACGACTAAAAATACCACGAAGTAAATGATATTCCATACGATCTAATTGTATACGTCCAAAAAGACGACGCAAGCGTAAAGGCAGTAATCGAGGATTTTTTGGATCTAAAAATTCAATCTCGGCCAACATTTTTTCAATGTGCGGATAGAACTGTTCCATTTGCTCATGGGTGACCAAAGGCTCATCCCACTGCATAGACTCAGTATCTGTTACAGGCATGGTTGCAGTTTCATCTTTACCGCTTTCCACAGCAGCAAGAGTTGCCATACGCATTTCATAACAAATCACTTGAATGGCTTGAGCCACATTTAGCACGCCATAGTCTGTATTTACAGGAATGGTGACATGATAGTTAGCCATGGCCAGTTCTTCGTTGGTCAGTCCGCGGTCTTCACGGCCAAATACAACAGCAACGTCTTGCTGATCATTCACCACTGCTGAAATTGATTTTTCAGCTGCGGGACGTGCGTCTAGCAAGGGCCAAGGAATGGTACGACTACGCGCACTCGTGCCAAACACTAAATGGCAGTCTTTGATGGCATCGGCAAGGGTTTCAACGATTTCAATCTGCTCAATTAAATCAGTTGCACCCGCAGCCAAAGCATCGATATCGGGATGCGGATAGGTTTTTGGCGCAACCAAAACCAGTTTTGAGAGTCCCATCGTTTTCATGGCACGCAGTGCGCTACCAATGTTCGCAGGGAGTGTAGTATTGACCATGACAATACGCACATGGGAGAGATGCGCTGAAACAGCGGCATTGTCAAATTGGCTCATGATTTTTCCAATGAATCTTTAAAATTTAAATAATTAAGAGAACTGACCGACTTCAGCTTGATATAAGTCCATGGCATCATCCATGCTCATATCCGCAGGGGGCGGTGGTACATCTACAGGTTTGGCTTCTTCATAGCTCACCGCTTTGGCTGCTTTGGATTTGACTTGATATTCCACATGAAGATTTTCTTTACCAAAATAGTCACGGAGTTTAGAAAGTAGTTCATCCAGCGGTGCCACTTTCCAATTGATTCCTAAGTGTAATTCAGCCGTGGCATATGGGTATTCCAACAGCAATTGCAGCGGGATGTGATTACACATATCGACATTACAAAAGGATGCAAGAATATTTTTTAAATCTTGGCTCAGTGTTTTTGTACTATGTGTTGGGTCGAGACGAATTTGAATACAGTTAGCGCGCTTTTGGCGAATTTCATTCAGCGTAAATGCTTTGGTTAAGCGTCCCATTGGCCGGTCAAAACCTTCACGTTCGTAAATTTCACCTTCAATTACCACCACTTTTTCATTTTGAATGATGTCTTTAAAACGCATAAAGCGTTCATGGTTCGCAGAGACTTCAATCCGTGAGGTACCATCATCTAAGGTCACCATCATGCGGTTCGGGAAGTTGGCTACATCAACTACAAGCCCAGCAAAAACGGTAGTGACACCACGACGGGTCGGGGTAAGTTCATTAATTTTGTTCGGAATAAACGCTTTCAACTCAGTGCGATAGACATCGATCGGGTGACCTGTTAAATACAACCCTAGGGTGTCTTTTTCACCTTTGAGACGGACTTCATCTGACCATGGCTTAACAGGTTTGGCAGGTTTACGTTGTACTTCTTCAACCTCACCAAATAAGTCCATGATGCCTGTTTCACGGTTTGATCGAGCTTGATCCGCCGCTTGTACCGCTTCAGGAAGCTGCGCCATTAGACTTGAACGTTCAATGCCGAGGCAGTCTAAAGCACCTGAGCGAATCAATGCTTCTAAAGTCCGTTTATTGATTTTTTTCAGATCAATACGATGGCAGAAATCAAATAAGTCACGATAAGGCCCATCTTGAATACGCGAGTCAATAACCGACTGCATCGCCGCTTCACCGACGCCTTTAATTGCACCGAGCCCATAGACGATCGTTTTGTCGTCCGAAGCATGGAATTGATAGATAGACATATTGACCGAAGGCGGCAATACCTCTATATCGTTGTGTCGACAGTCATCAATCAAGAACACCACGTTATCGGTGTTTTGCATTTCCGATGACATCACCGCTGCTAAGAATTCAGCTGGATAATGCGCTTTGAGCCATGCAGTTTGATAGGCCACTAAGGCATATGCTGCGGCATGCGATTTGTTAAAGCCATAACCTGCGAACTTTTCCATATAGTCAAAGATATGGTTGGCAGTGGCTTCATCAATATCTTTTTTCGCTGCACCTTCCGTGAAAATTTGGCGCTGTTTGACCATTTCTTCGGGCTTTTTCTTACCCATCGCACGACGCAGTAAGTCCGCACCACCCAAGCTATAGCCCGCACAATACTGTGCTGCCTGCATTACCTGTTCTTGGTAAACCATAATACCGTAAGTCGGCTCAAGTACACCTTCAAGTAGGGGGTGAAGATACTCAAACTCGCCACCATGCATACGGTGGATAAAGTCTGGAATCAGGTCCATCGGACCCGGACGGTAAAGGGATACGAAGGCGATAATTTCTTCAAATTTACTTGGACGTGCTTCCTTGAGCATTTTTTTCATGCCCACGGATTCAAACTGGAAGACCGCTGTGGTGTTGGCATTGGCAAAGATGAGGTATGCATCTTTGTCGTCAAGCGGAATGAACGCAATGTCTAAAGGCACATCTAGCTGAATGCGCTTATTGATATTCTTCACGGCATCTTCAATGACCGTTAAGTTGCGCAGACCCAAGAAGTCGAACTTTACTAGACCTGCAGATTCAACATCGTCTTTATCGTACTGCGCAACACGGCCTGTACCATCTGCATCACACAGCACGGCAGAAAAGTCGGTAATTTTAGTCGGGGAAATGACCACGCCACCTGCGTGTTTACCTGTGTTACGGGTAATGCCTTCGAGCTTTAATGCCATTTCCCAAATTTCAGCCGCATCGTCATTGTCTGGGTTGGATGGGTTAGTGACAATGTCTTTAAGCTGTGGCTCTGCTTCAATCGACTCTTCGAGGCTTAAACCTAAAGGTTTGGTCGGAATCATTTTTGAGATTCGGTCTGCCAAACCATAGGATTTACCCAAGACACGTGCCACGTCACGAATCGCACCTTTGGCTGCCATGGTACCGAAAGTGGCAATTTGTGATACTGCATCGCGTCCGTATGTACGCGCCACATAGTCAATGACACGGTCACGACCAGCAATACAGAAATCGACGTCGAAATCGGGCATTGAAACACGTTCTGGGTTTAAGAAGCGTTCAAAGAGTAGTCCGTATGGGAGAGGATCGAGATCCGTAATTTTTAAGCTGTAGGCCACAAGTGAACCTGCACCTGAACCACGACCTGGACCAACGGGAACGCCATTACCTTTGGACCATTGGATGAAGTCCATGACAATCAAGAAGTAGCCCGGAAAACCCATTTTAAGAATGGTTCCGATTTCATATTCTAAACGATCATCGTATTCTTTACGTTTTTGAGGCCAGTATTCATCACGCGTTTCTGGTGGATATAAAAAGTCTAAACGCTCTTCTAAACCTTCTTTGGATAAATGTGCAAAGTAGGTGTCAATGGTATGGCCTTCAGGAATAGGGTAGTCAGGCAGGAAGTATTTACCTAATTGCAGAGTGACGTTACAACGCTTCGCGATCTGATAAGTATTTTCAATTGCAGAGGGAATGTCTGCAAATAACTCCGCCATTTGTTGGCCAGATTTAAAATATTGCTCTGGAGAGTAATTTTTTGGTCGGCGGTTATCCCCTAATACATAACCATCGGCAATACAGACTCGGGCTTCATGTGCTTCAAAGTCTATTTCTTTCATGAAGTGCACATCGTTGTGCGCAACTACACCAATATTGTATTTTTTAGCCAGTTTTAGGGCTTCATAGTTGAAGTCATCTTCACCTGAACGCTCTGTTCGACATAAAGCCAAATAAACACGATTGCCAAACTTTGCAATCCATTCTTCGAGTAAAGGTTCGGCTTTTTGCGGATTCGATGTACAGAGCATTTTGCCGACATCAGATCGCATGCCAAGTAGCGCAATCAGGTCATGGTTTTGTTCTAAAATCCAGTCTTTTGCAACGCAAGGAATATCAAGCTGTTGACCTCGGATAAAACCTTCTGAAACCAGTTCGGTTAGATTACGCCAGCCAACATTGCTCATCGCCAATAATGTCACGCGATGTTCAGCATCGTTCAAGCGAACTTCTGAACCCATAATCGGTTTGATACCATTATCTAAGCATTTACCATAAAATTTTACAGCAGCATGTAAGTTAGATAAGTCAGTAATGGCAAGGGCTGGCATACCTTCTGCCTTAGCAGCTTTGACTAAATCAGGTATACGTACAATTGATTCTGTGATTGAAAATTCTGTATGAATACCAAGATGTACAAAGTGCATAAGTGAGTCCCTGCAAAAACCGCTGAATAGTTTAACATGCTCTGCCTTCATTCTGAGTGCGATTCAAATGAATTGGCAAAATTTAATAGGCTACAGTGTTTGGACTGTTTATTTTATTGTCAGTAAGTTCTAAACGACTTAAAAAAGGTAATGTCAGTCGCATTGTTTCTTGGAATAAAAGCCTTTAGCAGGCCACTGCTTGCTGAATGGCAAAGCTGCTTAACTGTCCATTTTTAAAACCAAAGTTGAGATAAGCCGTGTAGGGTGGGGCAAAGTCTTGCGGTTCTTTTAGAAAGGTTTTGATTTCATTGGGCTGCAAGAGCAAAACTTGGGCTTCACCTGATGCTACCATGCCTTGTGCACTGTATTTAAAGTCTTGTTTAAACTGCTGCAAAGTATAATTCGGTGTGATCTGAATATTTTGCACGCGTATATTTTCGCTCATCGCTTGGGTGCTTTTCCAGTCAAGCCAAACACGGCCTTTGGTTTGACCGAGTTGTTTGAAACTCGCTTTGTCCTTATAGAATTTTTCAGCCTGAGTCTTGGGATTATCTTCGTTAAAAATCTCAAATTTTAGGGTTTTGGGTTGAGCACTTGTAATACTGTATTCATAGTTGCCTGTACATTCGGCATATTGTTTACTGGTTTTTCCATTCGGAGGAGCGAGTAATTGACTGACTTGATGTGCTGTCACAGGTGCATTGAGTTCAACCTGATTCACTTTCACACTGGTGACGTAGTTATAGGGATTTGAAGCTGCATGGCTGAGCATCGGCAAAAGACTTAGACTGATCAATAGAGTTGTTATTTTCATCGTTATAGCTTTTAAAGGTTTTGTTTGCCGCATTATATAAAATTTAGACCTGAAAAAAGCTCCCAATATTGAGAGCTTGATTTTGTTAGCGCAGTTTAGATAGCCAATCGCCAACGGATTGTACAATTTGCACCATGATCAACAGCACAATTACTGTGAGTATTACGACACTGGTGTCAAAACGTTGATAACCATAAGATATAGCAAGGTCACCAATACCACCTGCACCCACTGCACCGGCCATCGCGGTTGCACCAATTAAGCTAATGGTGGCTGTGGTTAAGTTTAAAATCAGTGAACTGCGTGCTTCAGGTAAAATAAACTTAAAGATGATTTGTAGCGGAGTTGCACCCATGGCTTGTGCAGATTCGATAATGCCTTCATTCACTTCCAGTAATGAAGTTTCCACCAAACGACCAATGTATGGTCCGACATAGATGGTGAGCGGAACAATTGCAGCCCACGTGCCAATCGATGTTCCGACGATGAGTTTGGTTAAAGGTAAAACCGCAATCAGCAAAATAATAAAGGGTAGAGAGCGCAGGGCATTCACAATCGGGTTGAGGCTGTGATAAATCGCTTTGTTTGGCAAAATACCATCAGGACGTGTGACCAATAAAATGATGGCCTGAATAAAGCCCCAAATACAGCCAAATAGCATTGCAAAAAACACCATATGAAATGTTTCTTGCAAAGCAGTAATAAACTGATCAATTGATAAAGAGCTTTTCCAAAAAGGTGCTGTGATTTGAGTTAACCACTGGACAATTAAATCTCTCATGCCAGCTCTCCTGATTGTTCAACAGCCACACCATGTTGTTTTAAAAACTCAACCGCTTCAGCGATCAGGCTTTCATCGCCCAAGAGCTGAACAAACATTTGCCCAATCACATTGCCATCAATTTCAATCATGTTGGCAAACAGGATATTGAGACTAATATCAAACTGTTTAATTAAGTTTTGGATTACGGTTTCGTGTGCAGAGTTACCAAGAAATTGTAAGCGGTAAATACTATGATGATGCTTATGTTCGAGGTTATTCAGAAGCTTAATCGGTAGCTGTTGATGCAAAATCGTTTGAATAAAATTCTGTGTCGTTGCATGTTGTGGGCGACTAAACAAGTCCACCGTTTTCCCCGTTTCAACCACTTTGCCGAGTTCCATTACGGCCACATGTGAGCAGATGCTTTGGATCACATCCATTTCATGTGTCACCATGACGATGGTAATGCCTTGCTCTTGATTGATTTTTTTGAGCAAGTCCAATACCGACTTGGTGGTTTGTGGGTCGAGTGCAGAAGTCGCTTCGTCACAAAGTAATATTTTAGGATGGTTGGCAAGCGCACGTGCAATGCCGACACGTTGTTTTTGACCACCCGAGAGCTCGTCTGGATAAGCTTCTTTTTTATGTTTGAGGTCAATAAACTCAAGTAGCTCATTCAAACGTTTTTCACGTTCAGCTTTGCTATAACCTAAAAGTTTCATGGGCATTTCAATATTGGCTGCAACGGTTTTGGTTTGCAGTAAATTAAAATGCTGGAAAATCATGCCAATATTTGCACGTTCTTGACGTAATGCTTTTGCATCTAATGCAGTAAAGTCTTTCTGATTGATAATTACTTGTCCTTCGGTTGGACGTTCAAGTAAATTGATCAAACGAATGAGGGTACTTTTACCTGCACCACTATAGCCAATAACGCCAAAAATACTGCCTTCTGGAATGTCCAAATTGATTTGGTCCAGTGCAGGAATGGTTTGGCCCTTCAACTGATAGTGCTTTGAAATGTTTTTAAATTGAATCATATCGTCAAAAACTACACAAAAATGAAAAAACAGGCAAAGAGACTTTGCCTGTTTCGTTGATTTGATTATATTACTATTTAGCTTGAGTAAGGTAGCTTACTGGCTTGTTCACATCAATTTTTGTGCCGCCAAAATGTTCTTGAACATATTTGCCTACTGCAGCGACATGGTAAAGTTCACCGACTTTTTTCAGTACAGGGTCATTTTGACGCGCTTCAGCCACAGCAAGTACGTTTACGTTCATTTTTGTGGTTTGATCGATTGGCTCATAGTAAATCGCATCTTTCAATACGTTTAGACCGCCTTCCATTGCAAGGGTATTACCCAAAACAATTGCATCAACTTCGTCTTTCACACGTACAGCCGTTGCCATTTGAATAGGCTTGATGACGAGAGCTTTGTTGTTTTCAACGATGTCTTTCGAAGTGCCCTTCACGAAGTCAAAGTCATTTTTTAACTTCACTAGACCCGCAGATTGTAATAATAACAATGCACGTGATTCGTTCGCACCATCATTTGGAATCGCAATCGTTGCACCATTTTTAAATTCAGCCAGTGTTTTGACTTTGCTTGAATAGATGCCCATTGGCTCTAGATATGTGGTTGAAAGTGGCGCAATCTTCGCTGTGTTCGCTTCGTTGTATGCCACAAGGTAAGCATAAGATTGGAATGCGTTGACATCGACTTCATTGTTAGCAACAGCGGTGTTCATTGCGACATAGTCAGTGAAGTTTTTAATGTCTAACTTTAAGCCCGCTGCTTTAGTCTCTGGCAAAGTTGCAATGTGGCGCCAAATATCAGCATCAGAGCCAGTCGATGCGATGGTTACTGTTTGCTCAGCTGCTGCAGTATCCGTTTTAGCCGCATCTGTCGCAGGTGCTTCGGGTTTGCTACAACCCGTTAATACAACAGATAAACCCAGCGCAATTCCTAGAATTTTTTTCATTTTTTCTTCCCGATTAAGCATCTAAACGAGGCTTAACTTAGCTGAACAATAGAGAGATCAATTGATTTTAAATCAGGCATTTCTGATTTGTTGCATATGACTGTAATGTGAGTTTTGAAAGCGTGCAATTCGATATCAGTCGAATATAGGCTTTCACTTTGAAAAAGATTAACTTTTTCAACTCACTAGAAACATCTCTGCTCAATCGTTAAATTTTGCACATCATATCAACAAAGTAATATTCGATATAGAGCATAAAAGTTCAATACTTATCTTATTTAAAGATTAGTAATTTGCATATTGTTTGTAATTTTTTAATGAAAACAATATATTATTTTTAATTAATCTATTTAAAAATAACAATTTGCATAAATTTTGTGCTTTATAAGATTTTATCTAAACTAAATACAAAAAATAGATATAACGAGTATAAAGTGCAAAAAGTATGTCTCAGAGTACAGGATGAATATAGCTATATCTTTAGAACTTAATTTATCTTCATACGGATATATTTAAAAAATTCGCAGCGGTTTGCAATTAAAAAACCCGCATTTAGCGGGTTTTTTAAAGTGTGTTGACTGCGTTACTTATGCGTTTTCACGCGCAATGGCACGATAACCAATATCTGTACGATATTGCATACCCGTAAATGTGACTTGACCACAAACTTCTAAAGCATTGACTTGTGCTTCAAGTACGGTATCACCAAGAGCTGTCACACATAAAACACGACCACCCGCAGTCAAGATGTGACCGTCGGCACTCATTGTTGTGCCCGCATGGAAGATTTTTGTGTTTTCAGGAGATTGACCAAGACCAGAGATGACGTCACCTTGACGAACGGTTTCTGGGTAGCCTTCAGCTGCAAGAACAATACCAATTGATTTGCGTTCATCCCATTCAGCTTCTGCTGGAAGATTACCTGCAATACCAGCTTCAACCAGATCGACCAATGATGATTTTAAACGCATCATAATCGGCTGAGTTTCAGGGTCACCAAAACGACAGTTGAACTCGATCACTTTTGGTTGACCTTTGTCATCAATCATCAAGCCTGCGTATAAGAAACCTGTATAAACGTGACCGTCTTTTTTCATACCTTCAACGGTAGGACGCATCACTTCATTCATGGTTTTTTCAAATACATCTGCAGTCACCACAGGAGCAGGAGAGTAAGCACCCATACCACCCGTGTTTGGACCTTGGTCGCCTTCAAAAATACGCTTATGGTCTTGAGATGTTGCCATTGGTAAGATGTTGTCGCCATCAATCATACAAATGAAAGACGCTTCTTCACCAGCAAGGAATTCTTCGATCACAACACGAGAACCAGCATCACCAAACTTGTTGCCCGCCAACATGTCATCAATCGCATCAAAAGCTTCTTGATTAGTCATGGCTACAATCACGCCTTTACCCGCAGCAAGACCATCGGCCTTGATCACGATTGGCGCGCCATTTTTTTCAACAAATGCTTTCGCTGCATCGACTTCAGTAAATACATCGTAGAACGCAGTAGGAATGTTGTGGCGTTTTAAGAAGTGCTTAGCAAATGCTTTTGAGCCTTCTAGCTGGGCAGCAAATTGAGTTGGGCCCCAAATTTGAAGCTCTGCCGCGCGGCAAGCATCAACTACACCATTTACAAGCGGTGCTTCTGGACCCACAATAATCAAATCTACGGCATTGTTTTTTGCAAAGTCGATAATTGCAGCATTGTCTAAAATGTTGAGTGCAACATTTTCACATTTGTTTTCTGTTGCAGTTCCTGCATTACCTGGTGCAACAAAAACTTTTGTAACTTTTTCATCTTGCGCGATTTTCCATGCCAATGCATGTTCACGACCGCCATTACCCAAAACTAAAATGTTCATCGGTTCATACTCCATGAATCGAAATGACATAAAGTCCTCAGCCTAAGAAGGAGAGGACTTTATGTAAGATTTAGAAATCTGTTTTAAACCACATGTATGACTTTGTCATTACGGTCTGCATCTATCACTTAGTGACGGAAGTGGCGCATGCCAGTGAAGACCATTGCAATACCTGCTTCATCTGCAGCAGCAATGGTTTCTTCATCACGCATAGAACCGCCTGGTTGGATAATACATTTAATGCCTGCTTTCGCTGCATTATCAATACCATCGCGGAATGGGAAGAATGCATCAGATGCCATTACAGCACCTTCAACCACTAAGCCTGCGTGCTCCGCTTTAATCGCAGCAATACGCGCTGAGTTAACACGGCTCATTTGACCTGCGCCTACACCAATGGTTTGACGACCTTTAGCATAAACAATGGCATTTGATTTTACGTATTTCGCAACTTTCCATGCAAAGATCAAATCATCAATCTCAGCATCCGTTGGTGCGCGTTTCGTCACGACTTTTAGATCATCTTTAGTGATCATACCTAAGTCTTGGTCTTGAACCAATAAACCGCCATTTACGCGTTTATAGTCCAATTGTGGCGCACGCTCATCAAGTGCAGGTAATTCACCACAAACGAGAACACGAACATTTTTCTTCGCGCCAGTGACTTCAAGTACGCCTTCAGCAATGCTTGGCGCAATGATAACTTCAACAAACTGACGGTCAACAATCGCTTGTGCAGTTGCAACATCTAACTCACGGTTGAATGCAATGATGCCGCCGAAAGCTGATTCAGGATCTGTTGCATAAGCCAAGTCATATGCCGCATGAATACCATCTAAAGATACCGCAACGCCACATGGGTTTGCGTGTTTAACGATGACACAAGCCGGTTTTGCAAATGATTTGACACATTCAAGTGCGGCATCTGTATCTGCAATGTTGTTATAAGAAAGTTCTTTACCTTGAAGTTGTTTCGCTGTTGAAACAGAGGCTTCAGTTGCTGTGCTTTCTACATAGAATGCTGCTGACTGATGCGGGTTTTCACCATAACGCAAGTCTTGAGCTTTATTTAACTGTGTATTGAAGGTACGTGCAAACTTGTCTGCTTGACCTTCTTCCTTGCCTACGCGAGCGCCTAGGTAAGAAGCAATCATGCCATCATACTGTGCTGTATGTTCAAATGCTTTAACGGCTAAGTCAAAACGAGTTTCGTAAGACAAAGCACCATTTGCTTTTAGCTCAGCAATAACAGTGTCATAGTCTGTAGCATTGACCACAATACCGACAGAAGCATGGTTTTTCGCAGCAGCACGCACCATGGTTGGGCCGCCGATGTCGATATTTTCAATCGCATCCGCAAGTGAGCAGTTTGGTTTAGCGACTGTTGCAGCAAATGGATAAAGGTTCACAACCACAAGATCGATCGCATCGATATTGTGTTCAGCCATCACAGCTTCGTCTAGACCGCGACGAGCTAAGATACCACCATGAATTTTCGGGTGTAGCGTTTTTACACGACCATCCATCATTTCTGGGAAACCAGTATGCTCTGAAACTTCGACTACAGCGATATTGTTGTCTTTTAACAACTTATATGTACCGCCAGTAGATAAAATTTCTACCCCTAGAGCAACAAGGTTTTGAGCGAACTCAACAATGCCAGTTTTATCGGAAACAGAGATTAAAGCGCGTTTAATGGTCATGATCTTCGTCACAGTTATCAAGAATTAAAACAAAAAGCCAAAAATAGCAGGTAAAAAAAATGCCCGCGGAAGCCGCAAGCATTTTATCATTTATTCACTCATTAAACCGTGAGCTTTTAACTTTTTACGTAAAGTTCCACGGTTAAGTCCTAGAATCTCCGCAGCACGTGTTTGGTTACCGCGGGTATATTCTAAAACTACAGATAGAAGAGGTTTCTCCATTTCTGCCAGCACCATGTCGTAGACCTGAGATGGTTGCTCGCCTTGCAGTTGTGCAAAATAGTGGCGAACTGCGCGATCTACGTGAATACGAAGAGCGACATCAGACTGTGCAGTAAAAATAGGAGATTTGCTATTCATGCGAAGTAATCCGAAAAATCTAAATATCACTTGGGTAAAGTGACATATATAAAGTGGTCTAAAATTAAAATGAACTTCGTTTTAGATCCTAAAACGACTAGTTCTAAAACTGTACATTTAGCATGCCACAATATCGCTAAGTTGGTCGAAATATAAGCGTAACAATAGTTAAATATTTGTTACCGACCTTTTTTAAACAAAAAAATCTGCTCAATACGCGATATTTTGATAACGCGCATTTTTGCTGATGTTCTATTTGTATTAAAAGACTGAGGAGATTGCAGCACTAAGCTTTTGTGGCGCGTATCATACCATTGTCTAAGAAAAAGTGAGCAAGAAAACTGCATTTTTTTTCACTTTTTTTACATTTTTTTTAAATTTTAGGGCTGGACTATTTCTAAACTGTAATGATTGAAGCTTTTACGGCTAACTGGCAGGCTAAATTTGAATTTGAACGGACTATTTTTAGGAATTCGTTTGATTCCAACCAGACTATCAATCAAATATTCATTTGCATGTAGTTGATAAGTTGAATCGACTTCACCATCCACTTTTAAAATGACTTTAAGATCTGGTAGCGGAAGACTGGTGTCATGATAATTGATCAGTTCACCTGAAAATTGAGTTTTCTGTGCGTTTACACGTTTTACTTTTAATTTATTAATGCTGATCAGACTATAACGTTCTTGTAAGCTGCTACAGTTTAGTACAAGACAAATTTTATTATAGGTTGCACCTAATGCGGGGCTGTTATTGAGGATATGTGGGTTAAACCATAGGTATTGGAAACATAATAAAGCCAATAAGCTGAAGTTAATCACACCCCAAAGCATATAGTACATTGGGCTTTTTTGCGGTTTCCCTGGATTGTTGTCAGCCAAATTCATGGCAGGATAGTTACCAATCGGGTCGGTACTAAAATAGTTTAAATTGTTTAAATAGGTTTTGAGGTCAATGTTGGAGTGCTCAACTTTCAGATTGAAAATATCAAGCAAATTTGATGTCGACATTGAAAGCGCAGCAGATTGCGATAAATCAAAATGAATGCTGTCTACACGAGGAGAGGAAAATGCTGAATTTGAAGACATGCTCATGTCATTCTGATTCGACGATCTTTCCTCACCTGTGTCAAAAGTATGACCCGTGGTTAAATGCGAGAGCGCATTAAAGGTCATCGAACACTTTGGGCAACAAACCATACCTTGCGCAACAGTGAGTTGCGCAACACTTACTTTGTAGATGGTTAGGCATTTAGGGCAAGAGGTTTGTTTGTCGCTCATAGTGTATTTAGAGTTCATTTAAAGGGTGTGGCGTTTACCGGAGATTCGACACCAGTTTTCATCACGTTTCTCGACCTCTAATATATCAAAAAACTCAGAATAAACACTAGAAACATCAGAAACTTGCTCTTCAATTACTCCTGCAAGTGCGAACTCGCCCTCAGATTTGACCAAAGTTGCGAATTCCGGCGCTAACATCATGAGCGGGCCTGCCAAAATATTTGCTACAAAGACATCTGCTTTTTGGTCAGCCAGCTCTAAATTGAACTCATCTGGTAAACCGACATAAAGGTTCTCAGCCACGCCATTGAGTGCCGCATTTTGTTCAGTGGCTAAAATTGCTTGAGGGTCAATGTCTGTGGCATAGACTTTTTTTGCACCTAGAAGTAGAGCAGCAACACCTAAAATACCTGAACCGCAACCATAGTCGATTACGATTTTATCTTTAACATCAGTTTTACCTAACCACTGCAGGCAAAGAAAAGTAGATGCATGGTTCCCCGTGCCAAAAGCTAAGCCTGGATCAAGTTTAATGTTCACTGCATCCGGTTCTGGTGCTTCCATCCATTCAGGAACGATCCAGTATTTGTCTGCAATTTGAATTGGTTCGTAGGCATCCATCCATGTGCGTTCCCATTCTTGGTCTTCAAGAAATTCGCTACGCATCGGTGCATCAGGCATTTGAGTGCGAATAAAAGTTTCTAATGCATTGACATCAATTTCTTCGTCGTCTTCTTGCGCATAGATACCTGTCACAATGACTTTATTCCAAAGTGGCGTTTCACCTGGAAGTGGTTCAAGTAAGTCTTGGTTTTCTGCATCATCTAATGTGACACTGACTGCACCCAAAGATTCTAAAAGGGTTTCAGTAAAATCGACTTGCGCTTGATCAACCGTAATATGAATTTGTAGCCACTTCACAGGAATAACCTAATATTTATGTATAAATAAATATTGTAGCGGAACAGGGGGCAGTTCGACAGTATTCCTCAAAATAAAAAAGGATGCCGAAGCATCATTAGACCTACATGTGTTCTAGGCTTGTTCTGTACTGGTTTGAACCGATGGGGCAAAACGGTTGAGTAATGTCCCAAAGATGGCAGCAAAGATATACATAAAAATAGAATAGACAGCTGCGGGCATGGCGATGGTGGTACTGGCCATCACGGTGAGTGCAATGGTCATGGCAAGGGTGCTGTTATGAATGCCAATTTCAAATGCACAAGCCCGTGCTTGAGCACTGTTGATCCCCAGTAGTCGCGGTACAAAATAACCAATCATTAAACTACAAATACAGAAAATGACTGTGGCTAAACCGACCTGAGTCAGATACTCCAGAATATGGGCGCGTTCTTTGGCTATTGCGCCAACAATGATTAAGACTAAAAACACAACAGAAAAAATACGTAATGGCTTATTCAGCTTCTTGGTAAAAGAGGGTGCATAGTGGCGAATCAACATACCAATGCAGACAGGGATAAGAATAATTGAGAAAACCTGTAAGATTTTACTAAACTGCATACTGACGTGTTGTCCATCCTGCATAAAGTACTGAATGGCAAAGTTGACAATTAACGGCAAGGTAAACGCTGCAATAACGGAGTTAATGGCTGTTAAGGTAATATTGAGCGCAATATCACCTTTAAACAAATAGCTAAATAAATTTGCAGTACTGCCACCAGGAGAAGCTGCTAATAGCATTAAGCCGACGGCAAGCAGTGGCGGTAAGTTGAGTACTTTGCAAATTACAAAGGCAATCCCAACAAGAAGTACCAATTGACAAAATAAAGCAACCAATACTGCTTTGGGATGCTTGCTCACACGTGCAAAATCCTTCGGGGTTAACTCTAAGCCCAAGCCAATCATGATGATGGCAAGAGCTAGGGGTAACATAATAGTTATAATTCCTGAATCCATAGGTGCATATTCTCCTTAAAATTATATAAATCATGACCGTGAAATTATTCAGCTACGGTCTCTTTCTTCAAAAATAAACTGTCATTTCTTCGCGAGATTAATAGGCCTAATAACGCAGCAAATACAAACATGAAAATAGAATAAATACCGGCAGGAATGGCCATGGCGGTGTTGCCTAAGACTGACAGGGCAACCGTGATGGCAAGTGCGGTGTTGTGAATGGTGATCTCAAAGGAGCAGGTTAAGGCTTGTTTTTCTGGAATATTGGCCAGATGCGGCACAAAAAAACCAATAAACATGCTACAGAAGCAGAATAAGGCCACGGCTGGCCCAATCTCAAACACATATTCGACAAAATTATGTCGCTCTAAGTACAGTGCGAGAAAAAAGATAAAAAGAAGACAGCTTGCAGACAAAATACGCATTGGGCGGTTTAATCTGTCGGCAAGTTTTGGAAAGTAATAACGTAAAAACATGCCCATACTGACAGGAAGTAGAGTAATGAAAAATACCTTCATCATTTTCATGGCGGGCATGTCAACGGGTTGTGATGTTTGTAGAAAGTACATCAGTGAAAAATTAATAATAAAAGGGAGGGTTAGTGTTGAAATGATGGAGTTCGTGGCTGTAAGAGTAATGTTGAGCGCAACATCACCTTTAAATAAATAGGTCAATAGGTTTGACGTTGGCCCACCTGGTGAAGCTGCAACGAGCATCAAACCAATCGCGAAAATAGGCGCTAAATTTAAAAACTGGCAAATGAGGAACGCAATGCCCACCAGCAGCACCAACTGTGAAAATAACGCGATGAAAATGACTTTGGGATGCAGTGTGAGGCGATAAAAATCAGCTGGGCGTAGGTGTAAACCAAGACCCATCATCATTAATGCCAAAGTCAAAGGCAAAAAAACTGTAAACAATTCCGAATCCATGGAATACCTTTTTTATTCGTTTTTATCTTTTGTGTTTTTGAGTGTATACAGAATTCAATAATTTACAAGGTCGAAAAAAGGGTAAAAAATGGACTATTTTTTACCCTCAATACAGCATGAACTTTCAGTTGTTTTGCTTACATTCTTGGTTTAGGTGCTACAAAACCAAGGGCACATTTGCCTTTAATTTCTTTACCTTCGATATTGATTGATGTCGCTTTTGAGTCGCCTTGGCAAATGCTGGCTAACTCAGCTTCATCACCATGAATATTGGCATTTTTTGAGCTTGGGAAAAATTGAGGTTCACAGGTACCATTCCAAATAATGCCTCGATAGGCAAAACTAACCGCTGTTCCTTGTGACTTGCCTTTACAGACTTGTTGATAACGTTGACTATCATAGACCTTTTCAACTTTGTCGTTGGCTGATACAAAAGGCGAAAAAAATAAACCGCAGAGAATGGATGAAAAAAGAATCTTCTTATTCATAATGCTTACCTTTGGTTGTTGTATGATCAACTTATAGGATAAAAAATGATCAAATTAATACAAGGCTTTTCAGGTAACAAAACGCATCCTTTGTTGAGTTTTTGCTACTGCTCTGCAAGTAAAATTACATAAACCTAGCGCTGGCGCAGTAAGCACAGCACCGCATATACAATAAATTCCACGGAATCTGTCAACTTACAATCGAAAATTTGCTATAATCTTCCGTTATCATTTTTTAATCTCCTTTACCACTATGCATTATCCTAAAGTTTACGATGTCATTGTTATCGGCGGCGGTCACGCAGGTACAGAAGCAGCATTGGCTGCGGCACGTATGGGGCGACAGACTTTACTCTTAACTCATAATATTGAGACTTTAGGGCAGATGAGCTGTAATCCAGCAATTGGTGGTATTGGTAAATCGCATTTGGTGCGTGAAATTGATGCCTTGGGTGGTGCAATGGCATTGGCTGCCGATAAAGGTGGTATTCAGTTCCGTATCCTAAACTCACGCAAAGGTGCAGCCGTTCGTGCAACTCGTGCGCAGGCAGACCGTATTCGCTATAAAGCCGCGATTCGTGACACTTTGGAAAACCAAGCAAATCTCGATATTTTCCAACAAGCCGCAGACGACCTGATTGTTGAGGGTGATACTGTAAAGGGTGTTGTAACTCAAACGGGTATTCGTTTTGATGCGAAAACAGTTGTACTCACTGCAGGGACGTTCTTGGGTGGTGTAATCCACGTTGGTCTTGAAAAATCAAGTGGCGGCCGTGCAGGTGATCCACCTTCAATTTCACTGGCACACCGTTTACGTGAGTTGAATTTGCCAGTGGGTCGTTTAAAGACAGGTACGCCACCACGTATTGATGCGCGTTCGGTTGATTTTTCTGTGATGATTCCACAGCCGGGTGACTTCCCATCACCGACGATGTCATTCATGGGTGATGCATCTATGCACCCTGAACAAGTGAATTGTTATATTACACATACCAATGAAAAAACCCATGACATCATCCGCGGCGGTTTAGACCGTTCACCGATGTACACTGGTGTTATTGAAGGTGTGGGGCCACGTTACTGCCCATCCATTGAAGACAAAATTCACCGTTTTGCCGATAAAGACTCACACCAAGTATTCTTAGAGCCTGAAGGTCTAGATACACATGAGCTTTATCCAAATGGTATTTCAACTTCACTTCCGTTTGATGTGCAGTTTGAGCTGGTTCGTTCAATTCGCGGGATGGAAAATGCGCACATTTTACGTCCGGGCTATGCCATCGAATACGATTATTTCAACCCGCAAGCGTTGAAGTTTACTTTAGAAACCAAAGCCATCAATAACTTGTACTTTGCCGGCCAAATCAATGGTACGACAGGTTATGAAGAAGCGGGTGCACAAGGTTTGCTTGCAGGCTTAAACGCTGCGCGTCGTGCGTGGGATCAAGAGCAATGGACACCAAAACGTGATGAAGCCTATATGGGTGTATTGGTAGATGACTTGATTACGCTCGGTACGAAAGAACCGTACCGTATGTTTACTTCACGTGCCGAATATCGTTTGATGCTACGTGAAGACAATGCGGATCAACGTTTAACGCCAGTGGGTCGTGAAATGGGCTTGGTGGATGATGTGCGTTGGGCAGCTTACTGTGAAAAAATGGAAGCCGTTGAACAAGAAACTGGTCGCTTACAACACCTTTGGGCTGCACCAAATAACCCGATGGGTAAAAAGTTTGTCGAAATGACAGGTGCGGATTTATCGAAAGAGTGTTCTGCGATTGATTTGTTAAAACGTCCGAATATTTCATTTGCTCAAATTGCGGAACTCACACGTTCAGAAGTGTCTGCACAAGTGGGCGATCAAATTGAAATCGCGGTGAAATATGCAGGTTATATTAACCGTCAGCATGAAGACGTTGCGCAAATGAAGCGTTTGGAAGAAACTAAAATTCCAGCCGATTTTAATTATGATGTTGTTTCAGGTTTATCTCGTGAAATTACTTTAAAATTGAAAGATGTACGTCCTGAGACATTGGCTCAAGCAAATCGTATTCCGGGGGTAACACCTGCAGCAGTGCAATTGATCATGATTACGATCCGTAAAAATGCACAAGCGAAAAAATCTGCTTAATATTTGAAAGTTATTGAAAAAGTCCGCTTTATGCGCAATGCTGTTCACTTAAGAGGAGCAGCATTTCGATCTACTGGATAACGGGTTTTTGACATCTTAACCGTTCGGGGTGTTGTTGCCCTCGAACGCCTTTCCAGAAACAGGCTACCTATCCCTGATCTCAGCTCCGATAGCCGCCTGCCAGTTCTTGATAATGGGTTGGCATTCGCCATCACGATCAGCTGAACGGCTATGTACTGGCATACAGGCTTGAAACGGATATCCGAAGGTGAACGCCCAAAGGCTACCGCTGCAAATGCCGCTTCTCGCCGGATAATATTGTAGGTCAGCAATAGACCCCACAGCTCTTGATAAACCAGCTCTACTGTCTTGCTGCGAAGCGTGATGGCATTATGCTGCATCGAGCTTTTGATATCCCGAAAACCTAATTCGATTTCCCAGCGTTCTTGATAGAGTCTAGCGATATCCTTTGCAGGATACTGATCGGCCGGCAGCGAGGTCAGAACCGTCTTTATTCGTCCCTTATCCACAGCATAACTGACTTGCCTGACTTCCCAGTATTCGGGGAGCATCGGGTTGTTCTTTCTTGCTTGGGGTGATACTTTCATCCGTACCCGCACGTCATCTTCTGCATACGTCTCGATCACCTCACTTTTCAGATTTTTGCGTTCCGGAATCAACCAGTGACGACCTTGACCCTGCATCGAGAGTGAAAGCAATAAGTCCGCACTCCAAAAACCCTTGTCAAACAAGGTGATCGAATGATCGGGAATCTGGCTGAGAAACTTCGACGCCAGAGGAATCTCCCCCCGGCGATAGGGACTGATCTGCGCATCGACTAATATATGCGAGCGCACATTCATCAGTGCGACGAGCCGTAGCATCGGAAATGGCGTCTGGCGCTGCGTGGAAGTATTCCCTGAGCCAAAATGCTCACGAAGATCATTTGTATCTTGGGTTCGCAAGAGTGCACCGTCGACAGCAAAGACCTGAAGCCCCTGCCATTGATCATCTGGGTAACGCTCATGTCCCCAGTGCTGACCTGTCTGGCGAAACAGCCACTCCACAGGATCTGCACCCAAACGCTTACGTGCTTCAGTTACCCCGCTGCGTGCCAACAGGTCAAGAGAGGCCAGTCCTTGAGCGCAAATATTTAGTCTTCTTGCCACTTCATGGACAGGCTCATCACGAAAAATCGCCATTCCGAGAACCAGCCAGAGAACCTGATCTGCGGGCAAGCGTCGCCTGCGGATAGTAGCCGAACTGCTCAATTTAAGTGCAGATTCAACCCACTCAATGGGGATATTATGAGTAAATGTATTCAGATCCGAGAAGTTAAACAGACTGTTGAGGTCGAGAAGATCCTGCTGAAACACCATAAAAAATCCAATGCCAAACCCGACATCGGATTCTCTAACAAACTCCGCCACGCTTCAATTGCTTAAGTGAACAGCATTGCGCTTTATGCGGGCTTTTTTTTGGGTAAAATCTGCGCAGGGGTAATATACAATAAAAAATAAGGTGAATTATGTCATTACATTATAAAAGTGGAGAAGATATTCGCGCGGGTGATGTGGTTATCTGGCTCAATCAAAGTGGTGAGTTTTATCAATTTGATCAAGCTATTATGAAAGTTTGGGAGGTTGCTAAAACCAATGATGGAGAACTTGTTGGGGTAAATTTAATGCCACCAGAAGCTGAATCTCCTATGCAGATGCTGAGAGCATTGGTTCGACCCGAAGATCCTGAGCCATCTTCTGACATTGTGAAAATGAAAGATGTTCCGGGACTCTATACCATTACACGATGGTTTCTACCCATTGAGCAAGTATCTAAAAGTTTGGGATTGATTGAACGTATTGAGTATTTCTCTGAGCATGAAACCGGACATGGAGCGTTAATCCTTCAATTAATTAGAGATAAAACCGAGCAATATCGGGGTATTTATCAATATTATTTGGCAGATAAAGCCTATCAAGAGCGTGAGTTTCAGCTCTATATTGATTTACTACGTCAATCTGCTCAGTCGGGTTATAGCCCTGCGATGTGTCAGTTAGCGCAGCAATTATTCATAGGCGGAATTTTACAAAAAAGTCTGGAAGGAAGTTTTAACTGGTATCGAGAAGCCGCGTCCAAAATGGATAGCATTGCGCTATATCAGCTGGCGGGATGTTATGCACGAGGTCAAGGCACTGAACAAGATTTACAAAAAAGTTTGCAGCTCTTGGAACAATCATCTGAACAGGGGTGTTGGGCAGCCACATTGGGGTTGGCGGCTTATTATCGTTTTGGCTGGTTAACGTGTTTCTTGGTCAATTCAGTTTATCCAAATTATGGTGTGGTGAGCGAACATGTGATTCACTTGGCACGAGCATTCTATTTGTATCATCGAATTGCATCACAAGCACCTGAAACTGAAAAAGGTGTTTTGGCAAATGTTTATTATCATTTAGGCTGGATGCATCAAGATGGTATTGGGACTCAACAAGACTACGAACAATGTGTCTATTGGTATCAAAAATCTGCCGATCTGGGTAATCCCGTTGCGATCAATAATTTAGCGGATAAGTATGAGCATGGTTTAGGTGTACCACTTGATTTAGATATGGCAATTGGACTGTATCAACAAGTAGCAGGTCAGGTCATAGCGGCAGATTTAAGTTTGGGTCGTATGTATTTAGAAGGACGAGGTGTTGAGCAAGACTTCGAATTGGCTCGAAAACATTTAAATGTCGTACTGGATGCGCGTATCAGTGGGATAGATGAGATGCAGGCAGAAGCAATGCAATTAATAGCATCCTTTACTGAAGAAAGTCCACTGCAACAGGCTCAACATGTTCTCAAAAATGCACGGGACTACTCAATTGATCAGGTTAATGAACAAATCCGAAAGATTGATTCATTTCTGCATATGGATGAATCCAAACAACTATTCTTCAAACTATTTTTATTGAATGCCCAAAAAGGTGAGGCATCTTCACAGTACCAAGTGGGTTATTGGTATTTAAATGGCTTGTACACTGAGAAAAATTTGGAAGAAGCCGTGTATTGGATTCAAAAAGCGGCTGATCAGAAAGACCAATATGCGGAATGTAAAATTGGTTATTTGTATGAAAAAGGGCTCTATTTTAATGCAGATTTAGACGTCGCACAAAAATGGTATGAGCGCTCATTACGAAAACCTTGTACATCGTATACGCCTGAATATATCGGAGAACAGTTGAATCCTGAATATTTTAAAATGTATGACAGAATCAATAATGAAGCACTCAAGGGATTGGTGCGTATTGAAGAAAAGCGGCCTAAACGTAGCAAGTGGCAATTTTGGAAGAAATAAACGCGGATGATTTGTAACGATTGCTGATGAGGGCGGTTTTTGAGATCGGCATTTGGAAATGCAGAAGGCTAATCATAAGCCTGCTGACCATAAGGCTGGCTTTTTGTTTTGGCAGATAAACAAAGCAAAATAGTTGTTTAAGATAAAAACAGATAAAAATAGCCAATCATGTTATTTCACAAAAGTATCGCCGTCTTTTAAATTGATTTTACGTTCTTAACATGAGGTCAACACCATGACGATGAAATCGATCCGTTTTAACAGTGGAGAACTTGCATGCCAATGCTAGTTTGTATCAATCACCAAAAACAGCGCACTTATCTTGGTTTAGGGGAGGCATTAAACCAAGATGAGCAATGAAAACGACAAACGCAAGCAATTCAAATATCTAATACCAAAAAGACTATAAAGCCCCGAATACTTGGGGCTTTTTTTATTTTAGTCGGTGATGGTCTGATTAACTGCATCACGAACTTCTTTGGGTTCAATGTGACTAATTTTATGCCCAAAACTACGTAACCACCACACCAGTTGATTGGTAAAAGGGACGGTCGCATGAACCAAGATTTGCCCATTTCTAAGCGGTTCTAAAACCTGATTGGTACTGAGTTTGGTTTCCTCCAAATACAGCGCATCTATTTCAGTCATAGTCAGGGTAAGTGCAACGGTTTCTGTAGGTTTTGAAAAGTCTACACGGAAACCTAATGCACCAGATTCGATATATTCATCGATATCAAAATTGACTGGGTGTAATGCACGAGTGTTTAAAACCGTCGCTGATTTGAAACGGTGCAGTGCAAAGGTTTGAATATCAGTTTTGTCGTGGCGGGTACAAATCAGATAAATAATTGCACCTTTTTGAACCAGTGCCAGCGGGTTGAGGGTATAGGTTTTTGCTTCAGCCGCTTGGTTTAAGCCTTGATAAACGCATTCCAGCTGTTTGTCTTGGAGTAGTCCTTCATAGATGGCTTGCTGTGCTGTTTTCTCCACAATCGGGGGAATCAGCGGTTGTGTCGCAGGGACAATGCGTACGCGGTTAATCCATTGGCGTACATTGTTTTGGGTAGAGAGGCTACGACGTGCTAA
The DNA here is from genome assembly GCF_058243005.1 of Acinetobacter sp. 231_lipA. NCBI lineage: Bacteria > Pseudomonadati > Pseudomonadota > Gammaproteobacteria > Moraxellales > Moraxellaceae > Acinetobacter > Acinetobacter sp. 231_lipA. Next base: position 111,044 of record NZ_JBZAYU010000001.1, on the reverse strand, counting down.
GTCAAACCATGGATTCATTTCTTCAATTAAGCTTGGAGGAAGAAGATGTTTAAGGTGTTCTTCAACCATCATAAACGTCACCGCCTGAGAGCTGGTCATGTGCGGTAAGCTTTGAATCGGAGCATCAGAACGCCAGCGCCAACCTTGAGGCACAGCCCCATTGTTTTCAATCGGAAAGCGTTGAGAGATTTGGTTTAAATCACGTTGAATGGTTCGCAAAGTAATATCGATGCCTTCACGTTGTAAAATCTCTTGCAGCTCTCGAGTCCCCATCCATTTTCCAGTGGAAAGGCGAGACAAAATTTGCCATTGGCGATAGAGACTATTGGACGTTTCTTTTTCTTGTATAGACATAGTTTAATAAAATATAGGAGTCGAAATTACTTACTTGAATGTGAACACAATAAGAAAACTCATTCGTTTAAGCAAGCTTTGCTTGAAATTTTTCAGTTATATTTTTTGACACAACTTAATGCGAAATAGAATTGAAGCAATGCGTTTTTTATCGATTAATAAACAAAGCATCTTTAGAAATACATGGCATAGATATTGCTACGTATGGGTTACATATCGATAACAATTGAGAGGTTTGTATGTTTAAAGAAGATAAAGATACAAATGTAAATACGATGTTGGACGGATATAAGCTTAACTCTCCTGTATTAAATCCGATTCACTCTCATGATCGTCTATCGAGCCAGTCTGTTGGATTGTTTCATCAAATGACCTCGAATTTCTTTAATGAAATGACAGATGACCAAGCGATGTCTGGTGAGGCTTGTACGCGTATTGAGCACTGGTTGTCACAGCATAGTGTAGAAGAACTCGAAGAACTGAACCAAATTGCCAAACAGCATTTTTTATATGAAGGTATTACGTTTACTGTATATGGTGAATCTGAGGGCATTGAGCGCACCATTCCTTATGATTTAATTCCACGTGTGATCGCTAAACAACAATGGAATAAAATCTCCCTTGGATCTGCTCAACGTGTACGGGCTCTAAATCTATTTTTACATGATATTTATCATCAACAAGACATTCTCAAAGCGAAAATTATTCCAGAACTGCAAGTGTTGACGCATGAAGCTTATCAACCGCATATGTATGAGCACCGTTTAAAAGGTCAGATTTATAGCCAAATTAGTGGAATTGATATTATCCGTGATGGGCAGGGTGAGTTTTATGTACTTGAAGATAATTTAAGAACACCGTCGGGCGTGTCTTATATGCTTGAAAGTCGTAAGATTAGTGAAAAACTCATGCCTGATTTGATGCAGAAGAACCATATTTTAGGCATAGAACAATATCCACAATTACTTAAACAAATCCTGGCTGAAAATGCGTATGTCGATCAGCCTTTCATCGTGGTGTTGACACCGGGACGTTTTAATAGTGCTTATTATGAACATGCTTTTTTAGCCCGTGAAATGGATGTACCTTTGGTGACATCGCGCGATTTGTTTGTAGAGCATGATAAGGTCTATGTCAAAACCATTCGGGGCCGTCAACGGGTAGATGTGATTTACCGACGTTTGGATGATGCTTATCTTGATCCGCTGTGCTTTATGCCGAATAGCACTTTAGGTGTCGCAGGGTTGATGTCCGCTTATCTGAGTCATAACGTGGTTATTGCGAATGCACCAGGCACAGGGGTTGCGGATGATAAATCGATTTATCCTTATGTCGATAAAATGATTCAGTTTTATTTAGGTGAAAAACCTATCTTAAAAAATGTTCCGACATATCAATGTCGTGACAAGCAAGATTTGGCTTATGTACTCGAGAACCTTGAGCAGTTAGTGGTCAAAGAGGCGCAAGGTTCGGGTGGGTATGGTATGCTGATTGGACCACAAGCCTGTAAAAGCCAAATTGAGCAATTTAGAGATAAGCTCATGGCGACGCCGCATTTATATATTGCCCAGCCCACTTTAGAGCTTTCAGTCAGTCCAACCATGACTGAATCGGGTGTGTCTGAACGTCATATTGACCTTAGACCGTTTGTGCTCAGTTCACCGTATCGTACTGAAATTGTCCCTGGCGGTTTAACACGTGTTGCGATGAAAGAAGGTTCGTTGGTGGTCAACTCATCCCAAGGAGGAGGAATTAAAGACACTTGGGTCGTGGAAAACTTACATTCATAAAATAAACAAATATGAGGGTAGAACTATGATTTTATTAAGCACCAATGCTGAAAATATTTTTTGGTTAGGGCGTTATTTAACACGTACTCAATATTTGTGTGCTCAGTTTCCTTTTACCCAAGACCAGCCTGCAATGGATTATGCGCATGCATTTTGTTTGCCTGCTTTTGATGCGTGCTCACTGAATGCGCTGATTTTAAACCCAAACAATCCTGCTTCATTTAACCAGCAATTTCAAAGCGCTAAGAGTAATGTTCAAGACTTGCGCGGGATTTTATCTGCAAAGGCATATGCGGAACTGAATCAATTTATCAAAAATGCCACTGAAAACACCGCCTATATTTGTGATGTGGTTGGAGAGTGTCAGGATGTACTTGAGTCTGAAGCCAGTGATGTCTTTTTATTCTTTAGTTTGGGGCAAATGATTGAGCAGCTTGACCGTCAAATTCGCCTGAAACAAGATGCACAAAATACTTTAGTTGAAATAGAAAACATCGTCATGTTGTTAAAAGAAATGGGCTGGCTAAATCTGGCACAGGCTTGGTTAGAGCTCAAATCACAACCTGATGCGATGAATTTTTATCATTTTAGTGATTATATTCAACAATTGTTTGAGGTTGATGTATGAAACTTATGATCAATCATCAAACGCATTATCAATATAGTGAATTGGCCCTGAATAGCATTCAATATATTAAAATGACACCCACGAATAATTCACACCAAAAGGTATGTCACTGGCATGTGAGTGTGCCAGGAGAGCGTGAAGAAAAACGGGATGCCTTCCAAAATATTTGGATTACCAGTTCGCAACGTGAAGCCTATCAACAGCTGACCATAATGGCGCAGGGCATTGTTGAAATTAATAGCTTGGCAGAACATGGCATCCAAGATCGACTGAATCCCAATTTATTTTTACAACCGACGCCCAATACTCAGTGCAATGCCGAAATGAAGGCATTTGCACATCAGTATGTGCCTGAGCTGAATCGGGAAAATTTGATGAAACTGTCAGAAGCAGTTTTAGCGCATATTCCTTATGTACCTGCTGAAACCTCGGTACTCACTTCGGCAATCGAGGCATTCAATGGGCAGCAAGGCGTATGTCAGGACCATAGTCATGTTTTTATTGCCATGTGTAAGCATCTTGGCTTACCGGTACGTTATGTATCAGGGTATTTGCATGTGCCTGAAACTTCACACCTCGCCAGTCACGCGTGGGCCGAGGTGTATATTGATGATGCATGGTATTGTTTTGATACCAGTAATCAATTGTTCAAACCACAGTCACATATCTATGTAGCTATTGGGCGCGATTATTGGGATGTGGCTCCCGTTCGTGGCGTACGTGAAAAAGGTGGGGTGGAATCGATGCATTCCATGGTACAAGTTTTAAGTTGTTAAGGTTTAGCTGAAAAAGGATGTTCTATGACCTATTGTTGTGCACTTCGTCTTCAAGATGGTTTGGTTTTTATAAGTGATACGCGTACGAATGCAGGTGTAGACCATATATCCGTATTTAGGAAACTGTATACCTTTGGTGTGGAGGGTGAACGCTTTATTGCGATTCAAACCTCAGGAAATTTAGCCACGACCCAAGCGGTGATTGGACATTTAAAAAATCATCTGGAGTTAAGCCAAGAACCGAATTTATATAGTGTCAATACCATGTTCGAAGCGGCTGAGTTGGTCGGGCATACTTTGAAAAAAGTCTTGGCGGATATGGCACCAGACACGCAAGAACAGAGTAATTACTACTGTAGCTTATTGGTCGGTGGACAAATTAAAGGGGCAGAAATGCAACTTTATAATATTTATCCGCAGGGGAATTTTATTTGTGCGACCAAAGATACGCCGTATTTTCAAATTGGTGAAAGTAAATATGGAAAGCCGATTCTAGATCGTGCATTACGGTATGACATGCCCTTAGCCGAAGCGGTGAAGTGTAGTTTGATTTCTTTTGATTCAACCTTACGTTCCAATGTTTCTGTCGGTTTGCCCTTAGATGCTTTGGTGTATGCAAGAGATAGTTTACATATTCCAGTGGGTAAGCGGATTGATGAAGAAGATCCGTATTTTTCAAGCATCAGTAAGCAATGGTCGGATACCTTAAGAAAAGGATTACAAGAATTGGCAAAGCCGACGGATGACTATTTAGTATAAACGTGTTAGATACTAAAAATAATGAAATCAATCAATTGGGGAAGTCTATGCGGCAAATTTGCTATGCAAGTACTTCAACTTCGGATCATGTACAGCTTCTTCAAGATGTTCGGGACATTTTAAGCGAAGCGCGTGATTTTAATGCAGTACATAATATTTCAGGCGTTCTTTATTATGCAGATCAGCATTATTTCCAGTGCTTAGAAGGGGATGAAGCTGCTTTAGAATTATTAATGTCAAAATTATTGAAAGACCCTAGACATAAAGATATCAAAGTCTTTGAGGCGAAAACGATTCACGCGGCACATTTTAGAGCTTGGGGCATGAAGTATGTGCAACGTATGAGTAGCGTACATACCAAAATGCGTGAGATGGGTTTTGCAAAATTTGAACCGCAGAGTATGAGTCAGCAACAAATTGATCAGTTGTTACAAGACCTTTACGATGCCCAGCCTGATGAGAGTTTGTGTTGAAAAAAGCCCAAGTAGAACTTGGGCTTTTTTGGTTAGATTTGCTTACGTATAGGGCGATTACTTAACCGGCAAAGTAGCTCATAACCAATGGTTCCATTGGCTTCCGCAACATCGTCAACTAAGCGGTTTTCACCCCAGAGCTCAACCTTTGTACCGAGTTTGGCGTTTAAACCCGTCACATCGATCGCAATCATGTCCATTGCTACTCGGCCCACAACAGCTACTGCCTGACCATTTATAGCAACATAGTTTTGCTTTGAAAATGCACGTGGATAGCCATCTCCATAACCAATCGAAACAATGGCCAGTTCAGTTTCTTGGTTTGCGACAAAATGTGAACCATAGCCGACACCTTCACCTGCTTGAATGGTATTTAATGCAATAATTTCCGCCGTGAAGGTCATAACTGGCTTTAAGTCTAAGTCGTGTGCATTTTTATCGGCAAAAGGTGATGCACCGTAAAGCATGATGCCAGGACGAACAAAATCAAAATGAAGTTCAGGCCATTTAAAAATAGCAGCTGAGTTACAACATGAGGCTAGAATTGGTGAACACGCTTCTTTGATGTGTAGGAATTGCGCACGTTGCTGCTCATTAAGTGGGTGATCCGCATCGGCATTGGCAAAGTGCATTGCTAGGACACATGTAAAGCCTTCTGCTTTTAAAGTGTTGATGACATCAATGATTTCAGCAACTTTAAAGCCTAAGCGGTTCATACCGCTGTTGAGTTTTACCCATACTTTAAGCTTTTGTGCGATATACGCGGTTTTATGTGCTATTAACCAATCGACTTGTTGTTGCTGATGAACCACACACTCGATATTTTGCTCAATGACGGTTGGCATTTCATCTGATGAGAAAACACCTTCAATCAGGGTAATCGGCTGTTTAAAGCCGAGATCACGAATCTCTAGTGCTTCTTCTAAACAGGCGACGCCAAAGGCATCGGTTTCACTTAAGGCTGCTAAACAGTCTTTGACTCCGTGTCCATAAGCATTGGCTTTGACCATGCTGACGATTTTCGCGTTTGGGGCAAGTTGTTTGACACGGTTTAAATTATATTGCAGCGCTTGGCTATCAATATAAACTGTTGCTTGACGCACCCTAATTACTCCTACAGGGTCATGGAAGGGCGATGATGAGGCTTTAATTATTCCTCATCATCGTACTGAGCATAAAACTCAGGGGATAAGTTACTAAAGCGGGTGTATTGGCCTTCAAAAGCAAGTCGAACGGTACCAATAGGGCCGTTACGTTGTTTACCAATAATAATTTCGGCAGTGCCCGCTTCTTTGGATTCTTTGTTATAGACTTCATCACGGTAAATAAACATGATTAAGTCGGCGTCCTGCTCGATCGCACCGGATTCACGTAAGTCTGACATCACGGGACGTTTGTTTGGACGGTTCTCGAGGGAACGGTTAAGCTGCGATAGTGCAATTACAGGGCACATCATTTCTTTGGCAAGAGCTTTTAAGCTTCGTGAAATTTCTGAAATCTCACCGACACGGTTATCACCCATACCTGGTACTTTCATCAGCTGTAAGTAATCGACCATGATGCAGCCGAGTTTACCATCGTGCTGTTTGGCAATACGACGTGCACGTGCTCGAACTTCTGTAGGCGGAAGAGCAGAGGAGTCATCGATATAGAGCTTTTTCTCTTGCAGTTGCAAAATGGTGCCGGTCACTTTTGACCATTCATCGCCATCGAGTTTACCCGAACGTAAATGGCCCTGATGGACTTTCCCGTAAGATGAAATCAAACGCATGGCGATGGAGTCGGCTGGCATTTCCATGGAGTAAACCAAGGCAGGTAGGTCATTATTAAACAGCACGCTTTCAACCAAATTCATGGCAAAGGTGGTTTTACCCATCGATGGACGCGCTGCAACAATAATCAAATCACCTGCTTGCATACCCGAAGTTTTATTGTCGAGTTCAAGAAAGCCTGTGGTTAATCCTGTAATGCTGCCTTCCATTTGCGACAGCTCATTCAGCTTATCAAAGACATCGGCCACAACTGTATTGATGGCTTTAGGCCCTTGAGCTTTGGCGTTGTTATTGTGTTGTTCTGCCAAGGAGAAAATATTGGTTTCGGCCAAATCTAAAATTTCACTGACGTTACGACCTTTGGTGTCATAGGCATTTTGTAAAATTTCAGAGCTAACCTTAATCATGCTACGCAAAGTCGAAAATTCTTTGATCTTAGTAGCATAAGTTTCCATGTTATAGAAACTAGATGGGGAGTCTGCCATCAATTGCATCAGGTACTCTTCACCACCAACCGCATCGAGTAGGTTTTGTGTGGTGAGCCAGTCATGAACTAAAACCGCATCATAGGGTGAGCTGTCTTTGGAGAGTTGCGCAATGGCGCGAAAAATATATTTATGGCGCGTCGCATAAAAGTCATTTTCGGTCAGTACATCGCCAACTTGTTCAAAGGATTCAGCAACCGTCATTAAAGCGGCAAGTACAGCTTGTTCCAATGCTAAGTTATGCGGAGGTGTACGGAATTCTTTCAGTTGCCCTGACTCATTTGGTTTATTGTCTTGTTTCGATGAGCTCTTTTGAGCAGTGGCATTCGCCTGTGACATATAACGCCCTGATTTTTAATACAGTAAGAGGGATAACTTAAGATAAATTTCACTGTAAATTTGGAAAAAATTACAGCCATTTAACTGTATGCACTTTATCAAAAAATGCAGCTGCTGTGTGCTGAATTCAAGGCTTATGGATAAAACCCATAATATTCAAATTTGGCATTTTGAGGGGCAGGCTGATAAAGTTTTAAGCTGAGCGAAGAAACTACTTTTTCATAGAGATAAAAAAAGAGCATGCAAAAGCATGCTCTTTTTTTTGCAAGAAATTACTCAGATACGATAGTAACGAGAACTTCAGCAACAACATCATGGTGCAATTGGATTGCGATGTTGAATTCGCCAGTGTGACGAAGTGCACCGTTCGGTAAACGAACTTCTGCACGGTCAACTTCAAGACCAGCATTTGTTAACGCGTCAGCGATATCACGAGTACCGATAGAACCGAATAGTTTACCTTCGTCACCAGCTTTCGCAGTGATTACGATGTTAACTTCGTCTAATTGGCTAGCACGTGCTTGAGCAGCAGCTAAAATATCAGCTTCAGCTTTCTCAAGTTCAGCACGACGAGCTTCAAAAGCAGCAGTGTTAGCTTCAGTAGCTGCTACTGCTTGACCTTGAGGGATAAGGTAGTTGCGGCCGTAACCAGCTTTAACTGAAACTTTATCGCCTAATTTACCAAGGTTTTTAATGCGTTGTAATAAGATAATATCCACAGCTCAACCTCACTTATGATTGTCAGTGTAAGGGATCAAAGACAAATAGCGAGCTTGTTTAATAGCAAGCGCTAATTGACGTTGGTAACGAGCTTTAGTACCTGTAATACGGCTAGGAACAATTTTGCCGTTTTCAGTGATGTACTGTTTTAAAGTGTCGATATCTTTGTAGTCGATGTACGTAACGTTCTCAGCTGTAAAGCGGCAGAACTTGCGACGACGGTAAAAACGTGCCATTGATGTTCTCCTTATGCTTCAGCAGAGTCTTGAGCGTGTTGTGCTTCTTCACGTTGAGCTTTACGCGCACGTTTTTCTTCAGCACTCTTAGCCAATAGTGACTCTTCAGTGATAGCGTTCTCACGACGGATGATAAGGCTACGAATAATTGCATCGTTGTAACGGAACAATTCTTCTAACTCATCAAGAGTAGTTTGACCACACTCAACATTCATAAGAATGTAGTGAGCTTTGTGGATCTTGTTAATTGGGTAAGCCAATTGACGACGGCCCCAGTCTTCAAGACGGTGAATTTGACCTTCAGCTTCTTTGATGTGAGTTAGGTAGCGTTCTACCATACCAACGACTTGATCGCTTTGATCAGGGTGTACTAAAAGTACGATTTCGTAATGACGCATTGTCAGCTCCTTACGGTTTAAACAGCCCCTAACAAAAAAGTTGTTAGAAGCAAGGAGTCACAACCTAGGTTGTGTCGCATTAGATGCGAAGGGGGAATTTTAGAGACTTTGCTCGCCAAATTCAAGAACTTCTCTTAAAAAGCCCTAATTATTTTGAGGTTTTGAGCGTAAAAGGAAGACGACATAGCCTTTAAAGTTCGGATCATTTTCAAGCTTGGGCGGTCTATGCCACTCACCATATTGAACAATGCCAATTTTATAAGGCAGTTTTAGTGCTGAAACTTTTTTTAGATAAGCTGCATAGTTGGGTATGGTGGTTGAACTTTGATAAGTTTGAATGACCAACTCGTCGATGGTGTTATTCAGGAGGTTTAAAGTCTCCTGATTTGTCACATTGGTCCAGTCCATTAAACCCGTGATACTGAGTTGATAGTGCTGCGGCAATTGTTTTCTTAATTGACTTAAGAATAGCGTATATTGGTGAATGTGTTTGGTTTTGGCATCGAAATCAATTTGTATGCCTTGAATATGATTCCCTGCATTTTCCCATTGCTGAACGCGTTTTAAAATTTGTGTAAGTTCTTGGCCCTGCCAGTCTAAATGATAATTACGAAAAACTAGCCACACCTTTTGCTGAGGAATTTTTAAGACGCTTACGCCTTGCGGTATAAGCTTAGAGTGATGTTTTTGGGAGTCTAAACGGATTTCACCTTGTAAAATATAAAGTTCTTTAGCCACTTTTAGGTAAGGGGCAGTTGAAATATTGCCCCAAATCCAAAATGCATCATAGTCTTCGGCATTTACCTGACCAGATGTTGAAGCTGACTGACTCGGCTGACAAGCCATGATGCTGAGCATACAGATCAGCGTCATAACAACGGAAAAAATCTGCTTCAACATATAGTCTTACCAGTAATACTTTAAAGATTGTGCCCAAGAGGTACTTGGATAGTCGCGTTTAATGTGGTCGAACCATTGTTTACGGGTAGATTTTTCAACCTCTGCATCCTGACAGTCATTCATCCCGCTTGGTGAGTAACACATGATTGAGCGATAAAGCGCATAAGCTTTTAAATCGGGTACAGAGCTGGATTTGATGATGTCTTTATACACTAGACCACGGGCAAAAATTGCACCTTGAAAGCTAGCAGTTTCTTTTTCTAAAGCGGTGACATAGCTTATGTTGTAGCCTTGAGTCGAGCGTGCATATTCGCCCAAACAAAGTCGGAGCTTTAAATCTTGAGGTGAATTTTCAAGTTTTTGAGTCAGGCTGAATAACTCAGGGCATTGCATTTGTGGCGTGATTTTTGTTCCTGCCCAGATGAAATCACTAAGGGGTGGTTGATTTTTATAGTTTTGATATGTTTCTGAGTTATATTTATACTTCGCGGCATCTTGTGGCAGTAGTACGAAGGCTTGATTAAACAGTTTAAAGTTTTGATGTACCAATGACTTTTGCAAAGTTTTATATAAAGCTAAATTTTTTTGATCTGTATTTGATGCTTTGCTCTGTACAATTTGCATTAAGCTTTTTTCATTGGCTTTATTTTCAATAAAGCTTTTTTGCAATGCAGCTTGTTTGATTTTAGCATCTGAACCGATAAAGGCGCTGGCATTTTGCTGTTGAGCATAATGTGGATACAACATCAGCTCAAATAAGCCACGCTGTTCAATGGACTTTGATTGACTAAGCTGACCTTCCCAATACTGCTGTGCATTTTGAGTTTGTCCGAGTTTTTCTAAAATACGACCTTTTAACAATATTTGACTGAGTTGAAGGTAACTATTAATTGAATTAGAGAAATGTTCTGGCAAATATTTTAAAGCTTCGGCTGGTTTGTTCTGCACAAAGAATAAGTGATTGGCTTGTAGGTATTGGAACAGTTCTGGCTGACTCTTAAATCGTGTTTTTTGGTTGTTGAGTTCAGACCAGCTTAAGACTTTATCTTCTGCCGATGTTGCCTGACGCATTTGCATTAAATCTGAAATGGTCAGAAAGAAGGGATCTTTTAGATTTTTTGCATTGAATGAGCGGCTTTGAAATACATGGCGATCCATTTCGAAGGCTAGATTATCGAGCTCTAAATTATAGTATTTGGAATCGGGATGATTGATTTGCCATGCGAGTTCGTTGGTCAGGAGTTCGGTATTTCCACTCAGCCAATAACAACGACGTAGTAAACCGCGTGCACTTGCGGCATATTTCCCCTCAGGAAAGCGTTTGAAGTAGGTAGTGATATGCTCATAGGTATTTTTGAGTAAAGTCTGATCTACTTTATCGATTTTTAAGTCGCCATATTTACCGACACCCGACTGATAGCTTTCATTGAGGCTGCTACGAATCAACATATATTGTGATGTTTCTTTGATCCAAAGCTGATCAACCGTAGTTAATACTGAGTAAATTTTAGTAGCTATGGAAAAATTACTATTATAAAAGGCAATGGTTGCATTTAAATAAGACGCATACTGACGTGCTTGTATAGACCAGTTCGGATTGACTTGGATGAGAGCAAGATCACGGTCACAGGCTGAGATATTCTGTCTTTCTTGAATCAGTAAATCTTTTTCCGCTTTGCTGAGATTTTTGTCGGCTTTCACCTGCTGGGTAAATTGATCCGCACCATTGTCTAGACTACTGCAATGTTCTTGGTAGGGTGTCTTTTCATTGTTTGGTTTTAATCGGGCACTTGGTAGTTTATTGGTTACGCTTTGAAACAATGTTTTAGCCGCAAATGGTACGTTACTATATTCAGTTTCCCAAAGTGGACTATTTGGCTGATTAAAATTCAATTTGGCTAAACCCATGTCGCTCAGAAGTAAGAGCATATTGGTTTGATTGTCATTGGCGGGCGTGAGTGCAGGCAAATTGTCACAGGCGGTATAGGCATTGGTTTGAATGTTGGTCGATGGGTAGCAAGAAACATCGAAACCAGAAAAACTGTGTGTGCTATAAGCAAGAGTGATAGGGAAGAGACTAATAAAAATAGATTTTTTAAAAAATTGTGATGGCATTTTCATTGCAGAGCATGAGTTATTGTTGTGTCTGCTATAGTAACAATTTAAAGACTAGACTTAAATATTGAATAAGTTGAAATAAAAAAGATAGAGAGAACTCTATCTTTTTTAAAACAGCGGCAAATGTGGCGCAGGTGAGACATAGCTAAAACTAAAACTAAAACTTAATGCAGTAATTAATATCACTGAATATAAGAAATAGCGTTTTGCCCAAACCTGATCATTTTCAGCTTTAAAACCAATGATTGATAAATATACCCAATAAGCACAGAGTGCGTTAAAGGTGATAAGAAAAAACATATTGGTATAGCCAAAACAATACAAACCATTTAACACCGCAGCAAACAGCAAGACATAAATCAAGCTTTCAACTTTCGTGCGGAAAATTGAACGTGCTACAGGTAAAATTGGAATGCCTGCATTTTTATAGTCGTCAAAGCGGTATACCGCAATTCCCCATGAATGAGGCATTTGCCAAAGTGCATATGCTAAAAAAAGCAACAATGCGGCAACATCAAATTCATTGGTCACAGCTGTATAGCCGATCACTGGTGGACTAGCACCAGAAATACTTCCAATCACGGTTTGGTGAATAGATGTGCGTTTGCTCCATAGACTATAAAAAATCACATAAACCACAAAACCAAGTACAGCAAAGCCAAAGGCATAAGCATTAACAAAGAACCAGAGTAGGGCGAAACCTAATATTCCAAGCGCAGCAGAAAATGCCAAAGCAACGGAAGGACTGATGGTTTTTTTAACTAATGCACGGTTCATCGTCCGTTCCATCTTTTGATCAATATCTTGATCAATGACGTTATTGACGACACAGCCAGAAGCAACAACCAGTGTTGTACCGAGTAGGGTGATGAGAAGAAGGAGGAAATCTACAGACCCCTGAGCGGCTAAAAAGAAGCCGCCCAGAGTGGTAACGAAGTTACCAAAGAGAATTCCTGGTTTAGTCAGGAATAAATACTTTTTCAACATGACGATCAGTTTAGATCATCATGTTGTAGTGTAAGTAGTTCATAATCCATACAGAGCCGACTAGAAGTACAGCAATACAAAGTACTGTATAGATAAATGCAATCACGTTCCAACGTTGCTCTGAAGATGAGTTCATGTGCAAAAAGTAAACTAATTGAACTAGAACCTGAGCAACCGCTGTAATTGCAATAACCGCCATAACAATACCACGGCCAAAACCACCTGCCATTACCATACCAAAAGGAATAATGGTAAGAATAACAGATAGGATAAAGCCAATCATATATTGCTTAGTGTTACCGTGTGATGCACCAGCTGAGTTATGATCGTGACTCATTAGAGAACTCCCATCAAGTAAACGACGCTGAATACACAGATCCAAACGATGTCAAGGAAGTGCCAGAACAAGCTTAGGCAAGCAAGACGACGAGTGTTTGGAAGAGTCAAACCATATTTCTTGATTTGAATCATTAACACGATCATCCAAACTAAACCTGAAGTTACGTGAATACCGTGCGTACCAACCAAAGTAAAGTACGCAGATAAGAACGCACTTGTAGTTGGTCCAGCTCCATGAATAGTTTCACCCAATGAGTTTACATATTCATAATGGAAAGCTAAATGGTTGAACTCATAAAGTTCCATACCAATAAAGATCGCACCGAAAACCCATGTCACGCCTAACCAAGTTAAAACTTGGTTGACGTTCTTTTTGTATGCAGCAAGAACCGCAAAACCAAAAGTTACAGAAGAGATCAAGAGAGCGAAAGTTTCAGTTAAAACGAAACCTAAAGACTCACCGAATAATTCTTTTGCACTTGGTGTGCCCATAGGCACATGGCTACTTAAAACAGCGAATGCAATGAAGAGTGTACCGAATAGAATCAAGTCACTCATCAAATAAGTCCAAAAACCAAAGACGGTGATGTCAGTATCATCGTGGTGATGATGCTCATCGTGTCCGTGGTTTTCGTGATGAAGTACGTCAGCCATTGTCTTAGTCCTTCTTCAAATGTTTTTCAAGAATCGCGTAACGTTCATTTTCAATACGCTCAACTTCAGCAGCAGGAACATAGTAGTCCACTTTCTTCGTAAACGAAGACGCGATGAAGCTGATAATAGAAGCGATGAACATCACAACAACTAACCACCAGATATGCCAGATTAAACCAAAGCCCATAACAGTAATGAACATGGCAATCACAACACCAGCAGCACGATTCGTTGGCATATGAATGTCTTCGTATGAAGTAGGTTTCGCATACGCTACGCCATTCTCTTTGTCATTCCAGAACGTATCAATACCATTGATTGTTGGAAGGTGAGCAAAGTTGTAGAACGGAGCAGGAGACGAAGTCGCCCATTCAAGTGTACGACCATCCCATGGATCGCCTGTAAGGTCGAGGTTGTCGTTGCGTTGTAAGTAACCAACAACAATCTGCATAACGAAACATGCAATACCAATCGCGACTAACACAGAACCGAAGAATGCAATAGCAATGTACGGATCCCATTCAGGGTTGTCATATGTATTCAAACGACGAGTCATACCCATGAAACCAAGGATATAAAGTGGCATGAACGCAAAGTAGAAACCGAAGAACCAGAACCAGAACGCAGCTTTACCCCATGCTTCATTGAGCTTCCAACCAAACATTTTCGGCCAGTAGAAAATGATGCCGGCAAACATACCAAACACCACACCACCGATAATTACGTTATGGAAGTGAGCAATCAAGAACAATGAGTTGTGTACAAGGAAGTCCGCAGGTGGAACCGCCATTAATACACCAGTTAAACCGCCAATACCGAATGTTACAAGGAAGCCAAGCGTCCATAACATAGGAGTAGTGAAGGTAATACGACCCTTATACATCGTGAATAACCAAGAGAAGATTTTCACACCAGTAGGAATCGCAATAACCATGGTCATGATACCGAAGAACGCATTCACGTTCGCACCAGCACCCATGGTGAAGAAGTGGTGAAGCCATACTACGAACGCAAGTACTGTGATCGCAATTGTTGCATACACCATTGATTTGTAACCGAACAACGTTTTACGAGAGAACGTTGATACAACTTCAGAGTAAATGCCAAATGCTGGTAATACTAAGATGTAAACTTCTGGGTGACCCCATGTCCAAATCAAGTTTACATACAACATTGGGCTACCACCCATGTCATTTGTAAAGAAGTGGAAACCGAAGTAACGGTCAAGCGTTAACATCGCAATTGTTGCTGTTAACACTGGGAATGACGCAATGATCAATACAGCTGTACACAAAGATGTCCAAGTAAAGATCGGCATGTCCATAAGTGACATACCAGGCGCGCGCATTTTAATGATGGTAACGAAGAAGTTAACACCTGTTAATAGCGTACCTAAACCTGAAATCTGAAGTGCCCAGATATAGTAGTCCACACCCACGCCTGGAGAATATTCGATACCTGAAAGAGGAGGATAAGCCATCCAACCTGTTGCAGCGAATTCACCAATTGCAAGAGATGCCATCATTAAGCCTGCAGCACCAGCAAATAACCAGAAGCTTAGAGAGTTTAATAATGGGAAGGCAACGTCACGTGCACCAATTTGAAGTGGTACAGAGATGTTCATTAAGCCAACAACTAGACCCATTGCTACGAAGAAGATCATGATTACACCGTGTGCGGTGAAGATCTGATCGTAGTGTTCTGGGTGTAAATAACCTTCACCGCCACCTTTTGCAAGGAACAGTTGAAGACGCATCATAATCGCATCGGCGAAACCACGCAAAAGCATGATGATCGATACGAAAAGATACATGATACCAATTTTTTTATGGTCGACTGATGTGAACCATTCGTTCCACAAGTAGCCCCATTTTTTAAAGTAGGTAATACCAGCAACAACTGCGATACCACCTAAGATCATCATTGCAACTGTGACCAGTACAATTGGATCGTGCGGAATAACGTCCGGACCTAACTTACCTAAGAAGCTCATGTCTTATTCCCCTACAACTGATGAAGCAGGTTCAACAGCGGCATGTGCTTCAGATGAAGCAGCCCCGTGAGCACCCGCAGTCGCTGAGTGATCAGCACCGTGATAGTTGCTCATATATTTGCTGATGACTGACTTAAACAAGCCTTCCTCTACAGAAGAGTAGTAAGTCACAGGGTGTGGCTTAGTTGGATAAGGCTTCATTGCCTCAGCAGCAGCCTTCTCTTCAGGAGTTTTTGCTTTTGAAATCAAAACTTCAATTTGGTGTTTACCACGGTTACCGTCACGTAAAGACTCAAATTCAGCTTGATCTAAAATTGTTTTTTGTACAGCTTTAGGATTAATGCTTGTACCGTTACCTGCTTTAACTGCAGCAACCCATTCAGCGAATTGAGTGTCAGTTACAGAGTGAGCACGGAAGCGCATTTGTGAGAAGCCGTAGCCTGAATAGTTTGAAGAGAAACCGCGGTAGCCTTCAGCTGGGCTAGTTCCATCTGCTAACAAATTCAAGTGCGTTTGCATGCCTGCCATTGCATAAATTTGACCACCTAACGCAGGGATGAAGAACGAGTTCATCGTGAAGTTAGAGGTAATTTTAAGTGCAACTGGAGTTTTTTCAGGGAAACGAATTTCGTTAACCGTCGCAATGTTAAGATCAGGGTAAATGAAGATCCATTTAAACTGTTCTGCAATGACTTGAATATTTACAGGTGCTTTATCAGATTCGAGTGGGCGGTAAGGGTCATACTTGTGTGAACCCCACCAAGTTAACCAAGCCAGAATACCAATAATAATGACAGGAATACCCCAAACTACAATTTCAATTGCAGTAGAGTGTGCCCATGTAGGTTTATAGTCTGCATCTTTATTCGACGCGCGATATTTCCAACCAAACCATAATGCCATTACGACTGATGGAATAACCACCAATAGCATTAAATAGATCGCAGTCATCATTAAGTCAGATTGACCTTGTGCAACTGGACCTTTTGAGTTTAGAAGTACCATATCACCACCACACCCAGTTAAGAGCGCGGCGATCGCAGATAAAGACAATACAGCTAAAATCGTTTGTCTCATTTTACAACCTCGGTGAAGAGTCCCATTCCCTAATAAAATTGGGATAGCGATTAAAGTGTCGCATGATTGAAAAGTTTCTTTTTAAGTCTAAAAACACTTCTCAATCATAAGACACCGCTACGTTGTAGGGCATTATGCCTCATATCGACAAACTAAGCTATACGTAAAGATGCTTTAAATGACTGTTATAAAAACCGATTTTTTCACTCGGAATTTTATAATTTATTTATGGATTTATTTTGAATATCAATAAACTGCAGAAAACTGAGGTGCGCCAAACCTCAGCTTAAATATGGTCAAATTACTGCTTAATGACCTTGGTTTTTGCTAGCTTATCGTGCAAAGTTTGACGCTTTGCAGTTAAACCAAAGACGTGATCGGCGATGGTAATAAACGGCATGAACAGCATATTGAGCACAATAAAGACAACACTGCGCAATGTGAATACACGCAAAAGGCTGACTTTTTCGTTCGTTTCAACGTCTACAATTTTAATCTTGGTGATTTTTTTGCCAATACTTTGACCACTTTTTGCTAAGAAAAAGGCCTGAATACCGAGCATAATCAGCAGGTAAATTCCCATGGTGGTCCATGCTTCAGTAGGAATTAAACTGAACAGTTGTGCTTGCAGTTCACTGGCCTGAGTTGCTGTAGTAGCCGCTTGCATTTTTTGCTGAATTTCAGTCAGTTCACCAAATTTATCGGCTTGTAAAAAGAACGAGGGAATCGCAGCGGCAGGGAGCCAAAGAAGTAAATCAATGACTTTGGCTAAGACACGTGTGCCTATTGATGCCAGTTCAGGTTGAGCAACTTTCGCCACTTTGCGGTTTGGCTGTGAAAATTGATTTGGCGCATGCATTGGCTCAGGAATAGGGGGTTGAGGCTGATAACCTACAGGTTCATACGCCAGTTTTCCTTGGGTGAGTTCACCTAAAGCTTTCCATTCAGGCATACCCTGATGCCAAACTAAATCCGTCAATAAAACTTGTTGGCTTGCGAGCATCTGATTCAACTGCTCTAAGGTATATGGACCGGCTTGTTGATTATTTCGTGCCAAGTAAATCTGCATATAAACTTAATCTCAAAATATAAATTGGGATATTTAAATAATAAATGTATTTGTTTTCAGATTAAAAACAAATAAAAAATCTATGGTAAAACATGCGGATAGTATAGAGAATTTCAAGCTAAAATTAACCAAAACTACACAAAATGCAGGACAGTGTAACAAGGATTATGCTGCTTCTTCTAGCTTTATCGCAATGCAATCTTTTCTCAATCAAGATGTTGATGCATGAGTATCAAACTTAGTCTAAATTTTTGCATCAATATGCTTGTTTTATTACGGATACGTTAAAAGAGTAGATATAAAAAAAGACCCTTGAAAGGGTCTTTTTTATCGGATCAAAAAGTTAAGCTTTTTGAACTTTTTCTTCAGCAAGGAAGAACCAAGTGTCTAATACTGAGTCAGGGTTAAGTGATACAGATTCGATACCTTGTTCCATAAGCCATTGCGCAAGATCTGGGTGATCTGATGGGCCTTGACCACAAATACCCACATATTTACCTGCTTTACGGCATGCATGAATTGCCATAGAAAGAAGTGCTTTTACTGCTGGATCACGCTCATCAAATAGGTGAGATACAATACCAGAGTCACGGTCTAGACCAAGCGTTAACTGAGTTAAGTCGTTTGAACCGATAGAGAAGCCATCGAAGTGTTCAAGGAACTGTTCAGCCAATAATGCGTTTGTTGGTAACTCACACATCATGATCACTTTCAGACCATTTTCACCACGTTTCAAACCATTTAACGCCAATAATTCAATTACACGTTTTGCTTCATGTACAGTACGTACGAAAGGAATCATGATTTGAATATTGGTTAAGCCCATTTCGTCACGTGCTTTTTTCAACGCGCGGCATTCTAATTCGAAGCAGTCACGGAAGTTGTCAGACACATAACGGCTTGCACCACGGAAGCCCAACATTGGGTTTTCTTCTTCAGGTTCGTATAACTTACCACCGATCAAGTTTGCGTATTCATTTGACTTAAAATCAGACATACGAACGATCACAGGTTTGTCTGCAAATGCTGCAGCAAGGGTAGAAATACCTTCAACCAGTTTTTCAACATAGAATTCGATTGGCGATGCATAACCCGCAGTACGTGCCATTACCGCAGCACGTGTTTCACGTGGCAAGCTGTCAATGTTCAACAATGCTTTAGGGTGGACACCGATCATACGGTTAATGATGAACTCAAGACGTGCAAGGCCAATCCCTTCATTTGGAATTTGTGCAAAGTCAAATGCGCGGTCAGGGTTACCGACGTTCATCATGACTTTGAACTGAAGCTCTGGCATCGATTCGATTGAGTTGGTTTGAATTTCGAAATCTAAAGAACCTTCGTAGATGAAACCTGTATCACCTTCTGCACATGAAACTGTTACTTCTTGGCCGTCTACTAGAACTTCAGTTGCATTACCACAACCGACAATTGCTGGAACACCCAATTCACGCGCAATAATCGCTGCGTGGCAAGTACGACCACCACGGTTAGTCACAATTGCAGCCGCACGTTTCATTACTGGTTCCCAGTCTGGGTCAGTCATGTCAGATACAAGTACGTCACCGTCTTGTACTTTGTCCATTTCTTTAATAGACGTAACAATACGGACTTTACCAGAACCAATACGTTGACCGATTGAACGACCTTCACAAATCACAGTGCCTTTTTGTTTTAAGAGGTAGCGTTCCATAGTGCCGACGTTTTCACGGCTCTTCACAGTTTCAGGGCGCGCTTGAACGATATAAATTTGACCGTCATCGCCATCTTTTGCCCACTCGATGTCCATTGGAGAACCATAGTGGTTTTCAATGATCAGCGCTTGTTTTGCAAGTTCTTGTAGTTCATGGTCGTTTAATGCGAATTGTTGACGCTCTTGTTTTTCAACATCAACCACAACAACTGATTTACCTGCAGAAGCTTCTTCGCCATAAATCATTTTTTGGTGTTTAGAACCCAGATTACGACGGAGGACAGCGTGCTTGCCTGCATTTAAAAGGGGTTTAGAGAGGTAGAATTCGTCAGGGTTTACTGCACCTTGAACAACCATTTCCCCCAAACCATAAGATGCAGTGATGAAAACTACGTCACGGAAACCTGATTCAGTGTCGAGTGTAAACATTACACCCGCTGCACCAGTTTCAGAGCGGACCATACGCTGAACACCAGCAGATAAAGCCACAACATCATGCGCAAAATTTTGGTGTACGCGGTAAGAGATTGCACGGTCGTTATACAGTGATGCAAATACTTCTTTGATCGCGATCAATACGTTGTCGATACCGCGAATGTTTAAGAAGGTTTCTTGTTGACCTGCAAAAGAAGCATCTGGTAAATCTTCTGCTGTCGCTGAAGAACGAACGGCAACCGCGATATCTGGGTTGCCGTTTGAAAGCTCTGCAAATGCTTTACGAACTTCTTGTTCGAGTTCTGCCGTAAGTGGGGTATCTACAATCCATTGGCGAATTTTCGCGCCTGTTTCAGCAAGAGCATTTACATCATCAACATTGAGGACTTTTAACTCTGCATTGATTTTAG
Organism: Acinetobacter sp. 231_lipA; assembly: GCF_058243005.1. Classification (NCBI taxonomy): domain Bacteria; kingdom Pseudomonadati; phylum Pseudomonadota; class Gammaproteobacteria; order Moraxellales; family Moraxellaceae; genus Acinetobacter; species Acinetobacter sp. 231_lipA. Next base: position 90,639 of record NZ_JBZAYU010000001.1, on the reverse strand, counting down.
CGTTTAGGCCACTTTGCTCGAGAAATTCACGATATGCTTGAGCTGTAGTAGCAAAGCCACCTGGTACAGATACACCTGCATTTGATAGGTGGCTGATCATTTCACCTAAAGATGAGTTTTTCCCACCTACAAGTTCAACGTCGTGTTTCCCTAATTTTTCTAGACCAATTACGCGCGCTTCCAAAGTTGTTACTCCACTTTTGCAGTATTTAATCACTATCTTGGCATCAGATTATAACAAATCTACTTAGCTTTTTGATTTTACTAAGCGACAGTCATGTAAGATCGGTTTACTATAAAGATTATATAGCACTAAGACAAATTTTTGAGGAGAATTTTAATGTCAGGAAGTAAACAATTTAAGCGGAGTGTTTTTTTTGTATCAGATGGTACTGCAATTACCGCTGAAACCCTTGGGCACTCGCTATTGGCGCAGTTTCCAAATGTTGACTTTGACATTCATATTATTCCTTATATTAGCTCTGAAGAAGCTGCTACAAATGTGGTTGCTGAGATCAATTTAAGGGCGCAACAAGACGGACAAAAGCCACTGGTTTTTGACACTTTAGTCGACCCGTACGTGCGTGACATTATTAATACTGCAAATGCTATAAATCTTGATGTATTTGAGGGGCTTATTAGTAAATTGTCTGAAGAGTTGGGAACACCGCCTACAACTTTAGTCGGACAGACCCATGCGGTGACCGATTCGGAGTCTTATAAAGCACGTATTGATGCGGTGCATTTTGCTTTGGATAACGATGATGGCGCACGTACACGCCACTATGACAAGGCTGACCTGATTTTGATTGGGGTGTCACGTTCGGGTAAAACACCGACTTCAATTTATTTGTCATTACAGTTTGGGATTCGTGTAGCAAACTATCCATTGACAGAAGAAGACTTGGATGACAACCGTTTACCTGCGGTACTTCGCGCACATAAGCAGAAGCTTTTTGGTTTGATGATTGATGCGGAACGTCTTGTTGCTATTCGCTCTGAACGTAAAGCCAATAGCCGTTATGCAAGCTTCAGCCAGTGCCAAATGGAGCTTCGTGCAATTGAAGGGATTTATATCTCTGAAGGGATTAAATACTTAAATGTCTCGGAAATGTCGATTGAAGAAATTTCAACTCGGGTACTGCAAATGACGGGCTTAAAACGTCGTATTGGTTGATATTGTCATTACATTATAAAGCGTCATATTGATGATGCTTTATAATATTGATCAATATAAAAATACAGATTAGATCAAATGAAAATAATATCAAAATGCCTATTAGGTGTATTTTGTTGTGCTCATTTTAATATGGCTTTATATGCGCAAAATATATCAATTCAACAGGCTGAGCAGGCGATTGATCAAAAATATGCAGCGCTAGATTTTTATGCGGTGAATCAACAGATCGAAAATGATGTGGTTGATTTAATCCGTGAAAATGCAGAAAGTTATGCTTATTCTTTCCCCAAATTGACTGAAAACCTTAGACTAAAGATTAATGCCTCACCGGACCAACTGCTTAAATTCTATACTTTTGATGTAGGTGGTGGCGGTACCATGGGTGAATTTTCATCCTATGTGCAGATGAAATCGAGCAAGTCCACTAAACTTCGGCCTTTAGAAACAGGCTATATTTTAAAGATTGATCAAGTGAAATGGGGTGCACAGCCGATTTATCTGATTCAAAGTTATTACAAAGGCGATAGTTGTCACGGTCTCTATCAAATTCAAGCCTTTAAAATGCATGCCCAAGCTTTGACAGCAACACCAGTTTTTCAGACCAAGAACAAGCAACTAAGTTCGATTGAAGTGGATTATGACTGTCATTATGACGAAGAGCAGCGCGGTTCATATATTCGTGTTTCAAAAGACTTAAACAAGATTGATATCACTTTATTAGATCAAAACAGCCGCCCGACTGGAAAATACTTACGTTATCAGCGCTCAAATACAGGCTATCAATGTACAGGTGTGACGAAATAAACAACGGGTAAGTAGGGAAACTCACCCTATATGGTTAATGGCTATAGGTGGTAATGATCACATCGACGGTATATTCGGCGCCATCTAAACTTTGAATGTCATGTTCTCGGATTTTGACGATTGGCCAAGTGATTAGCTTACAGTTGTCGCGCTGTAAGGCGTGATAATAATGATCGGACTTGAAAAATTTAAGTTTATCGGCAGCGGAGTTAGGTTTGAGTTGGTGTCTAAGCCATGGGTCTTGAACTTGGGTTTCTAAAAAGCGTAGGGCCAGTAGGCATTTGATCCGTGTGTTAAATAGGCGTCGGTTCTTAATAACCAAAGGATGTTGAATTAAGCGCTGAATTCCACGCTCTGTTTTTGGCAAGATAAATTGTGGCGCATTTTGAAAAACATAGACCGATTGAGCGACCTGACAAATCGATTCGAGGGCAGTTACTGTATGCTGGTTGGTGCCAATAATTGCGACCCGTTGCTCAGTAAAAGTATGTTGTTTAATTTCTGATGAGGGAATCAGTTGCCCTTTAAAATGCTGAAAATACTCGGGATGGTTTTGAAATAAACCAGATACGTTGTCTGTTGAATGCAAATTGACCATGCTCGATCCTTAATTGTTTTTTATCGTCTTTCCTTAATTTATTATTTTTAGTGCTTTTGCTCTAAAAAGGCAAAGTGATAAATTGTCTGAGCAGTCACGCTAACTTTAGTCTAGACATAGCAGCAGTTTTTGCAGGGTTTTAAGGATTTTTTAGATATCGGCTGAGATTTTAGTTATTCATTTATGTATGTCGCCTTATGGGTATGCATTAATACGCATAAGGCGATTAGCTTTTATTTGTACTTAGCTATTTTTGATCTGCATGAGACGTTCAAAGTTTTCTAAACGTTTGTCGGTGTCATAGATGTCACAGGTGAAAATGAACTCATCGACATCATATTCTAAAAGAAGCTGTTTCAAGCCTTCTTTTACTGTGCCGTTGGAACCGATTTGGGCCATGGCATAAAAACTATCTACCGACATTTTTTCCGCAGGTGACCATAGACCATTCATGCTGGCAATTGGTGCTTTTAACTTTAAACTTTGACCGCGCATGAGACCTAAAACTCGTTGGTAGGCACTGGTCGCTAGATATTCAGCTTCAACATCGGTTTCAGCAACGACCGTCGGGACACCCATAGACACATACGGTTTCGATAAGTATTCAGAGGGTTCAAAGTTTTCACGATAGAGTTGAATCGCTTGTTTCAGCATACGCGGTGCAAAGTGTGATGCAAAAGAGTAGGGAAGTCCGAGTTTTGCAGCCAGTTGTGCACTAAATAAACTTGAACCGAGTAGCCATACAGGTACATGTGTCCCTTGCCCCGGAGTTGCAATGATGCGCTGATTTGGCTCAGCGTCCTTAAAGTAATGCAGAATTTCTAAAACATCTTGTGGGAACTGATCTTCAGTTTCTTGACGGCCACGGCGAAGTGCACGCATGGTTATTTGGTCTGTACCTGGTGCCCGACCTAAACCTAATTCGATCCGATTTGGATAGAGTGTTGCAAGTGTACCGAATTGCTCCGCTACGATCAGTGGGGCATGGTTTGGGAGCATGATACCGCCAGAACCCACTTTTAAGGTTGAGGTATTTGCGAGTAAATAGCCGAGTAGCACCGCAGTTGCAGAACTGGCAATACCATCCATATTATGATGTTCTGCAAGCCAGAGTCGGCTATAGCCTAAACGCTCAGCTTGTTGGGCCAATTTTAAGCTATGCTGTAGGGTGAGTTGTACAGTCTGATCTTCGCGGACAGGAGCTAATTCTAAAATAGAAAATTGAGTCTCGGACAACGTGCGCATTCTACTTCTCAGTTTTGTTTTATATATCGAAATAATACGATATAACTGTTATTTTGTATATCGATTTTATTCGATATTCTGGTCGTTTTGTATAAGGTATTGATTTAAAAATGAAACTAATTATCTATTCAACATCGTTGAACCGCACTAGCCACACATGCGTTTAAAGCAAAAAGAAGTAAGCAACTGCATCGCAGAAACGATACAGTGTCTTTCTTAAGTGTAGTGGTCAGATAAACAAAAAGCACCCGAAGGTGCTATTTTATTTGAGAATGTTTTATGCGGTGCTTAACGTTTACCGTTTTTGTACCATCCCAAGTGACGGCCATTGTCACCACGATAGTCACGACCATTATATTTATAATTGCTGTTACGGTAGCCGCGGCTGTCATAACGACGATCATAACGGTCATCGTAACGGCGGTCATATTCATCATCATAACGACGGTCTTCAGAGACTTTTTTACCCAGAACTGCACCACCCGCTGAACCTAGACCTGCGCCAATATACCCACCATTGGTACCGCCCATGTTTTTACCTACGGTATAACCACCTGCACCGCCGAGTGCTCCACCAATGATTGCACCATTACGGTCACGTTTGTTGGCTGAAGCGGCTGCACCTGCACCACCACCAATGGCAGAACCAATCATCGCGCCTGTTTGGCCACCCATTTGGTTACCAATCGCGGCACCAACAACACCACCTAATGCAGATGTTAGTGCAGTATTGGTTGTATTACCTGCATATGTTGTGGTCATCGTTAATGCAGAAGCTGCAATTACGGTACTCATTAAAATTGATTTAATTTTCATTTTTAAACACCTAAGAGCATGTCTATTTTGTCTTGATTTCACTTTAGCGAAACAAGTTGGAAGAATAATGAAGAGAAATTTTATCGAAACCGTTGCTTTGGTAAGTGCTGTGTAACGACTCTTCGTATTTTCTACCAGTTTGGCTAGAGTATTATTGCGTCTAAATCTGTGCCATAAAAAAGCACCCGAAGGTGCTTTCAATGACATCTTTACGATGCAGCTAATTAATGGTGTTTATGTTTTTTCTTCCATTTTTTACCATGGTAAGAGTCATACTGTTTATCTTTTGAGATTTTGTTGCCGAGTGCTGCACCGCCCGCTGCACCTAATGCAGAACCCACGTAGCCACCATTGGTGCCGCCCATGCTTTTACCTACGGTATAGCCCGCACCACCACCGATGGCACCACCAATAGCAGATTCAGTACGATGACGTTTGTCACTTGCAACTGCTGCACCACCTGCACCACCAAGTGCTGCGCCAATAGTTGCACCAGTTGTGCCGCCCATGTTTTTACCAATTGCTGTCCCTGCAACACTACCTAAAGCACTGGCTGCTGCAACGCGAGTTGTGCTGTCTGCATATGCAGTTGCAGTAAATATAGATGCCGTTGCTAATGTTGCTGACATTAAGAGTGAATTAAGTTTCATGTGTTTCTCCATGTCCAACATTGGTTGAACTGTCTTACTTTTTTCGATGTGGCTAATGTAACAAAAAGATTCCAGTTAATTGTGGAGAGTTAAAACTAAATTGAAACCCGTTGGTTTCTTGTTTTGCCCAGTTTTATTACAAATGTGAATAAGCAGAATGAAATTTATCCAAAATCATGCAAATGTGGATAAACCTAGGAGTGATGCAGTTCACACTCTGAATTTTGAGCTGAAATGACCTATTTAAAAGATGTATATGAAATAAGCTGTTTTGCATTTTTTAAGCGTTAGTAAGGTCATAAACATGCTTTAAAAGTGTATCAATTTACTGAGGCGTATAAAGTAAACGTCGCTCAGGATTGAATAAAGATGTTCTTTGCGTGATAGAGCCGTTAAACTAAGCGCAAATTTTTTGGTGCTGTGAAACTGTATTGCAGCCTTTATATTGAGATATTTTCCTAATGAAAGAATCGTTACGTTTACGATTAGATCAACTTTCTGACCGTCACGAAGAATTAACAGCATTACTTGCAGATGTAGAAGTCATTTCGGATAACAAACGCTTTCGTCAGTTGTCACGTGAACATAGTGATTTAAGTGAAATCACAGAAGTTTGGACCAAGTACAAACAAGCAGAAGCTGATATTGAAACGGCTGAAGCGATGCTGTCAGATCCTGATTTTAAGGAAATGGCTGTTGAAGAAATTAAAGAAAATAAAGCTATTATTGCGTCTTTAGAAGCTGATTTAAATATCTTAATGATTCCGAAAGATCCAAATGATGCGAACTCTGCATATTTGGAAATTCGAGCGGGAACAGGCGGTGATGAAGCTGCTATTTTCTCGGGTGATTTATACCGCATGTATACCAAGTACGCTGAATCACAAGGCTGGCGTATTGAAGTGTTGTCTGAAAATGAAGGCGAACACGGTGGTTATAAAGAAATCATTTGTTTGGTGAATGGTGAAGGCGTTTACGGTCGCTTGAAGTTTGAAAGTGGCGCGCACCGTGTACAACGTGTACCTGCAACGGAGTCTCAGGGTCGTGTACATACGTCGGCGTGTACCGTTGCGATTTTGCCTGAAATTGATGTCGATACAACAGTCGAGATTAATGCATCAGACTTACGTATTGATACCTACCGTGCCTCAGGTGCGGGTGGTCAGCACATCAACAAAACCGATTCAGCTGTGCGTATTACCCACATTCCAACAGGAACGGTGGTGGAATGTCAGGAAGAGCGTTCGCAGCATAAAAACAAAGCCAAAGCGATGGCTTTACTTGCTTCACGCTTGGAAAATGCAAAACGTGCAGCGGCTGATGCAGCAACTTCTGAAATGCGCCGTGACTTGGTCGGCTCGGGTGATCGTTCAGAACGTATCCGTACCTATAACTACCCGCAAGGTCGTATGACCGATCACCGTATTAACTTAACTTTATACAAGTTAGACGCGGTTATGGAAGGCGATTTAACTGAACTATTAGATAGCTTACATCGTGAATATCAAGCAGATCAGCTTGCGATGCTTGCACAGCAGAATGGTGGATAATGAATATTGCCCAAGCTTTGGCTTTACGTGGTGAAGCTGAGAGTTACGAACGTCAAGAGAATGCATGGTTGTTGGAGCACATTACCAAAATTGATTCTTTTGATTTGGTTATGAAAAAAGATCAAGTGCTGACCGATGAACAAGAGCAGGCCTATGTTGCTGCCTTGGCACGAATCGAAGCAGGTGAACCTTTGGCCTATGTGACAGGTTCGCAGCCGTTTTGGACGCTAGATTTGATTGTCACTCCTGACACTTTAGTTCCACGTCCAGATACCGAGGTACTGGTTGAAACTGTACTACGTTTAGACTTACCTGAAGATGCGCGCATTGTTGACTTAGGCACGGGGACAGGTGCGGTTGCGCTTTCATTGGCCAGTGAACGGGACACGTGGGACATTACGGCGACCGATATTTATGAGCCAACTTTAGCTGTTGCGCAGCAAAATGCAGAAAAGCATGACTTAAATGATGTGACTTTTGTGTGTGGCAGTTGGTTTGCACCGCTGAATCGAAAGTTTTTTGATGTGATTGTCTCGAACCCGCCGTACATCGATGCCGATGATGATCACATGCAAGACTTAGCAACTGAGCCTGAACGTGCCCTAGTTGCAGCAGATCATGGTTTGGCTGATTTAAGAGTCATTATCCAGCAAGGTAAAAAGCATTTAACTCTTGATGGCTGGGTGGTACTTGAGCATGGTTATGACCAAGCTGACGCTGTACAGAAAATCTTTAAAGAAGCGGGCTATAAACAAGTCCGTACGGTGAAAGATTATGGTGGTAATGACCGCGTTACTTTAGGGCAGTGGACACAATAATTTCATTGTTCCCTCCAAAATAAAAGCGCATCCGATGCGCTTTTATTTTTTCTACCTTATGTTCCAAATACGTCACGCCAACGCAGTAGCCAAGTCTCGAGGGCTTTCATGATGTTATCACTGAGTTTTCCGAGCACGGCTAAAAGAATAATCGCTAAGATCACAATATCAGGACGTGAAGTTTCTCGGCCATCACTCAGTAAGTAGCCTATGCCTTGTGTCGCTGCAATGAGTTCTGCGGCAATCATAAACATCCATGCCAAACTTAAACTGTTGCGCAGTCCCGTTAAGATCCCCGGAGATGCTGCAGGCAAAATAATCTGTTGTACTTGCTGCCAGTACTTCAGCCGATAGACTCGTGCGACTTCGATAAGCTTGCGATCAACCCCTTTAATCGCTGCAACCGTGTTGGTATAGGTCGGAAAAAATGCGCCAATTGCAATTAGGGTAATTTTCGATGCTTCATCAATTCCCAACCACAGTAAAAGTAGAGGAATCCACGCTAAGCTCGGGATGGATTTGATCGCTGAAAAACTGGGTTCTAAAAACGCTTCAACCTGTTTATTGAGTCCCACCAAAATTGCAAATATTAAAGCCAGAGCACTCCCAATAAAAAAGCCTAAAAACACCCGCCATGTACTGGTCCAGACATGCATCCATAAATCTGCCTGACATAAATCTAGAAAGGTTTGCCACAGACTACTAGGTGCAGGCAATAAATAAGGTTCAATAAAACCTGCACGAACCAGATATTCACAAGCAATCAGTAAGAGCACTGGAAGGGTGATTGCTTTGAGAACACTCTTCAATTTCAACTGCAATGAGGAACTTTTTTTCACTTCAATATCGGTGAAAGGGCTCGCGACTGACTTGGTCATTATTTGCTTACAACCTTTTGTGCATATTGTGGTTTAAACAACTGAGTCACAACTTGATTAACATTGGTGCCTTTACGGACTAAGTCTTCTTCATTCAAAATGCTGCCAGACTTTTGTAATGCGGCAATCTGTTTGGCTGACGGAATGTTTTGATCAAAGTTGGTACGGCTTAATTGTAATTTTGCGACATTCAGCGGAAGTTTGGACTCGCGTGCCAATAACTCCGCCAATTTCTCTGGATTAGCTTTGGCCCATTTACGTGCTTGCTCATAAGCTTTAATCACGGCTTCAATGGCTTCGGGACTTTGCTGAGTAAAAGACTCTTTGACACTGAGCACGCTATAACTGTTAAACCCAATATTTCGATACAGCAGTTTTGCGCCAGATTGCACTTGTGCCGATGCCATCAGTGGATCTAAGCCTGCCCAAGCATCGACTTGACCACGTTCTAAAGCTGTTTTGCCATCTGGATGTTGTAAATGGACCAGTTGCACGTCGCGTTTATTTAGACCCACTGTATCCAGCGCTTGTAAGGTAAATAGAAATGGATCTGTACCTTTGGTTGCGGCAATTTTTTTTCCTTTTAAGTCTTTTAGGCTTTTAATCTGGGAGTTTTTAGCAACCACCAAAGCAGTCCATTCAGGTTGGCTCTGGATATAAATGGTATTGATTGGACTGCCGTTGGCACGACTGAGTACGGCTGCAAGCCCTGCGGTTGAAGCAAAATCGACACTGCCGCTATTTAAATATTCCAACGAGCGGTTACTTCCTTGGCTAAATACCCATTTAATCTCAGTTTTAGGTAAGGCCTTTTCTAACAGTTTTTGTTCTTTCACTACGAGGCTGGTTGGTGCGTAGTAGGCATAATCAAGTTTGAGCGTGTTTGGAATAGCGGCATGGGTATAAGAGCCGATCAGACCTAAAATCAGTGAAGTGCTCAGTAGTTTAAAGTTTTTCATGTTGCATCATTTAAATAAGTTTATTTGAGGGTTCTTTTAACAGAGGTGGATCAGGAAATTTGAACAACACTTATAAGTGATATTTTGCTCCCCAAATGATGTTATAAACATCAATATATGGAGTATTTTATGGCACGTAGACCAAGAAGAAATCATTCAAATGATTTTAAAGCTAAGGTAGCACTTGCTGCGATTAAAGCAGAAAAAACACTTGCTGAATTGAGTGCTGAATTTGATGTTCATCAAAACCAAATTATCGACTGGAAAAATCAACTGATTTCAGCTTCCTCGCAAGCTTTCGATCAATCAAAAGCTCCAACAGAACCACCCATCGATCTAAAAAAACTACATGCAAAAATCGGTGAGCAGGCATTAGAAATTGATTTTTTAGAAGGTGTGTTGAAGAAACTGGGCCGCTTCAACCACAAAAGTTAATCGATGACTCACTTCAGATTTCAGTATCTAAGCAAGCTCAGCTGCTGAAAGTCTCCCGTGGTTGTTATTACTATCGCCCAAAACCTGTGAGTGCATCAGATCTGAAGCTAATGCGGTGTATGGATGAGTTACATATGCAATACCCTTTTGCAGGTAGCCGGATGATGCGTGATTTGTTGAATCGTCAAGGACATCATATAGGACGACGTCATACACGTACTTTAATGAAGAAAATGGGCATTAATGCGTTATATTGCAAACCAAATTTAAGCCAGGCTAATCAAGCTCACCGCAAATATCCATATCTGCTCAAAGGATTGGCTATTCAGCGCAGTAATCAAGTGTGGTCTACGGATATAACGTATATCCCTATGGCAAAAGGCTTTGTTTATTTATGTGCTGTGATTGATTGGCATAGCCGCAAGGTACTTGCGCATAGAGTATCGATTAGTATGGAGGTTACATTTTGCATAGAAACATTAAATGAAGCTATTGAAAAATATGGTCGACCTGAAATATTTAATACAGACCAAGGCAGTCAGTTTACCAGTGATGCATTTATTGATGTATTGAAATCAAATGGCATTCAAATCAGTATGGATGGTAAAGGTCGATGGGTTGATAATGTGATGGTTGAACGATTATGGCGGAGCGTTAAATATGAAGAGGTGTATCTCAAAGCCTACAGCAATGTTTTGGATGCGAAGAAGCAATTAAACGCATATTTTGAATTTTATAATTTGAAACGACCTCATTCGAGTCTGGACAAAATGACTCCAGATGAGTTTTACTATGACCAGCTACCACAACAAAATAAGGTAGCTTAACTAGAGCAGAGTATCACTTATAAATAAGCTTTTAGTTGTTCAAACATGTGGGACCACCTCTTAACCTTATGTATGCGAAAAATAAAAAAAGAAAAATGGATAACAAAATATTAAATTGAAATAAACGGGTGGTCTTGGTTTAACTATCTGAATTTTAATAACTTGGTTGAGCTATGTGCAGTTTTTGGAGTATAGAATAACTTCCAAAAAGCATAGAATAATTTCTTCTTATATGAAAATTGCATAACTAAATCATTCATTTTGAATGTAAAAAAGCGACTGTAATAGTCGCTTTTTTAAGGGGGTTGCAAGCTTACATTGGATAGTCTTGTAAACTGTCAAACACTTCAACTTGCTCTAAAGCATCAGTTTCAAGTGCAAGACAAAGTGTCACAATTTTCTTTAGATCAGCTAAATATTGTTCATCTTTAAACGATGCACCTAACTGAAGGGCTTGAATACGGTCAGCGCTAATATCCAACGCTTGAGCAGCTTCAATCGCATTAACTTCATTAAAAAATGCAGTAACAGCATGATTTAATTCAAGGTCTGATGCATTGAGAATACCTTGATCCAGTTGCTCTTCAAATTGTGGGGTAGGAGACTGCAAAGCTTGAGTAAAGTTTTGCACCAGACGTTGATCGAGAACATCAATCATTTTAAGCATGTCATAACCTTTAAAAGAAATAAGGTGATTAAACAGGGGGAGTACAGCCGGAAAATAAGCATTAAAGAATGCTTTAAAATTGGTTGAAAAATAATCCATTTTGGAACTTTTTGCAAATAGATTCCGATAAATGAAAGATGGATTTGTTAAGTGAATGAAAAGCTTAAATTTATTAAATTGAGTGCCTGTGTGCATTTCATACGACTGTTGCAAGGGGCTCGGATCGATCAAAAAGAAGTATTCAATGTGAAATATTGTGGAGTTTTAATCAAAAAGTTCTTTTATTTTTATTTAAGATATTGAATTATAATAATTTATTAATATTATCGTTGCAATGGTCTTTATTTTACGCATCTCTGATGCGAACTCAAAACATTGTGGAATTGCAATTTATAAGGACATGCTAAAGCAACATGAGGTATATCACCTTGCTTTAGCTGTCTTTGTTTGATGTGGAGAATGATGAACGTTTAAGCCACTAGTTAAAGTGTTTTTGCCTCAGTTGTTCTAGACGGAGTTGATATTGCTGCTGCCATGCACTTTCAGCTAAGTTTTGTTTTTGCTGGTTCATTTCTTGGTTGAGAGCAGCAAGCTCAGATTGATAACTGGCGATCTGTTGTTGTTGTCGAGCGACTTGTTGTTCGCGTTCAGCCAACTGCGCTGCTTCTTTGCCTGAAAAGTAGCTGTTACGAATTTGTTGGGTAATTTCTTGTTGCTGCATTGGGTCGGTGACGCCAATTAAAGCCAATTTAAGGGCTTTATCGTAACTACCACTTTGACCATCAATATTTTTGCTTGGGTTTTTATATTGTTGCTGTAATTGTGCAAGTTCACTCAGACGTTGCTGTAGCGTCATTTGCGATGCTCGGCCCAAGAGTTCACCATAAGCATACTGATAGCTGGCAAATTCTTTTTCTTCAGCAAAGCCGAGTTGTGTTTCTTGCTTACCTAAAGTCTGTTCACGTAAGTTCCAAATTTCCTGATAACGCTGTTGCGGTGTCATTTGTGTGGACATGGTTTTAGCCTGCATTTCTTTTTCATACAGTGGTAGGCGTTCTATCAATTGTTTTAAAGTCTGGGCAAACTGCTGATCTGGATATTCGGCCAGTATCTGTTTTAATAATGCCTGACAGTTGGTATCGGGGCAGTTTTGCTGTAACTGGTTTAATAATTGTGTGATATTGCCCGGATTTTTTTGAAAGAGTTGAATGATTTTTTGGATGGATTCTTGTTGCTGTTGTTGCTGCATTTTTGACTCGTCATTGTTTGCAGCGGCAAGCTTCTCTTGCAAACTGCTGGGTTGAGCAGTCTCTGTAAGGGACGGTGAGGATGCCTGAGTTTGACCCGATGTGGCATATGATGAGCCAAGGCCCAACCATATCACCACACCGATCACCAATACACTCAGCACCAAAGCGATAAGCCCAAAGCGCTTCATTGTTCTTCCTTATGGGTTGTATTGGAATTGACCCATTACTGGGAAGTGGTCAGATAAGTCCCAAGTCATAAATACGGGGTCGGCAGTCGAGCGAAGAATGCGGACATCATTACGTGCTTGCATAGGCTGACGGTGGTTATTGGATGACACCACGTAGTCTAAATACTCTACGGTAGAGCCGCCTGTGAGTCCTGCACCCGCGAGTTTATTCACTCGTGGATCGAAGGTGGATTCGGTATATCCAGTGCTGACTGGCACCGTACCATTCAAGTTGATTTGCATTTGCGCATAATCTTGCGGCCACAGTAGTTTGTTGACATTAAAGTCACCGCCCATGAGTACAGCATCAAATGATGGGATATTTTGCTTATCGACCAAAGCGCGGATTTGCTTAAATTGTTGCTGGCGCATATCACGTGCCGCGTCGGTATCAAACGATGCGGTATGTGTGGAGGTCACATGATAGGCTTTGCCATTCTTGAGAATTTCAGCATAAATCACGCCTTTATCGGCAAAACAGTCAATGCCTGTACAGCTCGGATAAATAAAATGATCCGTTTTTACAATAGGATGACGACTTGCAACCAATATGCCGCTGTCATAGATATTGAAACCTGAACCAATTGGAATATAAGTTTGGTACGGATATTCCTGTGCTAATTTGGCCAACATGGCGGTACGACCAGAAGCAAAGGTTTCTTGGAATAAGATTGCATCGTAGCCTTTTAGGTTTTGCGGCAGTTGCTCTAAACGTGAATCAATTTTACTTGCCACCAAAGGAAGAGCATAAATATTGTAGGTTAAAACTTTAAACTCATCGGCACTGCTGGCAACGGGTTCTGGCACGGTATTTTGATGGATAGTGTAGTGGAAGTCGTCATAACCACCAGTGTATTCAGCTTTAAAAGCAGTCTGCGCTGCTTTTCCTGCATAATTGGTGTTGAAACGCTGAATGTTGCGGTCGTTGAACCATGGTGCTGAGAAATCACTGCCAGATGCAGAGTGTTTAATATCACTGCCAGACCAAGTGCCAGTCATGGATTGTTTCAGGGTGACACTTGAACCACCGCCTGTAATGACTGTATCAAAATTATAAGTTTGACCTGACTTTACCCCAGTATAACGGTTAAAACGCAGCACACGTTTGGTTTCATAAGGTGCAATTTGGGTGGCTTCTTGAGCCCATTGACTCCCTTGAGTTAAGGTGCGTGTACCATGATGATTAATATTGACGGATACCGTTTCAGGGGTGGTATTGGTCACATAAATGTATGAGTCTGCTATCGCTTGCTGCGTACACAGCAGTAATGATAACCATCCGATATTTTTCATTAAGTTTTTATTTAATTGGGTGCTCATGTGTTCCCTCCATGATGTTTTTATTCAATATTGTGTAAAACAATATGACGAGATCACTATGGCAGGTAATTTTTTTAAGTCAGTAACAAAGTGCGACAGCACCCTGATTTTCCGATGAATGAGCATCAAAAAATCAATTTAATTTATAAGCTCTGTTGACATTTCATTTGGCAAATCAAAACCAAACCCAGAACAATAAAATGTTGAGGTTTACTTTAACGAGAGAATGGTATGGGTGGGTTATTTGTTATGTAGAAAGAGCAAGAGCGTTTCGTAGTTGCCTATACCAATCGACCTAAGTTAAGCGTCCTTATTTTGACGATAAGCACCGGGGCTGACGCCTGTCCATTTTTTAAAAGCACGATGGAAAGCACTCGGATCATGAAAATTGAGTTCAGTGCTAATGTCTTGTAATGATACTTGGCTGTTACTGAGCAGCTCAATCGCCATATCACGGCGTATATCATTTTTGAGCTGTTGATAACTGAAACCTTCACTTTTCAGTCGACGCTGAATAGTTGCCTCAGACATATTGAAATGATGGGCAATTTCAGACAGTTCAAGCCACTGGATCGGGGGTTCTTGCATTAAATAGCGACGAATTTGGGCACTGGTTGAATGTGGGTTTTTATAACGAGTAAGTAAAATATGTGGGGTTTGCTGAATAAATTGATACCACGATTTACTGTCCTGTTTTATGGGCATTTTTAAATAATTGGCATCGAACTGAATATAGTTTTCAGCCATTTGATACTGGATATTTTCGCAAAAACGAACTTTGTAGTCGATGTCATTTGTAGGTGCATCACATTTGAGTTGAATTTGATTCAAAATCACCCGTTGCCCCACTAGCCAACACATTAGGGCATGAATCAGCATGATGTAAGTTGCGTAACTAAACATGCGCTTGGGCTGTTGTCGTTCATATATCACAATATAGGCATAATGTTCTTGCACCATAAGTTGACTGCTAAAGTCGTCTAGTACCAAATTCATAAACTGCAAAATATGCTGAATGGCTTGGTCCAGCTGGGTGGTGTGTAACAGTGATTTAGATAAAAACTGAAAACTGCCACGGCGCATAGCATGGCGATCCATTCCAAAAAACTCATCATTCATGACATTGGCCAGTTCAGTCCAGAGCTGTGCATATTGATTGACTGAGACTCGTGTTTTTGTCGCACTTAACAGTTCGTTATTGATGCCTGCATTTTTCAAAATATCAGCAACTGCATATCCCTGCTTTTCAGCTTCAAACAATGCTTCGTGTACCAAAGCAATTGAAATGGAATCTTTCTTGGCGTTTGCATGTTCCGATGCAGTCATAGTGGCTTCCATATTTTTATTGTGCATTTTGAGCATTGTCCAAAACCATCATGGAAGATGCAATATTTGGAAATTGTACTCAAGTGCTTCTGTGTTTACATTTCTTCTTAAGTCGTAGCATTCAATCATACAAGGAAAAATAAATGAAGATTCAAGGGAAGGTTTTTGTCGTCACGGGTGGAGCATCGGGTTTAGGCGCAGCAACAGCACGTCATTTGATTGAGCAAGGTGCGAAAGTCATTTTGGTGGATATGAACCAAGCTTTAGGTGAAGAGCTACAGCGTGCGTTGGGTGAAAATGCTCAGTTTAAAAGCCTCGATGTTACTGATGAGCACGCTGTGCAAAGTTTCTTCCAAGAAGTCGAGGCGGAATATGCACAGTTGAATGGTTTGGTGAACTGTGCGGGTGTAGCGCCTTCAGCCAAAGTGTTAGGTCGTGATGGTATTCATGAGCTGGCGTTATTCCAAAAAGTATTAAATATCAATGTCTCAGGTACTTTCAATATGCTGCGTTTTGCTGCGCAGTTAATCGCAAAATATGAACCTCAAGTAGGTGAAGAAGAGCGCGGAGTGATTGTGAATACAGCTTCGGTTGCAGCCTATGATGGACAAATTGGCCAGACCGCTTATGCAGCCTCTAAGGGTGCTGTTGTCTCGATGACTTTACCACTGGCACGCGAGCTAGCACGTGAAAAAATTCGAGTGATGACCATTGCTCCGGGCATTATGGAAACACCAATGTTGAAGGCGATGCCGCAAAATGTACAAGATGCGCTGGGTGAAATGGTGCCATTTCCGAAGCGGTTGGCAAAACCTCAAGAGTTTGCTCAGCTTGTGGGGCATATTTTTGAAAATAGTTATTTGAATGGTGAAGTGATTCGTTTAGATGGTGCGATTCGTATGCAGCCTAAATAATCTATTTTGATTTGTGATCTTTGAGTTTATGCGGAGTCTTTAGGTCGATAAGTAAGGGCTTCTTATAACCTTCGGTTCGACCTACTTTTCTTTCGGGAAAAGTAGGCAAAACCATCTCCATTCGCAAAACCTGTTTTATTAAATTTACAGACTACTTTCTCGCAGAAACATTATCTTTTGAAAGGCTTTCAGGTTGCGAATGGGTCGCCGTGTATCAAATATTTATTAAATTTAATAACCTGAACAGAGAAGGGATACTCCATGCTTTTAAATGAAGAACAAAAAATGGTTCAGGATATGCTGCGTAGTTATTCGCAGGAAAAACTGAAGCCAACCGCGGCTGTACGTGACAAAACTGCACAGTTTCCTGCGCAAGAACTTAAAGAGCTTGGTGAGTTAGGTGCTTTGGGTATGACTGTTTCACCTGAGTGGGGTGGTGCAGGTTTGGATTATATTTCACTGGTGGTGGCACTTGAGGAAATTGCAGCAGGTGATGGTGCGATTTCGACCATTGTCAGTGTGCAAAACTCACTGCCGTGTGGCATTACCCAGCGTTATGGAACTGATGAGCAAAAGCAGAAATATTTAAGCAAGCTTGCCACAGGTGAGTGGTTAGGGTGCTTTTGTCTCACTGAACCACAAGCAGGCTCAGATGCAGGGGCGTTGGAGTGTAAAGCCGTTCGTGAGGGCGATGAATGGGTGCTGAATGGAACCAAGCAATTCATTACCACAGGTAAGCATGCTCAAGTCGCTTTGGTTTTTGCAGTCACAGACAAAGCTGTGGGTAAGAAAGGCATTTCTTGCTTTTTAGTCCCAACCGATACCGAAGGCTATATTGTCTCTCGTATAGAGGAAAAGATGGGGCAGCATTGTTCAGATACGGCAACCATCGTTTTGGAAAACTGCCGCATTCCGGCTGATCATTTGCTAGGTGCTGAAGGCGAAGGCTATAAAATTGCGCTTTCAAATTTGGAGTCGGGACGTATTGGTATTGCTGCGCAATCAGTGGGCATGGCTCGCGCCGCTTTAGATGCTGCGGTTGAATATGCCAATGAACGCAAAGCCTTCGGTGTTGAAATTGTACAACATCAAGCAGTTGCTTTTCGTTTAGCCGATATGGCGACGCAAATTGAAGCGGCGCGTCAGTTAATTCTCCATGCAGCTGCTTTGAAGGATGCAGGATTGCCGTGTTTAAAAGAAGCCTCTATGGCCAAATTGTTTGCCTCAACCATGGCGGAGCGTGTTTGTTCTGATGCTATTCAAATTCATGGTGGCTATGGCTATGTCTCAGATTTTCCTGTTGAACGAATTTATCGGGACGTCCGTGTGAGCCAGATTTATGAAGGAGCGTCTGATATCCAGCGTCTTGTCATTGCACGTGAAGTCACCAAGGTTTAAGTCGCCTCAGTTTTAGACCTTGGTCGATGTTCAAAGCCTGCATTTTCATTGAGGGATTTGGAAATTGTAGGTGCATTTAAAACATGGTTATCTAGGTGTAGCAGTTAGTTACAAGTATTAAGTCGAGCAGCTGAGCTGCTCTAGGTTTTCAAATAATATAGAACTGACAATGAGGTCAGTTCAACGCTTAAAACGATAAAGAACATGGACGGCCAAAGTGGATTTGGCCTTAAAAAATGGATAATGCGAGGTTGTCGTGATGAAGACATTAGAACAAGCCCATCAAGAATTTAACTATGAGCAACTGATTCAAGAACAATTGGTCGGCCAACCCAATGCAGTGAATGCTTATATTGAGTGCTGTCAGCGCTATGTCGGGCAGCAAAAAACAGCACTCATTTGAGAAGGAAAAAATGGCGAGTCAGAGCAATGGAGTTTTGAACAGCTCGATGTTGCCTCAGCACAGTTGGCAAATTATTTTAAAAGTATTGGCATTCAAGTAGGTGACTGTATCGCAGGGCTGTTACCGCGTACGCCTGAACTGCTGATTACGATTTTAGCAACATGGCGGATCGGTGCGATTTATCAGCCTTTGTTTACTGCTTTTGAGTCGAAGGCGATTGAACATCGAGTTTTAACTGCGAACACTAAATTGATTGTGACCAATGCAGAGCAACGTCCAAAGCTAAATCACGTTGAAGTCAAACATATTCTTACAGTGAATGCGGGAACAAACTTAACCAGCAATGAAGCTGATTTTTGGCAGGAGGTCAAACAACAGTCTGATCAATATGAAGCTGTTTTACGTAGCTTTGATGATGATTTCCTGATGATGTTTACCTCAGGCACCACAGGTTTGGCCAAATCAGTGCCTGTCCCTTTAAAAGCTGTTTTGGCTTTTAAGGGTTATATGCAACATGCGGTTGATTTAAGAGAAGACGATTCATTTTGGAATTTAGCCGATCCGGGTTGGGCTTATGGGTTGTACTACGGCATTACAGGCCCGCTCAGTTTGGGGCATAGCATCATTATGGATGAGCGTGCATTTAGCGTCGATCATGCAGTTGAAGTCATTAAAAAGTATCGCGTCAGTAACTTAACGGGTTCGCCTACAGCTTTTCGGATGTTCTTTGGTTTTAAAGAAAAGTTTGATCCTTCCATTAAAACCCACTTGCGCGCCGTCAGTAGCGCGGGGGAGCCTTTGACCCCAGAAGTGATTCATTGGTTTAATAATGATCTGAACGTCAACATTTATGACCAATATGGACAAACTGAGTTGGGCATGGTGATTGCCAACCATCATGCACTGGAGCATGAGAAAAAAGTCGGTTCGGCAGGCTTTGCCAATCCAGGACACCGTTTTGCAGTACTGGATGCGAATCACCAAGAAGTGAAGTGCGGCGAAATTGGAACGTTGGCGATAGACTTTAGCCAGTCACCACTGACATGGTTTAAAGGCTATGGTGGCAATAATCGTAAATCCTTTGTGGGACAGTATTATTTAACAGGTGATACGGTCAAACTAAATGAAATTGGCGGTATCGACTTTGTTGGACGTGCTGACGATGTCATTACAACGTCAGGCTATCGCGTTGGGCCTTTTGATGTCGAAAGTACCTTACTTGAATGTGCCGAAGTACTTGAGTCTGCTGTGATTGGTAAGCCTGATCCAGAGCGCACTGAAGTGGTGAAAGCTTTTGTGGTGCTGAAGCCACAGTACCAAGCATCTAAAGAATTGGATGGCAAACTCCAAGCCTATGTGCGCTCACGTTTATCTAAACATGCTTATCCGAAAGAAATTGAGTTTGTTGAAAGCTTGCCGAAAACGTCGAGTGGCAAAATTCAACGTAATTTACTGAAACAGCAAGAAGTGGCAAAGATACAAACTTTACAAGCTGCCATTTAATTTAAAAATAAAATGGATAAAGAAAAAGCCAGTCAGTTCTAAATAGACTGGCTTTTTCTTTTCTTCATTTATAGCGGGACGTAACTTGTGGAACACCGCTAGAAATATAGTTAGATGTATAAATAGCCTAAGAAAATTTAACTAGGCAACTATTATGATTCAATCTCCATTACTTAAAAATGAAAAAGTTGAGCCATCTAAAGCTCATAGCATTTATTGAATTTGTGC
The DNA here is from genome assembly GCF_058243005.1 of Acinetobacter sp. 231_lipA. Lineage (NCBI taxonomy): Bacteria > Pseudomonadati > Pseudomonadota > Gammaproteobacteria > Moraxellales > Moraxellaceae > Acinetobacter > Acinetobacter sp. 231_lipA. The sequence continues at coordinate 70,643 of NZ_JBZAYU010000001.1, read as the reverse complement.
ATAGCTAACCTTGGTTTCATGGTTATAATTCGCCATCAACATTTTCTTTAGCAAAAGGCTGAATCATGGACGAGTTAGATGAAAGTCTAGAACTCAGTAATGCTGAAATGCATCTCTATAGTCGTCAGATTTTATTGGACGGATGGGATATAGACGCACAAGAAAAATTAAAGTTGGCCAACGTACTCATCGTAGGCTGTGGTGGTATTGGTTGTCTGACTGCGGAGTTATTGGCACGTGCTGGTGTAGGGCAAATCACCCTGATTGATGTTGATACGATCGAAGTGAGTAATCTCCAAAGACAGATTGCCTATGTAGAAAATAATGTCGGTTTTTATAAAGCAGAGGTTTTGGCCCAGCGTTTAAAGCAGATTAATCCCTATATTCAAGTTCATGCGTATGCTGTAAAACTTGATACATCTAATGCATCTAGCTTAATTTTAGGTCAAGACTTAGTTCTTGATGGTTGTGATAATTTTACGACACGGTATTTGGTCAATCAACAGTGTAAAGCGGCCAATATTCCACTCATCAGTGCATCGGCCATTGGTTTTCAAGGGCAGCTGTTTATGGTGGAAGGCGAGTCTGCTTGCTATGAATGTCTGTTCCCGAAAGAAGAACATGCGAATGAAAGCCTGCGCTGTGCAGATTCGGGCGTTTTAGCTACCACGCCAAACGTGATGGCCAGCCTTCAAGCGCATCATGCACTTTTATACTTGGGTTTAAATGTCACCGCACTCAAACAACGCCTGTTGCTTTGGGATGGTCTAAGTATGAAACAACGTTTGCTTGCTTTCGAAAAAGATACAGATTGCCCCGTTTGTCAGGCAAGATAAGCCTACAATTTTTTCATTCTTTGATACACTCAATACAATTTATTTTTGACCGATATTATGAAGAACAATATCTTTTTAGATGGACTGCGTTCTGTTGCCCGTGTTGGGGAGACAGCAGTCATTGCAGCACGTGCCGGTATTAAGTACGCAACTGAAAAACCAAGTAATGCCAAACTGATGCGTGAAACCTTCGAGTCTCTGGGTTCAACCTATATCAAGTTGGGTCAGTTTATTGCGAGTACACCTTCACTTTTTCCACGTGAATATGTTGAAGAGTTTCAAGGCTGTTTAGACCAAACTCCATCTTTACCGTTTAGTTATGTACAGGGGGTTTTGGCGTCTGAGTTTGAAGGCCGAAACCTGTCTGAGATTTTTGCATCGATTGATGAAACACCTTTAGCTTCAGCGTCTATTGCCCAAGTCCATGCTGCAAAGCTAGTGACGGGTGAAGATGTAGTGATTAAAGTACAAAAGCCGGGTGTAGAAACAATTCTATATACCGACTTAAATGTTCTGCACTGGGCAACCAAGGTTTTAGAAAAAGCAGTGCCTAAAGTCAAATTTGCATCGCTTGCAGACATTGTGGAAGAAATTAAAACCCGCATGGTTCGAGAAGTCGATTTTATTGAAGAAGCCAGTAATCTGGATGACTTTGTGAACTATCTCAATATCACGCAAAACCATAAGGCGATGGCACCTAAGGTCTATCATCAATATTCGACTCGCCGTGTGCTCACCATGCAGCGTCTTTACGGTGTGCCATTAACTGATTTTGAAGTGGTTAAAAAGCGCTGTAAAGATCCTTCACAAGTCCTGATAACTGCCATGAATACATGGTTTGGTAGTCTAATGATGTGTAATAGCTTCCATGCTGACTTACATGCTGGAAACCTGATGCTGCTTGATGATGGTCGTGTGGGTTTTATTGATTTCGGCATTGTGGGACAGTTGAAACCTGAAGTATGGACAGCTTGTATCGCCTTTATGGATGCCTTACAAAAAACGGATTATCCACTCATGGCGGAAAACATGCTGAAAATGGGCATGACCGCAGTGAAGATTGATACGCAAGTGTTGGCTACAGATCTTGAGCGTTTATTTAGTGGTGTGTTGTTGGCAGATCCGCAAGAATTGCTGAGTTCAAACCCAGCAGATTTAAATGACATCATGATGGATATGGTTGCAGTAGGCGAGCGTCACGGTATTCGCTTCCCGCGTGATTTTGCCTTGTTATTTAAACAGATGCTGTATTTCGATCGTTTCATGCGCATCCTTGCACCGTATACCGACATCTATGCTGACCAGCGTTTGCAAATGGTGCAAACTATGGATCCAAATGTGTTGTTAAAAAACTAAGTTCTTTTGAAGCACATTCACCAAAAGAACCTTTCAGTCCTTCTTTTGAAAGGAGGGACTGAAAAACGCTTTCCTGTTTAAGCGGTGAGAAACATGGTTTCGCAAGGCAGGGATTAAAAGTCAAAATCTGTTAAAGGTAATAATGTGGACGCAATTATCATTGAAGGCTTAAAAGTTGAAACAGTGGTTGGCTGTTTTAACTGGGAACGTCAGATTATTCAGCCTTTAATGTTGGATATGATTATTCAAACAGATTTGGAACAAGCTTCAAACTCAGATGACTTAGACCATACCTTAAATTATGCTGAAATTTGTGAAATTGCAGCAAAGGTCATTCAAGACGCCAAGCCTGAACTGATTGAACATGCGGCAAAATTGGTCATCAATGCACTTTTTTCTACCTTTCATGCGATTGAATCGATTAATATTACCATCCGTAAGCCTGCCATTATCGCGCAAGCAAATTCTGTAGGAATTCGTCTTGAACGCCACCGAAACGATTTTCGCCCTAGCTCTGGCGAGTAATAATAATCCAAAGCAACATTTTTTATATGCCTCTAAGCAACTTGCTAAAATTGGGCAACTGCAATTTTCGAACATTTATTTAATTCCATGCCGTGATGGAGTTGGGGCAGATTATTGGAATGCAGCGTGTTTGCTTAAATCATCTTTGTCTGTTGGCGATATTTCGGTATTGCTGAAAAATATGGAAGCAGCATCTGGGCGTGTCCGTCCATCACATCAGATTTCACTGGATGTCGATTTGATTGCATGGGGTGAAAACTTAGAACATATGCAGTTCAATCCCAAAAAATTGCCTTTGGCTCTAGATGTTAAAATTCCAATGTTCGATGTGTGGAAGGATAATGCATTTCAACATCAAGCGCATGTATTTCCAACGGTGAGCTGCTTGGAAGCCAAGTAACATATCGAAGTGTGATTGGCACTTGAACTGGCTTAATATGCTTATAAAATATAATTCGCAGCGAGCTATTTTCATGAAAATACAAATTTTGAGTGCTCTTCCTTTAGCAGTGTTTTTAGCGGGTTGTTATTCAACTCCGTCCAAAACGACAGCGACAACTGCTATGGATATAACGAGTGTATCTCAAACGACTGAAAAACAAGGGTTAAAACTAGCTGTTCAGGCCTATACCCAAGATCAATCAGATTATCAAACTCGCTTATATGACTTAAACCAAGACGGAATCGATGATGCCGTGGTGTTGTTAAGTGGGATGGAGTGGTGTGGTTCAGGTGGCTGTACGTTGTTGGTCTTTAAAGGTCTTGCAAATGGAAGTTTCCAACCGCATAGCAAAATGACTGTTTCATCTACCCCGATTTATGCTTTAAGTACCCAAACCCAAGGTTGGCGTGATTTATCGGTCTATACCCGAGGTTTAGGGCAAGTTGTACTGAAGTACAATGGGAAAAGCTATCCATCCAATCCATCACTAGCATCAAAATATACGGCGAATTTAAAGCAAGCGGGTAATACCTTATTACTGCCGATATCAGCGGAATAAGCGAATTAGAGTCAATAAAAAAGCAGTGGTTTTTCCACTGCTTTTTTATTGGGCTAAAGCATGTTTGTTTAAATAAAATAACTGGTCTTGGTCATGAGTTTGGAAATAGCCGTCATGGTAATTTTGACAGGAATCGGTAAATCGACTCCGCCAGCATTCAGTGCTGTATCACGATGGTGTAATTCATCTTCATTCATTTGCACAAGAATATTGCGTGAACGGTCATCTTGAGCAGGGAGTTGGCTGATGTGATGCTGTAAATGCAGGCTCACTTGGCGTTCAGTTTCTGCAACAAAACCTAAGCTATATTTATCGCCTGCAATGCCTGCGATTGCACCCATACCAAAGGATAAACCGTACCAAATTGGATTAAGCAGACTGGTATGGCTGTCTAGCTCTTTTAAGCGGTCTTCACACCATGCAAGATGGTCTTGTTCTTCAATTGCGGCTTGTTCCATTTCGCGGCGTACATTTGGCAATTTTGCGGTTAATGCTTGCCCATGATAAAGCGCTTGCGCACAGACTTCACCACTATGGTTGACCCGCATTAAACCTGCAACATGACGCGCTTCACTCACTGCGAGTTGAGTTTCGACCGCCTTGCCTGGGTTTTCACGTTGAGCAGACGTTGTGCCTGGAACTAAGCTACGCAGGGCTTGATCAAAAGAATTGATAAATTTATCGATGCCAGTGTAATGACGCATAACTTTAGTCCTCTAACTCAGGTTGTACAGTTTTTAGCATGGGTTTGAGTCGATATAACAACCACAGCGTAAAGCCCGCACTTAATACAGCAGTAATGCTGAAAAGTATTTTAATATCAATCTTCAAAACACTTAAAATGATAATCGAAAATATAGCAGAAGACACCATAAACACCGCATTTAATATGTTGTTTGCGGCAACAACGCGTGCACGGTGTGAACGCGGTGAATAGGCTTGCATCATGGCGTATAGCGGCACAATATAAAAACCGCCACTGATGCCGAGCAAGGTCACCGCAAGCATGACATGGTAGTAAATTGCACCGTGGTTAAACATATCTGCAACATTCATCATTGCGCCTGTACGCTCAGGTACAAAAGCCAGACTCAAAGCTAAGTAAAAGGCAAATAGAGTGAGCCCAATTGCACCGATTGGCACCATTTTAATATTCACTTCAGAGCCACCAATTCTACGACACAGCAGTGAGCCGACTCCAATCCCGACAGAAAAGAACGTGAGTAAAAGACTGACGACATTTTCTGATGCATGTAGGTTTTGTTGAGTCAACTGTGGAATTTGGGTGAGATAGGTTGCGCCGTAAAACCAATACCACGAATTCCCCAGTAAAATCATAAAGATGAGGGGGAGGCTTTTGGCATATTTGAGTGTTTGAAAACTGGTTCTAAAGAAATTCCAATCAATTTTTAACTCGGGTGAGCTGACTTGTTGTTTTAAGATAAATCGACTGGATAGATAACCCAAAACAGCAATGATGACGACAGTCAGGCTGATCCAAATAAGATTGCCTTGAGAAACCGAAATAACTGCGCCACCCAAAATCATCCCGATTAAAATAGCAATGGAGGTGCCCGACTGAAATAGCGCATTGCCTGACATGAGTTCATTCGGTTTTAGAATCTCAGGTAAAATGGCGTATTTAATGGGGCCAAAGAAGGTGGAATGTGTGCCCATCATAAATAGAGCCAAGAGCAGTAGCCATAAATTGCCCAATAAGAAACCCGCGGAACCGATGAGCATAATCACAATTTCTAGAACTTTGATGCCACGAATGAGTTGTGAGCGCTCAAACTTATCGGCAATTTGTCCTGCGGTTGCAGAAAAAATGAAGTAAGGCAAAATAAATAACAGCGCGGCCAAATTATTTAAGGTACTGACATCCGCGGCTTGTTGATTAATCCATCCATAAGTAATGACTAAAAGCAAAGCTTGTTTATAGACATTGTCGTTTAAAGCACCAAAAAATTGGGTAATAAACATGGGAAGAAAACGACGGGTACTTAATAGATGTTCATTGTTTTTCATGTTTTTTGCACTGCATTAAGTTTTATTAAGAAATGTGACTAATTGCTCAAACGTCCAATAAAATCATGTAAGATATTTAAAACCTGAAATTGGGTAAAATAATCAATAGATTTCAGTTCTTTTGTGACAATTCATTAGAGCAAATCCATAACGATTAAATAAATTTAGAGTTTTCTATGCTTGCCAAAACACAATTTAAAAAGTCGACTCTTTCATTGAGTATGAATTCTTTCATACCGTGGCATCATAACAATAAATATTTGTGTCTGAGTATCTTTTTAACGCTTTTGTCACAAGCGGCTTTGGCTGAAACGCCGGTTGCGATTGAACCAAGTAACGCACAAGTCGAGCCACAAACTTCTACGCAATTCACTGAAGACATTAAAAAAGAAGCAATTCGCCAAGGTATGGGCAGCGCGGACGAATTAAAAAAAGTTGAAAATTCTGTAGTTCAGCCCACGGTTCCAGACAGTATGCAAATGTTGCAACAGCAGCAGACGGCTTTAAAAAATTTACCTGAATTTGCACCGATTGAGTTTGATGATCTTGAAGATTTTCCAACTGTGCAAGTTGATCAAGGCATGGCCAATGATATTTATCAGGTGGCTGAGCAAGCGAAAGCAGAAGCACAAGCTTATCGTAGTGGCCAAACGAAAGAGCTGGTGGTGAGTGATGCCACTCAACAGGAAATGGCGGAAATTAATCAAGCTCCAGTCAATGTTGATCAACTGATGCAAAGCATCCAAGCAGACAGTAAAATTTCTGTAGAAGCCAACACGGAAGGCAATACCTTAGACTTTGGCATGAGCGCTGAAGAGCAAATTGCCAAAGAACCCAATTTCTTTAAGCGCATGCTTTATAAAATTCGACCACCAAGAGAACTGGATACTGCAAAAGTACCGCGGATCAGTGCGGATGTTGAAATCATCAATGCGAAATATGAAGGCGAAATATCCAATAAAGCGTATCAGGCCGCTTTGGTTAATTTAAAAGAAAATATTGAAGGTAAAGTTTCAAGCTTTACACAAGAGTCTTTTGAAGATTTTCCTTCGGCATTGCCGCAGCTACGCTCAATTTCAAACCAAGCCGCACAAGCCGTCGGGTTTTATAATGCGGAATTTAAGTTTGAAAAAACCAGCAATAACCGTGTGCGCATTCAAGTGGTGCCGAATATACCTGTGCGGATTGAAGAACAAAACATCGAGTTTAGTGGTGCAGGTCAGTACTTACCGCAGTTCCAAGTGATTAAAGTCTTACCTGAACAAGACGTCGGTGATGTATTGCATCATGGTTTGTACGAGTCGACCAAAGCACGAATTAATGAAGCGGCCAGCAATAACGGTTTCTTTGACAGTTACTGGCGCTTACATGATGTGAAAGTGGAACAGCCGCAAAATACGGCAGACATTAACTTACGTTATGAAACAGGTGAACGCTATAAACTCGGCGGTGTTGAGTTTGTGATGAGTGATCCAAGCAAACCACTGCCTATTGATTTAGATGTTTTACAAAGTTTAGTGACTTGGGAGCCTGGCGCGGACTATACCTTTTGGCGTGTTAATGGTTTGGCTAATAATTTGACCAACTCACGTTACTTCAACTACAGTTTGGTAGATGCTGTTCGACCTGATCCGGTTGAAGGAATCCGTGAGTTACCGCCTGATTTACAGCAGTTGGTCGATGAACAACAACTTTCTCGTCAGGATGTTCTGGTTCAAGAGAAACAGGAAGTCGCTTCGAATCGTGAAGTGACGCAGTCTGTGGTGAGTGAAGCACAGTTCGCAGGTGTTAATGATCCTGAGCAGAATAAAGCACAAGCAGCGCTTCGCACCGCACAAGAAACCAAACAGAGTGAAGAAGAGCGTTTAAAACTTGAAGCTCGGGAAACAAAAGTAATTCCTGTTAAAGTTACTTTAAATGCAGACCAGTTAAATAGTGTAGAAGTCGGTGCAGGTTACGGTAGTGACTCAGGTGCACGCTTACGTACACAGTATCGCCGTGCGATTGTGAACCAGCGTGGACACTCTTTTGATGCCAACTTAGAACTTTCAGAAATTCGACAGGCTATTGATGGTCGCTATAATATCCCATATAAGCATCCACTAAATGATTATATCAGTCTCGTGGGTGGTTATGAGCGTGAAGAACGAGATGACATCGGACAAGGCGTAAACTTACTCACTGAGTCTGCTGTTGCTGGGGCTGACCGTGTTATTAAAAACCCTATGGGAAATTGGCAACATACTTATGGTGTACGTTACCGTTTAGATCGATTGACGCAAAAGGGTTCAGCGAAAGTAGATGATTTGCCTGATGCATTTATTGCAAATAATGATCCTGAGCAAGAGTCGCTTTTATTGGGTTATGAAATTTCTAGAATCGATAGCGATAAACGTGTAAACCCAAGTAAGGGAATTAAACAAACTTATAAAATTGAACTGGGAAGCGAAAGCTTGCTTTCAGATGCAGATATGGCCATCGTAAATGCGGGTTGGCGTTTTATCTATTCATTGGGTGAAAATGATAATCACCAGTTTGTTGGGCGTGGTGATCTCGGTTATATCTTTACCTCAGACTTTAATAAAGTCCCTTATAACTTACGTTATTTCACGGGTGGAGACCAAGGCATTCGTGGTTTTGACTACAAGAGTTTGTCACCTGTGGTCGATGGTTTTAAAGTGGGTGGTCAAGCCTTAGCTGTCGGCTCCATGGAATACAATTACCAATTTAAAGAAGGCTGGCGTGCGGCAGTATTCAGCGACTTTGGTAATGCTTATGATACAGATTTTAGCAATGACACCGAATACAGTGTCGGTCTTGGTGTGCGCTGGGCATCACCGATAGGACCGATTCGGATCGATGTAGCTTCAGGTATTTCTGATGATAGTCATCCGATACGTGTGCATTTCTTTATTGGCTCATTATTATAATATTTAACACTTTTTTGGGAAGACTATGGCTGAAGTAGAACAGCAGCAAGAACCAACACCACCTGCGCCGCTTATCAAACAGCGACGTATTTTTAGAAGTGTCATTTTGACACTGTTGTTGACGCTCATTTTGTTGGTGATATCGCTTGCAGTCATGTTTTCTACCGACAAAGGCAGTAAGTTTTTACTCGACCAAGTTTTACAACGTCAGCAGATTATCCAATATGAGTATGAAGGCGGTAACTTGTGGAAAGGTATTATCCTTAAAAATGTGGTGGTTACCTTAAAGCCTGTCGATGTCAAAATTGACCGTGCTGACGTGATTTTGGGTTGGCGTGCCATCTTAGATAAGGAGATTCATCTACGTGAAGCTGATGTACGCAATTTGCGCATCATTACTAAAGGTGAACCGAGTGATGAACCCTTTAAGTTCAGCGAAATTAAATTACCCTTTGTTTTACGTTTAGATACAGCAGATATTGATCATTTAAATATCCGGACTGCATCCGATGCCCAAGTAGATTTTTATGATGTGCATTTAAATAATGCCCTCTGGTCGGGGACGGAACTTGAGTTTGAAGACTCTCGCATGGACATGGGCTATTTAGCAGTTCGTAATGCAACTGGGAAAATGAAATTCTCAGGGAAATATCCACTTGAGGCGAGTGCTATTGCCAACCTACCGTCACTGCGTGATAGTTTAAATGTGCATGATATTGCTGTACACGCAACAGGGACATTGGATACTATTCAAGCGGGTTTTGCAACGCGGACACCTGACCTGTTGACGGGTTGGGCTATTTTGCACCCTGTACGTAAGCATGTACCGATGCAAGGTCAGCTTAAATTTAATCATTACAACTTACCACTCCTGACCGATTACAAACTCTATGCTGAAAAAGGCATTGCTAAATTTTCAGGTGATATCGAACGTTTAAATATTGACTTAAATACAGATCTGAGTGGTAAAGATATTCCAAAAGGTCAATATACTGCTTTGATGCATACCGATTTGGTTCATCAACTTGACATTGATAACTTAAATGCTCAGTTGATGAAAGGTTCGGTCAATCTGGGTGGTGTGGTAAGTTGGAAGGATCATGTCACTTGGGACATACAAGGTCGTTTAGATAAAATCAATCCTAAAGATGATGTACTGCCACAAGTAGTTTCTGACTTTCTACCACCAAGTTTGGATGCAAAAATTGCATCCAAAGGTACGCTTGAAAAGGGTTTACACTTAACTGCAGATCTAGACTTTGATCGTTATGAAGCATGGCATCTCGCACTAGACCAAAACCCAGAGAAAAATAACAAAGTCCAGCCAATGTTGATGGATGTCTCTTGGAAAAATATTGATCGTGCCGTGCCTTATATCGGCTGGTTAAGTAGTGCTTCAGGGGATGTAAAACTGGCGTTGGTTGAAGGTCAGCAAGATATTCATGTTGCAACTGTTGTGAGTAAACACGAAAAAGCGACGTTACCTGCAGGTAATTACCTTGCACAGTTAAATTTTAAAAATAATAATTTAAATGTGCCGAGTTTTAGTTATGTGGCAGGTAAGGGAAGCTTAAGTGGTAATGCGGTGGTTGAGCTACCAGATGAGAAACGTCAACTGAAGTGGAAAGCCACTTTAAACGCGAAAGATTTTAACCCACAAATGGTGGCAGAGGCTTCACCGGTTAATTTATTGAATGGAAAGCTACAAGCAAATGGCTATGCCAAACCGAATCAGCAGATCATTCAGCTACAGGGGATTGATCTGACTGGAAAATTGGTGGGTAATAATGAAACGGTTCACTTAACTGGTCAGTCAACCGCAGCACTCCTGTTTAATGATGAAAAAGCTGGTGGTGCTTTCAAAGGCTATGCAGTGAACTACGATGGCGCTTTAAAAGCCAGCCAGTTTGAAGCCAGTCAAGGTACGTTGAACCTAAAACTTTCAGGAACGCCTGAATTTATTAAAGTGACTGAGCTGAAACATAATGGTGTGGCAGGCCAAATTAATGCCAGCGGTTTGGTGCATTTTATTCACGGCATCACTTGGGATGTGAATGCAGCATTCATTCGTTTTAAACCTCAATATTTTGCGTCTAGTGTTAAAGGCGAATTGTCTGGTGTAGTGAAAACCAAAGGTACATGGTCGGATGCTTTAAAACGCATTAACATTGAAAGCTTAAACCTCGCAGGTACGCTGAACAATAAGCCAGTCCGTGGCACAGGTAATTTAGCTTTGGTGCTCAACTCCAGCGAAAAGGGCTTTTTACCGCAACAGTTTGAAGCGAATAACCTACTGTTGGCGTATGCCAAAAACCAAGTACAAGCGACGGGTAATGCACAAAATCTAAGACTGAATATTAATGCACCTACTCTGTATGAAATTTATGCGGGCTTACGTGGCCGTGCCTACGGCTATTTAAATATCCAATCTCAACCACGTTTAAGAGCTACGGCAAACTTAGCAGTGGATAATTTTGGCTTTAAAGATCTGATTGATATGCGTAAATTACGCATTGTCGGGCAATTGCCGACATCGGAAACAACACCGTCATTATTAACTGCAAAAATGGAAAGCTTAAGAAGTGGTAATCGTGAAATTCAACAAGGTGAAATTTCACTGGCAGGTATTCGTAAAGCCCATTTATTAAAAGTTTCTGCGCAAAACGAAAAGTCGAAATTTTATGTGCAATTGGCAGGTGGTTTTAATGCGCAAAATGATTGGTTAGGCCAAATCCAAAAAGGTGATTTTGACTCTTTGCGTGCACGTTTGGTACAGCGCCAAAGTGCAGCCGTGGTCTATAACAGTGCCAAAGCAGATTTGTTGATTGGTGCGCATTGTTGGATGAGTCAACAAAGTCAGTTGTGTTTTGACCAGCCGATTCGTGTCAGTAAAACACGTGGCAATATTTCATTCGTGACTCAAAACCTCGACCTAAACGACTTTGCTGCCTTTATGCCTGAAGGATTAGCGATTACAGGTAAGTTAAATGGACATGCTAAAGCGGTTTGGGCACAAGGATCTAAACCAAAAATTGATGCGCGCTTAGTCACCCGTGATGGTGTGATTGGCTTGGCGGCGGATGACCCACAAGATATGGGTTCAACCTTAAAATATGAACAAGTGGCTTTGGTTGCCAAAAGCATCGCGGAAGGTTTACAAATCCGTTTGGATGTCAAAACACCTGAAATTGGTGTGGGCTATGCCAATGTGGTTATTGATCCGTATCGGGACAATATGCCTATGCGCGGTGAAATTGCATTTGATCAGCTACAACTCAAAGTCTTTAAACCTTTCATTGCTGATGTACGTTCGATGGGCGGAACAATTTCGTATGCAGGTAAAATTAATGGAACGCTAAAAGCACCACTACTTACAGGCGATGTCCGTCTGAAAGATGGTTCAATTAGTATGATCTCACTTCCAGTCAATTTGACCAATATTCAGCTGTATTCCGCTATACGCCAAGACCAAGCCACCATCAATAGTGCTTTTAACAGTGGTCGTGGTGTGGGTACACTTACAGGGACGGTAGATTGGAAAAATGATCCACGTATTCAGCTTCAGTTGAATGGAGAAAATCTACTGATTCGCCAAGCGCCATTAATTACCGCGCTAGTGACGCCGAAAATCACACTGGATGTTTTACCGTTGAGTAAGAAATTAACCTTAAACGGTGAAATTCAAGTTCCTCGTGCGCTTATTTCGATGCCTGAAGCATCTGTACCTGTGGTGAACGTATCGTCTGATGTACGCGTGGTCAGAGAAGGTCAAAACCAATTGGCGATTTTAAATAGCGCAAAACCTTGGGACATTCGTGCTGATCTGATGGTTGGACTAGGTAATCAAGTTGTCTTCCAAGGGTTTAATAGTCGTATTCCATTGTTAGGTCGTTTATATCTATCGCAGCGCGGTGCTGAAACCGCAATGCGTGCCAATGGTGCAATTGGGGTAAGTCAGAAAGTTAAAATTGAAGCCTATGGGCAGAGTTTGGACTTAAACCGTGCCATTGCGCGTTTTAACGGTGTGTTGAGCAATCCAACACTGGATGTCGATGCAAATAAAAATGTACAAGGCAGCACGGTGGGTTTCCGTGTGACGGGTACGGCAACATCACCCAATATTCAAGTCTATAACGATGCAGGGCTTTCCGAGCAAGAAGCTTTGAATGCATTAATTACAGGCCGCATTAATGAAGGTACAACTGGTTTAAGTCAAACGGAAGGCTTTAAGTCAGATGTCAATAACACCATTGCTGCCGCAGGGATTAGTTTAGGTTTAGGCGGGACACGCGCCTTTACTAACCAAATTGGACGTACTTTTGGTTTAAGCGGTTTAGCGCTGGATGCGCAAGGCACAGGGGATGACACACAAGTCAGCCTGACGGGTTATATTACACCTGACTTATATATCCGTTATGGCGTGGGTGTCTTTACACCAGTTAATAAACTGACTCTGCGTTATCAAATGAACAAACGTATGTACTTAGAGGCGAGTCAGTCATTAGAGCGTGCCATCGACGTCTTCTATAACTGGAAGTTCTAATGGTTAGAAAGTGTGGTGTGATTCAAGTTGTTGTTATTAATTGGTTTATTATGCATAAAGTCTACACTAAAAAATAACGTGTAGACTATATGTAGACTGTTGAGTAATTTCAGGCTTAAAATGCAAGTGTCGAATTTGTAGATTAAGCCTGAAATGAAACTCAACAAGACTAATGTTGATGCTATTGCATTGACCGAAAAAGGGCAAGCCATCTATCGTGACTCAGACCTAATTGGTTTTGCAGTCCGAGCTACTACCAAAAGTAAATCTTATATTGTTGAACGCCGACATGCTGGAAAGTTATTCCGTGTGACGCTAGGTAAGACTAATGAGATTACACCTGCGGAAGCTAGAAAAAAGGCTCAGTCTATTTTGGCTGATATAGCCAATGGTGTTTTTGAGAAAAAGAAAGATGCTTTAAATAGCAAGATAGCCTTGGGGCAGGCTTTCGATCTGTACCTAAACCAGAGAAAGCTAAAACCGCTTTCTGTGGATACCTACAATCACTGCATCAATACCTTTCTTTCAGACTGGAAAGAACGGCCTATATTTGAAATCAACAAAAAGGATGTGTTTGATCGATTCATTAAGCTGACAGAATACAGTCCAACTCAAGCCAATCTTACTTTAAAAATGTTCGGGTCTATCTGGCGCTTCGCTCAAATCCATTGCTCAACCGATGAAAACCCGATTCTCAAACAAAACCCAGTTGATGTGATTCCTGCAAAACGCGGTTGGAATAAAACCAAAGTACGTACACGTCACTTGGATGAAAGCAATATTCACACTTTTTACAATGCGGTCCTAAATTACTTCACTGAGCGCTCCTTGTATGAAGATGCCTCCAAGAATGCTACACGCGACCTTGTGCTATTCATCATGTATACCGGTTGCCGTAGAAATGAAGCTCAAACCCTGAAGTGGGAAAATGTAGACATTGAGAAGGGTTTATTTGTATTTAAGGACCCAAAGAACGGTGACGACCACTTATTACCAATGGGCGACCATTTATTTGAAATTATCAAACAGCGATATGAATTAAAAAGCAATGAGTATGTCTTTCCGGGCTCCAATATGGCCACTGAAGCAAAACACATATCAGGAGCTCAAGGCTTGTTAAGAACAATAGGTGAGCAGACAGGCATTGAAATTTCACTGCACGATTTGCGTCGAACCTTTGCCACTATCTGCAATAATTTGGATTATGGTCCATATACGATTAAGCGATTACTCAACCATAGATCCGGCGCTAAAAATGATGTGACTGGTGGCTATGTGCAGGTATCACTCAAAAAATTACGGCTTGCAATGAATGACATTGAAGCCGTGTATCAGGGTAAGCTCAACTGCTTCGATTAAGAGGCAAGTTGAGCTGTATTCATTACTGTTTGTCGCTCTTGGTAGGCCAGTACATCCGACTTCTTGTAGGTAACACATCGACCTACCTTGGTGTAAGGAATCCCACCACCCGCACAACGCAAGCGCTGTAAGGTATGGACAGAACAGGAGAGGTAAATTGCTACATCTTCCTGCGGAAACAACTGCTGATCCGATGCAGCAAGGAAGCGATCTAAGCGCATATCTTTATCTTGCTGCGACATTTCATTTAGCTTAATTTTCACTTTCCACCTCCAATCTTTTACCTGCTTTTATTTCTGCATCTGTCGCGTGTCGAACGCTTGGCGGCTTCCAGCAAAAACCCTTGTAGTCTAACCAAACACCGCCATTTTTATAGACACCAAGTACGGGCCATAAAATAGTGTTCTTGGGGTGTGTTTTAATAACCTTATCCCCAACCTCAAAAATATTGTGCTGGCGGCGGTATTCGAGAAGTGTTTTAGCTAGAATACCCCCATCATAATCACTCTTAATCATAGCCATGCGAAGTATTCTTTTAGCTTCCTCATACCCGCCCAATTGCTCAATTAGATTCACGACACCTCTCCTAAAGACTTCACCACACCAACTGGCAGCTCCACATCAACACTGGCTTCTTCATTTCGCATCCAAAAATCAACAGCGATATGATAAAGCGCAGATACTTGCTCAGCCGTAAACGTTTTAACTGTGCCAGTCTGACTGATTACATGTGGAGCTAAGTCCTCAGCAAAGTCTTTTGCGATTTCTAGAATTTCAGTCATTGGCTGGCTCCTGCGCTTCGATCGCTTCTTCTTCGGTATCAAAAAACTTAACTTCTGTACCATGACGTTTTCCAAAGGCTAACAATCCAAAGCAAGGTTTATTGTTGATTTCAATAACCTCAAGACATTCAACCTCAACAATTGCATTAATGTCATGGTCACTGGTAATGGCATCTTTTATTCCATCAATACAGGTCCACTCATCCCAATCTTTTAACTTGAAGTAGTGGTGGGTATTGGATTCAGTTTTTTCTACAAAACCTTCCAGCACCGCTTGGGCTTTGGCTGCTTGCTCAATAGCGTTTGCAAACTCATAAACATATGAATGCAGATCCATATTTCCACTTGCTTGCTCTTTTAATGAAAAACCATTCGCTAATGCCAATTCTTTGATTTTCTGAACATCCATCAGTCTTCATCCTCCTGAAAATCATCAATATCAAAACGCCATTTATCAATCAGACCGTTTTCATTGATGTTCATGATGATGTAATCGCCATAGCCACGTTCAGCGGGGCATAAGGTTTTAGGCACATAACCATCGTCTTGCGATTGAATTACAGCGCCGTTTTCATCTAACAATTCCCAGCCGCAGCAATCGGCTACTTTGTAGTGAACTTTAGCAGTTTTACCAATTTCCCAATTTTCAATAATGCCAGTAGCTACATTGATGACTGGGCACCACAATTCACCTTGTTTGCATGGAATGTTGTCACCATTTTCGGTGTCATCAATTCCATTTACTTCGGTGTCTTCCCAATAACGAATTTGAGCTTTAACTTTAACTTTTTGAATACCCATCACACTCTCCTGAGCAAACATCTGCGCAAAAACCTAATTTATTGTTTAAATTGCGCAAATAATTGCTCGAAATATTTATTAAGCTATTTCTTCAATAGCGGTTTTTAATTGCTGTTTTTGCACTGGAAGCAAGGTTATTTGACCTTGAGTTAAATCTTCCACAAGCTTTGTGAAGTAGCCTATTGCATTACCTAATGTTGTTTCATCAGCTTGAGCAGGGCGCTTTATCAAAATATCAATCGCTTCTAAAAGTTTTCGCTTTTCATGCACTTCCATCACGCCACCTCAACCTTTAATAATATTCGTCATCAAGCCATTCACATTCATCTTCATAGCTCTGATAAAACTTTGAAACACAATCAGGGCAAGCTTCATAAACTGGCCCACACATGCCCTCATCGGGATCACGATATGAACTCAAATAAGGAACATGATTTCCGCATTTCCTACAGCATTCCCATTGCTCAGGATCTTCTTTTTTGGCTTGAATCGCTGCTTGATGCTCATTCCAGCATTGATCACACATGTTGTAATATTCAGCACCAAAGCTATCGGCTTCTGAACAAATACGGTGAGTAGCCTTAATATCGTGGTGTTTGTAGCAAAATGTTCCCCATTCATCATCGTGAATAGAAACGAATTGTCCTGGTAAATGTGCAGACATTTTTAAGCCTCCTTTCTTAATTGGCTAGTACGTTGACAGCATTTAACACAGTGATGTTTGCTAGATTGACAGGCTTTGAACTCAGTAAGTCCATGCAAGTCGCATTTGCCTTCAAAAGTACTTTCACCTTCGCCAAGTTAATCTGACGATGCACTTCCACAAATTTAGCAACCGCTTCCGAATAATCGGGCTTAATTTTTGTTTCAAACATCACGCCACCTCCTTATTTCCAAGCTCATAAATAGATTTAATGGTCTGCTTATTGGTTTTTAGGCGTTCAGGTTTATATTTCTCTATGTAACAACCCTTGCATGCACCAGTGGCTCTTAATACAAATCCATTTCTTGAAGTGCGCTTTTGGAAAAACCAAAATTCATTAGTTAAAGGCCAGTAATCACCACAATGAATACAAAGTTTTTCTTTACCAAGTTCGGAAACTGAATAACGAGGTAATGCTTTGGAATTGATAACAGCAAACTGATTATTCATGCTGCAAGCTCCTGCCAAGGTTCAAAAGCATATAAACGAGCATTTACAGAACGATCAATTTTCACGTTTAAAACTGCATCAACCATTAGATTGTTGCGCTTAATTTCCTGTTCAGCTTGAAAGCCGTTTGGAGCTTCAACACGGCCACGGATAAAACCGCGACCGCCTTGAACTTTTGCTTTATATGTCCAGATGTATAATTTAGGAGTGTTCATAGAGTCACCAATGCTTTACGGAGGTAAGGATCTAAGTCATCTTGGCGTAGTAACCAAGTTATATAACTTGGATCAAGGTCTTTAATAGCAGTACCTTTATGCTTTCCAAAAGTTATGTACTTCGGTATGCGGGCAGTTTCTGACATGATGTACAGAGAGTTCATGTCTTTAATGCCCAGCTGCTCTACTAATGTTTTTAGAATTACACCAGTGAAATAGATGTCTGCTTTAGCGTTGTGGGCATGTCGAAGGTGTTTACGTGCCAGCTCCAAATCATCCATAACGTGGTAGTACATTGCGCTTAATGTGTGTGGCAATTCAGGCCATACCATGCGACATAAAGCCAACGTGCAAATACCTTTGACAGTGAAGTCTGGCTGGCATTTCTGAACAGCTTTAATGTCATAATCAATATTGTGTCCAATCAAGTATTGAACACCTTGAGGCATCTTGAATGTATCAAAGCTTGGCTTTTCAGCAATATCAGCTTCAAGAATGTGGTGCGTTGCTAAAGCACCTAGAGCGATAGGCTCAGGGCATGAGAAGTACTCATCAAAAACTTCCCCTTGGTTGATTACCAACACCCCTTGCTCAAAAGAGCAAGGTGCGTAAGCAATCTCAATTGGGTAACCATTCAGGTCGTGAGTTTCTGTGTCTAGGATTAATGCGCTCATTGGCTGATTCCTGATTTTGCTAATTCTTCAAGTTCTTTCATTACTTTCTGGACTTGGGTTGAATCAATTTCCATAAGAGAATCTATACCCAAGTGCTCACAAGCTGTTTTTACATCCAATCCACACTGGTCTATAAATGCCTGAAGTTCATCCCTTAGAGCTTCTGATATCCCATTAAATTCAGGAGGTTCTATCCATGTATCGCGGGGTATATCGAATGTGCAGCCGAGTACTTTCGCTCGAGCAAGCATTGCTTGACGCATGTTTTGATAATAAGTGTGTTCTTTGTCTAGCTTTAGGGTCTCGGTCAGGTGATTTAAGTCGCTTGCATAAACTGCTTCTTCGCAGCTTTGTTTCCAGTTATCCAAATCCTCAAGTGCTTTATTTAATGCAATTTGAGCAGGGGTAAGCGTGTTGATATGAGCCTTCGCATCTGCAATTAAGTCTGCAAGAAAAGTAGGGTGTAACTTAAGATCAGGTACCCAAACCTCACCAGTCTCACCACCTAAAGCACCAGAATTTTTCGCATGGTGTGTTGGGGATGGCTTGAAGTTAATGACTCTCGCATTTTTACCTTCACCAGTAGTAACAGTGGTCAAATAACCCATGATGTCTGCAATACGGTAAAGTTCATTTCGGTTCTTACCACCAAGCTCAGGACGGTAGATGATCTGATCACCGCTTTGGTCTTCTGAGGCATGGGCAATAAAGACGACATCCTTACCAAAGCTTAAAAGCGTATTGATGTACTGCTTAAACTTCATGTTTGCTAAGCCTTGGGCTTTTAACTTGAGTGCACCATCTTGTTGACGGTTATTCGCTGTTTTGAGCAAATGTGTCTTGATGGATTCAAGCATTGCGCCCACGGTATCAATAACAACCGTATTGAAAGGTGCTAAGTCTTGTTCAGTAATGTTTTCAATATCTGACCACTGCTGAACAGGAACAACAGCTCCGCGACGAAGTTCACCAGTACGGTGTGAACCACGGTCAAAGTCAAATGAAATGGCTTTATCTGCGGTGAATCCTAAAGACGTTTTACCAAGCCCTGGATCTGCATAAATGTAAGTAATAATCGCGCTTACGTTTAATGCTTGGTCTGCTGGAATAATAGGTATAGCCATGATTATTTCCCCTTATGCCCAGAACAGTGAGCCTTTAGCTCGTTTAAATGATTTTGGATAAGTGCGTGTAAGTGACTTCTGAAGACGAATAGCCATAGTTTTTCTTTGTTGGAAAGCTCGTTCACGTTCAAAGTTTTCACGGATCCAAGACTTGGCTGCATGCACCTCAAGCGTAATTAGCTGTTCGGTACCATCCTTATTCACTACATAAATATGGCGACCTTTTTCAAAGTAGGTTGAATGGCCGAGACGCATACGAATGTTGCCTTCTTCATCTTGGCTGATGAACTCAGAAAACTTTTGAGTAGAAGTAGTCATTAGCCTGCCTCCACTAAACGATGTTTTTCGATATAACCCTTAATAAGAGCATTGAAGTTCTGATGGTCGATGTGATTTGTGAAGTCGCTGTATGGATTGCCTAGGGCATCTGAAACGGTCACTTCATCAAGGCTGGTTACGTCTACAGCGGTGAATTCACCACCTGGTACGCCGTAGCTGTCAGGAAATGCTTCAACTTCAAAACGTGCTGTAACGCGGAAACCATCTAAACGAATAACAGCTTCGCCGTGGTTATCACCAGTCATACGTAATGCAAGGAGTTGATATTCAGAAGGTGCTACGTTGGCAACGATAGGTTGAGCAGCCTGAGGTGCAGTTTTAAACCCACAGCTAAGCACGCCTATTGTTACAGCAGCTACACCAAGAGATATCTTGATGGTATTGAAAGGGGATGAGGTTTTGGTCATAATTGATCTCGCAATTTGCAAAAGCCCAGTTCCCGTCTAAAGTTGCTGGGCTTTTTTGTGTTTACGAGGTTTATAGTAAGTTAACTTACCTTTATGGTCAAGCGATTTGGTAACTAAAATTACTTTATTTTTTAAAAAACTTACTTTCTATGTTTTAATAGACAAAAGAAAACCCATCACAGGGATGGGTTGTTTGGAGTTTGTTATGGGTAAGAATCAAGAATTAGAACGTGGCATTATTCCTGCTGGAACACACATCCGACTATATGAAGGCTTAATCACACTCTTGGAGGATACTGTGGTTGATGCAAACCAAGAGTGGATTGATAAAGCGATTCAGGATCAGAATGATTGGGATAATCAACCAAGATCTAGCGGTTGTTCGCAAGGAGCCAATTAACCGAACTTTGAGGGATATTCCAGGCATTCCAGACTGGCATATCAATCTTCATTACAAGCAAAACATCATCACCATCTATACAGGTAATAAGAAAATCACGAATCTGTTCAGTAGTTAGTGGTGATGAGATAAGCCACTGTGAGCGAGTGGGGCATGTGTGGCTTGGTGATAGCGACCGAATCCCACTAAATAGTTTTTCGTAATCTTTATCTTTTTTCAAGTCATAGGTTATTGAGTAGATAGCCATATAATTCTCCACCCGATCCAGGAGCCGCTCGGGTATGCGGCAAGGTAATTATTATGAATGACCACCCTAACCACTTAACAATTGCAGTAAGCTTAATTGCTATTGGTATGTCATTTCCTGCATTTGATATTGACCGTGTCTTCACTGGTGCTTGTTATGGTGCAGCGGTCATACTTTTCATCATTTTTATAAAACTGAAGATACAGAGAGGTAGTCGCCAGAACGAGAGCTAAAAATGCGAATAATTGAGTTATGAAAGTATTAGGATTTCTTGATATGGCTCGCCATATTACAGCTAATGGTTCCCAGAAGCAGCTTGCCACTTTCGCAGTCCAATGCCTATACGGTTGTCTTTCATGCTCGTACACCTGGAATTCAAAGTTAAATTCAGGCTCCCCATCATCACCCCTGTACCAGTCTTTTATTGTTTGGATTATTTTTTTCATAAAACACCTAAGCCGCATATAGCGGCTTTTATTTTTTACCAACTCTGAATCGATGTTATTTGCCAAATCCAACCAATAACTTCAAATTCCTGTTGTTTTCTTTCCTCGGCCGTCAATACAACCTCTGGGTACTCAACTGCATTGTCTGAGACTATGCGAACTCCACCTTGAGGAAGATTGTAAAGGCGCTTAGCCATAAAAAGACCACCGTGACATATAGCATATATCTTTCCGTCCTTTATTGCTTTGCGCCCTAAATCAATGTGAATAGTGTTCCCATCCTTGATTTCAGGAGTCATAGAATCCCCGGATGCTAATGTAGCAACGGCATTCTTTTTATCTATATCTAGTTTTCGTAATACAGCTTTTGGGAGTCGTAGCTTTTGCTCATTGGAATCAAGCGCCTCACCAATAGATCCACCACCACAAGCAAAACTAAAATCTTCAAAAAATGGAATCTCCACCTCATCATCATCAACAGGTGTATTTTCATCATAGACAGAGGCCCCGTGAAAGTCCTTATCCTTGATAGCTGGAGCATTTTCACCAGAAGTAAGCCAACCAGGTGTCGTATCCAATATCTTAGCTAGCGCCATAAGACTTTCATGTTTTGGAACATTTTCATCTTTCTCCCAATAAATAACAGAAGTCTTAGACACGCCTATTGCGTCAGCTAATTTTTGCTGAGTTATTTTTTTTGAAGATCGCAATCTTTTAAGTCGTACACCCAGAGTTTCCATGGTAATTCCACAAAATATTATGTAAGTAATCTTACCAATTGACTAGGTAAGTTTTATGTAGTTTAATAGGGTAAGTTAAATTACTTTAAGGTAAGTTAGATGACTAAATCTGAAGCCTTAACTTTACTGAACTGCACTGTAACGCAGTTAGCAGCAAAGTTAGGAATCACCCATAACGCCATTAGTCAGTGGCCTGAAGAAAGAATTCCTTTAGTTCGTGAATATCAGATTCGCGATCTATCAAAAGGAAAGAAACCCATCAAACGCAAACCGGAAGCCGCTTAATTATTAAGAGAATTATGGTCTGGTGGGTGAATTAAATAAACGTGAAAGTAAACAAGGTGTTCACATGGATATATCGAAAGAGACCAAAACCGCATTGCACAAGATGGTGCACCAGTCGAACGGCATTACTCCAAAAGAGATAGCTGATCTTGTTGGCGTGTCTCATAACACGATTTTGAACTATGCCAATCCAAACATGGAAAACCATCTGCCGAGCCTGAAAGCATTTGAAGCAATGCTGACTTATACGCAAAACCCAGCTCCATTGAAAGTGTGGGCGCACAAATTAGGTTTTGTATTGGTTCCAGTAGATCAAGCTCAAGGCAGGGATCATGAGCTAGGTGTTCTTGAATCGCTTCTTGGTATGAATGTAGGCAATGGTGCAGCAAACAAGCAGGTTTTATCTGCTCTGGAAGATGGTGTGGTGACACCTGCTGAAATGGATGAGACAGATCGCATCCTGGAAGAAATCGAACACAAAATTCAGTCTTTGCGTAAGGCCATGAAAGGCGAGTGTGCAAAGTATTTATCAGCTCTACAACGAGAAAAAGCCTGACGGTCGAGGTCAGGCTTTTAGATTCATTAATTATCGGAACCAATGAATATGAAATCAAATTTAGCACATGAACCACCAAAGTCACAAGATGAGAAGCAATGTTATTTGTGTGAAGTAACCGACAACAATGCTTTTTACTTTCAATCCCAATACGGTCAGACCATCTGTTTTAAATGTATGGCGACCCATGCAGCATGGTATCTGGAGTATGTGAGTGAACAATTTGTTCAGCAACAACATCAATCTAGCTATCAGCGCAGCATGGCTAGTCGAGAAGATGTCAATACATACAAAAAAAAGAAGATTAGCCACTCTTTGAGGATGACGGTGTATGAGCGAGATGGGTTTAAGTGTGTGACATGTGGTGTTCAAAAAAACCTTTCGCTTGATCATATCAAGCCAGAAGTAATAGGCGGGGAATCAACTCTTGAAAACCTCCAAACCATGTGCAAATCGTGCAATTCAAGAAAAGGAGCTAGATATGTCGAAGCTTCTAATTAATGAGTCACCTTTGCAAGTACAGCCATCTTTAGCAATGGCAATAGGTCTAAACGAAGCAATCTTTCTACAACAGCTCCATTATTGGATGGGCGCATCACGTCATCACCGCAATGGGAAAAAATGGGTTTACAACACCTATTCAGATTGGTTGCTTCAACTCAAATATCTGTCACTCCCAACACTAAAAAGAACCATCAAATCCCTTAAGGATCGTGGATTATTGAGTGTAGAGCGCTTTGATAAGCTGCGTTCAAATCAGGTTAATTATTACGCTATTAATTATGATGTTTTGGCAATTATTGAATCAAATATCGCTCAAGCCATTGATTCTATTGATCAGCTCAAAATGAGCCAATCGAGTAGCTCAAATTGCACCAATGCATTGGATCAAAATGAGCCAATCCATCAGCTCAAAATGAGCCAATCTCCATTAGCTCAAAATGAGCCAATCTTAACAAGAGAATACCAACAGACTACTCATGAGACTACACAAGAGAAAAAAGATGTTGGGAAGAAAACGAAATCTAAATTCTCTCTTGAACAAGCTTTAAATTTTGAACTCCCTGAAGGTATTGATCGAAGCCTTTGGATTGCTTACATCGAAATGCGTCATGCAGTGAAAAAGATGCCCACCCAAAAAGCAGTTGAACTTGCGATTGGTGATTTAGCTAAGTGGGGATATGAGAAAGCTAATCAGTCTCTAAAAAACTCAATTACAAGTAATTGGATTGGCTTATTTGAACCAAAACAGGCTGTTCAAACCTACGCAACCACATATCAATCTGCTGCAGCAAAAAACAGTAAGACCATGAATGACCATGATGCGTTTTTCGCAAAGTATGGCATCGGATCTGAACAGCAGGAAATCATTGATGTGAATCCTGTGTTTGCTGCAGTTACTTGGGAGGGCGAGCAATGAGCATTTTTACAACTGAACACGCGGCTCGCCTAATGAACAAGATGAAGGCGTTCTACGGTAAAAAATATGCTGAGCAATGGGGTGATATTCCAGCGGTAGATATTGCGGATGCGATGGTTGAGTGTTTGCAGGGTTTAACCCAAGAGGATTTTAAGCGCGGTTACTTGCGTATGCAGAAATCTACGTTTTGCCCAACAATTCCCGAATTCCGTTCTTGGTGCGAACCAAAGACCGACGACTGGTTGGGTTCACATGAAGCATGGGCGATTGCTGAAAAGTCTATTGGCTTTGATGGTCAAGAATTAACAGTGATCTGGACTGAGCAGATGTCCCAAGCATTCAGCCGTTGTGAAGAATTAATCAAGACTGGCGACAAGTATCAGCGTGCTGAAGCAAAGAAAATATTTTGTGATGCCTATGACCGACTTGTAACTCAAGCCAAGGATCAGGGGTTGAAGCCGATCTATGTCACTTCGCTCGGTACAGACAAAGACCAAGCGATTGCAGCGATTAAACAAGCAGAGGTTGATGGGTTTTTACCTGCGTCTGAAGCAGCACTTCAACTTGAACACAAGCAGACTAAAGCTGAAATCCAAAGCGATTCCTTGAAATACAAGACTATTGCTCAAGAAGCACTTGCGAAGCTTGCACCACACATCAAGCGCAATGTGAACAAGATGACTGAGGAAGTGAAAGAAACGCAGCCTTGGGAGTCCATGGAGATGCAGCACATTGATCCGTTTGATGACTTCGATGAGTACAAAGCGGCTTTACAGGCTGAGCAGAAGAAATTGCCGCAAGCAGTTCGTTTTATGGATGAAAAAGTAGGGGGTGGGGTGTGAAAATGAATCATCCATTAATCCGTTACCACGGTGGCAAATTTCGTTTAGCAGATTGGATTATTAGCCACTTTCCTAAACATGAAACCTATGTTGAGCCATTTGGCGGTGGTGCTTCGGTGCTGCTAAGCAAAACACCAAGTCGAATGGAGGTTTATAACGACCTTGACTCAGACATAGTGAACTTCTTTGAAATTTTAAGAGACCAGCAGCTGGCAGAGGAATTGGCTCAACAAATCGAACTTACCCCATATTCAAGAGTTGAGTTTCTGAATGCGCGAGATGAAACAAGTGATCGAATTGAGCGTGCTAGACGTTTAGTGGTTCGCGCTCAAATGGGTTTTGGTTCAGCTGGGGCCACCAGAGCTAAAACAGGCTTTCGCCTAGATACCGCTAGAAGTGGGTCAGACATCGTGACCATTTGGCAGCGCCAACCAGAAATAATTATTCAAGCTGCTGCACGATTAAAAAAAGTGCTGATTGAAAACCGTGATGCGATCAAGGTTATTCAAGATCACGACAGGGAAGACACATTATTTTTTATTGACCCTCCTTATGTTCACGAAACCAGAACAATTGGGGATAGAGCATATCGCCATGAGATGACAAATGCTGACCATGAGCAATTAATTAATGTGCTTAATTCATGCAAAGGAAAGATCATTTTATGTGGATATGACCACCCAATTTACGAAGCATTGAACTGGAAAAAGGTAATTAAATCTGTTGCAGCTGCTGGGCAGTCAGGATCTGTGCTGAGGGAGGAAATTCTATGGATTAACCCACAAGCAGAAAAGCAAGGTGATTTATTTGGTGGTGCAGCATGAACGAAATACTTCAACAAAGAATCGAGTCAGTACAAGCTGGCAAAAACATAACTCATGCTCAGATCGAAGCTAAACGCAGTCTACGTGAGCAACTTGATAGTGACCTTGAAGCTTTCTTAAAAAACGGTGGAGCTGTTGAGCAATTACCTCAAGGCTTTTCGGGTGAATGCAGCAAAGGGTGGAATGGCTCAAAACCAAAATCTCAAAAGACTATGCGTGAAGTGATGGCGAATTCTGTTGCTCAAGCTAGAGCACTGAACAACAACCCAAGCGTGATTGCTTGGAAAGAGGCGAAAGAAAAGGACTTAAAGCACTTTAACGGAACAGCGTGTATCACTTGTGGTTCAACGCTTCGGTATACAAGCACAAGAAGTTGTTTCTCATGCAACAAAGCTTCGTCGCTACGCAGAGCAGAACGTATTAGAAATGGGAAGGCAGTATGAAAAAGCGCAATAAGAAATATAACCCAAAGCAAATCATTCAGCAGAAGGTGCATAAATTCCAGATGACTTGGGAAGTAAATGAAGCGAAACGCATTATTGAGATGCATCACTTGCTTGGTGGTGTTGATCCGCAAGAGTCAACGCATACACCACTGGAAGTTTGGATGAATGCGCATAAGGGTGATTTAGCTTTGGCTCTAAAAACTCAGACCATCCCGCCTGAGCAAAGCTTTCATATCGTGAGCCGTATTCATGCTGTCAATAAAGAAACTGGTGAAGAGGTAGATGTTGATTTCCAGCTTGCCACTGCGACAACCATGCATCTATGGCAATTTTTGGGGGATGTGGATTCAGACATTTACGTTGAGGATGGTGGATTTAAAAAGAAATGGCTTGGCTTTAATTCTGAACTTGAGAAGTATTTGGAAAGCATCGAAGGGGATTTTGAAATCGAAACAAATCACTGTTGTTTAACCTGTTTCTCAACATTCTCAAGCTTTAGGCATGAAATGGAATTTAAAGCACGTAAGTTAATGTTTATGGGTCAAGGTTTGAGGGTAGCGGCATGAACTTAATCGAAAAATTGGGGTTGGAAAACGCAAAAGCACTTGATGGGATGCTTCAAAAGCATGGTGTGCCTGAGAGTTGGAAAATCGCTGTAATCAATGGAATGTGGCAAAGAAGTTCGGATGGCTTTACTCATGGTGAATTACGCACCGCTCTAGCCGACCACGACCGCATTGATACGTGTAGTGATATTGCTAATCACATCTCTCCAAATACGAAGGTGATTGAGCATGAGTGATTTTATTACCGATGTTGAACGTCAGTACGAGGTGTACTGCAAAATCGCAGAAGAACACGGGTTTATTGATCTTAATGCCAAGAAAAACGGCTTTCGGTGCACAACTAAATCAAATGAATTTAATGCTGGATGGATTGCGTTTACTGGTGCTGTCGCTGCGGTGCGTGATGAACAACAAGCCATCATCGAAAATCTAAAAGCCCAGCTCAACAATATGGAGACTTGTTATATCGAGAAGAAGAAGCAGGTTGAGGCTGTTTCGCAAGTGCTTTGTGAGCTCAAGGAGTCTTTAAAGGATTTTCAGGAAATGGATTTATACGACAAGGGGCATCGAGTTACCACTGAGTATGTAATTGCTGATTTAGAACAAGCTCTGCGAGGTGCCAATGACTAATCTCCGTATCACCGCAGCACAGGCACGAAAAGCCGGTATTGGCCCTCGATTTGGCGTAACAGCCAAGTCGGGAAAAAAGAAATCTAATCCAGATCCAATGCCAAAGGTTCCGGCTCATTTGGTCGAAGGGAAAGGATTTGGTGTGATGAATGATGAATTGCTTTGGTGTGAGGTTTTAATCACACCTCCTTCGGTGAATCACTACTGGATACGTGGGGCGAACAAGACCAATCGACTAAGTAAGCGTGCAATCCACTTTATTGACGTTATGAAGCGTTTTATCGAGCCAGCAGGGTATCAGGGCAGAGTTCGAGTAAAGATCGAATACGCGCCACCTGACGCGAAAATACGTGACATCGACAACATCGTAAAGCCATGCTTTGACGCTTTGTCAAAAGGTGGGCTGATTCTGGATGATTCCCAGGTGGATGAATTGCTTGTGAAGCGGTTGCCATCAGAAAAAGGCGGGAAGTTGATTATTCAAGTTGAAAAGTTAAAAATTTAAGGGGAATGGGGATGAATGCGATGGTGAAGGTTCAAAATATTATGCAGGCGGTTGATTGGTCGAAATACTCACTGGAGGAGTGGCTTTATCAATTTGGGGCTTGGATGAATAGCGTGTCTGGTGTGTGCGGTAATAGCGTCAATCCGATTGCTGTTGCTATGGATCAGGCGGTTATTAAGCAGAAGATTGCAAAGCTGACCGAGCAGCAAAAGAAGGAAATTATTGCGGCTCACTTTCTTGATAGCGAAAAACCAAAGCTCACACGAAGCAACATCACTTGTCTGATTGATGACAATGAAGCGCGAGCAGTACAGCGTTTAATTCTGGATATGCAGGGCCAGAGTGAAATCATGGATGAGTGGATGGATGCGATTATCTGCCGTTATTTTTATGGCAATTCATGGTCGCAATTCATTGTGTGGAGACCAATTAGAGATAAAGATGGTGTGGTGGTTCGGAATGAGAATGGTGAGCCAAAAATGATTAAAGTGTACTCAGAAAACGATGCTCGTGCTGATGTGAAGTGTGGCTTGGCTGCATTGCACTGCCGTTATAAGTTTATTGAGTATAAATAATGATTAGGGATTGACCTTGTACAAGGGTAATGCTAAATTCATGGTATAGTGGTGCGAAGTGTAAGTAAGTCGCACTACTGATAAAGGATATTCACGAAAGCCAAAACGCCATGAGCGAGATTACGTGATGCGAAAGGGAACAATGAAATGGCAACCCTTAGCCCCTAGACACAAAGCGGTATTAGCGCATAAGGCAAAATGCAAAGTGTGTCAGTTAAGCCTAGAAGAAGCTCATCGAAAGGTGGGCTTTTTTAATGCCCATGAAAAGGCAACCTAGCCTACTGGAGTGCTGACCAGTGGAACATGCCATCGAGTAAACTTCCCTTTGCGGGCTTGAACTAGGGAGTAGCGTCCCGACCTAAAGAGGATTGAAAGCAAGTAAAGCAGACCGTGCATGTTAGGTGTGTGTGATTGTGAGTAGCGGTAGATTAGTTGCCGAGCTGATTAATATCGAACTATAGGCAAGGGTGTGGCAGATAACCACATCCTTTTTTAAGCGCCATTAGCTCAATTGGATAGAGCATCGGTCTTCTACACCGCTGGTCGCAGGTTCGAGCCCTGTATGGCGTGCCAAAATCAAAATACTATTTCAAGCTAGCAAAATACTATTTTAAATGCTCAAAATAATATTGACAGTTTGGTTTTTAATTCCCTTCGAATTCGATGTGTTTAAAAAATCATAAAATATAAACATGAGTTGATTGTTATGTCGATGAGATAACCATATCGAGCAATCGCTCGAAATGCCCATAAAAAGACATTTACCCTGCTGAGGTAATCAACATGCTCCAATTCTTATTATGTTTATTCGGCCTACATGGTGCGGCTGAGATCGACTACACGGTTGATGATGAAGAAATCAAAGTGTGTCGTGATTGTATGAAAGAAGTTTAAGACCCTCGCCACTTCGGTGGCATTTGCCGAACGTATTACGGCACATAAGACCCTGCTGAGATAACAAACTTGGCGGGGTTTTTCTTTTCTTATTGGTGGTGACTGTGTGGCAATTCTTACTTGGTTTTATCGTGGCTTGGGTTATTTGCAGTTGGTATACGCATATCTACGTGGCAAATGAATGTGAGCGACTTGGTGGGTTTTTCGTTGGTGAGAAAACCTATAAATGCATCTCAATAGAAGATCAAAATGAATCAAAAACAAAAGAAAGCAAAGCGATTGAAAGCAACTCAACACACTAAGGCTCAAGCTCGGTACAAACCAGTTCAGCCAGTCGTATTTAATCGTCAGTCTGCCGAGGCATGTTTGGTGCAGGATGATGTGTTTGGCAGAGCGGTACATGAAGTGGCTAAAAAGAAGCTTAGAGCCAAGTTGATTATCGCTGGTCTGGTATTTTGGGTGCTAATGGCACTTGCAATAATTTGGTGAAGCCTATGGACATAGTATCTGCACAAAGGGAATTAAAAGAGCATTGCGACCAGATTGATATTTTACTCAGCCTGTCACGCAGCATGATGACTGCTAAAGAGATGGTGAATATTGATGAAAAGCTTAAACGCCATCGAGAGCGAGCAAGAAACATCAGAATCAATCTCTATGAAGCGCAACCCAAAAAGACTCGCAGCAATACGCACACTACCTTGCGTGAGGTGTGGTAATCCACATAGTCAAGCGGCTCATTCAAATTCAAGCCGTGATGGTAAAGGGCGCGGAATCAAAAGTTCTGACCTATTTGTTATTCCCCTATGTGCAACCTGCCATGCTGCATTCGATCGTTTTGAGCTTGGTAATCGGGCAGAAAGTGAAGCCATGTTTGATCAGTGGTTGGTTAAGACCGAGTTAATGATGGGTAAGCATGATGAAGAATGTTTCTAAGCTCGAACCTATAACACTTGTCATTAAATCGTTTGAAGAAGTAGGTCGTGCTATTGCGTATATGCACAAACATCATGCGGATGCTATGAATGATGGAAAGCCTTTAGTTGTTCGCATTGATCAGAAGCAAGAAACATTATCTAGCGCGCAAAGAAGATTGTATTGGCTTTGGATGACTGAGTACGGCAAACAGCGTGGACTAGATAAAGAAGAAGCGTCTGCATTCTTTAAATACAAATACCTTTCGATTATTTATAACCGTGACAATGTTGGCGAATATCCAGAGACATTCAGGGTCATGCGTGATTTGAAAAATTCAGGTGCATCCGAATATGAGCCGTTAAGACAGTTTGTATCAAATCGAATGAGTATCACAGAAGCCACGACAAAGCAGATGGCAGAATTCTTAAATGATATTGAAATGTGGTGCTTGAAAGATGGTGTGAAGCTGACTTGTCCAGATGATCTTAAATATGTGATGGAGATGAGCCGATGAAGCGGCCAATGCCACCAAAAGATATAGGTGTGTTTGATTTCGATTGGAGCATGCATAGCGATATGCCTTATGACTTCCGGCCCGATGAAGATTTAAAGGATTGGGTCTGGAATACATTCATTGATGAAGAGAGCGAACTCTGCAACCCAGATCATATTCACCTGTCTTACTACAATCGTGACTTGATTGGCTTTATGTGGGCCAGTCGACCATTTGAAAAGGGTGGGCATGTTGTCTTAGGTCAGGCTGAGCAAGTTGCAATTATGGCAGGTGGCTGGAAGCGTAAGCGCCAAGAGTTGCAGATGGTTCAGTGGTTCGGTTATATCCCTAAATACATAATCACTTTAGATGCTGGATATGCTGAGTCATGTAGTGATGCCGACTTTTGTGCATTGATCGAACATGAGCTTTATCACATTGGTTTTGAAATCATGGATGGTGAGATGTATATCAGCCCATCAACCGGCAAACCTAAATTGAAGATGAAGGGCCACGACGTCGAAGAATTCCACGGTGTGGTCCAGCGTTACGGTGCATCACCAGATGTCCAAAAAATGGTAGACCTTGCTAATGAAGGCCCAACGATTCGGAAAGCCAATATTGCACATGCATGTGGTACGTGTTTATTGAAGTTGGCTTAATTTTTTTGTCTATCTTGCTATACGTAGCTATACAAAGAGGTGGTTATGGCAGCCCTAAAAGAGCCTGTAAAAATATTTATAGTTCAAGCTCTTGCATGCCGTGACACCCCCCAAGAAGTTGCGGATATTGTTAAGCAAGAATATGGGATTAAAATCGAACGCTCACAAGTTGCTTTGTATGATCCAACAAAGGCAGCAGGAAAAAATCTTTCCAAAAAATTTATCGATCTTTTTAATGAAACCCGTGAAAAATTTGATGCAGGCTTGATCGATATTCCAATTGCTCAGAAGTTTTATCGAATGCGTCAATATCAAAAGCATCTTGAGAAAAATGCTAGAAACACGGTAATGTCACTAAACATCATGAAGCAGGCAGCGCAGGATCTGGGTGGTCAATTTACCAACCGACAGGAAATTACCGGTAAAGATGGCAAGCCAATAGAGACCATTAATCAGAATGTACCTACGGATAGCTACCTGAAAGCAAGGGAGCAGGCGTTAAATGATTATTGACCCAGCGCGCGAGCTTGCGATCCAAATTGAAGCGCAGCAAGACCTGTACTTCTTTTCGCGGTACATGTTCAAAGAGCGCCGCAAGTACAAGTGGATGCATAACTGGCACCATCGTGTGGTTTGCGATGCTTTAATGAAAGTATTCCGTGGTGAAACTAAGCGTTTAATCATCAATATTCCACCACGTTATTCCAAGACTGAATTGGCTGTGATTAATTTCATGGCTTGGTGCTTTGGCAAGGTGCCTGATTGTGAGTTTATTCATATCAGCTACTCTGCGACATTGGCAGCTAATAACGCATTTCAGACGCGAAATTTGGTACAGGAAACAGCATACAAACGCGTATTTCCTGAATTTCAGCTACGCGATGACAGTAAGGCTAAAGATGATTGGCGCACTCAAGCGGGCGGTGTCTGCTACGCACAGGGTACAGGCGGTACGATCACGGGTTTTGGTGCTGGTAAGATCCGAAAGGAATTTGGTGGGGCTATCATCATTGATGACCCACACAAAGCCAGTGAAGCAAGCTCTGACACAATTCGCGGTAACGTTATTGAGTGGTTTCAAAACACGCTTGAGTCGCGGACAAATTCACCTGATACACCAATTATTGTCATCATGCAGCGCTTACATGAAGAAGATCTTGCAGGTTGGTTGCTTGCTGGCGGTAATGGTGAAGAATGGGAACACTTATGTCTGCCAGCGATTCAAGATGATGGCACAGCGCTATGGCCTGCTAAGCATTCAATTGAACGTCTAAAGGTGATGGAGGATGCGGCGCCTTATGTGTTCTCAGGTCAGTATCGACAATTACCATCACCGCCAGCAGGCGGTTTTTTTAAACCTGATCGAATTGAAATTGTTGATGCGATGCCTGCGGAATTTATCAAAGAAGTCCGCGCTTGGGATTTGGCTGCTTCTGAAAACGAAGGTGACTGGACGGCTGGTCCACGAATGCTCAAGACCAAAGAAAACATCATTTACATCGTGGATATGGTGCGTGGACGCTGGGGCCCTGATGGTGTGGAAAACACAATCAAGCAGACAGCCCAAATGGATGGGAAAAAGGTCATGATCCGTTTGCCACAAGACCCGGGGCAGGCAGGCAAGGCTCAGGCAAAGAATTTTATTACAAATTTATCTGGCTTCAATGTGAAGGCTGAGACGGTATCGGGTGACAAGATTACACGAGCACAGCCGTTCGCAGCTCAAGTCAATATCGGCAATGTGAAAATGCTTCGCGGTGATTGGAACAAAGCGCTCGTTGATGAGTTACGCAACTTTCCCAATGGCAAACATGACGACCAAGTGGATGGCTGTAGTGATGGGTTTAACGAGTTAAATGAGGCCCCTCAAGTCACTCACATCGACCTACCAATGTTTGGATTCTAATATGAGCATTACAGCAACACATGCTGACTACGATAAGCACATTGCGACTTGGAATAAGTTGGATGATGCCTGTGGTGGTCAGGAAGTAATTAAAGAAAAACGTGAAGTTTATTTGCCGCTACCTACACTATTTAAATCCCCTAAAGATTTAGATGGTAAGGGGCGATATGGGGAATATCTGCTCCGTGCAATCTTTCCAGGTGTAACAAGTCGAACGCTTGCCAGTCATATCGGATTGGCATTTGGGAAAACACCTGTATTCAATCGTCCACGTACGCTTGAATATTTAGAACGCAATGCCGATGGTGCTGGACGTTCAATTTGGCAATGTGCACAGCGTGCGACACGACTGGTAAATAAAAACTATCGCTGTGGGGTTTACGTTGACTACCCAGCAGTAGCACCCAGCAAAAATAAGGAAGAGGAAAAGTTAAAAGGCGCTTTTCCTATGATTCATATTATAAAAGCAGGTGCAATCAAGGATTGGGATTACATCATTGTTGGTAATCAAAAAAAGCTTAGCTTTGTAAAATTGTTGGAAACAGTAAAGGTTCGCAACGGCTTTGCTGTTGAGTCAAACGATCAGTATCGTATTTTGCTGTTGGAAGAAACGGCTAATGGGCATATTTACACTGTGCAGATCCACTCAAAGGATGATAAAGGGCAGTGGGTAGAAGGTGAGAAGTTCACTCCAACTGACTATCACGGCAAGCCATGGGACTACATCCCTTTCACGTTTTGTGGCGCCGTGGACAATTCAGATGAGATTGGAACTGCTCCATTGTATGAATTGGCTTCAATGGAGCTTTCATACTATGCCAGTACCGCAGATGTGGAAGAGTCTGCATTCATTGTTGGGCAACCAACACTATGCTTTCCGAGCATTACCCAAGAGCAGTATGCCATGGTGAAAGAGTCAGGTGCCTCGGTCGGCAGTCGCTCAGGAATCCCAACAGATGCAAAGATGGTCCAAGCTGAAAAGAATGGTTTGGCCTATGAGCGTATGAATGACAAATGGAACCAGATGAAAGAGTTGGGTGCACGCTTGATCGAGGTTGGTTCCGCCAATAAGACTGCTACACAGGCAGACAATGATAGTTCGGTGCAACATTCTGTTTTGTCGTTGGTCGTGGCCAACGTGTCTGAAGCATTCACCATAGCATTACGTTGGTGTGCAAAGTTTGTTATCCCTGAGCATGATTTAAAGGTGGCTGAGCTAAGTTTCACAATTGCTCAGGATTTTAATAAACCTAAATACGATGCCACACGCTCTAAACTCATTTACGAAGCTTGTTTAGCTGGTGAGCTGCCGATGTATGTGTGGTACCACTATGAGCAGACTGGTACATTCCCTGAAGATAAATGGGAGGACATCGTAAAGAAAATTGAAAAGCGGGATGATGGTGGAATGAATAATCCACCAAATGATGAGGAATAAAGATGGATAAATCAGCGCAGAAAGCCCTTATTGATGCGCTGAGCCAACATCAAGCGTATCTGTATCGTGCATCATCTCAAAGCGTAAACGAGCTGACAGCTCAATTTAATAAGCTTTCCAATGTTCAATTACTTAGATTAAGTGAATTACTTGAAAATTTGACGGATTCTGAGCGTAAAGCATTACAGAGTGTTAATTTTTCGAGTAGAGCTAAAGCCAGTCGGAATATTGAAGAAATTAAAGCCACTTTAAGCGAGTGGTTTTCCTCATTAAATACAGAGCTGCCTGCAATATTTGAACAGTCTGCTATTGCCTTGGCGGTTTATGAGGCTGGTTATACCGTTGCTCTAATGGGCGAGACACTTAAAACTGATGGTGAAAAGCTGTATCAGAAAGCTAAAAAGGTGCCTTTCTCTGGTGGCCAGTTAGTTGATTATCTTTTTTCTGATATCGCAGCCAATTTACGCAAGAAGGTGGAGTACGTCATTCGTGATGGATTTTCACAAGGCCAGACCAATCAGCAGATTATCAATCGAATCAAGGGCCGAAAGTCGCTTGACTATAAAGATGGATTGCTCCAGTCAGAACGCTATGTCATTGAGCGGCAAGTCAGGACTGCGCGTAGTCATGTATCGAATACATCGTATCTACAGACCTACGAAGCTCTTGGATTTACACATATTAAATTCGTCAGTGTGCTTGATGGGCGTAGTAGTTTTACGTGTGCAAACCTAGATCAAACCATGTGGAAGATTGATGATCCCAAAATTAGAAGACCTCCACTTCATCCAAATTGCAGATCGACGCTGATTGGTGTTGATGCTGATGGAAATCTGGGTGGGGTGCGTCCATTTGTGGCGGACGAGCGGAAAATCAAGAATATCCCCAAAGATGAGCGTGATGGCATCATTGGTCAGGTCGAGGCGAACACTAAATTTTCAGATTGGTTTAAGGATCAGGATGATGATTTTCAGCGCAATTGGTTGGGGAGCACACGCTTTGAGCTATATAAAAAATCAGACTTTCCAATTGATAAATTTGTTGATCCAATTGGGCGAAAATACACGCTTGATGAGTTGAAGGCGCTGGATAAGAAGACGTTTAAGGAGTTGGGATTATGAAATACCGCAAAAAACCTATTGTGATTGAAGCATGGCAAAATAGTGATGAAAATGAGTTCCCAGCATGGGTTGATAGTGCAGACGTTGGTCGTGAGCCGGGTGGGGTAATTCTTATTAACACACTGGAAGGCGTGATGAAGGCCATGCCGGGTGACTACATTATTAAAGGTGTTCAAGGTGAAGTCTACCCATGCAAGCCTGACATCTTTGAAGCAACTTATGAAAAAGTTGAATAAATAAACCAAATCCAAACCTAGACCCAAACGGGTCTTTTTTTATGCCTGCTGAAAGCGGATGCGGACAGCGATTTTTTACATTAAAAAACCTTTTAAATTAATTGGTTGTGTTTGTTTGTTGTATAATTTAGATACAAAAACAAAACCCCAGAAGACGGCAATCTTAAGGGGTTTCTAATCATTTATCGTTAAAAAGGAACGACTATGACTGACTGTAATTCTAAAGTTATAACAGAGGCTATGCAATCAAGGATTAAATCCTTTGTTGAGAAGGCTAAGATTATCCATGGTGGTAGATATGATTATTCACTCACAACATTTATAGATTCAAAATACAAAGTAAATATAATTTGCAAAAAGCATGGTGTTTTCGAGCAAACAATTTACAGACATTTGCAAGGACGTGGGTGTTCGCGGTGCTCAGGGAACATAAAGTTTCAGGATGAAATGATAGCTGATTTTAGAAGAGTTCATGGTGACAAGTATGACTACTCTCAAGTCGTATATGTAAATGCGAAAACTAAAATAAAAATTATCTGTCCGCTGCATGGCGAGTTTTGGCAGACACCTGATAACCACAAGAAATATGGCGGATGTTATGAGTGTGTCGGCATGTCCAAGATTGGCGTACCGTTAAGATGGCTTGAGGAAAATAAGTACTGTAATTCTGATGAGTGTTTGATTTGGCCATTCTCATTATTTCCTGATGGTTATGGGCAAGTTCGATACAAAGGTAGGTCTCAAAATGCTAGCAGGATGATGTGTATATTTTCCCATGGAAAGCCAATATACCAAGGATTAGAGGCTGCTCACTCCTGTGGAAAGGGGCATTTAGGTTGTGTGAATCCAAAGCACTTGAGATGGGATACACCTAAGGGT
The DNA here is from genome assembly GCF_058243005.1 of Acinetobacter sp. 231_lipA. Taxonomy (NCBI): domain Bacteria; kingdom Pseudomonadati; phylum Pseudomonadota; class Gammaproteobacteria; order Moraxellales; family Moraxellaceae; genus Acinetobacter; species Acinetobacter sp. 231_lipA. Next base: position 33,541 of record NZ_JBZAYU010000001.1, on the reverse strand, counting down.
AATTGCTTGGATAAACTTGAGCATGGAACCGATACTAGAGGTGAAAAGAATTGGAACGCCAAACTGACAGTCGATGCCGTAAGAGAAATTAGGCGCGCTTATAGTGACGCAACCAAAGAATCCCTTGCGGAAAAGTTTGGTGTACATGTGACAACAATTCGAGATATTTTTAAGGGAAGAACTTGGGCTTGGCTTGAGTGATATAAATTAAGAATCTGACCGTCCTTTGTGGACGGTTTTTTATTGCCTAATTGACGGATGTTAAGAGGGTGTTTTGCGATGGAAGTCGCTCCAAGAAAATGGCGGATGCCAGAGGTAAAAGAATGAAGCTTAAAATGATTGAAATTGATGGTAAGCAGTATGCGGAAGTGAGTGAAGGTCGTCCGCTGTATATCCATAATGATGGTAAAGAAGTGGCTTTTGATGCACCGCAGACAGTGGCAACAATCACTCGGCTGAATGGTGAAGCGAAAACCCATCGTGAAGCCAAAGAACAGTTTGAAGCACAAGTTAAAGCCTTTGAGGGGCTCGATCCCGTCAAGGTAAAAGAAGCACTTGGAATTGTTCAGAACTTGGACGCTAAAAAACTTGTGGATGCAGGTGAGGTAGACAAGGTTAAGACTGAAATTACCGATGCACTTAAAAAGACCTATGAACCTCAAATTCAGCAATTAACCACTGAGCGTGATGCTGTCCAACAGCAATTACATAGTGAGTTGATTGGTGGTGGATTCGCTCGCTCTAAGTACATTCAGGACAACATTGCTGTACCCGCAGACATGATCCAAGCCCAGTTTGGGAAAAGCTTCAAAATCGAAGAAGGCAAGGTTGTGGCCTACGGTACGGATGGTCAAAGAATCTATTCACGCGCGCGCCCTGGTGAAGTCGCTGACTTTGATGAGGCTTTGGAGTCTTTAGTTGGTGGATACCCTCATAAAGATTCAATCCTAAAAGGTGGCCAAGGTTCAGGCGGCGGTTTTCAAGGTAATGGGGGTCAGGGCGGGGCTAAGACGATGTCGCGTGATCAATTTACAAATCTAAAACCTATCGAGCAGTCTTCATTTATGCGTGAAGGCGGCAAAGTTACTGATTAATTTTTAAAAGGAAAAAATAGCGAATGGCTAACACTCTTACAGGTTTAATTCCTGATATCTACGAAGCACTAGACCAAGCCTCACGTGAGTTAACAGGTTACATTCCTGCGGTCTCGCGTGACTCGGGTATTGAGCGTGCAGCAGTAGGGCAAAATGTTCGCGTGCCAGTGACCACTGAAGTTACAGCACAGGACACAATCCCTAGCGCAAACGCTCCAAATACTGGTGATACCAACGTAGACCATGTAGATGCACAAATCACTAAATCCCGTCACGTTCCTGTGCGCTGGAATGGTGAAGAAACTAAAGGCCTCTCTAATGCTGGCACGTTCAGCACAATTCAGGCTGATCGCTTCTATCAGGCTATGCGTACATTGGTGAATGAAATTGAATCAGATGTACATGTAGAAGCTTATAAAAATGCCTCACGTGCATTTGGTACAGGTGGTACCACACCATTTGGTACAGCGGCAGATTTATCTGACTTTTCAGGCGTATTGCGAATTCTTGAAGAAAATGGTGCACCTCGTACTGATCTTCAGTTGGTCCTTGGTCATGCTGCAATTGGTAATTTACGTGGTAAGCAGTCTGGTTTATTTAAGGTAAATGAAGCTGGTTCAGCAGACATGCTTCGTAACGGTATGACTGATCGTGTGATGAATATGGCGATTCGTCACTCACATGCATCAGGTTTGCATGTGAATGGCACTGGTGCTGACTATCTTGTCAACGGTGCAGTAGGCGCAAAATCTACAACCATTGCTGTTGATGGTGGTGCAGGAACAATTCTAGCTGGTGATATTGTTACTTTTGCGGGCGATGGCAACAAATATGTGTCAGGTGGATTGGCAGGTACAAGTCTTGCCCTGAATAAATCAGGTTTATTAATCCCAGCTGCTGATAACACAGCCATTACCCGAGGCAATGCTTACACAGCCAATGTGGCATTTGCTCGTTCAGCAATTGCATTAGCAACTCGTGCACCAGCACTACCAGAAGGTGGTGACTCTGCTGATGATGTAATTCAAGTGGTTGATCCATTAACTGGCCTAGCGTTTGAAATCGCCGTGTATCGCCAGTTCATGCAGGTTGTTTACCATGTCCGTCTAGCTTGGGGCGTAAAGGCAATTAAGCAAGATCATATTGCCTTGCTGTTGGGTTAATAAAACTTAGATTGAGCGCTATACGCGCTCTTTCTTTTGGAGAGTTACATGTCACAAGTAAAAACTGTAAAAATTAAAGATGGCGATGATTTTCGAGTCATTAATGAATCCGATTTCAAACATAGCCAACATGAATTATATGAAGGTGAAAAGCTTTCAACTGATTCTGTGGTAGTGAGTTTGAATGTAGGTATTACGCCTGAGCTGCAAGCGACAATCGATCAGGCTAAAGCTGAATGCGCCAAGGTTGTTGCTGAAAATGATGAATTAAAACAACAGGTGGAAACATTAAAGGCTGGGCTGATTCAGGGTGAACCTGCTGATTTAAGTGGTTTGATACCTGTAGAACAATTTGATGCGGTCGCGCTTGATTTAACCAACACAAAAGAGCAGTTGGCCACAGCACAAGGTGAACTGATTTCTTTCAAAAACGATGTTGGTGCAATGCAAGCCCGTATCGCTGAACTTCAATCAGTGGATTATTCAAAACTTAAAGTGGATGAGCTAAAAGATGTTCTGAAATTGAAAGGAATTGAATTCTCATCTGATGCCAAAAAGGATGAACTATTGGCACTATTAACCCCAAAGGAATAACACCATGAGCTTTATTACTCAAGAACAGGCTGAGCAGATTCTAGGTGATGACTTTGCACCATCTGGTGATAAAGCTCGTCTCATTAAATTAGCAAATACATGGATGCGAAACGAAGTTGGATATGTTCCAGATCCGATTGACTCACTCCTGATCGATGCTGCATGCGAAATTATCAAGGGCATTATCGCTGGGGTGATTTATGCAGGTATTGCACGTCAGACTACAAGTGAAAGCGTTAAGGCTGATACAGTCCAAGTCACTGAAAGCTTTGCCGAGGGTAGTGTGGAAGTGTCCGAGTTTGAGCAAATTGCGCGGGCTTACATTGCTTCATTGGATTTAAAGCCGAAAGGCTTTGGTTTTGAGGTGTATCGAGCATGATCAAAAATAAGATCCAATCCAAGGTTGCCAAAGCCTTTGATAAAAAGCTTGCTGATGCTGTCGATACCTTCACCTGTGAAAAGCCGATTTATTCAGGCGAGTTTGATTTTGAAACGCAGACTTATCCCGTTATTGGTAATGAATCATATTCAGGGCGTGGCGTCCTGTTTGGCTCATATTTAAAAGACTTGGTGAAGCCTGCGGATTATCAAGCCGAAGATGCAAAGGCAATTGTTCTGCAAAATGAAGTAGCTGCGGTGCCACAGATTGATGATGTTTGGGTTACCAGTAAAGGTGATTTCAAAGTCATAAATATTGGCGCAGATCCAACTTCCAGTGTATGGGTCTGCCAATTAAGAAAAACCTAACAAGGTTGTTTGGGTCTTTTTCTAGCCGATAGGACAAAGTTGTTTTTTAGATAGGGTGGAGTTGTGCCGCACGGAGGTACTACCTCGGATCTAATTTTCCCATTATTAATCAAGCTGATGTAGGTGCGACTTAAATTTGTGGATTTAGCTACCGAGGATACGGAATTTCCAGCCATCAACCAGCTAATAATATCTAGTATAAGCAACTCAGGGTGCTTAATACTGTGATACAACTGCTTGGGTTTTTTATATTCAGCGCATTTTTTTACCAGTTCAGGGGTTGATGCTGAAGCCCAAGCACTTCCTGATCGGACGTTATTGATAATATATTTAGGAATTTTGAGTTTGCATGAAATATCTTTTAAAGACACATCCTGAAGAATCATGTGGCGAATCTCATCTGCCTGCTTATTGGTTATAGTAGAGACACTGCTTAATTCGCCAGAGGGTGGTAAAAAGAGGCCGATCTTAATTGCATGAAGTGAGTTTTCACTTGGGGTTACCCACTCCAAATTAGCTGCGTTGTTATCTAGTTTATTTCCATTCTTGTGATTTACGTGCGGCTTGGAAAGCTGATTGTCGCAAAAGGCTGAGGCTACAAGGCGATGTATTTTATGGGTGGTTTGTTTGCCATTCTTATACAAGGTTAAATAAAGATAGCCAGTTTTCCCCACTCTGGGCTTAAGTATGGACTCGAAAATGAAAGGGCGAATAGGGTTGTTAGTTGGTCTCGCTAAGGACTTGACGCGACCTTGATTTGATATTTCATATAGGTTTTCAAAACCAGAAATAGGCTTCCAATTTTCCATTTTAAAACCACAATTTATATAAAATACAATTATATATGATTTGCTAACGAAGTGGTTCAAACATATGTAACATTGTATATTCAACTTAGAAAGGTGTAGCAATGGGATGGAAAAACAAACCAACTAATTTTGCTGCCGAAGTAAATAAAACAGGCGGTGACCTTGTTAAGAAAATTAGCGCTGAAATGCTTCAAGGCGTGATTATGGGCAGTCCAGTCATGGACAGTCCATTCCGATCAAATCACCGAGTGACCATAGATACCCCGACTAGCGAAACGGTAGAAGGTACAGGGAATAGATCTCCAAAAGGCTCACTGGATCAATTGACATTCAATGATGGGGCTAAGGAAATTTTAAAAGCAAAACTCGGCTCGTGTGTCTACATCCAAAATAACATCAGCTATGCCTTAGCCCTGGAAAATGGTCATTCCGATCAGGCACCCAAGGGGGTGTATGCACTCACCTTTAGATACATCAGTGAGAAATACAAATGATGACCAATACTCAAGCCTTACAAGCGATTCTTGCGCGTGTTGGTACATTCACTGGCATGCCTAAAGCGAATATTCAAATTGCAAACAATCCACAAGCCGGTGGCAAGCCATTTGAGCCGCCAAAGAAAGAGATCTGGGCAAAAGTCACAGTAAAAAATGCGGGAACTTTTATTGCAAGTATTGGTGATCAGCCTTGTACGCGAACACCCGGTATTGTGTTTATCCAGCTATTTGCACCACTTCACTCTGGAACACTGGAACTATCAAAACTTGCTGACAAGTGGGCTGAACATATGCAGTTTTATAAGGTGGGTAATTTGGAGATGCTTCACGTTGATATTCTAGATGCAGGATATTCATCAGCGATTGGCGATCCTTCAGCCATGAGCTTTTATCAATACAACGTAAACGTAAGTTATCGAATTAACTAAAACAGAATTTATTTATCGCCACCGAAAGGTGGTTTTTTTATGCCTTGAATAGGAGAAAACCATGAGTTCGGGCGCAAAAAAATTAGTGCAGATTGCAAAAGAAACTGTCATTGGAACAGTGCCTTCGCCATTTGCGCGTCAAACCTTGGCATTTACTGATATTTCATTAAACCAAAGTGTTGAAAAAACAGAATCAGCTTCGATTACAGATAGCCGATTACAGCAATCATCTATGATTACTTCGGCGGAGTATTCAGGCGAATTGAGCGCAGAAGCTCAGTATGGTGCTTATGATGACTTGATGGCAGCAGCAGCTTTTAATGCTTGGGCAACCAATGTTCTGATTTTTGGTGGCACGACTCGTCAAACATTTAGCGTATTGCTTGGTTATACCGACATTGCCAACTATCACACATTCTCAGGCTTGCATGTAAACACATTCGGCATTGATATTCCCGAAGCTGGTCTGATTGGCTTGACCTTCGGCTTCATGGGTACTAAGCGAACCACAGCCGCAGTTGCACCTGTAGGAACAATTACGCCAGCATCAGCCAATCCGCGTATGTCGAATATCTCGGTCGGTGACCTGCTTGTCGATGGAGCATCGGTTAAAGGCACGGCTTGTATTACTGCATTCTCATTCAATTGGGATAACTCGATGCAGGTGCAAAAATGCTTGGGCGCTGGTCTTGAGGTTGGTGCAATTCTTGAAATGTCAGCGAAAGGTACAGGCAGTTTTACAATGGCTTGGTCTACTAAAGCGGCAGAGCTTTATGAGAAGCAGTTCACCAATGGGAATATCTCGCTATCAATTCCAATTACGGATACCGCTGGGAATAAATACGTTTTAAATATTCCTAAAGTTGAGCTTACAGCACCGCTTGCAACTGGTGGTAAAGATGACCTCTTAAACACAACATTTGAATACACAGTTGTGGATCAAGCGCCAACAATCACACGCACACCTAAAGTTTAATCAATAGCCGCCTTCGGGCGGTTTCTTTTGGAAGATCAAACATGGCTTTAAAAGTAGCAATCCAACAAAGCAAAGAAGTCACACTTTGGAAAGAATACAAAGATAGCGAAGGGAATGTTTTAGCTGAGTTCAAGATTCGTGGTTCTGACTACAAAGCATATCGTGTAGCGGTTGAGCGTGCACAGAATCAGTTGTCATCAAAAGGCTATGATGTGGCAACTGCGGGTAGTGAGGATAAGCTTTATCATGAGCTATTGCTTGAAGCTGCTGCATGTCATTTGGTGGCTGACTGGAAAGGTGTGGTCTTTGTTGAAGATGGCAAGGAAATTGAACCGGAATGTTCACCTGAGAATGCAACCAAGCTTTTCAATATGGGTGACATTGGTGTAGCAATTTGGGCATTTGTGAAAGCACAAGCCGATCAAATCCAAGCTGAAGCAAACGGTTATCGAGATGAAGTATTGGGAAAGTCCAAGGACTCTACAAATACCTCCAGTTCGCCAGTGAAGAAGAAGCGGGCGAGTACAACCAAAAGCAGCGAGCAATAGCTGAGGCGACAGGCAGAAAACCACCAGAAGAAGTTAAAAAGCCTGAGTATAGCTATACAGCCAATGCTTTAATTGAAGCCTACAATGTCATTTCACGCTCACGCAGATATGAGCAAGGCACACCGTTAGCGTTAGGCATTGCTGATCTAAATGCCTATTGTGAGCAGTATGAGTTACCAGTAGAGCGTTATATTTTTAATGCTGCTATTTTTGATCTGGATAATCGGTTCATTGATGAGGCTTATAAGAGAATGCAGAAGAAATCGGCTTAGGTTGGTTTCTTTTTGCTCGGTTAATTAGTATCTTGTGATTACTTATAAGAGGGTATTCACATGAAAAAAATTGCTTTATTTTCCTTATGTTTATTCATGGCAATTTCAAATGCTCAAGCTAAAAACAAATATGAACCAGATTGCAAGGTGAGTGGGTTTGATAATCAAACTACCTGCTTTATAAAGCCTTATGGTGTATGGGTTGATAATAAAAGAACTGCATCGAGTTTTGTTTCATTTGGTGGAACATGGACAAGCGCAGCTCCAGACAGCATAGGGTTGGCGATTTTTTACGGTGACGCCTCCACAAACATAAAGTCCGTATCATTCAACATTGATGGCAATATCTCTGAATTTAAGGTTGATATTTTGTCAAATAAGGTGAGTAGACAAGGTAGCTTAGCGAATACCACAGCGCTTGTAGTGGTTCCAGTGGATTATGTGCACCAGCTGGTGAAATCTAAAAATGTCAAATACCGAGTATCAACAATAACGGATGGGTACAGAGAGGGTTCTTTTTATTCTGAAAAAGGGGCGGCATCTGAGCCGATTACCACGCTAAAGGCTTTGCTTGAAAAAGCAGATGCCAAGCAACCAAACAAGGGTAGTGCACAATAAGCCAACCCTCTTTTATATAATTTATAGCTCGCATCTTGCGGGCTTTTTTATTGCCCGCAGGAAAGTGAAATGGCTCAAGAATCTGTATTGAGAATCGTAATTGACTCAAGAAATGCTGAACGAAATGCGCGTGCCTTGGCGAGTGAACTAGACAGCATCGAAAAGAAAGGTGATTTCGCTAGCAAATCTATGGATTCGATGTCTGTGGCAACTCGTCAGCTTGCGGGTTATATGGTTGGCGTCGTGACTGTTGGTGCTGCTATTGGCAAAATGGATACGTATACAGGTATCCAAAACCAATTAAAGCTCGTCACAGACTCACAGGCCGAACTCAATAGTGCTATGAAAGAGACTTTCGCAATTGCACAGCGATCAAGATCTTCATGGGAATCAGTTACGACTGTTTACCAAAAGCTTGCTATGAATGCCAAAGAAATAGGCTTGGCGCAATCAGACATCTCAAAGCTGACAGAAACTGTTTCAAAAGGTATTGCATTGTCAGGCTCCAGTGCAGAGGGGGCTGCATCAGCTATTACTCAACTAGGGCAAGCGCTTGGTAATGGACAACTGCGTGGCGATGAATTCAACGCAGTAATGGAGAATGGTTATGGTCTTATGCGACTTTTGGCTGAGGGAATGGGAGTCCCAATTGGGCAATTAAAAGCTATGGCAGAAGCTGGCGAGTTGACATCTGAAAAAGTTACCAAAGCCCTTTTATCTATGTCATCCACAGCAGATGCTGAATTTGCAAAAACAGATGCAACCATCAAGCAGTCGATATCGGAGCTAGGGAATGCTATAACCAAATTTACAGGTGAGTCAGGACAAGCCTCTGGTGCGGCACAGATCCTCACTTCCTCAATCTCGATGTTGGGTCAAAACCTAGAAGCAGTTGCAAATATTGCGGTAATTGGCGGTGTAGCCTTACTAACCAAAACTATTGCCACTCAAACAGTGGCGATTCACGGTTCGATCACCGCAGTAGTGGCACGACGAGCAGCAGATACCGCCGCATTGCAATCACAAGTACAGCTTGCAGCAGTGGAAGTGCAACGTACTCGTCAAGTTACGGCTTTGGCAGCACAAGAAATCCATCTTGCACGCCAAGAGCTAAACAGCGCAACAACACGCCAAGCACGTGCAGCCGCAACTATGCGACTCACTCAAGCAGAGATTGCACACAGTATTGCATTAAAGCAAAGTGCATCCGCTGTAGTTGCTCAAACCACTGTTGAAAACGCACTCAATGCTAGTCGTTCACGTTCAGCAATGTTGCTTGGTTTAGTTGGTGGTCCAATTGGTGCACTAACGATAGGTGTAGCTGCGCTTACTGCTGGCTATATGTACTTAAAAAGCCGTACAGCCGAAGCCAATGCAAAACTTGAAGAACAAGCCGCTGTAGCGAAAAAAGCAAAAGATGAATTACTAGCTTTAAAAGGTCTTGAGAAAGATAACGCTGTTAATGATATGGCGGCAGCTTTCGAGCGTCAGAACGCAGCATTGTCTGAATCCAGCAGCAAGATCAATATGCAATTGAATGCAATTGAGCAACTTTACAAGGGAAATAAGGAAGTTGTGCAAGTTGTGCAAGATGCCCGCAACGGCACGATTAGCATGACTGAGGCAGTACAGCGATTTAATGAGCTTCGCATTAGTAAAGAAGTTTATGAGTCGATAAAAGCGAATACTGTTGAGTTTGAAAAAAACGCAAAAGAAGCAACCAATACCAAGACCAAGCTGAGCTTATTTGGTTATGAGGTTGAGCTTTCAGGCCGAAAAGCACAAACCGCAGCAGTTGGTGTGGATGAAGATTCCAAGGCTCTTGGTAAAAACGCAACGGCAGCGGAAAAAGCAGCAGAGGCTCAAAAAAAGTTTAAAGCATCTTTGTTTGATCGTGAGTTTAATGCAAGCTTAACCAAAGCAATGCTGGATCAGGGCTATAACGCAGAACAAATTAACTTAATCTCGGAATATGCGCTAAAACTTCAAAAAGAAGGCAAGTCGATTACTGTAGAGCAAGTTCAATATTTACTGAAAATCAATAGCATTGAGGAGCAAAACAAAAAGGTTGTTGAGTCCAGAAATGCCGCTGAAAAGGAGCGCACCAAAGAGCTTGAGAAGCAGCAGAAAGTTTTAACTGCAAGCTCAAAAGTCCAAGCCAATGCAGCCAAGTATAATTTTACTGGTCTTGAGTCTAAATACGGACTGCCAAGCGGCACATTATCAGCAATCCATGCAATTGAAACAGGGAATACTGGCAAAACCAATCAAGTGAATAAGCAAACTGGTGCTACTGGTGGCTTTCAGTTTCTGGAGGGCACAGCCAAGCAATATGGCGTCAAAGACCGCACGGATTTGGCTCAATCTGCCGAAGGTGCTGCAAAGTATATGTCATACCTTTTAAAGCTCTTTAAGGGGGATTTAGAGAAAGCTGTACGTGCCTATCATGCGGGCGAGGGTAATGTCCAGAAGGGTAAGAATATTGGCAAGTACAACAACGACTACTGGGGCAAATTCAAAGGCTATACCGCTGGAACAAATGGATTTACAGCTGGTGATGTAGGTTCTAAAGAATGGGAAAAATTGCTTGAAGAAGCGGCCAAGATGGCTGAGCAACAAGCAGAACTCCGAAAAAATTTAGAACTCAATGTTGCTGATGAAATAACTCGTATTCGCTCTAAGTTGGCAGATGATTTACAAGAGATAGACAAGGCAGGCTATTCACCTGAGCGCGCTAAAGAGCTTAAAGTTGAATACCAAACCCGAGCTGACAATGATATTGCAATCGCGCAACAAGCTCTTAAGACCAAGCTTAATGATTACAGTGCATTCAAAAAGACTGAATCTCAGTTATTGGAAGATAGTTTTAATGAGCGAAAATTCTATGCTTCTCGTGATTTAGAGCTAACCAAAGAGCAGCGAGATAAAGCAGTTGCTTTGCTTGATGAGCAATTGAAGCAAGAGCAGGCGTTGTTGATGCTGGCTCAAGAAACTCGCCTCTTTCAAATGCGTGAGCAATTCTTAAATGAAACTGTGGCCATGGAGCAACGCTATGACCTAGAACACAAAAAGCTAATTGAGATTAAAGATGTAAAAGAGAGGGAATATAAGGCAGAGATGCTCAGACTTCAGAAGATGTCTGAAATTCAGCAACGTCTTAAGAATGCCTCGCAAAACTGGGCTTCGATTCAGGCCGACATGAATGGAACAAGTGAGTTGCTTCGATTGTCCGACGAAAGGGATTACAGGGCGCAACAAAGCGGAGAGCTTGCAGATGCTGAATACCAATCTCTTGCACAGAAGGCCCAAGACCCTAATGCCAACATGGAGGAACTTGCGGCACAACGTGAAGCAATTTGGCAGGCACACCATGATCGAATGGCGGCTATTGAGTCGGATTACCAAGCATCATCGTATAGCCTTCAGCTTGGCTATGGTCAGCAAGTGACAGGCGCACTCTCGGGTATGTTTGGTGCAATGCTGGGTGAGTCATCATCGGCATATCGAGCTTTATATACGGCACAGCAATCATTCGCTCTTGCTCAAGCAGGTATGAACGTCTGGAAAGCCGCGTCTGATGCGTATGCAAATGAACCTGGTACAGTTTGGCAAAAAATGGGCGCTGCGGCTTTAGCGACAATTGAGTCAGGCACTTTTGTTACGATGATTCAAGCAGCCACTCCTAAAGGCTTCGCTAGCGGTGGCTACACAGGCCACGGTGGTAAATACGAGCCAGCAGGTGTTGTCCATAAAGGCGAAGGTGTTTTAACCCAAGAGGAAGTTAAAGCTCTAGGTGGCCCGCAAGGCTTTGAGGATTTGCGAAAGTCTATTCGTCGAGGTTATGCGACAGGTGGACTGGTTACAGATACTCACCGTGTCGGTATGGGGGCTGTGAATGCGATTAATTCGGGTGGTGGTAATGGCTCTAGTTCGGGCGATGTAAATATCACTGTCAATGTCACCGACTCGGGCGTAACAACACAATCTAACCAGTCAGATCAGAAGCAACTCGGTCAGATGATTGGTAATGCGGTTCGTACGGTGATTCGTCAAGAGCAACGCCAAGGGGGATTACTTTCTAAATGAAAACGATAATGGCTATATCACTAGCCCTAATTATTTCCCTAATCCTATACGCAGCCTCTTTCTTAATTCATCCAAGTCACTACAAAATTTTCGTAGTGGCTTTTGTTTTTGGGCTGAGCTGCTCATTCTTATTGAGGTACAAAACATGAAAGCAATTCAATTTAAAAAAACAGGCACATTTACTGGCAATGATGAGGAAATTCAGGCTCTTTTTGGTGGTCACTTTTGTTATATGGGAAAGGGTCGCTTAAAGGATATTGAAATGTACTTCGAGCGAGGAAGTCAAAGTTTGCCGATCGGGTTTGATGACTGGATTGTTGACCTTGATGGAGTCATTTTAGTTTTAGATGGTGCGCAGTACCAAGCACTTGTGGCGGAAACAGCAAGCGCTAGAAAGCAGACCGATGACCAAAAACAGATTGGTCAAATGGTCAGTGATTCAATTAAGGCTGTGATCAAGAAAGATCAGCAACGAGGCGGATTACTTGCTGGCAACAAGCTTACAGAAGGTGGCTACATCAAACCACCATACATCACTGAAATGGAAAATCAGATTAAGGCGCTTTCAACTATGGTTTCAGCATTGGATTGCCGCCTTAATGTCCTGAGTGGTGGGAAATGAGCAATCAAAAATTCACATGGTGTAATGACTTAGACGGAAACTCCCAAACATCAAGCTTTAAAGTCCTTCAATCCAGTTTTGGCGATGGATACACACAGCGAACCAGTGTTGGGATTAATAATCGATCTGGCACATGGGCTTACAAAAAGACTGGCTACAAGGATGAGATTATCGCAATTAAAGCCTTCTTTGATCGCCACAAAGGTGCTGACTCATTTTTATGGGATTCGCCTTTAGATGGCGAGGTTCGCGTAGTAGCAGGTGACTATATGCCAGTCAGTTTAGGTGGTGATGTCTGGTCAATCTCCACCACATTCACCCAAGACTTTAAACCTTAACTTCAATCAACTTTATGCCCCACATGTTGGGGCTTTTTTGTGGGCGTAAATTATGGCTAAACAAACAATTAATCAAGGCACAGCACCTACTGGCGCAGGTGGGGATACGTTCCGTTCAGGTTCGGCAAAACTACAGGCGAATGATGATGAGCTTTATAACTATCTTGGTGACGGTACGAATTTGAATAAATTAGGCACTGCTGCAACAAGAAATGTTGGTACAAGTGCTGGCAATGTGATGGAGGTAGGTGCGTTTGGTTGGGGGTCGAATAACGGTGAAGTAATTAATGTTGCCAGCGACACGTCTCTTCTCAATTCGCTAAAAGGTGTAACGCAAGCCTTTAGAAATACTGGAGAAAGTAGCGGCTATTTTTCACAATGGACAACAGGTCTTTATCTACAATGTTTTGATAGTGTATTTGCGATTGGTTCATCTATTAATTCAAATAAAATTGCTGTACTCAAAGGGTTGGAGTCAAACACTCAATATGGATTTCTTTATTCAAACTTCAATACAACAGTTGATGCAAATGGGTTCCTAAAATCTGCATCTCCAATTGTTAAGTTGTTTACAGATAAAATCGAACTCAACGACGAAGCTCAACAGCAAGATATTTCTTTTGAAAAGCTGGGTGTTGGCGACTACTTAATCAAAGGATCAACTGGTTTTGCACAAGAAGGCTGGTATGTGGAAACCCCAAAAGATGCTAATGGCAATCTGCTTGTTGCTGTCGTATATGAGCAACTTGCAAATGGCGACATTAGCGTTAAGACGTATGACTACATGCTCAACAAGAAAGGGCGTATTGTAGCTGATACTGAAACACCTTTAGATATTCCTGAAAACCGATGGATTGACTTGCGATTGCAAGAGTTGCCACAACCTGAAATTGCGCCGCCTGTATCCAATACGCCAGCAAGTTTCCAGCCTACAGGTATTTCACAAGCGGTTTCGGAGATGATGAATGGCACTGAACAGTGATTTCCAAAAACTCTATGTAGATGGACTGATTACGCTATTTGAACTCGATGCTCGCGCTTTAGGTGCAGGCATCTTACGTTTTCATGGTCATATCTCTTATGAAGATTGGGAGCGCATTTATACATCCATCGGCTCGGCTGAGTTAATCGGCGCGGATATAGGCTCGATTGGTAAAGCTTTTGATTCTGGTGATAAAAAAGCATGGCATCGAAATATCATCTGGCAGGGTCAGACTTTCGAGCCGATGGCTTTAGAGGTATCGGGCTTAGAAATGCGATCCGATGGCAAAGCCTCAGCACCAACTTTAAGCATGGCGAACAATATTGGTGGTATTCAAAACGCAGTTTCTGCTCTTTGTTTACAGCTTGGTGATTTTGCAGGGGCAAAGCTTAAGGTTATTACCACACTAGCTAAGTATCTTGATGCTGAGAACTTTAGCTCTGGTAATGCCACAGCTAACCCAAGTGAGAAGCGAGAGCAAATTTGGTTCATTGAACAAAAGACTTCTGAAAATGCTCAGCAAGTGACGTTTGAGCTTTCTAATCCAGTGGATTTTGAAGGGTTAAAAATACCAACACGACAAATCTCAAATTACTGCAACTGGGAATATCGAAGTGAAGAATGTGGCTACATCGGATCTGCAATGTTTACTGAAAAAGATGAACCAACAGATAATCCAGCTTTAGATCGATGTAACTACAGAACGTCAGGCTGTCGTTGTCGAGAGAATGAGCTTCATTTTGGTGGATTCCCTGCATCTTCAATGGTGTAAAAATGAAATTAAATAAAAAACTAAAAGCAGCGATTCTATCTCATGCTGAAGAATGTTTCCCCGCAGAATGTTGCGGGGTTATTGTTTCTGGTGAGTATATTCCATGCCGTAATGTCGCTGAAAAAGGTCAGTTTCAAATTCATCATGAAGACTTGGCTCATGCTGAAGATCAAGGTGAGATTCAAGCCTATGTACATTCACATCCGAATGCTACAACACGTGCTTCGGATTTAGATTTATTGCAAATTGAGCTTCATGAAAAGCCTTGGGTGATCTGTGCTTGGCCTGAAGTAGATTTCCAAGTCTATAAGCCATGTGGCTATAAAGCGCCACTCATTGGTCGTGATTACCACCATGGATACCAAGATTGCTATTCAATAATTCGTGATTTTTACAATCGAGAGTTAGGCATTCAGTTGGTTGATTTCGAGCGTAAAGATGATTGGTGGAGTGATAAAAACCACAAATCCCTTTATTTAGAAAATTTAGATGAAGCTGGATTTTATGAAGTCAAAGAACCTCAGTATGGTGACATGTTGGTGTGTAATGTTGGTCGTACAGAACACCCGAATCATGCTGTGATTTGGCTGGGTGATCAGTGGCAATTAAAGTCAGAAGAAAGCACAAGTTGTTTTGGTGGACCATTAATCCTACACCATCCTTATGGCCGAAAGTCTGTTCGTGAAATCTTTGGGCAACAATGGCAAGAGCGAGTTGCAAAGGTGGTTCGGCATAGGGAGATGAAGTATGAACTTTAAAGGGTTGCATCAAAGAATTCACGAAAAACAGAAAGAACTAAATGATCTACTTAACGATTTAAATGAGCAACTTGCTTTAGAGCAAGGAGATTACAGTGGGTTATCAATACCTCACGATGCAACACATTACCGAGTTGTGAATTGTAAAGTGGAATATATTAGGAAATGTCCTTATCGAGACGATTGGGATATTTGGCTAGATTCAACCAACAGCTGGCTTGGAACCTTCTGGAAGAGAGTAGAAGTAGGAAAAGATGTAAAGCTATTAACCGCCAAATAAGGCGGTTTTTTATTGCGTGGAGAAAAGTGAATCATGCTCAAGACAATTAAGTTATACGGTATTTTAGCCAAGAAGTTCGGCAAAGAATTTCATCTAGCTGTTGAAAGCACCCGCGAAGCTGTAAAAGCGCTATCAGTCCAAGTGCCTGGCTTTGAGCAATTCATGCTAACAGCTCATGAGCAAGGTCTTGCCTTTGCTGTCTTTCAAGATGATGAAAATATCAGTGAGGATCAAATCGACTTTGAGACTGGCGCCAAAGTTATCAAGATTGTGCCCAAAGTCATCGGCGCGGGTGGTAATGGAGTATTGCAAACAATTCTTGGTGCTGTACTAGTAGTTGTTGGTGTTGTTTTGATGTATGTTCCTGGCGGTCAAGCATTTGCACCATCTGTAATCGGAGCTGGTTTAGGTCTATTGATTGGTGGTATAGCTCAAATGCTTGCCCCTAAGGTTGATACAGAAGATCAAAACCAAGACGGCAACAAGGCAAACAAGGGATTTGGTGGTGCAGTCACTACAATCGCACAAGGCAATCCAGTTCCGATTCTTTATGGTCAGCGTGAAGTCGGTGGATTTATTGTGAATGCTGGTCAATTTGCAGTAGATACTTTTAGCTCTGCGGATGCTGGTTACACAGGCGGCGGCAGCAGCGGTGGAAAGAAATAATAAGTGCTGGATAATATCCAGAAGATTTAATGTAATTGAGAGGTTTGTCATGGAAGTTATTTTTGAAACAGATTCTGCTGATGTTGTTGATTTAAAGAAGAAGCTAAATAGTCTCCTTGAACACATTAAGCAACAAGAATTGCCAAATATGCGTCAAGCAGCTATGGCTGAAAAGTCAATTGAAGCGTTTTTCAAAACAAAAGATGAAGCCCACCTTAATCGCGCGATTGTTCATCTGAAAGTCATTAGGGGTGAAATTACAACACGAAATCAAATTGACCACATGATTTATGGACTAGAGCTTCCTAAAAAGTAATCAAAAATCAAAAAAACACAGGCGCAATGAGCGCCTTTTTTATTGTCTGAGGATAAGTATGAACGCAGTAATTAAAGGCGCAAAAGGCGGTAGCAAAAGCCAAAGACAACCCAAAATTGCAAACGATACAACCGCTTCAAAAACCTATGCACGTTTACAATATGGCATGAGCGAAGGGGAAGTTGAGGGCTTAGCAAATGGCTTTAAATCAATCTTCCTCGATGACACGCCAGTTGAAAGCGATAGTGGCGCAAGAAACTTTCAAGATGTCACTCTAGATTTTCGCTCAGGCACTAATGATCAGACATACATGGAAGGCTTTGAAAGCATTGCTTCTGAAGCTGCTGTTGGAGTTGAGCTTAAAAGTGATACGCCTTGGGTTAAAGGGATTACCAATCTTAATCTCGATGCCGTAATTGTAAGGGTGCGTTTTGGGGCTTTAAAAAAGCAAGACCCAAGCAATGGCGATGTTTCAGGTATTGTTATTGATTACTCGATTGAAGTGCAAACTGATGGAGGGGCATGGGAGTTAATGCTTGACACTAAAATGTCAGGGAAAACTTCAGCAAATTATGAACGTACCCACCGTATCGGCTTGCCAAAAGCCAATAATAATTGGTTGATTCGCGTCACACGTAAAACACCAAATTCAAGCTCTGAATATGTCAGCGATAAGATGTATATTCAAGCCATTACTGAAGTTATCGATCTTAAACTTACATACCCAAATACCGCAGTGATTGGCGTGCAATATGATGCTGAAACATTCTCGAATATTGCCAAATTCGCAGTCGATCTAAAGGGTGTAAAGATCAAAGTGCCGAGCAACTACGATCCAGTGAGCCGAACTTACATCGGGATGTGGGATGGTACATTTAAACGTGCTTATAGTAATAATCCAGCTTGGATTTACTATGACCTATGCACCAATAAGCGATATGCGCTTGGCAACCGTTTAACCGAGCAAATGATTGATAAATGGTCTTTATATCGTTTAGCTCAATACTGCGATCAGTTGGTGTCAGACGGCAAAGGCGGTCAGGAGCCGCGTTTTACTTGCAATGTGTATATTCAAAGTGCCGAATCTGCTTTTGATATTTTAAGCAAACTAGCAGGTGTATTCCGTGCAATCAGTTATTGGGACGGCAATTCAATTGTCTGCGATGCTGATTTACCGCAAGATACTTATTTCACCTACACTCGCGCCAACGTCATCGATGGGCATTTTGAATATTCAGGCACTCGTGCGCGTGATCGACACACAGTTGCAAAAGTGGCTTGGGATAATCCACAAAATCGCTATAAGACCGAATATGTGTTCGTGCGGGATGAAGCAGCTATTGCAAAGCTCGGTGTGCGTATTGCTGAGATTGATGCGTGGGGTTGTACTTCTGAAGGGCAGGCACAACGTGCAGGTCTTTGGGCATTAAAGTCTGAGCAACTGGAAACTCGCACTGTATCTTTTAAAGTTGGTTTGGATGGTTATATTCCACAACCAGGTAAAGTAATTGAAATTGCGGATGAGTTGTTCGCAGGTCGTGCCAATGGCGGGCGTATCTCTAAAGTTTCTGCAAACTTGCGCACCATTACTTTAGATCGTGATGATGTGGTGTGTCGTGCAGGCGATCGACTTGTTGTAAACGGTGAAAATGGCAAGGCGCAAACGCGAATTGTGTCATCAAAAGTTGGGCGAAATGTCACAGTCACAGTGGCGTTTGAATCCGTTGCAGCAGAAAATGTTTGGGTCGTTGATGCGCAAGACTTAAAAACGATGAAGTTTCGCGTCATGAGTATTACTCAAGACGACAAACATCAGTTTTCAATCACTGCACTACAGTATGAATCAGCAAAATATGATGCGATTGATTTCGGTGCATTCATTGATGATCGTCCAATTTCAATCATCAATCCAACGACTCAAGCACCTGTCACCAATGTTTTAATTTCATCTGAAAACATGGTGCAGCAAGGCTTGTCTGTTGAAACCATGCTGATTACTTGGGATCAAGCGCAAGGTGCCACAAAGTATCAAGTCGAGTGGCGCAAAGATGATGGTAACTGGATTAAGTTGCCAATTACAGGTAGTAATTCGGTTGAAGTACAGGGTATTTATGCAGGCAACTATGAAGCTCGTGTTACTGCGATTTCGGCGTTTGATATTGCCTCTCTGCCAACATATTCAAATCTGACAGCATTGACTGGCAAACAAGGATTACCGCCTGCTTTAGCCAATATTGCAGCAACAGGCATCTTATTTGGCTACCGTTTAAATTGGAATTTCCCAGCCGTTGGTGCGCTCGATACCGCTTATACGGAAATTGAGATTGCAACTACAGCCAACGGTGCCAATGCTGCGCAACTTGGGCTTTTCGCATACCCAACAAACAGTCATGTCATTCAAGGGATGCAGCCAAATTTAAAGCGTTATTTCCGTGGTCGCTTGATTGATCGTATTGGGAATGTTGGACCATGGTCAAATTGGGTCAGCGCAACCACATCGGCAGATGCGTCTGCTGTACTTGATATTTTGTCAGGCAAAATCACCGAGTCACAATTACACCAAAACTTGCAAACCAAGATTGATAAGATCGACACAATTGCAGGTTTGGATGGTGACATTGGTAATTTGATTGAAAATATTAGTGCTGTTCAAATTCAGACAGATCAAATCAGCGATGAGCTTGGTTTGGAACGTCAGCAACGAGTTGCAGCAATTCAAAACTTAGACAATGGCTTAACGCAGGAGATTAAAGATCGTCAAGATGGTGAAACTGCAATCTATGGCTATGTAGATACTTACAAGCTCAGCAATAAGAAGGCGCTTGCTAGTTTTCAGGATAGTCTTGATATTGCATTATCTGATTCATCTTTAGCGATTGAACAAACTCAAGCGTTAGATGGTCGGGTGAAAGTTGCAGAAGATGATGCTGGTAATGCCTTGTTTAACTCAGCAAGTGCTTTACAGAAGGCTGAAATTGCAGTTGATGACACAAAAGCATTATCAAGTCTTGTGACCGAAGTTAAAGCAGTTGCAGAGCAATCAGCAGATACGGCAGACATAGCAGCAGCGGGAGCGGCGAGTGCGATCGAAAAAGCAACCGCTTCAGCAGAACAGTCAGGTGCGAATGCAAATAAGATTGAGGAAATTACTGCTGAACTTGGAACCAAGGCCAGTACAGGAGCATTAACTCAAACCAACGCCAGTATTGCTGAAGTTGACGACAAGGTTAAGGCAAACACCACTCGTCTTGATGGTGTGTATGCGCAAGTGTACCCCGAAATGATCGGCTCGACAGAGGGTTTTATTGGCTCGACAGGTCTTGCGGGCACATGGACTTTGCAATCAGCAGTGATTGAAAATGACATGGCTTTGAGTCAGCGCATCGACACCACTGTTGCTGAAATCAGTAACGCAAAAGCACTGGTTCAAACCGAATCTTACGCAAGAGCACAGGAGAATGAGGCACTATCATCTCGCATCAACACACTAAAAGTTGATGTTGATGGAAATAAGGCGGCGATTGTAACGCTGGAAACAGCGCGAACGACTGACAATGAATCTTTCGCTGGTCGGTTCGATACACTTCAGGTAAGCACAAAGGCCGCAAAAGACACAGCAGATCAAGCTATTCAGGATGCGCAATCCAAGTCAGCCGCAGCAGAGGCGGCAGCTAAGGCTTATGCTACAGCCCAAGCCGAAGCAGAGCGTTTAGCAGCCATTGCAGCAGCATCTGATGATGCTACAGCGAAAGCAGATGCAGCAGAGGGAGCAGCCAAAGCAGCAGCAGCTTTAGATGCTAAAAACAAGGCTGACGCTGCAAAGCAAGCAGCTATTGATGCAGCAGCACTTGATGCAACTGCTAAAGCTAACGCAGCCGAAGCAGCAGCCAAGGCGGTTGCAAATGCAGCGCAGCAAGCAGCCAGTGCAGCAGCTATAGCAGCAGGTAATAAGGGTGAGGTTATTTTTGGCTCAACCGCTCCCGCAGCAGATAAGCGTCTGTCTCAAAACTTATGGATTGACACAACAGGAGGTCTAAACACACCGAAGCGCTGGAATGGGTCAGCGTGGGTTATTGTTACCGACAAGGCTGCAACCGATGCCGCAAAAGCAGCAAAAGCAGCTCAAGACACAGCAGATGAGGCGCTTGGTAAGGCGGATAAAGCAACTGAGAACATCGCAACCATTCAGCGCGAGCAGGGTGTCTTTGCTGACAACCTTAACGCGATCGGTGGTGAGATTAAGACGATTCAGGGTTATGTAGGTGGTCAGCAGACAAGCATTGAGGTTGTAAGTGCTGTTGGCGACCTAAACAAGCTCAAGAATGAGATTGCAAAAGCTCGACTTGATGAGGACATCACCAAGCTGCAAGCGCAATCAGCAGTATTGACATCAGCAGTAAATAGCTATGATGCAAGAATTGCTGAGATAACAAGTAAGCGCACAGCAGAGCAAGCAAAGGCGGATAAAAATCAGGAGTTAATTGATCTTTATACAAGCCAAATTGCAGAGCTAAATGCTGCAAAAATTGATGCAAATGCGCAGAAAGCCGCTATTTCTTCGCAAGTTGAAAAAATCACAGCAGATAAAGAGAAGTTAAACTCACTTGTTCTGACTGAAAGTAAGATTAAAGCGCAGCACACAATCAAGCTTGATAGCGGTGGTGTGATTTCGTCTTACGGCTTGGCGGTTGAAGAGAGTGGTGGTACGAACTACAGCAACTTTGTTATTCGTGCTAACTCGTTTGCGCTGGCAGGGCCAGCAAGCGAGGGAAGCACACCATACTACCCATTCATCTTCCGCAATACGCCTTGCACAGACCCAAACACAGGTACAGTTTTCCCTGTGGGGGCTTACATGAAGTCAGCCTTTATGGATTATCAGTCTGTCAAAACTTCGCATATTGAAGATTTGGCGGTGAAGTCTGCACAGATTGATAACTTGGCTGTGACTTCAGGAAAAATTGCGCAACTTGCTGTGGACACTTT
Organism: Acinetobacter sp. 231_lipA; assembly: GCF_058243005.1. Taxonomy (NCBI): domain Bacteria; kingdom Pseudomonadati; phylum Pseudomonadota; class Gammaproteobacteria; order Moraxellales; family Moraxellaceae; genus Acinetobacter; species Acinetobacter sp. 231_lipA. The sequence goes on along the minus strand of NZ_JBZAYU010000001.1, from coordinate 11,989 downwards.
ACACATCAAAGATCGAGCTGTAACGGTACCATTGGGCATTCAGCAACAAATATCTACTGCAAACTTCTCAGGGAGCGTAGCTGCTGGCTGGACAAAGGAAGTTGATGTTGCATTTCCAGGCGTTGAAACCATTACAGCAGGTAACTTTTGTACTTTATTTTTCCGTAGTGACATTCGATTCTACTCGCCAAACGTCCCTAACCCACTGACCCTTGAGATCTATTTAGGGGATGGTTTGATCGGTACTATTGGATCTCGTGTTGTCGTTGACGGGTCAGTTACTAGACGTGTTTGGGTGGTTACAGGTCTCTCAGGGGAATATATTACAATGGTTACAGGTGTAACCACAGGGGCTTATATTGATGAACAAGGTGCAATTCAAGTTGCATTTACAATGCCCTTTGGAATTAATGCATCAAGTGCCTTGAAGTTTAAGTTCATCAACAGCGCAGTAGCCCGTTCTGTGGTCATTTCAGGAAGCTACGTTAATCTATTTTTAGTGGAGTTTAAGAAGTGAGATTCATTGTTATTAATAAGAGCGACAAAAAAGTAAAGTCTATTGCAGATATTCCTTTTGACTATGATTATCCAATTGATGAGGAGTGTGATCTTGTAACTGGGTATGAGGATTACGCATTTAACTTAATGAGCCACGATTATATTTTCAGTGGTGATACATTTACAGAGGTGGCTAAATTATGAAGTTAACAGGTTGGGTTTTTGTACTTATAACACTGTCTGCATGTGCTTTTGATCTAGTTGCTTATGATGAGCTGAGAAAGCAAGAGCATGAAGACCACTTAAAACAAAATGGTTATTAAGTAGTTAATTTTTAGCGCCTTCGGGTGCTTTTTTATTACCAAAATTTAGGGGGCGCAATGCCAAATGACTACTCATCTGACCCACCAGTAGCGACAGCAGGGCAACTTCTTGCCATCTCTGACAAGATTAATGACATATCCAAAAACATGGATAAGTTGGCTGAGATGCCTCAAAAGCTCGACCGCATGAATATGCAGTTAGAGCAACTCAACAAAGAGCATCAACAGACCCGTAATGACTTAACTCAGACTCGGGACAACCTACAAGATGATCTGGATCGAGCCAAGTCAAACTTCAAAAGTGAGATTAAGCAGCTCAGAAATGAAGTTGAGCCAAGATTTAAGGAGATGGACTCACAAATCAGAGTACTGCATGAAAGTAAAACCAAGATCGACAGTATCACCAACCTTGTACGCTTTGGCGGCATTTTCTTAGCGGGTCTGTTTGTAGTCGCTTGGAATACTCAGACGAGCAAAACAGACACAGTAAATACTCAAGCCACGACCAACGCCCAGAGCATTCAGGTTCTTGAAAAACAGTCCGATCAACTTTTGAGAACAGTTGAAGAAATCCGAAACAAACTTTATGAACGAAATATGAGAGAGGAAAAATGAAATTCATTCCCGAAAATGTTTGGAAATATTTATCTGTAAAGCTCCCAATTATCGGAGCTTTTTTATTGGGTGTTCTTCCTGTTTTAATTCAAGAAGGCATCAATACACAACTCATTCCTGCTGAATACCATGCTATTTTGCTTTCTGTAGTTTTACCTGCATTGGCGTACATTGGCCGTAAGATTGCACAGCCTAAAGTTAAGGGTAGCCCATAATGAAACACATATTTGATTTCCTGCGAAAGATCAGTGGTGGCAAACTCACCCAAAAGCAGGTTGATGCTGCAGATAAGCTGATTGCAACTGCTTATGATGACCTGAACGATGTGTTGGGTATCGCCACAGATGAAATGCATGTGAGTCCAAGTGGAGTCGATCTGATCTGCAATTTTGAAGGTCTGCGACTGAAAGCCTATGACGATGGCGTAGGTGTATGGACTATTGGTTTCGGCACCACAAAATACCCAAATGGTATTCGTGTCAAAAAAGGGGATACCTGCACACTGGATCAAGCCAAAGCTTATATGCAGAACGATCTGAAATCATTTGAGCAGACTGTAAATAATACGGTCAAAGTTCCACTCAATCAGAATCAGTTCGATGCTTTAGTTTCACTTGCCTACAACATTGGGACCAATGCATTTAGCAAATCAACTTTGGTGAAAAAGCTGAATGCCAATGATAATCGTGCTGCTGCGGATCAGTTTGATGTGTGGGTGAATGCGGGTGGTAAGCGTATGCAAGGGCTTGTGAATCGTCGTGCTAAAGAAAAGGCTTTGTTTCTATCATGATCAAAGCATTCATGCTGTGCATCCTCTTATCAGGTTGCACAGCTCATTCAAATTCACACCTATATATAGTCATTAAAAAATGTAGACTGATTTGTAGACTGTTGAATTATATTTGTAGACTGTTCATGGTTGTTAGTGCGAAGTGTTGCATATATACAATATATTTAAAAACAATGATCTACTGTTATTTATATCCAATTAGATTAAGCGCAAAACAATGTTCTCAGAACTGGAAGTTCTAAAGCTGCTCTTCTGCCAAATAAAGCCTACATCATGTAGGCTTTATTTTTAGGTGTTAAAAAAGCTTAATTCGTCATTTGATAAAATTCTTTATTTGATAGATGAAGAAAACCTATGAATAACAGACACTAGATACTTAAAATCAATTAAACCATAATGAAAGTAGGTGTATAGTAAATGGACTTGCTAAATTTAGAGTGATGATCCCTATGCCGATCAATTTTGTAATACGCTTTGCAGTGATTTTATTTTCAGTTTTAATTTTAGTGGCGCTTGCTATCCAGTTTTTCTTTGATCCGCACTATACCGTGGTCTTTTGGATCTTTGCTATGCCGTTCATTTTAGGTACTCCAATTCTAGCATCTGTAGTTTTAGCAAAAAATGAAGAGCTTGATATTCACTCAGTCAATTAAAATTGACCTGAAAATCTAGCTTTTCAAAATAAAAAGTCCGTCAAGTGATGTAATGCCAGTCAGTTAAGCAAAAAAAGTTAAAATACTGTAAAAAGAGCGTATGTAAATACGCTCTTTTTTTATGAATTTATCTCAGAATTTAGATTTAACATTAAAACAAACCCTACCTTCACTTTCACAATTCAGTGAATTGATTGATTTAAACTGGATTGAAGATTGCTTAAACCAAACAGGTAAAGCATCAATTCGAAAAAGAAAACTGCCTGCTGAACATGTTGTTTGGCTGGTAATCGGACTTGCTCTATTTCGAAATCAACCGATTTGGTATGTGGTTCAACAATTGCAACTTGTTTTCGGTACGGCAGAATACTGTGTACCGAGTGCATCCGTACAAGCAAGACAACGCTTAGGCTTAGAACCCATGAGTGCTTTATTTTCGACATTAAGTCAGGCATGGTTTAAAGACTCACAACAACAATATAGCAACTTTCACGGTCTATGCGTTTGTGCTGTAGATGGTGTGGTTTGGTCTATGCCTCATACAGAAGAAAACTTTAAGCACTTTGGTTCATCCAAAGGCAAAACAGCAGCTGCACCTTACCCACAAGTTAGAGCGACTTGCCTGGTGAATACCAATACCCATGAAATGATTGATGCCCAAATGGGCAGTATGGATCAAGGTGAATTAACCTTAGCCAGTCAATTAAAAGCACCAGTTCGCAGTATTACCCTATTTGATCGTGCTTACTTCTCTGCTGATTTTTTAGTGAGCTGGCAATCTCAGGCAGAAGAGAGTCATTGGTTGATGCGAGCAAAGGACAACCTGCGTTATGAAGTGATTCATCATAATGCGGCCCATGACTTTCAGATCAAAATGCCTGTTTCAGCAAGAGCAAAAAAGATAAATCCGTCATTGGGTGACTATTGGGAAGCACGTTTAATTGAAGTTGAATATGCAGGAAAAATAAGACGTTACATTACATCATTAACAGATTCTAAAGTTTATCCATTCAAAGACCTTGCAATGCTTTATATCCAGCGTTGGGAAATAGAAATGTGTTATCGGGAAATTAAAAGTGATTTACAGGATGCAAGGATTTTAAGAAGCAAACAACCTGATTTGGTCTATCAAGAATTGTGGGGGGTATTTATTGCATATAATATCTTAAGAAGACAGATGAGGTTTATCGCTGAACATGCAAAGGTGAGTCCTTTAAGGATCAGTTTCCATGTTGCATCTATGAGTATTATCAATATCTTAAGGCACACACCTTTAGAATCAGCAGGAAACCTACCCAAACATTTAGCGCAATTATTTGAACAATCTAAAATATTTGTATTACCTGAAAAAAGGCAAAGGCAATGTCCGCGAGTAGTGAAAATTAAAGCACAAAAATATCCAAGAAAATGCCAGTCAATTTCTTAACTGACTGGCATTAGTCAAGTGATGGGCTTTTTTATGCAATCTTAAATGTTGCAAAACTCGCACAGTTTTTTTTTAAACATATTTGCTATGTTGATCTTTTATTTAAAGAAATATTTTTTATGAAAAAAATCGTAATGCTTGGATTAATGGTTGCTGCTATTTCGGGTTGTAGTACTGCGCAAAAGAATGAAACTGAAAAGCCAACTTTAGGTATGGCTAATCCTGCCAGTACGTACTGTGTTGAACAGGGTGGTAAAGTAGAGATTCGAAAAGAGGCCAATGGTGAAGTAGGCTATTGCCATTTGCCGAATGGTCAGGTCATTAAAGAATGGGCACTTTTCCGTGCTAGTCAAAGCAAATGTGTTGCTGAGCAAGCGACAGCTTTGATTGGTCAGTCAAATTTAACTGAAGCACAGATTAAGCAAAAAACCAGTGCGAAGATGGTACGCTTAGTACAATCAGGGCAGCCTGTGACTATGGATTATCGCGAAGACCGTGTGACAGTAACAGTCGATCCGAAAACCAATAAAGTAGTTCAAGCAAGCTGCGGTTAATTTTTCTAAGTATAAAAGCCCAAATTTGGGCTTTTATACTATTTAAAGTGGGTAATGGTTCTTCATTTGAAAAAGTTTGATTATGATAGGGCGAATAGGAGAGTTGTAATGAAAAAGTTATTCGCTTTGGCTGCTGTGATTGCACTGGTGGGTTGTGTTGAAAAAAAACCGTTAACACCAGAAGAGCAATGGCATGGCTATTGTAAAAGTATTGGTAATGCAGCACGTTCAATTATGTTAGACCGTCAAAATGCCATTGAAAAAGATAAAGCGATTGAGCATGCCAATAAAGTTGAAGACGAAATGACTAAGGCATTTGCGTTAGAAATTATTGAAGATGTTTATGCTTTACATGAGGCTGAAATTAAGTCCGATATTGAAGGTGCACGTGAAAAAATTCGTGTGAAATATACTGAAAAATGTATTGCAACACCGCATACTGAAATGCCAGATTACAAACCGTTCTAAGGAACGGTTTTTTATTTTTTGCATGGAACTTTTTGTGACAAAACTCTAAATCATATATATAGCAAAGCATATAAAAATAAAGAATAATGAACCTAGAATAAAAAAATGAGAGGAGCAGAAAATGGAAGTTGTTGGCTATTTAAATCACGCAGATTTACTCTTGGAAGATGAAAATGGTGTGGCCGTAATTGGCGGTGGTCATTATGTCCTTAGCTTGGGTGACCATGTATACTTCAAACACGCACTTGACCATGAACCTACACGAATTTCAGTACAAATTTCTTTTGCAAGCTCTGCACATCAAAATTTACATGAGGACGAAATTCAGATGAAATTTGAAGGCTGTCGTGAAAGTTTCAAACAATATATTCAAGCGACAACGGTACACTAAGGTTGAATATTTATATTGCGTAAAAAGAGGCAACATAGGTTGCCTTTTTTATTTTTAAATGGCAGTTCAAAGTTAATGTGAAACAATTCCAAACGATCTGACTATATTGCTGTTTTTATGTTCAATCGATATGAGCATCATTTAGTTAGAAAATAATGGGCATCACGAAGAAACACTTGTAGCGCATTAACTTTTAACTGGAATTTTAGTAAAATTAAGCAGTCCATATTATTTACGTAGCTTTATTTAAAGCAGGAATACGTAAATAATTTTTTAAAAAAGAGGAATAACACCGTGCTAGAAGCTTACCGCCAACACGTTGCAGAACGTGCCGCACTCGGAGTCCCACCGAAGCCACTTGATGATGCTCAAACAGCTGCATTAGTTGAATTATTAAAAAACCCACCAGCTGGCGAAGAAGCATTTTTAGTTGATTTACTAGAAAACCGTGTTCCAGCGGGTGTTGACCAAGCTGCATATGTTAAAGCTGCATTCTTAGCTGCTTTGGCTAAAGGCGAGGCGACCTCTCCATTAGTTTCTAAAGAACGTGCGGTTTACTTACTAGGTACTATGCTTGGTGGTTATAACGTTGCTCCTTTAGTTGCTCTTCTTGACGATGCTGCACTTGCTGAATTAGCGGCTGAAGCGCTTAAGAAAACACTTCTAGTATTTGATGCGTTCCATGACGTTGCTGATAAAGCAAAAGCTGGTAACGCAAATGCTCAAGCAGTTATGCAGTCTTGGGCTGACGCTGAATGGTTCACTAGCCGTAAAGACGTTCCTGAAGAAATCAAACTGACTGTTTTCAAAGTAACTGGCGAAACCAACACTGACGACTTGTCACCTGCACAAGATGCTTGGAGCCGTCCAGACATTCCATTGCACGCAAATGCAATGTTGAAAAACGTACGTGACGGAATCAATCCAGAAGTTCCTGGTGAAGTGGGTCCACTTAACCAGATTAAAGAACTGATCGCGAAAGGCAACCAGGTTGCTTACGTGGGTGACGTTGTTGGTACAGGTTCATCTCGTAAATCTGCAACTAACTCTGTACTTTGGTTCTTCGGTGACGACATCCCGCACATCCCGAACAAAAAAGACGGTGGTTACTGCCTAGGTTCTAAAATCGCTCCGATTTTCTTCAACACCATGGAAGATGCGGGTGCATTACCGATCGAGATCGATGTTGCCAACATGAACATGGGCGACGAAATCGTTCTTAAGATCGATCACGCTGCTGCTAAAGTAACTGCGTTCAAAGACGGCGCACAAATCGCTGAAGCTGAACTTAAAACTCCAGTACTTCTAGACGAAGTTCGTGCTGGTGGTCGTATTAACCTGATCGTAGGTCGTGGTTTGACGACTAAAGCGCGTGAAGCTTTAGGTCTTCCAGTATCTACAATGTTCCGTACTCCGGTTCAGCCTGCTGCAACTGGTAAAGGTTTCACTCAAGCTCAGAAGATGGTTGGTCGCGCTTGTGGTCTTCCTGAAGGTCAAGGTGTACTTCCAGGTACTTACTGTGAACCTAAGATGACTACTGTGGGTTCGCAAGATACAACTGGTCCAATGACTCGTGACGAATTGAAAGACTTGGCTTGCCTAGGCTTCTCTGCTGACCTTGTTATGCAATCTTTCTGTCATACAGCTGCGTATCCAAAACCAGTTGACGTTCAAATGCAACACTCGCTTCCTGATTTCATCATGAACCGTGGTGGTGTGTCTTTACGCCCAGGTGACGGTATTATTCACTCTTGGTTAAACCGTATGCTTCTTCCGGATACTGTTGGTACTGGTGGTGACTCGCATACTCGTTTCCCAATCGGTATTTCATTCCCGGCGGGTTCTGGTCTTGTAGCGTTCGCTGCAGCAACTGGTGTTATGCCACTTGACATGCCTGAATCTGTACTTGTGAAGTTCAAGGGTAAAATGCAGCCTGGTATCACGCTACGTGACCTTGTACATGCAATTCCTTACTACGCAATTAAGGAAGGTGACTTAACTGTAGAGAAGAAAGGTAAGAAAAACATCTTCTCTGGTCGTATCCTTGAGATCGACTTAACAGAAATGGAAACTGACCTGACTGTTGAGCAAGCGTTCGAACTTTCTGATGCTTCTGCTGAACGTTCTGCTGCAGGTTGTTCTATCACACTTTCTGAAGAGAAAGTTGCTGAATACCTTCGTTCAAACATCACTATGTTGAAGTGGATGATTTCTGAAGGTTATGGCGATGCGCGTACTATGGCTCGTCGTGTTGAGAACATGGAAAAATGGTTGGCTAATCCAAGCCTGATCAAAGCGGATGCTGATGCTGAATACACGAAAGTGTATGAAATCGATCTTGCAGACATCAAAGAACCTATTCTTTGCTGCCCGAACGATCCAGATGATGCAAAACTTCTTTCTGATGTTCAAGGCGCGAAAATTGACGAAGTATTCGTTGGTTCTTGTATGACTAACATCGGTCACTTCCGTGCGACTGGTAAATTGTTAGAGAAAGTTCCTGGTGGTGCGTTGTCAACTCGTTTGTGGATTGCTCCACCTACGCGTATGGACGAACATCAGTTGATGGAAGAAGGTTTCTATAACATTTATGGTAAAGCTGGCGCGCGTACTGAAATGCCAGGTTGTTCATTGTGTATGGGTAACCAGGCACGTGTAGCTCCGAACACGACTTGTGTATCGACTTCTACGCGTAACTTCCCGAACCGTTTAGGTCAAGGTGCTAACGTTTACCTGGCTTCTGCTGAACTTGCTTCTGTTGCTGCTGTATTGGGTAAATTACCTTCTCCAGAAGAATACCAACAGTATGCAGCTCAAATTGACAGCATGTCAGCTGACATCTATCAATACTTAAGCTTCGACAAGATGAGCGAATATACTAACGCTGCTAAAGACGTTGATACTAAGAAAATTGCTGCTGCTCAATTGACTTAATTGTTGATTAAAAAGTAGTTTAGAATAAGGGCTGATTTATCAGTCCTTATTTTTTTATGAAAAATTATTACGAAGAAAAATTTGATTCATTATTTACAGAATTTGATCCAAAAAAAGCATTAGAAAAAATAGTCGAAGACTTACTATATAAATGTTCACAACCAAAATATTTTGATTATAAAAATAAATTTGATATGTTTTGGCAGTCAAATTTTATTAAGCTACTTACAGTTGATGAGGTTAGGAGTGAGAATTATATTTTGGTAATGTGGTTCCGTTAATTAGACCACTCAATTCAGTTTTATAAGTGATAAATCCGCTCTAAATATTTAAATTATGCTGCCATTACTTTTAGTAAATGTTGATCATAAAATTCATCCGGTGTTGCCTTATTCAAACTTGAATGAGGACGTATCATGTTATAAAAATCCAAATATTCAGCAATTGATTGTTTCGCTTGTTTAACCGTATCGTAAGCCTTCAAATAGACTTCCTCATGGCTTCACACTGCGCCATAAACGCTCAATCATTACATTATCCATCCATCGTCCTTTCCCATCCATACTGATACGGATATTTCGCAATTTTAACTCATTCAAAAATGCCTCGCTTGTGAATTGACTGCCTTGGTCTGTATTAAACACCTCAGGACAACCATATTTCACAATTGCTTCTTGCAACGCATCTATGCAAAAGTCTGTTTCCATACTGATCGATACTCGATGAGCCAGTACTTTACGACTATGCCAATCTATAATTGCACACAGATAGACAAAGCCTTTAGCCATAGGAATGTACGTTATATCTGTACACCAGACTTGATTAGAGTGATCGATGACCATGTTTTTCAACAGATATGGGAAAATACGGTGTGCAAGATTAGGCTTACTGGTATTGGGTTTTGGATACAAGGCATGTATTCCCATCAAGCGCATTAAACGTCGGACTTTACGCCGACCTATTTGATGTCCTTGACGCTGTAGCATATCTCGTATCATTCGACTGCCCATAAATGGGTAGTCGAGATGAATTTCATCGATTAGACGCATCCAACTCAAATCAGTTGATGAAATCTCTTTGGGCTTGTAATACAACGTACTGCGATTGATTTGAATCAATTGCGATTGTTGTCGTACCGAAAGTTGATGGGTCTTATCGATCATTTTTTGCCGCTCAGCTGCCCTATTTTTCTGAGCGCACCTTCTAAAAAATCAATTTGCAATGCCTGATGTCCTATCTTGGCATGTAGAGCTTTGAGGTCAATCTCTGGTTCTTGTTGTGCTGTTGGTCGTGAAAAAATATTGACTGATTGCTCAAGCAGTTGATTTTTCCAATCGATGATTTGGTTTTGATGTAAATCGAATTGAGTAGAAAGTTCAGCGAGTGTGTGGTCGCCTTTAATTGCTGCGAGAGCAACTTTAACTTTAAACTCTGCTGAATGATTACGACGTTTTCTTCGTGTCATGGTTGACTCCAAAAACAAGCATTTCCCATGCTTATTGGGGAGTAGATTATCACTTATAGGCGTGGTCTAAAATCCTAGAACCACATCAGATGCGTGATTTGTTGAATCGTCAAGGACATCATATAGGACGACGTCATACACGTACTTTAATGAAGAAAATGGGCATTAATGCGTTATATTGCAAACCAAATTTAAGCCAGGCTAATCAAGCTCACCGCAAATATCCATATCTGCTCAAAGGATTGGCTATTCAGCGCAGTAATCAAGTGTGGTCTACGGATATAACGTATATCCCTATGGCAAAAGGCTTTGTTTATTTATGTGCTGTGATTGATTGGCATAGCCGCAAGGTACTTGCGCATAGAGTATCGATTAGTATGGAGGTTACATTTTGCATAGAAACATTAAATGAAGCTATTGAAAAATATGGTCGACCTGAAATATTTAATACAGACCAAGGCAGTCAGTTTACCAGTGATGCATTTATTGATGTATTGAAATCAAATGGCATTCAAATCAGTATGGATGGTAAAGGTCGATGGGTTGATAATGTGATGGTTGAACGATTATGGCGGAGCGTTAAATATGAAGAGGTGTATCTCAAAGCCTACAGCAATGTTTTGGATGCGAAGAAGCAATTAAACGCATATTTTGAATTTTATAATTTGAAACGACCTCATTCGAGTCTGGACAAAATGACTCCAGATGAGTTTTACTATGACCAGCTACCACAACAAAATAAGGTAGCTTAACTAGAGCAGAGTATCACTTATAAATAAGCTTTTAGTTGTTCAAACATGTGGGACCACCTCTAAAGAGAGATGAGTTTTCAGTCTGGATGAGTAGTGGTTGGTGTAATAATCTTAATAACGGTTCTGAATTCGAAGAACTCCCTACGAAAAGAGCCGAAATTGTAAAGCGATTGGCTAGTTCTATATCTGAAGAATTATCTGCTGATAATGATGATGACGATAGAAAAGACAATTGGGTGGAAATTTGTACTAAGCATCCTATGCAAGTGCTTTTTGCTTTAAAAGATTTAGCTGAAAAAGATATATGGCCTTTGAATAGATGGAAGCAAGCATTTCAAACTTGGGGTAACCGTCGATTTGCTAAAAGAGTGTGGATCTACGGTGCTCTATTTATACAAAATATCCCAGATCATTTATTAAAAGAAGTAATACACAGTTTTTCTAGATGGATGGAAGAGGCATCAAAAGCAACAAATTGTCATGATAAAATTTTTATAGCTCTTTGTGGGCAAGTGTTAGAGATATTCGTTGAAAATACCGATGAAGTAGGTGATCAACCAGTACTAGAGGCTATTAATCACCCAGTAGGCGTTATTACAGAAACACTCATTAACTTATGGTTCCATAGCAAACCAAATGATAATGAAAAGTTGCCTAAGGACTTCTTAGAAATATTCAGTACATTGGCCAGTTTAGAACATACTTCATATAGACATGGTAGAGTGATTTTAGCTGCTAATTTAATTCCGCTTTATAGGGTGGACAAAATTTGGACGGAGACTCATTTATTACCTTTATTTAATTGGGATAATAAAGAGGCAAAAAATGTATGGGAAGGTTTCTTATGGTCACCACGTATCTATGTCCCATTATTGATTAGTATAAAGGAAGATTTCTTAGAAACTGCACACTATTATTCTCAACTTGGTGAGTACAAGAACCAATATATAAGATTTTTGACATTTGTGGCTTTAAACAATTTAGATGGATATGCATTAAGTGACTTTGTGGATGTCTTCGATGAGCTTCCTCAAGAAGCATTAAATGAAGCAGCACATGCTTTGGTTGATTATATAGAAGCAAATAAAGATCAACGTGAAGAGCATTGGAAAAGTAATGT